>NZ_LOJF01000016.1 GCF_001494635.1 Tractidigestivibacter scatoligenes | reverse complement strand
GAAGTCAGCCATGTTCATGATTCGCTTGTCGAGGATGAAGGCAATCAGCTCTTGGAGCATGGCTTGCTTCTCCTCGGTGCTTATCTGCTCGTAGGCACCGATATCGAAGCTGTTTCCGCAGATGCGCTCGTCGGCGCTGTAGAGGTGCTTGCCCTCCTTGCGGCAGGAATCGGTGTCGTGGATGAGGTAGTCGTAGCAGTGGCGGATGTTGATGCACGCCTTACAGGTGTTCACGGCCTTCTCGCCCAAGAGCCTGAAGATGTTCAAGGCGTGCTTGTAGGTGGTGGTGTTCGGGAAGACCAGAATCAGGTGGACGTGGTCTTTGCGGTGTTCGCTCTTACTGTCGGTGTCCGCCGAGTGGATGCAGTAGGCGAACGGCACTTGGAGCAGATCGGCTATTTTGCCTTCCCAGCCATCGACCATGTTCTCGGGATAGAGAACCGCCCACCAGTACCGAGCTTTGTTGATGCTGTTTTCTGCCATGAAAAAACCTCCCTGTTCTTCGGGAGGTCGCTGCTCAATCGTCGCAAGCCCCTATAATGGGGGGTGGTGCTGATATGCGAGCTGCAACCTCGGTATCGGCGGCAACAGGGGTCGGAGCCTGTTACCCATCGGCCACCATTGTAAAGCCCGCCCGTCGGCCTGGAGCCGCCGGCGGGCCTTTTTTTGTGCAGCGTACCTACCTCGCCATCCCACGCCCTCGCCGTCTCTCCTGGGCCTGCGGGAGCATGCCCCAGGACCGCAGAAGCTCCGCCGAGCCTGGCCGCAGGCGCCGCGCGAGGTCCGGCGCGGAGGTCAGCAGCCCGGCCAGCCTCCCAGCAAGTCCCTCAAGTCGGCCTCTAGCGCGGTCGAGTAGTCCTCGCAGCTGCTCAGCTCGCCGCTCAAGCTCTCGCACTCGTCCTCCAAGCTCGCAGCGCTCTCGCCTAAGCGCCCGCACTCGTCTCGCAAGCTCTCGGTGCTCTCCCTCAAGCCGTCGCACGCCTCGCTCAAGGTCCTGGATCGCCGCTGGAGAGCCTGCCTTCTCTGCCTCCAGGGAGTCACCTCGGCCTCGAGCCGCGTCGCACGCTCCTCTAAGGGCCTCAGCTCGCTCTCTAAGCTCCTGATTTCGGCTTCTAGCCGCGCGTTCTCTTCCTCCAGCCCAGCCGCCCTCTCTTGCGACTCGCCGAACCTCTCCCAGGCTCGCCGCCGCCAGGGACTCGGCATCCTCGACGCCCCGTTGAAGGCACTCCAATCGGTCCTCTGCGGCCCTCTGGGCACTCTCGGCCGCGGCCGCCCTCTCCGCGGCCCTGGCGGCCTCCTCGCGCGCCGCCACGTACTCCGCCTGCCCCAGGTGCGAGAGCTGCTTCTCGCCCTGCTGGGCGGGGTCGAGCTCCACCGACACGTGGCGTCCCAGGGCGGCGTCCTCGGCACGGCCCAGGTCCTTGTGGAAGCGCTGAAGATCGGAGCGCGTGAAGACCCTGGCGGCACGCAGGCGCCCGTCCCTCACGGGCACGATCGGGATGTGCGCGTGCGGCGTGGCCTCGTCCATGTGGACAAAGCCGCCCAGGACGTTCTCCGCGCCATAGCGTTCCCGGCAGAAGTCCACGGCCACCTCGAAGAAGCGCCGCGCGTCCTGGCGCGGGCAGTCCTTCGGGAGCGTCACCACCCAGTCGGACAGCACGTTGGCGTCCCGACGTATCGCCTTGCCCGAGTCGGCCTCGTGCGCGGCGATGGCGGCGTCCACCCGCGACCGCAGCGCGGCCGCAAGCGCCTGCGGGCTGTCGGCCCCAATCGCGTAGTTCTCAGCCGTGCGGGAAGCGTCGATGTTCTCCCGCGAGTAGCCCCGCTCAAGCTCCGCCCTGCGCTCGTAGTGCGCGAGCATCGGCGCGGCGCCGGAGCGCTTGTAGTGCGCGAGGTGCGCCAAGGCAGGCCCCCAATCTTCATAAGATATAGCCGGTTATATCTTACTCCGTAAGATACCGGCCAGGGGTGCCCCCTGGACCCCCTCCGGCGGGGACGGGCTGCGCCCGACCCCCCGCCTGCGCGTCGAGGGGACGGCCCTCCGGGCCGACCCCCCTCTCCTTGCCCGCCGCGCCAGCCGGGAGGGGCGTCCGCCCCACACCCGGCGCCGCGCCGAAGGGCCCCGCGCAAGCGCGGACGAGGGGGCCGCATGCCCCCTCGAACACCCCCTCAAAATCCGCTCGTTTGTCTTCCGTCTTCCGTCACAGACATCTTTGGTCGTAGTAGCCAAAGATGTCTAATCCGAATCCGAAGCCGACATCCGCTCGAAGACTTGGGCAAGGAAAGGGTCGATGGAGTAGTGCGCCCCATCGACCCTTCGCCCAGTCTTCTTGCGTGCTTGCCCGCCGCGTCAATTCCGCGCTCTGCGAACGAGGGCTGCGCCCCCGTGGTCGCCGAGCGTTCCATTGACCCGGCTACTCCACCTTTTTGCCCTTGGCGTATTTGAGGTAGTTGCCCTTACAGATGCGCTCGAGCATCGCGTTATAGCCGACGATGACCGAGAAATACTCGGGAGCGAAAGCGCCGCTCGACATGAGCATGAAGTCAGCCATGTTCATGATTCGCTTGTCGAGGATGAAGGCAATCAGCTCTTGGAGCATGGCTTGCTTCTCCTCGG
>NZ_LOJF01000015.1 GCF_001494635.1 Tractidigestivibacter scatoligenes | reverse complement strand
TGTTGGCGCAGAAGCTAGAATTATTTCATATGTAATGCATCTTGCGTTCTATGGAGGGCGCTCATGAAGTACTCGGAACTTGTCGACTCCGGTGCCACGCCTACGGAGATCCAAGGCTTCCTCACTGACTCTGAGAACGTCTCGGTAACGCTCAGAATGCCGCGCAGCCTGCGGGACTCCGCCAAGGAGGCAGCGAGGCTTTCCGGGATGAGTCTGGCCTCCTACGTGAAAATGTGTCTCATCGACCGCCTTTCGGGGGCAGATCGCAAATGATCGAGCTCACCACCATGACCGTCCGGCTCATAGGCAGCGAGCCGGACGGCATCAGGATCTGCCACGTCGAGGGAGAGTCGCTCACGACCGTGGTCGTGCCCCGCGAGCTGCTCTCAGAGGCGAAGAGGCTGCCGGATATCCCGAAGAGGGGCATCTACTACCTCCTGGACGAGGATCACGGGGTCATCGGACGCGTCTACGCGGGGCAGACCACCCAGGGGCTAGCCCGGCTGGACGCCCACAAGTCCAGGAAGGAGTTCTGGAACAAGGCCGTCATGTTCCTGGACGACGAGTCGAACATGGACAGGGACGTCCTGGACGCGCTCGAGGCGGACGCGATCGGCTACGTCCGGACGCACGGCTCGTACGAGACCGACAACCTCGAGACCCCGCAGCCATACGTGAACCCGTACAAGGAGCAGACCGTAAAGCGGCTGCACAAGAGCATCCTCTTCAGGATGGCCGTCCTCGGCTATGGGCTCGACCGCACGGACACCGCAGTCGCCGCTGGCCATGCGCTCTTCCACACGAGGAGGAACGGAATCGTAGCGAACGGGTGCTACGACGAGCGCACGGGGCGCTTCACGGTCCTCGCTGGCTCGCAGGTCGACCTATCCCGGCCCGTCCTCAAGAACGTCGGTGCCTCGGAAGCGAGGAAGGAGCTCTTCGGGGAAGGGTCGGGGGTGTCTACCCTTCGCGACGACGTTGCCTTCGGCAGCCCGAGCTCGGCTGCGGTGTTCGTCCTCGGGGGGAGCCAGAACGGCTGGACCGAGTGGACAAACGAGGCGGGCGAGACGCTCGACGCCGCCTACAGAGGGAAGGGGACAGAGACCCGATGAACAAGCAGCAGCTAGCCGCACGGATCTGGGCGTCGGCGAACGAGATGCGTTCGAAGATCGAGGCGAGCGAGTACAAGGACTACATCCTCGGCTTCATCTTCTACAAGTTCCTCTCGGACCGCGAGGAGCAGTTCCTGCTCAAGAACGGATTCGACAGGGAGAGCATGGAGACGGTCAGGGAGGACGACCCCGAGATCCTCTCCTACGTCCAGAACAACCTGGGCTACTTCATCTCGTACGACGACCTCTACTCTACGTGGCTCGCCAAGGGCTCGGACTTCGACGTCTCGGACGTGCGGGACGCGCTCTCGGCCTTCTCGCGCCTCATCAAGCCGTCCCACAGGAACGTGTTCGACAAGATCTTCGACACCCTCGAGACCGGCCTCTCGAAGCTGGGCGACACCTCAGGGGCGCAGACCAAGGCAATCAGCGCGCTCCTGCAGCTCATCCGGGACATACCCATGGACGGCAAGCAAGGCTATGACGTGCTCGGCTACATCTACGAGTACCTGATAAGCAACTTCGCCGCCAACGCCGGCAAGAAGGCCGGCGAGTTCTACACTCCGCATGAGGTTTCCACCCTCATCTCGCGGATCGTGGCACAGAACCTGGCGGGCCGCGGCGAGGTCACCGTATACGACCCGACCTCCGGCTCGGGCTCGCTCCTCATCACCATCGGCGAGGCGGTCGCACGGCAGCAGGGCTACCGCGGGTCCATCAAGTACTACGCCCAGGAGCTAAAGGAGAACACCTACAACCTAACGCGCATGAACCTCGTGATGCGCGGCATCGCGCCGGACAACATCGTGTGCCGCTGCGGCGACACGCTCGAGGATGACTGGCCGTGGTTCGAGGAGGGGCACCCCGAGTCCTACGAGCCGCTCTTCGTGGACGCGGTGGTCTCGACCCCGCCGTACTCCCAGCGCTGGGACCCCGAGGGCAAGGACTCCGACAGGCGATTCGATGGCTATGGTGTTGCCCCCAAGAGCAAGGCCGACTACGCCTTCCTGCTGCACGACCTCTACCACCTCAAGCCGGACGGCGTGATGTGCATCGTCCTGCCGCATGGCGTGCTGTTCCGCGGCGGCGAGGAGGAGAAGATCCGCACCGCCCTCGTGGAGAACGAGAACATCGACGCCATCATCGGCCTCCCCGCCAACATCTTCTTCGGTACGGGGATCCCCACGATCGTGATGGTGCTCAAGAAGCGCCGGCCAAGCGACGATGTGCTGATAGTCGATGCCTCGAAGGGCTTTGTGAAGGATGGCAAGAACAACAAGCTCCGCGCCTGCGACATCCGCCGCATCGTGGATGCCTACCAAAGCCGGAAGAGTGTTGAGCGCTTTTGCCGCGTGGTCCCAAAGCAGGAGATTCGCGACAACGGCTACAACCTCAACATCCCACGCTACGTTGACTCGTCAGAGGCTCCTGAGAGCTGGGACATCTATGCGACGATGTTCGGCGGAATTCCCGTCGGCGAGGTCGACGCACTGAAAAACTACTGGGACGCGCTGCCCGGCCTACGCGACGAGCTCTTCGAGTCGGCTGGTGGTGCGACTGTGTGCCTCAGGTCTAAGAGTGTTGAGGAGACTGTGAGGAAGAGCCCCGCCGTGTGCGGGTACCTGGACTCCTACGACGCGCGGTTCTCTGACTTCGGACAGTGGCTCTACGACGAGCTCGTCGACGAGTCCTCGCTCGTCAACCTGCCCACCGAGGAGGACGGGCTCGCCCGGGAGATCTTCGACAGGCTCGGGGGCGAGAAGCTGGTGGACCCCTATGATGCCTACCAGGTCCTCGACGACTCCTGGCAGGGTATCGAGGCCGACCTCGAGGTCATCCAGACCGAGGGCTTCGACGCCGTCAAGAGGGTCGACCCGAACATGGTGACGAAGAAAAAGAGCGGCAAGGAGGTGGAGGTGCAGGATGGCTGGCGCGGCCACGTGCTGCCCTTCGACCTCGTCCAGCGTGAACTTCTCGCCGACGACCTGCATGCGCTCGACTCCGTCAGCGACCGTATGACGGCCATCGACGGGGAACTTTCCGAGATAGTCGAGGGACTCACGGAGGACGACAAGGCTGCCCTCGGCGAGGCGCTCAATGACGCGGGCGACGCCTTTGTGGCCTCAAAGCTCAGGAAGGCGGTCAGCGAACTGCGCTCCGATGGCGACGAGGACGAGCTTGCCAATCAGGTCGAGAATGCCCGGTCCCTGCTCGAGGAGCAGAAGGCGGCGAAGAAGGAGCAAAAGAGTCTCTCCGCAAGGCTCGAAGTAAGCACCAAGAGCACCATCGAAGGGCTTTCCGACCAACAGGCACGCGAGCTTCTGGATGCCAAGTGGAACCGTCCCGTCGAGGACGGAATAGCCGCCCTCTCTCGCGCCGAGATCGACGGCCTCGTCGACAGGGTTAGGGACCTCTCCAAGAAGTACGAGACGACGTTCGCCGAGGTGGACGAGCAGATTCGCAAAGAGGAGAGTCATCTCTCGCAGATGCTCGGACAGCTTACCGGCAACGAGTACGACATGGCCGGTATTCACGAGCTCATGGATCTCCTGGGGGGCGAGACTCGATGAGCGGCAATGTTCCGACTATTCGCTTCGCCGGATTCACTGAAC
>NZ_LOJF01000014.1 GCF_001494635.1 Tractidigestivibacter scatoligenes | reverse complement strand
AGGGGCCCCGCGCTCGGCGCGGGGCCCCTCCTGTGGCGAAAACGCCCCCAGTCGGCCAGCGGCGTCCTGGTCTCCCACGGGCTGGACCCGCAGTACAATCGGCGCTCGGGGGCTTAACTTCCGGGTTCGGGATGGGACCGGGTGTGCCTCCCCTGCCATGGCCGCTGGCCGTCTGGGGGCGTTCTGCCTCCGGGGTGGTCCCACCGTGCCCTGGGGGCCGCACAGCGCGCGCAAGCGTCGAGTCCCCCCGGGACCGCCCATGGGAAGGGCATGCGGAGGAGCTCGGCCGATTAGTGCCGCTCGGCTGAGGCGGTCGCCCGCCTTGCACCTGCGGCCTATCGAACTCGTGGTCTACGAGTGGCCTTACCGAAGGGAGATCTCATCTCGGGACGGGCTTCCCGCTTAGATGCCTTCAGCGGTTATCCCGACCGGACTCAGCTACCGGGCAGTGCTCTTGGTGAACAACCCGTGCACCGGAGGTCCGTCCACCCCGGTCCTCTCGTACTAGGGGCAGCCTCCCTCAGATCTCCTGCGCCCACAGAGGATAGGGACCGAACTGTCTCACGACGTTCTGAACCCAGCTCGCGTACCGCTTTGAATGGCGAACAGCCATACCCTTGGGACCTGCTCCAGCCCCAGGATGCGATGAGCCGACATCGAGGTGCCAAACCTTCCCGTCGATGTGGACTCTTGGGGAAGATCAGCCTGTTATCCCCGGAGTACCTTTTATCCGTTGAGCGACGGCCGTTCCACGCCGGGCCGCCGGATCACTAGAGCCTGGTTTCCCACCTGCTCGACCTGTCCGTCTCGCAGTCAGGCCTGCTTATGCTCTTGCACTCAGACGGGCGGTTGCCGACCGCCCAGAGCAGACCTTCGCGCGCCTCCGTTACTCTTTGGGAGGCGACCGCCCCAGTCAAACTACCCACCTGGCACGGTCCCCGCGCCGGGTCACGGCCGCGGGTTAGGACGCCAGTTCGTCGGGGGTGGTATTCCAAGGGCGACTCCCCCGGGACTGGCGTCCCGGGTTCACGGTCTCCCACCTATCCTCTACGCGACGGACCGGCGGCCAATGCCAAGCTGCAGTAAAGGTTCACGGGGTCTTTCCGTCCTTCTGCGGGTAAGTCGCATCTTCACGACTAGTGCAATTTCGCCGGGGCCATGGTTGAGACAGCGTCCAAGTCGTTACGCCTTTCGTGCAGGTCGGAACTTACCCGACAAGGAATTTCGCTACCTTAGGACCGTTATAGTTACGGCCGCCGTTTACCGGGGCTTGGATTCGCCGCTTCGCCGAAGCTGACGGCTCCTCGTGACCTTCCGGCACCGGGCAGGCGTCAGACCCTATACGTCGCCTTACGGCTTCAGCAGAGTCCTGTGTTTTTGGTAAACAGTCGCTTGGACCTATTCGCTGCGGCCGCCCTGGGCTCCGGGAGCTGGTCCCATCACCCGAGGCGGCACCCCTTCTCCCGAAGTTACGGGGTGATTTTGCCGAGTTCCTTAACCATGGTTCTCCCGATCGCCTTGGTATACTCTACCCACCCACCTGTGTCGGTTTGCGGTACGGGCCCCGGGCGGCTGCCTAGGGGTTTTTCTCGGGAGCATGGGCTCACTCGCTTCGCTCAGTCGCTTCGTCCGGCGCCTCGGGCACGTGGCACCCGCGCTTCGCAAGGTGCCGCCCTACGCGCCATCACGGGGACGTCCAGAACCCCGCCGAGCTACCCTCCTCCGTCGCCCCATCGGTCGTAGCGCCACCACGGGGGTGCAGGAATGTCGACCTGCCATGCGTCGGCTACGCCTTCCGGCCTCGCCTTAGCCCCCGACTGACCCTGGGAGGATTAGCCTTGCCCAGGAAACCTTGGGTTCACGGCGGCGGCGTTTCGTCACGCCGCTCTCGCTACTCATGCCAGCATCCTCACTCCCGGCAGGTCCACCGGGGGTCGTCCCCCGGCTTCGCCCCTGACGGGAAGCTCCCCTACCACCGGACTGCGTCCGGTCCGCCGCTTCGGCGCCGTGCTTAGCCCCGTATATTGTCGGCGCATGTCCACTCGACCAGTGAGCTGTTACGCACTCTTTGAATGGGTGGCTGCTTCTGAGCCAACATCCTGGTTGTCTGGGCAGACGCACATCCTTTGCCACTCGGCACGGACTTGGGGGCCTTGGCGGGCGGTCTGGGCTGTTTCCCTCTCGAACACACAGCTTAGCCCACATGTTCTGACTCCCGGGCTCCGGGCCCTGGGTATTCGGAGTTCGGTTGGCTTTGGTAGGCGGTGAGGCCCCCGCGGCCATCCGGTGCTCTACCCCCCAGGGTAAGCGCCCGAGGCTAGCCCTAAAGCTATTTCGGGGAGAACGAGATATCTCCGGGTTTGATAGGCCTTTCACCCCTATCCGCGGGTCATCCCCCCAGTTTTCAACCTAGGTGGGTTCGGCCCTCCACGGGGTCTTACCCCCGCTTCAGCCTGCCCGTGGATAGCTCACCCGGCTTCGCGTCTGCGGCGCGCGACTGCTCGCCCTGTTCGGACTCGCTCTCGCTACGGCTCGCTTCGCGGCTTGGCCTCGCCGCGCACCGCAACTCGCTGGCTCATTCTACAAAAGGCACGCCGTCACAGCCACGAGGGCTGCTCCGACTGCTTGTGGGCACGCGGTTTCAGGTGCTGTTTCACTCCCCTCCCGGGGTGCTTTTCACCTTTCCCTCACGGTACTGGTCCACTATCGGTCACAGGAGAGTGTTCAGGCTTGGAGGGTGGTCCCCCCTGCTTCCCACCGGGTTTCACGTGTCCGGCGGTACTCGGGTGCCACCCGGCAGGGCGCGGGGCTTCGCGTACGGGGCTGTGACCCTGTCTCGCCGGCCCTCCCAGGCCGTTCCGCTGCCTCGCGCCTTTCTCACTGCCATGTTGGGTGGTCCCACAACCCCGGCGGCTGTCGCCAGCGCGCCGGTTTGGCCTGGTCCCCTTTCGCTCGCCACTACTCGGGGAATCTCGTTTGATTTCTCTTCCTCGGGGTACTTAGATGTTTCAGTTCCCCCGGTTGCCCCCCGCCCGCGTATGTGTTCTGCGGGCGGGCGCCGGGCCTCAAGTCCCGGCGGGTTCTCCCATTCGGAGACCCACGGCTCGTGCGGGCATGTGCCCCTGGCCGTGGACTATCGCGGCTTGTCGCGTCCTTCGTCGGCTTCCTGTGCCAAGGCATCCACCGTGTGCCCTTGGTATCCTTCGCGCCGGCATCGCCGGCGCCCTTCTCTCTCACGTTCACATATCGTGCATGATGCGATCCACTAATTGGAGAATCTTCGTTTGCGTCACGCTATGCGGCTCTCAGGGTGCGGCGGGGGCTGGCCCCGGGGACCGGACGCCGTGCGCCTCGCGGCGCGACGAAGTGCATGACCAGCGAGCGTGGTCTGGTGACGGGACCCGTCCGTCTGAAATGGTGTCTCTTTCTCTCTTCGGGTGTCTCCCTAGAAAGGAGGTGATCCAGCCGCACCTTCCGGTACGGCTACCTTGTTACGACTTCACCCCCCTTACCAGCCACACCTTCGGCGCCTCCCCCCATTGCTGGTTGGGCCGGCGACTTCGGGTGCAGTCGACTCGGGTGGTGTGACGGGCGGTGTGTACAAGGCCCGGGAACGCATTCACCGCGGCGTGCTGATCCGCGATTACTAGCAACTCCGACTTCGCGGGGGCGGGTTGCAGCCCCCGGTCCGAACTGGGGCCGGCTTTGGGGATTCGCTCGGCGTCGCCGCCTGGCAGCCCGCTGTGCCGGCCATTGTAGCACGTGTGCAGCCCAGGGCATAAGGGGCATGATGACTTGACGTCGTCCCCGCCCTCCTCCGGCTTGACGCCGGCGGTCTCGCATGGGTGCCCGGCCGGACCGCTGGCAACATGCGACGGGGGTTGCGCTCGTTGCGGGACTTAACCCAACATCTCACGACACGAGCTGACGACAGCCATGCACCACCTGTCTTGGCTCCTCTCGGCCACGGCGTCTCCGCCGCTTCACCAAGATGTCAAGCCCTGGTAAGGTTCTTCGCGTTGCTTCGAATTAAGCCACATGCTCCGCTGCTTGTGCGGGCCCCCGTCAATTCCTTTGAGTTTTAGCCTTGCGGCCGTACTCCCCAGGCGGGACACTTAATGCGTTGGCTGCGGCACGGAGGGGCGTCCCCCCCACACCTAGTGTCCATCGTTTACGGCTGGGACTACCAGGGTATCTAATCCTGTTCGCTCCCCCAGCTTTCGCTCCTCAGCGTCAGTTGTGGCCCAGAAGGCCGCCTTCGCCACCGGTGTTCTTCCCGATATCTGCGCATTCCACCGCTACACCGGGAATTCCGCCTTCCCCTACCAAACTCAAGCCCGCCGGTATCGGGAGCGGCCGGGGGTTGGGCCCCCGCATTTGACTCCCGACCTAGCAGGCCGCCTACGAGCGCTTTACGCCCAATGAATCCGGATAACGCTCGCCCCCTACGTATTACCGCGGCTGCTGGCACGTAGTTAGCCGGGGCTTCTTCTGCAGGTACCGTCACCTTGCGGCCTCGTCCCTGCTGAAAGCGGTTTACGACCCGAGGGCCTTCCTCCCGCACGCGGCGTCGCTGCGTCAGGCTTCCGCCCATTGCGCAAGATTCCCCACTGCTGCCTCCCGTAGGAGTCTGGGCCGTGTCTCAGTCCCAATCTGGCTGGTCGGTCTCTCAACCCAGCTACCCATAGTCGCCTTGGTGGGCCGTTGCCCCGCCAACTAGCTAACAGGCCGCGGGCCCATCCCCCCCCGCCGGAGCTTTCCCGCCCCTCCCATGCGGAGGGGGCGGTGTATCCGGTATTACCCACGGTTTCCCGAGGCTGTCCCGGGGAGGGGGGCAGGTTGCCCACGTGTTACTCAGCCGTTCGCCACTGCCTCGCCCACCGAGGTGGGTCCGGCCGTTCGACTTGCATGTGTTAGGCGCGCCGCCAGCGTTCATCCTGAGCCAGGATCGAACTCTCCGTTCGGAGCGCCGCATCGCTGCGGCGTATGATCTCCTTATGGACGTCCGGGTCCCACTCCAAGACCACGCTGATCTCGGACTTCACTGGAATCGACTCGGCGCCGTGCCACCGGGCACGGCATTCGAGCATCGCTAGTCTGTCCTTCGTCGTCCGATCTCTCGGACACGGTATCCGGTTCTCAGGGTGCCCCGCGGCGTCCGTCCGTGTGGGGCGTGCGCCGCGCGAGGTAGAAATATACGC
>NZ_LOJF01000013.1 GCF_001494635.1 Tractidigestivibacter scatoligenes | reverse complement strand
CCTACGGCTACAGGCGCATACACGCGCAGGCCAACGCCGACGCGGAGGACGGCGCGGCGATCGGCGAGTGGACCGTGCGCAGCATCATGGAGGAGGAGAACCTGGTCGCGAGGGCCGCCAAGAAGAAGCGCCGGTACAGCTCCTACGGGGGCGAGATCTCGGAGGCGCCGCCCAACCTCTTGCGCGACGACCGGGGCAAGCATCACTTCCGCGCGAACAAGCCGAACGAGCTCTGGATAACCGACGTGACCGAGTTCCGCATCCCCGCCGGCAAGGCGTGCCCCCCGCCGATCGTGGACTGCTTCGACGGCATGCCGCTGGGCTGGTCGATTTCCACCTCGCCGGACGCCGAGATGGCGAACTCGTCGCTGCTCGGCGCGTGCGTGTGGCTCAATGAGGGCGACCATCCCAAGATCCACTCGGACCGCGGATGCCATTACCGCTGGCCTGGATGGATAAAGATCTGCAGGGAGAATGGCCTGGTCAGGTCGATGTCCAGAAAGGGCTGCAGCCCCGACAACGCGAGGTGCGAGGGCTTCTTCGGAAGATTGAAGATAGAATTCTTCCACGGCTGCGACTGGGCCGGGGTCACGATCGGGGAGTTCATGGGGATGCTCGACGCCTATCTCAGATGGTACAGGGATGTCAGGATAAAGGGCGACCTGGATTACAGGAGCCCCATGCAGTACCGCAGGGACTTGGGTCTGCTGGCGGCGTAGGATGGATTCGGTCCAGGATCACCACCGCAGTCCCCCGGTGGCGATTATCGCCCGGCGTTAACAGCTGCTTATATATATCCATAGACAGTGCATTATTACAAACAGCAATATTTCCAGAACGCCGTTAGAGTGGCTTCTTTTTCTTACGCTTACAATGCTTCGATGAATCGCCGCTGTGCGGCGCGTCCCATTTCATCCCATTTGAACACGCCGGCATCTTCGAGAACGTGACCGAATACCAGCCCAACGCCTTCGCGAATAATCTCATCAGCGCTCAACGTATCTATCTCGGGATGCGACGCCGCAATCTGTCGAGCCCATTCAGCATGAGATGCTGTGAGTTCGTCCGTATCCAGCCCTGTGAGATCACCTGCGAGAAGGTGGTCCTTTACCGCCTCGAGCTCACGCACTAGGCGTGCAGGCAGGACTGCCGGCCCCATGGCTTCGATGAGGCCGATGTTCTCGCGTTTTATGTGGTGCCACTGGGCATGTGGGTGGAAGTCGCCAAGAGGATTCTGCTCGCTCGTAACATTGCAGCGAAGGGTAAGGTAAGCTTCGTAATCTCCGCTGTTCGTGCGGCGAACAACGGGCGTCACGGTGTTGTGCGGCGTGCCGTCCGCTTCGCTTGCGCGCACGCCTACCGACTCGTCACTCCAGCATCGCCATGTATCGATCACGTGAACACACGCGTTAAGGATCTCGCCGCGATCTCCACTACGCAGACGTAGCACGCTGAGCGGCCATCGAAGCACTTCTCCTCGCACATTGGGGTATCTGAGCATTGAGAACGCTTGGTCGGACTCGGCGCGCATCATTGGAAACACGTGGTCCCCGCCCTGGTAGCGGTCGTGGGAGAGAATCGAGCCGCCCACGATAGGCAGGTCGGCGTTCGATCCGATGAAGTAATGGGGGAGAAGGTCAACGAAGTCGAGTAGGTGCTCGAGCGCATTCCTGTCGATGTGCATCGGCCGATGATGTGCGTTCATGACTATACAGTGCTCGTTGAAGTAGGCGTAGGGGGAGTATTGCAGGCCCCAACGCTCTCCGGCAAGCTCGATGGGGATGATGCGGAGGTTCTGACGTGCGGGGTGTGCCCCGCCGAAGGCCGCGACGCCGCGGCCGGGATAGCCTTCGTTTTCGATGCAGAGCTGACAAGCGGGGTACTTCTTGGCGTCTGACTTGGCTGATCCCGCTGCTGCGATCTCGCGTGGGTCCTTCTCGGGTTTGGAGAGGTTGATCGTAATCTCTAAGTTGCCCCATGTCGTGGGGGTTGTCCACTTGACGTTGCGGGCAATGGCGGCGCGGCGCACGTATCCCGCGTCACAACACATTGCGTAGAACTCGTCGGTGGCCCGGCGCGGCTCGCCCGCGGCAATGGCGGCCCTGAAGCGCGCAGCGACCTCGGAAGGCTTGGGCATGAGGGCGCCCATCACGCGCATTGCGATGCGATCGCGCCCGCTTGCGGTGTCCTCCTCGGCGCCCGTCTCCACGGCTGCGCCTCCGATGGTAAGAAGCGCCGTCTCAAGATCAAAGCCTGCAGGTGCTTTCGCCTTACCGAGCGCCCATGTCTCCTCGGGTGCGGGGCTCTTGGCGCCTGCGCAGTCGAGCACGGTGTTGTATGCCCAGATGCGATCCTCCTCGCTAATGAGCTCGCGGGCGGCGCAGTAATCGACGAGGGTCTGAATAGCCGTGCGCGGTCCAGATTCATCGGCTACAGCCATGCGGCATACGCCCCCTTGTCTGAAACCTTGTGGCGGCGTGATGAGCCGACGCCAAGCCAAGCGTCCATCTGGGCGATAAAGGCATCGACTATGTCTAGCGGGACAAAGGCTTGGATGGTGCCACCGAAGCCCCCGCCGTGGATGCGCGCGGCGCCGCGGCCGTTGAGGATGTGCTCGGCGAGTCCGAGGGCGCACATGGCGGGCTGCTCACGGCCGAGCTCTGCCGCGACGTTCTGCAGGTACATGGCTGAGCTTGCGCCGCTCGCTCGCGTGAGGTTGAGAAAGGCGTCTATATCGCCGATCTGTAGCGCCTCCCAACGGCGGTCCACGAGGTCGTTTTCAAACCAGTAGTGGACACAACGGAGCACCGCTCGGTCACCGTACTCCTGGCGTAGGTCAGCAATTCGCCGATCGAGGTCTACCTCGCACAGGCGTGTATGGCCTAGCTTGGTGGCGACGGACTGCATCTCGCTGGGGATAGCCGCATAGTCTGCCGTAGACGCGGCGTGGTCGGCGCCGGCCTTGATGAGCACAAGTGCGTGGCCGAAGTCCTCGAAGTCGAGCGCAACTTTCTGCGTTCGAGGATTAGCGGCGTTTCCGAAGTCCATGAACGCAAGGCCTCCGAGGCATACCGCGGCTTGGTCCATGAGCCCGCAAGGCTTGCCGTAGAAGTTGTTCTCGGTGCGCTGGCTCTCCTGCGCGAGCGCGATGGGGGGAGGCCGGTTCGAGGCCCCAGAACGCCTCCAACGCTCGACCAAGGGCCGCCTCGACGGCCGCGGAGCTGGAGAGGCCGCCGCCAGAGGGGATGGTGGAGGTCATTGCGAGGTCGAATCCTGTGGGCGTCCCGCCGCGAACGGCGACCTCGTACGCCATGCCTCGGACAAGGGCGGCGGTTGAGCCCCTTTCGTCGTCGCGTGAATCGAGCGAGTCCAGGTCAACCTCAATCTGCGGGTAGCCTTCGGATGCTACCCGTACGGTAGCGGTACCGTTGTTCGCCGCGATGCAGTCGACGGCGACGTCGAGCGCTGCTGCTATTACGCGCCCGCCCTCGTGATCGGTGTGATTGCCGGCGATTTCGGAACGGCCGGGCGCATGCACGGACAACAGGTTGCGGACGCCCACCGTGCCAAAGCTCTCCTCAAAGAGTCTGACGAGCTTGTCTTTGTTCATGGTATTCACCTCTTGGGCAAGAAGACGGCTACCAAAGGTGCTTTTCCAGGTGTCTCTTTTTATTAAAGTTGCGCATAAGGAAAAAGGCGGCGAAAACAATCGATGCCGCCGCCTCTTCCTTTGTGGTCTGTTTGATTTTAATTAGGTTGGCTAAGCCGTCTTGGCCTCGAGCGCCGCGATCCGCTTGTACTCATCAATCATGAACTTGGCCTGCTTCTCGAGCATCATGGTGGTCATGAGCGTATCCTGCGCGTGCACCATGATAAAGGTCACATCCATCTCGGAGCCGCCCGCTTCTTTGGAAAGGATACCGGTCTGGATGTTGTGTGCCTCGATGAGAGCATCGTAGGCGCTCTTCTGAAGCTCCTCCGCCTTGGAGAAGTTGCCCTCGCGCGCGGCGTCCAGGGCATGGAGCAGGTCGGTCATGGCATCGCCCGCGGTCGCGACAATCTCGAAGCCAATCATTGAGATTTCTTCTTTGGTGGCCATTTTGGGCCCCTTTCTGTTAGCGGCGCCTTTGCGCCTGTGTGCGCTTCGGGCTCGCGGGGTGTCCGGGCAGCCGCCCTCTGAGCTTCTTGCTGATATAACAATACTTCCCAAACAAAGAAGAACAACTACAAACATAACGAACAACTTCGAACGGTCGTAAACTGGCGGTGAACGGCAAATCGTCGTCTTTTTTAAATTCTCACGTTCGTTCCTGTTCGAAAATGTTCTAATATAACTGTAAATAACAGCGGCAAGCAATCGAGCCAGAGGAGGCGGGTGCCATGATCAAAGTGGAGCGGCATGAGCGCGTGAAGGCGCTCCTGGATGCTCATGGGACCGTCTCGGTCAAAGAGATCTCCGACGCGCTTGATGTCTCGGAGATGACGGTTCGACGCGACCTCGAGGAGCTTAGCGCTGCTGGAGACATCGAGCGCGTGCGCGGTGGCGCCCGCCGGTGTGCCTCTCCTGTTCATTCAATGCTGCGCCGCGAGTACACTCATATCGAGAAGCGAGACAAGAACGTCGCCGAGAAAGCCGAGGCGGCGCGCCTTGCTGCAGGTCACATCGAGGAGGGTTCGACGGTCTTCCTCGGCACCGGCACCACCGTTGAGCAGATGATTCCCTTTCTGCCGTCAGGTCGTCTGCGCGTGGTCACGAACTCGATCAATGTATTCAACCTGCTTGCCTCTCGCGAGAACTGCGAGCTCTTTCTCATCGGTGGGGCCTTCCGTGAGCGTACCGGCGCTTTCGTGGGCCCTCTCGCCGAGAGTGCCATCTCCCAAGTGGGCATCGATGCCGCATTCATCGGCGTCAACGGCCTGCTCGGCAATGATGTCTATACCTCGAACATGGAAGAAGGCTACTTCCAAAAGAAGGCCTTCGACCAGGCAGATTCCCGTTATATCGTTGCGGATGCGAGTAAGATCGCCGTTCGCGACTTCTATTCGTTCTATAACCTCTCGGATATCGATGCCCTGATCTGCGATGGCGGAATCACGCCCAATCAACGTACGAGCGTCGAGGAGTTCACGCGAGTGATTTGTCCCACGTGAGGCTCCGCTATTACCTTGTTCCATCCACGCTGTGCCCGGCGGCGTGTGAGGATTTGCGCGTATAGGTCACTGTCAAGCCACAACACAATCGCATCTTTTGCGTGACAAGAGCTGATCGTAGGCATCGCTATAACGACATCTGTCAACGGTGTCTAGGAACCGTCTTGTCGAACTTCCAAGGAGGAAGCATGAGAGTCGTTATTGGTTCCGACGCGGAGGGCATGTCCCTCAAGAACATCGTCAAGGAAGCCCTCGTTGAGGACGGCCACGAGGTCGTCGATCTCTCCGTCGAGCCCGCCGCCGATTTCGTAGATTCCGCGCTCGCCGTGGCGGCGGACGTCCAAGCCAACGACGGGACGCTCGGGTTCTGCTTCGACGGATACGGTGTGGGCAGCTACATGGTCTGCACCCGCGTAAAGGGTATGGTCTGCGCGAACATTTCCGACGAGCGCAGCGCGTACATGACCCGCGAACACAACAACTCCCGCATTGTCTGCATGGGCCCGAACGTCGTGGGCTCTGAGGTCGCCAAGAAGATTGCCCGTGAGTTCCTCGCGGCAGACTACGCCGGCGGTCGCCACCAGGTTCGTGTCGACATGCTCAACAAGCTCGCTTAATAAGACATGAGGACAACCCCCCCCTGTCTTATACGAGAAATGATATAAGGAGATAAATTATGATCATCGCGCTTGGCTGCGACCACATCGTTACTGACGAAAAGACCTATCTGCACGACCGCCTCGAGGAGGCAGGATACGAGGTCCTCGACGTTGGAACCTACAGCCACACACGTACGCATTACCCGATTTATGGCAAGGCCGTTGGCGAGGCCGTTGCTTCCGGACGTGCTGACCTCGGTGTAGCTTTGTGCGGCACGGGCATTGGCATCACTAACGCAGTGAACAAGGTCCCCGGTGCCCGCTGTGCGCTTGTCCGTGACATGACTTCTGCGCTCTACGCCCGCCGCTGCCTCAATGCCAACGTCGTCGGGTTCGGTGGAAAGATCACCGGGGAGTTCCTCATGGCTGACATTATGCTTGCCTTCCTAAAGGAAAGCTACGAGAAGACGCCGGAGCACGATGCGCTTGTGGCGAAGATCGATGCCGTGAACAAGGCCGACGCCGCCGCTCAGGCCGACCCCCACTATCTCGATGAGTTCATCGAGAAGTGGAACCAGGGCTACTACCACGATTAGCAGCGACGTGGGGCGCCCGCTTTGTGTGGCGAGGCACCCCGCTCGAGGAGGCGCGGCATGCAGACCATAATTGAGAACAAGTACCTGAGCGTTGGCGTGACGACCGCAGGTGGGACGCTCACCTCGATAAAAAGAGACGGGCGCGAGTACCTTTGGCAGCCCAATCCCGAAATCTGGACGGGCCAGGCCCCCATTTGCTTCCCCATCTGCGGCGGTCTGCGCGAAGGCAAGGCCGTGACGGAGTCCGGAAAACAGATTGAGCTCCCTCGCCATGGGTTTGCACGTAAGATGGAGTTCGAGCCGCTTAACGCCTCTGAAGAAAAAGTCGAGCTGCGACTTTGCTCAAATTCCGAGACCCTAGCCAAGTATCCCTTCGATTTTGAGCTTGTCGCACGCTATGAACTCGAAGGGCAATCTTTACGCATTACCTATGCGGTCACAAATACAGGCCTCGAGTCGATGCCTTTCTTCATAGGCGGGCACCCGGCGTTTCGTTGTCCAATTATGCCGGGCGAGAGATACACAGATTACTCCGTGCGCTTTGAGAAGCCTGAGGGGGATGTGTGCCGAGCTGTGCCCTCGACGGGCCTGATCGACGTCGAGAGTCGCGACCCGGCGCCGCAGGACGGACTCGAACTGTGCCTTTCTCACCAGCTGTTTGATTTTGCCGAGACAATATACGATCGTCTCAAGAGTCGTGAGGTTGTACTCGAGGGATTAAGCGGTCACGGCGTTAAGGTTAAGTTCCCGGACTTTGACTACCTGGTCGTATGGAGCAAGCCGGCTGGAGACTTTGTCGCGCTTGAGCCGTGGGGCGGACTTTCGACATGCTCAGATGAGGACGATGTTTTTGAGCACAAACGCGGATGTATCGTGGCGGCTCCCGGCCAGACAGTTGAGCGCAGCTTCACGGTTCAGCCATTCTAGGCTGCATGTTCGCTATGTCTGAACAAACGTCCTGTTAAAACATTTGTTCTGATGCTTGGCGGGAAGTAAACGAAATTATCCTGTATGTCCAGATGACACATGTGTTCTGGGCATGCCATACCAAAAAAGGAGAACCAAATGCTCGTCACCACCAAGGAGATGCTGCTCGACGCCCAGGCGGGGCACTACGCCGTCGGCGCCTTCAACGTCGAGAGCCTCGAGTTCGTCATGGCCGTCATCAAGGCCGCCGAGGACAAGAAGAGCCCGGTCATCATGCAGACCACCCCGGGCACCGTCAAGTACGCCAACCTCGACTACTTCGCCGCCATGTGCAAGGTGGCCGCCGACGCCGCGAGCGTCCCCGTGGCCGTCCACCTCGACCACGGCGACGGCTTCGACCGCTGCGTCCAGGCCATGCACGCCGGCTACACCTCCGTCATGATCGACGGCTCCCACGTGCCGTTCGAGGACAACGTCGCGCTGACCGCGAGCGTGACCAAGGTCGCGGCGCCCCTGGGCATCCCCGTCGAGGCCGAGCTCGGCAAGGTCGGCGGCAAGGAGGACGACGGCCCGGCGGTCGAGGGCGAGAACCCCTACACCGACCCGGACGAGGCCGAGGAGTTCGTCGCGCGCACCGGCTGCGGCTCGCTGGCCGTCGGCGTGGGCACCGCCCACGGCGTCTACAAGGGCACCCCGCACATCGAGCAGGGCGTCCTGAAGGAGATCCGCTCCCGCCTCGAGATCCCGCTGGTGCTCCACGGCACCTCCGGCGTGCCCGACGACCAGGTCGCCGAGGCCATCCGCAACGGCATCTGCAAGGTCAACTACGCCACCGAGCTGCGCCAGGCCTTCACCAAGGGCTTCATGGGCTACATGGCCGACAACCCCGGCTGCTTCGACCCGAAGAAGCCCAGCAGGCCCGGCATGCAGGAGATCTACGACGTCGTGGCCTCCCACATGGACAACCTCGGCTCCACCGACAAGGCCTAGGTGCCCGCGATGATCCTCACCGTCACCATGAACCCGTCGATCGACACGGCCTACCCGCTCGCGGGGCCCCTCAAGGTCGACGACGTGAACCGCGTCGAGCCCATCAAGACCGCGGGCGGCAAGGGGCTCAACGTCTCGCGCGTGCTCGGGCAGCTCGGCGACGACGTGCTCGCCACCGGCCTGCTGGGTGGGCGCATGGGCGACTTCATCGCCGACCGCCTCGACGAGTGCGGGGTCGCCCACGACTTCGCGCGCATCGCCGGCGAGAGCCGCGTCTGCGTCGCGGTGCTCCACGAGGGCAACCAGACCGAGTTCCTCGAGGCGGGACCCGAGGTCTCCGGCGACGAGCTCGCCGGCTTCGGGGAGAAGTTCCGCGGCCTCGCGGGGCGCGCCGACGTCGTGACGATGTCGGGCAGCCTGCCGCGCGGCGTGGACGCCGGCTACTACGCCGAGCTCGCGGGCGTCGCCGCCGGCGCGGGGGCCAAGGTGCTCCTCGACACCTCGGGCGCCTCGCTCGACGCCGCGCTCGCGGCGAAGGCCAAGCCCTACCTCGTGAAGCCCAACCTCACCGAGCTCGGCGGCCTCCTCGGGCGCGAGTTCTCGCCCGAGCGCCTGGACGAGGTCCGGGACGCCGTCGCCTCCGACGAGCGCTTCGCCGGCGTCGAGTGGGTCGTCGTCTCGATGGGCGCCGCCGGCTCGGCGGCCTTCCACCAGGGCCGCGCCTGGCGCGTCCGCGCGCCGCGCATCGAGTGCGTGAACGCCACCGGCTCGGGCGACTCGACGATCGCGGGCTTCGCCCACGGCATCGCCGCCGGCGCCGACCCCGCCGAGGTCCTGCGCCTGGGCAACACCTGCGGCACGCTGAACGCCATGGACCCCGCCACCGGCCACCTGCCGATGGACCGCTGGGACGACGTCTACTCGGCTGTCGAGGTCGAGCAAGTCTAATGTGTCGCGGTTGCACTAGTGAATAGGAATAGGCGTCTCTCGCTGGGCGAGCTTCCGGCGAGAGACGCCTGTCATTGATAGAGCGGCGCTTTATGTTGGGCCGCCGCGATGTGTCGCAGCCGATTCATACACCTTTTCCGCACATCTTCTGGCGCGATGCCCGCGTCATCTGTTCTCGTGACGGCATTCCTCGCGGTGTGCGCGAGGGAGAAAAAAACCGGGGTTCTTGAGTCGTTTCCATGGTCCTGGATTAATGATGGCGGAGGGGCCGATGCGCGCTTACGCCGTTCGCAAACCAGACGTCAATCTCACGATTGTTTATCGCCGTCGTCGGATATGGGGCTGATCGTTTTGAAATCACTCGGCTCCGCTATTCTTGTCCCCCTAACGAAGAAGGCCCACCATCGTTTCGTCTCCGTGGTTTTGCTCCTATGATCTGGGCCGTATGCTGCCTCGCTCGATGAGCGCGCCGGGGATGAGAATGCGGTGCTTCTCATCAGAAGCGTCGAGGACCTCTTCGAAGGCCCTTGCGCCGAGTTTCTGATGGTCGAAGCGGATGGAGAGGAGAGGATTGTGTGCGGAACAGAGTCTGCGAGCGAGTCATCGAACCCGATGATGCTCACGTCGTCTGGCACTCTGCGTCCGGCATCATTCAGTGCCTGCATCGCGCCGTTCGCCATGTTATCGTTGCACGCCAGAATCGCCGTGCACTTCTGATCTTGGGCAAGAGTTGCGCCCGCCTCATACCCTGAGTCAGCGCTCCAGTCCCCGTGCAGGGGGTCCGCAGCAGCAAGTCCCGCCTCGTCGAGCGCGAGACGCCAGCCGCGCTCGCGGTTTTTGCTCGCGAGCGAGTCCGACGTTCCCGCAATAAAGCGAATATGCCGATGCCCGAGCTCGATTAGTCGTCTGCAGGCCGCTCTTGCTGCGCCTTCCTGATCGTCCGAGACTGTTGAGCAGGTCGCGTGTTCAAAAGGCGTGATAATCACAGTCCTTAGGCCGACGGGAGAGCGATATTCTGCGAAATCGTCGACCATCTGAGCCAGATTGAAGATCATGCCATCAACTGGCAGTTGGCCCATCCTGCGGGCCGCCTCGCTCAAAGGGAGCTCCTCTTTGCTCATGCGCTTGATTAGTGTAATCGCATAGCCTTGATCTGCTGCAGCAGAAGCAATGCCGTTGAGCACGCTGAGGTTCCCGCCAAAGAGGTCGAAGATAACAAGGCCTATGGACTTATAGGCGCCGAGCTTGAGCGACCGGGCGGCGTAGTTGGTGCGGAATCCGAGTCGTTCCATAGCCTCATTGACTGCATTGCGGGTCGCGGGCCGGACAGTATCGGGCTCATTGACCACGCGCGAGACGGTTTTTAACGAGACCCCGGCCTCGTGGGCGACATCCACCATCGACACTCCTCGGCGCTCATGTGGTGCCATTCAAACTCCTTCGAACAATAATGAACAAAACCGCTCACCGGTAATTCAATGCCACTCGGGTGAGTGACTCGACTTCGGCTCGATATTCCCGCAGGAAATGCCTATTATTGTCACCAAGTCGAATGACAACGTTGTCATTTACAAAAACGCACAACTATACGTTCGAATTCGATTAGTCGAGGGCCACCGGGCGGTCCGAGGCGGGCCATCCCCACCGGGCGGGGATGGCTGTTTCGTAAAGCGTTTCTTCCTGGCACAAATAAAGAACAAGAACACTGCAAAGGAGCGCCATGGACGCAATCATCAAGCTGCTCGAGAAGCAGCAGCCCCTCTTTGAGAAGATTGGTAGAAACCCCTACCTCCAGGCGATCAAGGATGGGTTCCTCGGCTGCATGCCCATCGTCCTCACCTCGTCAATTTTTCTTCTCATCGCTACCTTGCCGAGCGTCGTTGGCATAGCGCTGCCCCAACCGCTGATCGATTGGTGCAACAAGCTTTACAACTTCACTATGGGCGTTATGGGCATCATGTGCGCTGGTACTACTGCCAAGAACTTTACCGCCTCGATGAATCGCAAGATGCCGGACGGCAAGGTCCTGAACGACGGTTCCACCATGATCGCGGCCCAGTGCTCGATGCTGCTGCTCGCCGTCACGCAGTTCCCCGCCATGCTCGACGGCTCGGAGGTCAGCGTCTTTGACTGCACTTCTATGGGCACTCGCGGTTTGTATTCTGCCTTCATCGCCGCGTTCATTACCGTTGGCGTGTACAAGTTCTGCGTTAGCCGTGACCTCACCATTAAGTTGCCCAAAGAGGTCCCCGGCGCCATCGCCCAGAACTTCCGCGACATCATCCCCTTCGCTGGTTCGGTCGTTATCTGCGCGCTCATCGACGTCGCTATCCGTGCAATCGCCGGCGTGCCTTTCTCCGAGATTCTGATTAAGCTGCTTTCGCCGCTTTTCACTGCCGCCGAGACTTATCCCGGTCTGATCATCATCCAGTTCTTCACCGCGTTCTTCTGGTTCATCGGTATCCATGGCCCCTCGATTGTCCAGCCGGCCATCGACCCTATCCGCCTCGCCAACCAGGCGGAGAACCTTCAGGTGCTCATGGCCGGCGGTCACCCTGCGCACTCCCTGTGCTTCAACCTCTCCCTCGTCGGCGAGTTCGGTGGCACCGGCGCCACGTTCATCGTTCCTCTTCTGCTCATCCTCTTCATGAAGTCGAAGCAGCTCAAGGCGGTTGGTAAGGCCTCTATTGTTCCTGTCGCTTTCGCTGTCAACGAGCCGCTGCTTTTCGGCGCCCCGATGATTCTAAACCCCTATATGTTCATACCCTTTACGCTTGCAGGCTGCGTCAACGTGTGCCTTGCCAAGTTCTTCATCGACGATGTGGGCATGAACGGCTTCAGCTTTGTTGTGCCTTGGGCCACGCCTGCCCCGATCGGCATCTTCATCTCTACCGGCTTCCAGCTCATATCGCTGCTCTTTGTTGCTGCGCTTTTGATAGTCGATGCCGTCATCTACATGCCGTTCCTTAAGGCATACGATAAGATGCTCTGCGATCAGGAGGCCGAGCGTGCGGGCGAACTCGAGGCAGAGGGTGACGGTTCCGCCGCAATTTCTGCGCCCGTTGTGGCCGAAGCGTCTGTTTCCACGCCGGCTACGGATGCCGAGCCCGTTTCCGTGCCTGTCGTCACAGAGCCCGCTGGTGACGCAAAGAAGTCCGTCGACGGCTTGAAGGTTCTCGTGCTCTGCGCCGGCGCCGGTACCTCCGCGATGCTTGCCAACGCCATCAAGGAGGGAGCCGCAGCCACGGGCGAGAACATTGCCTCCGCTGCCGGTGCCTATGGCCAGCACACCGCAATCATGAACCAATACGACGTCATTGTGCTTGCTCCGCAGGTCCGTAGCTACTATGAGGATATGAAGGCTGATACCGACCGTCTGGGCATTAAGCTTCTTGCGCCTCGTGGTAAGGAATACATCAAACTCACCCGCGACCCCGAGGGTGCCATCAAATGGCTCCGTCAGAACATGGCAGAGTAGCGAAGCAGCCCTCCTTCCCTTGCCGTCGGGCGTACCTTCCCTTTGCGCCCGGCGGCACATCTCTTGCATAGAAGCGCGGGGCGATGCCTCGCGATCATGTCGAAAGGATTGAACATGAGCAGACAGTTCCCCGAGGGTTTCGTCTACGGCGGCGCTACCGCCGCCTATCAGGTCGAGGGTGAGACCCGCACTCACGGTAAGGGCAAAGTGCCTTGGGACGACTTCCTCGCCGCGCAGGGGCGTTTTTCTCCCGATCCGGCAAGCGACTTCTATAACAGGTATCCTGTCGACCTGGAGCTTTGTCAGCGCTTCGGCGTGAACGGCATCCGCGTCTCAATTGCCTGGACGCGTATCTTCCCTGCAGGGACTGGCGCGCTTAACCAGGAGGGTGTGGACTTCTACCACGCGCTCTTTGCCGAATGCGAGCGCCGCGGTGTCGTGCCCTACGTCACGCTCGATCACTTCGACACTCCCGAAGCGTTCTATGAGAACGGCGGCGAAGGTTTCCTCACCCGCTCTACCATCGATGCCTTCGTCGATTATGCGACCTTCTGCTTTGGCGAGTTCACTGAGGTTAAACACTGGTTCACCTTTAACGAGATCCCGGCAACCGCTGAGGGCAGTTTCATCGTGGGCAACTGGCCCCATGGCGAGAAGTATCGCTTGGACAAGGCGTTCCAGCTCATGCACAACATGATGGTGGCTCACGCCCGTGCCGTCGTCGCTTTCCACGACGGTGGTTATGAGGGCGAGATTGGCATCGTGCAGAACCTTGAGCCTAAGTATCCTCTCGATCCGAACTCCGCTGCCGATGCTGAGGCCGCTCGAATGGCTGACGTTATCAACAACCGCTGGGTGCTCGATGCCACGTTCCGCGGACACTACGCTCCCGATACGCTTGAGGCGGCCACGAGGCTCGCGCACATCGCGGGAGGCGAACTCGATATCCGCGATGAGGACATCGAAGCTCTGGCCGCGGCTCTGCCGTACTGCGACTGCCTCGGCGTGAACACCTACAAGTGCCAGTTCCTGCGCGCCGCCGAAGGCGAGAACGACATTCACCACAACGGCACGGGCGACAAGGGCTCAAGCCGCTGGTTCCTCAAGGGCGTTGGCGAGTCCTGTGTGCGCGAAGGCGTCCCAACGACTGACTGGGATTGGATCATCTATCCCGAGGGCCTCTACGACCTCCTCATGCGAATTAAGAACGACTACCCCAACTACAAGAAAATCTATGTGACCGAGAACGGCATGGGGTACAAGGACGACTTCGAGGACGGTTTCATCGACGATGCCCCGCGCATTGACTATCTGCGCCAGCATCTCACCTGGATTCATCGCGCCATCGAGGGCGGCGTAAACGTTGCGGGCTACTTTGTTTGGTCGCTTCAGGACCAGTTCAGCTGGACCAACGGCTACAATAAGCGCTACGGCCTGTTCTACGTTGATTTCGAGACCCAGAAGCGCTACCCGAAGGCTAGCGCGTACTGGTTCAAGAACCTCGCCGAGACCGGCAAGCTCGAGTCGTAAGACTTAGGTTTTATCGGACAATTGCGCCGCGACGGGTTTCAGCCCGTCGCGGCGCAATTTGATATGCGCGATTGTTATTCGGGAATTGCGGACGAGATGGCAATCGCCCTGAGGAATGTGTATGCGCATTCTGATGAACTCGTGTATTGCTATGGGTTCTGGATTGCTTTCACAACCAGACAGCCGCGCCGGGTCCTTTCCTAGGCATATTGTCTCCCTCTTTTCGGGAGCTAGCTTATTTGAGACTCTGCTTCGTGTGAGTTCTAAAGTTGCCGGGGGTTTGCTCTGCATTTTATTGCTTGAGATCCCTTAACTTGCTTTACTGAAGAATTATCTCTTATAACGCCGGTAACATACTGATCTGAACGATAACGTGGGGAGAAGCGCATGGCAAACGCAAAGAAGCTCGGCTGCACCTGGCCCGAGGCCCGCCTGGAGCCGCGGCGCCTGCGCGTGGCCGACGACTATCTGCAGGGCGTCCTCGACGGAAAGAACTTCCTTGTGTTCGACGGCGCCATGGGCACGCAGCTGCAGGCGCGCGGCCTTGCCGCCGGCGAACTGCCGGAGCTTCTGTGCCTTACCAACCCCGGCGAGATCTCTGAGGTTCACGCCGCCTATGTCGCCGCCGGCGCGGACGTCGTGACCACGAACACCTTCGGCGCGAACCGCGATAAGCTCGGCGACGCCGCGACGGTGGAGCAGATCTTCGACGCCGCCGTCTCGTGCGCACGCGCCTCGGGGGGCGCGCTACGTCGCCGCCGACATCGGCCCGTCGGGGCAGCTCCTCGAGCCTATGGGGACCCTTCCCTTTGACGAGGCGTACGCGCTCTTCGCCGAGCAGGCGCGGGCCGCGACCGCCGCGGGCGCCGACCTCTTTATTATCGAGACCATGGCTGACCTCGCGGAGGCCAAGGCGGCGCTTCTTGCCGTCGTCGAGAACTCGGACCTGCCTGTCTTCGTCACGATGACGTTCGCCGAGGACGGCCGCACCTTCCTCGGCACCACGCCCGAGGTCGCTGCCGTGACCTTGAGCTCGATGGGCGCCGACGACGTGGGCATCAACTGCTCGCTCGGCCCTGACGACCTCGTGCCGCTCGTCGAGCGCATGTTGCCGTGGGCCAAGTGCCCCGTCATGGTCCAGGCCAACGCCGGGCTTCCGCGCGTCGAGGACGGCCGCACCGTGTTCGACGTCCACGCTCCCGAGTACTGCCGCGCCGTCGCGCGCATGCTCGACTGTGTTTTGTCAAGCAGAAGTGAACGGTAGGGACTGCGGTGGTGATCCTGGACCGAATCCATCCTACGCCGCCAGCAGACCCAAGTCCCTGCGGTACTGCATGGGGCTCCTGTAATCCAGGTCGCCCTTTATCCTGACATCCCTGTACCATCTGAGATAGGCGTCGAGCATCCCCATGAACTCCCCGATCGTGACCCCGGCCCAGTCGCAGCCGTGGAAGAATTCTATCTTCAATCTTCCGAAGAAGCCCTCGCACCTCGCGTTGTCGGGGCTGCAGCCCTTTCTGGACATCGACCTGACCAGGCCATTCTCCCTGCAGATCTTTATCCATCCAGGCCAGCGGTAATGGCATCCGCGGTCCGAGTGGATCTTGGGATGGTCGCCCTCATTGAGCCACACGCACGCGCCGAGCAGCGACGAGTTCGCCATCTCGGCGTCCGGCGAGGTGGAAATCGACCAGCCCAGCGGCATGCCGTCGAAGCAGTCCACGATCGGCGGGGGGCACGCCTTGCCGGCGGGGATGCGGAGCTCGGTCACGTCGGCGACCCGCAGCTCGTTGGGCTTGTCGGCCCCGAAACGGTGCTTCCCCTTCTCGTCGCGCAGCAGGTTCTCGGGCGCCTCCGAGATCTCGCCCTCGCAGGAGCTGCAGCGGCGCTTCTTCCTGGCGGCCCTCGCGACCAGGTTCTCCTCCTCCATGATGCTGCGCACTGAGCCCTGTCAATATAATGGACAGCGGGATCCCAGATTTTATGCGGCTTCCATCGCCTCCGGATCGTACGCGAGGGCCCTCTCGAAGCGGTCGAAGAACTCCTGCATAGCCTCTGCCGGCACGCGGTCACCGATGGACTCGTGCGGACGGTAGCGGTTGTAGTATGACTCGATGAACTCAATCGCCCCGTGCTTCGTCGTGGATGCATCCGCCGGGCGCTCGTGGTGGTACCACTCGGTCTTGAGCGTCCCGAAGAACGACTCCGCGACCGCATTGTCGTGGCAGCTCCCTGTGCGGCCCACGGAGAGCCTCACGCCGTGCGCTGCTGCCCAGGCGGCGAGCTCTGCGCCCGCGTGCTGGCTGCCGCGGTCGCTGTGGAATATGGCCCCTCCGGCGACGTATCCGCGCGAATATGCCATATCGAGCGCCGAGACGACGAGCCCTGCCCTCATGCTGTCCCTTATGCTCCAGCCGACGACCATGCGCGTGCACAGGTCCATGACCACGGCCAGGTATATGAATCCTCCTGTGGTCCTGAGATAGGTTATGTCGCCCACGAGCTTCGTGGTCGGCACAGGGCATGAGAAGTCCCGCCTGATGAGGTCAGGACGCTCCGGAGCTTCGGGGTCGGGCACGGTGGTCCTCTTCGAGGCATTGGGGCAGATGCCGCGTATCCCCAGCTCGGACATGCATTTCCGCACGCGGTAGAGGGTCGTGCCTGCGAAGCGGCCGTACTTGGGATCCCCTGCCAGCTTGGACCAGACCTTGCGGAAGCCGAACCGCCGTCCGCTCTCCTCCCATATCTCGATGATGGCCTCCTTGAGGGGACCCCACGGATCCTCCCCGCTGCCGCCCGCCTTCAGCCACCGGTAGAATCCCGACCTGCTCACGCCCAGTACCCGCGCCATCATCGAGACGCTGCAGCTCGCCCTCTCCGCCAGCATCAGCCGGAACCTGTCCTCCGTCAGAGGCTCCTGGCGAAGAAGGCTGCTGCTTTTTTTAGGAACTCGTTCTCGCTCTCGAGCTCCCTGATGCGCTTCCTCGCCTCGTCGAGCTCCTTCTGCTCTCCGGTCCTGGCCTGGGTGACCTTTCCCGTCCTCCCGTACTTGATGACCCAGTCGTTGAGGGTCTTGTCGTTGATTCCGAGCTCCGAGGCGCACTCCCTGATGCTCTTCTTCGGATTCGCCTCCCGGGCCTTCCTGTAGTACTCGACCGCCTCGAGCCGGTACTCCTCCGTGTACTGCCGGGGGAGCCTGCTCCTGTCCCTCGATTCAGCCTTCTCGATCTCGCCTGCGCTCACCGACATCTCGCCTCTCCAATCTCCTGGTGCTGGTGGGTGGGCATCTGGGCAGAGCATATCTGCTGCCGGTTCCTGCCGTCCCGCTGTCCACCAAAAGATTACAGCTCACACGGTCCACTCGCCGATCGCCGCGCCGTCCTCCGCGTCGGCGTTGGCCTGCGCGTGTATGCGCCTGTAGCCGTAGG
>NZ_LOJF01000012.1 GCF_001494635.1 Tractidigestivibacter scatoligenes | reverse complement strand
GGAGACCAGGACGCCGCTGGCCGACTGGGGGCGTTTTCGCCACAGGAGGGGCCCCGCGCCGAGCGCGGGGCCCCTTTCCTTTTTCGCCTGACCCCTCGTCCGCATGCCTTGGCCGCGCCCGACCCGGGCCGCGGCCCATTAATTAGGCATAGTGGGAGTCGCTGTCCGCCTTACGGCTTGCTTGCAGCTTTCTGACAATATTTGTTTGCCGTTCATCCGGTTTCTCTCGTACGCTCGACATATCAATGATAGTTTTCGGTCACCGGTTTCCATTGGGGGGTGGTGACCGTTCTTGTGTACCGCCCTCCCATAGAGCATTTGGAAGGGTGAGGTGTTGAGCTATGTCTATCAAAGTCCATCGCCGTCCTGCCGTTGTGCCCGTTGATGAGGTGTCGGACTGCATTTCTAGGAGACTTTCCTCGTGGGGCCTTACTCCACGCTTGGTGTCTTCATTTCTATCCGAACCCCGAACTTCAGATCTGCTTGTCATGTGCTCTGAGCCAGGGATGGGAAAGTCAACCGCTCTTAGGTCTTTCGTCAGCGAAGGGCGAAATTCTTCAACCACGCACTTTCTCCGGCTTTATGGTATTGATGGCATCTCGGCTGCTCGTCGGCTCGCCCGTTTGGCTCGACAGGTTGAGAGGGAGTGCCTTGCTGGCAAGTCTGTCAGAGTCGCTCTCGATGATGTGCCTGCGGGCGATGAATCTGTTGTTGATCGGCAGGCCGCTTCGATTTCAAGAATGGTAACTTCTGGAGCATCCGTTGCCGTTAGCCTGCTGCCAGAAGACGATTTACTCGCAGAAAGGCTCTCTGGTGCAATTCGCCTTACCTCCAGTGACTTTCTCGTTGGCGACGTCCTTGAGCTTGGGCCAAGTGATCCTCTCTATGATGTACGTTCTCTTACTGGTGGCATTCCCTCGCTTGTTAGTGCACTGCTTCGTGATAACGGCACCTCTCATGTCGATACGCTTGTTGCGGGTAGTACGTATTTCGAAGCGCTTGAGCACCTCGTTGGTGCAACCTTGCGTCCCGGCCTTCTCGATGAAGAGATATCGACGCGACTCGCCATGCTTCTCCTTGGTAGTGGGACGTTTGACGACGTTGCAAGCGTGACGTGCATAGATCCAAGTGAGATTGCTGCCGGCCTTGAAGAGAGTGCCCCTCTCTTTGGAATCTCTTGTCATGACGCATCTTTTAGGTGTTTTGGGATTGACACTCTCGATGGTGTTAATGCGTGCAGCGCTTCGCTTTCCCCAAAGGTAGCTCCCTTGTCAGCGCTTTTTGACTCGGCGCTTAGAGTGCTGGTTGAGAGGGGCGCGTTTGATAGGGCAGCCGCCATTGCGCGCATTTCTTCTTCCGAGGCGGCTGCCTCTGTGATCCTTGGGCACGCTGAGGAATTCATTGACGTTGGGGAGGTTGCTCTTATTCGGAGATTAGTTGGGCAGGCGCAAGCCCGGTCTCTCATAACTACTGAGCGCGCGGCGTCTATCGAAGTGGTTCTATCGGCTCTTGGGGATCCGGGGTTTAGACTGCCCGAGACTATACCCTCGCAGGAGCGGTCAGAGTTGCCTTCTCTCGCTGGCGTGACGCCTTCGGATGCACTCCTCCTGGGGTGCCGTGCGGTGCTTGCTGGCGAGAGTGTTTCCTCGCGCGGCGATGATGTCGCGGAACCCATTGGTCTTGCTGCGCATTTGCAGGCGGTTCAGCTGCTGCGCGATGGACGCCCGGGCGCTGTCCAGCGCCTTGTGGGGCCGCGTGTGTTTTCAAGTATGGAGGGTTCGCTTGCGACTGCGCTGTTGCGGCTCGATATGGCTATTGCCTGCGTTCTTCTCGGGGATGACAGAATGAGCGATTGCATTTCGGACTCCTTGGCGCGAGAGTTCTTCATGCGAGATGGCTACTCGGCTCTCAGGGATGAAGAGACGTTCCTATTGGCGCTCGACGCGCTTGCGCATGGCTCGTGCGACCTCTCGTCCATAGATGCCCTGGTAAGTGAAGCAGAGCGGTCAGGAAATGAGCTGATTCGCGTGGCTGCCCTCATGATGGGTGCCGCGGTCGAATATGTGCAGGGCGATTATCGAAGCGCGGGACTACGAAGCGCTATTGCGGCAGGGGCTGCGGGACGCGCAGGGTTTGCCCATCTTGAAGCGGAAGCCAATGTGTTGTGTTGTGCAGCTGCGGGTTCGAGCATGGGCATTGGCGCGGTTCCACCCAATTGGGAGGACACATGCGATACTGGGGAGCTCTCTGCTGTTGCCAAGCTTGTGCGCTCTGCGCTTGGCGGAGACGAAGACCTGCAGGATTCGCAGCGAATACGTGGAGGCGCTGCCCTACCCAGTGACGAAATCTGGCTCCTTAGGGTTTTGCTCTCGGGGAAAGGCGATGTTCCCGAGCGTCTGAGGAACCTAATTCCCCATACTTGGGCGACTGCGATTCCGCCGATTCCATTGCTCCAGTCAACCTCCAGCATTACCGTGCGTCCGAGAAGACAGCCTGCGGGCCGTTGTGATGATGAAGGACTTGCCGAGGCGGCATTGGGAGTTAGGCTGAAGCTTGGTCTTCTCGGTGGATTCTCGCTCAACGTTGATGGTAAACAGGTGCCTGAATGGCATATCGACCGACGTGCCACCAAGGCGATGCTGGTGTTTATTGCCCTGCATCCAAAGCTCTCAGCAAAGAGGTACGAAATCATTGAGCAGCTCTGGCCTGATTGCGACTACAAAGCAGGTCTTGACAAGATTTACCAGGCAACGAGTACGTTGAGAAAGGAAATCTCGGCAGTGGCGCCGGGATTTGACCCCTTCCTCTCAAGTAGGGGCGACAGGTCTGTCTCGCTCGATCCTGCAGTCATCGAATGCGATTTCTTGGAGTTTGAGGAGGCCGCCAGGGAAGCCCTGGCATCTGAGGGAGATGACATGCGTGTATTGGATGCCGCCATAAGGTCTGAGAAGCTCTATACGGGGGACCTCTTTGTGCCCACGCGGGACTTTATGGGATATGTTGTGGCGCGCCGGCAGGAGCTTCGCGAGCTTTACGTTGACGCTATGGTCGCGGGGGCAGAGGCCGCCTTGAGACTTGGCAGATATAGGATATCCGCCAGGCTTGCCGATGCGGCAACAGCCGTGGATGACCTGCGCGAAGATGCCGTTGAAGTTCTCATACAGGCATTAAGGGCAAGTGGCAGAGTGTTCGAAGCCGAGCAGCGCTACAAGAGGTTTGCCGTTCGCTTTGTCGATAGGACACACATGCCGCCCTCCAAGCGTCTCCGGAAGGCGATGAGCGCAAAAGGGAATGGGGCAAAAGGTGGCCCCGCCGCTCGATCCGAAGGGGACTTAATTTCCTATCCGCCTATACGAGCTTGGTTTCCCCACGATTAACACCGAGAATACAGTGCGCTTTTAGTGAGACCATGCCCCTCGCCACCACGGTGAGTTTGCTATGGGTAAAGTGAAAAATGCATGTGCCGGTGGATAGTCACCGCCCATCAAACAGTATGAAGGACTGCCCATGCCAAACTTTCTCTCCAAATTGCTTTCCGCTGGAGCCGACAAGGACCTCAAGGAATACCAGCGCATCACCGCGCATGTCAACGACCTCGAGCCGCGCTTTAGCGCCATGGACGACGAGGAACTGAGCGGCCAAACAAAGCTGTTCCGCGAGCGCATCGAAAACGGCGAGACGCTCGATGACCTTCTCCCCGAGGCATTTGCTGCCGTGAGGGAAGCGTCCCGTCGGACGACGGGCATGCGTCACTTTGACGTGCAGATTATTGGCGGCATCGCGCTGCATCGCGGCACCATCGCCGAGATGAAGACCGGCGAAGGCAAGACCCTGGTCTCAACGCTTGCTGGCTACCTCAACGCTCTTGAGGGCAAGGGCGTACACATTGTGACTGTGAACGACTATCTTGCCAAGCGAGACAGCGAGTGGATGGGCCAGATCTATCGCTTCATGGGCCTTAAAGTAGGCCTGCTCCAGAATGGTATGAGGCTCAACCTAAAGAAGCCTGCCTACCAGGCAGACGTTACCTATGGCACAAACTCCGAGTTTGGCTTTGACTACCTGCGTGACAACATGGTTACGCGGCCAAGCCTTCGTGTTCAGCGCGGGCATCACTATGCGATCGTCGACGAGGTTGACTCCATCCTTATCGACGAGGCGCGCACGCCGCTTATCATCTCTGGCGCGGGAACCAAATCCGCAGGTACCTACAAGGACTTTGCCCGCGCGGTCCGTGGCCTTACTCCAGACGTTGACTTCGAGATGGACGAGGCCAAGCACACCATTGCTGCGACTGACGAGGGCCTCAAGAAGATCGAGCGCAACCTTGGCATCGATGACATTTACGCCGATCCCTCCGGACAGCTGGTGAACCACCTCCAGCAGGCCCTCAAGGCGCAGTACATGTTCCACCGTGACCAGCAGTACGTGGTTGTCGATGGCGAGGTCAAGATTGTCGATGAGTTCACGGGCCGCATCATGGAGGGTAGGCGCTATTCCGAGGGCCTGCACCAGGCAATCGAGGCCAAGGAAGGCGTCCTCGTGCGCGAAGAGAACCAGACGCTTGCCACGATCACCCTCCAGAACTACTTCCTTATGTACGACAAACTTTCGGGCATGACTGGTACTGCCATGACCGAGGACGCAGAGTTCCGCGAGGTCTACCACGTCCCCGTGCAGGTGATTCCGCCCAACAAGCCCGTCATTCGCGTGGATCACGACGATCTTGTCTACAAGACAGTGGCTGCCAAGTTCAACGCTGTCGCCGATGACGTGGCCGAGCGCCACGCCAAGGGGCAGCCGTGTCTTGTGGGTACTGTCTCGATCGAGAACTCAGAGCGCCTCTCTCGCATTCTGGACAAGCGTGGCATCAAGCACAACGTCCTCAACGCCAAGTACCACGAGCGCGAGGCGCAGATCGTTGCGCAGGCGGGCCGTGAGGGCGCTGTAACCATTGCAACTAACATGGCTGGCCGTGGTACGGATATCCTTCTTGGCGGTAACCCCAAGGCAATGGCCGAGGACATGCTTCGCGAGCAGGGCTTCTATGCACCAGTGAAGGGGGGCGAGGAGCCAGTCGTACCCACCGAGGAACAGCGCGCTGCCGCCCTCGAGAAGGCGAAGGCAATCTGCGATAAGGAGCGCGAGCACGTGGTTGCCGCCGGTGGCCTTGCCGTCATTGGTACCGAGCGCCACGAGAGCCGTCGTATTGACAACCAGCTGCGAGGTCGCTCCGGCCGTCAGGGCGATCCCGGCGAGACCCAGTTCTACCTCTCCCTTGAGGACGACCTCATGCGCCTCTTTGGCGGCGACCGCATGGACCGCATCTCGGCGATGATGACCAAGTACGACATGCCCGACGACATGCCCATCAAGTCAAAGCTCGTGACGCGCGCGGTTGAAAGCGCCCAGCGCAAGGTCGAAGAGGTCAACTTCGCCATGCGTAAGAGCGTCCTCGACTACGATGACGTTATGAACAAGCAGCGCCAGGTCATCTACGAGGAGCGCAACAAGATCCTGGACGGCAAGGACCTCATGAGCCACGTCGAGGAGGTCACCTACGATACCGTCCAACGCAAGGTGAACGAGTACTGCTCCGAGACGGCCGATCCGGAGGAGTGGGATCTTGCAGGCCTCGACAAGTGGGTGCGCGACCTCACGGGCCGTACCGACGGACCTACGTTCACGGTTGACTCCGACCAGGGAGACATCACCGATGCCGTCGATGCCTTTGTAAACACCTGCTACAAGGAGAAGGAGCAGCGCCTGGGCGACCAGATTATGAGCGACCTCTCGGCCCAGGTTATGCTTCGCGTAATTGATACGCGCTGGATGACATACCTGCAGGAGATGGATTATCTCAAGACTGGCATTGGCCTGCGTGGCTATGGCCAGCGCGACCCGCTCGTCGAGTACAAGAGCGAGGCCTACGCCGCCTTTACCGAGCTGGTCAATACCATGTACGAGGACTTTCTCCGCACCATTCTCCGCATTGAGATCGCCGTGCGGCCCACGGCTCCTGCTAAGCCCCAGGGGGATGACGAGGCACTCTCCGATGAGCTGCGCGGTGCCCAGTACTCAGGTCCTGCCGAGGTCGATGGTGACCACAGTGTGCCTGCACGCCGTTCTGCCGCAGACGCACCGCGTAAGCAGGGCGGCAACGGCAATGCCAACGCCGGCGCCGGCAAGCCTCGCACCTATCGCAAGGACGAGGATCCCGACCCTTACGTTGGCGTGGGGAGGAATGACCCCTGCCCCTGCGGTAGCGGCAAGAAGTTCAAGAACTGCCACGGCAGGAACAGGTAGCCATGGCCGACATTGATAGCTCTGCACTCGACGCCCTATCCGCACGGCTCGACGAGGTCGAGGGCTACCTCCATGTTGACGAGCTGCGGGGGACCGTCGCACAGCTCGAGCAGGAGAGCACGGCACCAGGCTTCTGGGACGATGCCAATGCGGCTCGCGAGACCATGGCGCGCCTCTCAGCTGCAAAGTCCGACGTTGCCGGCATCGATGCGGCTCGCGCAAAGCTAGAGGATGCGCGCGCGGCTCTCGAGCTTGGCGAGGAGACCTCAGACGATGACCTTCTCGCCGAGGCCGCCTCGATTGCCTCCTCCCTCGAGCATGACCTCACCGAGCTTGAGCTCTCCAGCTGGTTCACCGATGACCTCGACCACGGTGACGCAATTGTGACGGTGACACCTGGTCAAGGTGGTCTTGAGGCCCAGGACTGGTGCGACATGCTCTTCCACATGTACCTACGCTACTGCGACAGGCGCGGCTGGACGGTAGACGTGAACGACGCGCCTCAGGCGGAGGTCATCGGCATAGACCATGCCACCTTCACGGTGCATGGACACAACGCCTACGGCATGCTTCGCGCCGAGCAGGGCGTGCATCGCCTGGTGCGCATCTCTCCCACTGACGAGAAGAAGCGCCGCCAGACCACATTTGCTGGCGTGGAGGTGCTGCCGATACTGCCTGATGACATTGAGGTGGATATCGACCCCAAAGACCTGCGCATCGACGTGTATCATGCAACCGGCCACGGTGGCCAGGGTGTCAATACGACGGACTCTGCCGTGCGCATCACGCACATCCCAACCGGTACGGTTGTCACGTGCCAGAACGAACGAAGCCAGCTCCAGAACAAGGCGTTTGCGATGAAGATTCTTCGCAGCCGCCTGTATGAGATGGAGCTTGAGAAGCGCGCTGCCGAGCTCGACGAGCTTCGCGGGCCAAAGCACGAGATTGGCTTTGGCAACCAGATCAGAAGCTACGTTCTCTATCCCTACCAGCTGGTGAAGGACCTGCGCACGGGAATGGAGACCGGCAATGTTGACTCGGTCCTCCAGGACGGCGACCTCGACAAGTTCATCATTGCCTATCACAGATGGGTGGTTGCCGGAAGGCCGGAGCAGTGAGAAAGCTCAGCTGGCGCGAGGTGGCGCTCGACGCCGCCCTCATATTCTTTGGCTCGCTCCTTTTTGCTTTTGGTCTCGACTGCTTCGAGATCCCTAACGGCTTGGCTGCTGGTGGAATTACGGGCCTGGCAACGGTGTTTCATGCCCTTGCTCTTCAGGTGGGGGTCAACCTTCCAGTGGGCATCCAGTCCATTGTCATGAACGTCCTGCTCTTTGCCTACGTGGTCAAGTCGGGGAGCAAACGCTACGCCGTTCTCACCGCAGCGGGAATCATTGTCTCGGGCGTGCTCACCGACGTTATAGTTCCCCTCGTTCCCATTCTGGGCGAGGGAGACCTCCTTCTCTGCGCGCTGTGGGGCGGCGTCATCACGGGTGTTGGCCTTGGGATGGTCTTTCGAACGGGTGGCAACACCGGCGGGACCGACATCATCGCCCAACTGATAGCGAGAAAGACGGGGGCATCCGTTGGGAGCATGGCCATTGTAGTCGACGGCGCCATCGTCGCTCTCTCGGCGCCGGTCTTCTCGATAGAGAACGCGCTCTATGCCGCGGTTGCGATGTATATCTGCGGACGCGTGGTCGATGCCGTGGTGGATGGCCCACGCGTTCAACGCGCCGCTTACATCATCTCCGAGAAGCACGAGAGAATCGCCCGCCAGATTCTGGTGGAGCTCGACCGTGGCTGCACCGAGCTTGAGGCAAAGGGCATGTGGAGCCGTGAGCTGCGGCCCGTCCTCTTCTGCGTGCTTTCGCGCGGTGAGATTGCTCACCTCAAAGAAATAGTTGCCGAGACGGACCCCGATGCAATCGTGGTGATCGCTGAGGTTCACGAGGTATATGGGGAGGGCTTCAAGAGCATCGAGAAGCGCTAGGCACCTCTAGGGTTCCCGCAGCTCCGCCTCATCCTCGGCGAGCTGCATCGAGCTGGGACCAAGGTCGACCCGTATGACCTCCGAAACGCCATACTCCTTAAGCTGTTCAACCTGCTCGTCGGTAGCGCCGGAATCCGTGATGAGCAGGTCGACCTCATCGGTGGATCCAAACTGGAAGCTCGATGTCTGCCCAATCTTCGAAGAGTCCGCAACTATCACGTGCACGCGTGAACGCTCGAGCATCATCGCGTTGACTGCGGGCTCGGGGGCGGTTGCGGAGGTAAGGCCATAGGTGGGGGAGAGGCCCGTCACCCCAAGGAAGCACTTAGTTGCCGTTATGCGCTTCACGCACTCGAGTGCAAACTCCCCTGTCATAGAGGCCTTTGGCGGTCGTATCTCGCCGCCAGTGAGGATGATCGACGCATTTGGACGCTCGGTGAGGAGCAGCGCCTTCGCGTTGTTGGTGATGACGGTTACGTCCTGCGCCGTGATGTACGAGATGATGGAAAGTGCCGTGGAGCTGGCGTTGATGAAGATGCAGTCGCCATCGTTGACGTGCTTGGCCGCCTCCCGTGCAATTGCCTTGTTGGCACGAATCTGGCGTGAGCCCGAGGGGCGCCCGAGAGGATTGAGTAATGTCGCGGTGCCGTATTGCCGCGACAGTACGTGCTGCTCCTCCAGATAATCAAGGTCGCGCCGTATGGTGAGGGTCGAGACGCCAAAGTGGTCGGCAAGTTCTGCCACGCCCACCTGACCCTTTCGCTCGAGAAGGGCGACTATGGCATCCCTGCGAGCGGCAATATAGGCCTTGCTTCTCTTCATGTCCGCCTCCGCCCTCCATAACACTGCGCTGGCGGAATCAATTATACGAAGTGAAAATGTCTATTGATAGTCAATCGAACATAAAGATTGATGCTCTAATACCTATATTTTTCGCTTATAGCAATAAGATGAACAATGCTTTATCGTTCGTAAATTTCGTTCGTAATTACATAAAAATAGTTACATATACATAACTATTTAGTGATACATCATTCAATAAAATATGAAAAACCGCAGCTAGATAGCATGGCTGCACAATGATTCATTAGACCGTTGGACGAAATTGGGGAAAATTTGCGCCGAGAATATGAAAAATTAGTTGCGAAGGTGTTCGTTTAGTGTCACAGTTACGAACGGTCATTGAGGGGTGGCCGTACGTGGTTGCCCGAGATTCAAGGAAGGGTAGGTGGTTGCATGCTCAGCGATCTTCTCGATGAGAGCCTAGTTCAGCTCAACGTCGAGGCGAGCGACTGGGAGGATGCCATTCGCAAGGCAACGGCTCCCCTGGTTGCCAACGGCAAAGTGACCGAGGGCTACGTCGATGACATCATCAAGGGTGTCCACGAGCTCGGTCCGTACATCGTGATCACGGAGCACGTGGCGCTCCCGCACGCTCGCCCCGAGAGCGGTGCTCTCGAGTCTGCCGTGGGCATTGTGACGCTCAAGAATCCCGTCGAGTTTGGCAGCGAGGACAACGATCCGGTTAAGTACCTGTTCCCGCTCAGCGCTAAGGATAACGACTCGCATCTGAGCGCCCTTCAGTCGCTGGTCGAGCTTCTCTCCGATCCGGATTTCTTTACCAAGCTCGATGCCTGCAAGAACGCTCAGGAAGTCGTGGACCTCGTCCACGCTAAGGAAAGGGGTATGTAATGGACCGCAAGTATCATGCTCTGGTGTGCTGCCGCGCTGGCATGGGCTCTTCGATGATGCTCAAGATCAAGTGCGACCAGGTCATCAAGGAGGACAACCTCCCCATCGAGACCGAGCACGGCAACCTCGACTCCATCATCGGCTTCCGCGGTGACCTCGTCATCACGATGATTGATCTTACCGATGAGCTCTCCAAGGATCCCCGCGTTCCCTCTGCGGTCGGCATCAAGAACCTCGTCGACAAGAACGAGATTCGCGAGAAGCTTCACGCGTGGCTCGACGAGCACAAGGGCGAGGAGCCCCGCAGGTAGCAAACACGTAGCTGGGTAGGACAACGCACCACACGAGCGGGAGAACCCGCAGTTTCATCGGAAGGATTATCACATGCTGAACGCATTCCTCATGCAGATGAGGGACACAGCGCTGATTATGGGCATCATCGCCCTTGTCGGCCTGCTCCTGCAGAAGAAGTCGGCGGTTGATACGTTTGCCGGCACCGTCAAGACCATCATCGGCTTCATGATCTTCAACATCGGCTCCAGCGCCATGTCCGCACAGATCACCACCTTTGGCGCCATGTTCTCCACCGCCTTCAATGTGCAGGGCGTCGTGACGCAGGTCGAGGTCGCAACCTCTCTCGCGCTTGACACCTACGGCACCGAGGTCGCCCTGGTCATGGTCTTCGGCTTCGTCATGAACCTCGTATTCGCCAAGATCACCCCTTGGAAGGCAATCTTCCTGACCGGTCAGCACTTCCTGTACTTCGCCTGCGTCCTCGCGCTGGTCTTCATCGCCCTGGGCGCCCCCATCGCCGTCACCGTCATCTGCGGCGGCGTTGTCCTCGGCTTCTGCGGCGCTGCCCTGCCGTCGCTCTGCCAGCCCTTCGTTGAGAAGCTCACTGGCTCCAACGACTTCGCCATCGGTCACTTCAACTGCATCGGCTACGCTTTCTCCGGCTACTGCGGCAAGCTCTTCGCCAAGAAGAACGAGAAGGAGATCGAGAACAACGAGGTCAAGGAGGCCAACCTCCCCGAGTTCTTCAAGCTCTTCCGTGACTTCGTCTTCTCCGTGGCCCTGTTCATGATTGTGCTCTTCTACATCGTGACCATCGCCTGCTTCGTGACCGGTCACTTTGGTGACACCCTTGCCAACGGCAAGCCCTTCACCTCCTACTTCGGCAACGACATCTGGTGGATCTGGCCGTTCCTCGCTGGCCTCCAGTTCGCCGCTGGCATGTCCGTCCTGATCTACGGCGTGCGTCAGTTCATCGCCGAGATCACCGCAGCCTTCGTGGGTATCTCCGAGAAGCTCATCCCCGATGCCCGTCCTGCCGTCGACTGCCCCGCCATCTTCCCGTTCGCGCCTGACGCCGTCATCATCGGCTTCATCGGCTCGTTCCTCGGTGGCCTCGTTGCCATGGCTTTCATGGTCGCCTTCCACAGCCCGACCATCATGATTCCTGCTGCCGGCATCTGCTTCTTCTCTGGTGGCACCTGCGGCGTCTGCGGCTATGCCTACGGTGGCTGGCGTGGCGCCCTGCTCGGCTCGTTCCTCGTTGGCATCTTCCTCTGCGCCGGCCCGCTGATCCTCTATCCTGCGTTCGCCTCGCTCGGAATCGCCGGCGCCTCGTTCCCCAACGTCGACTACAACATTGTCGGCTCGATCATCTACGGCATCGGCAGCCTCTTCGCCTAGTCGTACGGGAACCAGAATTGCACTTCCTACTCAGCCCTAGCGTTTGATTTCAGGGGCGCCCGCGGCACGCCACGGGCGCCCCTTCGCCAATCTGGGAACAAGCGGTCCCATCGGACGCAACGACACCGGTGTGGGCAACACGAAGGGAGACCAGTGGCACATAAGAAGCAAAACAGCAAAGCATCCTCCGCAAGGCCCAACCCCAAAGCCGTCGAGCGCGACGAGGCCGACAAGAGCAAGCCGGCTGCATCCACCGAGCCTTCGAAGGGTCCGCAGAAGATCGGGGGCCACGCTCAGGACTCCTCCGCCGACAAGGCGAGAAGGGCGAGCGACGCGGTTCTCGGAGACATCATCGGGATGGCCAAGCCAATAGCCATTCCCGATCTGCCCGAGGACGAGCTTGAGCTCTCGGTTGGGGAGGACAGGAAGAGGCTCTTGCTTCAGGGCGTGCTCCTCCTCCTTGCGGTGCTCGCCTTGCTCTTCCTCACCTTCTGGTTTGGCGTTGTGGCCAACGCCTCCGGCAACGTGTGGTTCCTCCTGGCGCTCATCCTGTCGCTCACCGCCGCGTGGTTCGTGTCAAAGCGTATGGGTAGGTTCCTCGGCAAGTTCTTCATGAAGACCGGGGTCGTCGACTTTGGCAGCAAGTACGTCTACATCTACGAGAAGTCAGATCCCAAGGAGGCCACGGTCGTCACGTACAAGGACGTCAAGTTCTACAAGACCGTGCGTCAGGGCAACTCCATTCGCCTCCTCCTCTGGGGCGACTGGGTCAAGCATCCGTCTGGCTATCTCTACGTGGGCATCACGCGCCCGTTCATGGCAGACACGCTTGGCTCCCTGGAAACCCAGATTTGCGAGACTCTGGCACGTCACCACGTCAAGGAAAAGAAGTAGCGCCGGAACGATTCCGGCTCCTACATAGAAGGAAAGGGGAAACAATGGCAACTGATAAGGAGCAGGTCGAGGAGTTCCTCGGCATTGTGAAGACCTCGCTCGACGAGTACGTCGCTGGCATCGACTTTGATGCCCTGAGCGCCGCCAAGCAGCTCATCCTCGACGCCGAGAAGAACGGTGGCCGCGTGCACGTGACGGGCATCGGCAAGCCCGGCCACGTCTCCGGCTATGCAGCCTCGCTCTTCTCGTCGACCGGGACGCCCACCTACGAGCTTCACGGGACCGAGTGCGTTCACGGCAGTGCTGGCCAGGTGCTTCCTGGCGACGTTGTGATCGCCATCTCCAACTCTGGTGAGACCGGTGAGCTCAAGGCTACCGTCACCTGCCTCAAGAAGAATGGTGCCAAGATCATCGCCCTCACGGGCAACCCGCAGTCCTGGCTTGCTCAGCAGGGCGACGTTGTACTAGTCGCAGGCGTCAAGCAGGAGGGCGACTCCATGAACAAGCCACCACGCGCCTCCATTCTGGCCGAGGTCATCGAGCTGCAGTGTCTCTCCATTCTGCTGCAGAACGAGTTTGGCCTCACTCCCGAGAAGTACGTCACCTGGCACCCAGGCGGAGCCCTCGGCGCCTCCATCCGCGCAGGCAAGTAGTAGACCCATCCGTAAGGACAGGCAGAAAGGCAGTTTCAAGCATGTCAACGTTCTCCGGGGTCATCGTCCCCATGGTCACGCCGTTCAGGCGCGACGAAGGCCAGACCATCAACTACGAGGCGGGCGAGCAGCTCGTTGAGAGGATTATCGCGGGCGGTGCGAGCGGCATCTTCACCTTCGGCTCCAACGGCGAGTTCCACGTGTGCACGCCGGACGAGAAGATAGAGTTCTCGAAGTTCGTGATCGAGAAGGTCGCCGGCCGCGTGCCCGTCTACGTGGGAACCGGCTCCTGCTCCACGCGCGAGGCCGTGGAGATGTCCAAGCGCGCCGAGGACGCCGGCGCCTCAGCCGTCTCGGTCATCAACCCCTACTTCATGAAGGTCTCCGATGCCGAGATCGAGGGCTACTACGAGGCTGTCGCCGAGAGCGTCAAGATTCCCGTGCTCATGTACAACATCCCCAAGTCCACGGGCACCAACCTCTCGCCCGAGGTCGTGGCGCGCGTCGCCGAGATCGACAACGTCAAGGGCGTGAAGGACTCCTCCGGCAACATGGAGAACCTCGCCGCCTACGTCGAGGCCGCCAGGGGTAAGGACGTCGACGTGCTCGTGGGCTCCGACGGCAAGATTTCCGCCGCCCATGCGCTCGGCGCCTCAGGCGCCATCGCCGGTACCGCCAACCTCATCACTAACGTAGTCGTGTCGCTGTGGCGCGCCCTCGAGGAGGGCGACTCCGAGGCCGCCGCGTCCTACCAGGCAGACGTCGAGCCCATCCGCGACGTCCTGCACATGGGCTCCACGCCCCAGACGCTCAAGCGCGCTCTCGAGCTCGCCGGCGTCCCCGTGGGCCCGGCCAGGAGGCCCGTGGCGGAGACCACGCCCGAGGTGGACGAGAAGGTCCGCGCCATGCTCGACCACTACGGCATCGCGCACGAGTAGCGTGCAGATATAGCGAGAAAGAGGGAGAAAAAATGCAGCTTCAGAAGGCCAAGGTCACCGAGAGACTCGCGCAGATCGGCGCGTTCGCCGTCGTGAGGGTCGAGACCGTCGAGCGCGGCCTGGAGATCGCGGACGGCCTGGTCAGGGGTGGCGTGCCCGCAATGGAGATCTCCTACACCAACGCTAATGCCGGCGACGTGATTGCCGCTGTTAAGGCCAAGTACGGTGACAAGATGTGCGTTGGCGCCGGCACCGTGATGGAGGCCGCCACCGCCCGCCTCGCCATCATGTCGGGCGCCGAGTTCGTCGTGGCCAACATGGAGTCCGAGGAGGTCGCGCGCGTGTGCAACCTCTACCAGGTCCCCTACGCGCCGGGCTGCACCACGATGACCGAGGCGAACAAGGGTCTCGAGATGGGCGCCGCGTTCATCAAGTGCTTTCCCATCTCCAACACCTATGGCGTCCAGCTCGTGAAGCTGTTCAAGACCCCCACGCCTTGGATGCCCCTCATGGCCTCCGGCGGCATCAACCTCGACAACCTTGCCGAGTGGGTGCGCGCCGGCGTTGACACCTGCGGCATGGGAAGCCTGCTCACCAAGGGCTCCGCGGACGAGATCGCCGCAAATGCCGCCGAGGTGCGCCGCATCATCGACGAGACCCGCGCGGAGATGGGCGAGTAGGTCTAGGGCAGGACCATAGATGCCGGAAAGGCGGCCGTGTGGGTCTTCGCGTGTGCGTTGCCCCGCGCGGCCGCTCCGTTTATCGAGGCACCGCTCTCGCATCACCTAACCTGCATACCTCACGGCGTTCACGGACTGAAGCCGACAGGTGGGCGGGAGGTACGCCTCATTCACGAGGACTCTGCATAGCATGGAATATGCCGCATATTTGCGGTCCACATGGCAATTTGAGGGAGGATCGTCATGAAGTTCTTTATTGACACAGCGGACCTGGACGAGATCAAGCAGGCGGAGAGCTGGGGGGTTCTCGCCGGCGTTACCACCAACCCGTCGCTCTATGCAAAGACTGGCGGAAAGCTGGCCGACTTCGAGGACCACATGGTTAAGATTTGCAAGCTTTGCGAGGGGCTGCCCGTCTCGGCCGAGTCCCAGGCAAAGACCACCGAGGGCATGATTGCCGACGGCGAGCGCCTTGCCGCCCTCGCGCCCAACATCGTCGTCAAGCTCCCCATCTGCGAGGAGAGCCTGCCCGCCACGCACACGCTTGCCAAGGAGGGCATCCGCGTCAACATGACGCTTGTCTTCTCGGCTCCTCAGGCGCTTCTCGCCGCCTCTGCTGGCGCCCGCTACATCAGCCCCTTCGTTGGCCGCTTCGATGACATTGGCGATGACGGCATCCAGCAGCTCGCAACCGTGGTGCAGTGCGTCAAGAATTACACCTACGGCTACTGGGACGAGGAGGACGGTCCAGAGATCATCACGGCCTCCGTGCGCACGCCCAACCACGTGACACAGGCGGCTCTCCTTGGTGCAGATATTGCAACTGTGCCCTTCGCCGCACTCAAGAAGTGCCTGCGCCACCCGCTCACCGACCAAGGTCGCGAGCGCTTCGACGCGGATTGGGCTAAGGTCACAGGAGAGCAGGCCTAGCCACGACCGTCTCGAGAGGAGACACATGAGCACAACGAGAACGACGCACGAGGTGCGGCTCATCGCAAACTCGATGCGCCACGACATCATCACCATGGTGTCGAAGGCAAAGTCGGGGCACCCCGGCGGGTCGCTGTCATGCACGGACATCCTTGCGACGCTGTTCTTCACAGGTGTGATGAACTACGACGAGGATGACCCCGCAAGCCCCGAGAGGGACTTCCTCATTCTCTCGAAGGGCCATGCAGCGCCGGCACTCTATGCCGCATTCCACCAGGTTGGCTGGGTCCGCGATGACGAGCTGGGGACGCTCCGCCAGCTTGGCACGCGTCTGCAGGGACACCCCGATAGGAACGCGCTACCGGGCGTAGAGGTCTGCTCTGGCTCTCTTGGACAGGGGCTCTCCATTGCCGCCGGCGCGGCACTGGGATTCAAGGCGGACGCACCAGAGGGCTCCCGCCCACGTCACGTGTTCTGCGTGTGCGGTGACGGCGAGCTGCAGGAGGGTTCCAACTGGGAGGCGCTGATGTTTGCCCCCAACCACGGGCTCTCCAACCTCACTATGTTCCTTGATCTCAACAACCTGCAGATTGATGGCGATGTTCGTAAGGTCAACTCCCTGGGTGACGTCGATGCAAAGCTTGCGGCTTTTGGCTGGCACGTTATCCACACCGATGGCCACGACATCGAGCGCCTGCACGCAGCAGTTGAGGATGCGCTTGCCTTCTCGGCGGCGCCCACGGCAATTGTGTGCGACACCATCAAAGGCAAGGGTGTCTCGTTCATGGAGAACGAGGCGGGCTGGCACGGCAAGGCTCCTAACGAGGAAGAGACTGCGCTTGCACTGGCCGACCTCGATGCAGAGCGCGCCCAGATCGAGAAGGAGGCCTAGCCATGGGTAAGAGGGCAACACGCGAAGCCTTTGGCGAGACGCTCGTCGAGCTGGCTAACGAGGGAATGAACGTCTGTGCGGTTGACGCCGACCTTGCCGGTTCAACCACCACCAACAAGCTTCAGAAGGCATACCCCGATCGCTTTGTGGATGTGGGCATTGCCGAGCAGGACATGATTGGCGTGGCTGCGGGTCTTTCCCTTACCGGGCGCATCCCCTTCACGGCGTCTTTTGCCGTGTTTGGAGTCGGCCGCTGCTACGACCAGATCAGAAACACCATCTGCGACTCCAACCTCAACGTGAAGGTGTGCCCCACGCACGCCGGCATCACGGTGGGCGAGGACGGCGCGACGCACGAGATGCTCGAGGACATCGGCATGATGAGGGCGCTCCCCAACATGCGCATTCTCGTGCCGGCAGACTACCGCGCCGCAAAGGCGGCCATTCGCATTGCCGCTACCACGCCTGGTCCGGTTTACGTGCGCATGGGCCGTCACAAGGTGCCCGAGGTCTACGACGAGTCCTTCGTTGGCGGGCTCCCGTATGCGGGCGTCCTGCGCGAGGGGACCGACGTTACCATCCTCGCTTGTGGCGTCGAGGTGGCACAGTCGCTGGCCGCGGCTGACATCCTGGCGCAGAGCGGCATCTCTGCCGAAGTCATCGACGTGTTCTCGGTTAAACCGCTCGCAGAGGACGTCATTCTTTCCTCCGCCGAGAAGACCGGTCGCGTTGTTACGGTCGAGGAGCACATGGTCGAGACGGGCATGGGCTCTGCTGTAGCATCGCTTCTTGCGGAGAAGCGCCCAACACCCATGCGTCTTGTGGGCATGAGGAGCTTCGGCACCTCCGCTCCCGGCGACGTGCTTCTCGAGCACTTTGGCCTTGACGGCGCCGGCATTGCCCGTCAGGTCGAGGAGTTTGTCCGCGCCTAGTGGCGAGCCAACCAGCGCCTATGCAGGTGCGCGGGGCGGTGCAACAGCCGTCGCGCGCACCTGTTGTGATTAAAGATGCTGTTCAACGGGTTACATGGCGGACTTTACCCAGCTGACGAGGTCTTCGTATTCCATGCTTCCATCTGCAATGCCCATCATTGCTAGAAGGAAACTGGCGGGTTCCGGTGAGAAGCCGATTCCGTTGATCCTGAGGTATGTGCCGAGGAGTGCCGCTCCGGTTCTCTTGTTGCCGTCGATAAATGGGTGGTCTTTGATAATCCCAAAAGCATAACGGCAGGCTTTTTCAATCGTTCCCGGGTAGAGCTCTGCGCCAGAAAAGGTTTGGAATGGTTGAGCTAGGGCAGAATCCAACAGCCCCTCGTCTCTGATGCCCGTGGCGCCCCCAAACTTCTTTATCGCTTCAGCGTGAATGGCCAAGACGACTTCTTTGGAGAAGGGCGTTGCGGCTGTCATTTTGCGAGCTCTGCGAATACCGACGAGTACTCATCCATGAAGTCGACGGCAACATCAACGGTGTTGGAAGTCGCGGATGCTGGCTGAATGACAACCCACGGCTTGTTGTTCTTAAGTACTGTGACGGGACGTCCGGTTCGGTTGACCTCTGCCGTTACCTTGGAGAAGTTGTTCTTTGCCTCTGCAAGGCCCATTGTAAGCGCCGCCATGGTAAACCTCCTTAGGCTCATGTTATGGCTTAAATTATAGCCATAACATTAACGACTCAGATGTATTACTTGATATGCCTGTGGCCTTCTTGTGGCTTCCATCTGCGTGTTCTCTGTTCGTGTGCGGCTGCTCGCATGTCGTTACGCCAGTGCTTGGTATCATTGCGGATGTATCTGCATCTGCTATGCAAGAAGAAGGAGCTTTCGTGGCCAACCACTTTCGCAGCACAGAGCGACAGGGGTCAGGCGAGGATGGCATGAGGCTTGTGCCCCCCAGTGAGCACATTGTGAGCAACGTGCCGGACATCGAGCCCGTCGAGAACGCGGACGAGCCGCAGACGCCTGCCGCAACAGAAAACGCACCAGAGGCGGTCCACGTCGTCACGGCATCCGATCCTGCAGACTCCACGAGCGAGCAGCGCCCCTACACAAGCGTCTTTGCGTCTCTCGCCGGAAACGACGCGCCTGCGGCGCCTCGTACCGGCACCCCCACCATCTCGTTCAAGAACGTGACCCTCATCTATCCGGCTCAGCCCAACAAGCCCGCCCTCGAAGACGTAAGCCTGGACATCTACCCCGGCGAGTTCGTCTTTGTCGTGGGTCACTCCGGCTCGGGCAAGTCGTCGCTCCTGCGCCTCATAACGTGCGAGCGCCGCGCGACCTCTGGCCAGGTTCTTGTCGCCGGCCAGGACCTCACCAAGCTCAAGAACAAGAAGGTTCCGTACCTCCGTCGCCAGATTGGCACCGTCTATCAGGACTTCAAGCTCCTGCCGGACAAGACGGTCTACGAGAATGTCGCCTTTGCCCTTGAGTGCATCGGCAAGCCGCGCGCCGTTATCAACGTGCAGGTCCCCGAGGTGCTTCGCCTTGTTGGCCTTGCCGAGAAGCAAGACAACTACCCCGACCAGCTCTCCGGTGGCGAGCAGCAGCGCGTCTCCGTTGCAAGGGCCATGGTCAACCGTCCGCCGCTGCTCATCTGCGACGAGCCCACGGGCAACCTCGACCCGGCCATCTCGCTGGGCATCATGAAGCTGCTCGACCGCATTAACCGCGAGGGCACAACCGTGGTCATGGCTACCCACGACCGCGAGATGGTCGACTCCATGCGTAAGCGCGTCATTGCGCTGGAAGCTGGCCATGTTGTCCGCGACCAGGAGAGGGGAGGCTACGGCTACTATGGTGCCCTCTAACTTCACCTACTCGCTGCGCGAGGCCGGCCACCACTTCCGCAGGAACTGGTCGACGGTGCTTGGCGCAATCGTAACTATCTTCCTTTCGCTCTTCATCATCGGTGCATTTGTCCTTGCCTCCAACGTGCTCAGCAACATGGTGGGCAGCGTCGAGGACAAGGTCACCATCCAGGCCTTCCTTGCCGATGACGCCGACCAGACCGCCGTTGAGCAGCTCCAGTCCGAGATCCAGGGCTGGGACAACGTCGAGTCCGTCACGTACCGCAGCAAGGACGAGAACCTCGAGCAGTACCGCACCTCGATGTCGCAGAGGAACGCCTCCGATGCCGTGGCCGCACTCGATGGGCAGAACCCCATTCCGGCCTCGCTCGTGATCAAGCTTACCGATCCGCAGCAGGTTGAGGGCACGGCCGAGAAGCTCATCGCCGACGAGACCTTCAAGTCCGTCTGCGACACACCCGACAACCCGTCGAGCGACGTCCAGTATGGCCGCGATACCGTCGAGAAGCTCTTCTCGGTCACCAACATCGTGCGCGTTGCCGCCATCGTACTCGTGGTGCTTCTGATCTTCGTGGCGTTCGTGTTCATCAACAACACCATTCGCCTTGCCATCACCGCCCGTCGCAGGGAGATTGCCATCATGCGCCTGGTTGGTGCGTCGAACGGCTTCATACGAGGGCCCTTCATCATGGAGGGCACGCTGGAGTCGCTCATTGGCGCGGGCCTTGCCATCGCCGCGCTTGCGGCCGGTATGAGCTACGTCATGCCCAGGCTCGAGAACAGCCTCAAGTTCCTCTCGTTCTATGTTTCGCCTCAGGCGCTTTACCTCACCTACGGCGGCCTTTTGATTCTTGGCGTTCTCATTGGCCTCTTTAGCTCTGCCATTGCCATGAGGCGCTACCTCAAGGTCTAAGGCGGGCACTAAAGACTTGCTGGTAGTTGGGGCGGTGCGGCTTGTTCGCGCCGCCCCGTTTTCTCAAGGAGGACTCATGGGCAGAAGGCGTCCAGGCGCTCGTCGCAGCGGCGGCCACCGGCGCGGAGGCGGGAAGGCGGCCATGCGCCGCTCGCCTACGTTTACTGGCACGCTGCGTGTGTCCCGGCCCGGAATGGCGACGGTCGAGACACCCGAGGGCACCTTTCGCGTTGCTCGTCGGGGGCTGCGCGAGGCCATGAACGGCGACGAGGTCACGGTCTCGGTCTTTCCCGCCCGTGGTGGCGAGAAGGTCGCCCTGGTGCAGGGCGTCATCACCCGTGCCCAGACCACCTTCCTCGGCCGCTTTGAGCTGGCGGGTCCTCTTGGTGCCGTAGTACCGCTCGACGCGCGCCTGGGCCGCGACTTCTTCGTGGTGCCTGAGGACACGTCGCCAGCCCGTCTCGGCGTGGGGGAGGGCGACGTGGTGGTTGCGCGCATCGCGGAGTACCCAACCCGCAACAGCGCCGCTGTGGTGACCATCGAGCGCCGCGTTGGCTCCTCGGACGAGCTTGACCTCAACGTCGAATCGGTCATTGCCTCCTATGGGCTTGCCACAGAGTTTCCGCCGGCAGCACTTGCGCAAGCAGAGGGCATCCAAGCCGGTGTCGAGGAGGCCTTGAAGCGCGAGCCCGGCCGTCGGGATCTGCGCTCTCTTCGCTGCGTGACCATCGATCCCACCGACGCGCGAGACTTCGACGACGCGGTCTTTGCCACGCGCCTCCAGGATGGCGGCTTTGAGCTCTGGGTGCACATCGCCGACGTGACGCACTACGTGGGCTGGGACAGCCCCATCGACAATGAGGCAAAGCGCCGCACCTGCTCGGCCTACCTTGTCGACCGCGTGCTGCCCATGCTTCCCGAGCGCCTCTGCAACGACGTGTGCTCACTCAGGCCGCACGAGGACCGCCTGGCCATGAGCGTGCGCATGGAGCTTGACGATCAAGGCCGCCTTATCTCGGCCGAGGCCATGACCTCGGCCATTCGCTCGACCGCGCGCCTTGACTATGACACCGTGGATGCCCTGCTTGCCGGCCGCGTGGATGCCTCAGCGCTGCACGAGGACCAAAAGGACGCCCAGGTGCTGGAGGAGGCGCTGCGCACGCTCGACTGCATTCGCGGTCTCCGTGAGCGCATTCGCGAGGAGCGCGGCTCGATTGACTTCGACACCGTTGAGCCAAAGGTCACGCTCGACGAGGAGGGGCATCCTACCGGGGTGACCGTGCGTACGCGCACGCGAGCGACCGGCTTGGTTGAGGAGGCAATGCTTCTTGCCAACGAGTCCGTGGCACGCATGCTTGCGGACCGAGAGGTGCCCTGCGCCTACCGCGTTCACGAGCGACCGTCGCCGGAAGACCTTCGCACAACGGTCCGTCCCCTCATGGAGCTGGGGCTCATTGACGGCAACGCCCAACGAGAAGCGCTCATTGCGGGCGAGCCCGAGGCAATTAATGCCGTTCTCGATGCTGCCCGCGGGACGTCCGGCGAGCTTCTCGCCAGCGCGCTTTTCCTCCGTGCGCAGAAGCGCGCGATCTATTTGCCCACCAACCAGGGCCACTATGCGCTGGGGGCCCATGCGTACTGCCACTTCACTTCGCCCATTAGGCGCTATCCGGACGAGCTTGTGCACCGTGCGCTCAAGGCGCTTCTTGCGGGTACGCTTGGTGGCAAGGAGCAGGAGCAGATTGCCGGCCAGCTGCCGCAGCTCTGTGCAACGTGCTCGCGGATGGAACGCGCCGCAGATGCCGCTGCCCGCGCAAGTCAGCACATCAAGATGGCCGAGCTCTACGCGGACCGCGTGGGCGAGGTCTTCCCGGGCGTGGTTTGCGGCTGCGAGCGCTTTGGACTCTTTGTCATGCTCGACGAGACCTGCGCCGAGGGACTGCTGCCCGCGCGCGCCCTTGGCGGGGAATGGCTCGAGTACGACGAGGACCGCATGACCCTCACGGGCGAGGAGTCCGGTCGCGTGTGGGGGCTGGGCACGCACGTGCGCGTGATGGTCACCGAGACGGACATCCCGCGCGGAAGGATAGACTTCGCGCTCGCGGACGCGCGTGACGCCGCGCGATAATGGGAAGACTAACGAGCAGTGCATACCGCGCGTCTCGCGCGTGAGTTTGGCCCCTAAAGGGCCAGGGGAGAGGGACATGGACCAGGAGCAGAGCCAGAGCACACTGATAGACAGCCTTGAGCAGGCCGAGGGCCTTATCCTGCAGGGACAGGACGACGCGGCGCGGGAACTTCTCGCCCGCCTCGCCGAGGACGCCGAGGAGTACGTCGACCGCAACTGCGCAGCCACCGAGAGTGACCAGTGGTTTAGCTTCCCCACGATCTTTGACCGCCTGTGCTACCGTCGCGTGGAGCGCGACCCGCGCACCCTGCATGACGTGGGCGAGCCTCTGGACCGCCTCTATGCGGACCTCGCGCTTGCGTGCGTGCGCACCGGCGACTACAACGCCGGCGTCGAGGCGCTCAAGCAGGCCGTGCGCTGGAACCCCATGAACTGCGGCTACCGTCTTGACCTTGCCGACCTCTACCGCACCAACGGAGACATGCAGGAGTACCTGGCGCTCACGTACAGCTGCTTCGAGCGCGCGAGCGAGGCGCGCCACCTAGCATGTGCCTTCCTCAACTTTGCCGGCTACTTTGAGGCGCAGGGCAAGTCGCGCACGGCTGCCGCCGCACTTCGTGCAGCAAGGCGCCTCGAGGTGGAGGATTCGGCGCTCAGGGCCGCGCTCGACCAGGCCGCTGGCACAGAGCGAGACCCGGATGGCGTGACGGACAAGGAAACCGCAGACCTCCTCGCCGAGGAGGGACTGCCCGATGGCGCAAACGCCGAGGTGGCCATCTGCCTGCTCATGTGCGCCCAAGACGCTGCCACCGCAGGCGAGCGCGACGTTGCCACCAACCTCACGCTGCGTGCCCGTGACCTGGTGGGCGAGCCCGCGGCCATGACGCTTTTGCAGCTCATCCGCGACACGGATGCCGAGATGGCCCAGGAGGCCGCCGCTGGCGATGCCGCTGACTCCGGTGACACGAACGATTCGCAGGCAAACGGGGGTGCGGGCGATGCCCAAGCCAACTAAGCGCGAGAAGAAGACCATCGCGCGCAACCGCGCGGCACGCCACGAGTACTTTGTGGACGAGACCTTCGAGGCGGGCGTCGAGCTCACTGGCACCGAGGTCAAGAGCCTGCGCGAGCGCGCGTCGCAGATCACTGACGCCTTCTGCCTCATCCGTGGGGGAGAGGTGTGGCTGCATGGCGTGCACATCCACCCCTATTCCAACGGCGGCGTGTGGAACGTGGACCCCGACAGGAAGCGCAGGCTCCTGCTCCACCGCCACCAGATCGACTACCTCGACGGCAAACTCCGCACCAAGGGCATGGCACTCATCCCGCTTGAGCTCTACTTCGACGAGCACAACCGCGTGAAGCTCTGTATTGGCCTCTGCCGCGGCAAGAAGCTCTACGACAAGCGCGACGACATGGCCCGCCGCGATACCGACCGCGAGATTCAACGCGCGCTCAAGGAGAGGAGCCGCTAGCTCGCGCCGTCGGGCGATATGATGGTGTAGAGCTCGGGGTGCTCGCGCTCGGCCTTGGGCCGCTAGCTCGCGCCGTCGGGCGATATGATGGGAACGTCTGGTCCGCAAGGTCGAGGAGAGGAGACCCATGGACGCAAAGGCGATGTTTAGCTTCTCGTACGGACTCTATGTGGTGTCGGCTAACGACGGCGAGAATGTTGGTGCGTGTCTCATCAACACCGCGCTGCAGGTGACGGGCGACCCGCTGCAGGTTGCCATCACACTCAACAAGCAGAACCACACCACCCAGGTCGTGAAGGCGGCGGAGCACTTCACGCTCACGGTGGTCTCCAAGACGGCCGACATGCCCTTCATTGGCCGCTTTGGCTTCAAGAGCTCGGCGGATGTTGACAAGTTCGAGGGCATCACCACCAAGACGTCGCTGCTCTTTGACCCCTACACGCCAGAGCATGCCTGCGCCATGGTCTGCTGCGCCGTGGTGAACACCATCGACCTGGGCACCCATGTGATGTTCATCGGCGAGGTCTGCGATGCCGAGCGCGTCTCGGATGAGGAACCTATGACCTACGCCTACTACCACAGCGTCCTCAAGGGCAAGACACCGCCCAAGGCATCCTCCTACATCGAGGGAGAAGACCCAACCAAGCCCGTGGTGCCCGTCTCGGCGCCCAAGCACCACTTCCGCTGCAACATCTGCGGCTACGTTTACGAGACCACCGACGAGGAGCTTCCGGCAGACTTCCGCTGCCCCGTCTGCGGCGTTGGTCCGGAGAACTTCACCAAGATCGACTAGCGTTCCACCCGTGGTGTGCCACGGTTGATGTAAGCTCTGAGGTAGCATTTGCTCGGCCCGGTCGTTAGTTGTATCCAAGAGAGAGGAACCATCATGGCTGACGAGAAGAAGACCTACACCTTCCGCTGCACCGTCTGCGGCTACGAGGTCACCGTTGACACCCCCGAGCTCCCCGAGGACTACGTCTGCCCCGTGTGCGGCGTTGGCCCCGACATGTTCGAGCTCGTCGAGGAGTAGCCTCGACGCTTCGGGAGTTTTTTCTCGCGTTGATGGGGACGGGCTGGCGCCGTGCGAGCGGTGAGGCCCGTCCCCTTGCATGAGGCAGGGTTTCATTACGATGGGGCACGCCCGAGGCATTGCGATTCTGTCGGTGAGGAGATGCGCATGTACAAGCTGGTTGCGAGCGACATGGACGAGACCTTTCTCGCGCACGACCACAGCATCCCGCAGGCAAACATCGACGCCATACGGCGCATGCGCAAGCTGGGCGTTCTCTTTGTGCCGGCGTCGGGGAGGTCGTACTCCTCGGTGCTCGAGAGCTTCTCCTCTGCGCCGGCGGATCTTCTCGACGGGACGTACGTGATCTCGTACAACGGCGGCACCATCAATCGCGCGGGCGACCCGCATCCCCTTGAGAGCCACTCGCTTCCCTTTGAGACAATTCGCGGCCTCTTCGAGCGGGGCAAGGCCTTTGACGTGGGTGTTCACATCTACCAGAGCGATGGCGTTGTCTGGGCGGCCAACCTGCCGGAAGACGACAAGCGCTACCTCGACGGCCACATGGCGTACCGTGAGTTCGATGGTGCCTCCATCGACTTCCTGCGTGACGTCTCCCTGGCGAAGATTCTCTTTGTGAGGCATGACCTCGCATTTCTCCACCGGATGGCCGAGCAAATTGGTGCGGTGCCAGGAACTGCGTTTACATTTTCCTCCGGACGCTACCTTGAGTACCTCCCCGAGGGCGTGGACAAGGGCCACGGACTGCGCGCCTTGGCACGCATCCTGGGCGTCGACGTGGCAGAGACCATCGCGGTGGGGGATTCCCTCAACGACCTGCCCATGCTTGAGGCTGCGGGGCTTGGCGTTGCCGTCTCGAATGCCACTGACGGCATCGACGGGTTGGCAGGCTACGCTGCCCGTTCCAGCTGCGATGACGGCATCCTTGCAGAAGTGGTCGAGAAGTTCATAGAGCCGCAGGCGTGTTAGCCCTGCGCTACAATGGCGGGGCCGTGGCGGCTTGGGGCCGGCGTTGCGGCGAGCGACCGGTGGGGCGCGTGACTAGGCGACGCCCCGCGAGGCTAGGAGGCCCTGGTAGATGAAGCGCGCACGGCAGACGTCGGAGTCAATCGAGCTGGCGGCAATTCTCGCATTCTCGGGCGGGCTCATGGATGCGTACTCGTACCTCGCGCGCGGTAAGGTCTTTGCCAACGCCCAGACCGGCAACATCCTGCTCTTTGGCGTGAACTTGGCTGACGGCGACGTTGATCGCGCCCTTCACTACGCCGTGCCCGTGATCGCGTTCGCGGTGGGCATCGCCCTTGCACACTCCATCAAGCTTTTCTCGAAGGAGCGCCACTTGCACTGGCGCCAGACCGCGCTTCTCGTCGAGGCGGCTCTTCTTTTTGTGGTGGCGTTCATCCCCGATGACCTCAACCTCATTGCTAACAGCCTCACATCTCTGGGTTGCGGGATTCAGGTCCAGGCGTTTAGGAAGCTTCACGGCAACGGCTTTGCCACCACCATGTGCATTGGCAACCTGCGCAGCGGTACCCAGAAGCTCGTTGACTATGTGCACGAGAAGGACCGCGCGCACCTCGAGGGATGCTTGCTCTACTACGGAGTCATTCTCTGCTTTGCCATTGGCGCGATTGCGGGCAGCCGCGTCATTGGGGCGCTGGGCTTGAGGGCGATTCTCGTGAGCCCCGCGCTGCTCCTGGTTTCGTTTGTCGTAATGTTCCAAGATCGCGAGAAGCGCGCCCGCGAGCGCGCTGCGGCGGCTGCTGCCGCCGGGGCCCCCGGAGCTGCGGAGAAGCGCCCTTCGGCGTCAAAATGACGCCTGAGCAGCGACTTTGTGCAGGCTTTCTGCGAGAATGCGCCTTCGGGCGAGAATTTGGCCCCTGAGCGAGAGCTTCATGCGGGATTCCGTACGAGAAGCGCCTTCGGGCGCCAAAACGGCGCCTGAGCAGCGACTTTGTACGTGATTGCCGCGATATCGTGCCCTCCGGCGACAAATAATCGCCGGAAGCCTCGGTTTGATGCGAACTGCAACAATAACCGCCTCCGGCGACGTGCCGTCGCCGTCTCCGCGTCGCTCTGCTGCCGATTTGGGTAGACTATGCAATACGGCTGTGAGCCGCTGTTCTCTGATAACGCGTATGGTGGCAGCGTCCCCATTCCATCTCTGGGGGTGACTGGTTTCGACAGGGTGCATCTGAGATGGGCAGCAGGCCGTGGTCTCCTCGCCACGTAAAACAGGGGAACCGTCAAATTGAATTGACGACAATTCTTCTTACGAGCCTCAGCTGGCTCTCGCTGCTTAGTCTTAACTAACCAGCGCGTCAAACCGGGGGTCTCTCCCGCTCCCGGGGCGGCGTCATTCTAGGGAGACGCTCGCGCGGATGTAGTCGGTATGCCGCGCGCTAAGACCAAACCGGCTGGGAGGCTAAGCGCGGGCTACCGGGTGCGCGGCCTCCAAGACTTAACCGGCAGCTGAGCCTGGAGACACCTGTCAGGGACGTGCTTTGGACCGGAGTTCGATTCTCCGCACCTCCACCAAAAGCGTAGGCGTCGAATCCCGCTATGGGGTTCGGCGCTTTTTGTATAGTTGGATGGTCGCGCGTGGCGTGGCAACGTGACAGTTCGTATTCGGAGGCGGTCTATGGGCAGCAACGACAGGCCCGCCCTCGTCCTCGAGGGCGGCGGCTACAGGGGCATCTTCACGGCCGGCGTTCTTGACGTCCTTCTCGAGAACGGCATCTACACCAGCTCTTTCAAGAGCGTGTGGGGCGTCTCGGCGGGCGCACTCAATGCGGTGAGCTATCGCTCGCGCCAGATTGGCCGCACCATGCGCATCATGCTGACCTTCCGCGACGACCCGCGCATGATGTCGCTCCTCTCGCTGGTTCGTACGGGCAACCTTGCCGGGACCGACTTCATGTACGACGAGGTCCAGAACCACATTGACCCCTGCGACTTGGATGTCTTTGACAAGGACCTCACGCCCATGTACTTCGTGGCATCCGACGTCCTGTTTGGTGCGCCGGCCTATCTGCCCGTGGAGGGCGAGAGGCTCGACGCCACCAAGGCCCGTGCGTCTGCCTCCTTGCCGGGCGTCTCGACGGTGGTCGAGATAGACGGTCACCGCTACCTCGACGGTGGCACCACGGATTCGATTCCCTTTGCCGTTGCCATGGGACTTGACGACGTGCCCGAGGTTCCCGGAGCAGAGCCCGCCGACCGTGCGCTGGTGGTGCTCACGCAGGATCGCACCTACATCAAGGACGGAGCCACCGAGCGCGCCATCCTGAGGACCCACCGCTACGACGCCTACCCCTACTACGAGCAGGCCCTTGCCACACGCGCCGATCGCTACAACGCGCAGCGAGAAGAACTTGCCGGCCTTGAGGCCGAGGGCCGTGCGCTGGTGCTGAGGCCGCCCGAGCCGGTGAAGATTCGCACCTCCGAGCACAACGGCGAGCCGCTCCTGCGTCTCTACCTGCAGGGTCGCCAGGAGGCGATGAGCCACCTCGACGAGATTCGCGCGTTTCTGTAGGAGAGGGTCCCATTCTGCCTTATCATTGAAATTAATGAATTCATTGATAGGAGGTTGTAATGGCTTTGACCATGACTACAAAGCTCACTAGGGGTGGTCAGACAACCATTCCAAAAGAGATTCGCACTGCTCTGGGCATTGGCGATGAGGCGCGTGTGTGGTGGCGGCTTGACGGTGATCACGCGACGCTCTCATCCGAGCCGCCTCTACCGAATGTGGTTTCTTCTCAGGAGGAGTTTTGGGATGGAGTTGAGACCGCCATGTCAGATGTGGCGAGCGGAAGGACACGAGACGCCCGTGAACTGTCTCGAGAGCTGAGAGAACGACATGGGCTCGAATGACTACAAAGTGGAGGCCGCAGACGCTTTTGCCGATGATGTTGATGAGGCAGTGACCTACTATGAGACGCAGTCAGGCAAACAGAGTGCCGCTCGTTTTCTCGAAAGATACGATTCTTTTCTAGAGCTGGTGTCCACACTGCCTGGGCATGGCTCCCTCGTTGGCGATTCGGGTTTGCGCTGGCGGCAACTGGGTGTATTTGTCGTCATCTACAAGGTCGATGAATCCGAAGGCGTGGTGACCCTTCTTCGCCTCTTCTACCTCTCAACTAACTGGCGTTATCACATTCTGGGCAGTTCGGAGTAATGTGAACGCACTGCTGCACCGCGCGTGAGGCAGGGTCCTTTCGCTTGTCAAAATTGTGTGGAAAAAATGCTCGCAAAACAGGGCATCTGCGGCTGTATACTTTTAAGGCTTTTCCACCCAGAGCCCCGTAACCTCTGTTTCGAAAAAGCACGGCGGCCTTGTCCAGGGGCAGCCATTCAAGATGTGTGTAGGAGGAGTCAAGTGAAGAAGTCGACTCAGTTCGCCAAGACGGGCGAAGTCGAGCGCAAGTGGGTGCTCATCGACGCCGACGGCATGACGCTCGGTCGCCTCGCGACCCAGGCTGCCATGATTCTCCGTGGCAAGAACAAGCCCCAGTACACCCCCAATGCCGACACCGGTGACTTCGTGATTGTCATCAACGCCGACAAGGTCGTTCTTACCGGCAACAAGGCAAACACCAAGTCCTACTGGCGCTACTCCGGCTACCTTGGCGGACTCAAGACCGAGTCCTTCAAGGAGGCCATGGCCAAGCACCCCGAGCGCGTGATCGAGCACGCCGTCAAGGGCATGCTCCCCAAGACCACCCTTGGTCGCAAGCAGGGCATGAAGCTCAAGGTCTACGCTGGCCCCGAGCACCCGCACGCCGCTCAGAACCCCGTCAAGATCGATGTGGAGGCTTAACCGATGGCTGACAACACCGTTGTTTATACCGGCACCGGCCGTCGTAAGGAGGCTGTCGCTCGCGTCCGCCTCGTTCCCGGCACCGGCAAGATCGTCGTCAACGGCCGCGACGCTGCGCAGTACTTTGGCCGTCAGCAGCTCGTTGACAACGCTGCTGCACCCCTCCGTCTGACTGAGACCGCCGAGTCCTTCGACGTCCTCGCCCGCTGCGATGGTGGCGGCATCAACGGCCAGTCCGGCGCTCTTCGCCTTGGCATTGCCCGCGCCCTTCTCCAGGCTGGCGAGTACCGCGAGGAGCTCAAGAAGGCTGGCTTCCTCACCCGTGACTCCCGTGCCGTCGAACGCAAGAAGTACGGCCTCAAGAAGGCCCGCAAGCGCCCGCAGTTCTCTAAGCGCTAGGCTTTCTCGTCGCTTTGCCCCTTATCGGGACCCGCACTTGTTGTGGGTCCCGTTTTTTGTTGTCGGGCCCGCCCTTGCGTTCCGTCCGCTTTGCCCCCACCTCCCCGCCGTTCTTTATCGGTATTTGAGAATCGCGCTACTCGCCAACTGGGCAAATGCGATGCTTGATTCTCAGAAACCGCTAAAGAATGGGGAGGCTGGGAGAAGGATAGACGCGCCGGAATTCGAGGGGCCCGCTCCCCACAGTGTGGCCACAGGTAACTGGTAGAATCACACCCGTCTGTGCACGACCGGTACCCCGAAACAAGGAGCGAGAAATGAAGTACTTCGGAACCGACGGTTTTAGGGGCAGGGCCAACGAGGGCCTCAATGTTGACCACGCCTATAAGATCGGGCGCTTTGTGGGCTGGTACTACGGTGCCCGTCGCGGCGCCAAGGCACGCGTGCTCATTGGCAAGGACACCCGACGTTCGAGCTACATGTTCGAGTCCGCGCTGGTCGCAGGCTTGGTTGCCAGTGGCGCCGACGCCTACATGCTGCACGTCATCCCCACGCCTGGCGTTTCGTATGAGGTCATCGATGGCGGCTTCGACTGTGGCGTCATGATTACCGCAAGCCACAACCCCTTCACGGACAACGGCATCAAGCTCGTGAACCGTGAGGGCTATAAGATGGACGAGGACGTGCTCGAGCGGGTCGAGGACTACATCGACGGCAAGCTCGAGGTTCCTCTCGCCACCGGTGACGCCATTGGATGCACCGTTGACTACATGCAGGGCCGCAACCGCTACATCGCGCACCTCATTGCCTCCTGCGGCTTCTCCATGCAGGGTGTCAAGGTTGGCCTGGACTGCGCAAACGGCGCCGCCTCCAGCGTTGCCCGCCCGGTCTTTGATGCCATGGGCGCCGAGACCCACGTCATCAACAACGCGCCCAACGGCTTCAACATCAACGTCGACTGCGGCTCTACCCATATCCAGCGCCTGCAGGACTTCGTCGTGCGCAACGGCCTCGACGTTGGCTTTGCCTACGACGGTGACGCCGACCGCTGCCTGGCCGTAGACGAGCGCGGCCGCCTGGTCGACGGCGACCTCATCCTCTACGTGTGCGGCACCTACATGGCAAAGCACGGGCGTCTTGCTAAGAACACCGTGGTGCCCACGGTGATGAGCAACTTTGGCTTCTTCAAGGCGCTTGACGCCGCCGGCATCTCCTACGAGAAGACCGCGGTGGGCGACAAGAACGTGTGGGCGTGCATGATGGAGAACGGCTACACCCTGGGTGGCGAGCAGTCCGGCCACATCATCTTTGGCGACCTCGAGAAGACCGGCGACGGCATCATGACGAGCCTTCGCATCATGGAGGTCCTGCGTGCCGAGCGCGAGAAGCTCTCCGAGCTCACGCGTCCCGTCACGCTTTATCCGCAGCAGCTCGTGAATGTGCGCGTTGCCGACAAGGACGCAGCCATGGCTGCGTCCGAGGTCAAGGAGGCTGTGACAGCGGCCGAGAAGTTCCTCGAGGGCAACGGTCGCGTGCTGGTGCGCGCTTCGGGCACCGAGCCCCTGGTCCGCGTGCTTGCCGAGGCTCCGGAGGAGCGCCTGTGCCAGGAGGCCAATGCCATTGTCCTCAAAGCCTTGGAGCCGTTCAAGGAGTAGGGCGCATCGCCTTGTCCGCGCCGCCGAGTTCCAAGCCTGGCGGCGTGGTTTCTCTCCGTCGATACCAGCTTGGCTACAGGGCCACCACCTGTGGCTGATAGACTCTATGCATCGTTCGCCAAGATGGCGCAAAAACGTGCACGCTAACCAAAAACTGTAAGCGAGGGGGCCAAACATGTGCGGAATCGTGGGATACACCGGCAAGAAGCAGGCTGCTCAGTTCCTTCTTGACGGGCTGGCAACGCTTGAGTACCGCGGCTATGACTCGGCAGGCGTCGAGGTTCTGTCGCCCGACGGAGAGCTCCACGGCGTGAAGTGCGCCGGTCGCGTCTCTATCTTGGCCGACCGCTGCAAGACCGCCAACCTCACGGGAACCACGGGCATCGCGCACACGCGCTGGGCCACTCACGGCGCCCCAACCGACAAGAACGCCCACCCGCACCTGGACTGCACCGGCCGCATTGCCATCGTCCACAACGGCATCATCGAGAACTACCGCGAGCTCCGCAGCTACCTGGCGCGCAATGGCCACACCTTTGCCTCCGACACAGACTCCGAGGTCGTGGCGCACCTCGTCGAGGACGCGTGGGCCGGCCCCTGCAAGGGCGATCTGGTTGCTGCCGTGAGCAACGCCGTGAGCCGTCTTGAGGGCTCCTGGGCGCTCGCCGTTGTGTGTGCCGACGCCCCCGGCCAGATTGTCGTTGCACGCAATGGCTCGCCGCTCGTGGTGGCCTCCACGCCCGAAGGCGCCTACGCAGCCTCCGACGTCACGCCGCTTGCAAGCGTGACGTCTCACGTCATCCAGCTCGAGAACGGCCAGATTGCACGTCTCGAGGAGTCCGGCAAGGTGACCGTCTACGACTCCGAGGGCACTACCGTTGAGCACCCCAGCACCTTCGACATCGACTGGGATGCCTCGGCCGCAACGCTCGGTGGCTACGCCGACTTCATGGAGAAGGAGATCTCCGAGCAGCCCGAGGCCATCGAGCGCCTGCTCAAGGGTCGCCTGGGCGAGAAGGGCATCCTCCTTGACGAGCTGCGCATGAGCGAGAAGGACCTTGCGGCCGTGGACCGCATCTTCATCATTGCCTGCGGCACTTCCTACCACGTTGGTCTTATCGCCCGCACCCTCATCCAGACCTGGGCGCACGTTCCAGTTGTCTGCGAGTATGCGTCCGAATTCAACTACGAGCAGGACGTCCTCATCACCGGCCACACCCTCTGCCTGATCATCACGCAGTCCGGCGAGACAGCAGATACCCTCACGGCGGCACGCCGCATGAAGGGTATGGGCTGCAAGGTCTTCGCCGTGACCAACGTGCTGGGCTCCTCCGCCGCGCGCGAGTCTGACGGCGTGCTCTACGTGCAGGCGGGTCCGGAGGTCTGCGTGTGCTCTACCAAGGCCTACACTGCCCAGATGGTGGCCTGCGCGCTCTTTGCGCTGCGCTTGGCACAGGCCAACGGCCACATGGACGCCGCCGAGGTGAGCGGCCACTACGCTGACCTAGCCACGCTGCCCGATCTCATCCGCACCGTGCTCTCACGCGCCTGGCAGGACAAGCAGGCTGCGACTGTCTTCCGTCGCGCTCACTCGGCGCTGTTCCTCGGCCGCGGCGTTAACTCCACCACTGCCTACGAGGGCGCGCTCAAGCTCAAGGAGATCAGCTACCTGCACGCTGAGGCATATCCTGCGGGCGAGATGAAGCACGGCCCCATCGCTCTGCTCGAGCCTGGCTTCCCGGTGGTGGCCATCGTCCCCGAGGACCGCGTGCACGATAAGACCGTCTCGAACATCCAGGAGGTCATCGCCCGCGGCGCCACCTGCGTGGCGGTAGCCACCGACGGTGACGAGTCCGTGGCCTCGCTCTGCGAGCACGTGTTGTGGATTCCGCCTGTGGAGGACGAGCTTCTCGTCCCCATTGTTGCCGTTGTTCACCTGCAGGTGCTGGCTCGCTACGTTGCCCGCTCGCGTGGGTGCGACGTGGACAAGCCCAGGAACCTCGCCAAGTCCGTCACGGTGGAGTAGCGCATGGCCCTGGCTGGCATTGGCGTCGACATGCTCGAGATTTCGCGCATGGAGCGCACCATGCGCCGCAGGCCGTCGTTTCTCCGCCGCGTGTTTACGGAGGAGGAGCGCGCCTACTGCGACGCATACGCGCGCCCGGCCGAGCATTACGCGGCGCGTTTTGCGGCGCGAGAGGCAGTTGTCAAGGCGCTGGGCACGGGCTTCTCGAACGGCGTGGGTTTCTCGGATGTCTCGGTGACCATGGACGCGCAGGGAAGGCCTCGTGCGCTGCTTACCGGCCGCGCCGCCCAGATTGCCCGCGAGGGTGGCGTGCGTGAGGTGGCGCTTTCTCTCTCGTACACGCGCGACGTGGCGGTTGCCAACGCCGTGGCAGTGACAGACGAGGTTCGTCCCCAGCCCGACGGCCGTCCCGACCCGGAGCGCGAGCTTGCCGCCTCGTTTCGTGAAGCGCGTTCTGTGTTGGACGAGCTTGAACAGGCGCAAGATGGGATAATGGCTGGCGTGCCGGGAGAGCATTCCGTCGCCGACACCCAGATGACACAAGAGGAAGGCGATGCCGGGGGAGCCGCGGACTCATCCGCGCCGGCCGAGCCAGCCAAGGAGTAGAACGATATGCAGCCCGTACTCAACGTCGAAGACGTCAAGCGCGTAGAGGTCGCGCTCACCCGTGTGGGTGTGAGCATCTCCGAGCTCATGCACCGCGCAGGATGCGCCGCAGCACAGGAGGCGCTTGCCCTGGGTGACGTCCAGAATGCCGTGATTCTTGCCGGTATGGGCAACAACGGAGGCGATGGCTGGGTTGCAGCCGAGGCCCTGCTCGCCCATGGTGTCAACGTGAAAGTGGTTACGCCCATCGAGCCCGACCAGCTCTCCGGCGACCTTGCGCGTCAGGTGGCGCAGCGCGCCGTGCGCGCGGGCGTCTCCACGCTGGTGGGGCCGTCGCGTGACGAGCTCGAGGGGCTCCTCTCTGCTTCCGACGTGGCGCTCGACTGCATGCTGGGCACCGGCTTCCACGGTGACGTCCGCGCGCCCTTTGACATTTGGATCGACTGCGTGAACAGCTCCGGGGTGCGCGTGGTTGCGGTTGACGTGCCCAGCGGCCTCTCGGCGCAGACAGGGCATGCCCCTGGCGCCTGCGTGGTCGCAGACCTCACGGTGACCATGCTGTGCCTAAAGCCCGGCCTTCTCGCCGACGACGGCCGCGATGTGTGCGGCTCCATTGTTGTGGCGCCGCTTGCCGAGCAGACCGAGCAGATTGTGGTCGAGGCAGACCCGGTGGCCTGGCGCACCGATCTCGAGGATTATCTCGATGTGATGGCGCCGCCAACCACGGCCGTCGATAAATTCTCTCGTGGCTCGGTGCTGGTCGTGGGTGGTTCCTCTCGCTTTGTGGGTGCGCCCATCTTGGCTGCCCGCGCGGCTGCCCGCGCGGGTGCCGGCTACGTTACGCTGGCAGTGCCTTCGTGCATCGTGCCGCAGGTACAGGCACATGTGCTGGAGATTCCCGTGGTGGGGCTGCCCTGCGACGAGGACGGCACCATCTCCAAGGATGCCGTGCCCATAGTGACCAAGCTGGCCGAGAAGCGCTCGGCGGTTCTCGCCGGCCCAGGCATGCGCGTCTCTGGCGGCACCGTTGCCGTTGTCTCAGCTCTTCTCGCATCTCCCACCCCGCTTGTGCTCGACGCGGACGCACTCAACTGCATCGCCCGTCTTACCTCGGGCAAGCTGCAGGACTTCCCGGAGATTCTCCGGAGGAGCACGCCGCTGGTGCTCACGCCGCACCGCCGCGAGCTTGGCCGCTTGGTAGGCAAGGAGGAGAACCCGCCCGCCTCGCTCGTGGACCAGCTTGAGGACGCGCGCAAGATTGTGTGGTCCGACGGTGGCTCCGAGCTGGTTGTGGTTGCCAAGGGCACCGCAACCGGCTGCGTGGGCGTCGAGCAGGCGATTCTTCCCAAGCCTGGCCCGGCGGCGCTTGCCACGGCGGGCTCGGGAGACGTTTTGGGCGGCATCATTGCCTCCAAGCTCGCGCAGACCTACGGGCGCGTGGACAACCTGCCCCTTCTCTGCGCCCTTTCCTGCGAGCTTCACGGCTATGCCGCGACGCTCGCCATGGAACGCATGGGCTCGAGGGGCGTCATGGCCTCGGACATCATCGACGAGCTTGGCATTGCGGACGATGCCCTGGGGGAGCGCGTGACCTTCCCCGACGCCGACAATGGTGACGAGAACAACTAGGGAGCGAAGGCATGGCAGTTCAGAGCCCTGCGGACAGGTGGTCGTGGGTTGAGATAGACCTCTCGGCTCTCAAGCGGAACACGCGGAAGTTCAAGGCGCTCTTGGAGCCTGGCGTCAAGATGATGTGCGTCGTGAAGTCCGACGCCTACGGCCACGGTGCCGAGCGCTGCGTTCGGGCCATGCACTCTGCCGGTGCGGACCAGTTTGCCGTTGCCACCGTGGAAGAGGGCGTGAAGCTTCGCAAGGCAGGCATCGAGTGGCCCATCCTCATGCTCTCCGAGCCGCCCATGGACTGCGTGCAGACGCTTGTGGACTATGACATCATGCCGTCGGTCTATACGTCCGAGTTTGCCCTTGCGCTGGGCGAGTGCGCTGCCGCGTCGGGCAAGGTGGCTCGCTACCACCTGGCCGTCGACACCGGCATGACGCGCATTGGAGTGCGTCGCGAGGACGTGCTGGAGCTGAGGCGCACCATCGACTTTCACCGCGGACTTGAGTGCGCGGGTATGTTCACCCACTTCGCAACCGCCGACGCCATCGATGACTGGGACTTTGCTCTGCAGCTCAACCGCTTCAACGAGGCAGTCGAGATTGTGCGTGAAGCTGGTCTCGAGACGGGCCTTGTCCACTGCGACAACACGCCGGGAACGGTTCTGCATCCCGAGTGCCACTACGACATGTGCCGCGTGGGAATTGGGCTCTATGGCCTGCAACCGGCCGAGACCACGGCTCCACGCATCCAGCTCGAGCCGGTCATGAGCGTGCGCGGGCGCGTCACCCGCGCCATCTACCCCAGCGTGGGCGACGGCGTGGGCTATGGGCTCACCTGGCGCGTTCCCAAGCAGAATATGCAGGTGGCAACCGTGCCCATTGGGTACGCCGATGGCCTAGCGCGCACGCTCTCCAACAACATGGACGTCATTGTGAACGGTGCGCGCTGTCGTCAGGTTGGCCGCATCTGCATGGACCAGTTCATGTTTGCGGTGGACGTGAACAACGCCCGCGCGTACCGACCCGCTAAGCCGGTCGAGATGGGCGATGTGGTGACCGTCATCGGACGCGACGGTGACGAGGAGATCACCGCCGACGAGATGGCCAAGCTTCGCGACACCATCAACTACGAGGTCGTATGCGACTTTGGCATGCGCCTCGAGAAGGTCTATGTCTAGGCGCCGGCGTGAACGCGCCAGCCTCTTGGAGGGCGATGGAGAGATGTCGGTGATGCACATCCCCGGCCACGAGCATCAGGGTCCGCAGGAGGTCACGCTCGAGGAGATTCGCGCCGTCATGGGCAACTGCCAGCTTTGCCCCCTGGGGCAGACGCGCACCAACCTCGTGTTTGGCGTGGGCAATCCCAACGCGCGCGTGATGTTCGTGGGCGAGGGCCCCGGCAGAAACGAGGACCTGCAGGGCGAGCCCTTCGTGGGTGCTGCGGGGCACAAGCTCGACTCGCTCCTCTCGGTTGCCGGCCTTACGCGAGACCAGATCTACATTGCCAACGTGGTGAAGTGCCGCCCGCCCGGAAACCGTAACCCCAAGCCCGAGGAGATCGCGGCCTGCTCGCCCTTCCTGCGCGAGCAGATCCGTTCCGTGTGGCCGGACGTCCTTGTCTGCCTGGGCAACTTTGCTTCTCAATTTGTGCTGCGCACCGAGGCGGGCGTTACGTCGCTGCGCGGCAAGCTGTACCAGACCGGGCACTTTGTGGTGTGCCCTACATTTCACCCGGCGGCCTGCATCTACCACTCGGACTGGCAGCCGCTTCTCGAGAGTGATCTTGCAATGGTTGGCCAGTGGCTGCGGGACAACCCGCCTGGTCCGGGGAAGGAGTAGCCGTGGCACGAGAGGCGTCGTTTAGGACCACGTCGCAGGAGGAGACCATCGCGCTTGGCCGCGTGCTGGGCGGGCTTCTCCACGAGGGAGACGTGCTAGTGCTCACGGGAGACCTGGGGGCGGGAAAGACCCAGCTTACCAAAGGCATTGCCGCGGGCATGGGCGTGACGGCGGATGTCACCAGCCCCACCTTCACCATCGAGATGGTCTACCACGGGCACGAGATGGACCTCGACCACTTTGACCTCTACCGTCTTGACCGCCCGGAGCAGCTTGAGGACACGGGCCTCTTTGACGTGCTGGGTGTCGACGGCGTCTGCGTGATTGAGTGGGGCGAGCAGTTCGCCAACGAGATTGGCGACGCGCGCGTTGACGTGTTTGTCACGCGGCTGGATGCCGAGGCGGCGCCGGGGGAGGAGCCTCCGCGCGAGGTGCGCTTTGTTGCGCATGACGCCCGTGGCGAGGAGCTGGTAGATGCGCTGGTAGCGGCAACGGCGTAGGGGGCGGCTGCGGCTTCTCGCCGGCACCTTCTCCTTGTGGGGCTATGGGGCCATTTCCAGACACATAACTGTGTCATCAGATTAGATTTTGTCGAATATTGGCCCGACAATCCCCCGGAGGGCCTTCTGGCAGCTCCCGGCGAGAATCGCGTGTGCTCTAGTGGCAGCGCAGCGCCCGCCGACGCCTGCCCCCACCGCCAGCGCTACACTATCCCTCGTGATAATGCCACGTCTCTGGAGCCAGATGAGAATGACGAGCGATACCAACACCAAGGGCCTGGCCCTTGCCATCGATACGTCCACCGACATGCTTGCGTGCGCAGTGGTTTCCTGGGAGCCCGGCTCGGCTCCCCGCGTCCTTGCGGCGTGCGACCACATGTGCCGCCGCCAGGCCAACGTCGAGCTGGTCTCCACGGCGCTCGCGGCGCTCGAGGACTGCGGCCACACCATGGCTGACCTCGACCGCGTTCTGGTTGGGCGCGGCCCCGGCAGCTTCACGGGCGTGCGGATTGGCATCGCCACGGCCAAGGGTCTCTCGTGCGGGCTCTCCAAGCCGCTCCACGGCGTCTCGGTTCTCGACGCTACGGCATGGGGTGCCTGGCAGGCCGGCGTGCGCGGACTTCTCGCCGTGGCGGACGACGCCATGCGTGGCGAGGTCTACCCCGGCATCTACCAGCTGGATGACGCCGGTGCGCATCGCACCTTCGCCACCGAGACCGTCTGCAAAGCCGACGAGTGCGTGGCTACGTGGTCGGCGCGCGAGGACGCGTCCCAGCTTGTCCTCACGGGCAACGGGCTTAAGAAGTACCGCACGCGCTTCGAGGCGGCCGGCTTCACGAACATCCTGGACGAGACCCTGTGGTACCCCACCGGTGAGGGCCTGGCACTTGCCGCGGCCGCGTCGCCCCTGGACTCCGGCGACCCGGCGCTGGTGCTGCCCATCTACACGCGCCTCTCGGACGCCGAGGAGAACGAGCGCAAGCGCCTGGGCCTTAAGGCGCCCGCAAGCGTCGAGGTCACGGGTGTGGATGACGCGCTTGCCGACAGGCACCTGCAACTGCGCCCCATGTCGGTGAACGACCTGCCTGCTGTCGCGGCGCTGGAGGCCGCGGCCTTCTCGGGCTCCTCTCACACGCCTTGGACCGAGAAGCTCTTCTACGAGGAGCTCTCGCAGCCGGGCCGCAGCTGGTGGGTGGCGCACGATTTGGGCCGCATCATCGGCTTTGCCGGCGGCATGATGGCTGGCGACGACTTCGAGATCTGCGACGTTGCCGTGGAGGAGGGCCATCGCCGCCAGGGCGTGGCGTCTCGTCTGGCGGCGCGCCTGTGCTACGACGCGCACGTCCTCAACGCAAAAACCGCTTCGCTTGAGGTGGACGAGAAGAACGAGCCCGCCCGGGCTACGTACGACCACCTGGGCTTTGCTGAGGTCGGCCGTCGTCCGGGCTACTACGCGCCCGGTCACGACGCCCTCATCCTGCGCGCGGAGCTCCCACTGGCCGGAGACGTCGAGGCCCTGGGCAAGCGTCCGGAGCCGCATGCCTCCATCCGCCCGTGGCCCATCGTCGCTGGCCCGCGTGGCGCGGCGTGCGAGGAGGCGTTGGCTGCCGCAGGCGACCTGGTTCTCTCGATAGAATCCTCCTGCGACGAGACGGCCGTGGCCGTGGTGGACTCCCACGGCACCGTGTGCTCGAGCGTGGTTGCCACCTCGATCGACTTCCACGCGCGCTTTGGCGGCGTGGTGCCCGAGATTGCAAGCCGCAAGCACGTCGAGGCCATCGTGGGCGTCTACGAGGAGGCCATGGCGCAGGCGGGTGCGCACTTTGGGTGCGACACCCTTACTGCCGCGGACCTCTCGGCAGTTGGTGTTACCGCCGGTCCCGGCCTTGTGGGCGCTCTCGTGGTTGGCGTGGCGTTTGCCAAGGGCCTCTGCGCCTCCACGGGCCTGCCGCTCATTGCGGTGCACCACCTTGAGGGGCACCTTCTCGCCAACCTCTTCGAGACGCCTGACTTGAAGCCGCCCTTTGTGGCAAGCCTGGTCTCTGGTGGCAACACCATGCTTGTCTACGTGCGCGGATGGGGCGACTACCAGATCCTGGGCACCACCATCGATGACGCTGTGGGCGAGGCCTTCGACAAGGTGGCCAAGGCGCTGGGCCTGGGATACCCCGGAGGCCCGGTGATCAGCCGGCTTGCCGCCAAGGGCAACCCGCGTGCCATTCACTTCCCGCGCGCGATGATGCATAGCGGTGACTACCAGTTCTCGCTCTCTGGCCTCAAGACGGCCGTCATCACCTACATTGAGGGCGAGAACCGCGCCGGCCGGCCCATCGACCTGCCCGACCTTGCGGCCTCCTTCGAGGCGGCGGTCATCGACGTGCAGGTGGCCAAGGCCGTGACAGCGGTTGAGCAGACAGGTGTCTCGGACTTCTGCGTGGGCGGTGGCGTTGCGGCAAACCCGCAGCTGCGCGAGGCATACCGCGAGACCTTTGGCAAGCGTGGCGTGCGGGTGACCGTGCCGCCCATGCGGGCCTGCGGCGACAACGCGGCCATGATTAGCGTTGCGGCGCTGAGAAGCTACCGCGCGCGCAACTTCGCTCCGCTCACGCTCGACGCCGACCCCAACGCGCCTCTCGGCACTTGGTCCACGACCGACGCTCCCGTTCCGCCCAGCTGGGAATGAGACAAAGGGAGTTTCCCTTTGTCTCATTCGTGGCGAGAGGGACTGCCTTCAACCGGGAATGGGCGTCTCGCTCATGATATCAAATATCAAATTAAACCCCACCAAATCACAGCCCCCCATTGTTACCTCACTGTGACCATCGGGGCACGTCGCGACCAGAGGAGTATCGTTGCCGTGTGCGCGTAACTTTCTCGCATCGGGCCGCGTTGGCGCGTCTCGCTTGCAAGGGGGAGGGGAATGGGTCCCCTCCGGTTGCGTCGCGCGAAAGGGGAACAGCGGGGATCGTCCAGGGAGGACCATCATGAAGAAGCATCCCATCCAGCACGCGTCTGGCTCATTTTCTCGTCGAGACTTTCTCAGGGCCTCGGGCATCACGGCCCTCACCGTTGGAGGGATGACGGTCCTTACGGCATGCGGCCCTGCGGCCCAGTCGAGCGACGCATCCGCAAGCTCCACCACAACCACCTCCTCCAGCAGCGATACCTCCTCGTCTGACTCCCTCAAGTTGGGCGACGGCAAGACCCTGCGCGTGGGCATGGAGGCCGCCTATGCCCCCTACAACTGGCAGGAGTCCTCTGCCAGCGACACCACCATCCCCATCGAGAACGTCGACGGCGCCTATGCCGATGGCTATGACGTGCAGGTGGCCAAGAAGATCGCCGACGCCCTGGGCATGGAGCCCGTCGCGGTGAAGATGGAGTTTGGCAGCCTGGTAGACTCGCTGGTCAACGGCCAGATCGACATCATCTGCGCCGGCATGTCCGTGACGGACGAGCGTGCCCAGTCCGCGGACTTCTCGGACTCCTACATCGACGACGAGGTCATTATGGTCGTCAAGCAGGACTCGCCCTACGCTGATGCCACCAAGCTCTCTGACTTCTCGGGCGCCTCGGTCCTTGGCCAGAAGGACACCTTCTACGACGACCTCATCGACCAGATCCCCAACGTCAACCACCTCACGCCGGTCGCTACGGTGCCGCTGGTGGTCGACGGTCTTATGAACGGCACCTGCGATGCCATTACCTTCTCGTCCCTCTCGCTTCCGCGCCTGCTGAAGGACTATCCCACGCTCAAGAAGGTCGACCTTGCCGATGGCGAAGGCTTCACGGACGCCTCCAACCCCGACAATGCCGCCATCGCCAAGGGCCAGGACGCGGTTCTCGCCAAGATCAACGAGGTCATCGACGGCATCTCGGCGGACGAGCGCCAGAGCATGTGGGATGACTGCATGGACCGCCAGCCCGCATAGCGCGCGTTGCACACAGCAGGGAGAAGCAAGAACATGTCAGATGCACCATCAATTCCGGCGACGACCAGGCGTGCCCGCTTTGCGGCGTGGCTGTGTCAAGATCATCGCTACGTCCTTCTCGGCACCTCCGCCGTCGCGTTTGTGGGGATGTGGCTCTCCAGCCAGCCGCGTCCGGCGCTGAGCTTCCTCGCCCATGCCTTTACGGTCGAGGTCGTGATGTACTACGTGCTTGTCGCGTGGCTGGCGCTCTCGGCGGTGGCGCTTGTCTTCAAGCTCACGCACTGGAATACGTATGGCCAGGTGGCGCCTTTCGTGAAGCCCGGCGCACGTCGGGCGCTGCGTCTGGGGTCCTACGTCATCTGGGCGCTCGCCATCGTGCTCTTTGTGGACCGCGCGGTCATGGGCTTCGCGAGCGCATGGACGGCCGCCGCGGCTTCCTCTGGGATGCCGCAGGATGACATGCTCACGCAGATCCTCTACATGTTCCAGCAGGGCTACGCCACGTACCTGCAGGGCATCATCACGACCATCGAGCTGGCCGTCTTTGGCACGGCCATCGCCTTTGTGCTGGCAATGCTTCTTGTCTTTGTGCGCATCCAGCGCATCGACCGTCCCGACAACGACTTCGTTCGCTTCTGGAAGAAGGTCGGCGTGGGATTCGCCAAGGTCTACAGCACCGTGGTTCGCGGCACGCCCATGCTGGTCCAGGGCGTCATCATCTACTACGCCGGGTTTGGCCTGTTCAGCGGCTCGGGCATGTCTGTGACCGAGATCAACGCCGTGTGGTCGCGCTTCATCGCCGGCCTGGTGGTCATCTCGCTCAACTCCACCGCGTACATGATGGAGGTCCTGCGCGGCGGCATCGAGTCGGTGGACAAGGGCCAGATGGAGGCGGCGCGGTCGCTTGGCCTCTCGCAGTGGCAGGCCATGGCCAAGGTCGTCTTCCCGCAGGGCATCCGCTACGCCATCCCCGGCCTCTCCAACGAGCTGGTCATCAACATCAAGGACTCCTCGGTCCTCTCGGTTATTGGCGTGTTTGACCTGGCGTTTGCCGCCTCGACCATCGCGGGCATCTACTACAAGCAGCTGAACGCCTATCTCGTCATTGCAGTCTTCTACCTCATCATGACGGCAACGGCGTCGTGGCTTCTGGGCAAGCTTGCCAAGCGGCTCGACGCAAAGACCGAGCCCGTGCTGGGCGTATCCAACCAGATGAAGGCAGGAGGCGAGAAGTAGCATGGCAGACGAGAAGACCGTGGGTGCCGCCGTTGCGGACGCCGCCAATCCCCAGGAGGCCGTGGTCCGCGTCGAGGGGCTGCAGAAGTCCTTTGGTAACAACGTGGTCCTTCGAGGCATTAACCTCACTGTGATGCCCGGCCAGGTGGTGACCATCATCGGCGCTTCTGGATCTGGCAAGTCGACGCTTCTGCGCTGCATCAACCTGCTCGAGACGCCGGACGCCGGCCATGTGTGGTTCCACGGCAAGGACCTTGCTGCCGAGCACGTGGACATCAACGCCCTGCGCGAGAAGATCGGCATGGTCTTCCAGGGCTTCAACCTGTTCAACAACATGAACGTGCTGGACAACTGCACACTTGCGCCGGTGACGCTCAAGAAGATGACCAAGGGGCAGGCCGAGAAGGTCGCGCTGGCCAACCTCGACTCCGTGGGCCTTGCGGACTTTGCCGGCGCCGACGTCAACACGCTCTCTGGCGGGCAGAAGCAGCGCGTGGCAATCGCTCGCGCGCTCTGCATGAAGCCCGACCTCATGCTCTTCGACGAGCCTACCTCGGCCCTCGATCCCGAGATCTCCGGCGAGGTCCTCGAGGTCATGCGCCGTCTGGCCTCGCAGGGCATGACCATGGTCGTGGTGACGCACGAGATGGCGTTCGCGCGCAGCGTCTCCGACGAGGTCGTGTTCATGGACAAGGGCGTTATTGCCGAGAAGGGCAGCCCCGAGAAGATCTTCACCAATCCCGAGAAGCCCCGCACCCGCGAGTTCCTCGCCCGGTACCTATGAGACAAAGGGACAGTCCCTTTGTCTCATCGACATCTTTCCAGAGCCTTGCGGATTGCTGTCAAAAATAGTTTTGCGCTCGCCGAATAGGCTCCGGGCGGCCTCGCTCAAGGCATATACCCGTCACACCAACAAATTGCGGTGACGGGAGGCCGAATATGGCAAGGGCGGCTCGTGTACGGTCGGAGTCGGGCTTTTATCACGTGATTCTTAAGGGGAACGGGCGGCAAATCCTGTTTGAGTGCGATGCCGACCGCCTGGGGTTTCTCAAGTTGTTGAGGGGCTCCTTTCTCGAATGTGACATCACACTTCTGGCGTGGTGCCTGATGGACAACCACGTGCACCTGCTGGTGGAGGACGCCCGCGATGTGCTGAGCAGCGCCATGCAGAAGGTCGCCACAACATATGCGCTCCAATACAACACTAGGTCGGGCCATATCGGGCACGTATTCCAGCAGCGGTTTCGCAGCTTCCCCATAGAGGGGGACTCCTATCTGCTCGAAGCGATGCGTTACATCCACAACAACCCGGCCAAGGCGGGGATTGCCTCGGCAGCGTCGTATCGGTGGAGCAGCTACCACGAGTATCTGGGGGAGTCGCTTTGGGGCCAAAGGTTTGCGGACACGCGCGTGCTGTTGGGAATGCTAGGCGGGGTGGACGAGTTCGCAAACTTCTCACTCGACGAAACCGTGGGTGACGGCTATCAGCCAAATCTGCGACCCCGTATACCTGATGACACCGCAGCGGAGGTTCTCGCCGGAATCCTGGACAATTTGCCGCCGAGCCTCTTGAAGTCAGTCGAGCGTGGGCGGCGCGATGCGGTACTCTTAGAGCTCAAGACAGCCGGTTTGTCCATTCGCCAAATCGAGCGACTCACCGGCATTGGAAGGAACATCGTTGCGCGTGCCGGCCGGTAGGCAATGAGACAAAGGGACTGTCCCTTTGTCTCACGGGGAGGAAAGATGCAGGACGGATTCGTGAAGGTTGCGGCAAGGACGCCCGAGGTCCGTGTTGCGGACGTGGAGTACAACATGGCCTCCTGCCTGCGGCAGATCGATGCGGCCATCGAGGAGGGCGCGCGCGTCATCGTGCTGCCGGAACTCTGTGTGACGGCGTATACCTGCGAGGACCTCTTCTGGCAAGACGCGCTTCTTGACGCTGCCGAGAAGGCAGTGGGGATAATCGCCCAGCGGACCTCCCACATCGATGCACTGGTGCTTCTCGGCGCGCCAGTCCGCACCAACGCCAAGCTCTACAACTGCGCGATAGCCCTTGCCCACGGATGCGTGCTGGGCATCGTTCCCAAGCGGGCTATCCCCACCTACAACGAGTTCTACGAGTCTCGCCACTTCTCGGTGGGGCCCAAGGACTGCGTGCCCGTGGACTTTGCTGGCTTCTCGGGCGTGCCCTTCGGTACCCGCCAGCTCTTCGCTTGCAACGAGCTTCCGCAGCTGGTGGTGGCCGCCGAGATCTGCGAGGACCTCTGGATTCCAAACCCACCCTCGACCGATCACGCGCTGGCGGGGGCCACGCTTATCTGCAACCTCTCGGCCTCTAACGCCATTGTGGGCAAGGCTGACTACCGTCGCAGCCTCGTCACGGGGCAGTCGGCACGTCTCATCTGCGGATACGTGTACGCATCGGCGGGTGCGGGCGAATCCACGCAGGACCTGGTCTTTGGCGGCCACGACATGATTGCCGAGAACGGTCGCATGCTCGCGGAGGCGGAGCCCTTTGGCACCGGCGCCGCAACAAGCGAGGTCGACGTAGCCTTTCTCTGCGAGGAGCGCCGCCGCATGTCCACCTTTGTCACCGCTCCGGCGCCCGAGGCGATGGGCTATACGGTCACGCACTTCTCGCTCATGCCCAGTGCCACTACGCTCACGCGCTTTGTCGACCCGCACCCGTTTGTTCCCTCCGATGCGGATCGCCGTGCCGAGAGGTGCGAGGATGTCCTGAGCATCCAGGCCCGCGGCCTGGCCAAGCGCCTTGCGCACACGCGCTCGAGCCACGTGGTGATCGGCGTCTCGGGCGGGCTTGACTCCACGTTGGCGCTTCTTGTGTGCGCCCGCGCGTTTGACCTGCTTGACCTGGACCGCATTGGCATCATTGCCGTGACCATGCCCGGGTTTGGCACCACCGGGCGCACGCACGGCAACGCGACTGCGCTGGCCGACGCCCTCGGCTGCGACTTGCGTGAGGTCAACATCTCGGACGCCGTGCGCCAGCACTTCTCGGACATTGGCCACAACGAATCCGTCCATGATGTCACGTACGAGAACAGCCAGGCCCGCGAGCGCACGCAGGTGCTCATGGACATCGCCAACCAGGAGGGCGGCCTGGTGGTGGGCACCGGCGACCTCTCCGAGCTGGCGCTTGGCTGGGCAACGTACAACGGCGATCACATGTCGATGTATGCCGTCAACGCGAGCGTTCCCAAGACCCTTGTGCGGCACCTTGTGCGCTATGTGGCTGACACCTGCGGAAACGACGAGGAGGCCGAAGTCCTCTACGACGTTCTGGACACGCCCGTCTCGCCAGAGCTATTGCCTGCCGAGAAGGACGGTACCATCGCCCAGCGCACCGAGGACCTTGTTGGCCCCTACGAGCTGCACGACTTCTTCCTGTACGAGGTCCTGCGCCGCGGTACGCCGCCGCGCAAGGCATACCGGCTGGCGCGCTACGCACTTGGCGACACGTACGACGACGCAACGATTCTCAAGTGGGAGAAGACCTTCTACCGGCGCTACTTTGCCCAGCAGTTCAAGCGCAGCTGCCTGCCGGACGGGCCAAAGGTTGGCTCGGCGGCCGTCTCGCCCAGGGGGGACCTGCGCATGCCGTCCGACGCCTGCGCCACGCTCTGGCTGCACGAACTGGAAGATCTGTAAAATCTGTAGATGAAAAGGGTCCGCAACGCTGCGGGCCCCTTGCTTGTGCGGCTCGATTTGAGGTGTCGCCCGGGTTGGTCGGCTACTCGAACTCAATCTCGCCGGTCTTTGCGTCCATGGACTTCACGATGGCGAGCGACTCCACATCAAAGCCCTTCTCGCGCAGGCGCTTGCCGCCAGGCTGGAAGCCCTTCTCGACGGCGATGCCAATGCCCTCGACAATGGCGCCGGCCTGCTCGCAGATCTCGATGAGGCCGTCGAGCGCGCATCCGTTGGCCAGGAAGTCGTCGATGATAAGGACATGTTCGCCCTTGTTGAGGAAGCGCTTGGCCACGATGACCGTGTTGTCGTTGCCGTGGGTGTAGCTGTGCACGCGGGCCACGTACTGCTCGCCATCGAGGTTAATCGACTGCGACTTGCGCGCGAAGACCACGGGTGCGTTGTTGAAGCGCGTGGCTGCTACGCAGGCAATGCCGATGCCGGAGGCCTCGATGGTCAGAATCTTGTCAACAGGCCGGTCGGCAAAGCGCCGCGCCCATTCGTCACCCATGTCGGCGTACAGCGCGACATCACACTGGTGATTGAGAAAGCTGTCCACCTTGAGCACGTTGCCCTCGCGGACGATGCCTTCCTGCTTGATTCTCTCCTCGAGCTCCCGCATGCAATCCCCGTTTCCTCGGCGCCTGACATGCATCCCATTGTACGCATTGCGAGCAAGCTTAATGCCGCGAGCTGCGGTGATTTATTGCGGGCGGGAGATGCCCGCGAGAGTCCCACCCGCCACGCCCCTAGTCCCTCACCAGTTAGAAAATCTAAGTCCTATTCGTAAGATTTTTCTAATCTCGACGGTATAACCCCAATCGGATGGGTACATAGTTGAGCGTTGGATTGGATGGCGCGGCCACGCGCCCGTCGTCACAGGTTCAAGCGCCACACGGCGCCCTAAAAGGAGGTTCTTGGTTATGACTCTTAAGCCGCTGGGAGACCGCGTCCTCGTCAAGCCCGCACCCAAGGAGGAGAAGACCTCTTCTGGTCTGTACATCTCCTCGGGAGCCCAGGAGAAGCCGCAGCGCGGCAAGGTCGTCGCCGTGGGCGAGGGCAAGCGCGATCAGGACGGCAACCGCATCCCCGTTGACGTCAAGGCCGGCGACGAGGTGTTCTACGGCAAGTTCGGTGGCAACGAGGTCAAGGTCGACGGCGAGGACTTCCTGCTCCTCCGCGCGGACGACATCTACGCCATCATCGAGGAGTAGCTCGCGCGAGCTGCTCGCTAGCTGGTAAACAACCCACTTGGGTTTCTCTGGAAGGGAAAGCACAACATGGCTAAGGACATTGTTTTTGGCACCGACGCCCGCGCCAAGCTGGCCAAGGGTGTGAACACCCTCGCTGACGCCGTCACCACCACGCTCGGCCCCAAGGGCCGCTACGTCGCCCTGCAGCGCTCCTACGGCGCCCCCACCATCACCAATGATGGTGTCTCCGTCGCCAAGGAGATCGAGCTCAAGGACCCCATCGAGAACATGGGTGCCCAGCTGGTGAAGGAGGTCGCCACCAAGACCAACGACACCGTGGGTGACGGCACCACCACCGCTACGCTGCTCGCGCAGGTCATTGTCAACGAGGGCCTCCGCAACGTCGCCGCTGGCGCCAATCCCATCGCTATCCGTCGCGGCATCGACAAGGCCGTCGACGCCGTCGTGGCCGAGATGAAGGACTCCGCAATGGAGATCTCGACCAAGCAGCAGATTGCCTCCGTGGGCACCATCTCCGCCGGCGACCCCGAGATTGGCGAGAAGATCTCTGACGCCATGGAGGTCGTGGGAAAGGACGGCGTCATCACCGTCGACGAGTCCCAGACCTTCGGCATCGACATCGACACCGTCGAGGGCATGCAGTTCGACAAGGGCTACATCTCCCCGTACTTTGCCACCAACAACGACACCATGACGGCGGAGCTGGACAACCCCTACATCCTGATGACCGATCAGAAGATCTCCAACATCCAGGACATTCTGCCCATCCTCGAGGCCGTCTCCAAGCAGGGCGCGCCGCTGCTCATCATTGCCGAGGACGTGGACGGCGAGGCTCTGGCTACGCTGATTCTCAACAAGCTACGCGGCACGCTGAACATCGCCGCCGTGAAGGCCCCTGGCTACGGCGACCGTCGTAAGCGCATGCTCGAGGACATCGCTATCCTCACCGGTGGCCAGGTTGCCATGAAGGAGCTTGGCGTCCAGCTCACCGACGTCACCGCCGAGATGCTCGGCCGCGCCAAGTCCGTCAAGATCACCAAGGACAACACCACCATCGTTGGCGGCGCCGGCTCCAAGGATGCCATCGAGGAGCGCGTCTCCCAGATCAAGAACGAGATCGAGAACACCACCTCCGACTTCGACAAGGAGAAGCTCCAGGAGCGTCTGGCCAAGCTCTCCGGCGGTGTCGCGGTCATCAAGGTTGGTGCTGCTACCGAGGTCGAGCTCAAGGAGATCAAGCACCGCATCGAGGACGCCCTGCAGGCCACCCGTGCGGCCGTCGAGGAGGGCATTGTCGCCGGCGGCGGCGTGGCATTCCTGGCTGCTGCTCCCGCGCTCGACTCCGTCGAGACCTCCGATTCTGACGAGAAGATCGGTGTCGACATCATCCGTAAGGCGCTCGAGGCCCCTGTGAAGACCATCGCAAGCAACGCTGGCTACGAGGGCTCCGTTGTGGTCGAGAAGATCAAGGGCCTGCCCAAGGGCCAGGGTCTCGACTCCGCAACCGGCAAGTACGGCGACATGATCGAGATGGGCGTCCTCGACCCCGTCAAGGTCACCCGTACCACGCTCCAGAACGCCGCTTCCGTGGCGTCCCTCATCCTCATCACCGAGGCCACTGTCTCCGATGAGCCCAAGGACACCACCATCGAGGAGGCCATCTCCAAGGCAGCCGCTGCTGGCGGCCAGGGTGGCGGCATGTACTAAGGGCTGGTAGCCTCACGTACTGCTCCTCGGTTACGCGACTCGACCGAGTGAACCTCAGGGCCCCGAGTGCCATGTGGCACCCGGGGCCCTTTTTCGTGGCAGGCTGGTGGGCTGCGCACGTTGCCTCTGGTGGCCTGCTGAGAAGAAATCCGACGTTTTGGGTCCCCGGAACGAACAGAAATGTCGATTCTCTTCTCAACAGCTCGCACGGCATCCCAACAGCTCATGCAGCGTCCAACCAGCTCCTGCAGCGGCCTTGTCCAACGGAAGCGGGACACCCCGTCCCGGCCCCCGGTCTCTTCCTTGTGCGCTTCTCGCCTGTGGCTGGGCTTCTCGCCGGCGGACGGTACAATGTAACGGTTGCGTGTGCAGGCACACGCACCGCGGGGGAGCTGCGTGCGGTCACCCCGCCGAGAAGAGGGGAGAGGCGATGCCACAGAAGCGTGACATTCTCGACGACATCATCGACATCCAGGATAACTGGCAGGCAGTTCAGAACCCGCTTGCGGGCATCGCGGACTCGCTTGCCCAGGACCCAAGCCAGCGCAAGGTCTTCGACCCGGCGGACTACAAGGAGAAGCCCTGGTGCAACTCCAGCCGCTGCCTGCGCACTGCTGCGGAGCGGGATGACGTGTGCTCCGTCTGCCTGGACGTGTGCCCCACCAACTCGATTGACATCCACAACAAGTCTGTGACAATCACGGACTCCTGCCGCAAGTGCGGCCTCTGCCAGGCCGCGTGTCCCACTGAGGTCTTCAACACGCGTCGCCACATGGCCAAACAGCTCTACGACAACATCGCCCGCGCGGCCTCAGCGTACGAGCAGTGCTACGTCACGTGCACCCGTGCCCTGAAGCGCCTCCCCAAGCCCAACGAGATTCTCCTCCCGTGCGTGGGCATGGTCTCGCGCGACCTGTGGTTCTCTATCCTCGTTGACTACACCAACGTGTCTGTTTTCCTGCCGCTTGGCATCTGCGACCGCTGCCGCACCACCACGGGCGAGGACTTCTACACCGAGGCCATCGGAACGGCGGAGGAGTGGGCCAAGTCCGCGGTTGGCCTTGAGGTCGACAGGGACAACCTTACGCACGAGTTCACGCGCGAGTACCGCCGCAGCCAGTTTGTGAGCTCCGCCATCCATGCAACCGAGAACCTCGTGACGCGTTCGAGCCCCAAGCTCGCCGGCGCCCAGGCGGTTGCCAAGAAGATAACCGATCACGCCAACCGCCTGAACGACCTGCAGCGTCAGCTGGAGAACGCGGTGGGGGCAAAGACCAACCAGAACCGCCAGCGCATCCTCACGCAGAATCGCAAGCTCATGATGGGCGGCCTCCAGCACGACCAGGAGCTGGCAACAGACATCAGCCTGGACGTGCCCGTGGTTGACCCGGACCTCTGCACGTCCTGCGGTGACTGTGCCAAGGTGTGCGTGACGCATGCCCTCGACCTCGACGATAACGGCCACGTGCACACCATGGCCGCGTACTGTGTGAACTGCGCCGCCTGCGTGAAAGCATGCCCCGAGGGCGCGCTCTCCATGCGGCCACAGAATGCCAGCGAGCTGGTCGTTCCTGACAAGAACGCCGAGGAGATCGCGCGTCAGAAGGCAAAGGCCAAGGCGGAGGCCCAGCGACTCATGGAGCAGGGCAAGAAGCAGCTCTCCAAGGCGGCTGACACCCTTGAGAAGCTGGACGATAGCAAGAAGTAGCAAGAGGCCACTGGCAAGAGGCCAAGGCCAAGAAGGAGAGACACCGTGTCACTTTCCATCGGCATCGTGGGACTTCCCAATGTGGGCAAGTCGACCCTGTTCACCGCGCTTACCCGCAAGGGCGGGCTTGCGGCAAACTACCCCTTCGCTACCATCGACCCCAACGTGGGCGTGGTCGACGTCCCCGACGAGCGCCTCAACAAGCTCGCCGAGATGGTGCACCCCGCAAAGATCGTGCCCGCCACGGTCGAGTTCGTTGACATTGCTGGCCTGGTGAAGGGCGCCAACGAGGGCGAGGGCCTTGGCAACCAGTTCCTGGCGAACATCCGCAACTGCGATGCTATCTGTGAGGTCGTGCGCTACTTCAAGGACCCCAACGTCATGCGCGAGACGGGCCGTACCGGCGCGTTTGTCGACCCTGCGGCAGACGTTGACACCATCCAGACCGAGCTTGTCCTCGCAGACCTGGGCTCGCTCGAGCGCTCCATCCCCAAGCTGGAGAAGGAGGCCAAGCGTGACAAAGAGATGGCGCCTCGCCTCGAGGTGGCCAAGCGTCTGCAGGCGTGGCTCAACGAGGGGCACCGCGCGGCGGAGATGGACATGACCGACGACGAGCGCGCTGCTGCTCATGACCTCTTCCTGCTCACCATGAAGCCCATTCTCTACGTGGCCAACTGCGACGAGGACCAGCTGGGCGAGAAGCCCCAGATCAACGGCCAGGACGCCATTCCCATCTGCGCCGAGGTTGAGGCGGAGCTGGCAGACCTCGACCCGGATGAGGCCGCCGAGTATCTGGCGTCCATGGGCCTCGAGCGCTCTGGCCTCGAGACGCTGGCCCGTGCGGCGTACCACCTGCTGGGCCTCCAGAGCTTCTTCACCGCGGGTCCCAAGGAGGTTCGCGCCTGGACGGTGCGCATTGGCGCCAAGGCCCCGGAGGCTGCCGGCGTCATTCACTCCGACTTCGAGAAGGGCTTCATCAAGGCCGAGACGATCAGCTATGAGGACTACGTAAAGCTGGGCGGCGAGGCTGGTGCGCGTGATGCCGGCCGCCTGCGCATGGAGGGCAAGGACTACGTGGTCCAGGACGGCGACGTGATGGTCTTCCGCTTCAACGTGTAGCCTCCGCCCTCTCGTCTCTCACCCTCCCCTCGTTCTTTAGCGGTTTCTGAGAAACGGGCCCAACGTTTTCGCAGTTGACGGGAACTTGATTTCTCAGATTCCGATAAAGAACGAAGGAGCAAGGCCCTGGACGAGAGGGACGAGGGCGATGGAGACGATTCGGCTATTTCCCCTTGTAGTCGGTGCCGAGAATAACCACCACGTCGTAGTTGTCGGAGTAGGTCCCGGGGTTCTCTGTGGGGGTCACGGAGAGTCCGAGCTTCTCGGCAACGCCCTTTGCCTCCCCCAACGCAGAAGTGGTCTGGCTGGTGTTGTACACGATGGTCGTGGCCGTGTGGCTCGTTGAGTCTGCGTTTCCGGCGATGGCAGAGAAGCCCGCCGCAGTGAGGGCGTTGGCGGCATTGGAGGCAATGCCCTGGGTCGCGGTGCCATTGAGCACTAGGACGGAACCAGAATAGACGGGGTCGGAGCTGGTGCTTGAGGTGTCCGGGGAGCCGGAGTCATCCGCGCTTGTGCTTACGGAGCCTGCCACGCCAGAGGTAAAGTCCTGCGAGGAGTCCGAGTAGGGCGGCTCGCCCGCGTCGGTGCGCTCCATCATGGTCTTCCAGGCGTCCTCGTCCACGACCTCGTACCAGAGGTTGTTGATGTACTGCGACGTGGTGGGCACCGAGCCGGAGTAGATGTCGTTCTCGGTGTCCAGGTCCTTGAACTGATTGGCCAGCGAGAGGATGTCCGTCGCCGAGAGGTCGGTGGTAACGCTGTCCGCGAGCTTGGAGATGAGGCTCGGCCATTCGGACGCGTCGCTCTCGAGGACCTTGCGGATGATTGCCGCGATGACCATGCGCTGGTTGGCGGAGCGGTAGAAGTCACCGCCGCCGTAGGCGTCATAGGCGTGGCGGCTGCGGCAGAGGCCAAGGGCTTGCTCGCCGTTGAGCGTCTGCGTGCCGGCGGGCAGGTCGATGCCAGCGTAATCCATGTCGGACACGGCAACGGGCAGGGTAACCTCCACACCGCCAAGGGTATCGACAATCGAGGTGAACTGCTCAAAGTTGAGTTCGGCGTAGTGCGAGATGTTCACGCCCGCGAGCTTGGAGACCTGTTCGACCATGTAGGAGGCGCCGCCAAACGAGTATGCAGCGTTAATCTTCTGCGTTCCGTGCTCACCCATATCGACCATGGTGTCTCGGGGAATCGAGATGAGCGTGACCTTCTTGTTGGGCGGGTCAACGCGCACGAGGATGATGGAGTCCGTGCGATAGTTGGACTGGTCTGCTCCCCACTCCTCCGTGCGTTCCTCATCCTGATCAACGCCAAGGAGCAGCATGTAGAAAGGGTCGTCCGTCTTGGTGGGGGCAACAAGCTGGTTGAGGAGGCTCGAGTCGATGCCCTTGGAGAGCTTGCTGTTGATGTTGTCGATATACCAAGCAAAGGCTGCACCCGCCGCGGCAAGAACGGCGACAAGCGAAATCACCACGACCTTGAGCACGCGATGGCTGCGCTTTGCCTGCCTGCGCTTGGAGACGTAGTAGCCAACGCCGTCCGCGCGGGATGCGGCGTGGTCCATCTCGTCCAGCTCGCCGCCGCGCAAGTGGACGGCAGGGGTGTCATTTGTGGTGTGGCTGGCATGGGAGTAGGAGCTCGCATCGACATGGCGGCCCTGTACAAGAGGCGTGCTGTGGAGCTGGCGCGCATCGGAGCCGACGCTGCTACGGTTGCTACCTGTACCGTAGCGCTCTGCGGAGAGGCGGTCCTGCTCCTCAGATGACATGCGACGGTGCTGCCTTCTTCTCTCGGCCACGGGGCCCCCTAACCGTGTCCTGGCGGACGTTGTGTGGTTCTTGCTCGATGCTGGCGCTACTCAAGGGCACCGCCATAACCGATTCATCATACGTGACGAGCGTGAACGCTCCATGAAGAGGGGAGAAAAAGCCGACGTACATACGGTGTCCTCAATCCTTGGGAGTCCTTTACGTGGCCATTCGGTAGTATGCTCTAGAACGTATACATATTTTGTCCGGGAGCATCCGGGGATGGGAGACGCGCATGTCCGAGGCAAGGCCCAAGCAGTTTGTGGCGGTCTTCGACTTTGGGGCCCAGTACGGGCAACTTATTGCTCGCAGGGTTCGTGACCTGCACGTTTACTCAGAGATTGTCCCCTGTGACATCTCGGCGGACGAGCTTGCCGCAATGGCCCCCTCTGCCATCATCCTCTCCGGCGGCCCCGCTTCGGTCTACGCCGAGGGTGCGCCCGACATGGACGCGCGCGTCTTTGAGCTGGGCATCCCCATCCTGGGCTTCTGCTATGGCGAGCAGATCATGGCCGTCAAGCTTGGCGGCGAGGTTGCGCACACCGACAAGGGCGAGTACGGACCGGCAACGCTCACGCGCCTTGGCTCCTCGGTTCTTCTCGACGGCACACCCGAGGGCGGCCAGACGGTGTGGATGAGCCACCGCGACTCCGTGAGCCGTGCCCCCGAGGACTTCATGGTCACCGGCCGTACGGACACCTGCCCCGTGGCTGTCATGGAGTGCCCGCGCCGTCGTCTCTTCGCTACGCAGTTCCACCCCGAGGTGCGCCACTCCGAGTACGGCACGCGCATGCTGGAGAACTTCCTGTTTGGCGTGTGCCACCTAGAGAAGAGCTGGACCATGGAGGGCATCATCGACCAGAAGGTCGAGGAGATCCGCCAGCAGGTTGGGTCGCGCAAGGTTATTCTCGCTCTCTCTGGCGGCGTGGACTCCTCCGTGGTCGCGGCGTTGGTGCACCGCGCCATCGGCGACCAGCTCACCTGCGTATTCGTGAACCATGGGATGCTCCGCAAGGGCGAGCCCGAGATGGTCGAGGAGGTCTTCCGCGAGCAGTTCCACATGCCGCTCGTGCATGTGCATGCCGAGGAGCGCTACGCCAAGATGCTCGCCGGCGTTACCGATCCCGAGAAGAAGCGCCGGCTCATTGGCACCGAGTTCTGGAAGGTCTTCTTCGACGAGGCCCAGAAGATCGGGGACGTGGAGATGCTCGCGCAGGGCACCATCTACCCGGACATCATTGAGTCCGGTGCACGAAAGACCGGCGGCAAGGCGGCAACCATTAAGAGCCACCACAACCTGATTCCGTTCCCCGAGGGCGTGCACTTCGACCTTATCGAGCCTCTCGACCACTTCTTCAAGGACGAGGTGCGCGAGCTGGGCATTGCGCTTGGGCTGCCCGCCAAGATGGTGTGGCGCCAGCCGTTCCCGGGCCCAGGGCTTGCCATTCGCATCATTGGCGAGGTGACGCCCGAGAAGCTCGCCATCCTCAAGGACGCCGATGCCATCGTGCGAGAGGAGCTTGACGCCTACAACCAGCGCCTCTTTGAGGAGACGGGCGATCGCAATTCCGAGCACGCCTGCTGGCAGTACTTTGCTGTGCTTCCCGACATCAGGAGCGTTGGCGTGATGGGCGACGAGCGCACGTACCGTCGCCCCATCATCGTGCGTGCCGTGGAGTCCACAGACGCCATGACCGCCGACTGGGCAAAGCTTCCCTACGACGTGATCGGGCGCATCTCCAGCCGCATCGTGGACGAGGTCGATGGTGTGAACCGCGTGGTGTATGACGTCACGCCTAAACCGCCAGCCACGATCGAGTGGGAATAATTTTCGGGCTTTTACAGTTCGCAACGCTCTGCTACAAAAGACAATATTTCCGCAGGTCAGATAGGTTGAGAAGAGATTTGAGAAGCGACGCTTCGCAACGCTTGAAAACGCTTGGTTCGGGATTATTAGTGGCAGAATTAGTGGCAGGGTCGGAGCGGATGGCCTGAAACGCTTCTAGCACAGAGTGACACAGAGACGGTGGCGCGGCTTCCCCGAGGGAGTCGCGCCACTTTCATTTTTGATTGGCTGGGGCATGGGCCCGCCCTTGCAGAGGAGACCGCACAGGAGGGGGGTGCTGCACACTCCCTCGCGCGCAGGGGACGCGCGCTCACCCCCTTGCTGCCCTGCGGCGGGCGTGCGGTGAAGGGGCACACCGCACGTCCGCCGCAGGGAGTCGGAGGATTCCGAAGCTCAGCGTCCTCCACTGGCGGCCCACAGCAGGAGCGCTAGGGGAGCGACGAGCGCGCAGAGGGCAGCGGCTATGAGCGTGGCCACCGCCCAGGAAAGCTCGTCCCGCGTCAAGACAGGAGCTCGTTCACCCGTCGCTGAACTGCCGCGTAGTTCGCGCCGAGGCGCCGCTTGCGCTCCTCGCCGTTGCCGAACTCGCCCCTGATTACCGCGCGTGCGAGGGCGTCCACGTCAACGACCTGGGAATGCGGCCTCGCGCCGGCACCCAGGATCTCGTTCACGCGCGCCTGGACGCGGCCGTAGTTCGCGCCGAGCGCCCTGCGGCGGTCGTCGCCGTTGCCGTATTTGCCGGCGATCACCTCGCGGGCGAGGGCGTCGATGTCGGGGGAGGGCACGGTCGGTGCGGGGCTCGCGGAGGCTGCGCCGCCGGCGCCCATGCGGTCGTACCACAGCTGGGCGCGCCCGATGTAGGCGCCCCTCTGCGAGCCGTAGATCTGGCCCGGCAGCTCGTGCTCGCGAAGTGGCTGTGGGGGAACACGTTGACGTTCCATTCCGGCCGGCCAAGCCCGTAGAGCCTGCAGAGCGCGGCCACGAGGTGGGTGCCGTTGTCGAGGCAGGCCTCCGAGATCGTGCCGTCCGAGCGGTTGGCGTGCTCGATGCCGATGGACCTCAGGTTCTCCGCCCAGAGGCCGGCGTGCCAGGCGGTGTCGCGGTCCCACACCAGCTGGCCGACGTGCCCGGAGCTCTCGACCTGGTAGTGCGCGGACGCCTTGCGCGTCTGCCATCAGTCCCACACGTCTTCGACGGAGCCGTCGGCGTCGTTGTAGTGGACGACGACGTGCTGGATTCTTGCTCCGCTACGGCCGGGGGTGAAGTGCTTGCTCAGGAGCCTCACGATGTCGGCCTCGCAGCGTGCCCAGTCCCTCATCGCGCGTCACCCCGCTCGATCTCGGGTGCGTCCTCGTCGACGCGCTTGCCGAGCTCCGCCATCACCAGGGCGACGACGAGCGCCCTCCACTCCGTCGGGAGTGCGGTCGCGCCCACCAGCATGTCCAGGTTCGCCACGACGACGCCCAGGACGCCCTGGACCACCGTGCGCGCGAGACGCCAGTACCACTCGTTTCCGCCTAGGAAATCAGCCATCCCTGTCCGCCTTCCTCTCGAGGCCGTCGACGTCGTTCCTGAGGAGCGCCACGTCCCGCTCGAGCTGGTACGTGCGCTCGACGAGGCAGTTGTGCTTCTCCGCCCTGCGCGTGCGCTCGTCGATCTTCTGCTCCATCACCGCGCGCGACTTCGAATTGCTGGCTATGACGCCGGCAAGCGTAACGCCGCCGGATATGAGCGCCACGAAAACCGACTCCAAGCCCGACTCCCCTCGACGACGCCCCTTCGGGCACCATGGTCACGGGAGGTCACAAGCGCACTGATACAATGCCTTGCATGTGCATAAAACGGAGTCCGAGTCCGCTGCGTCTGGGGGTGGCATGGTGGTCGATCCGAAGAAGTACCTCGTGTTGGACGTGGAGACGAACGGGCTGAACCCGGCAAAGGATGACCTGCTCTCAATCTCGATTTACAAGCCCGATGACGGGGAAGGCGTTCGATCGGTTTCTGACCCTTGAGAAGCAGAGCAAACTCGACTCCAAGGCCACGGCGGTAAATGGAATCAGGAGAGGGGGCCTGCGCGGGAAGAAGCCGCTCGACCAGGGGGGGAGGCCGACTCACTGATCGAGGGATTTGGGCTGCGCGAAAGAACGATCCTTACCTACGGAGGCGCCCGCGGCGCTTCGGGACGAGGCTTCGATGAACGCTTTCTGCGGCAGTACTTCGACGACCACGGGCTCGTCGGCGTGGACAAGCTGCACTTTTTTGACTTCAAGAGGTTGATTCACTCGGGAAGGAGCACGTCCTTTCCGGTAACGAAGGACAACCTGGGCAGGGCGTTCGGCATCGGTGGTGTATCGAGCACCCATACATCCAAGAACGACTGCATGCTCGAGTGGAAACTTTTCGAGGCGACGGATGGACAGCATCTGCTCGTCACCCAGAGGAAATGTGTTCAAGTTGAACCACGGGTATGTGGTTCCCGCCTCTTACCTGGACAGCTTCTCGGGACTCAGAGAAAACGCCGGGGTGCCGAAGAGGTACGTGGAGGCTCAGAAGGTATTCGCGCTCGAGCTCTCAGAGGGCGCGACGAGGGAATTCGTGAGATTTCCGAACAACATATCCGGCGTAACCGTCGAGCACCTGATTGACTCGGAAGTCCAAGCCAGGCAGGTCGATGCGCGCAAGAGACTCCTCAGAAACAAATCGAAGCTCGAATATGTGGGGTCGTTCCCGGGCGCGTCGGAACCCATCCCGGTAGAGTTAGGGGACGACGGCCTCGCCTGCCTATCGTCTGCAACCCTAGAGCATACCGCCCAATCGGTACGGAATGAAATGGGGCCGTGCGCACTTGCAGACGCGCTCGACCTCACAAGGAAGAGGGGCGGAAGCTTCTGAACTGCGTCCCAAAACTTGGGCGGCCAAATAGAGACTAAGCCAGATTCAAGGACTGATATTACCGACGGTCCCCGATTCCCGCGCGGGCAGAAAGCGCAGCAGCCTGGAAGGCTCCACAATTTGGGACAAAATCCCCCGTCCCTTTTGTCCCAACCAGCGAGTCAGAGGTGCGGCGGGCAGAGACTCGCTTTTTTCCTTGGCTTTTCTTGACGGCATCTCCTCTGTTGTAGTACTTTGACCCCGTCTAAAAACGCGTGGACTTTTCTGGGCGCTAGCCACCTTTTCGCCACGCAACCGAGTAGTCGGTTGCGTGGCTTTTTCGTCTCGGCAGCAGGTGCCACAAGCACCGCCAGAAGACCGGGCGAGCCCCACCTTCCGACTGCAGGGATCAGACGCGCAAGACGTGCGTCTGCGAGACAGCAGACGGAAGGTAGCATGATGACGGGAACGGACACAATCAAGCAAAAGGCAGCCGGGGCAGGAGCCACGGGCGCGGGACAGGCCAAGGCGGCGCTCCAGGTCTTTGTGGGCGGTGCCTGCTACGGCGCGATGGCCACGACCTACAAGCTCGCCTACGCCGCAGGCTTCACCTCGGCGCAGGTGGTGGCGAGCCAGGCGTGGTTCGGCTGCCTCTTCTTCGCCCTTGCCACGCTCGCGGGCCACGCGCTCGGGCACCGCTGGCAGCGCGTGGGCTGGAAGCTCGCCCTTAAGCTCATGAGCCTGGGAGCCCTCACCTGCCTCACCTCGATCCTCTACTGCTACGCCATGAGCGTGCTGCCCGCCCCGGTGGCGCTCACGCTCCTCTTCCAGTTCACGTGGCTGGGGCTCGTGTGGCAGACCGTCATGACGCGCCGGCCGCCGAGGCCCCTCCAAGTGGTCTCCGCCCTGGTCATCGTCTTCGGGACGGTGTTCGCGAGCGGCGTCTACAAGACCGGCATCGCCGGGTACGACCCCGTGGCCCTGCTCTGCGCGCTGGGGGCGGCCGTGTCCTGCTCCCTCTTCGTCACCTTCTCCGGCAAGGTCGAGACCCCCTGCTCGTCCGAGCAGCGCGGCGTGATCGTGTGCGCGGGCTCCGTTGTCATGTCGCTCACGGTGTGCCCGGACTACATCGTCTCGGGCGTTCTCGCCCAGGGCATCCTGCCCTTTGCCGTCATCGCCGGCTTCTTCGGCATGCTCTGCCCGGTCCTGCTCTTCGGCATGGGCTCTCCGCACCTGCCCGCGGGCCTCTCCACCGTCATGGCCGCAGCGGAGCTCCCCGTCGGCCTTCTCATCGCCATGATCGTCCTCGGCGAGCCGCTCGGCGTCGTCGAGTGGCTGGGCGTCATCATCATCCTCGCCGGCGTGTGCCTGGCACAGGTCCCCTCCCTGCTCGGAGGCCGGGAGACAGGTCGCGCCGTCGCGGGAAAAGCCGTCAGCTAGCTGTTGTGTGCCAACAGGTTGTTGACACATGACGTGACAAAGGGGGACTCCTCCAAGCTGTGGCTTGTCGAAGGTCGCGGCGAGAGCGTGTCCGCCGTCGCCCGGGAGGCGGGCGTGAGCAGGCAGACGGCCCACAAGTGGATCGCGAGGGCCGAGGCGGGCGAGCCGCTGTAGGACCGCCGCAGCCGCCCCTCGCGCCTCGCGAGGCTCACGCCCCCCGACGTCGAGCCGAGGGTCGTGGAGGCCCGCCGCGCCCGTCTGCTCGCCTCGCTCGCCCTCGCCGCCGAGACCGGGGTGCCCGCCCGCACCTGCGCCAGGATCGTCGCGCGCAACGGCCTGCCGCGCGTGGCGGTCGACGACGGGGGCAGGGTGGCCTACCTCTCCTCCACCAGGGAGCACAGGGTGCGGGTCAGGACCAACAAAGTCTGCGAGCGGGCGAACGCCGAGCTCAAGCGCAGGGCGAGGGTCGTCCAGGCGTTCCCTTCCAACGAGTCGCCCATGCGCCTGGTCGGTGCGGCCTGCTGCGAGCAGAACGCCTGGCTCGACGCCAAGTTCATCGACGCGAGGTCCATGCGGGACCTGGCCCCCGTCGCCAGGGGCGGCGAGGCGGACGAGGCAGAGCTCCTGAGGGTCGTCTCGGCGGTCGAGCGGGAGTTTGAGAGGAGGCTGAGGGCAGCGTAGAATCCGACTGCGGGGAATGGCCCTACACCACTTTTTGGGACGCAATTCCAAACGTGACGCCACGGACGTTAGGGCAGGCGACATGGGAGGATGCAGTCCAGGATTCCCATCGCAGTCCCAACTGTCGACTTTTTCTAACTGAACGCATCTCTCAGAGTGGTAGTCGAACCCGCGGAAGTGGACCAGCTGGTCGAAGCCCTTGCCGCCGATCGTCATCGCGTGACACGGACGTGAAATGTGCATTGACATATCGCGGTATTACGATATGATGTACCTATGGACATGACCGAGACATTCAAGGCGCTATCGAACCCCACGCGGCTCCAGATCCTCATGTGGCTGAAGGACCCCGAGGCCAACTTCCCCGAACAGGGAGGACACCCCGGCGTGCCGGATGACCTGAAAGGCGGGGTGTGCGTGGGCTCCATCCGCGACAAGGCGGGCATCTCCCAGTCGACCGCCTCGCAGTACCTCGACGTGCTGCAGCGCTGCGGGCTGCTTCTCTCCGAGCGCCACGGCAAGTGGACCTACTTCCGCCGCAACGAGGAGGCTATAGCCGAGCTGGCCCGGTTCGTGGGAGGCGAGCTCTGACGCCGCACCCGGACGAACCGACTAAGCGCATTGGCATTCCATAACGCATCGACATATCACGATATCTAGTATTGAGTAGGACGAAACAATGCACTACACGGGACCGGTAATCAGGCCTCCCTACGAGGCGGGGAGCGTAATGCTTGAGGTGACGGTGGGTTGCACGCACAACTCGTGCACCTTCTGCACCTACTACAAGGGCCACCCCTTCCATCCCGCGCCGCTCGAGCAGGTGCGCGCCGACCTCGCCGAAATCGCGCGCTTCCGCCCCGGCACCGACCACATATGGGCGGCGGGAGGCGACCCGTTCTCCATGAGCACGCGCAGGCTGCTCGAGCTGGCCGCGCTCGTCCACGAGTACCTGCCGGGCGCCACCATCTCAACCTACGCGCGCGTCGACAGCATGCGCAACAAGACGGTGGACGACCTGCGGGCGCTGCACGACGCGGGCTACACCGACATCATGATCGGCATCGAGTCGGGCGACGACGAGGTGCTCGCGCACGTGAACAAGGGCTACGCCGCCGCCGACGTCGTGGAGCAGTGCGGGAAGCTCGACGAGGCAGGGCTGCCCTACAACTGCATCTACCTGGGAGGAATCGCCGGCGCGGGGCGCGCCGAGGAGACCGCCGCGCGCTCGGCGGAGGTGTTCAACCAGATCCGCCCGCGGTTCATGTACCTCACGACCGTCACCATCTTCCCCGACTCTGAGCTCGGTGCCGAGGTGGCTCGCGGCGACTTCGAGCCCATGAGCGAGCTCGAGCGGTTCCGCGAGTTCCGCGCGCTCGTGGCCGCGCTGGAGAACCCCATCGTCGTCGACACGCGCCTGGTCACCAACTCCATCGGCTTCGTCGCAGAGCTGCCGGCCGACCGCGAGGAGTGCCTGGCCGCGCTCGACAAGGCCATCGCCGGCTTCTCGGAGGACGACGAGCGGAGGCTCTCGCGCAGGAGGGCGATGATGCGCACGATCTGACGCCGGAAATCGTGACTGAGCGGCTCCTTTTTATCGTGCGCTGCCTGTCGCACCACCCAGGTATTGTCAGGGACGGATGCGCGCGCGATCCAGGAGCAAGCCTAGAAGTCCACTTCTGCGAACTCGTCTAGACTGGCTGCGCTCGTTTTAGCCGACAATCCCACCCAACATGCTCCCCGACACCAGGGCTGCCAGTTCCTGCGGGGTTTCTTTCCAGCCACTGCGCGCCCATGTGACGAACAAGCCGTAGAGACCGTAGGCGAGAAAAGCGGCCTCGTAGCTCCCCTCGCGTCCTAGGTCGGCGTCGCTTACGATCGTTTCGAACGCGGCCAGGATGGCATCCGTGTATCCCTGCTCGATCATGAGGTCGTTTTCCGCGCGCAATGACAGGCAGAACTCGAAGTAGCGCAGGGCACGCTCGGGATTCGAGAATGCGAGCTCCTTGAGGTGGTGCTCCTCCTCGTAAGCGCGCCACCGGCGAACGAGGTAGGCGGTCAGCAGCTCCTCCTTAGACGAGAAGTTGCGAAAGTACGTGGCGCGGCCCACGCCCGCCCGTGCGGCAAGCTCGTCGATGGTTACCTTTCTGATGTTCTTCTCGGCCATGAGCGAGAGCAGGGCTGGTCCCAGCATGTCTGTGGCATATGCAGACACGACAGACCTCCTGATACGAAAGCCGCCGATGCGTATCGTTCACGCGTGTGGCATCGAACCGATTGTTGAACGGACGATACGATTGTATCAACGGCAATGAATCAAGGGCGTTCTTCAGGGGGCCGAGATGAAAGAGAAGACAAAGAGGCGTCTACGGCTGCTCGCAAGGGTGGTCGGCGGAATATGCGTTGCTCTTGTCGTGCTCGCTCTGGTGCTGGCTACTCACACGCAGATTGTGGTTGGGGCAATCCAGGCGCTTTCGGCCGGTACGGTCAAGACGACCAACACCTATGAACCTGAGGGCGAGCCCATGGATGCGGTGCGGGACAACGGTCAGCGCATCGTTACCGATATTGCCTACGCCGACGAGTACCCCAACAGCTTTCTAGACATTACCTACCCCGACTCGGATACCTCCGTGCGAAGGCCTACGTTGGTCTATTTTCACGGCGGCGGTTTCTTTGGGGGCAGCAAGAGTATGGGCGATCCGCTGGCATCGAGTGATGTCACGTCGCTTCTGGACGACATCTGCGCGGCCGGATACAACGTCGTGAATGTGGACTATGGACTCGTGCCCGACTGCCGTTTTCCAGTTCCTGTTATACAGGCAAATCAGGCACTGGCCTGGTGCGAGTCGCATGCGGACGAGTATGGCCTCGACATGGATGATGTCATCATCATGGGCTCGTCTGCCGGTGTCATCATATCCAGCCAGTTGGGTGCCGTTCTCTCGAACCCAGAGTATGCCGCCGAGCTTGGCATCGAGCCTTCACTAGAGCGAGACCAGGTGAGAGCCGTCGTGATCGACGACGCACCGCTCGTCTACGACGAGTTCTCCCTGGGCACCAAGGTCCTCATAGGCAACTACGTTCGCGGCACGATCTTCCTCAGCAAGGAGGAGGTCCATCGCTACGATGCCACCCAATGGGTCACCTCGGACTACCCGCCCGCGGTGCTTCTTGGTAGCGAGTATCACAACGACATGAGGCACATGGATGCAGCGCTTTCGGAGGCGGGCGTCACGCACGAGCTCATCGACCCGCTGGCCGAACGTGGCCTGGAGATGCCGCACTGCTTCGTGGCTGCTGAGCGCTCGGACGAGGTCGCACGGGATGCATTCGAGAGGATGCTGGCGTTTCTAGCCGACCGGACGGACTAGCTCACTGGGAACGTAGCAGGGCGATTGCGAGGCGGTACTTTTGCGCCCGCTCTCGGTCGGCATCCGTGACCTTGGCCAGGCGGCTTAGGTCGCTGTTGTGGGTGAGGTCGGCGAGCTTCACCGTTCGGGCGAGGTCGTTGTGCTTCAGGTTTGACACATAGTCAAGATAGGGCACGCTTTTGTCGTGCGTGAGTAGCTTGAGGGCGTCGATCACGTCGTCGTCGACGCCGGCCGCGCGCAGGTCGTCGAGGGTGGTCGGCGTATCTTCCACAACGTCGTGCAGCCATGCCGTCGCCTTTGCCTTGTCGCCGCTTACCTATGCGGCCACGTGTGCGGGATGTTCGATGTAGGGTGCGCCGGCTTTGTCGGTTTGCCCCGCGTGCGCCTTGCGTGCGATTGCCTGCGCAATAGTTTCCTGCGGTCCCATGCGCTTCCTCCCTTTTGGCAGCTCTAGCGCGATTCTATCGAAGGCGGGATGAGATGCAAAGCTAAGGAATGGGAGAGAAGCGTGTTTTCCCGCAATGCGACGAGCCATGCTCGAACGCCTTGATGCCGTCATCGCGGGCCTTCCGCCTGATATTGGCGGAGGTGGAATTGTCTGACAGAACATGCTTGACCCTCACGTAACGTCATACCTTAGAGTGTGGCCAAGACGAGCGAGGGGAGGGTCCGTGAGAACCGTGCATGAAGTCAGCGAGCTTGCGCACGTGAGCGTGCGAACGCTGCATCACTACGACAAGATAGGCCTGCTCAAGCCGAGCGCCCGCAGCGAGGCGGGCTACAGGCTCTACAGCGATGACGACCTGACTCGGCTGCAGCAGATCATGCTCTTTCGGGAGCTGGAGTTCTCGCTTGCCGACATAGGGGCAATTCTCGACAGCCCCGGCTTCGACCGGAACAAAGCGCTCGACCAACAGATCGAGCTTCTGGAGCTTCGTCGGGAGCACATCGGCAGCCTGATAGGCATGGCAAAGGCCCTCAGGGGCGGAGAGGGGAACACCTTGGAATTCGAGCCGTTCGACACGAGCAAGCTGGACGAATACGCCGAGCAGGCGAAGGCTTCGTGGGGAAAGACCCCGCAACGGAAGGAATATGAGGACAAGTGGGCCGGAAGGCCAAAGGAGGAGCAGGTCGCGATGGGCAAGAGCCTGATGGAGCTCTTCGTGCCGTTTGGGAGGATGTCTGCCGAAGGGGCCGACCCCTCGTGCGAGGAGGCGCTGGCTCAGGTTGCAAAGATCCAGGCATTCATCACCGAGAACTACTACGACTGCACCGACGAGATTCCGGCGGGGCTTGGCCAGGCATACGGCAGTGGTGGCGACTTCACACGCAACATCAACGCGGCGGCCGGTCCTGGTGCCGCCGAGTTTGCCGCTGCCGCGGTGCGCGCGTACTGCGACCGAGCGTAGGTTGCGAGCGGGCGGTCCGGCAACGCCTAGCTGGCCGCCAGCAGGCGGATGTCCTTCTCGACGTCCGCCATGGTGGTGCGCTGCAGCTGGTCCTCCAGCGCCTGCTGGGCGGCCTCAAGCCTGCCGTCCAGCGCGGCGTGGATGTTGCCGCCTACGGGGCATTGCGGGCAGGGGCTCTCGTGAAAGTGGAAGAGCGAGTCCGCGTCGCTCTGATCCACAGCGCGCCACAGGTCAAGAAGGGTGATCTTCTCGAGCGGCCGTGCCAGCGTGATGCCGGTCTTGCCCTTGCTGGAGTTGATGATGCCTGCCTGCTTGAGCATGCCCATGATCGTGCGTACCATGACGGGGCTCGTGCCGATGCTTTCCGCGAGGAAGGCGCTGGTGACGGGCCTGGTGTCGCCAAAGTAGTCTATGGCGCAAACCATGTGCGCCGCCATCGTGAGCTTGCTGGTTATCCGCATCCGTTCACCTATTCCGTATCAACGGCCTTGCCAAGGGTCTTCTTCCCGCCTCTTGTGCGAGGGTACTACATCGCGGCGAGCGCCGCCCTCGCGCGTGCCGCACCGCTGTGAGTGCAGGCGCACAGCTGGTCTTCCGGAAGGTCGCAGGCATGGCGCTGGCGCGAGACCAGCTGCTCGACGAATGCCGTCGCGGGGCGCGCCAGAATCTCCTCGGACGCACCGTATTGCTGTACCTTGCCCTCATCGAGCACGAGCACGTGCGTCCCCAGGCGCAGCGCCTCGCCTATGTCGTGGGTCACGAACATTACGGTGATGCCGGTCTCGCGGTGGATGCGGCTTATTTCGACCTGCAGCTGACCGCGGGTAATCTCGTCCACGGCGCCGAACGGCTCGTCCATCAGAAGGATGTCGGGCGACGCGGCCAGGGCCCGTGCGATGCCCACGCGCTGCTGCTGACCGCCCGATAGCTCGGACGGGTAGCGCTCCAGGAGGTCGCAGGGGAGCCCCACGATGTCCATCCACGTGCGCACCGCCTTGCGCGTGCGCTCGTGGTCGTGCTTGTTCAGCAGGTTGGGCACGTAGGAGATGTTTTCCTCCACCGTCATGTGGGGGAACAGCACGCTGCCCTGGATGGCGTAGCCGATGTTGCGGCGCAGCCGGATGGGGTCGGTCTCACGTACGTCGTGCCCGTCCACCAGCACGGTGCCCGAGGTGGGCTCTATCAGGCGGTTCACCATCTTGAGCGCCGTGGTCTTGCCGCTACCGGAGGAGCCGATCATGGTGATGAACTCGCCCCTGGGAATCCTGAGGTTCAGGTGCTCGAGCACGCTCTTCTCGCCATAGGCCTTGCAGATGTCGCGATACTCGATGGCGACGTCATTGGTCGTCGTGGTGCTCATCAGATCAGTCCCTTCGAGCGGAGAAACTCCTCGGCTACGGTCTTGGGGTCCTTGCCTTCCTCTTCAACCTCGTAGTTCATGCGCGCCATGTCTTGCTCGGAGATGGTGCCCTGGAGCTTCTCCAGCACGCCACGCAGCTCGGTGTGCTGCTGCAGCACCTGGTCGCGCACGACGTTGCCGCACTGGTAGGAGGGGAAGAAGCCCTTATCGTCGGTGAGGACCGTGGCGTCTGCGGTACTCAGCTTGCCATCGGTGGTGAAGATCACGATGGCATCGACGCTGCCCTGGGCAAGCGCATCGTACTTGAGGCCGATGTCCATCTGCATGGTGTTGCCAAAGCTCATGCCATACGTGTTGCAGAGGGCATCGTAGCCGTCCTCTCGCTCGAAGAAGTCTGCCTCGGCGCCTAAGGTCAGGTGGTCTGCCACGCGGGCCAGGTCTGAGTAGGTCTTGAGGTTGTACTTTTCGGCGACGTCCTTGCGCACGGCCATGCCGTATGTGTTGCCAAAGCCGTACATCCCCACCCAGCTCATGCCAAGCTCCTGGTAGCCTGCCTGCAGCTGGTCGAACTCGCCCTCGGAGTAGGTGCCCTCGTTCTTGAGGACCATCGCCCAACCGGTGCCCGTGTACTCCGGGTACAGGTCGAACTGGCCGGATTCCATGGCGGGCTCGATGTTGGAGGTACCGCCACCCACGCCCTCGGTGAGCTCTACCTTGAGGTTGGTGTCGTGCTCGATGAGCATCTTGAGGGCTTCGCCCATCACGTACTGCTCGGTCATGGGCTTGGTGGCCACGTGGATGATGCCGCCGGTCCCGGCGAGCGCCCCCGGTACGGTTGCGCCCAGCGCCACGGCCGCGCATGCCGCTGCGGCACCAATGGCCAGCCTGCGGTTGGTGCGGTGCGACTTGGCTCCGCGTGCCCGCATGCGCTTCTCGACAAAGCCCAGAATGGCATCTACCACCAGGGCAAGCACGGCAATGAGAAGGCTGCCCGCCACGGTCATTGCGGCGTTGTTGGTGGTGATGCCTCGATAGATTGCCACACCCAGGCCGCCCGCGCCGATGAACGACGCGATGCCGCCAAGCGCGATGGTCATGGTGACCATGTTGCGGATGCCGCTCATGATGACAGGCAGGGCCAGCGGCAGCTGCACGCGCACGAGCGTCTGCATGCGCGTGCCGCCCATGCCCCTAGCGGCCTCCATGATGGCGGGGTCCACGTTGGTCATACCCGTATAGGTGGAACGAACCATGGGCAGCAGCGCGTAGACGGTAAGCGTGATGATGGCGGTTGCGTCGCCCACACCGCTGAAGGGGATGAGAAAGCCCAGCATGCTGATGGACGGGATGGTGTACAGGAAGTTCACGACGGCCAGCGTGGGCTTGGCCGCCTTCTGGTACTCGCTGATGAGGATGCCGGCGATGCCGCCAAACACGATGGCGATAAGGACGGCAACCAGGCATATCTCCATGTGTTCAAGGAGCAGGCCCCAGAAGAAGTCCCAGCGTTGGACGAGAAGGTCCCAAGACTGTGCAAGCATCTATCCCCTTTTCTCTATGGCCTGAACGGGGCAGTTCTCGTAGCACAGCCCGCAGTGCAGGCAGTGCTCCTGAGCTATGGCGAAGGGCTTGCCTGGGGTGATGCACTGCTGCGGGCAGTTGCGCGCGCACGTGCCGCAGCCTATGCAGGCGTCGGTTATCTGGAAGCCCTGTAGGTGCGTGGGCGCGCCGCCCAGCGAGAAGGTCTGCCGATAGATGGGGGAGACGCCCAGGTCGAATATCTCGACGCAACCGTTGTCGATTACGAACGGGTCCAGCACGTAGCGCGACTGGCCGGGGTACACGTCGTTCATCGAGGGATTCTGCTCGAAGATGCGGTCGATCCAGGTGTGGGGATCGTTGGTGATAAAGTGCACCTCGCCGGCAAGGCGCACCATCTTGAAGTCGCGCGTCATGCCCACGATGGCCACGTGCGGGTCGCGCAGCAGCTGCGCGTGGAAGTCCTTCCCGCGCGAGGTGCAGAAGTACAGCGCGCCCTCGTCCACGAGCATCACGTCGATGATGCGGATCTGGGGGTGGCCCTCCTGGTCCACCGTGGCAAACGACACGTCCTTGATCTCGCGAAGCGTCTGCAGACAGTCCTGTGCGTTCATGGGGCTCCTCTCTTGTGGCTTACGTGTAATATATGTTGTGACACGTAACATGTCAAGAAAAAATTGACACGTTTGCTACTATTGCCCCAGCAAACACGAGCGTCCCATACGAGCGGTCTCGCCCGCGAGGGAGGAAGGGGCACCACATGGCGGAGAAGGACATGACGCAGGACGAGCGCAGGGTCTGGCTCATCCGTGCGCTCGAGGAGGAAAGAAGGGCCTGGGGCGGCGACACCCCCGACGTGTCAGACGACGCGGAGGGCCAGCGGCTGCTGCTGAGGGCCCTCGTGAACGTGCGACCGCCCGAGCCGGCAGACCCCGAGCTGCTGCGCGTGCAGGACGCGTACCTGCGGGAGCGCCTGGCCGAGCGCGGTGGTGCCGTGGGCGAGAAGGACATGTCCTTCTCGCCCGAGGGCATCGCCGTGTGGCGCGGCGACATCACCCGGCTTGCGGCGGACGGCATCGTCAACGCGGCTAACAGCCAGATGCTGGGCTGCTTTGTGCCCAACCACCGCTGCATCGACAACGCCATCCAGACGTACGCGGGCATCCAGATGCGGCTGGAGTGCGCGCGCCAGATGGCCGCGCAGGGACACAAGGAGCCCACGGGTCGAGCAAAGATAACGCCCGGCTACAACCTTCCCGCTGCGCACGTGCTGCATACGGTGGGTCCCACCGTGGGCGGCGCTATTCCCTCGCCGCATGACCGTGCGCTGCTGGATAGCTGCTACACGTCCTGCCTGGAGCTGGCGCACGAGCGGGGGCTCGCCAGCCTGGCGTTCTGCTGCATATCAACGGGGGAGTTTGGCTACCCCAACCGCGAGGCCGCGCAGGTGGCCGTGGCCACGGTGCGCGACTGGAAGAGACAGACCAACAGCAAGATGAAGGTGATCTTTGATGTTTTCAAGCCAGTGGATTACGACATCTACCGGGGGCTTCTCGGGGTGCGTGGATAGGATTGCGGACGCGGTGCGCGATGCCGACGCCATCTTGGTGGGCGCGGGTGCGGGCCTCTCGACCGCTGCGGGCTTCGCGTACGCGGGAAAGCGCTTTGACGACAACTTTGCGGACTTCCGCGACGCATATGGCATAACGGACATGTACTCCGGCGGGTTCTATCCCTTTCCGGACGAGGAGTCGCTCTGGGCATGGTGGAGCCGCTCGATTCTGCTCAACCGCTACGACTGCCCTGTGGGCCAGCCGTACCTTGACCTGCTCCACATGCTGCGCGGACGCGAGTACTTTGTGCTGACCACCAACGTGGACCACCAGTTCCAGCGCGCCGGCATCGACCACGACCGGCTGTTCTATACGCAGGGCGACTACGGCTTGCTGCAGTGCTCCAAGCCCTGCCACCAGGCCACCTACGACAATGAGGAGCTGGTGCGCCAGATGGCAGAGCGGCAGAGCGACCTGCGCGTTCCCAGCGAACTGGTGCCGCGCTGCCCGCGTTGCGGCGCACCCATGTCCCTCAACCTGCGCTGCGACGACACATTTGTGGAGGACGAGGGCTGGCATGCGGCGGCCAAGCGCTACGACGACTTCCTGCGCGAGCATCGACGCGATCGCATCGTGCTTCTGGAGGTTGGCGTGGGCGGCAACACGCCGGTCATCATAAAGTACCCGTTCTGGAAGCTGGCCTCCCAGAACCGCCATGCCACCTACGTGCAGCTGAACAAGGGAGAAATGCTGGCGCCCTCGCAGCTGGAGCGGCAGAGCGTTCTTTTGGACTGCGACGCCGCCGAAGCGCTCTCTGCCGTTCGCGAGCGCCTGAGCTAAAGGTTCTGCGCGCTACGAGCTAGCCGGACTAAAGTTGGCGCTATTTGCCCATACGTAAGCGTGTCGACAAACACAAAGGCCCTGCTTCCCATCTGTACTCGGAACTCTCATACCATGTGTGGGAATACCAGAGCCGAGGGGAGCGGGGCTATTCTGCATGCGGCCTTGCTGCAGGCAGTTAATACTCTGATACGTCCACCATTCTCGGCGGAGCACTTCTTTCCTAGATCCAATCAGGGGAATTATCGTTGACAATATGCTATGCAATACATAGTATCGTTCTCAGCAGCACATTATGCAATGCATAGTATATATGACGAGGGATTGGCTCTTACGGTTCGGTCGACAGGACGAGGTGAGTCTATTCCAGCGCCAGAGGAGGCGAAAAGATGCAAGCTCAAATGAAACGAGGGCTTTTGGATGTATGCGTCCTAGCGGCTTTGGCGCATGGCGATTCGTATGGCTACCAAATCATAAAAGACGTGCCGCAGACGCTGGCGCTATCTGAGTCCACCCTGTACCCAATCCTGCGCCGCCTGTCAAAACAAGGCGCGCTGCGGGAGTACTCGAAGGAGCACAACGGTCGCTTGCGAAAGTATTACTCGCTGACAGATGAAGGGCGGCAACAACTGCAGTCGTTTGCAGCCGATGCGGACCAGATAGAGGACGTGCTGAACTACGTGAGGGAAGGTGCTCGGCGATGACGAGGGACGAATGGCTGGCTCAGCTTTGTGACAAGCTTCGCAACCAAGGAGTTTCAAAGAAGGACGTGCAGGAGGCCCGAGAGTTCTATGCGGAGGCACTGGATGATTGCATAGAGGACGGCATGACCGAAGCGGAAGCTGTTGCCCACTTAGGTGACGTTAGGGACGCTTGCGCTTCGGTCGTGGAAAGCTTGCCTCCAGCGCGCCGGGCAGTGGCAGGGGTGCGTCAGAGCAGGGAGCGCACCATACTGGTGATAGTGCTACTGATATTGGGCGCCGTTGCTTGGGTTCCCTTGGCTGCCGGTTTGGCCCTCTTGGCTGTTGCAGTCTACGCAATGATTTGGTGCGTAATCGCGGCCGTGTGGGTAGTCGACGTCACGTTGCTCCTTATGGGCGGTGTTGGCATTGCGGCACTGGTAGAGGGGCTAACGGCAGGCGTTTCACTGACGGGGATTTATTCGTGTGGCGTAGGACTGTTACTGTGCGGTGTGGGCATAGCTCTCATGCCCGTAATGGCGATGTGCTCGGGTCAGCTTGCTCGTCTGACGGGAAAATATGCACGTTGGCTAAAACACTTTTTTGTCCGAGTGGCAAGAGGCGACCAGGCGGATGCGGGGTATCAACCTGCCCACGTGGGATCGTGGTGGCAACGCAATGCAGGCTTTTGGAAGCCCTGTCTGCTGGTGGCCTTGGTAGTTGCCGCGGTGGGTGGCGTACTGATGCTGATCTGCCTTATTGCTTGCGGCTTTAACCCGCGGTCGCTGCCCGTGCTTCCCGAGCTTCACGTTTGGGGTGTCTCCGTGGGTCTGGATTTGGCTCATTGGGTGGCGCATATCGGATAGCGAGTACAGCATCCGTACCCATGTGCAATTCAAATGCAAGGGAGGAGCTCATGCCCAAGCCGCTGAAGTTGATAAACCCGTTCAAGCCTACGGCCGGCATGACTCCGCCCGTGCTCATTGGCCGCGAGGGCGTAATCGATGATTTCGTTGATGGTTTGGACAAAGGGCCTGGTGCCCCGAGTCGCCTCATGAGAATTACGGGTTTGGGAGGCTCGGGAAAGACCGTTCTTCTCACCCAGCTGGGTGACATCGCCACTGACCGTGGCTGGACGGTGGTCAACGTGTCGGGCAGGGAGCCGCTCTGTGCTTCCATCCAGGAGCAGCTTGCACACGACACGCAGCTCAGGTCGCTCGACATCAAGATCTCGCTTCCCGTCGTTTCCGCGGAGGCGCATCTTGGTGGCGCGGCGGAGGAGCTGTCGTTCCGGGAGGTGCTGACCCGCGCGACGCGCTCGCTCACCAAGCACGGCTCGGGCCTGCTGATAACCGTGGACGAGGTGCAGGACGCCTCCCACGAGGAGATGGCAACCATAGCCACGAGCGTCCAGTACATGGTTCGGGAGCAGCAGGACATCGGCCTGCTGTTTGCGGGCATCACCACGGGGGTGCTTGACCTCCTGAACGGCGAGGGGATCACGTTCCTGCGACGTGCGAAGGCGGAGGAGCTTGCCAGCATCCCAACGGACGAGGTCGCCCGCGCACTCAGGAAGACGATCGAGGCGTCGGGCCTGCACATCGATGACGACGCGCTTGCCTACGCGGCCGGGCAGTCGCATGGCTACGCATACCTGATCCAGCTGGTCGGCTACTACGTCTGGCGAGAAGGACGGCGACACTCGCGGGAATCCGTCACCATCACGCTGGCGGATGCCAGGCGTGGCTCCGAGATTGCGCTGCAGGAGTTTGGCTCGTCGGTCTTGGAGACGGCCATATCCGGACTGACAAAACCTGCTGTGGACTACCTGCTTGCGATGACCGAGGACGAGGGCGCGTCATCCACGTCAGAGATCGCCAAGCGCATGGGCATGCCGGCACCAAGCGCCAACACGTACCGCAGGATCCTGATCGAGCGGCAGATAATCGAGAGCACGGCGCCGGGGTTCGTGGCGTTCTCGATCCCGTTCATGCGCGAGTACCTGCTGCAGCACCGTGCCGACATCCTCGCGCGCTACGGGGCGTAGTCGGCGCAGTCACTGCTCCAGCGTGGCCCGCAGCTGTTCCAGGAACGCCTCGCATGCGGGCGAGAAGATCCTGTGCCGCTTCCACGCGACCACGGACCCGGTGGTGAGGGCGGGCTCAAGCGGCAGGAAGCGCAGTCTGCTGGTCTGCAGCTCCGGCAGGTGGTCGATGCCCAGCACGCATGCGGTGCCCGCCTCTGCCAGGAGCGCGGCGTTTCCAATCAGGTCGAAGGTGCCCACGACGTTCAGCTGTCCCGGTTTGACGAGGCCGTTTGACCAGGTTGCAAGATCAAACGTTTGGTGCGTGGTGCGCGAGCTTACGAGAAGTGGCATCTGTACCAGAGTCTGCGGCGTCACCGCGTCCAGCATGCCCCAGGGGCTGTGCGTTCCCACCACGACCCCCACGGTGTCGCGCGCCGGCAGCTCTAGGTGGTCGTACTTCTCCACGTTTACGGGTTCGATCATCAGGGCAAAGTCCACAAGGCCGCGCTCCAGGCGCTCCTCCACGGCGTCGGCGTTGCCGGTGTAGAGCTGGCAGGTCACGCGCGGGTGGTTGCGACGCAGCTCGGCAAAGGCATCGGTCAGAACGCGCATGGCCTGGGTCTCGCCCGCGCCGATGCGTACGACGCCTGCGACTTCGCGCTTGGTGCCCATCTCGTCCTCGGTCTGCTGCACCAGCTGCAGGATCTCCTCGGCGCGCTGGCGCAGGCGCATGCCGTCCGCAGTCAGCATGGTTGCGCGATTCGTGCGCACAAAGAGGGTGCACCCCAGCTCGCGCTCCAGGTCGGCCATCTGGCGCGACAGCGTGGGCTGCGTCACGTGCAGGACGTTGGCGGCCTCGGTCATGTTCTGCTCGCGCGCGACGGCGAGGAAGTATTTCAGGGTTCGTAGCTCCATGGCAATGCCTCATTTTAAAAGTAGATAGAGGGATTGTTTCGCTAGCTGGGGGTCCTTCGAAGGCCGATGCCAACAAGAGAAAGCACCTACAGGAGACTATCGTGTGAGCCCGACCTGACCAAAACGAGCTCCAATTCTTCTCTCTCGACCTGGTAGATGAGCAGCCAATCGGCATCAATGTGCAGCTCCCGGTAACCCTTCCAGTTGCCCTTGAGCGCATGGTCTCGCAGCCTAACGAGCGTGGACTCGTCCTCCTCGAACAGTGCTGTGATTGCATCCTGGAGCAGTGCCATGTCGAAATGCTTCTTGCGAAGTTTCTTTATGTCTCGCTCGAATATGGGCAACGCACGGATGGACCTAAGCATCCAAGTCTGCCATCAGGTCGGATACGGATGCGTAACGCTTGCCCTCACCGGCTTCAGCCTGGCGGCGAGCCTCTATGCTGTCGGGATCCTCGACTGAAGGCCTGAAGGGAAGGGCCTGGTCATGAACCGACTGGCGGAGGAAGATGTTGACCGCCGTAGAGATATCGAACCCCATCTGGTTGAAAAGCTCCTGTGCCTGCTTCTTGAGGTTAGGGTCCGTTCGTATGCTTAGCCTTGCTTCCGACATGATTCCTCCCATCAACTATCCTTAGTACAATGTATACTCATTGTATGTCTATTGGGTGTATCTTGGAGGTCAATCCTGGTGTCGTGACAGGTCTCCCTACGGCATCGGCCGAGTAGTTGCCTCGTCTGGCTACCAGTCTAGGTACTGGATTCTTATCAGTAGAAATAAATAGAACGTATGACAAAATCACGTACATAGGCATTTCACATTGCCAGCTCTTGTCTCTACCGTAGTAGCTAGCAAGAAGGGCCGTGCGCCCGACGACGCAACCACAGTGGAGGTGCCCATGGGACGGGTTTTGGTCCTGTACTACAGCTGGTCGAACGGCAACACGGAGCGCGTGGCGAAGGAGCTTGCGGATGCCTGCGGCGCCGATGTTGAGCGCATCGAGACCGCCGTGCTCTACCCCGAGGACTACGACACGACTGTCGACCAGGGCAAGCGCGAGGTCGAGGCGGGCTTCGAGCCCGAGCTGCAGCCGCTGAAGCACGATCCGGCGGACTACGACGTGATTGCCGTGGGCACGCCCACCTGGTGGTACACCATGGCGCCTGCAGTTCGTACGCTGTTGAACTCGCGGAAGTGGAACGGCAAGGTCGTTGTGCCCTTCTCGACCTGCGCCGGATGGGCGGGCTCCACGCTGGATGACATCGCGGGGCTGGCCGAGGGCGCGCGGATTGCCGAGCCGCTCACGGTCACGTTTGGGTCCGACGGCGGCGACCGCATGGTGACGGACCCGCGCAAGGTTACGGATTGGGCTGGCCGCGTGGCCGCCCTGGCATAAGGAGGAACTGACATGAAGCAGACGGCAGGCAGGAACGCACTGGGCGAGTTTGCCCCCATGTTCGCGCACCTCAACGACGACGTGCTCTTTGGCGAGGTGTGGGACCAGGAGGCCATCTCCACCAAGACCAAGTGCATCGTCACCATCGTGGCCCTGATTTCGCAGGGCATCACCGACAGCTCGCTGCGCTACCACCTGGAGAACGCGCGTAACCACGGTGTCACGCGCGCCGAGGCGGCAGCCATCATCACGCATGCCACCATGTACAGTGGCTGGCCCAAGGGCTGGGCAGCCTTCAACCTGGCCAAGGAGGTCTGGAAGGACGACGAGCCCGTGGCTCAGGATGACGTGCGCATTGCCGACCCGTCGGGCCTTTCCAAGGATTTCCCCAAGGGCGAGCCCAACACTGCCTACGCCCAGTACTTCGTGGGCAACAGCTGGTTGGCCCCGCTGGGCGACCCTCAGCTGGGTGCCGCCAACGTGACCTTCGAGCCAGGCTGCCGCAACAACTGGCACATCCACCACAAGGGTGGCCAGGTGCTCATCTGCATCGCCGGTCGCGGCTGGTACCAGGAGTGGGGCAAGCCCGCGCAGGAGCTGAAGCCGGGCGACGTGGTGAGCATCCAGCCCGAGGTCAAGCACTGGCACGGTGCCGCGGCGGACTCGTGGTTCCAGCACATCGCGCTGGCCGTGCCCGCCGAGGGTGCCAGCGCCGAGTGGCTGGAGCCCGTCGACACCCATGTCTACGAGCAGCTGGGCTAAAGCCTTCGGCGACACTCGCTGCCGGCCGCCCATATAGACTCCCAAAAAATCGAGCCCGCCGCACCTCCATGCACGGAGGCGCGGCGGGTTCTCTCTATTCTTTAAACAGGTCGAGTACGCGCGTGACCTGCTCGCTGGAATCGCTCAGGCACGCGGCAAAGTACGTGGCGCTGGCGCCGGTGTCCCAGATGGGGACGCGCGCGCGATTTCGCTCGGGATGTATCGCCTGCGAGGCCTCCGTCACGAAGTTGAACAGGTCCGACGAGCCAATCAGCTGGTCCAGGACCTGCGGGTCCTGTTGCACGATGACCTGCGAGTCGGGCAGCTTCTCTCGCACGACGTCCATCCAGAAGCCGATGGACTCCAGCACCAGGAAGGGGAGGCCGTTCAGGTCGTCCCAGGTCACGTGGTCGCGCCCCGCCAGATTGCAGTCGGGGGGCATCTCGACCGAAAGGCTCTCCGTCATCAGCTGCTGCGTCCTGATGCTCGGCAAACCCAGGGGGCGAATCAGGACTGCAACGTCCACGCTGCGGTCGAGCAGCGCGCGCTCGAGGTCCTGCTCCGCCATGTATTCGGTCGAGAAAATCGTGCCCGGGTAAGCCGTTACGGTGCGTTGGGTGAGCAGCCACATCGGCGCCGGGGCCACGGTGCCCAGCCGGATGGTCCGCATGCGCTTGGCATGCTCGTCCAGGTTGCCCCGCATCACGTCCACGTCCGCAAGCACCTTGCGCGCCCCGTCGAGTGCGATGGCGCCGGCGTCGTTCAGCGTGACACGGTTGCGCGTGTGGGTGAAGAGCTCCTGCCCGAGCTCGGTCTCCAGGGCGTGCATGCCCCTGCTGATGGAGGGCTGCGAGACGTGCAGCGCCTCCGCGGCCTTCGACATGGTGCCCGTCTGCGCGATGGCGACGAGCTGGCGCAGCTGCTCGAGTTCCACGTTCTTCTCCATACTATGCATGCCACGAATACCAACTGCTCTTCTCGGCATTGTACTCCTAGGCTTTCAATCCGTAATCTGTATAGCGAACACAGAGAGGCGCAACGGCGAGAGGGTTGGTAGCGCAATGAGGACATGGCTTATCACGGGCGCGTCGAGCGGTCTGGGCAAGGGCATGGTCGAGGTCGAGTGCAAGACGCTCGAGGACCGCATGACCGAGATCAAACTCTGGAAGGACATCAGTGACGGCACCGACTTCTAACAAGCGGGCGACGCTTCGTTCGGGCGAAGGGATTGGGTGAGAAGGGCATGGAGTACAGGCGGCTATACAACGGGGTCCGGATGCCCATACTGGGCTACGGCGTGTACCAGATCGACAGCCCCCAGACGGAACGCTGCGTCCTGGACGCCATCGACTGCGGATACCGCCTGATTGACACGGCGCAGGCCTACGGCAACGAGGAGGGCGTCGGCTCCGCCGTCGCGAAATCCGGCGTGCCGCGTGACGAGTTGTTCATCACGAGCAAGGTGTGGGTCACGAACTTCGGCGAGGGCAACACGATGCGCTCGATCGACGAGTCGCTGCGCAGGCTGGGGACGGACTACCTGGACCTCATGCTGTTGCATCAGGCCTATGGCGACTACTACGGCGCCTACCGCGACCTCGAGAAGGCATACGAGCAGGGCAAGGTCCGCGCCATCGGCGTCAGCAACTTCGACTTCAACCGCATCCTGGACCTCAGTACGTTCGCTCGCATCAAGCCCATGGTGAACCAGGTCGAGACGCACGTGTACTGGCAGCAGCGCCAGAACCATCAGGTCATGGAGGACCTGGACATCGCGCACGAGGCGTGGAGCCCATTCGCGGAGGGCGCGAACGGCTTCTTTAGGGATCCGATCCTGACGGCCATCAGCCAGGGGCACGGCAAGACCGTGGCGCAGGTGGCGCTTCGCTACCTCATGGACCTGGGCGTCATCGTTATCCCCAAGTCCGTCCACAAGGAGCGTATGGAGCAGAACTTCGACGTGTTCGACTTTGAGCTGACGGACGAGGACAGGGACAGGATCGCGCGGATGGACGCGGACAAGTCGGTCGTCCTGGACCACCGTGACCCCAAGACCGTCGCCTGGCTCATGGGCCTCTTTGCGAACGAGCCCAAGCAGGCGTAGCACACAATAAAAGAAGTAACTTCCTAAGTGGAGGCATCCATGCAGTACCTGACCATGAACGACGGCAACAAGATTCCCCAGCTCGGCTATGGCGTGTTCCAGATGAGCTCGGCCGACGTCGAGAAGCACCTGTCCGAGGCCATCGCCGCCGGCTACACCCACATCGATACCGCGAACGCCTACTACAACGAGGTGGCCGTGGGCAAGGCCATCAAGGCCTCTGGCGCCAAGCGCGAGGACCTCTTCGTGACGTCCAAGCTGTTCCCGCAGGACTACCCGTACCAGAAGTGCAAGGCAGCCATCGACGCGACCTTGGAGCGCCTGGACATGGACTACCTCGATCTTCTCCTCTTCCACCAGCCCTACGGCGAGTACGTCGACGGCTGGCGCGCCATGGAGGAGGCCGTGCGCGAGGGCAAGGTCCGCAGCATTGGCCTGTCGAACTTCAACGAGCGCAAGATTCGCCAGATCCTGGACGTCGCGACCATCAGGCCCGCCGTCATCCAGGTGGAGATCAACCCGCGCTGGAACCAGCACTCGCTCAAGGCCGCCTTTGCCGACGAGCACTTTGTGTGGGAGGGCTGGTACCCGTTGGGTCACGGCGACAAGGAGCTGCTGGCGATGCCCGTCTTCAAGGAGCTGGGCGAGAAGTACGGCAAGACTGCCGCGCAGATCATCCTGCGCTGGCACATGCAGGAGGGCAACGTCGTGTTCCCGAAGACGCTGAACCCGCAACACATGGCGGACAACGCGGACATCTTCGACTTCAAGCTCACGGACGACGAGATGGCCGCAATCAACTGGATTCCCCAGAAGCCGTACTACACCGTTCCCGACGAGGCGCCGGCGTGGGTCTGGGGCCCCAACGACTACTCCCAGCAGGCGTAATATAGGGCGACTCGATACATATGAGACAGCCGGGACCATCCGCAACGCGGGTGGTCCCGGCTGTGTGGAGGGAATGCCTTGGCAAGAAAGCATCACGAGATACAGTTCCTGACGGGAAACCTCTGGACGAACGTGCTGCGCTTCGCCATACCGGTCGCCCTTACGAGCATCCTGGAGCAGCTCAGCAGCCTGATTGACACCGTGATGATTGGCCGCCTGATGGGTCCCGAGGGCACCATAGGCATGGCTGCGGTGGGAGCGAACACCCAGATCACGAGTCTGATCATCGTACTGTTCGTGGGCATCTCGCTGGGTACCAACGTCACGGTCGCCAGCGCTCTGGGCGCTGGCGACCACGAGGCGGCGTCGAGGGCGGCGCACACCTCCATCCTGATGGCGCTGGCGGGCCTGGCGGTAATCGTGTTGGGCGAGCTGGTGGCGCAGCCGGTGCTGGTTCTTTTGCAGGTTCCGCCCGAGACGCTGCCCGACGCGGTCCTCTTCCTGCGGGTGTTCCTGCTTGGCATGCCGTCAATCCTGCTGTACAACTTCGAGGCGGCGATACTTCGCGCGGACGGCGACGCGCGGCTCCCCATGCAGGCGCTGGGCCTCTCGGCGGTGCTGAACGTGGTGCTGGACCTGCTGTTCATTGGCGTGTTCGGTTGGGGCGTGGTCGGATCAGCTATCGCCACCGACCTGTGCTACACCGCCATCGCGGTGCTGCTGTTCGTTCGTCTGCTGCATCTGGACTCGCCGGTGCGCATAGACCCGCACCGCCTGTGCGTGGACCGGAAGAGCCTGCGCACCATCGTGCAGATAGGCCTTCCCGCCGGCATCCAGAGCGCCGTGTTCTCCATCGCCAACATCGTGATCCAAGGTGCCATCAACAGCCTGGGCACCGAGGTCATGGCCGCCTCCAGCGCCGGCATGAACATCGAGTTCGTGTGCTACAGCCTGCTGAACTCGTTCAGCCAGGCATGCACCACGTTCGTGGGGCAGAACCGAGGCGCACGCAACTACGGGCGGTGCCGGAAGACCATGGGCGTGTGCCTGGGGGAGGGCGCCATCGCGGCAGCCTTGCTGATAGCCTTCGCGGTGTTTTTGGGCCGGCAGGTGCTGGGGCTCATAAACCCGGATTCCGCCGTGGTGCAGTACGGCTACATGCGTCTGTGCACCATATTTCCGGCCTACGCGTTCAGCATGGTCTACGAGGCCATCAGCGGCTACCTGCGCGGGTTTGGCATGTCCACGCCGCCGGCGCTGACCACCATGATCGTCATCTGCGGCCTGCGCTTCTTCTGGATTGCGGTCGTGTTCCCTGCCAGCCACACGTTCCAGACCATCATGAACATCTATCCCATCAGCCTGGGCATCAACTGTGCCTGCATCATCGTCCTGCTGCTGGTGCTGCATCCCACGGAGACGCTGGTCAAGAAGGACACGCGTGCGGCGTAGCGTCCCATAGCTGGGCACGGCGCTGCTTCCAGTGGAGGCTATGTCCAGACCTATGTTGAGTGTGACGTCCGCAGGGAGCTTGGCGTTCGCAAGGTGCGGGAGTTCACGACGTTCTTGCAGCTTTGTGCATTGCGCACTGGGCAGCGTCTGAATATAAGCAGCCTGGCATCCGACTGTGGCATTGCGACGAACACCGTTCGCGAATGGCTGTCAGTGCTTGAGACCAGCGGAATCATCTACCTGCTCGAGCCCTTCTTTAGCAACAGGAACAAGAGTCTTACCAAGACCCCGAAGCTCTATTTTCTGGACACGGGTCTTGCTGCCTACCTCATGGGAATTCGCTCAGCCGATGAGCTGCTCCTCAGTGAGTTTAGAGGCGCGCTGTTCGAAACGGCCATCGTTGCCGAGGTCCTGAAGGCCGGTTATGCGCTTGGCTCCAAGCCCGAGCTCTCGTATTGGAGGGACGCCAAGAAGCGCGAGATAGACCTTGTGGTTCGGAGGGGCCTGAAGCCTGTAAGAGCCATCGAGATCAAGTCATCCGCGACGTACAAGTCGCGCTTTTTTGACATGCTCAGGCAGGTTGTCCCCTCCGAACTGGGCCTAGACGAGAAGGACTGCTACATGCTCTCGCGGAGGATCTGCGCGACCTCGTCCGGGGTCAGGGGATGGTAGCCGCCGGTGAGGATGAAGGTGCCCTTTACGGCATCGTCGATCATGTCCTCAGTGAAGCCGAGCTCGCTCAGGTGCTTGACCACGCCAATCTCGTCCATCCACGCGCTCATGGCCTCGAGGCCGGCCTGGGCCACCTCGAGCTCGGACTTGCCGGCATCGTCCACGTTCCACACCACACGCGCGAAGCGGGCGAACTTCTCAACGCCATAGGGCATGACCAGGCGGTAGTAGGGCAGGCTTACGGCAGAGAGCGTCATGCCGTGCGTGGCATCGGTGAGGGCGCCCACGGCCTGGCCGATCATGTGGACCTCCCAGTCGGTCGCCTTGCCGCAGGCGATGGCCGTGTTGAGCGCCCAGGTGCAGACCCAGGAAATGTTGGAGCGGGCCTCGTAGTTGGTGGGGTCCTTAACGGCGATGCGGCTTGCGTGCACGAGGCTGCGCATGAGGCCCTCGGCCATGTAGTCTGAGGTGTTGTCGTCCGTGCCGGAGAAGTACTGCTCGCAGATGTGGTTGAAGGCGTCGTAGATGCCGGAGCGCATCTGGTAGTCCGGGACCGTGAAGGTGAGCTCGGGGTTCACGATGGCAAACCTGGGCATCACCTCGGGGCCAAAGACGTGGCCGATCTTGAGGCCCTGCTCGTGGTTGGTGATGACGGAGCCGGCGTTCATCTCGGAGCCGGTGCCGCTCATCGTGAGGATGTCGCCCACGGGGATGATCCTGCCGTCGGGGTTCTCCATCTTGAGGTAGAACTTCTCCCACGCGTCGCCGTCGTACCAGGCGCTCACGGAGACGCCTTTCGCGTAGTCGATCACCGAGCCGCCGCCCACCGCGAGGATGAGGTCGACGTCGTTATCGCGGGCGACCTTGCGACCTTCGTCCAGCTTCTGGACGGTGGGGTTGCTCATGACGCCGGGGACCTCGAACACGTTCTTCCCCGCGGCGGTGAGAATGGCGATGATTTTGTCGTAGAGGCCGGATCGCTTGATGGACCCGCCGCCGTAGGTGAGCATGACGTTGGGACCGTACTCCGCGAGCTCGTCGTGGAGCTGGTCGAGGGAGTCCGGACCAAAGTGGACGCGGACCGGGTTGTGGTAGGTAAAGTTGCCGAGCATGGTGCTCCTCTCGCCGTGGGCTTTCCTGAGATGGATGCCCTTCTCGATTGCTGTTGTACTATTTAAACCTGACTTTAGGTCAAGAGCATTTGTATGAGAATTGCTGCGGCAGGCTTTGCGGAGCGGCGAACATGTGGGGCATTACCGTGGCGGCGTACGTTTGGAGCGGTATCCCCTGGTTTCCAGTCGTACTATGAGATGTCGCCTGGCCGACGCTTCCCGTCGGCTGGCCCCAACAACGAGGGAAGGATGAGACATGATTGCTTTGGGCTGTGACCACGGTGGTTTCGAGCTCCTCCAGGAGGTCAAGGCACACCTGGACAAGCTTGGTTTTCAGTACAAGGACTTTGGCACGTACAGCACCGAATCCGTTGACTACCCGGACTATGCAGCCAAGGTTGCGCGCGCGGTTCAGAGCGGCGAGTGTGACCGCGGCATCATCATCTGCGGTACCGGCATTGGCGTCTCCATTGTTGCCAACAAGTTCAAGGGCATCCGCGCGGCGCTGTGCGGCGACTGCTTCTCGGCCGAGGCCACGCGCCAGCACAACGACGCCAACATCCTCACGATGGGCGCGCGCGTGACCGGCCCTGGCCTTGCGCTCAAGATCGTGGACACGTTCCTCGATACGCCGTTCAGCGGCGATGAGCGCCACGTCCGTCGCATTGCGAAGATTTCCGCAATCGAGGACGAGCAGTAAAGCGTTGACATGTGGCGCTGTCGGCTAGGGCCGGCGGCGCCACTGGGTGATGCTTGGAGCTTTGCGGTGTTTCTCAGCGAGGACCTGCCGACGTCTGCGGCAAGAGGGCTATCGTGCTGCCTGTTCCGCGGCGTTGCCTGCGGCCTCGCGCTTCTCGCCAAACAGGGCGCCAAAGACCCCGCGCACGATTGGCCCCGCGACAAAGAACTGCCAGAAGAAGGCCATGGGCAGGTTGAGGATGGTAGTCTGGATCCACGTCGCGAGAATATTGACGTTGGCCGGGCGCTTGATGATCAGCGTGGCAGCGAGGCTCATGAGCGGGCACATAAGCTGGACGCTTAGCGCGGAGATTGCGGCGACCATCGCAAAGGGCGTCTGGGGACGCGGGCCAACTAGCTTTGCCGCATGACGTGACGCAATGGGGGAGACCACGAGCATGTCGAGAAGAAATGCGATTGGTCCCATAAAGGCAAGCTCGGGCAGGGCCTCGACAAAGACGAAGTTGGACAGGCCGCCGACCTCGAGCGTGATGTTGTAGCAGATCATCCCATACACCATGACAAGAACCATCATGAGGGTGAAGATAGCAGTCTGGATGCGGTTTTTCGGCATGTAAACCTCCCGGGTTGATGCAGTGTTGTTCGTTATCACCGGGAGGGTGTGCGTTTCCAAGGATACCTGCAATGAGTTGTGTCCCAAAGACCCTAGCATGTCTCGCGCCCTGCCAAGGGGGCGCGGTTTGCGACGCGGACAAACTCTTCATAGGTTTTTGTTGGGTGTCGGCGGCGGGGGAGGTGGCGTTGTTGCGCCGCGGTTGGCGTCGGAGCGGGGGTTTCGTACGGAGTCGCTGCGGGAATGCGCCCTGTGGCGACGATTTGACGCCACAGCGGGGGCTACGTGCGGAGTTGCTGCTGGAGCTGCCCCTGTGGCGCCAAAACGACGCCACAGCGAGGGTTTCTGCAATTGCGTCGCGACCCTCGTGAGCGAAGATGAGAATCCCGTACCCTTAACCCGCTCCATGATGCAAGCTAGAAGCGCGTGAAAATGCGTACGCTGCTGGGGGGCGGTCCAGACGTTCGAAACCTTTGAGAAGAGAGACGAGAACCCGCGGTCAGACCTCACGGGTGAGGCGGCTGGCCTGCGCTGGCTCGGCGAGGCCGAGAAGGACGGTGGCCTTGTGTGCTCTCGCGTTGTGGAGGCAGGCGCCCATCGTCTGCTTGAGGAGCGCATTGAGGAGGGCGCGCCCACGCGCGAGAAGGCCCGTCTCGCCGGTGCCGCTCTCGCACGCACGCATGCTGCCGGAGCGTCGTGGTATGGGTGCCCGCCGCCGGACTGGAATGGCGACGGCTACGTGATTGGCCGCTCTCTCACGCCCGTGGTGCCTGCCGAGCCAACCGAAGCCACCAAGAGCTGGGGCGCCGTCTGTGCTACGTCACGCGTGATGCCTCACCTGCGCACGATTCGCAATGACGGCCTGGTAGACGCTTCGGAGGCACGTCTTCTTACCCACGTGGCCGATCGCATGGCGGCAGGGGACTTCGACTCTCCAGAACCGGAGCTTGTCCACAGCCGGGGGCATCGCTGCTCGCGCATCCACGGCGACCTCTGGGCTGGCAATCTCCTCTGGGCAGCCGAAGGCTCCCGTACCGCCGCTACTGGCGCCGCGCTTATCGACCCCATGGCGTCGGGCGGCCACGCCGAGACCGACCTCGCCATGCTCCAGCTCTTTGGCTGCGCGTACCTGGACGATTTTCTCGCCGCCTACAACGATGTGTCGCCGCTGGCAGACGGATGGCGCGATCGCGTGGGCATCCACCAGCTGGTGCCGGTGCTTCTGCATTGCGTGCTCTTTGGCGAGAGTTACGTGGGCCTCGCGCTTTCCATTGCCCGTCGTTACGCGTAACGCTGGTGCGCATGGGATCGGCGTGTTCGTTGTGGCGCGATTCTCTCACAATAGATTGACAATTATCGATACAAGCCTACTATCAGAGATGCATTGACATATATCGATATAACCCACGTGGCGCTCCTCCAAGGCCTCTGGGCGAAAGGACTAGGCAATGGCGAGAGAAACAAGCGCAAACATCGCTGGCGCGTCATCGGAAGTCACGGCTCCTTCTGCGGGAACCGCAGCGCGTCTGGGAGTGCGGGACCGGCTCCTCACGCTGTGGATCTTCCTCGCCATGGCCGCTGGCATCCTGCTTGGTGCCGTGGCTCCGGGCGTCTCCGATGCGCTTAATTCAATTTCGGTAGGCACCACAAACGTCCCGCTTGCCATTTGCATGATGCTCATGCTGTATCCGCCGCTCGCAAAGGTTCGCTACGCAGAGCTGCCTCGCGTGTTTCGGAACGCACGGGCCTTGGGAATCATGCTCCTGTTCTGCGCCGTTATTGGCCCGCTGCTTATGTTTGTGCTGGCGACCACCTTCCTGCGCGACCAGCCGGACTACATGACGGGGCTCATTCTCATTGGCATTGCGCCCTGCATCGCCATGGTCATCGTGTGGAACGGCCTCGCCGGCGGTGACACGGAGTGGTGCGCCGGCTTTGTCGCCGTCAACGCCATTCTTCAGGTGCTGCTCTACGGCCCCATGGCATGGCTCTTTGCGACGCAGCTCACGTCTCTTGTGGGGGCGCCGGTTGTGACCGTGAGCCTCTCTGTGGGAGACGTGGCCGGAACGGTTGCCTTCTACCTGGGGATTCCCTTCGCTGCGGGCGCTCTGGGGCGCCTGGCACTTGAGCGCGCAAAGGGTCGCGACTGGTACGAGGGCGTGTTTCTCCCGCGCATCTCGCCCGTCTCGTTTGTGGCACTTCTCGCGACCATCATCCTCATGTTCTCGCTCAAGGGCCGTCAGATCGTGCAGCTTCCGCTCGATGCGGTTCGTATCGCAATTCCCCTGGTCATCTACTTTGCGGTGATGTTCTTCTCGAGTTTTGCGGTTGCGCATGCGGCGGGTTTCTCGTACCCGCAGACGAGCGCCATCGCCTTTACCGCAACCGGCAACAACTTTGAGCTTGCGATTGCCGTGGCGGTGGCTACGTTTGGCCTGGGCTCGGGCGAAGCGTTTGCGGCGGTTGTTGGGCCTCTCATCGAGGTCCCCTCGCTCATCCTCTTGGTGAACGCCGCGCTGGCAATGCGGCGACATTGCTCGTGGCCTGAGGACGACATGCCCTTCTCGGTGGGACAGGGCGCCGAGAAGGAGCGCGCATGATGGACACCCCAATTGTCGCCTTTGTCTGCACGCACAACGCCTGTCGCAGCCAGATGGCGCAGGCGCTGGCCCAGACCCTTATGCCCGGGAGGGCCACGTTCCTCTCGGCGGGGACCAGTCCGGCGGATCGCGTTGACGCAGGTGCTTTGGAGGAGCTCTCTCGTCGCGGGGTCGCGTCGCAGCTCATCGACTCCCTGCGCCCAAAGTCTCTCTGGGAGCTACCCCCTCGCGTCGACTGGCTGGTGACCATGGGCTGTGGCGTCGCGTGCCCTTCGCTTCCGTGTGCGCACCGTGAGGATTGGGGTCTTGCCGACCCAATGGGTGGACCCAAGGGCGGATACGAGGCCTGCGCACAAGACATCCTTGCTCACCTTGCCGACCTCCGTGCGAGAATGGATGCCGAGCGATTAGGCGAGGGGGGCGCTGATGAGCGCGGTTGACGCAAGAATGTTCAAGGCTCTGGCGGACGAGAACCGCCTTGCCATCGTGCGCATGGTGGGCGCATGCGGGGAGGTGTGCGCGTGCGATCTGCTTTCCGGGCTCAAGATCTCACAGCCCACGCTCTCCCACCACATGAAGGTGCTCTGCGACTGCGGACTGGTGCGCTGCAGGCGAGAAGGACGTTGGTGCCACTACTCGATTGACGCCGGCGCGGCTGCAAAACTTGCAGGGTTCTTCTCGGAACTTGCCACGCCATCTGTTCACGGGGACCGGTGCTCATGCAGCGGCTGCGGTGCCGGCGAGTAGTCTCGTCTCGTCCTTCACGGCCTACTCGGCGCCCTCGGAGCGCACGGCGTTCCTTATTGCGGGGACCGCGCGCTTTGCCACCAAGAGCGCCAGTGCAACGACAATGGCCCCAATCACGATAAGGGTCATCACGTCGATGGCCTGCGTGGCGTTGGCCGAGGCGCTCTCCCAGGCAGATCCTGCGGCGTAGCCAAGCGTGCAGAGCACGGTGTTCCATGCGAGCGAGCCAAGGAAGGTGTAGGCCGAGAAGCGCGCAACGCCCATGCCGGAGGTGCCGGCGGGGATTGAGATGAGGCTGCGCACCACGGGAATGCAGCGGCATGCTAGCACGCTTACCTGCCCGTGCTTCCTAAACCATCCGATGGCGCTCGATACGTCTGCGGGCTCGGAGCCAAGCATACGCAGGGGCTTGGTGCCCATGAGGCGCTCAAGGCGCTCTTGGCTGAGGACTCGCCCAATGCCGTACAGGACGTATGCCCCAAGGAGCGAGCCAATGGTTGCTGCGAGGATGGTCGCGGGAAGCCAGAGCGAGCCAATACTCGACATGAAACCGGCTGCCGGCAGGATGGCCTCGCTGGGTATGGGCGGGAAGACGTTCTCGAGAAAGATGAGCGCGGAGAGGGCAAGGTAGCCGTATTGCGCGACAAAGGAAAGGACGAATCCCTGCATAATTGCTCCTTAGCGTAGTGCCGCGGTGGCACCCCGTTGGCTTGTTGGCAGCAACACATGCTAAGGAAGCGCGCTAAACGCCCCGGCACGCAAAGATAAACGCTGGCTAAACGCGAGGCGGGCTACATGTTGTCATTGGAGCGCAGGATGTAGCCCGCGCCACGCACGGTCTGGATGAGCGTTGGGTTCGCGGGATTGCGCTCGAGCTTCTCGCGCAGCCTGTTCACGTGCACCGTGACCGTTGAGCCATCGCCCACGGCGTCCTCGCCCCATACGCGCTGGTAGAGGGCCTGCCGGCTAAAGACGGTGTCCGGTCTCTGCGCGAGGAACAGCAGCAGCTCGTACTCGCGGTTGGTGAGCGCAACCTCGCTGTCCGCCACGCGCACGACGTGCGAAGCCGGGCAGATGCGCACATCGCCAAACACAATGTCGTCTACCTGGGGCTTGTTTGTATCGACGGCTGGCGCGGCCGCATTGCTCGCGCGCTCGGCGCTGGCGAGGCACGCCTTCACGCGCGCCACGAGCACGCTGGGCGAGAAGGGCTTGGTCACGTAGTCGTTGGCGCCGGTTCCAAGGCCGCGGATTACGTCGATGTCCTCGCTGCGCGCGGTCACCATGATGATGGGGACGCCAGAGCGCTCGCGGATTGACCGGCACACGGAAAGGCCGTCTTCACCAGGCAGCATGAGGTCGAGTATGACCAGGTCAAAGCCACCGCTTCGTGCAAGCGAGAGACCTCGGCGTCCGTCTGGGGCAATCGCGGTGTCAAAGCCGCTTGCCTCGAGATAGTCGCGCTCGAGCTCGGCGATGTCCTTGTCGTCCTCAACAATCAAGATCTTGCTCATGCGGGAGCCCCCTCCGTGCCGTGCTCCTTGGCCGGCGTGTCTGTTGTGCGCAGCGTGAGAGTTATGCGCAGCCCGTGCGGCACGACGTTCTCCACCGTGGCATCACCGCCCATCGCCCGCATGGCGCGCTGGACAATGGCCAGGCCAAGGCCGCTGCCGCCGGACGTTGCCGTGCGCGACGGGTCGGTGCGGTAGAACACGTCAAAGATGCGCCCGAGCGACTCCGCAGGCACACCGGGGCCGTTGTCGGCTATCACTACCCGCACGCGGCTTCCGTCCGTGGTGATGCCCGTGCGGACCGAGACCGCAGCGCCAGGCGCGTGGCGTGAAACGTTGAGCAGCACGTTTGACACTGCCTGTCTCAGGAGGCGCTCGTCTGCGAGCACCGTTGCGGGGGTCAGGTCCACCTGGGATAACGTGGTGCCCGTGCGCTCAAGTTCCGGCGCAAGGTCGCTTAGGACGCCTTGCAGGAACGTGTCCACGCGCACGGGGCGCTCCTCGTGCGGAAAGTCCCCAAGGTCAAGCTTGGAGAACGTGAACAGCTCGGATACCAGGCCGTCCATCTCCTCGGCCTTGGAGGCGAGGCGCGTGGCGTAGCGCTCGCGCATCTGGGGCGTCGTGGCAATGCCGTCCCTTAGCCCCTCGGCGTAGCCGCGGATTGAGGTGAGCGGCGAGCGCAGGTCGTGCGAGATGCACGCGATGAGCTCCTGGCGGCTCCGCTGGTCGCGCTGCTGTCGCTCCTCGGATGCCTGAAGCTGGGCGGCCATGTGGTCAAACGAGTCTGCGATGGGGCGGAACTCGTCGTCGCGGTCGTAGTGGATGCGGTAGGAGAGGTTGCCGGCGGAGAGCTGCCGGACGCCTTCCTCAAGGTGCCCAAGCGACCACTCGATGCGGTCGAACACGTAGCGGTGGCAGAAGCGATTCACGAGAAGGACCGAGCCAGCGGCGGTGAGCGCCAGGATGAAGGCGCTGGCTGCGGCCATGTGCTTGATGGTGCCGTCTGCGACCTCGGTGAGCGAGCCAAACACGGCGACCTGGTAGCTCGTCGTGCCGTCACTGGAGGTCTCTGCCTTGAGGAACGCCATGCGCTCGCCCGAGCGCATCGTGACGGGGCTTTCGCCTGTGGCGCTGGCGGCAAGCGCGAGCGAGAGGTCCGTTCCCGTGACGCCACTGGTGGAGAAGACGGCACGCCCGTCCTCAATGACGGCGAGGTCAAGGCCCTGCCCCTGGAGGAGGGAGGTGACGCCGTCATACGAGGCTGACGCCGGCGAGGTGTCGCCCACGGTGTTCTCGACAAGCTCCGCTGCCGTGGTGGCCGCCCAGCAGAAGTCGCTTTCGCTGTCGAGCCCCAGGCCCTTGTGGCTGGCAGTGTTGAGCATCACGACGAGACATGCCACGCCAACGAGTGCCGTCACGAGGACTGGCACCACGACCATGATTACGTTGGAGACAAGGAGCCTGTGGCGGATGGTCTGCCTCGACGTCATTGGTGCGCGTTCCTCTCGTCATTGCCGTCGGGGAGGATGGGGCGGCTACTCCGGTATCGGCGCGTTGATAGCCGGGCGGCGCTCGCCTCCCAATATGCACTGTCGCTTGCGTTGTTGCAAGGAGCTGGAGCCCGGCGCCTGGGTATAACCGTGGCAGTTCCAATCTGTCCCCCAGGCGCCTTGCTGCGGGACCTACCAAGGGGGAGTGATTTCATGGGCGAGAAGATTGATGTGCTGGAGCACGCAGGCGGAATCCTGACCGCCGTCAACAGAGGCGTGCTGCTCACCAGCGCGGCGCACGGGAAGGTCAATACCATGACCATCTCGTGGGGTACGCTGGGCGTGGAGTGGGCGCGGCCGGTGTTTGTCACCTTCGTGCGCGAGGGCCGCTTTACCCGTACGCTGCTGGACGAGACGGGCGAGTTCACCATTGGCGTGCCGGGAGAGGGCTTTGACCGTAGGATTCTCGCCCGCGCAGGAAGCATCACTGGTCGCGACATCGATAAGATCGCTGAGCTGGGGCTGCACACGGTAGAGCCTCAGGTTGTGTCCGTGCCAGCGATTGCGGAGACCGCCCTTACCCTTGAGTGCCGTGTCGTGCATCACCAGCTCCAGGACCGCAAGGCCCTGCCGGCGGACATCCTTGCGCGCTTCTATCCAGAGGACGTGCCGAGCACCAACTGCGATTCCAACCGCGACATGCACATCGCCTACTACGGCGAGGTTGTGGCCGCGTACACGATGTAGGTCTGCGGGAGGCCGCGTCGATGGCCGCTCTTGCTCCTACACCAGCTGGATGTGCTCGATGTCCTCGCGCTGAGAAGTGCGATAGAGCACGAACTTGTGGCCGATTACCTGGACCACCTGGGCGTGCGTGGGGCGGGCGAGCGCGGTTGCCGCTTCGCGGGTATCCATGCCCGAAGTGCCCTGAACCGAGCACTTGACCAGCTCGTTTGCCTCAAGAGCGGAGTTGGTCTGGCGCACAACGGCGTCCGTAATACCGGCCTTGCCAACGCCGATGGTCGCCTCGAGTCGGTTGGCCATGCTGCGGAGCTGGCGAATCTGACGGCCGGTGAGTTCCATGGTTCCTCCTGTGTTGAAGCGCAGGGCTTCTAAATGCGGGGCTATCGCTGGTAATAACGATACGGCAGGTTACCACGCGCGGGCGCCGAAAGGAGCTTGCCCCTCTGTTCCCCTCAAAGCGTGCACGATGCGCTGCGGTGGCAATGTCGAGAAGGAAGCGGCCGGGTTGCTCCCCTCGTCGAATCTGAAGGCGCGAATCTCGAACGGTTAGCCCGCCTTAAATGGCGAAGCTGCGCGCCTTACCAGCGGTGTCGCTGATATTGGACGGTTAACCCGGCTTAAACGTTCGGATTTTTCCTAACTGGCGAGAATCCGCGGCTACGGCGACCGAAGGTCTTCATGCCGCTAGGCGTTCTCGTCCGTCTTGCTGTGCGCGGCGTACCACAGGCGACGGCCATCCTCGGGAAGGTCCTCGGGAAGGTTGGCCGCAAAGTCTTCGTTGCCTTGCTCGCAGGCCTTGCCGTAGTACCAGCACTTCCAGCTGAGCATTGCGCGCGTGCGCTCCAGCTCGGCGATCTTCTCGTCTACTTCGCGCCTCTGTTTGCGGAAGAGCTCCAGCCGGTCGGCGTACGTACCGGGCCCCTCCTGGCACCAATCCATGAACTTCTTGATGTCACGAATCTCCAGCCCGGAGCGCTTGAGGCACTCGATTACGCGTAGTGCTTCCAGCTGTTCCTCGTCAAAACGGCGGGGGCCCGACGTGCGCGCCAGACCGGGGAGAAGCCCCATCTTGTCGTAGTAACGCAGAGTGGACATGGGCAAATCGAACATCTGCGACACCTGGCCTATGGTGTACATGTGTCGCCTCCCGAGATACATAAACCTAAAGTCAGATAGAGATTTTACAATGGGTTCGAGGCGCTTACAAACTTGCGTCTTCTTCTTTCTGGCGTTGTTCCTGGGGTCATGTTGCCACCAACCGACGCGAAAAGCCTCCGAGCGGGGTGTCCTGCCCAAAATTTGCGGTTGCCGGCCCAAAATCGGGGTTTCGCTTAGTATCACCCCACAAGTGCCATTCTCCTACCTGCGGCTCCGCAAAAAGTTAGATGTTTCGTACTCGTCGATTCGCCAAAATAGGGCCGTCAACCGCAAATTTCGGGCAGGGCAGCATGGATTACGACGTTATGACTAAGCTTTTTCACCAGCTGCGTGTCGGGCGCCTTGGTGGCCCGGTCATCCACCCTCGAAACGGTGTGATTAGATTAGTCTAACTTGCAATCCCGGCGTCGGCAGGCGCCCTGCGAGGGTATCGTTGAAACGGTAACCAAGCTCGACCCGATGGGAGAATCGCGATGTTTGACAGGCTGCCCGTTCCCGGGCGCAACGACCCCTGCTGGTGCGGGAGCGGTCGCAAGTACAAGAAGTGCCACGGCCCTGCGGACGAGCGCATGGAGCGCCTGTACCTTGACGGCGAGGAGATCCTGCCCCGCTCGCTCCTCAAGACCGCCGCAGACATCGAGGGCATCAAGGCGTCGGCCGCCGTCAACATGGGCGTCCTCGACTACGTTGGCGAGCACATCGCCGCAGGTGTCTCGACCATGGACATCAACCGGTGGGTAGAGGAATACCTCTCGGCGCACGATGCCGTCTCGGCAGATCTCAACTTCGAGGGCTATCCCTACAGCGTGTGCACCTCGATCAACGACGTTATCTGCCACGGCTTCCCCAACGAGAAGGACGTCCTTCAGGATGGCGACATCATCAACGTTGACATGTCCACCATCAAGGGCGGGTACTTCTCGGACTCCAGCCGCATGTACTGCATTGGCGAGGTCTCTGACGAGCGCCGGCGCCTGGTCGAGACTTGCAAAAAGTCCGTCGAGGCTGGCCTTGCGGCCGTGCGCCCCTGGGGGCACCTGGGCGACGTGGGTGCGGCGGTGAACGAGCTGTGCCGCGAGGCCGGTTACACCGTGGTTGAGGAGTACGGCGGCCATGGCATTGGTCGCGAGTTCCACGAGGATCCGTTCGTGAGCTTTGTCTCCGAGCGCGGTACCGGCCCCATCCTGGTGCCTGGCATGTGCTTCACCATCGAGCCCATGGTCAACGCAGGCGCGCCCGACATCACGACCGACAAGGCCAACGGCTGGATCGTGCGCACGGCAGACGGCTCGGATTCCGCCCAGTGGGAGGTCCAGCTGGTGGTCACCGAGGACGGGTACGAGCTGCTGTCTTGGTAGCTGGGCCCCTGATTCCGAACGTAAATTGGCGCTCCTGGCTAGCGCGGGGGTTTCGAACAGCCGTCCAGGCCGCCACGTGTTGATTTTGTCGCGCGGTGCGACGCTCGTGCTATGGTTTTCCTTGCGTGTAGCGCAAAGCCGCCGCGGGCAGGATGCCCCACAATGCCATCCCCGCGGCGAAAAGGTGTAGTTAGCAAAGCGTGCGGTTGCCCCTGCTGGGCGGCCGCACGCATTTTTTGTGTCGCGCGCCTGGCACCAGCGCGGCGGAGAGGAGCAAGGCATGCCAAAGAACAAGGTACAGGGAGTCATCTTTGGGATTCTCATGTCCGTCACCATGGCCTACGGGATGGAGGTCTACAACGTGGCATGGAAGATGGGCATCCCCACTATGCCCGGCGGTTTCTCCAACATGACCAACGATGTCTTCCTGGGTGCTCTGGTCGAGGCCTCGTATATGTGGCTCTTCGTGTTCCTGTTCTCGAATCTGCGGGGTACGCGCGGCGGCGCGGCGCTGGCGGCTCGCCTCACCGACTCCAAGCGCGACAGCGCCTTCATCCAGGGGACCATTCGCTCCTGCTGCACCGTCCTCATCATGTGCCCCACGATGAGCCTGGTTGCGAGCATACTCTTCAACGTCATTCTTGCTGGCATGCCTGTGGTGCAGCTCCCCGCCATCTGGGTGGGGACGCTCATCAAGAACTTCCCGATGGCGCTCCTGTGGAACCTCTTCGCGGCAGGTCCCGTCTCGCGCCTGGTGTTCGCAAAGTGCTTCTCGCATGTGGGAGAGACGAAGGCCGAGAAGGGCTCGGATGCGACGCCGCTTCAGGCCGAGTCCGGCAGCGAGATGTAGCGAGGCGGCGGCGTCCGCGATGGGCGCGGTTTTAGCTACGGGTATGTAACGTGTGAATTCCTTACACCTCCCTTTCACGCGGCTATCCTTCTGTACGTTGGAAGGGGTTTCGCGAGGGGGAGGTGTGCTTGTGAAGAGGCTTGGCATTGTCGCTATCGCCGCCGTGCTTGTGGCCTCGCTCGCGGGCTGCCGACAGTTCCCCACGAACGACGAAACCTCGTCGGATGCGGTGGGCGGGGACGCTCAGGCCGAGTCCGACCTCGATTGGCGCTATTACCCCGGTACCAGCGACGACGATACGCGCGAGATTGTCTGCTGGGGCGACAGCATGACCCAGGGCGTGGGCGCGGACACCGACGAAGGGGCGCTCGTCTCGCTTGCGGACCGGGAGCTGTACGATACCAGCTACCAGTCGTATCCGCAGGTTCTTTCGCAGCTCACGGGGCTCGACACCTACAACTTTGGCGTTGCCGGTGCCACCTCAGCGGAGATTGCCGCCATGCAGGGCGGTCTCACGTGGGAGGAGCTTGAGGCGGCCGAGCAGAGCGTGGAAGTCGCGGATGCGGACGACGCCAACGCCGCGGACGACGCCGGCGCCAACGACGCGGACGACGACGCGGACGCGGACGACGCCGACGATCAGCCCGTAAGCCACATCGACCCCGACGTCATCGAGGAGGGCGAGCAGCACACCGGCGACATCCTCGTGCTCGAGATTGGCAGCAATGGCGGCTGGAACAACGACTACCAGGTTCTTATCGACCAGTACCGCGCGATGATCGAGCGCTCTGGCTGCGAGGACTACCTCATCCTGGGCGATACCGACGACCCGGGCACCTCGGTAGGCGATACGAGCCAGGTCCCCTTTACGGAGGACTACGCCCCGCGCGAGACCAACTGGGAGGCCGCGCTTCGCGAGGCGTTTGGCGACCACTTCATCAACATGCGCGTCTTTCTCATCAAGCACGGGCTCGAGATCTCGGGTCTCACGCCCACCGAGGAGGACGTGGCGGACGCCCGCCTGGGATGCATCTCAAAGCAGCTGCGGTCCGACTGGACCCACCTCAACGCGCGTGGCTACTTTGCCAAGGCGGTCGCCGTCTACCAGCGCGGGGTCAAGCTGGGATACTGGTCTCCCGGCGAGGGGAGCATCGACGTCGCCAAGCCGCAGAGGCACCAGGCCAATGGTGCGAGCGCGGATTAACGCAGCACGACTTTCTCGCCCGTTCCCGCGCTTCTCGGCTATACTGCACTACGTCAATGAGCTGCCGCACGGCGTAAGTCCAATTGATGGCTACGCCGTCCAGCCGTGACGCTTCCGCGCATCATGCACGATCGAATCCCGCTGGACGGTCATTCTCGACCCGTCTAGGAGGGATTTTTTTGTCAGAAGCAACAACTGCTGCCGCGAAGGGCAAGGGCGAGCCCAAGCTGTGGACGCGTGACCTGGTTCTTATCATCTTGGTGAACCTGTGCGTCTTCACCAACCACATCATGAGCCTCTCGACCTTTCCGTTCTACATCCAGAGCCTTGGCGGCACCGAGGCCGTGGCGGGCATCTGCGCGGCGGCCTTCTCGTTTGTGGCCGTGATTATCAGGCCGTTTGTGGGCTGGTGGCTCGACAACGGCGTCCGTAGGGCAGCACTTGTCGTTGGCCTTGTCCTCATGGGCCTGGCGCCGCTGGGCTATGTGTTTGTCCCCGTGCTGTCCGTGGCGATTGCCATCCGCATGATGCACGGCGTCGGCCTGTCGTTCTCCAACTCGACTACCGCTACCGTGGCGTCCGACGTGATTTGCCGTCCACGCTTTGCCGAGGGCATGGGCTACTTTGGCATGGCGCCGGCGCTTGGCCTCTCGCTCATGGAGGGCTTTGGCTTCAACGCGCTTTACGCCGTGGCTGCCGTCATTGCTGGCCTGGGCCTTGTGCTGTTTGCGTTTGTGCGCGCGCCCAAGGTCGACGTTCCCAAGAAGAAGCTCGACCTGCGCACCATCATCAACCGTGACTCGCTGCCTGCTACGGTGACCATGCTCATCTTCATGTTCACCTTTGGTGCGCTCGAGAACTTCGTGGCAATCTTTGCCTCCGAGGCCTCGCTGCCTTCGGGCTCGATCTACTTCCTCGTGATGTCCGCGATGCTGCTTCTGGTGCGCATTACGCTGGGCAAGCTGGTTGACCAGCGAGGTGAGGCGTTCTTCGTCTACTCCTGCAACGCAGCCATGCTCGCGGCGTTCCTGCTTTTGGCATTTGTGCCCAACGCCGTGACGTATATCCTCTCGGCTGTGCTCGCGGGCTACGCCTTTGGTGGCCTCGAGCCGTCGCTGCAGTCGATGGCTGTGCACACCTCGACGGAGGAGACGCGCGGCTCCGCCAACTCGACGTTCCTCTGCGGGTATGACATTGGGTATGGCCTGGGTGGCGGCATCGCGGGCTCGCTCATCACGGGGCTGGGCTACTCGGCCATGTGGTCGATCGTGTCTCTCGCCTGCGTCCTGAGCGTGATTGTCTACGTGGTGTGGGCGCGCCACTCCGATACGTCGTTCAGCAAGAGGCTCGCCAACCGATAGCGCGTGCGCGGCGCTTGCCGCTGGTATCCTAGATCGAGTTAGTACGAGGGCGGACGCGGGCCGGTGCTCGCGTCCGCGTTCGCGTTCTTCGAAGGAGGCAATCACGAAGGCAAAGTTTGTCCATCGCTGCACGCATGTTCTGGACAAGGAGAAGACCATTGCGTTTTACGAGAAGGCGCTTGGCTTCCACGTGGTGAGGGAAATGGGCCCCGAGGACGGCTCGTGGACCAACACGTTTATGGAGAACGACGCGTCGCCGTTCCAGCTGGAGCTTACGTGGAACCGCGGGCGTACTGAGCCCTACGCCAACGGCGGCGATGACACCCACATTGCGTTTGAGGTCGACGACTACGACGCCTTCCACCGCCTGCACGAGGAGATGGGCTGCATCGTCTTCGAGAACCACGCGATGGGGCTCTACTTCATCGCCGACCCCGAGGGCCAGCGGATCGAGATTATCCCCGCGAAGGCGTAGGGACCGCGGCACATGAGACAAAGGGACTGTCCCTTTGTCTCATTTTCGAAGTGAGCCCTCCGGCGTCAATCCGGCGCCGGAGGGCTCGTTGTTGCAAGTGGCACGCCGCGCGTCGCTTACGGGCGCGGGCTACCGCAGTTGCCGCAGAAGCGCCCGGTGTTCTGGGCGCCGCACGAGCAGGTCCACGGCCCGTCAGCCGGCTGGGGCCTGGGGCTTCCGCAGTTGCCGCAGAAGCGACCGGTGTTTTGGGCGCCGCACGAGCAAGTCCAGGTCCCCGCGCCCGCCGCCGTGCCCGAGCCGCCCGCCGATGCCGCGCCCGCGGCGCCGCTCGGCGTACCCGACGACGGACCGCCTCCCGCGGCGCGGCCGCCGACACCCATGCCGTAGAGCCCCTGCATGTTCATGCCTCCGCCCATGGCGTTGGCCATCCCCATGCCCATGAACCCCATCGCCGCGCCGGCGCTGTTGGATGCCGCCATGCGCATGGCATCCGCCTGCGATGCCGCCAGGGTTGCCGCTGCCATCGTGGGATCGCGCATTACTGCGGCCTTCTGCAGCTCCTTGATCATTGCCTCGTCCTCGGGAGAGGCAACAATGGAGTTCACGCCAAACGCCGCCACCTCGATGCCGCGCATCTGCCCCCAGGACTCGGAGAGCTCCTCGTTGAGGGCCTGAGCCAGCTCCTTCGTGTGCGCGGGCACCGCCGAGTAGCGTACGCCCATGGCCGAGATGCGCGCAAACGCCGGCTGCAGCGCGGTGAGCAGTTCGCTTTTGAGCTGCGAGTCGATTTTGTCGCGCGTGTAGGGCTGCTCGACGTTGCCGGACACGTTCTTGTAGAACATGAGCGGGTCGACTATTCGGTAGGAGTACTCGCCGTTGCAGCGCACGGAGATGTCCACGTCCAGCCCGATGTTGTTGTCCACCACGCGGAAGGGCACCGGAGCGGCTGTCCCGTACTTGTTGCCCACAATCTCCTTGGCGTTGAAGAAGTAGACGCGCTGGTCCTTGCCCGTGTCACCGCCAAACGAGAAGCGTGTGCCCACGCGCTCGAACGACGCCCGTATCCTCTCGCCGAGCGAGCTACCCTCGCCAAAGAAGAGGCTTGGCTCTGTTGAGCTGTCGAACACAAACTCGCCGGGCTCGCCGCACGCCTCGACCACCGCGCCCTGCTCCACGATGATCATGTACTGACCCTCGTTCACGGCGATGATGGATCCGTTCGAGATGATGTTGTCTTCGCCGCGCGTGTTCGACGAGCGTCCCTGCGCCGAAACCCTCTTGCGTCCCTTGACCGCGAGGGTATTCGCGTCAAGCGAGTCGCAGTAGAAGTATTCGCGCCAGGAGTCGGCGAGAACCCCGCCCACGGCACCTATTCCAGCTCTCAGAAGTCCCATGGTTCACGCTCCTTCGTCGTTATTTCCGTTGGGCACGGTCGCCCTCACCATCAGGGTGATTCGCATGCCCCGATGGCGGAATTACCGAACGTCCCAAAACGCCTGCCGAACGTTGGCCACGCGACCCAAAGCGCGGTATCCGGCGCGACTAAAATGGGGTTATGGGCCGCCATTGAGGCGCGAGTGGGAGGGGGCACCCGCGTGAGCAGGTCTGATGACACGTTTGCGCGAAAGGTTATCGCCGGCGCATGCGCCGGAGGGGTCCTCCTGTGCCTGGCCCTCCTCGCCATGCAGGTGTTTGGCAGCATGCCCTCGCCCAAGCCGGGCAGCGCCATGCTCCTGCGCTGGTCTCCCTTCCGACCGCCGGATTCCTACAGCGTGGGGCCATCTGCCACCTCGGGATTCATGATTCTCATGGCTCCGGCAGCAGCGCTCTGGGGCTTCTCTGTCCACATGCGGTGCTCGGACGCGCAGATTCGCCACTGCCTCAAGGGCGTGGCGCTGCTCGTTGGCCTATGGATGCTCGACGTGCTCATCAAGTATCGGTGTCCCATCAATAGCCCTCAGCTCATTGCTTTTCTCTGGTACCTCTACTACGTGCCCATGACGTTCATTCCATTGCTCTGCCTGCTGTGCGCTCTGCGCGCGGCGGCTCTGGATGCCAGGCCCTGGGCTGTATTCCTGCGACGGGTTGCCTGGGCGACAAGCGCCGCAATCATTGCCTTGGTGCTCACCAACGGCATGCACCTGCAGGTCTTCTCTGTTGACATCTCGAGGTCAGACTGGCAGGAGGCCTACATCTACAACTGGGGCTACTGGCTTGCGGTGGCGGTCTATGCTGCGGAGTACCTGGGCTTCTTTGCTCTTCTCTTTGCCGCGTCGCGTCGGCGGCTGCACGGCGTCATCGCACTTCTCGTCATGACGGCAGTTCCCTTTGTTGCCTACTGCCTCATGTACGCGCTGCGCAACGAGCTTGCCATCAAGACGAACTTCTCCCTCAACTACTCCCTCATAGTGGTGATGCTTCTGGAGCTTGCGCTAGATCTTGGCCTCCTGCCGTCGTACTCGTGGTATGGCGAGGCCTTCTCGCGCCTTCCCCTCGACCTCAAAGTCGTCGACCGAGACGGCTCGGTTGCCTTTGCCACCAATTCGGCCGGTCCGGTGCCTGCTCCCGTCTTCGACCTCACGTTACGAGTCGCCCAGTCACGGACGCATGACAGGGTCACGAGGTTCAGGACCTCCGCCATTCCGCACACGCTCTTCAAGGTCTACGGGGTGAGTGGCGGGGCGGCGCTTCTCGGCGAGGACGTGGCCCTCCTGGACGAGCGGCGCCGCGTTCTTACCGCGCGTCAGGAGCGCCTGCGGAGAAGCAACGAGGTCCTTCGGCACGAGAGCGGCGTCCGTCGCGAGCTGTGGCGCCTCGAGAGCGAGGAACGCCTGCTCAGCAGTATTGAAGGGTCCATCTCGGACAAGGTGAGCCACATGCGTGAGCTTCTCGCTGCGCTGCCAAAGGGGAGCGAGGCGGATGAGCGTGCGCAAAGGCGGGACATGCTCACCGAGGTCAAGCTCCTCGTGGCCTATTGCAAGCGCAAGGGTGCCCTGGTCCTCTCCGAGAGGAGCAATCCCGAGTTCGACCGCGACCGCCTGCAGCTCGTCTTTAACGAGACGGCATCTGACCTGCGCTCCATTGGCGTTGACTGTGCGGCAGTGGTGAACTTGGATGGCGAGCTTCCCTCCGCGGTGGTGAGCGTGCTCTACGACTGCCTGTACGACGTGGCCTCCGTTGCGCTCTTTGCTGTCGACCCGATTCTCATGCTCTTTGTGAGCGGTGACGAGAGGCACGTTGAGATGCGGGCGGCACTGGACGTGGCACAGATGGACGCGGCGCGTTTGGAGGCCGCAGCGGCGAGCCTGCGAGAAGACCTCAAGGGTTCCCGCGGCACCCTCTCCCTTGAGCTGTCCCCAACCTCGCTCAACGCAGCGATTCGCATGCCTGTGGGAGATGCTGCGCGGGGAGGAGGCGGGGACAAGTGAACCATCTCTTCTCGATGAGGGCCTCGACGCTCATGGTTATCTGTGGGATCTCCTACCTTCTCACCGCTGGTCAGACCGTCCACGCGTGCTATGCCTCGGTACAACAGGACGGCAGATTGCGTTGGCTTCGCGTTTGGTATGAGGTCATGCTCGCCATCCACCTGCTCTTTGTCTGCGCTGTGTCGAATTCAGCGCTGGAGAACCAAGGCGCCATCCTTCTGTGGCTGCATCCCATGCTCCTTGGCGTGGAGGTGCTGCTCTGGGCAAACGCCCTTACCGCCGTGCTGGGAGGCGTGTGTGCCATTCGCCTGCGTCGTCCCTGGATGGCGGCGGAGGTGGCGCTTCTCGCCTGCTGTACACCGCCGGTCATCGCGGCAATGGGGGAGGGCTCCTCGCTGCTCCTGATCGCAGACGTCTCGTTCTTCGCGGCGCGCGTCCTTGCATTGCTGGCACTTGACGTTCGCGACAGCAAGACCTCGGTCTCGCGCCTCTCGCTCGTAGATGCCCTGGACGCCCTGCCCGAGGGCGTGATGTGGGTAAGCGAGCGTGGCGAGGTTCTCTTCATGAACGACGCCATGCGTGGGAGCCTCACGTCGTTGGGTCTTGCGACGGACCTTGCGGAAGCCCGTGGACTGTGGGGGCGGCTCGAGTCCCATGCCAGGGAGGTGGACCATGACCGTCTGATCATTGAGACTGACTCTCAGACGGCCCGCCTCTTTGTGCGCGATACGGTGGTGCTGCGAAAGCGTCGCTGCAGACGCATCATGGCGCTCGACGTGACCGAGGAGGTGGCGATCAACGCGCGTTTGGAGAGCGTCAACCGGCTCCTGGAGGCGGCGAACGAGGAGCTGCGCGCGTCGATGCAGCAGGTCCGCAAGGTGGCCGAGGCCGAGGCAATCATGCGCATGAAGGCGCGCGTGCACGACACCATCGGCTCGCGCCTCTCGATACTCCATCGCTTCCTCGAGGACGACCGCGACGACCCGCGGACGCTTAAGCAGGTCACGGGGCTTCTCAACAGCATCGTGGATGACCTTGCCGAGACGGACCTGCCTGCCGCAAGTGCTGGCCTGGAGTCCATCTGCAGCGCCTTCTCGCTTGTGGGCGTGGAGGTTCGGGTGGTGGGCGAGCTTCCGTCGGACGAGACGGTGGCCCGCGCGTTTGCGGAGATAGTCCTCGAGGCGGTGACCAACGCCGCGAAGCACGCCCAGGCGCGCCGCGTGGACGTGAGAGTCTGTCGAGGCCCTGGCGGTGCGGTGGCGTTGAGTGTGACCAACGACGGCTGTGTGCCAGAGGAAATTGTCGAGGGCACGGGCATTCCCGGCATGCGGCGGATTGCCGCGGCTGTGGGCGCCTCGTTTGACGTGAGCGCTGGGCCACCCTTCTCCGTCGAGGTCGTGTTGCCGGCGAGTGAAGATGGCACGGTATCGGAGGCGTGGGCCGGCGCGCTCGGCTCAGAGGACCAGGCATTCACCTCAGAAACCCAGGATGAAAGGGGGCGCGCATGATCCGCATCGTGCTTGTAGAGGACCAGGCGATGCTTCGGGACTCGCTTGCCTGCACCATCAACGCGCAGCAGGACATGGAGGTTGTGGCGTCTCTCGCCAATGCCGCGGATGCCCTGGAGGCAACGCGACGCGCCGGCGCTACCTGCGCGCTTCTCGACGTGTGCACCGAGAACGATTCGAGTGGCATCGTGGCGGCGCGCCTCATCAAGGAGGAGTTGCCTGACGTTCGGGTGGTTGTGATGACGGGGCTTCCCGAGATTACGTTTGTCGAGCGTGCGCGCGAGGCGGGCGTGGACAGCTTCGTCTACAAGAACGTTGGGACGGGCGAACTTCTCGGCATCATTCGCTCGACCATGGAGGGCTACTCCACGTTCCCGCTCTCCAAGCAGCGAATCATCCCCGACGGCGTGGAGCTTACCCCGGTGGAGATAGACATCCTTCGCCTGGTGTGCGAGTCAAAGACGAGAAAGGAAATAGCCGCGGAACTCTACCTCAGCGAGGGAACGGTCAAGCGGCACATCTCGGAGATTCTCGCCAAGACCGGTTACGACAACATCCTGCGCCTGGCGGTGCACGCCGTCTCCAACGGCCTCATCGTCCCCGGGATGTGAGACAAGGGGACAGTCCCTTTGTCTCATTTTGGACGTCGCATCATGCCCCGCGGTTCCGGATGGGCCGCGGGGCACTTCTGTGCGCGGAGGGCTCGCGACACAATCTGTGGTGACGGGTGTTGGGGACGCAGGCAATCGTGAGAGGTGGAAAGGAGAGGCGACCATGGGACTGTTCGGAAAGATGTTCGAGAAGAAGACCTGCAGCATCTGCGGCGGAGAGATTGGGCTTCTCGGCAACCGCAAGCTCGAGGACGGCAACCTCTGCAAGGAGTGTGCCAATAAGCTCTCGCCGTTCTTCAGCGACAGGCGCCGCTCGACGGTCGACCAGATCCGCGAGCAGCTCGACTGGCGCGAGGCCAACAAGGCGCGCGTGGACGCCTTCAACGTCACGCGCACGCTGGGCTGCGACACCAAGGTGCTCCTGGACGAGGACGCCGGCCGCTTCCTGGTGACCTCGGTCTCGCGCTGGCGTGACGCGAACCCGGACGTGCTGGACTTCTCGCAGGTCACGGGCTGTGACACCGAGACGCGCGAGAGCCGCACCGAGCTTCACTGGAAGGACAAGGACGGCGAGCAGCACAGCTACGACCCGCCTCGCTACGACATCGACTACGACGTCTACGTGACCATTCACGTGAACGTCCCCTACTACGACTCGATCACGTTCAAGGTGAACGACTACCGGATCGAGGAGCGCAACTCGGTGGAGTTCCGCGAGGCAGAGCGGCAGGCGGGCGAGATTCGCGATGCCCTCACGCAGCTGCGCGAGAGCGAGCGCGAGAAGGTCGCTGCCGCCTCGGCGCCAAAGACGGCGCGTACCTGCCCGTTCTGCGGCGCGACGACCATCCCGGACGCCAACGGCCGCTGCGAGTACTGCGGCGGGGCCATGGGCGCATAGGAATCTGGCTTGGGGAGTTGTGGTGCACGGCGCCATTGGAGAGCAGAAGGGAAGTGGTGGAAGTGAGTATCAGGAAGAAATGGGTGGCCATGCTGGCGTCGGTGTTCGCGCTCTGCCTCGTGCTGGCGGGCTGCGCGGGCGGCGGAGACGCGGCCAAGAACTACGTTGGCGACTGGAAGCTCGTGGGCATGGAGGAGAACGGCGAGGCTACCAGCGCCGATGACATCAAGCTCATGGAGGACATGGGCCTGAGTGTTACGATGAGCGTCAAGGAGGACAAGACCTTCTCGATGAACGTAATGGGCGAGGAGATGTCTGGTACCTGGGAGGCAAAGAGCGCCTCTGAGGCCACGTTCACCATCGAGGGGCAGAGCGTTCCTGCCAAGCTCGACAATGGCGTCCTGACCCTGGAGTCGGACGGCACAAAGATGCAATTCGAGAAGGGAACGGTGGCCGCGAGCTCGGGTGGTGCTGGTTCGAGCGGCGCCGCGGCGACCAGCGGTGGCGCCACCACGGGCGGTACCGAAACGCCAACGAGTACGGATAACGGGACCACGGTGGTTGACGGTGGCGAAGAGGCTGTTGTTCCCATTGGGCTGACCATTGCCGACGATGACATCTGCACGATTGAGATTGTCGACAAGAAGGCCGACTGGGCTGGCGATCCGGGCTATACGCTCAAGATCACGAACAAGTCCGACAAGTCCGTCACCGCCATCGCCCAGTACGGAACGTTCTCGGTTGACGGCAAGATGGTGGATCCTGGGCTGGTAGAAACAATTCAGCCCGGGAAGTACGCCGAGTGCTTCATGTGGTTTAGCGACAATGACGTTGCGAGCCTTGACCAGCTGGTGAACGTCGAGGGCGTTATCGAGGTCTACGATGACGATACGTACGACACGCTGGGCGAGTATCCGTTTGCCTTCTAGTGTGCGTTCGCCGCGTGCTTGCGTTGGGGGTTGGCCCCGGGTCCGTGCGGCCCGGGGCTGTTTGCTGGCGCCAGAGGTGCGGTGTTCGCGGCTAGTACGTAGAAAAGTGACCCTACGGTGTCGCTCCTTCGCAATTTTTGAACACGAGGTCACGCCGGAAGCCCGGGAAAGACTACGGGGAGCCGGATTCATCCACTGGAAAATGGCAGGGAGGGCCAGACTTATCCCTGGCAAGAGTCGGAGAATATCGCTTTCTCTGAAACGGCCGCAGCGTTTTCCCAGTTGAGGTGTGCCAGTTTTAAGAGAGAGCGATATTCTCCGCGGTTCGCAGGCGGCGCAGATACCGCACCTACCTCCGCAGACGGCGCAGCGCGTCCTTGGTCTCTGCGGGCACGCGCAGGCTCTCGATTCCCTTGCGGATGGCCATGCGCCGAAGCTGCGGATCAAGCTCGGACGACGCAATGGCCTCCAGGGCGTCCTCCTCATGGGGAACGAGCGCCTCCGCCAGGTACCAGGCGATCATCATGCGCACGTAGTACTCGCCGTTGTCCGCGGCCACGGCCAGGCGCAGCTGCGAGGGGTGAAAACCCTCGCCGAGAAGGTCGCGCATGAGGATCGATACGCCAAAGCGCCTGGTGAAGGTGTGTTCCGAGGCCATCCAACGCTGGGCGAGAGGCAACAGAACCTCTTGCTGTTGCCCGCCCAGGGCCTTTTCGTTGTGGAATGCGCGTGGGTTGAGCGCGTCGCACACGCACCAGTTGTCCACAAAGGGGAGAAGTGCATCCAACAGGCGCACCGCGTCGGCGACCTCGCTCGTCTCGTTAAGCACAAAGGCGTGAACCAGGTACTCCTCGTACCAGCGGTGGGGCAGCTCGGCGAGAAACGCGTCACGGTCGCCCGAGCGAGAGACCTCCCGCGCAAGACGGCGTAGCTTGGGCACCCGGACGCCCAGCATGGTTGCAGGGTCCGCCGTTGCAACTACTCGGGCGTTGAACTCCCGGTACTGTCCGTCCTTGTCGGCTAGCTCGCGCAGCCTGTCCTCGACCCACTGCATGGGAACCGCCCTCCGCAAGCTGCGCTATGACGCATCCTCAATGCCTAGGCTGCGCTGCCTCTCGGCAAGGAATTCCCCCACGCACTCGTCGAGGCTCAGCCCCGTGCGCTCCGCCAGGACCGCGAGCCACCACACGCACTCGCCGATCTTTGCGGGAAGGGTGGCGTCGCCGGATGAGGGCCAGCGACCCTCCTCGTCCATAATCAGTCGCCCTACTAGGCCCGCGTCGGTGAGAAAGGCGAGCGCGTCCTCCTCGACCGTCCATTCGGAACCGTGGATCTGGCGTTCAAGCTCATGATAGCGTGCGCGAATCGCGACGGACTGTCGTTGCGCCTCGCTTAGCTCCATGCTTGTTCTCCTCGACTGGCATTGCGTGCTGTTTGTCTTACATGACGCAGCTGGTGCCACGCTCTCCGCGGTCCGCGTCACCCAGCACGTAGGTCGTGCTCGCGCGGGCCATGTTGAGCTCCGCCAGCTCAAGCTCGCCGTCAATGTAGGGCTGGTAGAACTTGTCGATGCCGCAGGCGTCAAGCGAGCAATCACCGCAGTCGTCGCCCCAGGCAAGCGCCTCGGCTACGATCTGGATGCGCTCCTCGCGCGTGGTGTCTGCAATGCTCGTGCTTCTCGTCATGCGTGCCTCCCTTTGCATTTGCCCCAGTATGGCACGACGGACGTTCGGTGGCAGTTCAAGGATCAAGTCCTGCTGTTTTGTGACTCGCTTCTTTTGTATACTGATAACGGAAGTGAATATTAATTCACTTCCGTTAATTGTCCCAAGGAGAAGCGAGTGGCGGTTCCCACATGAGCAGCTGGCCATGCGTGACATTCGAGACGGTGCCTTGGCACTTCGATCCAGATGCGCTTGAGGGTGTCTCGAAGACCATGCGCAGAAGGATTGACAACACCTACCAGGCAGCGGTTCCTCCGTTTATCGCGAGGTGCGAGGTCGTCCTCCCTCCGGAGGTCGAGACGCGCATCCAGGAAGTGCTCGTCCTCCTCGCCCGCTTTGATGGCGAGCAGCGAGCCAGGGGATACCAGCTGCCAACCCTGCTTCTCCGGAGCGAGTCGTCGGCAAGCTCTCAGATCGAGAGACTCACCTCAAGCGCCCGCAATGTCGCCCTGGCGGAGCTGTCCGACGGTGCCCCGGCCAATGCTCGCCTCATAGCCGGCAACATTGCCGCCATGAACAGGGCGCTGAGCCTGCCCGATGGCATCTCGGCGGAGGGAATCTGCTCGATTCACGAGGCCCTCATGAACCGAGGGGGGCAAACGTTTGGGGGAGAGATACGCAGCGAGCAGGTCTGGATTGGAGGCACGCCGTACAGTCCGCATGGAGCCTCCTTCGTTCCGCCGGTGGCAGAGCGCGTCCCGGGGCTCCTGGAGGATTTGTCGGAGTTCGCGGCGCGCGGAGACGTCGGTTCGGTGGCGAAGGCGGCAATTATCCATGCGCAACTGGAGACGACCCACCCGTTTGTCGACGGCAACGGCAGAACCGGTCGCGCGCTCATTCACAAGGTGCTTCGTGACGAGGGCGTGCTAAAGTACGCAACCCTGCCGGTGTCAGCGGGACTCCTCCACAACGTTGATGCCTACATGGAATCGATAACACGCTACCAGCAGGGCGACGTAGCAACCGTTGTTTCTCGGCTTGCCGACGCCTTGGAGCTTTCCTGCCAAGTGGGGTACCGAGCCTCTCGTGAGTTGGATGCTATTCTCGAAGAGTGGGACTCGGTCATGAACGAGCGCCAGGGCTCGAGCATTCGGAAGCTGCCGCCTCTGCTTGTCCGCCAGCCGGTCGTAGACATTGCGTTTGTCGCACGCGAGCTCGCAATCTCCCCTCGCGCGGCGTCGACGCTCGTGGGAAGGGCATGCGAGTACGGCATGCTTCGCCCCATGGGCAATAAGAGGCGTGGGGAGTACTACCAGTCGGATGCCATCCTCGCGGTACTTGAGCAGATTTCCGATATCCAAGGAATCAGGCGAATGATCTCGGGGTCCTAGGCCCACCCGCCAGCCCTCGTCCGTCTCGGCATTTTGTGCAATGCGGCGCACACTGCCCTGTGTTAGCTACAATACGCGAGGTCAGTTGCATAGAAACAAGATGGGAAGCACATGCCTAGCATTGCGGAACAGGTGGCCTCGCGGCGCACCTTTGCCATAATCTCGCACCCGGACGCCGGCAAGACAACGCTCACCGAGAAGCTCCTGCTCTACACCGGCAGCATCCAGACGGCGGGCTCGGTCAAGGGCAAGGCCAGCGCGCGCCACGCGGTCTCTGACTGGATGGACATCGAGAAGGAGCGCGGCATCTCCGTGACCTCCTCCGTCCTGCAGTTCACCTATGACGGCGCCTGCGTGAACATCCTTGACACCCCCGGTCACCAGGACTTCTCCGAGGACACCTACCGCACGCTCATGGCGGCGGACGCGGCGGTCATGGTCATCGACGGCGCGAAGGGCGTCGAGGCCCAGACCATCAAGCTCTTCAAGGTCTGCACGCTGCGCCACATCCCCATCTTCACCTTTGTGAACAAGCTCGACCACGACACGCGCGACCCCTTCGACCTCATGGAGGAGATCGAGGACGTCCTGGGGATTGGAACCTACCCCATGACCTGGCCCATTGGCTCGGGCCGCAACTTCAAGGGCGTCTTTGACCGCAATTCTCGCCGCGTCATTGCGTTCGAGGGCGACGGCCACGCTAACGCCACCAAGAAGGTGGGCGAGATCGAGGCCGAGCTGGGCGATCCCGCGCTGGATGAGCTTATCGGCGAGGAGAACCACAAGAACCTGATGGACGACATCGAGCTGCTCGATGGCGCGGACAACGAGTTTGACCTCGATGCCGTGCGTCACGGGCGTCTGACCCCGGTGTTCTTTGGCTCGGCTCTCACCAACTTTGGCGTGGAGCCGTTCCTCAAGGACTTCCTGCGCCTGGCCCCGCCGCCGCTCTCCTATACCGACACGCTGAGCGGCGAGCCGGTGGAACCCTCGCGCGACGAGTTCTCGGGCTTCGTCTTCAAGATCCAGGCCAACATGGACCGTCGGCACCGCGACCGCATCGCGTTTGTGCGCATCTGCTCGGGGAAGTTTGAGCGCGGCATGGACGCCTACCACGTGCAGGGCGACCGAACCATCAAGCTTGCAACCGGTACGGCGATGATGGCAGACGACCGCGCCACCGTGGACGAGGCCTACGCTGGTGATATCGTGGGCCTCTTCGACCCGGGCCTCTTCTCGATTGGCGACACCATCTGCGCGCCGGGCATGCGCGTGCAGTACCCGCCCATCCCCACCTTTGCGCCCGAGCACTTCGCCCGCATCACGCAGGTGGACACCCTCAAGCGCAAGCAGTTCGTGAAGGGCATGGAGGAACTGGCGCAGGAGGGCGCGATCCAGATTTTCCGCGAGCTGGGCACCGGCCTGGAGAGCGTGATTGTGGGCGCCGTGGGCGTGCTGCAGTTTGAGGTGCTGGAGCAGCGCCTTAGAAGCGAGTACCACGTCGAGGTGAGCAGGACGTCGCTGCCGTACTCGATCATCCGCTGGATCCAGAACTCGCCCGACGAGCTGGACGTGCGCACGCTCAAGCTCACGCGCGAGACGTGCCGCGTGGAGGACATGCGCGGCGGCCGCCTGCTGCTGTTCACGAGCGACTGGAACCTGGACTGGGCCATCGAGCACAACCCCGACCTGCAGCTCTCGGAGTTTGGCAACGTCACCTTCTAGCGCGTGGGCACCTGTGCCCGCCACACGTTCGAACCCGAATGTGTGACCCGCGCAGGTCGATACAGATTCGAACGACGAATGTGTTGCGCTTTTCACCGCTTCACCCGGCAATGGAATCCCGTTGCCCGGTAACTGAATCCCGTCCCAGCGCCAGGCCTACCAGGACGGCGGCCACGCCGAACAGGGCGCAGATGCCCAGGTTCCCCACAAGCGGCAACACGGTCGCGGTGCTCACCTCGCCCATGCCGGCAGCGCCTTCCACCACCAGCGTCACCCAGTATGCCGGGGTGAAGTGCGCCACGGCGAGAAGCTCGTCCGGCAGAAGCGAGAGACCCGTCCACGCCCCGCCAAGAAATGACATCACCATGCCCAGGATGTTCGCCAGCGCGTTGGCGGCGTTCTCGCTCACGCCAAGCTGCCCCGCAAGAAAGCCAATGCTCGCCGATACCAGCGCGTAGACGAGAAGCGCCGCCCCCACAAGCGCCAGCTGCACGGGCGAGTTTGCCAGCGCAGAGCCGCCCAGCACCGCCACCTCAAGCCCAAAGTTCCACGCCCAGGCGATAAGGGCGATCGCCACGCAGGCACCGAACAACGCCAGGTTGCGCACGCGGCCGGGCTCGGGCGAGGCGAGCCTGCGGTCGCGTACCGGCCTGCGTCCCACGGAGGACATGAGCACCGCAATGCAGACCATCGCGCTCGAGAAGATGGGGTACGAGGCAAACTCCGCTGCCGTGACGATGCTCGTGGGCAAGGGCGACGCGGCCTGCTCAATCATGCTCACTTGGGTGGAGCCCTCCCATGCGGCGTCCGTGGCGTCAATCACGTCTTCAGCACTGCCGCCAAGCGTGGATGCCATGCCATAAAGACCGTCGGCATAGCCGGTGACCTCGATGTCCAGCAGGCGTCCCATGCTCGAGTAGTACGACACGTAGGTCTCCAGGTCCGGTGCCTGCGTGCCCTGCCGCGCGGCGTCGAGCAGCCCCTCGCCCCATCCCTCGGGAATAACGAGCAGGTAGCTCACCTGGTCGCGCGCTACGGCGTCTTGGATGGCGCGCTTCTCATCCGCCACCTGCACTTGGTTGTTGCCCTGAAGTACGTGCTGCGCCAGCGCGGCGGAGAGCTCAGAGCCGTCGCGGTCGATCACGGCAACGTTTGCCGGCGCAACCTGGAACTCGCCAGTGTTGCCAGAGTACGCGGAAAGTCCGATGACCACGCCCACAAGCGAAAGCATGACCAGGTAGATGGCAATGTAGACCCGATGCGAGAGGAAGATCTTGAGGTAGGTCCTAAAGGTGGTCATACGAGGTCCTCCTCAGGCGGAAAGACGCCAGGGCGAGAAACACGAGCGTCATTATCAGCAGTGCGGCAACGCTCTCGAGAAAGGCGTCGGGCGTGTCGTAGTAGAGCAGCGCATAGAAGCTGTTGGTTGTTTGCCAGAGGGGGTTTGCGTGCGCAAGGGCTGGTACGGAGGTCTCGATGGTGTCTGCGAGCTGCTGTGATGCCGTGCCATAGAGGCCTGTGAAGAGCGAGAGCAGGCAGGTGATGCCGGATATCATGCTCGTCTCCATGCGGGTGACGGTCCCGCAGAGAGTGCCTGCCGCGCACGCCATGAGCGAGGACGCCGCAAGGGCAACCACCACGCCAGAGGCGTCGTTTCCAAACGAGACGCCCGCCACGCCCCACATGAAGAGAGCCGCCACCAGTAGGCACGCAAACTCGCAGAGCCACGCGCCGAGAAGCGCGCCCACAAGCATGCGCCAGCGGGGCACGGCAGCAAGCGCCTGCCTGGCGCCAAGCGGCCCTGCAGTGGGAAGGAGCCTCCGCACCGACACCATGGCGGCGGTTGCCCCCATACCCGCGGCCATGGCGAGAAGCGCGTAGTAGTAGCGCGCGTCGGGGCTGGGCGGGTTCTTGGTTGCCGTGAGCCGCACCGTCTGGACGGCGCTCTCGGTGAAGGCGCCGATGGCCTCGCCCGTGGCGAGAAGCTCCGGCCGCGTGGCCGCGACCTTCTCGGCCGCCGCGCGTGTGTGCTGGTAGGTGTCCAGGATTTCGGCAAGGACCGAGGTGGGGAGAGTGCCGTTCTCGGAGAGGCTCGCGTTGGTCACGTGGAGCTGCGGCGCGCCCTCCGCGTCCACGGTGAGATAGGCATCTACCTCGGTCGCATTGGCGGCAGCCTCGGCGTCTGCCGCGCTTTCGTAGTAGGTCACGTTGCAGATGTGGTCGCTCGAGGTGGGGTCAGAGATGGCCTGAATCGTCTCATCCAGGCCCATGGCGGCCGAATAGTTCTTGTCGCGCACCACGCCCAGCGTGGAGCCCACGGTGGTGTAGGCGTCCTGGATTCCCGAGAACATGCCCATGAAGATGAGGGTCATGATGATGGGGAAGGCCAGCGTCCACACGAGGAGCGCCTTGTCGCGCGCGAGCGAGAGCACGCTGGCCCTAAGGCTTGCAAGCATTGCTGCCCCCTATGCCTCATCGCGCAGCGCGCGACCGGTGATCTCGAGGAAGACGTCGTTCAAGGTAGGCGGTTCGGAAAGCACGCGCCCGTATGAGAGGCCGTTCTCCGCCAGCACGCCCAGGACGTCTGCCAGGTTGTGCGCGCCCGAGGCACACTGCACGCGCAGCATGCCCGCATCCACCTCGGCGGAGCGCACGTGGGGGAGGGACCTCACGCGCTCGAGGGTCGCCTCGTCCATTTCGCCCACCTCGACGGAGACCTTCTCGCCCGTGCCGATCATGCCTTTGAGCTCGTCGGCGGTGCCGCTGGCAACGCTGCGGCCGTGGTCCATAATCATGATGCGCGAGCAGAGCCGCTCGACCTCCTCCATGTAGTGCGAGGTGTAGATCACGGTGGTGCCTTCGGCGTTTAGGCGCTCGATGCCCGAGAGGATCGACTCGCGGCTCTGCGGGTCTACGGCCACGGTGGGCTCGTCCATGATGATGAGCTCGGGCCGGTGCGCGATGCCACAGGCAATGTTGAGGCGCCTAAGCAGGCCGCCGGAGAGCTTCTTGGGGCGAAAGTCCTCGAATTTCTGGAGCCCCACAAAGTCGATTGCGGCGTCGACCAGCTCGCGGCGGCGCGCGCGGTCTCTCACGTAGAGCGCGCAGAAGCTGTCCACGTTCTCGCGTACGGTGAGCTCGTCAAAGACGGCGACCTCCTGCGGAACCACGCCAATGCGGCGTTTGAGCTGGTAGCTGGTGGGGCGCATGGGCTGGCCAAAGAGCTCGATCTCTCCGTGGTCGTACGAGAGGAGCTGCAGGATGCAGTTGATGGTCGTGGTCTTGCCCGAGCCGTTGGGGCCGAGAAGCCCAAAGACCTCGCCGGGAGCGATGTCCAGCGACAGGTGGTCCACCGCCACCAGCTCCCCGTAGCGCTTGACCAGGTTGCGAATGCGAACGACCGCCTCGTTAGACGCCATGCCGGCTCCTCTCGTCTGCCTGGTGAAAGTGTCGCGTGGTGGGCGGCGCGTGGGAAGTGAGCGACGTCACCGGTTGCGCCGGTGGGGCGTGACAAATGTCATGGGTTTTGCCGGCTGGGGGCAAGAGCTGCGGCGGCGCGCCTGGCGTCCGTATAATTGCGGCCATGGAGAGAATTGCCGACAAGTGCGTGGTGCTTCTCGCCTGTCTGGCACTTGTGGTGCTGGCAGGCTCGGTGGATGCCGTGCGCGTGGTGGCGCTGCTCGTTGCCGTGGGTGCGGGTGCGTGCTTCGAGCTTGTGTGCGAGCGCTGGTCAGCTGCCGCTGCGGCGGTGTGCTGCGTGGCGTGCGCGCTGGCGGCGCTGGTGCCGGGGGCGTGGGTGGCGCTGCCGCTTACCTGCTACGACCTGCCCCGCATTCGCTCGCGCTGGGCGTTGGCGGTGGCGCCGTGCTGCACTGCGTGGGTGTGGGCGGCCGGTGTGCCCGCGACCACGGCGGCGGTTCTTCTCGCCCTGGTTGCGTGCTCGATGGTGCTCTCGTGGCGGTGCGGGCGTGCCGTTGGGCTTGAGCGCGAGCTCCACGGACTGCAGGACGACCTTCAGGACAAGGTCATTGATCTGCGCGAGAAGAACCGCGAGCTTGAGGACGCGCGCGCGTACGAGTCCCACGCCGCCGCTCTGGCCGAGCGCACGCGCATCGCGCGAGAGATCCACGACTCCGTGGGCCACCAGCTTACCCGGCTGGTGCTCGAAGTGGAGGCGCTCAAGGTGGTGCACCGCGATGACGCCACCGCCGTCGAGGAGCTTGGCGAGCTTTCGGACGGTCTGGGCGAGGCGCTTACCTCCATGCGCACGAGCGTCCATGCACTGGAGGACTCCGCTCTTGACGTGGGCGTGGAGCTCAACCGGCTTGCCGGCCAGAGCGGAATTGCGCACGTGGCCGTGGACTGCGACTTTGAGGTTGCGCCGTCCTCCGAGGTGAGCCGCTGCCTGGTTGCCGTGACGCGCGAGGCGCTCACGAACGCGGCCCGCCATGCGCACGCCGGCCATGCGGCGGTGCGGGTTGCGGGGCTTCCCGGTATCTGGCAGCTGCGCGTCGAGAACGACGGCGACGTGCCCGCAGACGTGACCGGCCTCGAGGGGCGCGGCATGGGCCTGCGCGGCATGCGCGAGCGCGTGGAGGGGCTTGGCGGTACGCTGCTGGTGAAGTCGGACGGGCGGCGCTTCTCGGTGTTTGCGTCGATTCCCAGGAAGGGGCAGGCATGAGGGTCATCGTGGTGGACGACGACGCCATTGTGGTGCGCTCGCTGGCGACCATTCTCTCCGCGGAGCCGGACATCGAGGTTGCGGGCACGGGGACAAGCGGGGAGGAGGCCGCCTCGCTCTTCTCGGCGTGCAAGCCCGACGTGGTGCTCATGGACATCCAGATGCCTGGCGGAGACGGACTGAGCGCTGCCGAGAAGATCCTGGCCGCCGATCCCGCGGCGCGGGTGGTCTTTCTCACCACGTTCTCCGACGATGACTACATTGTGCGTGCACTGCGGCTGGGCGCGCGTGGCTACCTCATCAAGCAGGACGTGGCGACCATCGCTTCGGCGCTGCGGTCCGTGATGGCTGGCCAGAGTGTGCTCGAGGGCGAGGTGCTTGCGCGGGCGACGGCGCTCTCGGTCGATGGCGCGCGACCGAGACGAGAGGAGCCCGAGATGCGCGGCCTTACCGAGCGCGAGCGCGAGGTGGTGCGCGCCATTGCCGACGGGATGAGCAACGCGGAGGTTGCCGCCGCGCTCTATATGAGCGAGGGCACGGTGCGCAATCACATCTCGTCCATTCTCGCCAAGCTGGGGCTGCGCAACCGCACGCAGATTGCGGTGTACTACTACCGCGGGTAGTGTGGGGCACCAGGCGTTCCGCCATTCTCTGCGCGCGATGCCGAAGCGTGCGTTGTTGCGGCAAGCGCGTACGAGAGGGGCCTGCCGGCGTCAGGAGAGTCCTGCTGGCGTCTCCGCCGGCGGCCTTTGCCGCACTCGCCGACGCTTCCGCCGCGCCCGCCGGCGTCTCCACTGCGAATTATTGCGCGTTATTCCTGAGATTTCATGGGCCAACTGGTCAAATGCCGTAATGGCGAGAAATAACGTGCAATAAATTCGAAGGATGCAACGCGAGACAGCATGGGTGGAGCGCGACAGCGTGGGCGACACACGCAGCCCATGGCTCACCTAGGGCCTTGCCCCCAATCAACTTGGACTGGATTGGAGAATAGCTCCTTTTCTTAAACGCTGGTGACATTTGCCCAGTTAGCCGGTATCGGTATTAAGAAAAGGAGCTATTCTCCGTAAAGAGGGATGGAGCAGCTGGGGCTGGTACGAACCTTAGGGACGGGCGTGTGTCGCCTTGCTCTGCGATAGCCCCTCTTATCCTATCCCGCCGAAATTATTGCGCGATATTTCTCGCTGTAGCGACATATGGCCAGTTGAGCTGTAAATTCTCAGGAATAACGCGCAATAATTCGTGGCGAGAAGGTCGGCGGTTGATGGCGGGATGGAGTTGACGGGCAATGGAATTCTGTTGCCCGGTAACTCAATCCCGCGCCGGACGCTAGATGTCGTTCACCTCGAGGCGCACGGCGTCGGGGCGCGCGTAGTGGCCCACGGGGTCAAATTCCCACTTGGACGCCGGTACCTGCTGCATGTCGAGCGTTGCGTAGAGAATGCCGTCAGTGTCCCACAGCGGCTCGGCGCCGGGCACCGGGTGGCCAAACGGGTCGACCACGCTTGAGCCGCCGCGATATACCACCTCGGGTAGGCGCGCCACCTCGGGCAAGGCGAGAAGGTCTGCGGGGTAGTCGTCGCGAACCAGGTAGGGGGCGCAGTTCACCACAAAGCAGCGGCCTTCGATGGCGATGTGCTCCACCGTTGCCTGCCACTCGGGGTTGCCATTGGTGTTGGGGGCCAGGTAGATGGCCACGCCCTTCTGGTAGAGCGCAGCGCGGGCAAGCGGCATGTAGTTCTCCCAGCAGATGAGCGTGCCCATGGGACCCCACGGCGTCTGGCTCACGGGGAAGTAGTGATCCTGCGCGTCGCCCCACACCAGGCGCTCGGCGCCGGTGGGCTTGAGCTTGCGATGCCATGCGTCAAGGTGGCCGTCTGGCGCAAATACCAGGTTGGTGTTATAGAGCGTGCCCGAGGTGGCATCGCGCTCCGAGACGCCTACGCTCACCCAAACTCCCGTCTCACGCGCCGCGGCGGCAATTGCCTCGGTCTCGGGACCACCCACCACAACCGAGCCGTCGTAGTAGCGCTTCCACAGCTCCTTGCTGCCGGGCTCGCGCGCGCCAACCACAAAGCCAAAGGTCAGGCCATGCGGGTAGCCCGGGATGAGCAGCTCGGGCAGGACCACCAGGTCACTGGGGCGCTCCTCGGCCACACGCCGGATGGCATCGAGGGCCCCCGCCAGGCAGGCGTCGCGGTCAAACGGCCGGGGTCGCGACTGCACCACGGCGATCTTGCACGTGTCTTGGATGTCTCTCATCGGTGCCTCCATTACGGGGGTGGGGTATATAGCTGGCCTTATTGTAGTGCCGAGAATCGCGTCTGACCAGGGTGGGCGGCGCTGGTTTTGGTCGCTGCGGTCCCTGGCAGCCCGCGCCTTCACCTGGTATGCCAAAAGATACCTCTTGCATGGCATTTCTCGGCGAGTAGCATGAATGCCAGAGGACAGGTACAAATAAGATACCTAGTAGCGATGGAGGACAATATGGCAGACAAGAGGCAGATGTCAGTGTTCGTGGGTCACGGCGACCCCATGATGGCGCTCCGCGACGACGAGGTGGCGCGCGGCCTTCGCGCGATGGGCGAGAAGATCCTGACAGATGCGCCTCGCGCGATTCTCGCCGTCTCTGCGCACTGGTTCTCGCGTGGCACGCTGGTGCAGAGCGACCCCACACCGCGCCAGGTGAACGACATGTACGGCTTCCCGCCGGAGCTCTACGCCATCAAGTATCGTCCCGCTGGCAACGCGGACCTTACGGCGCGCGTGCAGGAGCTTCTCGGCAGCGATGTGGAGGTGGACGACACCTGGGGCATCGACCACGGCGTGTGGACCCCGCTCCACCACATGCTGCCCGCGGCCAACGTGCCTGTGGTGGAGCTCTCGGTGAACGCGCTTGGCGACGCGCGCTACGCCTACGATCTGGGCCGGCGCCTGGCCCCTTTGCGCGACGAGGGCTTTGTGGTGCTGGGGAGCGGCAATGTGGTGCACAACCTGCGCGAGGTCGAGTGGGATAACCCCGCAGGCACCAAGGCCTGCAGCGAGTTCGACGCTGCGGTGCGCTCGGCCGTGGAGGCGCGCGACGACGAGAAGGTCATCAATTACCAGCGGCTGCCGTACGCGACCTACGCGGTGCCAACGCCCGAGCACTACCTGCCACTGCTCACGGTGCTCGGAGCGTCCGAGGGCGAGAAGCCCGAGGTCTTCAATGACGTTCGCAACCTTGGCGCGATATCGATGACCAGCTACGCGTTTGAGTGACGGCGACAGGCGCTTCTAGCGCGACAGGCGCTTCTCGCTACAGGTTCGCACGCGAATGTGTGACCCGCGCAGGTCGCCACAGATTCGAACGCCGAATGTGTGGCGACTCCCAGGCGCCTGCCAGCCGCAGCCGGCATGCTACACCAGCCGCAACCGCCGTGCCTCGCTTGCCGCCTGTGCGCGGCGGCTCACGCGCAGCTTGGTGAGGATATGGCTCACGTGCGTCTTCACCGTGGGCAGCTTGATGCCGAGAAGCTCGCCAATCTCGGCATTGCTCTTGTCCTGGCAGATGAGGCGCAGCACCTGCAGCTCGGTTTCGGTGAGAGGGTCGGCGAGACCGCCCGCGGCTTCCAGGTACTTGGGATAGTGTGACGCCTGCATCCGGGCGCTCTTTACCAGCCGCGCGAGCTGCTCCTTCTCGGCCTTGCCCGTGCCCTCGCGCTCCAAGAGCTCCAGCAGAAGCGGCAGCACTGCGCCGCCGTACTGCGTGATCGTTTGTGCGTACCCGTAGTAGTTTGCCCGCGCCAGGGCGCGCGTCATCCACTGCTCCCACTCCTGCTGGCCGCTGCGCCAGTGCGCGATTGCCGTGAGAACGTCGTAGTGGATGGTGTCGATAACCCTATCGCACGCCATGAGGTACTCGCTGAGAGCGGCCATGAGCATTCGCGCTTCCGTGTAGCGACCCTCCGCGATGAACGCCTGGTACACGGTGAGATAGACGTAGCGGTCCATGTAGAACAGCCGCTCGGAGAGATCGGGCGCGTTCTCCTCGAGCCATGCGTGCGTGCGCTCCGTCTCGCCTAGCCGCAGCCACATGCGACAGCGCAGCGCCGCGAGGTTCTTGAGGATGCGCCTGGCCTCCGGGCTCTCTTCCTGCGAGAGGCGCCGGCGCAGCGAGTCGAGAAGGGAGAGCGCCTGGCGGATGTTCCCCTGGTCGATGAGGCAGCGGCACTGAATGCCAACGGCGGCGAACTCGAGCGCCTGGTCTCCGTCGCGCCGGATCTTGGGGAGCGTGGCGCTGACGCGCGCGAGGTAGGGGGTGACGTCCCCGCCCTTCTCGAACTTGCTCTCGCAGAGGCCAATCTCCACAATGCCCACACCCAGGCGCCCCAGCGCGTTGCCAACGATTCTGCTCATTGCTCGGGCCGTGAGGTCATCGGAGGGGGTCCAGGGACTAAGGTCTCGCCCGCCGTTTATGACGCTCGGCAGGCCGCTCGTCACCGAGGGCACAAGCTCGGGGTTGTCACTCGCGTGCAGCTTGGCCAGCGCCCCCACGGCAGCGACGATGTTCGTGAGATGCCGGTGTGGTAGCGAGATGTCAAGAAATGCCAGGTAGGACTCGGCGGTGCGGCGCTCCTCCGAGGTTCTCTCCGGCGCCTTTGCGTACTCCTCGAGCCTCGTGTACCAGCGTTCCGAGTCCGCGATGCACATTGCCATGGAATCCAGCATGGACATGATGCGCATGAGGCGCGGAGACGAGAGGACAATGTCTTCCGGCAGCTCGTGGTAGTAGTGCTCCAGCTCGTAGTAGCTGCCGCTGCCGGGATTGAGGCGCGCATGGTCTTCGAGAATCGCAAGCATGCGCTCGTCGTCACTAAGCCGCGAGCACAGATCGAGGGCGCTCGTGAAGTTGCCCTGGGATTCGTAGTACTCAATGACTCGGTTGACGATGTCGGTGACGGTGGCGTCGTTGCGGCGCCTGGCACGCTCCCACTTGCAGAAGTTGAGCATGCCCTCGCGGACCTTCCACGTGTGACCTTCTCGCGTGATGAAGCTCGTTGCGTGGTGGAGGGCGTCGAGGAGGCGCGTGCCCTCGTCCTCTCCCAGCGCGTGGACAATGAGGTCGTCGTCAATGGTGTCGAAGAGTGGAACCAGGAGCAAAACGTCCTGGGTCTTCTCGTCAAAGCGGTTCTCGAACTCCGCCTCAAAGTAAGCCATGACCTCGTCGCGCAGAGGGGCCTCCCAGGAGGAGACCTCGTCACGCTGGATGTGGGCTATCGCCGCAGCTACGGCAAGGGGGTAGCGTTGGGAGGCGTTCGCCACGCGCTCGACGAGCTCCGGCGTGGAGGCAATTCCGTTTGCCGACAGCAGGTGGGCGATGTCGGTGTCGGTGAAGAAGAGGTCGTCCGCCGTGACAATGAGAAGCTCGCCCTTGGCAAAGAAGGGCGTGAACCAGCCCGGCATGGGCGCGCGGGAGAGAAAGACGAAGCGCGTGCTCGTGCAGCGGGAGATAACGGATGCCAGAGCAGCGCCCTGCGCGTTGGAAACGGCGTCGTGGATGTTGTCGACAAGGACAGCGTCGTGCTTCTTGGAAGCCTCTGCGGTAACTGCCTGGGTGACGTCGACTGTGGCGGCGTCCACCTCAAGCACGTCCATGCCTTCGAGCATGCGGTGCGCGAACTCTGACTTGCCAAAGCCGAGTGGCGCATAGACAAAGGCCAGGCGCGAGCACTTCCATTGCGCCCACAGGTATTCGTCGAGCTCGAGAGGAACCTTGGCTAGCATGACTGCCCACCACCCACGCAAGCTTGGGCGTCTGTGCATTGTGGTGCTGGCCACACCATGGAATCCCCCTACCTTTCTCGCACGGCATACGGATACCCGGCCGTCTGCCATCGGACAATGGTAGGACAGGGCGACCGAGCATAGATTCGGAAACTATTCGCATCAAAGCCCAATAGTAACGGAGGGAAATGCGGTTCCCAGGCCTGGGCATCTTTGCAGGCCGAGCGCCCCGAGTCCTGCTGCGGTGTTCTCTGCAAGCCCCTTAGCCTTCCTTGCTGTGTTGCCAAAGGCGATGCCAGTCGAGAAGGGCGTGTCGGCGAGGGGAGTCAAGGGCAGCGTTGACGTGGCCGTCTGTCGCGCCGTCTGTCGCGGGGCCAATGCCGCGTGTTCTCGCCATTTAGGAATTTTCCGAACGTTTAGGGATGGTTAACCGGCGAAATGGCGCGGTACTGAAATTTAGACGCGAAAATCGAACGGTTAGGCGCCCCTAAACGGCGAAAACTCGTGTGATTCCCAGCACATGGCGTGCATGCTCGTCTCCTCACGTTGTCCAAACTTGAAGCCCTTATTTATGTCGCGCCCGTCGGATATAGTCGAGACAATCCGAGGCAGAGACTTCGGCACGTTGGCCCTAGGTCAGGAGGTCACCATGAGCTACACCGATGACGAACTGGAAGAGGCACTCGAGCAGTATCGCAGGGGAGAGCTCGACTTCGAGGACTACAAGCGCATGTGCGACGAGGCAGACCGCGAGGAGGCAGAGGAGAACTACCGTCGCAGGGCAGCCAAGAAGCGCGGTGGCTGGCAGCCTTTTGTCAGCGTTGTTTTTACCTTCGACCGCTAGAGTGTGGTTGGGTGTCTGCGTTTCACGTTCCAAGTGGAGCGCAGCTATTAACCACGAGAGGCGGTGCACATGGAGAAGATCTTGGTCACGGGTTTCGAGCCCTTTGGCGGCGAGAAAACAAACCCCTCATGGGAGGTGGTAAAGGCGCTCCCACAGGTCATCGTCGGCCATGCGGTGGTGCGCGAGTGCATTCCCGTGTCCTTCCGCCGTGGGCCCGCCGCCGTGCTTGAAGCAATCCAGCGCGAGAACCCCTCCATCGTGCTCTGCGTGGGACAGGCTGGCGGTCGCGCCAAGGTGACGCCGGAGTTCGTGGGCATCAACTACGCAGATGCGCGCATCCCAGACAACGACGGCGAGCAGCCCCAGGCAACGCGCCTCCTGGCGGACGCGCCGGACGCACACTTCTCAACGCTGCCCGTTCGTGCGATGGCACAGGCGATGGTCGACGCCGGCGTGCCTGCCGCCGTTTCGTACTCCGCGGGGACCTACGTTTGCAATGCGGTGCTCTTCTCGGTGCTTGATGCGCTTGCGGCATCCCAGTCAACGGCGCGTGCCGGCTTTGTGCACGTTCCCAACTCGCCCGAGCAGGCATGCCATTTGGCAAAGGCAACTCCCAGCATGTCGGTTGCGCTCATGCTGCAAGGAATCGTGAGCGGTCTTGAGTGCGTCTGCTCATGGGGCTAGGCTCGTCGCGTGGCGCTGGCCCCTGGCATTGCCCGGCAGCTCAAGCGCCCGCGAGCCAGAAAGGGGAACCACATGAGCTTCAAGGACACCAAGGTCGTTATCGTAGGCGCGGGCAAGGTGGGGTCCACCACCGCGTTCAGCATCATTAACCAGGGGCTTTGCGGTGACGTGTGCCTCATCGACGTGAACCACGAGCACGCGGTGGGCGAGGCGCTCGACATGCGCGACTCGGTCTTCTTCATGAACCGCAACGTCAATGTGCACGCCGGTGACTACAGCGAGTGCGCAGATGCGGACATTGTCATTATCACCGCGGCGGCGCCCATGCCCAAGGACTCCAACGACCGCCTCGAGATGCTCAAGCCCAGCTTGGGCGTGGTGCGCTCGGTGGTCGAGCAGGTCATGGCGTCGGGCTTTGACGGTATCTTCCTGGTGGTGTCGAACCCCGTCGACGTGATGAGCTACTACACCTGGAAAGTCTCTGGCTTGCCGCACGAGCGCGTCATTGGCTCTGGTACCTTCCTCGACTCCGCGCGACTGTGCCGCGCGTTGTCGGACATGTATGACTTGGCGTCCAACAGCGTCGAGGCCTACGTGCTGGGCGAGCACGGCGATTCGGAGATCGTCTCGTGGAACAGCGCGACCATCGGCGGCAAGCGCGTGGACGACGTCCTGCGCGACAACGCCTCGCGTACGCGCGGTGTCACCCGCGACGAGCTGCGCAAACGCACGGTGCAGGCCGGCTGGGACATCTTTAGCCGCAAGGGAAACACCTGCTACGGCATTGCGTCGAGCACCGCGTCCATAGCCAAGTCGATTCTCTTTGACGAGAACCGCATCATGCCTGTCTCGGTGTACCTCGACGGGCAGTACGGCATTCGCGACACGTTTATCTCAGTGCCCACGATTGTCGACAGCACCGGCGCCAAGGAGATTGTGGAGATTGACCTCCTCCCGGACGAGCTTGAGGCGCTGAAAAAGTCCGCGAACATGCTCCATGGTTTGGACGAGAAACTCTAGGGGCTTCTTGGTGGCGGCGTGAAGAAAACCCTCCCTCGGGCGAGAATCTGGCGCCGAAGGGAGGGTTTTATACGCTGTAGCTGCGGAAACGTGCCTTTGGGCGAGAAAACGGCGCCCGAGCGAGGGTTTTAGACGGGATTCCGTACGAGATGCCCCCTCGGGCGTCAAATTGACGCCCGAGGGGGCGTTTTGGTCGCTGTAGCTGCGGAAACTGGCCCTCCGGCGCCGCCGGAACCGCGCGCCGCCGGAACCGCGCGCCACCGCGTCGCCCCGCTGCCCCTACAGCAGCGCGCCGGCAACCACCAGCGCAGCGCACGCAACCAGCACCACCACATCGCGTCCCACCATCGGGTAGCGCTTGTAGCTGCTCTCGCGCGTGCGCAGGTAGAAGCCGCGTTGCTCGGCGGCAAGCGCCGTCGCGTCGGTCTTTCCCACCGAGCTCACCAGCAGCGGCACGCACAGCGGCAGCATGAGCTGCAGCTTGCGGATGGGGTTCTTGGTGTCGTACTCAACGCCACGCGCGGTCTGCGCCTCCATGATCGCGTTCATCTCCTGGCTGAACACGGGCACAAAGCGCAGCGCCGTGGTGAACGTGAACGCGTAGCGATACGGAATGTGCAGCACCTCGACGCAGGCGTTTGCCAGGTCGTTGAGCTTGGTCACGCTCAGCATGAGGATGAGCGGCAGCGCCACGCCCATCAGGCGCAGGCATGCCTTGCTGCCCGTGACCAGGCCCTCCGTGGTCATCCACGCAAACACGGGCGCGCCGCCGCGCACAAACGCCGTCTGCAGCAGAAGCATCACCACCGCCAGCGGCACAAGCAGCTTGAGCAGCGAGACCAGCTTGGACGTGGCATGCGCGTAGGCGCCCAGCGCAAAGGTGAGGACGAGAAGCCCTAGCAGCATGGGGTAGGTGTCGGCCAGGAAAATCGCAATGATGATTGCCGCGGCAATGCCTAGCTTGGTCACGGGGTTCAGCCGATGCAGCAGGGTGTCTCCCGGCACGTAGTCGATCACGTTAACCACGGCGAACCATCTCCTCGGTGAGGTCGACTATGCCAGAGACCTGGCTGATTCCGGCAAACTCGGGCGAAAGATCGCGTGCGAGAACCTCGGACAGCTCGATGACCTGCGGCGCCCTCACGCTTGCCTCCTGCATGAGCTTGGCGTTGGAGAACATCTCGAGTGTGCCGCCGCGGTCGAGGATGCGCCCGTTTGCCATGACCACGATCCTTTCGGCAAAGTCCGAGACGACCTCCATGTCGTGGCAGACCATGATTACTGCACAGCCGCGCTCGGCCATCTTGCTTACCGTGTCCATTACGGTCATGCACTCGCGGTAGTCAAGGCCGCTCGTAGGCTCGTCGAGAAGCACCACCTCCGGCTCCATCACCACCACGGATGCCAGTGCCACCATTTGCCGCTGGCCGCGCGAGAGCGAGAAGGGCGCCTCGTCTGCGGGCAGCCCAAAGTGCTCGATCACCGCGCTGGCACGCTCGCGCGCGTCCCTCTCGTCCACGCCCTGGAGCGTGAGGCCAAACGCGACCTCCTCGAGCACGGTGTCCTTGCACAGCTGGTAGTCCGGGTTCTGGAAAAGGGTCGCGCAGTGCGCGGCAATCGCGCTGGTGGGAACCTCGTGCGTGTCGAGGCCAGCCATCCGCACGGTGCCCGACGCGGGACGCAGCAAGCCATTGAGTAGCTTGGTGAGCGTGGTCTTGCCGGCGCCGTTCTGGCCCACAATGCCCACGACCTCGCCGGGATACACCCGCATGTCCAGGTGGTCCACGGATGCCGTTCTGCCCGGGTACGCAAAGCTCACGTCCTCAAGGCTCACCACTGGCTGAGCGCCCTCGGCGTGCGGGCGCGGCGTTGCTACGTGCTTGGAGCCCGCGCGGAAGCCCGCCTCGCGTGCTCCCTCCTCGGCGCTTGCCACGTGGCAGCTCGTCTTTGACGCGGGCTGCACCAGGCCAGATATGACCTCCGCCGCCTCGGACACGGTGAGGCACGGTGCGCCGGAAACCAGGCCGTCCTTTGCAAGCGAGTTGTACACGCGTGCCACGCGCGGGCTGTCGACGCCAATGCGCCGCAGCTCATCGCCGTGCGAGAAGACCTCGCGCGGCGTGCCGTCCAGCACCAGCGACCCCTTGCTCATCACCAGGATGCGGTCGCAGTACTCCGAGAGCAGCGCCACCTTCTGCTCGATGACCACCACGGTGACGCCCTCCTCGCGCACCTTGCGCAGTGTGTCAAACACAAGGGTCGACGACGCGGGGTCAAGCGCGGCCGTGGGCTCGTCGAGCACCAGGACGCGCGGGCGCATGGCGAGAATGGCGGCAATGGCCACCTTCTGCTTCTGACCGCCCGAGAGCGTGGCTATCTCGCGTTCGTGCAGGTTGGAGATGCCCACAGTCTCAAGCGTCTGGGCAATGCGCCCCTCGATCTGGTCGTGAGGGACGCCAAAGTTCTCCAGGCCAAAGAGCATCTCGTCCTCGACCACCGAGGCCACCATCTGGGTGTCGATGTCCTGCAGGACGCTGCCCACTACCTGCGAGATGTCGGTGAGCGTCACGTCGCAGGTGTCGTGCCCGTCGACCAGTGTGGCGCCGTAGAGTGCGCCGTGGTAGTGGTGAGGGATGGCACCCGACATCACGGACGCGAGCGTGGACTTGCCGGCGCCCGAGGGTCCAATCACGCCTACGAACTCGCCCGCGCCAATGCTCAGCGACACGTCGCGCAGCGCGGCGTCCTCGCTGTTCTCGGCGCCCCCCTCGGCTGGTGCGTCGTAGGAGAACGTGACGTGGCTCATCTCGATGATGGGCTTTTCTTCCCGTGCGGTCATAAGAGCCTTTCGTGAGACAAAGGGACAGTCCCTTTGTCTCATACCAATGCTGGGGTGAAGGCAAGGAGCGTCCCTGCCACATACGTGAGACAAAGGGACTGTCCCTTTGTCTCACGTGCGGTTCACTATCGTAGACGAACTACTTCTTGAGGACCTTCTTGAGGGGGAAGTAGAGGGCCTGGACTACGACGGCGTTGAAGATTGCGGTGCCCAGGACGATAGGGATTTTCACGACCACGGTGGCCAGTGCGGCGCCCATGATGAGGTTGCCAGCCACGGCGAAGAGTGCGCCGGAGACGAGCGTGGTCACGAAGGCGGCGACAAGCGGGGTGACGTCACGACCGCCAATCTTGATGGTGCGGCGGATGAGGGCGGACATCACCAGCGCGGCGACGAGCTCGGTCACAAAGTTGAGGCCGGGGATGGAGGTGGTGAGCTGGATGACGGCGGCGGAGACCAGGCCAAAGATGGCCGCCTGGCCAAAGCCGGCGTTGGAGAGCAGGATTGCCAGCGCGTAGGAGGCAATGATGAACTGCGGCTTGATGCCTACGATGGCAAGGGCGTTGCCCACGGTCATGTTGAGGATGAAGCCTGCGGCGAGAAGGACGGCGAGAAGGACGAGGGAGGAGACGTCGGCCTTGCCGGAGTGCTCGGTGGTGTTGACGGTGCGTGCCTGGGTTGCGTTCTGCTCGGACATGGTGGGCTCCTTTCGGTTGTGCTGCTGGTGAGGTCTACGGTTGAGGACGGGCGGTTAGTCGTTGACCTTAAGGGCCTTGCACACGGGGATATAGAGCGCCTGGACGAGAATGGCGTTGAAGACGGCGGTCGCAAAGACAACGGGGAGCATGGCGGCGGCAAGCTGCTGAGCGGCGCCAACCATGGCGATGCGGATGATCATGAAGATGACGCCGGAGACTACGGTGGTGACAAAGGTGCCAATGGCGGGGACGATCTTCTTGGCGCTGCCGCGCATGCCGGCGCTCACGATGACGGCCATGAGCATGGCGGCCACGCCCTCGGCGGCGAAGTCAACAAAGGGCGAGGTCGTGGTGATCTGGATCACGGCCGCAGAGATGAGGCCAATAACCAGGGCCTGCGGGACGTTGGGACGAACGACCAGGATGGTGAGGCAGAAGGCCGAGATGATGAACTCGGGGCTGATCATGCCGCCGGAGATGCTGGAGATGGCCTTGCCCACGGTGAAGTTGAGGATGAAGCCTGCCGCGAGAAGCACGGCGAGAAGTACCAGCGCGCGGACGTCGAGCTTTCCGTGATCCTCGGAGGTGACGGTGCGGGCCTGCTGGGTGTTGGTGTTCTCGGACATGGTTGGTTCCTTTCTGATTGGGTGACGCTGTGTGTGGTTTGAGATCGCTTAGAGGGTGTGCTTGCACAAGAAAGAGGGCCCCGGTCAAACCGGGAGCCCTCTTAATTCGCGAAATTATGGCGCGAGAGACTCACGATCGACCGACCGCTTGCGAATCGCGCCACCACCAGTTCATGGACGTACGTGCGATGTTAGTGGCGATGCGGTTCATCTCTGGCGCTCCTCTCGTGAGTTCCGGCCGCGTGGGCGGCCTGTGCTTGTTGTCGGGAACTATACGCCCGATGGCCCGCGTGTCGCAAGAGTCGTTGTGTAAACGCTTGGTAACGCGGGGCCTGGGTTGCTTGGGGTGCGAAAGCCGTGCGAACGAGCGACCGCGCGGGTAGGCTGGCGCCGGCTGTGCTACGCTGCCCGCTGGGGAATGAGGCCTCCCCGGCGGGCGCGCTCGCCGAACCGCATGGCGCTGATGGCTTCTGCGTTGGGCGGCGTGCCGCCCGTCTCGTCTGGAAGGTCGCAACCATGCCTGCACTGCTCGATTGCCTTGCCGTCTGCGCCGGGGGAGCTCTTGGGTCTCTCGCCCGCTACTTTATCTCGCTTGCCCCGTTCAAGAGCGTGGGTGACGCCGGATTCCCGCTTGCCACGCTTGTGACCAACATTGTGGGCGCGTTTGTGATTGGGCTTATCGTTGCCACCGTTGCCGCAGGTCACGAGCTTGACTCGCGCCTCGTCCTCTTCCTCAAGGTGGGTGTGTGCGGTGGATTTACCACGTTCTCGACGTTTGCGCTGGAAAGCGTTGGCTTAGTGCAGCGTGGTGAGCCGCTGGTAGCCGTGGTGTACGTGATGCTGAGCGCCGGCCTGGGCATGGGCGCGGTGGTTCTCGCCCAGCAGGTGGCAGCGTAGGGGGCCTAACAGCGCTGAGGCACTGGTTACGCCCGCCTCGCGCCGACTCAGACCAGAGCCAATACTGTTGGCTCGGGGAGATTGGCTCCTTTTCTTAAAACCGATTCCCGTCAATGGGCAAACGCGGCGCCCGACTCTCGGAAACTGCTGAGAGCGGAGGACGGGGACGGGGAACGCGGTGGGCCGTTTTGGCAGCAAGTGCGTACAAAAGGGGCTCTCGGGCGTCTTTTTCTCGCCGGAGGGCACATCTCTGCAGCGGGAAGGTACGGGAGGGATTGCCGAGAGGAAATCGCGTCCCGGTCGCCCGACGCCATTCGCCAACGCTGCCACGGTACATCAAGAGCTGGTTTGGGAAGAACATGGGAGAGCGAGGCCGAGCAAGGACGGGCCGCGCAATTTCCAACCGCATTGGAGGAGCCATGAACGAGGTCGAGAAGTGCATCCGTGAGCGTCGCAGCACCCCTAGGTTCAAGCGGGTTCCCGTGGCGCGCGAGCTGGTCGAGCGCGTCATCGAGGCCGGCCTTTGGGCGCCCTCCGGCATGAACAAGCAGTCTCCCATCATCGTTGCCGTGACCAACCGCAAGCTTCGCGACGAGCTTGCCGAGGAGAACCGCCGCATCATGGGGGCGCCCGAGGGCATGGACCCGTTCTACGGCGCACCCGTCGTCCTTGTGGTTCTCGCCAGCGCATCGGTTCCCACGCGCGTGTACGATGGCTCGGCGACCATCGAGAACATGCTGCTTGCGGCGCAGTCGCTTGGTCTGGGCGGCCACTGGATCCACCGCGCCAAGGAGGAGTTCGAGGAGCCTCGCTACAAGGAGCTGCTGGCAAGCCTGGGCGTGCAGGGCGACTACGAGGGCATTGGCCACGTGGTGATTGGCTACCCAGACGCCGAGAAGTCCCAACCCGCGCGCAAGGACGGCCGCGTCTTCTGGGCTGAGTGACGCCCGCGGCTCCCCAGTTATCGTTCCCACTAGTACGTAGTGCGCCGGAAAGGACCATCCATGCGCGTCACGCATATCTACCACAGCGGCTTTGCCGTGGAACTACCCGTCTGCACGCTGCTCTTCGACTGGTACACAGGCGAGCTCCCCCAGCTTCCTCGCGACCTTCCGCTTGTGGTGTTTGTCTCGCACGAACACTCCGACCACTATGGCCGCTGCATCTGGCCGCTGCGCGAGCAGTTCCCCAACACGCACTACGTGCTGGATAAAGACGTCGCAGCAGACGCACCGGCGGATGCCCACGTGACCGCCGTCGAGCCGCGTGCGTCCTACAATCTGCAGCTGCCTGCAGCGGCAGGAGCAGTCCCCACCTCGCTCTCCGTCCAGACCCTCGAGTCCAACGACGAGGGCGTGGCATTCTTCGTCCGTGCTGGCGGAACCTCAATCTACTTCTCGGGCGACCTCAACTCCTGGCAGTGGCGCCGTCCGGCCGACCAAAACGTCGCATCCGAGAAGTTCTTCCGCACGGAGCTCTCGCGCATTGCCTCCGGTCCGGTGGACCTCGCCTTTGTTCCGCTCGACCCACGCCTCAAAGACCCCGCAGCTGGAATTGCAGCCTTTATGGATGTGGTAGGCACCCGCGCGCTCTTCCCCATGCACTACTGGGACAGCGCTGACATCGTCCACACCCTTATGGCAGATACCCGGCTGGCCCCCTACGCAGGAATTACGCACTTCGAGGACGTGTGTGAGCTGCCCGACCCGTCTGCGCACCCGGCCTAGCGCCGCTGCCACCCCGCGCGAAACTGAAAGCGCGGCTCCCGCGCATTGGCTATAGTTCCCACTGTCCCGAGCGGAACCAGAGACATTTCCGTCTGGACTAGCCAATCCCGGGAGTCGCCCCATGAAAGAAAGCACCACCGCAAGCAGCTTCGAGCGCATGCTCGACGCTCGTCTCGTCCTGTCGGTCATCGCGGCCGGCATCATGTCGTTCTCCGGCGTGACCGTCGAGACCGCCATGAACGTCACGTTCCCCTCGCTCATGGCCGAGTTCGGCATCACCACCTCGACCGTCCAGTGGATGACCACGTCCTACCTGCTGGTTCTTGCCACCGTTGTCCCCACGTCGTCCTATCTCAACAGGCGCTTCCGCACCCGTAGCGTGTTCATCGCGGCAATGTGCTTCTACATCGCCGGCATCGTGTGCGGCTTCACTGCAATCTCGTTCCCCATGCTTCTGTGCGGCCGCATCCTCGAGGGCGTGGGCACGGGCATCGCCCTTCCGCTCATGTTCAACATCATCACCGAGCAGGCTCCCAAGAAGAACATGGGTGTCATGATGGGCATCGGTACGCTGGTCACGGCCATGGCACCGGCGGTTGGCCCCTCCGTGGGCGGCTGGCTTGCCGATAACTACGGATGGCGCATGATCTTCGCGGCGCTTCTGCCTGTGCTGGGCGTGGCCTTCCTCCTGGGCGTCTTCTCCATCCGCCAGAGCCACGAGGTCTCGCGCGACCCCTTCGACGTCCCCGGCTGGCTTGCCATTGCCGCGTCCTTTGCCACGCTGGTCTTTGCCGTCGATCTGGGCTCTAGCCTTGGCTGGACCAGCCCCGCTGAGCTCTGCCTGCTAGCCGCCTTCGTGGTACTTCTCGTCCTGTTTGTACGCCGAGAAAGGCGAGCAGACCACCCGCTCATCTCCCTTGCAGTCTTCTCTCAGCGCCGCTTTGTGATGGGTGTGGTTGCCCTTGTCTGCCTGCAGTTTGTTGTGCTGGGGCTGTCATTTCTCATCCCAAACTACTCGCAGCTTGTGATGGACACCGGCGAGACCGAGGCCGGATCGATCCTGCTGCCCGGCTGCGTGGTGGGCGCCTGCATGGCGCCGCTCTCGGGCCAAATCCTGGACCGCTTTGGGCCGAGAAGGCCCATCCTCGTGGGCGCCACCTGCGCCCTACTTGGCACGGTTCTCTTTGCCGCGCTGTCAAAGCGCCTGACCACGGCGCCGGCCATTGCCATCTACGTGTGCTTTGCCTTTGGCCAGAGCCTCATGGTGGGCAACACCATGACCGAGTCCCTCTCGTTCCTGCCGGCAGCAATCAAGGCCGACGGCAACGCGGTGATCAACACGCTGCAGCAGCTGGCAGGCGCAATCGGTACCAGCGTCGTGACTACCGTGGTCAATGCGGCGCAGGTGGGGGCCACAGACATGGCGTGGGCAACCATGGTTGGCACGCGCGAGGCGTACCTGCTTCTGGCGTGCGTGGCCGTGGTGCCCCTGGCGTCGATGGCGTGGGTCACCGCGCGGCCTGTGCAGGCGGCCTAGTCCGCCGGTGCGGCGTTTGTGCCGTCATCTAGCAGCCAGCGGATGCCGCGCGCCGTACGTAGGTCCTCGTCCACAAAGTGGTTGCCGGGATTGAGCTCAAAACGCGTAACGACGCCCAATTGCTCGAATCTCTCCGCAACCTGACGCGTGTCTTCAAGTACGGACCGCATGGCACGGTTGCGCGTGTGCGGCTCGGCATCACCAAGCGAGAAGTACGCGCGTTGTACGGCAGGCTTGGGCCTGTTACCTGCGACGTATTTGACAAAGTCCGGATACCACAGAGAGCCAGAGACGCTAGCCACGCGCTCGAAGGCGCTGCTCTGCGTTGCCGCCCATGCGGCAAAGAGTCCCGCCAACGAATAGCCCGCAAGCGCCGAGAAGGACGGCACCATGCCGTGTTGGGCGAGAAGCGCCTCTGCCTGTGGCATGATCTCGCGTTCGAGCAGGTCGAGCTGTAACAAGGCGAACCCTTCGTAGGGCCTGCCGCCACGAAACACCGGCGGGCTCGGCCACGGGGTGAGGTCATTGTCCCAGCTCTTAGGCGCTATTGCCACCAAGGCTATGGGCTGCTCGCCGCCCTCGCGCAGGCGCTGCCACACGTCTGCGCCGTCACCCTCAAAGACATGCAGGTAGACCACAGGAACGCGCGCCCAGGCGTCGGTCGTGCTCGCCGGTGGCTCCGTCGCGCGAAGGGTGGCCTTCGCGCCTTCGACCTCAAAGCTCTGCTCAACCATGTCACGCCCCCGGTCCCATCGCCGCTACACAAGCGACAGCAGCACGTACGTCACGACTCCCGCCACGCAGCACCATAGCATTGACCGCGTGCGCCACGCCACAAGCGCCACCACGCCCGCCGCTACCAGGGGCATGAGGCCCGCCCACAGCCCGGCGTCGAACATGCTGGGGGAGAGCAGGTCGTTTGCGACCAGCGCCGCAAAGGCGGCCGGCGGGATGTAGCCCAGCGCCTCCACCACGCGTGGCGAGAGGGGACGTCCGCGCAGCGCGACCACGGGCACCACGCGGCAGGCAAGAATAAACGCAAACGAGGAGAGCCACAATACTAGGAACTGAGAGGTGCTCATCGGGCGCCACTACCCTTGGCAGACGCGGCGGGCGCGGCGGGTTTCTCGCCGTCGCTACCCCGTCGCGGCGCAAGCCCGGACGCCATCCCCGCGGCCACGCCCATAAGCGCCGCAAGCGGCACGGCCACGCCGCCCAGCCCGTTCCACTTGCAGAGCGCAACCGTGACCGCTGCTCCCAAGGCGGCGCAGACGGTGCCGCGCGTGCGGGGCTGAGCGTAGAGCAGGTAGATGAAGAGCGAGGTCATCGCAAAGCCGGCGATGGCGGTGGGGATGTCGACCACAGAGCCAAGCGCGGCGCCGGCGGCGCACGACACGGCCCAGGTAAGCTGCACGCACACGTTGAGACCAAGCGCGTGTCGTGCCGTCCATGCGTCGCCCGACGCAAGGCGCGAGAGCGTGATGCCGTACGCCTCCTCGGTGTAGCAGCACGCGATGGCAAGGGACTGCCTGCGTCCAAAGCGCTTGAGGTATGGCGCGAGCGACGCCGAGTAGAGTGCAAAGCGCGTAGAGATGGCCGCCACCGAGGCGATGATCGAGAGCAAAGGGGTTCCTGCCAGCCACAGGTTGCTCATCATGAACTGACCGCCGCCCGAGAGAAACGTGAGGCTGAGGACAAAGTTCATAAGCGGCGTCATGCCGGCCTTGGCGGCCAGCACGCCGCAGGGGAGTCCCACGGCCACATAAGAGAGCATGACCGGCCAAGCGGCCGCCAGGACCTCCTGGGCGGTTGTTCTTGTTGCTTCTTGCACGTAATCCCCTTGGGCAATATCTCGCGTGCGCAGTGGCACGCGGATAACAGCACTTAGTGGGGACAATTGTACCGCAGGGCATACGCTCGCCGAGTGGTTTCATATGCCCGTTGAGCGGTAACAATTTTTTGTTACTTGTTCAGACGGGACTGCGGTGGGAATCCTGGACCAAATCGGAACAGGAAGGAAGCCGCATGCACAGCGCTGAGCAGAGAAAGATCG
>NZ_LOJF01000011.1 GCF_001494635.1 Tractidigestivibacter scatoligenes | reverse complement strand
CTCTACGTGGACGCCGTCTCCGCGCGCGGCGAGAGGCGCACCGCCTCCACGCGGGTCGTGGCCTGGGGCGTGACGGGAATTGACGTCTCGTCTTCGGATGGAGGGATGACTTGGAAGGCGTCTGCAAATCTCTTTGAGGTTCCTTCCGATGCTCAGATGGAGTACCGCTTCCGCTGGGAGGCCTCGGACGGCTCCGCCTCCGGCACGCTCAGCGACTGGTCAGCTGCCTCCTCATGCACTTTCCGTCGATCGGACTTTGGTAGTCTCGCCTCGCGCTATCGCATTTATCTCGACGTGAAGTATCCCAACGGGAAGACGAGTGCGTATGCATCTGGCAGTCTCTCCCTGCTGAGCGATGCGCAGAAGAGGGTCATCGCCTCGGCATACAACACTCCGTCTGTCGGCTCTGGCTACTGCTCGGAATGGGTTGACAACGTGTTTGTCAACGTTGGCTTCTATCGCTATGGTCAGGATAAGAATGCAAATGACCTATGCCGCGAGTTCTGCACGTATACGAAGCTCTCTGACCTGCAGCCTGGCATGATTGTCGCAGTGGAGAAGTCTCCAACTCCCCTTGGAAGAATCTACGGGCATGTAGCTGTATACATTGGCGATGGCAAGCTGCATGATGACGAGGGATACATTAGGGAGATGTCGCTTACGGACTGGCTCGCCTTTTACAGCAAGCTCGATACTCCTCGATGGGGGTGGTACGGCAACATTCCGCTTGCCTAGGATACGGTTTCACACTTGAGGCGGCGCGGTTCCTGTAGATGGGGACCGCGCCTTTTCTATGATCGCCCGCTCGGCTATTTGTCGACAATTGTGTCAGGGAGAAGAACAGATTGTCGCGTATGGCACAGTCACTAGTCCCTGTGCTATCCTGCACCCAATAAACAAAAGCAATCTTGCATACGCTATGCTGTTTATGCATTGTTCTGAGGTGATTGAGGGAATGGAGCAGATAAGGGCCTGCGTCGTGGGGGCAACTGGGTTCGCTGGGGTCGAGGTCTGCCGCATCGTCCTGGGGCATCCCGACCTGGAGCTTACGATGGCTACAGATCGCAAGGCTGCAGGTACTAGACTCGCTGACGTGTACCCCGCCTTCGAGGGCGCCTGTGACCTCGTGCTCTCGCTCCCCGAGCCAGAAGCCATCGCCCAGAATGCAGACGTTGCCTTTCTCGCCGTGCCCCACACGGCGTCGCTTGCCATCACGCCTCAGCTCTTGGCGCTAGGCGTTACCGTCATCGACCTTTCGGCGGACTACCGCCTGCATGATGCGGCCGTCTACGAGCAGTGGTACGGCACGCCGCACACAAGCCCCGAGCTTCTCGGCCAGACGGTCTATGGCCTTCCCGAGCTTAACCGCGCAGGTCTTCTCGCGCTGGGGGAGCGCCACGAGAAGGGCGAGGCGGTTCTTGTCGCCGTGCCGGGCTGCTACCCCACGGCAACGGCGCTTGCCGCAATTCCGGCGCTCGAGGCCGGGCTTGCCACGGGAGACCTCGTGATCTCCGACGCCATCTCCGGCGTCTCCGGTGCGGGCCGCACGCCCAACGCGCGCACGCACTTCTGCCATGCAAACGAGTCCGTTGAGGCCTACGGTGTGGCGCACCACCGCCACACGCCCGAGATAGAGCAGACGCTCACCCAGGTTGCCGGCCGTGAGATGAACGTGGTCTTCACGCCGCACCTGGCGCCGCTCACCCGCGGGCTTCTCGCCACGGTGTACATGACGGCAGCCGATGGCGTCACCGCAAACGATGTGCAGGACGCCTACGAGCGTCGCTATGCCAACGAGGCGCTTGTCTCAACGCTCCCTGCTGGCCACATGCCGCAGACCTCCTCGGTTGCGGCAACCGCCCGCGCCCAGGTTGGCGTTGCCCTTGATGACCGACGACGTAGGGTCATCATCGCGTCCTGCGCGATCGACAACCTCGGCAAGGGGGCTGCCGCCCAGGCGATGCAATGCGCAAACCTGGTGCTCGGCCTCCCGGAGACCCAGGGCATAGGAGCCACCGCACCGCTCATCTAAGCTCATAGCCGAGTCCGTCGACTGGCGCAAGGACTACCCGCACCGTCCGCTTTGGGCGCGCATGCGGCGCGTCCCCGTCCAGAAGGACCTACCATGGCCAACTACAAGCCCCTTGCCATCCCCACACAGGATGACGCACCTCAGTCGTTTGGATTTGCCCCCTGCAAGGGTGGCGTCTGTGCCGCCGTAGGCATGCGTGCGGCCGGCATATCTGCAGGATTTCGTCGGAATCCCGAGCGCAAGGACATGGCGCTTGTCGTAGCCGACAAGACAAGCGTCTGCGCGGCGACGTTCACCCAGAACCGCTTCTGCGCCGCGCCGGTGCAGGTGAGCCGTGCGCGCGCCGCCTCTGGGCACGCGCGTGTCGTGGTGCTCAACTCCGGCAACGCCAACGCCGCTACGGGAGAGCCCGGCCTGCGGTGTGCCGAGAAGGCCTGCGCCCTTGTCGCCCACGCGCTTAACTGCGACGAGCAGGATGTGCTGGTTGCGTCGACGGGAGTCATCGGCGTGCAACTTCCCTTTGAGCCGTACGTGACTGGCGTGCCCGCGATTGTGGACGCGCTTGCGGCAACTCCCGCGGCCGCCCATGACGCTGCTTGCGCCGTTATGACCACGGACACTCACTCCAAGGAGGCTGCCTTCGCGGGCCCTGCGCCTCAGGCGGACGGCAGTTCCGTCACCGTGCACGTGGGAGGCTTTGCGAAGGGCTCCGGCATGATTCAGCCGAACATGGCGACCATGCTCTGCGTGCTCTCGACCGACGCGCCGTTGACGCCGGAGGCAGCGCATGCGGCGCTTCTCTCGGCTGTGCACAATACCTTCAACAAGGTGACGGTGGACTCCGACACCTCCACCAACGACACGTGCATCCTCTTTGCCACGGGCGCTGCCGGGGGAGAGCCCATCGACGAGTCATCGCTCGCCTTCCCGGCCGTAGCCGCGGCCATCAAGGGCGTCTGCACCAACCTTGCGCGCCAGATTGCCGCAGACGGCGAGGGGTCTACCAAGCTCGTGACGGTGGATGTCCTGGGCGCCGCCACGCAGGAGGACGCCGACAAGGTAGCCTTTGCCATCGCCAACTCACCGCTGGTCAAGACCGCCATCTTTGGTCATGACGCCAACTGGGGCCGCGTTGCGGCGGCTGCCGGAAAGTGCGGGGTGCCCTTCTCGCAAGAGAACGTGGACATCGACTTCATGGACGTGCCCGTGCTGCGTGCGGGCCTTGCCGTACCCATGGACGAGGACGACATGCTGCGACGATTTGAGCGGCCCGAGATTCACATTGCCATCTCGCTTGGTGCGAGGGAGGCCCACTCGCGGGTGTGGACCTGCGACCTCACGCACGACTACGTCAAGATCAACGGAGAGTATCGCACCTAGGCGCCCAGCGCCCGGCCGCACGCGAGGCGGCCCCACGACCAGACAACCAAACACAGGAGGTACGCATGCAAGGTCGCGAGGAGGGCGAGCTGGAGCTTGCCCAGAAGAAGGCGGAGGTTCTCACCGAGGCGCTCCCGTGGATCAACAAGATGCGCGGAAAGACCGTCGTGGTGAAGTATGGCGGGTCTGCCATGGAGGACCCCAAGCTCATGGTGCAGGTGCTGGGAGACATCGAGCTCCTCAAGCTCATGGGCATGCGCGTGGTGCTCGTGCACGGAGGCGGCAAGGCGATAAGCGCCATGCTCACACGCCTCAACATGCCCGTGCAGTTTAAGAATGGCCTGCGCGTCACCGACGACGACACCATGGAGGCCGTGCAGGAGGTCCTTATCGGCAAGGTCAACCAGCAGCTGGTCTGGGCCTTGAATGAGTACGGCCACAACGCGGTGGGCATCTCGGGCGCGGACGGCAAGACGCTCAAGGCGGTGCCCGTCTCGCCAGAGCTTGGTCGCGTGGGGCACATCCGCGAGGTGAGCCCCGAGCTTATCGAGACAATCCTCGACGACGACTACATCCCTGTGATCGCCTCCGTGGCCTGCGGGCCAGACGGCTTCTTCAACGTGAATGCGGACGAGGCGGCAAGTGCGGTTGCCGAGGCGCTCCACGCCGACAAGCTCATCTACCTCACGGACGTCGATGGTCTCTTTGCCGACGTTAACGACAAGGGAAGCCTCATCCGCTCGCTCACCAAGGCCGAGACCAAGGACATCCTCGCATCCGGCGAGCTTGCGGGAGGCATGGTGCCCAAGGTCCGCTCGATTGTGGAGGCCATGGACCGGGGCGTCTCCGAGGTGGTCATCCTCAACGGAAAGTCTCCCCACTCGCTGCTGCTCGAGATCTTCACCGACGCAGGCGTGGGCACCCTCTTCACGCAGGAATAGTGAGAAAAGGGAGACAGAGGGAGTTTCCCTTTGTCTCATTCAGAACAAGGAGAACAACATGGCAGACACCAGCTACGAGAGCGCCAAGGCCCTTGACGATGCCTACGTGATGCACACCTATGCGCGTCTCCCCGTTGAGTTCGTTTCGGGCGAGGGCGCCACGCTCACCGACTCCACCGGCAAGACTTATATCGACTGCCTGGGCGGCATTGGCTCGGTGAGCATGGGCCACTGCAACCCCGTGGTGGCGGCCGCCCTTAGGGAGCAGGCCGAAAAGGTCTGGCAGGTGGGCAACTACTACTTCGTCGAGAACCGCGGCGAGCTTGCGCGCGACCTCTCCGGACTCCTCTCGTCTGTATGCGACGAGGAGGGCCACGTGGTTGGCTCCACAGGCTCCACGTGGAAGACGTTCTTTGCCAACTCCGGTGCCGAGGCAAACGAGGGTGCCATCAAGGTGGCAAGGCGCTGGGGCGAGAAGAAGCTTGGCGGCGCGACTGGTATCCTCACGGCACAGAAGAGCTTCCACGGCCGCACGCTGGCAACGCTGGCCGCAACCGGCCAGGACGTGTTTCACAAGGCGTTTCTCCCCATGCCAGCCGGCTTTGCCGCGGTGCCGCTGAACGATGCGGACGCGCTGGTGGCGGCGCTGGACAACCCGCCGGCGAGCTGCGGACCCGTGTGCGCCGTCATGCTCGAGTGCGTGCAAGGCGAGGGCGGCGTGTGGCCGGCTAACTTCGATTACCTGCGGTTTGTTGCTGCCGAGTGCAAGAAGCGCGGCGTGCTTCTCGTGATTGACGAGGTCCAGACCGGGTTCTTTCGCTGTGGTGCGCCGTTTGCGTACCAGTTGGCCGGCATCGAGCCAGACGTGGTGAGCCTTGCCAAGGGCATCGCGGACGGTTTCCCCATGGGTGCCGTTGCGGCGAAGGTAGAGGTGGCCGACCTCATGGGGCCGGGCGACCACGGCTCTACCTTTGGCGGGAACGCGCTGGCTGCCGCCGCGGGGCGCGCCACCGTTGAGGCGCTGGTCTCGCAGAAGATGGGGGAGCACGTCATTGCCTGTGGAGCGCACCTGCGCCAACGGCTTGAGGCGTTGCCGCACGTGACAGAGGTGCGTGGGCATGGTCTCATGCTCGGCGCGCAGCTGGACGTGCCGGTGGCGACGGAGCTGGTCGACAAGGGCCTTGAGGTGGGTCTCGTCCTCAACCACATTGGCGACTCGATCCTGCGCTTCCTGCCTCCGCTGGTTATCTCCGAGGAGCAGGTTGACGAGGTTGTCGACAAGCTCGCGGCGCTGCTGGCGTAGGGGTGCTGGTACGGTCGCGCTTGCTTCTCTGCGCCGCGACGTCGCGCCGCGTACCAGCCCCGTGCGCCGTGTGCGGAGAAGCGCTACCCCTCCGTCGCCGCCGTGCGCTCGGGGACGCGCAGCATCACCACAAAGCCGATGATGAACAGCACCACAATGGAGAGCACACCCAGCGAGCTGTTGCCAGTGGCGGCCGTCATCGTACCCACGATAAAGGTGCCGAGAATTGCCGCGTACTTGCCAAAGATGTCAAAGAACCCAAAGTACTCGTTGGCGTGGTCCTTGGGGCAGAGCTTGCCAAACTCGGACCTCGAAAGCGCCTGCAGGCCGCCCTGGAAGAGGCCGACCATGATGGCGAGGATCCAGAACTCGACCGCCGTACGCAGGAAGAACGCAGCAAACAGCGTGATGAAGGTGTAGCCGGCAATGCCCACCAGGATCATCTTGCGCGTACCAAACTTGTGTCCTAGACGGCCATACGCAATGGCCGAGGGAAAAGCCACAAACTGCGTGACGAGCAGCGCCAGCACAAGCTGCGTGCCATCGATGCCAAGGTCGGCACCGTACGAGGTGGAAAGCTTGATGATGGTGTGCACGCCGTCGATGTAGAAGAAGTACGCAATGATGTAATTCCTAATGGACGGATCGCGCCAGATGCGCTTTGCTGTAGCGCCAATGCCGCGCACAGCGTTGACCAGCGCGTGCTCCTCGCGCGGCTTGTAGTGGGTCTGCTCGACGTTCTTGAGCATGGGCACCGTAAACGCCACCCACCAGGCAGCCGTGATCACAAAGGAGATTTGCATGGCCGTCTGCAGGCTCATGCCAAAGGGCCTCACCAGCACAAACGCCAGGCAGGCGAGAAACGGCACGCAACTGCCAATGTAGCCCCACGCATAGCCCTGGCTCGAGACTTCGTCCATACGGTCGTCCGTTGTGGCATCAACGAGCAGCGCGTCGTAGAACACGAACGACGTGTTGAGTGCCACAGAGGAGATCACGTAGATCACGAGAAACGCCATTGCGCTGGTGGGGAAGCCCATCGCAACGCATGCCACGGCGCCCGTTCCCACAGACCCAATGATGAACTTCTTCTTCATGCCCTGCTGGTCGGCAACGGAACCCAGGATTGGCATGAGCAGGGCGATGACCAGCGAGGCCACGGTCTCCGCGTAGCTCCAGGCCACAAGGGCGGGGCCGTCTGCCAGCGACTTGAAGTAGATGGGAATGACGCTTGTGGCGAGAAGCACCAACGCAGAATTGCCCACGTCGTACATGACCCAGCTTCTCTCGGCCTTTGTCATCTTGAAAGACATCGTGTTCCTCTCTGTTTGGCTTCGCGTCTTACGCTCATACACTTCAAAACGTTATCGTTTGAAAGTCGGCGAAACTCACGGCTTATGTCAGGATTATGTAATGGCTTGTGCGGTACGGCACGCACGTGGCGCCATGCGGATGCGTGGGTGCCGCGGGCGTACAACCCTGTTGCACACGTGACGCTATCTGTTACCGCGCCGCCCGTCTGGCGTCCTCTGGATGGGGCATAATGGCGGAACGGGTGTGCTTTGCGTCCGTCTTGCGCGACCACGCGCCCGCCTGAACCGGAAAGGGGTCACGATGCCAGACATTCTCACGCACGACTTCTTTGCTCGCGATGTTGCCGATCGCGCAAAGGCAGAGCTGCCTCTGGCGACCCTCGACGAGCGCGACGCCTTCCTGCTGGGAAGCCAAGGTCCAGACCCGCTCTTCTACATCACCATTTACCCCCTCATGGCCAAGTGGGCAAAGGTGGGAAACCTCATGCACGACGAGCGCCCCGCGCGGCTTCTCTCCGCCATGCGTGAGGCCGTCGACCGCCTTCCCAAGCGCGAGAAGGACGTGGGTTCAGCGTACCTGGCGGGCTTCTCGTGCCATTGGCTGCTTGACTCAACGGTCCACCCCTTTGTGAACGCCTGGGCATACGACCTCACGCATGCGGGTGTGTCCGAGCTGGGACCGGAGTATGACGGCAAGGTTCACATGGAGGTGGAGCGCGACCTGGACGAGGCGGTTCTCTATCGCAAGACTGCCAAGACCATTGCCGAGTACCGTCCGTTTGCAAATACCCTGCGCGCTTCTCGTGAGGTGCTTGCCATTATCGACAAGATTTATTTCTATGCGGCGCTCTGGACGTACGACAAGCCCATCGACCCCACCACCTTCTCGGTTTCGGTGGGCTGCTACCGCACCATCATGCGCCTGCTGTACGCTACGCGCGAGCCGCACCGCAACGTGGTCGCCGCCCTTGAGCGCGCTATAACTGGCACTCCCTACTCCACCTATGGCGCGCTTTCGCATCGCGTGCGGGCGTCTGCTTCCTCGGAGTTTGATAACAGCGAGCACCGCGCATGGACCAACCTCGCAACGGGTGTTGTGAGCAGGGATTCGTTCGAAGATCTGTATGAGCGAGCCTTGGACCGTGCGTCTGCCGTGGTCGCGGCCGTGCTCTCGCGCGACTTTGGTGACGATGCCGCGTGCGCGCTTACGGGCAACCTCAACTTTGAGGGGGCGCCTGCTCCCATTGACGCCCCGCTCGCGCAGGTGGGTGTCGCTGCGTCTTGACGAGCGAGGCAACGCGCCATGTGATGCAGGCGAACAAGAGCAAGAACACCAAGCCCGAGCTGCTGGTGCGGGCTCGGCTGCGTGAGGCTGGCTACACCGGATACCGCCTGCACTGGAAGAAGGCGCCGGGCAAGCCCGACATCTGCTTTCCCGGCAGGCGCGTTGCCATATTTGTGAACGGCTGCTTCTGGCACCGATGCCCCCACTGTGCCCTGCCGCTACCAAAGAGCAACGTGGAGTTCTGGAAGGCAAAGTTCGAGCGCAACAGGGAGCGCGACTCTCGTGACAATGCGCTGCTGGTACAGGATGGTTGGACCGTCATCGTGGTGTGGGAGTGCATGCTCAAGAAGGAGCGTCTCGAGCCCACAATGCAGGAGGTCCTTCGCGAACTTGACCGAGCGAGCGGGGATGCTCCGCGCGTCCCGCGCGTTGTTGAGATTGGCTCGCTTAGCCCGTGGAAACTTCGCCGAGAGCGCCAAAAGCTACGCTCACGGTATGTTTTGCGTTAAACCAGCCGCAGGTCTAAGCTAGTGTCCATGGCCAACGACGGGGGGTGCCGCCATGTCGACATACGTCTTTTCTGATGTCCACGGGCATCGTGCGACGCTCGAGCGCGTGCTCGAGCGCGTGTCTCCTTGCGCAGAAGACGTTGTTTTCTGCCTGGGAGACATGATTGACCGCGGGCCAGATCCCGTTGGCGTCATGCGCGTGGTGCGCTCGCTTCCCAACGTTCGCGTGCTCAAGGGCAACCACGAGGACCTCATGCTTGACGCGCTCGACCACAAGGACGACGTTGTTTCCCAGGCCAACTGGGCCATCAACGGTGGCATGGCAACGCTCTCCGGGCTCGAGGGTGCCTCGGATGATGAGGCGAGCGAGCTTATCGGCTGGGGGCGCAACCTTCCGCTCTCTGCGCACATTGAGGTGGCGGGTCGTCCCTATATCATGGCTCACGCCGGCATTCGCCCAGGTGGACCGCTGCCGGCAGACGGCGCGTGGAATGATTGCGCTCTTGATGCACTTATCGGCGAGCAGACCCCCGACGACCTGCTGTGGATTCGCGACGAGTTCTGGTCGGTTCCTACGGGGTTGCTTAACGAGAGGGGAGAGGGTCCCATCGTCGTGGCTGGCCACACCCCCACGCCCTACCTTACGTCCATGACGGACGAGTTCGACCGTCCGGTGAGAAACAGTGACGGCATTGCGCAGATGGTGCGCGTGGGCGCGTGCGACGCAACAGGTGACGTGGCGGACCGCTGGGACATCGACTCCGGTGCTGCGGGCGGCGCGGGCTTTGGCCAGATTACGATGGTACGCCTGGATGACGGCGAGGAGTTCGCGGAGCCCGTTCGCGATGGCGAGTAGAGCAGGCAAAGAGACGTCCGCCCCTGCGGGCCAGCGCGTCGTTCATCCTCTTGAACCTATATTTGATGGGAAGAGCCGCGTGCTTGTGCTAGGGACCATGCCCAGCCCCAAGTCGCGAGAGGTGCGCTTCTACTATGGCAACCCGCAGAACCGCTTCTGGCGCGTGATGGCGGCACTTTGGGGAGAGCCTGTGCCCGCGAGCAACGATGACCGTCGCGATCTGTGCCTTCGTCACCATGTGGCTTTATGGGACGTGCTTGCAAGCTGCACCATCGCGGGGGCGAGCGACGCCTCCATCCGCGATCCCGTGCCCAATGACGTGGGCAGGATTCTATCGGCGGCTCCAATCGTGCGCGTGTTCTGTACCGGTGGCACCGCCACAAGGCTCTACCAGCGGCTCATTGAGCCTGCGTGCGGCGTTCCATGCACGGGGCTTCCCTCCACGAGCCCGGCGAACGCCCGGATGCGCCTCGACGACCTTGTCGTTGCCTACGAATCGCTCCGGCGCGCGGCCGACGGGGAATAGCGCCGAGCGCCGGGCGCCGGAAGAGCCGTTATCGCAGCGATTGCGTACGAAACCCCCTCTCCGGCGTCAGTTTCTCGCCGGAAGGCCCGTTTTAGCAACTCGCTTGAAGCGTTATTGCTCAGCGCCCACGCCGTCCTCGTTTCTGCCACAATGGATGCCCGCAAACAACAATCGCAGCGCACACAACGTGGCTGAATCGCAGAGGGGCGACGTGCGATGAGCGTCAGTGAACTCATGGACGAGAAGGACATGGCCGACCTGCTCGTGAGCGTTCCCGCAGAGGGTCTGCTCCACGGTGCCGTGTGGACAGAGCCGTTGGGCCGCGGATGGACTCACCCCTGGCGCTTTGCAAAGAGCCAGCTCAAGGCTATCGGGAGCTGTCGGGCCTGGCACCCGGGGCTCTATCGCGCAATGGCCGCCTGCACGGCGGGCGTCACCGTGGAGTTTGAGACGGACTCCTCCGCCATCGTGCTCGAGGCGCGCGTGGAGCCGTTTCCGCGCGGCTCGCGCGAGGTGCTCGACGAGGCCGCTGAGTGCGCCTTTGCGCCAGACGGCCCCCTCGACGGCTTCTCGTGCGACGTCGACGGCCGCCATCTGCCCTGCGTGCTTCCCGAGGAGAACCGCGACGGTGTGACGCGCGTGGAGTTTGCGCTTGACGACCCCAACGAGGCGCCCGAGAGCAACCTCCAGCGCCTACCCGGCATGGGTCGCCATCACCACGTGCGCGTGTGGCTGCCCTGCCTCACAAGCTGCGACCTGCGTCACGTGGTGGGCGACGGCAACGTAATCGAGGCGGTTCCCGCTCGCGACCAGCTGCTGGTGATTGGCGACTCCATCGCCCAGGGCTTCGTTGCCGGCGACCCTGCGCACAACTGGCCGGCCCTTCTCGCCACGCGGCTTGGTATGGACGTGCTCAACCAAGGCATCGGCGGCCAGGTCTTCCTGCCGGGCTCTACCGTTGGCCTGGCAGACGAGGCGTCGCCCGCGGCCGTGGTGGTGGAGCTCGGCGAGAACTACCGCTACGAACCCTGCCAGGAGATGCGCATCTCGCGTGACATTCGCACGAGCCTCTTCGAGGTTGCCGAGGCGTGGCCCGAGGCGTCTACCTGGACGCTTACGCCCCTCTGGCATCTGGACGAGACGCACCCCACGCACCGGGGCAGCTGCTTTGCCGCCGTGCCCGACCTTATCCGCACCGCGGTGGCGGCCAACCCCGGCATGCATCTGGTCGAGGGCTCGCGCCTCCTGCAGGCAAGCCCAGTCCTCATGGCCGACGGCTACGAGCACCCCAACGCCGATGGCTCTGCCGTCATCGCGGAGCGCCTGGCCTATATCATGGATGCGCTGGCTGAGCCCGCGGAGACCCGCCGCGCACGGGCGATAGGGCTTCTCTCGGACGGTCCGCACGAGGCGTTCCCCATCCTCGAGTGCGCGCGCCGCGGGATTGGTGAGGTCCTTGTCGCCGAGAAGGGCGTGTGCCTCCTTGAGGTGCCGCGCCACGGGACTTTTGTCTGGGGGACCTCCCGGAAGGCCATGCGCGAGGCGCTCGACGTCTTTGCCTCGCGCGACCTGGTGTGCGTCCTTGGCTCCGCGCCCGTGCACGACGTGCGCCGCGACCTTGGCCTAACCGAGGACGCCCCCTGCAACATGGTTGTCTACGAGAAGAAGGGCCGCCTTGAGGTAGACCCTACGCTCGATATCCGCACGCTCACGCCAGCGTACGCCGAGCTTGTTGCCTCGCACTACTCGCACCCTGAGTACCTGGCGCCCGGCGAGCTGGAGGACATTCTCGCACGCGGGCTTGTGCTGGGAGGCTTTGAGGCGGGGCGTCTCTGCGCATTTATCGGCGAGCACCCCGAAGGCGCTATTGGCATGTTGGAGGTCTTTCCCGAGCAGCGCCGGCGTGGGTGGGCAACCGCGCTTGAGTCCGCGAAGATCAACGAGCAGCTCGACCGCGGTCTTGTGCCCTGGGGAGAGGTGTGGCCCGACAATCAGGCCTCCATTGCGCTTCAGGAGAAGCTTGGCCTCACGGTGTACCCGGAGAAGGGAATGCACTTCATGAGCCGCCCATAGCGTGATCTACCGGTGCCAAAGTGTCACCATAGCTATCCATTTCAGCTTCCTGTCATAAAGATTCGCTCGTCATGCTGTGTGCAGAATCAATGATGCTGTTTCCAAGCGTCTAAAATCGGGCAGCAACTTACAGACAGATTGGTGACGTTCGCCGAATTGTCACGTAGCGGCATGGTGATCAGGAAGTGACCCATATGACTAGTCTTCATGGACGCGAGCTTGAGGAAGAGTTCCTCTCGGCGGCGCGCGAGCTTGCCGGTGACGTTGAGAGCAGGGAGGCCGGGGACCGTTACCTACTCACCACCCACGCGCTCTACCACGGCGGACCCGTTTCTTGGGCCATGACGCCCAAGATCTTTGACGGCGAGCAGATTAAGATCCTGCGCGATGCCGCCGAGACCATGGGTCGCATCATGGACAAGATCACTGCCGAGTACCTGCGCAATCCTGAGTTCCGTAAGCTCTTCCACTTCTCTCCGGAGCTTGAGGAGCTCACGCTTGTACCCACCGGCTACGAGCAGATGATTCCCATCGCGCGTGTGGATGTCTTCTTCAACGAGGAGACGGGCGACTACCAGTTCTGTGAGCTCAACACAGACGGCTCTGCCGGCATGACCTCGACCGTCGAGGTCACCCGCGCCATCCAGGCAACCCAGGCCTACCGCAAGTTTGCCGAGAAGCACCCCAACATCACGACGTACGATGTCGTGGGAGAGGCCATCGACGCCATTCGCGACACGTATGTGAGCTGGGCAAATGCCGACCGTTTTGGCAGCAGCGTTGAACATCCGTCGCTGTGTATTGTCGACTACGCCGAGAGTGCGTCGACGGACGAGCTTGAGGACTTCCTCTGGCGTCTCTCCGACAGGGGCATCTATGCTCAGTTCTGCGACATTCGCGACCTGCATATCGAGCACGTGGCCGGTACCGACCTCCTCATGGCGCCCGGTGGCCCCGTCTCCTGCGTGTACCGCCGTGCTGTCACGTCCGAGATTGCCGAGAAGCCCTGCGCCGGAGCCGACGCCCTGGCAGAGGCTGCGCGCCGTGGCCTTGCCTGCGTCATTGGCGGCTACAGGACCTGGCCGTGCGCCACAAAGACCGTCTTCGCGATTATGCGCTCGGATGCGGTAGATGGCATACTCACTCCCGAGGAGCGCGCCTTCATCGACGCACACGTTCCGGAGACGGTGCTGCTCGCCGCCGATTCTGATCTCTCGCCCTATGCCGAGAAGGACCGCTGGATCGTGAAGCCTGCGGGTGGCTACAACGCCGTGGGTGTGGTGGCCGGCCTTGACTGCAAGTCGCAGGAGGAGTGGGAGACCGCGCTTGCCACCTGCGCAAAGAACGGCGGTGTGGTGCAGGCGTATGCGCCTCAGTACCGTACGCCCACCCTGCGCGGCGGCGTTCTCAAGCCTGGCGAGGACCCGCTCGACGCCCCCGAGATGAGCAACATGGAGGGGCTCTTCCTCTTCAACGGGAAGTTCGGCGGCGTCTTCACCCGCTGTGGCATTGGCAACGTCATTGGCGAGTGGACGCACCGCCTCAACATGGGCTGCCTCGTCGTGGAATGAGACAAAGGGAGTTTCCCTTTGTCTCACGACGCTCTCTCTGGTGCCGGCTTGACGCCCGAGGCACGTTATCGCAGGAATCACGTACAAAGTTGCTGCTCCGGCGTCAATTTGGCGCCGGAGCAGCATTTTCATGCAGTTGTGTCGGCGAGAGACACCTATGACTCTGGAAAACTGCGACTTAATAGCCGTCAAACGAGAAGCCACTTGCCCCTTACCTGCGGTTTCTCTCATCGACGCACGAGGCTAACTGCTATTAAGTCGCAGTTTTCCAGAACCGGCCTACGACCTCCGTTCGGCATGGCGTTCTCCATGCGGCCCGGCGTCCTTCTCGCCGCTCTAATTACTGTCGCGCGGCCTTGCTAGAATCTGCCTCGATAAACAACTCGCAGGAGGCAGCCATGGAAGTCACCAACAAGCTCGCGCCTCACCTCACGGGGCAGCTCTCTCCCCAGGTGCAGCAGGCCATCGCAGACCGTCGCGCAAGCGGGGTCCTCTCGCCATTTGCCACGCCCAATGCAGCCGCACTTCGCCGCGACAAGACCGAGCGTGACCAGGAGAGCGTCTTGCGACCGGCCTTTGTGCGCGATTCCGAGAAGATTATGCACATGTCCGCGTACAACCGACTTGCCGGAAAGACCCAGGTCTTCTCGTTTCGTGCGGATGATGACTTGGCCCGCCGCGGCCTGCATGTGCAGCTCGTCGCGCGCGTGGCCAGAGACATTGGCGCTGCCCTCGGCCTCAACCTTGACCTTATCGAGGCAATCGCGCTTGGCCACGATATTGGCCACACGCCTTTTGGCCACGCAGGCGAGCGCTTCCTAAACGACGTCTACCATGCCCGCACCGGCCGCTTCTTTGCGCACAACGTGCAGAGCGTTCGCGTGCTCGACGTCACCTATGGCAGGAACCTCGCACTCCAGACGCTGGATGGCGTGATCTGCCACAACGGCGAGTTCGAGCAGCAGGTTTTTGAGACAAGCAACCTCGATGGCTTCGATGAGTTTGACCGTGGGGTGGAGGAGTGCTGGGAGAAGGGTGGCCCAGCTATTGCGCGCTTGCGTCCTATGACGCTTGAGGGCTGCGTGGTGCGCGTCTCGGACATCATCGCCTACGTGGGCAAGGACCGCCAGGACGCCATTCGCGCTGGTCTTTGCACTGAGAAGAGCTTCGATGACGGCCTTGGCGGGGCATACAACGCCTGGGCACTGGGGGCCTTCGTCGCTGACGTGGTCGAGAACAGCTTGGGCAAGCCGCGCATTGAGATGAGCGAGGAGGGCTTTGCCGAGATGCGCCGAGCAAAGCGCGAGAACTACGAGAAGATCTACGGCGCCTCGGAGGTCAACGGGGACTTCTCTCGCGGCGTCTCGGAGCTCTTCTCGCTGCTCTACGACCACGAGCTCGAGGCTCTTCGCGCAGGTGACGAGGCCGCCGCCATCTTCCGCCACCACATCGAGCCGCTGGGGCGCCACCTCGCGCCCTATGGCCGCACGTATGACTGGGAGACAGACCCAGACCTTGCGGTGGTGGACTTCATCTCGTCGATGACGGACGACTACTTCATGGCTACGTGCTCGGAGCTCTTCCCCAAGGCGCGCGAGCTCTTCCCACGGCGCGGGTACTTCGAGGGCGTACGCCCGTAAGGCGTGGGCGGCTGCGGGGCTAAAGCCTTCACTACAGTGAAGATATTGCTTGCGGAGAGGCAAAAACCTTCACTACAGTGAAGATGCCTGTGTTGCGCGCTCCGCCGCGCCGTGCTCGCGCGCGGCATCGACGAAGGCACTGAAGAGCTGCGACTGCGTGCGCAGCTTCTCGGGATGCCACTGCACGCCCAAAAAGAAGGTCTTCTCGGCAAACTCCAAGCCCTCCGGCGTGCCGTCCTCGGCCCACGCAACAACGTGCCCCTCGGGCGCTTGCTTGCAGATTGCCTCGTGGTGGAGCGAGTTCACCTCGCCCGAGGTGAACCCCAGAATCTTTGCCAGGCGGCTCGTCTCGGCAATGCGCACGTGGTGGACGGGGGTGTCTGGCTGGTCGAGCCTTCTGTGGACGATGGTCTTGGTGGGGTAGTCGTTGATGTCGCGCACAAGTGTGCCGCCAAGGGTCACGTTCATGACCTGCATGCCGCGGCAGATGCCAAGCACCGGAACGTCGGCGTCCCAGCATGCGCGCATGAGCGCCCACTCGAAGGCGTCGCGCGCAGCGCAGGTGAGCGAGATCTGCGAGTGGCTCTCCGGTGCGTAGGCGTTGCCTCCAAAGGAGCAGTCGGCAATGTCGCCACCGCCCGTGAAGAGGATGCCGTCAAGGCGACGCACGATGTCGGGGACCAGGCTGGTTGCGTCAAAGCCAAAGGGGATGGTGTAGGGGAGAGCCACCGGGATGCCTCCCGCATCTGCCACCGAAGCAGCGTAGTGGTCATCCGTCATGGTCCAGTTTGGGTTCTCGGGGTCCTCCCGGGGCCTAGACGTGATGCCGATGAGCGGCCTTGTGGCTGCGATTGTCATGTTTCCTCCCCTGCGCGACCTTCCGGTGGATACCTTAGCCGACCAAAGGTGCCTCGATCTGTTTGGGTTGCCAATACAGAAAAAACGAACGCGCCGGAACGAGGAGCCGGCCGAGAAGAGCCAAGCGAGAATGGCCAGGAGCGAATGACCTGCAGCGAAGGATCTGGAGCGAAGGACCGGGCGTCGAGAAGAGCCTGGCGAGGGTAGCTTTGGTGCCGAGGACACCCCGTCTCTAGCCGAGAACAGTCCGTCTCGAGAAATGTGCGGCTTAATTGCAGTCTCTGTGAGGTGATGCCGAGAAAAACCGCAGGTAGAAGGCTTGTACCTTTTTGTCTAACTGCAATTAAGCCGCAGTTTTGCCAAGCCATCAATTTTGTCGCCCCTGGGCTACAATCGCTTGCATGGACAACCTCTTCACCAACATAGAGCACTACAAGCGCACGATGAACGCCCCGCTCGCCGCGCGCATGCGTCCGCAGACCCTCGAGGAATACGTGGGCCAGACCGAGGCCGTTGGTCCCGGCAGCTGGCTGCGCACGGCAATCGAGCACGACACGCTCTCCTCGGTGATTCTCTACGGCCCTGCTGGTACGGGAAAGACCACGCTGGCGCGCATTATCGCCAACTCAACGCACGCGGAGTTTGTCGAGGTCTCGGCCGTCACGGGTACCGTGAAGGACCTCCGGCGCGAGATTGAGGCCGCCGAGAGCCGCCTGCTCTCCCTTGGCCGTCGCACAATCCTCTTTGTGGACGAGATACACCGCTTCAACCGCTCGCAGCAGGACGCGCTGCTGCACGCCGTGGAGGACCGCACCGTGGTCCTGGTGGGCGCTACAACCGAGAACCCCTACTTCGAGGTGAACTCCGCACTGCTATCGCGCTCTCGCGTGGTGGAACTTGAGCCGCTCGATGATGACTCCATCCGCACTATCGTGCGCCGCGCAGTCACCTCGGAGTATGGCCTCAAGGGCGCCTTCACCCTCGATGACGACGCGCTCGAGGAGATCGTCACCCTTGCTGGCGGCGACGGTCGGGCGTCTCTCACCTCGCTTGAGCTGGCGAGCCAGATGGCCGCGCCGGCCGGTACGGCCACGCCGGAGGAGCCCGTGCGCATCACGCGAGCCCACGTGCTTGAGGCCAACCCACGCCACGGTCTGTCCTACGACAAGTCCGGCGACATGCACTACGACATCATCTCTGCCTTCATCAAGTCCATGCGTGGAAGCGACCCTGACGCGGCGCTCTATTGGCTGGCGCGCATGCTCGACGCGGGGGAGGACCCCAAGTTCATCGCGCGGCGCATCTTCATCCTGGCCTCGGAGGACATTGGCAATGCAGATCCGCAGGCGCTTCTCGTTGCTGAGGCGGCGTTCAAGGCAACCGAGGTCATCGGCCTTCCGGAGTGTCGCATCAACCTCGCGCAGGCCGTGGAGTACATGGCGCTCGCGCCCAAGTCCAATGCCGCCGAGGCGGGCATTGACGCTGCGCTGAAGGAGGTCCGCGAGGGGCCGCGCCGGGAGGTGCCCAGCTACCTGCGCGACAGGCATCGTCCCGGCTCCGACGAGTACGGTCCCTACCTCTACCCCCACAACTATCCCGCTGGCTGGGTGGAGCAGCGCTACCTGCCCCAGGGCCTCGAGCGCGGTGCGTTCTATCACCCCAGCCCCCGCGGTTGGGAGGCCTGGCGCATTGAGGCCACGGCGCGCGACCGGGCAGGGCTTCAACCCAAGCCGGTGGATACGGGCGAGAAGGGCACCGCAGGTGCTGCCGGCGCGGACGCTGCCGCGAACGGCGCCGATCCCACCAAAAACGACGCTCCCGGCAAGGCGTAGGCGCCGAGAAATACCGCTCGCCGCCTCTCTCGCCACCGCTTGGCCCTTCCGTCCGCCGTTTCAGGATGCAGGACACGCCAGAAATTCGACAGGTTAGTACGGTTCCCCTCATTCGAGGCGTCATCGATTTGTAATGACTCTCGAGCAAGGCGCACCGAATACCGATGCGCGGGATGGCCGGGATGGTCCCGGCCAGAGGGGAAGGAACCTAGCATGAAGAAGCAGGTACTGGTTGCGGGTCTGCTTGCCGCAACGCTCTGCATGCCGCTCGCAGCCTGCGGTGGCTCGTCGACCTCGTCTACCAGCTCGTCGTCCTCCACGACCACGAGCAGCACGAGCACGACCTCCAGCTCGTCAAAGGACAGCTCCAGCTCCGAGTTCGACGCCAACAAGGCCTACGCCGGCCAGTGGCGCGGCTCCGTCGAGATCACCGGCCAGACCGTCTACGGCACCGCCGGCGGCAGTGAGCAGATGCTCGATGTGAACCTTAACGATGACGGCACCTGCGAGGTCAAGCCCCTCGAGGCACACGCCGACCTCCTCACCGACACGGGCACCTGGGAGGGCACGAAGGACGAGATCACGCTGCACCTCTCGTCCAAGGACATCACGCTCAAGGTCGTCGACAAGAACACGCTCGAGGGCAACGCCGCCGACTTCGACATCGCCGACTTCGACACCATCAACTTCGACTTCTACGGCTAACAGCATGGAGACAAAGGGAGTTTCCCTTTGTCTCATGGGCCACGTGGGCGGGCGTTGGGAGCGCCGTGCCCGTAGGTCCTAACGCTACGCGGGAATCGCCACGGCCACATGGCCGTGCGGAGGGAAGGCTGCGGCCCCCTGTGGGAGGGGGACCGCACGACAAGAGGAGAAAGAATGGGAAACAACCTGACGCGCAGGAACTTCCTTGCTGGGTCGGCTGCCGCGGCGGCGCTCGCGGGGCTTGCTGGGTGCTCGACCGGTGGCACCGCGACGAGCACGGACAACGCTGCGAACAAGAAGGGCAACGGCTACACCGAGACGGCAACCGACTACGGTTACACCATCGTTGACAACGGCGATGGCAAGCAGCTGTCCTACTCGCCAGACTCCGGCCTCAAGCTCATCGAGAAGGACGGATACGCGTTCAAGGACTTCGAGGGCACCGGCGAGCTGGTTCCCTACGAGGACTGGCGCCTCTCCGCTGAGGAGCGCGCCGAGGACCTTGCTGGGCGCCTCTCTATCGAGCAGATCGCTGGTCTTATGTGCTTCTCTGGGCACCAGAGCAAGGTTGAGGACGATAGCTCGGTGACCGATGAGCAGAAGCAGTTCCTCGACGGAAACGTTCGTGCCGTTCTCAATGCTGCTTCTGCATACCCTGCGTTTAAGCAGGCTGCTTGGGCAAATAACATGCAGGCATACGTAGAGGCATCGGAGAACAAGATCCCCATCAACTTCTCCTCAGATCCTCGTAACGGCAGGAACTGCGTCGATTGGCCCGGCAACCTCGCCCTTGCCGCTACGTTTGACCCCGAGGTCGCCAAGCGCGCTGGTGCTGGAATTGCTCACGATCTTCGCAGGATGGGCATCTCCATGTTCCTTGGCCCTCAGACCGACGTCGCGTCTGACCCCCGCTGGACGCGCTTCTCCGGTACCTTCGGTGAAGACCCCGCACTTTCCCGTGATACCTGCAAGGCCTTCATCGACGGCATGCAGTCCACGACCGATGACAACGGAAACGATGTTGGCTGGGGCAAGGACTCGGTTGCCGCTATGGTCAAGCACTGGCCGGCGGAGGCCCCCGGCGAGGGTGGCCGAGAGGGCCACAAGGATGGCGGCAAGTTCGCCATCTATCCCGGCAAGAACTTTGAGGCATGCATGATTCCGTTCGTGGATGGTGCCTTCAAACTCGATGGTAAGACCGGCACCGCGTCATCTGTCATGACCTCCTACACCATCGCGTTCGACCAGGACAACGAGTATGGCGAGCTGGTTGGCTCTGGCTTCTCGAAGTACAAGGTCACCGAGCTTCTCCGCGATCGCTTTGGCTTTGCCGGCTCTGCGTGCACCGACTGGGCGGTGCTTAACGATCCGGGCGCAGGTATGGCTACCTGCTGGGGTCTTGAGGACACAAGTGTCTGGACGCCCGCAAAGCGCGCCTCGAAGTCTGTCTCCGTCGGTGTCGACCAGATGGGCGGCTGCAACGACCCCACGCTGCTTGTCTCCGCTTATAACGACATGAAGGAAGAGCTTGGCGAGGATAAGGCAAACGAGAACTTTAAGAATTCCGCCAAGCGTCTGCTTCTGAGCTACTTCAACACCGGCATCTTTGAGGATCCCTACATTGACGTTGACGCTACTCGTTCCGAGGTCGACAAGGGCGACGACGCCACTAAGGAAGAGGCTCTCTCCGACCAGGTCAAGGGCATCGTTATGCTCAAGAACCACGGCAACGTTATCAAGGCTGGTTCCGAGAGCGCAAAGCCCAAGGTCTACGTCCCCATGCGATTCTCGAAGTCTTACCGCGCTGCCGGTTTCATGGGCGGATGGTCGGAGACCCCGTCGGCGTGCGAGCTTCCGCTGTCTGATGGAACACTCAAGAAGTACTTCGACGTTGTTACCGATACGCTTGCCGATACTCTCACCGGTCCCGTTAACGAGAAGACCGGCAACGCCACTCCCACGCTTGATGACCTCACGAGGCTTACCGCTTCTGACATCGCTGACGTCGATTATGTCCTCGTTTGCGCCAAGGCACCGAGCAACGCAGATCCCAGGTCCTCTCAGGACGAGGACGGCAACTATGTGCCGCTCTCTCTCCAGTATCGCCCCTATACTGCGGACTCCGAGTACGTGCGCCAGACCTCGATTGCCGGTGACCCTGCTGATGGCTCCAAGTGGGCAGAGCATGAGTCTGCGAAGGGCGTCGAGATTGAGAACCGCAGCTACTATGGCAGGACCTCCAATATCACCAACGAGTACCAGCTCGACCAGATCCTTGAGGCGGCGGCACTTGCCAAGGAGGCCGGTAAGCCCTGCATCGTGATTCTCGACATCACTCAGCCCATGTGCGTCCACGAGTTTGAGTCAGAGGTTGACGCCATTCTCGTCTCTATGTCCGGCTCTACAGAGGCGGCTTGCCGTATTGTCGCCGGTCTTGATGAGCCCTCTGGCCTGCTCCCGATGCAGATGCCTAAGGATATGGTTGACGTCGAGAAGCAGCTTGAGGACATCTCTCGTGACATGGAGTGCTACACCGACGTGGACGGCAACACCTACGACTTTGCCTTTGGTCTGAACTACTCTGGCCAGATTTCGGATGATCGTACGAAGAAGTACGGCGTTGATCCGCTGACCAAGCTGGCCGACTAGCCCCACCCTCCCTGCTCGACCGCACTCTCCCGGCGGTCGAGCAGGTCCCTTATGAGACAAAGGGACTGTCCCTTTGTCTCATTCCTTGTAGGGACGCGTCATTCTTCCTCCTATATCCCAGCGCGTCCCAGCGAGCGGGGTCGGCACTGCGCCGGCCCCGGTTCGTGTATCTCAGCGTGCTGCGGCAGCGTATTGAATGGGGTTACGTGTTGCCGGAAGGGCACTTTTGGCGAAGAATGTCGCCAGAACTCACTCTTCGGCGACATTTTGTCTCCGGAAGGCCGGTTTTGGCGAGATTTGCAACATCCGGCGCTCTCCGGAGACAGCGTGCGTCTCCCGCCACCCCGCAGCCCCACCCCGTCCCCATCCGCTATGATGTCGCGCGGACAACATTCGCGTCACACGTAGGGATCACTCATGAGTACCGTTTCACCCAAGTCCCCGGCGCAGCACCGCCGCGGACTCTTCGCTAGTTTTCTCGGCTACTACGCAGGTCAGATGCACCTCTTCATCGCAGACATCGTCTGCGCCATCGTCGTCGCCGGCATCGACCTTGCCTTCCCCCAGATCCTCCGCACGCTCACGGGTGGCCTCTTCCGCCAGGGCTCGGATGCCATCACGTCCGCCCTCGTCTACCTTCTCGTGGGCTTTGTCGTCATGTACGCCGTGCGCTTTGGGTGCCGCTACTTTGTGGCCTACTGGGGCCACGTTATGGGCGCGCGCATGGAGAGCCGCATGCGCGAGGACCTCTTCGACGCCTACGAGCGCATGAGCCTCTCGTTCTTTGACCGCAACAAGTCCGGGGACCTCATGAGCCGCCTGGTGAGTGACCTCTTCGACATCTCCGAGGCGGCACACCACGGCCCCGAGTTCTTGCTCATCGGCTTCATCGAGGTCGTGGGTTCGTTTGCGATCCTGTCGTTTATCAACGTGCCACTCACCGTCTGCCTGGGCGTTGTTCTCGCCATTCTCGTCGTCTACAACCTGCGGGCAAACCTCCAGATGAAGGCCGTCTTTCGCGAGAACCGCGTGCGCATCTCCAACGTGAACTCGCGTCTGGAGGACAGCCTTGCCGGCGTCCGTGTGGTCAAGAGCTTTGCCGCCGAGGACGTTGAGCGCGAGAAGTTCCGCGAGAGCAACGAGGCATACCTCGACTCGAAGGTGCGCATGTATCGCGCCATGGGCCGCTACCAGGCGGGCATTGCCGCGCTCATGGGCATCCTCTACACGCTCATCGTGGTGATGGGCGGCTGGCTCATCGCCCAGGGGCAGATGGAGGCCACGGACCTTGCCACCTACGCCCTGTACATCTCGCTCTTCACCACACCCATCGAGAACATCCTCAACTTCACCGAGACCTTCCAGAAGGCCATTGCAGGCTTCCGACGCTTCAAGGAGATGGTCGACTCCCAGCCCGAGATCGAGGACGCCCCCGGCGCGTCGGCGCTCAAGGTGACCAAGGGTGCCATCTCCTACCACGACGTCCACTTTGCGTACGACAGCGGGGACGGCGAGGGCGCGGGCGAGAACCCCGAGGTCATTCGTGGCCTCAACCTGGACATTCGCCCCGGCGAGACCATTGCCCTGGTGGGCGCCTCCGGCGGCGGCAAGTCCACCACCTGCGCGCTTCTCCCGCGCTTCTACGACGTGGATTCTGGCTCCATCACCATCGACGGGCAGGACGTGCGCTCTGTTACCCAGCGAAGCTTGCGCGAGGCCATCGGCATCGTCCAGCAGGAGGTCTACCTCTTTGACGGGACCATAGCCGAGAACATCGCCTACGGCAACCCGCGCGCGACCATGGCCCAGATAGAGCAGGCTGCCGAGAAGGCCAACATCGCCGAATTCATCGAGACGCTGCCCGACGGCTACGAGACCCAGGTGGGGGAGAGGGGCACCCGTCTCTCGGGCGGGCAGAAGCAGCGCATCGCCATCGCGCGCGTCTTTCTCAAGGACCCGAAGATTCTTATCCTGGACGAGGCCACATCGGCCCTGGACAACGAGTCCGAGCACGCTGTGCAGGAGTCGCTTGCGTCGCTCTCGCGCGGGCGCACGACCATCGTGATTGCGCACCGCCTCTCGACCATCAAGGACGCCGACGAGATTGCGACGATTGACGCCGGGCGCGTTGTTGAGCGCGGTACGCACGAGGAGCTTCTCGCCCGCGGCGGCACCTACGCGCGGTACTACCGCATGCAGTTCGAGGGCGCGCGAGCGTAGGGTTGCGCGAGGAGCAGCGAGGCGCCACGGTGGCGAGCGGCGCCGGCCCTCTCGGCCATGCCGCGGGATTTCGCCGGTTAGGCCGCCCTAACCGTTCGAGAAATTCCTAAACGGCGAAATGGCGCGGCATTGAAGCACCGTGGCGGTAATTTGCCTTCCGGCGAGATGTCGACGCCGGAAGGGCCCTTTTGTGCGTGGTAGCTGCGATAACGTGCGCTCGGGCGCCAAAAAGACGCCGCAGCGGCGGTCTCGTACGCACTTGCTGCGATAATGTGCCCACGGGCGCCAAATCGGCGCCGGAGAGTGAGTTTCCGCAGGAAGTGCGTACGAAATCATCGTTTGGGCGTCGTTTTCTCGCCCGAAGGCGCATTTCCGCAGCGAGCGCGCACGTAACCCCTCGCCCCAGCTCCGACGCCACGTCCATCTCGCCCCCCAGAGCCTTTGCCGTTCAACAGGTGTCTGGCATGCGTCCAAGTTCATGCAAACGGGTAGAATGTCGGCGTACGTGTGGTGCGCCGTGTCCCTAGGCAGTCCCTAAGGGAGCGTCGCAAGAGAAGGGACACAAGATGAGTCCTCTGGACATCGCCCTCGTCGTGCTTGTTATCGTGGCCATCTGGGCCGTGGTCGAGCTTGCGCTTACCATCCGCAAGGCGCGCGCTTCCGTCGACGAGGTCACTACTTCGGCAAACGAGACCATCGCGCAGGTGCAGCCCATCATTGCCAAGGTCGACGGCATGGTCGACGACCTCGACCCCGCCATGAAGCAGGTCAACCCGCTCCTCGTCAAGGCTGGCGAGACCATCGATGGGGCCACCCAGAGCCTCGATAGCCTCAACAGCATCCTGGGTGACGTCTCCACGGTCACAGGCACGGCCTCTGCCGTGACGGACACGGTAAGCAAGGGCGTTGCCGGCGCCGCTGGTGCCGTTGCCGGAGCGGTCTCCAAGCTCGTGGGCAAGGGCGAGGCGCCCCAGGCGCGCCTCGAGGACGCAGCGGGCAAGGAAGGCGAGAAGGCTGAGGAGAACGCCGCGCCCGCCCCGCAGCACACCACCGCGTATGTGACCTACGCGCCGGTCGAGGCCGAGAAGACCGCATCCGCCGCAGACCCCGCACCCGCTGCGGACACCGATTCCGCCGCAGAGAAGCAGCCCCACAAGCCCAGGCACGCCGCGCCCGTCTCCACCACGGAGGCCGCGGCAGATGGCGAGGAGAACAATGCCTAGCACCAGTATCGTCAAGCTCAGCGTTCCCGCGGAGGCGCGCTTCGCCCGAGCAGTTCGCATGACCGCCTCCAACCTTGCCGTCTGCTGCGACATGAGCGTGGACGACGTCGAGGACGTGCGCATGGCCGCCGAGGAGGGCTTTGTCTACGCCTGCGCGACCAGGCCCGCCACCTGCGACATCGTCTTTGGCCTTGCGCCGGACGGCATGACCGCAGACTTCTCCCTCGGCGACGAAGACCCTGACGAGGCCACAGACCCCTCCGGCGAGCCGCAGCCCATCGACCTGGTTGAGGTCCTTCTCGGCGCCGTGTGCGACGACTTCAGCATCTCGGAGGACGGTCGCACGCTGCACCTCTCCAAGCGAATGGACGTGAAGAATGCCTAGCGCCAGCACCACGAACGCGCAGGAGACCGCGAACACGCCAAACGCCGCGAATGCGCCCAGCACGCAGGAGACCGAGGAGGAGCGCGCCGTACGCGAGGCGTCGGAGGCGCGTGCCGAGAGGGCCCGCCACCGCTCGCTTCACCGCACGCCAAAGGGGAAGGCCGCCTGGGACAAGGACCGCACGCGCGAGCTCTTCCGCCAGTACAAGGCCACGGGAGACCCCGAGGTACGCGACCAGCTTATCGTGAGCCACCTCAACCTGGTCCGCTTCCTCGCGTCCAAGTTCAAGAACAGGGGAGAACCCCTGGACGACCTCATCCAGGTGGGTACCATCGGCCTCATCAAGGCCATCGACCGCTTCGACCCGTCGCGAGGCCTCGAGTTCACCACCTACGCCACGCCAACCATCCTGGGCGAGATAAAGCGTCACTTCCGCGACAAGGGCTGGTCGGTCCGCGTGCCAAGGCGTCTGCAGGAGCTCTCTGCCAAGGTCAACCAGGCAAACGACGAGCTTACCAACGAGCTCTCGCGCAGCCCCTCCGTCGAGGAGATTGCCAAGCGCGTGGGCGCAAGCGTCGACGACGTCCTCGAGGCCATGGAGTCCTCGAGCGCCTATAGCTCGGTGCCGCTCGAGGGAGGCGGCTCCTCGGATGACGATGACGCCCCCTCGGTCATCGACCACTACGCCACCGAGGACGAGAGCCTTGCCGCCTCGGACGACCGTATCGTCCTCGAGGATGCCATCAGGGACTTCTCGCCGCGCGAGAAGGACGTCATCCGCATGCGTTTCTTCGAGGGCATGACGCAGGTCGAGATTGCCGAGCGCCTGGGCATCTCGCAGGTGCAGGTCTCGCGCCTCCTTCGCCGCACGCTCCGCCGCGTGCAAGAGAAGATCGACCCAGAGGGCCTTATGAGCAAGTAGCGTCATCTGCGGCGCCGGGGCTTCGGCTCCGGTGCCGTTTTTTGTGTGGCAGCCGCGCGGTTCTCGTCCGTCCTTTGCTCCCAACGGCCATAACACCCCACCTTGCTACAATGAGGTGCTCGAATACGAGGGGAGATGCCGGTGGGGAACAAGGACGCTGACGAGAAGTACGCTGCTTGGCGCAGGCGCCTGGTGGTTGCCTGGGCAATAGTAGGCGCCATCGCGGTCTTTGTCCTCGCCGTGCGCGGCCTTTCGATGATTGGCGATGCGGTCGAGCTGCTGCTCATGGGCATCATCATCGGCTTCATCTGCAGTCCCATTACCAACGCGCTCGAGGACCGCCGCGTTCCCAGGGCGCTTTCCGCTCTCGTCTCGCTTCTTGTGGTGCTGGCGGTGCTCGCGGCGGTCATCGTGGTTCTCGGCGGCACCTTCGTCCAGCAGTCCGTCGAGGTGTTGCGCCAGGTCCCCAGCTACATCCGAAGCATCCAGGACGCCCTCTCAAACTTCTGGGAGAGCTACGGAACCTCGGACAACGAGCAGTTGCAGAACATGGTCAACTCCATCGTCCAAACCGTCTCGTCCGCCGGCAGCTCTATGGCCTCTGACACAGTGCGCCAGCTCTCGAACGGCGCCGTCTCGGGGCTCTTCGATACCGTGGACAACCTTGTGAACTTCTTCCTGGCGCTCATCCTTGCGTATTGGTTTGCCAAGGACTACCCCGTGATCGTGCGCGAGCTTGCCATGATCGCCGGCCCTTCTCGCAAGGACGACATGACGCTGCTCCTCGCCGTCATGAGCCGCTCCATGGGTGGCTACATGCGCGGACAGCTCATCTGCTCGTTCATCAACGGCATCGCCGTGTGGCTGGGGCTAGCGCTTCTCGGCCATCCCTACGCGGGCCTCATTGCCATCATCACGTTCTTCATGCACTTTGTGCCCGTGATCGGCCCGTTTGTCTCGGCGGCGCTCGCCACGCTGCTCGCCCTCTTCGAGAGCCCCTGGCTCGCGCTCTGGTCGCTCGTGGTGATGGTGGTCGCGGCCAACGTGACGGACAACGTCATCTCGCCACTCATCATGCGCTCGGCCGTCAAGATCCACCCCGTCCTCTCCATCGTAGGCATCGTGATTGGCAACTGCCTGGGCGGGATCATCGGCATGGTTCTCGCCATCCCGCTCACGGCCGCCATCCGTGGCGTCTTTGTCTACTACTTCGAGACGCGCACCAAGCGTCAGCTTGTCTCCGAGGATGGCGCGCTCTTCCAGAGCACCCCGCACCAAGACGCCCAGGGCAACGTGGAAGCCGTCTATGACGCCCTGGATGATGAGAAGTTCTTTGAAAGCACGCGCCTTGTGACCTCGTCTGCGTGGTCACGCGCGCGCAAGGTGACAAAAAATGCAAGTAATGACCATGAAAACGCTGTGTACGCGGCCGATATGAGTAAAAATAGGAACGTTGCAACCAACAAGCAGGACGGCGACGACACCAGCCCGGCGGCCAAGGCTCCGGCGTCGTCCACAGACGAGGAGAGACATGAGCGCGTCTGACTACAAGACCATGACCACGGCAGAGATTCGTGAGGACTTCCTCAAGTTTTTCGAGGGCAAGGGCTGCAAGCTCTACCCATCCTCCTCGCTCGTGCCGGATGATCCGTCGCTGCTTCTTGCCAACGCCGGCATGAACCAGTTCAAGGAGTACTACCAGGGCACCAAGACCATGAAGGAGATTGGCGCCTGCTCCTGTCAGAAGTGTCTGCGCACCAACGACATCGACAACATTGGCGACGCGCGCCATCTCTCGTTCTTCGAGATGCTGGGCAACTTCTCGTTTGGCGGCTACACCAAGGCCAACGCCATCGAGTGGGCCTACGAGTTCATCACGTCGCCCGAGCACCTGGGCCTGCCCAAGGACCGCCTCTACATGACCGTCTTCAAGGACGACGAGGAGGCCATCGAGCTCTGGCACGAGCAGGGCGTTCCCTACGATCACATCTCGCGCCTGGGCGAGGAGGACAACTTCTGGGCCGCCGGCCCCACCGGCCCCTGCGGCCCCTGCTCCGAGATCTACTTTGATCAGGGTCCCGAGTTTGAGGGCGAGAAGCCCGGCGACGACGGCGACCGCTATCTCGAGTTCTGGAACCTCGTCTTCACGCAGTACGACCGCCAGGAGGACGGCTCCATGCCGGAGCTGCCGCACCGCAACATCGACACGGGCATGGGTCTCGAGCGCATCGCGGCTATCATGCAGCACGAGGGCTCCAACTACGAGGGCGACATCCTGCGTACCCTCATCGGCGTGGGCGAGGGCCTTGCGGGCGTGCGCTACCACGACTCCGCGACTACCGACAAGAGCCTGCGCATCGTGGCCGATCACTCCCGTGCCGTCACGTTCATGATTGGCGACGGCATCCTTCCCTCCAACGAGGGCCGTGGCTACGTGCTGCGCCGCCTTCTCCGCCGCGCCGTCTACCATGGTCGCCTCATGGGCATCAAGGGCCAGTTCCTCACCACCTACGCCCACGAGGTCACGCGCCTTCTCGGCGACACCTACCCCGAGCTCGTCGAGCAGCAGGCGCTCATTGACGGCATCATCAACGCCGAGGAGGAGCGCTTTGGCGCAACCCTCGACAACGGCGAGGAGCAGCTCAAGGCCGAGCTCTCTCGTCTGGGCGAGGGCGAGCCCCTCTCGGGCGACGTTGCCTTCACCCTGCACGACACCTACGGCTTCCCCATCGACCTCACGCGTGAGATCGCTGGTGCTGCTGGCCACTCCGTCGACATGGACGCCTTCGACGCCGCCATGGAGGCCCAGCGCGAGCGCGCCCGCGCCACGGCCAACCGCGACGCCTGGGGCAAGGCCAACAACGTCTGGGTTGCCCTCTCCGACAGCCTCCCCGCGACCGAGTTCGACGGCTACGACCACGACGAGCTCTCTGGTTGCGAGGTTGTGGCCATCGTGCGCGACGGCGAGTCGGTCAAGGAGGCCGCGACGGGCGACCAGGTCGAGCTTGTGCTCGACCGCACGCCGTTCTACGGCGAGATGGGCGGCCAGGTGGGCGACACCGGCATCGTTGGCCCCGCACGCGTCACCAACACGCTGCACCACGAGGGCGGCCTCGTGGGCCACGTGGCCGAGGTCACCGACGGAGCCATCTCGGTGGGCGACCGCGTGACCGCCGTGGTCGATCACGGCCGCCGCGAGCTCATCCGCCGCAACCACACGGCCACGCACCTGCTTGACGCCGCGCTTAAGAAGGTCCTTGGCGACCACGTGAGCCAGGCCGGCTCGCTTGTTGCCCCAGATCGTCTGCGCTTTGACTTCACGCACTTCGAGGCCATGACCAAAGACGAGCTTGACCGCGTCGAGGGCATGGTCAACGCCGAGATCTTCGCGGCCGAGCCCATCGTGACCGAGGTCATGGGCATCGACGAGGCCAAGGCCTCGGGAGCCGTCGCGCTCTTTGGCGAGAAGTACGGCGAGCGCGTGCGCGTGGTCTCCACGGGCAGCTCCGACAAGCCCTTCTCGCGCGAGCTCTGCGGCGGCACCCACGCCCGCAACACCGCGGACCTGGGCATCTTCAAGATCGTCTCCGAGAGCTCCGTTGGCTCCAACGCCCGACGCATCGAGGCCGTGACCTCGATGGGCGCCATCGAGTATGTGGACGAGAGGCTCGCGCTTATGGACCAGGCGGCGGCTACGCTCAAGTGCCGTCCCGCCGACCTCCCCGAGCGCGTCTCCCAGATGCGTGACGAGCTTCGCGAGGCCAAGCGCAACATTGGCGTGGCCAAGGGTTCTGCCTCGGGCGACGTCGTGGCTGCCGCGCTGCGCAATGCCAAGGACCTGGGCGCATACCGCTGCGTCTTCACCAAGCTCAACGGCATCTCCGGCAAGGATCTTCGCTCCGTCTGGGACTCCATCCGCGACGGCGCAAAGGGCGAGCCCGTCGCGTGCGTCGTGGCCTCCACCACGCCCGACGGCAAGGTGGCGCTCCTCGCCGCTGGCACCGAGTCTGCGGTGGCCGCGGGCTTCTCGGCGGGCAACATCATCAAGGAGATTGCCGGCTTCGTGGGCGGCCGCGGCGGCGGCAGGCCCAACATGGCGCAGGCAGGTGGCTCTGACGCCTCTGGCATCGCCGCTGCCCTTGATGCGGCCAAGGCTGCCCTGGGGGCGTAGGTGCGAGCCCTTGCGCTCGACATTGGCGAGACACGCGTCGGCGTGGCGGTGAGCGACCCGCAGGGGCGCATCGCCACGCCGGTGTGCGTGCTCCCGGCGGCCGAGGTCTCCTCGGTTGCCCGCAGCTTCCGCAGGGTGCTTGAGGACTGGGAGCCCGAGGTCCTTGTCTGCGGGCGCCCACTCACCATGGCGGGAGAGGAGGGACCCCAGGCCGAGCGCGTCCGCGCGGTGGCCGAGCGCATCTCCGCTGCCACGGGCCTGCCCCTCGAGTTTGAGGACGAGAGGCTCTCCTCGGCGGAGGCCAAACGTATCCTGCGCGAGCAGGGGCTCTCTGAGAAATCCATGCGCGGCAAGGTAGACATGGTCGCCGCATCGCTATTCCTGCAGGCCTGGCTTGATGCTCGGCAGGTAGGACCTATGGTCTGAGAGGCAAACGACATGCCCACAAACAACCAAAACAACGAGAAGCCCCATCGCCGCGCGGCGCACTTCCGTGCGCCCGAGGAGGGATTGCAGGGGACCAACGCTGCTTCTCCGAGGCAGTCTCCTGCTGCCGCGACTAGCCGCCCGGCCAGCCGTTCGGCTGCGAATCGGCGCGCAGGTGCGTCGGCTCCTGGGTCCACCGGTGCCATTGGCGGTACGACAAGCCATGTCTCCGCGCGTACCGCAGCCGCCACCAGGCGTGCCGGCGCCCAGGGCAGGGGCCGCAGGCGTGGTGGGAACGGTCGGGGAACGGGACCCAAGGGCGTCACCGTTATCGTGGCGGTTCTCGCTGGCGTGGCTGCGTTTGTCGCGTTGTTCTTCGTCTTGGTGCTTCCCAGGCTCACCAAGGGGTCTGACTCTGGTGGCACGCAGGTAGTGGCTGGTCAGGAGGTCGAGGTCACCATTCCCGATGGCTCGACCACGGCAGGCATCGCGTCCATCCTCAAGGACGCGGGGGTCATCTCGGATACCTCCTCCTTCCTACAGGAGGTCCAGAAGCAAAACGTCGAGCAGAAGCTCAAGAGTGGCACGTACTCCCTGCTCACCGGCTCTTCTGACGCAAACGTGATCAACCAGCTTATGGCTGGCCCCAACTCCACGGCCTCGACGCTGCAGGTCCCCGAGGGCTACACCGTGGCGCAGATTGCCTCGCTTGTGGAGGAGAAGTTCGGCATCTCTTCCAGCGACTTTATCGCCCAGGCAAAGGCTTCTAACTACGTTGCCGACTATCCGTTCCTCTCCGAGGCGGCAAACGACTCGCTTGAGGGCTTCCTCTTCCCCAAGACCTACGACTTTGGCGGTCAGACGGTCACGGCAGACTCGGTCATCCGCGCGATGCTTACGCAGTACCAGACAGAGATTGCCACGCTCGACCTCGATACCGCCCGCCAGGCGCTGGAGGCGCGCTACGGCACGTCGTTTACCAACTATGACGTGCTCACCATGGCCTCCATCATCGAGAAGGAAGCCCTGACCGACGACGACCGCACACTCATCTCGTCGGTCTTCTACAACCGCATTGCTGCCAGCATGCCGCTTCAGAGCGACGCGACGCTTGCCTACACGCTGGGCCGTGAGGTTACCGCAGACGACCTGACGCAGGATGACCCCTACAACACCTACACCAACATGGGGCTCACGCCTACGCCCATCTGCAACCCTGGTCTGGCATCACTCACGGCGGCGGCAAACCCCCAGGACACCAGCTACTACTACTTCTACATCACAAGCTCGGTGCATGCCTTCTCCGAGACGTACGAGGAGCACCAACAGATCATTGCCCAGAACTCGGGGGCGTGAGTGACATGGCGCTTGGGTCCCTCTCGCCCTTCCGAGCCACGCGCTACGTTGCCTCGGTTGACCTGATTGACATTGACACGCTTGTTGCGGCAGGTGTGCGTCTGGTCCTTCTCGACCGCGATAACACCTGCGTGCCCAGGGACACCCACGTAGCGCCGCCTGCCGTAAAGGCGTGGCTTGGGCGCCTGCGCGACGCCGGCATCTCGGCATGCCTGCTCTCGAACAACTTCCACTCGGGCGAGGTAGCGGCCTCCGCGTGCGAGCTGGGCTGCCGCGTGGTCGACCATGCCATGAAGCCTGCGCCATTCTCGGCCTGGGTCGCCATGGCACGCATGGGCGTGGGACCCGAGCAGACGGTCATTGTGGGCGACCAGGTCTTCACCGATATCCTTGCCGGCAACCTTGCGGGCGTGCGCACCATCCTTGTGCGGCCGCAGTCGCGTCGCGACCTCTGGTACACGCAGATCTTTAGGCTGGGAGAGGCGCTTGTCCTGCGTGGTGTCGAGTTTGAGGGCGAGGGCCCCGGTGCGTCTGGCTGCAGTGACGGGTGATAGAATCAAGCGGTCAGGTACGTGCACGGGAGCAAGGAAGAACAAGTTGGGCGAGGGCTACGTCATCCACGAGGGTTGCGACCACATCTTCTTCGTGGGGTTTCTTGGCGCAGGCAAGTCCACTCTCGCACGCAACCTTGGCAAGCTCTTCTGTCGGCCCTATGTTGACACCGACCAGCTGGTGGAGCGGGCCCTTGGCATGAGCGTGCGCGACGTCTTTGCCTCTCGTGGCGAGGAGGGCTTTCGCGACGAGGAGACCAAGGTCCTGGAGGGTCTCGCGTCTCGAAAGTCCTTGCTGGTGAGCTGCGGCGGGGGAGTGGTCGAGAGGCCCGAGAACTGCGAGCTCATGCACCGCATGGGGGTTGTGGTCTATCTCGACGGGGATTTGTCTGACTCCCTGCGTCAGATGCGCTGCCCCGAGAGGCGCCCCGATCTGGGCGACGCCTCGCACGCCCGGGCGCTCTTCCGTCACCGCCGTCCGCTCTACCAGCAGACGGCCGACATCACCATCGACATTCGAAACAGGACCTTCGAGCAGGTGGCTAGCGAGTCCGGCCAGCTGCTCTGGGAGAGGGGGCTTTTGTGAGCGAGAACAGCCAAGTAGCGGACGCTGAGAAGGACGCGGGGGAGCGCGAAGGCGAAGACGCCAAGAGCGTGGCTGCGGCCCCTGCGACGGAGGCTGCACCCGCAGCGGAGGCCGCTGCGGAGGCCGAGTCCGAGGATGATGCCCCCGTGCGCATTCGTGCGAAGCGCCAGTGGGTAAACCTCCGTGGTAACTCCCTTGACGCCCGCGTGGGTGATGACCTTGTGGGCAACATGGGCAACGACCTGCGCGCCTACGTGGGAAAGCCCCGCGCTGCGGTACTCGCAACCGTGCCCGAGGCTCCGGCGGACGTCGTCGAGACCATTCGCCGCGACCTTTCCGACGTGGGCTTTCTCGTGCACATGGTCGACCTCCCGTCTGGTCCGGACGCCTCCTCAACTGCGGCGCTCGAATCCCTGTACGAGGGAATCGCTGAGACCGGTGCAACCGGCGACGACGTTGCCGTTGCCGTGGGCGGCGTGCGTGCCCTCTCTACGGCATCGTTTGCCTGCCACACGTGGTGCGGAGGCATGACGCTCGCGCAGGTTCCTCTCGACCCCACAACCGCGCTACTCGCCGGTGTGACCCCTCTCGCCCTTGACCTGCCGGGTGCAGACCAGATGATCACGCAGGACGGCACTGCGCGCTACGTCTACTGCGACCTCGACGTTATTGACGCCACGCGCACCGACGAGGCGGCCCTTTTCGCTCGCGCGCTCTTTGTGGCCAGTGCCATGGCAGATTCCGACAAGACGTTTGGCCGGCTCTTTGACCGCGCCAACGACATTGCCGCGCTCGACCGCGCCGCCATCTGCGAGCAGATGGTCGACTGCATGAAGAGCCGTGGCAAGATTATCTCGTCCACCTCCGTGGCCGTGCGCCAGTCAATTGGCTATGGCACAACGTTCATGCGTGCGCTTCGTCCCCTGGTGGGGGAGGACGTTCCCTCCTCGACCCTGCTTGCCGAGGCCATGCGCTTCTCGGCGCGCCTTTCTGTTGCGCAGGGTGGGTTCTCGATTGATGACATGCTCACGCAGGACGAGCTGCTTGACCGCCTTGGCCTGGGCTTCGTTGAGTGCGAGGTTGATCCAGAGGCCATGGCCGCCGCGCTCAAGGCGGAGCGCTTCCGTCGTTCGAACAAGTTCATGCTGGAGCTTCCGCGTGCGCTTGGTCGCGTGCGGCTTGCGGCCGTCGAGGACGACCAGCTTGCCGAGCACACGGCCGCGTGGTGCTCCTCAAGGTAGCGCTTCTCGCACATGCCGCCGCTTGCTGGCGGCGTTACTCGTCAATATTGTCCGTTTGCAAGAGAGAAGAGAGAATCATGGCAGATGCACAAGCCTGCGCCGCTCGCGTCGAGAGGTTCCGCGCGCTCATGGCCGAGAGGGGTTATGACGCAGCGATTCTTCGCAACAACCCCGACCTTCGCTGGCTTACTGGAGCCGAGCGTACCTTCGACGACGAGGTGGCCCATACTGCCTTCGTGACCGCCGACGGGCTGTGGCTCCACACCGACTCACGCTACTACGGCACCTTCCAGAGCCGCCTTGGCGCGGACACCCCCTGGAAGCTCGACATGGACATCGTGAGCCCCGCATGGTGGGCCGCGCAGCGCATCCGCGAGACCCGCTCGCGCGTCGTGGCCGTTGAGGACACCTGCGACCTCGCGTTCTTCGACGCGCTTGGCGAGGAGTGCGCCAAAGCGTCGGTGGCCGTCCTCGCGCCACGCCTCCATGGCGACATTGCTGGGCTGCGCATCGTGAAGGATGCCGAGGAGGTCGAGCTCATGCGCCACGCGCAATCGATCACCGACGCGGCGTTCGAGCACATCTGCGGCTACATCAAACCCGGCCTCACCGAGCAGCAGGTCCGCGCCGAGCTGGAGGGCTGGATGCTCTCGAACGGTGCCGATTCGCTCTCCTTCGACTCGATCATCGCTTCCGGCCCCAACGGGGCAAACCCCCACGCACAGCCCGGCGAGCGCTTGATCCAGCGCGGTGACATGATCGTGATGGACTATGGCGCCGGCTACCACGACTACCACTCCGACATGACGCGCACGGTTTGCGTGGGCGAGCCAAGCGACCTCCAGCGCAAGGTCTACGAGGCAACGCGCGCTGCGAACGAGGCATGCGAGGCAGCCATTCACGCTGGCGTCATTGGCCGCGAGATCCACGAGCTTGCGCACAAGGTCATCTGCGAGGCGGGCTTCCCTGAGTACTGCTTCGTGCACGGCCTTGGCCACGGTGTGGGCCTGGAGATTCACGAGCAGCCCATGTTCAACATGAGGAACGACAAGCCCATCCCTGCCGGCTCGGTGATTACCGTGGAGCCGGGTACGTACCTGCCTGGTCAGTTTGGCGTGCGCGTGGAGGACTTTGGCATCGTGACCGAGAACGGCTACGAGGTCTTCACCCAGTCGCCGCACGAGCTGGTGTGCATTCCCTGCTAGTGTGACGCTTTGCCCGTTTGCGCTGTTTGCCCCTCCGGCGTCATTTCGGCGCCGGAGGGGCTCTTTTGTACGTAGTTGCTGCTGCAACGTGCCCCTCGGCGTCATTCTGGCGCCCGTGGGCCCATTTCGACGGGATTTCTGTTGCAACGTGCCCTCCGGCGTCGACTTGACGCCCGGAGACCCATCTCGTGCGTAATCCCTGCGATAACGTCCCTCGGTCTGTCTGTGGGCGCGCTTCTCGGCCGGCGTATTTTTCGCCTTACATAAAAGAGAGGGACGCTCCTTTGCAATTTCCCGTTTGCGGTAAATGAATCGGTGAACGGCGTTAGAGAAAACGTATAGTCTGACCTCGTCGTTTTTTGACCTTCTCGTCAAAAAAAGTATCAAGCACAACCGTTCACCAACTTGTATAAACAAATATCTCAATGCGGAATTACCATTCAAGCTGGTAATCGGCACGACAAGCAAAGACGCTCGGCCAAGTCCTATTTTTCCTAACAACGGTTTTCCGCATAATCGAAAGCTCTCTGTGTTTTATAATGTGAAGCCGGTGTGAACGAGGCGTGAAGGATGGGAGAAAAAAGCATGAATGCCTCTTCACATTTGACGCGTTATCTGTTGGCGGTACGAGATATGCGTAAGGAGGAAGAATGGTCAGTATCGTTCTAGCCAGCCACGGCAAGTTCGCCGAGGGGATCATGGAATCCGGCCAGATGATCTTTGGGCCGCAGAAGGACGTCGCTGCTGTGACCCTGACGCCTGACATGGGTCCCGATGATCTCAAGGCGAAGCTGAAGGATGCCGTCGCATCGTTCGATGAGCAGGAGCATGTGCTCTTCTTTGTCGATCTTTGGGGCGCCACCCCATTCAACCAGGTCAACGGCCTGCTTGCGAGCGAGGGCCACGAGGACTGGGTCATGGTGACGGGCCTCAACCTGCCCATGCTTATCCAGGCCTACGGCGATCGCTTGAGTGAGGACACGGCGGCTGCCATCGCCAAGGATGTCTTCACTGAGGCAAAGAACGGCATCCGCATCAAACCGGAGGAGCTTGAGCCCAAGGAGGCCGCACCTGCGGCTGCTGCGGCACCTGCTGCTGCACTCACCGGCGCTATTCCGGAGGGGACAGTCATCGGCGACGGTCACATCAAGATTGTGTTCGCGCGCGTCGATACCCGCCTGCTCCATGGCCAGGTGGCAACCACCTGGACCAAGGCGGCCAACCCCGACCGCATCATCGTTTGCTCCGACGGCGTTGCCTCGGACCAGCTCCGCAAGACCATGATTATCCAGGCGGCCCCTCCAGGAGTCCACGTGCACGTGGTTCCCATCAAGAAGATCTGCGAGATCGCGAAGGATCCCCGCTTTGGCAACACCCACGCCATGCTCCTCTTCGAGACCCCGCAGGACGCTCTCCGCGCCATCGAGGGCGGCGTGCCCGTCAAGAAGCTCAACCTTGGCTCCATGGCCCACTCTGTGGGCAAGGTCGTCGTGACCAACGCGCTTGCCATGGACCAGGACGACGTTGACACCCTTGAGAAGATCAAGTCCAAGGGCGTCGAGTTCGACATCCGCAAGGTCCCGGCCGACAAGGCAGAGTCCTACGACGCCATCATCAAGAAGGCCGAGGATGAGCTTGCCGCGCAGGCAGCCAACAAGTAGGGATAAGGAGGGGTTATGTCACCAATATCAGTCTTGCTCGTGATCATTGTTGCCTTCCTGGCAGGCATGGAGGGCATCCTCGACGAGTGGGAGTTCCACCAGCCTCTGGTCGCATGCACGCTCATTGGCCTTGTGACCGGTCACCCTTCGGAGGGAATCCTCCTGGGCGGCTCGCTTCAGATGATCGCCCTTGGTTGGGCCAACATCGGCGCTGCCGTTGCCCCTGATGCGGCTCTCGCCTCCGTTGCATCCGCCATCCTCATGGTCATCGCCATCAACGGCGGCTCCGACCCCACCGAGGCAATGACCACCTCCATCGCCGTTGCTGTGCCTCTGTCCGTCGCTGGCCTCTTCCTCACCATGGTCTGCCGCACCATCGCAACGGCTATGGTCCACGGCATGGACAAGTGCGCCGAGAATGACGACATGGCCGGCATCGAGCGTTGGCAGATCGTCGCAATCTGCATGCAGGGTGCCCGTATCGCCATCCCGGCCGCAGCCCTCTGCTTCATCCCCGGCGACGCCGTGACCGCGGCCCTCAACGCTATGCCCGATTGGCTCTCTAAGGGCATGGAAGTTGGCGGCGGCATGGTCTGCTGCGTGGGCTACGCCATGGTCATCAACATGATGGCCACCAAGGAGGTCTGGCCCTTCTTCGCGCTCGGCTTCGTCCTCGCTGCCATCTCCCAGCTCACCCTTATCGCCCTTGGCGTCATTGGTCTCTCCCTGGCCTTCATCTACCTTGGCCTCAAGGAGTACGCCAAGCAGAACGGCGGCTCCGGTGCCGTGAGCTCCGGCGACCCCCTGGGCGACATCATCGACAACTACTAGGCTAGCAAGGGAGTGTGATTAGCAATGGCAGAAGAGATTCAGGAGAAGGGCATCCACCTTACCAAGCAGGATCGTCTTGCGGTGTGCAACCGTCACCAGTATCTGCAGGGCTCGTGGAACTACGAGCGTATGCAGAACGGCGGCTGGTGCTACGCCATGATTCCTGCGATCAAGAAGCTCTATCCCAACAGAGATGACCAGATCGCGGCCCTGAAGCGTCACCTCGAGTTCTACAACACGCACCCGTACGTCTCCGCCCCCGTCATCGGCGTCACCCTCGCCCTCGAGGAGGGCCGCGCCAACGGCGAGCCCATCGACGACGTCACCATTCAGGGCGTCAAGGTTGGTATGATGGGTCCTCTCGCCGGCGTCGGCGACCCTGTCTTCTGGTATACGGTGCGCCCGCTGCTGGGTGCCCTTGGTGCCTCCCTGGCACTGGGCGGCTCTCCGCTTGGCCCCATCCTGTTCTTCGTGCTCTGGAACGTCATCCGCCTTGCATTCCTCTGGTACACCCAGGAGGCTGGCTACAGGGCCGGTGCCGACATCTCGAAGGACCTCTCGGGCGGCAAGCTTGGCAAGATCACCGAGGGCGCTTCCATCCTTGGCATGTTCGTCATTGGCGCTCTGGTCGAGCGCTGGGTCACCATCAGCTTCAAGCCGGTTGTCTCCACGATGCAGCAGCAGGCTGGTGCCTATATTGACTGGTCGACCATCACCGGCGATGCCGAGGGCATCAAGAGCGCGCTCACGCAGTACGCCAAGCTCGGTGCCAACGGCCTTGACCAGATGAAGGTCACCACCCTCCAGCAGAACCTCGACTCCCTGATCCCCGGCCTCGCAGCCGTGGCCCTCACCCTGTTCGTGTGCAAGCTGCTGAAGAAGAACGTCTCGCCGATCGTCATCATCCTCGCCCTCTTTGGCGTGGGTATTGTCGGTCACCTCATCGGGCTGCTCTAGCCTTCTGCTCCGGGCATCCGGACGTCGCGTCAACGAGAAGGCGCGCACCGTGGGCCGCACCCTGCTACGCTGGTGGGGTGCGGCTCCGTTTTTGCTGGGGGAAGGTGCGGCGGCTGTTATCGCCGTTGCCTGTAGTACGGAATCGAGGAGGGTGCCACCACATGGCGCAGTCTCAGAACACGAAGGTCGACTACACGGACCGTGCGACCAACCTCGACGGGCTCACTTCCGGCGGAAACGTGATGCTGGGCGACGTGGCCTTCGAGTACTACAACGAGAAGAACGTCGAGGACTACATCCAGATTCCCTGGGACGAGGTCGATTACGTCTCGGCGTCGGTTATTGCGAAGAAGACGATTCCCCGCTTCGCCATCTTCGTGAAGGACGGCCGTCACTTTACCTTCTCGACTGGTGACAACAAGGCATGCCTGCGCGCCATCCGCGAGCACGTGCCTGCGGATCACCTTCTGCGCTCGCCTTCCTTTTTCCAGGTTGTTGGGGCTGGGGCAAAGGGACTGTGGAACAACACCATCGGCCGACTTGGGCACTAGGGCAAGGGGGCGTTGAGGCGGCCGACAGAAACGCGCCCTCCGGCGCCAGAATGACGCCGGAGCGGCGGTTCCGTACGCACTTGTTGCCAAAACGCGCCTTCGGGCGAGAAATTGGCGCCGGAGCAGCATCTTTGTACGTAATCGCTGCGGTAACGTGCCCTCCGGCGCCAGAATGACGCCGGAGCGGCGGTTCCGTACGCACTTGCTGCCAAAACGCGCCTTCGGGCGTCTGTCAAACACCGGGCTGCTCGTGCTCCCTTTTTGCACGTTTTTGGAAGACGCTCCGAGCAGGTCGCGCTGCCGTGCAAAGGCGTCTATACTCTACCGCCGTACGAAAATGCCCGGTGTGCCCGGGCAAGGGAGAAGGAGACCTTTTCGTGGCTACACTTTCCATCACCGACCTCAAGGCTGGCCTTGGCGTCAACATCAAGGGCAAGGACTGCGTCATTCTCGAGGCCCAGCACGTCAAGCCTGGCAAGGGCAACACCTACGTCCGTACCAAGTACCGCGACATCCGCACCGGCCGCGTGAACGAGGAGAACTTCCAGCAGTCCGCCAAGTTCGAGAGCGTCGACATGCGTACCCGCGAGATGCAGTACCTCTACGACGACGGCACCTCCTTCTGGTTCATGGACACCGAGACCTACGAGCAGATTCCTGTTGACAGGGCGCTCATCGGTGACAACGACAAGTTCCTCAAGGAGAACGACATCTGCCTTCTCCAGTACGCCAACGACGTTCTCTACGCGGTGCAGCCGCCCACCTTCATCGAAGTCGAGATCACCCAGACCGACCCCGGTTTCAAGGGCGATACCGTCCAGGGCGGCACCAAGCCTGCCGTCATCGAGACCGGCGCCACCATTCAGGTTCCCATGTACCTCAACCAGGGCGAGAAGATCAAGGTCGACACCCGCGACGGCAAGTTTGTCGCGCGTGTCTAACGTCTAGCGCAGACGCTGCTGGCGCCATCTCAACCGCACACGCGCCCGCGTGGCCACAGCCGCGCGGGCGTCTGCGTCCCAAGCGTTGGCAACGTCTATACTGGCAGTGTTTGGGGTCTGCGGCGGACAAGCGCGCCCGCCGCCTGACGGCAACGAACCGAGCACAAGGAGGGCCACCTATGGCCGAAAGCGAGCTTTACGTTTCTGGCATCGGCATTTCCAAGCGAGTCATCTCCACCGTCGTCTCTCTCGCTGCCAAGCGCGTCGAGGGCGTTGCCTCCGTGGGTGGCAACGACATCACCTCGAGCCTCATCAGCGTCTTCACCAGCAACTCGGTTGCGCCCGAGTCCGCCGTCGAGTCCTCTGTCGAGGACGGCGGCCTGCGCATCTGTGTGCATCTTGCCGTCTTCTACGGCTACCCGTTCACCAAGCTTGCGGCTGACGTCCGCAGCGAGGTCGCGAACGCCATTACCGAGCAGGTGGGCGTTGGCGTGACCGCGGTGGACGTCTGCATTGACAGCCTCGTCTTCCCCAAGGAGTAACGTGTCCGGTCGCTTTGGAGGGCGCACCCTCGCGCGCGCCCAAGCCCTACAGCTCCTCTTCCAGGCCGATGTCAACAACCGCACGGTGGAGGAGGTGCTCTCGGGAGACTACGCCATAAGCGATGGTCCGCTCGACCCGTACGGTCAGGAGCTTGCCCTGGGGGTGGACTCGCGCCGCTATGCCATCGACGCCGTGATTCGCGCCAGCTCCGCTAGCTGGAGCCTCTCCCGCATGCCCATCGTGGACCGCAACATCCTGCGGCTTGCCCTCTACGAGATGATCGAGGAGGACGACATCACGGTAGCCGTGGCCATCGATGAGGCCGTTGAGCTTGCCAAGGCATTTGGCACCGACGAGTCCCCGCGCTTCATCAATGGCGTTCTGGGCAGCATCGCCGCGGACGTGAACGCTGGCGTCGACGTGTACGAGAAGGCCCGCCAGACGCTTCACGCGGCGGCAAAGTCTCAGGCAGACGCGCCAGAGGACGAGACGGGCGAAGCTCCTGCTGTAGACGAGACGGACGTGGAGCCCCTCGCCGAGGCACCTGTCGCCGATGACGTTCCCGATGACGCCCCCGTCGCGGACGACACCGCGGAGTAGCCATGGCCAAGCCCGACGTCTCCCAGTACCAGAGCTTCGACCAGATTACGCGACGTCTCGATGACATCGTGGGCGCCGTGCGCGACCGCGACGTGTCGCTCGAGCGCTCGCTCGACCTCTTCGACGAGGCCATCGCGCTGGGTTCGAAGGCAGTAGAGCTTGTCGATGCCACGGACTTCTCGCCCGAGGAGAAGGCCATGCTCGCCGACGACGGCGCGCCCGGTGAAAAGGGCGCCGAGAAGCCCGAGAACGATGCCGCGCCTGCACCCGACGCCGCGCCCGCCGACGCAAAAAACGCTACCGAAGGCGGCAACGCCTCGTGACACGCCGCCGCAGGCTTGATGACGAGCTGGTCGAGCAGGGTTTTTTCTCCAACCGCGAGGACGCGATGCGCGCCGTGATGGCAGGCGAGGTCTCGACGCAGGATCGCCGCCTCGAGCGCGCGGGTGAGCAGGTCGAGCCGGGCATCGTCCTTCACGTGCGCGACCACATCCCCTTTGTGAGCCGCGGCGGCCTCAAGCTTGAGCGTGGCCTTCAGGCCTTTGACGTTGACCCCACGGGGCTTGCCTGCCTCGACGTGGGGTGTTCTACCGGTGGCTTTACTGACTGCCTCCTCAAGCATGGTGCCGCCTCGGTCCTCTCGGTGGACGTGGGCTATGCGCAGTTTGATTGGTCGCTGAGAAGCGACTCCCGTGTGACCCTCCTCGAGCGCACGAACATCGTTGACGTCCCCACGCCAGAGCGCACGGGCACCATCCAGCTTGCCGTCTGCGATGTCTCCTTCACCTCGGTGACGACCGTGCTGCCTGCGGTCCTCTCGCTCCTCTCGGCGGACGGGGCCTTTCTCACGCTGGTAAAGCCCCAGTTCGAGGCCCCCCGCGACCAGGTGGGCGAGGGTGGCGTGGTCCGCGATCCGGCGGTTCGCCTGCATGCGCTGGAGTGCATCGCAGCGGCGTTTGCGGATGCCGGCCTTGGACCGGTGGGCTGCTGCGAGAGTCCCGTGCGCGGTCACAAGGGCAACGTTGAGTACCTCCTCTTTGGCCGGCGCGGTTCGGCACCTACCGCCCTCGACCTCAAGGCGGTCGTTAGCGGGGGAGCGGTGGCCCTGGCCTAGCGAGTGGGGGTACACTCTAGGTTGTGCTCCGTACACCTGTTTGGCTGGAGGTTTGCGTGAAGGTCTTTATCGTCCCAAACTACGCGCGCCCGGATGCCGTGGAAGGCGCGCATGCCCTTGAGCATTGGCTTTCTGGCCAGGGCGTCGAGGCCGTGTGGGCTCATGACAAGAAGCGCTACCCGGACTACATCGAGGACCCCTCCGCCTGCCAGCTTGTGGTTTCCCTGGGCGGAGACGGCACGCTGCTTCGTGCCGCGCGCATTGTGGGCTACACGCAGATTCCCATGCTGGGCATCTCTTATGGCCACCTGGGATTTCTCACTACGGCGGGTCCGGACAAGCTCATCGAGACGGTCAAGAGTGCTCTTGACGGCAAGCTGCACGTCTCGCACAGGGCAACGCTTGCCATCGAGAGCACCTTTGCGTGCGAGGATGGCAGCGCCTACCAGGTGAACAGCTTTGCTCTGAATGACTTTGCGGTCTCGCGCGGCGGCCAGGGCGACATGGTCCAGTTCGAGGTCTCGGTCTCGGGCAACCACATCGACACGCTGCGCGGCGACGGCTTTGTGGTCTCCACCGCAACTGGGTCGACTGGCTACGCGCTTGCCGCGGGTGGCCCCATCGTAACGCCGGAGTTCTCGGGCATGGTCTGCGTGCCCATCGCTCCGCACACCATCATGGCCCGCGCATTTCTCACGGCGCCCTCGGACATCGTCGAAATCGAGATGAGCCCCGAGCGCCCGGTTGCGCGCCACTTCTTTGCCGATGGCCAGAACGTGCGCCAGCGCCAGGAGGGCGTGCCCGTGCACGCCACGGTGCGCCGCGGCCCGGGAGACATCCTCCTCCTCGATCACAGCGCGCAGAGCTTCTACAACTCGGTCTCGCGCGTCTTCTACGGCAGGGCGGGTCGCTGATGCTCGATGAGCTGCACGCGCGCGACGTCGCGCTCATTCGGGACGCCACCATCCAGCCCTCTTCCGGCCTCACGGTGCTCACGGGCGAGACGGGCGCCGGCAAGACGGCGCTCCTCTCGGCCATCAAGCTTTTGGTGGGGGAGCGCGCCGACGCCGGCTCGGTGCGCGAGGGGGCGGACTCCCTCGAGGTCGAGGGGCGCTTCTTCGAGCGCGGGGGAGACCCCGATGGCTGCGTGGTGCGCAGGCGCGTCTCGGCCGACGGCCGTGGTCGGGTGGAGATAGACGGTCGCATGGGCTCCGTGCGCGAGCTGGCGTCGGGCGTTGGCAGGACGGTCGACCTCTGCGGGCAGCACGAGCACCAGAGGCTGCTCTCCGTTGCCTCGCACGTGGAGATTCTCGACGCGTGGCTGGGCGAGGAGGCCTCGGAAGCGCTTGGTGCCTACCAGGACGCGCTTGCCGCGGCGCGTGCGGCGGCAGACGAGCTCGAGCGCGTGCGCGAGCTCTCGCGCACTGGCGCCGAGAAGCTCGAGGAGGCCGAGTTCACGCTCAGGAAGATCGACGAGGTGGCCCCCAAGGAGGGCGAGTACGAGGAGCTCGAGGAGGCCCTGCCACGTGCCGAGCATGCCGAGGCGCTCGTGGCCGCCGCCTCTGGCGCGCACAACCTGGTTGCGGGCGATGGCGGCGCCACGGATGCGCTCTCGGCGGCGGTCCGCGCACTGAGAGACGCCTCGAACTACGATGCCAAGCTCGGTACCTGGGCAGATGCCCTCGAGTCCTCTCTCATCGACATCGAGGACGTGGCATCGAGCCTGCGCGACTACGCTGACGGCGTGGAGTGGGACCCGGAGTCGCTCGAGCAGATGCAGCAGCGCCTCTCTCGCCTCGAGGGCCTGCGTCGCAGCTTTGGCCCGCGCATGGAGGACGTCTTTGCCCGACGCGAGCAGGCCGCGGCTGTGGTGGCGGCAAGCGAGGGCGGCGACGAGGCCGAGAAGCGCGCCAAGCAGGCGCTCGACGCCGCCGAGAAGAAGCTCGCCCACGCCGCCGACGCGCTGGATGCCGTGCGCGAGAAGGGTGCACCGCGTCTCTCGGCCGAGGTCAGCGCCCAGATGTCGCGCCTCGAGATGGGCTCGGCATCGCTTACTGTCTCGCAGACGCGACTGCCGCGCGACCAGTGGGGGAGCATGGGGCCAAGCCGCGTGGAGTTTCTCTACCGGCCAGCCGCTGGCCTTACCGCGCGGCCGCTCAGGCGCATTGCCTCAGGCGGCGAGGTGAGCCGCGTGATGCTTGCCTGCAAGGTGGCCCTGGGAGATGCTGACGGCTGCGACACGCTCGTCTTTGACGAGGTGGACGCCGGCGTGGGTGGCGCCACGGCCGTGGCGCTCGCACAGGTGCTGCGCGACCTTGCCCGCACACACCAGGTCATTGTGGTCACGCACCTGGCGCAGGTCGCCGTCATGGCGGACAGGCACTACCTGGTGCATAAGGTGACTCCCGCCGCAGGCGAGCCGCCCGAGACTAAGATTGACGAGGTCAAGGGAGAGACACGCGTCGCGGAGATTGCGCGCATGCTCTCGGGTGACACGAGTGAGGCGTCGCTCGCCCACGCGCGCGAGATGCTCGAACACGCAGGTAACAGCTACGGAGGGGATTCCGATGGCACAAGATAGAGAACGTCAGCGTCAGCGCAACGGCAGGAACGCGGGTGGTGCGCGGCGTGGACCAAGCCGCACGCAGCTTGCCGCACGGCACATCGCCCGGATGGACCAGCTCTTCTCGGCAGAGATTGCGTCGTCGCTTGCCGGGACGCGCGAGATAAACGGCATGCCTGCCGTGCCCGCCCGCGAGGGTGTGGTGCCCCAGGTCGAGGTTGTCGAGGAAGATAGTGCCTCGGCGGTCCTGCGGCTTGGCCGTGGCATCGCGAGCCGCTGCGACATGGCTATGCTCGACTTTGCCTCGTTCGTGAACCCCGGCGGTGGCTACGAGCGTGGCGCCTGGGCGCAGGAGGAGGCGCTCTGCTCGGAGTCGTTCCTCTACAACGTGCTCTCGCAGAAGCGCGACTGGTATGGCGAGAACCGACGACGCAACATCAACTGCGAGCTCTACCGCAATCGCGCCCTTGTCGTGCCTGCCGTGCGTTTCGAGCGCGACAAGTACCACTCCTATACCGATGTCATCGTGTGCGCGGCACCCAACGCGGTGCGCGCGAGGGTGGACTACCACGTTGCGGACGACGCCCTGCTCACGGCCATGCGCGAGCGCATCGCCTTCGTGATGGCCATCGCCGACCAGCTCGGCTACGACAAGCTGGTGCTGGGGGCCTTTGGCTGCGGCGCCTTTGGGTGGGACGCGGCAACCGTGGCGGAGCTCTTCCGCGCAGAGCTTGCCTCCGGCACGCACGTGGCCTCCAAGATCACGTTTCCCGTGCCGCGCGGCCGCGCCGACGAGAACCTCGAGGTCTTCCAGCACGCGTTTGCCACCTTCCCCGAGAAGAACGACGCCCCGTACCAGAGCCGCGCCGAGCTTGCGGCACAGCGTGCGTCCCAGCGCGCTGCCGAGACGGAGGACGCCGACGATGATGATGACTGGCGTAAGTACCTCTAGGATGTTCGCTCCCAGCGAAATTCGACTTTCCTCCGGGCCTCGGATGCGTGCATCCGAGGCCCGGAGGCAGTTCTCGCGTTCCGGAGGGAGACTCTTGCCATCCAACGGATGCAGCCTGCCCAAAAATTGCGGTTGCCGGTAAAAATTCGGGGTTCCGCTTAGTATCACCCCAGAGGTGCCATTTACCTACCTGCGGCTCTGTAAAAAGTTAGAGGCTTCGTACTCTGCGATTCACCCAAAAAGGGCCGGCAACCGCAAATTTTAGGCACAGGGGGCTTGCGGGGTAGGATGGTCCAAGAAATCGTCCGCAACCCCAATCACTTGCGACCCCCCTGAAAACCACGCGCGCTGCGGCGAAGCGAGGGCTCGAATCTGTTTATTCGGTCTAACCACCTGAACAACCGTGTGCAGTCGGTGAGCGGTGTCACGTCCGCAAGGTTCTCGCGCTAGAATAAAGACCCGTAGAAACGGCAGCTTCACTACGGGAAGGCAAACCCACATGACAAAACACATCTTTGTGACCGGCGGCGTCGTATCCTCCCTCGGCAAGGGCATTACGGCGGCATCGCTCGGCCGCCTGCTCAAGGCCCGCGGCTACAAGGTCATGATGCAGAAGGCCGACCCGTACCTCAACGTTGACCCGGGCACCATGAGCCCCTTCCAGCACGGCGAGGTCTTTGTGACCGAGGACGGCAAGGAGACCGACCTCGACCTGGGCCACTACGAGCGCTTCATCGACGAGAACCTCACCCGCGAGTCCAACTTCACTACGGGCCTTATTTACCAGTCGCTCATCCAGCGCGAGCGCGCGGGAGACTTCCTTGGCGGCACCGTGCAGGTGATTCCCCATGTCACCAACGAGATTAAGTCCCGCTTCCTGCGCATCGAGGAGCAGACCCAGGCTGATGTCGTGATCACCGAGCTCGGTGGCACCATAGGTGACATCGAGGGCCAGCCCTTCGTCGAGGCCATGCGCCAGTTCCGCAAGGAGAAGGGCGCTGGCAACACCCTGGTCATCCACGTGAGCCTGGTGCCCTACATCGCCGCCGCACACGAGGTCAAGACCAAGCCCACACAGCACTCCGTCAAGGAGCTGCGCTCCATGGGCATCCAGCCCGACTTCATCGTGTGCCGTTCGGACCACGAGGTCGACGCCTCCATCCGCGCTAAGATCGCGCACTTCTGCGATGTGGACGAGGATTGCGTCTTCGAGAACTCTGACTGCCCGTCCATCTACGACGTGCCCATGCACCTCGCCAAGCAGGGCTTTGACGAGAAGGTCTGCCAGAAGCTGGGCCTCGAGCCACGCGAGCGCGACATGAGCGATTGGAACGACTTCACCGACGCCATGCACGTGGCCAACTCCTTGCCCGAGAAGACCCGCATCGCCGTGGTTGGCAAGTACACCCAACTGCCCGACGCCTACCTCTCGGTCATCGAGGCCCTGCACCACTCCGGCGTCTACTACGACCGCCACGTCGAGATCAAGCTCGTCGACGGCGAGGAGCTCACCGAGGAGAACGTGGACGAGGAGCTCGCCGGCTACGACGGCATTCTCGTCCCCGGCGGCTTTGGCCTGCGCGGCACCGAGGGCAAGATCCTCTCGGCGAACCGTGCCCGCGTGAACAAGGTACCGTACCTGGGCGTGTGCCTCGGCCTGCAGATGGCGGTGTGCGAGTTTGCCCGCAATGTGGCGGGGCTTCCCGGCGCCATGTCCAGCGAGTTCGAGCCTGAGTGCACCTATCCCGTGATCGACCTCATGCCCGACCAGGAAGACGTTACCGACAAGGGCGGCACCATGCGCCTTGGCGCCTATCCCTGCAAGGTGGTCCCTGGCACGCTTGCCTCCGAGGCATACGGCGAAGAGCTCATCTACGAGCGTCACCGTCACCGCTACGAGGTCAACAACGCCTACCGCAAGCAACTCACCGACGCCGGTATGATCATCTCGGGCCTCTCGCCTGACAACCGCCTGGTCGAGATGGTCGAGCTTCCCGAGTCCATGCATCCCTGGTTCGTGGCGTCTCAGGCCCACCCCGAGTTCAAGAGCCGTCCCACCAAGCCGGCGCCGCTGTTCCGCGAGTTCGTCCGTGCGGCCATCGCCCACCACGAGGGCGTCGACCGTCACGACGTGAACCCCAGGTAGCGCGGGGCCGTCCTGCCGGGCTCATGGCCACGATGGACCTCTCGCGTGCACTGCGCGAGTACCTTAACTACCTCTCCATCGAGAGGAACGCTTCACCCAATACGGTCGCGGCCTATGGCCGCGACCTTTCTCGTTATCTCTCGGCGCTTGAGGGAGAGGGCATCACCAGCCCCGACAACGTGACGCGTCAAGCGATAGAGGCGCACGTCGCTGCCCTGGTAGATGTGGGGCTTGCGCCGGCATCCGTCGAGCGTGCGGTCTCTGCCATCAAGGGCTTCCATCGCTTCATGGTGGCGGACGAGATCTGCGAGAACTTCCCCACGGCCGACCTGCCGCTGCCAGCCAAGCCTGCGCGTCTGCCCGACGTCCTAAGCGTTGAGCAGGCCGAGGCCCTTCTCGACCAGCCCTTCCCCAAGACGGCAGCCGGCCAGCGCGACCGCGCCATTCTGGAGACGCTCTACGGCTGCGGCCTGCGCGTCTCGGAGCTCTGCGGGCTCGACCTGCGCGACGTACGCTTGGACGAGGAGGTCGTGCGCGTCTTTGGCAAGGGGTCGAAGGAGCGCGTGGTGCCCATCATGGGGTCTGCCGCGCGCGTGATGGGGAAGTACCTTGAGCTGTGGCGCCCGGGGTTGGTGGGGCGCACGCCCACCCAGGCGGTCTTTCTCAACCAGCGCGGCGGGCGCATCTCTCGCCAGTCCGTGCACACGATTGTGGAGCGCGCGGGACGCATGGTGGGGGTGCAGGGGCTGCATCCGCACACGCTGCGACACAGCTTTGCGACGCACCTGCTTGAAGGCGGCGCCGACCTGCGTGTTGTCCAGGAGCTTCTCGGCCACGCCGACATCTCGACCACCCAGCTCTACACGCACGTCGACCGCACGCACGTGCGCGGCGTGTACCTGGCGGCGCACCCCCGCGCCCACGTGCACGAGTAGGGGATGGCTTCCCGGGCGGCAGGGCGCCTGGCTTCTCGCCGCACCCGTCCCGGTGGGGCTTCCCGAGAAACCTACGACTTAGTAGCAGTTGGCGAGAGGAATGCAACCCCTCTACCTGCGGGTATTCTCAGCGATGCTCCCTGTGGGTTGCTACTAAGCCGCAGGTTTCTAGGTTTCAAGAGCTTGGACAGAATTATTGCGCGGTTTTTCGTGAAGTGATTCTCAGCAACTGGGCAGATGCATTTCTCGCTAGAAAAACGTTCAATAACTGAGGGACCCCGGCAGCCGAGGGAGCAAGGCTCCAGCTATACAGCAGGCGAGGGCTCTGCCACTCGTTCACATGGAGCCAATTGGGCAGCGCTTCTGTGAAAATCAACGCTTCGGCGAGAAAACGGCGCCCGAGAAGGGGCCTCGTACGAAATCGCTGCGGTAACTCGCCCTCCGGTGTCATATTGGTGCCCGAGAGGGCCTTTTGTACGTGATAGCTGCTAGAGCGTGCTTTCGGGCGTCAAATTGACGCCGGGGCCGCGTTTTCTGCAGCCGCGCGTGGCCACATCCGCACCCACTCCACCGCCCCACACCCACCCCCACACTTTGCCCCACCGCCACCTTCACCCTACCGACACAATTCGTTTCTCGATGTTCGTCCTTCTCGCCGCCTGCGTTGTATCTGCGCGGCCGCCAACCACAACATCTGGGGTCACCGCCGCCCTCTTCCGTTCTCCATTGAAAGTTCTCTCCAACCACCCGGGGCTGAAATTCGCCCTTGTGTGTCGCAAAGTGTTTTTAGGTGTGGCTAGGTGTCGGATTTGGTCTATAGTTTGTTCACGTTCAAACGTGGGCGCGAGCGGCAACGAGAGGAGGGCGACATGCTGACTGGTCAGTACCAGCGCAGCCTCGACTCCAAGTCCCGTGTCACCCTTCCCGCCATCCTGCGCAAGCAGTTTGGTGAGTTCGTGCAGCTCATCCCGCGCAAGGACGCGCTCTACGGCTACACCCCCGAGTCGTTCGAGGCATGGGTCAACAGTCTGAACCTCGATCCCAGGAGCCGCAACGACGCAGAGACCCTGCTTCGTCTCAACGCCATGGCCACCACGGTGGAGATCGATTCCGCCGGCCGTGTTGCCCTTGGCAAGATCGACGAGACGACCCGCGGCCAGCGCCAGCGCCTGGGCCTCGACGGCGACCTCATGATCGTCGGCGCGGGCGACCACTTCGAGATCTGGAACGCCGATCGCTGGAACGAGAAGTTCGCCTCCGACGACGCGGTGGACCGCCTCGAGTCTCTTCTCTTTGGCGAGTAGGCAAAGGGGAGGGTGAGCGCCTTGACATCCGAATATCGGCATGTACCTGTGATGCTCGACGAGGTCCTCGCCGAGCTCGGCCCCAAGCCGGGAGAGGTGGTCTGCGACTGCACCCTCGGCGGGGCCGGACACTCCATCGCGCTTGCGCAGAGAATCGCCCCCGACGGCCTCTCGATTGGCATCGACCAAGACGACATGGCTCTCAAGGCGGCGACCGAGCGCTTCTCGCGAGAGGCGCCCCAAGCGGAGTTCCTTCCGCTCAAGGGCAACTTCGGAGACCTTGACCAGCTGCTCGTTGGCGCCAGGGTCCCCGGTGTGGATTGCTTCCTCTTCGATCTGGGGGTCTCTTCTCCTCAGCTCGACATTCCGGAACGGGGCTTCTCGTACAACGAGGACGCCCCCCTAGACATGCGCATGGATTCGGGGAAAGACACCCCAACCGCACAAGAGGTCATAAACACCTACAACGAAGCCGACCTCACCCGAATCCTCCGCGTGTATGGTGACGAGAAGTACGCGGCACGCATTGCCCGCGCCATCGTGGAGACGCGCGAGAAGGCGCCCATCGAGACGACCTTCCAGCTCGTCGACGTGATCAAGCGAGCGATACCCGCTGCGGCCCGCCGTCACGGTGGCCACCCCGCGCGCAAGACCTTCCAGGCCCTGCGCATCGAGGTGAACCACGAGCTCGACGCCCTCGACCAAGGCCTCCGCGCCGCCGTTCGCTGGGCAAACACCGGTGGCAGGATCTGCGTTATCTCCTACCACTCGCTCGAGGACCGCATCGTGAAGCACGTCTTCTCTGAGCTCTCGCAGGGTTGCATCTGCCCGCCGGACCTTCCGGTGTGCGTATGCGGCCACGTGCCGATAGTCGACGTCAAGACCAGAAAGCCGCTCGTCGCGGGCGAGGAGGAGGTCTCCTCCAACCCACGGGCGAGAAGCGCGCTCATGCGCGTGGCGGTCAAGCTCGACGTCACGCACGAGGGCACGGAATCGTCGCACCCGACCGCAAGGTCGTCTGCATAGCACTACAAACGAAGCAGTACGCACCACAAACGCAGCTTAAACGCACCACCAACGAAGCACCAACGCACCAGCACGCACAACGTCCGGCATCGCCGGGAGACAAGGGACAGCAATGAGGTATCAGGGGTCAGAGGCCGTCAGGATGGACGCAGCCGAGAGGAGCCGCGAGCGTCGCGACGAACGCGTCGAGCAGCGCCCGTCGTTCTCGGTCGTCACCGGTGGCGGGCTTGACGCCCGCGCCCGCGCTGGCGTGAGCCCCCAGTTCCTCAGCCGCGTCCGCACGGTTGTCATCTGCGCCCTCGTGTTCATCGCGCTTGGCGCCTGCCGCGTGGCGCTCTCCACGGCAACCGTCTCGACGCTCCAGGCCAACTCGGCGCTGCGCTCCCAGATCAAGGAGGCGCAGACGCTCAACGAGGACCTTCAGGTTGAGAAGTCTGTGCTCTCCTCGTCCAGCCGCATCAGCCGCATTGCCACGCAGAACTACGGCATGAGCCTCTCGACCAACCGAGAGGTGCTCGACCTCTCGTCTGCCGGCACCTCCGCGGACGCGACGTCGACCGATGCCGTCTCCGCCACCACGGCGAATGGGGATGCTGCGCAGTCCGTGACGAACACCGATACGGCCTCGCCTGAGGCGTAGACTACTCCCTCGTGAGAGAGAGCATGAGACAGAGCCGCCAAGGGCGGCGTGGAATGCCGGAGGCCTCGTACGACGAGGCCTCTCGTGCCCGTTACCGTGCCCGCGCGTCGAGGCCGGGCGGGTCGGGCCCTGGTGGCTTTGACAGCGGCACGCGCGTGATCTTCATCATCCTCATGGTTGCCTTCGCCATTGTGGCCGGGCGTCTGGTGTGGCTGCAGGTCATAGACTCGTCGAGCCTTTCCGAGGCGGCCGAGCAGCACCGCACCAACGTGATCACGCTGCACGCCAAGCGCGGCACCATCTACGACCGCAACGGCAACGTGCTGGCCATGAGCGTGGACTGCAAGACCATCTACTGCAACCCCAAGGAGATCACGGACCCATCGGGCGTGGCGAAGATCCTCGCCGCAAACCTTGGCGGCTCCGCAAGCGACTACACTTCTGCCCTCACGACCGACTCAACCTTCGCCTACGTTGAGCGCCAGGTGGACACTGACGTCGCCGACACCATCAAGCAGCAGCTCTCGGACGCCAATCTCAAGGGCGTCTACTACCTCGACGACACCAAGCGCGTCTACCCCTACGGTGACGTCGCCAGCCAGGTGCTGGGCGTGGTGGGCTCAGACGGTGACGGTCTTACCGGCCTGGAGTACTACTACAACGACGTCCTCTCGGGCACCGACGGCCAAATGATCGTCGAGACCGGCCTCACGGGCACGCCCATCGCGGGTGGCACCTCCCAGGTCACCGAGGCAAAGAACGGCCAGGACCTGGTTCTCTCCATTGACATCGACATCCAGGAGAAGGCCGAGGAGGTCATCTCCAAGGCCGTTGGAGACTACGAGGCCGACTCTGGCTCGGTCATGGTGACAAACCCCAAGACCGGTGAGATATACGCCGCATGCTCGACGCCCCTGGCCAAGCTCTCGGACCTTGCCAACACCAGCTCGGACGCGCTCACGCTCAAGCCCGTGACTGCCTCCTACGAGCCGGGCTCGATGTTCAAGATCTTGACCGTTGCCATAGGCGTCGAGAACGGCCTCTTCAACGCAGACAGTATCTACAACGTTCCCATGCAGATACTTGCTGGCGACGACTGGGTGACCGACGACGACGTGCGCAGCGGCGCCGAGGACATGACGGTGCGCACCATGCTCGTGCGCTCCTCGAACGTAGGCGTGTCGCTTCTCGCCCAGGAGGTCATTGGCGCGCAGCGCTTTGCCGAGGGCGTGGACAAGTTTGGCATCGGGCACACCACGGGCATCGACTACCCCGGCGAGGCGACGGGCATCGTGACCAGCTACGAGAACTACACTGGCGCAACGCTTGGTGCCATGGCCTTTGGCCAGGCCCTTGCCGTGCCCATGGTGCAGATAGTGCGCGCGTTTGGCATCGTTGCCAACGACGGCATACCCACCACGCCCCACTTCCTCATCTCCAAGGGTGGCGAGGGGGTCGACTGGCCTACGGGCGACCAGGTCATCTCCAAGGACACCGCCGACGAGGTTACCGACATGATGATCTCGGTCATGACCGACGGAACCGGCAAACGCGGCCAGGTCGACGGCTATACCATTGCAGGCAAGACGGGCACGGGCGAGCAGGCCGGCGAGTCTGGCGGCTACCAGGCGGGCAAGTACGTCTCGTCACTCTGCGGCTTTGCCAACGCCGAGGACCCCCAGGTCCTTGTGTACGTTGGCCTTAATGGCACACCGCACCTGGCTCTCTCCTCAGCAGCGCCAACCTTCAAGGAGATAATGGAGGCTGCCGTCACAGACCTTGGCATCTCCCCGGATGCCTCCACAACCACCACGTCGACAAAATCCACGTCGACAACCAACTAGGTCAGGGGGACCTATGTTTTCAATGGACATCGCAGACCTTGTGCTTGCTACGGGGTCGCAGCTGCTCGAAGGGGCGCCTTCTGCCCACGTAGAGGGCACCGTCGAGATCGACTCGCGCAAGGCGGGCCCGGGCTCTGTCTTTGTGGCGTTCCTCGGCGAGAAGGTCGATGGCAACGACTATGCACCGGCTGCCATCAAGGCCGGGGCGTCTTGCGTCGTGGTGACGCGTGAGCCGGACGCGTCGTTGCTTGCCCTGGCGCATGAGCACGGCTGTGCCGTCGTGCGCCCGCAGGACGACGACGCCGAGGAGTTCCTGCTCCGCCTGGCCCACGAGTGGCGTGCTCGTCACCCCAACTGGCTTGTGGTGGGTGTCACTGGCTCGGTGGGCAAGACCACCACAAAAGACCTCCTGCGCGCCGGCATCGCAAGCGCCCGCCACGTCCACGCCACCCAGGGTAACCTCAACAACCTTATTGGCCTGCCCCTCACGGTGCTCTCGGCACCAGACGACGCCGAGGTCCTAGTCTGCGAGATGGGCATGAACCACCCGGACGAGATTCGCCGCATGGCCGCCTGCTGCGCGCCCACGCTTGCCGTGATCACCAACGTAGGCACAAGCCACATTGGGCTTCTCGGCTCACGCGAGAACATCGCCCGCGCCAAGGCCGAGGTGGTCTCGGGCATGGTTGCGTCTGGTGACGCGGAACCCCTGCTGGTGCTCACGAGCGCCAACGACTACACCCCCTTCATTGCAGAGAACTTCGCGCGCCCTGCGGGCGTTGCCGTGGCATACGTGGGCGAGCGCGAGGAAGACGACGTCCGTGCGACGGACGTCCAGCTTACCGGTACGGGCGAGGCGTCCTTTACCGTCACCTGCAAGGATGGCTGGTCAAGGCGAGTCACGCCTTCGGTTCCCGGCCGCCAGGTGGTACCCGACTTCCTTCTCGCCATGGCCGTGGTGGAGGCGCTTGGCCTCAACCGCGACGTCGCCGCGGACGCCATGGCCGCGATGCCTGCTACGAGCATGCGCCTGGCCGTATCGGAGTCGCCACGCGGCGTGCGCGTGATTGACGACTCCTACAATGCAAGCCCCGCCTCCATGGCGGCCGCCCTCGACGTCCTCTCCGAGATGGACGCCACGGGTATGCGCGTTGCCGTCTTGGGCGAGATGGGCGAGCTTGGCAGCGAGGAGCGACGCCTCCATGGCTACGTGGGCGCCTATGCCGCTGCCAAGGGTCTTGATATGCTTGTCTTCATTGGCGGGGAGCTTGCGGAGGAGATGGCCGAGGCGGCGCGCACGATGGGCGCCTCCGAGGACCGCCTGCAGCTTTTCCCCACGGTTGACGCCGCCGTGGAGACGCTTGCCCCTGTCTTCTCGCAGGGTGACCTCGTGTTGGTCAAGGCGTCGCGTTCCTGCGGTCTGGATGCGTTTGCGAGGGGAGTGCTGCGCTGATGTTCATTGTGGGAAATCCCGCGTACCCAAGCTACCAGGTGCTTCTGGCAGCAGGCGTTGCCGCCGTCATCACGGCCGTGGTAATGCCCTTCTTCATCAAGCTCATGCGCCACGAGGGGCTGGGCCAGCAGGTGAGGGCCGACGGCCCCAAGCGCCACCTCGTGAAGCAGGGCACGCCCACCATGGGTGGCATCGTGATCCTTCTCGGCATTGTGGTGACGACGCTTCTCATGGCGCCCTGGTCGCCCATGCTTTTCCTCGCGCTCTTCGCGATGCTCGCAACAGGCGCCCTTGGGCTTCTCGACGACATCGAGTCCGTGGCGCACAAGCGCTCGCTGGGTCTCACGCCCTCGCAGAAGATGGTCGGCCTCACCATCGTGTGCATCATCTTCTGCCTGGTTGCGGTGAACTACTGCGGGATTACGCCCACCATCGAGTTCCCCGGCGGCGCAACGCTTGACCTGGGCGTGCTCTCCACCACCATCGGTGGCGTGCAGGTGCCCTGGTTCTACATGTTCTTTGTCTTCCTGCTCTTGGCCGGCCTCTCGAACGCCGTCAACCTCACCGACGGCCTTGACGGCCTTGCGGGTGGCACGGTGCTGGTGGTCATGGTCGTGATGGCCATGGTCGCCTTCAACGAGGACCAGCTTGGGCTCTCGGTCTTTGCTGCCAGCATCGTGGGTGCCTGCGTGGGCTTCCTTTGGTACAACTGCTACCCCGCCTCGATCTTCATGGGCGATACGGGCTCGCTCGCGCTGGGCGGCGCCTTCGCCGCGCTTGCCGTTCTCACCAAGACCGAGATTTGCTCGCTCGTGATGGGCGGCCTCTTCATTGTTGAGGCGCTCTCGGTGATCATCCAGGTCGTGAGCTTCAAGGCAACCGGCAAGCGCGTGTTCCTCATGGCCCCGCTCCACCACCACTTCGAGAAGAAGGGCTGGAGCGAGACGAAGGTCGTCATCCGCTTCTGGATTGTCTCGGCCGCCTTCGCGGTCCTTGGTTTTGCGCTGTACTTCCAGCTTGGCTAGGGGGCATCTCATGCAGGACAGCAGTTCCTCGGCGCGTCTTGGCAACGTTGCCGTTCTGGGCATTGGGCACACGGGCGAGTCCGTCTGCCGCTACCTTGTGGGGCTAGGGGAGAGGGTCTCCTCAGTCACGCTCTTTGGCGGTGCCTCCTCGCACGAGGGCGAGGTCACGCGTGAGCTCGAAGGTCTGGGCGTTCGCTGCGTCCTGGGCACCGAGGAGGTCGAGGGCACCTTCGATTTGGCCATAGCCTCCCCGGGCATCCCGGTGGGCTCCGCCTTCTTCCGGGCGGCGGCCGCGCATGCAACAGAGATCATCGGCGAGCCCGAGTTTGCCTGGCGTGAGAGCCCTTCCAACTGGGTGGGCATCACCGGCACCAACGGCAAAACCACCACAACCACGCTCACCACGGCGCTCCTGCGTGAGGGCGGTCGCTCCGCCGAGGCCGTGGGCAACATTGGCACCATCATCACGAGCCGCCTTGCAGGGCGCCAGCCCGGCTCGTGGTTCGTGGCCGAGCTCTCGAGCTTCCAGCTGGCAACCACCCGCCTTCTGCACCCGCGCGTGGCCTGCCTCATGAACGTCACGCCGGACCACGTGGAGTGGCACGGCAGCATGGAGGCGTATGCCCAGGCAAAGGAGAAGATCTTTGCCAACCTTGAGGCAGGAGACCTCGCCGTGGTCTCTGACGGCGACGACTGGTGCCGCGCCGTGATTGGCCGCCTCGAAGCGCGGGGTCTGCGCGTGTGCCGCGTGGACGTGCGCCAGGACCCCGGCACGCCGTGCGCCGCCTTCGTGCGAGACGGCCGCCTCGTGGTGCGCCTCGACGGCGTCGAGCATGTCCTTGTCCCCACCGACGACCTTCTCATCAGGGGCGAGCACAACGAGGAGAACGCCCTTGTGGCCTCTTCCGTGGCGCTGGAGCTGGGCGTGGCCGACAAGGACGTGTGCCGCGGGCTTCTCGCCTTCTCGCCTCTCGAGCACCGCATCGAGCCCTGCGGCGAGGTTTCCGGCGTGCGCTTTGTGAATGACTCCAAGGCCACCAACACAGACTCCGTCGAGAAGGCACTCACGGCCTTCGAGCCGGGAAGCATCGTGGTGCTTCTGGGCGGCCACGACAAGGGCACCGACCTCACGTCGCTCTCGCGCGCAGTTGCCGCGCGCTGCCGCGTTGCCGTGTGCTACGGCGCTGCCGGCGAGAGGATCGCCCGTGCGCTTGAAGACGAGATTGCCGCCTCGGGCTCCGCGCTCGAGGTCGTGCGCGAGCCGCACATGCGCGAGGCCTTCTCGGCCGCCTGTGGGCGCGCGCAGGCCGGCGACGTTGTGCTGCTCTCGCCCGCGTGCTCGTCCTTTGACGAGTTCCACAACATGGAGGAGCGCGGCGAGCTCTTCAAGCGCCTTGCCGCCGAGCGCGTTGCCGCAGGAGGGCTGCGCTAGTGGCCCAGGCGTCCACATACAGAAGCTCCGCTGCGAGACAGCCCCGCTCCTCAACCCGTCGCAGCTCACGAGGGGGGAGCACGGGGCGCTCGTCTGTCGAGAAAACCATCCTCGGCGTTCCCGAGAGGTTCATGAAGCCCCGGCTCATCCTCATAGCCGTGGTGATCATCCTCACCTGCTTTGGGTTCCTCATGGTGTACTCGGCGTCCTCAATCACGTCGCTCACATCGGATGCTCTGAGCAACGACCCAGCCTACTACCTCAAGCGTCAGCTCATCTTTGCCGCGCTGGGCACGGGGTTTGCCGTGTTCATTGCGAGCAGGGACTACCACCTCTGGGGAAAGCGCCTGGTGAGGATCATCTGGGTGCTGACCATTGCCCTCTTGTTGCTCATCTTCCTGCCCATAGCGGGCAGCGATGCCTATGGCGCCACACGCTGGATTGCCATTGGCCCCTTTACGCTCCAGCCCTCCGAGTTTGCCAAGATCACGATCATCCTTGTTGCAGCAGACCTCGCCGAGCGCTACTACGACGAGCAGACCATGGACTTCCAGGACTTCGTAAAGAACCTCGCCGTCTTTGTGGGCGTTCCGCTCGTGCTCATCCTGCTGCAGCCTGACAAGGGCTCCACGCTCATCATTGCGGCAACCCTCATCGTAATGGCCTACCTTGCCGGCATGGACCGTCGCTGGATTCTCGTGGTGCTTGCTGTGGGCGTGGTGGGGGTTCTCGTCCTCTCGCTCAAGGATGACTACTCGCGCGCCCGCATCGTGACCATGCTCGACCCATGGAGCGACCCCACGGGCTCCGGCTACCAGCTCATCCAGGGCTTCTATGCCTTTGGCTCGGGCGGGATCTTTGGCGTGGGGCTGGGCATGAGCAAACAGAAGTACTCGTATCTGCCCATGGCCTACAACGACTTCATCTTTGCCGTGGTGGGAGAGGAGCTTGGGCTTGTGGGCACGCTCGGAGTGCTTGCTGCCTTTGGTGTCCTTGCCTGGGCGGGCTTCCGCATCGCGCGCTACGCGCCCGACATGTGCGGCAGGCTCATAGCGGCAGGCTGCACCTCGCTCATCATCATCCAGCTGCTCGTGAACGTCTGCGGCGTTCTTGGCATCATCCCCCTCTCCGGAAAGCCTGTCCCGTTTGTGTCGTACGGCGGTTCCACCATCATGAGCTGCCTCATGCTCGTGGGCATGATTGTCTCGGTGTCCAAGCACTCGACGCTGCCTGAGACCGTCCACGATCGCAGCCGCCAGTCCTGGCAGTTTGCAGACGGCGAGGAGGAGCCGAGAGGCGCCTCCTCCTCAGCCAGCCCAGGCATCTCGCTTGTGGGTACGCCCACGCCGCGCTCGGCCCGCCCGCGCGGAGACGCTGGCGCTGGCCTGCGCATGGTGGACGGTGGGAGCCAGGCGCGCCCCCAGGCGCGGCCACGGAGCGGTAGCAGCCGTACGAGCAGGCAGGGCAGGTACGAAGGCGGAAGAATAGACCTCGGCCCCAGTGCCGCGGAGAGGCTCCGCGGGCGCGGGCCCGGAAGAGGAGATGGCAGGCGTGGCAGGAACTAGTCTTGAGGTGGCAATCGCCGCAGGCGGTACCGCTGGTCACATTAACCCGGCGCTGGCTCTGGCAGAGGAGCTCTCTGCCCGCGGGCACCGCGTGCGGTTCTTTGGGCAGAGTGCCAAGCTCGAGGGCACGCTCGTTCCACGGGCCGGCTTCGAGCTCGAGCCCATCCACGTGACCGGCTTTGATCGCTCGAGGCCCTGGACGCTTGTCTCGGCTCTTGTGCGCGAGCGCAAGGCCTCCGCCCGCGTGGGAGAGGTCTTTGCCGAGAAGGGCGCCCCAGACGTTGCCGTGGGCTTTGGCGCCTACGTCGAGCTGGCTCTCATGGACCGCTGCCGCAAGCAGCACATCCCCTATGTGCTCCACGAGCAGAACTCGGTCCCCGGGCTTGCAAACAAGACGCTTGCCTCAGACGCGCGCTTTGTGTGCGTCTCGCTGCCGCAGGCGCGCGCCGCCTTCGAGGGCCGCGTCCACGGCGATGACGCCATCGTGCTCACGGGCAACCCCGTGCGTCGGAGCGTCCTTGACGCCTCGCGCGAGGCGGGCCGCGCGGCCTTCTCCATCCCCGAGGACGCCACGATGCTTCTGGTCTTTGGCGGCAGCCTTGGCGCGCAGCACGTGAACGAGGCCGTCATGCGCCTCAAGGAGCGCCTGCTCGCAAACCCCGGGCTTTACGTGGTTCACTCCACGGGCAAGGAACTCTACGACAACGTGGTGTCCTCTCTCGCGCTCTCAGAGGACGAGCGCACGCGCTGGCAGGTTGTGCCCTACATCTCCAACATGGGTGAGGCCCTCGCGGCGGCAGACCTCGTGGTCTCGCGCGCCGGCGCCTCCTCCATCGCCGAGATCGCCGCGCTTGCCGTGCCAAGCGTGCTCGTGCCCTATCCTCTTGCCACGGGCGACCACCAGACCACCAACGCTCACTATCTGGTGGACGCCGGCGCAGCGGATCTCTTTGCCGATGACGCCATCGATGGCGACGCCTTTGCCCAGGACCTTCTCGACCTGGTGGGCAACGGCGAGAGGCGCGAGCGCATGCGCGCGTGCGCGCGTGGCCTGGGCCAGGACCAGGCGGCCGCCAAGCTGGCAGACGTCGTGGAGCGCGCCGCCACGCGATAGATGCGCCACGGCCGCGTGGGAGACGTGCCTGCGGAGTCCGTGGTGGCTTTACGCCGTGGGCCGCGACGGGTCGTCCATCGGCTAGAGTAAATGGGTTAGGCGAACCAGTTTCCGCGGCGGGTCTTCTCGCCGCGCACCTTTGGAAGGGGTAGCCATGGCAGACATCGTGGAGAAGCCCGGCGCAGATGCCGTCGAGAAGGGCAAGAGCATCGCGAGCGCGCACTTCGTGGGTATTGGCGGCGCGGGCATGAGCGGCATCGCCCTCGTGCTCAACAAGCGCGGCTGCAAGGTCACCGGCTCCGACCTCAAGAGCTCTCACTACGTGCGCGAGCTCGAGGACGCGGGCATCGACGTGACCATCGGCCACGACGCCGCGACCATCGACCGCGTCTCGCCCGAGGTCGTTGTCACCTCGAGCGCAATCCCCGAGACCAACCCCGAGGTCGTCCGTGCCCGCGAGCTGGGCATTCCCATCTGGCCGCGCGCCAAGATGCTGTCGTACCTCTCCAACAACGCAACCACCGTGGCCGTTGCCGGCACGCACGGCAAGACCACCACGTCGTCCATGATTGCGACGATGCTTGACCGCCTGGGCTGGGACCCCTCCTTCCTCATTGGCGGCGTGGTCGAGGGCTACGACACCAACGGCAGGAACGGCGAGGGTGGCTACTTTGTGTGCGAGGCGGACGAGTCCGACGGCTCCTTCCTCTACCTCAACCCCGACGTGGTGGTGGTCACTAACATCGAGGCTGACCACCTCGACCACTACGGCACGCTCGAGAACATCGAGAAGACCTTCTGCACCTTCATGGGCCTGGTGGGCGAGAAGGGCACCGTTGTGGTTAACGGCGACAACCCCCACTACGTGGAGCTTGCCCGCTCGACCGGCCGCCACGTGGTGACCTACGGCTTTGAAGAGGGCAACGACTACGTCTGCACGCCCGAGGAGGGCCTGGCGCCCCACCGCCTGGCTATGCGCTTCTCGGTGAGGACCCCCTCCGGCACCTCGGTTGACGTGAACATCAAGTCGAACCCCGGCCGCCACAACATGGCAAACGCAACGGCCGCCATTGCCGTGGCGGACGTCCTAGGGGCAGACCTCACCCAGGCAGCCGAGAAGCTCTCCGAGTTCAAGGGCGCGCGCAGGCGCTTCACCCACGTGGGCGACATCGACGGCGTCACTGTGGTGGACGACTACGGCCACCATCCCACCGAGATTGCCGCCACACTGGACGCCGCCTCGCAGCTTGGGTTTGACCGCATTGTCTGCGTGTTCCAGCCGCACCGCTACAGCCGCACGAAGGCGCTTGAGCCGCTCTTCGCGCACGCTTTTGACAAGGTGGACGTCCTGCGTGTGATGGACGTGTTCTCGGCGGGCGAGATGCCCATTCCTGGCATCTCGGGCAAGACCGTCTCGTCTCAGGTCGAGGCCGCGGGTACGGTGCCCGACGTGGCCTACATCCCCAACCGCCACGAGCTCATCCAGAACCTCTGCGACACCTGCCGCCCGGGCGACCTGCTCATCACGCAGGGCGCGGGCGACGTCACCCAGATTGGCCCCGCATTCATCGCCGCCATGCGCGAGCGTGACGAGAAGAAAGACGAGTAGTAGGCGTGAGCGTCTTCAACGCATACATGAGCCTCTCGGGAGCCGTCGACGCGGACGTGATTCGCGGCGAGCGGCTCTCGCACCGCACGACGTACCGCATTGGCGGCCCAGCCGCGCTCTTCGTGTGCGCGAACACCTACGAGGCCCTGCTCAAGACCGTCGAGGTCCTGCGAGCAGAGCGCGTGCCCTGGGTGGTCATGGGTAAGGGCTCCAACATCCTTGCCGCAGACACCGGCTACGACGGCTGCATCATCACGCTTGGCCGCGAGTTCTCGCGCATGAGCTTTGCCGAGGACGATCGCGTGACGGCAGGCGCTGCGCTCCCGCTCTCCAAGCTCGTCTCAGAGGCCATGAAGCGCTCGCTCACAGGCCTCGAGTTCTGTGCAGGCATCCCCGGCACTGTGGGCGGCGCCGTCTCCATGGACGCGGGGACCCGCCACGAGTGGGTTGGAAGCGTGATCGAGGACGTGGTGAGCCTGCAGCCGGGCAAGGGTCTGGTGCGCCATGCGGCCTCCGAGGTCGAGTGGGGCTACCGCGTGACCTCGCTTCCCACCACCGAGATCGTCCTCGAGGCAACCTTCCGGCTTGCTGCGGGCAACCACGACGCCATCGCGCGCGACGTCGAGGAGAGGCTGCGCCGCCGCAGCCAGTCGCAACCCATGGGCAGGCCCTGCTGCGGCTCGGTCTTCAGGAACCCCGGCTCCCGTTCTGCCGCGGTAATGATCGAAGCCTGTGGCCTCAAGGGCTACCGCGTGGGCGGGGCAGTGGTCTCTGACGTCCACGCCAACTTCATCGTGAACGACGGCGGCGCGCACGCCCACGACGTGGTCGAGGTCATGCGCCACGTCCACGATGCCGTTCGCGACAAGTACGAGATCGACCTTCAGCCTGAGGTCAAGCTGCTCGGGTTTGGGGCATAGGGGAGAGCGCGGCATGGCGTCAGACGACAGAAGAAGGCCAACGGCGCGCAAGGCGACGCAGAGGTCGACGCAGGGGCGCTCCACTCGTTCCTCTCGGCCGTCCTCCACGCCGCGTACGCGTTCCTCGCGGCCTGTGCGGCAGCCTGCCGCCAAGCGTACGCCACGCATGCCCAAGGCCACGCCTAAGCCCGCTTCTGCGTCCAGGGTTCCACAAGTCAAGCGATCTGCGCCGCGCCCGCAGCGCGGCACTCGTCCCCAGAGCGGAAGAGAGGCCAGAGAGGCTCGCGCACGGCAGGTGCGTACGGCTGACGCCATGGGCATCGCCCTGCGCGTGGTGGTGGTTGCCGCCATCGCTGCGGCAGTTCTAGGCGTGGCGTTTCTCGTCCTGAGCAACACCTCGACCTTCCAGATAACCTCCATCGACGCCGTGGCAACAGACCACGTGAGCGCCGAAGACATCCAGAAGCTCGCAAACGTCGAGGAGGGCACGACCCTTCTCAACGTTGACACCAACGCCATTACCCAGAGCCTCATGAAGAACCCCTGGGTTGCTTCCGTGAGCGTGGAGCGAGAGTTTCCCGACAAGCTCAAGATTTCCGTCACCGAGCGCACGGTAGAGGCAGTTGTCGTGATGAGCTCGCGCAGCGTCGCCTGGTACTTGGGCGAGGGCGAGGTCTGGCTCGAGCCGATGAACCTCGACGTCACTGACGGGCAGTCGGCAGACGACGTGGCGCTCGAGAAGGCCACGTCCATCGGTGCCATCCTCATCACAGGAGTTCCGGCTACCGTCGACCCTGTGGCTGGTTCCGTGGCCACCGATGATGTGATAACTGCCGTGAGGAGCTATCTCGATGGCTTCTCGTCGGACTTCGCCTCGCAGATCGTGAGCTTTACCGCGCCAAGCGAGGCAAGCATCTCGTGCGTCCTCGCAAGCGGCGTGGAGGTCTCGCTGGGATCGCCCACGGACATCTCTTCGAAGGAGGAGGTCGTTAAGAGCCTTCTTGCCGAGTATCCCGATGAGCTTACCTACATCAACGTCCGCGTCCCGTCGAGCCCCTCCTACAGGAAGATCGACTCCACAGACGTGACGGCGGGAACGGGGGCAGTGGGCACCTCAACGACGGGTGATGCAGCCTCTTCGACAAGCTCTACAGGTACGTCGCAGACAACTGGTTCGAGCGACACAACGGGCAGCTCGACGGATTCCTCAACCACCACAACGGGTACCAACTAGCATGAAAATAGCTTGACCTAAAGCTGTACTTGAGGGTTTTGACGCCTAATTGTGGTACCGTTTACCTGCGGTTTTCACCGTTTGCACAAAGTGTTTGACGAGGGCACACCCAATGTGCAAATATACGTCGCTTCGTGGGGAGCATCTGGCTTAACCTGAGGTTTAGGGTTTCTACCAGCGCTTTTCAGGGGCTGGACGAAAAACGTCACATGAGCGAAGCACGAACGCACCAGCAAGGGCGCTGGCACAGGGCCGCCGCCAACGAGGAGGAAACGATGAAGGACACCGAGGTCCCCAGCAACTATCTCGCCGTGATTAAGGTTGTTGGCGTGGGCGGCGGCGGCACCAACGCCGTGAACCGCATGATCGAGGAGGGCATCCGCGGCGTCGAGTTTGTCGCCATCAACACCGACGCGCAGGCGCTCGCCATCTCTGACGCGGACATCAAGGTCCACATTGGCACCGACATTACCAAGGGCCTGGGCGCTGGCGCCAACCCCGAGGTTGGCCAGGAGGCCGCCGAGGAGAGCAGGGACGAGATCAAGCAGGCCCTCGCCGGCTCCGACATGGTCTTCATTACCGCAGGAGAGGGTGGCGGTACCGGTACCGGTGCGGCACCTATCGTTGCCGACATCGCCAAGAACGACGTGGGCGCCCTTACCGTGGGAGTCGTCACCAAGCCCTTCTCGTTCGAGGGCCGCAAGCGCTACAACTCCGCCGCCGAGGGCATCAAGAACCTCTCCGAGAATGTCGACACGCTCATCGTGATTCCCAACGACCGTCTGCTCGACCTCTCCGAGAAGAAGACCACCATGCTCGAGGCCTTCCGCATGGCCGATGACGTGCTGTGCCAGGGCACCCAGGGCATCACGGACCTCATCACCGTTCCTGGCCTCATCAACCTCGACTTCGCAGACGTCTGCACCATCATGAAGGGCGCAGGCACGGCCATGATGGGCATTGGCACCGCTTCTGGCGACTCCCGCGCAACCGACGCCGCTGCCGAGGCCATCTCCAGCCCGCTGCTTGAGACGTCCACCGATGGCGCCACGCGCGTGCTGCTCTCCATTGCCGGCAACAAGGACCTTGGCATCCAGGAGATCAACGACGCCGCCGACCTCGTTGCCAAGAATGTCGACCCCGAGGCCAACATCATCTTTGGTACCGTCGTCGACGAGTCCCTGGGCGACCAGGTGCGCGTCACCGTCATTGCCACCGGCTTCAATGACGCCAACATCCAGCCCACGCTGCCCACCATGCCGGTGGCGCGTCCGCAGTCCCAGGCGTCCAAGTCCAAGCAGCGCCCCTACACTGCGGCGCCGGCTCCCGCGAGCCGTCCTGCGGCCCCCGCTGCGAGCGGTGACAACAAGGAGTTCGACATCCCCGATTTTCTGAAGCGTAGCCGCATCTAGCGCCATGTCCGAGCCCACGCTCACAAGGTACCAGTCGCACGGCGTGACCCTTCTGGGGGACAGTACTGTCCCCCAGGGGGTCGCGCTTGCGTTCACGGAGCGTACGGGCGGTGTCTCCACGGGCAACTATGCCTCCCTCAACCTGGGGAGTGCCTGCGGAGATGACCCGTCCTGCGTGGCCGAGAACCGCCGTCGCGCGCTTTGCGCCCTGGGGGCGGAACGCTGTATGGATGCGCTCGTGAACCCGCACCAAGTGCATGGCGACAGGATCGTCACCGTGCGCTCCTCGGACGCGGATGCTGTCCATGCTGCACAGGCTGACGCCGCATCCGGCGCGGATGCGATTGTCTGCACCGCCACCAATGTGCCCGTGCTGCTCTGCTTTGCGGACTGCGTGCCCGTGATTCTCGTGGCACCTGGCGGCTTTGCCGTGGCGCACTCCGGCTGGCGGGGAACCATCGCGCGGATAAGCGCCAAGGCGGCACATGCCCTTGCGGAGGAGACTGGCTCGCCCGTCTCGCAAGTTCGTGCCTACGCGGGACCGCACATCGGGCGCGAGGACTATGAGGTCTCTCCCGAGCTCGCCGCGCGCTTCTCGGCGGAGTTTGGACCTGAGGTCATCTGGGGAGAGCGCAACCTCGACCTGGGAGCCGCAGTCACGGCGGCGCTGGTGGGCGCCGGGGTCCCAAGGGGCTCCATCGCCTGCTGCGACGTCTCGACCGCCTCGGCCACCGAGAGGTTCTTCTCGTACCGCGCCGAGCACGGGTCCTGCGGACGGCACGGCGCCCTTGCCGTGATGCGGGGCGAGTAGCGCGGAAGCGCCTGCGTGGGGCGTGGGGTTTCATCAAGGTAATGGGAGCTGGTCTAGATGGATGAGACAGAGGACGAGAGCTACGCGGCGTTTCTCGCCGAGCGCAGGGAGGAGATCCTCCAGCGCATCGCGGAGGCTGCCGCCCGCGCCGGGCGTGACGCATCGGAGGTGGAGCTTCTCGCTGTCTCAAAGACCGTCGACGTGCCGCAGGTCGACCTTGCCTGGAAGGTGGGATATCGAGCCTTTGGCGAGAACCGCCCCCAGGAGCTCGTTCGCAAGCTCAAGGGAATTGCCTCGTACCCCCAGATGGCCAGTGCGCGCTTTGACATGATCGGCCACCTGCAAACCAACAAGGTGCGCGAGGTCGTGGGCAATGTGACGCTCATCCACTCGGTGTCTTCGCTCCACTTGGCCGAGGCAATCTCCAAGCGTGGCGTTGGCCACGACGTGACGAGCGATGTGCTTCTCGAGGTGAACGTCTCGGGGGAGGAGTCCAAGTCAGGCTTCTCGCCCGACGAGGTCCGCGCGGCGCTCGGCGACATCCTGGCGCTTCCCGCCCTGCGCGTGCACGGCCTCATGACCATGGCGCCGGCGCACGACATGGACGCGGCGAGAAGGACCTTCTCCGGCCTGCGCGAGCTTCGCGACGAGCTGGCCAGCCGCAGTGGCCTTGACCTGCCGGTTCTTTCCTGCGGCATGAGCGACGACTTCCCGATTGCGGTCGAGGAGGGCTCCACGATCGTACGACTTGGCAGAACAGTGTTCGACCCCAGCTACGTTCTGGGTTAATCTGGCAATGGTGCGGGGTGATGGACCCCGCAAAATGGATGGGGGAATCATGGGCTTCCTCGACAACATCAGGGATCGTTTCCGTAGGGACGACGACTACGACGACTACGAGGACGACTACTACGACGGCGACGACGAGCAGCGCGAGCGCGACCGCGAGCGCGGCTATGGCGACCGCCGCCCCACGGGTAGCGCGACCAAGCTCCTGGGCAACACTTCGCGCCCCGAGGCCGAGAGCGTCTCGGTCTACACGCGCTCCGGTCGCCCGGTGACGCAGAACCCCGCCGCCGGCTACGCTGACCAGCGCGACACGCGCCCGCGCCCCAGCTACGCCGAGTCACCCGAGCCCACCTACCGGCCCTCCTACGAGCCTCCTGCGCAGAGCAGCGCTGCTGCTACCACGGAGATTAACCGTGGCGGCTCCTCCGCGCGCGTGACCTCCGGCCAGCTTCCTCCCTACGTGCTGCGTCCCGTCTCGTACGACGACGTGCAGTCCGTGGTGAGGCGCGTGCGCACCAACCAGCCCGTCATCCTCATCTTCAAGGGCACCAACATCGAGACCGCCAAGCGCATCCTCGACTTCTGCTACGGCCTGAGCTACGGCGTTGCCGGCTCGGTCGAGGCGCTCGGTGACCGCGTCTTTGCGGTGCTGCCCGCAGGCATCGAGCTCACCCAGGGCGACATCGACAAGCTCGTCGCTGACGGCGACCTCGAGGCGTAGCGTTATGGCTGAGAAGATCGAGCAGGTCATAGGGGTCATAGGCGCTGGTTCCATGGGTTCCGCCATCGCGCGCGGGCTGGTGGCCTCCGGTGCCGCCGCGCCCGAGCGCGTCCTTGTCGCCAACCCCTCTGCGGGCAAGCTCGCGCCTCTGGCCGAGCTTGGCATCAAGACCTTCACCAGCAACGAGGAGCTTCTCGCCCAGGGCCCTGACGCGGTTGTCCTTGCCGTGAAGCCCCAGGTGCTTCCTGGGGTCCTTGCCGAGCACACGGACGGCCTTGCCGGACGTCTGGTGATTTCCATTGCCGCAGGCGTCTCGGTGGCCTCGCTCGAGGCGTCGCTCGCCTCGTCCCGTGTGGTGCGCGCCATGCCCAACCTGCCCGTGCAGGTGCTCTCGGGCGCGACTGCCGTCTGCCCGGGCTCCCGTGCCACCAAGGAGGACCTGGACCTCTCACTGGCGATCTTCTCGGCCCTGGGAAGCGCCGTGGTGCTGCGCGAGGATCAGCTTGACGCCGAAGGTGCCGTGGTTGGCTGCGGGCCCGCGTACGTGGCTCTGCTCGTTGACGACCTCACCCGTGCCGGCGTGGAGCATGGCCTTCCCGCCGCGGCCTGTCGCGAGCTCGTGCTCTCCACCATGCGCGGCGTAGCGGAGCAGCTTCTGGCGTCGGGTGAGCACCCGCGCGCGTATATGGAGAAAGTGACGTCTCCCGGCGGCACGACGGCCGCGGGTTTGCGGGCGATGGAGTCGGGTATGTTTGAGGTTGCCTGTGCGGGTGTCGACGCGGCGTTGCGTCGTACCCGCGAGCTCTCGGAGGCTGCAGGCGGCAAGACTACCGACGACTGACAGCGAGGACCACTTGAACTACACGATAGCCAACGTAATTGCCCAGCTCTTCCGCATCTACAACATCCTGATTATCATCTGGTGCGTCCTCTCGTGGATTCCGCGCGGCTCTGGCGTGATCGAGGACTTCCGCGGTGCTATTGGCATGCTCGTAGAGCCGTGGCTAAACATCTTCAGGCGCTTCATTCCGCCGCTCGGCGGTATAGACTTTTCGCCCATTGTGGCGATATTCGCTCTTGAGGCCATAGAGCGCCTGCTTCTGGCTATACTTTTGTAACGTCATTGCCGCTTTGCGGGCGCTGCCCGGGGCGACGAGTCGAAGTGAAAGGGACAAAGATGGCAATCACACCAGCAGATATCGAGCAGCAGACCTTCTCTCCCTCGAAGCACGGCTATGACCCCGAGGAGGTCGACGCCTTCCTCGAGCAGATTTCCAGCGAGGTTGACGCGATGCTGCAGAAGATTGCGGACCTCAAGGGTCGCCTGAACACCGCCGAGCAGCAGCTCTCTGCCTCCCAGGCGCAGGTTGCCAGCCTCGAGGAGCAGCTCAACGCCGCCCCCGAGCGCATGGAGGTTACGACGGTCGCTCCCACCCCCGCGGTGCAGGACGACCTTGCCGCGTCCGAGAGCCAGATCTCTCGCGTGCTTATCGTTGCTCAGCAGAGCGCCGACAAGCTCGTTGCCGACGCGCGTGACAACGCGGAGCGCATCCGCAACGAGGCCGACCAGAAGGCCCGCGAGGTCATTCGCCAGGCGCTCGCCGAGAAGCAGAACGAGCTGGACGAGATCGACCGTCTCAAGCAGTCCCGCGAGGACTTCCGCAGCGAGTACAAGAAGCTCCTGCAGCACTTCATGGACGACGCGGACTCCGTGTTCCCGCAGCAGCCGCTCTCCACGGCTCCCAACGGCTCTGGTGCGGCGCCTGCGGCGACCCCTGCCGCCCGTCCTGCCGTGAGCGCGCCTGCCGTGCCCACGGCTTCCACTGGCTCCACCGCCGCGGGCAACGCCTCGTTCCAGACGGACTTCGGCGACCTGGACTAACGGCGCGAGAAACAGCTTTGATGCGATGAGGAGGCCCCAGACGGGGTCTCCTCTTTTTTTGTGCGGCGCTGCGGCATTCCTGGCGTGCGTTCTTCTCGCCTGCGTCGGCGGCAGCTCGCAACAAGCTTGAGGGTCGCCGCTACACATTCGCATCCGAACCTGTATCCCGTGCAGGTCGCCACGCATTCGGGTGACGAATGTGTAGCGCGATACTGTGATTCGGCTTGTTCTCGAAAGGAGAGCCCAGTAGGCAACGAGCTGAAATGAGACTCAGAAATTGAGCAGTGCCAATCTGTCTGGCATCCAAGCTACAATGCCTGTACGGCGGCCCAGTCGGACTAAGGGAGCGCGACCCTAAGCTGTTCGTGTTTGCTATCAGGCAACTTCTGGAAGGATGAGACGTTGGGGATGCGCAGGCTCTAAAGCGGAACGATTGTTTTCGAGGTCCCCTACGAGGGGAACCACTACCTCATCGACTCGCAGTGCGGTGACCCCGCAATGTACGACGGGTCAGGTGTCCCACGCGCTGTCGTGGACCGCGCAATCTCGGCGGTCGAGAGCGCCTACGTGAGACTTGGGCGCACACCGGAGGACTCCGAGATTCGCTCAATAGACGAGAACGCCCTCAAAGAGGAGTTCGGTGACGCCAGGTTCGTGAGCGACACCATTCCATACGGCACAGTGATTGGGTGATCGAGGAGACCGTGAAGGGGTACGTCTCGAGCTTCATTCCGAGCGTCCCTTAGTCGCATCGGACACAGACACACGCGTATGGCCGCTTCCATCGGAGGCGGCCACTTTCATGCACCTACACCACACCTCCCGCTAGTTCAAACGGTGAGAACTCACGGCTTCAGGTCCGTGCGATCGGGGTTCGAGCCCTCGGTGGGAAGTCATCACAAACCTGGGGAGCCGCACGGCGCCCCTCGTAATATCAAGCTGCCGCATGGCCACGGGACCCCGCCGCACGGCGGGGACGAGAGGAGCCGACATGGCTGAAGAGGAAGGCGTCAAGGAGGGGCAGGTTTTGGAGCAGTGCCAATCTGAGTGATAATCAAACCAACTTCGTGATTGACCTCATGCGAAGCGACATCTCGAGGGATGCCGTCATGGCAAAGCTTGGATGGGTGTACGAGGACGAGAGAATCGACAAGGGCGCCATCATCAGAGGAGGGGACCTCATCCTCATGAAATGAGCCGAAGGTCTGCGAACGGGCGACTAACCCTCGCTTTCTTCGGCTCGCCTAAAGTATACCCACAAAGCCTCCCGCCGGGGGTCCGAACCCCGATTGCCGGAACCAGGCTCCGGTGTCCCAGCCGACTGGACGAGGGTAATCACTGGGTAGAATCGAAATAGAGGCTTCCGTGGCGGCTGGGGTTTTCTTGCCCCAATAGCGAAACCCCGGAGGCCTCTCACTTCTTGAGCATCGTGAGACCTGTCGTGTTGATGATTCCTATGGACTGGACTCTCGAATCATCTAGGAGCTATGCGCATTTCGCGATGGCCGCCTGTCGCTGATTGAGCTGACGATGGCGTCGATAATGTAGCTTTGCCCCTGCGAGGGATGCTCGAATATCTCGATTGCTATCTTCTCAGGGTCCGTTTAGGAGCTGTTTCAATCTAACTGGTAGTCATACATCCGCACCTATCGCCTGCGCGTCTGGTGGTTTTTGGAGCAGCGCCAATCTGACTGGTAACCAAGTGATCCAATATGGGCATCGGAACAGACTCCATTTTTTAAGGACGTGCCTGTTTGGTCAAAAAGCAAACCAGCATCGCGTCTAGAAACGTCAAAAAGGTCCAAATGAAAAAATGCCTGATCCCTCGCAAGATGCGTGGGAGCAGGCATTTCAAAGTACATAATACCATATTACCTGCTCGGTTGGGCGAGCCGAATGTGCCGGGTAAACCTGCGATGAGCCGAGGAACGCTAGGGTTGGACAACCATATGCAGACCCTCGGCTTTCTTCGTACATGCGAGTTTTCGCTGCCTTGACTGCAATCTTCCCAACCAATTGTCCTCAACTATCCATACGGTGAGGGTGGATGAACAGCTCGTCCAAAAACAAAGACTCCGTCCCTCCCAAATAGGTGGATGGGAAAGAACCTTCAGTCCCTTTTATCCCATACCTCCTGCTGATGGCTTAAATCGACACTTTGCCTCGTATTATTAACCAGCGCAATCTGCCAGACCTATCCAAAGGGAAATGGCCAGTGTTTTCCCCACCGAGCAAGCTCAGTCTTGGGACAGCGTGATCTGACTGATAATCCACTGCGTGCCTAACGTGTCTTGCTTGCACCGATTTCAATTCGAGATTCATCCCAAGATGGACCGTTTGGTCTGGTGCATCGGTGTGGTTCTCAGATTATTATTTGTCGGCATGAGCACTATGGCTTAATATATAAACCAGAAAGTAGCCCTATTTTTTGGTTTAACAGAATGGGGGTCTGCTGTGGCAATCACGCCCACTGTCGGCATGTCCGATGCAAAGACCAACTTCAGCCGTCTTACAGCCGACGCCAATCGCACCGGTCGTTCCGTGGTGGTGTTCAAGAACAACAAGCCTTGGGTAGAGATTCGTCCCCTGGCGCATGAGGAGGCAGGTATTCCAGCCGAGACGCGTCAGGCTATGGATGAAGCAGACGTCCTGACGGCTGATTCTGGCCACACTACCTACCAGACTGCCGAGAGCCTCTTCGCGGCGCTTGATCTGTAGGATTCGTCATGTATTCAGCATCCTTTACCCCACGTTTTCTCCGGGACGTAAAGGCATGTAAAAAGCGTCATTGGGACGAGAAGGCTCTCAAAGCCGCTATCTCTGATTTACTCATGAGTGATACATGTGAACTCGATAATCGCTATCGCGATCATGCGCTAACCGGCGCTCTCGAGGGCTATCGATCCATACATGTGGATTCCGCACCTAACTCGCCTAAGGACAAATGGGTGCTGATGTACCGATTGTCGGACACTGAGCTCATGCTCGTGCGTACGGGAACCCACGACGAGGTCTACGGTAAGAAAATGTGAGAGTCCGCCCATACCCTACGCTCGCCCAGAGGCGGCTCGGTGGACGACGTCCATCTCACGGCCTACCGCCCAGCTCCGGCAGTCCGTGCCAGAATCGCTTGGGCATCCAAGAGGCGCACAGGTCATACCCGCGGCTGGCGGCTCCTCTCCCCGGCAGTTCCATCGCGCGATAGAACTTCTGCCACAGCGCCTGGACCAGCCGTTCTCTCTCGTCCGTCTCGTCCACGCGTGCGGCGAGCGTGGCGGCGGTGTCCTCATCAAGGCCCACGACAGCGCAGGTGGTATCGCCTGGCTCATGAAAGATGGCAACCAGGTGCCCAGGGTCAACCACCACAAAGCGGTCCTCCCGCATCCGACGCGCAAAGTGCGTGCCAACCAGTGGCAGCGTGTTCTCGTTGGGCTCGAAGACCGAGACGAAGGTCCCATCGGGGAGGCGAGCAAAGCGCACAAACTGGCGCGTGTGCTCGCACTCCGAGGAGACGCGCTGTACCAGCTTGGCAAACGCTAGCGCTTCTGGTGCCGCAACGTCCTCATAGAGACGCTTTCCCTCCGAGAAGCCCAAACGCAGGTAGCGATGGACTATCTCGGGCATGCCACTCTCGTCAGACGCGCAGGCGAGAACAACGCGCCGTGCGCAGATGGTACCGCAGCGTTTCTCGAAGCCCGTAAACACCCGTTTGGCTAACGCCACAACAGAGTCGTCATCCCCGTCTCCAAGGGCCACGATTTTCTCGCCTATGCGTACCTGAGCCTCATCCGTGGCAACCAGCCGCACGCGATGTGGCTCAGCGTGCGCGAGGTACGTTACACCCACGGCCGCAAGCACGGATTCCGTGGTGCGCTCACAGCATACGGCAACGGTCTCGCCGCCTGCGAGCGCAGCGAACACCTCTGCCGTTGCGCGCTCGACGGTACTACCCGCCGCAGTGGACTCGCGCGTGCTAGAACAGGCTAAGTTGCCCCTCCGCATGGCGTCTGGTTGCGTTGTACTTGCTCCCTGCGGCATCGCTCACCACCTTCTGCCTGATGAGTTCCGGATCGAGCGGCGCAGAAAGGTCTCGCTTGCCGCCGCATGTCACAAAGTAGCGCGCCCGCTTGAACGCAATGCCAAGCCCCTGCAGGTCATCCACACAGAGGCGCCTGGTTCGCCTGGCTGCGAGGATGCGCCTTGCCCCAACCGGACCGATGCCAGGAACGCGAAGCAGCGTCTCGAGCGATGCATCCATGACCTCGACGGGGAATGCGTCCATGTGCGCGAGCGCCCAGGCAAGCTTTGGGTCCACGTCGAGGTCGAGCCAGGGGCGGCTGGGCGTTGCCAGCTCGTCTGGCGTGAAGGCGTAGTAGCGCATGAGCCAGTCTGCCTGGTAAAGGCGGTGCTCGCGGCGCAAGGGCACGGGCGTCTCGCGGTCTGGCAGGCGACTGTCCTCGACCATGGGCATGTATGCCGAGAAGAAGATGCGCTTGAGCCCGTAGTGGTCGTACAGCGACTTCGAGAGCTGCAGGATGTGGTTGTCGTCCTCGGGGGTGGCGCCTACGATGATCTGCGTGGACTGACCTGCCGGCACAAACTTGCGTAGCGCGTTGGGAACGGCGCTCGTGGGCCGTCCAAGCGTATAGCGCGCCCCAACCGAGGTGACTTGCATTCCCTCGGAAACATGGCTGCCCTTTTCCCTGCGCCTTCTCGCCAGTGCCTTCTTGCCGGCGGGGGAGTCGAGCAGCGCCTGCTCCTCCGCGTGGCGCGTGGTGGCTATCTGGGCCATGGGAGCCATGACGGAACGAGCGTTCTTGTCCGGGCAGAGCGAGGCGAGAGACGCCCTGCTGGAAAGCTCTAGGTTTACGGAGAGCCTGTCTGCAAGGCGTCCCAGGCGGTCCACAAGCTCTGGAGAGGAGCCAGGGATTACCTTTGCGTGTACATAGCCGTTAAAGCGAAACTCTCCGCGCAGCGCCTCCAGGCAGGCGATCATGCGCTCCGTGGTGTTGTCCGGGTTTCCCAGAACGGCTGACGAGAGGAACAAGCCCTCGATGTAGTTGCGCTTGTAGAAGTCCACCGTGAGCTCTGCCAGTTCCCGCGGCTCGAACGTTGCCCTAGGACAGCTGACTCCGCGACGGTTGACGCAATACGCGCAGTCATAGCTGCAGGCGTTTGACATGAGCACCTTAAGCAGCGTGATGCAGCGCCCGTCTGCCGAGAAGGAATGACAGAGCCCGCTTGCGCAGGCATCACCCACCATGCCCTCGCGCGGCCCGCGCGTGACGCCGGACGAAGTGCAGGCTGCGTCAAAGCGCGCGGCCTCGGCGAGAATCCCCAGCTTGGTGAGCTTGTCCATGGCACCTCCCGGGTAGTGCAATAGCAGAACGAGTGTTCTGTATTAGTTTACACTGCGGCGCTCACTAGTACAAGCGTTCTATCTAAGAACCGTTGCAATTGTCGTTTGGCTTCCCAGCAACCGCAGCCACTATTAACTCGTCCGCCCGCACAGAGCAATCCGCCTGACACGAGATGGCAAAAGTCTTCCCGAATGCTGCTGGGTGGCGACCTTTGCGGGGGCGGGTCGTCGCCACGTGACTGCGCTCTCGCCGTTGGTCTCGAATTGGGGGAGCTATGAGTGGCGCGGATACCGCCTTTGTCCTTATCTGCTCGGCATTCGTACTTTTCATGACGCCTGGCCTTGCATTTTTCTACGGAGGCCTTGGGCGACGGAAGAACGTCGTGAACAACATCCTGGCGTCTCTCTTCATTGTTGGCCTGGAGATTGTGCTCTGGATGACGGTGGGCTTCTCGCTCTCGTTTGGAAGCGACCACGCAGGTGTCATTGGAGGCTTGGACTACCTCTTCATGAGCGGGGTCAGCTCCACTGAGGCCGGGCCCTATGTCTCGTCCATCCCGTTTTTGGCCTACGCCCTCTTCCAGATGATGTTCGCCATCATCACCCCGGCTCTTATCACGGGAGCCGTTGCAGGGAGGATGCGCTTCAAGGCACTCTTCCTCTTTGTGCTGGTGTGGAGCTTCGTGGTCTACTACCCCATAGCCCACATGGTGTGGGGTCAGGGTGGCCTTCTCGCCGCGCTGGGCTCAGTCGACTTTGCCGGCGGCAACGTGGTGCACATTAGCTCGGGCGTCTCTGCGCTGGTGCTGTGCGTCGTGCTCGGCCGACGCAGCGGCTTCTCGGACGTCAACTACCGCGTTCACAACATTCCCTTGGTGGCGATAGGTGCCACGATTCTGCTCTTTGGGTGGTTTGGCTTCAACGCGGGCTCCGCGCTTGCTGCCACCGGTCTTGCTGTCCACGCCTTTGCCACCACGGCGCTCTCCGCCGCGGCAGCCGAGTTGGGCTGGATGCTCATGGACGTGATCTTCGACCGCAAGCCCACGCTCGTTGGTGCCTGCACGGGACTGGTCATTGGCCTTGTCGCCATCACGCCAGGCTGCGGGTTTGTGCCGCTGGGTGCGGCCATTCCCATTGGCTTTGTGGGAAGCGTCATCTGCTACTTCACCTGCTCCAAGATGAAGGCGCGCTTTGGCTACGACGATGCGCTTGATGCCTTTGGCTGCCATGGTATCGGAGGCGTGTGGGGCGGCATTGCCACGGGTATTTTTGCGAGCAAGGCTGTGAACCCCAATCTGCGCTGGGATGGCCTTATCTACGGCGATGCCGGGCTGTTTCTCGCCCAGCTCGCCGCCATTGCCGTAACCATTGTTCTGGCCGTTGTGGGCACGCTCGCCTGCATCCTCGTGGTGCGCGCCCTCTGCGGCGGTAGCATTCGCGTGAGCGAGCGCGAGGAGCGCGAGGGGCTTGACCTCTCGCAGCACGGCGAGCGCGCGTATCCTTCCTTTACCGGTCTCGATGACTAGGGGACAAGATGATCAAGGTTGAGGCGATCGTGCGCGAGGAGCGCATGGAGGACGTTAAAGATGCCCTGCGTGCCATCGACGTGCGCGGCATTACGGTGAGCCAGGTCATGGGGTGCGGCACGCAACTGGGCTACACGCACCGCGTGCGTGGCAGCAAGGTGGCCATGAACATGCTGCCCAAGGCCAAGTTCGAGATTGTGGTGTCAAACGAGGACTGGGCCGAGAAGACCGTTGACGCCATTGTCCGCGCCGCCTACACGGGGGAGCCGGGCGATGGGAAGGTCTTCTGGTATCCCATCGACCACGCCGTTCGTATTAGGACTGGCGAGAAGGACATCGAGGCCATCACGCCGGCGCCGCTTCCCGTGGTTGAAGAGGAGTAAGGGTGGGTGTCCGATTTCGCTTTGGAACCACACAGTTTTGGAGTGCATTGTCGGCGAGGAACACCTCAGTTTAACTGGAATTTTCTCGTTTGGTGACAGCTGTCTGTCCGCTTGCGGTATGTGGATTGAAAAGAACGTGCAAGCACGTCCTGCTACCCTCTCCGACAACCGAGGAAAGGGGATGGCATGGGGCTGTGTTTGGGATACGAGTCTGCGCTGCGATATTGGCTAACGAAGAGTGGGGACGAGTGCCTCCCTGATTGTTCGTCCGATTCGACCCTTGCTCATGCGACGGCCAACAGGAGTGATATCATCTCCGGTCCGTTGCCGTTCGACTACTCTGAGGACCGTCCTCTCCACCTGCTCGTATCGGGGAATGGCGGACGGAGGGGGACACCAGGAGTGAAGGAGCATCAGCTCTCTCCGATGCTGCCCCGAGGTTCCTTCCGGATGTTGGCCGGTGCGGTGAGGGTGGCATCTCCCGAACTTACCTATCTATTGATGGCTCAGTGCAGAGACATTCAAGAGCTTGCTGTCATTGGGTGCTATCTCTGCGGCGGTTTTTCTATCTCTGCCGAGGGAAGCGGGTATACCGGAGCGCGAGATCCCATCACAACACCTGAGGAAATCGTCGCGTTTCTCGACCTCATGCCCGGAGTCCGCGGGATTAAAAGGGCACGGCGTGCTCTTCAATACGTTGTTCCAAATACGGCTTCGCCAATCGAAACCCTCCTTGCGCTTACAAGCTCGCTTCCTCCAATGCTCGGTGGTAGGACGATGCCTCAAGTGGCTGCTAATCAGCGGATCCTTGTCCCGGAAAGACTCCAGAAGCTCATATCGGCCGATGAACTGTACGGTGACCTGTACTTCGAGTCGGTGAAGGGAGACATCGAATACGACAGCTATGACTTCCATACGGGCAGGTATCGTCTCGACCACACGAGTACGCGTCGAAATGTAATCGAAGCGGCGGGGATAAAAGTAGTTTCTGCGACGTGGGGGCAGATAAAGGAGTTCGGGCTGTACCAAGACTTTTGGTGGCTCGTTGAGAACAATTTTGGGATTAGACATAAAACATACAATGAAAAACAGCTGTTAGCACAAGAGACGCTATATTGCATGCTCACAAACCCGGAGTTTCGACTCTTCTGATGGGAGGCGTAGGGAATGCCGAGCGCCACCTCTCTGTCCAAAATTTGCGGTTGCCGGCCCCTTTTGGGCGAATCGTCGAGTACGAACACTCTAACTCTTTGCGGAACCGCAGGTAGGGAAATGGCACCAGCGGGGTGATACTAAGCGGAACCCCTATTTTTTACCGGCAACCGCAAATTTTGGGCATCTACCCCATTCGGGAGCCCCAAATCTCTGTTGCGGGATGGAGAGGACGCTCTGAAAGACTAGATTCGCTGTCCCAAGGTATTGCCAGGTGCCCAAGCTGAGTAACAAGGTGCGAAGTGGGCCTATGAGCCGGGTTCTGTCGTGGACGATCATTTATCTACGAACGCCGTTACCGGCGCCCTCTAGCGCGCAACCCGAGCGCGGTGCGGGCCACACCATAGCGCTCCTATTTGCGTTTGCTCCGGAAGGGGCTTGCCAAGCCGTCGTGTTGCCACGACGCTGGTGGTCTCTTACACCACCGTTTCAGCTTTTCTCTCACCCGCCGAGGCGGGCAGCGGGAGTCTTCTTTTCTGCGGCGCTTTCCGTCGGGTCACCCCGCCTGGCCGTTAGCCAGCTTCCTGCCCTGTGGAGCCCGGACTTTCCTCATGGCCTGCGGCAAGCCGCCGGCCTCGCGATCGTCTGGCCCACTTCGCAGGGGAGATTCTAGCACGATGGCACCCGTCGTCGTGCAGCGCAACTACAATGACGGGGTATCCTGCACAAGGTTTGGATGAATGCTGGGCGCGTTGCCCGAGGAGGTTGCTTTCATGGGAATCTTTGACAGACTCTCGCGTGGGAGGCGCGCGGCGACAGAGGTGCCTCATGCAATTGACGCCATCGCAGAACCCGGCAGCGTCCTTGCTCCTGTAGACGGTGTGGCAACGCCGCTCTCCGAGGTGTCCGATCCGGTCTTTGCACAGGGGATGCTTGGCCCCGGCATGGCAGTAAAGCCTTCTGGTGGTGTCATATATGCGCCGGTCACGGGCACAATCACTGCGGCAGTTGACACCGGGCACGCCCTTGGCATCACATCCGACGACGGTATGGAAGTACTGATTCACGTTGGCGTCGACACCGTGGAGATGCGTGGCGATGGCTTCAAGGTGCTAGTTGAGAAGGACAAACACGTTGCTGTTGGTACGCCTCTTATTGTTTTCGACCGCGAGAAGATCTGCGCCGCTGGGCATGACGATATTGTTATGACTTCAGTTACAAATGCGTCTGGCGAGGCTCTCCCCGCGGTTGCAGCTGGCGCAGACGTTCGCGCTGGCCAGCCGCTCTTCAGGCTTGGCGGTAACGCATGATGCCAGGGGAGTCATTGCGGCAGAGCTACCTCACTATCGCAAATGGCGACGAGGTCACGGGCGAGTTCGAAGACCGTCGCAGCCGCTTTATCGCGCAGCTTGCGCACGTGTCGGGCGAGGGAGAGGCAAACGCCTTCATCGAGAAGGTGCGCTCGCGCCATCACGACGCCCGCCACAACGTGCCGGCTTGGGTTCTTGCGGACGGTCGGGAGCGCTGTTCGGACGATGGCGAGCCAAGCCGCACGGCCGGGATGCCTACGCTCGAGGTGCTTCATGGTGCCGGTTTCAAGGACGTCTGTTGTGTGGTGACCCGCTACTTTGGCGGGACGCTTCTCGGGCCTGGCGGCCTTGTCCGCGCTTATACGGCGGCCACACAGGCGGCGGTAGAGGAGGCCCATTCGGCAGGCAGTATCATCGAGATGACGCTGGTGACGCGCGTAGTGGTGCAGATTCCCTATTCTGCCTACGACCGCCTCACACGCATGGTGGCAGACGCCGGCGGGCGCGTTCGCGACTCAGTCTTTGCCGAGGACGTGCAGCTTACCTGCGTTTTCCGCACGGGAGATGAGCAGGCGTTTGTCACCGCTGTGACCGAATTCGCCAACGGTGATGACATCTGCCGCGTGGGAGAGCCAGGTTTCGCCGAGCTCTAGTATGCACAAAAGCGCCCCTAGGCCTTGCGACCGAGGGGCGCTGTTGAAATCATTCGAATCGAGCGCAGAGCACTGCCAGACTGGCTCAGAACCTAAGGCCAAGCTCCTTGAGGTAGCCTTCCAGCTCGCGGGCGCTTGTGAACTGGTGCGCCTGCATGCCGGCGACCCTGGCACCTGCCACGTTGTCGGCGTTGTCGTCCACAAAGAGGCAGCTTGCTGGATCAAGGCCATAGCGCTCGCAGAGTACCAGGTAGATTGCTGGATCTGGTTTCATGATGCGCTCGAACGCCGAGACCACCCAGCCGTCCATAAGAGGGAAGGAGGGAATGCGGTCCTTCTGTCTCCAAAAGCGCGTTCCCGCGTTGGAGAGCACGTAGCAGCCATACCCCGCGGCGTGCAGACGCTCGACAAGAGCATTTGTCTCCGCAATTACTGGCTGGTGTTCGTGCCAGTGCAGCATGCACTCGTGCAGGTTGGGCCAGAGCCGCTGCGGAAGCCGCGCCTGGGCCATGCGCTCGACGGTGCTCTCACTAATGGCGCCTGCGTCGAGCAGCGGCCACGCGGGACTCGAGAAGAGCGCCGCGTCGAGTGCCGCGGCGTCCCCCTCGTTTGTGGTGAAAGCGCGCGAAAACAGCGGGCCATTGAAGTCGAGGAGCACGCCGCCCATGTCAAAGACGATGTTTCGAACGGGGGTGTCCTGCGATGTAGCCATATCTCCTCCAATGGCTCGCGCCGTTAGCATTGCGTGCGAGAAACCCCGCGGTCCTACGACCTCACGCCGAGGCCGGCGGCAACGCCGTCCCACGGCTCGACATTTACCGCCTCGGCCTTGTCCCACAGCTCGAGTACGTCTGCAGGCACAAACTTACGCATGACCGTCACGGCGCCGCCGTAGGTGCGGAACCAGTCGGCGCTCATGTAGAGGTAGCCGTCCTTGCAGGAGTCCTTGCCCCAGCTGTTCTCGACGCGCCAGGCAACGGGCTCGCCGGCATCGTCCAGCTCCACGCCCTGGAAGGTCATGGCGTGGGTGAGGGAGGTCTCGCGTACGTCGAGCATGTCCTCGCGGCTCATCTTGAGGCCAACGCCAAAGAGGCCCTCGAGGTCGAGGCCGTCGGTTGCCAGAACGCCGGGGAAGTCCTCGATGTGGCGCGGGAACTCCTGCATAACGTCGGCGTCCATGCCCACGGGCACGCCCGCCTTGAGGCTGGCGATGGCGGCCTGCTCCAGCACCTCCTGCGGCATGTTGAGGAAGCGGTTGGGGGTGCCGCCCACCATGGGCTCCTCGAGCAGGACGTGCCACGCCGTCTTCCAGGGGCGAGAGGCACCCGGCATGCAGACCAGCTGCACATAGTCATTGGGGTCGAAGGGAACATAGCGCTCGGCGAACTCGCGCGGGGTGATGCCGGGGTCGCGGAGCAGCATGCGGGTGTCCTTCTCGGCATCCTTGGCGTCTGCGGCACCTGCCTTCTCGGGAGCGTCCTCGGGGAGGATCGGCGTGAGCTTTGCAGCGTCAACCTTGGCTTTCTTGCCAACCTTGACCTCAAGGTCAAAGGTCGCGGGCGGCTCGCCCAGGCACACGGAGAGCATGCGGTAGACGTTAGCCATGCAGGCATCCTTCTTGGCCGCGAGCTCCTCGGCGCTGGCGCCTGCGCGGTGGGCACGGCGAATGTCCGCGGCGGCGCGGCGCAGCAGACGGTCGAGCTGGGCGTCCATCTCGGCGGAGCTCTTGGTGCAGGCCGTCTCGGGCATCACGTCCTTGGGGACAAGGCCCCACTTGGCGATGAGGTCCATGGCCTCAAAGTAGTAGCCGCCGTCGCTCATGCCCCACTCGAGCACGTGGTCGAGCTCTCGGTCGTTGTCCGGGCGGTCGACCAGCGCAATCACGTGGTCGAGCATGGCGTTGGCCTTCTCGAGCTTGTCGTAGAACATGCCAAACGCCTGTGAGAACTCGAAGGAGTCCACGTCGAGCAGGTCCATCGTGGCTGCGCGCGCCACGTTGAAGGCGGAGAACATCCAGCAGCGACCGCTCTGGCGCTGGTTGGTGACCTCGCCGGTGCGCTTGATGGAGACACCGTAGGTGTCGTGATAGGTGCGCATGCGCGTGTAGTCGCGTGCGGCAGCCATCACGTTCATGGAGGTCACGGCGTTCCTAGCAACGCGGTTGGCGCGCTCGGCCCCAAAGGCCGCCCCCTGCTCGCGCGCCCAGCCGGTATCAATGCTTCCCATATTGTTCCTTCCCGGTGAGGCAAGAGACTCCTTGCCTCGTTCTTAAGTTGCTGGTGAGATAGTGCTCTTGTATATCGGCAATGAGACAAAGGGACTGTCCCTTTGTCTCACGCCTTTGTCTCACGCCAGCGAGCCCATGGGGTCCCAAGGCGCGAGGACCGTGGGCTCCTCGGTCTCGTAGGTGTGGCGCTCCTCCTCGGTGAGGTACTTCTTATCAACGACGACCTGGTAGACGTACTCGTCAAACCACGCATCGGAGAGCGTGTCAAAGCCGTCGCGGCCGTGGTCCTTGCCCCAGGAGTTCTCTACCTTCCAGAGTTCGGGGTTGCCATCGGCGTCCAGACGCACGCCCTCGAGCACCATGGCGTGGGTCATGAGGCTCTCGCCGTAGTCAAGGCGCTCGGCCTTGTCCATGTTGCCCTCAACGGGGAAACCAAAGAGCGCGTCCACGTCGAGCGCGGCGGTATCCATCATGCCCTCGTCACGCAGGTAGCTCTGTGCCACATCGCACCCAAACCACACGGGCAGGTTGTCGCGCAGCTGCGCGATTGCCGCGCGCTTGAGCTCTGCGGGCGGGAGGTTAAGGTAGCGCACGCCATGGTCCTCCCACACGTTGCCCAGCCTGCTTACGGTGTAGGTGTGGCCAAAGGGCTTGTCGGCCGTGGGCGCGCTGATGAGCGAGACGTAGGCATCCACGTCCATGTCGACTGCGGTCGAGAAGAACTCCTTGGGCGTGAACGTCCCGGCAAGCACGAGCTTGTCGTCCTTGTCGCGCAGGCGCATGGGGAAGCTCGCGGGTGGCTCGCCCAGGCAGGTTGCCAGAAGATGGTAGACCTCGTCCATCATTTCCTTCTTCATGGAGCGTAGGTCGTCCATCTCGACGCCGGCCTCGTGGCTCTGGCGCAGGCGCTTCGCGGCTCCGCGCAGGTAGCGCGTGAGGTAGCGGTCCATGTCGCCAGTGTTTCTCGAGCAGGCGGTCTCGGGCATGGCCTCCTTGGGCACCACGCCGTACTTCTTCACCAGGCTGCGGAACATGTCCCACTGCCCGCCGTCGCCGATGGGGTCGGTGAGCAGGAACGACACCAGGCGACCGTCGAGCGGCTCATCAAGGGTGTCGAGGATGTTCTCGAGGAACCAGTTGCTCTTCTCGAGCTTGTCCCAGAAGAGGGGATAGGCCTGCGAGAGCTCGAAGGTCTTAAGGTTGTACTTCTTGATGACGCGATAGCGCATGGTGTTGAGGCTTGCGAACATCCAGCAGCGGCCGGAGCGCTCCTGGTTGCACCTCTCGCCCTGTGTGACCTCGATGTCGAAGCCCAGCGCGTTTGCAGCAACGCCCTCGGGGCGGCGCGCGGCGGCGCGGATGCCGTTTGCGGTGACGGCGTTCTTCGCGACGATGTTCACGCGCTCTGCCGAGAAGTTCTCGTGCGAGGCGGCGAGGTCGTCAGCGGTGATGCTGGTCAGGTCGTCCATTGTTCCTCCTAGTGACTTGTGTTTGCGCGACGTAATCCACATCGAAGCATATCACGCGCGTGTGCGTACCTGAAATTGGTACCCCGTGTGGAGCCATTCTCGACAGCTATTGTCTCGATAGTAATTGGTCATATGTATATGACTTTCTCGCATGGGTATCCTTGCACCAACGAAAGACGGCGTTGACCGCGCGTCGGCGCCAAAGTCGAGAGACCAGCATTGAGGAGGCAGTAGCATGGACAGGCTTAAGGGCAAGGTGGCGGTGGTCACGGGTTCTACCAGCGGCATTGGCATTGGGATTGCGCGGGAGTTTGCCGCCGAGGGCGCGCACGTTGTGGTGTGCGGCAGGCGAGAGGCTCGTGGCCAGGAGGTCGTGGACCAGATCGTGGCTGACGGCGGCAGCGCAAGCTTCCACAGGATGGATCTCACGGATCTCTCCACCGTGGATGCGCTTATGGCAGACACGGCGCGCGACTATGGCAGCATCGACGTCTTGGTGAACAACGCTGCGGGTGTGGGGCTCAAGGACGGCCGCGTGGACGAGATCTCGCTCGAGGACTGGGATGCGATGTTCGCCTCTGGCGTGCGCGGCACGTTCTACGCGATCAAGGCGGTCCTGCCGCACATGCGTGCCGCGGGCGGCGGCTCGATTGTGAACATTGGGTCCATGGCGTCTATCTCGGGTGACCTGGGCTCTACTGCCTACGCCTGCAGCAAGGCGGGCGTGGACATGCTCACCTCCTCCGTGGCCCTGCAGTACGGGAAGGAAAACATCCGCTGCAATTGCGTGCGACCGGGACTCATCGTGACCCCGCAGAACGAGGCGCACGTTCCGCAGCAGCTCAAGGATGTCTTTCTCAGCAACATCGAGGTCAACCGCTACGGAAGCCCCGCGGATATCGCACACGCGTGCACGTACTTCGCATCGGACGAGAGCGCCTACGTCACCGGCCAGGTTATCAACGTGGATGGTGGCTTGAACTCGCACGCCCCCACCGTGGCGCAGTTCCGCTCGGCCGGATCGAGGACCTGGTAGATGCCTGAGGGTGGACTTTGCGAGGCCGGCGTGGCTGGCGCCGGCCTCTCGCCTGCGTACCGCATGCGCGTTGCCTTCGAGGGTAAGGTTGTGGCGCCGTACCGGGATACGTATCGCGGGGAGCTTGGGCAGGCTCAGGTGGAGCTGCTGGAGCTGCTATACATGCGTGGCACCATGCGACAGCACGAGTTGGCGATTGAGCTGCGCACCTCGAAGCAGCACGTGTCGAAAATGACTGGCAGGCTGGAGCAGGTCGGCTACGTTGCGAGGAGTGTGGATGATGCTGATGCGCGGGGCCATGTTGTTGCGTTGAGCGATGCTGGCCGCGCGTACGTTGATCGACACATCGCAGAAGGCTCCAAGCGGGCGCGCGAGTTGTATTCGCACCTAAGCGATGCGGAGCGCAGGGAGCTCGACCAGGCGATGCTCACGGTTGCTCGGCTGCTTGAAAAGGCATAGAGGGTGGGCGTGCGTGCGTCGCTCTGCTCCATAACCTCACACGTGTTGTTTCTTATTTTATTATTTCTGGTGCACAACTGGGATTTTCTTGCCATTGATAAAACAAGAAACAACACGTGTGAGGTTCTTAGGCCAAACGGCAAACGGCCATTTCGCCGGCGCGCGCTATACTTCGGTGCGTAAGTAACCCAATGCCCAGAGCAGGGAGGATGCGCATGCAGACCGTGCGAGACGCGCCCGCATATCCCGTGCCGGACTATGGCCTGCGTGTCCTGCACGCACTCGAGGATGCTAGCTTTGAAGCGTGGGTTGTGGGTGGCTGGGTGCGCGACGCGCTTCTCGGCGCGCCCATGCACGACATCGACGTGACGACCTCCGCGCCCTGGCAGGAGACGGAGCGCGTGCTTCGCGCTGCCGGCATCGAGGTGCACGAGACGGGCACGGCCCACGGCACCGTGACTGCCGTTATTGATGGGCAGCCTGTTGAGGTGACCACCTATCGGGTTGAGGGCACCTACTCAGACCGTCGCCACCCAGATGAAGTTCGCTTTGTTCGCGACGTGCGAGAAGACCTGGCCCGTCGCGACTTCACGGTGAATGCCATGGCCTACCACCCGGATCGCGGACTTCTCGACCTCTTTGGCGGACGAGAAGACCTTGCGCGCGGGCTGGTGCGCGCGGTGGGGGATCCGTATCGGCGCTTCGAGGAGGACGCGCTGCGGGTGCTTCGCGCCGTGCGCTTTGCCTGCAGGCTGGGGTTTGAAGTCGAGCCGCGCACCCAGGCGGCGCTCGTGGCATGCGCCCCGGAGCTCGACGACATTGCGCGCGAGCGCGTGGGGCAGGAGATGGACGGCGTCGTTGCCTCCGGGCGCGTCTCATGGGCGCTGCGAAACGAGTTTGCCGTGCTCGCTCGTGCTGTGCCAGCGCTCATGCCCATGCGAGGCCTGGACCAGCGGAGTCCCTACCACGCCTACGACCTTCTGGAGCACACTGCTCGCGTGTGTGCCGGCGTCGAGGCGTTTGCCGGTGGCGTTCCCACGCAGGCGCTTAGGTGGGCAGCGCTTCTCCACGACGCAGGTAAGCCCATGTGCGCATCCGTTGACGAGAATGGCCGCGGGCACTTCCGCGACCACCAGCGTGCGGGTGCGGTCCTCTGTAAGGACGCGCTTCTCGGTCTGGCTCTGCCGCATGAGGTGGCAGGCCGGGCGGCGGCCCTCGTCCGGTATCATGACCGGCACCTCTCGGCATCTCCCGCGGGCGTGCGGAGACTCCTGCGGCGGCTTGACCAGGCGCGGCCCGGTGAGGCCCCCACTCTTGCGTACCAGCTACTCGACCTCCAGCGGGCCGATGCCATCGCAAAGGCTCGGCCCTACGCGCAGCGCGCGGTGGAGCTGGGCGCTTTCGAGCAGGCGCTCTCTGCGGAGCTTTTACACGGGGCTGCGTTTCGCGTGCGCGACCTTGCCGTTGGTGGGGGAGACGTGATGCGTGAGTTGGGAATAGCCCCGGGACCTGAGGTGGGCAATGCCCTCTCGGCGCTTCTTGACGACGTGATCTACGGACGAGTTGAGAACAGCCGAGAAGCCCTTCTCGCCTGGCTGCGTGAGAAAGAGTAGGCCGTCGAAAAAAAGTTTGAATTGAGGGTTGCAATACCGTGAGGTATGCCGTAAAGTATCTTCTCGCGTTGAGACAGGACAGACATTAATTGGGATGTCGTCTAGCGGTAGGACAGCGGATTCTGGTTCCGTCAACGGGAGTTCGATTCTCTCCATCCCAGCCACTGTCCCCGTCAACCGAATATGGCCCGTTCGTCTAGCGGCCTAGGACGCCGCCCTCTCAAGGCGGAGATCAGCAGTTCGAATCTGCTACGGGCTACCAAAAGGTCACAGGTCATCGGCTATGCCGGTGGCCTGTTTTCGTGTGTAGAGGTTGAGGGCTCCGGCGCTGGCGCCTTCGGCACGGCTTTGGAGATGCATGCTGCGAAAATGCGCGCTTGGGCGAGAAAAAGGGCGCCCGAGCAGCGACTTTGTACGTGATTGCTGCCAAAGCCTGCCCTTCGGCGTCAAAATGACGCCGAAGTAGCGGTTTCATGTGGGGTTGCTGCCCTACGCGCACGCGCCGCAGCCAGGGCATCCCCCGCGCGCCGTGGGCGTGGCGGCAAGGCCGCCTTCGGCTGTCTCGCGCAGCGTCGCGGGAAGTGCTGCCCCAACGGCTGCCATGGCATCGACCACCTCGTCGAACGGAATGGGGCATCCCACCCCAGAGAGCGCCAGCTGTGCCGAGCTCATCGCGCATGCAACGCCCATTGCGTTTCTCGCCTGGCAGGGAAACTCCACCATGCCTCCCACGGGGTCGCATACCAGCCCCAGCGTGTTCGCAATCGCAAGCGAGGCGGCATCCAGACACTGTGCGGGCGTGCCGCCGAGAAGCTCCACCAGCGCGCTTGCTGCCATGGCGGAGGCCGTGCCTACCTCGGCCTGGCAGCCGCCCTCGGCGCCGGCGACCGTCGCGTTGGTGGAGATGAGCGCACCCACGGCCGACGCGTTCCACAGCGCACGCCGAATGGCGGCGTCCTCGGCGCCCGTGGCCTCTGCGCAGGCGAGAAGTGCCCCGGGCACTACGCCCGCGCTCCCGGCCGTGGGGGCAGCCACAATGACGCCCATCGTGGCCGATCGCTCAAGCGTTGCCATGGCAAACGCCGTTGCCCGCGTGAGCGTGGTCCCCAGCAGCGCCCCTGCAAGGCCGCCCTTGCCGCATGACGCAACGCTTGCAGCCTGCCCGCCGAGAAGCCCTCCCAGCGAAGCCTTGGGCCGCGTGATGGCTTCTGTTGTCTCACTGCGCATGACCTCAAGCACGTGGGCCATGGCGGCGTCGGGCGAGAAGGTGCCGGCCGCATCGCCAGTCAGCTCCACCTCGCGCGCACGCATGAGCTCGCCAATCGAGAGCTGTCGCGCGCCGCAGGCAGCAAGCAACTGCGACCCGCTCGCAAACGAGAGACCCGACTCCACGGGAGCGCTCGCGCCGGCCGCGCCGGGAACGTTTACCTGCGAGGCAAACTCAACGTGCTCGTTTGCGCCGAGAAGCTCGAGGAGGCGTGCCCCCACGGGCTCGTCCACCTCGAAGACCGTGTACGCCTTGCCGCCGCGCTCCTCCCGGAAGGTGCTCATGGTGGCTATGTTCACGTTTGCTGTCGAGAGCGTCCGCGTGAGCGCCGCGAGTACCCCGGGCAGGTCGCGGTGCTCTACGAAGATGGTGGGCATGTCTCCGGCGATGCTCACGCGAACGCCGTCGATGCTGCTCACGCGTACGCGGCCGCCGCCAAGCGACTCTCCGGTGACCGAGATGGACGAGCCGCCCTCGCACTCCATGCGAATCTCGACGGTGTTGGGGTGAAGCCCCTCGTCACGGCCGCCCTCGGTGATGGTGAAGCCAAGGCCCGCCTCCCGCGCCAGCTCGAAGGAGCGCCTCACTCGAATGTCTGCCGGTCCAAGCCCCAGAATGCCCGCGACGAGTGCGCGGTCGGTCCCGTGGCCAAGGTGCGTGCGCGAGAACGAGTTGTACAGGACAAAGTCCACGTGGCGGATGGGCGCGGGCGCAAGCGAGCGCGCTACCAGCGCGATTCTCAGCGCACCTGCGGTGTGTGAGGAGGACGGACCCACCATGATGGGGCCAAGCACCTCGAACGCTGACATCGTGACCATTGTCGCTCCTCTCGTCTCGAACCCACTCTTGCCCACGTATCGCCGCCGGCAGCGGCGCCGATAAGAGCGCGCCCGGGGCGAGCGATCGCTCCGGGCGCACAGGTCCTACTCTGCTGCGATGCCCTCCGCGCGCCTGAGCCGCGCGAGCGTGCAGTCACGCCCGAGAAGCTCGAGTGACTCGCCCAGCGGGGGCGAGACCTGGTTGCCGCAGGCGGCCACGCGCACGGCCCCAAAGAACTTGCGCTTCGAGACGCCAAGCTTCTCCGGCAGTGCCTCGAGCGCGGCGTTGATGGCGTCGGCGTGCCAGGCGTCGTCACCGAGTGCCTCAAGCGCCTCGGTCGCGGCCGTCACAAAGCCGCGAGCCCCGGCCTTGGCCAGGTTCTTCTCGACGGACTTCTCGTCCAGCTCGACCTCGTTGCCCTGGTAGAGGAAGCGCGCCTTTTCGACCACGTCCGGAGCTACCACGGTGCGGGGCTTCAGGATGGAGGAGAGCAGGTCGTACCAGGCGTCGTCGTGCGCAAGGTCGCCCTCGGCCGGCTCGAGCCCGGCGGCGCGAAGCTCCGGCACAAGCACGCGCTCGGAGAACTCGCGGTCGCTCATGGCCAGGTAGTAGGCCTGGTTGATGGCGTCGAGCTTCTTGGGGTCAAAGGTCGAGGGGTTCTTCGAGACATGGTCGAGCGAGAACTCGCGCGCCAACACATCGCGCGGCACGATGGTAGTCTCGCCGTCGAGCGACCAGCCGAGAAGCGCCAGGTAGTTCACGAAGGCGTCGGAGAGATACCCGGCGTCGCGGTACTCCTCGACCGAGGTCGCGCCGTGGCGCTTGGAGAGCTTCTTGCCGTCTGGCCCCAGAATCATCGAGATGTGCGCGAAGGTGGGCACAGGCGCGCCCAGGGCCTCGTAGACCATGATCTGGCGCGGCGTGTTGGAAAGGTGGTCATCGCCGCGGATGACGTGCGTGATGCCCATCATGGCGTCGTCCACCACGGTGGCAAAGTTGTAGGTGGGGGTGCCGTCGGAGCGGAAGATGATGAAGTCGTCCAGCTCGCGGGCGTTGAAGGTCACGTCGCCGTGGACCGCGTCGTGCACCACCACGTCGCCACGATCGAGAGGGACCTTGATGCGCAGGGTGTAGGGCTCGCCGGCGTCGATGCGGCGCTTGGCCTCGGCGGGGTCGATGTCGCGGCAGGTGCGCTGGTAGCCCTGGAAGGGGTCGTGGCGCGCCTCGGCGGCAGCCTTGTCGGCCGCGAGCTTCTCAGGCGTGCAGAAGCACGGGTAGGCCTTGCCCTCGTCCCACAGGCGCTGCGCCGCGTCGCGGTAGAGCTGCATGCGGTCGGTCTGGCGGTAGGGGCCAAAGTCGCCGCCCACCTCCGGACCCTCGTCCCAGTCGAGGCCCAGCCAGCGCATGGCACGCAGGATGATCTGGGTGTTCTCCTCGGTCGAGCGGGTTGGGTCCGTGTCGTCGATGCGCAGGATGAAGGTGCCGTGGTTCGCGCGGGCAAATGCCCAGTTGTAGATTGCGGTGCGAGCCCCGCCCACGTGGAGCTTTCCGGTGGGGGAGGGCGCGAAGCGCACGCGCACGTGTCTGTTGTCTGTCAAGATGGTGCCTCTCGTTAGTCTCTTGCTGCCGTGCATTCAGCGTTCAAGTATAAGACGCAGCCGCCCGTTGTGTGCCTCGCGGCCGCATCCGTTCCCTACATGATCTTTGTGGACTCGAGCTTCTCGATGATCCAGTTGTTGAGACGCACGACCGGCTTGCGCAGCAGTAGCCCCAGGATGAGCGAGAGCACCACGTAGATGCCCAGGATGAACATCTCAAACGCCCAGGTGAAGCCATAGAACCCACCTATGCACTCGTGCAAGGTGGCAATCCCGTGCACAAAGGGAAGCGTGGGATAGAAGGTCTGGAATGCCTTGGGCAACATCTCCACCGGGAAGGTGCCGCCAGAGCCCGCCACCTGAATCACCAGCAGGAACACGCAGATGGCCTTGCCCACGTCGCCAAACGAGACCGTGAACGCGTACATGATGTTCACGAAGACCACCGACATGAGGCAGCACGTAAGCACAAACACCACCATGTCGACGCACTGCACACCCAGGTAGAAGAGGTCACCAAACGAGACGAGCAGCGCCTGGAGAATGCCCAGCAGGTCAAAGAGGAGAAGCCTCCCCAGGTAGGCGTGGCGCGGACGGGCATCCGCCTGGGCAAGCTCGGCGTCCGAGACCTGCACCTTGAGCATGGCGACAAGGACGACGGCGCCCACCCACAGCGCAAGCGTGGTGTAGAAGCCGGCCATGGCCGAGCCGGTGTTGGCAATGGGGTAGATCGCCACGCGGTCGAGTCCCACAGGCTGTGAGAGGAAGGTGGCAAGGTCGCTGGGGTTTGCCGAGAGGATCTGGCGCACCTGCTGCGCGTCGCCGGACTCAAGCGCCGCGGTGAGGCGCGAGGAGAGGTCGTCGAGGTCATCGGCCATGCCGTTGACCTGCTCGGCGGAGGAGTCGAGCAGGTTCTTCATGTCCGCGAGGTTGCCGGAAGTGAGAGACGCCGCCTCGCTCACGTCGCTCACGGTGTTCTCGAGTTTGATCGAGACCGTGTTGGCCGCAGTGGATGCGGTGTCGATAGAGTTGGCAAGGTCCGAGAGCTGCGTACGCAGGTCGGAGTCAAAGCTGCTCTTTGCGTCCTCGATCTCCTGAGCGTCCTGCTGGATGAGGGCCTTGACGTCCTCGTGGTCCTTCTCGGCGTCGCTCACGCCGTTCTCGAGGTTGGTCGCCGAGGTGCGCAGGCGCTCTGCCATCGCACGCTGCGTGGAGATGACACCCTCCACGCGCGAGATTGTGGGGTCGAGGAGCGATTTCATGTCCTCGGGGAGTAGCTCCTGGAGCGACTTGAGGCTGTCGTCAAGCTCTTGGTAGGCATCGGCGTGCGCGTCGATGCGCGTCGCGATGTCGCGGAGCTTGGCCGCGCCATCCGAGGCGTCTGTCTTCGCAGTGTCAAAGGCGGTATCCACCGCGTCAGAGACGGAGTCGAAACTCTTCTTGCTTGTGGAGAGCGCCTCGTCAATGGCGGCGGTTGCGGTGTCCACGGAGTCTCCCACCTTGCGCACGCCCTGGGCGGACTCAGCCAGCGCGTCTCGCACGTCCTGGGTAGAGGAGTCCGTCCCCGAGAGCAGGGTGGAGGAGGAGTCGATGATCGACCCGGCCGAGGAAAGCAGGCTCGAGTAGACGCCCATGTGCGCCGAGACGGTGCGCAGGTCGGTTGAGGCCCGCGAGATGGCGTCGCTCAGGTTTTTGCTGATATCCATGAGCTGGTCGTCGCTCACGTAGCCAGAGATCTCGGAGAGGGCGCCCGCGCCCATCTCGCCCAGGCTCTGTGCAAAGTCGGTTTGGATGCTGTTCTTCACGGATGTCGCGGCCTTGTCGGTCACGATGGGCGCGATGGCGTTCTCCTTCTGGTTGCTGTAGTAGACAATGGTCGCCTGCTGGATGTCGTCAGAGAAGACCGTGAGCATGTCCTTGGTGAAGTCCTCGGGAATCACGATTGCCGCATAGTACTTGCCACTACGCACACCCTCGACGGCATCGTCCTCGGTTGTGACCACGTAGCCGATGGTCGTCTTCTGTGAGAGGTCCGATGCCACGCGCTCGCCGAGGTTTATCTTCACGGGGATGGTGTCGCTCTGGTAGCCCTCGTCGCTGTTGGCGACGGCCACCTTGAGGTTGCCAGTGTTGCCGTAGGGATCCCAGCTGCCTGCGATGTTGAACCACGCGTAGAGCGACGGAATGACCACGAGGCCAATGCACACGATAAGTGCGATGATGTTCTTGGTGGCGTGCTTTACGTCAAGGCAGAAGATGCGCCAAATCCTTCTCATGCGCGGTCTCCCCTCTTGCCGTGCTTGTGCTTGCGGTCCTTGTCCTTGCGCTTCTTGTCGCGGTCCTTCTTCTTGTCTTTCTTGCGCTTCTTGTCCTTGTCGTGCTTCTTGTGGCCGTGGTGGTCCTTCTTGGCCTTGTGGTCCTCTGGCGCGTCAACGTCGGCGGGGGTCGCCTCTGCCGAGACGGGCTCTGGCTCCTCGGCTGCGGGCGCTGTCACAATGCCGCCGCGCACGATAGTTGGCACCTCCACCTCGGGCTCGGCATCGCGTTCGTTGATGAGGTGCCTCAACACGAGCGTTGTCTGGGCACCGACCGCATCCTCGGCGGCGTTGGCATCGGTGTCAGGCGTGGCGTCCGACGTCATTCTCGCCTGCGCCTCGGCAACCACGTTGCTCACGCGCTGGCGTAGCCGCTCGATGGGCGAGGAGAAGTACTCGCGGTCAAGCTGGTCGCCAAGGAGCTGGTACATCTCGTCCTTGGAGAGGTCAACCATGGCGGTCTTGCGGTTGAGCGACTCGTGGAAGTACTCGATGATGATGAGCGCCGTGCACAGAAGCACCAGGCAGACTATCCACACGATGAACCAGGGGAGCTTGTTGCTCACGGAGAACATGACCACCGAGAGACCCAGCGGCAACGCCAGCAGCAGCACAAAGCCCACCCTAATGAGGCGCGGGTAGGCGGCGTTGAACCTTGCTGCCCGCTGCACGATCTGCGCGCGGTACTCGTCATTGTGCATGAGGGCCTTGATGAGCGAGGAGAGCCGGTAGTGCTCGACCTCGATGCCGTCGCGCTCGCAGATCATGAGGTCCGTCTCGGCCAGCTTCTTGTCGAAGAGCGAGTTGATGTTCAGGAGGTGGCGCCGCCAGCCAACGCCAATGAGCAGGGCCGGAATCACAAAGAGCAGCAGCATGAAGATGTTCTGGCCAAAGTAGTTGCCATAGTAGCCGGCGATGGTCTCGCGCATGGCGCGGATGCCGTAGGTGAAGGGCAGCCACGGGTTAAGCGCGCGGAAGAAGCCCGGCATCATCTCGATGGGGTAGGTGCCCGAGGAGCCCGGGATCTGCAAGATCACGAGAAGGACGCAGAGCGCCTTGCCAATGTGCTTGAACGCCACGGCAAAGGCAAAGATGATGTTCACGTAGACAAAGGACTGGACCACGCCCGCGAGGATGAACGCCTTGGGGTCGAGGCACTGGATGCCAATCACAAGGTCGCCTACCGTGCAGATGACGCCCTGAAGCACGCCAAGCAGCAGGAAGAGCAGCAGGCGGCCAAAGTAGCCCTGCCAGGGTGCAAACCCGCCCTCGATGCCCTCGTCGTCCACCTCGGCCTTGTAGATGGCGATGAGGACAAAGCCGCCCACCCACAGAGCGAGGTTGGTGTAGAAGGGCGCCACGCCCGAGCCGTAGTTCGAAACCGGGAAGACCGCCTCCTCGTCCAGCTGGACGGGGGAGGACATGAACGATGCGATGCCGTTGGCGTCAAGGTTGAGGAGTTCGTTCACGCGGTCCATGGCCTCAGAGCTCTGGATTGCCGAGAGGTCCGTGGCCACGCTGTCGAGGGTGGAGGACATGTCGTTCAGGGACTCGGTGGTGACCGAGAGGGCGGTCGAGGTCTGCTCGAGCGTGTCGTCGAGCTGCTCGAGCACCGCCTTTGTCTGCGCGATGGTGGGAGAGAGCCCACCGAGGGACCCCGAGAGGCTTTGCGCTGCGCCGGAGAAGTTGTCAAGCGCGCCATAGAGCTCCGGCAGCGTGTTCTGGTTGAACGAGGAGTTGACGCCCGAAAGCGACGTGGTGCCGGTCTGGATGGCGTCGTTCACGGACGAGGAGAGCCCGGCTACGGCGTCGTTGGTGGCGCCGATGTCGCTCGTCGTGCGAGAGAGGTCGTCGACGGTTGCCTGTTCCTTGTCCACCTGTGCGCTGATCTTGGCCACGGCAGCATCAAAGGAGGGGCGCACAGACTCGGGGATGGAGGACGAGAGACCCTGGAGCTCCTGCACCAACTGGCGGTTCTGGTTTACGAGCGACTGGGCAGTTGCGAGCGCGCCCTCTGCTGTGCCCTGGGCCTGACCAATCTTGCCGGAGACGCGTCCTATCGCCTGGTTGGTGGTACCCGAGATGGACGAGAGACGCGTGGAGCCATCGGACACCGCGCTGGCAACAGAGGTCGCAAGCGACGTCGCGTCGTCGCGCGAGGTGAAGAGGACGCCCGTCGCGTCTGCGAGGCTTCCGCTTGCGTTGGTGGAAATGCGGTCAAGCTCGTCAAGGGTGGCTTCTGCGTCCTCGATGGTCTGGCGGGCCGCTGCCACGGTGTCCTGGGCATCGGACATGCTCGTGGAGAGGTCGTCCACCGTTCCCATCACGCCCCGCACGCGGCCCACGATGCTCGTGGTGGCACTGTCGGCATCGCCCTTTGAAGAGACGATGAGGTCCTGGAGCTTGCCCACCACCACGTTCGAGACGGTCGAGACGAATGTCTCGTTGATCTGGGTCTCGACGGTGGAGGCACCGGTGTCTGTGACCTTAGGAGCGATGGGGTTGACCTTCTCGTTTACGTAGTAGGTGAGGTCGGGGGAGACCAGGTCTCCCGTGAGGACCGAGGTGAGGTCTTGCGTGAAGTCGGCAGGAATCACAATGGCGGCGTACGAGCGACCCGAGCGCACCTCCTCGAGTGCGGTGTCCTCGTCGAGAAAGACCCACTTGAGCTGGGTGTTCTTGCCCAGCTCCTCAACGACCATGTCGCCGGCATTAATGAACCCCAAGTCTCCGCCGGCATCGGCCCCTTCGTCCAGGTTCACCACGGCAACGCGAACGTCTTGGGTGTTCTCGTAGGGATCCCAGTTGGCCATGATGTTGAACCAGGCGTAGAGCGATGGAATAACGCAGACGCCCAGCGTAACGATAACCGCCACGGGATTGCGCAGTATCCTCTTCAGGTCGCGCCAGAAGATTCGAATTACTTTGCCCATGCTCCTCCGCCGTGGGTTGTGGCCTCTCGGTGCGCAGGTTTTTACTCCCACGCGTTTGGAAAGATGCGTTCGGCTTCAATCATATATTTCTACACCTGTTGGTATCCCGTGGAAGGGATTTTTAGACCTCACAGGCAGTTTTTTTGAAAACTGCTCAAAAATCCTGACCCAGATGGTAGAATCTCGTCGTCGTACACGAGTCTGCGAGGCGCGAAGTGGGGCGCAAACTGCATGAGTCTGCTTGACGAGAAAATGACGTCTGAGCTGGCCAATAGCCTGAAGAAAGCAAGTGGGGCGGCGCGTACGTCGCTTGAGGAAACAGTGACCCGACAGACCACCAGGCTGCGCAGCAGCACCAAGACGCGCAAGAGCGCCGCAACACGCGAGCGCATCATGGCTGCCGCAACCTCACTCATGGTCGAGCGCGGTAACACTGACTTCCAGATGAGCGAGGTCTCCTCTCGCTGCAAGATGTCCAAGGGCGCCCTCTATTACTACTTCGCGGACAAGGACGCGCTGGTCGAGGCCATCTTTGACCGCTCCATCGATGAGCTTGTCGACTCTGTTGAGGGTGCCGTTGCCGGCGCCTCCTCTGCGCTCGAGGCGCTCGTGAGTCTCACGCGCGAGCTCACGTGCCGCATGAGCGTGGGAAGCCCGCTTGCGCTGGCCATGACCCGCGAGGTCATCGACGCCAACAACAACGTGCTTCCCTCCATGGAGACGCACTTCGCGCGCATCATCTCTATCATCAGTGCGCAGCTTGACCGCGCCAAGGGCGAGGGCATGGTGCGCGAGGGCGTGAACAGCCGCCTTGGTGCCGTTACCATCTCTGGCGCGTTCATCTTTGCCGCCCTCGAGGTGGCAAGCCTTGGCGAGGACGCGCCCACGGGCGACAAGCTCGCCCGTTCCCTCATCGACATCGCGCTCAACGGCATGGGCACCGAGGCCGCCCACACGGCCCTCGCTGCTGCCGGATGTGGTTCCTCGTTGGCTGCGCAAGAGTCCGAGAAGACTGCGCCTCAGCTGTCCGAACAGGGGTGACGAGACGCAGCCAGCGCGCTACCCTTGTGCGGGCGATCTTCTCGCCCAGGCGATGAGCCGTTGCACCTCTCAGTCATAGTCGAGCGCCGACGCGGCGGTCGCTGTTGGCACGGGCCCGCCCGTGCGGAAAGGATATAGGAATGGCCCACAAGAACTATTACTTCACCTCGGAGAGCGTTACCGAGGGCCACCCCGACAAGATGTGCGACCAGATCTCCGACGCCATCGTCGACGCTATTCTCACCAAGGAGGCCAAGCTCCAGGCCGCTGGCTACGTGGATGCCGACGGCAACCCCGCCAATGTCGACAACGTGCGCTGCGCCGTGGAGACCTTCACCACTACCGGTACCGTTGTGGTGATGGGCGAGGTCCGCACCGAGGCCTACGTCGACGTGCAGAAGATCGTGCGCGAGACCGTGCGCGGCATTGGCTACGACCGCGCCAAGTACGGCTTTGACTGCGACACCTGCGGCGTCATCAACATGATTCACGAGCAGAGCCCCGACATCGCGCAGGGCGTAGACGGCACCTACGCTCGCGCCGACGACACCGACCCGCTGGACAAGATCGGCGCCGGTGACCAGGGCATGATGTTCGGTTATGCCTCTGACGAGACCGACGTGCTCATGCCCATGCCCATCTACCTCGCGCAGCGCATGGCCGAGCGCCTGGCTGCCGTCCGCAAGTCCGGCGAGGTCGACTATCTGCGTCCCGATGGCAAGACCCAGGTCACCGTGCGCTACGAGGACGACAAGCCCGTTGAGGTTACGGCCATCGTGGTCTCCACGCAGCACGATGCCAAGGCTGAGCACGACCAGATCGAGCACGACATGGTCGAGCACGTGATTGCCCCCGTCCTGGACGAGGTTGGCATCAAGTGGCGCGATGCCGACATCTACGTGAACCCCACCGGCCGCTTTGTGGTAGGCGGCCCCATGGGCGACACCGGCCTCACCGGTCGCAAGATTATCGTCGACACCTACGGTGGCATGGGCCGTCATGGCGGTGGCTGTTTCTCCGGCAAGGACTGCACCAAGGTCGACCGTTCGGCCGCTTACGCCGCTCGCTGGGTTGCCAAGAACGTGGTTGCCGCAGGGCTTGCCCACAAGTGCGAGGTCGAGCTGGCCTACGCCATCGGCGTCTCCCACCCGCTGTCCATCATGGTCGACACCTTTGGTACCGGCGCGTATGACGACGAGCTCATCGAGAAGGCCGTCGAGAAGGTCTTTGACCTGCGTCCTGGCGCCATCATCCGCGACCTCGACCTTCGTCGCCCGATCTTCCAGAAGACTGCTGCCTACGGTCACTTTGGCCGCAAGGACCCCGACTTCACCTGGGAGGCCACGAACCGCGTCGACGAGCTCAAGGCCGCTATCGCGGAGCTTGCCGAGTAAGCCATTCCATTGTTCTGCCCTGCCTGGCCCCTCCGCCCTCGTGGCGGAGGGGCTTTTTGCGTTGCGCAGCGCCGGGAATCGATGTGGGAAGGGACTTCGGCGCACGGCGCTCGTTGCTTCCCTGCGCAAAAACGCTCTATCGGACGGCGTTTGGCGTTTCCGTGCACAAAAACGCTCTATCGGACAGTGGCTCCAGAGAACTAATATCAATCATTTAACTAAGTATACATGTAGATGTATTTTATGTTCACTTTATGCATAATCATGCAAAATTAGTTGCGTTATTGATGCTGCCACTTTGAGAGCACTGTCCGATAGCGCACTTTTATGCAGCGGCTTCGTTTTCGCCGTCCGATAGAGCATTTTTGTGCATCTACATTATGTGCTGAATGAGGCCCAGACTTCGTGCGGGATGCCCCCGGGCAAATTGTGCGAGTGCGGCGCTACCGACAGGGGTTCGATTCGACTAGGCGAAGCAGCGAGAAGAGCTCGCGGTTCACGTCATCGGGGGCACACTTGGGCAGCACGTGGTCGGCGCCAGGTACCATCACCTTGCGCGCACCGGGTATCGCATCGGCAATCCGCTGCGTCTCGGCGGGGTCGATGCAGTCAAACTCACCGGTCATTACGGTGACGGGGCAGCGTATTGCGCCAAGAGACGCAGCAGGAATATGCGGTTCATCCAGCATGAGGCGCATGAGCTCGGCCGTCGCCCTCGCCTCCTTGGCGCTTGGCGTCACAATAGAGGGGTCCACGCCTTCGGGCCCACGCTCTAGCCATGCGGCCCATGCCTCGCACTGCTGGGCAGTGCCTTCCATGTCCCAGTCGTCTTCGGCAAGGACGCCCTCAGGTGAGAGGTTCGCGCCCATCGAGAGGACCGAGGCTACGCGCTCGGGGTAATCCCGTGCCATGAGCAGCGCTTCTATCGCACCGTCCGAGAAGCCCACAACATGCGCGCGCGGCACGTCAAGTGCGTCGAGCACGGCAAGCGCGTCGGCCGCCATAAGCTCGTAGGTGAGCGGGGCGGTCCCGCGCGTCGAAGCACCCTGCGCGCGGGAGTCCACGCCAATCGCGCAGCGTCCGTCGCCCACCAGGCCGTTTATCTGCACGCCAAAGATTCCGTGCTCCTCGCCGTTGCCGTGCAGAAAGAGAACGGGATGCGTGCTCTCTCGCCGAGCCCCGTCCGCGCCATACACAAACGCCGCAATCTGCGCCCCGTCCGCAGTACGTACCTTGCGAGCCACGCTCGGAGCAACGGTGGGGCGCAGGTAGTAGCTGGGAAAATGCGGCTGTGGCGGTACGGGGGCAGTGACGCGCGGCATGGGGTTCCTCTCGATGGGTTGGGTTGGTAATTCCTCAGGGTACACGTACCAACGGGTCGGGCTTGTGTCCTGAGTACTTCGGTGGGCTAGACGCTGGGGTTATTGCTCTCCGCCCAGCTGACAAACTTGTCGATATACTGTTCTGCCGCTTTTACGGAATCGTCGTTAAAGTCTCTGGTGATTCCGATGAGCGTTGCCCAGCCTTGTCCCTCTCTGCAGTCGAGATAGCATCCTTGTGCAATCTTCTTGGATTGTTGTCTAAAATCATCAAGCACGCTGGATGTTGCTCGATTTGCATCAAACTTGAAAACAACGTAGATTCCGCTACTTTTGTCACGAAGGGAGCAGAGTACGAGCGATGACTCGCGGCTTCTGAAGTCATAACGCTCCTTTGAGGACATGTGCTCTTCTTTGAGATCCTTCTCCCTCAGATGTTTTCTGAGCTCGTTGAGAACGCCGCCTGGCTCTGGCTCCTGGTTTGAAAGGGGAGTAGTAGCTTCTGGCGAGAAGATTGCAGAGATGCTACTGAGAAAATCAGTGAACTTATCGAGAAGTTCCTCGTTGTAGGTACCATCTGCAGCACGCATGCCAACCACGTTAATCAAGGTATCTATGACGCGGTCTTTCTTATCGAGCTCCTCATTGAGATAGTCCTTTAACGGATCGGTTCCTTCTCGAGCATGCGCACTTAGGTCGTTGTACGTGTTCCGGTCTTTTTCATCCGGCCCTTTGGCCTCGTCGCGATACTTGAGGAGAAGTGTGGCAAATAGGAACAGCCTGTCATCTCCGTCCAAAACATACTGTGGATAAATGAGCTGGTAGAGGTCCCAAACATTCAGGACTCGCTTGATGGTGCGGGGGTTGTTGGATCCAAGGATCGTGGCAACCAGATTTGCATAGCTCTCCGAATAGCTGTCGGATTCGGACTTTGGGAGCTTCTGGTTGAGAAGTGTCTTGACGTAATGGGGCACGTTGTACTGCTCCGTAGGGAGGTTGAACGGTAGCTGGATGATTTTGTCGAAGAACTGGCGCTTCTTGAACGGCGAGATGCTGTTGCCGTATTTGCTCTCGATACCCTGGTAGACCACATCGCGGTCGACAGCTAGGACAAAGACGCAGTGCTTGCAGTCCAGGAAGTTCTTCATTGCCTCAAGAAGTTCGAATGCGGTTTCTGGTCGCAGGCGGTCAAGGTCGTCGATGAAGAGAATCACTCGGCTAATGTGTTGCTTTTTGGGCCTTCCCTTCTTATCGGTGGGGTTCACGCAGTCATCAATGAGTTCAGAGATGTTGTTTTTCAACGTTTCAGCAGGCAGCGTCTCAGAGCCGTCTCCGGTTGGAGGTGCAAGGAGTTTGGTGAGGAATTCGGCTAGAGTATCTGACCCAAGAGTTACCTCGGCGGAAATGCCTGCCGCTCTGCTCAGCGCGGTACGGAGCGAGTCTATTGCATGCCGTGCCCGCTCGGACCCTTCGCCTCCTACTGCCTTACTAATGCAATGAAGCATATTTGCCAGCAGGTATACGGGCAACGAATCATCTGCCTTGAGCGTGGAGTATTGCCAAGTGTTAAAGGTCGAGTAGGCTATCTGATTGTCAGGGTTGCTGATGTTGTAGTTGCTAAGCTCTTTCTGGATGAGCTGCAGTGCGGTCGACTTTCCGGAGCCCCAGCCGCCCTGAATGGCTATCGTCATGGGTGTATCGCACGTCTCGATGAAGGTTGCGATGCCCGAGCAGAAGCTGCTTGCATTCAGCGAGTCATTGTCCGTTGCCTGGTCGGTGAATCCGTGTCTTTTGATCTCCATGTTTTTCGACAAGCTCTATCAGTCCCTTCCAGTGACTGAGATGCAACTCAGTTGCTGGCCTACTCCAGCACCGCCGCGGCCTTCTCCAGCCAGGAGGTGATTGGGATTCCCTGCGGGCAGGCGCCCTCGCACTGGAGGCACCGCACGCAGTCGCTGGCCTTACCGTGCTTGTCCACGGCCGACTCGTAGTTGCGCTTGGCGCCGGCAAGATCGCCATACACAAGGTATCGGTTGTACGCCGAGAAGACCGAGGGAATGTCAATCTCCTGGGGGCATCCGCCGGTGCAGTAGTGGCACCCGGTGCAGGGAATCTGGTCGATGGCGGCAAGCGCCTTGCTCGCGTGCTCCACCGCGTCCTGCTCGACGGCGCTCAGCGGCGTGAATTCGCGCATGTAGGAGAGGTTGTCTGCCATCTGCTCGACGTTCGACATGCCGGAGAGCACGACCATCACGTTCTCCAGGCTAGCCACAAACCGCACCGCCCAGCTGGCAATCGAGGCGTCCGGGTTGGTCGCGTGCAGGATGTCCTGCACCTGCTGCGGCGGGTTGGCGAGAAGCCCGCCCTTGACGGGCTCCATCACCACGACGGGCTTGCCGTGGGCACAGGCCACCTCGTAGTTCTCGCGCGAGCAGACGCTGGGACTTTCCCAGTCGCCGTAATTGAGTTGCAGCTGCACGAACTCAGCCTCGGGGTGGCGCGTCAGGATCTGATCGAGGACATCCGGACGGTCGTGGAACGAGAAGCCCACGTGCCGCACAAGCCCCTGCTCCTTGGCCCTGGCCGCAAACTCCCAGATGCCATAGTCCTCGTAGTAGCCAATGTTTCTCGATCCCAGAGCATGCAGCAGGTAGAAGTCAAAATAGCCGGCCCCGGTGCGCTCGAGCGACACCGCAAGCTCTCGCTTCGCCTCGTCGGCGGACTTTGCCGCCCACGGGCTGGCGTTGACCTTGTCGGCTAGGTAGAAGCTCTCGCGAGGGTGTCGCCCAACAAGAAAGCGTCGCGTTGCCTCCTCGCTTCCCTCGTAGACGTAGGCGGTGTCAAAGTAGCGCATGCCCGCGTCGAGAAAGGCGTCGGTCATGGCCTCGCACTGCTCGATGTCGATGGTCTTGCCATCTGCCAGGCGCGGCAGACGCATGAGGCCAAACCCCAGCTTGGGCATGGTGGTCCCAAAGAACTCGTTCACGGCGGCTCCTCTCTACGAGAATGAGACAAAGGGACAGTCCCTTTGTCTCATTCACAGTATGGGGCATGTGCGGCGGTTGCCGCTTGGCTTCTCGGTCGCCGACACGATGAGACAAAGGGAAACTCCCTCTGTCTCATTTCTGTTGCGAAGCCAACAGAATAGCGATGCAGGTATTTATATCGTTTTGTCGTTATGGAGCTAGGGATATGATGGACGAGAAGATCCCAGCGCTACCAGTCTGTGCGGGAGGGACCATGCTCCAGAGAAGAGAATTCCTGCGCCTCTCGGTGCTCCTTGGTGCTGGCATCCTTGCCGGGTGCGCTGCGCAGCCAGATGCGAGTGCCTCCTCGACGCAGTCGGAAGGCGCGTCGGACGCATCCTCCTCGACCGATGCCACAAGCACCCGCGTTGTCGCTGCGTCCCGCTCGCTTGCCCAGATGGCAATTCTTGCTGGCATGCCGCCCGTGGGTGTGACCGAGGACGCCGCAGACCTCGACGGCCTGCCTGCAGACGTGGAGACCGTGGGCACTCCCGCCAAGCCCAGCCTGGAGAAGATAGTCGCGCTCAAGCCCACGCTCGTGCTCATCACCGCCGAGGTCCCCACGCAGAAGGAGCTCGAGTCCAGCCTGGACAGCGCCGGCATCGCGTGGCGCGACGTCGACGTGAACGGCTTTGACGACTACGCAACCCACATGGCCGCGCTCACCGAGATGAGCGGCCGAGACGACCTCTACCAGGCAAACGTCACAGACGTCTCTGACGCTATAGCAAAAGTCGAGGAGAGCGCCGCCGACCTTCCGCAGGTAAGCTACCTGGCACTTCTCGTCTCGTCCACCAAGGCGAAGGTCGCGAAGAGCGACTACTTTGCCTGTGAGATCTTCGACAACCTGCAGATGGCAAACGTTGCCGAAGACGACAGTTCGCTCGACGACCTCTCGGTCGAGGCCATTGTGGCCGCTGATCCCACCTATGTCTTTGTCATCCCCCGTGGCGACGAGGACAAGGCCAAGGAGGTCTTCGAGCAGGACTTCCAGGCGCAGCCTGCGTGGGCGTCGCTCTCGGCGGTGCAGGCCGGCAGGATCAATGTCCTGCCCAAGGACCTCTTTGAGTACAAGCCCAACGAGCGCTGGGCAGAGGCGTACTCCTACATCCTCAACCTCCGAGAGCAAGAGGGGTAGCCACATGGCCCATGGGGGAGAGGGAACAAGCGAGAGGAGCCGCTGGGCGTGCGTCTTAGGCGCCGTTGCGCTCGTGCTCATCTCGTTGGCCTCGCTCCTTGCGGGCACCACAGCCTTGGGCACGTGCGAGGCGCTCCAGGCGCTCGCGACCCTTGCCTCCGGCGGCACCGCAGACGCCACTGCCACACTCGTCCTCCTGAGCGTGCGCCTTCCCCGTGTGATAGCGGGCGTGTGCTGCGGTGCAGCGCTTGCCTGCTCCGGTCTGCTCCTGCAGGCCTCGCTCGACAACGACCTTGCGTCGCCTGGCGTGATGGGCGTCAACTCCGGGGCGGGCCTGCTCTGGCTCGTGGCGGCACTCTGGATGCCAGGACATCCGGTGCTCCGGCAAGCCATGGCCTTTGTCGGCGCGCTTCTCGCCACACTTCTGGTCTACCTGGTATCGCGCCGTGCTGGTACCAGCCGCGGGACCGTGGTCCTTGCGGGCGTCGCCGTCTCGAGCCTCATGAGCGCTGCCATCGACGCCATTGTGGTCGTGTGGCCCGAGTCGGTTACGGACCGCGTGTCCTTCACGCTGGGTGGCCTCTCGGGCGTTACCTACCAGGGCCTGGCGCTCTGCGTGCCCGCCCTCTTGGTGGCGCTTGTTGTGGGGGCCTACCTCGGTCGCGGCATAGACCTCCTTGCGCTGGGGGACGAGGCCGCGCACGGCCTTGGCCTCGACGTGCGCGCCTGCAGACTTGGTACCATCGCCTGCGCGGCGCTTCTGGCCGCCTCGGCCGTCTCGATCTGCGGCCTTCTCAGCTTTGTAGGCCTCATCGTCCCCAACCTGGTGCGCATGTGGGCGCGTCCCACAACTCGTCAGGGGCTCGCTCTCTGCGCCCTGTGGGGAGCTGCGCTCTTGGTTGTGTGCGACCTCGTGGCACGGACCATTGCGTTTCCCTACGAGCTGCCGGTTGGCCTGGTTCTTGCGCTTCTCGGCGCGCCGTTCTTCATGGCGCTCCTGGCACGGCGCGGGCGCAAGCACGGCTCGCACTCCGTGGCGGCGGGTCGTGGGGGTGAGGCCGCGTGATTGGTGTGAAGGGGCTCTCGTTTGTGCGCGACGGCGGCTTTTCTCTGGCCGTGGACTCGCTCGAGCTCAATGACGGCCAGGTGAGCGCCCTGGTGGGAAAGAACGGCTGCGGCAAGTCCACGCTCCTTCGCTGCCTTGCGGGCGTGCTCCCGCATGGCGGGAGCATCCTTCTGGACGGTGCGGAGCTCGGAAGCCTTGGCCACAGGGAGCGCGCCCGGCACCTGGCCTACCTGCCGCAGGAGTTGGGGTGCCCGCAGATGGACGTCTACACCCTTGCCTGCCACGGGCGCTTTGCCACGCTTGGCGCCGTGAGGACCTTAGGCGAGAGGGACCGCCGCCTGGTGCGCCAGGCCATGGAGCTCACGGGCGTGTGGGGTCTTCGCGACCGACGCCTCGCAGACATCTCTGGCGGTGAGCTTCAGCGTGCCTACCTGGCCATGGTTGTCGCTCAGGACGCTGGCACGCTCCTTCTCGACGAGCCGTCGGCGCACCTGGACGCCCACAGGCGCTGGGAGCTCGCAGGCCTGTTGCGCCGCCTTGCGGAAGAGGGGCTTGCGGTGGTTGTTGCCACGCACGACGTGGAGTCGGCCTTCTCGTGCGCCGACAAGGTCTGCCTCATGGCGGACGGTCGGGTGGCTGCCCAGGGTCCGCCAGGCGTCGTGGCGGCAAGCGGGGCGGTTGCCCCGGCGCTTGGGGTTGGCGTGGCCGAGCAGGACGACCCCAAACTCCTGTGGCGGTATGCGCTCACACGCGCGTGAACCCGCGCGCGAGACAAGAAAGGACATGCGCCCTCGGGCGCGGAAGAGAGGGGAGACCATGGGATACGTGCTTGATGGGGAGGGGCTTGACGGGCTGGTTCGCGAGCTTGCCCGCGACTACCTCGTCTTTGCGCCGGTCCGCAAGGTGGGCGCTGGCCGCTTCACCGACGTGGACCAGGTGATCTACGACTTTGTGGACGACGCGTCACAGATCGAGCTTGACGCCAAGAGCGACTACTCCTTCAAGGAGCTGCTCACGCCGCTCTCGCAGACGCTCTTCTACTATACCGAGGATCAGGTGCGCGAGGCAGGGGGCATTGGCTCCGCCGGTGACCCCGCCCGCGAGGGAGACACACGCGACGTCCTCGTGCTCATGCGCGCCTGCGACCTGCACGGCGTCAAGCGCCTCGACGCCATGTACCTGCACAACGGCCCCGAGGACAGCTTCTATCGGCGCATCCGCGACCGCGTGCACTTTGTGCTTCTCGGCTGTCCCCAGACCTTCGAGCACTGCTTCTGCGTAGACATGGGATCAAATGTTGCGCCGGACAACTGGGAGTTCTCGCTCGAGCGCTCGGGCGAGGGCTATGCGTGCGCCGTTGAAAACGAGTCCCTCCTTCCGCTCTTCGAGCGCTACGCCACGGCCAGCCGCGACGTGGTGCCTGCGCACGTCACCCAGAACGACGTGCACGTGCGCGTTCCCAAGACGGTGCCGCTCGAGCTCCGCACTAGCCCCGTGTGGGACGAGTACAACCACCGCTGCATTGGCTGCGGCCGCTGCACGCTGGTGTGCCCCACCTGCACCTGCTTCACCATGCAGGACGTTGCCTACACCGAGAACGGCCGGGTGGGCGAGAGGCGCCGCGTGCAGGCCAGCTGCATGATTGACGGCTACTCCACGGTGGCCGGCGGCGCGAGCTACCGTAAGCAGCACGGCGAGCGCATGCGTTTCAAGGTGCTGCACAAGGTGTATGACTTCCGCCAGCGCTTTGGCTACGACATGTGCGTGGGCTGCGGCCGCTGCGACGACGTCTGCCCCGAGTACATCAGCTTCGCCGCGTGCGTCAACAAGCTCTCTGACGCCGTGGACGAGTGGGACGCCCAGCATGAGGGGAGCGTGGCCCGTGATGCCTAGCAACAACCCGTACATTCCCTTCTCCTCCAAGGTGCTCAAGGTCATCAAGCACACCGAGAAGGAGTACACCTTCCGCATGGCCTTTGGCGGAGAGGTTCGCCCCGGCCAGTTCTTCGAGGTCTCCGTCCCCAAGTACGGCGAGGCCCCCATCAGCGTGAGCGGCATCGTGCCCGGCGAGTCGGTCGACCTCACCATCCGCCGCGTGGGCGTGGTGACCAACGAGGTGTTCGAGGCCTACGAGGGCCAGTCGCTTCTCCTGCGCGGCCCCTACGGCAACGGCTTTGAGGTGGAGCACTATGTGGACGGCGAGTGCGTCGTGGTGGCCGGCGGCACGGGCGTGAGCCCGGTGCGAGGCGTGGTAGAGGCACTGGCCGCAAGCGCCACGCCGCAGGACAAGCACGTAATCGTGGGCTTCCGCAGTCCCAACGACCTGCTCTTCCGCGACGACCTTGCGCGCTGGGAGAACCTCGTTGACCTCATCCTCACGGTGGACGGCGCGCCCGAGGGCTACCAGGGCAACGTTGGCCTGGTGACCAAGTTCATCCCGGGCCTGCCGCTGCGCGACCCCTCCACGGCGCAGGCCATTGTGGTTGGACCGCCGCCCATGATGCGCTTCTCCGTGAAGGGCCTTCTCGAGCTGGGTCTTGCCGAGGAGAACATCTGGGTGAGCCAGGAGCGAAAGATGTGCTGTGGCCTGGGCAAGTGCGGCCACTGCCGCATAGGCGAGAAGTACGTGTGCCTGGACGGGCCCGTCTTCAACTACACCCAGAGCAAGCAGTTGCTGGACTAGGAGGCCGCCATGATTCAGGACATCGACGTCAAGGCCATGAAGAAGAACGCGTTCCGCGTGAGCAAGGAGCGCGGGATGACTGCCAGCCGCGTGCGCGTTCCCGGCGGCCTGGTGAGCGCCAAGAGCATGGCGCGCATAGTGGAGATTGCCGAGGAGTACGGCAGGGGAGAGATCTTCCTCACCAACCGACAGGGAGTGGAGATTCCGGGCATCCACATGGAGGACATGCCCAAGGTCAACGAGAAACTCCAGGCAATCATCGAGGACACCAAGATCAACCAGGAGGATACCTCCCAGGGCTACCTGGCAAGCGGCACGCGCAACGTGGTAGCCTGCCCGGGCAAGCGCCTGTGCCCGTTTGGCTGCTATGACACCACGGCGTTCGCGCAGCGCATGGACCACGAGATCTTCCCCAACAACCGCCACGTGAAGGTGGCCTTCACCGGCTGCTCAAACGACTGCGCGCACGTGGCCTTGAACGACTTTGGCATCATCGGCATGACCGAGCCCCAGTACGACCCCAACCGCTGCATTGGTTGTGGCCAGTGCGTGGACTGGTGCCAGCGCCGCTCGGTGAGCGCGCTCAGGCTGGAGAAGGGCAAGGTCGTGCGCGACGAGGACCGTTGCATTGGCTGTGGCGTGTGCGTGGTCTACTGTCCCACGCGTGCCTGGACGCGCAGCCCCGAGCACTACTTCCGCGTCAAGATCATGGGCCGAACGGGCAAGCAGAACCCGCGGCTGGCGCAGGACTGGCTGCGCTGGGTGGACGAGGACTCCATCGTGAAGATCGTGAAGAACACCTATGCCTTCATCGAGGAGTACATCGACCCCAACGCGCCCGAGGGCAAGGAGCACATTGGCTACATCGTCGACCGCGTGGGCTTCGACGAGTTCTGCGAGTGGGCGCTCAAGGATGTCGAGCTTCCCGAGAAGTGCCAGCGCGCCACGCGCGTGTACTGGGACACCAAGCGCTACGACCGCGACAACAACCTGCGATAGCGTACGTGTCGTGAGACAAAGGGACTGTCCCTTTGTCTCATTCAACAAGAGGGGCGCCTGCGCGGGCGCCCCTCTTTTTCTCGTCTTATTTCTGGCTCGGGTGCTTCTCGAAGAAGTCGAAGCGCGGCGGTAGCTCGGGCAGCGCGTGCTCGGCGGGGTTCTCGCCAAGCGCCCGCGCCAGCTCGCCGGGGGTCTCGAACGCATGCTCCCAGGAGAAGAAGTCCTCGGCCGCAAAACCCAGGTGCTCGCAGATCTTCTCGCAGCCGGCGGGTACCGCAGGATGCATGAGCAGTGTCACGGTGCGCAGCGCGGCAAAGGCATTTGCCAGCGCGTGCTTGTAGGCTGCGTCGTCGCCCTTGGCGGCCTTGGACTCGTCGCCCCAGCGGCGGTTGGCGTCGCGGCAGAAGTCCTCGGCCACGGCAAGCGCGCCGTGGGCGTCGAAGGCGTGGGCGCAGCGCTCGTAGGCAAGCGTCGCCTCTCGGCAGGCGTCCAGTACGTCGGCATCCGCCTCAACCGCAGGCAGGTGCCCCGCGCAGACGTTCTGTGCGCCGTAGATGCAGCTCCTGGCTAGGCGGTTGAAGATGTTGGTGAGGAAGGCGCTCTCCTTGAGGGCTGGGTCAACCACGCGCGGGTCGTCCTTCACCAGGACGTCCTCGCCGGTGGCCTTGTCCTTGTGGCTCACGGAGGTGTCGTAGGGCTTGGGCGAGAAGCTCACGGCCTTCTGGTCCAGGCCCAGGCTCAGCCAGTGGCAGCGCAGCTGCTCGGCGGTGTAGTGGTCGAGAAGCTCGGCTGCCATGGGCGGGCGGATCTTACCCGAGCTGGAGGCCTTCTTGTTCATGAACAGGATGTGGTAGTTGGCCACGGGCGTGTCTTGGAAGAGGCCCCAGTTGAGTGCGTCCCACAGTGCGGGCTGCGCCACGCAGTAGAAGTAGATGTTGTCTTGGCCAATGAACTGGTAGACCTTGGCGTCGTCCGCGCACCACCAGTCGCGCCAGTCGTCGGACGAGAAGCGCGTGCCGCCGGTCTTCTCGTCCAGGGCAAGCGCGGTCTGCGTGAAGCTGATGGGCGCCCAGAGGCTCTCGGGCCAGCACCACACGGTGAGGCCGCTCGTATCCTCGAGCTCAGGCGCGGGCACGCCCCACTCGATGTTGCCGGTGATGCGGAAGGGCAAAAGCGTCTTGCCCGTGCGGAAGCGCACACCTGCCGCCTCCAGAATGGCGCGAGCGTCGTCACGGTCGCGCCAGTTAGCAAACTCAACCGAGAAGGACTGCTGGCCCTTCTCGGCCTCGTGGAGCTGGTGGGCGGGGAGCTTGTCCTCAACCGCATTGAAGCTCTCGCGGAACTTGTCCTGGATGTAGACCACGGGCGGCACGAGAGACTCGCGCACCGTCTTGGTGACGATGGGCCTCACCTGCGGGTCGACGTCCCACTCGTCCATGAGCTCCTTGAGCTGTGACTCAAAGGCGGGCAGGTCGAAGTACCAGTTGTCAACGGGGCGCAGCTCGGGCGTGGTGCCGGTGAGCGCCGATACGGGATTGATGAGCTCCTCGGGGTCAAACTGGTGGCCCAGGTCGCACTCGTCGGCGTACGCCTTCTCGGACTTGCAGCCGCGCACGGGGCAGCGGCCAATGACCTGGCGCCCGTTCAGGAACTGGCCGGCCTCGACGTCGTAGAACTGGCGGGTGCTCATCTTGTGCAGGTAGCCGCGCTCGTGGAGGCGGCGCAGGACCTCGGCGGTGAGACGGGCGTGGAAGTCGCGCGCCGGCTCGAGGCCGGAGCCCGCAAAGAGGTCGAGCGAGATGCCGTAGGCGTCAAGCGCCGCCTTCTGGGCGTCATGGTTGGCTTGGACGTAGTCGGTGATGGTGCCCTGGTAGCCCTCCTGCTCCACCTTCTTGCGGTAGCCCTCCATGAGGGGCGAGCCGTAGCAGTCCGTGCCCGAGACAAAGATCACGTTCTTGCTGCCTATGCGGTCGCGCAGGAAGCGCGCGAAGAAGTCCGCGGGCACAAAGACGCCGCCGATGTGGCCAAAGTGCAGGTTCTTGTTGCCGTACGGCATGCCCCCGGTGATAACGGCGCGGGCGGGGAAGCTCGGGCGGTCTTGCTCCGGGACGTTCTGGGAATTGTCTGCCATGTGGGACGTGCTCCCTCTTGGTCGTGGTGGTGCAGGTGACGCCCGCTGGCGTGACGCGCACGCCATGGGCCACGTGATTATCCCACAACGCGCGTACGCGCGGGTGGTCTGGGACGACGCAGGCTGGGTACGTTGATGGTGTGGCCAACACCGATGCCGCGACTCCCGCGATCCCCTCGTGTTGTCCCTTCTCGTTCTTTAGCGGTATTTGAGAATTGAGTTTCTCGCGACCTGCGGAAATGCGGGCAGCGTTTCTCAAATACCGCTAAAGAACGAGAAGGGGAGGGGCGGCGAGGGGGAGGGGCGGAGGGCGAGAGGGGCTAGGGGCGAGAGAGGATAGGGGGAGGTATGAGCGTCGAGAAGGTCATAGTCGCGGAGCCGCTGCTGTGGGGCGGCCAGGGCTTCTCCATGTTTGGCCCCTGGCACCTGCTCTGGCTTGCCATCTGCGCGACGGTCATCGCGCTTCTCGTCCACGGTTATCGGAGTCTCCCCGCAGACGACTCCTGGCACGGCGGCAGGCGCTGGCTCGTCCTTGTTGCCGCAATCGTCCCCAATGCCCTATTGCTGTGGGGAGACGTGCTCAAGGTACAGACAGGGACCTTCTCGCCCAACTGGTGGCCGCTCCACCTGTGCAACATCGCCGAGTACATCTGCCTGTGGCATGCGCTCGCCCCATCGCGCGTAACCCGCGAGCTGCTGCTGTGTTTTGGCCTCACCGGCGGTCTCTGCGCCATGCTCTTCCCTGGCTGGACGTACTGCCCGCCGTACACGCTACCCTGCATCAGCGGCTTCATGGAGCATGCGTTCATCTTCTCCGTCTCGCTCATGGCGCTCGACGACCCTCACAAGGCCCCAAAGTGGCGCGACGCGTGGATCTCGCTCGCGGCATCTGCGCTCTACCTGGTCTTCTTTAGGTGGTTTAACGGTATGTTCGACACCAACTTCGGCTTTGTGACAAGTCCGGCCGTGGGCTCGCCGCTCGAGTGGTGGGAGCGTGCCTTTGGCAACCCCGGCTACCTCGTGCCATACATGGCGTCGTTCGTGGTGGCGGTTGTGTTGCTGCACGCCTGGCAGGCCTCGCGGCGGCGCGGCGTTGAAGGAGACGCGTCGTGAGGAGCGTTGCGCATCTCGATATCCTTGGCGACACCCCGCTTACCCGTCACGTGGTGGCGCTCTCGGCGGTGCTTCTTGGCGTGGGCCTTGTGGGACAGATTTTTCTTGTGGTGATGCGCGGGTGGGGCATGGGCGTTGGCGCGTGGCTGGCCTTCTACGTGGTGGCGACGGTTGTGGCGCTGCCCATCCACGAGCTTGTCCACGCGGCGGCGTTTCTGCTGCTTGGGCGCGGTAAGGTGCGCATACGCTTTGGGTACGAGACGGGCATGCTCTACACCCGTGCCGAGGGCGAGCCGCTCGCGCGCGGGCTCTTTGTGGCGGTGCTGCTGGCGCCGTCGGTGCTTGTCACGGCGGCGTTGGCGGTGCTGGGCAATGCGGTTGCCGGGCCCGCGCTTGGCTGGGCGCTTGCGTGGACGCATCTCTCGGGGTGCGCCGGCGACCTGGCCATGGTTGCGGGCATTGCTCGCACGCCCGGCTGCACGCACGTGCGAGACACGGACACGGGCGTGGAGCTTCTCGCTAATGACGGTGAGGGTGACGGCGCATAGCTGTATTTTTCGATCGTTTGGCGCGCTCTAATCAATCGAAAAATGCATGGATAAGAAGGCGAGAAGGACGTTGCGGCGGCAGCGAGCCGCCGCATTGTGTCACCAAGCCTTCGCCTTACGTTCTCTTTGCGTACTTCTCGCCATAAGCCTACGCTGGCTCCACCTCGTCGCACTATCGTATGCGAGGCAATCGGGACGACAAGGACACGGGGAGTGGCATGATCAAAGCCAATTTCCACACGCACACGACGCTCTGTGACGGCAAGGACACGCCGGAAGAGATGGCTCGGACGGCATATGACGACGGCCTTCTCGCCCTAGGCTTCTCCGGCCACATGGATCAGGACGTCCATATGGACTGGGACGCCTATGTAACGGAAATACGCCAGCTCCAGGACAAGTATCGCGGGCGTATGGACATCCTTCTCGGTGTGGAACTGGACACGCTCTACGATCCCGCCAGTTGTCCGGGGGCAGAGTTCAGGATTGGCTCCACGCACTTCGTGGACGTCGAGGCCGAATGCGACACGGCGGTCGACTGGACTCCCGAGAGGCTGGAAACCCTCTGTCTCGAGGCGTTTGGTGGCAACTGGATGGCGCTTGTCCGCGCCTACTACGAGCTGGAGGCCACGACGCACGACCGTACGGAATGCACCTTCGTTGGCCACTTCGACCTAGTGAGCAAGTTCAACGAGGGCGGAAAGTACTTTGACGAGACTTCCAAGGAGTATCTTGACCCGGCGCTCGAGGCCATGGAGTACCTGGTGGGGGAGGGCGTGCCCTTCGAGGTCAACTGCGGCGCCATGGCACGCGGCATTCGCAGCCAGCCCTATCCGCGCCGCGAGCTCCTTAGCGCATTGCACGAGATGGGCGGTCAAATCCTTGTGAACTCCGACGCCCACAGCGCGGATGCGCTCTGCGGCGGGCTGGACGATGGCGCGCGCTTCGCAGCGTCATGTGGATTCACGAGCGCGCTCGTCCTCGGGCATGACGCGCGCGGCGAGGTCGTGATGCGCGAGGTGCCGCTGGGGGAGGGCGCTCAGTGATGGGAGACCCCCAGAGAAACGCGGTCGATCTTGTCGTCGACGGGGTGCCTTGCCACGTTCCCTTCTCGGAGCAGACCATCTGCCTCTGCCACGACCTTCTCGCCCAATGGACTTCGCGCCAGCGTGAGCTTGGCCGCCGCATGGTCATCTTTCTTGCCGCCCCTCCAGGTGCCGGAAAGTCCACCCTTGCAAGCCTTCTCGCGAAGCTCTCTTGCGAGGACGAATCATGCGAACCGCTGGTAGCGCTGCCACTCGACGGCTTTCACTACCATGCGGACGTGATCGCGGCGCGCAGCGTTTGCGTAGAGGGGCGACAGGTGCCCATGCGCGAGGTCAAGGGGACGCTGGAGACCTTCGACCACGCCCGCTTTGCCGAGAAGTGCAGAGAGCTCTGCTCGGGCACGACCGTGTCGTGGCCGCGCTATGACCGGAACATCCACGACGTCGTTGACGATGCGATCGCGGTTCCGCCTAACGCGCGCCTGGTGCTCGTCGAGGGGAACTGGCTACTCTCGAGTGAGTCCCCCTGGGATGAGACGCGCGACTTGGCAGACGCGTCATATCTCCTTGTCGCCGACCCTGACCTCCTACACCGTCGGCTGGTTGCGAGAAAGGCTCGCGGCGGGCTTTCGCTCGAGGCGGCCGAGGAGTGGTACAGGAGATGCGACGGAATGAACGTGCGTCGTGTACTTGCGTATTCCTCTGCAGACAATATGCTGGTAGAGGACGAGAAGGGCAGCATATGGCCTTCTGGGGGAAAGATTGTGGGGAGCGGTGCCGATGCAATTTCACGGGGATGACAAGAACGGCAGCGGTTTGGTGCCGAGTTCCCGTACGCCGCTGCTCCTCCACGCCTGCTGCGGTCCTTGCTCGATAGAGCCTGTGGAGCTTCTTCGCCGCGAGGGCTTTGAGCCAACCATCTGCTGGACCAACCCAAACATCCAACCTGTGGCCGAGCACGACCGTCGCCTTGCCACGCTGCGCGCGTGGGCGGCGGACGTCGCACACGTTGATGTGATAGTTGCCGGAGACAACCGTTCTGCATGGGAGACAGGCGTTGCCCCGCATGGCTTCGACCGCGCCGCGCGCTGCCGCGCCTGCTATGCCCTCCGTCTGGCAGAGGCATGTCGTACGGCCCGCGAGCTGGGCTTTACTCACATCTCCACCACACTTGCCGTCTCGCCGTACCAGCTCTTCGAGACCTGCGGAGACGTGCTCGCCAAGACAGCCGCCGCATACGGCCTCACCCCGGTGTGGCGCGACTTCCGCCCCTACTATCCCGAGGCCACCCGCACCTCACGTGACCTGGGCATGTATCGGCAGAACTACTGCGGCTGCCGCTTCTCGGCCGCCGAGGCCGCCGTCGAGCGCCACGAGGCCCGCGACCGCCGCAAGGCCGAGCGCGAGGCCGCTCACGCTGCGGCCAGCGTTGCCGCCGCGCGCTAGCCTCGCCGTCGCTTCTCGTCACCACGCGCTAGAATGGGCGGCCGGCGCACTAAGCGCCGCACCTCACCTCATCACGCAAGCCCTAGGGCACGAGGAGAACCATACACATGCGCACCGACGACTTTGACTACCCGCTCCCAGACGAGCTCATCGCACAGGCACCCGCGGAGCCGCGCGACTCCTGCCGCCTTCTCGTACTCAACCGCGAGGACGGCTCGCTCGAGCACCGCCACTTCACCGACGTGATCGACTACCTCGACCCCGGTGACCTTCTCGTTGCAAACAAGACGCGCGTCATGCCGGCGCGCCTCGTGGGCCACAAGCGCGGCACTGGCGGCGTGGCCGAGACGCTCCTGCTCAAGCGCCGAGAGGACCTCGACCCCATGGGCCATGTGTGGGAGTGCCTCGTGAACCCCGGCAAGCGCCTCCGCCAGCCCGGCATCATCATCGAGTACCGTGCGGGCGGCCTGCACGCGCCACTCTCCGCCGAGGTCGTGCTCACGGGCGAGATTATCGACTTCCTCGAGGACAACCGTGGCGGCCGTTTGGTGCGCTTCGAGCCACAGGGAGACCGCACGCTCGACGCTGCCATCCACGAGGCCGGCCACGTGCCGCTTCCGCCCTACATCACCAAGTACGAGGGCGATCCCGAGAAGTACCAGACGGTCTACGCCATGCACGAGGAGCACTCCGCGGCGGCGCCCACGGCGGGCCTGCATTTCACGCCGGAGCTCATCAAGCGGATCGAGGACAAGGGCGTTGGCTGGAAGACGGTCGAGCTCGAGGTGGGCATCGACACCTTTCGCCTGGTCACCGAGGACGACCCAACCAAGCACGTGATGCACACGGAGCGCTACCACGTGCCCCAGGACGTGGTCGACGCCGTGCACGCCACCAAGGCAGCGGGGCACCGCGTGGTCGCCGTGGGCACCACGGCGGTCCGCTCGCTCGAGAGCGCCTGGGATCCAGAGGCACCCGCGTCCACACCGGCGGTCACGGCCCGGCGCTTCGAGGACGCACCGGACTCTGCCGCCGTTACGGGGCGCGGTGACATCGTCGAGCGCCGCGACGCCACCACCAACCTCTACCTCATGCCGGGTTCCACCTACCACGTGGTGGACGCCCTCATCACCAACTTCCACGTGCCCCGCTCGACGCTCATGATGCTTGTCTCGGCGCTTGCCACGCGCGAGCAGATCATGGCCGCCTACCAGGCAGCCATTGACGAGAGGTACCGGTTCCTCTCGTTTGGCGACGCCATGCTCATAAGGTAGCGCTAACAAAGGCCCGGCGGCGACCCCATGACGGGGTCGCCGCAGCGGCTACGCGCCTGCAGATACCGTGCCCGTAGTGGTCACGCTCGTCGAGGCGGCCGTGCCTGCGGCGTTGCCGCCCTGTCCAAGCAGCATAGAGCCGACGAGAACCACCACCACTGCCACCAAGACAACGAGAATCACCAGCACGGCGATGCGCGTGGTACGCGTGCGCCGCCGCAGCTCCTTCTCCGCGCGCCCCAGCTCCTCCACCTTTGCACGTTGCGCCTCAAGCGTCTGCTCGCGCTCGGCGATCGAGCGGCGCAGCTGCTCCGTTGCCTGTGGCGTGTCGTGGATGCTCTTCGCCTCGCTGAGAAGGTCGTTGGCCTTGCTCGCGTCCGTCCTGGCGTTGTCGCGCAGGCGGTTCGAGCGCTCGATCTCTGCCTTGTGGCGGTCGATGTTGTCCGAGAGCTTCTTCTGGCGCGCCTCCGCCTCTGCGCGGAGGTGGTCGTACTCACCGCGCCGCTCCTTGGCCTCGGCCTGCATGGCGTCGGACTCACGCTGGGCGGTCTCGAGCGACTGCTTCTGGGTCCAGAGATGCGTTTGGGCGTTGTCGACGGAGGACTGCGCGTCTGCTGTCGACCTGGTCACGGCAGCCTCGGCAGCGCTTACGTGCGCGGCCTCGGCAGCGAGCTCCTGGCGAACCTGCGCGATGGCATCGCGCTTGGCGGATGGGTCGGCAAGGAGCTTGTCAAGCTCCCCCTGGACCTTGCGCTGGCGTGCCTTTGAGTTGTCTAGCGCGCGGTTTGCCGAGGCAATCGCCTGCTCGCGGCGGTCTGTGGCATCCTTTACCTGGCCCTCTGCCGTGCGCACGGCACGCTTGGCCTCGGCGACGGTGCGCGTGGCGTCGTCCGCGCGGCCCTTTGAGGACTCGGCGAGCTGCTTGTAGGGGCGAAGCGCCTGCTCATCGTCGGCGCGCATCTTGGTGAGACGGGCCTCGAGGTCCTGCAGCTCGTGGGTGAGGCGAGCGGTGTACTGCACGGCGTCGGCCGCGCGCTTCTGGGCGTCAGCGAGTGCCGCGCTTTGCGCCGTCATGATGTCGTCGTAGCCGCCCTCGATGCTCTCGCGGTGCTCGAGCGCCGAGCGCTGTGCGGCAAGTGCCTTCTCGGTGGACTCCATCTGCGACTTTGCGGAGGAGTACTGGCGCGACGCGTCACGCACGTCGCGCAGGGCGGTGAAGCCGGCGGCTATGCCCTTGCCTGCACCGCGAGCGGCTCCCGCTGCCGCGCCCGCCGCCGCGCTTGCCGCGCCCGCCGCCTTGGAGGCTGCCTGCGCGGCTCCCTCACGCGCGGCCTTGGCAGAATCCTTGGGGACGCTTGCGTTGCCTGCAGCACCCGTGGGCGCATCCTGCACGGTTGCCTTGTTCTTCTCGACGGCGCCCTTCTCGTCCTTCTTGCCCTTGCCCCAAGCCATGAAGGCTCCTCTCGAAAGCGCGCCACGTGGGCGCGAAGCTAAATGTTGTAGTTGCAACGGCGCAGCGGCTTTTGCATCCGCGCGCACCCTTCCATTTTGCCGCAAGCGTCCGTATATGGTGCTAATCGAGTTGCTTGAGAAGAGTTTGTCCGTCAGCTGTCCATGAAGTGTGTAAACTATACGAGCGTTTGGTACGATATAAGCAATTCGGGGATTTTCTCCCCGAGCCTAGTCAGGGAGTCTAGAAGGGGAGTTCTAACATGGTTTCCAAGCAGACTACGATCATCAACGCCACCGGCCTTCACGCCCGTCCCGCGTCCGTCTTTGTGACCGAGGCCAAGAAGTACCAGTCCAACGTCACCATCAAGAACGTCGACAAGGACACCGCGCCCGTCAACGCCAAGTCCATCATGATGATTCTTGCCGCTGGCCTTGGTACCGGCACCAAGATCGAGATTGCCTGCGACGGTCCCGACGAGCAGGAGGCCCTCGATGCCCTCGTCGCCCTCGTCGACTCCGGCTTTGGCGAGTAGGCTGCGCAAGGACATGTGCAAGCAGGCGGCCCGGGTCTCCCGGGCCGTTTTCATGACGCAAGAGGAGCACGCGATGGAGCCCAAGTGGTTCACCTACGACATTGTCGCCGAGGATCCTGCCACGCATGCGCGGGCGGGTGTCCTGCATACCCCGCACGGCGACGTCCCCACGCCCATCTTCATGCCCGTGGGTACCAAGGGCACAGTGAAGGGGGTCCTGGTGCCGCAGCTCAAGGAGCTTGGCGCCAAGATCGTCCTTGCTAACACCTACCACCTGGCCATGCGTCCCGGCGCCGACCTTGTTGCCGAGATGGGCGACCTTCATGGCTTCACCCGCTGGGACGGCCCCATCCTCACGGACTCCGGCGGCTTCCAGGTCTTTAGCCACGAGGAGTTCTGCAAGCTCTCTGCCGACGGCGTGCGATTTCGCGCGGTCGACTACGACGGGCGCTGGTTCACCTGGACGCCCGAGGAGAACATGGACATCGCCCAGAAGCTGGGTGCCGACATCGTGATGCAGCTCGACCAGTGCGTGGGCTACCCGGCCCCGCGCTCGAAGGTCGAGCGCGCGGTGGAGCTCTCCGCAATGTGGGCAGAGCGCTGCTGGAAGGCCCACACCCGCACAGACCAGGCGCTCTTTGGCATTGTGCAGGGCGGGATGGACCTCACGCTGCGCAGGCGCTCGCTGCAGCACCTTCTCGACGTGGGCGACTTCCCAGGCTTTGGCATTGGCGGGTACTCGGTGGGCGAGGACCACGAGACCATGTTCGAGAGCCTGGCGCCCCTGGCCTCACAGTTTATGCCGCGCGAGAAGCCCCGCTACCTCATGGGCGTGGGCAACCCCACCACGCTCGTGCGTGGCGTGGCGTACGGCATCGACATGTTCGACTGCGTGCTTCCCACGCGCACGGCGCGCATGGGGACAGCCTTTTCGAGCGAGGGCAAGCTTAACCTGCGCCACGCGCGCTTTACGCACGACGCCGGCCCGCTTGACCCTGCGTGTAGCTGTCCCGTCTGCCAGGGCGGATACTCTCGCGCGTATCTGCATCACCTTGTGCGTCAGAAGGAGATGGCCGGCTCCATCCTGCTGTCGATGCACAACCTGTACTTCCTTCTCGACCTCATGCGCCGCGCGCGCGAGTCGATCATTGCAGGCACGTACGGGGAGTTCGTCTCGCGCTGGATGGACTCGCCTGCTGCTGCCGACTGGTAGGCGCTCGGACTTTGTTACCGGGCCGTCGCGACTCCCGAGCGTTCTCCCAGATAGCACTGGCGGTTCCCAAACGGGCCGGTAACAGTGGCGGCAGCGAGACGTGTGATATTACCGGCCCGTGGTCTCCAATCAGGCCTCACCTGCGAAAACGCTCTGGGGCCAAGACGGCCCGGTAACAACGGGCGGGTGCGCAGGATGCGGGCAAGGCGAGAAGAGAGCAACCGGCGGCGGGGGTCGAAGGGACGGGGCCAAAGGCCCACTCAGCGTCGTTGCGGGGCAAACCCTATAATGGCTTCGGAAAACAACCACAGCCGGGCGTCTCCCGCACCCGGACGGCATGTTTGCCGAAAAACGGAAGGTTTGCACATGGCCCAAAAGCAAGACCGCGAGGCCCCCAAAACAGGCCTCGACCGGTGGAACGCTACCGAGTCGAAATCCCGCGGCTCGAAGGGCGCCCGCTCAGCTCGCCCTGCACGCACCAAGCGCCGCCGCATGAACCCAACCGTGCGCCGCTACGTCTCCACGATTGTGGTGACGGCTGTCGTCTGCGTGGCATGCATCTTCTGCTTCACTCCGCTCGGCGAGCGCATCACCACTGGCCTTGACATCCAGGGTGGCGTCTCGGTGATTCTCACCGCCTCCAAGCAGGATGGCTCCGCACCCACCGCAGATGAGATGAACACCGCCAAGACCATCGTCGAGAAGCGCGTCAACACGCTGGGCGCCTCCGAGGCAACCGTGCAGATCCAGGGTACCAACTCGATCCTGGTCCAGATTCCCGGCGCCACGGACGCGGACTCTGCGGTCCAGACCATCGGCCAGACCGGCCACCTTGAGTTCGTCCGCCTCGACGACATCGGTGACGCGGACGCTCTCGCGAAGATTGAGGCCGGCGCCTCCAACGTGACGCTTGAACAGGGTACCTACACCGCCTTCCTCGACGGCTCCTACATCGAGTCAACCTCCGTCGCTCAGTCCTCGACCTCTGTGGGCACCTATGCGGTGAACATCACCTTCAACTCCGAGGGTGCTGACATCTTTGACCAGGTGACTAAGGAGCTCGCTCCCACCAACGGCCAGATCTGCATCGTGCTCGACGGCGTGGTGCAGTCCGCTCCCGCCGTGCAGGAGGAGATTTCTGGCGGCAAGGTCTCCATCACCGGCAACTTCACGAGCGACGCTGCCCAGGAGCTCAAGACAGTGCTCGACTCCGGCTCGCTGCCGGTTAGCCTCAACTACTCCGAGAGCCGCGTGGTTGGCCCCACGCTCGGCCAGGACTCGCTCAACCAGGGCATTCTCGCCCTTGTCATCGGTGTAGCCATCGTAATCGTCTACCTGTTCTTCTTCTATCGCGGCCTGGGGCTCCTCACACTTGGCTCACTGGTGGTCTTCGCTATTCTCTACCTGGGGCTTCTCGCCATCCTCTCGCACTACGGCATGTTCTCGCTGTCGCTGCCGGGACTCGCGGGCATGGTTCTCACCACGGGATCCGCTGCAGACTCCTCGATCCTGGTGCTCGAGCGCTTCCGCGAGGAGATCCGTATGGGTCGTACCGTCAAGAACGCCTCCGTCTCGGGCGCGCGTCACGGCATCATGACCTCGCTTGACGCCGACATCGTGACCCTCGTCACCGCGCTTGCGCTCTTCTTCGTGGGCACCGGCACCGTCAAGGGCTTTGGCCTCACGCTGGCGCTCGGCGTCGCCTGCGACATCGTGACCATGTTCGGCTTCAAGGCGCCCACGCTCCGGCTCCTCGCCGCCCATGTCATCCCGTCGCACCCCGGCTTCTGGGGCGTCGACCAGGATATCGCCGAGGCAGAGCGCAGGTCCCAGGAGGCTCAGAAGGCGAGGGGCGCCAAGGTGCCCGCCTCGTCCGCGAAGGGGGGTGAGGCTCGTGCGTAGCCACTTCTCCCACGAGATCTCGTTCATTGGCCACCGCAAGCAGTTCCTCATGCTCTCGTGCATCCTCGTGATTCTCTCCATCGTGGGCCTCGCCGTGCGCGGCCTGGTCTTTGGCATCGAGTTCACGGGTGGCACCGAGATAGACTTCTACCAGACGGGCAATATCACCATCGAGCAGATGCGTGACGCCCTCGCGGCAACGGATGAGGGCACAGCCACCGTCCAGACCACCACCACGCAGGGCGAGGCGGGCTTCCTCGTTCGCTCCGACACTACCGACCCCACCACCGCAAACGCTCACGCGCAGGCGGCCGCCGAGTCCCTGGGCCTCACGAGCGACAACTACACCGTCACGACCATCGGCCCCGACTGGGGCGCCGACACCACTCGCTCCTCGCTCATGGCGTTTGGCGTGGCCATTCTCCTCATCATCGCCTATGTCTCGTTCCGCTACGAGTTCAAGATGTCCATCACGGCCGTGATCGCGCTCATCCACGACCTCGTGATCACGCTGGGCGTCTATGCCTGGTTCCAGATCGACATCTCGCCCAACGTCATTGCCGCACTGCTCACCATCATGGGCTACTCGCTCTACGACACCGTGGTCGAGTTCAACCGCATGAACGAGAATGCCAAGCAGCTCCGCGACGGCGTGCACCACACCTACTTCGAGATCTGCAACTTCTCGATCAACGAGGTCATCGTCCGTACCATCAACACCACGATCGTGACGCTCGTGCCGGTTATCTGCATGCTGGCCATCGGCGGCGCCACGCTCAAGGACTTCGCCTTCGCTATCCTCGTCGGCGAAATCCTGGGCACCTACTCGAGCTTCGCCGTGGCATCCCCGCTGCTGGCAATCTGGAAGACGCGCGAGCCCAAGTGGGCCAAGCTCGAGGCAAAGTACGGCAGTGCAGCCAAGGTTGCGGCAGCCCCCGCTGGCGACGCCGAGAAGAACGAGCCCAAGGAAGTCTAGCGTGCCCGGCCTGCTTGACAGTCGACGCTGGGATGTCCTCGACGCGGATCCGCGCGCCGAGGCGTCTCTCGCTGACGCTCTGGGCGTGCCACCGCTGGTGGCGCGGGTCCTTGCTGCCCGTGGCTTTACCAACGTTGAGGCGGCCCGTGCATTCCTCACCCCCTCGCTCGAGCGTGACTGGGCAGATCCTCTCATCATCCCTGGCATGGCCGAGGCGGCAGACCGCGTCGAGCGCGCAGTGAGGGCGGGGGAGGACATCGCCGTCTTTGGCGACTTCGACGTGGATGGCATGAGCTCCACCTGTATCCTCGCGCTGGGCCTGCGCGAACTGGGCGGGCGCGCCCGCGCCTACATCCCGCATCGCTTTGGCGAGGGCTACGGCCTCACCAAGGCGGCACTCGACCGCGTGCTGGCAGACGGCAAGCCCGATCTCATCGTGACCGTCGACAACGGCATCGCTGCCGAGCACGAGGTCGACTGGCTCCGCGAGCAGGGCATCGACGTGGTTGTGACCGACCACCACGAGCCGGCAGACCTTGTGCCCCAGGGCGTTCCCGTGACGGACCCCAAGCTCGCGGCGGACGGTCCCTCTCGCGATCTTGCGGGCGCGGGCGTGGCGCTCAAGCTCTTGGCGGCGCTGGGCCAGCGCTTGGGGAAGCCGGACGTCTGGCGCTCTTACACCGACGTCGCCGCCCTGGGCACCCTCTCGGACATGATGCAGCTTTCGCCCGAGAACCGCGCCATCGTCGCCGACGGTATAGAGCGGCTGAGAAGGACCTCGCGTCCCGGCCTGGTGGCCCTTGCGGCCTGCGCGGGTCAGGATATCTCTGAGGTCACCGCGGACTCTCTGCCTTTCTCGATCATCCCGCGCCTCAACGCGGCCGGTCGCATGGGCACCACCGACGTGGCAATCGACCTGCTCATGACGAGCGACCCCGCCCAGGCACCGGTGCTTGCGGGGCAGCTCGAGGACATCAACAGGCAGCGCCGCGAGATAGAGTCTACCCTCACCGAGGAGGCGCTCGCGAAGGTGGCCGCCACCTGGCACGGTGGCCGCGTGATTGTTGTTGGCGGCGAGGGCTGGCACGAGGGCGTCAAGGGCATCGTGGCAAGCCGCATCGTGAACCGCTACCACGTGCCCGCAATCCTCTTCACCATCCAGGATGGCATTGCGCGCGGGTCCGGTCGCTCGGTTGGCTCGGTTGACCTATTCCGTGCGGTCGAGCAGTGCTCTGACCTGCTCGTCCGCTTTGGCGGTCACGCCGGTGCCGTGGGCGTGACCTGCGAAGCGTCGCGTCTTGACGAGTTCCGCGACCGCCTGGAGTCCGTGCTTGATGCCCTCCCCGCAGAAGAGTTTGAGTCGCGCGGTGAGGTCACGGCGGTCGTGCGTCTCTCCGAGCTCACCGTCTCCTCTATTGCATCGCTCGAGGCGCTGCAGCCCTTCGGCCAGGGCAACAAGAAGCCTCTCTTCGCCGTGCGCGGCGTCACCATGAAGAACCGCTCGCGTGTTGGTGCCGATGGCGCCCACCTGCGCTTCCTTGCCACAGACGGTATCTCTTGCGTTCCCGCCATCATGTTCCGCGTGCCGGACTGCCCGCGCGCCTGCGCTACGGACAGCGTGGTAGACCTTGTCTTCGAGGCTGTCGACGAGACCTGGCAGGGACGCACAAAGCCCAAGCTCATGGTCAAGGACATACTCTACCGTGACGGTGGGGACGAGAAGCCCTCTGGTCCCAGCTTTGTGGACGAGCTCTTTGCTCGCGAGGGGGGCGCCGAGGAGGGAACCGCCGCTCCGTGCGCCGTGCCGCCCTGTGCGCCGGATGAGCCTCCCGCGGCGCGGACACCCGCTGCCTCGTCCCAGAGCTACGACTCCCTCACGAAAAGTCTGGCTCATGCCCTCATCGGCGAGAATCCGCTCCTTCCCGCTCAGCAGGAGGCCCTCTCGCGCCTTGAGGCAGGCCGCTCCACCCTCTGCGTGATGGCCACGGGGCGCGGCAAGTCTCTCGTCTTCCACGTCCACGCAGCGCGCACGGCACTCGCTCAGCACCGTGCCAGCGTCTTTGTGTACCCGCTGCGCGCGCTTGTGGCCGACCAGGCGCACCACCTCGCCGACGAGCTTGCACCTCTCGGCGTGGGCGTGGCGGTGCTCACGGGCGAGACACCCGCGGACGAGCGCACCCGCGTCTACAAGGCCCTGGCGTCCGGCCAGGTGGACATCGTCCTCACCACGCCCGAGTACCTGGCTATCCACGTGGACGACTTCGCACGCTCCAGGCGCGTGGGCTTCCTTGTGGTGGACGAGGCGCACCACAGCTCTCCAGCCGGCTCGGGGCCGCGCGACGCCTATCGCGACCTGCCCCGCGTTCGTGCAGTGCTCGGCGAGCCTACCGTCCTCGCCGTCACGGCCACGGCCTCGCCAGAGGTCGCCCACGACGTCTGCGACCTCTGCGGCATTGACGCCCAGGACGTAATCGTGGACCCCTCCGTGCGAGACAACCTCCGCCTGGATGACTGCCGCGGGTTGCGTGACCGCGACGCAGCGCTCGTCTCGATTGTGGCCCAGGGCGAGAAGTGCATCGCCTACGTCAACTCTCGCGCGCGCTCGGTGACGCTGGCCAGGCTGCTGCGTCATCAGGTACCGGAGCTTGCTCCTAAGGTCGCTTTCTACAACGCCGGCCTTCCGCGCGCGGACCGTACCCACGTCGAGCGCGCCTTCCGCACGGGCGAGCTCTCCTGCATCGTCTCGACCAGCGCCTTTGGCGAGGGCGTGAACATCCCCAACGTGCGCAACGTGGTGCTCTACGACATGCCGCTGGGGCGCGTGGAGTTCAACCAGATGAGCGGCCGCGCCGGGCGAGACGGGAACAGCGCCTGCGTGCACCTGCTCTTTGGCCAGCGTGACCTTGTCTCTTCGCAGCGCATCCTCGACCAGGTGGCGCCCACGCGAGACGAGCTTGCCGCCCTCTACCGGGCACTGCGTGGCATCTCCAAGGGTGCCGCAAGCGTGGGGCAGGCGTCCTTCTCGGCGCACGACTCTCAGCTTGCGACCATGGCGACGGTGAAGGGCCGTCCGCTCACCGAGGGCGCCGTCTCCTGCGGCATCCAGGTCTTCTCGGAGCTGGGTCTGCTCTCGCTTGCGGGCTTTGGGGATGCGCGGCTTATTACCATGGCGACAAACCCAGGCCACGTGGATCTCGAGGGTTCTGCCCGCTACCTCGAGGGCATTCGCGAGCGCGAGGCGTGCGGCGAGTTTGGCGAATGGGTACTCTCATGTACTGAGGAAGAATTGCTCTCTGCGATAAACAGGCCCATTGCGCCCGACTTTGGCGTTCGCGTGGGCGAATAGGAGGAGGGGACCATGGGCGACGACGGCACGATGGCCGAGAAGGCCCAGGACGCACTGGTTGCGACGCCTGCGGAAGGAGCCAAGGCTCCGGTGCCTGCTGGCGAGGCATCGCCTGCCCCCGTGGGCCCTGCTGCCCCCGTGGCACCAGCTGTCCCAGTAGAGGCCCCGGCGGCCCCTGCGGCCGCGGCCCCCGCGGCTCCAACCCCGGTACCCGCCAAGAAGCCTGCGGTCCCCGACGCGGCCAACTTCCGCGTGCTCGAGGAGGCCGCGCGTGCCTATCTCGATGACGAGGAGTGGGCAAAGATCGACCGCTCCTACCACTTTGCGGCCGACTACCACCGTGACCAGCGCCGCCGCTCGGGCGAGCCCTACATCAACCACCCCGTCGAGGTGGCCCTCATCCTCTGCGAGGACCTCCACATGGACGAGGACACCATCTGTGCCGCGCTCCTACACGACACGGTGGAGGACACCCCGGCCACGCTCACGCAGATCTCGGACCTCTTTGGTGAGACCGTGGCCGAGCTGGTGGACGGCGTCACCAAGCTCACGTCCATCAAGGTGACCTCGATGGACGAGAAGCAGGCCCTCAATCTGCGCAAGATGTTCCTCGCCATGTCCAAGGACATTCGCGTGGTCATCATCAAGCTTGCGGACCGCCTGCACAACATGCGCACCCTGGCGGCGCTGCCGCCAGACCGCCGCCTCTTCAAGGCGCGCGAGACCATGGACGTCTACGCACCTCTCGCCGATCGCCTGGGCATCTCGTCCATAAAGTGGGAGCTTGAGGACCTGGCGTTCTTCTGGCTCGAGCCCGAGGAGTACCAGCGCGTGGCGCGTATGGTGCAGGACTCGCGCGCCCAGCGCGAGGACGACACCGAGGCTGCCATCAAGACCCTGGACGACGAGCTCAAGCGCGTGGGCCTCAAGAACTACCAGATCACCGGCCGCCCCAAGCACCTCTGGTCCATCTACCAGAAGATGACCCGCAAGGGCCGGGACTTCTCGGACATCTACGACCTTATCGCCCTGCGCATCATCACGCAGACGGTGGGGGACTGCTATTCGGCGCTTGGTGCCGTCCACACGCTGTGGCACCCCATGCCCGGCCGCTTCAAGGACTACATCGCCACGCCAAAAGCCAACCTCTACCAGTCGCTCCACACCACGGTGGTGGGCCCAGACGGCAAGCCCATCGAGATCCAGATTCGCACGGTCGAGATGCACGAAGCCTCCGAGTACGGCGTCGCCGCCCACTGGCTCTACAAGAAGGCCGGCAACTCCAAGGGCAAGATGTCCGCCGAGGACCGCTCGATCGACTCCACCATCAACTGGATCCGCAGGAGCCTTGACTGGGCCGTCGAGGACGACATAGACGACCCGCATGAGTTCCTGAACAACCTTCGCGTGGACCTCTTTGAGCACGAAATCTTTGTCTTCACGCCAAAGGGCGAGGTCATGAGCCTGCGCCGCGACTCCACGCCGCTCGACTTTGCCTACGCCGTCCACACCGAGGTGGGCAACCACTGCGTGGGCGCCAAGGTCAACGGTTCGGTTGTGCCGCTCACCTACAAGCTCAACATGGGCGACCGCGTAGAGGTCCTCACCAACAAGAACGCCAAGCCCAGTCGCGACTGGATGAACATCGTGGTCACGCCCTCGGCCCGCGCCAAGATCCGCAAGTACTTCTCGGTTGAGACGCGCGCGGATGACGCCGAGCAGGGCAGAAGCGAGCTCGCCCACGAGCTGCGCCGCCGTGGCTACGGCATCTCTACGCAGCGTACGGTCAAGGCCATCGACCGCGTGTACCCTCAGTTCGACTACCGCACGCCCGACGACCTCTTTGCCGGCATTGGCACAGGCAAGGTCTCGGCCAAGCAGGTGGCCAACCGCATCGAGGAGATCCTCGAGGAGGGCTCGCCCGAGCAGCTCGAGGCCGCGCGCAAGGAGGCTGAGCGCCAGGCTGCACGCGAGGAAGCCATCAAGGAGAACAAGCCCCTCATGCAGTCCTACGCCATCACGCAGACTGCCAAGGGGGCCAGGCGCCGCAGCAACTGCGGCGTGGTCGTGAAGGGCGACGCCGACCTTCTCGTCCACCTCGCGCACTGCTGCAACCCCGTGGCCGGCGACGACATCGTGGGCTTTGTGACGCGCGGCCGCGGCGTGTCTGTGCACCGCGCCAACTGCCCCAACGTTCGCGACCTCATGAACCACCCCGAGCGCATGATCCCTGTGGAGTGGGACACCTCCGGCGCCACCGAGTTCAGGGTCGAGATCGTGGTCGAGGCCACGGACCGCATGGGGCTCCTCAAGGACATCACCATCGCCATTGGCGACGCAGGCGGCAACATCCTCTCCGCGGCGACGCAGACGGGCAAGCAGGGCATCGCCCGCCTGCGCTTCATCGTGGCCATCTCGGACGCGAGCCTCTTGGACGCGCTTCTCGCCAGCGTCTCGCGCGTGCCTTCGGTCTACGACGCGCGCCGCATCATGCCCGGCGAAGGCGCCAACCAGATGAAGCAGCGGGTGTAGCCATGAGGAGCTACTTTCGCGATGCGGGGTCCTTTGCGGCGTCAGACGCCGGCGACGTGGTGCGCGTCTTTGTCGTGGGGCCCATCCAGACCAACTGCTACGCCTACGTCTCTGCCGGCGAGGCGTTAGTCGTAGACCCCGGAGCTGCCGGTGCGCGCGTGGCAGCGGCACTTGCTGGCGAGAAGGTCGTGTGCGTGGCGGCAACCCACGGCCACGGCGACCACGTGGGCGGCGTGGCGGCGCTTGTCTCGGCGACGGGTGCGCCCTTCGCGCTTGCGGCGGCCGACGCCGAGATGGCCGAGCATGCTGGCGACCCGGCGTATTCAGGCTCCGGCATTGCCTACGATGACGATGCGCCCGAGCCTTCTCGCCTGCTTGCCGAGGGCGACGTCCTTGCGGTGGGCACAGCACGTTTCCGCGTGATGGAGACTCCCGGCCACACGCCGGGCGGCATCTGCCTGGTGGGGGAGGGCACGGCGGAAGGGATTGCCTTTGTGGGCGACACACTCTTCCCGGGGTCGTGCGGTCGCACCGACCTTGCCGGCGGCGACCCGGACGCCATGTGCCGTTCGCTTGCACGTATGGGCCGCGAGATCGCGCCACAGACGGTGCTTCTCTGCGGACACGGTCCGGCCACCACGATGGCCGAGGAGCTGGCGAGCAACCCCTTCGTGCGCTAGCGCGGCATGCAACTTTTTTGCCGGGCAGCGGGATTCCATTGCCCGGCAACTCAATCCGGATTCCATTGCCGGGCAACTCAATCCCGCCCCGCGAATGACGCGGGATTACGCTGTTTAGGAAAAATCCGAACGTTTAGATTGGGTTAACCGTTCGGAATCCGCGGAACAGTTCGGAAGACGCGGTATTTCGCCGGTTAGACCGACTTAACCGTCCGGAATCCGCGCCCACTCGTCGAGCCAGGTCGCCAAGTTACCGGGGTTACCGGGCCACGGTTCTCTCGCCCCTCCCGTAAGACGCCAACCATTCCCGCTGCATCTGGTATAGTTCTCTGGTGCGTACGGTGCGCCCGAGTGGCGGAATGGCAGACGCGGAGGTCTCAAAAACCTCTGAGGGAAACCTCGTGTGGGTTCGACCCCCACCTCGGGCACCAGTTGCTCTCAGCGCTTCTCGGCGACGGGCAGTGGCGTGTTGTCTCGGTGGAGACGCACGTCTCGCAAATTGGTAGTTGCGTCAGCCGGAATGCTGCGGTATTATCGCACCTGCGTGAACATGCTAAGCGGGGCTTCTCGCCCCCACCTGAACGGCGCCCACGCGGCAGCTGTCTGGTCAGACAAAGATTTCTCCCCCCCCAGGCATGGGTGGCCCTTGTCTCCCGACGGCTGTGTGTCATCGGGAGTTATTTTTGTTCGCGGCGCTAGGCGCCGCAGAGAGAGGAAGGTGTAGAGAGATAGCCAGGAACGATGGTCCTCGCGTCAACGGGGAAATCACCTCACGCACGTGCCGCCTCATTGGCGTCGATGGCTCGCAGCTGGGCCTGTTTGGCGTGCGTGACGCCCTGCGCATTGCGCAGGAGCAGGGGCTTGACCTCGTGGAGATCGCGCCCAACGCGAACCCTCCGGTATGCAAGGTGCTCGACTACAGCAAGTACAAGTACGAGCAGGATCGCAAGGCCAAGGCTGCGCGCAAGAACCAGGCGCGCGTCGAGGTCAAGGAGATGAAGTTCCGTCCCAAGATCGACGTGGGCGATTACGAGACCAAGAAGGCCCACGTGATGCGCTTCCTCAAGAAGGGGGCCAAGGTCAAGATCACGATTATGTTCCGCGGTCGTGAGATGGCTCACCCCGAGCAGGGACGCATCGTGCTCGACCGTCTTGCCGAGGATCTCAAGCCTTGGGCCACCGTCGAGCAGCAGCCCCTCATGGAGGGTCGCAACATGCACATGCTCATCGCCCCCATCAAGGGCGCGTTCGATGTAACGCCCGAGGGCGACGAAGACACGAGCGAGAAGAAGGAGAAGTAACATGCCCAAGATGAAGACGCACAAGGGTACGGCAAAGCGCTTCCGTCGCACCGGTACCGGCAAGATCATGCGCGCCAAGGCGTTCAAGAGCCACATCCTGTCCAAGAAGTCCCAGAAGCGCATCCGCAACTTCCGCAAGGAGGCCGAGCTCGCCCCCAGCGACGTCAAGGTTGTCTCCCAGCGCATGGGTTCCAAGTAGGCGCTTCGCGCGTCCCGATTTTCCCTCAACGAGGAGTTGATTAGATATGTCTCGAGTCAAGCGCGCAGTCGCCGGCCGCAAGAAGCGTCAGACCCTGGTCGAGCGTACCAAGGGCTATTACGGAACTTCCTCCCGCACCTTCCGTGGCATGAAGGAGCAGGCCCAGCACTCCGGCCAGTACCAGTACCGTGACCGTCGCAACAAGAAGCGCGACTTCCGCAGCCTGTGGATTCAGCGCATCAACGCTGCCGCCCGCATGAACGACCTCTCCTACAGCACCTTCATGCACGGCCTCAAGCTTGCCGGCGTCGAGCTGGACCGCAAGGTCCTCGCCGAGATCGCCTACAGCGACGAGAAGGCCTTCGCCGACCTTGCCAACGTTGCCAAGAAGGCCCTTGCTGACGCTGAGTAGCGCGCGGCAATCTGGGCTGTAGCTTTGCCTTTGCGGCGGCATCGGGATTTCCCGGTGCCGCTTTTTCGTGGGTGGGATTTTCTTTCCGGGCAGTGGGATTCCGTTGCCCGGGAAATGAATCCCGTTCCGGGCATGGCGAGAACGACGCAACACATTCGTCGTTCGAACGTGTTGCGGCCTTCGCGCGTCACAGGTTCGGGTCCGAATATGTAGCTGCGGTCATCCCGGCCGCCGGGGCCTACTGGTGCTTCTCGCCCTTGTCCTTGCTCTCCGTCCGGATGCCGAGAAGCTCCTCTCGCCTCTCTTCGCGGCGCTCGCGGGCCTTCTCGGACTCCTCGGCAAAGGCGGGGTCATCTGGCCCCACGAGCTCGTCGTCACCCGTGCGAGGATCCTTGTGGTGGCGCAGGACGGGCTCGAAGAGGTGCAAGTGGTTTGCAAAGGCCCCAGATGCCACCAGCAGCACCAGGAAGATGCAGATTCGCGGAATCGTGGTCACCTGCGTCATGACAAGCGCGCCGGCGCAGAGGAGCGCAGTCCAGGCATACACCACGAGCACGGCTTGCTTCTGGTCAAAGCCCTCTGCAAGTAGGCGGTGATGAATGTGCCCACGGTCCGCCCTGCCCACGCTCACGTGCGCGCGGGTACGCCTGACAATGGCGGAGAACGTGTCGATGATGGGGATTCCCGCGATAACCAGCGGCACGATGATTGTGGTGAGGCCTGCGATTCTCGTCACCGAGAGAAGCGAGATGGTGCCCAGCGCAAACCCCAGCGTAAGCGAGCCGGAGTCTCCCATGAAGATGCTTGCCGGATGGAAGTTGTAGTGGAGAAAGCCAAGCGTGGACCCGGCGATGGCGCAAGCGAGTGCCGCGGCGTCCAGGCGACCTGCCCAGATCGAGAGCACGAACATGGTTACGCTGGCGATGCACGAGATTCCCGCGGCAAGCCCGTCTAAGCCGTCAATGAGGTTGATGATATTTACGTAGGCAACCAGGTAGATGATGGTCACGGGGTAGGTGAGCCAGCCAAGCTCAATAAACTCGCCGGGCGCAAAGGGGTTGGCAATAACGCCAATGACCAGGCCGCCCATCGCCGCTATTGTGGCGGCAAGCACCTGCCCAAGGAGCTTTGTGCGAGGAGTGAGGGTGAATTTGTCGTCAAGCATGCCGGTTGTGAAGATGATGACAAACGCAAGGACCAGCATCCAGTAGTTAACGGTGAGACGCGGAGACGGCACGAGAACAACCGGCCAGCCAAAGTAAGTCGTGCCAATGTACTGCACCACAAACGCAGCCACGATGCCCGCAAAAATAGCAATGCCGCCCATGCGTGGTATGGGAGTCTTGTTCACCCGTCGCTTGTTGGGGTAGTCGACTGCCCCAACGCGGATGGCAAACTTTCTGGCGAGGGGTGTGACGGCGAGCGCACAGGCGAGAGAAGCGGCAAACAGGCAGAGAAACGACAGCCAGTATCTGGGCACCGTTTGACACCTCCTCTTGCTCGCCGTCTTTTCCTAGCGAGACATAATACACAGAAACGTGGGAAAACGTGCTGCTTAGCAGCGGCGATGGGGGAGAGGTATGGAGTAGCATGGCCGTTTAGCTGCGGTTCATTTGAGCCGTTATTGCATGATGCGCAAAAAGTGCCCACACATCCATTGTGCGGGCACCGCTCGCCATGTCAAGACTGGCATCTGGGCGCGCGTTCGCCTACATTGGTCTTGTCGTCCCCCTGCGGTGCAAACTGGGTGAACCGACAAGCGTTACAAGGGAGTCCGACATCTCGTCCTGGAAGGGGATCCTCCGTTGTTGAGGAAGCCGGAACGGGCGATGAGGACACCCACCTTATGAAGGTGGGTTCATAATCGTATCCGCAGGGGGCGACTTTTCTTGTTTGCGTGTATCTTGCGGCGTGGTATCGCCGTGATCCCGGCGGAGAAAAGCGCCGCTCGGGCGCATATTTGACGCCGGAGGGAACGTTATTGCAGCAATTACGTACATAATTGCTGCTCCGGCGAGAAATTGGCGCCGGAGGGCGCTTCTCGTATGGAATCCCGTCTAAACCCCTGCTTCGGCGTCGAGTCGGCGCCGGAGGGCGCATTTTGGCAGCAAGGGCGTACGAAAGCGGCCTTCAGGTGTCGCTTGGCCAGCGGCGTCCTGTGGTGCTCTTTCGCAAATCCCGCACTTTGCCGTTGACATGGCCGCGCCAAATTGCGACAATGGCTCCCGCGCATGCGCGCCTGGGGATGTAGCTCAGCTGGGAGAGCGCTGCCTTCGCAAGGCAGAGGCCGAGGGTTCGAATCCCTTCATCTCCACCATGGAATCTGTGGGGCCCGGGCACAAAGCTTGGGCCCCTTTTTCTTACCTCGTTTCCAACCCCGATGGGAGCATGGCTGGGATGGAAGGTCTTCTCGCCAAGCTGGACGCATCCTCCTACGACGCCTGCGAGCTGTGTCCACGCCGCTGTGGTGCCGCACGCTCCCAGGGCAAAGCGGGCGTCTGCGGCGCCACCGCCACCCCGCGTGTCGCAAGGGCTGCGCTCCACTTCTGGGAGGAGCCGCCCATCTCGGGTGAGGCAGGCTCCGGCGCCATCTTCTTCACGGGCTGCCCGCTGCGCTGCTGCTTTTGCCAGAACCACCAGATCTCCCAGGAGGGCTTTGGCCTTGCCGTCTCCACCTCGCGCATCGCCGAGATGATGCTCGAGCTCCAGTCACAGGGCGCCCTCAACATCAACCTCGTGACACCCCTGCACTTTGCGCCCACGGCGCGCGAGGCGGTGCTTCTTGCACGCGAGAATGGCCTTGCCATCCCAACGGTCTGCAACACCTCGGGCTATGAGCTGTCTGAGGTTGTGCGCGCGATGTCCGACGTCATCGACATCTGGCTCACCGACTTCAAGTACGCAAGCCCCGCGCTCGCGGGCTCGCTCTCGGCTGCGCGCGACTACCCCAGCGTTGCCGCGGCGGCGCTGGTCGAGATGGTCTCCTCCGTAGACGCGGCTGGCGGCCGGCTGGTGGGGGAGGACGGCGCGATGAAGCGCGGCGTCATCGTGCGACACCTGGTGCTTCCCGGACACGTGGATGACTCCTGCGCAGTCCTCGACCGCGTGTGGGAGACCTGCGGCAACGCGGCGGACCTCTCGGTCATGAACCAGTACACGCCCAATGACACCTGCCGCAAGGCCGGCGGCGACCTTGCGCGGGCGGTGACGGACGAGGAGTACGAGATCGTCCTCTGCCATGCGGACGACCTTGGCTTCGAGAACATCTGGTGGCAGGAGGGCGGCACCGTCTCGGAGAGCTTCGTGCCCGCCTTCGACGCAACGGGAGTCGAGGGGCCGGAGCTTCCCGGCACCCAAGAAACGGCGTCATCGCTGCCCAGCTGCCACAAAGGGGTATAGACTCAGCATCTGTAGGCAATCGTGCGCTTGTCGCGCGCCCACCATGGAGGTGTCATGCCAGAGAACATGCCCCTCTCCGACGAGGAGAGGTCAGAGCTCGAGAAGCTTCGTGCCGAGAAGGCCGCCCGCGAGGAGGCCCAGGCGGCGGCTCGCGAGCGCGCTGAGCTCGAGCGCTTGAAGGCGGAGCAGGCCGCCAGCGAGAAGGAGGCCGCTGAGCAGCGTCGCATTGCCGAGGCACGCGAGAAGGGCCGCCAGCTCATGGAGCCCGATGACGATGACCTGCGCATGCCCAAGGGCCAGAAGATCGTCATCGCCATCATAGTCGTGGTGGCGGTGGTGTGGCTCCTCGCCATGGCGCTCGGGTAAGGCACACAGCAGACAGGCGCCCGGCGCGGGGCGAGGTCTCGCGGCGGGTGCATCAACACAGGAGGAAGTATCACCATGTCGCTCACGGACCGCACCAAGCCAACCGATGTCTCTCTCAACACCGACCTCTACGAGCTCACGATGGCCCAGGGGTTTTGGGAGTCGGGCCTTGTGGACACGCAGGCGACGTTTAACGCCTTCTTCCGTGAGAACCCCTTTGGCGGCGGCTATGCGGTGGCCTGCGGCATGGGACAGATTCCCGACCTGGTAGAGAACTTCGTCTTCGACGACGAGGACATCGACTACCTGGCCAGCATCCCGGCTCCCGGCGGCGGCTCCATGTTCAAGCCTGCCTTCCTCGAGTACCTCCGCAACCACCACCTTGACCTCACGATCCACGCCGTTCCCGAGGGTGACGTGGTCTTCCCGCGCGAGCCCATGGTGCGCGTCCAGGGCCCGCTTATCGACTGCCAGCTCATCGAGACGGCCCTGCTCAACCTCGTGAACTTCCAGACCCTTGTCGCAACCAAGACCTCGCGCGTGGTGCGTGCGGCCGAGGGGCACCCCGTGTCCGACTTTGGCCTGAGGCGCGCCCAGGGTCCCGACGGCGGTCTCGCCGTTGCCCGTGCCTCCTACATCGCCGGCGCAAGCTCCACCTCCAACCTGCTGGCGGGCAAGATCTACGGCATCCCCGTCTTTGGCACGCACGCCCACTCCTGGGTCATGGCGTTCCCCACCGAGCTTGACGCGTTCCGTGCCTTCGCAAAGTCGAGTCCCAAGAACTGCGTGCTGCTCCTCGACACCTACGACGTCCACCAGGGCATAAAGAACGCAATCACGGTTGCCAAGGAGATGGAGGCCGCGGGCGAGCGCCTGGCTGCAATCCGCATCGACTCGGGCGACCTGGCAAAGCTCACCAAGGAGACCCGCAAGGCCTTCGACGACGCCGGCCTGCCCTACGTCAAGATCTCTGCCTCGAACGACCTGGACGAGTACACCATCCAGTCGCTCTACGCGCAGGGCGCACCCATCGACTCGTTTGGCGTGGGCACCAAGCTCGCCACCTGCGATCCCCAGCCCTCCCTCGGCGGCGTCTACAAGCTCTCGGCCGTGCGCGACTCGGCTGACGCCCCGTGGAACCCGGTGATCAAGCTCTCCGAGCAGGCCTACAAGCGCACCATCCCAGGCGTCCAGCACGTCCTGCGCTTCCTCGACGACGACCACTGCCCCGTGGGCGACATGATCCTTGATGACTCCTACACGCGCGGCGACGCCACGGCCGCAACGAGCATGGAGGACATCCTCGATCCCTTCTCGTCCTATGGTCTCTCCGGCACCCCTCGCGAGCTCCTTACCTGCTACGTGGAGCACGGCAAGCGCGTGGGCGAGCCGGTCGACATCGAGGAGTCCCGCTCGCGCTGCCACAACGCGCTCATGCACCTCGACCCGGCAATCACCCGCTTCCTCAACCCGCAGGCGTATCCCGTGGGCCTGGAGCAGGGCCTTGCCGCGCTTCGTCGCGACCTTGCGGCCGAGGAGCGCAGCGGCTCCTCTCGCGTGAGGCGCTAGAGCGTAGAAGCCGCGCCTCGGCGTCTGCCAACGCCTCTGCTACACTGCTGCACACGGAAGCGCGCCAGGGGGCGCGCAGGTATCACGGAAGGACGGGGCACATGCCCGAGAAGATTGAGGAGCTCGTCAGGAAGGCCGTCGCGGACGCACAGGAGGCGGGAGACCTGCCTTCCTTCGAGGTTGGGGACCTTGGCCTTGAGCGCCCCGCAGACGCCGACAACGGTGACTGGACCACCACACTTGCCCTGCGCTCCGCCCGCCTCGCCCACATGGCACCCCGTGCCATTGCCCAGGCAATCGTGAACCACATGGAGAAGGACCCTGGCATCTCCAAGGTCGAGGTCGCCGGTCCCGGCTTTGTGAACTTCTACCTCTCCGCTGCCGCAAACAACGAGGTCTTCCGCACGGTGCGCGAGCAGGGCCATGACTTTGGGCGCTCCAACATTGGCGCCGGCGAGAAGGTCCAGGTCGAGTTTGTCTCGGCCAACCCCGTGGGACCGCTCCACATTGGTCACGGCCGCTGGGCCGCCCTTGGCGACTCTCTCTGCCGCGTGATGGAGCACGCCGGCTACAACGTGGAGCGCGAGTACTACATTAACGACCACGGCAGCCAGATGGACGTCTTTGGCAACTCTGTCGCCGAGCGTTACCTGCAGCTCGCCCAGGTGGTCTCCGAGCGCGGCTGCTCGCTCGACGAGGCCGTGCGGGTGCTTCTCGATGACCGCAAGGCCTTCGTGAAGGACGAGGAGGACGCACACCCCGAGTTCCACCCCTACATGGACGCCTTCAACAAGAACCTTGGCGGCAACGCCTATGGCGGCGACTACATCATCGACGTAGCCCGCCACTTCATGGAGACCGATGGCACCCGCTGGGTCGACGCAGACCCCGAGGAGCGCATGCTCGAGTTCCGCGAGCGCGGCTACAAGCTCATGCTCGAGTCCATAAAGAGCACGCTCGACGAGTCCCGCTGCCACTTTGACGTGTGGTTCTCCGAGCGCTCGCTCTATGAGAAGGGCGAGGACGGCACCTCGGCCGTTGACCGCGCCCTCGCGCGCCTGGACGAAATGGGCTACCTCTACCGCGACGAGGACGGCGCGCTGTGGTTCCGCTCCACCGCGCTTGGCGACGACAAGGACCGCGTGCTCATCAAGACAAACGGCGAGTACACCTACTTTGCCTCCGACGTGGCGTACCACTGGAACAAGTTCCAGCGCGTCGACCACGTGATCGACATCTGGGGCGCCGACCACCACGGCTACATCCAGCGCGTCGACTCCGCCTGCACGGCGCTTGGCTACCCCGGCAAGCTAGAGGTCCTTCTCGGCCAGCTCGTGAACCTGCTGCGCGACGGCGTGCCGGTGCGCATGTCCAAGCGCAAGGGCACCATGATTCCCTTCAAGGAGCTCATGGATGAGGTCGGCGTGGACGCCACACGCTACACGCTCATCTCCAAGTCGAGCAACCAGATGATCGATTTCGACATCGAGAAGGTCAAGAAGCAGGACAACACCAACCCCGTCTACTACGTTCAGTACGCGCACGCGCGAATCTGCTCCATCCTGCGCAAGGGTGCCGGTGTTACTGCCGAGGAGGCCGAGAAGCTCGGCATGGACGAGGTCGCCAGGCGCGCGGTAGGTGAGGAGTACGACCTCTCTCTGCTCACCGACCCCACCGAGGCTACGCTTGCCCGCAAGCTCTCGGAGTTTCCGGCGCTGGTGGAGGGCTGCGCGCGCGATCGCGCCCCCTTCCGCCTCACTCACTACGCCGAGGAGCTGGCAGGCGACTTCCACTCCTTCTACACCGTGTGCCAGGTGCTGCCCAGCAAGGGACGTCCGGTGGACGAGGGCCTTTCCAAGGCGCGTCTCGCCGCCGTGGACGCCACGCGCAGGGTGCTCGCCCTTACGCTCGAGTTCTGCGGGGTCCATGCGCCGCAAAGCATGTAGCGTGCCGCCCAGACCCCGGTTTGGTACCGTCGGACCAACTGTAAGTTCCCGTAGCAATCTCAAAGAATGTGCAGTTGTTTCGGCGCTTTATACCAACTAATATATAATTGTTCTTTAAGGAGGGTCGCGGGTTAGCTACGGGCGCATGGCGCCTGGCACTACAACGTCGTCCCATATGTCGGGGTGCGGCTAGAGAAGGTGGGCCTTGTGGACCTGCGCGAGTACATGTCAGTACGCAGAGCGTACAACCTCGTGCGTCAGTCACAGCCTGCGCGTGACAGACTCACGTTCGAGGAGTTTGCGGTTCTCTGCCGCCTGCAGGTGGCAGGGGAGCCCATGAAGACTTCTGCCATCGCCGAGTACCAGGGGGCGTTGCGGCCTACCATGACGCATCGCACGAACCACCTGGCCGATCTTGGGTTCATCTCTCGCGGCGAGGGGGGCGTGGACCGCCGTAACGTCGTATGCATCATCACGCCAAAGGGGAGTGACTGCGTAGACAAGCTCTCCGAACTTACCTGCAAGGAGATACTGCCTGGTCAGCCGCTTTCTCGCACGCTTCCTGAGCGCATTGTCAAATACGTTGACGCCATGGGTTCGGTCTTTGCCAAGGCGGGAGACCTCGTGCTTCTCGCCATGTATGCCGAGGACGCGCAACCGGTCACGGTCACAAGGCTTGTCGAGTCGCTGGGGCTCCTGCAGCCCACAGTCTCCATGTCCGTCTCGTCCCTTGTGCTGGAGGGGCTTATCGAGCGTGGGCCGTCACGGGCGTCTGGCCTTGTGCTTACGCCTCAGGGCAGCAGGCGCGCGGCATTCCTTGCCGCTCGCATTGCGGAGGTTGTAGTCAAGCGCCGTCCCAGGAACCAGAAGCCTGAGGGACAGACGGAAGAGTAGCGCCGGGCGGGCGGTAGCGTTACCTTGGGCTCGTTTTGTGGCCTCAACGTGCATAGCTGCGCATGTCGTGCTATAGTGGCCCCAACGCGGCGTCCTATACGCAAGCTTCTGATGTATGTATGCACGTCGCAACAAACCCCTCCTTGCATGTCATGGACGGCTCTCTTGCAGCCGTCTCGGAGCTGTGCCGAGGGGACGCATCGAGCAACACGGCCTTAACGAAGCCCATCAATCAATTAATTTGCACGACGGTTTGGCGCGCCACGCGTCCCGCGTGAGAGTGAAAGGTAAAACAGCATGGCAGACGAGACGCCCGCGGATTTTATGGGTGCTACCCCGGCGGAGGTTCCCGAGGAGGCGCCCAAGCCCAGGCGTCGCCGTCGTACGCGCGCAGAGATCGAGGCAGACAAGCTTGCAAAGGCTGCCGCCGCTGAGGCTGCGCCTGCGGATGGCCAACCTTCTGCGGAAGAGGCGCCCAAGCCCAGGCGCCGCCGGACTTCTAAGAAGAAGGCCGAGGATGCCGGTACGGCACAGGGCGAGCTTCCGCTTGAGGCGGCGCCGGCGGCCCCCGTGGCACCGGGCGCCGCGCCAGAGGAAGCACCAAAGCCCAGGCGCCGCCGCCGCACGCGTGCCCAGATAGAGGCGGACGAGAAAGCCAAGGCAGAGGCGGCTTCGCGTGCGGCAAGTGCCCCCGTAGAGTCTCCCGTGCAGGAGTCTTCGGAACACGTCACTGAGGAGCAGCCTGCGCCCAAGCCCCGTCGTCGCCGTCGCACGCGTGCCCAGATTGAGGCGGATGAGCGTGCCAAGGAAGAGGCGGCCAAGAGCGAATCTGCCGCACCCGAGCGCCATGAGCCCAATCCCCCAGAGATTTCCGAGCACGAACAGCATGCCGAGAACGAGCAGCATATCGAGCACGAACAGCCAAGCTTCTCGGAGATGACGCGCCTTACGCAGGAGGCAACACAGGCAAGCTCGGTGCCTGCCCCCATGCCCGCGTCAACGCTTGCCGAGGCCGACCATGCTGGCGAGCAGCAAAACCACTACCAGCGGCAGCCTCGCGAGCACAACCAGCGCCCGGAGCAGCAGGGCCAGCAGCAGGGCCGCCGCCGTCGTGTAAGCTACAACAACAATTCCGGCAATAATCGCTTTAACAACAATGGCGGAGAAGGAAACAGCTTCAACCGCCGCAACCAGCAGAACCACAAGCAGCACAATCGTCACAACGGCCAACAGACCCAAACCCAACCCTCGCTTACCCGTGACGAGCTGCAGGCCATGAAGGTGGCTGACCTCCGCGCCAAGGCCGCCGAGCTAGGCGTCGAGTACGTTGGGGTCCACAAGTCTGATCTTGTCGAAGCCGTGTATCGGGCGGCAGCTGCCGCCGAGGGCTTCCACCCCGTTGACGGCATCCTTGAGATTGGCAACGCCGGCGCTGGCTGGATTCGTACCGGCAATTACATGAAGGGCGACAACGACGCCTACGTGAGCCAGCAGTTCATTCGCAACTATTCACTGCGCCCGGGCGACCGCGTGGAGGGAACGGTTGGTCCTGCTCGCACTAATACCAAGTACCCCGCCCAGTATCCGCCCCTTATCGCCATCGCGCACGTAAACGGTCGCGACCCCGAGTCGATGAAGAGCCGCCCGCGCTTCCGCGACCTCACCCCCATCTATCCCAATGAGCGCCTGGTCATGGAGTGCGGCAAGGACGCCATTACCGGCCGTGCCATCGATCTTGTCGCCCCCATTGGCAAGGGCCAGCGCGGTCTTATCGTGAGCCCGCCCAAGGCAGGCAAGACCACGGTGCTTAAGAAGATCTGCCAGTCCATCGCTGCCAACAATCCCGAGGTGCACCTTGTCTGCCTGCTCGTGGACGAGCGCCCCGAGGAAGTCACCGACATGCAGCGCTCCATTCATGGCGAGGTCGTGGCGTCGACCTTCGACATGCCGGCAGAGAACCACACTGCCGTGTCCGAGCTGGTCATCGAGCACGCTAAGAGGCTCGTGGAGCTTGGCGAGGACGTTGTGGTGGTGCTCGACTCCATCACGCGCCTGGCCCGTGCGTACAACCTTGCGCAGCCTGCGAGCGGCCGCATCCTTTCCGGCGGCGTTGACTCCGCGGCGCTCTATCCGCCCAAGAAGTTCCTGGGTGCTGCCCGCAACATCGAGAACGGCGGCTCGCTCACGATCATCGCCTCTGCGCTGGTGGACACCGGCTCCAAGATGGACGAGGTCATCTTCGAGGAGTTCAAGGGCACCGGCAACATGGAGCTCAAGCTTGACCGCGAGCTGGCCGACAAGCGCATCTTCCCTGCAATCGACCCGGTCTCCTCGGGTACCCGCAACGAGGACCTGCTCCTGCCCGCCGAGCTCACGCCTTTCGTATGGGGTATCCGCCGCGTGCTCGCCAACATGAACAACACCGAGCGTGCGGCTTCCGCGCTGGTCAAGGGTCTCAAGGCCACCAACTCCAACGAGGAGTTCCTCATACGCTCGGCCAAGAAGGCCGCGCAGAGCGAGTATGTGATGTAGGTCTCGGCACCGAGCGGCTATAACTCACGTGTCGTGAGGGCGTGTCGCCGGAGAGCCATTTTTAGCAGAGAATGCCGCTGGAACATGTCTTCCGGCGGCATTTTGTCGCCGGAGAAGCAGTTTTGGCGGCGTTTGCAACATACGGCCCGCTCCGGCGGTATTTGGTGCCGGAGCGGGCCGTGGTACTCCCGCCGCAGCGCGCCCCCGGCCTACTCGCCTGCGCGCGCTGTGAAGAAAAGGTCTTGGGCACGCATGACCCAGCTCGCAGGCAGAACCTTCGCCACGACGCTCGCCGCCATCATGTCCGGCGAGGTCACGCAGGTGGAGCGACCCAGCACCGCCGCATGCAGCGCCTTTCTCACAACGTCCGCGGGCTTCTCGTAGCCAATGGTGGTCATGCGGCGCACCTCCCGCGCGTCGCCTGGGTTGGCGAGAAAGCCTGTCTCCATGAACTTGGGGCACACGGCGCACACGTGAATGCCCACGGGTCCAAGCTCGTAGTCGAGGGTACGCGAAAGGTCCACCACAAAGCGTTTGGTGGCCGAGTAGGTCGAGAGGCCCGGTTGGGGGATGAGCCCCGCAATCGACGCCATGTTCACCACGCGCGAGCCGGCAACCATGTGCGGTAGGCAGTGATACGTGGCCTCGACCACGGCAAGGCAGTTGAGGCGCACCATGTTGCCCTCGTCCTCCTCCGAGATCTGGCCAAAGTCGCCAAACTTGCCAAAGCCGGCGCTGTTCACAAGCCATTGCACCGTGGGGGCCTCTTCCTCCAGAGCGTCGTGCAGGCACTCATAGGAGGAGCGCTTTGTGAGGTCAAGCGCAAACACACGCACGGGCGTTGCGGTTTGCTCCGCAATCACCTCAAGTGCCTCGGCGTTTCTCGCGATGACCCAAATCTGGTCGAGAGGACCGCCCGCCCCGCGGTCAAACTGGCGGACAAACTCGCGCCCAACTCCCGATGAGGCCCCCGTAACCACCGCAATGTTGGCCATTTTGCCCTCCCCATAACAATTCCCTGCTTGCATTTGGCGTGGTGAAAAGTATAGTCTGATACGTAGTTTTCATGACACGTGAGTGTCGCGACGGCACATGCAGCCAAAGACGAACAACGCCGTTGCTCACCTGCGCGCATCCATCCTTGAGGGTTGCGTGCTATAGGTCACAGGTAGCCCTGTTCGTCTAACGCTGTACTGCCTCGAAGCAATGGGCATCGGGAGGTGCAGCAAGATGACGTGCAGGAGGAGCCCAGCGGTTGTCGCAGGCCTTCTCGGCGTTGCTACCCTTGGTACACCCGCGCCCGCCTTTGCAGCAGAGGTTCTTGCCCCCTTGGATGCGCTTTCGAGCATCGACCTTTCAAGTGTTGACCTCACGAGCCTCGACGTCGACACCGCCAACGCGCTTATCGTGAGCTTTGCCGGGGGCGTCCTTGTCACCATTGGCACCTATGCGCTGATAAATGCCATCGCGCGCAGCCGTGCGGCAGCAAGCCAGCGCGATGCCAGCAAAGAGGGTGAAGAGGCCGCAGAGGATACCGAACAGAGCGACGTCCCTCGCGCCGCGCACGCGCCGCGCCACATGCGCCCAGAAGACTGGGAGCGCATTGGCCGCCTCAGCTCTGCGGAGAAGGCCGAGGAGGTCTCGGAGGCCGCTTCTGGCAGCAGCGCCAAGGGCCGGCATGCCGCCCGAGACTACGAGGACATCGCCGAGAACTACGTGAGCAAGCAGACCTTCCGCCAGCGTATGGCAACGCGCGCGCAGGGTGTGGCCGCAACCCTCTCGGCTCGCATAGACGCCAACCGCATGGACGGCCTTCCCGTGATCGAGCGCGCGGACGGCTCGGTGGGAGACGTGGGAACCACGTGGTGGACAGCAGCGGTTGGTCCTTCCATCTCTGGGCCCATCAACATGGATGAGGCGGCGGAGGACGCTATTCCTTCCGAGTTTGGCTCCGCGGGCATCGACGACCTGCAGTTCATGTCGGCTGGCCCACGCGACATCTCACGCCGTGTTGCCCCCGTTGAGGAGGACGTGTACCCGGAGAAGCGAAGCGTCGAGGACGTCACGGAAGACGACTGGGATCGCGCGCTCAAGGCCATGGACGAGAAGATCCATGGCAGTGGGTCCGCAGTTCCAGTGCCTATGACCGTCGCCGCATCGCCTTCTCCAAAGGTCACCGCGCCTGCGCCGCTCGAGCCCTTCTCGGATTGCGTGGGCGACGAGGACTCGCTCGACGAGCCAGACGGCATCGAGCAGGACACGCAGTTCCTCTACTTCAGGCCACCCGCTGGGCACCCGGAGGTTGTGGATACCGAGACCTACGTTGACTACCTGGTTGCCGAGGAGTTCTCGCGCAACCCCTCCGCCGCTGTCCGCAGGTCCTCTCGCGACTACCTGCGCGTCATCGAGGGTGGCACCCAGACCTCGTCGCTGCGCGCCCAGGGACGCCACATGGGCTCGAGCGGGAGCGATGCTGCCACCCCTGGCGGGTACCGGCCGCGTCACTTTGCCGGTGAGACGCCCGTCTCGCACGCCGAGGCACTGGAGGCGTGATGCGAGAAGGGATGGGGGAGTCCTCGAGGTCCGCATATGGACGACTTGGGACGAGCAGCCACCACAAAAGGTGGGTGCTCGTCTTCTGCCTGTGGGTTGCCTTCGTGTGGGGCCACTCGCTCGTGCAAGGGCCGGAGTCGTCGCTTGAGAGCTCGCGCGTGGTGGCCATCGTGGCGCCGCTTCTCAACGCACTGGGCATCACGGGCGAGGCGGCCATGAGCTTTGCCGTGCGTAAGACGGCCCACTTCCTCGAGTACGCGGTCCTCGGCGCCATGGGCGTGCCGGCCTTTCTTCTCCCTGCGCGCGAGGGGAGGCTTCCGCGCTGGCTTGGCCCTCTGGTGGTTGCCCTCATCCCTGTGGCAGACGAGACGATCCAGCGCTTTGTGCCTGGGAGGGAGTCCTCTCCTAGAGACGTTCTCATAGACCTCTGCGGTGCCGTTGTTGGCACGCTTGTGCTTTCGCTTATCTTGCGACACAGAGATGCCGGGGCTGCTTAGAAGGCACCTCTGCCCATAGGGAAGCAAGCATCGCAACGTATTCCCAGCTCTCGCATGTTACAAAGCGGCTTCATGTGTTACGTCTCGAATAAGCTTTCAGGTACGGCGCTCGCGCCCCCGCCTCCCTTCCATACAGTTGTCCACAACTTCCGCGTGGGAACCCGCGCGGCCAAGACAAGGGAGGGTACGTATGAACACCAACATTTCCAGGCGCAACTTCGTCAAGGCCGGTGCTGTCGCGGGCATGGGCCTTGGCCTTGCCGCCTGCGGCGGGAACTCCGGCTCCTCTGACGGCTCCAGCTCCGACACCATCAAGATTGGCCTCATGGGTCCCTACACCGGCGACGTTGCCCAGTACGGCCTCGCCTGCCGCTATGGCGCCGAGCTCTACGTCAAGCAGGTCAACAGCAACGGCGGCATCAACGGCAAGCAGATCGAGCTTGACACCCAGGACGAGAAGGGCGACGCCACCGAGGCAGTCAACGTCTACAACAAGCTCGTCGAGGATGGCGTCGTGGGCATCATCGGCGACGTGACCTCCACCCCCACCATCGCCGTTGCACAGGCCTCCGTTAAGGACAATATGCCCTGCGTGACGCCCTCTGCTACCGCAGCCGATGTCATCTCCTATGGCAAGAACTACTTCCGCGCCTGCATCACCGACCCGTACCAGGGCAAGCTCATGGCCGACTTTGCAGCCGACCAGGGCTACAAGACCGTTGGTGTGATCTACAACCAGGGCGGTGACTACGAGCAGGGCGTTGCCGACGCCTTCATCGAGGAGGCCGGCAAGAAGGGCGTCACCGTGAGCGACTCTGAGGGCTATCCCTCCGGTGCCACCGACTTCAACTCTCAGCTCACCAACATCATCGCCACCAACCCCGACGCGATCTTCTCGCCTAACTACTACCAGGATGACGGCAAGATCGTGACCCAGGCCAGGAAGCTCGGCTACACCGGCGTGTTCATGGGCGCCGACGGCTGGTCCAACATCGTGGGCGGCGACGAGGAGTACGCAAGCGCCGAGGACCTCGAGGGCTGCTACTACGATTGCTCCTTCGTCTCCGAGAACGAGGACGAGAAGGTCCAGGACTTCATCAAGGCCTACAAGGACGAGTACAACGACACGCCCTCCAACTTCTGCGCCCTTGGCTACGACGCCGCGATGATCCTCCTCAACGCCATCGAGACTGTCGAGAAGGACGGTAAGGCCACCTACGGCTCCGATGACTACAAGCAGGCCATCGTCGACGCCGTTGCCTCCGGCACCGCCAACGGCGTGACCGGTGACATCTCCTACTCCGGCACCGGTGACCCCGTGAAGTCCACCCTTATCATCACCTTCAAGGGTGGTGCACAAGAGGTCTTCAAGACCGTCGAGGGCAAGTAGGACGGCTTAGGGTGTATTGAGGGAAGCGCCGGGTGCGCACGCAGCCCCCGGCGCTTCCTCGGTTCTACTGGACCTGTGTTCGAGAAAGGAAGTGTTGTGCCGTGACGATACTGACGCAGGTGCTCAATGGTCTTCAGCTGGGCAGCATCTACGCTCTGGTCGCTCTGGGCTACACGATGGTGTACGGCATCATCCTGCTGCTCAACTTTGCCCATGGCGACATCATCATGGTTGGTGCCTACATTTCATGGATCGTGATGAGCCAGCTGGGGCTGAACCCGGTTCTTGCCATCGTCCTTTCGATTGTGGGGTGCGCCGGGCTTGGTGTCCTTATCGACAAGGTCGCCTACCAGCCGCTTCGCGAGGCACCGCGCATGAGCTTGCTCATTACCGCCATCGGCGTCTCGTACTTCCTCGAGAACGGCGCGCAGCTGGTCTTTGGCGCCGACGCCAAGGTTGTCCCCGAGTACTTTGACCTTCCCAGCATGAGCGTTGGAGGCGTGTCTCTCTCCGCGAACGCCATCATCACCATTGTGGTGACGGCAATCTCGACCATCGTGCTCACGATCCTCGTGCAGAAGACCAAGCTCGGTAAGGCCATGCGCGCCGTATCCGAGGACATGGGTGCCGCGCGCCTCATGGGCATCAATGTGAACAACACCATCTCGTTCACCTTTGCCGTGGGCTCTGTCCTCGCCGGCATTGGTGCCGTGCTCTATAGCATGGCGTACTCGCAGGCAACGCCAACGATGGGCATCATGCTGGGCACCAAGGCCTTCGTCGCGGCAGTCCTTGGTGGCATTGGCTCAATTCCCGGCGCCGTCATCGGCGGGCTTCTCGTTGGTTTCGCTGAGGTCTTTGTCTCGGCTATTGGCCTTTCCGTCTGGCAGGACGCCGTGGTGTTCCTGCTCCTGATCATCGTCCTTGTGGTGAGGCCCACCGGCATCCTGGGTCGCCCGATGACCGAGAAAGTCTAAGGAGGAAGCCGTGACTGCATCCAAGGCAACAACTGCACAGGCGGGCACGCCGGCCGCCTCCGGCTACCGCAGCCTCTCCATGCCCATGCGCTACCTGATTAACGCCATTCTCGTCGTGGTGTTTCTCGTCGTGGGCGAGCTCATGATCGACGGTGGTGTGGTGAGCCGCTACCAGACCGGCGTCATCGAGCAGATCGGCATCTACATCATCCTGGCCGTCTCGCTCAACATTGCGACCGGCTACCTGGGCCAGCTGCCGCTGGGCCACGCTGGCTTCATGTCGGTGGGCGGCTACTCCTGCGCCATCTTTATCATGCGGATGATGGACGTCGTGGGCGTGACCGCGCGCGACTTCGTCACCGGCAGCCCCGCCGCCGTGGGGCTCTTTGTTATCGGCATCATCTTTGGCGGCGTGTGCGCGGCCATCTGCGGCCTTATCATCGGTGTCCCGGCGCTGCGCCTCAAGGGCGACTACCTGGCCATCATCACGCTGGGCTTTGCCGAGATCATCCGCGTGGTTATGCAGAACATCGACGGCGTCCTTGGCTTCACGCTCACCGGTGGCGCCAAGGGTCTGACGGGCATCCCCTCGTACACCAACTTCCTGAACACGTTCATCGTGGTTGCCATCTCGCTCTTCCTTATCCACACCATGATGAAGTCGCGCCACGGCCGCGCCATCCTCTCCATCCGCGACAACGAGATTGCCGCCGAGTCCTGTGGCGTTAACACCACGTACTACAAGACGCTCGCCTTTGTGGCGTCCGCGTTCTTCGCCGGTGTTGCCGGCGGCCTCTATGCGGGCTGCATTGGCGTCATGGCGCCGGCAAAGTTCGGCTTCATGAAGTCCATCGAGATCCTGGTTATGGTTGTCCTCGGTGGCATGGGCTCTATGCTCGGCTCCGTCATCTCCGCAACCGTCCTCACGATCCTGCCCGAGGCGCTGCGCGCCGTCTCCGACTACCGCATGGTCGTCTACGCCGTGGTGCTGATCCTGGTCATGATCTTCCGTCCCGAGGGTCTTCTCGGCGACTACGACTTCTCGATGTCCCGCGTGATCGAGCGCATCATGAACCACGGCAAGCGTCCCGAGGACTTTGCTCCTGCCACGACGCCTGCCGTTGAGGCCGTGGCAACCGCTGTAGCATCAGGCGCACCTTCGGCAACCACCGAGAAGGATACGGGGAAGGAGGCAAGCACCCATGAGTAGCGACGAGACCACGAAGACCGAGACCACCGTCGAGACAGCCCCGTCGGCATCGCCCAAGCGCCACCGCCCGGTGCTCGTGCAGATGGAGACCCCCAACCTCGTCCCCGAGCGCGACCTTGGCAAGATGCCGGTTCTCCAGGCCGAGCACCTTGGCATCGACTTTGGCGGCCTCACTGCCGTTGACGACTTCAACATCGCCATGGGCCGCACCGAGATCTCGGGCCTCATTGGCCCCAACGGCGCCGGCAAGACGACCATCTTCAACCTGCTCACCAACGTGTACAAGCCCACGCGCGGCACCATCCTGCTCGACGGCTACGACACGGCCGGCAAGAGCGTGGTCGAGGTCAACAAGATGGGCATTGCCCGTACGTTCCAGAACATCCGCCTCTTCAACAAGATGACGGTGGAGGAGAACGTCCTCGTAGGCTTTGGCAACTCCATGTCGACGCACCTCCTCACGGACGTGTTCCGCCTCCCCAAGCACTGGAAGCAGGAGGCCGAGTTCCACGACAAGGCCATGGACCTTCTCGGCATCTTCAATATGCAGGGGCTGGCACAGGAGCGCGCCGGCAACCTCCCGTACGGCGCCCAGCGCCGCTTGGAGATCTTGCGCGCGCTTGCAACCAACCCAAAGGTCCTGCTTCTGGACGAGCCCGCGGCCGGCATGAACCCTGCCGAGACCGAGGAGCTCATGGAGAACATCGAGAAGATCCGCGACGACTTCCAGATCGCCATCCTGCTCATCGAGCACGATATGAACTTTGTCATGGGCATCTGCGAGGTCATCGGCGTCCTGGACTACGGGCGCATCATCGCTAAGGGCACGCCCGAGGAGATCCAGAACGACCCCAAGGTCATCGAGGCCTACCTCGGCAAGCAGGGGGTGAAGTAGATGGCCATGCTCTCCGTCAGCGACCTCGCCGTCTCGTACGGTGCAATCAAGGCCGTCAAGGGCATTTCGTTCGACATCGACGAGGGCGAGATTGTGACCCTTATCGGCGCGAACGGCGCCGGCAAGTCGACCACGCTCAACACCATCGCCGGGCTCATCAAGCCGGACTCTGGCAGCATCAAGTTCAGCGGCGAGGAGCTTGTGGGCATCAAGCCGCATAAGATCGTCGCGCGTGGCCTTGCCCTGTGCCCCGAGGGGCGCCGCGTCTTCACGCACATGACCGTCTCCGAGAACCTCGACATGGGCGGCTACACCCGCACCGATGCCGAGAACAAGGAGACGCTCGAGCTTGTCTACGAGCACTTCCCGCGCCTCAAGGAGCGCATGAACCAGGTGGCGGGTACGCTCTCTGGCGGTGAGCAGCAGATGCTCGCCATGGGCCGCGCCCTCATGAGCCGCCCCAAGCTGCTCATGCTCGACGAGCCCTCGATGGGCTTGGCACCCATCCTCGTGGACGAGATCTTCGAGATCATCCAGGCGCTCAACAAGAACGGCACCACAATCCTCCTGGTCGAGCAGAACGCCAACATGGCGCTCAAGGTGGCCGCGCGCGGCTACGTGCTCGAGACCGGCAAGATCGTGAAGACCGGCACCGGCGCCGAGCTCCTCGTGGATGACGACGTCCGCAAGGCCTACCTCGGCGGATGAGACAAAGGGACAGTCCCTTTGTCTCATTGCTCTGCGCAAGAATGCCCTCCGGCGACAGGCCACGTCGCCGGAGGGCTTGTTTTGTTGCAAATGGCGTCAAACGAGGCTCTCCGGCGACAAATCGTCGCCGGAGAGGGTCCTGTGTTACAAACGGCGCCAAATGTCCCTCTTCGGCGACCAGAGAGCAGAGAGGTACAATCGGTTCCCGTTGGCGCCACCACGCGTGGCGCTTGAAGTCCGCAGCCACAAGGGGAGGGGGCAAAACGTGCGCTTCGCGAGCGTCGCGCTTGACATATCCACGCGCGCCCTCGAGGGCACGTTTGACTACGCCATCCCCGAGGCCATCGAGGGCCAGGTAACCGTTGGCGTCACGGTGCTCGTTCCCTTCTCGCACAGGAGCGCCGTGGGCTACGTGATGGCTACCTCAGACGAGCCGCCAAAAGACGTCGCCCCGTCGCGCCTGCTTGCGGTGGTGCAGGTGCTCGCGCCCGCGGCGTTTGGCCCGCACTCCGCTGCCGTGGCGCGCTGGATCGCGCACGAGTACGCCTGCCCGCTGGCAGATGCGGTGCGGCTCTTCCTCGCGCCAGGCCAGAAGGTCCGCGTGACCCGCGAGTCGTCGGACGCCCCGTGGGAGCTTGTTGCCGAGAAGGCCGCGCCCGCCGACGCTCGCTGGGTCTCTCTCGCCCCGGGCGCCCAGGGCTTCGAGCCCATCCGTAACGCCAGTCGCCAGCGCGAGGTCCTGGAGGCGCTCTCTGCAGGGGCCATGCGCCTGGCGGAGCTCTCCGCTACCATCCCCGGCGCCTCGACGGCCGTGAACGCGCTGGCAAAGCGCGGTGTGGTGACGGTCGAGACGCGCCGGCAGATTCGCGGCGGCGAGAAGACCACGCTCTCCTCGGCACACGCCCCGCGGCCCGAGCGCCTCACGCAAGGCCAGCTTGCCGCTGTTGCGGCCATCGACGAGGCGCGCTCCCGCGCGGCAGGAGATGTGGTCCTCGTGGATGGCGTCACCGGCTCCGGCAAGACCGAGGTCTATCTCGAGGCCATCGAGCGCACGCTTGTCTCTGGCAAAGGCGCCCTGGTCCTCGTGCCAGAGATCTCGCTCACGGCGCAGACCGTGGGCCGCTTCCGCTCGCGCTTTGGCGACGACGTGGCCGTGCTCCACTCGCGCCTGTCGACGGGCGAGCGCTTCGACCAGTGGGACCTCGTGCGCCAAGGCGCCGTCCACGTGGTGGTGGGCGCGCGCTCCGCGCTCTTCGCGCCTCTTGCCAACGTTGGTCTCATCATCATTGACGAAGAGCACGAGTCATCCTACAAACAGGACTCAAGTCCGCGCTACCATGCGCGCGAGGTTGCGGCGCGCATGGCTCAGGAGTGGGGCTGCGCGCTGGTGCTCGGCTCCGCCACGCCTTCGCTCGAGAGTCTTCGCCGCTGCGAGGTGGGCTCGTGGCGCGGCGCGCGCTGGACGCGCGTGGAGATGTCCGAGAGGCCCGGTGGCGCCGTGCTCCCCAAGGTCAGCATCGTGGACATGGCGTCGCAGTTCCGCGGGGGCTCGCGCTCGGTCTTCTCGGAGCCGCTGCGCCGAGCACTTGGGGGCGTGGCCGAGAGGCGCGAGAAGGCCGTGCTGCTCCTGAACAGGCGCGGCTTCGCGAACTTCCTCATGTGCCGCGAGTGCGGCTGCGTGCCCGAGTGCCCGCACTGCTCCACGGCGCTCACGTATCACGAGCGAACCCACGCACTCGTGTGCCACACCTGTGGCCGCAGCTGGCCCGTGCGCGCCTACCCCGACCCCTCCACACGCTGCCCCAACTGCGGCAGTCGCTACCTGGGGGCCTACGGGGTGGGAACCCAACGCGTGGAAGACGAGCTTTCCATGCTCCTGCCCAAGGACGTGGAGGTTATCCGCATGGATGCGGACACCACGCGCGCGAAGGGCGCTCACCAGCGCCTGCTTGAGCAATTCGACGCAGCGGAGTGCGCGGTGCTCGTGGGTACGCAGATGATAGCCAAGGGCCTCGACTTCCCCGAGGTCACGCTCGTGGGCGTAATCAACGCGGACACCATGCTCAAGCTGCCCGACTTTCGCGCTGCCGAGAGGACCTACGACCTTCTGGAGCAGGTGGCCGGTCGAGCCGGCAGGGGAGGGCGCCCGGGCGAGGTCATCGTGCAGACCTACTGGGCAACTCACCCGGCCATGCAGGCGGTCCTTGCGCACCGGCGCGACGTCTTTCTCGCCCCCGAGCTTGCCGAGCGCAAGGAGGCCTCCTACCCGCCGTTCTCGCGCCTTGCAAACGTCCTGGTGTGGGGCAAGAACGCTCGTGCCGTGGGTGACGCGTCCGCCAATATGGCAGCCGCCCTGCGCGAAAAGGTCGCCGGCCTTCCAGGCTGGGAGGTCCTGGGTCCCGCGGACTGCGTGAAGGCCCGCGTGAAGGACAGGACCCGTCGCCACGTGATGGTGAAGGCCCCCCTCGATGCCGACCTTGGTGGTGTGGTCTCGGAGTGCGCCGCGGGCATAGGGCGCGGTATGGGTATTAACATGGCATTGGACATAGACGCCTACGACCTCATGTAGGCAAGACACAACCCGCGCGAGAAGTCGCGCTGCATTGGAGGATGCAATGAACCCCCTGGACGAAATCGTTCTCTCGCCCGCACCCGTGCTTACCGAGGAGTGCGCGCCCGTCGAGAAGATCGACGACGAGATTCGTGCCCTTGCCAAGCGCATGTTGCGCGACATGTACGCCGCCGACGGCTGCGGCCTTGCCGCCCCGCAGGTGGGCGTTGCCAAGCAGGTCGTGGTCATTGACGTCGACTGGTCGGGCAAGGGATCCAAGAAGAACCCCTACGTGCTCATCAACCCCAAGGTCATCACGGCGGACGGCCCCGAGCGCACCACGGGCGAGGGGTGCCTCTCGTTCCCTGGCATCACCGTCGAGGTCAAGCGACCCAGCCACGTGGTGGTGCAGGCGCTCGACCTCAATGGCGACCTTCTGCAGTACGAGGCGGCGGACAACCTCCTTGCCGTGTGCCTGCAGCACGAGATAGACCACTTGCATGGCGTGACCATGATCGACCACCTGTCGCCCTCTGCGCGCGTGCGCGCGATGTCTGAGTACCAGGACGCGCTCGACGCCGGCGCGCGCCCTGGCGACGTGGAGGTCGAGGAGGACTAGCATGCGCATCGTCTTCATGGGCACCCCCGAGTTTGCGGTGCCGTCGCTCAAGGCCGTTGCCGCCGCCTACGACGTGGCGCTCGTGGTGACACGTCCCGATGCCGTGCGCTCGCGCGGCAAGAAGCTCGAGCCCTCGCCGGTGAAGGCATGCGCCCTCGAGCTGGGCCTTCCCGTGCTCGAGGCCAAGCGCATGGACCCCGCGGCCATCGAAGCCGTGCGCGCCGCCGCACCGGACCTCATCTGCGTGGTGGCGTTTGGCTGCATCCTGCCGGACGAGCTTCTCGCCGTAGCTCCCCTGGGTGCCATCAACGTGCACGGTTCCCTGCTGCCGCGCTGGCGCGGCGCGGCACCAATTCAGCGTGCAATCCTTGCCGGGGACGAGAAGACCGGCATCTCCATCATGCGCGTGGCGCACGACCTCGATGCCGGCGCGTGGTGCCGCCAGGTTGCCACGCCCATTGGCACCAAGACGGCAGGCCAGCTCTTTGACGAGCTTGCGCATGCAGGCGCGCCGGAGCTTGTCGCCGCGGCGGCACAGATTGCCAACGGCACTGTTGCCTGGCACGAGCAGGATCCCGCCCAGGTCACGATTGCCGAAAAGGTCAGGAAGGACGAGATGCGCCTCGACCCGGCAGACACGTGCTCGGCAAACGCGCTTCGCGTGCAGGCCTCGACTGACGCGGCACCTGCGCGCTGTCAGGTTGCGGGTAGGGGCATGCGCGTTGTGCGGGCGGCAGTTGTGGATGCAAATGCGCCGCAGGTGGCGGCCGGTGCCGTTGTGCTTGCCCACGGTCGTGTGCTTCTCGGCTGCGCCAACGGAGCGCTTGAGCTTCTCCGCGTGAAGCCCGACGGCAAGCGCGAGATGGACGCCTCCGCCTGGGCGCAGGGTCTCCACGGCGGCAACGGCGCCACCTGGGAGCGTGCCTAACGCATGGCAACGCTCTCACCCGCCCGTATAGCAGCTGCGGATGTCCTCTCCAACGTGCGGCGCAGGGATGCCCGCGCGCGCGACCTGCTGCGCACCTCCGCGCCGGTGGCGCGCCTTACTCCCGCTGACCGCGCGCTGGCAACCAGGCTCGCTTTGGGGAGCGTCCGCACAGCCGGAACCGTCGATGCCCTTCTCGACGCCCACCTGCGACGAGGCCACCTCGAGCCTCGCGTGCGAGACGCGCTGCGCATCTCGGCGTTCGAGCTCCTGTGGCTTGCGACGCCCGCGCCCGTGGCCATAAGCCAGGGCGTCGAGCTTGTGCGACGCGTCTCGCCCCATGGCGCTGGTCTGGCCAATGCGGTGCTGCATCGCGTCGCCGAGGAGGACCTCCCTGCGCTAGTCCACGCACGCGAGCGCGTAGAGAGCCGCAACTGCACCTCCTCAGATATCTCACTCGTTGCCGCGCTTCCGCAGTGGCTTTCGGGCGAGCTCGTGGTCTCGCTGGGCACCGAGGGCGCGTGCCGCATGGCGCTCTCCGCTATGGACGCGCCTGGCGCATATGTTGCCGGCAACGCCTGTTTGCACAATGACGTCGAGGTAGAGCGTCTGCTCTCTGCCGCGGGTCTGATGCCGCGCGCTACCTGCCTGCCGGGATGTCTTTCGCTCTCGTCTGCCGCCGGCCTTGCTGCGTCTGGCCTTGTGGACGCCGTGGACGTTGTCCCCGCAGACATGGCGGCGCAGGTTGTGGCCTGGCTTGCCTCGCCCGCGCCCGGCACTCGCATGCTCGAGGTGGGGCAGGGGAGGGGCACCAAGTCGCTCCTCCTTGAGTCCTGCGCGCTGCACCGTGGGGGACTCGCGCACCTTGCTGCGGTGGAGTCAGAGGCCTTCAAGGTTGCCGTTTCGCGCACCCGCATGGAGCGTGCCGGCCTGGGCAAGGCTGTGACCTGCACCGCGTTGGATGGTCGTCGCCTTGGCGAGAAGGGCCTTCTGCCCGAGCTTGCCGGCAGCTTCGACTCGGTGTTTGTGGACGCTCCCTGCTCCGGCACGGGCACCATGCGTCGTCACCCCGAAATAGCGTGGGCGCTCCAGGAACCCGCCATCCGCCCGGCGGGCAAGTCGCTCCCGGCGCTCCAGCTCGAGCTTCTCCGCGCGGCCTCCGCTCGTGTTGGCGCAGGCGGCACGCTTGCCTACGCCACGTGCTCCGAGCTGCGCGAGGAGGACGAGGGTGTTGTGGCAGCGTTTCTCGCGGGACCGGAGGGCGCGCAATTCTCGCTTGTGAGCCCCCGCTCGACGGCTGCCTTCGCGGCACTTCCGCCCCATGCCCAGCGCCTGGTCTCAACGATGATTGGTCCGGATGGCATGGTGCGCACCTCTCGCGCAGACACGCCTGAGCTGCCGCTTGACGGCCACTTCCTGGCGATTCTCGTCCGCGAGGCTTAATTAGAACATTTGTTCCGTCATTTTGCTCAAGGTACTTGAATTGTGCCTGAGCTGCGCTTAAGATAGGCCCTCTATTGTCCGAAATCGTATCTTTGGAGGCATCTCATGCCGGAGGAGCAGCTGGGAGTCGCTGGCACGGTGGCCCCAGACATCCCAACCGTCCGCGACATGGACATCGTGTACCAGGAGGTCGAGCGCCTGTACTACGAGATATCGAAGGGCTGTGGCCTCTCTGAGACGGCCTACTGGATCCTCGTGGACATTGTGGTTGCCGGCGGCAGCTGCCCGCAGGGGTCAATCGCAACCTGTCACTCCCTCTCGCGCCAGACGGTGAGCTCGGCCATGCGGTCGCTTGTCGACCGTGGTCTCGTAACGCTCGAGCGCGACGAGACCAACCGCCGCAGCAAGATCGTGACCCTCACGCCAGAGGGACGGGCGTTCTGCGAGAGGGAAGTCACGCCTGCCCTCAAGGCAGAGCAGCGCGCCTTTGAGTCCCTCTCGCCTGAGGACAGAACGGCCCTCGTTGCGCTCATCCGTCGCTATGTGGTGGCAATCGACGTAGAGGCGCGCGCCCTGCATGCGGACGCGCCCATCGGGAAGGGGCAATCAGTGCGTACCCAGGGAGGCGATGCCTGATGGCCGCCCAACGTGATTACAGCAAGCGCGCGTCATGGAGGGTCCTCACGCAGCTCGTGCGCCCGCACTGGCATATGGCGGTGGCTGCCTGCGTGCTGCTGCTTGCTGATATCGTGGGCATGCTCCTCATCCCCACGCAGCTTGCGGCTCTCGTGAACGTGGCCGTTGGCACGCGCAATACTGCGGAGCTCACCTCGCATGGTGTGGCCATGCTTGTAGCTGCCGTGGTGGGCTCTGGCGGGTGCGTGGCCTCCTACTACGTGGCCTCGCGCCTTGCTGCCTACGTGGGACGAGACCTGCGCGTGGCCGTCTACAAGAAGTCGCTTGCGCTTTCGGGTGCTGACTTCAACGCGTTTGGCACGGGCTCGATGATTACCCGCACGCTGTCTGACGCCAACGTGGTGCAGCAGACCCTGCTCATGACCTTCATGATGGTCTTCCCGGTGCCCGTGACCTGTGTGGTTGCCATCGTTCTGGCATATGGGATAGACCCCGTGATGGGGCGCATGCTCCTTCTCATCACCATGGCGATGCTCGCCATCTCGGCTGTTGCCGTTGCCAAGTCCACACCCATCTTCATGGCTATGCAGGGCTTTGTCGACCGCATGAACTCGCGGCTGCGTGAGGTGGTCACCGGCACGCGCGTCATCCGTGCCTTTGGCAAGGAGGAGCGCGAGCGTGGCCGCCTGGACGAGACCTTCGAGGACTACGCCACCAACGCCATCCGCGTGAACATTCTCTTCTCGGTCGTGGACTGCTCGACGTTCTTCCTCATGAACGTCGTCGAGGTGCTTGTCATGTGGATGGGCGCGGACCGCGTGGGCGCAGGCGCCATGCAGATCGGCTCCATCTCTGCGCTGCTCGAATATGCCATGCTCATCATGTTCTTCATGATGATGGCGCAGTTCGCGATCATTCAGGTGCCCAGAGCCCTCTCGTGCCTCACGCGCACGGCCGCCGTCCTCGACGCGGTGCCCAGCGTGGCGGACCCTCCAGAGCCCAAGCGACTTGCCGCGCCAGCAGATCCAAGGCCCGGAGACGAGGTGGCGCGCTTCTCGCACGCAAGCTTCCGCTTTGCCGATGCCGACGAGGACACCCTTCACGACCTCAACTTCTCCATTCGGCGAGGCGAGGTCACGGCCATCATGGGCAATACCGGCTCGGGCAAGTCAACTGTTGCCAAGATGCTGCTTCGCTTCCACGACGTGACGGCGGGGTCGCTTCTCATGCTGGGGACCGACGTGTGCGAGGTCACGCAGCAGGACCTGCGCTCCCACATTGCCTACGTGCCGCAGCAGGCATGGCTCTTCTCGGGCACCATCGCCGAGAACCTGCGCGACGGCGACCCCTCTGCCACCGATGAGGAGCTCTGGCATGCGCTTGACGTGGCGCAAGCTTCCTTCGTGCACGAGCTGCCCGACGGGCTCTCCACGCGCGTCGCGCAGGGCGGGTCGAACTTCTCGGGCGGCCAGCGCCAGCGCCTGGCCATAGCCCGTGCGCTCGTGCGCCATGCGGACCTCTATGTCTTCGATGACTCGTTCTCGGCGCTCGACTACAAGACCGACGCAGCCTTGCGCCACGCCCTCGAGGGCGAGCTTGCCAACCAGGCTGTGGTCATCATCGCCCAACGCGTGAGCACCGTGCGCCATGCAGCGCAGATCGTGGTGCTGGGCGACGGCTGCGTGGTTGGGCGCGGCACGCACGACCAGCTCATGGAGACGTGCCCTGCCTATAAAGACATTGTTGAGTCCCAGACGAGGGGAGGTGCCACCGCCGATGAGTGACGAGAAGAACATGCGTGACGAGAATGACCAGCTCGACGAGGAGCGCCCGCACGACGCCATGGGGACGGCGCGTCGCCTGTGGCAGGCCGCCGGCAGGCAGCGCTGGCGCCTTGTGGTCGCCGCCGTGAGCGCCATCGTGTACGTGGCCGCGAGCCTGGGCGCCGCTGCCTACAGCGCGCACGTGGTCGACGTGCTGTGGGGGCACATCCAGCAAAGCCTCGCCGTAGGCGAGGCCTACGTGGTAGGCCTGGAAAACGGTGGCCGCGAGGTCCTCATCTACCTGGGCATCTGGACCTGCGCCTGGGCGTTTTACAGCGTACAGTCCCTCGTGATGTCGAGCTTTGCCGAGCGTCTCAACCTTGCCCTGCGCAAGGAGATCTCGGCAAAGCTGGGGCGGCTCCCGCTCTCGTACTTCGACGCGCACCAGCCCGGAGACACAATAAGCCGCGCTACCAACGACCTCGACAAGGTCTCCGAGGTCCTGCAGCGAGGCCTGCTGCAGCTCATCATCGCCTTCACCACGCTCGTGGGCGCGATTGTCCTCATGCTTGTCTCCAACCTCGTGCTGGCGCTCGTGTTCTGCGGGTTTGCCGCCCTGTCGGTAATCGTTACCAAGTTCGCTGCAAGTCGTACACTCGACGCTGCCGCCGCGCGCCAGGAAGCGCTGGGGCACCTCACCGAGAGCGTCGAGGAGGCGTATTCCGGCCGGACCGTTATCAAGGCCTTTGGCGTCGAGGACGCAAGCCTCGAGGCAGTGGAGTCGCGCGCCGAGAAGGTCGCTGCCACAAGCGCCCGGGCAGACTTCCTCACCAACGCAATCTCGCCCGTGATTCGCTTTCTCATGCGCCTCTCGCAGGTTGCCATAGGCCTAGCCGCAGGTGCGCTCGTGGCGGGCGGGCAGATGTCTGTCGGCGCGTTCCAGGCCTTCTTCCAGTACGTGACACAGGCCTCGGAGCCGCTCACGCAGCTCTCGCTCACGGTGAACATGCTCCAGGGCGCCCTTGCGGCTGCCGAGCGTGTCTTTGCGCTGCTCGACGCGCCGGAAATCTCGCCAGACCCGGAGGTGCCGGCAGAGCTTCCAAGGCCCGTGCGGGGCCGCGTGGCCTTCGAGCACGTGCGCTTTGGCTACTCGCCCGAGGCACCCCTCATGCGTGACGTCTCGCTCGTGGCTGAGCCCGGCCAGAAGGTCGCCATCGTGGGCGCAACGGGTGCCGGCAAGACCACCCTCATCAACCTGCTCATGCGCTTCTATGAGGTTGACGGTGGCCGCATCACGCTCGATGGCGTGGACACCAGGCAGCTGCGCCGGCGCGACCTGCGCCGCGAGTTTGGCATGGTGCTCCAGGATGCCTGGCTCTTCGAGGGGACTATCGCCGAGAACATCGCCTACGGCAGGCCGGGTGCCACGCGGGAGGAGGTCGAGGCAGCGGCGCGTGCCGCGCACGTGGACTTCTTCGTGCGCACGCTCCCGCATGGCTACGACACGATGCTCACTGATGGCGGTGAGAACGTGAGCCAGGGCCAGCGTCAGCTCCTGACTATTGCGCGCGCCATGCTCACCGACCCTGCCATGCTCATCCTCGACGAGGCAACCTCTAGCGTGGACACCCGTACAGAGCAGGCCATCGTTCGAGCGATGGAGGCCATCATGGAGAACCGCACGAGCTTCGTGATTGCGCATCGCCTCTCCACCATCGTGGACGCGGACCTCATCCTGGTGATGGACCACGGGACCATCATCGAGCAGGGCACGCACGAGTCGCTGCTGGCCAAGGGCGGCGCGTATGCGACGCTCTATCGCAGCCAGTTTGCCTAGCCTATCTCGTCCGGCCAGACGGCGCTTTCGGGCATGGTCGAGCTGCAGCTTGACACATAGTCCGGGATGGAGTCGTCGCTGGCGAGAAGCTCGCTGATGGTCACGAAGGTGTAGCCCTGCGACTGGAGCGTGTCGATGATCTTTGGCAGCGCCTCGACGTCCTGGTCGCGGGGACCGCCGCCATCGTGCATCAGGATGATGCTTCCGGAGTGCACGTTGTCGCATGCGGCAGAGACAATCTTGTCCACACCGGGCTGCTTCCAGTCCTCGGTGTCGATGTCCCAGCGCACCGCCACCGTTGCCACGCCCTGTGTGGCAAGCCAGGTGCGCTGGGTGAAGCTTCCGTAGGGCGGGCGAAACGCGGTGGTCTTCTCGCCCGTGGCGTTTTCTATGGACGAGAAGGACGAGGTCAGCTGGTCGACCACTGTCTTTGGCTCCGCGTACCTAAGATCGGGATGGTCGTAGGAGTGGCTGCAGATCTGGCAGCCGGCATCCACGATGGCCTTGGACTCGTCTGGATGGGCGTCAACCTCCTTGCCCAGGCAGAAGAAGGTCGCCTTGACTCCCTTGTCCTGCAGGTTTTTCAGGTATTGCGGCGTGTACCCACTTGGCCCGTCATCAAACGTGAGCGCCACAAGCTTCTCGTTGTCCGGTGGCAGAACGTCCTTCACAGTGACCGCGCAGTCCTGGCCCTGCTCGTAGACCGTTCCGTCGACCTGCTCGCCAGAATCCTGGCCCGTGATCACATCCTTCACTGTGGTGGAGCCCCACTGCGAGATGTAGTTGATTGCGCCCATGTTGCCGTTCATGAGGAGCTTGGGCTGTTGGTTCACGGTTTCTGTGGTAGAAGGCTCCGTGCGGTCTTGGCCGTCGCTCAGGGCAATGCGCTCTCCGCCGGCAACCTCATAGCTGTGCGCATCGTCGTAGTCCGTGTCCTTGCCGTTGATAGAAGCGGAGTACGGGTAGCCTTCGCCCTCCGCAATGATGTTTCCGGAGACGCTCACGTAGTTGCCTGGCGCTGTCTGGATGTCCGCGTCGCTTTTGAGCTGGTCGATGGTGGTTCTCACGGTCACGCTCTGGAGCGTGCCGTTTACCGTCACCTGCACCGGACGGAGCCGCGTCCACCAGAGGTATCCGCCGACGAGTAGCGCCGCAAGCACGAGGAGTGGGATGAGCGTCCTCACCACGAACCGCCTGCCACCACCATTCTTCTTCCCCTGCTCGATGCCTTCGGGCATTGCGTTAGCGTTGCCTGTGGGGATGAAGCCTCCGTCCTTGTCTACAAGCCCAATTTGCTGGTCGTTCGCGTGTCCGTCTACCTGCCTGGCAGGGGTCTTCCCGTCATCGTCGCTAGACATGCTGCCTCCGGAACCTGCATCCGCCTCGTGGTGTTGTTTTTCTGCTTCGTTGTGTCGAGGTGCTGTGCCCCGCTGACTGCGTGCAAGTAACCATAGCTCACTTTGTTATGGAGCATTCCCTCCTTTGGTGGTCTTTCATGTCTCTAAAACATCAACAAAACATAGTAAATGTGTTGATGTTTCTTCTGCGTGTTGGTGACTAGAGAGGCGCGTCCCCGCAGCTTATCAACCTCACGCGGCCGGAAAAAGGCCCCGCCGGTGATCGACGGGGCCTTCAAGTCTCCATCTGCTGGAGCCGCTTGGGCTACTTGCCCTTCTGGTCGGTGTTGTAGAAGCCGGAACCCTTGAACACGATGCCAGAGGTCTCGAACACTCGCTCGGCCTCATGGCCGCATTTGGGGCAGTTCACCTTGGGATGGGCGCTCATGGGATGCTCGACCTCGAAGGTGGAACCGCATGAGGGGCACTTGTAGTCATAACGAGCCATGTTCTTCTTCCTCCGGAAGCTTGGTGCAGATGCTGTAAGGTGGCCTGCGCGAGCGTGACTGCGCGCGAGCCATGGGATACTTTACCCAACCGGAGGGATTGCTGCCAGCTCGCGGCCAGCAAGCCCAGGGACAACACTGAATCTGCTCGCCATGGCACGGCCTGTACCGCAGGGGAGAGGAAACGATGGCTTTCAAGGGTGCGATCTTCGACTGTGACGGAACTCTCGTGGACTCCATGTGCATGTGGAGCCACGTGATGATTGAGCTCGCTCGCTCGCACGGCTGCGCAAACGTTGACCCTGCGTTCTTCGATCGAGTCGAGAGCGTGACCCTGCGAGACGGGTGTCAGATCATGCATGACGAGCTTGGCATCGATGCCCCCGTCAGCGATCTCTACGAGGAGGTCTGCGTCATCGTTCGCCACCACTACGCGACTGACATCCCGCTCATGCCTGGTGCCCGTGAGTTCCTCGAGGAGCTGTCGGCGGCGGGCATCCCCATGGTCATTGCGACCTCCACGCCGCTGCGCGAGGTGCGTGTGGCGCTCGAGGCGCACGACCTCTCGCACTTCTTCAAGGACATCGTGACAACCGAACAGGTAGGCGGTCGCGACAAGGCTTTCCCCGACGTCTACCTCGAGGCGGCCCGCCGACTTGGCACGCCGGTGGGTGAGACCTGGGTCTTCGAGGACGCCCCCTTTGGCGTGCGCACCTCCAAGCGCGCGGGGTTCAACGTGGTTGGCCTCATGAACGACCATGACGGTCGGGACGAGAGGGACGTGCAGCCCTGGTGCGACATATACGTGCATGGCTTCGCGGAGCTCTCGCTGGCGCTTATCGAGGACTATGCGGCGACCCCGGCGGCACAGGATGCGGCGTCTGATGCGGACCCCCTGCGCGTGCTGGTGGTGGACGGGTCGCCGGCGCCCAGCTCGCCGGCGCTTGTCGCGCGGCTAGCCGACAGGGCGGACTACGTCGTTGCAGCCGACAGGGGCGCCGAGACGTGCCGGGCTGCCGGCGTGGTGCCAGACGCATACTGCGGCGACCACGATTCCGTCTCAGCTGCGGAGGGTGCCTGGGCAAGCAACGAGGCAGGGCGCTCGATCTCGTTTCCGTCCGAGAAGTATGCGACGGACCTCTCGCTTGCCATCGACTGCGCGCGCCACGAGGCCGCGCGGCAGCGGCGCCCGCTGCGCCTTACGGTGACCTGTGCGTCTGGCGGTCGGCCGGACCATGCCCTGGGCGTGTTGGGACTTCTCGTCGGAGCTGCAAACGCGTGTCCAGCGCTGGTCGAGGACTCGTTTGAGATGCGCGTGGTGTCGGCGGTGGGTGCGCGCGAGTGGCGGCTGGGCACGGATGCGCATGGGCGCACCTTTTCGGCCGTGGCCGTGGCGCCGGGAACGGTGGTAAGCGAGTCCGGCATGAAGTGGTGTCTGGACGAGAAGCCCCTTGGTCTTCTCAACGACTTGGGCATCTCGAACGTGGTGGAGAGCGAGGACGCCGTTGTGTCCGTGAGCTCCGGTGCGGTTGCGGCGTTCCTGCTGCGATAGGTCCCTGCCTTGGCTGCTGCCGTACGGTGCCATCCGCAATGCCGCGCGATTTCGCTGGTTAGGAAAAATTCGAACGTTTAGAGCAGCTTAACCGTTCGGAATCCGCGCCATTCCTGGAATGCCGCGAGATTTCGCCGTTTAAGGGTGTCTAAACGTTCGGAAAATACCTAAATGGCGAGAACGCGCGACAACTGCTGTGCTGCACCGTTCTCGCGTCCCGCACCTGCGCCTCCCGTCCCCCGCGACAGCTCACCTCCGCCACAAAAAAGAGGGCCGCACCAGTGTGCGACCCTCTTTACGTGCAATGTCCCAAAGCTTAGCCGCGGACGAGGTTACCCTTCTTGAGGCACCTGGTGCAGACGTTGAGCTTCTTGCGCTGGCCGTCGACAACAACGGAGACGCGCTGAATGTTGGGCTTAAACGTGCGAGCAACCGTGCGGTGGGAGTGGCTGATGGAACGACCGGCAACGGCGTGCTTGCCGCAGATATCACAAACCTTCGACATGACCTTGACCTCCAAAGTGCGGCGCTCGCGCGCCCGTTAATCAACAAGCCTTGCAAATATACCACTTGGGCGGCTTCTCGCAAGCGATACACACAACTTCTTGGCATTGGCTCCTGCCGGGGCCCTCGATGATGGGATGCCGCCCACGCAGCATACTCGCACACCGGCCTGCCATCCAGTCTAAATGTCAGCAGCGGATGGCCACTTCGTTGGCCCTTCCTTTCTGTTGTCGTAGGGGTGGGGTCGCGTGTGCGCGCTGCCCTGCGCTATAATCGCTAGGACTTATGTCAGTAACAGTGCCTCCGTCCTGCGGAGGCTTTGAGAGGAGACCCCATGGCCGGTGTCGTTCCGGGAACGCTCAAGGTGTCTAACGACTGCATCGCAGACCTGGCTGGCTACGCCGCGCTGGAGTGCTACGGCGTCGTTGGCATGGCGGCCATCGACGAGCAGGGCGGCGTAGCGCAGCTCCTGCCCACCAACCGCCTCCGCCGTGGCATCGATGTCGACGTCACGCCGGACGGACACCTCTCTGTTGACCTTCACGTCATTGTCGAGCAGGGCGTCAACATGGCGTCCGTCGTGAACAACCTCACCAGCTCGGTCAAGTTCATCCTGAAGCAGATTGCTGAGCTCGATGACGTCAAGGTAACCGTCCACATCGAGGGCCTCCGCTCTAATCGCTAGGCCGCCGCAGAGAAAGAACAGAGGTCCAATAAGATGATTGCGTCAGTCATCCGCACGTGCTTCCCCGTGGCGGCGAACGTCGTTGCCGAGCGAGCCGAGGAGATCAACAAGCTCAACGTCTTCCCTGTCCCCGACGGTGACACCGGCACCAACATGTCACTCACCCTGGGGACCGTCGTCAAGGAGGTGGAGGCGCTCCCACAGGACGCCACCATCGAGGACATTGCCAAGGCAATCACCCACGGCTCGCTCATGGGCGCGCGCGGCAACTCCGGTGTCATCACCTCCCAGATTCTACGCGGCCTCGCCGAGGGGCTCTGCGATGCCAAGGACCAGGACAATCCCACGGCCGCCGACATCGCACACGCGTTCCGTCGCTCGGTGAAGGTTGCCTTCAAGGCCGTACGCAAGCCCGTCGAAGGCACCATCCTCACCGTTCTGCGTGACATGTCTACCCGTGCCGACCAGCTCGAGAAGGCCCACATCACGGCCACCGAGATGCTCGATGCGCTGGTCATCGAGGCCTACGAGTCCGTCGCCCGCACGCCCGAGCTCCTGCCCGTCCTCAAGGAGAACGGTGTGGTCGACTCCGGCGCCTTTGGCTTTGCCACCTTCTTCGAGGCCTTCGTGAATGCCGTCGAGGGCAAGGCGGGCGAGGTTTCTGACTTCAAGACCACCGTTGACTCCTCGGATGCCAAGGCGGCCGTCTCCTCCAAGGTTGCCATCGAGCTCAACGACGACTGGGAGGGCTCGCAGTACCGCTACTGCAACGAGTTCCTCTTCCACGCTAACGACGAGTCCTTCGACCGTGACGCTGCGCTCGCGTTTCTCGCCACGATGGGCGATTGCGAGCTGCTCGTGGGCGAGTACCCAGACTTCAAGGTGCACGTGCACTCCAACACGCCCGACAAGGTCCTTGCCTACATGCTCGAGCGCGGCCAGATCTTCGAGGTCTTCATCCACAACATGGACCTCGAGGCCCACGAGCGCACGGCAAAGATCGCTGCTGACAAGGCTGCCGAGGAGAAGGCCCCCAAGAAGCCGCTGGGATTTGTTGCGGTTGCGGCGGGCTCCGGTGAGGCGTCGATCCTCACCTCGCTCGGCGTCGACGTGGTTGTCTCCGGTGGGCAGACCATGAACCCCTCCACGGCAGACATCCTCGCTGCGGTCGAGAAGACCAACGCGGAGAACGTGATTGTGCTTCCTGACAACGGCAACATCCGCATGGCCGCCGAGGCCGCCGCCTCCGCCTGCGAGGACGCCCACGTTGCCGTGGTTCCCACCAAGACCGTCCCGCAGGCCTTCTCGGCAATGTTCGTGGCCGATCCCGAGGGTACCCTCGAGGACAACGTCGAGGCCATGACCGATGCCGTCTCCGAGGTTCGTGGCGGCGAGGTCACGCGTGCCGTGCGCGACTCCCAGGCCGCAGACGGCTCGCCCATCCACGCCGGTGACGTCATGGGTATCGAGGATGGTGCCATTACGGTAGTGGGTTCCTCGGTGAAGGACGTCACCGTCGAGCTCATCCGCCGCATGCAGGAGGCCGAGGAGGGCGACACCCTCACCATCCTTGCCGGCAAGGACCTCGACGATGCCTCCTTCCAGGAGATCCTCGACGCCATCTCGGCAGCCGAGCCCTCGCTCGAGCTGGACTCCCACCGCGGCGAGCAGCCCCTCTATCCCATCGTCTTCTCCATCGAGTAGCCGCCCATGGATGCTCCGCAGCAGGCGCCCGCGGGCACTGCCCCGAGCGTGGGGGCCGCTGCGGGACGCATCGACAGGACGCTCGCCCTCACGGACGGCGTATCGCGTCTGCGCTACGTCTCGTCGCGGGGCGCGTCCTCGCGGCTCGACGCGCTGGAGCGCCTGGGCATCCACCGCGTGCGCGACCTCTTCCTGCACATCCCGCACCGCTACGTGGACTACTCACACGTGGTGCCGATAAGCCATGCGGACGTGGGCAGCGAGGTTACGGTGGTGGGCACCGTCGACAAGGTGGAGCTCAAGCGGCCCCGCCCTCGCCTCACGGTAGTTGAGCTTTACGTGTTCGACCAGACGGGTGTGCTCTCGGCGAGCTTCTTCGGCCAGCCCTGGCTGGCCGAGCAGGTCAAGCGCGGCGACAAGGTGGCACTCTCGGGCAAGGTCGAGTTTGCCTACGGCTTCAAGCAGATGCGCGCACCCTTCCATGAGATTCTCGACCAAAGCGCCAGCGCCTCGGCCTACAGGCGCGTGCTGCCTGTGCACCCCGTGGGGGAGGGCATCACTACCTCTTGGATGCGCCGCATTGTCTCGTGCGCTCTTGCCGACGTGGGGGACGTGGCGGACTGGCTGCCTGCCCCGCTCGCCGCGCGCCACGGACTCATGACGCTCGCGCGTGCCATCCGCGAGGTCCACTTCCCGCAGACCCTTACCACGGCCGAGCAGGCCCGAAGGCGCCTCGCCTACGACGAGCTCCTCTGCCTTCAGGTGGCCCTCCTCAGCCGCCAGGCCATCGAGCTGGGAGACGTCCGCGCCACAACGCACAAGACATCGGGCCCACGCATGGACGCCCTTCTCGCCGCGCTGCCCTTCTCGCTTACGGACGAGCAGCGCACCGCCGCGGACCAGATCCTTGCCGACATGGCGGCCCCCCGCATCATGAACCGTCTGCTTTTGGGCGACGTTGGCACAGGCAAGACAGCCGTTGCCGCCGTGGCGCTTGCCGCCGTGGCAGACACGGGCACCCAGGCCGCTGTTATGGCGCCCACCTCAGTCCTTGCGCGCCAGTATGCCGAGAAGCTCGGGCCCGTGCTCGATGCGGCGGGCATCACCTGGGCGCTTGTCACGGGGGCGACGCCCGCTGCAGAGCGCGCGGAGACGGCAAGACGCACGGCCGCAGGCGAGCTCTGCGTGACCTTTGGTACCACGGCGCTCCTCTCAGACGACATCACATTCGCTCGCCTCACGTTTGTGGTCATCGACGAGCAGCACCGCTTTGGCGTGGATCAGCGCGCTTCGCTGCGCCGCAAGGGGGCGGGCGCCGACCTTCTTACCATGACGGCAACACCCATCCCGCGCACGCTCGCGCTCTCCATCTATGGTGACGTGTCGCTCTCGTGCATACGCAGGCGCCCCAGGGCCACCGCCGGCGTCACCACGCGCGTCATCACGCCCGAGAACCTCGACCTCGCCTACGGCTCCATCCGCAGCGCCGTGGACGCGGGCCACCAGGCCTACGTGATCTGCCCCCTGGTAGACGATGCCGATACTGGCGACAGCCTGGGGACGGACCTCGACGACGTGCCGGAGTCGCAGCGAAGCAGAAGTGCCCACGTTCGTTCTGCAACCTCGACCGTGGCCGTGCTCTCGGAGCGCGTGTTCCCGGATCTCTCTTGCGCGCTGCTTACTGGTCGTATGTCCGCTGCCGAGAAGGACGCAGTCATGGAGGACTTCCGTGCCGGGAAGGTGAACGTGCTGGTCTCAACCACGGTGGTGGAAGTGGGCGTCGACGTACCCAATGCCACGGTGATGCTCGTGCATGACGCCGACCGCTTTGGCCTGGCGACCCTGCACCAGCTGCGCGGGCGTGTGGGCCGTGGCGACTGGCCGGGCGAGGTGTGGCTCTCGTGCGCGGCAAAGCAGGGCACGCCGGCGCGCAAGCGCCTCTCGGCATTGGAGCACACCGCTGACGGCTTCGAGCTGGCACGGCTCGACCTCAAGCTGCGCCGCGAGGGCGAGGTCCTGGGGTATCGCCAGCACGGCGGCATCACGCTGCGCGTGAGCGACCTTTCCGCCGACGAGGATCTCGTGGTGGCGGCGCACGAGGACGCACAGGAGATCTTTGCCAAGGACCCCTCCCTTTCCAGCCCAGCCTTGAGGCCCATGGCGCTGGAGGCCAGGGACCGCTTTGGCGCCTACTTCGAGGAGCTAGACAAGGCATGAGAGTTGTTGGCGGCAAGTGGGGCGGCATGCCCCTGGAGTCCCCGGAGGGCCGTGGCGTTACGCGCCCCACGACAGACCGTAATCGCGAGGCCGTGGCGTCGATGATCCTCTCGGCGCGCGGGCTAAACCTGGAGGGATCCTCGGTGCTCGACGCATTCGCGGGCTCCGGCGCCATGGGCATTGAGCTGCTCTCGCGCGGGGCGGCTCGCTGCACCTTCATCGACCAGGACGCGCGCGCTGCCGCCCGGGTTCGCCGCAACCTTGCTAAGGTTGGCGCCGAGAAGGGCGCCTACGCCGTGCTGCGTGGCGATGCCTGCCAGCTTGCCGAGCGCGGCCGCATTGCCGGGGCACCCTTCGACGTTGTCTTTCTCGACCCGCCCTATGCTCTGCCGGCGAGCGTCGTCAGTGCTATGCTCGTACATCTTTACGCACAGGATGCGCTGCGCCCCGAGGCCATCGTGGTCTACGAGCGCTCCGCAGACGCGCCAGCGCTCAACGTGCCGGGGCTTATCCCCGTGCGCACCAAGCGCTATGGCATCACCTGCGTGGACCTTCTTATGGCGAAAGGACAGGACGTTGACTAGCGAGCTCTGCACCCACGTGGTGGTGCCCGGTACCTTCGACCCGGTGACCCTGGGCCACATGGACGTGATTCGCCGCGCCCGCAAGCTCTTCCCGCAGGTCACCGTTGCCGTGGCGGAGTCGCGCCGCAAGAACGGCACGGGCACCGAGTTCACGCTCGAGGAGCGCGTGGACATGCTCAAGGGTGCCCTTCGTGATAACGGCATGACCGACGGCATCGAGGTGGTGCCCTTCTGCGGCCTTCTTGTGGAGTTCTGCAAGGAGCGCGGGGCGGGCGGCGTGGTCAAGGGCTTGCGTGCCACGACGGACTTCGAGTACGAGCTTCAACAGGCAGATCTCAACACCTACATGGCACCTGACCTGGAGTCGATCTTCGTGATGTCGAGCCCCAAGTACGGCTACGTCTCCTCGTCCATCGTGCGCGAGATCGCTGCGATGGGCGGCGACGTGGATTTCCTCGTTCCGCCCAACGTGGCCGAGCGGCTCCGTGCGCACTATGCGTGAGCTTTGGCTCGCTTGGAGACTTGCAGCGCTTTTCTGCTACCATCAAAGTGATATGCCCCTCGGGCAGCGCACGGGAACGCCCGAGCAGTGGCCCACACTCGAAAGGAGACCTGGATGCAGCCGGGTGAGGAAATAGAGAGCCTGGTCGACGAGCTCGAGCAGCTAGTGAACGAGGCGAAGTCCCCGCTTACCGGCGGCGGCCAGAAGAAGATCGTCGACGCACAGGACGTGTACGAGATTCTCGACGAGATCCGCAGGGTCTTCCCGCAGGAGTTCCAGGACGCACGCCGCATCCTCAAGGAGGAGCAGGAGACGCTGGACCGCGCTCAGCAGCAGGCCGACAGCATCATTGCCGACGCCCAGCAGCAGGCCATGATTCTTGCCGGCGACCAGGAGGTCGTCCGTCTCGCCCAGCAACAGGCAGACAGCATCAAGGACCAGGCGGCCCAGTACGAGCGTGACACCCGCTACAACGCCGAGGAGTACGCGGACACTGTGCTCGCGCACCTCGAGGAAAACCTCAAGTCGCTCACCAACTCGGTCTCCCGCGTCCGCCAGACGCTCGACGAGAACTCCGGCCCGCGCAACACTTCGAACAACGTTCCCTGGTAAGCGCCATGCAGCCTGTGATTCTTGCACTTGACGCGCGCCTGGGTGAGGCAGGTGACACCCTGCCCCTGAAGGGCCACCTCGACGAGACGTCCTACACCCTTGGCGAGCGCGAGTTCTCGCTGCCCTCCGGCATCGACTACGACCTCATGCTCACCAACGCCGGTGAAGGCATCCTCGCCACGGGCATCCTCACCACGCACGTGGTGGGCACCTGCGACCGCTGCCTCAGCCCCGCGGAGTTCGACGTGAGCGGCGAGGTCGATGAGTACTACCTCTTCGAGGAGCCTGAGGACACGGGCGACGACGATGACGACGAGCTGGACTTCTCGCTCGTCTCGGCTGACAACACCATCGACCTCTCGGGCGCGCTCCTCTCGGCGCTTGTCATGGAGACGCCCTTTGTGGTTCTGTGCCGTCCGGATTGCAAGGGCCTCTGCCCCGTCTGCGGCGCCAATCTCAACGAGGAGGACTGTGGCCACGCAGCCCAGATCGAGGAGGACCGTCTGAAGGCAAGCCCGTTTGCCGTTCTCGCCTCGCTCGACCTGGACCACGATGAGGGCGAGAAGGACGATGCGCCTGTCTCTGGCGAGCAGTCCCAGGGCGACAAACCGGATGCAGAGTGAAGATATTGCTGCATCTGGCGCATATGCCCAATTGCGTGGTATAGTCATCTACGCATGATTTTTTGGTCAAGTTGCCCCGCGTCTCCACGAGGGGCGCGGTGTAAGAGCAAGAGAGGTTCAAGATGGCAGTTCCTAAGCAGAAAAAGGGCCGTGGAGCCACGCACACCCGTCGTTCGGCCAACAGCAAGGTCGCCACTCCGGCCCGTTCCGTGTGCCCGCGTTGCGGAGCCCCCAAGCTCCCGCACCACGTGTGCCCCAACTGCGGCTACTACAAGGACCGCGAGGTCGTTGTCACCGAGTAGCCCCATGCCTGCAACATGGCCTGGGAGGTCGGTCCCTTCTGGGGTCGGCCTCCTTTTTTAATCTTGCGCGCGAGCGCCCCACAGCAACCTTGGAGGATAGATGACCACCATCTGCGTTGACGTCATGGGCTCCGACCGCGAGCCTTCCGTGCTGCTCGAAGGCGTTGCCAAGGCTCTCGAGCTTGACCCTCAGCTCAAGGTCCTCGTGGCGGGCGACGCCTCCGTGGTCGAGCCCTTCGCGCGCGACCACGAGCGTGCAGAGGCCCTCGTGACCACCGAGGTCATCGCCATGGACGAGCATCCCGCCTCCGCCGTGCGCAAGAAGAAGGATGCAAGCATCGTTCGCGCCGCCTCGGCGGTGCGCGCCGGCCAAGCGGACGGCCTCTTCTCCGCTGGCTCCACCGGCGCCGTGCTCACCGCCGCGACCTTTGGCATTGGGCGCATCAAGGGCATCCGCCGCCCGGCGCTCACGCTTGCCGCCCCCGGTATCTCGGGCAAGAAGACGGTCCTTCTCGACTGTGGCGCCAACGCGGACGTACAGCCGGACGTGATTGTGCAGTTTGCGCACATGGGCCGCGCCTATGCGCAGGTAGTCTTGGGCGTAGACGAGCCCCGCGTGGCGCTTCTCTGCAACGGCTCGGAGGAAACCAAGGGCTCCGAGCTCGCGCTGTCCTACCACAAGGCGCTGGCAGAGGGCAACTGCGGCTTTGTGGGCAACGCCGAGGGCACAGACCTTCTCGCGGGTACTTTTGACGTTATCGTGGCAGATGGCTTCACGGGCAACGTCGCCCTGAAGACCATCGAGGGCACGGCAAAGTTCATCGTGTCGCGTGTCAAGGCCGCTGCCGGCGAGTCCAAGCGTGCGGGCCTGGGTGCCCTCATGCTCAAGCCGGCGCTCAAGACCGTTGCGGGCGAGCTCTCTGGTGACGAGATGGGCGGTGCCGTCCTTCTCGGCCTGCGCGCTCCTGTGGTCAAGGGCCACGGCAGCACCAGCGCCGAGGCCGTGGCCAGCGGCACACTTGCCTGCGCCCGTGCCGCTCGCGGACAGCTCTGCGAACGTATTGCCAAGGCCTGCGAGAAGGCCGAGTAACGGGTACCATAAGCTCGTGTGCGCGGTGCCACGCGGCCCGCGTGAACCGGCAACGTCAATCCGCTAGGAGGAACCCATGGACCATGACGCCATTCTCGAGAAGGTCATCTCGGTTGTGAACGACACCCTCGATGTTCCGGCAGACGTCGAGCTCACCGAGGAGACCGCCTTCAAGGACCTCGGCGCAGACTCCTTCGACCTGCTCGAGCTGGTCACCGCCCTCGAGGATGAGTTCGATCTCACCTTTGACGACGAGGCCCTCGAGAAGATTGCGACCGTGGGCGACGCTGTGAGCGCCATCGAGGCCGCTCAGTAAGCTTTTGTAAGGAGAGCTCTCTCACTTGAACACGCATGAAAAGGTCAGCGAGGTGGAGCGCATCTGCGGCCACCACTTTACCGACAAAAGGCTCATAACGTCCGCCATCACGCACCCCTCGGCGGTGGAGGGAAAGCCTGTCTCGGCCTCCTATGAGAGGCTTGAGTTCCTGGGCGACTCCATCCTGGGCGCCATTGTGGCCACCGAGCTCTTCGAGCGCTTCCCCGGGCTCGACGAGGGTGCGCTCACAAGGCTCAAGATCTCGCTCGTCTCGGGCGAGACGCTCTCCGAGGTGTCGGGCGACCTTGGGATAGCTCCGCTCATCGTGGTGGGCGAGTCCGAGAAGGGCACGCACGCGCGCGGGATGCACTCCGCCCTCGAGAACGTCTACGAGTCCATCGTGGGCGCCCTCTACCTTGATGCCGGCTACGAGGACACGCGAAGATTCGTGCTCGACACGCTTTCCTCGCACTTTACGCCCGAGCTTGTCGACCGTCTCTCCGAGCGGCCGATAAACCCCAAGTCGCGCCTGCAGGAGATCACCCAGCGCGACCTCCGCCTTGCTCCCGAGTACAAGCTCGTGGGCGAGGAGGGCCCCGCGCACGACCCCACCTTCACCTCCGTTGTGCTGGTCGATGGCAAGCGCGTGGGCCGGGGTTCCGGCCCCTCCAAGAAGAGCTCCGAGAACGCCGCCGCCGCGGACGCGCTCGAGCGCATGGGACAGGGCGGCGACAAGGGGGCAGACGCCAGCGTCGCCCCCGCTGACGCCGACGAGCACTAGCCCGAGAAGCGAGAGGACCACCCTTGTATCTGAAGTCGCTCACCCTCAAGGGCTTCAAGTCCTTCGCCGACAGGACATCCATGTCCTTCGACCCCGGCCTCAACGTGGTTGTGGGTCCCAACGGCTCGGGCAAGTCGAACGTCTCTGACGCCATTCTCTGGGTCCTGGGCGAGCAGAGCGCCAAGATGCTCCGTGGCCAGGCCATGGAGGACGTGATCTTCTCGGGTAGCTCCGCAAGGCCCGCCGTGGGCGTGGCAGAGGTTACGCTGGTACTCGACAACTCAGACCACACGCTGCCCATCGACTTCTCCGAGGTGGGCATCACGCGCCGGATGTATCGCTCGGGCGAGTCCGAGTACCTCATCAACGGCGCGCCCGCGCGCCTTATGGACGTGCAGGACATCCTCCACGACTCCGGCCTGGGCAAGGACACCCACTCGATCATCAGCCAAGGCAAGCTTGACTCCATCCTCCAGAGCCGCCCTGAGGAGCGCCGCGAGCTCATCGAGGAGGCGGCAGACATCTCCAAGCACCGCAGGCGCAAGGAGCGCAGCCTTCGCAAACTCTCCTCGATGGATGACAACCTTGCGCGCGCCAAGGTGGTCGAGCGTGAGATTAACCGCCAGCTCAGGCCCCTCGAGCGGCAGGTCGATAAGGCAAAGCGCGCCCACGACATCACCGAGCGCCTGACCGAGCTGCGCACGCAGCTCGCGGTTGACGACCTGCGCCGCCTGCAGGCCTCCTACGGCACGCTCTCGGCCCGCGGCCGCGAGGCCGACGCCGCCGTCGAGCTTGCCCAGTACCGCCTGGACGAGAAGTCCGCAGAGCTCGAGAAGTACCAGTCGCTCCTCGAGCAGAAGGGCCTCTTTGTGGGCGACCTCGGCGAGCAGCGTCGCCGCATGCAGGACATCCTCGGCCGCATGGACTCGGACATGCGCCTTCTGGAGGAGAAGGGCAAGAACATGGTCTCGCGCCTCTCCGAGATGCGCATGCAGCTCTCGACCATGCGCAAGCAGCGCGCGGATGTGACCGAGGAGCACGAGCGCGTGGCCGGGGACCTCTCTGATGCCCGCGTGCGCCAGCGCGAGCTCGAGGAGGGCATGGAGGCGCTCTCGAAGGCGTCGCGGGACGCCGTGGCGCATCGGCGCGAGCTGGAGGACACCCTCAACAAGCGCCAGGCAGACGAGCGCCAGGCGCGCGCCGAGGCAGATAGGGAGACCCTCGCCTTTGCCAAGCTCGAGGACCAGATCTCGAACGCCGAGGTCGAGGACGGCATGTACAAGAGCCGCCTCGAGCAGGTGGCAGAGACCCTCGCCACAACCGAGGAGGCGCTGGCCGAGAGGGGAGAGCGCAAGGCTCGCGTGGAGGCACAGCTCGCCGACGCCCGTGCCAAGGCGGAGGAGCTTGCCGGCACCATTGCCGAGGCCCAGGCCGCGCTCAAGCGCGCCCGTGACGAGGAACGCTCTGCTCGCACCAAGCTCTCATCCTCCGAAGCCACCCTCTCGGCGCTGCGCTCGGTTGACGCCAACGTGGAGAAGGCAAGCCCGCTCGTGGAGGCAGTCTCCAAGGGAAAGGCGGCGGACCTTGTCGAGTGCCGCCTGGCAGACCTCATCGACGCCGACGAGGCAACGGAGTCCCTGGTAGAGCGCCTGCTCGGTGATGACCTTGCCGCCTTTGTGGTGGCAAGCGCCACGGACGCGGGCATGCTCGCGGCCTCCGCGCTCTCGCAGGGGCGCGCCGAGGGCAGGGCGACCGTGGTCTTCCGCGAGGCCGTACCCGCTGCGGTGGCGGCGGAGGGCGCCCCCGGCGAGGCGCTCATCTCGCACCTGCGCGTCTCTGACGCTGCGCGCCCGCTCCTCACGGCGCTTCTCGGCGACATCAGGCTCGTGGGTAGCGCCGAGGAGGCCATCCGCGCGCATCAGGCCATGCCGGCGTTCACCTACGTCACGCAGGACGGCGTCACCGTCACGCCCGATGGTCGCTGCGTGGTTGGCACTGCGCCCTCGACCGAGGCGGGCGCCCTCGAGCGCAAGCGCCGCATTCGAGCCCTCGAGGAGGGCATGGGGGAGCTGCGTGCATCGCTCGGGGCTGCGACGGAGGCCGTGAGTGCGGCAGAGGCTGCGCTTGCCGCGTCGCGCGATGGTGCCGCGGCCGCAAAAGGCGACGTCGCGCGACTCTCGGGTGAGCTCTCCTCAGTTACGTCCGAGATGGGGCGCCTGGACGCGCAGCGCCAGCGCGCGGCAGACGAGCAACGCCAGGTCACGCGCCAGCGAGACGCTGCATCCGAGCGCGCGGCAGACGCCCGCTCGCACATCGAGGAGCACAAGGCAGCCGCCGCAGCGGCACGCGCCAAGGCGGAGGAGCTGGCCGGTGGCCTGGGCGACCTGCGTACGCAGCACGACGAGGCCGTGCGCGCCCAGGGCAAGGCGTCCCACGAGCTCTCTGACGCGCGCCTCGAGCTTGCGATGGCCAAGGAGCGCGCCAAGAACCTCTCGTCGCGCGAGCGCGAGCTTGCCAACCGCAAGCACGACCTCGACGCACGCATCGTGGCCACCGAGGAGGGCTCGCGCGCCCTTGAGGTGGTGCGCCTGCGCGTCGACCCTCTCCACGACCGCTATGACGCCATCCGCACCCGTGCGCTCGACTGGGCCGCGCGCCTCAAGGACCGCGCCTCTCTTGCCGAGGCGGACTCCGACTCCCTTAAGCGCACCATCGGAGACGCCAAGTCTGCCGTGAATGACGCCACCGCCGAGCTCACCCGCGCCCGCGACGCCGCCTCTGCGGTCAAGGTCGACCTCGGTCGCCTGGAGGTGCAGGTCCAAAACGCCATCGAGGCCATTCAGGCCGCGGGTGCCGTTCTCGACGAGGCGCTTTCGCTTCCCGCGCCAGACGACCGCGAGGCCGCCGAACGTGAGGCAGACCAGCTCGAGAGCCAGCTTGCCTCCATCGGCCCCGTGAACGAGGTCGCGATGGACGAGTACATCCGCCTGAAGCAGCGTGCGGACTACATTGGCGAGCAGGTCGAAGATCTCGAGGCCGCCCGCGTGGCGCTCAAGAAGATCAACGCCGCCATCGACCGCAAGATGCGCAACAGGTTCCTCGTGGTCTTCGACAAGGTGAACGAGAACTTCTCGGAGATCTTCTCGATGCTCTTCCCAGGCGGCCACGCCCACATCGAGATGACAGACCCGGACAACCTCTCCGAGACGGGCATCGAGATCGTGGCACAGCCCAGGGGTAAGCGCATCACCAAGATGTCGCTCATGTCCGGCGGCGAGAAGTCCCTCACGGCGCTGGCGCTGCTCTTTGCCGTCTACAAGACGCGTACGGTGCCCTTCTACGTGTTCGACGAGGTGGAGGCCGCGCTCGACGACTCCAACCTCTCCAAGCTCCTTGACGCCATCGAGCAGCTCAAGGACACGACGCAGCTCATCGTCATCTCGCACCAGAGAAGGACGATGGAGCAGGCCGACGTCCTCTACGGCGTCTCCATGCAGGCCGACGGCGTGAGTCACGTCGTCTCTCAGCGCCTCGACAAGGCGACTGGAAAGGTGGTCGATGCCTGATGGGTTTCTTCGACAGGCTGAAAAGCGGCCTCTCGCGCTCGCGCGAGGCCATCAACGAGATTTTCTACATGGGCGGCGAGGTCGACGAGGACTTCTGGGAGGACCTCGAGGACACGCTCGTGATGGGCGACATGGGCGGCGAGCTTGCCATGCGCGTGACCGATGACCTGCGCGAGCAGGCCGCGCGCGAGAACCTCAACCGCGCAGACCAGCTGCGCGACGCCCTCGCCAAGCGCCTTGCTCAGGAGTTCCGCACGGCAGACCGCGACCCCTTCGAAGACGTGCCCTCGTGCGTCCTCTTTGTGGGCATCAACGGCGCCGGCAAAACCACCACGGTGGGCAAGCTTGCCGGTCGCGCCCGTGGCGAGGGCAAGAGCTGCCTTATCGGCGGTGCCGACACCTTCCGCGCCGCAGCCATCGAGCAGCTCGAGGTGTGGGGCACGCGCGCCGGCGTGGACGTCATCACCCGCGAGCGCGGGGCGGACCCGGCGAGCGTCTGTTACGACGTGGTCGAGGAGGCCGAGAAGCGCGGCACGCAGCTGGTGCTCATTGACACGGCAGGTCGCCTGCACACCTCGTCCGACCTCATGCGCGAGCTTGCCAAGGTGGTCAACGTCACCCGCAAGCGCTGCACCTCTATGCCGGTCACCGTTGTCCTTGTGATTGACGCCACCACCGGCCAGAACGGCCTTGCGCAGGCCAAGGAGTTCAACGACGCCCTTGACCTCGACGGGCTTATCGTCACCAAGCTTGACGGCACCGCCAAGGGCGGCATCGCGCTTGCGATCTCTGACCAGCTGGGGCTTCCCATCTACCGCATTGGCGTGGGAGAGTCCATCGACGACCTTGAGACCTTCGACGCGCTCGACTTCTGCCGTGCGCTCGTTGGGGAAGGAAAGTAGCCATGTTCAACAGCCTCTCCGAACGCCTCCAGGACACCTTCGACAAGCTCCGCGGCAAGGGCAAGCTCACCGAGGCCGACATCAACGTGGCCATGCGCGAGATCCGCATGGCCCTGCTCGAGGCCGACGTCAACTTCCGCGTGGTCAAGGACTTTGTCGCCTCCTGCAAGGAGAAGTGCCTTACAGCCGAGGTCCTGGACTCGCTCACGCCCGCGCAGAACGTGGTGCGCATCGTGCTCGACCAGCTCACCGAGCTTCTCGGCACCACCGAGTCCAAGCTCGTGCTGGCGCAGAACCGCACGCCCAACGTGATCATGCTCGTGGGCCTGCAGGGCTCGGGCAAGACCACGGCTGCGGCCAAGCTTGCCTACCTCCTGAAGGGCCAGGGTCACTCTCCGCTGCTTGCCGCCTGCGACACGCACCGTCCCGCAGCTGCCGACCAGCTTGCCACCCTCGGTGCCGAGATTGGCGTACCGGTCTATCGCGGCGACGGCAAGGACGCGGTCAAGGTTGCCTCCGAGTCCATCCACGAGGCTGTTGACCACCTCAACGACATCGTGATTGTGGATACCGCCGGCCGCCTGCAGATCGACGAGGAGATGATGCAGGAGGCGGTTGCCATCAAGCAGGCTGTCAGGCCCGACCAGATCCTCATGGTGGTCGACGCCATGACCGGCCAGGACATCGTGAACGTGGTCCAGACCTTCGCCGAGCGCGTGGACTTTGACGGCGTCATCATGTCCAAGCTCGATGGCGACGCCCGCGGCGGCGGCGCGCTCTCCGTGCGTGCGGTGACGGGTAAGCCCATCAAGTTTGTCTCAATGGGCGAGAAGCCCGACTCGCTCGAGGTCTTCCACCCCGATCGCATGGCCAAGCGCATCCTGGGCATGGGTGACGTTTACGGCATCATCGAGCAGGCCCAGAAGGTGGCCGACCAGGAGCAGATCGACGCCGCCGAGCGCATGCTGCGCGAAGGCTTCACGATGGACGATCTGCTCAACCAGATGCAGCAGATCAGGAAGATGGGCGGCCTGGCCAAGATCATCTCGGCGCTGCCTGGCGGCGAGCGTGCGATGGCACAGCAGGGCGGCGTGGACGAGAGCTCGCTTGGGCGCATCGAGGCCATGATTCACTCCATGACCAAGGAGGAGCGCGCACGGCCAAAAATCATCAACGGCCAGCGCAGGAAGCGCATCGCGGCAGGCTCTGGACGCAGCGTCCAAGAGGTCAACCAGCTCCTCAAGCAGTGGGGCGAGATGAACAAGATGATGAGTAAGATGCGCGCTGCCACCCAGGGTGGCAGCAAGAAGCAGCGCCGCCAGATGCAGTCGATGATGCGCAACATGGGCATGGGCGGCGGCATGCCCGGTGGCATGGGTGGCCGTGGTTGGGGCATGTAGCAGCGGCTTTCGCGCGGCCGTCGGAGCCCTTCTCGTCTCCGGCGGCCGCCACTACCCCAATGCTTCCCGGGTCCGGTAGCCGCCGCTACCCCCAATGCCTCCCGTTCTCGGAGAATAGCTCCTTTTCTTAAAACGACTGCTCGCCAACTGCGGAAACGTGGGCTGCGTTTAAGAAAAGGAGCTAACCTCTGATATGAGAAGCTCCTCTCGCGCTGAAATGACGGCGGAGACCACGTTGCCGCAGCAATCACGCACGAAAAGCCCCCTCCGGCGCCAAACGACACCGGAGAGGGCTCCGTCTCCGTTCACACCCCGTTGTACAAACGCCCTGCTATTCGTGGATGATAACCACGTCGCCTACGTTGCACAGCGAGTAGAGCTCGTCGGCCTTCTCGTACGAAAGGTTGATGCAGCCATGGCTGCCGTTCGTGAGGTAGATGTCGCCGCCAAAGGCAGAGCGCCAGGGCGCGTTGTGGAATCCCATGAGATTGCCCACGACGCCCATCCAGAAGTCCACGTGGCTGACCCACGCCGGGTTACCGGACTCGTCGTTGGGGCCAATGAGGGTGGAGGGGCTCTCCTTGTTCGTGATGGTCCACGTTCCCTGCGTGGTGTCGTGCGAGAGGCTCGGCTGGCCGGTCACGACGTCAGCCTCCCAGATAACGGAGCCGTCAGAGTCGAAGAAGATCGCATGCTGGTCGGAAATGTCCACGTCGATGAAGCGCGTGGGCCAGTCCTGCCCGCCGGGGTTGTACGTGTCGGCCGTCTGGTAGCAGGGCATCTCCAGCGTGGTAGGGGAGCCGGCGGTGATGTTGTTGTAGATGTCCTGTGCCGTCTCGTCACCGTTGATGGACCAGCCATAGACGCCGCCCGCAACCACGGACTCCTCGACGCCGTCCGGCCGCGTGTAGGTGCGCGCCGTGCCCACGGAATCGGTCTTCTCAGAGAGGTCGCCCTTTGCCCAGGTTGTGATGGCGTCCTGGTTAAGCGTGACCGAGAGGTCGTCTCCAATGGCGATCCACTGGGAGATGAGGTCCGCGTCAACGGTGGTGACCTCGGTTCCGCCAAGCGTAAGCGTGACGGTTGCGCCCAGCATGGCGTTGGCCGTGTTTATCGCAGCGTCGACGGACTCGCCACCTTGGAGCGACTCGTCGCCAAGCTCGATGGAGGTTGCCAGCGAGCGAATCTTCCCCTCGACGAACTGCGCGGCGCTTGCCTGGTCGATGCGGCTTGCCTGCGCCGTGTCAGATGCCATATACGTCTTGCTCTCGGCATCGTAGGTGATGCCTGTGTTGTTGGACCCGTCGTCTCCTGCGGTGACCGCGCTCACTGCGTTGGCAAGGGCGGTCGAGACGGCGTTTGCGTCAAGGCTGGTGTAGGTGGAGACGTCTCCGGTCGAGAGGCCCTGCGCCTTCTGCTGCGCAAGCTCAACGGGCCACGCCCAGGGGTGCTGCTGTGCTATGGCGGCGCGCGCCGCGCTCTCTCCGTCATAGGCGAGAGATACGCCGGCGGCCGTGAGGTCGAAGGAGATACCGTCGCCAGAGACGCTCGCCTTCCACCCTGCGGTCTTGCTGGAAGAGAGAGCGCTGGCAACGTCGGCCACGCTCATGAGCGAGACGTCTTGGCCGTCGACGGTGGTCGATGGCATGAAGAAGAAGTTAAAGTACGCAACGCCGCCAAAGTAGGTGGCGAGAAGCACGGCGAGAATGACGAAAAGCGCAATGACGGGGCCACGGCTGTGACGCTTCTTCTCGGGCGTTTGAGCGAAGTGTCCGCCCCGCTTGGGTTGTTCCATGGTAATGGCTGTCTCCCCCTCGATATTGGGCGGCGGGCCGCCTCGGTATGCGTGTCATGTTTGACTATAGTAGCCCAGGGTGGCCAACCGGCCCGACCGCGGGAGTCCGCGCGAGAAAAAGCTCCAAAGGAAAACGCGACGTGCGGTCGAGGCGCGGCAAGCCAGAAGCAGAGGGAGGGGTTGATCTTCGTGAGCATGCAGGTGGTGCGCGTCGATAGTGCGGAAGATCAGCGGCTTGACGCCTACGTCCGGCTAACGGACCGCCAGCTTAGAAGCAAGCTTGAGCCCGAGAACGCCGTGCTCATTGCCGAATCGCGGCTGGTTGTGGAGGTTGCCCTGGACGCAGGCCTTGAGCCCCTCTCGTTTCTTGTCGATGACGCCAGGCTGGAGTCTTGCGCGGACCTTATCGAGCGCGCGGGGTGCGTGGCCTACGTCCTGCCGCACGACCAGATGGAGCAACTCACCGGCTTCAACGTGAACAGGGGACTGCTCTGTGCCATGCGCCGGCCCAAGCCGCGCACCGTAGAGCAGGTACTTCTCGGCGCCCGACACGTTGCCGTCTTGGAGGACCTTGTCGACGTGACCAACGTGGGCGCGGTCTTTCGCTCTGCTGCGGCTTTGGGTGCAGACGCCGTGCTCCTCTCGCCACGCTGCGCGGATCCCCTTGGCAGGCGTGCCGTGCGCGTCTCTATGGGGACGGTCTTCCAGGTCCCGTGGGCGCGCGTCGATGCGGGCGCGTGGCCGATGGGGATTGTGGCCGACCTTCGCGACCGGGGCTTTGAGTGTCTCTCCATGGCACTTGAGGAAGGAGCCGTTCCCATAGACGACCCGTTATTGGCGTCTGCCGAGAAGATCGCACTCTTCTTTGGGTGCGAGGGCTACGGGCTTACGAGGGCAACGTTGGATGCCGTGGGGCGCTCCATTATCATTCCCATGTCGAACGGCGTCGATTCTCTCAACGTTGCCGCTTCCTCGGCGGTTGCGTTTTGGGAGCTCTTCTCGCGCCGGCGGTAGGGAAAGCGCCGAGAAGAAAGCGCCGAGAAATTATTGCGCGTTTTTCCTGACAAACGTATTGTTTGCCCAGTTGCTTAGATTTTTCCCAGGAAAAACGTTCAATAATTCCAGTCACAAAGCGCTCTGTCGGCACCCGGGGCCCACCTGCCCAGGCTTCGGGCTCCTTTGCCCCAGGCTCCTGCCCAGGCTTCGGGCTCCTTTATCCCAAGCTCCTGCCACCCCAAGTAGCTCCCGGGCGTCTCGCCGAAATCACAGCGTTTCTCCCGCAGCGCCAGTGCAGACTAAAGCGATACAACCGTCTGAGGGAGACAACTACATGCAGGAGACAGACGCCGCCCAACTAAAGTACCTCGAGCTTCTCTCCGAGAAGTTCCCAACCACCCAAACCGCGTTCACCGAGATAATCAACCTCGAGGCCATTCTTAACCTGCCCAAGGGCACCGAGCACTTTGTCTCGGACGTCCACGGCGAGTACGAGGCCTTCGAGCACATCCTCAACAACTGCTCCGGCGTCATCCGCGAACGCGTGGAGGAGGTCTTCAACCTCGAGCTCACGGCAAGCGAGCAGGCCGACCTCTGCACGCTCGTCTATTACCCTGCCGAGAAGCTTCGTCGGCTGCGCGAGGAGGGCATGACCACCAGCGAGTGGTACGCCATCACACTCATGCGCCTCGTGCGTCTCGCCCGGCGTCTCTCTGGCTCCTACACCCGCTCCAAGGTGCGCAAGGCCATGCCTGTCGCCTACGCCTACATCATCGACGAGCTACTGCACATCTCGCCCGACGAGCGGGAGGCGCGCCTTGCCTACCACCAGCGCATCATCGACACGATTATCGACACCGGCTCGGCAGATGACTTCATCTGCTCTCTCTCGGCGCTCATCAAGCGTCTGGCGGTGGACCACATGCACCTGGTGGGCGACATCTTCGACCGAGGCCCGCATGCCGACAAGATCTGCGACCGCCTCATGGGCTATCACTCCATCGACATCGAGTGGGGCAACCACGACATCGTGTGGATGGGCGCGGCGTCAGGCTCGGCCGCGTGCCTGGCGGCCGTGATCCGCAACAACATCCACTACGAGAGCCTCTCAATCCTGGAGAGCGCCTACGGCGTGAGTCTGCGCGAGCTGGCGCTCTTCTCCGAGGCAACCTACACGCAAAACGACGGCATGACCCCCATGGAGAAGGCCATCTCGGTCATTCTCTTCAAGCTTGAGGGGCAGGTCATCATGCGCCACCCCAACTGGCACATGGAGGACAGACTCCTGCTGGAGCACGTTGACCCCACCCGGGGCGTGCTCGACCTTAACGGCACCACGTACGAGATGCGCACGCGAGACTTCCCAACGTTCGACCCGGCGCACCCCTACGAGCTCTTGGCGGACGAGAAACGCGTGATGGACGGCCTCATGGACGCTGTGCGCTCCTCGGACAAGCTTCGTGCCCACATCGGCTTCCTCTACGACCACGGCTCCGCTTACCTGGTGCGCAACGGAAACGCGATCTTCCACGCCTGCGTGCCTATGAACGAGGACGGCACCTTCTGCGCAGTGCGCCACCAGGACAGGCTCCTGGCTGGCCGCGAGTACTACGACTACGCCGATCGCCTTGCGCGCCAGGCCTGGCACGAGCACGACCAGGTCTCCCTCGACTGGATGTGGTACCTCTGGTGCGGGCGCTACTCTCCGCTCTCAGGACGCGTGGTGAAGACCTTCGAGCGCACCTATCTCACCGACCGCTCCACCTGGAAGGAGCCGCGTGACCCCTACTTCAGGCTCACCGAGAAGCCCGAGGTAGCGCGGCGCATCCTCACGGAGTTTGGAGCAGACCCGGTGCACGGTCACATCATCAACGGCCACACGCCCGTGCACGCCGCGGATGGTGAGAGTCCTGTCAAGGCGGGCGGGCTGCTCGTGGTGATTGACGGCGGCTTCTGCCAGGCCTATCACAAGACCACAGGGATTGCGGGCTACACCCTTATCTCCGACCCCAGGGGCATGCGCATCAAGGCGCATCGGCCCTTTGGCACCATCGCCGACGTGCTTGACCTCAATGCGGACATCGTGAGCGACGATGACCGCTTCGAGATCTATCCCAGCCCAAAGACCATTGGCGACACTGATACGGGAACCCAGATCCGCGGGCAGGTGGCAGATCTAAGGGCACTTCTCGAGGCATATCGCACGGGTCTTCTGCCCGAGAGGGGATAGGCCCCTGCCGTGCCCTGGCGGGCTTCGTAACGTGCGGCACCCGTGAATGGTTGCTGCGCGTTAATGATGGAGGCCCGGCAAATGGGTACGCTAGAGCCAGGTTCATGCACGGCACCGGACGAAAGGGTCCACAAATGGACATGGATGACAACAAGAGACGCAGATCAATGCTGATCTACGTGCTCATCGCGATCGTGGTGTACCTCGCGGTGAGCCAGACGCTCTACCCCAACCTGGTGAGCTCCCAGGTGACTGAGACCAGCTACTCTCAGTTCCTCGAGGACGTCGACAACAACAAGGTTGTCTCGGCTGAGATTGACACCAGCAACAACGAGATTAGGTACACCGAGGGCACGGGCGACTCCCAGAAGATCTACAAGACCACCGCCTGGCCCAACGACGACTCCCTTGCCACCACGCTCAAGGAGCACGGCGTGGACATGACGGCGTCGATCCCCGACACCTCGGGTGACCTGTGGCTCTACATGCTCATTGCCTACGGCCTGCCGCTCGTTGGCTTGTTCCTGCTTGGCTGGTGGGCAAACCGCCAGATGAAGAAGCAGATGGGTGATGACGGTCCCTCGATGAACTTTGGCGGAGGAGGCTTTGGCATGGGCGGCGGCCTTGGCCGCTCCAACGCCAAGGAGGTCAAGGGCGAGGACACCGGCGTCACCTTCAAGGACGTCGCAGGCCAGGACGAGGCCAAGGAGTCGCTCCAGGAGATTGTCCACTTCCTCAAGAACCCCGGTAAGTACAACGAGATCGGTGCCAAGTGCCCCCGTGGTGCTTTGCTCGTAGGTCCTCCGGGCACGGGCAAGACGCTGCTTGCCAAGGCCGTTGCAGGCGAGGCAGGCGTGCCGTTCTTCCAGATCTCTGGCTCTGAGTTCGTCGAGATGTTCGTTGGCCGCGGCGCCGCCAAGGTGCGAGACCTCTTCAAGCAGGCCAAGGAGAAGGCCCCCTGCATCGTCTTCATCGACGAGATCGATGCCGTGGGCAAGAAGCGCGACATGTCCATCAACTCCAACGACGAGCGCGAGCAGACCCTGAACCAGCTGCTCTCCGAGATGGACGGCTTCGACAACCACAAGGGCATCGTGGTTCTTGCCGCGACCAACCGCCCCGAGACCCTCGATCCGGCACTGCTGCGCCCCGGCCGCTTTGACCGTCGCATTCCCGTTGAGCTGCCCGACCTTGCCGGCCGCGAGGCCATCCTCAAGATCCACGCCAACGACGTCAAGATGGAGCGCGACATCGACCTCAGCGTGATTGCCCGCTCTACGCCTGGTGCCTCTGGCGCCGACCTCGCCAACATCATCAACGAGGCGGCACTGCGCGCGGTGCGCTACGGCCGCAACCGCGTCTCGCAGGAGGACCTGGAAGAGTCCGTCGACGTGGTCATCGCCGGCGAGAAGAAGAAGTCGACGGTCCTCTCCGAGCACGAGAAGGAGGTCGTGGCCTACCACGAAACCGGCCACGCCATTGTTGCTGCCATGCAGAGCGGCTCCGCGCCCGTCCAGAAGATCACCATCGTGCCGCGCACCTCGGGCGCCCTGGGCTTCACCATGCAGGTCGAGGAGGACCAGCACTTCCTCACCACACGCAAGGAGGCCAAGGACAAGATCGCCGTGCTCTGCGGCGGCCGAGCGGCGGAGGAGCTCATCTTTGGCGAGATGACCACCGGCGCCTCCAACGACATCGAGAAGGCCACCCAGATCGCTCGCGCCATGGTCACCCAGTACGGCATGTCCGACAAGTTTGGCATGGTGGCCCTGGGCCAGCAGCGCAGCCGCTACCTTGGCGGCGGCGAGGAGCTCACCTGCTCGGAGGGCACGGCCCAGGAGATCGACAACGAGGTGCAAGCACTTGTCGAGGAAGGCCACACGCAGGCCATGGAGACCCTCAAGGCCAACCGCTTCAAGCTCCATGAGATTGCCCACTACCTCCAGAAGAAGGAGACCATCACGGGCGAGGAGTTCATGAAGATGCTCAAGCGCGACGATGGCTTTGCCCCGCAGTTCTCTGGACAGAGCGCCCAGTAGGATGGCGGCGGCCTTCGTGAGGTAACTTGCGCTATCACGCTTCATCTCGGTGCCGCGTGGACCGTGCGTCCGCGCGGCACCGTGCTCTTCTCGGGTGAAATCCGCCAGCGCTCGAAAGGGCGCGGCGAACGTGCTATCATGCAGCCCCGAAGGCTGTGAAGGGGACAGGTAGCCTCGGACAGCGCCATGGGAAGCGAGCGGGGATGGTGGGAGCCCGCCTTGGCGTCCGTCGCAAGATCACCCCGGAGCTGCGGCCCCAAAGCAAGGCGCTTCTCGTGCTTGCTAGTAGGCGCCGACGGAGTGGCCGCCGATACAGGCCAGCCGAGTTAGGCGGAAGATCCGCTCGCTGGGTGGTCACAAGCGAAGTGTGAAACGAGCGCTTCGTCCCAGCAGGAGGGACGGGCGCTCTTTTGTGCCCGCGAGATGGAGGGTGTCCAGGTGGCAAACGAGTACAAGAAGACGATGAACCTCCCTAAGACGGGGTTCCCCATGAGGGCTTCGCTCGCCCAGAACGAGCCCAAGCGCCTCGCGCAGTGGGATGAGGACAAGCTCTACGAGCAGCTCCTCAAGAAGAACGAGGGTCACGAGAAGTTCGTGCTGCACGATGGCCCCCCGTACGCCAACGGCCCCATCCACCTGGGCCATGCGCAGAACAAGATCAGCAAGGACATCATCAACCGCTACTGGGCCATGCGCGGCTACCAGACGCCGTATGTGCCTGGCTGGGACTGCCACGGCCAGCCCATCGAGCACAAGGTCGAGGAGACGCTGGGCACCGAGAAGTTCAACCAGCTCCCCACGGTCAAGATTCGCGAGCTCTGCCGCAAGATGGCCGTCGAGCAGGTAGACACCCAGCGCCAGGGCTTCAAGCGTCTGGGGGTGCTGGGCGAGTGGGACAACCCCTACCTCACCTACGTCCACGACTACGACGCCACCGACGTCGAGATCTTCAAGGCCATCTTCGACAAGGGCGCCATCTACCGCGGCCGCAAGCCCGTGCACTGGTGCACCCACTGCCACACGGCTCTCGCCGAGGCCGAGATTGAGTATGGCGACGAGGTCTCGCCGGCCATCTTCGTGCGCTTCGAGATGACCACCGTTCCCGCCGGCCTCGAGGCCTACGAGGGCAACCTCTGGGTTGACATCTGGACCACTACCCCCTGGACGCTGCCCGCCGACGACGCGGTGATTCTGCACCCCGAGGCAGACTACGTGGCCGTGGTTGTCGATGGCCGCGCCGAGCTCATGGCCGAGGCGCTTGTCGAGAAGGACTGCGCCAAGTTTGGCTACGAGTCCTACGAGCTCGCACGCCGCGCCGACGGCGAGGTCTGGCGCATGACGGGCGAGGAGCTCTGCCACAACAAGTACAAGCAGCCCATCTTTGGCGATCAGGGCGTCGAGGGCGAGTTCATCTACGCCGACTACGTCACGCTCGACGACGGCACCGGCATTGTCCACACCGCTCCTGGCCACGGCGTCGATGACTACAACGCGGGCATGCGCTTTGGCATCCCCGTTGTCATGCCCGTCGACGACGACGGCAACTTCTACAAGGGCGACGGCATGGGGACCGGCGGCCCGTGGTCTGGCATGAACGTGAACGATGCCAACCCCAAGATCATCGAGTGGCTCGAGGAGCGCGGCACGCTCATCCTGCACGAGGACATCACCCACAGCTACCCGCACTGCTGGCGCTGCAAGCAGCCCGTCATCTTCCGCGCCACGAGCCAGTGGTTTGTCTCGATGGACAAGACCGGCCTGCGCAAGGACGCCTTGCGCGAGCTCGAGAAGGTCAAGTTCTACCCCGCGCACTCCCGCAACCGCATCACCTCGATGGTCGAGGGCAGGCCAGACTGGTGCATCTCTCGCCAGCGCAACTGGGGCGTGCCCATCCCTGCCTTCACCTGCCAGGACTGCGGCGAGACGGTCATGAACGACGCCACGCTCGACAAGGTCATCGAGCTCTTCCGCGAGAAGGGCTCCGACGCCTGGTTCACCGAGGACCCCGCGAGCTACTTGGGCGACGCCTGCGTGTGCCCCAAGTGCGGCAGCCACAACCTCAAGGCCAACACCGACATCCTGGACGTGTGGTGGGACTCTGGCGTCTCGCACACCGCCGTGTGCAAGCACCGCGGCTACCTCAAGTTCCCCGCCGACATGTACCTCGAGGGCTCCGACCAGCACCGCGGCTGGTTCATGAGCTCGCTCATGACCTCGGTGGGCGCCTACGACGTGGCACCGTACAAGTCGATCGTCTCGCAGGGCTTCACGCTTGACGGCCAGGGCCGCAAGATGTCCAAGTCGCTCGGGAACGTTATCGACCCCAACAAGGAGTGCGACACCCGTGGCGCCGACGTGCTGCGCCTGTGGGTTGCCTCGGTCGACACCTCGACCGACGTCCCCTGCGACGACACGATCCTCGACCACGTGGGTGACGCCTACCGTAAGATCCGCAACACCTTCCGCTTCCTGCTCGGTGAGATCGAGGACCAGTTTGACCCCGCCACCCAGGGCGTCCCCGTGGCGGAGCTCACCGCCTACGACCGCATCACGCTGGCGCACATGTGCGAGGTTCACGACACCGTGGCGCGCGCCTACGAGGGCTACCGCTTCAACGTGGTCTTCCGCACGCTCTACGACTACGTGACCGAGCTTTCAAACGGCTACCTCAACGCGACCAAGGATCGCGTCTACTGCGGCGCCACCAACTCGCCCGAGCGCCGCTCCGCGCAGACCACCTGGGCCTACATCCTGTCGATGCTCATCCACGACTTCCAGCCCATCCTGGTCTACACCACCGACGAGGTCATGCCGCACCTGCCCGCCTCTATGCGAGACAACCAGGAGCACGCGGCACTGCTCGACTGGTACCAGGCGCCTATGACTGCCGCCGAGTACGAGCCCCTGCTCAGGGCCCACAAGGCCCTCGTCGAGGCGAGAAGTGCCTTCACCAAGGCCTATGAGGAGGCGGCTTCCGATGGCGTCATTCCCGAGAAGACCTCGCAGGCCGCTCGCGCGGCGCTCACCATGCCGGCCGAGGCGCTCGAGGAGCTTACCTCCACGGGCATTGACCTTGCCGAGCCCCTCGTGTGCTCTGCGGTCACCGTTGCCGCAGGGGACGAGTTCTCTGCAGCCGTGAGCCACGCCGAGGGCGAGCGTTGCCCCAGGTGCTGGAACTGGCGCGAGCTTGGCGAGGACGGCCTGTGCTGCCGCTGCCACGACGCGGTTGAGGGTGCGTCGCAGCAGGGCTAACATCTAAGGCGGGGAAGTTGTTGGGAGACGTACGTAGGGGGCTTTTGTGACGGTTGACGCAATGCATGGAGCACGCTCATGGCGTGGCGCGAGGCTTGTCGTGTTCTGGGTCATCTGCGTGCTTGCCGTTCTCGTCGACCAGGTCACCAAGGCCGCGGTTCGTGCGTCTCTTATCCCTGGACAGCCCCAGGAGTTCATTCCTGGCGTCCTTGAGCTTTCGTTCGTGAAGAACACGGGCGCGGCGTTCTCCATAGGGGAGGGCGCCGGCCCCGTGTTCATCGTCTTTGCTGTGGTTGTGCTGGCTTTTGGCATCTGGCTCGTATGGTCGCACGATGGGCTGCCCATGCCGCTCGTGGTGTCTGTCGCCTGTGTTTGCGGCGGTGGCGTTGGCAACATGATCGACCGCATGTTTTTTGGCTACGTCACGGACTTCTTTGCCACCACGTTCATGGACTTCCCCGTCTTCAACGTGGCGGACATCTTTGTCACCGTGGGCATTGTGGTCTCGGTGATTCTCTACCTCGTGATGGTGGACGCACCTGCAAGCGCCGCGGAGGCTTCCGCGCGCACCGGCGAGGCCGCCTCTACCGGCGTTGGAGACCGTCAGGATGCCTGATCGTCTCGTTGGCCTGCTCGTGGGGCCAGAGGGGGACGGCGTGCGCATCGATGCGTTCCTCTCGGCACAAGATGGCATGCCGTCGAGGAGCGCGTGTGCGCGTCTCGTCGAGGAGGGGCGCGTGACGCTTAACGCCACGCCCGTCTCGTCCAAGAGCGAGCGCCTGTGCCTGGGCGATCGCCTGCAGGTGACGCTTCCCGAGGAGGAGCCTGCAACGGGTGTCCTTGCCCCCAACCCCTACATCCCGCTGGACATCCGCTTTGAGGACCAGTACCTCATGGTCCTTTCTAAGCAGGCCGGCCTTGTGTGCCATCCCAGTCCCGGTCACGTGGACGACACGCTGGCCAACGCCCTTGTCGCACACTGCGGCTACTCTCACCTGGGACGCCTCCAGGGTGACGACCGGCCGGGCATCGTGCACCGCCTTGACATGGACACCTCGGGCCTCATGGTTGCCGCCAAGGACGACGAGACTCAAAAGGCGCTGCAGGACCTTATTCGTCTGCGTGTGCTCGACCGTCGATACGTGACCCTGGTGCAGGGATATGTGGCCCCCGATAAGGGCACCATCGAGAGCGGCATCGCGCGCTCAACTCGGGACCGCCTGCGCATGATGGTGACCGACGACCCCGGCGCTCGCGAGGCCATCACCACCTTCACCACGCTTGAGCGCTTTGAGGCGGGGCGTCGCGACGACGGCTACACGCTGCTGGAGTGCCACCTCTACACTGGCCGCACGCACCAGATTCGCGTCCACATGCGCCACATTGGTCACTGCGTGGTGGGCGACCCACTCTACGGCCGCGGCGACCTGCGTCAGAATCTGGGTCTTACCAGGCAGTTCCTTCACTCGTGGCACATTCGCTTTGACCATCCTGTGACCGGAGAGACCATCGAGCTTGCCGACGAGCTGCCGGAGGACCTGCGCTCTGTACTAGAATCGCTGAAGGATACCTCAATGGGTCGAACCGAGGCGGGGGAGCGTATTTGCCCGCAGCTTGGTGTGTAACTAACGCAGCCGTCCCGCGTGCGTATTGCTTGACGTGCGCGGCAACGTGAGAGAGAGCTTGCTATGGAGTTCAACAGGATCGGACTCACGCCCATCGTTATCTTCAACATGGTCGTGTGGCTCTTCTTCACGCTGGCGTACTTCTACCAGTTTGTCTACCTCATCCGCGTGGCTGCCCGCGGCACCGTCAAGCTGCCGGCCGCAAAGAAGCTGCACCGCTACGCGTTCTTTATCTCCGCACACAACGAAGAGCCGGTCATTGGCAATCTCGTGCGGTCCATTCTCGCCCAGGACTACCCGCGCGAGCTCATGGACGTCTTCGTGGTGTGCGATGCCTGCACCGACAACACGCACGAGGAGGCCGAGCGCGCCGGCGCCATTGTCTGGGACAGAAATGACCTTGCTCGCCGCGGCAAGAGCTGGGCTATGGACTACGGCTTTGACCGCATTCTCAACGAATATGGTGACAAGTACGAGGGCTTCTTTGTATTTGACGCAGACAACCTGGTCTCGCCCAACTATACCCGCATCATGAATGACGCCTTCGACGCCGGCTACCTGGTGTGCACGAGCTACCGCAACTCCAAGAACTTCGACTCCAGCTGGATTTCTGCCGCTAACGCGCTATGGTTCATGCGCGAGGGCAAGTTCCTGAACAACGCCCGCATGATGGTGGGCACGAGCTGCGCCATCTCTGGTTCGGGCTGGCTTGTCTCGGGCAAGATCATCAAGGGAATGCACGGATGGGACTTCCACACGCTTACGGAGGACATCCAGTTCTCAACGTTCTGCTGCGCGAACAACATCCAGATTGGCTATGCGCCGGCCGAGTTCTTCGACGAGCAGCCCGTCACCTTCAAGGCAAGCTGGGTGCAGCGCCTGCGCTGGACCAAGGGGTTCTACCAGGTGTTCTTCTCGTACTGTAGGGACCTCTTCCACGGCATTCGCCACGGGCGCTTTGCCTCGTACGACATGCTCATGACCATTGCGCCGGGCATGATCCTCACGCTCCTCTCGGCCTTTGTGAACGCTACCTACCTCATTGTGGGCAGCCTGAGCCACGGCTTCATCGCCACGGAGGCCGAGCTCTCCATGTGCGTGGGGTCGCTGATCATGACGTTCTTCTCGATGTACATCGTGTTCTTCCTGTTGGCCGTCATCACGACCATCTCCGAGCGCAAGCACATCCACTGTCACAAGAGCAGGCGCTGGATTATCTTCACCAACCTGTTCACGTTCCCGCTGTTCATGATGACCTACATCCCGATGACGGTGGTTGCCCTGTTCAAGAAGGTCGAGTGGATTCCCACCAAGCACGACATTGCCGTGAACGTCGAGGACGTTCTGGGAGAGGACGCTAGCAACTAGGGGACAAGCAGCAGTGGCGTTGCGATGTGGCCGGGGGAACGATGCTGGCAAGAGTGGCGGCAGGCAGAAGTGGCACGCATTCTCAATGCCGCGCTATTTCGCTGTTTAAGGGCGCCTAACCGGCGAGATCTCGCGGCATCGCCGTGGTGCCGCGCATCCCGAACGTTTAAACCGATCTAACCGTTCGAAAAATTCCTAAATGTCTGAAACGCGCGGCATTTCTAGCAGAGCTTTGCAGGCCGGCCAGCCACCTAGTGGCTGGCGTCTTCTCGCGGCGTTCGCCTTGCGGCTTCAACCTGTGGTGCGTTCTCGCAGCTCGGTGGCCGGGGCCAAAGAGCAGTCCCTTGGATGCTACAATGGCCCGCAACAGTGGCTACCAGTACCGCATTTGCGGAGAGTAGGAGCGCGCACGCATGGCAACGTTCTTCGAAGGGGAATCGCACACCTTCTCTGAGTACCTGCTTGTCCCTGGCTATTCCTCGGCGGAGAACATCCCCGCGAACGTCTCGCTCCGCACGCCCCTCGTGCGCTACAAGCGCGGCGAGGAGCCGGCCTTGAGCCTCAACATCCCCATGGTCTCGGCCATCATGCAGGCGGTCTCTGGCCCCAAGCTTGCCGTGGCGCTTGCCCAGGAGGGCGGCCTCTCCTTCATCTACGGCTCCCAGAGCGCCGACGACGAGGCGGCTATGGTGCGAGAGGTGAAGTCCTACAAGGCCGGCTTTGTGGTCTCTGACTCCACGCTTACGCCCGACATGACGCTCGGCCAGGTCATGGAGATGAAGGAGCGCACCGGCCACTCCACCATGCCTGTCACCGACGACGGCACCTCCCACGGGCACCTCGTGGGCATCGTGACCTCGCGCGACTATCGTCCCTCTCGTGACGACCGTGCCAAGCTCGTCTCGGAATTCATGACCCCGCGCGAGAAGATGATCGTTGCGGAGGACGGCACCTCGCTCAAGACCGCCAACGACATCATCTGGGACAACAAGCTCAACCAGCTGCCCATTGTCGATGCTGATAATCGCCTGGTTGCGCTCGTCTTCCGCAAGGACTACGACTCCCACAAGTCCCGCCCGGACGAACTTCTCGACCAGCACAAGCGCTACCTCGTGGGCGCCGGCATCAACACGCGCGACTACGCCGAGCGCGTCCCCAAGCTGGTGGATGCCGGTGCCGACGTGCTGTGCATCGACTCCTCCGAGGGCTTCTCGGAGTGGCAGAAGCGCACGCTTGCGTGGATTCGCGAGAACTACGGCGACTCCGTGCGCGTGGGCGCGGGTAACGTGGTCGACGCCGAGGGCTTCCGCTTCCTGGCAGACTGCGGCGCTGACTTCGTGAAGGTTGGCATTGGCGGGGGCTCCATCTGCATCACCCGCGAGCAGAAGGGCATCGGCCGTGGCCAGGCGTCTGCGCTTATCGACGTGTGCCGCGCGCGCGACGAGTACTACGAGGAGACCGGCGTCTACGTGCCCGTGTGCTCCGATGGCGGCATCGTCTACGACTACCACATGACGCTTGCGCTGGCCATGGGCGCAGACTTCCTCATGCTCGGCCGCTACTTTGCCCGCTTTGACGAGAGCCCCACGCGTCGTGTCAACGTGAACGGCTCCTACATGAAGGAGTACTGGGGCGAGGGCTCCGCGCGCGCCCGCAACTGGCAGCGCTACGACCTGGGCGGCAGCAAGAAGGGCCTCTCGTTTGTCGAGGGCGTCGACTCCTACGTGCCGTACGCCGGCCCGCTCAAGGAGAACGTCGACAACTCGCTGCTCAAGGTCCGTTCCACGATGTGCAACTGCGGTGCGCTCGACCTTGCCGAGTTCCGCGACAAGGCAAAGCTCACGCTTGTCTCGGCCACGTCGCTTGTCGAGGGCGGCGCACACGACGTGCTGCTCAAGGACTCCAGCCAGCAGGTGAACTTCCGCTCGTAGAATGAGACAAAGGAGACAAAGGGACAGTCCCTTTGTCTCATGGGAGATCAGGATGGACGAGAAGGACTTCGACAACATACGACGCGCCGGCACCGATGCCGCGCGGCAGGTGGGCGAGGCCTTCTCGCAGATTGACCTCTCCGGCGTCTCGAAGTCGATCGAGAAGGCGGTCCGTGACGTAGGGCGGCAGCTGAGCACCTTTGGGCGCCCTGAGCTCTCGCCCTACGTCATCAGCGACCCGGAGGACGCAAGTCGCGCGCGGTGGCGCATGTGGGTTGGCTTTGCCCTTCTCGTCTTCCTGGCACTCCCCCTTCTTGTGGTGGGACTGGGGCTTCTTTTTCTTGGGCCACCCTCTGGCATCGTGACCATGGCGCTTGGGGCTGTTGTGGCCATCCTCGGCGCGCGCCTGGTGGGAAGAGGTTCTCACGAGAAGAACTTTGCCCAGACGCTGCGTCGCGTTGACAAGGCCGTGGGGGACAGGCAGAGCGTTTCCGTGCCCGAACTTGCCGGTGAGGCGGGCGTCGCCGTGCCCGAGCTAGTCTCGGTGCTTGATGAGGCGATCTCGAGGGGGCTTATTCCCGAGGGGCATCTGGACGTTGCCGGGGCCAAAAAGACGCTCTATCTTACCGATGAGGCTTGGAATGCCGCGCGGGTGACGCGGCCTGCAGCTGCTGCGGCTGGCCCAACGGCCGCCGCGGATGCCGACGCGGGTTCATCCACCCTGCCGGAAGAGGCGCGAGAGGTGCTGGCCACCGCCACCCAGAGTGCCAAGCAGATTAGCGACTGTGCATCTAAGATTCGCGAGGCCGAGGTTCGCGCCACGCTTGAGCGCATCGCGTCTAAGAGCGAGGATATCTGCGCCTACGTCATGCATCACCCCGAGATTGCCTCGCAGTTAAGGCGGGCGGCAACCTATTACCTGCCCACCACGGCCAAGCTTGCGGCGTCCTACGCCGAGCTCGAGGGACATACGAACGGGCCAGAGGCCGTAAGGACCCTCTCGGATCTGCGGTCCTCGTTTGCGCAGGTGGACGAGGCGCTCTCGAAGCTTTCTGATGAGCTGGTGCTTGACCAGTCCATCGACGTCCACAGCGACATCGAGGTCCTACGCACTATGCTCGAGCAAGACGGCCTCTCCGAGCGGGATTAAGTTACAGGGTTCTCGTCGGATGCGCTCACGTCAGTGGGGATGGCACGACGGCAGCCCCGACGGCAGCCCCGACGGCACGACGGCAGCCCCGACGGCACGACGGCAGCCCCGACGGTACGACGGCAGCCCCGCAGAGAAGAAATTACGCACGGCTGAGCTTCTCGCCGACAAAAGCCCAGTTGGTATTTGTCGCCAGCGCAGCCGTGCGTAATTCGCTTCCTTGAGCCGGAAAAGTCCCACAACTTGCTCTCGATGTTCCCCAACCTTGGCTAGCCCTGCCATTGGGGCCGCATGTCTGTGGCCTTGCCCCTTTCCTTCTCGGTCATGGGGGTTTCGACGTACCCGGGGCTGACGCTCAGCACGCGGATGTCGTGATGTCTCATATACTTGAGTGCGCAGCCTGCGGAGTACCAGTGAACGAAGTTCTTCGTAATCATGTACGCCACCTGCGGGTCGGCTTCCTCGTTGTGCATGATCGAGGCACGACGGACCAGCTTCTTTACGAAGGCGTCCTCGTCTGTAAGCGCAAGAGGGTAGGTGCGGCGGGGCGTCATGAAGCCCGGAAGCATGTAGCCTCCCTGCGATGCGATGTCGACGATTGCGCCCCCGTCCATGACCTTGTAGAACTCCTGGTTTACGTATACGGTTCCAAGGGCATTGATGCGCACGATCGTCTCTGGGCTAGCCATGTGGCCGGAGACCCCTGCGGCATTGATTACCTTTGTGACCTTGCCGAGTTCGCCGATGGCTAGCGAGGAAAGAACAAACCCATGTCGTGTCCCGATCGAATAATCAGGAAGGCCGTTACAGGATCTGGAAATATTGCCGCCAAGCCCCTATTTGGCTGGGCGGCCTTTGCGCTTGATCTGTAGCGGGAGCTGAGAGAGCGTCTCGAGGATGCCCTCGCCATCGGCTTGTGCCCTGGCTTTTTCCTCGGGCGTGAAGCCGGCTGCCTCGAACGCTTCCTCGGCTGCTGCTTGGTAGTTACGCTTGTGCTTCTTGTTGAGGGCGTTCCAGTCGACGCCAGAGAGCCTCTCTGCGAGTTCTCTGTCGTAGGGCAGCCGCCCCTCTTTCATCATGACCGCTAGGACGGGGTAGCCGGCATAGCCTTGCCAGTAGCTTGCGCTGTCGTTGGAGGCATAGGTGTCCCCATCCCAGGTGACGGTGTAGCGCTTTGCCCCGTTCGAGGAGGTGACCGACGCCTCCTGATCGCCCGTCTCGACGCGCCCATCCGCCAGGGCGGACCAGGCCTCGTATACCTTCTGGAGTAGTGGGAGCTTCTCCATCGATCCTTCTCTCACATTTGTTGTTCGGCCCCCGACGCCAGTCGACGAGGGACTATTTCGAGAGTTGCTGCGTGCACGCCCAACGAGAGACGAGGGACTCGCGACGGCAGCTCTCAGTTCAATAACGACGACAGGCTGGCCAATAGCTAATCCCGCGAGGCTTCGAGGAGCTTGGCCTTGAGCTCTTCCTCGATCTGCGTGAGCTCGCCCTCGGCCTGGCGGCGCTTCTCTCGGCCCTCCGCCTGCACGCGCTTGACCTCGTCAAGCGTCGAGATGAGCTGCTCGTTGGTGTGCTTGAGCGTCTCGATGTCCACCACGCCGCGCTCTGCCTCGCGGGCGGAGTCAACGGTAGCCACCTTGAGCTTGTCGGCATTCTTCTTGAGAAGCTCGTTGGTCATATCGGCAACCTCGCGCTGGGCGCGGGCGGCCTGTGTGGCGTGCTCGATGCCCAGGGCGATGACCATCTGGTTCTTCCAGAGCGGGATGGTGTTGACCACCGTTGACTGGATCTTCTCGGCCATCACCGCGTCGGAGTTCTGGACCATGCGAATCTGCGGCGCCGTCTGGAGTGCCACCTGGCGCGTGAGGTCAAGGTCGTAGATGCGCTTCTCGAAGCGGTCGCACTTTTGTGCCAGGTCGCGCGCGGCCTGGGCGTCCTCGGCGAGGCCCGTCTGCGCCGCCTTGGCCTGGAGCTGGGCAAGCTCGCCGCTGCGCACCTGCTCGAGCTTCTCCTTGCCGGCCACCACGTACATCGTGAGTTCCTTGAAGTACGCCTCGTTCAGCGCGTAGAGCTGGTCGAGCGTGGCAATGTCCTTGAGGAGCGTGCGCTGGTGGCCCTCGAGGGTGTCCGAGATCTCGCGCACGTTCTTCTCGACTGCGGTGTAGCGCGTGCGCAGCGCCTCAAGGTTGTTCTTCGCCTTGTGGAAGATGGCGAGAGGCCCGGACTTCTCCTGCTTGTCGGGGTCAAAGTCCTTGAGTGTCACGATGAGCGAGCTAATGTCGTTGCCAATCTCGCCGAGGTCGTTGTTGCGCACGCCGGCCAGGGCACGCTCGGAGAACTCGGAAACCTTGCGCTGGGAGCCCACGCCGTAGGAGAGGACGCCTGCGGTGTCCGTGATGTCGATCTTCTCGACAAAGGACTCGACCTTCTCTCGCTCGGCTGGCGAGAGGGACTGGGCGGCGTCGTCTGCAGGCGCGGGCGTTGCAGCGGGGGCAGGGTCTGACGTCGAAGGCTTGGGGTCGCCAAACTCCAGCTCGGGCTCGGGGATGTCCATATCGAAGTCCTGCGTGCTCTTGGCCATGGTTCCTCCAGAGGTCTGGGTGCGTGCGCGCGTGATGCATTGCCGCAATTCTACCCTGTGGGGCAGGGCGATAGGCGAGAAGAACGGAGTGGTCCCGCGTGCGGAGAGGGACGTACGAAAGGCTTGCCCGGGCGTCATTCTGGCGCCCGTGGGCGCGTTGCCGCAGCGATTCCGTACGAAAGGGCCTCTCGGGCGAGAAATCGGCGCCGGAGGGCGCGTCTCGTACGGAATCCCGTATAAACCCCTTGCTCGGGCGTCATTTTCTCGCCCGAGGCGCGTTTTCCGTCGAAGCGCCTGCCGCACCTCCTACCACGCTCGCCGCCGTGCGGCCCGTGCCCGCGCGCTACTCGCTCTCGGCGTCTCGATGCGTAAAGTCCAGCGTGTAGGTGTCCTTCTCGAAGGCGGCGTTGAAGATCTGCGTCAACTGGCCCTCGGCGTTCGTCTTGGCCTCGTCGAGAAGCCCGCCGGCAACGGCCTCTTCCTCGCTTCTCTCGACGCACTGTCTGCGAAAGGCGTCGGAGTCCTCCACCGTGATGGGGTTGAAGATGTTGTTGTTCTCCTCGAGCACGCCGCTCTTGTCCATGTCGGGCGTGTTCGAGATGATGTAGGGCTGGTCAAGCGTCACGTGGAGCAGCGATTGGTCCGCCTCGTCCTGCTCGAACTCCGCAGTGGAGAGGTCTACGCCTGCCTTGATGGTGCCCGTATAGCGATACCAGAAGCTCTTCTGGGTGAACGGAACGTCAAAGAGGTCAAGGAAGTCGCGGTTGGAGTCTGTCACCTTGTCGACTATGGCATAGTCCTGCGACGCGCTTACCAGCTCGCCCTCCTCTTGCACGCGCGAGAAGACCACGCTGGGGGAGAGGGTCTGGACGGTGGGCTGGGTCTGCTCGGGCTGGGGAGCCACCAGGGGATAGATGCGCGCGTAGAGAAACGCCCCCAGAACGGCTCCCACAATGAGAACGACAAGCCATATCTTCCACTCACGCAAAATTGTTCTGGCGTGAGATGTCCCGCGGGCCTTGGCTGTCTTCTCATCCGCTTCTTCCATTGGTGCCTCCTTTGTGCGTCTGCTCAGTGTGTCTGTTCATCCGGATCATCCATAAGTGCTTGCAGAAGGTCCATGCCGGGCAGGTCCTCCCGCAAGGGGAGGGGAGCGCTGGGGCATTCCGGCACCTTCCCCATCTCTTCCGCATGGGCTTTTGCCTGCGAGAGCTGCTGCGTCCTTGTCGGCTCTTCCTCGATTGCGGCGGCGAGCGCCTCCGCGCGAACAAGGCGGTCTTCAATATCTTCCAGCTGCTCGGAGAGCCTCTCCGCCTCGATATCAAGAAGCTGCGACAATGTGTGGCCAGCCGTGTCATCACGAAGCCGCTCGGCTGCCTGAGAGAGCGTGAGGCCTTCTCGTCGCTTCTGTGCGAGAAGGAAGAGCACCGCCAGGTCCTGCTCGTCGTACGTGCGACGCCCCCAGCTGCCATCGCTTGGCTTGAGGACTCCCATGCCCCCGCGCCCCTGGTAACAGGCACGTTGTATGTCGCGACGCGATAGCCCCACGAGCCGCTCGACCTCGGCAATCTTCCAGCCACGGCATTTTGTAGCCCCCATGTGCTCACCTCCTTTGTGTTAACCAAACCCGTTCAACAGTTGAACAGCAATCGAGATGCGCTTTCGTGCGGTCATCGGATGCCGTTGCTTCTTCTAAAGGAGGAGTGATTTTCTTGCGACCGGGGGGGCGCCGCCCGGGGCGCCGACGTCTATGCCCTCGCCTGCGTCCCCGGTTGCCGCGTTCCCGGCCCGGGCCGCCGCTGTCCCCGCTCAGCCTCGCGTTTCTTATCGGTATCCGAGAATTGCGACGACTGGGGGGTGCGGAAACGCTGTGCCCGCTTCTCGGAAACCGATAACGAACGCGCGGGCGGGCGGGTGAGCAGACGGATGGAGGTCCCGATTTTCCGTGCGGGCTCATCTCAGGGATGTCAGTCCTTCTCGGCGTATTTATTGCGCGAAATTCCTGAGAATTTATCAACCAACAGGAAAAATGCGCCTCGGGCGAGAAATAACGTGCAATAACTGCGGGCGAGAATCGATTGGCGCCCGGGATGACCGCTGGCATAGCACCTGGGATGACGCCTGGCCGCGGAGGTTAGCTCCTTTTCTGAAACTTGGTAGCGGTGACCTGCGGAAACGCGGCGTCGGTTTAAGAAAAGGAGCTATTCTCCGCGGAAGGTGGGTCTAGAAGGAGCAGAGGGCGGGTGCCGAGAAGGCCATGGTGCCAGCGCCGAGAGGGGCGTCGCCTCGGTACCGCCACTCCGCCGCTGCACCACGGCCGCGCCCCGCCCCGCCCGCTCCCGCTGTGTGTCCAGCAGGTTCCGCATCCCTGCCGCGCACGGGGATACCTGCTAGAATCGACAGGCTATGCAAAGGAGCGAGAAGGGGCTTCACATGTGCGACAGCACTCAGCAGAATGACTTCGAGGTGCCTGCCTACGACGCGCAGGCCATAGAGACCAAGTGGCAGAAGACCTGGGAGGACGAGGAGCTCTACAAGACCGACGAGGACCCCTCCAAGCCCAAGAAGTACGTACTCGAGATGTTCCCGTATCCCTCGGGTGACCTCCACATGGGCCACGCGCGCAACTACACCATCGGTGACGCCATGGCCCGCCAGGCTCGCATGCGCGGCTATGACGTGCTGCACCCCATGGGCTTCGACGCCTTTGGCCTCCCTGCCGAGAACGCGGCCATCAAGCACCACACGCAAGCTGCCAAGTGGACCTACCAGAACATCGCACAGGCCGTCAAGACCATGAAGCGCATGGGCTTCTCGTACGACTACGACCGCATGTTCAACACCTGCGACCCCGAGTACTACAAGTGGGGCCAGTGGATGTTCATCGAGATGTGGAAGCGCGGCCTGGCGTATCGCGCCACCAGCCCCGTGAACTGGTGCCCCACCTGCAAGACGGTCCTCGCCAACGAGCAGGTCGTCGAGGGCCGCTGCTGGCGCTGCGGCTCCATCCCCGAGAAGCGCGAGCTCTCCCAGTGGTACCTCAAGATCACCGACTACGCCCAGGAGCTCCTCGATGACCTCGACAAGCTCACCGGCTGGCCGGAGAACGTCAAGGCCCAGCAGCGCAACTGGATCGGTCGCTCCGAGGGCGCCGAGATCGACTTCAGGCTGGCCGCCGAGGACGGCGTGACGCCCACCGACCGCACGATCTCCGTCTTCACTACGCGCGCCGACACCATCTTTGGCGTCTCGTTCATGGTGCTCCCGCCCGAGAGCGACCTTGCCGCCGAGCTCGTCAAGGGCACCCAGTACGAGGCCGACTACCTGCGCCTCAAGGAGGCAACCGAGAAGGTCTCCTCTGTGGACCGCCAGGGCTCTGCGCGCGAGAAGCACGGAGTCTTCACCGGCCGCTACGTGATCAACCCCGTGACGGGCAAGCCCGCCCCGCTGTGGGTTGCCGACTACGTCCTTCTCGACTACGGCACCGGCGCCGTGATGGGCGTCCCCTGCGGTGACCAGCGCGACTTCGACTTCGCGCGTAAGTACGGCCTGCCCATCCCGCCGATCATCTGCCAGAAGGAAGATCCCCTCTACGACGAGCTCAAGGACGAGCGCGAGCTGCGCGTGACCAACGTCGACTGGGACCAGGCTATGGCAGCCGAGGGCTACCTCGTGCAGTCCGGCCAGTTCACGGGCATGAAGGGCGGAAAGCACTCCGAGGCCGTCGACGCCATCGTTGCCTGGCTCGAGGAGCACGGCTGCGGCCGCACCAAGGTGCAGTTCCGCCTGCGCGACTGGCTCATCAGCCGCCAGCGCTACTGGGGCAACCCCATCCCCATGATCCACTGTGACTGCTGTGGCGACGTGCCCGTGCCTGAGGACCAGCTGCCGGTGCGCCTGCCCGACAACCTCGATCTGGGCGCAGGCGACACCCTCGCCGAGTGCCCCGAGTTCTACGAGACCACCTGCCCCAAGTGCGGCAAGCCGGCCAAGCGCATCACCGACACCATGGACACCTTCACGTGCTCCAGCTGGTACTACCTGCGCTACACCGATCCCCACAACGACAAGGCCCCCTTCTCCAAGGAGGCCGTGGACCGCTGGATGCCCGTCGACAACTACATCGGTGGCATCGAGCACGCAATTCTCCACCTGCTCTACTCGCGCTTCTGGACTAAGGTCCTGCGCGACATGGGCATGATCGACGTGGACGAGCCCTTCACCAACCTGCTCTGCCAGGGCATGGTCAAGGACGAGAACGGCGACACCATGTCCAAGTCCAAGGGCAACGTGGTCCCGCCCTCCAGCGTGATCGACCCCTACGGCGCGGACACCATGCGCTTGGCCATCCTCTTCGTGGCTCCGCCCGAGAAGGACTTCGATTGGGACCCCGAGGCGGTCGCGGGCGCCAACCGCTTCATCAAGCGCGCCTGGCGCGTGGTGTGGCTGCTCTCGCACGGCGCCAAGAGGGGAGAGGTCGACCCCGCAAAGCTCTCCGGTGCAGACGCAGAGCTCAATCGCGCCCTCCACGAGCTGGGCATCAAGTGCACGAACGACTTTGACCGCGGCCAGTTCAACACGGCCATCTCCGCGTCGATGGAGCTTGTGAACGCGGCGTCCAAGTACGTGAACGACGTCCCCGAGGACAAGCGCGACGCCGCCCTCGCCTGGCGCGTTGCCCACGACATCGTGACCATGCTGGCCCCCATCTGCCCGCACTGGGCAGAGGAGCTCTTCCACGAGGCGCTTGGCCTTACCGGCTCCGTGTACAACGAGCCCTGGCCCAAGTTTGACGCCGAGCAGGCCAAGAGCGACCTGGTTGAGATCGCAGTGCAGGTCAAGGGCAAGGTGCGCGCCCGCATACAGGTGGCTGCCGACGTCTCCAAGGAGGAGCTCGAGGCCGCGGCACGCGAGGCGGTTGCCGAGCAGATCGCCGGCAAGACCGTGAAGAAGGTCGTAGTGGTGCCCGGACGCCTGGTGAACATCGTCGCCATCTAGCACGTCTGCGCCGTCTGGCGTACGCTGGCATCTGTTATGGCGGGTTCGGCACACGCGCCGAGCCCGCCTTCTTGTTAGCATCCTTATCCGGAGTATGCGCATGCACGTTGACCTGCACATCATGCCACTCACAGACGCACCTGTAGACTGGGCCTCTCACCTGAGGCTCGTTTGTCCGCGCTACCAGGGGAAGGCAACGACTAAAGCGCCGGAGCCTGCGCGCTTGGGTGAGTTTGCGGCGGGGCTACTCCTGGCGTCCGTCCTTGGCGTGCAATCGGATGACGCGCTTGTGCTGGGACCCGAGGGCAAGCCGGAGCTGGCCACGGGTTTCCCGCACATTGGGCTTTCGCACGACGATGGTATTGCCGTCCTCGCGGTTGCTCCCGACGTGGTGGGCGTGGACGTGGAGGAGGTGCCAGCCCAGTACGGCAGGCTCCAGCGAGACGCCCTACGGAGGGTGCTCTCGGCCGAGGAGCTGGCGAAGACGGAGGCCTCGCCAGACCCGGCTATGGCATTCGCGCTTGCATGGACACGCGTGGAGGCCGTGCTCAAGGCCGATGGTCGCGGCTTTGCCTTCGACGTGCGAGGAGGGCAGCTCCCTCAGGGCTGGCAGACCGCGCACACGCTGGTAGACGGCCACGCGGTGACCTGCGCCACCCGAGAAGAGCCAGCACCTCTCGTCCATCGCCTGGGCATGCGCGAGGCCATCTCGCTTCTCGAGGGCGAGCAGAGCGCCCACAAGCACTAATCGCGTCGGTACCTCTCGGCGTTCCTTTGCACTGATGCACAATGCGCCGGTGGCCCCATGGCCCCAATTTGAATCCCCTTACATTGCCCGGCCATGCGTCCGGCCCCAAACTCATACACGTAAGAAGCTTTATCGACGCCGCGAAAGGGGCAGACATGGACCAGGATCGTCAGGAAGTTTGGGACGCGCTCACCACCCGCGCCAGCCAGCTCTTTGGGAAGGACCCCTCCGAGTTTACGGAGGACACCAAGTTCGCGGACCTTGGCATCAAGTCGGTGCAGGTCTCGCAGATTACGACCTACCTCGAGGACGAGCTCGACATCGAGGTTCCCTACATGAAGTTCCGCCGCTGCGCCACGTTTGGCGAGGCCACGGACTTTGTCTGCGACCTTCTCGACCAGTAGGGGGCGTGCGATGTTTCTAGAGCCTAGGATTCCTGAGGACTGGGTTCCCGTCACCGACAAGAAGCTGCACGACCTCATCAAGATGACGGGCGAGTGCGCAAGCTTCAACGAGGACGAGTGCCCCATCTACTGGGACCCCGACACCGAGGGCTACATCTTCCTGCACCGCGAGGCCTTTGGCGAGGACGAGGTCATGGCGGCCTACCGCGTGGCGCGTCAGCCCAACGACAACCAGGCAGAGGTTGACCTCTCCGCGAGCGACGACCCCATGGCCCGCATGGGCCAGGGTTTCTGCCCGCCGTTCAACCCACACACCTACCAAGCGGCTGACGGCGTGGTGTGCATGCAGGACCAGGAAGTGGTCATGCGAGACGGCACCAAGATCTATTGTGACATCTACAAGCCCGAGGCCGAGGGCCGCTATCCCACGATCGTCTCGTGGTCATGGTTTGGCAAGCGCCCGGGCGACGGCATGAGCGAGTGGCAGATCATGGGCGTGCCCCCCGCGACGGTCTCCAAGTGCGCCAAGTTCGAGTCGCCCGATCCGCTCTTCTGGTGCTACAAGGGCTACGCCGTGGCCAACGTGGACGTGCGTGGTGCGGGCCACTCCGAGGGCTCGGTTCACATGTTCACGCACCAGGACCGCGAGGACGGCTACGATTTCGTGGAGTGGGTTGCCGCCCAGCTCTGGTCCAACGGCCGAGTAGGCATGTCGGGCAACTCCGGTGTGGCCATGCACCAATGGGGCATCGCTTCCACCTGCCCACCCCACCTGGCCTGCATTGCGCCCTGGGAGTGCACGACCGACCTCTACCGCGAGAGCTTCTTCGAGGGTGGCGTGCCTGCCCTCTCGTTCAACAAGTTCATTGCCGCGCAGGTGACGGGCCCCAACGGCGTCGACGACCAGGTCGCCATGGCCAAGATGTACCCTGACATGAACGCCTACTGGAACGACAAGCGCGCGGACGTGCGCAAGGTCAAGATCCCCGTCTACCAGACCGCCGGTTGGTCGCACTTCCACCTGCCGGGCTCGTTCAACGCCTGGAGGCGCTGCCGCAGCCACCTCAAGTGGATGCGCGCGCACAGGGACTTCGAGTGGCCTGACACCTACAACCCCGAGAACCTCGAGGACCTGCTGCGCTATTACGACCGCTACCTCAAGGGCATCCACAACGGCTGGGAGATGACGCCGCGCGTCCGCCTGGACATCATGGACGGCTACGACGTGGACTACCAGGAGCAGCGCCCCGAGAAGGCCTGGCCCATCAAGCGCACCCAGTACAAGAAGCTCTACCTCGACGCGTCCGCGCCCAAGGACTGCGCGCCGCTCGACCACAAGTCCGCGTGCTTCTCGCTCTCGACCGAGCCGGTGTCCACGCAGGCAAAGGCCAGCTACGACCCGGCGGACGAAGAGGTCGACTTTGACCTCACGCTCCCCGAGGACGTCGAGATCACGGGCTACATGAACCTGCACCTCTTTGTCTCCTGCGACGGCTTCGATGACATGGACCTCTTCGTGAACATCCAGAAGGCCGACGCCGAGGGCAACTGGGTGCCCTGGCTCACACTCGACGAGCCGCACCCGGGTGCGTGGGGCAAGTGCCGCGTGTCTCGCGCGACGGTCGACACCGCCCTCACCAAGGCGCACACCCCGGTTTACACGATGACCGACACCAACAAGCTCGCCGAGGGCGAGGTGCGCGCGGTTGACATCGCGATTGTGCCCACTGCTCGCGTGTACCACAAGGGCGAGCGCTTCCGCGTGCAGATCTCGGGCCGCTACATCCGCGACGGGTGGTTCGAGCCGCTCTCGTGGGACACCGACAACCACGGCACCCACAACATCCACACCGGTGGCGAGTGGGAGTCCTGGATCGAGGTGCCCGTGGTGCCACCGAGGTACCAGGCGGGCGAGTACGTGCACCGCTAGGCAGACAGCCCGATAAGACGGCATTGCCGTAGGGCCCTCTGGCACAAGGCCAGAGGGCCCTTCTCTGTTACGGTGCGGCAGCAGCGGGTGCGCGCCGCACGCCACCGTGCGTTTGCACAACCCTCATCCAAACCCCGGATGCAGTTTCGTCTCGACAGACGAATACCGCGAGAACTCCGCCGCCTACCATCAGGGAGGCGTGCGCGAGACCGGTTAGGCCGGTGCCACGCGCCAAGCATCCCACATCCCAGGAGAGGGGTTCTTCATGGCAAAGTTCAAGGTTATGGCCGTTTGCGCAGGCAGGAAGGGTGGTAACGGCGAGGCTCTCGCCAAGGAGGCACTGTGCGCCGTTGAGGAGGCGGGCGGCGAGGTCGAGCTGCTCAATCTCTTCGACTACAACATCCTGCCGTGCACCGGCTGCGAGGGCTGCACCATGCAGATGGGCAAGATGGCAGCCGGCCTTCAGAAGGAGTACCACGGCTGCATCCTCAAGGACAAGGACGACACGGACGCGATCATCACCGAGATGCACACGTGCCAGGGCATCATCTTCGTGGTTCCCACCTACGACCTCACGCCGAGCTCGCTCTATACGCGCCTGGCACAGCGCTTCCTTGCTTATGAGCTCTCGTTCCTGCTCGCCATCGGTGCCGTCAAGGAGAACCCGCACACCGTTGCCGGCCTCATCTCGGTGGGTGGCTCCATGCACGACTGGCAGTCGCTGGCGCTCGAGAGCCTGCAGGCGACCATGTTCACCCAGTCCCTCCAGGTGGTCGACCGTTACATGGCCACGCGCGACGGCCGACCCGGCAACACCTTCGTCTACGCCGACCAGCTGCCCCGCGCGCGCAAGATGGGCGAGAACATAGTGAAGGCCATCAACACCCCCGTCGAGGAGCGCGGCTGGCTCGGCGATCCCAACGACGGCGTGTGCCCCAACTGCCACTCCAGCCTCGTCTACCCTGGCGACAAGCACTGGGACGGCATCGAGTTCCCGTGGGAGTGCGCTGTGTGCGGTGCCGGCGGAACGCTGGGCACCAACCCCGAGACCGGTCGTCCCATGCTGGTGATTGACCCCAAGAATGGCCTCATCCGCGACCGCAACAACGACAAGGCTCGCGCCGAGCACCTGAACGAGATCAACAAGACGCGCGATGAGTTCTTTGCGCAGCAGGATCAGATCAAGGACCAGATGAAGAAGTACCGCGACATGAAGTTCCCGACCCTGGAGATTAAGAGGTAGCTTCTCCTTCTCCGCCAGCGCTTAACTGTACCGCCCGGCTGCGAGTCTTTCCCGCAGTCGGGCGGTGTTGCTCTAGCCCGGAAGGCGGACGGTCTGGTTTGGCGCACCCTCGGGGCGGTCCTGCTCCTACTCGTTCTCGATTCTGAAGTCATTGCGCGAGGTGCTGATGCGTGACTTAAAGAGGTCGAGGTAGAAGAGGACGCGGTACGAGAGCTGAAGCATGAACTGGTCCTCGCCGGAGGAGAGGTTGCACCCCAGGATTTCACGGATGCGACCCATGCGGTAGAGCAGCGTGTTCTTGTGCAGGTTGAGCATCTTGGCGGCGCGTTGGGTGTTGCATGCGTTCTGCAGGTAGATGAAGAGCGTGTCCATGAGCTCGGTCCCGTGGTCCCGATCGTAGCGTGCCAGGCGCATGAGCGAGGGATGCACAAAGTTCAGCAGGTTGTACTGGGTGTTGGTGAGGCCGAGCATCTGCACGTAGGCGTAGTCGCAGTAGTGGTAAACCTGTCCGTCCTCGAGAAAGACCGAGACCATACGCCCCGCCTTGATGGCTGCCCGTGCCTGCTCGTAGTGGCTGCGGATGTGCGTGAGGTCGTCAAAGGCGTTGCTCACGCCTATCGAGAGGTCGTTGACGTCGGCGACCTTGCGGAGCAGCTCTTCGGTGTAGTCACCCAGGCCAGCGCCCTTCTCGCGCGAGAAGGCCACCACCAGCGCGTCCTCGTACGTTGCGTAGATGCTGTTCTGGAGGCATCCCGTGAGCTGCATGGCTATGGTGTTGAGGTCATGTGGTGCCACGCGCGCGTGGTTGGGGTCCAGGACGGCAATGTAGAGCTCGGGCAGGGGAGTGAACTCCAGCACGCTCAGGCGTCGTGCGGTCACGGCATGGCTGGGCTGCTCGTCGTTGAGCAGGTTCACCAGGAAGTAGGAGTCCATCTGGCCGCGGCTTGCGGTGTAGAGGTTCGTCTTCTGCATCTCCTGCGCCACAAAGCGACCCAGGCGTCCCATGCACTCCAGGTCAACGTCGCCAAACGGGTGGTCGCGCTCGATCACCATAGTGTGCGCGATGGTTACCCCGTGCACAACCGAGGGCGTGACCATGGTGTTCGCGCCCAGGACCTCGTTGTAGATCACGATGGGCCTGGGAGATTGCGCGCAGCGCTCGGTGATGCGGGCATGCTCGATGAAGGCAACGCCGTCCTCGAGGATGGACTCGTAGCGAAACTCCTGCTCGAGCACTTGGTCCAGGTGGCGGCTGGGATCGAGCTTTCCCTCAACATGGCGCGCCACGTAGTGGTAGGCGCTGTCCACCACTACGACGGGGTTGCCCAGCGCCCTCGATGCCTCCTCGACGACGTACTGCAGGCCGTTGTTGGAGAAGTGCGCGGTGAGCATGCGACGCACGATGTCAGTTACCTGGATGTCCTCGAGGAAGAACCCCTGAAGCTCGTTGTAGCAGGTGAAAGGGTTGAACTCCAGGCGGAGCAGGATCACGTTGCAGGAGGGATTGTCCAGCAGCCCCTTCGGCACCTCCTGGCACCCAAACAGCACCACGTTGAAAATGTCCTCGATGGGCGCCTCCGGGAGGTGAACGTCATCCGAGAAGTACAGGACGTTGGGATGGGGGAGCCCCGTCGCGGGCGTGAGGAAGCAGATGTTGTCGATGTTTACCTCGGGATCGCGGAGCTTCCTTGTGGCAACGGACCCCTCGGGCAGGCGTGACAGCAGCTCCTTGAGTTCCATGTGCGAGTCCCCCTTCTCGTATGTGCAAGCACACAAATAATAGGGGAATATCTTCTCGCACGTTGGTCTCGCGTTCTGCGGGCGGTGAGATTCTCATCGGCTATAGTTCAGCATATGTGCAGGAAGAGATGGCTGTTTGGGGGGGTGTGACGATGAAGCGGAGCACGGCGAGAAACGCCAAGAGGACCGTTGAGGAGAGAATCGAAGAGGCGGTCTTTGGCCTCATGGAGACGACCGACATCCCCAACATCAAGGTTGCGGACGTGGTGCGCCTGGCCGGCGTTTCTCGCTCGACCTTCTACCGTCACTACGACAGCGTCGAGGACGTGGTGAAGCAGTTCGAGGCTGGCCTTCTCGACACCATGCGCACGATCAACAACACCGCGCTTGGCGTGCAGTTTAACAAGGCCGAGCTCAAGCCCACGCAGTCGATGGTCGCACGCATGGAGGTGCTCCGGGCAAACCGCGACAAGATCGTGGCGCTCAACAGCGACCATGGCGACCCCGTCTTTCAGCACAGGGCCACGATGCTCATGCACGAGTACTTCCGCATCCGACTGCAGGGTGTGGGTGGCTCGGAGCTCCATCGAGACCTGTACCTCTCGTTTGTGATAGCGGGCCACAACAACCTCATCCAGTACTGGTTGGAGAAGCGCCCGGAGATTCCCCCTGCCGAGGTCGCCGCCATGCTCAATCGCATGTACTACTCGCCGCTCTTCATTGATGAGAAGACCGCGCTCGAGCTTCCCGAAGACCCGTTCGCGCGCCTGTAGGCACCGCTCCCCCGGGCACGATGCCCGTGTTGCTCCGGTGGGGGATACCCACCCCCTGATTTGCCACTCTACCTGCTCGTTTATGCATGCGCACAAGGATGGGCAATGTGCGTCTCAGCTTCTTTGGGCGTAGCAAACAACCTAACTTTACCTGCAAAAAGAAACAGAATTGCCACGTGTGTCCCGTAACGTGGGACGCCGCCTGCGCTAATGTCCCGCCTTGCGTTTTTCTCGCCCCATATCCTGTGCTCGTACGGAGCGATTGTTCTGCAGCATATGAGCAAAGGAGTGATTGTCTTGGTCAAGCTTGGCAAGCAGGCACGCAGCGTCTCCATCGTGGGCGTTGGCTGCACGCCCTTCAAGAACTTCGAGGACCACCCCCAGACCAAGGGCATGAGCGAGGGCGACGCCTTTGGCTATGCCGCGCTGGAGGCCATCCAGGACGCCGGCCTCGAGCCGCGCGACATCCAGTACTTCTACCACGGCGCCGCCAACCCCTTCATGATTGGCGACTCCCTCACGCCCAACATGCAGGTGGCGGACTGGTTTGGCGTGCGCGGCATTGGCTCGGTGCACCACTCCGAGGCATGCTGCACGGGTTACGTGGCCCTGCAGGAGGCCGTGCAGGCGGTTGCCTCCGGCACCTATGACGTGGTGCTTTCTGGCGCTGTGGACCTGGCGGCCTCGCTTCCTGTGGTGGATGCCCCTGGCTGCTTCCGCCGCGACTTCCCGCTCTCCGAGATGCTGCCCTCCATTCCCAAGGTCTACGACCGCGCCTACGGCCGACCGTTTGACTCCGCGTTTGGCATCTCGTTCGACAACTGGATCAACAAGTACCGCTGGGAGTACGACCTCACGGCAGAGCAGATTGACGATGCCCTGAACGGCGTCTCCAAGTCCCTGAGGCGCGACGCCGTTCTCAACCCCCTGGCCTTCTCGACGAAGACCTTCGAGGAGCTTGCCAAGGAGAACGACCTCCCGGATGCCGATGCGTACCTCAAGGGCTTTGGCAACCCCAAGGTCACGCAGTACCTGCGCGTGACCGGCTTCGAGATCAAGTGCGACGGCGCCGCCGCCCTGGTGGTCATGCCCACCGATATGGCTGTTGCCCGCGGCCTTGACCACAAGGTGATCGACGTCCTGGGCACGGGTGCCGCCGCCTTCGAGGGCGCGACCCCGGACAACGAGTACAACGGCACCAAGGTTGGCACCCAGCAGGTCTACGAGCTCACCGGCGTGAGCCCCGACGAGCTTGACCTGCTCTTCGTGAATGACTTCTTCCTGGCAGGAGACATTGTGGCCGCCGAGGAGGTTGGCTACATCCCGCGCGGCGAGGCCTGGCAGTACGCCATCGACGGTCGTATGGGCTTTGACGGCGACAAGCCCATCAACACGCACGGCGGCCGCTGCAACTTTGGCCATGCGCACGGCGCCTCGGGCGTGGCGGACGTTGTCGAGGCCGTCAAACAGATGCGCGGCGAGGCCGGTGCCACGCAGATGCCCAAGGCTCCACAGACCACGTTCCTGCGCGGCTTTGGTGGCGGCCAGAACATCCGCTGCCAGATCCTGCGCACCCACGACTAGCGCCCGGCGCGCACCCAAGCAACCAAGAGGAGGTACACGATGCTTCTTGAAGACATGGAGCCAATCGTTAAGAAGTTCTACGACGGCGTTGCCGAGGGCAAGCTCCTTGGCCGCAAGTGCACGGAGTGCGGTGCCATCGAGTTTCCGCCGCACCTGGGCTGCAACGCCTGCGGCTACCACCAGACCGAGTGGGTGGAGCTCTCTGGCCATGGCACGCTCGAGTCCTTTGTGGTGCCCGGCATCCAGAACGACAAGCCCTACCTCAAGGAGGTCGCGCCCTACGGCTACGGCAAGGTGCGTCTCGACGAGGGCACGGAGTACTCGTTCGTGATCTTCTGCGGCAAGAAGAAGGTCGTGAAGGGGCTGCAGGAGCGTCTCTACAAGAATCACGAGACCATTGGCGTCCACTTCAAGCCCATCAAGCGCCTTGTGCCCGAGAAGGAGGGCTCGGACGTGATGGTCGAGTGGTGGGAGCCCTGCTTCGAGCTGGACGAGGTCGCGCAGTAAGGCCCCTAGGGCAGTACCGCGCATAAAACAACAACCAATCGAAAGGAACCAACCATGGATAAGAACGAGCTTCTCGCAACTCTCGCTGGCCTCGCCAAGGAGGCCTACAAGACCGACGCCGACATCACGCCCGACACCACCTTCGACGAGCTGGGCAAGGGTTCCATGAAGATGATCGCCCTCACCTCGATGATCGAGAACGAGCTTGACGCCGAGGTCACCGTCTCCGAGATCATGAACATGAAGACCTTCGGCGAGCTCGTCGACCGCGTTGCCGAGGAGGTCGAGGAGTAGCACCCAGCGCTTCTCGCACGCAGCACTGCCAGGAAACCCCGGGGCGGCTCCTTCTGGGGCCGCCCCTCTCTACTTACGGGAGAGACACATGAACCTCATGGATGCCATGCGCGAACGCGCCAAGGCAGACGTCCAGCGCGTTGCCTTCTTCGAGGGCGAGAACCCCACCATGATCAAGGCGGTGGCGGAGCTCACCGCAGAGGGCCTTGCCACGTGCACCGTGGTTGGCGATGCCGAGGCGATCAGGAAAAACGCTGACGAGCAGGGCGTGAGCCTTGCGGGCGTGGAGCTTGTCGACCTTGCCGACGAGGAGGCCAACGAGGCCATCGCCCAGCGCTTCGAGGTGCTTCCCAACTGCCGCTGGAAGGCAAAGGGCGTGCGTCGCCGCGTGACGCGCCCCATGGAGCGCGCCCTCATGATGCAGGCGCTCGGCGACGTGGACATCACCTTCGGCGGCATCGACTGTCCCACCGGCGACGTCATCCTGGGCGGTCAGGAGATCATCGGACTTGCGGACGGCATCGACACCGTCTCGTCCATGGGCATCTTCGACATTCCCGGCTACCAGGGCTCGGATGGCCAGCTTCTGGGCTTTGGCGACTCTGCGGTGTGCCAGAACCCCACGCCCGAGCAGGAGGCGTCCATTGCCATCTCCGCCTGTGACACCTGGAGCGCCCTCACAGGTCGCGAGGCGCGCTGCGCGCTGCTCTCCTTCTCGACCGATGGCTCCGGTGCGGGCGAGATGGTCCAGAAGGTGCGTGACGCCCGCGACATCGCCCGCGAGCGCCGCCCTGACCTCAAGATCGACGGCGAGTTCCAGCTCGATGCCGCCCTGCGCCCGGAGGTCGCCGCCCACAAGGTCCATCGCGAGAGCGACGTTGCCGGCAGGGCGAACGTCATCATCTGGCCAGACCTCAACGTGGGCAACGTGGGCGTGAAGCTCGTTCAGATGTTCGGCCACGCGGATGCGTACGGCCCCATGCTCCAGGGCTTCAAGAAGATCGTCTGCGACTGCTCGAGAAGCGCCCCCGTGTCCGAGATCGTGGGCAACGTCGTGATGTCCTGCGTTCGCGCGCAGTGCCTGGAGGAGGAGTAGCCATGGCTGAGAAGAACTACCGGATCCTGGTCATCAATCCCGGGTCCACCTCGACCAAGGTGGGTCTCTTCGAGGGAGATGCCTGTGTCTTCTCGGCAAACGTCGCCCACGACGCGCAGAAGCTCAAGGAGATTGGCGACGTCTCTGCCCAGCTGCCCTACCGACGCGACATGATTCTCGACATTCTCGACCAGAACAAGGTCGATCTTGCGAGCGTGGACGCGTTCGTCGGCCGCGGCGGAGGGCTCATGCCCTGCGAGGGCGGCGTTTATCAGATTGAGGAGAAGCTCCTCCACGACGCGCGGATCGGAGCCAACGGGGTGCAGCACCCCGCCCAGCTGGGAAGCCAGCTCGCCCACGAGTTCGCGCGCTTCTCGGGTAACAAGCCTGCCTTTGTGGTGAACCCGCCCGACACCGACGAACTCTGCGACGATGCGCGCATGACGGGCATCAGGGGCGTCTACCGCAATGTCCACCTGCACGCGCTCAACCTCAAGGAGACGGCCATCCGGCATGCCGCAACGCTGGGAAAGCGCTACGAGGACTGCGACTTCATTGTTTGTCACATTGGGGGAGGAATTTCTATCTCCGCGCACAAGCATGGGCGCATGATTGACGGCTACGACATCGTGGGCGGCGAGGGCCCCATGACCCCCACGCGCTGCGGCGCGGTTCCGGTGATCGAAGCGTTTGCCTACCTCGAGGAGCACGGCATCAACACCACGAGGAGACTGTGCCAGCGCAGCGGCGGCTTTGCCGACCTCCTGGGCTCCTCCGATGCCCTTGAGGTGTGCCGTCGCGCGGAGGCCGGCGACGAGGCGGCGTCACGTGCCTGGAGTGCCATGGAGTACCAGATCGTGAAGTACATCGCCTCGATGGCAGGCGTGCTCCACGGTCATGTGGACGGCATCCTTCTTGGCGGCGGCATGGTGCACAACCAGGGGCTCGTTGACTACATCCGGGAGGGTTGCGGCTGGATTGCCCCCGTTACGGCATACCCGGGCGAGTTCGAGCTGGAGGCCATGGCGGCGGGCGCTGTCCGCGTTCTCTCCGGCAAGGAAGAGGTCAGGCACTATACCGGGAGTCCGGTCTTTTCGGGCTTTGCGTGCTTCGAGTAGGGATGCGAGTCTGTCTCAACGGGGGTCTTCTCGCTTCGTGCGATAGCACATAAAGTCGTCACATATCGACGAAAGCTTGTGCTAAGAGCCATAGGACGCTGGGGGACCTCCTAATAGCATAAAGGGCATCGGGCGGCGTGCGGGAATGCCTCGTGCGCCGCATTTTGTACCTTTGGGCATATGCCCAGCGTCTAGGGAAGGAATCACTCATGCCGATGAAGACTTCAACGCGGTTCGTGAAGGCAGCAATTCTGAACCTCTGCACAGCCTTGGTGCTGTGCGTGCTCTGCGAGTGGCTTGCAATCTACGTCTTCCACACCGCGACGCCGGCTCCGGGCGAGGGATGGATCTGGCCCATGTTCTGGATCAACTACGTGTTTGCCTGGTGCGTGGCAACCATCATTGGCATGGTTCCCTCACTTCCCGAGATGAGCGTTCGCTGGGCAATGAAGCGCTCCAACCCCTCCGAGGGTGCCAAGTTTGGGGCGCTTGTGAACGTGCCCATCAACACGGTCTACGCACTTATCCTCTGCTACTTGGTGGGGACGCTCGACGCCTGCATCCTGGGCGGTGCGCCAATCATCGCGTCGGTCTTTGGCTTCCTGCAGAACATCATTCCGGTGTGGATTGCCTGCTACATCGTCACGTTCTTCCTGCAGGGTCCCATCGAGAACTTCGCACGCAAGGTCTGCAACGACCCTGTGCCGCAGATGCGCTAGTGCAGCTGCGCGGAGGGCACGCATAGAAAATGGCGTTCCGGCGCCCGGGCCATGTGGCTCGGGCGCCACTTTGGGCTTAAGGGAGGCATTTCTCGCATGGATAAGATCTTTACGGTTACGGACCTCGGCGACGGCCTGTGGGAGATAGCGGACAGCGTTGGCTGCCGCTGCTACCTCGTGAAGGGGAGCGAACGCGTGGCGCTTGTGGATTCTTGCGTAGGCGTGGGCGACCTTCGTCCCGTGGTGGAGGGGCTTGCAGGGGGCCTTCCCGTGACCGTGCTCCTCACGCACCGCCACCACGACCACATTGCGGGATCCTACCTCTTTGACGACGTGCGCATTCCCCGGGAGGAAGAGGTCGACCTCGGCGTGGAGGAGGAGCAGAACCTGCATGCCCGGAGCTTCTACGTGGAGCAGGGGCGTGCTCCCGAGGGGGCGTTCTGGGCCATGAGCGAGGGCCGGAGGCCGAACTTCTCGCACTTTGAGGAGGGAGACGTTCTGGACCTGGGCGGAGTCACCATTGAGGGGTACTTCCTGCCTGGACACACCGACCACTCCATGGGCTATCTGCTGCGCGAACGTAGACTCCTGCTTGCTGGCGATGCGGTTACGCCCTGCATGTGCCTCTTCTTCCCCGAGAGCCTGCCCATTGCCGACTGGCGCCAAACGCTCGACAAGATGGGCGAGATGCCCTTCGACACGTTCCGGATTGGCCACTACTCCCACGAGTTCACCAAGGACGACCTGCGGGGATTCATCGTCGCCGCCGACTATGCGCTGAGCGGCGTGCGCGGTCTCTCGTGGATGTACACCTACATCGAGGGACTCAAAGGGTCGCTCTACATCTCGCCTGAGACGCCGACGGACGATGCGGATTCGCCAGACTTTCGCGCGGTGATTGGGCCGTATGTGCCCAGGGAGCACAAGCGCCGCAGGCGCCGCGGGACGCAGGGCGCTGCTGCTGGCGACGGGGAATCCGGCGAGGAGCGGTAGCGCGCCACAGGGCGCGTTTTAGCAGCAGGTGCGTACGAAGTCGCCGCTGTGGCGCCATTCTGGCGCCATAGGGCGCATTCCCGCAGCTATCACGTACAAAAAGAGCCTCCGGCGCCCAGGTGGCGCCGGAGGCTCTTCTCGCGCAAAACCGTCGTGCGTGCGCTGCCTATCGCCCGGAACCCGCGGATTCCTTGGGCGCGTGCGCAAGCGCATAGATTGCCAGTGCCAGGCACGCAGCCATGCACACCAGCGACAGGGCAAACATCAGGCCGTATCCGCCGGCCGAATCAATCACCAGGCTCCAGAATACCGCTGCAACAGCGCTCATCAGCGATCCAACCATTGAGACGCGCGAGTAGATGTTGGCGTAGTCCGCAGAGCCAAAGACGCTTCGCACCAGAAGCGGCGTCTCGACCGTGGTCATTGCGTAGACAACGCCAAAGCAGAAGGCTCCCACCAGCAGCAGCGCGAGCACCGATGGCATGCCCCACATGAGAAGGACGCCCACGGCGCCAACGGCGATGCCGCACACGGCACCAAGGCGCACGGAACGGTCGCTCACGGAGCCGAGAAACACCTTGCCAATCGCCTGGCCGGCCATCGCGGCGGACGCGACGATGCCCGACGCGGCGGCAATCTGCGGCAGCGAATCGGAAAACGAAAGCGCGTAGCTCGAGAGGAACTGGTAGACGGTCTGGTTGAGCGTTATCAGCCCACAGAAGGCCACGATTGCCCAGAACGCGGGCGTGTGCATGGCATCGGCGGCCGAGACGCCCTTCGCAGGCGCGGTTGCGTCAGCACCAGCGCTGGTACCTGTACCGTCGGCAGCCTCAACCTCGTCTGCGCCATAGGGGAGAAGCCCCTTGTCGGCTGGTTTGCCGCGCACCACGAAGAGCGTGAACGGCAGCGTCCCCACAAGGATGATGATGCCAAAGACGAGATACGCCTGGCGCCAACCCTCTGGCGACGACTGGATGATCGACGTTCCCAGCGGGTTGAAGATGACGCCGCCAATGCCCGTGAAGGCCATGCACAGGCCAACAAAGAACCCCACACGCTTGACGCACCAGGCGTTGATGAGCGTGGGGACGGCCAGGTAGATGAGAGGTGCCACGCCTATACCCAGCACAACGCCCACGAGGTAGAACTGCCAGATCTGCTGGCAGGACGCCATGCCAAACATACCCAGGCCGCAGAGCGCGGTGGCAACGGAGAGAACCACGCGCGAGTCCTGCGCGGCCAGGAGCTTGCCGGCAACGGGAAGCGTGGCCATCATGGCGAGGTTGAGCACTGAGAAGTACAGCGTGAAGGATGCCTTGGGCACGCCAAAGAACTCGGAGACCGGCGTGAAGAAGATGCCCGCGCACGAGAGAACCAGCGAGCAGGGAAGGCATGTTATCACGATGCACGAGAGGACGATGAGGTAGGCGTAGTGAAAGCCGCCACGCGTGGTCGCGTTGTTTCTCGCCATGCCCTAGGCCTCCACGTCGGCGGGAGCGCCGTCCAGCTTGAAGCCGTCCCAGGAGGGCTCGCCCGTGTAGGTCATGACGTCCTCCGCGCCGTCGAGCGCGCGAACCGCACCGGCTGCCGCGCCCTCCATCTCGAAGTCGCCCGCAAAGACGCTCACAGGTGCGATCCAGCTCACGCGCTCTGTGACGTAGTCAACAAAGCGCTGGTCGTGCGAGACGCCGCCCGTGAGAACAATGCCGTCGACCTTGCCCTCGAGCACGGACGCGAAGGCACCGATCTGCTTTGCGGTCTGGTATGCCATGGCCTCGAAGACGAGCTTTGCCCACTCGTCGCCCGCGTCGATTCGCGTGTCAATCTCCATCGCGTCGTCGGTGCCGAGCAGGCCCTTGAGGCCGCCGGTCTTGCCAATGACCCCCATGACCTCCTTCTTGTCGTGCTTGCCGGAGAAGGCGAGAGCGGCGACGGGCTTTGCCGGCACATCGCCGGATCGGTTGGGGGCAAAGGGGCCCGAGCCCTCCAGCACGTCATTCGTGTCGACCATGCGCCCGCGCCTGTGCGCTGCAACCGAAAGGCCGCCGCCGACGTGCGCCACGATAACGTTGACCTCGTCATAGGCCTTGCCGAGAGACGCCGCGCAGCGGATGGCGCACTCCTTCTGGTTGAGGCAGTGCACGTGGCTCTTGCGGTAGATGCCGGGGTAGCCGGTGATGCGGGCAACGTCCTCGAGCTCGTCGGTGTCGGGCTGGTTCACGGCAAAGGCGGGCTTGCCGCAGCGGCCGGCAAGGTCAAAGAGGATGGGCGCGCCTAGGATGGCGGGGTGGTTCATCCCGCAGTTGAGCACGTGGTCGCATACGGTCTTGTCGATGCGGAAGATGCCACCGACCGTGGGGCCCATGCCGCCGCAGTAGCCCGAGAACGCGTCGATGCTCTCGAGCGCGATTCCCGCTGCCTCAAGCGCGTCGAGTACGGTCTTTGTGCGGAATTCCAGCTGGTCCGCCGCTTTGTCGAAGCCCGCCAGCACAGCAGGGTCGTGGCGGACGTTTTCCCTCATGAGGGCCTTTTCGCCCTCGAAGACGGCGACCTTGGTGGAGGTCGAGCCGGGGGAGAGCGTGAGTATGCGATAGGTCATGTGGTGCTCCTTTGGTTGCTTCTGGCTTCTGGCGCGGTCGTGCTGCTAACGGGCGGAGAGAACGAGCATCGCGATGTCGCCCACCATCTCCTCGACGGAGGAGCCACGCGAGCTGTCTGCCACCGGGTGCCTGAAGCCCGAGAGGTTGTGGCCGTAGCCCTTGCCATGCGCGAAGAGCTGGATGAGCTTTACGGCGGTGTTAGCGCAGTTGAGGTCGGGGAACACGAGCACGTTCGCGCGGCCAGCCACGGCGCTCTCGCGCTTGACCTTCTTGGCGGCAACCGCCGGGACGATGGCGGCATCAAGCTGGAACTCGCCGTCGAGGGCAAGGTCGGGCCTGCGGTCGCGGGCAATCGAGAGGGCCTCGCGGATGCGCTCGACGCTGGGGCTCTCGCCAGAGCCGTCCGTGGAGTAGCTGATAAAGGCGCAGCGGGGCTCCCAGTCCATGAGGGAGGCCACGTTGTCGCAGGCGGCAATCGCGATGGAGGCGAGCTCCTCGGCCGTGGGCTCGGGGTTGAGGCCGCAGTCGGCGAGCGCGATGACGTCGCCCTCGGGTCCGGAGAAGCCCGGAGTCTGCACGAGCGCCAGGATGGAGGGCACGTCCACGCCATCGGCCAGGCCAATGATCATCTGGGCGGCCATGAGGACGTCGCCGGTCGTGTTGGTGTGGCCGCAGAACGTGCAGTCCACGTCGCCAAGGTCCTCGAGCATCATGGCGTAGTTGAGCGGGTTCTTGAGCTTGCGACGGGCGGCCTTTGCCGAGAAGAGCCTCTCGCGGCCGGCGTTCATGTAGCGCTCGGCGAGGGCGTCTGCCGCCTCCGCGTCTGCGGTGTCCACGATGCGCATACCCTCGGTCGAGACACCCGCGCGCTCTGCCGTCTGTGCGATGACGTCAGCAGGGCTCACGAGGACCGGGGTCCCAATGCCATCGTCCGCGACGCGCCTTGCCGCAAGCAGGGTGTCCTCGTTCTCGCACTCGGGAAGCGCCACAACCTTGGGCGTCTTGCGTGCCTTCTCAATGAGCTCGTCAATAAGTGCCATGTCCTTCTACCTTTCCTTGGCCTTGTATGCTGCTGGCCACTATCGCCTGGAGGGAATCTTGAAGAGGATGACCGACGTCACATAGCCGATAAGAACGAGCTGCAGGTACGTCTGGCTCCACGCGGCAAGCATCTGGGCCGGGCCCACCTGCGTCACCGCCTCGGTGAGGGAGATGATCGTGACGAAGATCAGGTTCTCAACGAAGATCGCGACGTACGGTCGCGCGCCCTTCCCGTCAAGACCCCTTGTGAGCGAATGCGAGATGCTCACCGTGGGGACGAGAAGCTGAGCCACGACGTTGGTCGTGAACGCCACGCAGGTGTAGGGATACCAGGTCGCCCACGCCAGCGGCGCGCCTGCAAGCAGCGTTGCGCTCGTGTTGATGACGAGCGCAAGGACGATGTCGTTGACGAGCGTTCTGATGTTCCATTCGCACATGGCATGCCCCTCGTGTCTCTCCGCGATAGTCCACAAGCTAGAGTACGGCGCACCAAAACTGGCTCCCATGGAACGCGCACCAAATTACTTGCGCGGAGAAGTTACTATGTTTGTGCACGAGCACAGCACGGCTGAGGAGGAGAGATGAGGCTTCGGACCATCCTGAACGAGCTGCCCATTACGAGCTCCTACATCCACGATGACGAGCTGCTCGAGTGGGACCTCATCGTCTCTCCCGAGTGGAACGTGGGGTCAAAGGGTGTCGTGTGCCTGGGCTCCATGGCAGATTTCCAGAGCAACGACGTCCCCCAGACGGGCGATGGGATCATGCTCGTCTACGTTCAGGGCGAGCTGGACGAGGAGTACCACAAGCCCCCGCGCAACGTGGTGTTTGTCACTGGCGAGGCCTCTCCGAGCGATTTCCAGGAGGCCTTCATGCGTCTGGTGCTCAAGAGCGGCGAGCTTGCCGTGAGGAGGGAGGCGCTCTTCCGCTGCTATCTGGACTCCTACGACCTCAGGCAGTTCGCCCGTCGCGCCTCGGAGGTGATTGGCAACCCGGTGGTGATAAGCAACACCGACCACAAGGTGCTGGCAACGGCCGGCGAAATCCCCAGCGACCGCCCCGATATCGCCGCCACGGTCGAGAATGGCTACGTCTCGCAGTCGGTTGAGGACCATCTCGCCGAGTCGGGGATTCTCAGCTCCGTGAGGAGCTCGCGCCACTCGATCATCACCACCAACGTGGCCGACAACCTGCGGTGCGTGACCTCGATCATCTACCACCACCGCCTCGAGATGGGGCGCTTCGACGCGTTTGAGGTGACCCACGAGGTCACGGGCGTCGACCTGGAGCTCATCGATTTCGCCACCTCGCTCGCCGGCCTCATGATCGATAGGCTTGGCGTCGCCGGAAAGCGCGTGGACATGGGTTCGTCCGTTCTTGCGGACGTTCTCTCTGGCAAGTTCGAGGACAAGGGTGCCGTTCGAGAGCACCTGCGAATCGCCGATGTCCCGCTCGACTGCAACTACGTGCTGCTGCGCGTGGTGGGGCAGCCCGGTGCCGGCCACGACTACTACGCGCGTGTTGGCCAGCTTGTGGGAGACGCGCTCTCCGGCAGCGTCTGGACCATCTTTGGTTCTGCGGTTGTCGTGCTCGTCTCGCTTGGGGAGGCCGCCGGCCAGGGCTTTGGGGACTACGAGACGTGCGAGCGCAGGATCTTGAGGGACAGGAGCTTCATGGCCTCGCTCGAACACAACGACATGCGCGCCTTTGTGAGCGAGCCCTTCTCCGACGTCATGCTGGTACGTCCCCGCCTCAAGCAGTGCATCCTTCTCGACGAGGCGGACGCCCTCGAGAGGGGGGAGCGCCAGCGCGTGGTCTTCTTCTGGGAGAGGCGCTTCCAGATGGTGGCATCCGTCTTCAAGGGCCTTGGCTACTCCGACATGCTCCTCGACAAGCGCGTGGTGGCGATGGCGCGCTACGACCGAGCGCACGGGAGCGCCTACCTCGAGACGGCGGTGATGTCGGTGCGCTTCCCGGGAAGCCCCGCCGAGGCGGCGGAGGCCCTCAACGTGCACAGGAACACCTACTTCTACCGCGTGAACAAGATTAGCGAGCTATTCCAGCTCGACCTCAAGGACGGCGACGACCGCCTGGCGGTCTCCTTCACGGCGCGGGTTCTCGACGCCCTGGGAGATGACGCGGCAGTCAACGGAGACCTTCTCGAGACAAGCTGAGGGACTTTCTCGGCCAATCTTCTATGCAATTGCACAGCATTCCCGGCGATAGGCTTCTGCCATCAGGAAAGGCCGTCGCGCGGGGGCGTGGCGGAAACGCTGCGAGAGGGAAGGTTGGTGTCCCATGGCAAAGGTTTTGGGCGTCTCGTTTGGAACCAAGAACGGCAACAACGACAGCATCTGCAAGGAAGCGCTGATGGGGGCCGTCGAGGAGGGCTGCGAGGTCGAGTTCATCCGTGCGATGGACCTCAACATCAAGCACTGCACCGGCTGCATCACCTGCGTGAAGATGCTCATGAGCGGCCAGGGCAACATGTGCATCCACAAGGACGACTTCGACTGGCTGTTCTTCAAGATGGCCGAGGCAGACGGCATCATCATGTGCGACCCCATCTTCGAGACGGGCGCGTCCGGCCTCTTCCACACCATCATGGACCGCTTTGGGCCCCGTATGGATACCGGCAACAACGTGATTGCCACCCACATTGCCGAGAAGATCGCCGCCGAGGGCGGCAAGTCCAAGGCGCCGGACCCGCGCATCATCTGCCCGGGCAAGCCCGTCTCCTACATTGGCATCGGCGGCTCCGACTGGGGCACGCACGTCCAGTCCGACCACGCGATCCAGTCAATGACCCCCACCTGGAAGGTCATTGACAACGAGTGGGTGCCCTGGTCCAAGCGCGCCCTTCTCGACGACAAGGTCGTTGCCCGCGCACACCAGATCGGCGTGAACCTCGCCCGCGCCGCCAAGGACCCTGAGCACGCCTCCTACCAGGGTGCCGAGGGCGTCTGCCCGCATTGCCACGCCAACGACTTCTACCTGGTCCCCGGCACCGACAAGGCCATCTGCTCCGTCTGCGGCCTTGAGGGCCACGTGAGCGTTGTCGACGGCAAGATCCAGGTGGAGTACCGCCACGACGAGTGCTACGACGAGCGCGGCCTCTTCCGGGCGCACGACACCGCCGAGGGCAAGCAGATCCACGGCGAGGACATTGGCCGCATGGAGGGCGAGCTCGCGCAGCTTCAGAAGGGTGACGAGTACAAGCAGCGCGTCGCGAAGTACAAGGCCTTCATCCAGCCCACGATGCCCTCGAGGGGCTAGCGGGCCCGCACACGGCGACTCTCCCACGGCATCGCGCGCCGCGCACAGTTTTGTGCGGGGCGCGATGCCGTTCTTTTGTACGGCCGCACATAGCCCGTACGGCCCGGTGCTGCGACATTACTAAGTGTCTACGTTACACAAAGCGTCTTGTTGTCCCAAATATGGAGGTATGACATGGCCAAGCAGCTTGAAACCGACGTTGTCGTCGTTGCGGCGGGTCTCTCCGGACTCGCTGCGGCGATCTCTGCCGCGGAGAACGGCGCAAGCGTCATCGCTCTGGAAAAGGCGTCCAACACCGGCGGCGCCGCCAACATGGGCATGGGCCCCTGCGCGGCCGGCTCTCCGGTGCAGAAGGCCTCGATGATCGAGGTCACCCCTGGCGAGCTGTTCCGTCGCCACATGTTCTACACCCACTACCAGGTTGACCCCCGCCTTGTGCGCGCGTACTACTTCAAGAGCGGCGACACCATCCAGTGGCTCATGGACATGGGCGTCAAGTTCAACTCCGTGCGCCCCGCGTTCCGCGCCCGCGAGCGCACCCGCGCCTACGCCGACGGCGAGTACACCTGGCACGTCGTCCAGCCCGAGGACGGCTCCGAGCCCGGCCCGCGCGCCGCGACCACGATGACCAAGCGCATGACCGAGCGTGCCCAGGCACTGGGCGTCGAGTTCATGTTCGAGACCCCCGGCAAGGAGCTCATCACCAACGACGAGGGCGCCGTCGTGGGCGTGAAGGCCGTCGACAAGAACGGCGAGGAGGTTGACATCACCTCCAAGGCGGTCATCGTCGCCACCGGCGGCTTTGGCGCCAACCCCAAGATGATCAAGGACCTCATCGGCTTTGACTGGGGCAAGAACCTCTACTCCTTTGCCGTGCCCGGCATGGATGGCGACGGCTTCAACATGTGCCACAAGGTCGGCGCCGGCCACACGCCCGTGACCATGGAGATGATGTATCAGCTCCCCGACAACATGAACCACTTCTACGTCGAGGGCGGCTTCCGCCAGCCCTGCTACTGGTGCGACCGCAACGGCGAGCGCTTCATGCCCGAGGATGACATCTTCAACACCACCTTCGTGGGCAACGCGATCAACCACCTGCCCGGCAAGGTCGCCTTCTCGATCTTCGACTCCAAGATGCTCAAGCACTGGAAGAAGGATGGCCCGGACATCGTGAGCCACGTCCACCCCAAGGACCTCTATCAGGGCTTCGACGAGCAGTTTGCCCGCGATGAGGACACCTACCTCGACGGTAACGGCAACCACGTGATCGCCAAGGCCGATACGCTCGAGGAGCTTGCCGAGAAGATTGGCATCGACCCCGAGGGCCTCGTCAAGAACGTCGAGGAGTACAACGCCATGTGCGCCGAGGGCTGGGATTCGCTCTTCGAGAAGGAGCGCGAGTTCATGATGCCGCTCGAGAACGGCCCCTTCTACGCCTGCCGCCAGTACGTTGGCGCCTACGGCACGCTTGGCGGCGTCCTCATCAACCAGCGCATGGAGGTCATGACCGACGAGTACAAGACCATCCCTGGCCTCTACTGCGTGGGCACGGACGCCTGCACCATCTACGGCGACTCCTACAACTACTCCATCCCGGGCAATACCATGGGCTTCTGCCTCAACTCCGGCCGCATTGCCGGCGAGAACGCGGCTGCCCTCTCAATGGAGTCCGCGTCGGACGACGAGTGGGACTAGTACCTAAGAGCGCGTGATGGGTCGCGCCCCGCTGCGCATGCGGCGGGGCGCGCCATCTTGCGAAACCATCATTGTCATTGGAGAGGGACATGATGAAGCTGACCATAGACGGGAGTGAGGTCGAGGCCGCCGAGGGCACCTCCGTGCTCGACGCCGCGCTCGATGCGGGGATCTTTATCCCGCACCTCTGCAAGCACCCGGACCTCGAGGCCGTTGGCGGCTGCAGGCTGTGCGCGGTCGAGGTGAACGGGTCGGGGCATGCCGTTCCCGCATGCAAGACCACAGTTGAGGAAGGGATGGTCGTCGACTCCCACGCCGCCTGTGCCGACCACGTGCGCAGGATGGCGATGGAGCTCATTCTCGCCACCCACCCCTCGGACTGCACCGGCTGCCCCAAGTACGGCGTCTGCGAGCTGCAGTCCATGTACCAGTACTTGGGTGTCTCGCCGTCGCGCTGGCGCTGCCGTGCCCGCACCGTTCCCACGGACGATTCCAACCCGCTCATCACCCACATGTTCACGCGCTGCGTGCGCTGCGGCCGCTGCGTGCGTGCCTGCCGCGAGCTGCGTGGCGTTGGGGTTCTCGACTACCAGCGCACCGAGGACGGCGTGCGCATTGGCATCGACGGGGGCGTCTCGCTCGAGGAGGCGGGCTGCCGCTTCTGTGGCGCCTGCGTCGAGGTGTGCCCCACTGGTTCGATCGTGGACGTTCTCGGCCTTAACAAGCCCGAGCGCAGCCGCGAGGACAACGTGGTGCCCTGCCGCTCCGGCTGCCCCGCGCACATCGACATCCCGCGCTACCTGCGCCACGTGAAGGCGGGGGAGTGGGAGAAGGCCACGGCCGTCGTGCGCGAGAAGGTCCCGTTCCCCGAGACCCTGGGCTCCATTTGCACCCACAACTGCCAGGGCGAGTGCAAGCGCAACCACCTGGAGGGTCCGCTCTCCATCTGCAGGCTCAAGCGCGCTGCCGCCGTGCGTGACACGGGCGAGTGGAAGTCCCGCGTGCGTCACGAGCCGCTTACGGGCAAGCGTGTGGCCATCGTGGGCGCCGGCCCCGCTGGCCTCACCGCGGCGTACTACCTGGCAGAGAAGGGCCATGCGGTCACGGTCTTCGAGGCCGAGGAACGCCCCGGCGGCCAGCTTCGCTACGGCATTCCCGCCTACCGCCTGCCCGACGAGGTTCTCGACCACGAGGTCTCGACCATCCTCGAGGTGACGCAGGGCACGGACGAGAAGCCCCGCATCGAGCTCCGCTGCGGCGAGCGCCTGCACGACGTGAAGTCGCTTCTCGGCAGCTATGACGCGGTGCTTGTGACGGTTGGCACCTTCGACGGGACCGTGCTCCCCATGAAGGGGCACGACCTCTCGGGTGTCATTCGCAACACCGACTTCCTCAAGGCCTCCCGTAAGGGCAATCCCATCGAGGTCAAGGGGCGTGTGGTGGTTCTCGGCGGCGGAAACGTTGCCTACGACTGCGCCCGCACCGCCGTGCGCCTTGGTGCCACGAGCGTCGACGTTGCCTGCCTCGAGGCCGAGGCCGTCATGACCTCCACCCCCGAGGAGCGCGAGGAGGCTGCCGAGGAGGGCGTGGTGCTGCATGACGCCTACGCCTTCACCTCCATCAACGAGTCCGAGGAGGGCTCGGGCAAGGTAGGCTCCATCACCATCAACAAGATTGCCAAGTTCTACTTTGACGAGAACCACCGCGCGGTGACCGAGCTCGTCGAGGGCGGCGAGCTTACGCTTCCCGCCGACTACGTGATCTTTGCCGTTGGCCAGAAGCCCGAGGACACGCGCGACATGGGCCTCGAGCTCACGCACGGGCCGTATCTGGTGGCGGACGGCGAGCACCGCACGAGCGAGGAGGGCATCTTTGCCGCGGGAGACGCTGTGACGGGCACCAAGTCCGTGATTGGTGCCATCGAGGGCGGCCGCGAGGCGGCGCAGTCCATCGACCGCTATCTGGGCGGCGACGGCGACATCTCCGAGGTCCTTCTCGACGCCGACGCCCCCGAGCAGCACATTGGCCGTCCGGGCGAGCACTTCTACGACGCGCCGCTGGAGCCCAAGATTGCCCCCGCAGCCGAGCGCCGGGACAACTTCAAGCAGTACGAGTGCCCCTTCGCCGAGTCCGAGGCGGAGCGCGAGGCGTCCCGCTGCCTCCAGTGCGATCTGCGCCTGACCCTCGAGCGCCCGAAGCTGTGGAACGAGTACCCGCAAAGGAGCGCAACACGATGACTCTCGTCAACTTCATGCCGCTCGACCGCTCGCATCCGGTCGCGCTCGAGCTGCTTCGTTCCAACCTCGAGGAGGCCGCGCGTCGTGCGGCGGCCGAGGATGTGCGCCTGATTGTGCCCGCCTCTGCCACAGACGTTATCGCCGCGCTGCCCGAGGGGAGCTACGTCACGGCGGACGACTCCTTTGGCTTCGTCTACGCTAACGACACCGCCGCCGCGCGCGTCCTTGTCGGCGAGAAGCCCCTGCCCTCCGCTGTGAGCGGAACTACCGAGGGCTGCGACCCGCTCGTGTCCGGCGAGAGCTGGCTCCGTGGCGACGAGCGCAAGGTGGTCTACGTGGGCGATGCGCGCGTGGAGAGCGCCGCACTTACCACGGTGGGGGAGCTTCTCGGCGCCGCGAGCGTTTCCGCCGACGACGTTAAGGCCGTCTACCTAGGCTATCCCATGAGCACCTGTGTGGCGCCCGCGCACTTTGGGGATGGCGTGACCCTCTCCTGCGATGACGTGCGCGTCATTGGTGCGGGCGACTGCGCCGTTGACGCCGTGCGCGAGATCCTCGACGGATTCCACCGCGAGTGCTGCGGACGGTGCGTCTTTGGCAACGAGGGCGGCCACCAGCTCTGCGCGATTCTTGCCGACGCCTGCGCCGGCAAGGGTCAGAGCGCCGACCTCGACCTTGTCCGCGACCTTGCGCCTACGATGTCCGAGCAGGCGCTCTGCGAGGTGGGCCAGCGCATGGCCTCTGTGGCCGCGCAGGCGCTCGACCTCTTTGGCGACGAGTTCGAGGCACACGTCTCGCGCCACCAGTGCCCGGCGGGGAAGTGCCGCGCGCTTGTCACCTACCATATCCTGGTGTCTCGCTGCACCGGCTGCGGCGAGTGCCTGGACGCGTGCGAGGAGGACGCCATCGAGGGTAAGGCGGGCTTTGTCCACGTGATCGACCAGCGCGCCTGCGTGCATTGCGGCAAGTGCCTGGACGCGTGCCCCAAGGGTGCTGTGGTGACGGCGGGGCTCAAGAAGCCCAAGACGCCGCCGCATCCCATTCCCTGCCGCGTGCACTAGGTTTAGTGTCCGAACTGCGTTTGCCCTTTAGAGCCCGTCGCCGCGCGCGACGGGCCCTTTTTATCCCCGCTTTCGCCATGGTCGATTTACATTCGGTGCTCGATTGTGTGGTGACCTGCGCGGGATACACGTTCGAGTGCGAATGTGTTGCGGCGCACCATGCGTTTGGAGCGGATGCGGGCCTCCCCGCGGGACCTCGTGCCTAAAATTTGCGGTCGCCGGTAAAAAATAGGGGTTCCGCTTAGTATCACCCCACGGGTGCCATTTCTCTACCTGCGGTTCCGCAAAAAGTTAGATTCTTCGTACTCATCGATTCGCCCAAAAGAGGCCGGCAATCGAAAATTTTGGGCAGAGCATATCGCGAGGATGGCCCAAAACGCTTCAGCCTGTCGCCAGCTCGCTCAGCGCGGCTCCCAGGCCCAATTGCTAACGGCCGCGTGCCGTCATGTTTCAGGCGTGCGAAACTCCCGTTACCATGCTCGTTTGGTTCCGATTCTTACAAGACCCAGCGAATCCTCCCACGTAAAACGGTATGCGTGGGGCAGGGGAGCCCCGGAGAGTGCGGGCCTGGACCCGCAGAGAGTTTGGGGAAGTGATCGCATGGGAACGCGCTTCGATGAGCACCCGATCCTCGGGACAACCGAGAGAGGGCGCCTGGTCAGCTTCACCTACGACGGGAAGACGCTCCAGGGCTACGAGGGCGAGCCGGTCGTCGTTGCCCTGAGCGCAGCCGGCGTCAAGGTGCACCGCTACACCGCCAAGCGCCACGAGCCGCGTGCAGTCCCGGCCGGCATGTCGGCCGCCATCGAGGCTGCCAAGCGCGGCGCGTTCCCGCGGCCGGTGCGCTTGGCCGCGGTACTCGTGGCGTCCTTGTGATGCCCTCCGTCTCGGTCCTTGACCACCTGCCGATAAGTCCCTATACTCAGTTTGCAATGCAGTAGTGATTCGTAGGAAGTGGGGTGGAGTTTCTCACCCCGCTTCCTTTCTGTATGTACCTGCGATGTGTGAGGGAGGGAACATGCCCGCAGTGCCAGAGCACGACACGCGCCAGCGCATCCTTGACGCGCTCGAGGCAGCAGCGCCCGAGCATGGCATCGACATCGTCGACGTCGAGGTCGTGGGCTCGAAGAAGAACCCGTGCGTCCGCGTGCGCATCGACCACGCAGACGAGGAGGCCGCGCCTATCTCGCTCGACGAGGTGGCCGCCGAGACCGAGTGGATCTCTGCCGCGATCGACGAGCTCGACCCCATCGAGGGGTCCTTCACGCTCGAGGTCTCGTCGCCCGGCCTCTCGCGTCCGCTCCGTCGTCCGCACGACTTCGAGCGCTTCGCCGGCGAGGACGTCTCGCTTGGGACCACGGCAACCGAGGGTCGTCGCCACTTCACCGGCCGCCTGGAGGGCCTGGACGGCGGAAACGTTGTCCTCACGGTTGACGGCGAGCGCGTGAGCATCCCCCTCGACCAGGTCAAGAGCTGCAAGATCAAGCCAAACTTCGATGCCCCCTCCACCGGGGCCAAGGGTTAGAAAGGAACTCGCATGGCATCAGAAATGATGGAAGCGCTGATGGCGCTCTGCCAGGAGAAGCACATCGACGAGCTGTACCTGCTCGACCGACTGGAGCAGTCGCTCGCCAAGAGCTATGCCGACATTCTCCACCTCCCCTTCGGCGCGCGCGTCACAATCGACCACGCCACCGGCAAGGTCTACGTCTACGAACTCATCCCCAAGGAGGAGTCCTACGACGAGGAGACCGGCGAGTACCTCGACTTTGACGAGAAGGACGTCACCCCGCCCGACACCTCCCGCATCGCGGCGCAGCACGCCAAGGCCGAGATTCGCGCAATCGTGCGCAACGCGGCCCGCGTCCAGATCTACGAGGAGTTCTCGCAGCGCATCGGCGACATCATCACCGGCACGGTGCTCCAGACCACGCCCGACTTCACGATCATCAAGATCCGCGAGGGCGTCGAGGCCGAGCTTCCCCACTTTGACCAGCGTCGCTTCCCCGAGGAACGCAACGAGCGTCCCGTGGGCGAGCACTACGCGCACAACCAGCGCCTGAAGGCCATCATCATCGACGTGCGCGACCCGAACAACGACCAGCCCACTGTGCGCGGCGAGCGCCAGCGTCCGCCCATCGTGGTCTCCCGCACCCACCCCGACCTCATCCGCAGGCTCTTCGAGCTCGAGGTCCCCGAGGTCTACGACGGCGTCGTCGAGGTTCGCTCCATCGCCCGCGAGCCTGGCATCCGCTCGAAGGTCGCCGTCTCGTCCAAGGACGACCACCTCGATCCCGTGGGTGCCTGCGTCGGCCCCAAGGGCAGTCGTGTGCGCACCGTTGTCTCCGAGCTGCGTGGCGAGCGCGTAGACGTGGTGCCCTGGTCCGATGACCCCGCCCGCTGCGTTGCCAACGCCCTCTCGCCTGCACGCGTGTCTCGCGTGGTTCTTGGCCCCGAGGACGGCTACGCCACGGTCATCGTGCCTGACGACCAGCTGTCGCTGGCCATTGGCAAGGAGGGCCAGAACGCACGCTTGGCCGCGCACCTCACCGGCATGCACATCGATATCAAGAACGAGTCGCTTGCCGCTGGTGTCCTGCGCGATCTGCCACATGCCGCTGAGGCCCCCGAGGGCGAGGCCGAGGAGGACGGCGAGCAGCACCGCTGCGAGTACGTGGGCGAGAACGGCATCCAGTGCCGCAACATGGCCCGTCCGGGCTCGCGTTACTGCGGCATCCACGAGAAGGTCATGGATGCCGAGGTCTCGGACGACCCCGACTCTCTGATCTAGCGTCCCCAAGCGGACTTTTGATTGCAGGCACTACCCGGGCGGCACGGCCGCCCGTGAATGAAAGGTTGGTCACATGGCCAAGACTCGCGTACACGACCTTGCCAAGGAGTACGGGATGACGAGCAAGGAGATGCTCGACCATCTCCGCGACATGAAGATTCCCGCCAAGTCTGCCTCCTCGACGCTCGAGGACGCCTACGTCTCCATTGTGCGCAAGAAGCTCAAGCCCATCCTGGAGGATCGCGCTGCCCAGATTGAGGCCGCCAAGAAGGCCGAGGAGGAGGCTGCCGCCGAGGCCAAGAAGGCCGAGGAGGAGGCCGCCGAGAAGGAGCGCGTCGCAGCCGAGAAGCGCCGCGAGCGCGAGCGCGCCGAGGAGGAGAAGAAGCGCGCTGCCGCCGAGGCTGCGAGGAAGCGCGCCGAGGAGGAGAAGAAGCGCGCTACCGAGAAGGCCGCCAAGGAGCGTGCCGAGGAGGAAGAGCGCAACCGCGTCCACGACAACGCCCCCAAGTCGATGCCCACCTTCACCTCGCTGCTTGACCAGATTGCCCAGCAGGAGCAGGTGCTCAAGCAGCAGGCCGAGGAGGCCGCGCAGAAGAAGGCCGAGGGCCAGGGTCGCCGCGAGCGCCGCAGCGATTCCGACCATGCCCGCTCCGAGCGCAAGAGCTACTCGGCTCCGTCTCGCATGGAGCAGGACGGCAGTCCCGAGCAGGGCGAGGGCCGTCCCGGCCGCAAGGGCCGCAAGGGCAGCCGCCGCGGCGACGAGGGCGAGGACCGCTACAGCCGCATGGCCCGCGAGGCCGAGGCCTACAACCGTAGCCGCGTCCTCGACGAGGCCCGCGAGGCCGTCGAGGAGGCGTCGCGCGAGTCCACCGGCAGGCGCCGCCGCCGCAAGGAGCGCCGCCAGAAGCAGGCCGAGGAGGCCGCGGAGGAGAAGCGCATAGAGGAGGCCATCGCCAACGACCAAGACCTCTCGCAGCTCGACACCGTGAAGGTCCCGCAGGGCGCCACGGTCGCGCAGCTCGCCGAGCTTCTCGGCGTGCCGGCCAACGACATCATCAAGCGCCTCTTCCTCCTGGGCAACCCCCTCACGCTCACCGAGTCCATGTCCGACGACCTCATCGAGCTGGTCGCCGACGACCTGGGCCGCGACGTCAAGGTCATGACCAAGGAGGAGGAGAACTCCTTCACCTTCTACGATGACCCCAAGGACCTGAAGCCCCGTCCGCCCGTGGTCACCGTCATGGGCCACGTCGACCACGGCAAGACGTCGCTGCTTGACGCCATTCGCCACACCGGCGTTGCCGAGGGCGAGGCCGGCGGCATCACGCAGGCCATCGGCGCCTCGCAGGTCAAGATCAACGGCCGCACCATCACCTTCATCGACACCCCTGGTCACGAGACCTTCACGGCCATGCGTGCCCGTGGTGCCAAGGTGACCGACATCGTCATTCTTATCGTGGCTGCTGACGACGGCGTCATGCCCCAGACCGTCGAGTCCATCAACCACGCCAAGGCCGCCGGCGTGCCCATCGTCGTGGCGGTGAACAAGATCGACAAGCCCGGCGCCGACCCCACCCGCGTGCGCCAGGAGCTCACCGAGTACGGCATCATCCCCGAGGAGTGGGGCGGACAGAACATGTTCGTCGACATCTCGGCCAAGAAGCACATCGGCATCGACAACCTGCTCGAGGCCGTCCTGCTCGAGGCTGACGTCCTCGAGCTCAAGGCCAACCCCGACACCTTTGCCTCGGGCAACGTCCTTGAGGCCAAGCTCGACCGCGGCCGTGGCTCGGTTGCCACGGTACTCGTGACCCGCGGCACGCTCCACGTTGGCGATGCCCTGGTTGCTGGCATGGCCTACGGTCGTGTGCGCGCCATGCTCGACCCCAAGGGCAATCCCGTCGAGACGGCAGGACCCTCCGACCCGGTGGAGATCCTGGGCCTTCAGAGCGTCCCCATGGCAGGCGACGAGTTCCGCGTCTTCCAGGATGACCGCGACGCCCGCGACCTTGCTGACCAGCGCGCCCTCAAGGCCCGCATCGAGGAGCAGAACCGCGTGAAGCACGTCACGCTCGAGAACCTCTTCGACACCATGGCAGACGCCGAGGTCAAGGAGCTCAACCTCATCATCAAGGCCGACGTCCAGGGCTCCATCGAGGCGCTCCAGGACTCGCTCGACAAGATGGACCAGTCCGAGGTCCGCATCAACACGATTCACGCGGCCGTGGGCGCCATCACCGAGACCGACGTCACGCTCGCCGATGCCTCCAACGCCATCATCATTGGCTTTGGTGTGCGTCCTGACGCCAAGGCGCGTGCCGCTGCCGAGCGCGAGGGCGTCGAGATTCGTACCTACAGCGTCATCTACAAGGCCATCGAGGACATCGACGCCGCCCGTATCGGCATGCTCAAGCCCACCGAGGAGGAGGTCCAGACCGGCATCGCCGAGGTCCGCGACACCTTCAAGGTGCCCAAGGTTGGCATCGCCGCCGGCTGCATGATCTCCGAGGGCGAGGTCTCCCGCGACGATCAGGTTCGCCTCGTGCGCGACGGCATCGTGGTCTACGAGGGCAAGATTGCCTCGCTCAGGCGCTACAAGGACGACGTCAAGAGTGTCAAGGCCGGTTTTGAGTGCGGCATTGGCCTGGAGAACTTCCAGGACATCCACCCCGGCGACCAGATCGAGGCGTACCGCGTCGAAGAGGTCGCGCGCACGGAGTAGGGAGGCACACGTGAAGCAGAACCAGCACTCGCGCCGCACCAACGAGATTGCGCGCGAGAAGCTCGCCACCATCATGCTCTTTGAGGTCTCCGACCCCGACCTCCAGCTCGTGACTGTCACGGGCGTGGAGGTCTCGGTCGACAAGTCCTTCATGCGCGCCTACGTGAGCTGCGATGCCTCCCGCTACGAGGAGGTCTCCGCTGCTCTCGAGCGCGCCAAGGGGCGCATCCGCTCGCTTCTCGGCCACGCGCTTGGCTGGCGCGTGACGCCTGAGCTTGCGTTCCAGATCGACACCACCACTGACGAGGCCGAGCGCATCTCTCGTGCGCTTGATAACGTCCCGCCAACGCTTGGCGTCGAGAAGGACGAGAACGGCTATCCCATCGCGGCGGACGCCGAGGACGGCGCCAGCGACGCTGCCGAGGGCGAAGAGGGCGAGTAGGGAAGAGCTTGATGAGGGTTTCCGAATACATGGAACAGGCGGAGCTCTTCAAGGGCGTTGTCGCGCTGATCGAGGATGCCAACACCATCGCGATCTGCGCGCACACCTCGCCCGATGGCGACGCCATTGGCTCCGGCCTTGCCCTGGCCGAGGTCATTCGCACCGCGTGGCCGGGCAAGCGCGTGACCAACCTCCTGGCCGATAAGGACCCCGTCCCCAGGATCTACCGCTTCCTGCCGGGGTCCGACACCTTCGTGCACGCGGTGGACTACGACGTGACGCCGGATCTCTTCATCTGCGTTGACCTCTCGCAGATGTCGCGCCTGGCTGACGCCGAGAAGATCTGCGCCCGCGCGCACCACGTGGCCGTTCTTGACCACCACCCCTCGGGCGAGCGCTTCTGGGAGGCGGGCGTGGTTCGCCCCGATGCCGCCGCCACGGGCGTCATCATCTCCGAGTTCTGTCTGCACTCCTCGCGCGTCCTCACGCCCACCATCGCGCAGAACCTTCTCTGCGCCATTGTGACCGACACGGGCCGCTTCCAGTACCAAAACGCCGACAGCGAGGCCTTTGAGACGGCAAGCATGCTGGTTGAGGCCGGTGCCTCGCCTGCGGAGGTTGCGCTCAACGTGTACCAGTCCGACCGCCTGGCCTACGTGCACCTTGCCGCCCGCGTTCTTGCGCGCATCCAGACCTTTGCCGAGGGCCGCATTGCCTACAGCTTTGCCACGGCGGAGGACATCGCCAACGCCGGCGTCACGCTCGACGAGCTTGACGGCCTCATCGACCTGGTACGCTGCATCGAGGGCACCCAGGTGGCGCTCTTCTTGAAGGAGGTCGACGGCGGCAAGGTCCGCGGCAACCTCCGCTCCAAGTGCGACCTGGACGTCTCGGGCATCGCGCGCGAGATGGGCGGCGGTGGACACCGTGCTGCTGCCGGGTTCACTGCCTCGGGCACTGTGGACGAGGTTCGCGCCATCGTGCTTCCCAAGCTCTGCGCGCTTTTCGATGACTCCGCGGCACCCTCGAGCGCCCTGACGGCAGACGTGCGAGGTGCGTCACGGTGAGGCGCGGCGAGTCGGGCTACAACGCCCTCCTCGGCATCGACAAGCCCTGCGGAATGACGAGTCACGACGTGGTGAACCACGTGCGGCGCGTCCTGGGGGAGCGCCGCGTGGGACACGCCGGGACGCTTGACCCCGCTGCCTCGGGCGTGATGGTGGTTGGCGTGGGCCAGGGCACGCGCCTCATGGGTCTTCTCACCGCCGAGCGCAAACGCTACACGGCAGGCATCATCTTTGGTTGCGAGACCGATACGGACGACGCCGACGGCGCGCCCACGGTTGCCGCCGAGGTCCCCGAGCGCCTGGGCAGCGAGGACGTGGCCCGCGGTATTCTCGCCAGCTTTGTGGGCGAGCAGGACCAGGTGCCTCCTGCGTATTCCGCCATATCCGTGGACGGGCAGCGCTCCTACGCGCTTGCGCGCGAGGGCAAGGCGCCTGAGCTGGCAGCCCGCCGCATCACGGTCTTCTCTGCAGAGCTTGTCGAAATAGCCTCGGTGGAGGGGCAGCTCAGCTGGGTCGTCGACTTTGACGTCTCCAAGGGCACCTACATCCGGAGCCTGGCACGCGACATCGGGCGTGCCGCTGGGTCCGCCGCGCACCTCGTGGCGCTGCGGCGCACGCAGTCCGGCTCGGTGGGGCTTGACGCCTGCCTGGCGCTGGACGCTGTCGACGCGGCGCAGGATCCGGCGGAGGTTCTTGCCCACGCGCTTGACCCCGTTGCGGCCCTTGGTGCCCCAGTGCGCCTGCTGAGTGCGCAGGAGGCGGCAGACGCCGCCTGCGGAAAGGTCGTGGCGGCGGGAACGGTACGCGTGGCAGACGGCACAGATCGTGCCCCGCTTCCTGGCGAGCGCGTTGCCATGGTCTTTGACCAGCGCCTCGTTGGCGTATGGAGCTGTGGCAGGCGCGGCCTTGCCTGCGAGGTCAACTTCCCGGCCGGCATCACGGGGGTGCGCGCATGACGGGCGAGCCCTTCTCCTGCGCGCCCGACTGGCACGAGCCCACCTGGCCGCTCTCGCACGCGGAGGCGCGCCGACTGGCTGCGGCCTCGACGCTCTCGGGCGTGTCGCTTGGCGCATCCATGCATCTGCCGGACGCCACGGCCTACCTTGCTCCTGGCGTCACGCTGGGGCCCAACCAGCGCTTTGTCTGCGTGATTGGCGCCTTTGACGGCCTGCATGCGGGGCATCGCGCCCTCATCGCCCAGGCCGCCGCGGACGCCCGCGCGCGGAACCTGCCACTTGCCCTGGTGACCTTTGACCCCGACCCCTCGGAGGTCCTTTCCACCCGTCCGCCCGAGCGCCTGCTCTCCGATGCGGACCGCGTGCGCTCGCTGGCTCTCTCCGGCGCGGACGCCATTCTCGTGCACCGCTTCACGCCTGAGCTTGCGGCGCTTCCGTACGACCGCTACGTCACCGAGGTGCTGGGCGGCATTCTTTCGCCTGCGGCCATCCATGTGGGCGAGGACTTCCGCTTTGGCTCCGGCGGCGCGGGAACGGTAACGGCAATGGCTGCCCTGGGCGAGAAGTGCGGCTTCGACGTCTTTGGTCACGCGCTCGTGACGGCGGAGGGAAGCCCCGTCTCGGCCACGCGCGTGCGCGGGCTTCTCGGCGAGGGCAAGGTCGAGAAGGCCGCCCAGCTCCTGCTTCGCCACCACTTCCTGGGTGGGCGCATCGTCCACGGCCGCGGTGAGGGCACCTCGTTTGGCTTTCCCACGGCCAACGTTGAGCTGGACGGCCGTGACTGCCTGCCGGCCAACGGCGTCTACGCCTGTCTCGCCATCATCGATGGGCGCGTCTGGCCCGCGGCGGTTAACGTTGGTGCGCCGCCATCTTTTGACGTGGCGGCCCACCCCATGCTCGAGGCAAACCTCGTGGGCTTCTCGGGCGATGTCTACGGCGAGGACGCCCGCGTGGTGTTTCTGCGCCACCTTCGTGCCTCTCGTCGATTCGACTCGCTTGCCGAGCTGGAATCCGCCGTGTTGGGGAACATCCAATGGGTACGCGAGAATGTCGGGGAGGAGTGCGTGGGGGTGGTCGCGTGATCAGCGACGAGGACAAGGAGCGGGTTCGCCAGGCCACCGACATCGTGCAGCTGGTGGGCGAGACGGTCGAGCTGCGTCAGCGCGGCCGGGAGTTCTGGGGATGCTGCCCCTTCCACCACGAGAAGACCCCCTCGTTCAAGGTGGATCCGGCAACGGGCCTCTGGCACTGCTTTGGCGCGTGCAGCGAGGGCGGCGACGTCTTCAAGTACGTGATGAAGCGCGAGAACCTCTCGTTTCCGGACTCCATTCGCTACCTGGCAGATCGTGCGGGCATCGAGCTTTCCGAGGACAAGAACGCCGCCCGCGGGCCGCGCAAGAACCGCCTCATCGAGGCCCTCACGTTGGCGGACGACTACTACCACACCATGCTCATGCGTGGCCGTGGCGAGGGGCCGGCCGCCGCGCGGGCCTACCTTGCCGGGCGCGGCTTTGGCTCGGACGTGTGCCGCCGCTGGCACCTGGGCTACGCGCCCGGGCGCGGCTCGCTCGTCTCGTACTTGCGCGGGAAGGGCTATAGCCCCAAGGAGCTCATAGCCGCCAACCTGGCCGTTGAACGCTCGGGGCGCCTTGCCGACTGGTTCTACGACCGGGCCATGTTTCCCATCCACGATGAGCAGGGGCGCACCATCGCCTTTGGCGGCCGCATCCTGCGCCCCGCCAACAACGCGCCCAAGTACCTCAACACGCGTGACACCACGGTCTTCAACAAGGGCAAGCACCTCTTTGCCTACGACCGCGCCAAGGAGACCATGACGGCAACGGGCACGGCCATCGTCTGCGAGGGCTACACCGACGTCATCGCCATGCACGAGGCCGGCTTCACCAACGCCGTGGCGGCGCTGGGCACCGCCTTCCGCATCGACCACATCCGGCTCATGGAGCGCCAGCGCGTCTCTCGCATCATCTGCATGTTCGACGGCGACGAGGCCGGCCAGCGTGCGGCCGAGCGCGCCGTCCAGTTCATCGACAAGACCTCGGCCTCGATGGTCTGCGTGGTTCTGCCCAACGGCCAGGACCCCATGGAGTTCCTCTCGTCCCACGACGCCTCCGCCATGCAGGCGCAGCTCGACGCCGCGGTGCCGCTCATGGACTTCGTGTTCACCAAGCGCCTGGCGGGCTATGACCTCTCGGCGCCAGGCCGGCGCGTCAAGGCGCTGGACGAGATGGCCCAACTTTTGGCGCCGCTCAAGAACTCCGTGCTGCTTGACGAGTACGCCACGCAGCTGGCGGACGCCCTTGGCATGGACGTTGTCGAGACAAAGCGCGTGATTCGCGAGAAGCCCGTTAAGGCCGCTGAGCCCGAGGTGCGGGAGCGCCGGCGCGAGGCCGCTGCCAGGCTGGCTGCGCCAAGTGCGGTACCCGCGGCTGCTGCGCCGTTTTCGGGGGATGAGGACGGCTACTCTCCCGTGCCCGACGACTACGTGCCTGCGGACGCCTACGAGGGTGGCGGCGTTCCCGTTGCCGCAGCGCCCGCGAACGGCGGTTCCTTCTCGGTCTCGCGCATGCTCTCGGGCGACGAGCGCATGCAGGTCGCCGTTGAGCGCGAGCTGCTCTCGATTCTTGCCGCCATGCCGGACGAGGTGCGCCCCTATGCCGATCGCCTGGCAGACGTGATGTGGGCGGACGGACGTCACGAGGGAATGGCCTGGGCAATGTTAGCCACGCCAGAGGGCACCGCGCCCGCAGACGTCGTGGCAGCCGCCACGGCCGTGGAGCCTGACGCGCCGCAGATCCTCTCGTCCGGGCGTGTGGTCTCGAGCCCCGGCATGGACGCGCGCGAGAAGGTCGCGTTTCTCGTCGACTCGGTCGAACTCTACTCGTGCAAGCGGCGCGTGCGTGAGGCTAAGGCGCGCCTGCGGCAGGCAGGGGACTCCGGAAACGCGGGCGGGGAGGATGCGGAGGCGCTCTTCGAGAAAGCAACTGCGCTCCAGAAGCGTATTAATGAGCTGACAAAGAAACTTTCTGCTGTTGTCGAGCAGTAAAAACGGGTAGCATCTTGAAGGTTACTGCGTCGAAGGGAATAACTTGGCTGCTGCAAAGAAGACGAAGGACGACATCAAGCTCTCCGACGAGCTTACGCGCGTGGTCGATGGGCTGGTGAGCGCGTCTGCCAAGTCTGGCGGAAGCGTGTCCGAGGATGACATCCAGGTTGCCATCCGTGACGTCGACGTGGACGGGGACGAGCTCTCCGACCTCTACGATGCGCTGCGTGGCAAGGGCGTCGAGATCACCACGTCGGGCGAGGCAGCCAACCCTGCCTATGGCATTGGCTCCATCGATGCCGGCGACGACGATGACGATTTTGGTGCGGACGACGACTTCTCCGACGACGATGACGCCCTCGACGGCGAGGACGACGAGGAGTCCGAGGCCGCCAACGAGGCCAAGGAGATCAAGGAGGCCCTGCGCTCGGTGCCCAAGGCCAAGGTCTCCAAGCCCAAGCGCTCGAGCCGCGCCCGTGCGCGCCGCCAGGACACCTCCACCGTCATGCTCACGGGCGACCCGGTGCGCATGTACCTTAAGGAGATCGGCAAGGTCGACCTGCTCACCGCCGATGAAGAGGTCCACCTGGCCATGAAGATCGAGGCGGGTACCGAGGCCTCCGAGAAGCTCGAGGCCGCCGAGAACGGTGAGATCGAGCTTACGCGCGCCGAGCAGCGCCGCCTCATGCGCATCGAGCAGGTGGGACTTGACGCCAAGCAGCAGCTCATCTCTGCGAACCTGCGCCTGGTTGTCTCCATCGCCAAGCGCTACGTGGGCCGCGGCATGCTATTCCTCGACCTTATCCAGGAGGGCAACCTCGGCCTCATCCGCGCGGTCGAGAAGTTCGACTACACCAAGGGCTTCAAGTTCTCCACGTACGCCACGTGGTGGATTCGCCAGGCCATCACCCGCGCCATTGCCGACCAGGCACGCACCATCCGCATCCCGGTGCACATGGTCGAGACTATCAACAAGCTCATCCGCGTGCAGCGCCAGCTGCTGCAGGACCTTGGCCGCGACCCCACTCCGGAGGAGATTGGCGCCGAGATGGGCATGTCGCCCGACCGCGTGCGCGAGATCCAGAAGATCAGCCAGGAGCCCGTCTCGCTGGAGACGCCTATCGGCGAGGAGGAGGACTCCCAGCTGGGAGACTTCATCGAGGACTCCACTGCCGTGGCGCCGCCCGAGGCAGCGAGCGACTCCATGCTCCGCGAGCAGCTTGACCAGGTGCTCGACGGCCTTGCCGACCGCGAGCGCAAGGTCATCAAGTTCCGCTTTGGCCTTGAGGACGGTCACCCCCGCACGCTTGAGGAGGTTGGCCGCGAGTTTGGCGTGACGCGCGAGCGTATTCGCCAGATCGAGTCCAAGACGCTTGCCAAGCTGCGTCATCCCAGCCGCTCCGGCAGGCTTAAGGACTACATGGAGGAGTAGCGCCTCTCGCGTTTGAGCTGGTAGATGTATGTGTGGGCCGTCCCTTTGGCGGCCCGCAATTTTGTAACGCGAGTACTCTCTGCGCGGTTGCGGCGCGGACGGGTCGCCGGTCGTAGTGCCGCCGCCGGTAGGCCCTTTTTGATGCAAATTGCAACAACGCACGCTCTCCGGCGACAAATAGTCGCCGGAAGGCCCAGTTTGGCGACAAAGTCATTCAAAAGGGGCTCTCCGGCGACGTGTTACCCGCGCACGAACGTGAGCGTCTCGGCGTCGGAGCGGCTCCGATTCAAACGGTACCCTCTCTCCGAGAACCCCTCGAGCTGCTCGACCTTCTCGACCCCCTGCTCTGCGCACCACCGTACAAACGTTCCGCGTGCGGCCTTCGCCTCGGTTGCGCGCTGGACAACGCGACCGTCAGAGGCGCGAACCTCCCCAAAAACGCAGGTCACCACAGGTACGCCCGTGCGCTGCGCCCAAGGGACCACGGCCTTTGCGTACTCCTGCGAGGCAACGTTCACGATGACGTCCGTACCGCCGCCGAGGAAGGCGTTTATAAGTCGCCCTCCCCAGAACTCGTAGAGGTCTCGGCACCCGTCAACGGCAAGCTTTGCCTGCATCTCCAGGCGATATGGGATCACGCCGTCAAGTGGACGCAGAATCCCGTACATCCCGGAAAGGATGCGCAGGTGAGACGAGAGCCACATCAGCTCCTTCTCGGTCATGACCTGCGGGGCTAGGTGCTGGTATTGAATGCCCACGTACGTGAGTACGGAAGGGGAGAGTAGCCGAGGTTCTCTCGCCATGTCCTCAGGCATGGTGGTAAGCCGTTCCCAGTTGGGCCGTGCCAGTGTGTCGCTGCATCGCCAGACCCTGCGTGCGCCGTCGTAGTCAAGGGAACGCAGCTTGCGGGCCAGGTGCTGCGCGTCGGCGAGAAACGCGGGCCGAGTTTGGGCGAAGGGCGGGCCTTCGACTACGTCCATCCGCTTCGCCGGCGATATTACGAGCATCAATGCCATGCTGTTCCATTCCGTTGGCTGCCTAAGCCGGCCCGCAAGCGCGGAAAGACGAGAAAGTAACAAAGAAATATTCGAGGAACTGCCCTACGTTACACGATTTTTGAGTTTATTGCGCCGAACTGCCCTTCGTTATATGGGGTTTCTGGAGTTCCTCAAGTATGAGCGCCTGCATATTGTCCTTGCAAGTCTGATAACCACTATATGTTGTAGGCATCTACACGCCGACACTTAGGTGTCCTTCGAAATAGGGTGTAACGAAGGGCAGTTCGATGCAAAGAAACAGAAATTTGTGTAACAAAGGCGAGTTCGATGCAGAACGGAGCCCCTTTCACGCGCAATCTTGACTGCGCTCAAACTGATGAGCCACACAATGACGAATTCGCGCCGCGGGTTGGATCCCCGCGGCTTGCGGGAAGGCGGGGCTATGTTCAGGCAGATGAGACGCTTCAAGCAGCAGCTGGCGCAGGAAGAGTGCGAGAAGATCCTGCTCTCTGAGCGGCGTGGCGTCCTGGCGGTTCACGGCGAGGACGGCTATCCGTACGGCGTTCCCATGGACTACCTGTACGAACAGGGAAAGATCTACTTTCACGGTGCCAAGACTGGCCACAAGATTGATGCCATCAAGGCCGACAATCGCGTCTCGTTCACCGTCTTTGATCAAGGCGTGCCCGTTGAGGGCAAGGTTGGCCCAGACGTGCGAAGTGTCATCGTCTTCGGGCGCATCACGCTTATGAAAACAACCCCGGAGTCCCTCGAGATTGCGCGTCGCCTGGGCGAGAAGTACGACCCATCCGGCTACGTGGCCGACGAGATCAAGCGCACCGCCGAGAGGATCCAGCTGCTTGAGCTTTCCATTGACCACATGAGCGGCAAGCGCGTGAACGAGTCGTAGGTCGACATTAGGCGTGGCGAGTGAACAATCAGGAATCAAGGAGCGAACGTGGTTCTGGTAGGAGCCCTCATAAACGGTTTCGAGGCTGCAGTCGGCGGAGTTCTCGGCCTTTTCTTTAAGGGTCGGGTCTCGGAGCGCTTGGGGGACTTCCTTCTCAAGGGGCAGGGCCTTGCCGTCGTGCTGGTGGCCGTCCAGGGGATGATGCAGGGCGGCAGCGTTGCCATCGTTACGCTTTCGTTGGCGCTTGGCTCCGTGATCGGCCTGGGCATCGACATCGACGCGCGCATTCGTTCGTTGGGTGACTGGGCTCAGCGGTGCCTCAACCAGGCGTTTGCTGGTTCGAAGCGCCTTGGGAACTTCTCGGACGGCTTCGTCACGGCCTCTATCTTCACCTGTACGGGAGCCATGGCCATTGTCGGGTCGCTCTCGAGCGGCATCTTGCTTGACCACTCGACCCTCATCTCGAAGGGCGTCATCGACCTGGCAGTCTGCCTTCCCATGGCAGCGACTATGGGCATCGGCGTGCCCTTTTGCGGCGTGAGCCTTGTCGTCTACGAGGGCATCCTCTCCGTGCTGGCAAGCCTGGTGGGGTCCTTCCTCACCGACGCAGTTGTCACCGAAGTTGCCGTCACCGGCTCCACGCTGCTGCTTGCCGTGGGCACCAACCTCCTTGGCGTGACCGACATCAAGGTTGCAAACCTCATCCCTGCAGCGTTTGCCCCCATCTTTCTCGTCCCCGCGGCGATGGCGCTGGGGTTGATGTAGCCGCCGGGCCGCGCATTTGCGGCAGTGACGCTGGCTGCTCAGATGCTTGTTACCGGCACGTCTCGCATTTGAGAACCCAACTGGGCAAACGCTGCGGCCCCGCGACGAGCCGGTAACAAGGGGGCTTCTCGGCGCCGGCAATAAGAGGCTTCTCATATCACTCGTTGTTACCGGCACGTTCGTAGTTGCGGGCGGCTATCTGGGAAGATGACGCGGCGGTTCGACGAGCCGGTAACAAGGGAGCTTCTCGGCCCGTGCGTTGTTACCGACACGTTTGGCGTAAGATTGCCCAACAGGGCAAACGATGAGAACCTCGAACGGCCCGGTAACAACGATTCGCGACCCCAGCATCCCACGGAGTCTATTGGTATCTCCTAATCGGCTGCTGTATGAGCCCAGCTGGTGCATGATGGGTCAAAGGGACATAGATAAACTCTGGGGAAGGTCCGGTCGGTCGGAACAGAGGACCAGGGAGAGGGGAGAGCGCATGGCGAGAGGAACGGGGTTTCCCGCGGTCACGATTGTCGACGTGACCGAGTCAACCAATAATGACGTCATGCGCCTCGGTCGCGAGGGAGCGTCCCACGGTGCTGCCGTCGCCGCGCGCCGCCAGACCCTGGGCCGCGGCCGCAGGGGCCACGTGTGGGTCTCGCCCAAGGGAGGCCTGTACTTCTCGGTTCTGGTGCGTCCGCAGGTTCCGCGTGCGAGCTTCTCGGCCATCCCCGCAGCGTGCGGGCTTGGCGTGCTCGACGCGTGCCACGCGCTTGGCGCCCGGGACGTCGCACTCAAGTGGCCAAACGACATCATTGCGCTTACGGGCGAGAAGGACGGCTCCAAGCTGGGCGGAATTCTCGTCGAGGTGGGGGAGTCCGCGGCTGGCGCGTTTGCCGTGTGCGGCATTGGCGTGAACCTCACGCGCCCGTTGCGCGAGGTCATTCGCCCCGCCGCGGTCCACGACGGCATGGTAGGGGCGCTTCCGCCGGCCTACCTGGACGAGTGCCTTGATGGCACCGCGGCTAGTGCGGCAGGCGACTTTGAGGCGCTTGCCACGACCTTCCGAGACGCCGTCATCTCCCGCGTGGACGCGTGGGCGCAGGCGCTGGCCGCTCAGTCCCAGGCGGAAGGTCCGCTTGCGCCGCTCCTCGAAGACTACCAGGTGTCGCTGGCGCTTCTCGGCCACGCGGTGCAGGTTGTCTCGCCTTCGGGCGAGCTGCTCGGTGAGGGAACCTTTGCTGCCGTGGACGCGCTCGGACGCGCCTTTGTGCTCCAGGCCAATGGCCATGAGCTGCGCTTCTCCTCCGAGCAGGCCTCGCTCCGCGCGCGGGATTGATTTGCCGGGCAACGGAATCCCATTGCGGGGCAACGGGATTCCATCGTGCAGATTGCGTGAATGTGTCGGCATAACAGCGCATTGCGGAGAATTCGCTACACTGTAAATAATTAGTTAGACTAACTAATTAATTCCAACATCGTCGCCAACGCGATCGGGGGGTCACGTGGGCAAGTCGTATGAGAGGCACGCGCAGGAGCCGGGGCTCGCCGTCGCAAGCGGCCCGGAGGACGTCGACGTTAACGACGAAGTCGCCTTTGTCGCCGAGATCTCGCGCCTTCTGAGCAACACCTACGACTCGATTGACCGCCTTGAGGACCTCACGCGCCGCTCGCACGGTATCGACCTCTCGGTGGCCGAGCTCAACCTCATCGAGGTCGTTGGCCGCACGACCTTCCACACCGATGAGACCATCAGCGTCTCGGACATTGCCCGCGCGCTCGACATCAAGGTCCCCTCGGCCACCACGGCAGTGAACCGGCTCGTGCGAAAGGGCTACGTCGAGAAGTGCCGCGACCCCAGGGACGCGCGGCGCGTCAACGTGAGTCTCACCCGCCGCGGCGAGCGCGTCTTTAGGCTCCATGCGGTCTTCAACCGCCACATGTCCGAGGAGGTCTCGCTCGGCCTCACGATCCCCGAGCGCCAGGTTCTGCTCGACGGCATCCGCCGCCTCGAGCACTTCTACGCGGAGGCCCAGCGTGCCCAGCGCGAGGAGCTTGAGAAGATCCTGGCCGAGAAGGGCGGCGTTGCGTAATGTCCTACACGATCATCGGGACGGGCTCGGCGCTGCCCACCCGCAGTGTCACCAACGACGAGCTCTCCACCTTCCTCGACACCAGCGACGAGTGGATTCGCACACGCACGGGCATTCGCGAGCGCCGCGTCTGCACCACCGAGTCGCTCGACGACCTTGCGGAGCAGGCCTCGCGCAACGCCCTCGAGTCCGCGGGCATTGCCCCAAAGGACCTGGACCTCATCGTCTGCTCCACCACCACGGCAGACCACCTCATGCCCGCCGAGGCCTGCGCCGTGGCTGAGCGCCTGGGCGCCACCTGCCCCGCGTTCGACGTCTCGGCCGCGTGCTCCGGCTTTGTCTTCGCGCTCGACGTGGCAGACGGCTACCTTGCCCGCGGCCGCGCCAAGCGCGCGCTGGTGCTCTCTGCCGAGAAGTGCTCGCGCATCATGGATTGGACCGACCGCACCACCTGCGTGCTCTTTGGCGACGCCGCGGCCGCCGTGGTGGTAGAGGCCGGCGGCGAGAGTCCGCTCTGGACGCGCCTGCGCACCATCCCCAACGTGGCCGCGCTGGACGTGTCGGGAGTTGCCGGCACGAGCCCCTTTGACCCCACGCGCGAGGCCGCCAAGCCCAGCGCGCTCTCGATGAAGGGCAGGAGCGTCTACCACTTTGCCGTCACCGAGGTCACGCGCGAGCTGCGTGACATGTCCGCCGAGACGGGCGTCGCCCTCGCGGACATCGACCACTTCGTGCTCCACCAGGCCAACGAGCGCATCATCGATGCCGTCTGCACCCACTTGGGCCTCGACCGTGCGCGCGTGACCGTGAACCTTGCAATCACCGGCAACGTCTCGAGCGCCTGCATCCCGCTTGCGCTCGACGGCATGAGCCGCGCGGGCGAGCTTTCCCCCGGCGACCTCGTGGCGCTCGTGGGCTTTGGCGCCGGCCTCGACGTTGCCTCGACCCTCGTGCGCTGGGAGGCCAGCCCTAGCTAGCCCCGTCGCAAGTCCGCCGCACGGCGCGGCGGCACCTACGGTATCCCGGGCGTCGCCAGGCGCCCTCGTCCGCGCCGGGACCCCGGCGCCAGAAGAAGGAGAAGAACCATGGCAGAGTCCACTTTCGATCGCGTCGTCGCCATCCTCAAGGACCAGGAGGGCCTGGACGACGTCGAGCTCACCCGCGACACCAACCTCGCCGAGGTCGGCCTTGACTCCATGGCCACCGTCGAGGCCGTCATGGCCTGCGAGGACGAGTTTGGCATCGAGATCGACCCCGAGGCCAACCCCAAGACCGTCGGCGAGTTCGTCGACCTCGTCGATGGCCTTCTCGCCAAGTAGCACGGCCACCCCACGCGGGGGGAACGCACAAGAGCCGGGAGCGCCGGAGCCAAGACTAAGGACCAACCTCACATGATCAAGACACCCCTCTGTGACCTGGTGGGCATCGAGAAGCCCATCTTCCAGGGCGGCATGGCGTGGATCGCCGACGCGAGCCTCGCCTCCGCCGTCTCCGAAGCCGGCGGCCTCGGCATCATCTCGGCCATGAACGCGGGAGCCGACTGGGTGCGCGACCAGATTCGCGAGTGCCGCGAGCGCACGGAGAAGCCCTTTGGCGTCAACGTGATGCTCCAGAGCCCCTTTGCGGCGGACGTCGCGAGCGTCGTGGCCGAGGAGCACGTGCCCGTCGTGGTGACGGGCGCCGGCAACCCCAGCAAGTACATGGCAGACTGGAAGGCCGCGGGCGTGAAGGTGATCCCCGTGGTCTCCTCGGTGGCGCTTGCCCGCCTCCTCGAGCGCGCGGGGGCAGACGCCCTCGTGGCCGAGGGCGGCGAGTCCGGCGGCCACATCGGTGACCTCTCGACCATGGTCCTCGTGCCTCAGGTGGTCGACGCCGTGAAGGTGCCGGTCCTTGCCGCCGGCGGCATCGCCGACGGGCGTCAGGTTGCCGCGGCCTTCATGCTGGGCGCCGTGGGCGTCCAAGTGGGGACCCGCTTCCTGGTGGCGCGCGAGTGCACCGTGAGCCAGGAGTACAAGAACCGCATCCTCAAGGCCAAGGACCTCTCGACCATCGTGACCGGCCGCAGCATGAACGGTGCCGTGCGCTGCCTCAAGACGCCCTTGTCGCAGGAGTTCGCCCGCCGCGAGCGCACTGGCGCAACCCCCGAGGAGCTGGGCAAGTTTGGCGCCGGCAGCCTGCGTAAGGCCGCCAAGGACGGCAACTACGAGGAGGGCTCCTTCATGGCCGGCGAGGTTGCCGCCATGGTCCACGAGGAGCAGACGGCCCAGGAGATCGTCGACGACCTCATGGACGGCGCCGAGAAGTACCTGGGGGAGGCAACCAAATGGATCGCGTAGACACCGCAGCCGGGCGCCCCAACGTGGCCTTCCTCTTTGCGGGTCAGGGCTCGCAGAAGTCCGGCATGGGGCATGACCTCTACGAGGCAAGCCTTGCCGCCCGCACCGTCTTTGACGCGGTGGAGAAGGTCCGCCCCGGCACGCGCGAGCAGTGCTTCTCGGGCACCAAGGAGGAGCTCTCGCTCACCAAGAACACCCAGCCCTGCGTCTTTGCCGTCGACCTTGCCTGCGCCTGCGCCCTGCGCGAGCGCGGCATTGCGCCGGCGGCCGTGGCGGGCCACTCGCTCGGCGAGGTCGCGGCGCTGGCGTTTGCCGGCGCGTTTGACGTGGCTGCCGCAACGCGCCTGGTCCAGGAGCGCGCCCGCCTCATGACGGCGTGCTGCGACGAGCACCCCGGCGCCATGCGCGCCGTGCTCAAGCTCGACGCGGCTACCGTGGAGGGCCTCGCCGCCCAGGCACGCGAGGCCTGGCCGGTGAACTACAACAGCCCGCTCCAGACCGTGGTCGCCGGCTCGCCGGAGGCGTGCGAGAAGCTCGACGCCCTGGTGCGCGAGGCTCACGGCCGCTCGATGGCGGTTGCCGTCTCCGGCGCGTTCCACAGCCCGTACATGGCGGCGGCAACAGACGGCCTTGCCGCTTACCTTGCGGCAAACCCGCCGCAGGTACCGAGCGTGACCGCATGGGCAAACCTCACTGGCGATCCCTACGCGGACACGCCGGCCCAGATTGCCCAGACCCTCTCCGCGCAGGTCTCGCACCCCGTCCGCTGGGTGGACGAGCTCCATGGGCTTCAGGCTGCGGGCATCGACACCTTTGTGGAGGTGGGACCCGGCCACACGCTCACGGGCCTCGTGAAGCGCACACTCGAGGGCGTGACCACCTACAACGTCGAGACGCCGGACCAGCTCGAAGAGGTCGTTCAGGCGCTTGGGGAGGCGTAGCCATGGCTGAGAAGACCGCAGGGACTGGCGAGAAGGACACCCGCCGCGTGGCCCTTGTCACCGGCGGCTCGCGCGGCATTGGCCGCGCCTGCGCCGAAAGGCTCGCGCGCGACGGCTTTGACGTGGCCATCATCTACGCGGGCAACGAGGAGGCCGCCACAAGCTGCGTACGCGCCCTCGAGGGCCTTGGCGCCCGCGCGGCGGCATATCGCTGCGACGTGGCGGACGCCGATGCCGTCAAGGAGACGGTCGCCAAGGTCACCAAGGACTTCGGTCCCGTGTGGGCGCTCGTGAACAGCGCCGGCATCACGCGCGACGGGCTCTTTGCTCGCATGCGCGACGAGGACTTCGACCGCGTGCTCGACGTGAACCTCAAGGGCACCTTCAACATGGTGCGTGCGCTCGCGAGAAACTTCGTGCGCCAGCGCGGCGGCCGCATTGTGAACGTGAGCTCCGTCGTGGGCCTGCACGGCAATGCGGGGCAGGTCAACTATGCCGCGTCCAAGGCGGGCGTGGTGGGTCTCACCAAGTCTGTGGCGCAAGAGCTCGCCGGTCGCGGCGTCACCGCAAACGCCGTGGCGCCCGGCTTCATCGACACCGACATGACCGAGAAGCTCCCGCAGGAGGCTCGCGACACCTATGTCGCCCGCATCCCGCTGGGAAGGCTCGGCTCTGCCGAGGAGGTGGCCGGCGTGGTGGCGTTTCTCGTCTCCGACGCCGCAAGCTACGTGACGGGCGAGGTCATTCGCATCGACGGCGGGCTGTGCATGTAGGCTCTGCCTGCTGCTCGCGTTACCTGGGGCTGCGGCGGGGCCGCACGCCAGAAGGGGGAAAGATGGATCGCAGGGTAGTCATCACGGGCATGGGGGCCATTACCCCCGTGGGCAATACGGCCGAGGAGAGCTGGGACGCCCTTGTCGCGGGCAAGTGCGGCATTGGCACCATCACGGCCTTCGATACCACCGGCTTCCGCGTGAGCGTGGCCGCCGAGGTCAAGGACTTTGACCCGGTCGCGGCGCTCGGCAAGCCCGACACGCTCCACAACGACCGCAACGTCCAGTTTGCGCTCGTCGCCTCGGACGAGGCCATGAAGTCCTCGGGCCTCGATGCCGAGGGCGCCATCGACCCCGAGCGCCTGGGCGTCTACGTGGGCTCTGGCGTGGGCGGCATTGGCACCACCGAGGCGCAGGTCACCCGCTGCAACGAGGGTGGCGCGCGCAAGGTCTCGCCGTTTTTCGTGCCCATGATGATCGCGAACATGGCCGCGGGGCAGGTCTCGATTCGCCACCACGCGCTCGGCCCCACGCTGCCCGTGGTCACGGCATGCGCCACCAGCACAAACGCCATCGGCGAGGCGTACCGCGCCATCCGCTACGGCTATGCCGACGCCATTCTCGCCGGCGGCACCGAGGCGGCCATCGTGCCGGTCTCCATTGCTGGCTTCACCAACTGCCGTGCCCTCACCACCAACCCCGACCCGGCCACGGCCTGCCGTCCCTTCGACGCCAACCGCGACGGCTTTGTGATGGGCGAGGGTGCCTGCATCCTGGTGCTCGAGGAGCTGGAGCACGCCCTTGCGCGTGGCGCCAACATCGTGGCAGAGGTCTGCGGCTACGGCAACACCGCCGACGCCTACCACATCACGAGTCCCGACCCCACGGCCTGCGGCATCACGCGCGCCATCAAGCAGGCCGTCGCCGAGTCCGGCATGGACACAGACGAAGGTCTCTACATCAACGCGCACGGCACCTCGACCAAGCTCAACGACAAGACCGAGACCATGGGCATCAAACAGGCGCTGGGCGAGAAGGCCGCGCATGCCGCGCACATATCGTCCACCAAGTCGATGACCGGCCACATGCTGGGAGCCACCGGCGCCGTTGAGGCCATGGCCTGCGCCTGCGCGCTGCGCGACTCGGTGGTGCCGCCCACTATCGGCCTGGCCGAGCCCGACGCGGACTGCGACCTTGACTACACGCCCGGCCACTCGGTGCCGTTTGACGGCAGGTGGGCCATGTCCACCTCGCTGGGCTTTGGCGGCCACAACGCCGTGGTCGTGCTTCGCCGCTACGAGGGGGAGTAGGAATGGACACCAGCAGTTCTCGCGTGGACGCGCTCGCGCAGGTGATGCAGGAGCGCGGCCTGGCACGCATTCGCATCGAGGAGGGCGACTCCTCCATCGAGATGGAGCGCCCCGAGGCGTTCCCGGCTCCCGTTGCGGCCGCCGCCCCGGCTCCGCTTGCCGCTGCCGTCCCAGCACCGGCCGCGCCTGCCGCCCCGGCGCCCGCCCCGGCCGCAGCCGACGGCGAGGACGCCGCCCCCGCAGACGCGGACTCCACCGACGCCGGCAAGCCCCTCGATATGACCAAGGTCATCGCCGTGCGCGCACCCATGGTGGGCGTCTTCTACGCTGCCGCCTCGCCCGGCGCCGAGCCCTTCGTGCGCGTGGGCTCCAAGGTCAAGAAGGGCGACACGCTCTGCGTGATCGAGGCCATGAAGGCCATGAACGAGGTGACCGCCGAGGCAGACGGCGAGGTCGTGGACATCTGCGTGAGCGACGGCGAGCTCGTCGAGTACGACTGCGTCCTCATGAAGATCTACTAGGAGGCTCAAGATGAACAGGGAAGAGATCGAGGGCATCCTGCCGCACCGTCCGCCCATGCTGCTCATCGACGACTGCGAGCTGGTTGACGGTCACGCGGTGGGCCACACTCACGTGACGGGCGACGAGTTCTTCCTCCAGGGGCACTTCCCCGGCAACCCTGTGGTGCCGGGCGTGATCCTCTGCGAGATGCTCGCCCAGAACTGCTGCGTGCTTCTCGCCCAGGGCGGCGCCGCCAAGGACGCCACGCCCTACTATACGAGCCTCGACAAGGTGCGCTTCAAGCACCCCGTGCGCCCCGGCGACACCGTGGAGCTCACCTGCGAGATCACCCGCTCGCACGGCATGTTCCACTTTGCGCACGGCGTGGCAAAGGTGGGCCAGGACATCTGCTGCGTCGCGGACATGTCGTTTGCCCTGGTGCCCCAGAAGGACTGATGGCTCATGTTCCAGAAGGTCCTTATCGCAAACAGGGGAGAGGTCGCCGTCCGCGTGATTCGCGCGTGCAAGGAGATGGGCGTCAAGACAGTCGCCGTGTACTCCACGGCCGACAGCGAGGCGCTGCATGCCACGCTGGCTGACGAGGCCTACTGCATTGGCGGGCCGCGCGCGAGCGAGAGCTACCTCAACACCGACGCCATCCTCACGGTGGCGCTTGAGTCCGGTGCATCGGCCATTCACCCAGGCTACGGCTTCCTCTCCGAGAACGTCGAGTTTGCGCAGGAGTGCAACGACCACGGCCTGGTGTTCGTCGGCCCCTCGCCCGAGGTCATGCGCCGCATGGGCGACAAGGACGAGGCGCGCCGCACCGCTCGCGCGGCGGGCGTCCCCGTGGTGCCTGGCTGCGACCTCCTCGAGTCCGCCGAGCAGGCGCGCGAGGAGGCCGAGAGGATCGGCTGCCCCGTGCTGGTGAAGGCGCGCGCGGGCGGCGGCGGGCGCGGCATCCGCAAGGTCGAGCGCCCGGAGGACGCGCCGGCCGCGTTCGAGACCGCAAGCGCCGAGGCCGAGGCCGCCTTTGGCGACGGCAAGTGCTACATGGAGAAGTTCGTCTCGCCCGCGCACCACGTCGAGGTGCAGGTTATTGGCGACAAGTACGGCAACGTGCTATCGCTCGGCGAGCGCGAGTGCTCAGTGCAGCGGAGAAACCAGAAGCTCCTTGAGGAGAGCCCCAGCCCGTGCCCGGCGCTCACCGAGGACGTGCGCCTGCACATGGAGGCCTGCGCCCGCGACCTCGCCCGCTCCGTGGGCTACGAGGGCGTTGGCACCATCGAGTTCCTGCTCGACGACAACGGCAACTTCTGGTTCATGGAAATGAACACGCGCCTGCAGGTGGAGCACCCCGTGACGGAGTTCGTGACTGGCAAAGACCTGGTCAAGTGGCAGCTCCGCGTGGCAGCAGGCGTGCCGTTGGAGTCCTCGCAGGAGGACATCCGCGTGACGGGGCACGCCATTGAGTGCCGCATCAACGCGGAGACCTCGGACTTCAGGCCGTCCTGCGGCGGCATTACGATGCTCCACGTGCCCAACGGCCCGTGGGTGCGCTTTGACTCCGCGCTCTACGTGGGCTGCGTCGTGCCGCCCTACTACGACTCGCTCCTGGGCAAGCTCGTGGTCTACAGCCCCACGCGCGAGGAGGCCATCCGCAAGATGCGTTCGGCCTTGGGCGAGCTCGTGATCGAGGGCGTGGAGTGCAACGCCGACCTTCAGCTGGACATCCTCTCGAACGAGGAGTTCCTCTCCGGGAACTACCACACCAACCTGATGGGGCACCTCTATGAGTAGCACGCGCGACAAGAGCGAGAACGAGCTCGAGGGGCCGGTCACCGAGGTCCCCATAGACGTGCCTCCCCGCATGGTGCTGGTGCGCTGCCCGCACTGCCGCCACGTGGTGGAGGCAACGGTCCTCTCGCGCGAGCTGGACGTGTGCCCGCGCTGCGGCCACCACATGCGCCTCTCGGCCAGGCGGCGCATCAAGCTCACCGTTGACGCCGGGAGCTTTGTGGAGTGGGACGCGGAGGTAGCTCCGCACGACGTGCTGGACTTCCCCGGCTACCAGGAGAAGCTCTCTGCCGCAAATGCCGCCTCGCACGAGCGCGAGGCCGTGGTGTGCGGCGAGGCCACCATTGGCGGCGAGCGCTGCGCCCTCTTTGTGATGAACTCCGCCTTCATGATGGGCTCCATGGGCAGTGCCGTGGGCGAGAAGATCACGTGCTGCTTCGAGCGCGCGACCCAGGCCGGCCTGCCCGTGGTGGGCTTCACGGTCTCCGGAGGCGCCCGCATGCAGGAGGGCGTGACCTCGCTCATGCAGATGGCCAAGGTCACCAATGCCGTGCGTCGTCACGGCGACGCCGGGCTTCTCTACATCGCTGTGCTCACGGACCCAACCACCGGTGGCGTCACGGCGAGCTTTGCCATGGAGGCAGACATCTGCCTGGCCGAGCCGGACGCCCTTGTGGCCTTCGCCGGGCCGCGCGTGGTCGAGCAGACCACCCACAAGCGCCTGCCGGCGGGCTTCCAGCGTGCCGAGTTCCTTCTCGACCATGGGTTTGTGGACATGGTCGTGGCGCGCGTGGAGCTTCCTGCCACCCTGGCGTACCTGCTCTTCCTTCATGACCGCGCGGCCTTGGGCGACGTCTCGCACGAGGTGCCGCAGTGCCCGGCGGCCTTCCCGGAAGAGCCCCGCTGGCCGGCGCCAAAGCATCCGCAGGCGGCTGTCGAGGTAGACTCCGTCACGCCGTACGACCTGGTCCGTCGCGTGCGCGACACCAACCGGGCAAGCGTCCCCACGGTAGCCGAGCAGGCCTTCTCGGGCCTCATCGAGCTTCACGGCGACCACCTCTTTGGTGATGACCCCGCCGTGATGGGAGGCATCGCACTTCTCGGCAGGCGCCCTGTGACCGTTATCTGCACGGACCGCGGCCGCACCACCAAGGAGCGCGTGGCCAGAAACTTTGGCTCGCCGGAGCCCGAGGGCTACCGCAAGGCGCTTCGTCTCATGAGGCAGGCCGAGAAGTTCGGCCGGCCCGTGGTGTGCCTTGTGGACACCTCCGGAGCATATCCCGGCATGGAGGCCGAGGAGCGCGGCCAGGGTGCCGCCATCGCCGACGACATCATGGCCATGAGTGGGCTGCGCGTGCCCGAGGTGAGTGTCATCATGGGAGAGGGCGGCTCCGGCGGGGCGATTGCCCTTGCCACGGCCGACCGCGTGCTCATGCTCTCGGACGCCGTGTACTCGGTGGTGAGCCCCGAGGCCTGTGCGTCAATCCTCTGGAAGACGCCCAAGCGCGCGGGGGAGGCTGCCGAGGCGCTTGGGATCACGGCGCCAACGCTGGAGCGACTTGGCATCGTCGATGGGGAGATCGACGCTGCTGGCCTGGGCACGCCCGAGTTCGCCGCGCGCCTTGCGGCCAGGCTCCGCGAGGAGCTTGCCGCGCTTGAGGGCAAGGACGGCGATGAGCTTGTCTCGGCGCGCTATGAGAGGTTCCGTCGGATGGGGAGGTTCGACGCATGAGTGAGGACGTACCTGCTAGACCCATAGGAATCGTGTGCGACAGCTCCGCCCCGCTCAAGCGGGCCGAGGCCGCGGCGCTTGGCTGCACGCTTGTCTCGATGCACTATCAGGTGGACGGCGTGCGCCGCGCCGAGGTCTACGAGGGCGAGAACGACGACTACGACACGCTCTTCCGCAACGGTAAGATCCTGGGCACCGAGGCGGTCTTCCAGTCCGCGTGGGCCAAGGCGTTCCGGCGACTCCTCGAGGGTGGCTCGGACGTGCTGTGCATCACCATGTCGTCGAGGCTCTCGGGAACGTACAGGAGCGCCAAGGAGGCCCGTGCGCAGCTCATAGCTGAGGGCTTCGATGGCGAGAGGATCGCGCTGCTCGACTCGTGGACCACCTCGGGCGGGCTAGTCTTTCTCGTCCAGCGCGCGCGGCGGCTCATCGTGGGCGGCGCCACGCTCGAGGAGACCCTCTCCGAGCTTGAGGGTGCGCGTGCGCGGCAAGGAATCGTCTTTACGGTGCCGCGTCTCGACGTGCTCAAGCGGTCCGGGCGGCTGGGCGCCACACGGCGCGCCGTTGCCGGCAAGCTCGACCGCTACCTCATCATGATGCTTGACCAGGGCGGCATTCGCGACGTGGATGTGGCGCACGGCACCACGGCCGTGGCGAGGTCGCTTGTTAAGCAGGTGCCCGAGGGCGCGCGCGACGGGCTGCTCATCGTGACCGGGTACGGCAACTCTGCAGCTACCGGCGCTGTGGTCGAGTGCATCAAGCGGAGGCTCCCGCAGGCGGAGGTCTCGGTGCGTGACGGCGGTCCGGTTGTCTCGCTGCACCTGGGCGTGGGCTCCGTGAGCCTTGCCTGGGACGTGCCGGGGGAGTAGAGGCGCTCGCGAGCAAAGCCGGGCCGGGACCCTAGAACTGATGCGGTTGCGCGTTGTTACCGGGCCGTGGCGATGCCCGGGTGTTTTCCCAGATAACAGCAAAGGCTCCTTATCGTGCCGGTAACAACGCCACTGATGCAACAGCGCGTTGTTACCGGCCCGTGGCTTCTGCCAGACCTTATCTGCGAAAACGCTCGCGAGCAAAGACGGGCCGGTAACAACGAACGCGCGGGCGCCAGGGGGCGTGCTTGCCGGCCCCACCCCAGCCCGCGGCGCGGCTACCCCAGTTCGCGTATGAGGTATTCCGCAAAGCGCCGCGCCGCCAGCGGCAGCGTGGCAGAGTTGCGCCAGCCCAGCGTGATGGTGCGCCGCGGCTCCTCGCGAATGGGCCGCACCACCACGCCGGACTCAAAGCCCACGAGCATCATCTCGTAGAGGATCGTGACGCCCAGTCCCTGGCGAACCATGGCGAGAATCGAATAGTCGTCTGTGACCTCGTAGCACACGCGTGGCGAGAGGCCCGCCTGCTCAAACGCGTGCAGCGTCACGGATTCGCGGCCCTCGTCTAGGAGTATGAACGGCTGCGTGGCGAGGTCGGCAAGCGTGAGCTCGTCCTTCTCGGCAAGCGGGTTTTCGGGAGGCACCACGGCCATCATGCGGTCGGGGCCAAACGAGTGGGACTCCAGACCCGCGGACTCTGCGTCTGCCAGGTTGGTGAAGCCCAGGTCGCACTCCCCATTGCGCACCCACTCCGCAATCGAGGTGTACTCGCTCTGGCGCAGGTTGAAGCGGACGGAGGGGTACAGGCGCCTGAATTCGAGCATGGGGCGGGGGAGAAGGTTCCTGCTCACGCTGGTGAAGGTGCCAATCGTGATGGAGGCGCGTCCCAGGCCCTGGACCTCGCGCTGCTTCTCGGCAAGCGCTCGCTCGTCGCGAGCGACCGCCTGCAGGTAGGGCATGAACTGCTGCCCGTCCTTGGTGAGGGTGACGCCGTCGCGGCCTCGCTCCACAAGCGTGCACCCAAGCTCGCGCTCCAGGGCCTTGACCGTCTGCGAGACGGCGCTCTGCGTGTAGCCAATGCGGTTGGCGACCTTGGTGAAGCTGCCCTCCTCGACAACGTCGACAAAGACTGAGTAGCGAGAGTAGCGTGCCTGTGCGTCCGGCTGCTGAGGCATGTGCGGCCCTTTCTTCAGTTGTTTCCTCGAGTTTCTAGTTATTAGTATAGCTACTCAACTAATTAGAATCATTCGTTTTACTAATAACTAAATCTGTTGCTTAATGTGCTCAGAACGCTTTGAGCGGAGAAGTCCGAGCAGGTTTGGCGGGTGATTCTTGTGGAGTTTGCAGAGACGAGAAACGCGTTTGCCACGGGCGCGCTTGCGAGTGGCGAGCGTCGGGCCCACCGTGGGGCGGGGCTTCTCGCCCGCCATGGCGAGGCGCTGCGCGAGGGTGTTCGCGACGGCGTTCCCATTGCCCTGGGATACCTGGCCGTCTCGTTCTCGCTGGGAATCGCCGCCCGCAAGGTGGGGCTCGATGCGGTGCAGGGCTTCTTTGCGAGCCTCTTCAACAACGCGTCGGCAGGGGAGTACGCCGGCTTTGCCGTGATTGGCGCAGGCGGGTCGCTTCTCGAGATGGCCGTGGTGATGCTTGTGGCCAATGCCCGCTACCTGCTTATGAGCTGCTCGATGGCACAGCGTTTCTCGCCCAAGACGCCGCTCATCCATCGCGTGCTGGTGGGTTTTGACCTCACCGACGAGCTTTTTGGCATCGCGATTGCGCGGCCGGGCGTGGCCGACCCGTACTACAGCTACGGCGCCATGGTCGTGGCGCTTCCCGGATGGGCGCTTGGCGGCATGGCGGGCGTGATTGCCGGCAGCGTGCTTCCCGAGCGCGTCGTGAGTGCGCTTTCCGTGGCGCTCTTTGGGATGTTCCTTGCCATCATCATCCCTCCCGCGCGCAAGAGCCGCGTGATTGCGGGGCTGGTGCTGGCCGGCTTTGCTACCAGCGCTTTGTTTGCATGGACACCACTGCTCTCGGGAGTCTCCGAGGGCACGCGCACCATCATTCTCACCGTGGCGCTCTCGGCGCTTGCGGCGGCGCTCTTCCCGGTGGACGAGCAGGACGGCGGTAGCGAGAAGGCAGGAGACGCGGACTCCGCGATTGCGGTGCCTGCTCCAGAGGGGGACGCCTGCCGTGCGGCCTAGCATCGTTGCCTATCTTGCGGTGATGTCGGCGGTCACGCTGGGGACCAGGATCTTGCCGCTCACGCTCATCCGGCGGCCGATCACCAACCGGTTCCTGCGGTCGTTTCTCTACTACGTGCCATACGTGACGCTTGCCGTGATGACCTTCCCTGCGATTCTCTCTGCGACGGATTCGCTGCTTGCCGGTGCGACGGCGCTGGTCGTAGGCATTGTGGCCGCGTGGCTTGGGGCGAGCCTCCCGCAGGTTGCGGCTGGATGCTGCGGCGTTGTGTTTGCGCTGGAACTGCTGCTCGCGTAGGGGGCGCGTTTCGGTGCCGTGCTTCAGCCCTGTTGGCTCCTCAGCCCCTGCTGCTGAGAAGTAAATCGACATTTTCCTTCCCCGATTGGCCGATTCTGTCCAAATTGTTCTCAACAGTCACCGATGACACTGACGATCTGCCAGAATCGCAGGTCTCCTGAGCTTGCACACATGTGGCCGTTTTGCTCAGCCATGCCCTAACTGCTTCCCACGCTCTCCCAACCGCCCATACTAGACACCTCACAACTAATACGACTGCAGGCACCAAAACGCTTGAAGGGCTGGAAGCATAGTGGGTTCAATCAGCAAGACGCAGGGGAATGACGACAAAGTTACGCGCGGTCAATGGCTGGCGCTGGCGGGACTGGCAGTTTCTGCTTTTATCTTCAACACCTCCGAGTTCATTCCCATTGGCCTTCTCAGCGACATCGGCCAGACCTTCTCGCTCACCGAGGCCCAGACCGGTATCATGATCTCTGTCTACGCGTGGGGCGTGATGCTCTTCTCGCTGCCGCTCATGGTCTTTGCGTCGCGCTTTGACTTCCGCCGACTGCTGCTGGGACTCATCGCCATCTTTGCCACGGGCCAGTTCCTCTCGGCGATTTCGCCCACCTACGTGCTGCTCATTTGCTCGCGTCTGGTGGTGGCCACGTCCCATGCGGTCTTCTGGTCCATCGTGATGGTGGTAGCCGCGCGCGTGGTGAGCCCGCGGCATGCCTCTGCGGCTATGGGCGTTGTTGCCACGGGAAGCTCCATCGCGCAGATTTTTGGCCTGCCGCTGGGTCGCGCAATTGGGCTTGCGCTTGGGTGGCGCATGACCTTTGCCGTGGTGGGGCTGGTCGCGGTTGCAAGCTTTGTGTATCTTGCCGTGGTCTTTCCGCCGCTCAGCGCCGGCGAGAAGTTCACGCTGGACAAGCTCCCCGAGCTCTTCCGCAATGGGCCGCTGGTCTCGCTCTACGTGGCAATCGTGTTTCTCGCCACCGGGCAGTACGTGGCATACAGCTACGTCGAGCCGTTCCTTTCGCAGACGGTCGCCCTGAGCGCGCAGGGCGTGACGGCGGCGCTGGTTGTGATTGGCGCCGCCGGCTTGCTGGGCAGCTATCTCTTCTCGCGCTTCTACGACGGTCACAAGAAGGGCTTCATCGCAGCGTCGCTGGTGGGGGAGACGCTTGCCCTACTGGCGCTGCTACCTGCGGCGACCTCGCTGGGCGCCACCGTTGTCGTGCTTGTGGTGTGGGGTGCGTGCGAGATGGGCTTCTGCGTGGCTCTGCAGTCGATTCTCATCCACATTACCGAGAAGGACCAGGCGTCGGTGGCGATGTCGATTTATTCTGGGCTCTTTAACCTAGGCATTGGCGCGGGTTCGGCCATTGGCGGCGCTACGGTGACGCAGCTGGGTGTGGGTGCCGTTGGCCTTGTGGGCGGCGCGATTGCCGCTGTGGGGACCGCAGTCACCGTTGGCGTGATGTTCACGCTGATGCGCCGGAAGGGTGTGCGGGGGTAGCGGCCCCATTGGACTTCCGGTTGGCAGCAGTTTTGGTGAGAATCCCTATGTGACTGCGACACAGTGGCAATTCGCTGACCTGCGGTTTATCAGACTTTGGATCGCTTTATACTCGGTGTATCCCCGAAAAATCGTAGCCCAACCGTCGATTGGCGCCATCGCGCGCCCGGGAGGCTCCTAACTCTCTTTCGGCGGCGCCGCCTTCGACGCGAATCCGGGTGAAAATGAAGCGAACCCGACCTGGCTCTCCTCACGACGGGTTTCGCGTTAGCTGCAGTCAAGCAAGCTCTCTCAGGCTTAACGTGCGGTCCGCACCAGAGGGATGGTGTCTGATGGTGTATTCAGGTATAAAAACGAAACAGGCCAGACGGCAAATATGCCGTCTGGCCTGTGCTTTTCTGGTCGGGTGGACTGGATTCGAACCAGCGACCCCTTGACCCCCAGGGCGCAATCCTTGATGAATGTCAATAGACACCAGAGGACACCACTTCCACAAATTGTGCTGTTTAACTGGGCATTTGCTGACCTTGACGAACATGAGGCGACCACAGCCCCCGTCATGTAAAGTCGTCCGCAGTACGCAAATAGTACGCCACGTACTATCCACGTACTGCACGTACTGCGACGGCCGCGGGCGGGCGCATCAAAGGTTCAAACGTTGATGGGGGCACGATGCCGAGGAATCTGAGCAATGGGTTCGTCTTCAAGGACGAGAGGTCCGGCCACTGGAGGGCCGCGATCAGCTGGCAGGACGAGGACGGCAGACAGAGGAGGATGACGCGAAACACCCCCGTCGCCTGCTATCCCGACAGGGTTAGCAGGAAGACCGGGAAGGTCACCAGGGACAACCGCGGGAAGGGCGCCGCCGAGGACTTCCTCAGGGAGTGGCGCGACGAGGAGGTCCGAAAGGACGAGGAGCTCTCCGGCACCGTCTCCTGCGAGACGCCGGTATACCGCTACGTCCTCGACTACATAGACATGAAGGAGTCCACCGGCAACATCCTCGCCTCCACGGCGGACGGCTACCGCTGGTACGCGAAGCACCTGCTGGGCACCGAGCTCGGCAAGACCCCCGTGGGACAGGTCACCGCGAGGCAGATCCAGGAGTTCGAGCGCGACATGGTGCAGGACGGCTACGGCGGCAACACCGTCTCGCACACCCACGTGCTGCTCAAGACCGCCTTCATCAGGGCGCGCAGGCTGGGCGACATCCCGTCGAACCCCTTCGACCTTGTCGACGCTCCCAAGAGGCCCACGAAGCCGATAAACTCCCTCGACGCCGCAAGCGTCCGGCAGCTCAACCAGACGCTCGGGAGCGTCGCCGACCCGTTCTCCACCGCCGTGCTCCTCGCGCTCATGACGGGGATGAGGCAGGGCGAGATATGCGCCCTCAGGTGGCAGGACGTCGACCGCGTGTCACGCAAGATCCGGGTCTCGCACGCGCTAACGAGGGCGAACGGCACCTTCGCGCTCTCCACGCCGAAGACCAGGAGCTCGGCCAGGACCATCCCCTACGGCGACGAGCTCGCCCGCGTGCTTGAGGCGAGGGCGCGCGCCATGCACGGCGAGCGCGAGGCGATGGGCCTCGACTGGGACGAGGGGCTCTTCGTCGTGGGCAGCGCCGTCACCGGCGCCTGGAAGAGCCCGATGGCGCTGGGGCAGGAGTGGAGGGCGTTCGTGAGGGTGGCGAGGCTCGTGGGCTCACAGGGCGAGCCGCCGAGGTTCCACGACCTCAGGCACACCTTCGCGACGATGGCGATCGGCTCCGGCGTGGACGTGAAGACCGTGAGCGCCATCCTCGGCCACTCCAACGCGGCGATGACCCTCAACGTCTACGCCGACGCGCTCGCAGACAGCAAGAAGGTCAGCATGGACCTCATGGGCAGGATCATGTCCGCGGGGCTCTCGTAGGAACGGGGTGCAGACGGCACCCATCGAAGCATCGGAAGCGGATTCGGGGCGGAAGCGAGTCCGATTGCCGCGGCGCGTGCGGATGCACACCCTGGGGCGAACGGAACGCCGATGGCGACTTTGGAGGATCGCATTATGGAGTATACGATCGAGGATGTGTCATATGTAGAGTGCTTTCGCTATACTATTGCCATGGCTAAGATAGACGACATATACGGGGCGGCCGACGACTACGGCCTCGTGACGTCCGCGGACGCGAGGGCGCTCGGCGCCTCCGACGCGGAGGTGGTGCAGTACGCGGCGCGCGGCAGGCTCGAGCGCGTGGCCAGGGGCGTCTACCGAGTGCCCGTGTGGCCCTACCAGGAGCAGGCACCCTACGCTATCGCCGTTAGGGCCGCGGGCGAGGGCGCCTACCTCTACGGCGAGTCCGTGGTGGCGCTCCTCGGGCTCTGCCCCACCGACCCGCGCGCAATCCGGGTGGCGACGCCCAGGAGGACCAGGCGCAGCCTCGGCGAGGGCGTGAGGCTCGTCTGGCGGAGGCACCCGGACCGGGTCACGCTGTACGAGGGCATAGCCTGCCAGGAGGCCGCCGACGCGATCCGCGAGGCGGCGAGGACCCTGGGACCCGCCCGCGCCGTCGACGCGGCGCGCGAGGCAGCGCGGATGGGCTACGTCACGCCGGCCGAGCTTGCGGAGATCGAGGGGGAGGTGGGCGCCCATGCCTAAGCGCCCGAACAGCATGAGGCACCTGGACGACGCCATCCGGAGGGCCTCCGGCGGCACCGCCGACGGCTACGTGCGCATGCGCACCCTCGTGGCCAGCGCCATAGTGGCACAGATGCTGCCCGACGGGGTCGTGAAGGGCGGAAGCGCCGTCAGGATGCGCTTCGGGTCCGGGGCCACGCGCTACACTACCGACCTCGACACCGCCACGGCGAGCGACCCGGACGAGTACGCTGCGAGGCTCTCCGATGCGCTCGCCGCCGGATGGGAGGGCTTCACCGGCCGCGTCGTGCGCCGCGAGCCCGCCACGCCACCGGACATCCCCGGCGAGTACGTGATGCGTCCCTTCGACGTGAAGCTCTCCTACCTGGGAAAGTCCTGGTGCACGGTGCCCCTCGAGGTGGGGTTCGACGAGATCGGCGACGCCGAGCGGGCAGACGCGACCAGCCAGGCCGAGGCCTCGGACGCCCTCGGGAGGCTCGGGTTCCCCGCCGTCGGGGACGTGGCCCTCATGGACCTCTGCTACCAGGTTGCCCAGAAGCTCCACGGGCTCACGAGCGGCGGCGACCGCGTGCGCGACCTCGTCGACCTCCAGCTCATCATGGGCAACGCCGACGTGGACCTGGCGCGCACGAGACAGGTCTGCGTGAGGCTCTTCGCCTACCGGAAGGCACAGGAATGGCCGCCCAGGGTCGTCGCCGGAGAGGGCTGGAGCGAGCTCTACGCCGACCAGGCGGATGGGCTCGACGTGTTGCAGGACTTCGCGGAGGCCATCGAGTGGGCCAACGGGCTCGTCGCCCGCATCGATGCCTCACGGTAGCGGGAAGTCGCAAGCGACCCAGTCCTTCAATACCAGTCGCCAGCCCCAGAATGCGAGCACGCCGCCACCGTTAGCACGGCGACGTCCAGACCACGAATCCGATTGACCGCCAATCCCGGCTGGTTAGAATGGAACCAGATGTCAAAACCCGATAGGGTTTTATGTGGCGGGGACGCACGAGCGCCTCCGCCTAATTTTTGCTCGAAGGCATCACTGGCATAGCCACCAAAACACATGGATACGAGACATGGAGTCGGGACGATGAAGTGGATCTATGATTCCGACGGCAACGCGGACCTCGAAGAGGTCGCGTTCGCGGAGAAGGGCATCTCGGCAATCCTGGAGAATGTCGACCTCTCTTCGGCGCCAAGTGACGCTGCGGACGCCGCGATGTGCCTCCTGGGGCGTTTGGTAAGGGAGCTCGCCGAGGCGACCGAGGCGCACTCCCATGCGGGAGGCGGCTTCCCTGCGCGGTAGGGTCATCCTCACCGTGCGGGCCAGGTGCTGCGTGAGTTGCAAGTCGGTCCCCACGATCCTGCGGGAGCGTGGGGACATCGGGCCGGATGTGCCCTTCCGACATCCGCTGCGCCGGGGACATCGTCGGCATCCCCTTTCCTCGCGGTCGTCGAAAGCGCCCGGCCGGCGCGGCAGCGGAGGTCGCCCCCGCGCCGGGTCGGTGCAGAAGATCGCCGCACTTCCGCGCCAACACCTCCAATCCCTCCCTCGCCCAAGACGCTGGCACAGGGAGCAAGCACCTCTTCCCGCTCCCCGACGGCCCGCGCGACTGGTCGGCGCCGCGCCACGCCCGCAAGGGCGCGCCGCCCCGCCACGCGGGCCTTGCCGCTCGTTGGGCGAGGGAGGGCAAAGGGCCTTCCCACGTCCTAGGGAGGTCACCATGACCGAGAAGACAGAGAGCGCCGCAGCAGTGACCGAGGAGAGTCTCGTCGCCACGTGCGAGGGCGTCGTGAGAGACTACCTCGCCCACAGGGGATACGAAGTCCACGCGGGCGACGGCTGGTCATGCGACTGCGAGGACGCGCCAATCGTGGCCACGGACGGCGACGAGACGGTGCTCATAGCGGTCATCTCCGGCTACGAGGAGGGCTCGGCCAGGATGCCCGAGCTCAACGTGGGAGCCGCCGAGTTCGCGATAATGAGGCGCGCGTGTCTGCTCTACCTCGCGGACCACGGCGACGTGGACGCGATACGCCACGACGTCGTCTCCATCGTCGTGACGGGAGAGCGCCAGGCGAAGCTCCGCCACCTCATTGGCGCCTGGCAGTGGGCGGAGAGGAAGGATTGACCTAGGACGTCATAACACAGACACCGCTCACGGCAGGAAGGCGACCGTTCGGGGAAACCCGGGCGGTCGTCCCTTTCCTGCCGCCACGGCCGCAGCCAAGCCCTCCCGCGGCCGCCCTCCCCGCCGTCAGGAACACCTAGCGACGGCGGGGAGGTAAAAACAAGAAGTCATGTTTGTATCTCACACTGACCGAAAAGCTAAATGTGCTTCTCAAGTATTGCTTCCATTATCGCGATCCAATCGAGAATTCATTGTTTAATTCGCTTCATGCTCAACTGCCTCGAGGCTCGCAAGCACAGACTGGTATTTACTTTTATCGAGGGCGATGGCGTCGATAAAGTCTTTACTAGCTTCAATAAGAATCTCTCTAAAACTCTTTATATCGAAACCGTCGTAACCACACTCGACCTTGATGTCATCAGGACTGAATTGATCCATTATTGAAACGATGGAGCTTACTAGCCCCTCTATGTCAGGCGCATCGCTCTGTAAAGTTATCTCATGCCCCGGCATCAGTGTTACCTTAATCTCTCTAGTCCCCATACTTCACCAGCCTTCTCTTAACAGCGTCTTTTCCGCCATCGAGGATGAGTGATGCTCTGTCGAGTATGTCATCGTATTCAAGAGCCCCATAGGCATACTTGAAAACTCCTGGCTGTGGCTGCTCTGCCACGATTACATTCTCAGCATCTGCATTTATTACTATGTTTGCGTCGTGCGTAACGACTATCACTTGTCGTGAGTGTTTCAAATCCTTAAACCAGCCCCGGATCTTACTGTAAATCGTCTGGTTGTCGACATTGTCCTCCGGCTGGTCGATGAGCAGCGGGAGATTCGTATCCTTGTGAACGATGTACTCGAGAAGGATATTTGTTTGCGTGCCAGGAGACATAGTCCTGATATCTCGGTACATACCATGTCCGTCGTCGAAGCATATTGAGGAGCTCTCAACGTAATTTAGCTTGAAGCTGACCAAGTCACTGTAAAGTTGCTCCCAGTCCGACCCCTTCTTGTAGCCATCCTCATCAAAGCAGAACGATTGAATGAACTTCCAGAGGTTTTTGCGTGAGCACTTTCCCTGCCCAGAGAGTGCGAGCTTCCGGCTGTTAATTGTTCTTACCATAAAGTCGATTGGGTGTTCTACGGAAAGTTCCCGCACGAATTTGAATGCGTTCTTACTCTCACCATCCGCAAATCCGCATTGCTCACAATGAACGCTTGCATTGCGCAAGACGTTACATTATCTTCTGAAACATATAGCGCACCTTGCTTGCCATACGAGCAAATGTGAGCATCCTTCATCTGTTACCCAATCCTCAACAAACCCTGGTAGAACGATCCGGGGAACACGAATCTCCGCGACGGCTTCTTCTTATGGTTGTCGTTCTCAAACGACACCTCGATGTAAGAGTCATCCAAGCTGACGATTTGGCCATAACCGAACGCCTTGTGGAACACCGTGTCGCCAAGATCCAGGCCGTTGAGCTCAGCCTTTGTGACAATGGGGGTAGGCTTGACGGGCTCGAACGATTCTTCGGGGTAGCCCTTGAGCCACCAGGCGGCGCGGCCGCCCGTCGCCCTCCCCCCATGGGAGCTGAGCTTGAACCCCGCACCACGCTCGTTGAGCTTCTTTACGAGTGCGGACGCCGCTGCGGAGTCGATGACCCAGAGGCAGCCATCGCCCTCCCGTCTGTCGAGGTATTCCAGCCCGGCATCGTCAAGTTCATCGTCAAGCCAGTCGCGCCTTGCATCCCCCTCGCCCATCGGAGTGAAGCTTGCCGATGGCGCGCCGCCCTTCGAAAGGGTGGGATTGGCCTTGTCAGTCGGCTTCGTAGCGACTGGCGAGGTCGTGTGTTCGTCCGTTGTTCGTGCCTGCTCGGTTGCGGAAGCCTTCGACAGCCCGTTGGGCTCTACCATTGACTCCTGCTGGGCCATCTCCATGTACTCGAAGTCAGAGAGGGTAGTATCGAAGAGACCGACCCTCTCGCCCTCGTGGCGGTTCACGCCCGCGTAGGTGAGGGAGGAGTCCTCGTAGCGGCGGAACTTGTAGACCGCATCGTTCATGAGGGCGTCGTTGAAGACCCCAAGCGACACCAGGAGCTCGAAGTCCTTGACCGTGAGCCCCGTCACCTTCTTGAAGAGCCCAGGCTCCAGCTGCGTGATCACATCCTTGAGCGTCTGCTCGCGGTAGTCCGTGAGGTACATGAAGACGGGGATTCGCGTCGCGAACTTGATGAGCTTTTCCTGAATCTGCTTGCGCTTGCTCTTGAGCTCCTTCTCCTCGGCGGTCATCTCCTTCTGCTCCTTGGACGTGAGGTTGTCCTTCTCGCGCTTGGCCTTCTTTATGGCCTCGGAGCGGTTGATGATCGTCTCGATGTCCTGGTTGAGGTTGCGGAAGCCCTCTATGCTCATGAGCGCCTTCAGCGCGTCTTCGTTGCCGAGGATACGGCGCAGGGTGTCGTTGTCTACGTTGACGAGCAGCGCGCTCTCCCAGCGCCGTGCCAGGAGCGTCGCTGAGGTCCCGGCCATCGCGATGTCGAGGATGTCGGCGGCGCTCACGGGGCGCATGGCGCTCCCGTCGTAGGCGAGGACCGGCAGGAAGTTGATGAACTCGCCGACCTTCTGCTCGGGCCCCTCGTTCTCGTCCACCTTGAGGCGGCAGCTGTAGTCGGAGACCATGCGCAGCGAGCGGTCGAGCGCGAAGTCGAAGACGTAGCACTCCTTCTTGACGATCTGTGTCTTCCCGGAGTCATCCGTGACGGTCCAGGGGGACTGCACGCGGAACGCGGCTTGGAAGTACGTCTCCGGGCTCTTCATGTTCGTCAGCATGAATATCCCCGTCCAGGGCTTCACGGTGACGCCCGTCGTGAGCTTGCCGCAGGTGAGGGTGATGGTCTGCGAGTTGAGCGGGTCGGCCATCGACTCGCGCACCTTGTCGAGCGCCGCCTCGCCGACTCCTGCCTCGGGTCCCGCGCAGACGTTCACCGTGTAGTCGTGGAAGAAGACGTTCTGCGGCTCGGCGAGGAGGTTGCGCATCGCGTAGCAGCTGTTGACGCGCGGCAGGTACCAGAGCGTGTGGTTGAGCACGCGAAGGAGCCGCGTGTCGGAGTACGGGAGGGCTGGCTTCTCGGCCCCGAGCTTCAGGTCGTCCACCGCCGAGGGCCTGTAGGCCCCCCGGATGAGGTCGAGCCACTTCTGGACCGAGTCCTTGAGCACGAACTCCGCCTCGTCGCCCTCCCCCCTGGCCTCGAAGAAGGCGTTGAGGTCGAAGCCGTTGTACTCGCCGCCGAGCGCAACCCTGCGGATCTCGTCGGGCATCTGGTAGGTGAGCATGACCATGCGCGGCAGGCTCTCGTAGGGGTTCGGCCGGCCGGGGTGCTCGCTGGGCCACGCCTCCTTCGCCGCCTGCTCGTCGGAGTAGGTCCAGTTGAAGATCTGCTCCTCGATGAACTCGCCCGAGTTGAGGGCGCGGAAGGGCGTGCCGGAGAGGAAGAGGTAGTAGCGGGTCACGATCGGCAGGTCGCCCTCGTCCATCTCGTTTCCGGTGTTCACCTTGCCGACGCGGGTGTCGATGTCCTCCTGCGTGTCCCGCTCGTCCTCGTCCTCGGGCTCGAAGAGCGTCTTGGAGTTCTCGTTCCACGCGCCGAAGTGGTACTCGTCGAAGACGACGAGGTCCCAGTCCTCCTCGCGCACCCACTCGTGCTGCGGCTTGATGCGCCCGGAGCGGTCGCGGCCCAGGAAGTCCTGGAAGGAGCCGAAGCAGACGATCGGGCGGGACTTGTCGGCCGCCTCGTACTGCTCGGCGATGTCCGGCCTGCTCGGCTCCTTTGGGCGGCTGATGAACTGCCATCCCTCGAATTCGACGTGCGTGGCGAGGTCCTCCTCCCACGCCGCCTGGACCGCCGGCTTGAAGGTGAGCACGAGCAGGCGCCTGAAGCCCATGTCCTTGGCGAGCTCGTAGGTGGCGAAGGTCTTGCCGAAGCGCATCTTCGCGTTCCAGAGGAACTTGGGCGTGCGCGCGCCGCCCTCCTTCTCGATGGAGCGGAAGTAGGCCTCGGTCTTGTGGACGGCGGCCTCCTGCTCGGGCCGCATCCTGAAGGTCTGCGTGCGCCGCTCGACGTTCTCGGCGCGGTCGCGCACAGCGACGTAGGCGGCCCTCACGTCGTCCACGGTGCAGCGGAACCACTCGGTCTTCTTCCCGTCGCGGTCGCGCAGGCGCTTGAAGCCGTTCTCCTCGAGGTTGGCGTGCACCTCGTGGTCCAGAAACACGGTGCCGTCGTCGCGCATGGCGGGCGCGGTGAACACGACCTCGTAGGGCTTCTCGCCGGGCTTGAGCGTCGGGTAGTGCTCGTGCATGCGCTCCTCGATGGTGCGCCCGGTGTAGCCGACCTTGAGCAGCCCCTTGAGCTCGCGGTTGTGCGGCTCGCAGTAGGCGTAGATGATCGGCTGGACGTCCGGTCGCTCGGGGAAGAAGTCGTTAGTGGGCATCAGTCCTCACCCGGGTTCATTTCCTTGATGTGGTTCTCGATGTATGCGGTCTCCTGGTCGTCTAGGCTAAACTCGTTGTAGAGGTCGACGTCGGTCCAGCTCCTCGAGAAATCGAGGTCGGGCACGAACATGAAGGACTTCTTGTTGACCATCTGCGCGGAGGCCACTTGGCTGATGAGGAAGCGTGGGAACTTGAGCGCGAGGTATGCCATGCAGTTGCGGGCCTCCGCCTCGGTGTCGAAGGTCTTCACGACGATATACGTCTCTGTGCAGACCTCCTTGGGCCCGAGGACTTCGAGGATGGAGAGCACGCGACGCATGCCCTGGGCGTCGGTGCCACCGGCGTGTTCATAGACGACGCGCGACACGATGACCTTCCACTTGTCTATCCATTCCTGTCCGGCCGTGATTGCGGTGCGCTCGATGGGCCCCCTGCCGTTTCTCCAACGTAGCGTGAGGTCGCCCCTGCCAGTGGGCTGGGCGAACGTGCGCAGGCCGAAGGGCTTTTGGCTGCTGACGTAGGCGCTAAGGAACTTGCTGGTATGTGCCGTAACCTTGTCCACGATGGAAACGGCTTGGTTGGAGCGTATGAGGATGTCGTAGCGGCCGAGGTCGCGCTCCTGCTCGTCTGCCTCGCCGTTCTTCATGTTGATAACGGCGCAGTCGCCCTTGTAGTCGCGCTCCCACAGGAAGTAGGAGACGCCGCCGGACATGTCGACGCCGGGGAAGCACTCGTTTGCGTCCTCGTAGTCAACGAGCTTCCTGATGTGCCGGTCGTTGAGCATGTCCTTGCGGTAGGAGTCGAGGCCGCGCCCGCCGGAGAACCAGCGGGAGGGCGTAATCATCACGAGGAAGCGGGGGTTGAGCTTCTTGGCCTGCTCCACGAACTTCTGGTAGATGGGCATGGCAGAGGCGTTGTTGCCGCCATCGCTTAGCTGATAGGGCGGATTTCCTATGATGACGTCGAACTTCATGTGCAATACCTCTTCAGGATTGTCAATGTGAATGAACTCGTATGCGTATTGCTCAAGCGACGGGTCCCTGTCGTATTGCTGTTGGGCAGCACCGCACCAGACGCAACGCCCGTCACGCCAAGTGTGCTGGACATTCTTGAAGCGAATGTTGCCCTCAGGGCCGTCGAATCGGACGACGGAGTACTTGCTGTTGGGGTACTTGGAGCAGTACAGGCTCCTCCGCGAGAGCAGGCTCGTGAGCTCGGTGATGGCGATTCCGAAGATCTGCCTCTTGTAGATGTGGTCGAGCCGCTCCTGGAGATCGGGGTACTCGTCCGCCAGCCCCTCGATGAGCCGCTTCGCGATCTCGCGCAGGAACACACCGGACTTGCACGCGGGGTCGAGGAAGGTCGCGTTCGGGTCGTGCCATATGTCCTCGGGCAGGAGGTCGAGCATCTGGTTAGCGAGCTCGGGCGGGGTGAACACCTCGTCGTTGCTGAGGTTGGCGAGGCAGCTAAGCACATCTGGATTGTAGGTGCTCTCGAAGAGGCTACTCATAGCTCTGCACCTCGTAGAAGCTCACGAGAGGGTACTCACGGATGGGCTTGGGGATGAACGACTTCGTCTCCTCGTCGTACTCCCAGTCGACCGCTGGATTGTTGCCTGCTCCGAAGAGCGAGCGCGTCTGGCCCTTATCGACGTTGCCCTCCAGCATCTCGTCGAGACGGAAGTCGCGGCGCTTCACCTTGTCTCCCAGAACGACAGACCACTCTGAGAATATGATCGGCTCGTCGGTGTCGTTGCCGGCCGCGTCGACGGCCTTGAGGCTGAGCGCGTTGCCGTTGAGGATGTTTCGCTCGAGCACGAATGCAATCGCATCAAGGAAGGCCTGGTTCTGGCTCCCCTTGGACACACGCGCATAGCGACTCCCGACGATCCCATACAGCCTCTTGCGGCATGTAATCGTGTTGTCACGGAGAAGCTCGACACCGTAGATGCTGCCTACCGCGATGAACGCGTATCTCTCCCACTCGGGGAGCGACCTGCGATATCGCGAGTCGACCACGTCCAGTTTTCTTCTGAGCACCTCGGAGAGGAAGTTGCCGTCGCCACAGGCGGGCTCGAGGAACCGCGAGTCAATGCGCTCGGTCTCCTGCTTCACCATGTCGAGCATGGCGTTGACCTCGCGCTCGTTCGTGAACACCTCGCCGTGCTCCTGGACGCGCTCCCTTGACTTGACCTGTCCTGCCACCCTCTAGTCCCCCTCGGAGAGTTCGTTGATGATGCACGAGCGGATGAATGCCGAGAAGCTGACGCCCCTGAGGCGAGCGGTCTCCGCCGCTGCGTCCTTGAGGTTCCTCGGGACCCTTAGCGTTATCGGCGTAGGTTCGCCCTCGGAGAGATAGTCCATCACCTGAGTGGACGTGGCGCCGGAATCGACGAGCTCGGAGTACTTCATGGCTCACCCCTCGCAATTAGCGTGCAAAATGCAATAAATGTAACTACATTCTAGCAGTTTGCCCCTATCCGTAAACAAGCTTCTCCGGGGACAGCAAGTAGCCCATCCTGTACACCCACGGTGGCCAGGATGGACGCGGCGGACGGCGCGGACAGGCTGGCCGCGGAGGCAGCCCCGTTGGCGCAGACTGGCGTCTGTGCCCCGGGGGACGCCCCCGCGGGCAGAACCGTCCGACCGTCCTTTCGCTCTGCGGGGGATGCCCCGCGCCCCTGGGGGTGACCGACTTGAGCCGAGACGCCATGCCGAACCGCCTGAACGTCCGCGTGTCCGACGAGGAGCTCGAGGCCCTGCGCAGGGCCTCCGCCGAGCTCTCCTGCTCGAGGAGCCAGGTGGTGAGGCTCCTCATCCACTGCCTCGCGGACGGCGGGGCGCGCATGGGCGTCGGCACCGTCGCCTTCGACTACGAGACCTCGCACGGCATCGTGAGAAACCTGCGCTCCATAGGGACGCTCTACAACCAGTCCGTGGCCGCGCTGAACACCATCGCCAAGGTCGCCCGCGAGTCGCCGGACGAGGTGGCTGCCGAGGACGCGCTCGAGACGCTCAGGGTCGTGGACGCGGAGATGACCTACGTGGCGGACTCCATCGGGTGCCTCCGCGAGGACGTGGCGAGGCTCTCCGACAGGCCCGCCGTCTTCCTCTGGAGCTGACGCGCATGCCGGCGATCAAGGCCATATCGGGGCACACGGGTCTCGCAGCCGCGAGGAGGTACCTCGAGCGGGACGGGAGGGCGCTTGCCAGAGACCTGCTGCACTTCTCGCGGATCGACGAGGCCGTGCGACAGTCGGGGCGCGGCGTGGACGACTTCGAATGGGACGTGGCCATGGACGAGACCAGGCGCGCAAACGGCAACGACGCCCCCTGGCGCGGCAGGCCGGCCAGGACCTACAAGCACTACGTCCTCTCGCCCGACCCGCGCGACGGCGTCTCGCTCGCGGACCTCAGAGGGCTCGCCGTGCGCTGGGCCGAGGAGAGCTTCCCGGACTTCCAGGTGGCCATCGTCTACCACGACGACAACGAGGGGCGCATCCCCCACGCGCATGTGATTGTGAACAACACGAACCTCGCCACGGGGAACAGGCTCCGCGACCCCGACCCCGGCCTCCTGAACGGGCGCCTCCAGGCGATCGCGCGGAACATGGGACTCTCGCACTTCGAGGGCAGGATCGACGCAGGGCACCCTGACACGCGCAAGCGCGCCTCGCGGGAGAACTACCAGAGGGTCCACGTGGGACGCGCGGAGGCGGAGCTCTCCTCCAGGGGAGCTTACTCCTGGGTCGCAGACATCCGGTCGAGGGTCGACGTCGCCATCGCCTCCTCCAGGACGGAGCGGGAGCTGCTCGGCAGACTCTCGCGCCTGGGCGTCGAGGCGAGCGTCCGCGGCGACGGCAGCGACTGGACCTTCTCCCTCGCAGACCAGCCCTCTAGGAGGGTGAGCGGAACGCGGCTCGGCACCGACTACCGCCGCACAGACGTGCTCACGAGGCTCGCCGCGCGACGCGGAGAGGCGCTCCTGCCGGACGGGTCCGTCGTGAGCGTTGAGGAAGCGGCGCGCCGCGCCATCGAGCTCAGGGACTTCTCCGAGCTCAGGGGACTCTCCTCCGCCGTCGCAGTGATCGAGGAGACGCGCGCACGCTCCGTAGAGGAGCTCGTCGCGGCGGCCGAGCGCTGCGACGAGCCCGGCGTGAGGGAGCGAATCGATGCCGCCGCCGCGCTGGCAAGGGAGTACGGCATGCTGCCGAAACGCAGGGAGGCTGCGAGGCGCACCGGGCACGCGCAGAGGAAGGACGCTCGCAGTGGCGTGCGCCAGAGCACCCAGAACGACGAGGGGCGCACCGGCCGGCAGCAGCCGGAGCTCGGGCAAGACCGCCGCATGGACGGGAGGCCGCGATGAGGGTAACGGTGTCATTCGTGGACGGGCGCCTGGAGGAGTTCGACTCCGACAGACTCACACGGCCGGACCCGCTTCCCGGGAGGAGCGTCCTCTCCGACCTCGTGCTCTCGCTGGGGGACGACGGCATCTGGCTCGAGCTCGACTACTACGACTCCCAGGGCGTCGCGGAGGGTGAGGCGCTCAGGAGGCGCCGCGGATGGCGGGCGCAGCTCGCGACGCCAAAGGAGCTCGGCTCTGTGTCCAGGGTGGACGTCGACGGCGCAGCGAGGTGGCTGAGGGCGGGAGGCGGGCTCGTTGACGTGTCGCGCCTCGATGACGTCCGCGCCATGCTCGATGACGGCCCGTCCGACCTCCCGGCGCTTTCCGCCTGGGCGTACCGTACGGGCCTCTCGATCCCGGAGGTGGCGGGCGACGACCCGCGAGATGCCACGGAAAGGGTCTGCGCTTGGATGGGCGTGCCTGCCGGGAGCCTCGAATTCTTGTCGCGCGTGCGTGCTACGGTCTCGCAAACGTCGGATCCCGGATTCGGAGGTGCGTCATGAGGCGGTTCTTCTCGGCCCTGGGCAGGATCACGCTCGCCGTTCTGAGGGGATTCCTGCGCGTCCTCATCTGGGCGCTGAGGCTGGCGCTGCGCGCCGTGTTCTGAGGGCATGCCCCTATTTGCCTGGCCTCGCCCCAGACGGTTGGTCCGGGGCGCTCCCAGATGGCCTCAGATGGCCTTACAGCAGCTCGTCTACCTGCTGGTTTACTACTTTGCCCTCATGTCCTCTGGTGTCATGTCCCACGCAGCGAGCCTTTCCGAAGCCTCCCTTGCGGATCCCGCCCTCTCTGCGAGCGGCGTCTCGTCCCTCGCGCGCGGCCGCAGCCGCTCGTCCCTCGTCCTCTCGTACCTGCCGATGACGAGGTCGGAGGCCCGCGAAGCCTCCGAGGCGGCGCGGGCGAGCGCGGATGGGTCGTCCCTGATCTCGTCCAGCCACGACCTGAGATACGCCGCGTGGTTCTGCGTCCAGGTCTGCACCGACCCTCCCTTCGCCACAGCCGACATGTCGAGCCCGGCGTCCGCGGCGGAGAAGGCGCTGCCAAGCTCCGCGACCAGCTCCTCGAACGCGTAGGACTCGTGGTCGGTCGGGAGCGGCCTGCCGAGCTCTCCCGCGGTCGAGTGGCACATTTCATGCATGAGCGTCCTGCAGAAGCCCTCGGCCGACTCGAACTGCCCGCGCAGCGGCATGGTGATTGCGTCCTCCGCGGGGGCGTAGAAGGCGTCGTCGCTCCTCGTCTCCCTCACGGGGCACCTCGACGACGCGACGAGGTCGTCGGCGACCCTCCAGGGCTGCGACCTCGGGTCCGACGCATGCGGCACAGGGAGTGGCGGGACGCCCTCAACCTGGCTCGCGTTGAAGACCCAGGCTCCTCTTCCCCTCAGGAACTTCTCTCCGCAGACGTCCCCCTCGGTGATCTTCCCCGTCGAGACGAGCTCGAGTGCCCTTTGGACCGTCACGACCGACTGCCTCCCCGCGCGCACGATGCGCACGTACCAGCTCCAGAACTCCACCGTTGCCTGCGCCCGCTCGCCGCGCCGCACGTGCCAGCCCGCCTCGCGCGCCTGGTTGTACGTGATCCACCTGGGATCATCGAATCCGCAGCGTGCGGACGCGGCGGCGAGGGAGAGCCTGTTGATGCCCCTGTATCGCGCGCCGGTCGCGGCGTTCCTCGCTGACCAGCACCTCTCCCATCCCGCGTACCACGAGAGGCCTTCCTCCTCCATCGCCCTAGCCAGCGACTCGACGAGCCTCGCCCGCCCCTCGGCGAGCGTGTCCTTGCCCTTCTCCCCGCGCATCTCTTCCTCCCTGTGGAAGACGGGGCGGCCCCTTCGGGACCGCCCACTGTGCCGTGCCTATTCCTCTCCACACCCGTCGGCGAGCCCGGCCGCCCTGCATAGCGCGAGGGCAGCGACTGCCGTCGCCCCGTTGAGCACGCCGAGGACGAACCAGGCGAGGCCTCCCAACTGGCTACTCATCGTCCTCGCCTCCTCCCAGCGGGTCGGGTCCGCTCTCTGGTCCGCGCTCGATGCGCATCTCGGACTCGTCGTGGGCTTCGTGGCGTCTCAGCGCCCTCGCGCCCGCGAGGGAGAGCCCGGCGGCGGCGCAGAGCCCCGCGATGGGGGCAACCGGGATGCCAGCATCACCGGTCTTCGGCAGACCCTCGCCGCCCTTGCTCTCCTCCTCATTCGGGGTCTCGGGCGGGGCCTCGGTGATGGACACCGTCTGCCCCTCGTCCTCGAGGTCGGCGTGCGTGGCCACGGTTTTCCCCTCGTGCGTGATCGTCTCGAAGGCGACCACGTCGCGACCCGCGAGCGAGCTCCCGTCGAACTCGAACGTGACGTCCGTGCTGCCCGACGTCGCGTCGGCCGTGAAGGTGGCGCTCGCCGTGACGGGCGTGCCGTCGGCGTCCCTGACGGGTTCGCCGGTCTCGCCGTCGACCAGGGTGCCGTTCACCGTGTACTCGCGGCCCGCGACGAGCCCGAACCACTCGACCCTGTCGGTGATCCTCACCCGCTCCGAGGCCGTGGCCTCGTGGTCGCCGTCGTCGGCGTCGGTCGCCGTCGTGTGGATGCCGGGGAGGCTCACGGTCTGCCCCTCGTCGGAGAGGTCCGCGTGCACGGCGACCACCTTGCCGTCGCGCGAGAGCTCCTCCGTGCAGACGAGGCTCCCTCCCTCGAGGCCGGTGCCGTCCACGTCGAACGCGACCTCTGCGGTGCCGGTGGCCGACTCGGGCGCGATCTCCGCCTCCGCGGTCGCGAGCTCCTTGCCGGAGTCGCGGTCCACGAGCCTGCCCGTCAGCCTGTAGGTGGCGCCGGGAACGAGGTTCGAGTACGCCACGGTGTCCGTGACCTTCTGCCCCGGTGCCGCGTCGATGACCTTGTCGCCGTCGGAGGCGTCGCAGGCGGTCGTGCGGATGCCCGGGAACGTGACCGTCTGGCCCTGGTCCGAGAGGTCCGCGTGCGCCGCGTACTCCCTTCCCCCGAGCGAGAGCGTCTCGAACGCGACCACCGTGCGCCCCGCCAGGGCGGACCCGTCGAAGCTGAAGGTGACCTCGGCAGTGCCGGACCCGGACTCCGGCGTGAGCCTGGTGGTTGAGGTCACGGCCCTGCCGTCCGCCCCTGTCACGGCCTCGCCGGTCTCTCGGTCCATGAGCGTGCCGGTCAGCTCGTACTCCCTGCCTGGGACGAGGTTCTCGTAGGCGACCTCATCGGTGATGGTGACGTCGCCGTCCGCGGCGGCCTCGTGGGATCCGTCCTCCGCGTCCGTCGCCGTGGTTCCGATGCGGGGGAAGAGCACGGTCTGGCCCCCGTCGTCGACGTCGGCGTGCGCGGCCACCGTGGTCCCGCCCTGGGACAGCTCCTCGAAGGCCACGACGGAGCGGCCCGCGAGCCCCGAGGCGTCGAGCTCGAACGTGACCTTCGCCTTCCCGCTCGAGAGCTTGGGGACGAGCTTCGTCTTCGCGGTGACGGGACTCCCGTCCCCATCCGTTACCGCCTCGCCGGTCCCGCGGTCCACGAGGGTGCCTGTCAGCTCGTACTCCTGGCTCGGGACGAGGTTCTCGTAGGCGACCTCGTCGGTGAGGGTGACCTTCCCGGCCGCCTCGGCGAGGTGCTCTCCGCCCTCGCCGGTGAGCGTGGTGGCGATGCGCGGGCCCTCGTCGTCGTCCATGGTGCCCAGGTCTACGGTCGTGGCGTCGCGCGATACCGTGACGGTCATGCTGACGAGCCTGAGGCCCTCGTTGGCGGAGCAGCGGAGCTCCTCCACCGTGTAGGTGTCGTAGGGCAGCGCCCCCTTCGAGTCGTCGGGGGCCGTGTCCTTGCCCGTGGCGCCGCTGAACCATACGCCCGCCGAGGCGTCCCAGGAGCCCTCCGCCGCCGAGTCGTTGGCGTTGGTGCGGCTCGTATGGGCGTTCCAGGAGGCCGCGGTGCCAGCCTGGCCGTTCTCGTCGGTGACGATCACGTGAGACTCGCCCGTGGTGGCAGAGGTGATCCGGAACGGGACCCCCGAGAGGCGCCGCATGCTCCCGGACTCCGCCTTCACGAGCTCGAGGTCGCCCCGGCGTACCTGCTCGGATACGGTCGGCGCGGCGTAGGTCGAGACGCGCTCGGAGGTGCCCTCGGCGGTCACGTGCGTCACGAAGGTCCCGACCGAGGCCTTGTAGCCCTCTGGTGCCCTGGTCTCCCGTATGGCGACGGTGCCCAGGGGGACGACGGCGTTCCCGGACGCGTCGCGGTAGAGCTCGTCGCCCGTGGCGGACGAGAGGTCCGCGGTGCCGTCCTCGCCCGTGGTCACGGTCCAGGTGCGCGTTGCGTCCTCGGGGAGGTCTCCCTCGTCGTACTGACCCGCGTAGAAGCGGACCTCGAACTCCGCGCCCGCGAGGCTGGCGGCGCCGAGAGGGGAGGCCTCGCCCGTCTCGGCGTCGGCCTTGGCGAGCACGAGACCGAGGGGGTTCGTCTGCGGCGCGTCCGTCGCCGTGGCCTTCGTCGTCCTGCCCGCCTCCACGGAGAGCGCGATCACGTCCTGCGAGAGCGCGTACCCGCTCGCCGGGGTGGTCTCCCTCGCCCAGTAGCTCCCGGCGCGCAGGCCCTCGACCGAGCCTCGGCCGTCGGCGTCCGTGGTGATCGTCGCGACTGCCTGCGTGCACGCCTCGTCCGAATAGACGGTGTACACGGCTCCGGCGAGCGAGTAGCTGCCGTTGCCGTCGGTCACCTCGTGGTTCGACGAGGACTTCACAAGCTCCACGCCGCCGGTGGGGACCGACGTGAGCAGCATCCGCTGCCTGTCCGTGGTCGCGAACCATACCGTGCCGCACCGCAGGCTCGCCCCGCCCGACGCCTCGTAGGCCTCCGCCTCGCGGCAGAGGGCGACGCCGAGCTCGTACAGGTCGAGCTTCTCGGCGGAAAGCCCCTGCTTGCCTAGGTCGTAGCCCCGGTGGTACCAGATGGCCATCTGGGTGACGGCGCGCGCCTCGCCGGCCGAGAGCGCCCTGCCCCCGATGGTGGTCTGGTTCGGGTATCCGTTGGCGACGATGTAGCCGAGGACGGTGTCGGCATCGCCCTCGCACGTGTATGTGACCTTCCCGAGCCCGGGGCCCTCGAGCTCCCCGTCCATGCAGTAGGCCACGCCGGATGCCGACGCGTCATCGGTTCGCTGGTAGGCTCCGAACGTCTTCGCACTGAACGGTCCCACGTCGCCCGACGTGTCGTTGTAGAAGTAGGCCGTGTCGCCCGTCGCCGCGTGCGCGACCGTGGGCGCGAGCGCCCCCAGCAGCTGGCCCAGCACGAGCGCGACCGAGAGCGCCAGGGCCTGCATGCGCCTCGCCCCTCCGTCGCGTCTCCACGCCTTCAGGGCGCGACGGGCCGACCGGGCCCTCACCTTCATGGTTTTCATCTCTTCTCCTATCTTTCCTGTGGGTTGGTGGCGCCTGGTCTCCCGATCGCCTCGGAGGCGGCCCGCGCGCCCTGCGCCCGCTCAGAGAGCCCATCCGTGCCGTCGTCCCGGGCCTCCGTTCGGTCGCGCCCGTTCTGCTCGTACCACCTGCGCCGCGACTCGACGAGCGCCAGCCTGAGCCTCGCGGGGTCGACCTCCGCGAATTCCCTCTGGCTGCCGCCCTCTCCGTCCGGCATCGGGCTGCCGTCCGCGTCGAGGACGTCCCGGCTGAGCCTCACGACCCTTCCGGCGGGCAGCGGCACGTCCCTCCAGTGCTCGTCGTGGTACTTGGAGTGGTTCGGCTCGACGTACCTCGGGTGGAACTGCCAGCCGCCGTAGTCGGTGCCGTCGACCACGGTCCCGCTGGGGAGGGTCACGGTGTTGAGGACCCTCTCCTCGCCCGTCTCGCGGTCTGCGTACTCCGCCCTCCGCACGAACCTCTCGTGGAACGAGAGCCAGACGCGCCCCCTTCGCTTGCCTTCCGGACCTTCCATGTCCTTCCTCCTGTTCTCCTGCCTCCGGGGCCTGCCCCGGCCGATTGGCTCTGCTCGGCTACCCGCCCAGGACGTCCCTGGCCCAGGAGCCGCTCTTCGTGAGCGAGAGGATCAGCAGCACGCACATCGCGAGGTACTGGAGCGCGTAGCTGAGGCCCCCGACCACGGTGTCGACGGCGGCGCCCGCGCCGGCGCTCGCCGCGTTGAGCCCTCCCAGCACGACCGGGAAGGCGATGAGGGTGACGGTGATGATGAGGCCGGCGAGGCACACGGAGGCGAAGCTCCTGAGGTACGCGACGCCCGCCTGGCGCGTGTCCTCGAGCCCCAGCAGAGAAAGAGGGATCGGGCTGAGGGCAGCCATGAGGTAGAGCTGGATGGCGCGGGCCCACGAGACGACGAGCGCCACCACGTAGGCGACGATGACCACGACCCAGCTCACGAGCGCGACGACGATCATCGCGACCAGGGCGGGGACGCTGTCCTCGGTGGTGACGATCGAGACCTTTGCGAGGTCCATCGCGCCGCCGGACCCGAATGCCGAGGTCGTCCTCGTTATCGCTAGCCGCGCCACCTCGTAGACCGCGCGCATGAGCTCGAAGGAGTTCTGCACCAGGAAGAGGCAGACGGCGAAGAACACGAGCAGGAAGACGACCTCCCGCACGGCCGGCATCGAGGCGTTGCCGTCCATGCGCTGGGAGAGGTGGATGAGCTGGACCGTGAAGACCATGCTCAGGACCCCGCAGCCGATGGGCAGGACCGCCGTCTTCCACACGCCGCGGGCGATGTCGAAGAGGGTCACCTCGCCCGCCGTCCCCAGCATCCTGTCGAAGGGCTTCGAGAGGACGCCGTCGACGCCTATAGAGGCCAGCACCTTGGCCTGGGCGTCGAAGATCCAGTTGCAGGTGTCCCGGAGGACCCCGCACATCCACGAGTTGATGTCGTCGCCGATGGACGCCCACGCGGGACGCGGCACGAGGAGGGCGATGCCGACGGCGAGCGCCGTCGCCATGGCGAGGCGGAACGCGCGCCTTGTCGTGGTCCCGTCCATGGCTAGCCCGTCACCGAGAAGGCGCCGTCGGCCCACGTGACCGAGAGGATCGTCCTCCCCGGGTCGTCGCAGGTGAAGGTGGCCGTGACCGAGCCCGTCCTCGTGTCGAGGTACACCTCTCCGTCGAACGCGGCCTCCGAGGCGCCGGGGACGTGCTCGGACGCCCAGAGGGAGACGGCGAGGTCGAGCGCGTCCTCGCTGCCGCCCACGAGCGAGAGGTAGGCGTCGTCCACGTCCGTCACCCTCACCTCGCCGTCCCTGGGGGCAGGCACCCAGTCGAAGGCGGTCTGGAGCTGCTCGCAGGTGAGCCTCTCGTCGTCCCCCTCGCCCTCGATGGTGACGGTGGCCTGCACAACGGTCCCGTCGGCGCGGGTGACCGCGAGCCCGCAGCTGCCATCGCCGTCGGATGTGACAACGTAGGAGGACGTGTACGTGTCGGTGCCGTCCGTCTCGACGAGCCTGCCGCCCGACGCGGTCATCCTGAGCGACGCGTCCTCGGCGCCCATCCACTCGCGCGACTCGAGCTCGGCGGCGCAGGACGTCGCCTCCTCGGCGGCAGCGCCCGCTCCTCCCTCCTCGGCGTCCCCGGAGGATCCCGTCCCGGGGACCACCTCGACCCATGCCGTGGACCCCCCGGCATCCCGCGGGTCCGAGCCGGCCGTCGGCTCGCTGGTTCCCGCGCAGGACCGCGCGGCCCCGGCCCCCAGCGCGACCGCGACGGCGCCCGCCGCCACCGCTGCTACTGCCCTGTGCCTCTTCTCCATCCTTCTTTCCCTCTCTGCTAGAACCTGACCGCGCACGTGAAGCGTCCGATGCCGGTTCCCACGCGCACGTGGTCCCCAGGCTGCGGCGCGTGTATGTAGGAGTCGCCCCCGACGTAGATGGCGACGTGGCCCGGCTTCCAGAGGATGTCGCCCGGCTCCGCCTGCGAGAGCGGGACCCTCGTCCCCGCCCTCATCTGCGCCTCGCTCTGGTGTGGTATCCGGATCCCCGCCTGCGCGTAGCACCACTGCGTGAGCCCGGAGCAGTCGAGCGCCTTGTAGGGCGTCGACCCTCCCCAGACGTAGGGCGTGCCGAGCTGCGACTGCGCCGCGGCGACGATGGTCGCCCCCTTGCCCGAGGCCGCGCCCGCGGGCCCGGCCTCCCTGAGCTCGTCGGCGCTCATCGAGTCGAACCGCCGGAGGCCGTAGGCGTCCATGGCCGCCTTGAGCGAGTCCACGTAGGAGGAGGACGTCGCGTAGCCGGCGTCCTTGAGGCCCTCCGCCATGAGGTCCGAGTCGCGTCCCTCGATCGCCCGGCGGATCTTCTCGTTGCCCGCGTACCTCTCCGACTGCAGCAGCACGCGAGAGCGGAAGCGTATGCAGTCCTCGCAGGACCTGAACCTCGTGAAGGCGTCCACGACGGTTACCGGGGTACCGCCGTACTCCTCCCGCGTCTGCCATGACTCCTTGCCCGCGACCTCGGGGCAGGAGGCGAAGCTCGAAGCCCACTTGATGCCGAATAGGTTGTTGTCCCTCGTCGCGAGCCCCGAGAGGTGGTCGCCTGCGCCCGACTCGACGATGATCTGGGCGAGCGTGCAGCCCGCCGGGTGCCCGTACTCCTCCTGACACTCGAGGGCCGTGAGGACCATCGAGTAGGTGACGTAGGGAGGGAGCCCTTCCACCGAGGCCCGCCTCGAGGCCTCGTTGTCCCAGAACCCGAAGAGCGAACCTATCGCCTGCGAGAGCGTCGCCGCCACAAGCACCGCGACGACCGCTCCGGCGAGGATGCCGGCTACGGGGACGGCGGCGGGCGCGCCCGCCGCGTACGCAGCCGCCCTGTCGGCGGGGGCCGGTGTCGTGCCTGCTGCCGTGCCCTGTGCGGCCATGCGCGTGGGCGCATCGCCTCTCGCACGTCCTCCGCGTCGCGCCGCACGGCGCGCCCTTGGAGATCCGGGTCGGGACGCGGCCCTCCCGTCGAGCGCGGAGAGCCTGGACCGCGCGCCGTGGCGTCGGGGTGCCTCTGACGCCGAGGCGACCGTCCGAGGCGCTGCCTCGCCCTCTTTGGTTTCGCGGGCGCACTGCACCGTCGTCGCTGCCATCTGCGGGTCGGCACCCTCCACCGGGCCCGAGGGCGCCGGAGGCCGTCCCTGGCACCCCTCGCCGCCCTCGGCTGCCCGAACGCCCCACCTGCCCGTCGCGAGCGACGTGCGCCGGGCCCTCGCGAGCATCGGTCGTGATGCCATGGAGGCAGGACGCGAGAGCGCGTCCGTCCCAAGCTCCTCGTCGGACTCGCCGAACGCGTCGCGCGACGCCGTGCCGGACGCGCGGCGCAGCCTGGCTGCCCGTCCCATCGCTGCCGCCCGGCGGCCCTTGAGCTCCGACAGGGCGGCGTCGCCCTCGTCGTGCGCGATGCCGGCGCTCACGGCGTCCGTGCGCCCCTCGAACGCGACCGAGGAGGCGTCCGCCACCTCGCGCGCTACGGCGCCGCCGCCCGCCTTTCCCTGTCGGGCGCTCACCTCTCCGCCTTCCGAGTCGTCGCCTTCCTGCGGCGCCGCTTCGGCGCCTGCTCGCTCGGCTTCGTGTTGAAGAGGTCGTAGAGCGCGCCCCTGGGGAAGTCGTCCTTGATGGGGACGCGCGCGCCGCCGGCGACGAGGAGCCCCTCGCCCGGCTTGATCGACTCGTCGATGTAGCGCGACTCCTGCTCGGAGAGCCCAAGGAGGTCGACCCACGCCCTGCGGTCCACAGGCGACTGCTTGTGGAGGAGGATGAAGTCCGAGTTGAGGACCATGTTCCTGGCCTCCTCGTGCTCCAGCATGTAGACCGAGTTCTGCGTGATGCCCGTGGCGACGAGGCCGAACTTGCGCCCCTCGGCCCAGAACCGCGAGAAGTACGAGACGATGGCAGGGTGCTCGAAGAGCGACTGGACCTCGTCGATGTAGAGCCACGTGGTGACGCCCCGCTCGTAGTTCGAGTACATGCGGTTCCGCACGGACTCGAGCGCCGTGAGCATGCCGAAGGTCCTGAGGTTAGAGGTGAGGTCCCTGAGGTCGATGTCGACGATCCGGTTCGAGAGGTCGACGTCAGACTCGTGGCTGAAGAACGACTGCGCTCCCACGGCGTAGCGCTCGTAGCGAAGAGCGATGTCCCGCGCCTCGCGCTCCTCCTGCGCGAGCAGCTTCTCGTAGAGGTCTCCGAGCGTGGGGGTCCCGCCGTCCCCGGAGCGGCCCTCGTAGCACGCCTCGACGCAGCGAGCGATGATGGACTTGTCCGCCTCGGGGAGCCCCTGGCTCCCCTCGGACATGGTCGCGGCCGAGAGCGCGAGGAAGGCGTCGATCTTGAACGCCCGCTGGGCGCTCGGGCTGAGGTCCGCCACGTCGGTGAGGTCGAAGGGGTTGAGGTGCGAGTCGGAGTCCGGCCCGAGCCTTATGGTGGTCCCGCCGCACGGCTCCGTCACAGCGGAGTACTCCCCGGCGGGGTCGAAGATGATCACCTGGTCGGTGGGATACGCGAGGATCGTGTTGAGGATCTCGCGCTTCGTCGAGAAGGACTTGCCGCTGCCGGGCTTGCCGGCGACGAACCCCATGGGGCTCGCGAGGCTGCGCCTGTTGCAGATCACCAGGTTCGAGCTCTCCTTGTTCTGTCCGTAGTAGCCGCCGCCCTCCTGGTTGAGCTCCTGCGTGGCGAAGGGCATCTGGATCGCCACCTCCGCGGTGGTCATCATCCTGCCGACCTCCACGCGGTTGGCGCCGAGAGGGAGCACCGAGTTGAGCCCCTCCCTCTGCCGGTAGTCGAGCGTCCCGACGTCGATCGAGTTCGACCGCGCCGTGCGCATTATCTGCTCGACCTGGTTGCGCAGCGCGTCGCGGGTGTCCGCGTAGGTGTACACGAGCCCCGTGTATCGGAAGAGCCGCTGGTTCTTATTCTGGAGGTGGTCGAGGAGGTCCTCTGCCTCGGCCTTCGAGTACTTGAGCTCCGAGGGCAGGATGTCGAAGTCGTAGCCGCGCTTCACGGCGGTCATCTGCTCGTCGATGATCTCCTTGTCCATCCACGCCAGCCGCTTCTTCACGAAGGCAATCGCGCGCGACTTGTCCATGCCCCTCACGTGCAGGCTCACCGCGAGCGGGATGGGCAGGTCCACGATCTCGGCCACGCACCGGTCCGAGAGCTCAGAGCCGAACGAGCGGAACGCGAGCGTCTGGCACCACTTGCCGTCGATCCTGAGGCACGTCGCGGAGCCCTCGGGCTTCGCCTCGATGCAGTTGGGGCACGCGAGGTCCTTCGCGCGCAGCCCTGAGGTCGCCCCGAGGGCCTCCCACCCAGCGGCGGGAGGGTTGCCAGGGCGCAGCAGCTCCGCTATCGCGCGCAGGCGAGCCGGGCCGTCGAGCGGCATGGCGTCGCAGCGTATCCTCTGGAGCGACTGCGTCACATCACCGCGGATGCGCGCGAGCCTGGGCACGGCCGACTCCACGTCCCTCGCCCCCACGGAGAACGTGATGTAGCGGGAGCGCACGAGGTTGGAGACCCCCTCGCGCATCTTGTCGTTGAGGATGCGGTTGTACTCCTCGGCGAGCGCGGCGGTCCTGCCGCTCTCCGCGAAGAACGAGCGGTGCCCAATCTCCTCGGCGGGGATGGGCGTGTTCACGACCGAGAGCTGGAGCGCCACGTCCTCGCCGATGGAGTCGAAGAGCTGGCACCACGCCGAGAAGACGGACTCCTTCGCCTCCCTGCGGGCGCTCTGGTAGCTGATGTCGGAGAACTCGAGGGTCTGCGAGAAGAGGCCGGGGTCCACCTCGCAGATGCCGTCCGCCCACAGCGAGTCGAAGCCGACCGCGCCGTACACGTCACGCGCCGCGCGCAGCGACCTCCTGCGAGCGGCTGCCCTCTCGCTCGCCTCGCGGTCGTGCTCCCTGAGGTCGCGCTCGGCTGAGCCCCCGCCGGATATCATCAGTGAGAGCCTCTCCCAGGGGCCCGCCTTGGGGCCGCTACCGCCCTGCTTCCCTGCTCGGCTCACGGAGCTCCGCCCCCTTCCTCCTAGAGTTCCTCCTGTGCCTCCTGGTCGTCCTCTGCGCCATCGGCTCCGGCGGCGCCGCGAGCAGGCACGACGTCCCGTACGCGAGCACCCCGTCCCAGGTTGCGTGCTCCCAGAGCATGGGGGCAAACTCCTCCGCCCTCATCCCGTGCGGCCGCCAGAAGCCCAGCAGCCAGAACGGCAGGGACGCGCACATGACCGGCAGGCTCGCGTCGGCGGGCTCCACGCCGAGCGCCGCATAGAGCGCGGAGGCCGTCGCCACCGAGGCGGCGAGGCCGCCCGCGACGCACAGCAGCGTCCTCAGGCTGAGCTTGCCTACGACCTTCTCCTGGTACTCGCCTATGTCCTTGTGGACCGCGACCGAGAGCGACGCCATGGCAGCCCCCTAGGCCGGGAGCCAGGACGTGTCGAGCATCCCGAAGTAGACCGAGGCGGCGATGATGATCGCCCCGCCCGCGATGGTCGATATGGCGCTCGCGATCTGCGCGCCGCCCTGCTGCTCGCGTATCGCGAGGCCCAGGCTCACGGCGCCCCACACGACGAGGAACCCGCCGAGGAACGAGACGCAGCCCGAGACGAGCTTGATGATTTGGTTGAGCAACTTGCCCTCCGAAGCGTAGGGGTCCATGGTGGCGGCGTTGTCTCGGCCCGGCGCCGCCGCCGACTCGCCGGGCCGCCCGGTCATTTCATCGCGACCACCCCCCGCGCCACGCAGGGTGCCTCCTGGGGTCGTACTTCCTGTCCATCACCGGGTCCGCGCCGGCGATGAGCACGATGGCCTTGCGCCTGTCGAGCCGCGCGAGCTCGGAGGGCTGTATGAGGTCTCGCTCCGCGGCCTGCCTGCTCTGCGTGGAGCTGCTCGAGGAGCCCCTGCTCTCGCTCGCGCCGATGACCGAGACGGTCTGCTTGCCGACCTTCTCGGAGATCCCCCTGTTCGTCTCGTTGGAGTTGCCGCCCAGGAAGAGGGTCGTGTCGCAGCAGTCCACGATCGTCTGCGCAGACTCCCCGTAGCGGGCCTTCAGCTGCGAGAGCGACTGGAGGATGACCGAGACGCCGATGTTCCTAGAGCGGACGACGGCGATGGTGCGCTCGAAGTCCGGGAGCCTCCCGATGTTCGCGAACTCGTCGAGCACGAGGTGGACCGGGGTCGGGAGCGACCCGCCGTGCACCCTGAGCGCCCGCTCGCAGAGCAGGTTCGTCGCCTGCCAGACGAGGAGCGCCAGGAGGAACGAGAACGTCCCGTTCGTGTCCGACGTCGTGGCGAAGATGGCGACCCTGCGGCCAGGCTCGCCCATGAGGTCGATCCCGAGGTCGTCGCCCGAGAGGACGCGCCGGATCTCCTCGCCGCCGAGCGGGGCGAGGCGCGCGTTGCAGCTGATGATTATCGACTTGAGCGTCCTGCCGGCGGCGACCCTGAAGGCCCGGTAGCGGCCGAGCGCGAAGTCGTCCTCCGGCGCGAGCGGTTCCGCGACCCTGACCCACGCCACGCGGGTGCCGCCCGTAAACGAGCGCGCGCCCTCCTGGCGGGGACCCTCCTCCCCGGCGACGCACCGCTTTCCGGTCTCGAGCTCGTCGAAGAGCACGTCGAGCGGGCTCTTGTAGCCCTCGTCCCCCTCGCTCGCCGACGCAAGCGAGAGGAGCGTCATGAGCCCCGGAAGGTTCCTGTCCGCCTCCGGGCAGTGCCATACGAGGTAGGCGACGAGAGCGCTGTACAGGAGCCTCTCGGCGTTCTCCCAGAACGGGTCCGCCGAGGACGCGCCCTCCCTCGTGGTGTTTGCGATGATGCAGTCGACGACCTCGAGCACGTCCTGCTGCGTCCGCACGTAGGCGAGCGGGTTGTAGCGGGCGGAGCGGCCGAAGTCCACGGTGTCGATCCTCGCGACCTCGTAGCCGGCGGCGCGCAGCGCCGGGCCCAGCTCTGCCTCGAGCGTCCCCTTGGGGTCCGTCACCAGGAGGCTCGCGTTCATCTGGAGGACGTTGGGGATCACGTAGGAGCGGGTCTTGCCGGACCCGGACCCGCCGATCACCAGGACGTTCCGGTTGCGCTCGAACCTGGGGTCGTGGTCTGCCCTCGACATTGCGAGGGACACGCGACGCGTCAGGATGATGTTGTTCGCGGGGTCCCTGCGGTCCGCGAAGGCCCTTGCCTCCCTGGGGCTCGCCCACCTCGCGCTGCCATGCTCCTCGCCGCTCCTGTGCTCCCCAGCGAGCGAGAGCCTCCTCGCCCAGCAGAGCCACACGCCCGCGGCGCAGGCGAGCCCTACGGCGAGCGGCAGCGGCTCCGCGCTCGGCGCCGCGTTCCCGGCGAGCACGCTCGCAAGCGCCTCCCGCGCCGCCAGCCCTGGGTCGGTGGGCGCGCCCGCGGGGGCTGCCGCCGTGGCGACGTCGCCGATCGCGAACGCGGCCGCCGAGAGCCCTGCCGCAACCACGGCGCCAGCGCCGCGCGCCCTCACTTCGACCTCGTCTCAGCGCGGTTCTGCTCCGGCGCGCGGCCGCGCTCCGCGTCGTGCGACTGGACATCGGATGCCCTTCTCGCGCGCTCCGCCCTGTCCTTGAGGGGCTCCCTGTCGCGGTCCGCGGCGCGGGACCTGTCGTCCCGCACCTGCTCCTGGCGCATCCGCTCCGCCGCCCTGCTCGCCGCTTCCTTTGTGTCGGAGACGAGCTGGTCGAAGGCGGACGCCACCGCCGGGGCGTCCGCCGTCTTGAAGACGAGCCAGGGCGTGCCGCCGTCCTCCGTCATCCCGTGCCATATGTCGTTGGCGGCGAGCTTGGCGTCCACCGCCGAGACTATCCTCTGGCCGTCCTCGAGCGCGGCGAACTCGGACATGTCGAGACGGGCGAACCTCGCGTCGGTCCGTGCCGCCTGCGGGGCTCCGCCCGATGGCCCGGGCTTCGCGCCTATGGCGTCCCTGGCGTTCTCCAGAGCGGCCTCGAGGCGCCCTATCGCGTCCTCGACGGCGCGCTGCCCCGCAGCCCCGCCGCCGCGGCGGTACCCCTCCATGCCGAGTCGGAGCGCCCAGTCGAATATCTGCCGGCCGGCGTCGTCGCCGAAGTCGTCTGCCATGTCCCCTCCATGGCGGGCGGCTCGTGGACGGGCCGGCTCGCGCGGCCTGTCTCTCTCGTCGTATGCTGGGTGCCGGTTGCGGCCCGCCGCCTACGATTCAATGCGAGGCGGCTGTCCGTATGGGCCGCGTTGTCCGCGGTGGCCGGCTAAGTACCTGCTGCCGGGCCTCTGAATTGCTAGCATCTTATGGCAGGCAGGTTTGGCGCTACCGGAACCGCCGCTTTATATACGCGCCGCGGACCTCGCCCAAGGGTTCCGAGTGCTCGATTACTGGGAGCGTCTCATGGAGTGGATAGGAATCGATTCTCAGATGGCCGCAGACGCCATGATGGAGCGTCTCGACGGAATGCACGACTGGTACGTCTCGGGGTTTTCATACGACCCGTTGGGCAGGGCTGGCGGTACGGATTTGAGTCTAGGCCGCTTCAAGACCGAGACGGACTCGCTCGTAGTCGGCTTCAGGTACGATTCGGAATCGCGCGACGGGGTGTACCCAGAGTTCGAGATGATGTTCCAGGAGGTGTACCAGCTCTCCTTCTCCTCCAACAGAGACCCCGACCCGATATACGAGGCAACGCTCAGGAAATCAATCCAAGGGGTCTGGATCTTTGCGGATGACTCGGGACTCACCGACAAGGAGATGGACGACGAGCGAAGCTGCCTGGGATGCTTCTGGGTTCGCTGCGGTGCCGTGTTCTGGCGTCCCCTTACCTTTCCAGATGCCGAGGACTGGTAGTACCAATGTGGTAGGGAGAGCTTTGCAGAAGACAGCCAGAGCTCTGTGTCGAAAGTAGACTTAGAGCTGAACTACTTCCGATACTTCGGGCCATCACGATAGGCCCAGTTCTCATACATGATGCGCATGCCATCGATCCGGCCCAGAGCAAGGTCTCAGCGACATGGGCCAATATGCCTAACTACACCAAGGTTATCAAGTTCGCAACGGCATGATAAGGTCTTGGTTGGGCTTAAGGCTGACCCCGCAGACATGCGGTGATTGAGGAGGAATGTACCTTGGGTGTGCGTTTTCGGAAGAGCGTCAACTTGGGCGGAGGATTCCGCGTCAACGTCAGCAAGAGCGGCATCGGGTACAGCTGGGGCACGAAGGGCTACCGCTACACGAAGACAGCGAAGGGCTCCTCGCGACGGACGTACTCGATACCGGGCACTGGGCTCTCGTACGTCAGCGAGAGCGGCAAGAGTAAGCGCCCGAGCTCAGAGAGCCACGCCCGTGGAGCAAGCCATTCGCAGCAGGCGGAGGTTTCGAACGCCGTAAGCACGGAGAGCGTGAATGCTGGCGACTACCAGCCGGCGGAGTACGAGGAGCTGCTGGCCCAGATGAGGAAGGCGCAGAGGCTCGATTACCTCAGCTCTTGGCTGATCGCGACGATAATCCTCGCAGCCCTCCCGCCCTTCATCCTCACGGCGTTCGCTGGCGCCGTTCTCAAGATTGTCGTCCGCTCGAAGATGAGGGTACCGATGGAGTACTCGTTCGACGACGAGTCACGGGCCGCCTATGTAGACCTCTCCGCGATCTGGATGAGCCTAAACAAGAATAACAGGTTCTGGCAGACGGTCTCCGAGACCAGCCTGGACAGGAAGACGAGCGGCGGGGCGGCGCGCGGCGTCAAGAGGATTCCGGCCAGGGCAACCAACAAGCTGCCGTTCTTCGTGGAGTCCAACGTTCAGCCGTTCGGCCTGAAGCTGCGCAAGCAGCGCGTCTACTTCCTGCCCGACAAGGTCCTCGTCGTCGCGAGGACAGACGTGGGCGCCATCAGCTATGCGGACCTCGACATGGACTTTGGCATGTCACACTTCGTGGAGACGGACTCTGTCCCCAAGGATGCGAAGGTCATAGGGCAGACGTGGCTCAAGGTGAACAAGAACGGGACACCCGACAAACGCTTCAAGAACAACAAGCAGGTGCCTATCTGTGAATACGGAAGCGTGCTCGTGACGTCGAATTCGGGTCTGCACATCGAGCTGATGTGCTCCAACAGCAACACGGTCAGCGAGATGCGCACATCTGCGAAAAAGTTTGAGACTTTCCTACGGTAAAGCAGATCACCGACATGAGACAGTGAGGAATGGAGCAGCAACTTCAGATGAATCTGAGGCTGCTTTCATAAACGTTGGGCTTTGAATGGGCCCTGTGTCACAAACGGTGACACAGGGCCAATTTCTGCTGGCAGATGTCAATCCGCCTGTTGCACAAGCTCTTCTCTGTGGTTCACTGAACAACGGACAGGAACATCGACAAGCCGCTACCTGAAATTGTCGAGCTTTGATCGTTTCGCAACATCACATGTCCTTTGCATAGTCTGCATCCCAAGAGGTTTCCAGGCGTCCCCCCTCAGGTCCGGCCCCGAGAGCGTCACGTCGGCGCACATCGCGGCGATTCGAGAGACTATCGCAGCCGCAGTCTCCGCCTCGCCGGTCGACGCGAGCCTTGCCCTCAGCTGTCCCAGCGTGTACTGCGACGTGATGACGGTCGGCCTCATTCCCTCGTATCTCGCGTTGACGATGGTGAACAGCGTCATGAGCGACCACCTCGAGCTCGACTCCTTGCCCAGGTCGTCGAGGACGAGCATCTCGCACGAGGCGTACCTCTCGAGCGCCCTTTTGCTCGAGCCTCCTCCGTCGAAGGTCTCCCTGATGTTCGAGAAGATCGCGATAGCGGAGGTGAAGACGGTCCTCAGACCACGGTCCGAGGCGGCGATCGCGACCGCCGCGGCGTTGTGGGTCTTCCCCGTGCCGACCGGACCGTGGATGAAGAGCCCGTCAGAGGTGGACCCGGAGATCGCGTCCGCATAGGCGATGCACTGGGCCTCGGTCGGCGCCGCACGGCGAAACCTGAGCGGGATGCCCGACCTATCGAGCCTTCGCTCCCTCTCCATCGCCCTCTCTTCCAGGATCCTCTGCTCCTCCTCCATCCTCTCGCGCACGGACCCGTCGCATTCGCAGGGCTCGTGCGACACCCAGGCAATGCTGCCGAAGACGGGGATTCCGAGCGGTCGGAGCTGCCTCCCGCAGTGCGCGCACCTCACGGGAGGCGGTGCCTCCCGTGCGAAGCCCCGTGCAATCGCCTCCTCGGGCGTTATGAGTACCTGCGGGCGCGTCTCCCTTCCGTCACGTCCCGTGTCCGCGTGGAAATCGCCCATCGAGCCCACGATGCCCACCCCCTCTAGGAACTCTCCTATGAGATTCGTTCTAATCGTCTTTTCTATCTATATAGGGGCGGACATTCTGTCCGCCATCATGGCCAGGATGTCCGGAGTCACGGACAAATTGTCCGCCCCCGGGCGCCCTCGCGGACAATTTGTCCGCGTCGGCCCCGCGCTCCACGAGCTGAATCGCGTCCCTGACTGCCTCCCTGCGCAGGACGAACGCCCTGCCCCTCGCGCACTGCGCGGGGCAGTCCGCCTCGGCTATGAGGTCCCTCGAGAGGAGGCTTCCCAGGGACCTTCTGACCTGCCTCTCTGACATGTTCAGGAACTCCGCGCAGCTCTCGGCCGACTCGAAGTAGGCGCCGGTATCCTCCTGGCAGAAGCTGAAGACCCTGGCGTAGACGAGGAGGTCGGACCCACGAAGCCCCAGCCCCTCCGTCATGAACCGATACACCGTTGCGAACTCGCCGGCCGAGTGCCCCCGCATCACGCTTGGCCCGTCTGCTTCTTCGCGGCATCGCGTACGAGCTGAGAGTTCGACTCGAGCCAGTCCATGAGGTCCTCGCGGTGTATGAAGCAGTTCCTCTGCTGCCCGAACAGGATGCGGAAGGGGAGCGGGTCATCCTCGCGATGCGCCAGCTCCCTGATCGTCCTCTCGCTGATGTGCAGGAGGCGGGACACCTCCTCGACGGAGTAGTACTCCTTGTAGAGTACGGCGCTGCGGCTGCCTTTGATTCCACGCGAGCTTGTGGTCTGTCTCATCTCTGATCAGCTCCATTCGAGACGCCGCGCGAGACCGACCGCAGACGGGAACCGGGCCTATTTGCCATCCATGCCGAGCCAGCAGGACATCCTGCTGTCCCTGCCGAGCGTTCTCATGAGCTCCGTCCTGTCGATGCGCCATTGGTTGCCGACTTTGACGGCGGGAATCTTGCGGTCTATGCAGAGCCGCCTGACCGTCCTGGCGGAGACCCGCAGGATCCTTGCCGCCTCGTCCGCCGATATCATGTCCAGGTTGCTTCCGATTTCCCGACGAATCATCCGAACCCCCTTGCCCCTACTAGGCAGCGAGGATACGAGGTGACGGCACGCCCCTTCAGGACGGGCCCGCGGCCAACCTTCCGTAAGCTTCCACAACGGCGGCCTGCGCACAAAACGCACGACGCCGCTCCCAAAGGCGGCGTCATTGGTCCAGCATCCCGACCAGCTGGGCGATCTTCCTCGGCGAGTAGTACCAGTTGTGGCCGAACTTCTTTGCTGGGATCTGCCCGTTATGGACCATGCGCAGGACCTGGCGCTCGCACAGCCCTAGGTACCGCGAGACCTCCTGCGTGCTGAGCGGTCGGTTCATCTGGGAGAGGTCTGGTGTCTGCTCTTCCTGCATGCGTGTCGCCTTCCCTCATCTGGTGTCACCTCCCATCCTCCGATGGAGCGTGACGCCCTTGGGTTACCTGACGGTTCGTATGCTATCCGCTGGTGTCGGCACCTCTGGCCGCGTTGGCCGACCTGTCCCCACTGTCCGTATCGGCCGCAATGGCCCGGAGTTCCCCCAGGGCGCCACGATTCCTACACATGCGCCCAACTCCGAGGATACCCAAGGCCGGCTGAAAGTTCGTATGCTGCGAGCATAGTCGCGGACATTTGTCTCCAGGCGAGCACCCTTGCGGAACCGAGGGGCCGAAGGACGGGCGGATTACACGCGTGAAGGCCAGCGGGAGGGGTTTCTAGGGCAGACGAATCGGCACATTACTGATGCGATGATCTTGCACGAAGACGCGTACCGCGACCGTTCACCGAACAGTTTCTCACGGCGAGAGAAAAGACAAAAATGGACTTCAAAAGAAACGAGGGACACGGTTTGCAGTACGTAAATAGTACGTCAAATAGTACGTATAAGAAAAAAGGTCAGAGGCTTAAGCCTCTGACCTGCGGTTTCGTGGTCGGGTGGACTGGATTCGAACCAGCGACCCCTTGACCCCCAGTCAAGTGCGCTACCAAGCTGCGCCACCACCCGTAAATGCGAACCATCGCCCGCGCAAGTAAGAACTCTAACACGGAGTCGCCGGAGCTTCAACCACAATTATGAGGAAACAGGGATTTGATTGGTCTTTGCTCCACTCCCGCAGTTGTTCTCGCACGTCTCGCCCACTCGAATTACGCACGGTCGAAGTTCAAGTTTGTGGATTGCTGGGCTTTTGCTCATCTCAGCTCTTACCGTGCGTAGTTCGGACATCTGTCGAGGTGCCAGGTTTGGTGAACCTCTGGCGTCCCACCAACGAACAGTTTGCTGCATATCTGCATGGGGCTGTGGTAGTTACCGCAACGGACGATAAGCCGATAGCTGCAACCGATGAGCAACCGATAGGACAATCATCGGACAATAAACCAAGCGATACGACCGATAGACAACCGATCGCAACCGATAGACAACCGATAGGGAGTCCCAGATTGTGTCTTATCTCGCGAAGCAATGGCCATCGGGTGTGGCCGAAGTTGCCGACCTCCTTGGGTTGAGCAAGGATCGTACCCGCGCGATTCTCCATGGCCTCACAGAGACAGGTCTTATCCGGAAGCTGGGAGACAAGCGCTACACACGCTATGTCGTGACTGGTGATGCGCGATGAGGCTCAAGTTCAAGGTACAACAGTACCGCATAGCATGGCTTCGCGCTCCGCAACGGCAAGCCGATTTAGCCGGCCACCGCGGACAACGCGGTCCATGTGGATAGCCATCTCGCATTGAACCGTAGGTGGCGAGTAGTTTGGCGTCGGACAATAAAGTCAATTAATTGGACAATAAAGCGGGTGTCAGCCCGGGAGGAGAAGGCCCTGCTTGCTCTGCTTTCGGAGGACTCCTCCATCACCCAGACGAAGATGACGGAGTCCCGCGGCCCGTCGAGAATCACCCTGGGAGCCTGTGCCGCATCGTCGCCCTCTATCGCACCTGCCAGGGGAAGTACTGGATCGCCACGTTGCCCTCGCGCACCTCAAGGTGCTCCCCGCAGAAGTCACCTGCCATCCGGTGTACTCCGCTGACCCTACTCGCTAGGATGCTGTGGTACGCGTGAGCAACCTGAGCCGGCATGTCCCTTCCAAGAGATACATCGAGTTTATGCCGCACTCGTTGATGTGCCAGGTGCGGTATGCAATCTCGGTTATCGTCGGGACGTCTGGCATACTCCTCGCCTCCCAAGCGCCTATTCCCGCAGATGGTGTTGGCTGTCTCCCTACGCGGAGGTGAGCTTGAGTCCAATCACGCAGGCAACCAGCCCACTGGCAAAGGCGACCTGCAGCGGCGTGGCGCCCTCCTCGCCAAAGATGGCGGAGTAGGCAAAGGCCAGGGTTGCCCCAATGCCAACCCACACCGAGTACGCCACGCCCAGGGGAATGTCTCTGACGGCGTGCGAGAGCCCCAGCATGCTCTCAGGGCCATGGCAACGAAGAAGACGATTGTGGGGACGGGGCGCGAAAACCCGCAGACTTGTCGAGCGCGGCAGCCCACACGCACTCGAGGACGCCGGAACCAACGAGAATTGCCCAAGACATGGTGAAACCTCCTGACGAGAGGGAAGCGGATGTGCTGCCGTTTTTCCTTCCTGGTACGGCAGTGCTCGTCAGGATCCAAGAGCGTCGGATGCGGGCATTCTACCATGGCTTGTCGGTTGCGGGGGTGCTGACGTTGCTTGTCTGCTGAGTCGTGAACGACCTCTATTTGCAACTACATTTATCTGGCCGCTATACACGTAGACAGTCTTTTGCCGTCTCGGAGTCGCACCCCACTGTTGTGAACCCAGAATGGGAGATACTGCTGTCGAGTTGACGCTGCCCTCTGGTAGGTGAAAAGTGCGGGGTCATGAATCAAGGAAAGAAAGGGCTGATGCGATGGATGAGGATTTGAGGCAAAAGCTGAAGTCGTATTTCTCCGCCCCTGCAGACGCTTCGGTAACAATTAAGTTTGCCGGTTGGACCGATGACGACTTCATAAAGCTGGATGCCCTTGGGCTCCTGGAGCCACGCACACCAGAGGAATGTGAGAAATACTACGAGAATCGCAGCGAATGTATGGGCGAGTAGGTAAACAGCGGGCTTGACGACAACCTGCTAAGGATCTTCTTAATCCTTGGGGAAACAACTGGCGCAGTGGTTAACGCGACACATATTGATGACCGCATCGTATTGAATCGTAGACGGTGGTGCGCAATCGCTATCCAGCAAACCATGAGATTAGTAAGTCGTGTGATTTGCCTCTTCAAGAGGCTCACGTTATGAGGGATATGGCGGACGCTCTTAGCGTCAACGCCAGCCAGCCGATATCTGTCTATGCAGTATCTCTAATGAGTGGGTGTATCGCCGTAGCAGCGATGTACCGGGCAGTGTTCCATAACGAAGGCACTCGGTCGAGTTTTCGGTGTTGGTTGTACCCCGATTCCTGGAACAACTCCTTTGGAGACACGGTTCTGAGGCTCGAGCCCCTCGCCAAAGACAAGCACGCTTACATGGTCCAAATGTAGCCCGTCCTACGTCAATTTGTGGGTGTCGGTCATAATCTTGCTTACGCTGATGAAGGGTGATGAGGGAGTCGAGGCGATCGAACAAGACACCGATCTCGACTTGTTCTTTGATGCTCGGCAT
>NZ_LOJF01000010.1 GCF_001494635.1 Tractidigestivibacter scatoligenes | reverse complement strand
CACGGTATCCGGTTCTCAGGGTGCCCCGCGGCGTCCGTCCGTGTGGGGCGTGCGCCGCGCGAGGTAGAAATATACGCGCCTTACACCCGTCTGGGAAGTCTCGTTTGTTTCCTCCATGTTTCCTACATAAGTGGTCTGTAATCGCAGGTTACGGGTCTGGGTAACATCCTCTCCGCTCTTTGGGTCACCGATGCACATCTTTAGGAGTTGCCTTCTCGTAAAGCCGAGCCCCCTCTTGGAAGAGTGCGCAGTCGCCGGAACGTCCCTTTTGGCGAGAATTGCAACCAAATGTCGTCTTCCGGCGACACACCGGCAGGTTCCTCTCGCCCATTTCCGCGCGTTTTCGCCGGTCAGGCATTTTCCGAACGTTTGGCGCAACTTAACCATTCGAAATCCGCGGCACTTCTGCGATGGCACGCCTTCTCACCAACTAGGGTCACTTAGCCGTTCGGAATCTGCGGAACTCGCTGCAGCCGCCTTGTCCATAAGCAACATTGCCATTACATAGAGAAAGGGGGCAGCGGAAACCCGTTGCCCCCTTCGGCCATACAAATATAGTGCGAAGCGCCCGCGAGAAGTAACTAGTCCTCGTTGCGGAAGCTGCGACCGTAGCCACCGCGGTCGTTGCCGCCGCGATAGCCGCCACGGTCATTCCCGCCGCGGTAGCCGCCACGGTCGTTCCCGCCGCGGTAGCCGCCACGGTCGTTGCCGCCGCGATAGCCGCCACGGTCGTTCCCACCACGGTACCCGCCGCGGTCGTTGCCGCGGTAGCCGCCACGGTCATTCCCACCGCGGAACCCACCACGGTCGTTGCCACGGAAGCCGCCACGGTCATTCCCACCGCGGAACCCACCACGATCGTTGCCACGGAAGCCGCCGCGACCACCACGGTCCCCACGATCGCCACGGTCAAAGGACTTGCGGTCATCGCGATCGTCGCGCTTCTTGGCGAGGCGCTCCTGCTCGCGCTCCTTCCAGTCCTCGCCGATCTCTGTTGCAACGCCGGCCTCGATGCGGTCGAGGAACGAAGCAAGCACGTCTACCTCGTCGTCCGTGAAGCCGTCCAGCGCAACGTTCTGGAGGTCGCGCGGCTTGGGCTGCTCCTCCTGGCCCTTCTCGCCGAGGGTGACGGACTGGACGTTGTCATCCTCGTCCTTGGTAACAACGACGAGGTCATCGTTAGCCATGTTTCCAAGCGTGGTTCCGAGCGCATCTGCGCTAATGCCGAGGACGGTCGACATCTCCTCGACGGAAATCTCGCTCTTGAGACGCAGGAGCGCAAGCACGCGCGCGACGTTGGCATCGGTGGCCTCCTCCTGCTCCTTGCGGTTGTGGCGAGCAATGTTCAGCATGTGCTGGACCTCGCCGAGCTTCTCCATGATCTCTGCTCTTGTGGCCATGTACTAATTTCTCCTGTCTTGCGTGATGTGAGGGCCGTAGCCCCTTAAGTCCGTGCCCGTAGGCTGGGAATTGCCACACCTTTTCCTTTAGAAGCAACTCATTATTGCGGCAACGCAGGCCGCACTTTCTCGGAATTGTTGGCCTACGCAAATTGACCACCTGGGAGAGGCGCATGAGACAAAGGGACTGTCCCTTTGTCTCATGCGAGCAGAGCCGCAGTCGAGACCAAGATCGCGGGGACGCAACGTTGCGCCCTTGACCTTCACACTGCGTGAGGGTTTATCGTCTGCTCAACGCGCGAGAGGAGACAACCATGAGAGAGGCGCAGCCAGCTGACCAGACATACACGATAGGAGAGCTGGCGAGCATGTCCGGCGCGACGGAGCGGGCGCTTCGCCACTACGAGGACCTGGGGCTTCTCTCGCCCACACGCGGCGAGAACGGCTACCGGCGCTATGGCGAGAAGGACGTCGAGCGGCTTCAGCAGGTGCTCCTGTTTCGCGCGTGCGGGATGGGGCTCTCCGAGATTAGAGGGTTGCTGGAGAGCCCCGGCTACAACGCAGAGGAGGCCCTCAAGCAGCACCTCAAGACCCTGCGCGCACGCCAGCGCGAGCTCGAGGCGCTGGTAGAGACGGTGGAAAAGACCATTGCGACAATGAAGGGGCGGCAGACCATGACCAACGAGGAGCGCTTCCGCGGCCTTAAGGAGCAGGCCATCGAGACAAACGAGAACACCTATGGCGCAGAGGCACGCGAACGCTACGGCGATGACGCGGTGGACGCCGCCAACGAGCGCGTGCGCGCAATGAGCGAGCAGGACTGGGACGAGATGCACGAGCTTGAGCAGGGCATCATTCGGAAGCTCAAGGGTGCCATGGCAACGGGCGACCCCGCTGGCGACGCGGCACGGAAGCTGGTGGAGATGCACCGACGCTGGATCTGCGGCTACTGGGGCAAGGGCCGCTACTCCGCCCAGGCACACCTGGCGCTTGGCGAGATGTACCTTGCGGACGAGAGGTTCCGCGACTACTACGACTCCCGCGCGGGCGCGGGAGCAACTGAGTTCCTGGTGGCGGCGCTTCGCGCGCAGCTTGCCGATGGCCAGCCAGGGGCGGAGTAGACCGGCGCACAAGGACGAGGCAGCCCAGTCCAAAGTCGGGCGGCCTCGTCCCCAAGGCATTTTGCAGGTATTTTCTCTTTTCTCGTAGACGGCGCCATACGGGGCAATGCGCGTTGCCAATTGTTAGCCTTGGCTTACATGTGACGGACGCGGTCCCACACGGCGGCCGCAGGCAAGCAGAGAGGCACCCATGGACACCCAGAAGCTCAAGCTCGGCATCGACATTGCACTGGCGGTTCTGCTTGTGGGGACCTACATGACGGGGCACGCGGAGCCGCACGTACACGCCCTGGTTGCCCTGCTGTTTGTGGTGCTGCTGGTGGCGCACGGCGTGGTAAGCCACAGGAAGATTGTCCAGACCACCAGGCACGTGACCTGCAAGGCAATGAACAAGGAGGCACGAATCGACTGCTGCCTAGGCCTGGCGATGGTAATGTTTCTCGCCATCGTGCTGGTGAGCGGCGGCAGCCTGATGCACGCGCGCATGGCTGAGGGCCTGAGCCTTGACGATACCGTGGGAACGCCGGCGTTTTTCGCACACGTCTGCGGTGCCGTGCTCTTCCTTCTCTGCGCACTGGCGCACGTGTGGATCAATCGCGAGCGTCTGGAGAAGCTGCTGCATCGCACGGACGAGAAGGACTAGTCCGGAGCCGAGGCTCGCTGCTGAAACCGCCGCGAACCGAAATAGTGGTCCTCCCCTGATTTGGTCCGTCAGGGCTGTCCCCGAGGCCGGATTATTGAACGTTTTTTCCGGACATTCTGGGGCTCAACTGGGAAAACGATCTTCTCGCCAGAAATAGCGCGCAATAATTGGCGAGAATCGGACGCCAGCCGAGAGATGCACGGGCGCCAGCCGAGAGAGACATGCGCGCTTCAGCCGAGAATCGCGAGCCAGCCGAGGAAGTCAGGCACACCGCCGGACATACCGCAACACCCCTATACGCATGTTGTTCTTGCGCATTATTGCCGCCGTGCACCGCCCCGACGCAACCAGGAAACATACAGGGCCTAGCCTGTTCAGAGTTTTTGCAGGAAGGCAGGCGGGTTTCGCAGGCAAGGAGGACGGCTGCATGGCAGTATGGAGGCGCCTGGGCGACATCATCGCCCACAACATGGTGTTTCTGGTACCTCTCTGCCTGGTGTTTGGCGTCTGCGCACCAAACGTCTTCATCCCGCTAAAGCCGCTGGTCACACCCATGTTTGCCCTCGTGACCTTCCAGGGCTCGCTGGGCAACAACTTCTCCAATTTGGTGCGGACCTTCAGACGGCCCGCCCCCATGCTCGTGGCCATCGCAATCTCGCAGGTGCTCATGCCGGTTGTGGGCTGGCTGCTGGGTGGCCTTCTCTTCTCGGATTCCAACATTGTTGCTGGTATTGTCCTGGAGTACTCGGTGCCCATTGCCGTGACCTCCACCATGTGGATAGGCATCTACGCTGGCGACATGTCGCTTGCGCTGGGGACGCTTCTCATCTCGACGCTCATATCGCCTGTGACCATCCCTGCCACGCTGAGGCTCCTGGTAGGTGCCACGGTGCAGGTGGACGTGGCCGGCATGTTCTTTGACATGCTCGTGATGATTGCGCTGCCGGCGCTTGCCGCCACGGCACTCAACCAGGCGACGCAGGGGCGCGTAAAGACGACACTCTCCCCCGCCCTGGCGCCGCTGGCACGCATCTTTGTGATTCTCGTCATCACGACCAACTCGACGAGCCTTCACGACTTCATCTTCAACCTCACGCCAGAGCTTGCCGGCGTCATGGTGTTCATTGCGGCCATGGCGTCCTCAGGCTACCTTTGGGGTTTTGCGGCAACGCGCCTCATGGGCTTAGAGCGCGAGCAGGCTGTGACGCTCACGTTCTGCTCGGCGCTGCGAAACATCTCGGCCGGCGCTGTCATTGCGCAGACGTACTTCCCCGCAGCCACCATGTTCCCCGTGATGACGGGGACGCTCTTCAACCAGTTTTTGGCCGCCGTCTTTGGGCGGGTGTTCTCGCGCGCGTTTACGCCAGAAGTAGACGAGAGCGGCAAGCCTTCGCCGGAGGCGCCGTCGGCGTCCCATGCAGAGGCCGCTAGTCCAGCTCGCCGTCGGCAAGGGCACGAATCCGCTGCATGACCTCGGCGCGCCGCGCCTTGGGAAGCGGAACGGCCTCGTCTCCTTCCATAATGATGGACGCCTGGTCGACAGCGTGTATGCGCGCGAGGTTAACGGCGTAGCTGCGGTGCACCCGCATGAGGTCTGGAAATATGGCTGTGACCTCTGAGAATGATGCACGCGCCTCGAAGGTGTCATACGCAAGGCATATGCGGGCGCGCTTGCCCACCGCCTCGACGAGGATGACGTCCATGGGAGCCACCAGGTGCATCGTTCCCTCGCGGTCGTATATCATCTCGCGTCTGAGGTCGGTTTGCTCGGCAATACGCTCGTCGATATAGCGCTTGGCGGCTCGACCGATGACGTTGCAGAAGGACTCCCTGGCGCAACGGGCAGCTCGTTTCTGGGATGAGAGATATAGAGCGAGCGAATGCGCAACTCGCCATCGATAAGTTCCCAGGTAATCTGCGTGTGCTGCTGCACCTCGGCAAAGATGGGCGCGCCGTCATCGGTTGTCACAAGGTAGCGTCCGATGATTGAGAGCGCACGCCCGCAATTTTGGACAACCGTGTACTCCTGATGCGACTGATGGCAAGGCACGAGCTCCTGGAGGTTCTCCTCGAGGTCTGCCCGCATTGCGTCGATGCCCCGCATGTAGCGGTTCTGCTCGGGCGCCACCCACATCACGTCCTTGGTGCAAAGCGACAGCACAAACTCGATGTCGAGCTGCCAGAAGCGCTTGAGAAGCTCACGCGTAAGAGCGAGAGCCTTCTCCTCTAGTTCTTTGCGCATGGATGCCCCCCAACAGGTCCAAAGCGCCATTATTTGTGTCTAATTTTACCATTACGGGGCGATGGGGGACTTTTAGGTCTATCAGCGGGAAGGAAGTGGCGCGTGGCCGGACGTTGCTATCCCTTCTCGGCGCACGGATGCGCACCTAGTGCGACCCCAGCTGGCAGACGTAGTGCGAACCCGCGACCCACTCGCGGTTGAGGAAGTCACGCATGCAGAACTCGACGGCCTGCTCGTGATGACGCACGAGCCAGCCAAAGGAGTCGTAGCTACCATCGTCGGTGAGGTAGGTCTCGCCCTGCGCGTATGCGTACGCCACAGAGCCCGTGCCCGCAAAGAGGTTGCCGCTGCCACGTTGCACGACGTCGGGGTAGGAATGGGTGTGGCCGCTAAAGAGAATGGCACCTGTGTGCGAAAAGATGACGGAGCGCAGGTCGCCGTCGTTCTCGAGGGAGTTCTCGTAGCCCCAGCCGCCCGTGTAAGAGTCAGTGACGGTGTACTTGAGTGGCTCGTGGACGAAGACAAAGGACGGCACACCGGCAGCCTGGTCCTCATCGAGAAGGCCAGAGAGCCATGACAGCTGGGTGCTGCTCAGCCTGAAGGTGTCGGTTGAGGTGACGTCATCGGGCGAGACGTACTCGTCCGGACCAAGCGCAATCACGTGCGTGCCACCAACGTAGCGATCGAAGTAGATCGAGCTGGAGTTGGTTCTCTCCAAGAAATTGGCATGGAGGCTCTCGACGCTCTCCTGCGTGTGGGTACCGTCACCCATCTGCTCGTGGTTGCCCATCACGCAGGTAAACGACTCGGGGAACGAGAGCCCCGCAGCCTGCGCGCGCCGCTCGAGGATGTCGTACTGGTATTGGTATCCGTTGTTGGTCATATCCCCGTTGAGCACGATGGAGTCAACGGCGTCCCAATTTTGCACGACGTCGTCGAGGGCGTTCTCGAAGTTATTGTCGTAGTCTGGGGCGTCATCATCTACGTGCGTGTCACTCATGACGGCCATGGACGAGACGAGCGCGCCGTACGTTCCCTCGGCGACGGGCGCAGGGTCCGACAAGGACTCGAGCGTGCGGCCCTGCTCGCTTGCGGAGGCGCGATCCGCTGCCCCAACTGTCGCGAGTGCCGCTGCCGATGCGCACGTGATGGCTCCTGCCTGGAGAAACTGCCTTCTCGTAAGACTCATGTCTGCCCCCTCCTCGTTCAGCTACCTTGAATTCCAAGGTAGGACGCGAGCCTTAAACGCCACTGAAGCAAAGGTCTTAAGGGACCCAAAGTGGCCCAAGCCACACGGAGGGAACGCAACGCTCGACAAGAGCTTAAGGCGAGGTTGGGGTTTGCTGAAAGCGGCTGGGCAACGCATTGTCGCCGGAGAGCCGATACTGTTGCAAAACTCGCAAAAAAGAGCCTTCCGGCGATAATTTGTCGCCGGAAGGCCGTCAATGTTGCAAAACGCATCAAATGGAGGTTTTCGGCGACATGCCGCGCGCCGCCGCACGCGCCTAAAGGCGCTCGGCCATGTCGCGCACCAGGCGTTCCGTGCCCTCCCAGCCAATACAGGCGTCGGTGATGGACTGCCCGTACACGCCGCCACCCACGGGCTGGTTGCCGTCCACCAGGTAGGACTCCACCATGAAGCCGCGGAAGAGCCCCGCGATGCGCTCGGAGCGCCGCACGGAATCCAGCACCTCGTCCACGATGCGTGCCTGCTCAAGCGGCCGCTTGCCGGAGTTGTCGTGGTTGCAGTCGATGACCACGGCGGGAAACTCGAACTTCTCGGGATCATACCTGTCGGCCAGGCGCTCGAGGTACTCGTAGTGGTAGTTGGGATACGTCGCACCGTCCGGCCCCACATAGCCGCGAAGCACCGCGTGCGCTAGCGGGTTGCCGGTGGTCTCGACCTCCCAGTTGCGGAAGATGAAGGTCTGGGGCGCCTGCGCGGCGTAGATGGAGTTGAGAAGCACGGCAGTGGACCCGCCCGTGGGGTTCTTCATGCCCACAGGCATGGGGACGCCGCTCGCCACCAGGCGGTGCTCCTGGTTCTCCACCGAGCGCGCGCCCACAGCCACATAGGCGAGAAGGTCGATGAGGTACTGGAAGTTGGCGGGGTAGAGCATCTCGTCCGCCGTGAACATGCCGGTCTCCTCCACAACGCGCAAGTGCATGCGGCGGATGGCCTTCACGCCCTCGAGGAGGTCTGCCGGCGCCTCAGGGTCGGGGTTGTGGAGAAGCCCCTTGTAGCCGGTGCCGCGCGTGCGCGGCTTGTTGGTGTAGACGCGCGGCACCACGAGAAGCTTGTCCTTCACCTCGTCGGCAAGCTTGGCGAGACGCGTCACGTAGTCGAGGACCGAGTCCTCGCTGTCGGCCGAGCAGGGGCCAATCACAAGCAGGCGGCGCGGGGACTCGCCGCGAATGATGGCCGCCACCTCAGCGTCAAAGGCGGGCTTTCTCGCCGCCATGTCCGCGGAGAGGGGCATCTCCTCGCGAATCTCCATGGGGATGGGCAGACGGCGCTTGAAGTTCATGGTCATGGTAGACAGTTCCTCTCGTCTTTCTCACGGGCGGCACATCTGGCGAGAAATGTCACCGGGAAGGCCGCGATTTGTGCTCCCACAGTATGACGTGGGTTGCGCCCAGCGCACGGCGGAGATGGCCCAGTCGTGCGCCTTCCGTAACATGCGCGAAAGCCTGCACGCAGGTGACGCGGCCAGTGGGCATACTATGGCATGTGAGTACGCGCCGACGCGCGCTGTCGGCACCACACCAAGCCAAGGAGGCACCATGCCCTGCACCACCATCCTGGTTGGCAAGAAGGCCAGCTACGACGGGTCGACCATCGTCGCCAGAAACGAGGACTCCGCCAACGGCGAGTTCAACCCCAAGCGTTTCTGCGTCGTAGACCCCGAGGGACGCACCAGCTACACCTCGAAGATCTCGCACCTCACGGTGCCCCTGCCGGCCGAGGACGGCGTGCGCTACACAGCCGTCCCCAACGCAGACCTCTCCCAGGGCCTCTGGGAGGAGGCGGGCTTCTCGGCACGCGGTGTTGCCATGAGTGCCACCGAGACCCTCACGTCCAACGAACGCGTCCTGGGCGCGGACCCCATGGTCGTCTATCGGCCCGCCAAAGGAACGCCCGGCAGCGACGACTATGAGTCCGAGCAGCCCGGCGGCATTGGCGAGGAGGACATGGTCACGCTGGTGCTGCCCTACGCGCGCTCCGCTCGCGACGGCGTGCGCATCCTGGGCGAGCTCCTCGAGCGCTACGGCACCTACGAGATGAACGGCATTGCCCTCTCGGACGTAGACGAGATCTGGTGGCTGGAGACCGTGGGCGGCCATCACTGGATTGCCAAGCGCGTGCCAGACAACTGCTACGTCACGATGCCCAACCAGCTGGGGATTGACTCCTTTGACCTGGCAGACGCCCTGGGCGAGCAGACCGAGCACATGTGCTCGCCCGACCTTGCCGAGTGGATGGCCGCCCACCACCTTGACCTCACGCTTCGCGCCGAGGGTGAGGACAACAAGGTCTTCAACCCGCGTGACGCCTTTGGCAGCCACTCCGACGAGGACCACCTCTACAACACCCCGCGCGCCTGGTCGATGCAGCGCTTTCTCAACCCGCACGCCCAGAACTGGGACTCCCCCGAGGCGCCGCTTGGCCCCGAGTCCGATGACCTCCCCTGGGCAAGCGTTCCCGAGCGCAAGGTGACCGTCGAGGACGTGAAGTACGTCCTCTCGCTCCACTACCAGGGAACCGTCTTTGACCCCTACGGCAGCTTTGGCACGGAGGCCACGCGCGGGCACTACCGTCCCATCGGCATCAACCGCAACAGTCAGCTTGCGGTGCTGCAGGCTCGCCCGTACGGCCCCGAGGCAACGCGCTGCGTGCAGTGGCTGGCCTTTGGCTCCAACCCGTTCAACGCGCTGCTACCGTTCTATGCCAACGTGAGCCAGACGCCCGCCTACCTCGAGCAGACCGATCCCAAGCGCGTCTCGACCGAGAGCTTCTACTGGGCAAACCGCCTCATCGCCGCCATGGCCGACGCCAACTACGCGGAGTGCGTGCCCGCGATTGAGGCCTACCAGGAGGACCTTGGCTCCGAGGGCGAGCGCGTGCTGGCGGCAACGGATGCGCTCGTCGCCAAGCAGGGACTTGATGCGGCAGCGGCGCAGGACCTTCTCGAGGAGGCTAACCAGCAGGTGGCCGACTACGCGCGCGAGAAGACCGACGAACTTCTCGCCAAGGTGCTCTACGAACGCAGCATGCATATGGCGAACCACTTCGCGCGGTCGGACGCGTAGGAACGGCGCACTCGCAAGGCGCAAGACGAACGGATAGCGAGAAGGGCGGTCGAGACGGACATGGACATCTTCAGGCACGGAGAGAAGCGCGCGGAGCGCGAGGCCGAGGAGGTCCTTGATGGTGCCGGCTGGCACGAGCTGCCCGTTCGCTGCGAGCGAGACGGGCGAGAGGTGCGTGCGCGCCTCCTTGCGCCAGACGACCCCGGACCCCTGCCGGTGATCATGTGGGCCGGCGGGGACGACGTGGCGGTGAAGCTACCACTCGAGGAGCTTGCGGCGCATGGCGTTGCTAGCTGCGTAATCGAAGACGCAGCACCAGGGACGGCGGTCCGGGCGCTCGAAGACCTGGAAGCCGCCTCCGATGCCGTAGGGCGCCTAGACCTTATCGACAACTGCCGTGTGTTTCTCGCCGGTGCCGGACGCGGCGGCTTTGTGGCGACGATGGCCGCGGCAAGGCATCCCCGCGACGTGTCCGGGCTGGTGCTGCTCTCGCCTGACTTTTCCGTTGCAGGCGCGGCGGACGCCGGCGAGAGTGCGGACGGCATCTGGGGAGACATGCGCCGCTATCGCGGGCCGGTGCTGGTATGCCGCGGCGAGGTCGGGAGCCACCGCGCCTTTGACGATGCGCGGCGAGCAGCAGAGGAGTTCCCCAACGCGCGGCTGGTCACACTTGGCGAGGGACCGCGCGTGGTGGGCGAGGCCATGTGGCTCTCGCACGCCGTCGACGAGGTGGTCCGCTTCATCCGCGAGGCGTAGGCTCCGGAGCGTCGCCCCTCTCGGAGCGGCGCTCAGCTCTTCTCGGCCTCTGGCGGACCACCAAACCCTTCAGCCGGCAGTGAAGCCGGCAACTATGCCAGTCGCCAGCCTTGTCAGGTCGTTTTGCTCGCCATTATTGCGCGATATTCCTAGGGAGAAGTGCGTTTCCGCAGCGGAGTAAGTTCTCATCAAGAAATTTCGCGCAATAAATGACTCCCAGAATTACTTAGTATCTTCGAAATGAGGCTGCAAGTATAGGCGAAGGACCTTCTCGGGCCGAGCCATTCCGTTCTTTAGCGGTTTCTGAGAAACGGCCGCGACGTTTCCGCAGGTCGTGGAAATCGACGTTCTCAGATACCGCTAAAGAACGATAGTGCTGCCGGCAGCGCTACTGCTGGGCGTCGCGCCTCTCGGCAAAGCCCAGGCCAAGCAGCAGGCCAAAGGCCGCAAAGACCACGGGAACCTTGATCGCTGCGTACACGACCAGCGCAAACACGATGGCAGCCGAGCTTGAGGCAAGCGTCGCGATGATGGGCGCGAGGAGCAGAAATCCCAGCATGACCCACCCAAGCGCGGCAAAGACCATGCGCGGCAGGTTGGGCATGCGCAGGTGCGCGAGAGCCCCCACAGCAAGCGCCACCAAAGCGCCCGCGGAGAACGCGGCAAGGCCAGACGAGACCGCATACAGGTAACTCAGCGGCAGGCTGGCGAGAATAGCGGTGATGTTCGTGTCGGGGTCGGCATTGAACCAAGCGAGAAACACAACGCTCACTACAAGCGCAACGGCGAAGCAAATAACGGCGACGAGCACGGTCCTTCTCATGGCGACCTTCATTGCCCGGGACCTCCCTTACGGATCGATAGCAGGAGAGGGCATTGTAACCGGGAGGCGTGAAGGCCTCGCGAAGGGGCAGAGCTCCGCATCAGACCGGGCATCCGGTCCGCGTTGCACCGCCGCGCGCCGCGCCGACGCTCTACAGCACCTTATACACCCTCGCCTCGTACGGCCGGGCGACAAACGAGTCCGCGTTGGCATCCTCCACGGGGTAGTTGGCGAGAAGGACCTCGCGCTTGCGCTCCCGGAACTTTCCCGGGATCCCCACGCGATGTCCGCCCTTGCCAAAGCAGCAGATCACCAGCAGCGTCTCGGCCTCGTGCTCGTCGTTGCCCGCGAACTCGCGCGAGTACGCGTACACGCTCCCGCTCGCACGAAGGAACTCGTGGTACTCGCCCCAGCGCACGGCAGCGCTCTGCGTACGAAGCTTGATGGCACGGCGGTAGAAGTTGAGAAGCGAGTTCTCGTCGTTGCCCTGGACGGCAACGTTGACCTGGCGGTAGTTGGGATTCACGGCAAACCACGGCTTGTGCGTGCTAAAGCCGGCGTTCTCGGTGGCGTCCCACTGCATGGGCGTGCGCGCGTTGTCGCGCGTGGCGCGGCGAACGCGCGCGAGGGCCTTCTCCTCCCCCATCTTCTCCACGTAGGAGCGATAGTTCGCCTGCGCGATGCAGTCTGGGTAGTCCTCGATGGACGGCAGCAAGATGTTGGTCATGCCAATCTCCTGCCCCTGGTAGATGAAGGGCGTCCCCTCGAGGAAGAGGTAGGCGCAGGCGAGCATCGAGCCGCTCTCGCGCCGGTAGCGCTCGCTCCCGTAGCGGCTGATCACGCGCGGATGGTCGTGGTTCTCGAGGTAAAGCGCGTTCCATCCCACGCCGTGCAGCCCTTCCTGCCAGCGCGAAAGCGCGCCCATGAAGCGCCTTGGGCTAAACGGCAGCGGGATGTACTCCGTGAAGAGGCAGTCGGCCTCCATGTGCTCGAAGCTAAAGACCATGTCGAGCAGGCGGCTCTCGCGCGGGCCGCCGGTGAGCATGCGGGCCTTCTCCACGTCCACGAAGGGAGCCTCGCCAACCACAAAGCAGTCGTGCTGCACCAGCACGTCGTGGCGGAATTCGCCAAGGTAGTCGGCAAGGTGTGGCCCGCAGTCGTAGTACTGCTTGCCCTTGGGAAGCGAGAGGGGCGCGTGGTCGTTGGGCAGCCCCTCCGCCTTGGAGATAAGGGTGATCACGTCCTCGCGGAAGCCGTCGACGCCCATGTCAAGCCAGTAGCGCATCACGTCTTTGACCTCGTCACGCACGCGTGGGTTGTCCATGTTGAGGTCGGGCTGCCCCTCGGAGAAGAGGTGCAGGTAGTACTGGCCGTTCTGCTCGCAATACGTCCATGCGGAGCCGCCGAACATGCTCTGCCAGTTGTTGGGGACGCCGCCAACCGAAACCGGGTCGCGCCAGATGTAGTAGTCGTGGTACGGACTTGCGGGGTCGATACCCTTCTGGAACCACTCGTGCTCGATGGAGGTATGGTTTATCACCAGGTCCATGATGACCTTAAGGCCCAGCTCGTGGGCACGCTTAAGCACACGGCGGAAGATCTTCTCGTCACCGTAGTCTGGCGAGATGTGCCGGTAGTCAGCAATGTCGTAGCCATAGTCGGCGTTGGGCGAGACGTACAGCGGAGAAAACCAGATGCCACCCACGCCAAGCGACTTTATGTAGGTGAGCTTCTCGTAGACGCCATAGAGGTCACCAATGCCGTCCCCGTCGCCGTCGGCAAAGCTGCGCGGCCAAATCTGGTAGAACACCACATCCTTGTACCACTCGTCACCAGCCATGGGACCTCCTCTTGTCGCACCGTGCCGCCAGCGCCACGCAGCTGCCACGCGACGCGCCACCTGCCATTTTGCCACCACTTTCCTCGGCGCGCGCGGCGCCATGAGCGACCCCGCCGCCACGCCGCAAGGCAAGCGTCTAATATGGTGGGGCACGATTTACCAACCCATTGGGAGGAAGCATGGCACAGACCAACGACGACCAGCTCAAGGCCAAGGTCGACGCATACGTAGACGAGGTCTGGGAGGACGTTGTCGAAGACATTCGCACACTCGTGAGAATCGAGTCGGTCGAGGACCTCTCGGCCGCTGAGCCGGGCAAGCCCTATGGCCCCAAGGCAAACGAGGCCCTGGTGGCGGCCGAGGGCATTGCAAGCCGCCTGGGCCTTGCCGTAACGGACCTCGACGGCTGCATTGGCTACGGCGAAGTCGCAGGCAAGGAGGGTGCGCCGTACGTGGCGACCATCGCCCACTCCGACATCGTCCCCGTGGGCCTTGGCTGGACCGTTCCCGCGCTCGACGTGACGCGCCGCGAGGGCTACCTCATGGGCCGCGGCGTCCTCGACGACAAGGGCCCGCTGGTCCTCTCGCTCTGGGCTGCTCACTTCTTTGCCCTCCAGGTGAAGGAGACCGGCGAGCCTCTCCCCTACGCCCTGCGCTGCATCATTGGTAACAACGAGGAGACCGAGATGGCAGACCTCGAGCACTACCTCGAGTGCTGCCCGGAGCCTGCATTCTGCTTCTCGCCCGACGCCGACTTCCCCCTCATCTGTGGCGAGAAGGGACTCTTTGGCGGCAGCTTCACCTCCGAGCCCATGCTGGGCGGCGTGATCGAGAAGCTGGACGGCGGCACGGTCTCCAATGCGATTCCCGGCCAGGCAACGGCCTTTGTGCGCGTTGACGCGGAGAAGCTCCCTGCCGCAGAGCACGTGGACGTCGAGGCCGCAGGCGTTGGCCTTGCCCGCGTAACGGCGCACGGCAAGGGCGGCCACGCCTCCCTACCCGCAGGCACCGTGAACGCCATCTGCGTGCTTGCCGACTACCTTCTTGCCAACGTTCCCGGCCTCACGGACGCCGAGAAGCGCTGGCTTCACCTGGAGCACGAGGTCTGCCACGCGAGCGACGGCAAGCCCATGGGCATTGCCGCGGCCGATGATAAGTTTGGCGAGCTCACCTGCATTGGTGGCACCGTGCGCACCCAGGGAGACCGCTTTGTCCAGACCATCGACTCACGCTATCCCACCTCGACCTCGGGCAGCCGCATCACGGTGGAGCTCAGGCGCTTTGCCACGCGCTTCAACGCGACCTTCGAGGAAGGCCGCGACGTGGAGCCCTTCTACATCGACCCCGGCTCGCCCGAGATCAAGACGCTGCTTGCGACCTACGCCGAGTACACCGGCCGCGAGGGCAAGGCGTTCACCATTGGCGGCGGAACCTATGCGCGCCACTTCCGCCGCGCCTGCGCCTTTGGCCCGCATGAGCCGTACGCGAAGGAGCCCTCGTGGGTGGGCATGGAGCACGGTCCCGACGAGGCTGTCTCTGAGGAGAGCATGCGACGCGCGCTCAAGATTTACATCGTGAGCATCGCGCGCCTCATGGAGCTGGAGCTTTCCCAGCCAGAGGCCTAGTTAGCACCAAACGGTTGGTTTTCTGCCTCGCCGCCAGTTGCCTGACCCTCGCGGTCTTGCGGCTGGCGGCGAATCTTTACGCTCAGGTACGTGCAGGCGCCATAGAAGAGGGCATCGGTGAGGGAGCTGGACTGCACGCTTCCCATGCCGCCCGACGTCACGATGCCCAGCACCAGCTGCACTGCCGCATAGGCAAACGAGATGGCCGAGACCCACAGAAAGGGCCTGATCTTCTCGGGCTGGTTGGCACCGCGCAGGCCGAGAAGGCCCACCAGGAGGTTGACCGCTGCAGATGCCAGGCCCCAACCAAGCACGATGTTCGAGAGCCGACCGGCGGTGTACTGCGCCTCAGCAAGGGTGACCTGCGCTGTGGGGTCCATCTGCGAGACGGCATACCACACAATGAGTGTGATCACGGCATTGAGAACCGCAGTCACAATCATGACCTGCGAGATGAGCCTGAGCGCACGCTGGTGGCCGCTGAGCAGGAAAGACTCGCCGCACACGCCCTCGTCGTGCTCGCGCTGCACGCGGTCGGCAAGCGAAGAGCACACCACCACGTACGTGATGGTGGTCGAGAGCACGATGGGGTTGAAGATGAGGATGGTGCCCGAGCCCCAGCTCCAAAGGATGGCAACGAGAAGTACCAGGCCAACCAGGTAGCAGAGAAAGCGGTACGGCCCCACGCGACCGGAGTCGCGCGAGGCGGCAAAGCCCAGCCAGGCAGTCGCACAGAGAAGCGCGCCGGCAGCAAGCGTCACTATGGCAAGGCCCATGGGGGACCAGCCGGAAAGCGTTACGCCAGCGATGGCAAGGCCAGAGTCCGAGGCGTCCACCTGCCCCGTAATGGCCGCAAAGAGAACAAGGCCACCCGCGAGCAGCACAACGCCGCCGAGGATGGCCATCACTGCGGAGACAACGCCAAGCGTCACCTGCGCCGGGGTCTGTGGGACCGAGGTGACCTCGTCCCTCTCGCCAGCCGCCCTATGCAAGAGCGACACCGCCCAGCCAGCCCCAGCGCGGAGTTGAGGTGACGCCAAACTCGCTAATCCAGGAGTCCAGGCTCTGCGTCATGACAACGCCGCTCGCGCAGTGGCGGACTGTCCCGTTGCCCACGTAGATGCCAATGTGGCCGTAGATGCGCGCAGCTGCGGAGTAGGGCTCGGTGGGAACGGCAATGATCATGCCCGCCTGGATGGACGACCTGTCTGAGCTTGAGCAGTATGCCCAGTACATGTCGCAGGCGTTGCCGTAGAACGTGCCGACGCCCGCGTTTGCGAAGACGTTGGAGACCCACGCCGCGCAGAAGCCCGCACCTGTGGAGCCCGTGCTATACGCGGCGGAGATGACAGCGGCCTGCGATCCGGAGGTGCCGGAGCTGATGTTTGCGGAGCCGCCGGCAGAGCCGCCCGAGGAGCTGCCGGAGGAGCTGTAGCTCGCAACGCGGCGGGCCTCCTCCTGGGCGGCGAGAAGCTCGGCGTTGCGCTGGTCGATGAGCGTCTGGACATTGGAGTTGAGCTGGTCGACGAGGTCCTGGGCCTCCTGCTGCTTAGCCTGGACGTCGGCAAGCTGGGACTCCTGGCTGCTCTTGAGCTGGTTGAGCTGGTCCTTCTGGGTGGTGAGGTCGGCCTGCTTGGTCTCGAGCGTGGCCTTGTCGTCCTCAAGCTGCGCTTTCTGGGTCTCGAGGTCGGCCTTCAGGCTCTTTACCTCCTCGATCATGGCGTTGTCCTGCTCGGACACCTTGTCGAGGTAGTAGATGTTAGACGTAAGCTCCTCGAAGGAGGCCGAGGAGAGCAGCAGGTCGATGGTGCTGGCGTTGCCGGACTTGAACGCCGCCGACATGCGCTGGCCCAAAACCTCCTGTTTCTGCTCAATCTCCTTCTGCGTGGTATCGATGTCTTCCTGCTTTGCCTCGATGTCGGCTTGCTTGGCGTCGATGTCGGACTGGGTCTGGTCGATCTGCGCCGAGACATCGTCGATCTGGCCAACGGTGTCTGAAAGCTGTGCAGAGAGGTCCGAGACCTCCTGGCCAATCTGGTCAAGCTGCGCCTGGGCGGCATCGGCGTCCGACTGGGCGGCGTCGATGTCCGACTGCGAGGTGGCAAAGGCGGCGACGGGGCTGGCAAAGGCAAGCGCGCCGGCGCCGATGAGCAGTCTGAAGGCATCCCTGCGCGTGACGGTACGCGCGGGAGCGAGTGCGTTGGACGCACGTCGGCTGCTGGTGCCGCTAGTATGCATGAGGCCTCCTGAGAGTACGGCTAGGTTACGTTTAGGTCACGCATGCCATTCTACTCGTTCGGCCGTCATCGGACGAAAAACACATGGGGGTAGACGGCCAGCGGCAAGGCGACGGTCCGCTGGGGTGACAAAGCGGAGAGGCTGCCGGAGCCCTCCCCTAGCGGTTCTCGATGCGTGCCACGTTGCTGATCACAATCGAAATGCTGCCGTCCTCCTGGTGGGAGAACTCGATGTAGCCTGGGCGCTCAGCGAGCTCCGAGGGGAATGCAATCTCAACGCCCGTGTCGGTGCGGATGTGATGCGTGCGCGTGAGGCGGTTGGCCGCGCCGCGGCGCACCGGCACCTCCTCCGGCAGGTCGCGCTCGCGGGTGCGCTCCTCGAAGCGCTGCGCCATCTCGGGGTTGTCCTCGAAGACCTCGCGACCAACGTCTGCGGGCTGGATGGCCTCGTCGGTGTCCGCGTGGCGGGCAAGCGCCGCCTTCGCGCGCGACACTTCGACCGCCGGCGTGAGGCCGTACTCCTCGGAGAGGTCCTCCACGATGCTCGTGACCTCGTCGATGACCTCATGGCTCGACGCCTCCTGCGAGCATTGCAGGAAGAGCTCGGGGATGATCTGGCGTGACTCGCCGGCAACGCTTCGCTCCTTGTCGTGAAAGTCGATTGCGAGGGTGTCGGCATCGATAAGGACGTAGGTGTCGACCTTCTGCGTGGGGTTGGGAAGCGTGGCGTCCTGGCGGGCAATCTCGTTGCCGTTCTCGTCCACCTCGTGGATGAACGCCTGCTTCCTGGGGAGAAGCACCACCGCAAAGAGGCGCGTCCCCTCGGACCCGTAGGCGTCGGCGACCTTGTCCTCGTCGGCGTTCTCGGAGGCACGCATCTCTCCGGTGTCCGTGAAGTCCGCCACGAGGAGATCGCACTGCTCGAGATCCTCGGCGCGGCGCAGCTCCTCCCAGAACCACTGGGCTATCTGGACGGAGAAGTCCACGAACGGAACCTGACCGGCAAGGTACTCCTTGAGGCCCGAGGCAAAGTTGCTCTCGGGGGCAAAGGTGCCGTGCTTACTCTCGGCGCTCGAGCGGATGCGACGCAGGCGGCGCGTGACGTATGAGCGGGTCTGGCGATTGTCGAGGTCGAGCTCGCGCTCGGAGAAGAACGTGCTGCCGCTCTCGAAGTCAAAGACGTGCAGTATGGCGTGACCGATCCTGAGCATGTGACCTCGCATTCCTTGGGGCGCGGCGCTGCTCGCCCCATGCGGGCCCGTCGCGACCAACAAGGATACCGCAGGCTAGAGAGGGGGCCGTCCGGACTTTGCTGTAGTGTCGTTGACATGCTGAGCCGCCACACAAAAGGGCGGACGCCCTTCCGGACGCCCGTCCACCTACGTGATACTTTGGACTCTCCCCCTTAGGGAGGTCGCTCCCACGCGGGATGCGACAAAGGTGATAAGCACCTGCTATCAATGATGGTTCGCCTGGTGCGAACCCGTTCTCCGTTCCTCTCGTGGTATTAGGAACCTGTCTGGAGTTGTCGGTTCTTCACCGACCGGAGGAATAGATGCGCCTGCCCTGTTTGTGATTCACGTCGCTGTCTAATCAGCGTATTCGCGGTGCCACCGTATCGACTTTGACGTTGCGAGGGATCTGCCACCGCCTCTGGGGCGAATTCATGCATCCAAAGGCAGGCGCTTGGTTGAACTCTCGTCACTGCCCATCGGAATGCACCTCCTACCTCGGTCGTCCTTGCTGGGCGACTCCCTTTAGTCACTGTCTTTATAGCCAATCCGGGAGGCGTTAAACCCCTCGAGGTGCACCTGTGCCGCAGACGGTCCCCTATCGTCCGCGACGGACGCAGCCGTGCAAAAGCTTTGCCAAGGTGGGATACTTAATAATTGGTGTGAGACCACGAAATCTGGCCATTCAATCCCTGCAGAAACTTGCGCTCCGGCGAGAAAACGGCGCCCGAGAGGAACTTTCATACGTAATAGCTGCGAGAACATGCACTCCGGCGTCAAAATGACGCCGGAGCTGTTCATTCGTACGCAATCCTGTCGGAAACTCCCCTTCGGGCGCCAAGATGACGCCGGAGCAGCGGTTTTGTACGCACTTGCTGCGATAATGCATGCTTCGGCGCCGAAATGACGCCCGAGGGGCCCTCACATACAGAATCTCGTCGGAAACTCCCCCTTGGGCGTCAACATGACGCTCAAGGGGGAGTTTTGGCAACCCGCAGGATCCGCGCCGAACGGCCTACGCCTCCGGCGCCTCCCCCGTCTCTAGAATGCGCTCGAGCGCGGCCTCGTCCAGCACGGGCACGCCCAGCGACTGAGCCTTAGTGAGCTTGGAGCCAGCGGCGGCACCAGCCACCACAAAGCTCGTGCGCTTTGACACGGAGCCCGAGACCTTGGCACCCAGCGCCTTGAGCTGCGCGCCCGCCTCATCGCGCGTGAAGTGCTCGAGCGTCCCCGTGAGGACAAAGGTGAGGCCGGCAAGCGTCTGCGGGCGCTCCGGCTCCGTGATCTCCTCCTCAAGCACAACGCCCGCCTCGCGCAGGCGCTCCAGCACGCGGACATTCTCGGGCACCGAGAAGAACTCGCGCACCGATGCCGCAATCTTGGGACCAATGCCGTCAATCGTGGCGATGTCCTCCTCGCTTGCGGCCATGAGCGCCTGGAGCGAGCCAAAGCGACGCGCAAGCACCGTGGCCACGTTGGCGCCCACGTGCCGGATCCCCAGGCCAAACAGGACGCGTGCAAGGCCACGGCTGCGGGACTCATTCACCTGCTCCATGACCTTCTCGGCAATGGTACGACCAACGAGAATGTCCTCGCCCTCGGTGTGGTCCTTGGTGCTTGTCTCGTAGGCGCGGCCCGTGGGCGTGGCGGCAAGCGCGTCAACGGTAAGCTTGTCGTAGTAGTCCGCGACGTCGGTCAAGGTGCCGTTCTCAACCAGGCGGCCCACCAGCTCGTCGCCCAGTCCGTCGATGTCCATGGCGTTGCGGCTTCCCCAGTGGATGAGACGCTCGACGGCCTGCGCCGGGCAGTCGATGGAGACACAGCGGTAGGCAACCTCGCCCTCCTCGCGCACCACGGGGCTCCCGCAGCTGGGACAGTGCGTGGGCATCTGGAACTCCTTGGAGTCCGCGGGGCGCAACTCGAGCACGGGGCCCACGACCTCGGGAATCACGTCTCCGGCCTTGTGCACCACGATGGTGTCGCCCACACGCACGTTCTTGCGACGGATCTCGTCGATGTTGTGGAGCGTGGCGCGCGCGATGGTCGAGCCCGCAACGCTCACGGGGTCGAACTCGGCGACGGGGGTGAGCACGCCTGTGCGGCCCACCTGGATGCGGATGTCGCGAAGGACCGTGCGCTTCTCCTCAGGCGGGAACTTGAACGCGATGGACCAGCGTGGCGCGCGGGCGGTGAAGCCAAGCGCCGTCTGGCTGGCAAAGGAGTCGACCTTCACCACCACGCCGTCGATGTCGTAGTCGAGGTCCTCTCGGTGCGCGAGCGCGGTGGCGCAGAAGTCGTGCACCTCAGCCGCGCAGGTGCAGCGGCGGGCATTTGGGTTCACGTGGAAGCCGCAGCTGGAGAGCCAGTGCAGGAACTCCCACTGGCTGGTCACCGAGAGCGGCGACTCGTCCGCCACGGCATAGATGAAGGTCTCGAGGTCGCGGTGGGCCGTGATCTTGGGGTCCTTCTGGCGCAGGCTGCCGGCGGCGGCGTTTCTCGGGTTGGCAAAGGGCTCGCGGCCTGCGGCGTCCGCCGCCTCGTTCAGGCGAACGAACGAGTGCTTGGGCATGTAGACCTCGCCACGCACCTCGATGGAGCGGCCAAGGCCGGCGTCGGCCACAAGCTTGAGGCCCTCGGGCGCAAGCGCGCGGGGCACGTCGTGGATCGTGAGCACGTTGGCCGTGACGTTCTCGCCCGTCGTGCCGTCGCCGCGGGTGGCAGCACGCACGAGCTGGGCGTCCGTGTATGTGAGGGCCACGCCCAGGCCATCGATCTTGAGCTCGCAGGTGTAGGCCACGGGATTCTCTGGCGTGGAACCCAGGGCCTCGTCGGTGCGGGCGAGCCACTCGTCAAGCTCGTCCAGGTTCATGGCGTCATCGATGGAGTACATGCGGCTGGCGTGGCGGACGGGCTCGAACTGCTCGGAAACATAGCCGCCCACGCGCTGGGTGTAGGAGTCCGGCGTGACCAGCTCAGGGTTGGCCTTCTCAAGGGCGAGAAGCTCCTGGAGGTAGCGGTCGAACTGGGCATCCGTCATCTCGGGCGTGTCAAGCGCGTAGTAGGCGTAGGCCGCGTGGTTGAGGATGCGGTTGAGCTCGGCGGCACGGGCGCGCGCCGTGCGTGCGGGGCTGGCGGGCTTCTCCGCAGGTTCTTGGGCCGAGAAGGACGGCGCGTCGACATCGCCAAAGAGCGAGCCCTGCATTCCGGCCGCGTCTGCGTTGTTCCTGTTGGTCTTCTCAGCCATGCTGTCCCCTTTCGTGCCCGGCAATCACCAAGCAAGGGTAGCGCAAACAGCCAGCAGAATTGAGGCAGCGCCGAGAAGGGCACAGACGCATGCGGGGGGCAGGGCGCGGGCGCCCTAAGCCTGCGATGCGCTATAGATTCGTTGCACGCTACAGGTTCGTACCCGAACGTGTGACCCGCGCAGGACGCCACAGATTCGACACCCGAACGTGTGGCAAGCGGATACACATTCGATGCCCGAACGCATATCAAGCTGGGCTCGCCACTCAATCGCACCCGAATGCGTGGCGAGCCCAGGAGAACTTGCGGCAAGTCCTAACGAGAAGATCGCTGCCCCTACGCGCGGGCGGCCTCCAGCGCGCGACGGCCCAGCTCAATGCAGCCAAGGACGCCCTGGTCGCCCTTGCAGCCGGCCTCCACGATGTAGGAGTCGATGTCCGCCAGCTCGGGCGTCACGAGGTAGCCGTTCAGGTTCTCGAGGACCTTCTTGCGCACCAGCGGGAAGAGCTGGGTCTGCTTCATCACGCCGCCGCCGAGCACGATGCGCTGCGGCGAGTAGCACAGCACGTAGGTGGAGATGCCCTCGGCCAGGTAGGTGCTCTCGAGGTCCCAGACCTCGGGGCGGTCAGCAAGCTCGAAGCCCTTCTTGCCCCAGCGATGCTCGATTGAGGGTCCGGCCGCCAGGCCCTCAAAGCAGCGGTCGTGGTACGGGCACACGCAGTTGCCCTCGTCGCCCGGCTGGATCTCAAGCAGGATGTGGCCTGCCTCGGGGTGCAGCATGCCGTGCAGGAGCTGCCCGCTCACCATGACGCCCGCACCAATGCCCGTGCCAACCGTGAGGTAGACCACGGTGTCGAGCCCCTTGCACGAGCCGTACGTGACCTCGCCCAGGCAGGCAACGTTGACGTCGGTGTCGTAGCCAATGGGGATGCCCAGCGGCTTGAAGGCGCTCAAGAAATCGAAGTGGCGCCACGCGGTCTTGGGCGTCTCCAGGATCTTGCCGTAGCTGGAGGACGACGGGTTCACGCCGGTGGGGCCAAAGGCACCAATGCCGAGCGCGTCGACGTTGTGCGAGCCAAACCACTCCACCATGCGGTCGACGCAGTCTTGAGGACCCTGGGTGGGAATCTCCTCACGCTCGAGAACCTCTCCCTCGGGCGTTCCAACGGAGAGGACCATCTTGGTTCCGCCTGCCTCGAGCGCGCCAATCCTTGCCATGCCAGCCCCCGTTCGTCCGACAGCAGGCGCATCCTGAGCGCCTGCCAAATTAGACATATCTGGTTTTAAGGATAAGGGCCTCGCGGCGGAATACCAGCGAGACCCTTGAACGGCATGAACTTCCTGCCGAGAAACACCACGTGCGGGCGACGCGATGCGCTACGCCACCGTTGCCTCGTAGCCGGCGTCCTTAACGGCGGCGACAAGGGCCTCATCGGTGACCTCGGGCGCAGCTTCGACCACGGCGTCCTTGTCCGCAAGCGAGACCTTTACCGAGCTCACGCCCGGAACGCCCTCGAGCGCCTTAGTCACGTGAGCAACGCAGTGGTCGCACATCATGCCCTCGACGTTAAGCTTCTTCTCCATAGCTGTGCTCCTCTCGTTGGCGGCTGCCTCCGCGGCAGTCGCATTCTTGACCTCGGCCGTGGCTACGGCATCGTGCTCCGCGACGGCCGGAATTACCTTGGTGTCAACAGGCGCAACATCGTCCTCGCTGGCCTGGCTGGGCTTCCAGGCAAAGAGCCTGAGCGCGTTCGATACCACGAACACGGACGAGAAGCCCATTGCAGCCGCACCCACCATGGGGTTGAGCGTGACGCCCAGAGGCGAGAGCACGCCCATGGCAACGGGGATGCAGATCGCGTTGTAGAACAGCGCCCAGAACAGGTTCTGGCGGATGTCGCGCATGGTGGCGTGGCTCAGCTCGATGGCGGTGGCAACGTCTGCCGGGTCGGAGTGCATGAGCACCACGTCTGCCGAGCTAATGGCAACGTCGGTGCCAGCGCCAATGGCGATGCCCACGTCGGCGCGGGCGAGCGCAGGGGCGTCGTTGATGCCGTCACCCACCATGGCCACCTTGTGGCCCTGCCCCTGCAGCTCGCGAACCTTCTGCTCCTTCTGGCTGGGCAGCACACCGGCTACGACCTCGTCGACGCCCACCTGGCGTGCCACGGCCTCGGCAGTCTTGGCCTGGTCGCCCGTAAGCATGATGGTGCGCACGCCCATGCGGCGCAGGCGTGCCACGGCCGAGGCCGAGGTCTCCTTCACCACGTCTGCCACGCCGAGAAGTCCCAGCGCATGGCCATCAAGCGCAAGGTAGAGCGGCGTCTTTGCCTGGGCCGCAAGCTCGTCCGCCTGCGGGGCGAGCGCCGAGACGTCCACGCCAGCGGACGCCATGAGACGGGCGTTGCCCGCGATAGCGGGCACGCCGTCGATTGTGGCGCGCACGCCACCACCAGCGACCTGCTCGAACCCTGCGGAGTCCACGTCCTTATCAGCGCCTGCATGTGCCTCGTCCACGTAGTCGCAGACGGCCTGCGCCAGCGGATGCTCGCTCTTGCGCTCGAGCGCGGCGGCAACGCGTGCCAGCTCGTTCTCGTCCACGCCGGCGGCCAGGCGCACGTCGGTCACGCGCGGCTTGCCCTCGGTGATGGTGCCGGTCTTGTCGAGCACCACGGTGTCCAGGTCGCAGGCGCCCTCAAGGGCCTCGGCGCTCTTGATGAGGATTCCCACCTTGGCGCCGCGCTCCGTGCCTACCATGATTGCCGTGGGCGTAGCAAGACCAAGCGCGCAGGGGCACGAGATGACCAGCACCGAGACGGCATGGTTGAACGCGGTTGCAAAGTCACCAGGGGCAAAGATGGCAATCCAGCCTAGGAAGGTAACGGCCGCTATCGCCATGACCACCGGAACAAAGACGCCGGCGATCTTGTCGGCCTGGCGCTCGATGGGTGCCTTGGAGCTGGTGGCCTCGTCCACGAGGCGGATGATGCTCGCAAGCGCCGTGTCGTCGCCAACAGCCGTGGCCTCCATGGCAAACCAACCGCGCTGGCTCACGGTGGCGCCGGTCACGCGGTCGCCCACGCCCTTCTCGGCAGGAACCGGCTCGCCGGTGATGGCGGACTCGTCGATCGAGGCAGAGCCCTCGCGAATGACGCCGTCGACAGGCACGGACTCGCCGGCGCGCACCACCACAAGGTCTCCCACGCGCACCTCGTCGGTGGGTACCTCGACCTCCTGGCCGTCGCGGCGCACGCGAGCCGTCTTGGGCGCGAGGTCCATGAGCGCGCTGATGGCAGAGGTCGTCTTGCCCTTGGCGCGGGCCTCGAAGTACTTGCCCAGCGTGATGAGCACAAGGATGGTGCCGGCCGAGTCAAAGTACAGCGAGTGCATCATGGCGTAGTGGGCGCCCTCAAGGTCCATGGCGCCAAGTGCCAGCGCCATCTGGTAGACCCCCACCAGGCTGTAGGCATAGCTCGCCGCGGACCCAATGGCGATGAGCGAGTCCATGTTGGGCGAGAGGTGCGCCAGCGTCTTGAACCCCATGACAAAGTAGCTGCGGTTGACAAAGAGCACGCAGGTGGCGAGAAGGAGTTGCGTCACCGCGGAGGCCATCATACCCTGCATGCCGGCAAGACCGGGAACCTCCGGCCAGCCAAGCATGGGACCCATGGCCAGGTAGAAGAGGGGCACACCAAAAACGATGGACCAAACAAGCTGCTTCTGCTTGGCATCGATCGCCTTCTGAGCGCCCTCCCTGGGGTCGACGAACGAGCTGTGCGGGGCGGTGCCGCTTGCCTCCTGCCGCGGAGACGCGCCATAGCCTTCCTTCTCGATGGCCGCGACCACAGCCTGCGCCGTCTTGGGGTTGCCGTCGTAATCGAGTTCCATCGAGTTCTTGAGCAGGTTGACGTTGGCCTCTGTCACCCCAGGCACGCCGGATGCGGCCTTGCCAACCCGTGCCGAGCAGGCCGCGCAGGTCATGCCCGTGATGTCGAACGTTTGCTTCATAGTGCTTGGTTCCCTTCGCTGTTGCGTCCCTGGGAGCAGGGAAATGCTGTCTGACCTCGCCTTACGCGAGACTCACATGAACTTCTTGAAGAGGCGCATGACCTCGTCCACGACCTCGGTGTCGCCCGCCTGGATGCGCTCGACCACGCAGGTCTCGAGGTGGTCCTGCATGATCTCGCGGCTCACGGCCTTCACCGCGGACTCCACCGCCGCGAGCTGCGTCAGGACGTCACCGCAGTAGCGATCTTCCTCGACCATGGACTTGACGCCGTTGAGCTGCCCGATGGCACGATTGATACGGCAGGGGACGTCGTGCTTGAGCTCCTCGGAGCGGGGCGTCTGCTTCATGTGGGCGCACGTCTCGGAATTTGTCCCAGGGCACGCGTGCTCGGTTGTCTCCATGCTGGCTCCTTCCTGTTCGTGCTGGGGAGAAATACTCCCCTGGGGCATCTTTCAACACGAGAGAATATACCCCTTTGGGGTACTTGTCAAACGAGAAGGTTGCGTTTACGACCGCTACACATTCGGACGCCGATTGTGTATCGACCTGCACGGGTCACATGTTCGGACCCGAATGTGTAGCGCACGTACCGCCGGCGTCCCCAACTCCCGCACGGCCCAAACCGTCCTACTCCACTGAGTCCGGCTCGACGGCGTTGGCGGGGTCGCCCTCGTCGTGCCCCGCGGGATTGGCGCCCTCCCCCGCCGCGACCTTTTCCGCACGCACCTGTGCCGCCTCCTCGAACGCCGCCTTCATGGTCTTGTTGCCACGAGTAAGGCGCCTGATGGTGAGGTCCTCCGCCTTGTCGTTGGCAAGCCTCAGCTGATTCTCGGACTTGGTAAGGCTCTCCTTCACCTTCTGCAGCGACGCGATGGAGCGGTCTATCTGCTCGATTGCCTCCGAGAAGCGCTTGGAGGCCTGCTCGTAATTGCGCCCAAAGCCCAGCTTGAACTTCTCGAGCTTCTCCTCGAAGTTGGTGACGTCGAGGTTCTGCTGGCGCACCTCGGCCAGCTCGCGACGAGCCGAGACGGCATTGAGGCCGGCATTCCTCAGGAGGCTGATGATGGGCAGGAAGAACTGCGGACGCACCACGTACATCTTGGGGTACCGATACGAGACGTCCACAATGCCCGCGTTGTAGAGCTCGCTCTCGGGCTCGAGCGTGGAGACCAGTACCGCATACTCGCAGTGCTTGTTGCGACGGTCGCGATCGAGCTTGGCAAAGTGGTCCTCGTTGCGCTTGCGGTTGACGGAGTTGTCGTCCTCGTTCTTCATATCAAACATGATCGAGACGATCTCGGTGCCGGACTCGTCGCACTCCCTAAAGACGTAGTCGCCCTTGCTGCCGTCGACCACATCGTTGTCCTTGTGGAACTCCGCACGCGGGAACGCCATCATGCGCACCTTGTTGAACTCGGACTCGCAGTGCTGCTCGAGCGTCTCACCTATGAGCTTGACCGAGAGGCGCGAGCGCTGGTTCTTGATGCGCTCTATCTCGTCGTCGCGGTCGCGGATCTCCTGGTCCTTGTACTTCTCCTGCTCCACCAGGCGCTGGTTGAGCACGGCGATCTCTTGGTCCTTCTTGGCCGCGACCTCCTGAACCTGCGACTCGAGCTCGACCACACGACGGTCGCGCTCGGCGGTGGCGCGCGTCACCGCAAGCTCTTGCGCACCCTTGGCACGCTCCTCCTGCGCGCGCAGCTGCTCGGTGAGGCGCGCGATGCTCGCGTCCCTCTCGGCAAGTTGGCTTGCAGACTCCTGCTGCGTCTCAGCAAGTTTCTGCGCGGCCTCGTTCTGGACCTGCGCAAGGCGCTCCTGCGCGTTCTTCTCGGCGGTTGCCTGCTGGACCCTGGCCGACGCCTGTGTCTGCTCAAGCTGCGAGGAGAGCTTTGCAACCTCGGCTCTCAGCGCCTCCTCGGCCTTGGCGCGCGCCGCCTCGACAGCGGCTGCCTCGCGCTGCTCCATAAGGGCGCGCTGCTCGTCCAGCTGGCGCTTGAACTCGGCGTCACGCACCTGCTGCAGAATCTGCGCGTAGCCCGCCTCGTCCACCTGGAAGACCTTCCCGCAGTTGGGACACTTTATCTCGGCCATGGGACCTCCTTTGGCGATGTTCCTGCATAAAGGGTACACGGCCCGCGCGACATTATTTAGCGAGACAAAGCAGCATGGCAGGATCCGCAGCTTGTTGCCGGCACGTTCTCCTTTGCGCGCACCAACTGGCCAAATGCTCGCGCTGCTCAACGGGCCGGCAACAACGAGCGGAAGGGGTTTGTTTCTTGTTACCGGCGCGTGGCAAGCTTCTCTCGCCAACTGGCAAAATGCCCTCGCTGCTCAACGGGCCGGCAACAACGGGGGCACCTGGCCATCCCTTATTACCGGCCCATGGACTGGCGGAGAAGTTTCCGCAGGACCCAAGGATTTCTCCCTACGGCCCGGTAACAACGGTTGCAATGGCAGCCTCAAGGGACTCCGTACTACCGCACAAAGCGAGACAGGAAAACGCGGCGGGAACCCAGGGCCCTCGCCGCGTGTGGCGTTGCATTGTGTTGGTGCCGACCTACGCTGCCCAACCCTCCGCCGAAAGAGTAGTTGTCTCGGCGTCGGTCGAGTAGCTCGCCCCACTGCCAGTGGTATAGGAGCCGGTGGAGTTCTGGCGCTGCTGCATGCGCTCCTCGATCCACTGCTCGAGCTCGTCCTGCGTGGTGCCGTTGCCGGTGCCGTCGCCATTCAGGCCGGTGCCATCGCCATTCAGGCCAATGCCGTTCCCGGTGGTGCTGTTAGAGGAGGAGTTCTCCTGCTCGCGCTGGGCCTGCAGCGCCTCGTCGGAGCCAAGCGTCACCGTGAGGTCCTTGGTCTCGGTGCCGCGCACAACGGTTACGGTGACGGTGTCGCCAATGTCATGCGAGCGCACCGCTAGGACCATGCCGTCGGCGGAGGTAATCTCCTCGCCGTCCATGGCAACGATGATGTCGCCCTTCTGGATACCGGCCTGGTCTGCAGGACCGCCGGAGACTACCTCGGCCACGTAGGCGCCCTGGTTCACAGCGAGACCGTTGGAGCGAGCGTTCTGTGCGTTCACGGTCTGCATCGAGAGACCAATGTAGGCATGCGTGACTTCCTCGCCGCTGATGATCTTGTTGGCGATCTCGACAGCGTAGTTGCCGGGAATGGCAAAGCCGATGCCCGCGAAGGACTCAGTCGAGGACGAGTAGAGCGTGGAGATGCCCACGAGCTGGCCCTGGTCGTTCACGAGCGCGCCACCGGAGTTGCCGGGGTTGATAGCAGCGTCAACCTGGATAAGGTTGGTGTAGATGGTGTCGCCCGAGCTGGACTGCAGGAGCTCGTTGCGGTACAGCGCAGAGACGATGCCCTCGGAGACGGACTGGTCAAGGCCAAACGGACTGCCGATGGTCATGACCCAGGAACCAACGTTGAGCTGGGAGGAGTCGCCCACCTCAATGGGCGTCACGGAGTCGCCGTTGAGGTCGGCCTTGATGACCGCGAGGTCGGAGGAGGAATCGGAGCCAACCACGCTGGCCTCGTAGCTCTTGCCGTCGATGGTCACGCTGATGGAGGTGGCACCGTCAATCACGTGGTAGTTCGTGATAATGTCGCCGTCGGTGTCGAGGATGACGCCGGAGCCAAGGCCCTCGCCGCTGTCGGTGGTGACGTTCACCGAAACAACGGAGGGCATGGCCTTTGCTGCCACAGCCTCGGCCGTCGACGCGTCGGTATCGCTCGACGTGATGTTGATGGTGCCGTTGCTGGAGCTAGAGCTGCCCGAGGAGGAGCTGGAGCCCGTGGCTGTGGTGGACTTGCCAAAGAAGCCCGTGAGACTTAGCACGAGCACCACGACGAGCGTCGCCACGACGCCGGAAATGGCACCCGCAACGATGGGCTTGCTCACGCCGCCCTTCTTGTCCTTGCTCGGCTTATCTCCGCCGTTGCCCGAGCCGCCGTTGCCGCCCGCTGCGGGCTGCACGGGCTGGGGCTGCTGCGTCGTCTGCCCCGGCTGCGACCCAGCCTGCTGGCTAGCGTTGACGTAGCCGGCGCTTGGCGAGTACGCTGCACCCTTGCCACCATAGTTTGCGTAGTCGTAGCTCTGCGTGGGCTGGGCCTGCGTTGGCTCGGCACCCTGGTTCTGCTGAGGGGTCGAGCCGGCGCCGGCCATGCCCTCACCAGGCTCGCCCGTGGAATAGTCTGCCATGGAAACGTCCCACCCTTCATCTGTGGCGGCCCACCGGGCCGTCCTGCTTACGTCTGTGAATGTACCCCGATACGACAAGGGTGCCGCGCGGGGCGCGGCATCGCCACGCCTGCGCAACAAGTCTTTTGTGTTCCTGAAAGTCCCTCGTGGCAAGGAACTTTGTCTCTCTGCCTTCTTGTGGCATCCCCCCTTGCATTCTTTAGCGGTATTTGAGAACGGCAATTCTAGCGACCTGCGGAAATGTCGAGTCCGGTTCTCAAATACCGCTAAAGAACAGCTGGGGGCAGAAAGAACGGCTGGGGGTAGGCGGGGTGAGCAATCCGGCTCTCCTCGCAGCGTCATCTCGAGGTGTCGGGTCCCGCCAGCTGGCAGGTCTTCTCGGCAAATTGCGAGGTTCCCCCATCAGACAGTAGGTCCTCTCGGCAATTTATTGCACGAAATTTCTTTATGAACAGAGTGTCAACTGGTTAAATGCAATTCTAACTAGAAAAATCGCGCAATAACTCGAGACGAGACAAGCTACTGCTCAGCGAGTCGCGGGCTCGCCGTGGGACGCGGGCTCGCACAAAAAAGGGGCCGCCCTTTGGCAGCCCCTGGCAACTCAATCTATCCCCAGGCAACCACGCCTACACGCGGAAGAGGTACCCCACGCCGCGGATGGTAACGATGTGCGCCGCGACCTGCGGGCCAACCTTGGAGCGCACGCGACGAATGTGCACGTCGACGGTACGCGTGCCGCCGCAGTACTCGAAGCCCCACACGCGGTGCAGCAGCGTCTCGCGCGAGTAGGCGCGCGACGGGTGCGTGGCCAGAAACGACAGGAGCGAGTACTCCATGAGTGTAAGGTCAACGGGCTTCTCGTCAATGTAGACCTGGTAGGTGGCCAGGTTGATGGTCATGTTGTCCACGGTCACGATGTCCGCGGGAGCGCTCTCCTCGCCCGGCCACAGAAGAAGCGAGCAGCGAACCTCAAGCTCGTCGACGCCGGCCGTGGAGAGGATGAAGTCGTTCTTGCCCTGCGTGGGCATGCGCATGGTGGAGAGCTTGTCCGGGTCCTGCACCAGCAGCATGGGAATAAAGCCATTCTCAGCGACAAAGGAATCCACGGCGTTGAGGGTGTCCTGAGACATGCCGTCCGCGTCGAGAATGACGAGGTCAAACTCGTGCCCAGAAGAAACTGCCTGCGAGAAGGTCTCCTCGTTTGCAAGGGCAATGGAGACGTCGATAGCGTGGGAAAGCTCGCGCATGCGGTCGTGCAGGCGCGTGGTACCAGATATGAGCAGGATGTTCTTGTGATGCACTCTAGCCCCCTGCCGGTTGGTCAAAGCTATTGCAGCTTGTTCATAGTCCAGAAAACAGAGTAGCACAGCCGCGCACGTGGCTAGCGAGCCTCAACAAAATCCAAACGAGACGCAGCTAGAAGGGGGCGCCGCACGCGGCTGCAGCCGATGCGACGCCCCCAACTCACAAACTGTGCACATATCTTTGGGACAGCTTGAGGCTAGTTTGTCCCTCAAACACAAGCAAGAACGCGGCCGCACAGCCTCCGCGCACGACCAGCTAGCCGATGGAACCCAAAAACTCGGCCGTGCGCGCATTCTCGGGATGGTCGAAGACCTTCTCGGGCACGCCCTGCTCGACCACCACGCCGTCCTCCATGAAGACCACGCGATCGGCGACCTCGCGGGCAAAGTCCATCTCGTGCGTGACCACGATCATGGTCATGCCGGAGTTCTCGGCAAGGTCACGGATGACGTCGAGGACACCACGGACCAACTCCGGGTCCAAGGCGCTCGTGGGCTCGTCGAAAAGCAGCACGTTGGGGTGCATGGCCACGGCGCGAGCGATGGCCACGCGCTGCTGCTGGCCGCCGGAGAGCTGGGGCGGCTTGAAGTCCGCGCGGTCCGCCAGGCCAACGGCCGTGAGCTGCTTCATGGCCTCGGCCTCGGCGTCCTCCTTGGAGCGCTTGAGGACCTTGGTCTGGCCGATCATCACATTCTGCTTGGCGGTGAGGTGCGGGAAGAGGTTGAACGACTGGAAAACCATGCCAACCTCGCGGCGCAGCTTGTTGACGTCGGTCTTGCTCTGCCCCGTGATCTCCTGGTCCTCGATCAGGATGTGGCCGGCCGTGGGCGTCTCCAGCAGGTTGATGCAGCGCAACATCGTCGACTTGCCCGAGCCAGACGGTCCCAGCACCACGACGACCTCGCCCGGCCACACGTCCAGGTTGACGTCGCGCAGGACCTTCGTCTCGTCGAAGGACTTGTTGAGGTGCTCGATGCGCACGATGGGGTGCTCGCCCTCGGTGAAGTGGTGCTTGGTGAGGGTCTGGTCCGAGGCAAAGGCGAGGTTTGCTGCCTCCTCGGCAGAGAGGGCATCGGGGACGACGGGCACGTCCCCATGCGAATGACGGTGCTTACTCGCCATCTGCGACACCTCCAAGGTCGACGGTGGGATGCGAGACAAACGGCGCCGAGAGGGCCGCAAAGACGTCGGCGGCAGGCTTAGCCGCCTCGACGTGGGAGACCTCGGCAGAGGCGGTAAGCTCCTCCTCGGCCTTAGAGGCCTGCTGAGATGCGCCGGCCACGGCACGGCGCTTGGGCCTGGGGCCGCCACCGCGCTCGGAACGGGCGATGTTGTTCTCGATGATGCCAACAACCTTGATGAGCGGCAGCGTCACGATGAGGTAGTAGATAGCCGCAGCCATGTACGGCGTGATGTTGCCCGTCGTGGTGGTGAGGTTCTTCGAGAACATCATGAGCTCCATGACACCCACCGAGGAGAGCAGCGACGTGTCCTTGTAGGACGTGATGAAGTCGCTGGTAACCGTGGGGATGACGCGGCGCACGGTCTGCGGCAGGATGATGGAGGTCATGGTCTGGAAGCCGTTCATGCCCAGGGAGGCCGCTGCCTCGTACTGGCCCTGCGGGATGGACTGGATGCCCGCGCGGAAGATCTCGGCCAGGTACGCCGAGGAGTTCACGGCCATCACAATGACGCCCAAGACGTTGTTGTCGATATTGATGCCAACCATGGGCAGGCCAAAGAACATGATGTAGATCTGCAGGAAGAGCGGCGTGCCGCGCAAAAGGTTGATGTAGCAGATGGCGATGGCGCGCAGCACCTTGTGGCGGCTGGTCTTGAGCATAGCGAAGGCCAGGCCAAGCACGATGGCAAACGGGTAGCAGGCAAGAACGATGCCCAGGCAGACGAGCCAGCCGGGGAAGAGCGACGCAAACGAGGTCAGGAGCAGCTGGGGCTTGAAAAACATGCCGAGGAACGGGTTGGAGTTCCACGCCGCAACCCAGGGCTGCGCGTCGAGCCAGCTCACGGCCGCCTGGAGCGGCGTGTTGGCAATCACCGTGATGGCGGCGGAATCGTCAAGCACGTGCGACTGGCCGTCCGCGGTGGTGTAGCCGCCCGAGACCACGTAGTCGCCGCCGTCGGCGGGGAACTGCATGTTCGTAATCTCAAGGCGCACGAGCGAGCCCGCGGGAATGCCCTCCGAGAACTGCACATCCACCGAGTTGCCCGACGAGGTGGCGGTACCGTCGATGCTCGTGCGGTTGAGGCCATCGAGCACGGTGATGCGGGTGCTCGCGTGGTCAAAGGTCGCGCCCTCGGGGAGACTCAGCGTGATCGAGGAGACCTCCTCGTCGTCGCCGACCGTTCCCTCCCAGGTAAGACGCGTGTCCATGGCGCCAATGACGCCGGAGCCGCCGTCCTCGTTGGGGCGCGCCGTGGCCTTGTTGGTGGTCATGGCAAGCGCACTCACGGGGAGAAGCGCCAAGGTGGCAACAAGGACGAGCGCAACCGAAAGCGCGAGGGCAAGCGCGGGCACGCACCGCGTGTGGTGGCTCTCCCCTCTCGTCATGGCGTTCTCATGCATGTGTGACAAGGTAATTGCTCCTGACTGGAAAGCGGGGCCGTGTGGCCCCGCCGTCGTTTCCGTGCCTGATGATGCCTGCTAGATGGTCGAGCCGAACCACTTAGTCTCGATGGAGTCCATCGTGCCGTCGCTCTTCATGTCCTCGAGCGCCTTGTTGACGGCCTTCGTGAGGTTGGGGTTGTCCTTAGAGATCGCGATGCCATACTGCTCGCCCGTGGCGATCTCCTCGATGATGTCCAGGTCGGAGAAGGAGTTGGTGAGCATGTACTTGGCAACGGGGAGGTCGACGACCATGGCGTTGTAGAGGCCGGTCTGGACGCCGGTGAGGGCGGCCGTGACGTCGTCGACGGGCACGCACGTGGCGTTGGGGAGGTTCTCGGTGATCCAATCGTTACCGGTGGTGCCACCCTGGCAGACAACCTGCTTGGAGGCGTCGTTCAGGGTCGCCTCGGTCTCGGTGGAACCCTTGATGGCAACGATAGCCTGGTTGGAGTCGAGGTAAGGCTCGGAGAAGTCGACGGACTCCTCGCGCACGTCGGTAATCGTGATGGCGGCGATGGAGACGTCGGCCTTTCCGCCCTGCTTGATGAGAGGCACCAGGGTATCGAACTTCTGGTTAGGCAGGTACTCGCACTGGAGGCCCATCTTCTCTGCGACGGCGTTGATGACGTCGACGTCGAAGCCCTCGGGGTCGCCAGTCTGGTCGTTCATGTACTCGAACGGGGCAAAGCCCAGCTCGGCCACGACGGTCAGGGTGCCGTCCTTCACGAGCGTGTAGGAGTCGTCGCTTGCGGACGCGCTGCTCGAGGACGAGTCCGTGCTGGTAGACGTGCTTGAGCTGCTCGTGGAGCTGCCACCGCAACCCGCGAGCACCGCGCTGCCCGCAAGGGCGCCTGCGGCGAGGATGAACTGACGCCTGCTCATGGAATTCTTCATGGTGTTCCCTTCTTCCTTCCCCTCCCGTCTGATGACGGGCAGTGCTTGTCCCCCATTGTTACCGCACTACGTTACAGGCGGTGGACACGGACCGTTACAGGTCTGAGCCAAACCACTTGGTCTTGAGGTCCTTTAGCGTGCCGTCCTCGTCGAGCTGGGCCAGCGCGTCGTTAATCGCGCTCGTGAGCGCGGGGTTATCCTTAGAGACGACGATGCCGTACTGCTCGCCCGTGGGAATCTCGATGGAGACCTGGCAGTCTGTGAAGGAGTTGTTCACGAGGTACTGGACCACGGGGAGATCAGCCACGGCCGCGTCGTAGAGGCCGGACTGGACGCCCGTGAGCGCCACGACCGGGTCGTCGAGCGAGACCAGCGTGGCGTTGGGGAGGTTCTCCTCGACCCAGGACTCGCCGGTGGTGCCGGCCTGCACGGCCACCTTGACATCTGCAGAGTTGAGGTCGTCCTGCGTGGTCTTGGTGGCAGTCTTTGCGGTCACAAGGCCCTGGTTGGAGTCAAGGTAGGGGTCGGTGAAGTCGATCTCCTGCTTGCGCTCATCGGTGATGGTGAAGTTGGAGACGCCCACGTCAGCCGTGCCGCCCTGCTTGATGGTGGGGATGATGGTGTCAAACTTCACGGGCGAGAGGTACACGCTCGTAAGGCCGAGCTTCTCGCCAATGGCCTGCATGAGCTCGACCTCGAAGCCCGCGGGCTCGTTTGTCGAGGTATCGGTATAGTCAAGCGGCGGATTGGCGAGGTCGGAGGCAATGGTGAGCTGCCCGTCCTTCACCAGGGTGTAGGTGTCCTGCGAGGCTGATATTGTTGATGCGCTGGTAGAGGTGCTAGAGGTGCCCGTTGAGGACGACGCGGAGCCACATCCGGCGAGTGCCGCCGTACCCATGGCTGCCATTGCGCACGCGAGAAAGTCGCGGCGCGTGAGTGACGCGAGCTGCTTCATGAGATGCTCTTCTCTCTGACGTGAGGGGAACATTACGGCCTTGATACCACCCCTCCGTTGGTCAAGTAGTTTGGCTCAACGGCTCTGCGAACGGCGGCGCAACGCGGTTTCTTAACAAGATTGACAAAGAGTGAGCTGCTGTTTTTCGACAATTTATGCATCATTGTCTATTTTTATGCCAGTTTATGGAATATTTTGAGCACTATCTGTATGAGTCATTGAATTCCTATGCAGCAAAGCGCATAAGGTGGAGTCTTTGGGCAGGCGTGTGGGGCGGCAGGTGCGACGAGTCTCCACTTGTCCTGCGTGGTCGAGTTGGCAGACATTGACGATTGGGATACGGTTTTTCGAGGTACCCCCGAGTATCGAGTAGTTCGAGTATTGATAAACAGCACGTCAGCGAAGTGCGGCCTTGGCAATGCCACATAAGGGTTTCAACCAAAACTGCTGCCAACCGGAAGTGCGGGGTGAGGCGTGGCCGCGTCCCTCTCACCTACTGACCGGCGCCGGCAGCCACCGCCCTCAAACTTGCGCCGCATGCCCGCAGAGTTTAGCTCTATTTCTTAAACGACTCCGATGTTTGCCCAGTTGCCGCGAAGCCGTTTTAAGAAAGGGAGCTAATCTCCGAACGAAGGTGATTAGAGGACCCAAGAGCTGGCGCATCTCGCACCGCCAGCACTGTCGCTCTACCCACGCAACCCGCCCCATCCTCCGAATTTATTGCGCGTTATTTCTCGCCGTAGTGGCATATGGCCAGTTGAGCAATTAGTTCTCAGGAATAACGCGCAATAATCCACGGCAAAGACGTCGACGGAGGAGAGAAGGGAGGGAAGCCCAAGTCCTGAGAGGACGGGTCGAAGCTCCCGGCGGTATACCGGGAAGCCGAATTGCCCTTCTCGTAAGATCCAGCTGCAGAAGCCTGCCCGCGATCAAGAACGCGGCGCCAAAAATGAGACAAAGGGAAACTCCCTTTGTCTCATGAGAAAGGCGCCCACCGGGTTTTCCGGCGGACGCCCCAGCATCCAACACAGCTCTCGACGAGAAGGCCGCAGCCTACACGCCGCCGTAGTAGTGGACGCGCTCCCAGTCGGTGACGGTGGTGCAGAACTCCTCCCACTCGCGACGCTTGCTCTCTACGAGGTAGTTGAAGATGTGCTCGCCCAGCGTCTCGCGCATGAGCTCGGATTCCTCGAAGCGATCGACCGCCTCGCCCAGCGTGCGCGGCAGGCGCTCGATGCCCTTGGCAGCAAGCTCGCGCTCGCTCTGCGAGAAGGTGTCGACCGTGGCCTCCTCGGGAAGCACAAGCTCGTCCTCGATGCCCTTGAGGCCCGCCGCCAGCGTAACGGCCAGTGCAAGGTACGGGTTGGCGGTGTTGTCGGCGCTGCGCAGCTCGACGCGCGTTGCCACGTGCTTGCCGGGCTTGTGCGTAGGAACGCGTACCAGCGCGGAACGGTTCTTGCGGCCCCACGTAGCGTAGTTGGGGACCTCGCCGGAGGTGATGAAGCGCTTGTACGAGTTCACCGTGGGATTGGTGACCAGCGTGAACTCGGGCGCGTAGCGGAGAAGGCCCGCTACAAAGTGCTGCGCCAGCTCGGAGAGGTGCGCGGGGTGCTCGGTCTTGGGCGCCCAGAAGAGGTTCTCGCCGTCGTGGTCGAAGAGCGAGAGGTACAGGAACATGGCGGAGCCCGGCGCATCCGAGAGAGGCTTGGGCATAAACGACGCGAAGAGCCCCTCGGCCGCGGCCTCCTGCTTGATGACCAGGCGAGAGGACATGATGTTGTCGGCGCAGCTCACAGCCTCGGTGAAGCGCAGCTCGATGACGTTCTGGGACGGGCCGCCGCCATGGAAGGAGTACTGCACGGGAACGGACATCTTCTCGAGCGTGAGTGTGGTCTGGCGGCGCAGGTCGTTTGCCACGTCGCTCGGCGTGAGGTCAAAGTAGCCAGCGGTGTCAAGCGGCACGGGGTCCACATCGTTGTCGAAGTAGAAGTACTCGATCTTGGGACCCACGTTGAACACGTAGCCCTCGCGATCGGCGCGCTCGAAGACGCGCTCGAGGCATCCGCGCGGGTCGCCGGCGAACGGCTCACGCGAAGGCGTGCAGATGTTGCAGAACACGCGCGCCACGCCGCTCTCGGTGGGGCGCCAAGGCAGAAGCTGGAACGTCTCAGCATCGGGGAAGGCGAGCATGTCCGACTCCTCGAGGCGAGCAAAGCCGTCAATCGACGAGCCGTCAAAGCCAATGCCCTCCTCGAAGGCCTCCTCGAGCTCCTCCGGCGAGATCGCGAACGACTTCAGCGTGCCAAGCACGTCTGTGAACCACAGGCGAACGAATCGAATGTCGCGCTCCTCAACGGTGCGCAGAACGAAATCTATGTCCTTCTCGGTGCTCATGGGTCTCCTCCCGACGGCACAGGCGCAGGTACTGCTCAATCACACCTACGTTCCCACAACCGTATTTCGTGCCTGTTTCCACCTTCCCATCGGAGGGAATTATGACGTGGGAGACACGTTCGGGCAACCACAGCCGCCCGATTTTGGCGAACTATCCAGCGTTGGGATGCCTATCCAGCGCTGTGGTGCGCCGGCTTGTCGAGCGCCTCGTTGGCACGGCGGAGCATGTCGTCGGCGGCACGGCAGTGCCCGCCGGTGTAGCGCGCCGTGCAGCCGGCATCGCCGCAGGTGCTGCACTCGCTTGTCTCGCCGCGGGCAATCGAGCGCACGCACAGGGCCACCACCGCGGCCACCGCAAGGACAATGACAATATCAAGGGGATTCATGAGTGCCTCCCTCATGCAAGCTTCAAGTTAACCTATGTCAACTATACCCTTTTGCGTCATACTATCTACAGGTGTGCGGAAGCGCACGAAAAAGCCCAAGAGAAGGGAAGCCCATGGCTGACGACCAGAACATGCACCTCGTGATCATTCGTCACGGCGAGTCCGAGTGGAACAAGCTCAACCTCTTCACCGGTTGGACCGATGTCGACCTCACCGACACCGGCCGCGCGGAGGCGGCTGCCGGCGGCAAGGCACTGAAGGAGCAGGGCTTCGACTTTGACGTCTGCTACACCTCGCTGCTCAAGCGCGCCATCCACACGCTGAACATCGTCCTTGACGAGATGGACCGCGCGTGGCTGCCCGTCCACAAGACCTGGCGCCTCAACGAGCGTCACTACGGCGCGCTCCAGGGCCTCAACAAGGCCAAGGCCGCCGAGGAGCACGGTGAGGAGCAGGTCCTCATCTGGCGCCGCTCCTTCGACGTCCAGCCGCCCGCGCTCACGCCCGGCGACGAGCGCGACCCGCACGTCCAGGCCATGTTCCGCGACGTGCCGCAGGAGGACCTCCCCTACACCGAGTGCCTGAAGGACACCATCGCCCGTGCGTGGCCGTACTTCGAGCAGGAGATCAAGCCGCAGCTCGAGAGCGGCAAGCGCGTTCTTATCGCCGCCCACGGCAACTCGCTGCGCGCCCTCGTGATGCAGCTTGAGCACCTCACCCCCGAAGAGATCCTCAAGGTCAACATCCCCACGGGCGTTCCTTGCTCTTACACCTTCGACAAGGACTGGAACATCCTCGACAAGCACTACATCGGCGACCCCGCCACCATCGAGGCAAAGATCAACGCCGTTGCCAACCAGGGCAAGGCCAAGAAGTAAGTTGGACTGTTAGTGCGGCCCAGTGTCCCCCGGCGGCTCTCGTCGCCGGGGGACTTTTTGTGCTGCGGGATCAATTTACCGGGCAACTCAATCCCGCAAGCGCTAACGGGAACAAATCCGACATTTTCGCGCCTAGAGACGCCGTTATCTATCGAAATCGCGCCCCTCAGTGCCTAGGAAGTTGGAACCATGCACGGAAAAGTGGATACATCGATAGTCACCTATGAGACAAAGGGACTGTCCCTTTGTCTCACAGATACGCCGAAGGCCGGTTTCCGTAGAGAAGTTCCGCGCAGCGCACTTCTCGTAGGAAACCGGCCTTCGGCCTAAATGTACCTGGTGACTAGCAGATCTTGTGGACCCACCCAAACTGGTCCTCGATCTCGCCGGACTGGATGCCGGTGAGCGTCTCGCGCAGCTTCTTCATGACGGGACCAACGTTCTCCATGCCGCTCTTGAAGACGTAGTGGACGTCGTCGTTGTCGACCTCACCCACGGGCGAGATGACCGCGGCGGTGCCGCACATACCGGCCTCGACGAACTCGTTGTCCAGGATCTCCTGGAACTTGACGGGGCGCTGTTCGACCTTCATGCCCAGCATCTTCTCGGCCACGTCGACCAGCGAGCGGCGCGTCACGGAAGGCAGGATGGAGTCGGTGAAGGACTGCGGCACAACGAGGGTGCCATCCTCCTTGACGAAGAGGATGTTGGCGCCGCCGGACTCCTCGACGTAGGTACGGGTCTTGGGATCGAGGAACATGTTGTCCGCGTAGCCCTTGCTGTGCGCCTCGACGCTGGGATAGAGGCTCATGGCGTAGTTGAGGCCGGCCTTGATGTTGCCGGTGCCATGGGGTGCCGCGCGGTCGAACTTGGAGACCTGCAGCTTGACGGGCTTGACGCCGCCCTTGTAGTACGGACCAACGGGCGTCACGAGGATGCGGAACTGGTACTCGTCGGCAGGCTTCACGCCAATGACGTCACCGGTCGCGAACATGAGTGGGCGGATGTAGAGAGTAGCGCCAGAGCCGAAGGGCGGGACGTAGGCAGCGTTCGCCTTGACGACCTCCTCGACGGCCTTCACGAAGCGATCCTTGGGGAACGGCGGCATGCAGATGCGCTTCGCGGAGTTGTACATGCGCTCAGCGTTCTGATCCGGGCGGAAGCAAACGATATCGCCATTCCTGGTGGTGTAGGCCTTGAGGCCCTCGAAGACCTCCTGGCAGTAGTGGAGAAGCCCTGCGCACTCGGAGAGCGTGACGGTGTGGTCGGGCGTGAGCGTGCCCTCGTCCCAGGCGCCGTCCTTGTAGTTCGAGACGTAGCTGTAGTCGGTATGCATGTAGGCAAAACCGAGGCTACCCCAGTCGATGTCCTTCTTCTCCATTGGTATTCCCCTCTCATCCGTATCGCGCGCAAGTGCGAGCGTGCGTTCAACCAGATTAGGACGCTGAAACCAGCTGGTCGCAATCATTGCGGAGCTTGTAACAAAGCCAACAAAGGACCGACACGGTAGGGCGAGAAGAACGTGGACAAGGTAGAGAGCGCACACCAATGCCGCAGGATTTCGCCGTTTAGGACGACTTAACCGTTCGGATTCCGCGGCACCTCCTACGATGCCGCAGGATTTCGCCGTTTAGGGTGCCCTAAACGTTCGGAAAAATCCTAAATGGCGAGAATACGCGGCACAACCAAGGGCCGTGCTGAGACGCGCGCCGCCGCCCGAGCCAGGCGTCACTCCACGGTCTCGTACGGCAGGCGGTCCACGAGATACCCGCGCGCCGCGAGCGCCGCGCCAATCTCGTCCAGCGCCTCCTCAGAAGGTGCGCTCACGTGGTGGAAGTGGTACCCGGAGGTCACGCGCGAGAGGGGCGTCGACCTACTCGACGCAATGTCGGCCAGGTAGCGCGCCACGTCGCGCCGGCTTGAGACGTTGAGCGGCACGGAAATGACCCCGTACGTGCGGTGGTTCACCACCACGTCCTCCACGGTGCCACCCAGGTCAACGATGAGGTTGAGCTCGTCTTCTATCTGCTCCTCGGTGTGGTACACCTTGAAGATGCGCCGCGGCGAGCTGTGCCTGCGCAGAACGTAGCCGCGGTGCGTGGACTCCAGCTCGACGCCGCTGCGCCTGAGAAGCGCCACGTCCTGCACAATGACCTGCCGGCTCACGCCAAGCTCGCGCGCCAGCTGGCCACCAGAAATGGGCTCCCCGGCATCGCCGAGGAGCGCTACGATTTTTGCCCTGCGATCTTCTCCGCTCATGCTCCTCAGCCTAGCATGGATTCGAAGTCACGGTGAGGTGCTTGAGCGAGAGGTCGAGGATGGGCGCGGAGTGGGTGATTGCGCCTGAAGAGACGTAGTCCACGCCCAGGTCGGCGAGACGGGCGGCGCGCTCCATCGTGACGTTGCCCGAGACCTCCACCTCTGCCGCGCCGTCGATCACGCGGATGGCCTCGCGCATGGCGTCCAGGTCCATGTTGTCGAGCATGATGATGTCGGCGCCAGCGTCGACGGCCTCTTTGACCTGCTCGATCGTCTCGACCTCAACCTCGATCTTGCGCACGAAAGGCGCGTAGGCGCGCGCGGCGGCAACGGCCTTGGCAACACCGCCGGCGGCGTCGATGTGGTTGTCCTTGAGCAGCACGCCGTCAGAGAGGTTGTAGCGGTGGTTGCCCGCGCCGCCCACGCGGACAGCCTCCTTCTCGAAGACGCGCATGTTGGGGCAGGTCTTGCGCGTGTCCACCAGGCGCGTGCGCGTGCCGGCAAAGAGCGCGGACATGCGGCGCGCCGCCGTGGCAATGCCGCTCATACGCTGCAGGTAGTTGAGCGCGACCCGCTCACCCGAGAGAAGCGCCCGCACGTGGGCGCGTACGCAGCCAAGGTCCTGGCCGGCGGTGACGTCGGCCCCCTCCTCAACCGAGAACTCGCAGGTGGCCGTGGGGTCAAGCAGCTCGAAGGTGTGTGCGAACACGTCCAGCCCGCAGATGACGCCGTCCTCCTTGGCAATGAGGCGTACCTCGCCCGTGGCCTTCTCGCCAATCACCGACGCCGTGGTTACGTCCTCGCTGGTGATGTCCTCGCGCAGCGCCGAGAGGATCAGCGGCTCTGCCTGCAGCTTAAGTGTCACCGAGTTCATGCGGCATGCCTTTCTCGTACGATGTCGCGCGCGGCAAGCCGAGAGAAGACGAGGCTCTCGAGAAGCGAGTTGCTCGCCAGGCGGTTGGCGCCGTGCACGCCGTTGCAGCTTGTCTCGCCCGCCGCGTAGAGATGCGGCAGGGTGGTCTGGGAGTTTGCGCCCACGTGGATGCCGCCCATGAGGTAGTGCTGCGCGGGCACCACGGGGATGGGCTCGCGGCGGATGTCGTAGCCCTCCTCGAGGCAGCGCTGCCAAATGTGAGCGAAGTGCCCGCAGATCACGTCCTCGGGAACGCGCTCGAACGAGAGGCGCACGTAGCGCGAGCCCTCGCGCTCCATCTGGTCGTAGATGGCCTTCGACACCACGTCGCGAGGCTGGAGCTCGTCGCAGAAGCGCTCGCCTGCGGCGTTGAGCAAGATGGCGCCCTCGCCGCGGCAGCTCTCGGAGATGAGAAAAGCGCGGCCGGGCTTCTCGGTATAGAGCGACGTAGGATGAATCTGCACGTAGTCCATGTGGTCGAGCGTCACGCCGTGTGCCGCCGCCACGCGGCACCCGTCGCCCGTGAGGCAGGGGAAGTTTGTCGAGCGCTCGTAGAGGCCGCCGACGCCGCCCGTGGCGAGAATGACGTCGCGTGCGCGCAGCTCAAGGCGCCGGCCGCGCGAGTCGTGCGCCACAATGCCAACGCAGGAGCCTCCCTCGACGAGAAGGTCGTCCATGCACACGTGCTCGTGGATCTCCACGTTGGCAAGGCGGCGCACCTGCGCGAGCAGCTTGGTGGTGATTTCCTTGCCCGTGACGTCAGCGTGGTGGAGGATGCGCGGGCGCGAGTGGGCGCCCTCGCGGGTGTAGTCGAAGCCGCCCTCAGGCGTGCGGTCAAAGTCGACACCCAGGCGCACCAGGTCGCGGATCACGTCGCGGCTCGACCAGATCATGGTGTCCACGCTCTGCGCGCGGCACTCGCCGTGGCCGGCGCGCATGGTGTCGTCGAACCAAGAGTCGTAGTCGTCGGGGTCGCGCATCACGCAGATGCCGCCCTGCGCGAGCATGGAGTCGCAGCTCTCCAGGTCCTCCTTGCAGATCATGGTCACGCGCAGGCCGCGCGGCAGGTTGAGCGCCGAGTAGAGCCCGGCCACGCCGCAGCCCACGATCACGACGTCGCTCACGAGCGCCCGCGGCTGCGGGGCCGCGGCCTTCTCGCCTGCCTGGGCAGGCCTTTCCACTGTGGCCGTTGGTGCCATGCCGCTCACCTCCCCGCCAGCTCGAGCATGCGCTCGAGCGGCTCGACAGCGCGCTGCGGCTCTTCCGGCAGCGCGACCTCCCCCGTCATGTCCTCCAGGCAGGAAAGCAGCTTCTCAGGGGTGACCATGGCCATATTGGGGCACACAGGCGCGGGCTCGGGGAAGTAGATGCGCTTGCCCTGGCCCTCGGTGCGCTGTGCGATCTGGTCCGCGACGCCCACCACGGTGAGCACGATGAACTCGCGCTCCTCTCCCGTGGCGATGCGCTCGATGATCTGCTTGGTGGAACCGATGAAGTCAGCCTCGTCGAGCACCTCGCGCGTGCACTCGGGGTGCGCAAGAATTAAGGCGTCCGGATGCGCCAGCTCCAGCGCCTCGACCTCGGCGACGCCAATCTTGTTGTGCGTGGGGCAGTAGCCACGGTTCAAGATCACGTGCTTCTCGGGCACCTGCTCCGCCACGTAGCGGCCGAGGTTCATGTCGGGGATGAAGAGGATGTTCTTCTCAGGCAGCTCGCGCACCACCTTGATGGCATTCGATGAGGTAACGCAGACGTCTGCCCAGCGCTTGACCTCGGCCGTTGTGTTCACGTAAGCCACGACGGCAAGGTCGGGAACCTCTGCGCGCACGCGATCGACGTCTTCTCGGCGCACCATGTGGGCCATGGGGCAGTCCGCAGCGGGCTCTGGCATAAGAACGCGGCGCGCGGGGTTGAGAAGCTTTACGCTCTCAGCCATGAACGAGACGCCGCACAGCACAAAAACCGGCGCATCGAGAGTCTTGGCTAGACGAGCGAGGTAGAACGAATCGCCAACGTAATCCGCGAGGCGCTGAGTTTCCGCAGGAACGTAGTAGTGCGCAAGAACCACGGCGCCTTTCTCGCGTTTAAGACGCTCGACCTTCTCGGCGAGCGCTTCGCTGCGCCCTGTATGGTCTTCCTCCACGATGCTCCTCCTTGGTTGGCGCGGACACTGGTGCGACAGTATGCACTCTGTCTTGCCATCTGACAAGACAGTTCTAGAAAGCACATAACGGTAGGCACAGCCCCCAGGAAACGTCCTTGTCTCCTGGATTCGCACGAAGGGCTCCTTTGTCCGCTTCTTCTACAAGAGCTCGGATACGGACACCGGCTTGATTCCGGAGAGAGGACTTCGCAGATACGGCTGCACGAGTGCACAAGTCGCCTGATTGGTACTCAGAAATCCATTGGCACTAGATACAACGACTCCGGCATATGGGCGGCGCGTCGCCCCACGCATAAAAATGCTCTATCGGACGGAGATTCCGACAGTTCTGCACAAAAACGCTCTATCGGACGGTGCCTCTTGAGAGGTTACATCAGTAATGAAACTACTGTTACATAGCTTTGTATATGTTATGTGAATTATTCATCTTTGCGTAAGTATAATTCAATGATTGATGTTGAGGCTCTTAACAGACCGTCCGATAGCGCATTTTTATGCGACGGATGAGAAAATCCCGTCCGATAGAGCGTTTTTATGCAGCCCGGGGGTCACAGAAAGACGCTTGTCCAAAAATAGGGAGGCACCGAAGCCAGCGTCTCCAACGGACTCTGTACGAGACGCGCCTTCCGTCGCCGGAAGGCGCGTCTCGTACACACTTGTTGTGAAAACTTGCCCTTCGGCGCTCACGCCACCGGACACGCCGATGAGAGGCTCTCCTACGCGCCCTTGAGCACCACGGAGCGCACAACACCAGCAGTGTTATCACACGCATCCAGCAGGTTTTCCATCTGGTCGAAGAGGCGCGTCCACGTAACGGTATAGCGACCGTTTGGCTCCTCCAGGAAAAGGCGACGCAGCGCGTTCTGGTAGACCAGGTCGCCCTCGTCCTCGATGTGGCCAACAGCGATGGCCTTCTCCATGACCAGCGTGTCCTTCTTGTAGTCAGGCAGGTGGTCGATCATCACGTGGATGTCCTTGACGGCAGTCAGCGTAAGGTTTGCCATCTGTGGGCCCTCCTTGCGCATCTCGTTCACGTTAAAGAGGTCCAGCCCCGAGGCAATGGCGTTCATATAGTCCACGATGTCGTCCATGGCAAGCGCGAGGTCGTTGATGTCCGAGCGCTCGATGGGCGTCACGAAGGACGAGTAGAGCTCCTCCATGATGTACTTGACCTTCTCGTCGCACTTGTTCTCGTAGACCTTCATCTGCGGAATCTCGGACGTGGTCTCGGGAAAGTCCGTGATGACCTTCACGTACTCCACGGCCGCGTCCTCGATGCGCGCGGCAAAGTCCTTGAGCAGGGTATAGAAGATGTCCTCTTTCTTGGCACGGGGCATGGGTTCTCCTTAGAAAACGACGAGGAAAAGCTTGGTGAGCAGGTATCCAATGAGGCCGCAGCCGGGGAACGTGAAGACCCAGGCAAGGACCATTTCCTTGGCAACACCCCAGTTGACGGAGCGAACGTTCTTTGCCGCGCCGGCGCCCATCATGGCGGCGGTCGACGTGTGGGTAGTCGAGACGGGAAGGCCCGTGAGCGTGGCAATGAGCAGCGACGCCGTGGCGCTCACCGAGGCGGCAAAGCCCTGGTACTGCTCGAGCGAGACCATCTCCATGCCCACCTTCTTGATGATGCGCTTGCCGCCGATGGCGGTGCCAATGGCCATGGCCGCAGCGCAGATGACCTCGATCCACAGCGGGAACTGCGCGCCGTCGACGGACATTCCCTGCGAGAGGAGCACGGCCATCATGGCGGTGGACATGAACTTCTGGCCATCCTGCGCGCCGTGCATAGTGGCCATGCCTGCGGCACCCACGACCTGCCACTTCTTGAAGATGTTATTCATGCGGCGTCGGTCAGCCTGCCTAAAGATCACTGGGATGACCTTGGCGATTATCCAGCCAGCGCCATATCCCAGAACCGAAGAGAGCACCAGGCCGTAGATGACCTTGACCCATTCGCCCATGTTCACGCCTTCAAGTCCGCCGTGCACGGCGAGCGCGGCTCCGGTGAGGCCGGCGATGAGGGCGTGGCTCTCGGAGGTGGGGATGCCAAAGACCCAGGCGATGGAAGCCCAGGTCACAATACCTACGGTCGCAGCCGCCAGGGCGATAAGGGCGGCGTGTGTATCTCCGCCAAAGTCGACCATGCCGCTCATGGTGTTGGCCACGGCCGTGGAAATGAGCGTCATGCCGATAAGACCCACAAAGTTGCAAATCACGCTCATGACGATGGCCTGGTTGACGCCAATGGCGCGCGTTCCCACCGGCTCGGCGATGGCGTTCGCGGCGTCCGTCGCGCCGTTTACGAAGATGGTCCCGATGACCAGGACCATGACCAAGGCAAGGAACGGATTGGTCTGGACGGCTGCGACAAACTGGGAGAAGCTGACCATGTAGGCGTTACCTTTCGATTGTTTGCGCAAGCATCATACCTGATGCAACCAAATATGTCGCTCTCGCTGGCAGGTTACACGTTACTGACATTCCGCTATCGATTTCATGACGTAACGGTGGAACGGTGTACGGCCGGCGCGTGCGGACGCGTGAGCTGGCCTTTCTACTACACTTGTTGCGATCAAGCGGAGAAAAGGGGACGCATGGGCGAGAAGACGCATGAGGCACGGCGGCGTGGAGATAACGAGCACGGCGCGCACCACGGGACGCATGGCCGCGGCTCGCGCGATGTCTGCGGCGGCACCGGCACCCACGGCGGCGGCGCGCACGGCGGCACTGGCGCCCGCGGCGCCCACCACAACCACGGCGGCAAGCCCGTCTCGGCGCACAAGGGGCCGGACCGCTCAGCCTTCCTCCCTGTCTCGCGCGAGGACATGGAGGCGCGCGGCTGGGACCAGTGCGACTTCGTCTTTGTGAGCGGCGACGCCTACGTTGACCACCCCTCCTTTGCCTGCGCCATCATCACGCGCGTGCTGGAGTCGCACGGCTACAAGGTGGGCGTCATCGCGCAGCCAAACTGGCGCGATCCGGCAAGCGTCACCGTCCTGGGCGAGCCGCGCCTGGCGTTTCTCGTATGCAGCGGCAACATGGACTCGATGGTCAACCACTACACTGTGGCGAAGCACCGCCGCCCCAAGGACTTCTACTCCCCCGGCGGCCAGATGGGCCTGCGCCCCGACCACGCGGACGTGGTCTACGGCAACCTCATCCGACGCACGTACAAGCACGTGCCCATCGTGCTTGGCGGCATCGAGGCGTCGCTGCGCCGTCTCGCCCACTACGACTACTGGTCGGATTCGCTCAAGCGTTCAATCCTTCTGGACTCCGGCGCCGACATCATCTCCTACGGCATGGGCGAGCGCTCCATCGTCGAGATTGCCGACGCGCTCGACGGCGGCGTGGACGTCCACGACATCAGCTGGATTGCCGGCACGGTCTACCGTGCGAGAACAACCGAGCAGTGCGTTGACCCCGTGGTTCTCCCCACCTGGGAGGCAATGCGCGCCGACAAGACCGAGTACGCGCGCAGCTTTGGCATCCAGTGCAGAAACCTCAACCCGTACCTCTCGCACCCGCTGGTCGAGGAGTACGAGCATGGCGTCTACGTGATACAGAACCCGCCCGCAAAGCCACTCACCACGCCGGAGCTCGACGCGGTCTACGAGCTTCCCTACGCCCGCGCCGCGCACCCCATGTATGACGCCGCTGGCGGCATCCCGGCCATCGCTGAGGTGAAGTTCTCTCTCGCCAGCAACCGCGGCTGCCTGGGCGAGTGCTCGTTCTGCGCGCTCAACTTCCACCAGGGGCGCATCATCCAGGCGAGAAGCGACGAGTCCCTGGTTGCCGAGGCCACCGCCATGACGCACGACCCCGACTTCAAGGGCTACATCAACGACGTCGGCGGACCAACCGCCGACTTCATGCAGCCCGCCTGCCCCAAGCAAGCCAAGGCCGGGGCATGCGTCGACCGGCGCTGCCTGGCACCGGAGCCCTGCCCCAACCTGCGCGTAACCCACGAGCGCTATGTGGGGCTGCTGCGCAAGCTCCGCGCGATCCCCGGCGTCAAGAAGGTCTTCATCCGCAGCGGCATCCGCTTTGACTACGCGCTCTACGACAAGGACCACACCTTCATCCGCGAGCTGGCCGAGTACCACACATCCGGCCAGCTGCGCCTGGCTCCCGAGCACGTGTGCGACGACGTGCTGCGCGTAATGGGCAAGCCCTCGAACGACGTCTACGAGCGCTTTGTCCACGAGTTCGAGAAGGCCTCGCGCGCGTGCGGCAAGGAGCAGTACGTGGTGCCCTACCTCATGAGCTCGCACCCGGGGTCCACGATGGAAGATGCCGTCAAGCTGGCCGAGTTCTGCCGCGATTTGGGATACAACCCCGAGCAGGTGAGCGACTTCTACCCCACCCCGTCGACGGTGAGTACCTGCATCTACTACACCGGGCTTGACCCGCGCACCATGAAGCACGTCTACTGCCCCACCAACCCGCACGAGAAGGCCATGCAGCGCGCGCTGATCCAGTACCGAGACCCCAAGAACTACGACCTGGTGGTGGAGGCGCTGCATCGCGCGCACCGAGAGGACCTTATCGGCTACGGGCCCAAATGCCTGGTGAGGCCCGAGCGGCCGCGGGCGCGGGCGACGGGGGCGGGCCGCGGCGGACGGCGTTCTCGCCGGGGGCACTAGGCGCCCGAAGGCGCGTTTTTGCAGCTAGTGCGTAGGTAATCGCTGCTCGGGCGCCAAAACGGCGCCGGAAGGTCCTTCTCGTACGGAATCCCGTCGGAAACCCCCGTTCGGGCGTCATCTTGGCGCCGGAGGGTACGTTATCGCAGCAGCTACGTACAAAGCCGCTGTTCGGGCGTCACTCTATCGAGGAGAGCCGGCCATCCCAGGAAAGCTGCGGTTTAATAGCAGCCCGGCGAGAAGGCACAACAGCTCTACCTGCGGTTTTTCTCAGCGGCGCACATAGCTAACTGCTATTAAGTCGCAGGTTTGGGAGGTCCGCAGCTTCGGGAGGTTCGCGGCTTCGGGAGGTTCGCGGCTTCGGGAGGTCCGCAGCTTCGGGAGGTTCGCGACTTTGGCGGACCAACCCCCTCGGCCCCACGCGGCCGCGCTACCAGTCGAACCCCGGGCCGTCCAAGATCCGCTCGAACGCGTGCTCGACGGTGTCGGTGCGGTACCGACCAAGCGGCAGCACCGAAGGCAGCGACGTCTCCATCGTGACGGGGCAGCCCGCCCATTCGAGCATCTCCACGTCGTTCTCGGCATCGCCAAACGCCACGCAGTCCTCGGCCGCAATCCCCAGCCGCTCGGCCAGCGCCGCCAGCGCAACGCCCTTGTCGACGCCATTGGGCACCAGGTCAAGCCACTGCAGGCCAGACACCTTGACCGCGCATCGCTCGCCAAAGCGGTCGTGCCAGTGCTGCTCGCGCGGAACGCCGTCGGTGCAGTACGCCGAGACCTTCATGAAGGGCTCCGGGATGTGCGTGAGGTCATCCAGCTCGGTCACGTTGTAGCCGGTCACATTGACAAGATGGTCCACCAGCTCGGGCGCACCAGTGCGCACGTAGACCGTCCGCATTCCCGAGACCACGGGCTCGCAGCCGGGATCCGCCAGCATGTCCTCGATGATCTCGCGCGCAAGGCCATCGTCCATCGTGGCACGATAAACCAACTCGTCATCAAGAATGGCAAGCGCGCCGTTCTCGCACACATACGGAATGCGGTCGGCCACGGGCGAGAAGAGCCGGCGCAGGTTGGTGTACTGCCGACCGGTAGCCGGGACAAAGACAATCCCCGCGTCCACAATGCGCTCGACAAGCCCCAGCATCTGCGGCGAGAAACGCGGCGCCCAGTTGATGAGCATGGTGCCGTCGATGTCGCTGGCAATAAGCTTGGGGGTGCGCATGGGTTCTCCTTGCAGACGGCGCCTGCCGGCGCTAGGGCGAGAAAAGCGCACATACCCTACCACGCGCGGCACATCCGGCGCAGAGGGCACGCTTCGCTCGTGAACCCTTGATGCGTCAACTTTGTGACGGCTCGCAGCGACGACCACAGCTGCGTCGCCACGCGATACGCTGAAGGCAATTACTTGATACGTCAAGAGACAGGCTTTCCCTTATCGATGAGACAAAGGGACTGTCCCTTTGTCTCATCGGAGGTGACAACCATGGAGCAGGAGGGACGCTCCCTCGACGACATGCACATGCTGCTCTACCGCGCCTACCACGCGCAGATCAACTACCTGCGGCCGCGTATGGCGCACCTTGGCCTTGGCCCCGGCCAGCCCAAGCTCCTCGCCTACCTGGCCGTCCACGGCACAAGCACCCAGCACGAGATGGCCACGTATTTCGAGGTGGACGACGCCGCCATCTCGCGCATGCTCGACTTGCTCCGCCAGGCGGGCCTCGTGCGTACCACGCGCGGACAGGATCGCCGCACCAAGACCGTGGAGCTCACCGCGACCGGCCACGGCGCACTTGCCGCATGGGACAGCGTCTGCGATGGCGAGCAGGACGTCATGCTCGCCGGTCTTTCCGCCGAGGAGCGCGCGACGCTTGCCGGCCTCCTCGCGCGCGTGCACGCCAACCTCGCCGCCGCCAACTCCCCCGCAACGACGGCAGCCCCAACGGCACCGGCGCACCCTGCGGCGCCGACGGTCCCCAAGGAGGCGCGCGATGAGTGACCTCGCCCTCGTCTCCCGCTACCTCAGGCCCTATCGCAGGCAGTTCGTGCTCGCCGCGCTCTGCGCCTTCACCGAGGCCACGCTCGAGCTCTGCATCCCCTTCGTGATGGCAAGCATCGTCGACGTGGGCGTGGCCACCGGCGACATGGGCCTTGTCCTGGCGCTCGGCGCGCGCATGGTGGCGCTGGCCGCCATCGCCGGCGCGCTGGGCATGGGCTACGCGCGCTTCTCGGCACAGGTCGCCATGGGCTTTGGCGCCGGCCTGCGCGAGGCCGAGTACGCCCACGTGCAGGACTTCGCTTTCTCCAACCTCGACGACTTTGACACGTCCTCCCTGGTCACGCGCATGACAACCGACGTCACCGTGATACAGAACGCCCTCGTGATGGGCTTTAGGCCCATGCTGAGAGGCCCGGTCATGCTCGTGTGCGGGCTCATCATCGCCTGTACCATGAGCGCCAAGCTGGCCGTGGTCTTCTTTGTGATCCTGCCCGCGCTGGCGTGCGCCCTGGCCCTTATCGTGCATCACGTGGCGCCGCTCTTTGGGGCCATGCAGAACGCGATGGACCAGCTCAACGACACGCTGCAGGAGGACCTCGTGGCCATCCGCGCCATCAAGGCTTACGTGCGCGAGGGCTACGTGGCCGAGCGCTTCGAGCAAGTGAACGCGCGCCTTGCCAACGCCGCCACACGCACCTTCAGGACCGCCGTGATCAACACGCCCGTCTTCACGCTCTCAATGAACGTGGCCAGCGTGGCGCTCCTGTGGTTTGGCGGGCAAATGATCATGGCGGGCGAGATGGGTGTGGGCACGCTCACGGGATTCATGAGCTACGTCCTGCTCATCATGAACTCACTGATGATGATCTCGAACGTCTTTCTCCTCCTGGCGCGCGCCGTCACGAGCATCCACCGCGTGAGCGAGGTGCTGCGCGAGAAGCCCGCAATAGAGAGCCCCGCGCACGGCATTGCTCGCGTGGAGACCGGCGACGTAGCCTTCCGTGACGCGTGCTTCAAGTACTCCCCCACAGCCGAGAAAGACGTGCTCTCCCACGTGAGCCTGCACTTTGCCGCCGGCTCCACCGTGGGCGTGCTGGGTGCCACGGGCTCCGGCAAGACCTCGCTCGTGCAGCTTATGGCGCGCCTCTACGACGTGAACTCCGGCAGCGTAGAGGTGGGCGGCCACGACGTGCGCCAGTACGACCTTGCGGCGCTGCGTGATGGCGTGGGCATTGTGCTCCAGAAGAACGTCCTGTTCACGGGCACCGTCCGCGACAACCTGCGCTGGGGCAACGCCGCCGCGACGGACGAGGAGCTGCTCCGCGCATGCCAGCTGGCCTGCGCGGACGAGTTCCTGGACCGCATTGGCGGGCTTGACACAGACCTGGGCCACGGCGGTGGCAACGTCTCCGGCGGACAGAAGCAACGCCTCTGCATTGCCCGCACGCTGCTCAAGCACCCGCGCGTGCTGGTCTTCGACGACTCGACCTCAGCGTGCGATATGGCGACTGACGCCCGCATACGCGAGAACCTCGCCCGGCTCACGGACGTCACCAAGGTCGTGATTGCGCAGCGCGTGGCCTCGGTCATGGACGCCGACCAGATCGTGGTGCTCGAGGACGGGCGCGTGCACGCCACGGGCACGCACGAGGAGCTGCTGCAGACGGACGACATCTATCGCGAGCTCTACGAGTCGCAGGTGGGTGGCACCGCCGAGACGAGCGCGGGCACCGCTGCAGCTCGGACGGCCGCGCCCGCCGACCCCGCCGCGCCCGCAACCACCCGAAAGGAGGCCACCGATGCCCGGTAGAGGAGGAGCCCCCGCAGGTCCCAAGGACCTGCGCCACACGCTGAGAAGGTTTCTCTCGTACCTAGGACACGCCCGCTGGCAGCTCTTGGCAGTAGCCGTGCTGGTCTGCGTGACCGGCGGGGCAAACCTCGCCGGAACGTACATGATCAAGCCCGTGGTCGACGCCGTGGGCGCCGGCGACTGGACGCGCTTCGTGCACCTTGTCGCCCTCACTGCCGCCATCTACGCGGCGGGCGTGGCCGCAAGCGTGGGCTACACGCAGACCATGGTCCGCGCAGCTCAGCGCGTTGTCTTCGACATCCGCCGCGACCTTCTCGGCCACATCGAGACGCTGCCGCTCTCGTGGTTCGACCGCACGCGCAACGGCGACGTGATGAGCTACTTCACCAACGACGTTGACACCATCTCCGAGGCGCTCAACAACGGCTTTGCCAACATGGTGCAGGCGGCCATCCAGACCGTGGGGACCATCGTGCTTCTGGTGGTTCTCGACTGGCGGCTCACGCTCATCACGCTGGCCTGCGACGCGATTATCGTGGCCTACGTGCGCTTCTCGGGCAGGCGCTCCAAGCGGCTCTTCTCGCAGCAGCAGCGCACCCTGGGCGCGCTTGACGGCTACGTGGAGGAGATGATCGCAGGCCAGAAAGTCGTGAAGGTCTTCAACCACGAGGGCGAGAACCTCGAGGGCTTCCGGGCGCTCAACGAGGACCTGCGGGCAAGCGGCACCGGCGCCCAGGCCTACGCCTCGACGATGGTGCCGGCGACGGTGGCCATCTCGTACACCAACTACGCCGTGGTTGCCGTGGTGGGCGCAGCGCTTGCCATAGGTGGCCACATGGGCGTGGGCAGCCTTGCCAGCTACCTGGTGTTTGTCCGTCAGGCGGCCATGCCCATCAACCAGCTCACGCAGCTGGGCAACTTCATGCTCACGGCGCTTGCCGGTGCGGAGCGGGTCTTCTCGGTGATGGAGGAGCCTGCCGAGAAGGACGAGGGCACGGTCACGCTGGAGCGCGTGGGCGCGGAGGGCGAGGTGGCGGAGGACGACGGCGCTCCCGCAGCAGCGAACGTCGCCGCCAGCTCCACCCGCCGCATGGCGGCCGGCGCCGCGGGCTGGCAGTGGCGCCGCGAGGACGGCACCACGGTTCCTCTCGCTGGCGACGTGCGCTTTGAGGACGTCACCTTTGGCTACGACGAGGGCCAGACGGTGCTTGAGAACCTCTCGCTCTTTGCCAAGCCGGGGCAGAAGATTGCCTTTGTAGGCTCCACGGGCGCGGGCAAGACCACCATCACGAATCTCATCAATCGCTTTTACGACGTGCGCTCGGGCAAGATAACCTACGACGGCATCGACGTGCGCGACATCAAGAAGGCGTCGCTTCGCTCGTCTCTGGGCATCGTGCTGCAAGACACGCACCTCTTCCGCGGGAGCATTGCCGACAACATCCGCTTTGGCAAGCTCGACGCCACCGACGAGGAGGTGCGCCACGCCGCGCGCGTGGCCAACGCGGACTCGTTCATCTCGCGCCTGCCGCACGGCTACGACACACTGGTCACGGCAGACGGCGCGAACCTCAGCCAGGGGCAGCGTCAGCTCATCGCCATTGCCCGCGCGGCCGTGAGCGACCCGCCGGTGCTCATCCTGGACGAGGCCACCTCAAGCGTGGACACGCGCACCGAGGCGCTCATCGCGCGCGGGATGGATGCCCTCATGCGCGGCCGCACGGTCTTTGTGATTGCGCACCGGCTCTCCACCGTGCGCAACGCCAACGCGATCATGGTGCTTGAGCACGGGCGCATTGTGGAGCGCGGCACGCACGAGGAGCTGCTTGCACAGCGCGGCGAGTACTGGCAGCTCTGGACCGGCACCCGCGAGCTGGAATGAGACAAAGGGACAGTCCCTTTGTCTCACTCCCCTTCCAGCAGATCGCGACCGGCAGCGCTCAACTCGAATCGCAGGGGGCGTCCGCCAACCTGGCTGGCAAGTCCCCTCTCAACCAGGAGGCCAAGGTACTTACGCACGGACTGTCGCCCCATGCCCATGAACCCCTCGGCGTCGTCCAACCGAACATCCGGGAACGCTGCAAACAGGTCGTGCTGGACGAGTAAGTACAGCAGGTTGTGCTCGCCCTTGGAAAGGCCCAGGGTCTTCTCAGCGGCCGCTAGTGCCGTCTCACTCTTCTCCAAGAGAAGGCTCTTGTCGACAAGGTTATCAATCACCCGGTCCTGCGCGGCAGAGACGTACTGGAGCATCTGCAGAACGAACGGCGTAAGCTCCCCGTGGTTCATGGGGTGTTCAGCCTCTTGGAAGGCCTTGTAATACGGCGCCCGGTTCTCCGCAATTTCTCGGGAGAGCGAGAGGGCGGTGATCGTTGAGAGGGGCCTGCTCAGATAGAGCGCCAACAGATAGCGGCCGGTACGCCCGTTGCCGTCGTAGAAGGGGTGGATGTACTCGAAGATGTAGTGCGAAATAAGCGCCGAGTAGAGCTCAGGAACATTCGGTGACGAGACGAGAGCAAGCATGCTGCCGAGCTCGCCGTTAATCTCGCCTTCCGTCTGCGCTCCCTCATGAAGGGTTTTCCCACCCTCCCCTATCACCTCGACGGCATGCCGTCTAAAGAGCTTGCCGTCCGGCGCGTTCTGACCCAGGTCTTCTCCTGCCATGACCTGGTCGTAGATGACCCGAATGTCCTGAAGCGACTTTGGACAATCCGCTTGTCCGCGCGAAAGGCCCAGGTAGAGCGTGGCAAGCTCGCGAAATCGCTTGTCGCTTTCGCTGTTGGTTGACGGGGCCGACTCCAGAAGCTCGCTGATCTGCCTCCGCGTGCTGTGGATTCCCTCGAGGCTGTTGGTGCAAACGACCTCGTCGACAACTAGGCTGCGCACAAGGGCCCCGCGGGCAATCCTGGGAATAGAGACCTGGAGGCCTTGCAGCACCCGTTCCTTGCGAAGGGTCTGCTCGCTGAGAACAGAAAGCTCGTGCGGAACGGCAAGGAAGAGCTCGCCCTCCTTGGTCATCATTCCCGTGCGAAACGTGGACTCGGCATTGAGCCTCTCGGCGGCAAGGCGCCTATTGTTAGCAAACCTGTCCCTTGAGGAGTCCATATAGAAGAGCTTTTTCAGCGATTTATAGGCCATAATTCACCACCAATCTATACAATATGCCAATTAGTATAATTTAGAGTCTTTCAATGGCATCTTAATTTATTAAATATCCGATTTATATAAATAACTGTAGTCAATGTCTACGCCAACAACGAAATTCAGAGCAGACGCCGCGGAGACTCCATCGCCAGACCCGCTAGCGGGAGCCTTAGCTCCCTAGCCCAGCGAACGAGACGAGAGGTTCCTTTGCCTCATCCTTCCAGCAGCTCGCGGCAGTCAGCGCTCAACTTGAGCCGCAGGGGTGGCCGCACCTCCAGCCCCGTCTCAAACCCTCGCTCCGGCGTCATCCCGCCGCCCGAGGGGCCATTTTGTACGCGATTGCCTCGATAACGTGCCTTCCGGCGTCATTTTCTCGCCCGAGGCGCGATTTCCGTCACAGGAGACCGCAGCGAGCTTGGCGAGGGGGCTTCCCTTGAATGAGACAAAGGGACAGTCCCTTTGTCTCATTCCCTTCGCCCCGCGAACGGGGCCTCTCCCCGATTAAGATTCCCAACCGCCTGTCCCAGCTGCTATTGGTGAGGTGTCAGGAAACTCGCGCGGGACGAGGGGAGCAAACATGGCGTACGAGAAGGCAGAGCGGGACGAGATCATTGGCAACATCGTGCTTGCCGAATGGGAGCTGTTCCAAGCGGTGCAAAACGTTGGAGGCAGGGCGGACTGCCAGGACATGCCCAATACCTTCTCGGCAATGCGTCGCGCGCAGTTTGACGCCTGGCCTGACGAGGCGCTTGACTCCTATGCAGACGACCTCGCAGATACCATCCAGGCAGGCAGGAACCCCGTTGCCGAGAAGTACGCCTACATGATGGCATCGACCCACCCGGAGGAGTTCGAGGCGCTCCGCGACTCCGTGCCAGAGATCCCAGCCGAGAAGCGCGCGCTCGTCGATCAGATCGTAAAGATCGAGCTTGACTGGGCAGACCAGCTGGCAGCGGCGTATCCGCACTTCACGGGCAGGGGCCGCCCCATTCGCAGCAGCGAGGACACGCCCGAGGTCACCTCGATCGAGACCTACTCCAGAGGCGAGCTCTCCACGTACTCCGAGCGCACGCTGCGCGCACTTCTCGACCACTACCGCTCGCTTGTGGAGAAGGGCGTAAACCTGCAAGAGCGCGTGGCCAACGAAGAGGTGCGCGCCTACGGCTACCCCAGCCTGGCCGCAGCCGACGAGGCCATCGCGAAGGGCACCATGTCTGGCCAGGGCCTTGACCCCGAGTTCGAGGTCTCCTTTGGCTGCTGCGGCTGCTGCGATTAGGGCTGCCGCAATGCGAGAAGACACAGATGCGCCCGCGACGGGGCTCTCCCTGTCGCGGGCGTTCTTCGAAGCAACGATAGACGAGCTTCTCTCCGGTGGCTATGAGGACCTGCGCAATCACATGGCAGCAGGCCTTGCGGGCGCGGGTTCCGAGTGCCTGGGCTTTGACGACGAGATCTCGCGTGACCACGACTGGGGACCGGGCTACTGCGTGTGGCTCGACCCGGAGGACTGGCGCGCGTCGGGCACGGCGCTCGAGGAGCGCTACCGTGCGATTGCCACGCGCGGCTTTGCCGGCTTTCCACCGCGCGACGCCAGCTCGGAGCGCATGGGCGAGAGGCGCGTAGGCGTATTCCCCGTGGACGGCTTCTACGCGTGGCTCCTGGGTTCGCCGGGCCTGCCGACGAGCATCGACGAGTGGCGGCGCATCCCCGAGCGCTCACTTGCCATGGCAACCAACGGCGAGGTCTTTCTCGACACAAGTGGCCGCTTCACGCGCGTGCGGAAACGTCTGCTGGCCTACTACCCCAATGACCTGCGCCTTAAGCTCATAGCTCACGACTGCCTCATAGCTGCCCAGGCAGGGCAGTACAACTTTGGACGTCAGGCGCGCCGCGGGGAGGACCTCGCCGCGCTCTCGTGCCTTGCGCGCTTCTCGGAGGCCACAACGCATGCGGTCTACGCGCTCTCGCGCCGCTACGCACCGTTCTACAAGTGGGCGCCGCGAGGGCTTGGCGCCTTGGGCCCCGTGGGGCTTGCCGTGCGAGAAGCGCTCGATGCGGCACTTGTCGCGTGGCGCGCGGGCAACGTCGAGCAGGCCGAAGGCCAGGTTGAGCGCGCAAGCCACATACTGGTGGAGGCGCTGCACGCAGAGGGCCTCTCCCAGAGCGACGAGAGCTTCCTTCTCGCCCAGGCCGTCGAGGTGAACTCCCGCATAGGCGATGACGCGCTTCGCGCGGCAGACCTCATGGCTCCCGTTACTGCCTGAGGGACCTGCGCAGGGCCTCGGCGCGTGCGGAACCCTGGCCATCTGAGATGCGCGAGAAGAACGAGGCCGCGTTGTCCAAGGCGGTGCGAGCGTCGTCCGGGTTCACGGGAAGGCCCGACTCCAGAATGTCGAGCACCTCGCCATAGGACGAGCGCGCAGCGGCAACGTCTCCCATGTGGTCGCGCAGCGTGGCCAGAGAATTGAGCAGCGAGGCAAAGTGGGGGCCACGGCGAAGCGACCCATCGCGGTAGAGATCGCAGGCAGCATCAAGGCAGCGAGCCGCCTCAGCAAGCTCGCCCTCGTCCATGAGGGCGCTCGCCACGTTGGCATAGGCCGTGGAGAGCTCGAAGGCTGGCGAGCCGTTCTCGCGCACGATGCCCAAGGCGGCTTGATAGCGCGCAAGGGCGCCGGCGGGATCGTGCTGCGCCATGCAGAGGTGTCCCTGGTAGTTGAGGCAGGCGGCATATTCGAGCGAGTGGCGGCTGGAGAAGAGTGTGGACGCCTCGGCAAGGGCGGCGGCGCACTCGTCCAGTCGGCCGTCAAGACGGTAGAGCTCCGCGAGGTTGTCCAGGCAGGTGGCATAGGCATCGCTGCGGCCGGCCAACGCCTCGATGCCTGCAAGCGCGGCCATAAACGACGCCTCGCCGCTCTGGTAGTTTCCACGGGAGCGATAGAAGGAGCCAAGCTCGTTGCAGAGCGTCACGAACTCCGGGGAGGCCGTGCCGCAGGAGAGCGCGACCTCGTCGCGCAGGGAAAGAAGCGCCTGCTCAAGCGCGGCCGGGTCTGTGCGGTAATCCTGCCAAGCGGCATCAACGCGTGAAAGGACGTCCATGGTGGCTCCTTTGAGAGGGACTTTACCCCTGCTCGGGGATTCGAGATTGGCGATAGCATAACACCGGCGTCAAGATGGCGACGGGCATTGGAGATGAATGATAAACGTTGCCCGCTGGCTCTTTATTGTGATGGCAGTGGGCACGTCCACGCACCGAGGCTCAAGTAAGTTAGATTCCCCCAAACCATACGAGTGAACCATCAGAGCTGTCATCCCTCATTATCGCCTCTCGTTGAAGTTGGCCTATCCCTAAGCGCAGCAAGCAATCCCTAAACGGCCCACAGATGTCGACATGTGAGTGTTATTTTCTTGCGCGAAGGGTCGTGAGACTAGGTTAGAGTTCACCGGCGAGGAACCACGCCCACGCCTTCCCTGTTGGCTATTAGCGACGTGAGGCCCAAGAACCGCTCACATCCCGGCGTCCCCCCTTGCGGCACCCGTCCCTACTCACTTCCTGGCTTTTGCGTCCCCTTTGAGGCTTCGAGGTAGCGCAAGCCGTCCAACACCAATCAGTTAACCCATTATTCAACCGCAGAGACCGCTACCGCCCCGTTCCGCATGCTTCATCTCTGTGACTTCCTTGGCTGGACGCCACCAGTCCTCATTCTCTCGGTACCATGTGATGGTCTGGCTCAGGCCTTCGGCGAAGTCTGTGTGAGCTGGCATCCAGTCCAACTCGCGCTCAAGTTTTGTAGGGTCGATTGCGTAGCGGCGGTCGTGCCCCGGGCGGTCGCGTACCAACTCGAAGTCATCCTCCGGCCAACCCATCTGGCGAAGTATCTCGCGAAGGATCTCTATGTTCGAACGTTCGTCGCCAGCGCCTATGAGGTAGGTCTCGCCCACTCGACCCCTTGTCAAAATATCCCACACCGCGCGGGAATGGTCCTCGACGTGAATCCAGTCGCGTACGTTCCTGCCGTCCCCATACAACTTCGGACGAATACCGCATAGCACATTAGTTATCTGCCTCGGAATGAACTTTTCAACGTGCTGGTAGGGCCCGTAATTGTTCGAGCAATTGGAGATCGTAGCGCGTACACCATAGGTCCTCACCCACGAGCGGACGAACATGTCCGAGGACGCCTTGGTCGAGGAATACGGGCTTGAGGGTCTATACGGATCGTCCGGCTCAAAACGTCTCGCCTCGTCAAGCGCTAAGTCGCCGTAGACCTCATCGGTTGAGACATGGTGAAGTCGCACGTCGTATTTGCGACAAGCCTCGAGTAAACGATAGGTGCCCACAACGTTGGTTCGCACGAATGGCTCGGGATCAGCGATGGAATTATCATTGTGAGATTCCGCTGCGTAGTGCACTATGGCGTCATGGCCAGGCACCACCATGTTCAGTAGGCCCTCGTCGCAGACGTCACCCACAACCAGTTCGACTTGCGACTCAGGTAGCCCCGCAATGTTCGCCGGATTGCCAGCGTAGGTAAGCTTATCGAGCACCGTCACATGGCACTCAGGGTGGTGTGCGACCACCCAGCGCACGAAGTTCGACCCAATGAACCCGCAACCACCGGTCACGATGATGTTGTGTGGCTCGAATTCCTCAGCCATACACCAGTCCCCCGCTTCTCCAATCGAGCACGATGTCACCTTCCGCCACAATCCGAAGCTCTGTCACTGGCCAAACCTTACGAATCAGCCGGCATCATCAGCCAGCTCGGTCTGGTCGCCCCAACCACCTTCAAGGAAATCTCTTTGCTGTTGGGCTGTAGTAAAGTGTAATTACCAGCTGGGAAACCCGCGGTGACTTGTTTGGAAGCCCCCCTGCGGACAATCCGATTGCCCCGCAAGCTGTCGTTATTTGGCTGCACAATTATTGCGAAGGAACGATACTATGCCGTCATCGCACACCGCGCTCCCTCAATCAAAGATGGTATATCTCTTCGAACTTGACTCTGTACGTAAAACTGACGAGGAAATCATCGCGGGCCAAAAGAGGCTTTATGAGGAGATAGTGCACCTCGGAAATACGGTTGTTCTGACTTACAACCAGCTCGTAGATTCTCGCGCGTTCTTCAGCCTCTTAGCTCATGATTCCACATCCCACTCCAACGACGGACATCCCGACTATTTCGAAAGCTTCGTTACGCTTTTCGAGCAAGGTCACATCCGTCTTGCCCAGTATGGGAACATTCGAACCATATCCCAGTATCTACTCGAATCCATCGCTCCAGATAAGCACTTCATCTACTCGGCTCTTCCAGTTAAGTCCTCTCAGCGGAGGCTGCTTGCCCTTATTCGAAGGGGCCTCACCTATTCCGACCTTTCTGAAATCGACGAGTACCGTCATGCCGGAAAACCCGGGGCGACAAGGACCGAGACCGACATCCGTGACCTCTTCGTCGAAGTAGAGGGACAGAAAGCATCTCCCAGCCCGCTCACCCTCCCAGAGATGCATGCCATTCTTGACAGTCTCTCCAGCCTTATCGAGACAGTGCTCAGACTTAGCACGCTACACGGCAGCTTTGTCCCTCCCCGCGCACAGGAAGAGCTAGTGGGGCTTCGACTTTCGGACATACTTGCCAAGGTACTGTCATTTAGACGTCAGAGCGACTCTCTGTGGAAAGGGGCAACGTCCCTGCTCAGAGAGATACACGAGAGCCAGCCCACACAGAACAACCGCTCCGTCTACCTGCAGCAGCTGCGCGAGGAAGCGAAAAAGGAGCAAGCCAATTGTCTGGAATGCAAGTACGCAGAGGCAATCGTTGATCTCTGCTTCAATTACGCCTGTGAGATTAGCATCTGCAACACATCGAAGCGCTACGACGTCGAGGAGCTGCGCCCCGGCGGCACCGCACGAGGAGACAGCTTCAAAGTCGATTTCTTCAGACAGTTAGATGACTACTGGGACGCTGGCAGAGACGTCGAGAATAGATTCCCGTCTTGTGAGACCAATCGTTATGAGCGATTCGGGAAAGTGGATCTGATTCCTGATTTCTCCAAAGCCGTTAGGCTTTGCAGCTATGAGGACAGCAGAGCCACCGACACGCCGACGTTGCAGTATGTCCCATGCTATGCAGAGGACATCGAGCGCCAGGAGCTTACACAGAAGAGAAAGATCCTCTCCTTCATCGGAAGGAGCATCGCAGTATCCGTTGCGTGCCTGCTGATCACCGTTCTACTCGAGTTTGCGTCCGGTTGGCTTCAGGATGCGCTGGACCTTCAGCTCAACGTTGCGACCCCAGTATTTAGGGCCATCGAGACCATCCTTTTCCTGCTTCTGTCGGAGGGGGTTTCCGTATTGATTCAGAAGGTCTACAGCGGGTTCCCTTCACTTTCGGAGGCGCTAGGGAAGATATTTGGGCTTCTCAGAGATGCCATCCAGACGCTTGGATGGCAAATGCGCACCAGACCCTCGAATCCGCGATCGAGTTTTAGGGAGTCTCCGGCCAGGACTGCTCCCATACGCTATATCGTGCCAAGCGCCCTCAGCCGCTATCTCGCAATGGCGCGTTCAAAGAGCTCCGATTTCTCTGAATCGGATATCTATCCTATCGCCAATGTAGGAAATCCCAAGGTCATAGAAAAAATAATCCGCCAAGAAGAAATCACCCTCGAGGAGTTTGGCCTCATCTATGAGAGCCCGTTCAACACTCTCTTGTCAGATCCAATCGTTTCTCCTGATTCCGGGGATGGGACGTCGCGGGCATTCTTCCCATATGAGCGCATGCTCCCCACGGCAGGCAATGGTGTTGTCATAGCAACTATTCATAAGGGAAAGTTCGTATTGCTCAAACAGTATCGTCATGCGTTGAGAAGCTATCAGCTCAGCTTTCCGCGTGGTTTTGCCGAACCCGGAGCAGACGGGCGCAAGAACGTACTCCGTGAGCTATCTGAAGAGCTCCACGCCGTTCCCTCCAAAGAGCCGCATTTTATTGGGAAGATTGCTCCTGATTCAGGTCTTACGTCACGTGTAACAGAGGTGTATTCGGTATGCATCGAATCCTTCTGCGAGACACGCCAAGAGGGTATCGCAGAAGTTATCGAGATTGATGCCACAGAGCTTGCCCATCTCATTGGCACCGGTGACATCAATGACGGATATACCATAGGGGCCTTTGCACTTTGGCAACTTGGGAATAATGCCAGCCTCGAAACTCCCGCGGGCTAGCGATTGGCATTGCTCGCAAGGCTGCGGATGCTATTCAAATGCCTTTCGTGCTAGCGCCCCCATCTTAAAGACAGAGTTCCCGTTGTAAGCTGTTTTCGTACAATCCCCTATATACCATGCTATCAGTAGTAATTCTCTGACCAGAGATTTATCAACATTCAAACCAGTTTGTACTTGGAACATCTCGATAAAACCGTAGTCCCATATATTCCTGCCAACACGACGCCGCTATGCCAGACGGGACAACAAGCCACAGTCAAGTTGGCACCTTGAGCATTACGCACCCTAAGTAGCACTCGCTTCACAGCTTGCACATCACCTTCGCAGCCGCCTGTTTCGCACTATTTGTAGCGCCCGTATCACGTCTCCTGCCCGTAGCATCGGAATCGTCAAGCACCCAAGAGGAACGTAGCAGAGCATTACATGAAAGATACGGCGAAGCCTGGTGATGCGACTCTACGAGCAGGGCATGTCAATGAGGTCAACGGCAAGGATGCAACACGTATCAATGGAACTAGCCCGCGAGGGTAACGTACCAGCCTTTGCTCTCAATAACAGCCGTATAGTGGCCCGGTAGCCAGGTTCATCCGAACCGGTACGGCCGTGCTCGTGTTGTGGAACCAGCTCACGTGCTCCTCGGCGAGGCGCGAGTAGGCCCCTCCCACGGCGTCGGGGACGGCCCTCACCGCGCACATGCCCGGGCCCGACCGTCAGCCGCGCGACACGACGCAGACCGGCGCCTGCCTGGTGGTCCCCTGCCCACCGTCCCCGCGGTGGCGGCGCCCACGAAGGAGTCGCCGACCTCGACCTCGCCCGAGACCCGGCCAAAGGCGCCCCAATCCGGCCGACATCGCGCCGCGGAGCCTGAGCACCACGTAGCGCGCGGTGGTCTCGCTCGTCCCCAGGGCGCGCGCGAGCTCGGCCGCCTAGACGCCCCTCTTCGAGCCGGCGACGAGCCGGAACGCCAGGAACTACGTCGGCAGCGGCAGCCGCAACCCCTGCATCGGGGTCCCGGAGGTCACGGAGAACTGCAGCCTGCAGCGCGTGCACTGACGCTTCCTCGGTCTGCCCGCCACAGGGCTGCACCTGCGGTTGCCGCACCTCGGGCACGCCCAGCCGCCAGGGAAGCGCAGGCGCATGAGCGCCTCCTCGCACGACCCCTCGTCCCCGTACCTCGCGACCCAGGACAGGAGGTCCCCGTCCCCGCCGTCCGCGGCCTCGACCATCCTCGCGCTCAGGCTCGCCATGCCGCACCGCCCCCTTCCGTGAAGCCTTCCCGTGGCACCGATTGTGCGACGAGGGCGCGACACAGATAAGCTGCGCTTATGCGCGAGCTTGGGGGCCATGTTAGCAATTACCTCCTGGCCTACACGCGGCAATAATGTGAGGCAGTCCTCAATTCACAGACTGAAAAAATTCCTCTACCTCACTCTTCTTTGGAATCGAAACCGCTGCTCCAGGACGCGTAACCGCAATTGCCGAAGCGGCAGCGGCACGCATCATCGATGTCCGAATCCCATCCCCAGCAATAATACCAGCCAGCAAAAAGCCAGTATATGTGTCTCCAGCAGCCGTAGTATCAACGGCATCCACTGAATATGCTTTCTGAAACACTGGCTCAGTGCCGGCCTCCAAATACACAGAACCTTGCGTACCCAATGTTAGTATGATTTTCGTCTTTGGAAACTTTTCGATGAGTCCCCACGCCAAATCCTTTTGGCTAGCGTTCACAGGCAGTCCGGTAAAGACAGATGCTTCGGTTTCATTGAGAATTAGGAAATCAATCAAATCTAGATTGAGGGAATCTTGGATTCCGCCTGCCGGCGATGGATTAAGGGCAATCTGCATCCCGTACTGCTTACCGAGAGCAACGATATGCTCAAGATTGCTTATCTCGTTTTGCAGAAGAAGCCAATCACACTTTCCAGCACGGGAAAAAACGCTCTCGCTCAATTCGTCATCGATTGTCTTGTTGGTACCACCATATAAAAGAATGCAGTTGTTGCCGGCGGGATCGCGCTGGATAATCGCGTTGCCAGTACGCTCGTCATCGCTTATGGCAATAAGACTCGTATCGACCCCATTTTTGGCGAGCAGACCGACGAGGAATTCTCCGTCTGGCCCCACCTTCCCCGCATGGGTGACAGAGACTCCCGCCCTCGCAAGGGCTATTGACTGATTGAGGCCCTTGCCACCGGGATACCGATGAAGCGCACGAGAGGCCAGGGTCTCCCCCGCTCGCACAAAGTGATCGACGTCATACACATAGTCGATGTTCAGTGAACCAAAGTTGAGGATTCTCATGTTTCAGAGCCCCGCTTTGTGAGATGGGTTAGTTTGTTCAGAGCAACGTGGATTAGCCATAGCTACGCAGCGTGCTGTAAATTAGCTGCATGTACCTATCGTAGTCAAGTTCAAGTGCCGCCTCGGCATTTGGCTCTGCACCCTTGAAACCGATCTGTGGCTCTCTGGCTACGTCGTAGATGGGATTCGGGCCACATAGATGCCGGTAGTCGCAAACCGTCATCCCTCTAGTAAACCTACCAGAGAGCTCTACGTCTATGTGCATGGGGGCGCTCGTAATAAGCGAGGGGTCTATCACCCACGCGGCAGCGCAAGCATCATGCATACACGCAACCGTTGGATCGTCGATTTTTCTTCCAGCCTGCATGAAGAACTCAGTCAAATCTGCAGCAAACTCGCCTACCTCAGTCCCCATCCCGCGGAACCGTCTCACGGTTTCATCGGTAAAGCCAGACTGGCGAGTCAGATTGAGTCCGCACATCTTGACGTGAATCCCGCTGTTAAACACGCGCGCAGCAGCCTCCGGATCCACGAAGATGTTGAATTCCGCAGCAGGGGTCCAGTTTCCAAATGTAACTGACCCACCCATGATGCAAATCTCTCTGACTCTCTCGACCATCCGTGGCTCACGGTTAAGGGCCTCTGCAACGTTCGTAAGCGGTCCAGTCGCCAAAATCGTAACGTCATCAGTCGTCATTACGGTCTCTGCGATGAAATCGACTGCATGCTTTTTCTGCGCTTGATGCACTGGCTCAGGTCGGTGGTGTCCATCCAGACCACTCTTACCATGAAACATGGGGGCTGTTACAAGATCGGCAACCATTGGATGGCTGCACCCGGAAAAGACGGGAACTTCGTCAGCGTGCCTAATAGCTTCAAGAACTGTAAGAGCGTTCCGCGTAACGTTCGGCAATGGAGTATTGCCACCTACACATGTAATCCCGAGAACATCGAGATTCTGCACCGAGAGCATGATTGCAAATGCGTCATCGTGCCCAGGATCGCAATCCAGAATGACCTTCTTCTTTGACATGACCGAGTCCTTTTCATATAGGTATCGAGCTATTGTCGTTCTTGCGCTATATCGCACTACGCCTCTGAAGCATCGGCCACCTGCTGCGCTTTCGAGCTATGGCCCCCGCCAGACTCGTGGAGCATCTTCCTTTCCTTGCGCTGCACGTTGATGGCAAAGATCACGAGCCCCACGAGCGTCGCCACGTACGGCAGGGTCGTGACCAGCTGGTCCGGGATGCCGAGCGTGCTGGAGTACGTGGACAGCGCATAGAAGAACCCAAAGAGGAGCGACGTTCCAAACGAGCCAACCGGGGTGTTGTTTGCCATCGCCGTCGCCGCCAGCGCGATGTAGCCTCGGCCGCCGGACATGCCCTTGGAGAAGTACGGAAGATACGACATTGAGAGGTATGCGCCGGCAAGGCCACCGAGAATGCCAGAAATCACAAGGGCAGCCATCTTGGTCCTGTTGACGCTTACACCAACGGAGGACGCTGCATCGGGGTTCTCGCCAACGCTGCGAATGCGCAGGCCGAGCTTGGTCTTGTAGAGCAGGAACGACATCACGGGAATGGCCAGGTAGGCAATCCACGCGAGGACGCTCTGGTTGGAGATGATCGTCCCGATGAAGGGAATGTCGGAAAGCCCCGGGATGGAGATTGTGGGAAGCGTTCCGCTATGCAGGGACGTGGTCGCCGAGCGATCGCCAGTGATCACGTACATGAGGAACGCGGAGAGGCCAGAGCCAATGAGGTTTACGGCGATGCCGACTAGGATGATGTCCACTTTGAGATAGAGCGCAAAGTAGGCAATCATGAGCCCCATGACGGCACCCACCACGACGGCGACCAGCAGGCCAATCCATACGCTTCCGGTGTAGGCTGCCCCAATCACCCCGAAGAAGGCGGCGAGGATCATGATTCCCTCCTCGGCCATATTCGTGCTTCCTGCGTTCTCGGCAATCGCGCAGCCCAAGGTGGCAAGCAGGATGGGAACGGTCGTGCTCAGCACCGTGAAGTAGAAGTTGGGGTTGGAGAAGATGCCCCCCAAGGTTGCAGCAAAGTCACTCATGCGGCCTCGCCTCCCTTTGCGGCGTTGCGCTCTTTGCGCTTGCGGTCGGCATCCGCGAAGATCATCTTGCGATACGTACCCGACAGGAACTTCTCGGCCATGATGAAGAGCACCATCACGCCCTCGAAAACAGAGACCAGGTCGATCTGCACCCCCGCCTTGAACGACATGACCCATGCGCCCGTCCTGAAGTACGCGAGGAAGATCGCAGCAAAGGGCAGGTACTTTGGGTTGTTATGGGCAAAGATTGCCATGGTGACACCATCCCAGCCGTAGCCGGTGAGCGACGTCCACTCAAAGCGCTGGTAGAGGCCGAGCATCTGCACGGCACCGGTCATTCCCCCGATGACGCCGCCGATGAATTGCGAGACGAGCGCGAGCCCAGAAACGCTGAGGCCAACATACTTGGCAAATTTTGGATTCTGTCCAACAGTCCTTATGGAGAGCCCTAGCTTGGTCTTATACAGAAGGACGTACGCAAAGATGACAACCGCGACCGCCAAGAAGAGCCCCGCATGGATCTTCGTGCCGGGGATAAGGACGGCGAGTCCCGCATCGCTCCCTATCGGGTACGTGTGCTGGCTCGAAGCCGGGTCCTTGAACACGTCGAACAGGAAGTACAGTCCCACGTAAAGGCAGATGTAGTTCATCATCAGCGTGGAGACGACGATGTTCGCCTTAAACTTGTACTGCAAGAGCGCGGGAATCGCAATGATGAAGAAGCCGACAAGCCCGCCCAGAAGGATCGAGAAGATAGGGCCGAGCACAGGCAGGTTGGGCACGAGGTAGATGCCCGAAAGCGCTGCGACAAGCCCGCCCAGGTAGATAGTTCCCTCGAGCCCCAGGTTGAACTGGTTGGCGGAGAACATGATGCATACCGCCGCTCCACTCATGAGAAGCGGGATTATCACCTCAATCATATGCGAGAAGTAGGAGAGGCTCATGAAGGGTGCGCCTACGAAGTACGTGAGTGCGCTTTCGGGATCCTTCGCCGTGAGGACGATGAGCACGACGGCTATGCCCAGCCCGATGGCAATCGCCACTGCCATGCGCAGGATCTCGTGACGGGTCTGAACGCTTATGCTGCGAAGTCGCTCGGCAATGCCTTTGCTTGATTTATTGGACACTGTAAGCACCTTCTATCTGCCCTGCCGACATCCTCTTAACCCCAAGCATGTAGTAACCGAGCTCCTCCTCGGTGACCTTGCTCACGTCTGGGAAGTACGCGACTATCTCGCCTTCAAAGAGAACAATCAGGCGATCGGAGAGGTTCAGGATCTCGCCCAGGTCCGCGCTGATGAGAAGGATTGCGCTGCCGGAGTCCCGCATGTTGACGAGCCTGCGGCGAATGGAGTCCGTGGCCCCCACGTCGATCCCGCGCGTGGGCTGATCGCACACGATGAGTTTGGCAAGTCCGGTTAGCTCGCGTGCGACAAGCACCTTCTGGATGTTGCCTCCGGAGAGCATCCCAACCTTCTGGTTGCCGCCATCGCAAAGGACGTCGTAGTCCTTAATCCACTTGTCCGTGTCTTCCTTTATGACGGGCTGGTTGAGGAGAAGGCCTTTGTTGTATCGCTTCCAGTCGACCTTGTCCGCAATCATGTTCTCGCAAATAGAGAGGGTGCCGGAAGCCCCTGTGCTCATGCGGTCCTCGGGAATGTAGGCCAAGCCCTTCTCGCGCAGCTCGTGAATGCTCATGCTGCGAATGTCAAAGCCGCCCATAGAGAGCGTGCCCGACCCGCCACCCGAAAAGCCGGTGATGGCATTTACCAGAGGTTCCTGCCCGTTCCCCTCCACGCCCGCTATTCCCACGATCTCGCCCGAGCGGACGGTGAAGGAGATGTCGTTCACGACCCTCTTGCCGTTAAGGTCGAAGAGTTCGAGGTCCTTCGCGACGAGATAGGCCGGACCAGGGTTTGCCTTCCCCTTGGGCACCTTGGACTCCACGTTCACGCCAACCATGAGTCGGGAAATGTCCGACTCGCTCACGTCCTTCACGTTGTAGGTCCCAACCGTGTGGCCTCGGCGAATGACGGTAACTCGGTCGCAGAGCGATTTGACCTCGCCAAGTTTGTGCGAGATGAAGATGATCGTGTGGCCCGCCTCGCGAAGCGCCCTTAGCTGGACGAAGAGCTCGGAGGTCTCCTGTGGCGTGAGAACGGCCGTGGGCTCGTCGAGGATGAGTATCTCGGCACCCCTGACGAGCGCCTTCAGGATCTCGACCTTCTGCTTCACACCAACGGTGAGGTCGCGAATCCTTGCAGCGGGATCGATGTCGAAGCCGTATTTGTCGCTGACGCTCTTGGTTATCTCCGCGGCCTTCTTCGTGTCGAACTTAAGGCCGGTTGTGGGCTCTATCCCAAGCGTGATGTTCTCGGCGACGCTCAGGGAGGGGACGAGCATGAAGTGCTGGAAGACCATGCCGATGCCGTTGGCAATAGCTACCTGCGGAGAGGTGAGCTTCACCTCTTGCCCTTTAATGATGATGCGCCCCTCGTTGGGCTGTTCGACGCCGTAAAGTTGCTTCATGAGCGTGGACTTTCCGGCACCATTCTCGCCGCATATGGCGTGAATCTCGCCCTTTCGGGTCGAGAAGTTCACGTCGTCGTTAGCCATTATTCCGTTGTCGTACACCTTGGTAATGTGTTCCAACTTGAGGAAGTCATCATCGGACAATGTGGTCTACCTCCTCCATTTGGCATCGGTATCCGAAAGGCGCCACCCCGTCCCGCCTGGGAGAGACGGCGGGGATGGGGTGGCAATTCAAGGCTAGAAGGTTGTGTCGACTTGAATCTTCCCGTCAATGATGTCCTGCTGCGCCTGGTCGATGGCGGCGAGCTGCTCCTCGGTGAGGACTTCCTTGGTTGTATCCGTGACCGAGTAGCTGACGCCGCCCTTGTCCAGTCCGTATGTCACGACGGTGCCATACGGCAGCGTTCCCTTGAGCTCCTCGCCGGCCGCGTCGAGGAACGTGTTGTTTACGTTCTTTTGCATGGACGTCAACGTATGCGCCGCCTTGGCGGTGTCGCCCTGGGACGCCCAGTACTCGCCTTGGTTTCCGTCAACGCCGATGACATAGTACCCATCGCCCATCTCGACCGCAGCATCAAAGGCACCCAAGCCGCAGCTGCTGCAGCAGGAAAAGACGATGTCGTAGCCCTGCTGATAGAGGGCACGCGCATGGTCGTGGCCAATCGTGGAGTCGCTAAAACTCTGAGTCCAGTCGTCGACGACCTCGACGGAGGGATCGACCGCTGCAACGCCCTGCTTATATCCAACAAAGAAGTCTTGCAGAACTTTATTCTGCATGCCGCCCATGAAGGCAACCTTCTTGGTCTTTGTGGCGTATGCGGCCGCCATGCCAACAAGATAAGAGCCCTGGTTCTGGGCGAAGAGCATGCCATAGATGTTGTCATGGGGATAGGTATTGAAATCCCAGGATTCGTCGAAGAACCAAATCTTGGTATCGGGATACTGGGTGGCAATCTCGTCCGCATACTCGACCATGTCGAAGGTACCCATGATCATGATGTCCCAGCCCTCTGACGCGATGTCGAGCGCGGTGGACTCCCAGACGGAAGTGTCATAGCCCATCTCTCGGGTGTCGGTCTCGTACTGATCACCGTACTGGTCCGCGATCTTCTCCATGCCTTCGTGACCGGAGTCGAAGAACGACTTGTCGCCGAGAGTGCCGTTAATGACGTAGACGATGCGCTTCTTGTCGCTAGAGGAGCCGGAATCAGAAGAGCTGTTGCCACTGGTCGAACTTCCTCCGCAGGCGCTTAATCCAAGGCCTGCAAGCGCAATCCCACTCGTTGCGAGAAACTGACGCCTGTTCATGTTTCCGCTCATCCTTGCCATCCTCTCTCCCTTTTCATTGCGATGTCCACCCAGCTCGCAAGCCGGGTCATTGCCAAAAGAGTTATCGGGAAGAGCAACAAAGCCGTCTTGCCACATCGCAAGTTCGCTGTGAGACCTGGCGTACACTCAAGACCTTCATGCCGCGCATGTAGGTGTCGAGGCGATCGCCCAGCGGCTCGATCCAGCGCTCGGGGATTGCCTCATAGCCGCGCGCGGTAGCCCATACGGTCATCACCTGTGCCGCCACGCAGTCCACGTCCTGCCCGCAGCCCCCGCAGATCTCGAGCATGTGGGTGAAGTCGTCTCCGCCAAACCAGAGGGCGATGACCTCGATTGCCGCGTTGGGATAGGCGTGGACCCAGTTGTAGCGCTCGAGTCGCTTCTCGCAGGGGCGCCAGGCGTCGAGCCAGTTGTCATGCTTCTCGCACTGCCCGAGGGCAAAGTCCAGCACGCTTCTGTACTGGCTGTCAGCCGGAATGAGCTCTGCGGCCTTGCGCACGAGGACGCGCATATCGGACTCGTAAAACGCCATGGAGCATAGCACCGCGTTGAAGACCTCGCCAAGAATGCCGTTGTGCCAGTGCGAGATCTCGGCATCGTGGAACGCTGCCTCGGCAGCCTTTCTCGGGTTGCCCGGCCAAATCTGGCCGCAGATGACACCCCTCATCTGGGCGCCGATCCACTCGCAGAAGGGGTTGTTGAACCTCCCGCTCTCTGGCGGCATGATGCCGCAGCGCAGGTTCCTCAGGGCCATGTCCTCGGCAGACCAGCCAAAGCCGATGCGGCTCATCCATTCGTACGCGATGTCATGGCTGGTGGTGTTGGCGCCGTTGTTCTCGTACGCAACCAGAAGCGCCAGCTCGTAGGTCACGTCGTCGTTGTACGTGTTGGGCTTGCGGACGTACTTGTCCACCAGCCCATAGGCCTTCATGATGCCATCGGTGGTGTAGCCCTCGAGGCACGTGCCGTACGCCCCTCCGATGACTTGGGCCATCCATCCGGCATGGACGCGGTCGAAGAGGTCGTCGCCCATGTCGACCGGCACGGCGTCCGGGAAGTCGACCGCGGAGGCATACTCCTCGTAGCTCTCGTAGAGCTTGTAGTTCCAGTAATCGGAGCTCTCGTCGATTTGGGCGTTGTGACAGGCCTCAAAGAGCGCATGAGTTGCCCGGTGGACCTCCACAATGTCATCACTCGACATCGCCGTGAAGCCATCCATGAGGAGCTTGTCGGCATCCGGCACGACTCTTCCCTGGTTCTCCGTCGCCTGAATGGCTGCCACCGCAAGCACCTCGCGGGCGAGAGAGCCTGGCGTCTCGGAACCCCAGTAGATCTTGACCGCATCGTTAAGTGGCTTGTCCACGTTCTCCGCCTGGTTCTCCCAGAGGGCCTCGTCATCGCTGGGCAGCCGGCGCGGAATCTGGATGTCACGCGTGTGTCGCTCGTATTCCCATGCCCTCATGGTCGACTCCTCCCATAGTGGATTAGGAAAATACTTTCGTAAAATGATTTCCCTTACGTTGAGGCGATGTTAATATTGCGGCGGCAAGAAGCTCCCGCACCATCCCGCCAGCGGTATCTATTCGTCGGATAGCCGTCACGTCTGTGACAGGCGTATGTATATGCACGTCCCGAGAGGGGGGCCGAACAGTGGATATCAAGGATATTGCCCGGCTGGCTGGAGTGTCGCCCGCAACGGTCTCGAAGGTCGTCAATCACAAGGATGCGAGCATCAGCAGCGAGACCCGCGAGAAGGTCAATGCGATAGTGGAGAAATACCACTACGTCCCCTACTCGTCGATCATCTCCAAGCAGAGCGCCAAGAGGACCCTTGCCGTGATACTGCGGGAGCCGGTATCGTACGACTCCATGCTCGACGGGATCATCCGTACGGCTCAGCGCGAGGGCTACACCCCGCTGGTGCTTGACAGCTACTCCAACTCCCAGACGGAGGCGCACAACCTCAAGACCATACTCTCCAGCGGCTGCGCAGGCATCATCTGGGAGCCCGTCGCCGAGACCAGCCAGCAGCTCAAGGCCAAGCTCAGCAAATCGGGGATTCCGCATCTGCTCATTGGCGTCAATGGCGGAGACGGTACCCTGGTCCAGCCATACTACGAGATCGCATACCAGATGACCGGCGAGCTCGTGTCGCGCGGCCACACGGGCATCGGCTGCCTCCTCTCCAAGACTCGCCGCGCGAAGGAGTTCCTTGCTGGATACAAGGCCTGCCTCGAGGACAACAGCCTCCCCTACATGGGAGACCTTGTCTTTGAGGACGTTGACCAGAGGGTTGCCAGGGCGATTGCAGACGGCAGGGTGACGGGCGTGGTCTCGTCGCATTTTCGCGATGCGATTCGCTTCTCCCAGCTCATGGGCAAGCTCCACTACCACATCCCCATCGATGTCTCCCTCGTCTCTCTCCACAACGAGGACCAGGACGCCAACGACGTCATGTGGGGCGTCCAGATCTCGACGTATCTCGTCCGGAACTCGGACTTTGGGGTATTTCTGTGCAAAAGGCTCGTCTCCCAAATCGAGGGCGGCAAAGGCCAGGTGGCGTTCTCACCGCGATACGAATTGGAGAACACGACCACCGTTGCCTCTCCCCCAATCCGCAGGGCCGACAAGGTCGTCGTGGTGGGCAGCCTCAACTCTGACACCTACATGCTCGTCCCGTCCCTCCCCCACGTGGGGGCAACCGTCAGCACGCTCGCCACGCAGCAATACGCCGGCGGAAAGGCGGCGAACACGGCAGTTGGCGTGGCCAAGCTGGGATATCGCACCGCGGTGGTGGGAAACGTCGGCTCGGACTACGAAGCCGACGTCCTCTTCCGGGAGTTTGACGGTTGGGGCATCGAGAGCTCCGGGGTGCATCGTGTTGAGGATGCGGAAACCGGCAAAGCACTGATCTTTGCCGACTCGAGCGGCAATACGATGATCTCGCTTGTCGCAGGTGCCAACGCGCTGCTTGCCCCAAAGGACATCCGTGACAGGTCCTCGCTGTTCGAGGGCACCCGATTCTGCCTTGTGCAGACCGAGATACCCTTGGATACAGCGGCCGAGGCCTGCCGGGTCGCCCATGAGATGGGCGCGCAGACGGTCCTCAAGCCGTCCTCTTGCGACGAGCTCCCAACTAGCCTGCTGGCGCTTGTGGACTACCTGGTCCCCAACGAGCACGAGCTTGAGCGCATATGCCCCGGCGATGGGACGATTGCCGCGAAGGCGAGGGCGCTTCTGGAGCAGGGTCCGAAGGCGGTCATCGTCACTCGCGGGAGCAGCGGGTGCTTCCTCTGCACGCGCGAGGGGGAGCGGAGCTATCCGGCATTCGCTTTCCCCACCATAGACGACGCTGGTGCGTGCGATGCGTTTGCCAGCGCGCTCGTGGCGTCCCTTCTCCATGCGGATGACCTTGACCGCGCAATCCGCGTGGCAAGCTACGCCGCAGGGTACAGCGTGACCCGCCATGGGGTGATACCCTCCCTGATAGACCATTTTGCCTTGGTCAGCGCATTGGAGGCTGGCGCGATTGGCGACCATGCCCCAAGTGATTAATTGGGGCGCGTCCTTTTCAACGGACCGCAATTAAATGAGGGCAGCCGAATCATCATTTCCACCGACGGCGTCGTCACCGATGGCGTTGGCAATGCTCCCCCAGGCAGGTTTCTTCTTCTGGTCTTGTAATTCTGCCGCCGGTCATTGACGCCTCTCCTTGGTCTTCGACACCATCACCGCATTGAGTTCCTGCATCACGCACAAATTGCAATTCATGCTCATCGCAATACCACAGGGGAGACTAGATGAGAATCCCGTTAGAGTCTTACGCGCCTTGCTAGGGACTGTGATCCGGGCGAGAAGTGCCATCAACACTTGGGCACCTTGGGCTTGTCTGGCGGTTGTGTCCTGTGATCCAGGACATCTCGTAAACGCCAACTCTCTCCCCCCGTGCTTGCCACGCATCATAAGAGCGCAAACGGCTGCCCACTCAAAAGCCGAGACCCCAGTTGCCACAGTTAACACGCCCATCAAAACGGTTCACCAAACGAATCGCCGACACAGCGAAGGCACTCATATACTCATCAGAAATAACCGCTTCAGCAGAAACGAGACTGCCATGCACGCCGTCCCATCACCTTTTGACGAGATGCCGTTCCTCTGGGGATCAGCCATTGCTGCATATCAATGCGAGGGAGCGTGGAATGAGGGTGGAAAGGGGCTCAGCGAATGGGACTATTTCAACGCAATCGATTGGATGAACGTTAACGGTGTGGACGCTCGCGTTGCAAGCGATTTTTATCATCGGTTCGAGGAGGATCTCGATCTCATAGCCGAGGGAGGGCAGAATGCTCTTCGTCTCTCACTCAGCTGGAGCCGAATCTTGCCAGGCGGCACGGGACGAGCCAACGAGGAGGGGCTGTCGTTCTATGATCGGGTCATCGATGGTTGTCTCGAACGCAATATCGAACCAAACGTCGTTCTCCTCCACTACGACCTCCCCTACCCAATCGCTCTGAAGGGTGGATGGGGCAACACCAGCATTGCGGATGCCTTCGGGGACTACGCTCGCATATGTTTCGAGAGATTCGGTGACCGCGTAAGGCTCTGGTCGACTCTCGACGAGCCACAGTTTTACAGCTACAACGCCAATATCGCCGGGGTGTACCCACCCTGCCGCAAGGCTGATGTCCATAGCTACCTGCAATGGCAGTATAACGAGATGCTCGCGAGCGCTAAGGCAGTGGCCATTTACCACGAGATGAATCTGCCCGGAGCCATTGGTGTGGTACACAATGACAGTCTCATCGAAGTGGCAACTGGGACGAATAACCCCGCCGAGGTCTATACGGCAGCAGACTTCTTCAACAATCGCATGATACTGTGCCCGGCACTGGAAGGCAGGCTTCCGCCGGAGCTCGACGAGATGCTCGAGAAGCTGGGAACGTTTCTCTATCGTGTACCCGACGAGGCAGAAGCGTTTGCAGCTGGGAAAGGCGACTACCTGAACCTAAATGTATATGCACGTCGCTATGTGACCGACTGGAACAACTCTCCCACGAGCGCGAAAGTCGACTCGGTGGGAGGGGGAGCAACGATGGAGGGGCAAGCCGTTGCGCCCTTATATGAGACGCTTGTTGACCCATCCGTCCCTCATAACCAGTGGGGTCGAGAGATACTTCCCCGAATCATGCATGACTCATTGATGGATATCAAGGAACGTTATGGGAATCCTATCGTGCTCACGGAAAACGGGCACGGTTCCCTGGAAACGCCAGACGATAGTGGCTACGTTGAGGACGATGATCGCATCGAAATAATAGGCGCTTTCCTGAAGAGCCTTTCCGAAGCCCGTAACGAGGGGTCGAATGTACGTGGCTACTACATTTGGAGCGCTATGGATCTCTATAGCTGGGTTAATGGGTATAAGAAGCGCTACGGTCTAGTCAGGGTTGATTTTGACCACGACCTCATCCGCATTCCAAAGAAAAGCTGGGCATGGTACCGGGATTTCATTTCACGAGACGCCGCTCGCCGCGCAGACGCTTGACCTGTTCAGGGGATGTCCTACTCTGGGATTGTCATTGTTTGCAGAGCAAATACCTGGAGGACTGGTGAACGTCAACGGCTTCGGCTTGTTAAATACGTTTTGCCTTGTCCTCAACTCCGGGCAACATAATAGCGACTATGCGATTGCTCTCTACTTGATGCCGCGTTTGGCAAATATCCAGCATATCTCAATCACCGAGATAATGGACAACGCTTTCGTAACTCGCTCTGCAGTACGACGATTCTGCAATCGCATGGGATTCACCAGCTTCTCCGATCTCAAAGACGGGATATCCAGTGCGCTGTTCCCAAGCGACTTAAATGCCCGTGATTTGGAGCAGGACCTCAGCTCGTATAGGAATGCGCTCGATTCGGGAATCCAGCGCATGTTTATGCAGATGAAGCAAACTGTGAATGACGATGTAATTGAAGAATTGGCCCGGGAGCTTCATGAGCATGCGCATGTCACCTTGGCATGCGCCGGTAATACTAGCGGTGTCCTCAATCGCTTCCAGCAGGAGTTGTTCTTCGCCGGAAAGCTAACCGAAGTTGTTACCAGCGACTATGAGAGCATGCTAACCAGAAAACCAATCCAGAGTGCGTCTTTGCTGGTGGTGGTCTCGGCGTCTGGCGTATTTGCACGCAGCTTTGATTACCTTATACGCCAAGCAAATGCGAGCAAGATACTCATTACAGCCAACCTGGAACTTTTGAATTGGGATGCCTACGACCACGTATTGTGTCTCTCCGAAGACCAGGAGGGACGGGACGCGTTGGGCATCTACGGAAAGTATGGGATTTCATACTTCTTCGACCTGCTTTCATCCTCCTACCTTCACCTCTTTGGTTCTCCCATCTTGGCTCAACCCAAATGACGCCCCGTGAGGCCGTCCAGGAAAATTACGCCTAACATGCACACGAACCCGAACGGCTTGCATACGAGGAGATAAAGAGTCCAAACACTTCAGCCAGCACTACCGAAGAGTCCTGAAGCTCGCAGCACATCGGATGGGACTACAACTGGTAATAAGACGGCTTGTGTTTATGCTAGTCGCCGTGATAAATCAAGCCAAAAAAGTGCTTCATCAAATGAATCACGAATAATCTCACATATGAACCATAATCAAGTCCAACCAGTACGAGCACCGCGGGCCGACTGGAAGCCTAGGACAAACATGGCTGCGACGTATTGCCGCGCCCTCACGAAAGGTTAACCCATGAGCAGTTACGAAAAAGCAGCTCAGAGCATCATTGAAGGCGTTGGCGGACCTGGAAACATCAGCGAAGTCTCTCATTGCTTCACGCGCTTGCGTTTCAAACTAGTTGACCCTTCTCTCGCGGATGACGACGGCCTGAAAAAACTGCCCGAGGTAGCTGGAATCGCGCGATCCGGAGGCACTTATCAAGTCATCGTTGGCCAGTCAATCGACAGCATATACAAGGCCGTCACTGCTCAGCTTGATGGGAAAACGGTATACCCAAGCCCAACGCCACACGAGGAGAGACATGGCTTCAAGTATTGGGGCGGCCAAATTTTGAATGCAATCTCTGCGACAATTACGCCGATTCTCTCCGGCCTCGTAGTCACCGGACTGTTCAAAGCATTTCTCTCCATCGCAGTACTCTGCGGATGGCTTGCTACCGACAGTCAGACATACATATTGCTAAATATGATGGGTGATTCGTTCTTCTACTTTTTGCCGTTTCTCGTGGCATACAGTGCATCTGTGCACTTTGGCTGCAACACCGTCATAGCAATGATACTTGCTGGCATTCTCATGCATCCCACCTTTTCCCAAATGGTTTCAGACGGAGGAGCCATCAGCCTATTCGGACTACCCGTGCACGCAATTTCCTATAGCGCGAGCTTGCTGCCCATGCTTATAACGGTTTGGGTCCAGTCCTTGGTTGAGAAGGGAATCTTGAGCACTAGGGTGCGCAATTGGGGTTTGCTCCTCTCTCAGCTTCCCATCTTCCTTATCATGGCACCGCTCACCCTCTTGGTCACAGGCCCCCTCGGCTCGATAATTGGCGAGGTCATCGCTGACGCCATGCTCTCTCTTTATCAAAACTACTATGTCCTTGGCGTATTCATGGTTAGTTTTCTTATGCCGCTATTCATCCTTACCGGCAGCCACTGGGTGTTTATGCCCACGGCACTTTCTAACATGCAGACGATGGGCTTCGACCCCTTCCTCTGGGTTGGTTTCGCTGTTATCAACTTCTCTCAACTGGGCGTTTCCCTGGCCATCTTTCTCAAGGCAAAGAGCCGCGACCTCAAGTCGTTCGCTGGCAGCGCAGTGCTTCCTATTGCTACCGCCGGAATTACCGAACCTTGCATGTTTGGCCTGACTCTCAAGCTGAAGAAGCCCCTCATCGCAACCTTCATTGCATGCGCCGTTGGCGGCCTGTACTGCGGTCTCGCCCAGGTCAAGGTATTCGAGCTTGTAACCGTCTCGCTAGTTAGCCTTCCCCAGTTTATTGATCCTGCAGGCTCGAGCAATTTCGTCCTTGCAATAATTGGAATGGGTCTGACATTCGCAGTTGCCTTCATCGCAACGTGGCTCATTGGCTTTGACGAGGACGACTTTGAAGACGAGAAGGAGCCATCCGCAACGAGCAGCACCAGTGGGGATAGCGTCGACTTTATTCAACCCGTCACCGGGAAAGTGAAGCCACTTTCCGAGTGCTCAGACCTAGCATTTGCAAAGGGAACGTTGGGCAGGGGAATACTCATCATTCCCTCAGAGGGAACTGTGGTCGCACCTTTTGATGGCACTGTTACGGCTGTTGCAGAGACTGGGCACGCCATTGGACTAACGTCCGATTCGGGCAGCGAGGTCATTATTCATATTGGTATTGACACCGTAGAGCTAAAGGGCGCACCTTTCTCAGTAGAGGTAACGCAAGGACAACGGGTGAAGGCTGGCCAACTGCTGGAAACGTTTGACATCAAAGCAATTGAGAACGCAGGGAAAAGCATTGAAACGGTTGTGTTGGTGAGTGATCCGCAACCATTAGCAGCCTTGAAGTAACCAGAACTCCACGCGTCTAGCGCAACCCATAGGTAACCCCCTCTCGAATACACATTCGAGAGGGGGTTACACATTGCAGACGGCTTATCACTTACCTGGATTGCTGCCCACTGGCTGGTGATAATGCTAAAGGTACAGCACGGCTATTACCTTGAGAGTAGGTTATTCGCATGGTGGCGCACAATTGCTGAAGGGTGACTGTTCGCGAGTTTATCTAGAAGCTTCTTTGCCTCGGAATCATGGTTTTGATGGCAGTAGAGAGCATTAATTAAACCCCTCGCATAGTCGCTACATCCGCTAAGACACCTTTTTGAAAAGAAGTCTGAATACTCCTTAAACCTCCGCTCGTCTTCGCAGCAAACACTCACTAAAGTTTCGAATGCTTTGTACCTGATTTCGTAATCATCAGAAGAGCAAGCAGCAAGTAAACTAAGCCCAGGATTTGCCGTGTATTCCAGAAGAGAGACATTGTATCTATTAATGCCTTCCAAATCGCATGCCGCCATCCGTATAGCTTCATCGAACCCTCTTACACGACCATATGCCGCTATCAGCATCGCTTGCAACACGATGCGTTCATCTCCGCCATCGGACGGAAGCAGCCCCCAATCAACAGACTTCAATATCATCGATCCACGCGCATCAATCTTCCTTGCCTGTTCCACTGGCACACGCATAATATTTGAAATTATCACCTTCGCTGCAGACACTTTCTCGCGATTATTGATTAGTGGTTTTTCAAGCAACTCAATTATTCTGTCCCACCATCGATCAATATCGCAATTTGAGTATTCAGGATAGTGCGTCACGAGATACGTAGTCAGATAGCCGTAATCGATTGATCTTCCTGTATACACCCCGTCATTAGCCTGAACACAAATTTCTTTCAGGATAGCAAGGCCTTTATTGATGATTGCAACTATCTCATCGGGTTCAATACTGTCAAAAGATCCAATCTGTTCTATATGTGACAGATTTCCGCTAAGAATCTCCCGATGAATTGCTTCACGCTTTTCTTGTGTCACACCAGTGAAAGCTTCGCTTAATATCGGTTCTAGCCATTGGGGAATCGGTTCACCAGCAGTTGTTATGCGCTCTCTCGTACGAGCGGGATCATCATTGAGAGCAAGAAGCAGACCACGGATTTCGCTGGAGGCGGGTTCGAGGGATACTTTGCTCGAAATGATAGAGTTAACAATCCGATTCATCACGTTAGAGCTGAGTTGGTAGCGCATTGAACACATACACTTAATGGCTTCTGTTGGCCAGAAACGGTAGACGCCAGGAGGGGTATATCGCTTTGCAAAAATTATTGGATCCTCAAGAGCGGCAATAAGGAAAGCGAACCATTCATCCGAACGAGACTTACTCAGAAACTCCCCGCAGATAACAATGGCCTTAAAATAAGCAGCAGAGGTCACTGGCGTGACATCGGCGGGTGACAGTCTCTCTATAAAGTCAGTTACTATCTTTGGGTCATAAGTGCGCTTTATTTTCTCGAGTGCCTGTCCGAGTCGATTGGCGTCGCCCGCCCGCAGCAGTGCGGAGAGATATCCGACAGCAGCATCTCCTTCAGCCCCCCGTTCTGACAGTTCAATCATTGCCATCTGTGAGAGAGACTGTCGGTACGACGGCACATTGCCTGACAGAAGGCTGACATCCAGACTAACCTGGCAATTAATCAATAGGGTGCCTGAGGCCCCAAAGGTAATGTCACCGGAAGGGCTCCACGCATCAAACCTCTCATCAATGAGTTTATCGAAGTTCGCGGCTTCTCTCCTCAGTGAAAACCTGGCAAGTTCGTTATCGTTTGCGGAAATGAGACCCCCTACATCTCTTCTAGGCGGCGTTTGAAGGTAATAGATAGCGACTGTAGCTACACTGTGAAGCAGCTTTGCCGTTAAATCAGTTTCATTTGTTTTGCTAGCTCTTGTAAGTCGCTGGCTCTTAGCATAGGCACTTGTCGCTTCGTCTATTTTGGCAAGTTCACATAAGCTATTGCCTTTCTGGATTAACAGCCATGCCATGTCGATGTCATCAATGCCTTTAGCCTTGATGCCGTCAATTGCGGCATCAATGACTTGGATAGCAAGGTGGAATTGTTTTTCGTGATAAGCTCTGGCAGATACAATGACAGCACGCGCAGCTTGAAGTTCTGCAGGAAGACCTGATAGTTCTTCAAAACCATCCGGATTTTCATTGCCGTTCAGAAAATGATAGTCATAATACCAGCCTGCAAATTGCCAACCAGCATCACTGCTAGATTTTGCCTCTTTGATATTAGGAACTTCTTCGAACTGGTCTGCAAAGCTGTAGTAATCGTTACTCCATCTGCTCGGATGATGAAGAACGCAAAGGGCAAGAGCTTCAGGCCAAGATATTGCATGGTCATAGCCCTTATTTACATGTGGAGCCGTAAGGTCTGGCAATAGCATTGCGTAACGCGCTTGCTGAGAAGCAGGCACTTCCTCAATATTAAAGTTGTAAATGTCAGCAGACGCCACTCTCGTGCTAAGCCAATGGTTGTATGCTGCTTCCTTGAGAATATCGCACAGGCCTTCGTCAACAATTTGGCTGCTAGGAATGAAAATCTTATAGTGCATGTCGTTTTGTGATGATTCGTTCTGTAAACCATCAGGAGTTATAGGCTTCCGAGTCGGACAGTAGCGGCCCTCCTCATCAAGCCACTGCCAGTACATCTCTGGTGCCTCGTGATAATCCGATTCGTCGTTAAGCTTAACCAGAATCAGAAGAAAACTATCGAAGTGTCTTGTCCAATAATTGTGGTGTCTGCCATCACAGCTGAACCACCAACCATCTACCTCTTTGCCGTTGTTATCGAGGGAACACCCTGGTGAGGAAAAGTATGAGGTGCCAGTTTTTACCTGCACTCGCACAGGATATCCCAAATCAAGAGTGTTACCCGTGTTAGAATCCTCGAGTTGCACATCCACAATTAAATCAGTACCAACATCCTGGCTTTGAGGATAATCAATTACGCTCATACCATTCCTACTGAAGAAGTGCCTGACTTCCTCCTCACCCCGATTGCCCGTATTTCTTGTATTTGGAGAACCCATCGTATTCATGTCAGAAATATTGATATCCATATGCTTCACCAGCTGTTTGATGGCTCTAAGCGCGGGGATTATTAACATATCTCATAACACAATAGGCCAAAGAGCTAGTTCCAGCGACTAGCAATGCCCAAACTCCGGAACGTAGTGGGGAGCTTAATCTGCGTCGAACAGAATATTCCCAGCGGGTGCGCTCGGCACCAACGATTGGCTCGCCGAGAAAGTCAGCGAGAGAAAACTCCTACCAGAGAGAACTTTTAACCTCATCCCGCGACGCAGGCACTACATTATCGGCGCGACTACCGTCCATTACACGGTGGTCAAACCGGCACTTGCATCTTAAGAATACACGCGGAGAGAAAGAGGAACATCAACTATCGTCAGCGCTGGAACGAGGTGGCCTTGCGGACCATTCGCTCAAATGCCTCGTGGATTTCCTCGTCATCCTTATAGGGACGTTCAGGATGTTCCAAGTCTATCCCCCTCCGCGTGAATTCCGCGAGAGCTTGGTCATCTATTCTTGTAGGCTTCTCCTTGCCAGTCATCACAGAATAGACCAACCTCGTAAGAGCATAGATTTCTCATGCTCCTTAGACAGCTGTTGTTCCCGTCACTATGGTCTATTGTATATTAATATAACTATTGTTAATTATTCCATTTGACTGTCCCATGTAAGCAACTGTCCGAATAGCTACTCCGGCCAGAATAAAGTGGGGAATCAAATACGCGAGTCTCTACAAAAGATTGGGAAAGCTGCAGTGGTATTTTGATACAAGTTATTTTTGAATTATAAATATAATCGCTTCGCTTGATTCTAGCCACCAATCTTACTTCTTTTTCATAAGACCAAGCGACGTGTTTGGTTAACTGAGGGATGCTTTCGAGCTCTTGGCGAGTAATGTCCACCCGTTTGCTATCGCCTATTCTACGAACTGAGATATTGGCATCATCTCCATTATTTAGTTCTCTAAAGTAGAGAATATCAACCAATCTCAGTTCAAGTAGGTTGCGTGGGATATCACGGATCTTCTGGAAGTGCCCTTCGTCGAAGTATCCGCCCTCATAATGGGGCGTCTCGTTTATTGCCTTATTCAGGATTTCACGAGTGAAGTCAAACATTACGCCATCTCTATGGGGACCACCGTAGAGCATCCACATGGCAATGCTCTCATCAGTAGAAGCAGAAAAACAACTGCCGAAATGCCTATAGGATGAAAAGGCTGGATTGAAATGCTGATAATCAAATATATCATTCCAGCTAGAACCATCCGTCAAATAGATGGCAGACTGTTCAAGAATACTTTCTGCTCGACTGCGCGAGACGTAATGCCGGTAATGATGGTGCATTGATCCCTTTGAGGCAAGGTATTCCAATATTTTGTAATAGCCATCCAGATGCTCGCCTTGCGTATCGGGTGACCGCTGGATTGCATCAGACAGCTGATTGCGATACTCCGAAAACGCCATATCGAGAGGTGCTTTATTTTTGCTTTCCCCATCTTTCATTGATATTAGCGACCTCCCTACGATTGGCTTATTTGAGCGAAAAGAAATAGCGGAAATAATGAACCAATGTTGTATATCGGCAGCATATCACTCTTTCAGATTTCAGCCACAATGAGGGACCCACCAATCCATTGAGCTATGAAAGAATCGTCATCGGAATTTGCACGGTCCTGCGCACCTGCAGCGCCGGAATCATCTGTAGCAAGCAAGGATTCCCAGCAGGTCATCTGCCCTACCGAGAAGCTCATCGTATGTGAGTAGCGTCGCAGGCTCGAAAGTTCTCGAATGACCCCATCCGCGTCCTGTCTGTTTGAAGCGCATCTGTGCTCCCAGGCACAACAACGCAGCAGGGGGAGAAGATCCCAACAACCCATCCGGAGTTAACGTAATAATCGTTAAGCATGGCCGCGTGCTCGCGCATAAAGTGGAGCCTATTTGCTGCCTGCAGCTTGAGAAAGGCGACATACATGGATGGCGGCTCCAAGAGGAGCCGCCATTCGTGTTAGGTACCTACATGTCGATTGATGCGCTAGACGAGCTTGTGCTCCTCCGCATATTGAAGCGCGTAGCTGTCTTCTGGAGCTTCAATCTTCACCAATAGACTGTCTGCAAAGGCATCTACAGGCTGCTGCTCGTTTGCTGCCTGATCGGTATCCTGCTCTACAAGTACTTCTCCGATAGAAGTAACAGACTCTTGAAGCTTAACGAGCTCAAGCTTCTCGCACTTTTCAAAAGCACCCTGGCCAATCTTCTCGAGCTTCTTGGGAAGTTCAACAGTCTTGAGCGCTTTGCATCCACTGAATGCAAAGTCCCTGATTTCGGTAAGCTCACTCTCGTCATCGAAAGTCACGCTTTCGACCTTCTCAAGGCCACTGAATGCATATGCGCCAATCGTCTCGACCTTCGCGCCGACGTGAATGGAAACAATGTCCTGGGCCAGCTCGTCCCAAGGAGCAGATGACTTTTCGGAATAATCAGTCATCTTGCCATCGCCATCGATTGTCAAGGTTCCATCGTCATCGAGAGACCAGGTGAGCGCTTCTCCACAGCTACCCTGTTTAGCATCTACCCGCAAGTCAGCAGATTCTTGCTCAGCGTTACCTTCCTCCGCAGATGCATTTCCCTCATCCTCAACAGTGCCTGCATCAGATGAAGCAGAATCCGTTGCCACCGTATCCGTGCTGCTGGTCTCTGCCGCTACGTCCTCAGAAGCATTCAGCTTTTCCTCCGTGCTTTGAGCGCTCGACGTAGTCTCGAGTGACGCAATCGCCTGCGGCTCTCGCGAGGTGTACCTGACGTTGTGGTCCTTCGCCCACTGCTCGGCATACGTGCCGCGGGCGACGGAGAGGGTCACTGTGGACTCCTTGGTGAAGTCGTAGCCGGAGCCGCCGCCGATCCAGGCGACGCCGTCTGGGAGATAGAGGTCCGTGAGCGAGCCGCAGTGCGCGAAGGCATTCCAGCTGATGCTGGTGACGCCGGAGGGGAGCTCCACCGAGGCGAGGCTGGTGCAGCCGTCGAAGGCGTTCATGCCCACGGAGGTGAGCTTGCTGCCCTCGGCGAAGACGACCTTCTGGAGGTTGGAGCAGTGGTAGACCGCCCAGTCGGACAGGCTCGTCACGCCGGCCGCGACGTCGAGCTCCTTGATGGAGCTCCGGTACTGCCACCAGGGCACGTCGCCCGCGCCGGCATAGTTCGCCATCGCGCCGTCTCCGTCAATCGAGAGGACGCCGTCGGCGGAGAGCTTCCACGTCAGGCCGTCGCCGCAGGTGCCGGATGCGATGTCCTTGGGCTCTCGCGAGGTGTACCTGACGTTGTGGTCCTTCGCCCACTGCTCGGCATACGTGCCGCGGGCGACGGAGAGGGTCACTGTGGACTCCTTGGTGAAGTCGTAGCCGGAGCCGCCGCCGATCCAGGCGACGCCGTCTGGGAGATAGAGGTCCGTGAGCGAGCCGCAGTGCGCGAAGGCATTCCAGCTGATGCTGGTGACGCCGGAGGGGAGCTCCACCGAGGCGAGGCTGGTGCAGCCGTCGAAGGCGTTCATGCCCACGGAGGTGAGCTTGCTGCCCTCGGCGAAGACGACCTTCTGGAGGTTGGAGCAGTGGTAGACCGCCCAGTCGGACAGGCTCGTCACGCCGGCCGCGACGTCGAGCTCCTTGATGGAGCTTTCAAAAGTAGACCACGGTACTACCGGTTCACGATAGTAAGTATACATATCGCCAGTGCCGACAAGTTTCATCACGCCGTCATTGCGAAGAATGAAATCAACCTTATCTCCCGCACGTCCTGCTGCCAGGACATCGCCATCAGGACTGGACTCGAAATAACCGCCCTTGAACGTACAGACAGTACCGTCAATCGTATAGTCACCGTCATAGGCATAGCCATCGTCGTCGGCGAAATAGAACTTGTTGCCAAACCGTACAGAACCCTTTACCAACTCACCCGACACAAAGCACATCGTCTTGCCAGACTGCTTCTCTTGGACAAAACCGTTGTACTTTTCATCGACAGGATCAGTTTCGTAGCCGCACTTGGTGCATACCAGCTTCTTAGAGTCCTTGTCATAGACATAGTTGTGCTCATCGTTGGCACAAGTCTTTGACTTGGTATAGGTATCCAGAACACTCTGGTTGCCGTTGGTATCGACGTTGTATGCCGTAACCGTAGCCTTGTCTCCATTGGTCTCGAAGGAGACATAGATACTGTTGAAGTCAAGCGTCGCAATATCGAAGTGGAAATCAGGATTGTTCACGACGCTGTAGGACTTACCGCCCGTAGAACCGCAGATGTAGTAGACAACGCCATTTTCCTTATCCACCTTGCCCTGTGCCAGAGGCTCCGTACGCGCATAGCTGTGGTCGTTGCCAGCAAAGTAGAAGTCGATGCCTGCCTTTTCGACAGCATCAGGCAGCTCGGCAAGATACTCCTCGCCGCCGCCAGTCGGGTTGGTGTAATAGACCGGAATATGCGTAACCAGGATCTTCCAGTTGCAGTTGGATGCAGATGCGTCCTGCACCAGCCAATCCTTGAACTGTTCAAGCTGGTCCTGGCTGCTCGTATAGTTGAGCACGGCGATATAGACATCGCCATATTCGACAGAGTACCAATTGCCGGCAAGGTTGAAGGTCTCCTTTGCAAGAGCTGCGCCATTGCCGTCGTCATCCGCCTCATGGTTTCCTACGACATGCAGCATGTCCTTGTCGGCAATGCCATCAAGCGTAAATAGCTTGAGTGCATCGGTCCACTGGTTGTAGTAGCGAACGTTATCAACAGCGTCGCCCAGCTGGATTCCAAGATCATATCCGCCGTCTTTGATGTGAGACGCGATGCGACCGAAGCCGGTAAGCGCGTCGTCTTCCTGAATATCTGCAGTCAGGAAAATCTTCTCGCTGTTCTTGTGCACAGCAGTGGTGAACGAACTGACATCAGACCATTTCTGGCCATCGCCAACCTGGAAGTAATAGGTCTTGCCTGCTTCAAGGCCAGTAAGGTTTGCATAGTTGATTCGGCTCACAACACCGCTCTGCGTATAGGAGCCAAGCTGTGAAGTTCCATCCACAACCGTTGCGTCAGACATGTCCTTAGATGCAGCGACCTTCACCTGCGCCGTAGCGGCAGAAGCGGACGGGCTGCTATACCATGCAATGTTCTTCTGCGTGGTCGAATCCTTGGATACATTGAAGTGAACGTACTGAGGCAAGCCTTCCTTACCGGTGTCGTCTTCCGTCGACTTGTATGCAGTGCAGGAATACGCGTAAGACCTGTTGCCCTTAGAATCCTTTGCATACAGCGTATGCGTGCCTTCGGCCTTTGTGAGCACCGAAGTAGTCAAGCGGCCATCGGAGTCCGTCTTGCCCAGGTCAGTTGAGTCGTCGGCATACACATCGACATCGGCAGCAGCATTGCCATCGGAATTCTTCACCGTGATCGTAGTCGGAAGGCCGACAACCATGGCTTCAGTAGAAAGCGTGTAGGCAGCAGTAATCTTGTGGGTCTCAGACGGCGTGCTGAAGCCCATCCAGTAGGAATTGCTATCAGACGTCACGGAGTTGACCTTGTAGGTACCCGAAACTACCTGGACGCTGATTTCCGAGCCCTCAGCAGAGGTCTCGGAGACAGGAACGGTAATCGTAGCAATCTCGCTGCCCGATGCATTCTCCACCTTTGTGACGCTGACAGTGAGCTTACCCGTATCGTCGGCGTATTCATAAGTTCCGGTAACTCCGCTGGAGAATTGGACCGTCGGCTTGTAGCCACGGCTCAGCTGCACGGTAGCTGTCATCTCCACAATGTCGGAAATATTATTGGTCGTGAGATGCAGCTTCCAGTCCTTGCCGACAATCGGCTCGCCGTCGGTGGCAAAGCTAACGCCAGTGAGCTGTGTCTCCTTGCCGTCTATCGTAACGGCATTGGAACCATTGACAGTGAAATGACGGGTTTCTCGAGTGATATTGCCAAATCCATCCTTGAGATAGAACGTAAGAGAGTGCTCGCCATTGGGAATCTGGACGCCCTTCAGCGTCGAACCCAGATTGTCCTTGTCGCCAGCTCCATAGTAGGTGCCATCAAGATAGAAGTATGCAGACTCAACGCCAGTTGCGAATTTGTCCGTATCCTCATTGTCGTCGTAAGTGGCATAGAACGCAGGGGCATTCGTCTTGAGCTCGGCCCCATCCGCCAAATCAGACTTCGTACCGTCATCATTGATAATCTGGAGAGACTTCACCGTAGGTGCCGTCACGTCCTGATTATTGGCACCATAGACAAAGGAGATGTTGTCAACCAAGATGTAGCCCTTAAGCTGATCTTTGGAGAGCTTGGTGCCATCGGTCGTATACCAGCCGATGCCGCTCTGGGTGACCATAGCGCGGAACAGCATGCCACTGTTGACGCGAATCTTCTGGCCAGCATACTGCGTCATGTCAGCTTCGAAATAATTCCATCCCGCTTTAGCATCTTTACCGTTCGAGTTTTGATCAGTAAAGTTGATATAAGCATTCGTATAAGTCGAGCCATCTTTGGACGTTGCAATCTGTGCACGCAGCCAAGGAACCGGGGCACCTTCAGGTATATACACCCAAGCACCGAGCGCCGTCGGGGTTCCTGGAACATCAATATTACTACCTAATCCAAGACAGGCACCATCTGTACCTGTAATCCCGGTCCAATCGAAGTCGAGCTTCACTGCCTTATGCCCGAAGCGAATGATGTCTGCAAAGTCCGAATCGGTATCCGACACGACCGAGCCGGTAACTATACCGCCACGGCTAGGATAGCTATAGGTAGCCACTGCACTGGCACTCATTCCATCAAAGCTGTGTACCGTTGTGCCAATCGTGCTGTAATCATGGCCGTCATCGTCGCCACCGTCGAGAACGATGGTCGGCTGCTTGCCTACATTCACGGTCGTGGTAGCCGTGAGGCTTCCATACTTGGCGGTGACTTTGGGGCTCGTCGACACTGTAACATCACTCGTGGTCACAAAGGTGTTACCCTCAAAAGAGCCCGCCTTCGTGTCATCGATGGCCCAAGTGATATCTCCATCTTTGAGGATGACCGGCTCTTGCTGATAGAGTGCGGTAAGACCCAGGTCGCTCTTCTCCTCATAGTTAAGGTTGACTTCGTCCGAAGTGAACGAGAGGGTATCTGGATTCTGAATACGGATGCTCGTCTTCCCGACAACCTTGCCCTGATACATAAGCTGTACGGTCGCCGTTCCACAGGTTCCGTTAGAGACGAACGTTGCAGAAGCGGTGTCTCCAGAAACATCCCCGGCCTTTAGTTCGCCAAGACTCTTACTGTCATCCGTCAGAGACCATGACACACCTGAGGGTATGCTCTTGGCTGCTGCACCAGAGTAGTCCATGCCTGTTGCAGTAAGAGCAACTGTCGTATTGGGTGTGAAAATATTGTCGTTGGGGGTAATGCCCGCATGGTCAAATTCGCCAGACGGCGCTGCCGTTGAAACCGCGAGAAGGGAGGTAGAGATTACTCGCTCGCCACCGCCTGCGGGCGTATTGCGCATTGCAATGTCAGACTCGCCTTCGCGCTGGGACACGAACTCGGATGATCCGCCTTCATCGAGCTCCAGGGCATAGGTGCACCCCAGGCTCTGCATCATGCGGCCCATTTCCTCAAGAGTGTACCCGAGGGAACGCGGAGGCATGGTGCCGTCAGCCTGAAGCATAACGACCGTGCCATCTGCCTTCAGACCAATAGCGCTGCGAGAGTAATATCCACCATTGGAACCCTGCGTTGCAACAGTCTTGCCATCCACGAGGATGCACCAGCCACCCGCCGCATCCGTGACTGTGACCGTAGAGCCGACTTTCTTGCTCTGCTCAGCGGCTGCCTGGTCGAGTGTCGTTCCTGCTGGATAAATTCCAACAGAGCCATCGCTGAATACGGCAACGAACGGAATCTTTGCATCATCCTTGTATGTCGTACCCCCCATGCGGAGATAGCCCATGGGCTCACCCGTCGTGATGTTGAAGAGCGATGCATTGATGCCGCCTACAACATTCTCGTTGTAAGTCTTCTCGTACAGATGCGTCTGATCCGTAAGGGTCGACATCTTCCAGCCATCTTTAGCCGGATCGACATTGCCGTAGCTTGCGGCAAGCTTCGCATTGCCATTCGCGGTGTTGATCTCCATCACATTGGCAACAGTCTGCGAGGTGCCTGCAGCATTATTGGTAACGATCGTCCGCTCGGTTATATCTGGCGCAATGGCATATGTCTTTACCGAAGTAACCGAGTAATCCGTTCCGTCAATAGCTGAACCTTTTGAAATATCCTGCGTTTGCGAGGCGCTAGCAGTATTGGCGTCCTCAGCTAGTACAGGTGTCGGACACAATCCCGGGGCTGCAGTGAGACATGCCGCAAGCAATACGGCCATACCACACCGCATTAAGCATCTGTGCTTCATAACCTGATGGCTCCTTAATCCACAAAATCACTTTGACAGCATTTATCTGCCTGCCCTCGACGCTCTAACTGCGGCACAGAAATTTGGTTCCCACAGAAATGATACCTGCTACATTACCGGCACAGAGATTGCATTATGGCCCCCTTCCGCAATTTATGTAACTATAAGCTTAATGGAAGTTTTGCTAAATCGAATTTAGCAAATAGTGTGTGAATGGTTTAATACGAAAAAACAGCTATGCAGAAGTGCCTGATTTGAAAATGAGTTGCTTAGGATACTACGCTTGTGTCTTGTGTAACTTGAAGCTCCATGTATACACGCGCTGATTAATCAGTGTACCTTGACAGCACTACGAAATTTGCCCCATTAAATCCATGGGTGCATTGACCCGCAGCCTTAGTATGTACCGTTTCTTTTCAATGAATTCTTACTGTGCTTGACCACAGGAACAAGAAGAACTCGATGTATCAATTTCTTAATTTTTTCTTTTACATTATCTGGTATAACATGGTGCCATCGCCACCACTTTTCGACTTTGCTCCAACCGCCATCACGATAAGCTTTTAGGCAGCTTTTTCTATCCGATGGCAATGTACTTGGATGGCGTAGCTGATCATTACCTGATGCGATGTCATTGAAACTGACTTCCCTCAGATTAAGCCTAGCGCCGAATTTTTCCAAGACCTCGCGCCCATGAGCGTTATTCACGAGCAGACAAGAAATTCCACGCTTCATATTGAAGTGAGCCTCATCATTCATCACTTCAGGCCGAGTCTTCTGAATGCCCCAGAAGTCACCGAGTGTGAGATCTCCAGCGCGAAATCCGCTCGCATAGGGACAAACATAGCAGCTATCCCGCAATGTCTCCAAGCCTAAGAACATAGCGTAGTATGCGGAACGGTCAGCTGGAATCAGTTCTTCTGAGCCACCCTGTAGCTGCAGAAGCAGCAGGGAATGTCCCCAACCGTTATTTTTGCATCGGAAGCGAACATCTACTATTTTTTGTCTCAGCCGAGACTCTTCGCTCTCCACCCAGTCGCGGAACATCTGCTCACTAGGCACTCCATGGCACACAAGATCAGCCGTGTAGAGATTGGGCCATGGCCCTCCCTTCCCCAGAAAAGCCCTAAGCCCAGCAACTTGGCAGGGCGTCCCACAGAACAGAACAGTCTTTCCTTCAATAAGCTCCTGTCTCACCCTTGGGAAGCAGGGCCCAGCCGCGCTCTGCACGTATTTAGAATTTTGGAGGGCTGCAAGGCGATTCTCATCAGTCGCCTCGATATGGCTAACATGTAGGCCATCATCCGTCAGATGATATGCAGCCCCAAAAACAGTTCCTCCTTGAGCAATTATCTCGCGTGCCAAAGAGACGAAGACTCCTGCAGAAGCCGACTGAGATACATCACCATTGCCGGAAGCGGCATACCAAGGTCCTTCAGTCTGCTGACCAACATGCTGATGGAGACCGCATGCCCTCGTACAGGCTCTGCAACCGACACAGCTCTCCTGATGAATCACTGGAAACATGAAGCCGTTCTCGTCTGAAACCATCTCTATGGCATCCATAGGGCAGATAGCTGCGCAAGACTGACAGCCGCAGCAATCATTCTTCCCCGAGAACAGCGTGGGGACACTTCCGCCCTTCTCGTTATCGACCATTTTTATGCCAATCCATTTTCTCCCTGACTACCGCCATGAATTTAACGACAACAGCGCGATTTGCAACGGTGAAGAAAGAGCAAGCTATGGCCAGGCAGCCCAGTAGGGCTGCGAGATTGCCTGTATATACATTTATATAGTAAAGGGTAAAAACAGCCATACAACAGAGTGTTGTAAGCACCTGCTCTCGCGCGTCTTCGATGAGGGTGGCATATTTGGCAACTTTAAGCCTGCGATATTCATTCACAACGAAAGTCGAGGCAACTGTGGCAATTGAAGCTCCATAGAGCCCCAGGGGCGGGATTAATGCGAAACACAGAGCCACACAAATTGCCGCCGATAGCATGGTAGTCGTCCCCATGATTCCCGTATCCTTATATGCGGTGAATATGCCGCCGTAGAATCCGCTCATATTGCTATAGAAGGTTGCAAGGAGAAGTATCGGCACATAGAGCAGACCGTCCCTGTAATCGCCTTTCACCAAAACACCGTAGACGAAAGGCATCAAGGCAGTCATGCCCAAGACAACGCCCATCATGAAGCGACGCAAGGATCTGTAGACAGCATTGTAAAAAGAATTGTTATCCTCGTTCGAGCCCAGAATACGAGCTGAGCTCTCTTTCCAAGACTGATAGAAGAAGCCATACACCTGATCCATTACATTAGGGAATTTGTAGGCTACCGCATAGACGCCAGCGGCGTCTGCGCCAATGGTATTCATGATAATCAGACGATCGAGCATATTCATGATGGTCCATGAGACCTTATTAGGAATGAGCGGCACCGAGTATCGAACGAGCTCCCGCACTTCGTTCTTATCCAGTGCAGAGAGATCAACATAGCGCCACAGGCGCTTCCATATCAAGAACACAAGAGCCGATCCGAACTGCGCGATGGATGTAGCCGACAGCATGCCCGTAACTCCCCACCTGAACACCGCGATAAAGACCACGTTCAGGACAATGGTGATAGCACTAGCCGCAAAATTCATAAGGGCATAGCCAACCGTATCGCCAAAACCCCTAAGAAAGGCAGAGGCCATCTGCAGGAAACTGGCAGACAGGACCAGCACCACTATCCAGCCCATATTTGCAGGATGGACGAGAAGCCATACTATCCCTGCTCCAAGTGCGAAAATCACACACCCCGCCAGCAATACGGCACAGGAAGATGTCACGACTCTTGCTCTCTGTTCTACCGTATCGCAATCAATTAGAAATCGGAAAAGTGCCTCGTCCATAAGTATCGACATGATAGGCACGCAGAAGAGCGCAATTGTTTGTAGGTAATCCACCATGCCATACTCTGCAGTGGAGAGAACGGTAGTATACAACGGCAGAAGCAGGAAGGATACGAGCTTTGTCGCCAGACCGCCGATTGCGATAATGCCAGTGTTTTTTACCAGTCTCTTGCTTTCCCCCACTAAGCAAGCGCCTCCTTTAGAAAGTTCCAAGACCTTTCCCGCATGCCAATCACGCTCTTATCAGACTCGCTCCAATCAACAATAGTCAGAGGGCGAATGTCGGTTTTCGTTGAAAGGCATTGATCAATGTCTAAGTCTTTAAGAAAGCCTCGTACGCGAGATGAGCTCAAGTCACTTGCAAAAGTCCTAAAAGGCGTATGGAATATAACCGAGAAGAGCGTTGCGTGAAAAGAGTTCGTGAGCACTCCAGTTGCATTCTTGATGAGCCAGAGGAATTCTTCTGGTCCTACCCCGAAAAGATTCTCCGAATTTGCGATATCCAGCGCTTCTTCGGAAACGTAAAACACCTTCACGCCCAATAACTCAGCCACGCGCGAGGCACTCTCAACGAGTTCAGGGCAGCTTCTCAACATATATACGAATAAGTATGGTTCTTCCATCTTCTGCCGAGCCCCTTGGAGCAGCGGCTCATATGAGGTTGCATCAAGAAGCAGCGTAGGATCTGCGCATATTTCAATACGCTTATTCACAAGCGGCTGGAACAGGTTAACTGTCTCCTGTTCTCTAACCGAAATCGCATAAAACGGCGCAAGAAGCCGGGAAAGCTCCTCCTTATCAAAATACTCAGGCCGAAAAGATGTGTGAGCAAGACTGGGAGCGTATGCAACCCTCCTCCCATCTCCCGCAAATGACAGAAAGAAGGGCTTTACAATGCCCCGTGTTGCGTCGAGATTCCAAATTTGGTCGCTCCCGCAAACAAAGCAGTCAAATTGACTTGACAACTCATTTAAAGCAGCTTCATCTTTGAACGAATACCTTCTTGAGGTCATAGTGAAATGCTCCCGCCAGAAGGATTCAAAACTATTCTTCCGCTCTAGATACGGCACCAACTTCTTCATTGTCTTATACATGATGCGCGGGTGCTCGGGACGAAACAAACGGTACTGTTCAAAATCCCAAGAACGATAGTCAATTATCTTAGATTGATGACCCAAACGTTCAATAGCTGTTTGCAGAGCATAAGCCTGTAGTGCCGATCCAAAATTATACGAGGCATGGAAAGTTATGATACCTACTCTCACTTTCATACCGCCTTATCATTCATGTATTTGAACCCTCTTGTATTGGGTTCGCATCACCAATAACTGTCGATCCAAGTCTTCTCGTCTTTGAGAGCTTTCCCTTGATGATATACGAGACTCTGTATAGGAATGGGAAATGCTTGCATAATAAATATCGCCTGCGCAAATTACCTCGGAGATGATCATGTAAGTAATCGAAAGCAAGCAATCTATTCCTGAGCAGTTCGAAGGATTCACCGAATCTGCCCTGCTTGCAGAGAAGCGCTAGAACTCCAAGCGTATGTGTTACAAAAAACTCGTATGCGGGACAGCATCGCGATTGCCTAAGCTCCGCCTTGAGAATATGCAGCTGTACTTCATTAGCGTCTACATATTTAGACACACCCTGCGAATTTACTGCAGAATCCGCCCTGGAAATAAAATATGCATACAGCGGCTTATCAATTATTGCTATTTTTCCCTTAACGTTGCAGCATACGCGATAAAGGAAGTCTCGATCCTCGAGCAGGCTGAGGCTACTATCAAATCTCTCGTCTCGAATAATTTTTCTGCTCAGCACATGTGCATAAAGATACAGCAGGTCGCCTGAAACAAGAGGTCCATTCTTAGCATAGTCCGCTTTTGTGGGAGCAGGGATAATACCCAACGCTCTTTCGTCAGAGTCTTCCTCCACCACGGGAAAAACAATCATATCTGGCATGGATACAGCTATAGTTTTAAGAACAATCTCAAGCGCATGCGGAAGCAAACGATCGTCACTGTCACAGAACCAGATATATTTGCCAGATGCAAGCGCCAGGCCACGATTTCGAGCAGAAGACACTCCAGCGTTAGCCTGGTGGGCAACCTTCACATTTTTGTACTCTTTTCCGTAAGCGTCGCAGAGCTCTGATGAACCATCAACCGACCCGTCATCCACCAGCACTATCTCGTAAGAGCTTCCGTCCTGCAAGAGAATGCTCTTTATGCACCTGTCGAGATACATTTGCGTGTTATATACAGGTATTACTATAGATAATAGTACTTCAGACATCAGCGCATCTTCTCCTGTTGGCAAGCCTCAATCGTTATCTGGCAGTCAACGGCCTCGGAACCATAGACAGCAGCACTGGTATCAAGAAATAATTCATAGGGTTCCCGTTCAAAATCATATCTTCAAACAAGCCTATAAACAGATACGTCACCATAGCAGCAAGCACAAACACATGCTCACGTCCATCTGTATATTGGAGGGCGCTTCTGAAAAGAACGAAGAGGGCCGCCATAATGATTAGGATGCCAATAACTCCTGTAGCAACAAGATAATAAATATATCCGTTATCAAGCCACAGAGTGTGATAAGGAGTAAGTCCTTCTCCATAGGCGGTATTGGAAACATATCCAAGTCCTATCAGAACTCTTCCGCTATTGAACAGCGAGGGTACAGCATACTCGAAGAGCCAAATACGGTTCGACTGGTTGATTGCGGTTTGCAGGTTAGTTGAATCAATCGAACTAAGTACGTTGTAGAGCAGCATTAAAGCGATAAACAGCACCGCAATACGACGCGAAGCTTTTCCCCCGTTCGCGTTGAGCGAAAAACTGCCTATCATCCAAGAACCTAGCAATAGAACAAGTCCAATGATTGAACTCCTCGAAGCGCTGCACAAGAGCATGATCACGGCAACTGTTAGAAGCACGTAGTCTAAGCATCTTACGAAAACCCCTCTGTGTATTTCGGCGGTAGTCAACCGATAGAGGTACATCATAAAAAGAGCAACACACATTCCGCCAAGCGTATTCGCATGTCCAAAGCCAAAAACGCTTCTAGTCCTTCCTTCAGCATCGAAGACAGTACCAACGCCGCTGAGATTTATATCTGCTGGATGGAGCAACATCTGCAAAAGAAGAACAGCACCTAAAACATAGAAACACATCGAGGCAAGGCGCAGAGGAATGCTGCGGCTTCTCACAAACCAAGCAGTAAATATAATAATTAGAAGAAATAGTCCATTTGTTTGGGCCAGGCTCAAATTGGAAGGCATGACTGGATTTACTAATACAAAACAAAATAAGAATAGATGTAGGACCATGAGTACGACAAACAGGCTGAAAGCCGTAGGCTGATAATGCCCGTATTTGAGCTCCATCAGCCATAAGAGACTAACGAATCCCAAATAAACAAGCTGGATGAAAATCGTTATATTGGATGATTCAATGACCTGAGAAATCACGAGAACCCTGCTGGCGTACATTATGACGAACAGGACTGAAAAGACTGCAAGCGTAAGTTTTTCACTCTTGGCGAGGCTGATTTCCTTCATCATTTGCCTTTCAATGCAAAGCTGGCAAGCGAATAGAGTCTATGTGATAGAACAGCCCTTCTGAAAACATCTTTCCAGCCAACAGTAGGCGCATCTATTACATCCTGAATCCTCTCGATGCTGCCAAGCGCACGTGCGATCTTGAGCTTATCAAAACCTTGCCTCCTAAGGCGGGCTGCGTAGTTTGCGATGACTCGCCTCATGGAAGAGAGTGCCAGGTCTCTACCTTGATTGCCCAGCCGACATGTAGAGCAGAAATCCAGCAAGCCCTGCAGCATAAGCTCGTATTCTCGAACGTCCTGAAGGCAAGCTTCGCTTTCCGTTCTGCTGCCATCGTTCTCCACATAAACATACATCGCATCGGGAATATAGGCAGCGCTACTTGCGACCGCAAGAAAACGCAAATTGAATATCAAGTCCTCCCCCAGGCTTTGGCCTAGAGGAAACCTCACCCCTTTGCACAATGCCCTCTTGTAGAGTTTCGTACAAGGAGAATTGCTTTCGCAGGTAAGTGCTAAGAGCCTAGCGGATTCTAGATCGTTCGGTATGACAGGCGGCTTCACGATATGGCGAATACCAGGCCGTTCGCGAACATAGTCGAAAAAGATAATGTCGCTATCACTTCGTGTCATCGAAGCGCATATGCGAACAAAATCACTGGTCACATAGTCATCGGAATCCACAAAGGAAAGGTAAGTTCCAGCCGCAATGTCAATTCCTGCATTGCGGGCAGCACTGACCCCTACATTTTCTTGGTGAACTACATGTACAAGAGAGGGGTACCTCTGTCTTAAGGCATCGCAGAGAACTCCTGAGCCGTCTCGCGATCCATCATCCACCAAGATGATCTCGTATTGCCCTGTGAATTCTTCATCAATGAGAGAATTCACGCATCGCTCAAGGGTACTTTTCGCCTCGTAGACAGGGACTATTATGCTAATCGCGGGGGCCAAGTAGCTCATCCTAACCTTTGATCTTTACAGCAAGCTTTGCTGCTCCAAGGGCCAGAGAAAAAAAGCCCGACCTTATTAGTCCGAGATAGAGAGCCGCCGCTTTGGGCAAACGCGAGCAGTCGATATCATCAGCAGAGCGATTTGCCTCGATTTCTCGCTTGATATGCTTGCAGCCAGAGCGGAAGCCAGAACCTGCCCTTGCTTCATGAAAGATTGCCATGAAGAGCCAGTACGCCTTGAATGCATTGAGTTCATCATCCAGCCAGGCTTCCTTACCTCCAAGGCGCGCAACGAGGTAGTCAACAAGGAGACGGTTATTACGAAAACGTCCTGCATCATAGCTACTCGTAATTGATTTAGCATTCTCTTGATAGTAGTTGTAGAGCACGTCATCAAGAATGCAGAGGGAGTTCGAGTAATAAAGGCACTCAAAGATATAAGCATTGTCCTCGCCCATCCGAATACGCTCATCTGTGCAGTAGTGACTCAATAGGATGGAACGCTTATAAATCTTATTCCAAGCAGCTGGATTGAATATTCCCCTGCAAAAAGGCTGTCGTTTGTCCCAAATCATATAGGGGAGAACCTCGCTGAGCATTCGCTCCCGATTGTAGAAACCAGGTTCGGCATAGCAGGGAATTTTCTCTTCATGATCTACAAAGACTTTTTTAGCATTGAATATCACAGCATCTGGCGCATAAGGAGAAATTGCTTTATCCCAGATGGCTTCGAGCGCACCATCGACAAGCCAATCATCGGAGTCAACAGGGACTATGTATTCTCCTCTTGCTATGGCAAGGCCCGCATTGCGAGCGCTGCAAAGTCCGCCATTTGTCTTATGCACAACTTTGACGCGTGGGTCTTGAGATGCATAGGCGTCGCACATCTCTGGACAGCCATCGGGGGAACCATCATCCACAAGGATAAGCTCGTAGTCGCGATAGCTCTGTCCCAGGATGCTTTGGATACACCGATCAAGGTATTTCTCAACGTTGTATATAGGCACAATGACGCTAAACGTAGGCATATGACGTATCCCATCTAAGATCTGAGACAGAAATAAAGTGGATGAAGCCGCAGATAAATGATAGGTATTGTGCAGAAGAGCGGGCCCCGACAGTTGCGATAGCATGTCAATGGATTCGGGTTCTCAAGTGAGAATCCAGCAGTCGTTGAAGCAGAAGTCAACGTTCTGCATTGGCTGGGGATATGGCCGACCAAGCTATGCCACGTTTCTCTCTAGCATCAATGCCTCGTAGTGCCACACCTTAGCAAGAGCCCGTTCAGTCCAATGTTGCTTGACCTACCTTAATAAAACGGGCGGTTGTCCAAATGCCTATGGCGAAAGCCATGACCAATCACCAATCTTCTTTACCTCCCTGGCCTTCTGACAATGACTGCTGAGCCTTTGCTTGTCTTACAGCTTCCTCAGCGTGCGCAAGAACTTCGCTTGTCTCAAACACATGCGCTTCGGCCTTGCTTGCTTCAGAGAGGCCATCGTTTACAACGGCAAACATATCGCAGGTAGAAAGCTTGTCTAGCTCTTCCTTGGTGACCTTTCCATCCTCATAGTCACGTACGATCTTGAGCTCATGCATGTCGTACTTCTTGCCAGGACGCAGCTTATGGGCAAGCACCCATGCTGCTGGCTTCCAGATGTACTTGTGCATGGCAGGAGAAACGCTGCCTATCATCCAGCAGTTCCTATCGCAATTGCGTACAACGTTGCGTACCTTTTCTGCCTGCTCGGAGTTCCAGAGCTCATCCCAGCTCTGCTTGTTGAGGTTGCCCATGACCTCCTTGTCCTTTGTGCCATTACAGGGCATCACATCCCCATAGGGGTCGATGAAGAAGGTATCGAAAGCCATATCACAAGGAAGCAAACGAGGCTGTCCATAGATGTAATTGATGAGGCCATGGTTGAAGTAGGCACGGAACCACTTCTTAGGCTCGTTGCTCTTCAGGAGCTCATTGATCAGGTCTTCGATGTTCTGCGCAACCATCGGACGGTCATGGATGATGTTCTTGGCTTCAACGAAGTAGAAGCTGTTATGCAGGCTTGCCGTAGCAAACTCCATATGCAGCTCGTTGGCCAGATGGTAGAGCGGCACAAGATCCGGGGCGTTCTTGTCCTGTACCGTCATGCCAAAGCCCACATCGGGATGTCCCATCTCGACAAGCTTCTTGAGCGTTGAGTAGCCACGGTTGAAGCCATCGGGCAGGCCACGTATCTCGTTATTGGTCTGCTCGAGACCCTCAATAGATACGCGGATGCCTACCTTGGGGAACTCCTCGGCAAGCTTGATGATGCGGTCTGTGAAGTAGCCATTCGTAGAGATGACGATGCGGTCGCTCTTCTTGTAGAGTTCGCGCACGATATCAGGAAGATCCTCACGGATGAAAGGCTCTCCTCCCGTGATGTTCGTGAAATACATCCTGGGGAGCTTCTTGATCGTATCGAGAGATATCTCCTCATCCGGACGGCTTGGCGCCTTATAGCGATTGCACATCGTGCAGCGAGCATTACAGCGATAGGTGACTATTATTGTCCCATTTAGCTTCTTTTCTGACTTTGCCATCTAGTACCTTTCACGCGTGCCGGAGTATATTTCTAGAGTTTGTTGAGCGACGATATCCCAATCGTAACTTCTTGTTACATGTTCTCTTGCAGCTTTGCCAAGCAGCTTCACTCGTTCTGGTGCTTCTAATATGTTCTCGAGTACCGTTTCCAGCGCATCAGCATTGCCCTTCTCGAACGTCATCCCATGTCCGGCAAGCACATCGGCGCACTCGGGGATATCAGACGTTACGCAGCATCTTCCGTATGCCATGGCTTCTAGGAGACTCATGGGCATGCCTTCAACATCCGAGGGCAAGACGTAGCAATAGGCATTAGAGTAGAGCTCCGCCAGAGTATTGCCAGTCACGAAGCCCGTAAACAGAACTCTCTTGTCGCCCTCTGCCATATCCCGCAACTGTTTCTCGTACTCCGAGGTATCAGAGGCACCGCCAGCAATCACGAGCCGTTTGTCTGTATCAAGCCTGTTGAAAGCTTCAATCAACAGCTCTGGTCTCTTTTCCGGAACAAGTCTTCCCAGGAAGAGTATGTAGGAGTTCTTCTCCAAACCCCAACGTTTCTCAATCTCGTCTGCTGGTCGATATTCCTTAGGATTCATGCCGTTGGGGATAAAAACAGTACTTCGATTATAAGTTTGTTCGAAGTAATCCTGCGCCGAATGCGAGAGCACGATAATCTCATCCGCGCTCTCGGCAGCAGCCTTTTCGCCATGCTTGATATAGGCAGACCCAAGCCTTCCCCACTTGGCGCGCTGCCAGTCAAGCCCATGGATGGTTGCGACGGTACGAATTCCCGCCCTACGCGCCATAGGAAGACACACGCACGGCCCCTCAGCATGGAAGTGAATAACGTCAGGCTTATCGGCAATCGCCGCCTTAGTTGCATAGTATGAAGCGCTCGCAGCGGCGAGTCCCTTCTTGTCGATGGTCTTAACTGGCACGACACGGACGCCATCTATAATGCGTTCACGAGTCTCGGCCGCATCACCAGTCATAACATCGGAACCCGATCGATCATAGCAGGTAACCTCGTGGCCGAGAGCAGCCATCCTCTTGGCCAGCTCAGTGACAACAACCTCGACTCCACCCTCCCGAGAGCCGAAGCGCTTATGTCCAATCATCGCAATACGCAAGCTGATTCCTAACAGCCCTCATAGCCGAACACGCAAAGCCAAGTGTTATTTTAGTTTCCTTGTGCCGTAAGAACGCACCCAACGGTCTGAATCACAAGCTTGAAATCCGCCCAGGCGCTGCACTGATTGATGTAGAGCAGATCAAGGTCAACCCACTCGTCAAAGCTGATGAGATCACGGTTCATTCTCGTCTGCCAGTAGCACGTAATGCCTGGCTTAACGAGAAGACGCTCACGCTGGTGCGACGTGTAGAGATCAGTCTCTCTCTTCAGTGCAGGACGCGGACCCACAATGCTCATGTTACCAAGAAGCACATTGAAGAACTGTGGCAGCTCGTCGATGCTCGTTTTCCTGATGAATCGGCCCACCTTGGTGATGCGTGGGTCATCCTTGATCTTGAAGACCGGACCATCCTTCTCATTGAGGTCCCTAAGCTCGACCAGGCGCTCCTCGGCATCCGCGTACATCGAGCGGAACTTGAACATCTTGAAGGGCACCCCGTTCTTGCCCATGCGCTCTTGCACGAAGAAAACCCGGCCATTTGGGTCATCGATCTTTATTGCAATTGCAGCAATAACGTAGACCCACCAGAACAGGGCGAACACCAGGAGGCTAAAGGCGATATCGAATAGCCGCTTGACAAAGCGGTAGCCATACCGATGCGCAAGGCGCTCCACGGAAGCCCTGACCTTATCGTCGTCCTGATACCCTACGCCGGTGATGCGCTCCGAGTTAGCAGAGGTGGCTACGGCATCCTTGGTGCCCTGGAGAGTTGTGAACTCGGTAGACTTGCGAGACTTAGAGGGCATTACCGACGCCTGCTCCCTCGATGCTTGACCGGCTTCAGCCAAGCATAATTGTTCGCAACTCTGTCGCTCCACGAAGACCTCCCCCCGAGCAATTTTCGGGGATCACAATTTATCTTTTGGTGTAAGTCCATTCTATGTCTTGGTCGCGTTTCAGGCCAATGGAAAGGACATTCAGTCCTGCACGTCACAATCATCACATCGGTATGTCGAACCAAGCCCATAGCCTGTAGCCTTTGGCATGTTGTGCACAGGCAGCAGGCTGCCCTTGGTCTACGCAAGGCAGCTCCCGTACTTTCTCAGCGCCTTGGCCAGGTACTGGTAGTGCTTCACGCAGTGCGCGTCACTCGCAATAAACGTGTAGAGGCCCTGCTTCATGAGCTCAATGGCCGGGCGCTTCTCGGCACCCAGACGCCCCCCTGCAATGAAGTCCGCGGAGGCCTGGAGCCTGCAGCCCATGTCCACCAGCTCCCGAGCCAGGCCAACGTCCTTCTGCACCGCCACGTAGCGCTCTGGGTGCGCAATGATTACGTTGTAGCCCATCCCCTGGAGCTTAAAGATGGTCCTCTCGTAGTCCGCAAAGCGCGAAGGCGATGCGTTTACCGAGAGCTCCAACAAGAAGTCCGCCGTGCCGTAGCAGCCAAGCACCCGCGCCCAACCCATCCCCAGGTCCATGAGCTTGTGGTGGTTAACCTCGAAGCCCATGTGGAGGGGGAAGTCTCCCGCAGCGTCTTGCAGCTGGTAGAAGGCCTGCCACATGGCATCGTAGTCAAAGTACGGGTCGCGGCAGTGAGGCGTGCAGGTTATCTCCGTCACGCCGGCGGCACGCGCGGCCTTAAGCATAGCAAGCGACTCCTCCATAGAGGAGGAGCCGTCGTCTACACCGGGAAGTATGTGGCAGTGAATATCGTGCACAATGGCGCTTTTCTACCCTTGGCTAGTAGTCCTCTTCATCGTAGCGCGGGTAGCTGCGACCAGTACGCGCAACGCGGGACTGCTCCGCCAAGCGCTGGTACATGGCCGTGTCACCGGGGCCGGCCATGTGGGTGCGCTGGAGCTGCGGCTGCGTTGCCACCTGTGGCTGCTGGACGGGACGCTGCGCAGTTGCCACCTGGGGCTGGGCCGCACGGGCCTGCGACTGGGCGGGCTGAGCCGCGGGCTGAGCCTGGCTCCTGCGCGGAGGCGGGCCTGCCGGGACGGACTGCTGAGGGGCAGCGCCACCCTTGCGCGCGTTGCTGGCGGACTTTGCGGATGACTGCTGGGGCTTGGCGGGCACGAACTTTGGAGCGTTCGACTCCTCCTCCGCGCGGTTGCGGCGGCCGCCCTCGCCATTCTCGTAGTAGTACGAGTAGTAGCTGTTGCCCTTGCCAAAGTCGCAGCCGTTCATCACGATGCCGGCAAGGTTGCAGCCAGAAGCACGGAGCTGATCAACAGCCTGCTGAAGCTCGGCTCGCTTGACGAAGTTCTCGCGTGCAACCAGCAGCACGGCATCAACCTTGGTACCCAGGACGGCCGCGTCCACGAAGGTTGTCACGGGCGGAGTGTCAAAGACCACGTAGTCAAAGCGACTGCGGGCGTTGTCCAGGAAGCTCTGGAAGTGGTGCGAGTTGAGGATGTTCGAGGGGTTGGGAATGTGCGGCTCGGCATCCAGGAAGTACAGGTTCTTGGTAGGCGTGCGCACGGCCGCCTGCTCCAGCGAGACCTGGCCGGTCATCACGGAGTAGATGCCAGACTGCGCGTGCACGCCAATGCGGGCTGCCATGCTGCGGCGGCGCATGTCGCACTCAACGAGGAGCGTGGAGGCGCCGGATGCCGCGATGGCGGAGGCGAGGTTCATAGAGACGAAGGTCTTGCCCTCGTTGGAGATGGAAGACGTGATGGCAAGGACGTGGACGGGATTGTCAACGCTCATGAAGCGAATGTTGGCAAAGAGGGTCTGCGCAGCGTTTGCAACTGCCTGGCCCTGCTCCTCGGCGCGCTGGTTTCTCCTAGGCATCTGCTTACATCCCTTCGACCTTTGGGAAGTGGCCCACAACAGGCAGGTCAGCGATCACCTCGGCGTCCTTGCTGTTTCTCACGCGCGTGTCCGCCATGTCTGCCACAACCACAATCACAATTGCGGCAAAGAGCCCGACGAGAAACGCCACTGCCGTGTACAGCGCGCGCCTGGGGCCAGAGGGCGAGGTGGGTGCCACGGCAGAGTCGATCACGTTGACGGACTGCACGTTCATGACCTGCACGGCAACGTCCGAGACGTCCGCCACCAGAGCGTTAGCCACCTGGGCGGACTCATTGGGGTCCGTACCGGTAACGGCGAGATCAATCACGCGCGTAGTGGTGGAGCTTGTGACGTCGATGCTGTAGCCGTTGAGGCCGTCGAGGCCCAGCTGCTTGGCCACGTCACCCTTCACGCGGTCCGACTTGATGAGGGTGGCCACGTCGTTGGTGAGCATCTGGGATGCAGAGAGGTCGCCTTGGGTGACCGCTGTGGTGCCGTCTGCTGCCGTGGACTTGGAGAGAACGTACATCGAAGTGCTGGCCGTGTACTGGTTGGGGAGGAAATGGGCGTACACGCCGGTGACTACTGCGCAGGCTATGGGAAGCAGGATGACAAGCCTGAGGTGCTTGCGCAGCAGATGGAACAGTTCGAGAAGTGTCATAGGCCTTTCCCCTGTACGGGAGTTTGGCTTGGAAGCATTGCGAACAGACGCCGAGAAGAGAGCGGCGCCGGTGCCTTAGGGTCACCGGCGCCGATGCGTGCCTAGTCCTCGTCTTCTGCGAGGGCCTCGGCGATTTCGTCTGTGACGTTCATGGTGCTGTAGACGTTCTGGACATCCTCGAGCTCGTCCAGGCGGTCGATGAGGCGCTGGACCTTCTTGGCGTCGTTGACCGAGACGTCGGTGGGGGTGGTGGGCATCATCGTGAGCTCGGAGCCCTTGACCTCGATGCCCTGGGCCTCGAGCGCCTTCTGGACGTCCTGCATCTTGTCGTACGCGGTGTAGACGATCCACTCGTCGCCGGCGTCCTCGTAGTCCTCGCCGCCGGCCTCGGCCACGGCGAGCATGAACTCGTCCTCGTCCACGGCGTTCTCGCGGTCGGGGACCTTCTTCTCGTCGCTGTGGATGACCTTCTCGACGGCGATGGAGCCCTTGCGCTCGAACTGGAACGCGACGGAGCCGGAGGTGCCCAGGTTGCCGCCAGCGTGCGTGAAGGCGGAACGGACGTCTGCGGCGGTGCGGTTCTTGTTGTCGGTCAGGCAGTCAACGTAGACGGCAACGCCTGCGGGGCCGTAGCCTTCGTAGGTGATCTCCTCGTAGACGGCCGCGTCGGCGCCGGCACCGAAGGCCTTGTCGATGGCTGCCTTGATCTTGGCGTTGGGCATGGAGACCATGCGGGCGCGCTGGACGGCAGCGGCGAGGGTGGCGTTGTTGTCCGGGTTGGGGTCGCCACCGATCTTGGCGGCAACGGTGATGTTGCGCGAGAGCTTGGAGAAGAGCGACGAGCGCTTGGCGTCGATGGCCGCCTTCTTGTGCTTGGTGGTAGCCCACTTAGAGTGTCCGGACATTGAGTCTCCTATCCACACCGCGCGCGAGCCTGGCTGCGAGGTCCGCGCTTGTACTTGATGCGGGTGCGACTGTGCGCGGCCGGATGCCGCCCTTTGGCGGCCGTGGGGGCTGCGGACGCGGTCGATACCCATGTAACCTAAGAAATTCTACTCTCTGGCGGCTGCGACGCAAGGGTGAGCGGGTGCGGGGTGGCGCGGCGCGGGGTGGAAGTCCGGGTTTCTTCACATTTGGGGAGTGAAGAGGGGCTTGGGGGCTGGTTGAGGCGGCGGTTCGATACACATTCGTTCTTCGAATGTGTATCGACCTGGGCGGGTCACAGATTCGGCTCCGAACGTGTATCGGGGGCAGTCCCCGAAAGTTCCAGCCGTAGGCCGGGACTTGCAGCTACAGGCCGTACTTCGCGACGGCGTGTCGGATGCGCGCGCCCCACGGCACCCATATCGCCGCGAGGAAGCCCACCGTGGCGGCTCCGTGCAGGCAGTCCCACGGAAGCCCAGCCGCATACGCTGCGGCCACGGTAGACCAGGTGATGGGCTCCACGTATCCAATCACGTACCAGCCGTTGAGAATCGCCCCGTAAAAGAGTGCTGAGAGAAACCCGTACGCGAGCAACGCGCCGCGGCGCCTAAGAAGACCGCGCTCGCCCAGCACGCCCGCGAGGTAGCCGACAAGCCCCCACGCATACATCTGCCAGGGCGTCCACACGCCCTGGCCAAAGAAGAAGTTCGACAACAGCGCAGCCAGCGCACCCACCATGAAGCCCTCGCTCCTGCCCAGCGTGGCACCCACGACAATGGCAATCGCCGAGACGGGCTTGACGTCGGGAATGGGGGCAAAGAGGATTCGCCCGGCCGCCGCCAGCGCCGCGAGCGTGGCAGTGGGCATGACCTGTCGAAGCGCAGGCCGTGAGGCCTCGAAGCTGGCCATGAAGAGCCCCACGCAGAGAACCACCACCAGAAGCGTGAGCCCCGCGGCCGCCTGCACGCCGTTCACGGCACAGGCAACGAGAACCGCGGGAACGGCGACTATCGACGGCACCTCGAGGGCAGCGATGACACGTTGGCAGGTTGCGCTCGCGCTGCTCGTTGCCATGGCCCTTGCCTTTCTCGTCAGAAAACCCGCACGCAACACTCTATGCCACAGCGTACCGCCCGCTTACAGGAAACAACCACCAACCTGCGCAGAATTGCCTAAGATGGGCATGTGCCGCACCCATCGACCGGAGGAGGCCCCATGCTCTACGTTGGAAACTTTAGCTACAACGATGACAAGGACCAGGCAAACAACTACTGCCTCATGCCGTGCGTGGTTGAGGCGGACTCGGCGGACGAGGCCCTCGAGAAGTTTGCGTCAAAGTTCGCGAGCGTGCGCGCCGAGTCTGACCTGCTTGAGGGCGCAAGCGAGATCTACCTCGACTCCCTTGTTGAGCTGGAGGGCGTGCCGCAGGACCCGGTGATCACGCAGTGGCAGAAGATCGTGCCCGCCATTGACGGCCTGTGCTCGGTGACGAGCGCACTTCCCGACACGAGCGTGGACGAGCTTGCCGCCAGCGCATACGGCTGGGGCGAGGATGACGGCGACGAGATCGAGCTCGAGGACATGGAGGACCTTGACGACCTTTCGGAAGATGACCTCGAAGAAGAGGGCATGGAGGAGCCATTCCTCACCTTCTAGCCAGCAGCCGACGGCGCGCTGACGGCACGACGTTCACGCGGCGGCGCGCCACAACTCACGCATGGTAGAGCCAAGACCCGGCGAGAAACTCGTCGGGTCCTTCTGTGCACGTCACGGTCCCGTCAAAGAGCAGCGACACGGAGTCTGCCACCGCAGAGACAAACGCAAGGTCGTGCGTGGCGAGAAGGACGCTCCTCCCCTCCTGGCGCAGCTCCTGCACGAGACGGGCAAGCTTCGTGCGAGCTGCGGCGTCGAGGCCCTTGGTAGGCTCGTCCAAAATGAGCAGGCTTGGCCTTGTGAGCAGCAGCTTTGCAAAGGCCACGAGCTGCTGCTGGCCACCGGAGAGGTCGAGCGGGTTTCTCGCCGCCACGCCCGTGAGCCCCAGGCGCTCCATCATTGCCGTGACCTGGGCCTCGCCGTAGCCCGCGCCCTTTGACCAGAGCATGAGCTCCTCGCGTACGGTCTGCGCAGAGAGAATGGCACGCGGGCTCTGCGGCAGGTACGCCTGCGACGCCGCATGGGGACGAGAAAGACGTCCGCGCTGCGGTGCAAGAACGCCGCACGCCAGCTGCAAGAGGGTCGTCTTGCCCGAGCCATTGCCGCCGACGATTGCCGTAACCTCGCCTTCGGGCGCCGCGAGGTCCAGACCGCGCAGGACCCAGTCGGAATTGCGCTCGTAACGAAACCACGTATCGCGCAGCGAGAGTGCGGGTTTCGAGTGGCTGACAGTTGGCTTGCCGGTGGCGCGTTTCACTACCTCCGGTCTAAAGGCGCAGGCAGCAATGGCCTCGTTAAGCGAGAGCTCGCGCACGCGGCCTTGCTCCACACGAAAGGCACAGGTAGCCACGTCGCGCATGGGCTCGGGCGCATGCGTTGCCACAACAACGGTGACTCCCAGCTCGCGGTTTGCGCGGAAAAGCATGGCTAGGAAGTCCTTCTCGGCTACCGGATCGAGCATCGAAGTGGGCTCGTCCAGAAGCAGCAGGCGCGGCCGCATGGCGAGCGTTGCAGCAAGTGCGAGCATCTGGCGCTGACCGCCGGAGAGGCTTGCCGTCTGACGGCGAAACCAGGGCTCCATGCCAAAGAACATGCAGGTTTCAGCCACGCGGCGACGCATCTCGGACACCGGCGTCCCCAGGTTCTCCAGGCCAAATGCCATCTCATGCCACACAGTGTCGCACACAATCTGGCTGTCGGGGCTCTGGAAGACGAGCCCCACGGTCTGCGCGGACTCCACCGGCGAGAGCGTGCGCACATCCTTGCCAAACGCGAGCACGTGGCCGACAAGTGCGCCCGCCGGCGTCACCTCCGGCTTGGCCAGGCGCAGAAGCGTCGACTTACCAGAGCCGGTACTACCCGTGAGCAGCGCAAACGCTCCCTCGGGCACAACGAGCGAGACATGCTCAAGAACCGGCGCGGGGCTGGGCTCTGTGTCTGTTGCGGGGTAGGAGAAACTCACGTCCCTAAGCTCGAGCGCATTCATGCAACCCTCCCCCATCGAAGACGTTGTCCCAGGTCTAGCGCCGTGGGAAGGAATGCCAGCACGGCATGCGGCGCATAGCCCCACCAGGCAACCAGGCGCGGCATGGTGGGATAGAAGTGCCACTGCGAGCAAGCCGCGTAGACGAGAAATGCACTCACGGCGGCAAGCAGGACAATACCCGCAAGCGCAAACGCGTCGGAGTTCCGGAAGGAATCCGGCAGATAGCAGCTGCGGCGGTCCGTGGCACCCCACCCGCGGGCGCGCATGGCGTCGGAGCGCTCGATGGAATCCTCCATCGACCAACTCATGAGCTGGTCGGCCACGCGCACGCCGCGATCGCGCGAGCCTTCCGGTGCGGCCGCCGTGGTAGCGAGCGTGGCTGCCCGCACGGTCTGCGAGCGCTGCATGAGCTGGGGCACCAGCTGCGCTGCCATCGAGGTCACAAGCGTCACCGTTGGAAGAACGCGGGCACCCAGCTGGAGCAGACGGTCCTGCGTGAGCACGCAGGCGGCATCCTCAAACCACAGGACCACCGCCACCAGAAGCGCTCCAGCACAGGCGCCGTAGGCAATGCTCTCCTGGTAGATAGCCATAGGCCCAAGCTGCGCCACCAGCGTGGAGCCAGACGCCGAGAAGAGAGGGTTGGCCACGGCGACAAGGGCCACCATGGGCAGCTGCCAGCGAAGGCCGCCGAGCGTGCGTCGCCATCCACGCGCGGCAAGCGAGAACACAAGCGCACCGGCCAGCGAGATGCCCACGCAGACCGGCTGCATCGCGAAGATGGCGATGAGGATGGTTGCGGCAAAGTACGTCGCCGGCACAGCCGGGTGGCAGGTGTCGAAGGCGGTGTGTGTGTCTCGCATGGTCAGCATGTGACGAGTATGACGCACTTTCTAATCTCTGACGCTATGCCGACGTGACGTAGACCCACGTCACCGCATCGCCATCCGCGAGGGTGTAGGAGCCCGCCGAGTAGTTGGGGTAGCTCCCGTTAACCGCGTACTTCCAGCCGCTCTCCCCGCCCTGGTCCTTCTCGGCATATCCGTTGATGGCAGCAACGTAGATGCCCATGGCCGTGCTGCGCGCGTTGACGCCTGCACCGGTTGCCACCAGGGCGTCGTATGCGGTGGCTCCAGGGTCGAGCGAGACGGTGTACGAGCTGGACGATCCTCCGTCAGCACGGGCGTCGATGGTCACGGTGACGCGAACCTTGGCGTTCTGCGTGGACTGCGCGGACGAGCTTCCCGATTGCGCGCCGGTTGCCGACGAGGAACTCCCGACGCCGCTGGACGTGCCAGTGCCAGTGACGCCAACTGTCCCGGAGCTGACGTCCTTCTGACGCGTTGCGACATCTGTAGCGGAGAGGTTCTCGCCAGCAGACGTGACGTTGGCATTGATCGAGACGGCCGTGCCGTCCGGAAGTGTCGGAGCCACGCCAGCAAACTGGGAAATGTTGTCTGCGTTCAGCTTGGCGTACGCGTCGCCGGAGATTCCGTAGCCAGTTGCTGCCGAGAGGAGCGTTGCCAAGTCTCCCGTGGTAGGGGCACCGGCCGTGGGCATGGTTATGGCCATGCGCACGGCGCCGGTGCCGTCCTCGCAAATCCAGGTGGCACCTGGGATACCCACACCCTGCTCAGAGGCCCAGGCCGCAAGGGCAGCCGAGCGCTGAGCGCAGACAAGCACCATGTCCGGCGCATCAGCGGAGCTTGCCTCCTCAACCCAGATGCCATCTGAGGAGAGGACCACACGGGCAACGCCCTTCTCGAGCGAGACGTCTGTGCCGTCAAACTGGAGCGTCGCAAGAGCGGAGTAGACGTCGTCCGTGGTGAGTTTGAGCGCCTGAGATGCCTCCTGCGACACAGCGGCGTCCTGGTCGGCGGGCTGGCCCTCCTCGGTCGTGGTCTGGAATGCAGCAGACCCGGTTGCCCAGGCAAGCGGGTCGCCGCCCTGCGCGTAGACGGACATCGCCCAAACGCAGAAGGCAATGAGCGCAGCGGCGAGAATCGCGAGAATCACCCTGGCAGTGTGCTTGCCGTTTGCTGGCTGCTGACTGTCAAGTTTCATGCCGTTGTCTGACATCTAGCCGCGCCTCCCCTCGGCGGTTCCGTCATCGCCGCGGCGACGACGCGTGGCAAGCAGCAGGATGAGCAGCGCCGCACCAACGCAGGTGCCAATGATGGGCCAGATGGGAAGGCCCGACTGGTTCGCTGAAGTCTCGCTTGCAGAAGTCTCGCCGGTTTCAGCGGGTTCCTTGGCCCCCGTGGAGGTGACGGCGGTCACGTCCTCCGAGGAGTAGCTGCCGAGAAGCGAGCTGTTCTCTGACGCGAGGGCGTCGGCTGTCGCGGAGCCAGTCGACGCATTGCCGCCAGAGACGGTTACGTGAGGCTTTGACGGCTTCGCTGCGGATGAGGTCGACGTGGCGTTGCCAAAGGCGCTGCCCGCAGTGTTACCACCTGCGTTACCGTTGGTACCAGCGTTGCCCCTGCCGCCAGCAGAGCCAGCGTTGTTCTCGCCGCCCTGGCCCTTTTCGCCCGGCGCGGCCGTGGCTGCGCCCGCGTCCAGCTTGAAGAGGGTGCCGGAGTCGTTGAAATAGTAGAGGTTGCCGCTTGCGTCGCAGGCGATGGAGCTCATGCAGTACTGCCAGAGGTCGCTCGCGGGCTGGTAGAGCGTGGTGGCCTCGGCGTCCCCAAGCCGGTAGGCGTACACGCCGCCAGGTTTGCCGTTGCTTGTGAAGTACACGTACGTGTTGCCATCGAGGGCAACGCTCACCAGAGGTGCGCTCTTAACGTCACCGGTCCCCACCTGGCCCTCGACAGCGGTCGCAGGCACCAGTACCTCGTGCACCACGCTCATGGAGGCAAGGTCAATCACGAAGAGCGCGCCGCGCGTCACGTCTGCGGAGGAGGAACCGCCCACGTAGATTCGCCCGTCGCAGATGACAGGCGACGAGGTGGAGTACGAGCCGAACCTCACGCTGCGGCCTGCCGTCAGCGAGCCGTCAGAACCCAGGAAGAGCTCGTGCAGCGTGCCGTCGGTCGTGACCGCGTAGACCGTATTTCCGCTCACTGCCAGCTGTGCGCGGCAACGCGTCCCCAGCTCGACCGAGGAAAGCTCCTCCCCCGTAGCGGTATCGAACAGCGAGACGCGCCCCTCGTCGTTGGCGGTAAGCACGCCGGCAGAAGTGGGCACGGCGCCCGTCCAGTAGTAGCCTGCGTCCGTTCCCTCGTGCGACCACACAAGGCTGCCGTCAGCCAAGCTCACGCAGGCCACGTAGCCTCCGCAGGAATCGCTGCCGTCAGGTGCCACGGTCGAGAAGTACGCCTTGCCGTCACGCACGGTGACGGACGAGAGGAGCTGCTGGTCAACGGCCTTGCCACTCGCACTGGTAGAGGCAGGCAGCGCGGCCGAGACCCAAACCGTGGTCAGCGTGTCTGCCGTGAGCGCCTGGATACGGCCTCCGTGCAGCGGCACAAGTATGAGACCGTCGGCGTACTGCAGGCGCGCAGTGGAGTCCACGCTTGCAGCCAGGCGCGCCTCGTCAAGAACCACACCCGTGGACGCGTCACGGCGATAGAGCTGCGTCTGCGCGGCATCGTAGACGTCGCCGTTAACGACAATCGCGTCGCTCGCGTTGACAAACATGCTGGTCGTAGTGCGTGACCGCGCCCAGTCAAGCCTAGCATAGGTGCTTGAGCCGGGCACTGGTGTGGCGAGCCCGCGCACTACGCCCGTCTCGTCCGTGCCCTTGTAGCCAGGCCAAGCGGCGCTCAGGCTTGTGGGGCGCGTTGCCGATGGGTCCACTACCAGCGCATCGCTCTTGGGAAGGCTGTCAGAATCCGTGCAGTAGTACCAGACGACCTCGTCGCCGTTGGCAATGTTCACGCTGCTTGCGCCAACCTGCGACGCCTTACCGTTTACAAACAGGTGCCAGTACGCGCCCGTCGAGGCATCCCAGCCCAACACACGTCCGTCCACGGGCGAAGTGATGGTGCTCAGGTAGTAACCCCAGCTGCTGGTAGACGAGGCACGCGTGAGGCCGCACGCAGAAAACGCCGCCTCCGAGAGATCCGCCGCCGTCGAACCCTCGACAAGCGTGAGCGACGTGGTATCGGCCCACACCTGATCCAGACCCGAGGCGTCCTTGCCAATCACCTTCACCGAACCAGTAACCTGGCCAGGAAGCGAGTCTCCCCAGGCGGAGTAGTACCAAACAACCTGGTCGCCCTCTTTGAGGACGTAGTTCGACGCCATCACCGTGGCAGACTCGCCGTTGATGAAGAGCTGCCAACACTTGCCGGTTGCGGCGTCATAGCCCAGCGAGTTGCCGTCCTTGGTAAAGGTGTAGAGGCCATTGTCGTAAGTGATGCCGTTGGCATCAAGGATCTTCTTGGTGAGGCCTGCCGCGGTGGTTCCCGGCTCGACGGAAAGCGAGGTCTCCGGCGCCCAGCTCACGTTGGCGCCAGCAGCATTGGAGCCAATAACCGAGCAGCTAGCGGTAACCTGCTCCGGCGCGTCCTTGCCCGAGGTGCCCGTAACCGTAATAGTGGCCGAGACGTCCTGGTCTACAAGGCTTGCCAGCTTGGCCTTGAGCTGGTCGCTTACCGTGGGGTCATCCTTGTAGAACTCGTAGTAGGCCTGGAAGCGCTCGTCAGCAAGGCGCGAGGTAACGGTAACCCGCGTGTTGTCGGTGGGCTGGGTATAGGCGAGAAGCTCGTTGGAGATTACGTCCGGACGGCTGGACTTGAAGGTGCGCCAGGTCATGCCGCCCATGTCGCTGTATCCGGGCAGGTCAACCGGCACAATGCCGGGGTGCGCGGACTGCGTGGCGCGGTCGCGCGCCCAGGCGAGGTTCCCCGATGCGTCCTCGTAGGCGCCCAGGAAACTTCGCAGGTTACCTGTCACGTTGCTGGCGTCTTGTCCGTCAAGGAGCGCCAGGGCATACCCCGCCTTGGCCTTCTCCATAAGCGAAACCGCCGCGTCAATCTCCTGCTCGCTCACGGGAGAGAGCGTGAACTCTAGCGACTTCGATGAGGTTATCTCGGGGTTTGACTTGTCGGTAACCGTGCAGGTAATGGTAACGGTGCGCGCGGTGCCAAGCGGGCGCACAACCGTTGCGTGGTACCCATTGAAGCTGACGAGAGAATCGTTGCTGCTATACGCAACGGCGTAGTACTTGCCGTCCACGCCAAGCGTGCGCGTGGTGGGAAGCTGCAGATCGCCAGTCACCGCGGTGGGGTCGATGACGTCACCGGTGGAGAAAGCGGTCACCTTGTCGTAGGCGAAGCTGCTCTCGACCTTAGCCACAAGCTCGGTCTGAGCTGCAGCCACCGCCTCTGGGTCTGCCTTGACGGTAATCGGGAAGTCTTTGGTCACCGAGACCTCGGGCATACCGTAGCCCGTGAAGGACACGGTTGCCGTAAGGGTGACTGGCGTGTCAGAAGAGCCGCGCGTGGGCGTTGCCGTGAGCGTGCTGTCCCAGCTCTCTCCGGATACTCTCACGGAGCTGTCGCTTGCGGTCCACGTTGCACTGGCACCGCCCAGGCTTGCGGGCAGCGTGAAGGCCTGCGTCACGGAGTCCGCGGAGTCGCCCTGAGCAAAGCCAAGCGTAATGGCATCGGCCTTCTTCTGGAGCACGGCGCGCGCGGCGTTCTCGTCCCAAGGCACCTGGAAGGTGCGGTTGGGGGTGTAGGTTACGGTCTCGTCTCCGCGGGTGAGCGTAAACGTAATCGAGCTCACCGTCTGAAGCGAGGAAATGTTCCAGCTAGAGACCTTATCGGTGTCGCACGAGAAGTACGTGATGGCACCGTTGTCCGCGTCTGCGGTGGAGATTCCCACGGTAGCGTTGGCGTCGGCGTCCGAGAAGGACACGTTGCTCACGCGCACGGCGAGCCCCGTAGTGTCCACGCCCTCGTCTGCCAGCTTGGCGAGAAGCACGTCGTTCACGTTGGTGTCGGTGCCATAGGTGAGAGAGGGGCGCCAGTTCTCGTTCTTGAGGCGCGCGGCGGCACCCGCGAGCGTGTTGGCCCCAACAACGGCCTGGTCAAAGGTACTTTCAACAGTGGCCGTGCCGCTCGTTGCCACAACCTTGAGGTACTTTCCCGCTGCACTTTCCGGAACCTGCAGGCTTGCGGACGTGCAGCCGTCAAGCGGCTGCCACTCACCTGACGGCGTGTCGGCGACGTACCACTGCAGGCTTACGCCGTCATTGCCGGTCACGTCCACGTTGCTGCCAGAAAGCTGCGAGGCGTAGACCACTGCCTTCACAGTGTCGCCGGTGACAAGCGCACTCGACGAGGGTGACAGCACAATGTGGTGGAGGTCGTACGCACCTGCAGCCTTGACCTGGCTCTTCTCGCTCTCGGCAGACGCCATGAGCGCACTGCAGCTTGCCCACACGTACTTGCCCTCAAGGGGCGAGGAGAGCTTGAGCGTGACGCCGGTGGCGCCGTCTTCGGGCGTGAGCTCGCGCGCGTTGGTGCCCGCCGCGTCATCGGCCGCGTACCAGGTGCACGTGAGCTTGGCGTCCGAGGGCAGGTCCGTCTCGTACGAACCCCAGCTGCTGGTCTTCTCGTACTGAGGCTGCGCCGTAAGCGTTGCCCCTACCTGCGCGTTTGTGGCCGAGGACGAGAGCTTCACGCTCGAGACGTCGTAGGCGCCCGCAAGCGCAACGGGTCCCACCGGGTCAGTCGCGGTGGTTCCGTAGTAGGAAGGCGCGCTGGTCGAGACCACCGAGTTGCCGCTTGTTGCCTTGACGCGCAGGTACGTGCCCAGAAGCGAGGTGCCGTCAGAGGTCTGCTCGGGAACGGTAAAGGTGGCAGAGGTGGCGCCCGAAATGTCGGTGAACGCGGAGTCATCTGTCGTCTTGCTTGCGGCCCACTGCCACTGGTAGAGAACGACGTCCGTGGAGGACGCTTGGGTGTAGGAGCTGGTATAGGCCGTGGCGGTAAGGGTCTGGCCAACCTTCGCGGAGCCGGACGCGTCGACCGTCACCTTGTACAGCATGACGGTGCCGGCCTCTTGCACGGGGCCCGCTGCCAAGCTCTTGGTTGCACCGTAGCCGCCGTCCGCACTTGCGTAGACGTACTTGCCGAGAAGGTCAGAGGTCACGGTAAGCGTTGAGGTTGTGGCGCCTGCGATCTTCTCGCCCGTGCCATACGCCGAGTCGCTGGCGTACCACGACCAGGTCACGCTGGCGTTGGAGGTGGCGTCGGCACCGCTTGCGTCCTTTGCTGTAGCGGTGATGGTGTTGCCGGGGGCAAGCTTGCCGGCGTTGCTCAGCGACACGTTCACGAGGTTGACCGAACCGGCAGCAGCCACCTTGTTGCGGCTGCGCGTCGTGCGCGAGGAGCTGACGTCGGCGGTTGCGAGCGTACAGCGCACGTAGCGACCGGCGTAGCTTGCAAGCGAGAGGGACTGCGCGGTGGCACCCGGGATGTCTTCCCAGGTTGAGTTATCGCTGCTGACCTGCCACTGGTAGGTGAGAGTGGCGGGGTCGATGGGGGTGCCGGAGCCCTTCTCGCGCGCCCATGCCCACAGCGTGTCCGAGGCGGCAAAGGCATAGGTACCGCTCGTGGAGCTTGCGCTGGTGGTGAGGTAGGTCGAGTAGATGCTGACCGACGCGGCATCGGAGGCGCTTGCCTCGGCCGAAGCGGCTGCTGCCGTCGCTGCCGGCGACGCCTCCGCCGCGGCCTCGGCAAGCGCTCGCGTGGGCACCATCGACGCCGCCGTGACCAGCGACAACGTCACCGCCAGAATGCGGTCGCACAGCCGTCGCACAGGCATGGTTGTGGGTTCCGTGGGTTTCATTCCCCGCCTCCCTGTCTTGTGCTCCCTTGGGAGCTCGAGGGCAGGCAGGGCCGTCGAGTGGCGACGGTAGCCTCATGGCGCAGCGCCAACGATTACGCGGCGCGCGCGACTGAGCACAGTTCTGGTTGCTGACCCGGAGTAGAACCGGGATCCATTTGCAGGCCTCACAGCTGCCCAAACCGTGCCCTCGGTTTGAATGTTGCCTGAAGTATAGACGAGAAGCGCTCGCAGTCCTCAATGCGCAGCGACCTCGCAACACATTCGTACCCGAAGCCGTATCCCGTGCAGGTCGATACACGTTCGGGGCCCGAATCTGTATCGCGAGCGGCCGGGGCGAGGGGCCGGGGCTTGCCACACATTTGCACCCGAAGCCGTATCCCGCGCAGGTCGATACACGTTCGGACCCTGAATGTGTATCCGCCGGACGTACCCGCCCAGCCCGACAACCCGCCGCCGCACGCTCTCACCGTTCTACCGGGGCAGGCCGCCCTCCCAGCGTAGAAGCTCAGTCCTCAGCTCGCGCCGACGCTCCCGCGCCTCTCGCGACATGTCAATCTCGCCAAGCCCAAGCTGATGAGACAGTTGCACCGCCAGGTGATCCATGCTCGCCCCGTTGATCAGGTGCTCATACACGGCAACCAGTACCTGCTGCCCATTGTCGAGCAGATCGTTCCGTCGCAGATTGTCGGACACCATGTCGTGCAGCTCCGTGTGGTCTCGCCCGCCAAAGTACTCCAGAACCACGTTCCGATATCGCCACCAGAGGTCTGGTATGTAATACGTTATCCCGCACTCATCGACGTAGCAGCGCATATTGAGCTCCGGCGCAGGGAATCCGTACCCGCCCAGACGCGGGGGCAGGGTGAGCACGAGTACCAACACCGACTCCATTGGGGAAGCAGACCTTGGCAGCAAGTACCGCAACGTCAGACGGACTTTCTTTATGCCATGCATCCCTTCTCGCCCATCCAACGCGCGCTGCAGCGATACGGGCGTCAAGCAGACGGGGCGTCCATAAGTTGTTTCTTCTCCTTGCACCGGAAAGCGGTACGAGCCGCAGAGCTCGTAGCTAAGAAGAAGCAGCTCGAGGAAGTCAAAGTCATGTGAAAGCTGGAGAATCGTGTCCTCGGGAGACGCAACAAAGACGTCATTGCCAATCGGTAGGAATAATCCTCCCCACTTCCAGAAACGGAGACTTGCTAGAGAGGTGCAGTTGCGCCGAGCAGAACTATTGACGAGCACTTCCCAAGGAGTCGTGAGCCCCATGACCGACGGAGCCAAGGCAGCTGCTTGCCTTTCCGAGGAGTTGGTCGAGCCAAGCCGAGCTATTCGAACCGGCCCCGGCGCACCCGCCGGCGGCCAGTCGTGGATGCGCCAGTACTCAAGAGCCGTGGTATGTCCCAAATAGATTGCCATGGCCCAAGCATATGGGCACTTGCCAGGCGAGCGATCAAGTTTCCGAGAAAGGCCGACAGGGTTCTTGCACGTGCCAGACAGCCAACTTGCAGCACACGGGGTTTGCGCAGGAAAACGTGGGTGCGTTTTTCGGGCTTCCAGTTATCCTCGCTTGCAGCGTATCGTGATCGCCACGGGAAATGCCCAGTTCAGAGCACGTGTGAGATATGAAGACAACGTGAAGGGAACGAGCATCAAAGATTTGCTGTTCTAGGCGTGCACACCGCGTCGCGGTCATATGCGGCAGGTTTCAACACGCAGATTCTGGGAGAGCCACAGACAAGAGCCTGGCGATGGCCTCAGCCGATACAGATTCGTTGCCCGAACGTGTATCGACCTGCGCGGGATACAGATTCGTGTCCGAATGTGTGGCAGCCCCCGGCCTCTCGCGATACAGATTCGTTGCCCGAACGTGTATCGACCTGCGCGGGATACAGATTCGCGCCCGAATGTGTGGCGGGGCCCGGCGCCCCGCCCCGGCGCGCCGCTACGCCGCCGCGACGTCATCCGTCGCGGCGTCGAGGTGCCCCACCTGCGGACGATTGTTCCGCGAGGCCAGCACCAGCACCACAGCCCCCGCCACCACAAGCGGCAGGCTCAGGACCTGGCCCATCGTGAGCCAGCCGGTGCCGAGAAGATATCCCAGCTGTGCATCCGGCAGCCGCACGAACTCGATGAGAAACCTAAACACGCCGTACAGCATGAGAAACGTCCCTATGAAGGTGCCCTGCGGCCTCGCCGGCTGACGCCTCGACAGCCGAAACAGAACGCAGAACAGCACCACGCCCTCGAGCAGGGCCTCGTAGAGCTGCGAGGGGTGCCGATACACCGCACCGCCAGTGGGGAACATCACGCCCCACGGCAGCGACGTCTCCTTGCCCCACAGCTCGCCGTTCACGAAGTTGGCGCAGCGGCCAAAGAATAGCCCGATAGGCGCGCCAATGGCGGCGAGGTCGGCCACCGTGAGCACCGAGAGCTTCCAACGCTTGCACGCGATGGTGCCGCCGACAAGGGCGCCCACCAGCCCGCCGTGGAAGCTCATGCCGCCCTGGTTGAGGGCGAAGATCTCGAGCGGATGCTCGAGGTAGTACCCCGCGCCGTAGAACACCACGTAGAAGACGCGCGCGCCCACAATGACGCCCACGGCGACGTCAATCATCACCGAGAGGACGTCGTCGGTGGAAAGGTCAAGCTTCCAGCGCCTGGCCACGCGCGCAATCACCAGCCCCGCGCACACGAACCCCGCCAGGTACGCGATGCCATACCAGCGCACCTGGAAGGGTCCAAGCGTGAACACGATGGGATTCAGCGAGTGGTAGAAGTCGTTCAGCCACACGGGGCAGCACCCGGCCTAGAGAACCGCAGGCTGCACGCGGGTGACGCCAGGCACGTGCTCCTTGAGGATGCGCTCGATGCCCTCGGACATGTCGTAGGTCGAGAGCGGGCAGCCAGCACAGGCGCCCTGCATCTCGAGGGTCACCACGCCGTCGTCGGTGCAGTCGATAAGGGCAATGTCGCCGCCGTCGGCCTGCAGGCTCTGGCGGATGATGTCGATGGTCTCGGACAGAAGCTTGCGGTTGAGCACCGGCTTGGCCTCGGCCGCCTGGTCGCCAGCGGTCTGCTCGGTGCTGGGGGTCTCGTTCTCTGCCATGGTCCTCTCCTCCCGCGCGGGTGCCCCCGCGCCTGTAGTCTCGCTCGAACTCACGATGTGCGAATTCCTAGCGCAATGATGGGTTACAAGGTGACATATTACCCAATGCCCGTGAAAAGATGCCCGGAGGTTGCGCCCTGCACACGAGGAGCAGGCCGCTTCCCCGCCGCCGCGGCGGCAAGCGCGCGCACCACGCGCTCGACGGCAAACGCGCACTCCTCGGGCGAGAGGAGCGTGGCATCGGCCATAAGGCGCGTGACGCCAGCTGCGACAAGGGCGTCTGCCTGCGGAGTTGCATCCAGCGGGTGCGCCGCCCAGATGCGCGAGCGCCCATGGACGTCCGTGCGCACCGGCAGGAGGTTGCCGTCGATGTCGCGCAGCGAGAGGCGCCGGCGGCGCAGCTCGCAGTTAGGGCAGTCATGGATGCAGCGGCCGGCGGCCTGCAACACGCAGTGCTCGCTGGTCATGGCGCGGGCGCGTCCGGAGACCACAAGTCCTACCGGCACGGAGGCAGCCCCCGCCAGTGCGCAGACCTCCTCAAGCGTGAGCTCGGGCGAGAGCCAGAAGCCCGCTGCCCCCGCCTCCTCGAGTGCCACAAGGCAGCTCTCGTTGTGTACAGGAATGCAGGTGCGAATCTCGGCCAGCGCCCCGCGCGATGCGGCGAGCGCCAGCTCGGAGACGTTGCCCACACCCACGGGCTGCCCGGCGCCCACCCAGGGGTCGAGACGTGCGTGGTCGCCCTCGCGGCACACCTCGTCAAGCCAGGGAATCACGCCCTCCGGCCACGCGGCGCCATCCGCAAGCGCGTCTGCCGTCGCGTAGACGCGCGTGGCACCGGCGTCAAACGCAGAGCGTGCCGCCTCGGCGGAAGCAACCAGCGCACAGGCCTCCGGCGCGGGCCTTGTCCACGCATCCGGCGCGGCAAGGCCGTCCTTCTCGCGCACCTCTGCCAGGCGCCCGGCCACGCCGCGTGCCGAGGGCGCAACGGCAAGCCGCTCCGCGCGCGCATCGTACGGAGCAAGAATCTGCTGCTCAAGCGCCTCGCATGCCTGTGCGCGTACCTTGTGCACGGCCGAGAATCCCATGCCTGCGCCCTCGTCCATCTGCACCTCAAACGAGACGGGCTCGAAGGGGCTCTGCCCCATGCGACCCACGTGCTCGATAAGGTCCTCCCTGGTCACAGCCTTGGTGCGGGCAGGCTCCATCACAAAGCCCTCAGTCGTGGCAACGGCGCTCCCGTCCGCGCAGGCAAGCGTCACCGAGAAGGGCTCGCCCAGGCGCGCCCGCACGCTCACGGTGACGGGACGGCGACGCGGCACGTCCAGCCCCGAGACACGCGCAGCGGCGTCCATCGCCGCCTGCGAGCGAATCACGCGCACCACCGCGCCAGCCGGTATGGGCCGAGAAGCGCGGCAGGTGATCGTCTCGCCGGCTACGGCCGCGCGCTCGGCGCGCACGGTGAGGAACTGCGAGGGGTCATCCAGCGGCCGCAGCTCGAGCAGGTCGCCCTCCCCCACCGGCTGGTCAAGGCGAATCTCCACGTCCGCGCGGGTGAGGCGCCGCATGCGCTCGCGCCCGCCATCCGAGCCGCCGCGCCGCACCAGCGTGTCCTCCAGCTTGCGAGACGAGACGACCTCGCCCACCAGCTCGCCGCGGTTGTTGGAGCGCTCGTAGCTCATCATCTCGTCGCCGGAGCGGCCCCATAGGTAGGCGTCAGTGAAGTCGCGGTTGAAGACGCGGCGCAACGTGCGGTGGCGCGCAGCGTCGGCGCGCGAGTCCTTCTCGCCACCGGCGCCAAGCGCGTCGAGCGCCGAACGGTACGCAGAGATCACGGCGTACACGTAGTCTGGCGACTTCATGCGCCCCTCAACCTTGAGAGAGGCCACGCCCGCGTCACGCAGCTGGGGAAGATCATCAACAACGCAATAGTCCTTGGGGCAGAGGGGCCGCGTGCGACCGGGAGCCTCGATTGCGTGGCCCTCCTCGTCCACCAGGTCATATGGCAGACGGCAAGGCTGCGCGCAGAGGCCTCGGTTGGCCGAGCGCCCGCCGGCAAGCGAGCTCATCATGCACACGCCGGAGTAGCAGAAGCACAGTGCCCCGTGTCCAAAGGCCTCAAGCTCCACGCCCTCCTTCGCGATGGTGCGCATCTCGTCGAGCGAGAGCTCGCGCGAGAGCGTCACGCGGCCCACGCCCAGCTCGCGGCACCAGGCGGTACCACGGGCGTCGTGCACGTTTGCCTGGGTGGAGACGTGGCACTCAATCTGCGGCCAGCTGCGACGCACCTCGGCGAGAAGCCCCCAGTCCTGGATGATGAAGGCGTCCGCTCCCAGCAGCCAGGCCCGGCGGATGAGCTCGAGCACCTGCGGGATCTCGCGCGTGGCAACGGCGATGTTCACCGTCACGTAGACGCGAGCGCCGGCAAGGTGCGCGCGGCGGCACGCCTCGCCAAAGGTCTCGTCGGTGAAGTTGTGAGCGCCGCGGCGGGCGTTGAAGCTGTTGCCCAAGCCGCAGTAGATGGCGTCGGCGCCGGCTGCAAGCGCAGCGTTGAACGCCTCTGGCCCGCCGGCTGGCGCCAGGAGCTCTGGCACGGAATGCGTATCTCGAAAGTTGGGGAAGTGCATGAAGACCTCTTGAGTGTCTCGCCAACAAAAGTTCATCCGCAGCCCGCCACACGTGCGCGGGCCACGGATGAACCATTCTGAAACTATTGGGCGCCTGGCAAGGCCAGACGCATCATACGTGCGAAAAGACCACGCAGCGACAACCCGCCACCCGCGCGGGACGGCCGCCCCTGAGACAAAGGGACTGTCCCTTTGTCTCACGCAGCCCCCTACACCAGCTTAGCCCAGCGCTTCTTGCCGCTCTGCAGCACGGTGCCTGCCGAGAAGAGTGCGGGGTCAACGTTGTAGCACTTGGGCGCCACGGCCTTGCCGTCGATCTTGACGCCGCCGCCGTCGATGAGGCGGCGCGCCTCGCCCGTGCCGCTGGCAATCTTCACATCCACCAGGAGCTTGGCCAGGTAGACCTTACCCTCGTCGTTCACCTGGACCGTGGAAAGCGGGAACTCCGCGATGTCCTCGGGGACCTCGCCCTTCTTGAACGTGGCGTCGAAGGCCGCCTGGGCGGCATCGCCCGCGCCCGCGCCGTGGTAGAGGTCGCAGATGTTGCGGGCAAGCTCGCGCTTGAGGGCGTACGGGTCGGCAGTACCGTCCTTGAACTGGGCATCGATGGCGTCAATCTCGTCCACGGAAAGCGTGGAGCACAGGCGGAAGTAGAGCGGCACCAGCTCGTCGGTGATGGACATGATCTTGCCGTACATGTCATCCGCGGGATCCGTGAGGCCAACATAGTTCTTGTAGGACTTGGACATCTTCTTCACGCCGTCGGTGCCCACGAGCAGCGGCACGGTGAGCGCCACCTGCGGCTCCATGCCCATGGCGCGCATGAGGTCGCGGCCGGCAAGGAGGTTGAAGATCTGGTCGTTGCCGCCCATCTCGACGTCCGCCTTCACCACAACGGAGTCGTAGGCCTGAAGGACGGGGTAGATGAACTCGTGCAGGGCAATGGACTGGCCGTTGGTGTAGCGGTTGTGGAAGTCCTCGCGCTCGAGGATGCGCGCCACGTTGAACTGGCTCATGAGCTTGAGCATCTTGGAGAGGTCAAGGGGCTTAAGCCAGTCGCCGTTGTGGACGATGGTGGTCTTCTCGGGGTCCAGCACCTTCATGGCTTGCGCAACGTAGGTCTTGGCGTTGGCCTCTACCTGCTCCTCGGTGAGGGGCGGGCGGGTGGAGTCGCGGCCGGACGGGTCGCCGATAAGGGCGGTGCCGTTGCCAATGATGAGCGTGACCTTGTGGCCCAGGTCCTGGAACTGGCGCATCTTGCGCAGGGGGACTGCGTGTCCAAGGTGAAGGTCGGGGCTGGTGGGATCGACGCCCAGCTTGATGTTGAGCGGCACCCCGCGCTCAAGCTTCTTGCGAAGCTCGTCCATGGGCACAATCTGCATGGTGCCCGACGTGATGACCTTCAGCTGTTCTTCGACTGGCAGCAAGGCTCTGTCCTCCGTGTGAGTTCGTATGTCTTCGCGGACCGCATCTGGTGCGACCGCGCACGCACAAGGATAGCGCAGGTTGGCGCCACGCGCCTGCCGCACAGGGCGTGCGCGAGCACCTCTCGCCTTGCGTCCACGCAGAACGGACACAAGCCCATAAAGCCCATTCCCTATAATGGGGACGATTGTGTCCACACAAGGAGGTTCCATGGGCATCAGAACCCGCAGGGCTCACAAGCACTCCAGTACGCACGCCGTCGGCTTTGGCATTGCCGGCGTTTTTGGTTTCATAGCGCTCTTCGCGTTGGCGCTCGCCCTGTCGCTGGGCTCGGTCGTGGACTCGTGGCTCCAAGACCTGCCCGACTACGAGTCGGCAGACGCCTACCTCGTGGCCGAGCCCACCATTGTCTATGCCGCCGACGGCACGGAGATAGCCCAGTACTACCTCCAGAACCGCCGCTCCGTCACGCTCGACGACATCTCGGACTACGTGAAGAAGGGCACCGTCGACGTCGAGGACGAGCGCTTCTACCAGCACAACGGCGTTGACCCCCAGGGCATCCTGCGCGCCATCGTGAGCCAGCTCAGCGGCCGCTCCGAGGGCGCCTCCACCATCACCCAGCAGCTGGTGAGAAACACGGTCCTCTCGTCCGAGCAGTTCGACCAGACGCTCAAGCGCAAGGTGCGCGAGGCGTACATCGCCATCCAGATGGAGAAGACCTACTCCAAGGACCAGATCCTCAACATGTACCTCAACACCATCTACTACGGTGAGGGTGCCTACGGCATTGAGGCAGCAAGCGTCACCTACTTCAACAAGCACGCGAGCGAGCTTACGCTGGCCGAGGCCGCAACGCTTGTGGGCATCCCCAACTCGCCCTCCTACTACGACCCCTTCGTGAACCCGGACGCCTGCGTCGAGCGCCGCAACAAAGTTCTTGGAAACATGCTTGAGATGGGCGACATCACGCAGGAGGAGTACGACGAGGCCGCGGCCGAGGAGCTCACCCTCAACCCCGGCTCGCTGCAGGACGAGACGTCCGGCTCGTACCCCTACTTCACCGACTACGTGAAGACGCTCCTCCAGAGCGACTTTGACAACGACACCATCTTGAAGGGCGGCCTGCGCGTCTACACCACCCTCGACCCCACCTACCAGGAGGCCGCCGAGGAGGCCGTGAGCACCACGCTCGACAGCGCCAACAACGATCGCCTGAGCGCCGCCCTTGTGTGCATCGACAACGACACCGGCTACGTGAAGGCCATGGTGGGCGGCCGCGACTACTCCTCGAGCCAGTTCAACCTGGCCACGCAGTCAACGCGACAGGCAGGCTCAAGCTTCAAGACGTTCACCCTCACCGCGGCGATAAGCGCGGGCATGAACCCCAACATCACCCTCAACTGCAGCTCGCCCATGCAGATCACAAGCACATGGACGGTCAAGAACTACGGCAACCACCAATATGGCTACCGATCTCTGGCAAGCGCAACGGCCATCTCGTCCAACACGGCATACGCCCAGGTGGCGGAAGCCATTGGCGCCGATGCCATCGTCGACACCGCCTACTCGATGGGCATTACCTCCACGCTCTCGCGCTACCTGTCCATCACGCTTGGCGCCGTGAGTGTCTCGCCGCTTGAGATGTGCGACGCCTACTCCACGCTTGCCAGCGGCGGCCTGCACCGTGACGCGGTGTGCATCACCAAGATCGAGGACCGCAACGGCAACGTGGTCTACGAGCACCAGGACAACCCCACGCGCGCCGTGAGCGAGGCTGTGGCAGAAGCCGTGACCAACGTGCTCGAGGGCGTTGTCGCCAACGGCGCCACCGGTTACTACGTTGCCGACTATAACACCACCAACCAGCCCATCGCCGGCAAGACCGGTACCTCCGACGACGCCGAGGACCTGTGGTTCTGCGGCTACACACCCCAGATCACCTGCGCGGTGTGGTCGGGCTACCCCGACGCGCGCGTTGCGGTCACCGTCAACGGGGGCGTAGGCACAACACAGAACACCGTACAGCCCATCTGGACAAACTTCATGAACAAGGTGCTTGCCGGCGTGGCGCGCGAGGAGTTCCCCACCACAACCGATACGGTCGACTACAAGGACAACAGCTCGTGGACCTTCGTGGGCACCTCAGCCTCCACCAACTCGACCTCGTACAACACCGTCAGCGAGACCACCACAACCACCACGGACTCGCAGTCGACGACAAACCCCACCACATCCGAGAGCACGGGCTCCAAGACCGGCAACGGCGGAAGCACCTCGGGCAGCGGCACTGGCGGCAGCGGATCTGGCAGTGGGTCCGGTAGCGGCTCCGGCAACACCGGCGGCACCACCGGCGGCACCACTGGCGGCGAAACCGGTGGCGGTGGGACCAGCGGCACCGGCGAGACTGGCGGCGGTGGCACTGGCGAGAATACTGGCGGCGGAACTACGGGTCGGTAGCGCTCAAGGCGGAGCTGCGCCCGCGCAGAACATGAAAGGGGCCTCGGCGATGCGCCGGGGCCCTTCTCTGTGACGATGGTTCTTCTCGCCAGTCCTTCTCGCCAGCCAGGCGGCGCTGCCGGCAGAGGTGCTACTTGGAGCTGCCGAGCTTCTTCACAAGCGCCTGCAGGTCGGCGGCCTGCTTGCCGTCAACCGCAACCACAAGCACCGTGTCGTTGCCGGCGACGGAGCCCAGCGCGTGGGAGAGCGCGGCGCCGTCGATGGCAGCGGCCACGCCCGAGGCAGTTCCCGGCTGGCACTTGATCACCACGAGGTTCTCGGCCCGGAGCACGTCCACCACAAACTCGGAGAGCATGCGCTGCAGGTGGAGGTCTTCGGAGAGTACGTAGATGCCCTCGGGGAGCTTGCGCAGGCCCATCTCGGTGATGTCTCTCGAGACCGTTGCCTGCGTGCACGAGAAGCCCAACTCCTGGAGCTCTTCCACCAGTGCGCGCTGGGTGCGAATAGACTTCTCACGAATTATCTGCCTTATGGCCTCTTGTCTGTCGTTTCTCTGCTTAGCCACGTGACGCCCCTCAACTAACAGCTGCTACCTTTTGCTCCACCACTAGTAATGGTGAATACTTGTTTCGGATTATACGTATCAAAGTTGACTCATATGTACGCGTTCACACAGGGGTCACACATGCACCATACCTGCAGAATACGAGAGGCGCTTCTCAGCGAGAGGCCAACGCCGTGCCGCTTGAGTACTTGTTTTATCGCATTGGCACCACTCGGGGGACTCTCGCATGCCGCAAACGCAACGCTGTCTTATAGTGCATACATGACATGTGAGGTGGCATTCCGAATGGCCGGCCCAAGATGTCGTCCATTCGCAAAGCTGCATCGACCTTGAGCACGACCACGTGCCGCAAGCCCGCGCGCCACGCAAGGAGGGGGTCATGGAGTACTCCGACGGCAGGTCCCAGAGGCCCCAGCGAGACGCGGGGCGTTCTCGCAGCTCGCGCCCATATAGCGGAGAGGGACCGTCACGCAGGGGCAACAGCTCGCGCAATGGGCGTGGGATGAGCGGGGCCGGGCGGCCGCGCCAGCAGCGCCCCCTCAACTCTGGGTCGCGTGGCAACAGGCAGCACGGCTACGAGCTGCGCAGCCGCAGCATCGACTTTGGCAACGCGGGGCGCCGCCGGCGCATTGGCGGCTTTGACGCCCGCATGGTGCTTGCGCTGGTTCTAGCCATTCTCGCTATTGTGCTTCTCATCTTTGCGGTGTCCAGCTGCGTCGCAAACAATGCCGCTCAGCAGCAAGAAGAGGCCGCAGTCGAGAAGCCCCGCGTGGCTACGGGCATCTCGGATAGCCTCTCGCAGGAGCTTACTGCCCGGCTTGACCAGGACGACCAGATCGCCCAGATTGCGAGCAATGCGGACCAGTACCCGGACGAGCGTCTGGTTGAGCTGGCGCTCAACGAGCCGGACGCCGTCTCGCTTGTCGCCGGCTACCTGGAGTCCAACAAGACGGCGCAGGCCTATGGCGAGGAGGCATCGGCTGGCAGCTATCCGCAGCTCTTCGACTGGGATTCCCGCTGGGGTGCCGTGGACTACGCCGGCAGCGCGCTTGCAGTGACGGGTTCTGGCCCCACGGTTATGGCCATGGCGACGATTGGCCTCACCGGCTCGACCGACAACACGCCCGCGACCATTGCCGCGCTGGCCGAGAAGGACGGCCTGGCCACCGGTGACTCCGGTATGAGCGGCGATTTCTTCACCACCGAGGCCAACTCGCTGGGCGTGGTCTATCACACCTACGACACCTCGGCGGACAACATCTCGACGGTGCTTACGTCTGGGACGGTGCTTGCCATGGAGGTCAGGGCAGACAGCCTCACTTCGTACGAGCACTGGATCTTGATTGTTGAGCAGGGCTCCGACGGCACCTACACCGTGCACGACCCCACGTCGAGCAGTGTGACGGCAAAGACCTGGGACGCCGACACACTTGCCAGCTCATCCACGGGCAAGTTCTACGCGCTCACAAAGATGGCGTCGTAGCTGGGACGCCGGGTGGGGGCAACGGGCGGCGGCAACGGGCGGCGGGCAACGGGCGGCGACCCGCGCGGAGGCCGCGGCTGCTCGCGCTACTCGTGCTCCTCGAGGAAGCGCTCAACCAAGGCGTTGTAGCGCTCGGGCTGCTCGCCGTGCACCCAGTGCGTGCCGTCGGGGAAGAGCTCCCAACGGGCGCCAGGGATGCCGTCTGCCACCTGCTTGGCCACAAGCGGCGTGCACTCATCTGCCGCGCCGGAGGTCACGAGCGTGGGGACGTCGATCGTGGGCAGCTGGTCAACCACGCTCCAGTGCGAGAGTGCGCCCGTGACCACAAACTCGCTCATGCCCTGCATGAAGTGATAGCACTCGTCGCCCACCGGGTCTGGCTCGGGGCTGTGGAGGTTCGCGGGCCTCTCATCCTCCGGCACCTTTGAGACGTGGCGGCGGTAGTACTCGGCCGTCGCCGCACGCACCTCGGGACGGCCGTAGTCGCCGTCGACGTCGGCCTGCGCGAGGGCCTCGTCCATCTCGCGCGGCAGGTAGTGGCGAAGGCGTATGGCCTCGTGGAGCCACAGGTCCATGCTTGCGGGCGAGCTTGCCACCACCATCGAGGCCAGGCCCTCGTGGCCGTGCTCGTGCCAGGGCTTTCCGATGGCGTACATCATGGCAAGCATGCCGCCCCAGCTCTGGCCCAGGATGTGCAGGCAGTCCCAGCCAAACGTTGCGGCCAAGAAGGCGCGCACGCAGGCAAGCTCGTCAAGGAAGAGCGAGCAGCCCCAGCGCTCCGGCATGGGAGGCGTCTTGGATCGGCCGCAGGAGATCTGGTCATAGTAGATGACGGCGCGACCGTACTTCTCGGCTATGCCGTCAAGGGACTGCAGGTAGTAGTGGGCGGCACCCGGGCCGCCATGCAGGACGAGAAGGGGCAGCCTGCCCAGCTGGCACTCTCCCGCCACCCGGTAGTAGGTCTGGTATCCCGCAAAGGGAATGTAACCCTCGCGCTCCTTGAGCATGATACGTGCTCCTCTCGGCTGTGTTTTCTTCTCGCCTGCCGGCGGTTGCAGCGCCTGCGCCTAGGCCGCCACCAGCGCAAAGTAGGCGATAACTGCAACGCCCAGCACAATGCGGTACCAGCCGAAGGGCTTGAAGTCGTGCTTCTTCACAAAGCCCATGAGGAAGCGGATGGCAGCAAGCGAGACCAGGAAGGCTACGGCGCAGCCGGTGAGAAGGATTGCCGCCTCGGTGCCGGAAAACGTGTTGCCCTTGAGGAAGTACTTCACCAGGCGAAGACCCGAGGCGCCAACCATGACGGGGATGGCCAGGTAGAACGTGAACTGCGCCACAACGGTGCGCGAGCAGCCCAGGATGAGGCCGCCGATGATGGTGGAGCCGGAGCGCGAGGTGCCCGGCACGATGGAGAGCACCTGGAAGAGACCGATGCCCAGGGCGGTCTTCCAGTCGAGGTCGTCGATGTCCTGGATGCGTGCGTCGGCGTCTGCCACCTGCGAGATCGTGAGCTCCTGCTGGGGCTGTGGTGTGGCTGCGGCAAGGTGACGCGGGCGATAGGGGCCGGACGCCTGAGCTGCGGTGGGGGCGGGGGCGGCCATCAGGCGCTGCGCGCGGCGCTCGCGGACGGTCTCGATCACGATGAAGACAATGCCGTAGACGATAAGGGCGGCGGCAATCACGAAGGGTGTGCCCAGGTGGTCCTCGATCCAGTTGTCAAGCGGCAGGCCAACCACCGCGGCGGGGATGCAGGCGACGATGGTCTTGCCCCAGAGCGTCCAAGTGGAGCGGCGCTCGTCGGCGGACTTGGAGCGCGAGAAGGGGTTGAGCTCGTGGAAGAAGGCAACAAGCACGGCAATGATGGCGCCAAGCTGGATCACCACGAGGAACATGTCCCAGAAGTCCTTCGAGACGCTGAGAGGCATGAACTGCTCGAGAAGGAGCATGTGCCCCGTCGACGAGATGGGCAGCCACTCGGTGATGCCCTCGACCACGCCATAGATTGCAGCCTTGAGAAGCTCGAGAAGATCCACGTTTCCCCCTCCTTGCGCCGTCCGGCGACGGGCGCGGGTGCTTGCATTTGTTGCGTTTGGGTCAATGATGAAGGGGCAGCGCGGCGCACGGGCCGCAGGCACGGCGCATTCAGCGAAAAACTATGCGAGACAAAGGGAGTTTCCCTTTGTCTCATTCAGCGAGAGAAGCTGGCGCGGGGGCTTGCTGGCCGGGGTCCTGGGGCTCGGCGTCCAAGATTGCGAAGGTGTCCTGCGCGTCTTCGCGCGCGCCGGCCTTTAGCATCACGGGAACGCCCCAGGCGAGAAACCCCGCGAGCAGCGCGATTGCCGCGGCAATGAGAAGCGTGACGAGAATGGAGCGCCTAGGCTGCTCGTCCGGACTCTGGTCCTTGGGGTTCTCGCTCACGCTTCCACACCTCCTCGCCTGCTTTTTGCACGGCGACATTCTACCCCGAGTTGCAAGGGGTCAGAAACGCACTCCGGGCGGCGGAATCCTTACTTCCGGCTCCCTTCCCGGCTCTCCCGAGCCCCTCCCGGCTCCCCCGAGCTCCTCCCGAGCCCCTCCCGGCTCCCCCACCTCCCGAGCTCCTCCCGGCTCTCCCGAACTACGCACGGTCGCGATTCAGGTTTGTGGATTGCTGGGCTTTTGTCATCCTCAACCTCTACCGTGCGTAGTTCCAACACATGTTGGGCCGCCGAGCATACGTAGTTCCAACACATGTTGGGCCGCCGAGCATACGTAGTTCCAACACATGTTGGGCCGCCGAGCATACCTTGTGCAGCCGTCTTCTCTGCACGCGGAGATTAACCCCTGTGCAGCGTTCTTCTGTGACCACGGGCGCTACCGGGCAGAAAGTAGACGTTTTGGGCACCCCCCAGCGGCGAATTCTGTCCGAAAACTGCCCGACAGCACCGACACAGGGCCGCGGAAGATACCATCTTGCTGACGCAGAGACAGGCCGTCGCGTTTCTCGGCCTTATCCGCACGTAGTCCCGCGGCCCAGGAGCGCCGCGTGGAGTCTGCGCCGGCGAACCATCTGTAAATCAGTTGGCTGCACCAGCTCAAAATCAAGAATATGGGCAATCTGCCGCACGAGAAGCGCCAGTCGAGAGTAGTCCGCAACCTGCGGATAGCGCACGCGTAGCACCATATGACCCATTGCTACCAGGGAGTTTTGCCGTTCGTTGTCATCGGCGGCCTTCTCGGTATCCTCAACCGGATGGTGATCATCACCGTCATACTCTATGGTAAGGCGAACCCCATCCCACGCAAGATCGACCTCCATGCAATCCTGACTCGCAAGGTCACGCCACCGTGGGTCAACGACTATCGGATGGTTAAGCGTTGGTCGAGGCAAGCCAAAGCCACCAAGATCAACATCGAGAGACAGCATGAGCGCCAACGCCGTCTCCATGGGAGACGCCGCGCGGTCAAAACCCAGCTCGATAGCCCTTCTCGCCCGCATCACGCCGGCCGAGGCGGGAAGAACGCCGATAAACGCGCGCATCTCATCTCGCGTGGCGAGCGGCGGATACCCAAAGGTCACCTGGTTACAAGGCGGGACGGCTGGCCGATAAGTCCCAGCGAACTCGGTGACCGTTCGCGCAAGGCATACAAGACGCCAGATGTTATCCCACGCCACAAGGTCTGTTGCGGAGAAGTCCTGCTCCGGCAGGCCGAGAGACGCGCGCACCACTCGCTCTGCCTCCATCTCTGTGCTGGCGCGCTCCTGTGACAGCTGGGTTGGCCGGTGCGCGCATCCCATTTGGAGCACTGTGAAGCACGGGCTGCTCACCAACAGGCGCCTCTCAGCAATAAGGAAGCTCTTGCGGAGAATTGCATCTTGCCACACGTGAAGAATCGCGCGCTTGCCACGCGAGCGCGCGGAAGCCGTGGGGACGAGAAGGTCGACAGGAGCCGTGTCCAGGCCAAGCGCATGCAGGTCAATGGTTGCAGCAAGCTTTGCGAACTCTCTCTGGCGCGTAATGCAACCGTCGTCTGGCAGAAGGAGCCGCGAACGCCCAACGGGCCAACGCCCCACCTCACGCCCCACTAGATTCCAACAGGCAATTCTCGCCGACTCGTGGCTCACGAACACGACGGGTTTCCATGCGGCAATGTCATCGGTAAGCGTTTGAATCATGGCTTCTCCGGGGGGCCGTTGGTTTTGGTGGACTCACCGTATCTCGGCTGTGGCCTGTACCAGGGATTCGTCGGCGGACGGCGAAAAAGTTTTGACTGCTTCGTGCAAGTTTCCTGTCAGAGGTACATCCGGGCAGCAAGCCCTTGTCTGCAGTGGGCCCCATTCAGCGGCGAGGCCCTTCTCGCAACGCGTACCAGCTCCCCGAACTACGCACGACTGAAGACGGGGCGGACAAAAGCCCAGCAATCCACAAACCTGAATTGCGACCGTGCGTAGTTTGGGGAGTACGGCAGCGTCGCGAGCGCGAGATCCAGGGGAGTACGGCAGCGTCGCGAGCGCAGAATCTAGAGGAGAACGGCAGCGTCGCGAACGCAAAGCCCAAGCAGCAAGGGATTCGACGCCGAGAAACGCGGCGGCACCGCCTGCTTCGGGTAGAATCGTCACCCAAAGGCATCGCGAAAAGAGGAAACCATGGCGCTCAACCTGCAGAACGCTCGCTTCATTGCTTCATACGGCACCGTCGACGGGCTCCCCGCCCCCACCACGCCCGAGGTCGCCTTTGTCGGCCGCTCCAACGTGGGCAAGTCGTCGCTGCTCAACAAGCTGCTGGGGCGCAAGGCGCTCGCGAAGGTCTCGTCGCAACCGGGCAAGACGGCCAACGTGAACTTCTTCGAGGCAGACGGCATCAGCTTTGTAGACCTGCCGGGCTACGGCTACGCGCGCGTCTCGATGGCCGAGCGCCAGCGCTGGGCAAACCTCATCTCGGGCTACTTTGCCCAGGAGCGCAGCTTCAACCTGGTCATCGCCCTTGTCGACGTGCGCCTGGAGGCGCAAAAGCTCGACCAGGACATGCTCGCGTTTCTCCGCGAGAACGACCTCCCCTTTGTGGTTGCGCTCACCAAGGCCGACAAGCTCAGCCGACCCAAGCAGACGCGCCAGGTGGAGCTTCTCTCGCAGCAGCTCGAGGTGCCGCGCGAGCAGATGCTGCTTACCTCCGCGCAGACCGGCCTGGGCATCGACGAGCTGCGCCACCGCATCGAGAAGGCCTGCGACTAGGCAGCACACGACGAGACCGGTCAGCGCGACCCGCCGCTGCACGCCGCCCGCATCGAGAACACCAACGCAACAAGGAGACACGCATGTCGGCACGTAGGCGCGAGCCCGAGAGGCTCGAGGAGTTTGTCTTTGAGAGCACCACGATGGTCCTTGCCGCCGGTCTCGAGATGACCAAGCACTCCGTCACCTCGGCGCCGGGCGAGTTCGTGCGCGAGAAGGGCCCGCTGGGCATTGGCTCCACCTGGCGTTGTCAGGTCTTCGAGGAGCTGGTTGGCCGTATCAACGCAAAGGAGATGGGCGCGTTGGCGCTGGGCGCAGGCCTCGACCCCAAGGCGCTCCCCGCCCGCATCCCCTGCACCGTGACGTACTCGAACGCCGGGGGCTTCCCCTCCTGCACCGTGCGCATCGTGACGAGCGAGGAAGCCACGGCCTAGCGCCCGCGGTCCTGCCCGCCGCGCCGGCGTCGTTCGAGCGCTGCGCCGCCCGCTCCTCTCGCGTTACAATAGTCCGTCACGCTTTCGTGCCGGGCACTGGGAGGACGCATGGCAGACGAGACGCACGACGCAACGTTCCGCGAGGAGCAGGACCACCTGAGCGCGATATACGCCCAGCTCTGCGACCTGCGCGACACCCTCACCGAGGAGATTGAGACCAGCCACAAGGGCGCCGCGGACGACCTTCGCGAGATGAGCGAGGAGATTCGTCCCGACTTTGGCGGCACTGACGAGACCATGGAGACGCTCGCCGCCATCGAAACGCTCAACTCGGTCATCGACACGTACAACCAGTACCACGACTTCACCGTCGAGAAGCTCCAGCGCGTGCTCCTGTTGCTGCGCCAGCCCTACTTCGCCAAGGTCACGCTCGAGATGCGCCCCGGCCGTCCGCCGCGCGACGTCTACATTGGCGCCGCGGGCATGACCGACGAGCACAAGCGCCCGCTCATCGTGGACTGGCGCAGCCCCGTGGCCGAGACCTACTACAACCAGGAGATGGGCCCCACCTCCTACCAGGTGGACGGCCGCACGCGCACCGTCAACCTGCTGCTGCGCCGCCAGTTCGACATCACGCGCGACACGCTCAACTCATACTTCGACACCACCGTGGCCATCGAGGACTCGCTGCTTCTCGGCGCGCTCAAGAAGCACCACTCCGAGAAGCTCGCGGCCATCACCGCGACCATCCAGCGCGAGCAGAACGCGGTCATCCGCCACGAGGACGTGCCGGTGCTGCTCGTGAGCGGCATCGCCGGCTCGGGCAAGACCTCGGTGCTGCTACAGCGCGTGGCGTACCTCTTCTACCAGGAGCGCAAGACCCTCTCGGCCGACCAGATCTTTCTCTTCACGCCCAACGACGTCTTCCGTCACTACATTGACACCGTGCTGCCAAGCATGGGCGAGAAGAACCCGCGCATCTTCACGTGGCGCGGCTTTCTCGCCAGCCTGGGCCTCTCCGAGCGCGGCGACGGGCGCGACGGAGACCCGGAGGAGCTCGCGCACCTGGAGGAGGGCGTGCGCACGATGACGCTTGAGCCCGATGACCTGCGCGAGGTCCGCTGCGGAGAGCGCGTGATGCTCAAGGCGTCCTCGGTGGCGGGCGCCGTGGCCAAGTTCTCGCAGATTCCCGTGGGTCCGCGCCTCACCGCACTGGTGAAGGACGAGCTGCACGACCGCCTTGACCGCAAGCTCGCGGCGCTCTCCAAGAGCGAGGAGGTCTGGGAGGAGATGCTGGGCCTTGACGTGGAGGAGCAGGTCGAGGTCTTTGGCCAGACGATAAGCCCCGCCGACGACGATGAGTGCGCCGCCTACGCCCTCACCTACCTGCGGCATCTCTTTAGCGGCGCTCACGACGAGATCGAGCGCGGCAACTGGCTGCGCATCGACCGCATTGGCATGCGCGTGCTGGGCAAGAGCGCGCTCACGGCGGCCGAGTGGGTCTACCTCAAGTTGCTGGTGATGGGCGGGGGCGAGAAGTCCGCGCGCTACGTGATGGTGGACGAGGTGCAGGACTACACCGTGACGCAGCTCATGGTGCTGGCGCGCTACTTCCCGCGCGCCCACTTCATGCTGCTGGGCGACGAGCACCAGGCCATCCGCGAGGGCACGGCGACCTTCGACCAGGTGCGCCAGATCTTCTCGGCAACGCATGGCGAGGTCGAGACCTGCGAGCTTCTCACCAGCTACCGCTCGAGTCCCGAGATTACGGAGCTGTTCACGAGCCTGCTGCCGCTGGACGAGCGTGCGCGCCTCACCTCGGTGCAGCGCGCGGGCACGCCGCCGCGCGTTGTGGAGGTGGTGGACGGCGACGCGGGGCACTACGTGGCTGAGCTGGCACGCATTGCCGAGAAGGCCGCGGGCGAGGAGGGCCTCACCGCCATCGTCGCCGCCGACGCCGCGCGCGCAAACTGGCTCTCGAAGCAGCTGGGTGAGAGCGTGCAGCTTGTGGACCGCAACTCGCTCATGCCGGCAAGCGGCGTGGTGCTCATGGACCTGCGCCTGGCAAAAGGCCTGGAGTTTGACCACGTGGTGGTGCCCGACGCACAGGCCCAGGTCTACCCGGACACGCCGCTTGCCCGCCGCAGGCTCTACACCGCCATCAGCCGCGCGATGCACGAGGTCACAATTGTGTCGCAGGGAGAGCTGACGCCGCTTCTCGCACGGTAGGGCGCGGGGCGCGGCACGGGCGTTTGTCGCCGGAGGGGCACGTTTTGCGCAGATTGTCGCAAAAACCTCCTCTCCGGCGATATTTTGTCGCCGGAGCCTCCCTTTTGGCGCGATTTGCAACATACGGAGCCTTCCGGCGACATCACCTCGCCTGAGGCGCGTATTCTGTCGGTTGAAGCTGAGAGAAACGCAGGTCACAGGAGGCAGCCATGGAGACTCGCGTAGCGGTGCTGGGCATCATCGTGGAAGACCCGGATTCGGTCGCGCACCTCAACGAGGTGCTGCACGAGAATGCCGGCATCATCATCGGGCGCATGGGCATCCCCTATCCCAAGCGGCGCATGAACATCATCTCCGTGGCGGTCGATGCGCCGCAAGACGCCATTGCGGCGCTGGCCGGGCGCATTGGCGCCATTCCCGGCGTCAGCGTACGGGCGGCGTACTCCAAGTAGGCGCGCCTCGGCGATAAAGATCTCCGCTCAGCGTCCGCGCCCCAGTCCTCTGGTCCGGGCGCGTCGGTTTCTCGCATATATTATTCTCAAGAGAATTATTCTTTGTAGAATAATGCATCTCTCACTGCCGGACACAACGTGACGGCACGGGCAAAGGGGCTCAAACAGACGAGGAGGCCATCGTGTTCGTTGGGCGTCAGAGGGAGCTTGCACAGCTCGAACAGCTATACACAGCCGAGAAGTTCCAGCTCGTCGTTGTGTACGGGCGCAGACGCGTTGGCAAGACCACCCTTATCTCCAAGTTCTGCGAGAACAAGCGCACGCTCTTCTTCACCGCGCTTGACCAGGCCGACAAGGACAACCTTGCAGACTTTAGCCGTGCAGTCTATTCATTCTTCGACCTGCCCGCCACGGTAGGTGCGTTTGCCACGTGGGCGGATGCCTTCGAGTTCATTGCCGAGCGTGGCAAGCGCGAGCGCTTTGTGTTCGTATTCGACGAGCTTCCCTATGCCGCACAGAGAAACGAGTCCATTCCCTCCGCGCTGCAGGTCACCATTGACCGCGCCTTCAAGCAAACAAATGTATTCGTGATGCTCTGCGGCAGCAACGAAGGCTTTATGGAGAGCGATGTCCTGGGGAGAAAGAGCCCACTCTACGGCAGGCGAACAGCCCAGATGAAGATTGGGCCTCTGGGATACCTTGAGGCTGCCCAGATGTTTCCCGGCCTTTCTCCGCAGGAACAATACGAGTATTACGGATGCTTTGGAGGAGTCCCTTACTACCTGGAACAGGTAGATCCTCAACGCGGGTTTAGAGACAACCTTGCAGATCTCTACTTCAATCCCTCGGGGTTTCTCTTTGACGAACCATATGGACTGTTGCGTCAAGAGTTCTCTGAGCCAGCACTCTATGCGTCCCTCCTCCGCGCAATTGCCGGCGGTGCAAATCGGACAAAGCTTATGGCGGACAGAGTCGGCGTGGATGCCACAACAATCCCCAAGTACCTCTCCTCGCTTTGCCAGCTTGGCATCATCGAGAAGGCCACGCCGTTTGGGGAGAACGAGCACTCGAGCAAGCGTGGAATCTACCGGATCTGCGACGCCTGCTATGACTTTTGGTTCCGCTTTGTCATGCCTCGAGTAAGTGACATTGAAGGGGGCTTTGGCGATACCCTTGCCCATCGCCTTCCCGAGCAGCAGCTTGATGACTACCTGGGGCACCGTTTCGAGCGTCTATGTCTCGAGTGGCTGGGAGAGCAGGCGCGCGCTGGTCAGCTACCCATTGCCGTCACGCGGCTGGGCAGCTGGTGGGGAACTAACCCCTCCACGCATGCACAAGACGACATCGACGTCATCGCGGCGGACCCCATGGAGCACACGATGCTTATAGGCGAATGCAAGTACCGCGAGGGGTTTGACGAGACGAGCGAGCTTGCAGATCTCGACGGTAAGCGAGGACTGGTAAGGGGATATGCGACAGAAGGCATCATGCTCTTTACCAAAAAGAGTGTCTCGCAAGGAACAGCTGAGAAGTGCAAAAGCCGCAATGATGTGATGCTTGTGACGCTTGACCAGATGTATAGGGCATAGAACGGGGGCGCGCTACCTCTCGCCGCACGCGTCGCCCAGGCGCGCAGGCGTCGCACGGAGAAGATCCACGTCACCGGAGGCATGCGAGGCCACAAGCAGCGTGCGACCGCCCAGATGGCGCAGCACAAAGGCCGCCGCCGCCTGGTGCGAGGCAGCATCAAGCGAGGCAAAGGGCTCGTCGAGAACAACTGCCGCGCCGGGATGCGCGAACGCCCGCGCAAGCTCAACGCGGCGACGCTGCCCACCAGAGAGCTCCGAGACCGGCCTACCCAGCGCGTCCTTAGGCAGCAGCTCTGCCAGAAGCGTGTGCGCCTCGTCCGCCGAGAGCGCACCCGCCGAGCAGAGCAGCACGTTCTGCTCGGCAGTCATTGCCTCCACCAGTCGGGTGTCCTGGAACTGCACGGAGAGCGCAACCGAGCCCGGTGCCTGGACGCGCCCCGAGAGCGGAGCAAGAAGTCCGCAGACCGTGCGCACCAGCGTGGTCTTGCCAGCGCCGGAGGGGTCGGCGAGCACCGTGCGCGAGCCCGGCGCAAGCGCGAGGTTGCAGGTGGCAACGGGCACACCGTCGTAACCCAGCGTCACGTTGTCGAGCAAGATTCCCGCCGGCGCGGGCGCCGCCTGCTTGCGCTGCGCCGCCGCAACCCGTGGCACGCTTGCCGCAAGCGCCCAGTCAGCGGTTGCGCGCAGAAGCGCCAGGAAGGCCTTCTCGCACGCCCAGGAAAGCGTCACCACCACGATGGTCCACGCAAAGAGGTCGCCGGTCTCGAGCAGGAGTTTTGCCTGGTAGATGCGCTCGCCCATGGAGCCGCGCGGACTGCCGATGAGCTCGGCGGCAACGCCTGCCTTCCAGGCCATGCCACAGGCGTTCCTGCACGTTGCCACAAGGTACGGGAGGAGCTGCTGCCAGGCGTCTGCCAGGAAGCGCCGCCAGCCGGACACGCCCATCACGCGGAGCAGCTCGCCAAGGCCGGGATCCGCCGCAGAGCGGCCCTCCAGCACGCTGAAGTAGATGGCGGGAAACACGGCGAGAAAGACCGCGATGGCCGAGACCCGCACCGACCCCACCCACATGAGCAAAAGCACAATCACGCAGACGATGGGCACGCTCTTAAGGAAGCTCACTGCCGGGGCGAGAAGCTCCGCCAGCGCGTACCAGCGGTGAGCGAGAAGGCCAAGCACCAGACCCAGCGCAAACGCCACGGCAAAGCCGGCGGCGATTCTCGCCAGCGAGAAGCCCACCGTGGTCCAGAAGGCGGGCGTGGGAACGAGCTGTGTCAGGCGCACAAGCACCGTCACGGGGCCGGCAAGCAGAAGCTCGGAGCCAACGGCCATGCTTGCGAGCTGCCACACGAGGAGCCAGAAGGCAACGGCGCCCGCGCGGCGCAGAACGTCGCGCGGGGTCACGGAAGCTTTGTTGTTCTCGGCAGACACCCTAGTTGCGGCCTAGGCCTCGTAGTAGAAGTCGTCGCCGGGAAGGGAGCCGCCCACCGAGGAGGCATCGGCGTCGTAGAGAACCTGCAGGTAGCCGGAGAGCGCCGAGCGCATATCCTCGCCGGTGGTGCACACGATGTTGCACTTGGGGATGGCCTTCTCGGCAATGGCCTCGCTAGCCACGATGCCGGCCTTCACCACGAGCGGCGCCGCTGCAGCCGGGTCGCCGTTCACGGTGTCAACGGACTCGGCGTGACGAGAGAGGAAGTCCGCGATGGCCGCGGGGTGCTGGTCCACAAACTCGGAGCGGGCGATGGTCACGCCCATCACGAACTGGCTGCCCGAGCCGCCGGCGTAGCGATCCCAGACGTCAGTGAGGCTCACGGGCGCGGAGAGCGAGGAGTCCTTGGCCAGCGTTGCCGTGGTGAAGGGCTCGGGCAGGATGGCGACGGCGGTAGGGTCTGCCTGGATGGCGGCCGCACACTCGCTGTGCTCGCTCTTGAACTCGATGGTCACCTGATCCCTGATCCCGGCCTGGTCAAGCAAGTAGTTGAGCGTGTACTCGGGGGTGGCTCCCTGACCGGAGAGGTAGACGGTGTGGCCGGCGAGGTCCTCGAACTGCTCGACGGAGGCGTCCCCGGAGACCACAGAGAGCACGCCCAGCGTGTTGACGTCGATCACGCGAATGCCGCCGTTGGTCTTGTTGTAGAGGACCGAAGCCACGTTGGAGGGCACCAGAGCAATGTCTGTCTCGCCCTGGATGACCAGCGGCAGGACCTGGTCGGCCGCACCGGAGATCGTGTAGGAGTAGGTGATGCCCGTGGAGCCTTCGGCGGGCTCGGTGGGGGCATCCTCGGTGGGGACACCGGAGGTGGTATCCATCATCGAGACCAGGCCAATGGTGGTGGGGCCCTTGAGGGATGCCACGCGGACGGTCACGTCCTCGGAGGCGGCGGAGGCGTCCGAGGAGGACGAGGCATCGCTGGAAGAGGGCGCATCCGTGGACTCCGTCTGACCGGTGCCGCAGGCAGCGAGCGCAAGCCCGGCGGTGATGGAGCCGAGTGCGGCAAGCGCCTGGCGTCGGGTGATGTTGGTGCTCTTGAGCATGGATTTCTCCTCACATGTTGTCGGCGTCGCTGGGTGGGCGCCTCTCGTCTGTGGTGTGGCCGCACGCGCGGCCGAGCGCGGAGCCTTTCGTCCGGCCGAAAGTTGGCCTCGCGTCAGGCGAGGTAATTCTAGCATGCAGGACCGCCCGCCCGTCGGAGCCCGGGGCGGGGCGGCAGCAGCCCGGCAGGTGGTAGCGGTAGCACGAAGGGGCGCGCCCGATGACCGAAGAAGCTTGGCGCCAGATACAATACTGGCGAGAGGCACGTGGCATCCCAACCTCAGGAGGCAACCATGGACGTGCATGTGAAGCTCGACGAGAACGGCTACATTCCCGACGCCTACGCGAAGTTTGCCGACCCAGCCGGCCTGTATGCCGGCACGCCAACCCGATCGTTCCCCCTCGAGATCACGGGCGTACCCAAGGGCGCTGCAACGCTGGCCGTGGTCTTCTACGACGTCGACTCCATTCCCGTGTGCGGCTTCCCTTGGATTCACTGGTGCGCCTGCGACATTCCGGCAAGCGCAACCGAGTTCCCCGCAGATGCCTCCAATCGGCGCTTTGGCGGAATGGTCCAAGGCAAAAACTCGTCGGCGTCGCGCCTGGTGGGCAGCCACGACCCGCTCCTCACCTGCCGCTACAACGGGCCGCAGCCACCCGACTGTGACCACACCTACACACTGCGCGTGTATGCGCTTGACAATGCGCCGCAGCTCAGGGAGGGGTTCTGGCTCAACGAGCTGCTCCACGCCATGGAGGGCCACATCCTTGCCGAGGCCGTGGCGCAGCTTCCCGCCCGCGCGTAACCGCCTGCCAGCCGACGGCCACGCCGCGCCTGCGCCTCGCCCGCCGCGCGCCCCAGCGTGTACCATGGGAAAGTCTGAAAGAACTCCACCCTAAGGAGCACGTATGCAATACCAGTCGCGCGACCAGATTCCCGAGAAGTACCGTTGGGACCTCTCGTCCATGTGCGCGGACGACAAGGACTTCGAGCGTCAGCTCGAGGACGCCAAGGCCCTCCCCGGCAAGCTCGCGGCCTACAAGGGGCGTGTGAGCGCCTCGGCGGCAGACCTTCTTGCCTACCTTCGCCTCTCGGACGAGGCAAACGTCACCCTCAGTCGCCTGGGCAACTACGCCGACCGCTGCGCCGACGTCGACACCCGTGTGGCACGCTACCAGGTCTACTCCGACCAGGTTATGGGCCTGGAGGTGGAGACGCAGGGAGCATGCTCGTGGTTCTCGGCAGAGCTTCTTGGCATGGCGGACGAGAAGCTCGCCGCCTTCTTTGCCGAGGAGCCAGACCTCGAGCACTACCGCCGCGCGATCGAGCGCGAGCTGCGCATGCGCCCGCACCGCCTCTCGGCGGCAGAGGAGGCGATCCTCGCACGCGCCGGTGACGCGGCGGCCCAGCCCGAGCGCGTGTTCTCGCAGCTCAACGATGCCGACCTCACCTTTGCGGACGCCACGGACTCAAAGGGCGAGAAGCACTCTGTGAGCCACGGCAGCTTTATTGGCCTCGAGCGCAGCCACGACCGCGTGCTGCGCAAGTCCGCCTTCGACTCGGTCTACGCGAGCTACGGCGCGCACCGCAACACCTGCGCCGGGCTTCTCGCCGCCCAGGTCAAGCAGCTCAAGTTCTTTGCGGACTCCCGCCGCTACAAGGACGCCCTCGAGTACTGCCTCGATGCCAACGAGGTTCCCACCTCCGTCTACGACAACCTCGTGGACGCGGTGCACAGGAACCTCGGCGCGCTCCACAACTACGCAAGCCTGCGCAAGGACGTGCTGGACGTAGATGAGCTGCACTTCTGGGACATGTACGTGCCCCTCGTCGACTCCGTGGACCTTACCTTCACCTACGAGGAGGCATGGGACCTTATCCTGAAGGCACTGGCACCGCTTGGCGAGGACTACCTGGCCATCGTGCGCCAGGGCCTCGAGCAGCGCTGGATCGACGTATACGAGACCCCCGGCAAGCGCTCTGGCGCCTACTCCGCAGGCTCCTACGGCACCAATCCCGTGATTCTCACGAGCTTTGATGGAAGCCTTGACGACGTCTTCACGCTCGCGCACGAGATGGGCCACTCCGTGCACACGTACCTCTCGTGCCATACGCAATCGCCTACCTACAGCGACTATCCCATCTTCGTGGCCGAGGTTGCCTCCACCTGCAACGAGGCGCTGCTCTCGCACTACCTGCTCGAGCACACCACGGACCCTGCCACCCACGCCTACGTGCTCAACAACTTTGTGGAGTCCTTCCGTGCCACCCTCTACCGCCAGTGCATGTTCGCCGAGTTCGAGCGCGACGTGAATGAGATGAACGCTGACGGCCGCGGCGTCACGGCGGACGCCCTCTGCGAGCGCTGGGGCGAGCTCAACGCGCAGTACTTTGGCGACGCGGTGACCGTGGATGACGGGATACGCCTGGAATGGGCACGCATCCCGCACTTCTACTACGGCTATTACGTCTACCAGTACGCGACGAGCTACGCTGCCGCCATCGCCATCTCGAACCGCATCCTTGCCGAGGGTGCGCCTGCGGTGAAGGACTACCTGGGCTGCCTCAAGGGCGGCTCGAGCAAGCCTCCCATCGAGCTCCTGCGAGGCGCCGGCGTGGACATGGCCACAAGCAAGCCGGTCGAAGACGCGCTGACGTACTTCTCCCAGCTTGTTGACCAGCTTCGAGACGAACTCTAGGGCAAGCACAGCGCATCACGGCGAGGACCCTCGCCATTGCGTCACCCCTGGCGGCGTCCGGCCTTGGCCGGGCGCCGCTTTGCGGCACCGGCCCACCCGGTTAGCCCCCGGCACTCACAGCGACCCCTCCGATGTCACCTCATCCGAAGCCAACCGATGCAAAGCTTCCACTTTGTATCCTACTAATCGACTGGGATTATTAGTGGGCTACAATGACTAGCACTGATGTCAACTTTTGGAGAACAGTGGATGCGCACCAGACATAGCAGCACCTTGAATCGCAGATCTTTTCTCGGCGTGATGGCAGCAGGAGCAGCCCTTGCGCCGCTGGCTCTTGCGGGATGTGGCGGCACGCAGCAGGGCGATGGCACGAGTAGTGCCACGGACACGTCAGCCACAAGTGGCGCCGCGACAAATGACCTCTCTGGCCAGCACCTCACCTTCGTGGGCGACGACGCCTTTGCGCCATACCGCTACATCGAGATGCAGTCAGACGGCACCCAGAAGGTCGTTGGCCTGGATATCGCCATAGCAGACGAGATGGCCAGCCGCCTTAGCTTCACCTACGACTTCGAGCCGCAGGAGTTTGCCGCAACGCTTGCCTCCGTCCAGGCAAGCGACACGTCCTTCACGATGGCCATGTCCTCGAACGCGGAGCGCGAGCAGACCTATGACTTCACCCGCGGCTACTACCAGCCGCTCGTTGGCGTACTCACGTTGGGAGGCGACCCCATCACAAGCATCGACGGCCTGGCAGGCAAGAGCATTGCCTGCACCACGGGCACGGTACAGAACAAGTTTGTCACTGCCGTCCTGCCAGATGCCGATGTCCACACCTACGATGGCGGCGACCAGTGCCTGCAAGAGGTTCTCGCCGGCCGCATCGACGCCTACGTGTGCGACGGCGCCGAGGGTCAGTCCATGCGCGACGCCAACGACGGCCTGGTGTTAGGCCTTCTCGACCGAAACGAGACCAAGGACTACGTGGGCGTCTACCGCGTCATGGCCACGAAGGGCGCAGCGTTCGTGGCCGCCTTCGACCAATGCATCGGCGAGATGCTCGAGGACGGAACCATCGACCAGTTCATTGGCACCTACGTTGGCCCAGACTTCGAATGGGGCGGTGACTTCTCGGCATCTGGCTCTACAACCGAGGGCGTGGGTTCATCCAGCGCCAACTAGCGAAAGAGTGGCATGAACTTCTCGGTCATCGAACCATATGCTCCCATGTTCTTGAGCGGGCTCGCCGTCACCCTTGAGGTGACGGCAGCCGCCCTGGTATTGGCCTTTGTGCTGGGATTTCTCATCGCCGTGCTCAAGGTGCTGCCGTGCAAGCCGCTCCGCGTGGTGCTCGACTTCTACACATCGATCTTCCGCGGGATTCCCCTCATCGTGCTGCTCTTCATTGCGTACTTCGCAACGCCGCAGCTCACCGGGTACAAGATCTCGATGTTTGCCGCCTCGGTGCTCACGCTGGGACTCAACGGATCCGCCACCGTCTCCGAGACCGTGCGCGGGGGCATCGAGGGGGTCGATCGCGGTCAATACGACGCCGCGCGGGCACTGGGTCTCCCCTACCACCTCATGATGTGGGAGATCATCATCCCGCAGGCGCTGCGCTCGGTGGCCCCCGCTCTGGTCAACGAAGTCATTACGGTGCTCAAGAGCTCTTCGCTTGTGGCGACCATCGGGCTCATGGACATGATGCGTGCGGCACAGAGCGTGCAAGCACTCACGTACCGCGCGTTTGAGCCGTTCATCGCCGTCGCCGTCATCTATTACGTAATCGTGATGGCACTTGTCGCCGTAAGCAAACGCCTGGAGTGCCGATTGAGGCAGAGCTAAGGTTCCGAGGCCGCCAGGCAGCGGCGGGGAGCCCCGACGGCACCCGGCTGCGCCCAAGCCCGCCGCCCGCCGCAACGCCCGCCGCAACGCCCGCTGCGGCGCCCACTGCCCTGCGGCCTTCTCGCCTACTTCTCCCCGGCCTTCTTACCAGCGACGATGCTCTTGAAGACGCCGCTTTGGTCGAAGTCCTCGGGCAGCAGCACCGTGGTAGCCTTGCCGCTTGCGGCGTAGTTGTTCATCATGTCCGTCCACTGCGTGAACTCGAAGAGGCGGTTGGCCTCTTCCTCGGTCACGCCGGACTCGCGGATGGTGTCGATGGAGTCCTTGATGCCGCGCGCGATGGCAACGCGCTGGTCGGCGATACCCTTGCCCTCGGCTGCCATTGCCTCGGCTTTGGCCTGCGCCGCAATGACGGTCTTTGCCTTGGCCGCGTTGGCGTCGTTGGTCGCACTCTCGAGGTTGTTCTTCGAGGCGATGATGTGGTTCATCGACTCCTGAACCTCCTTGGGGAGCTTAATTCGCGTGATGAGGGTGGTCACCAGCACGTAGCCGTAGTCGAGCATCTTGGCGGCAACGACCTCGTCGATCGCGTGGGCAATGGCGTCCTTCTCGGAGAAGACCTCGTCAAGCGTGCGCGCGGGAATCTGCGAGCGCAGTGCGTCGGCCAGGTAGTCCTGCATCTGCCCAACGGGATCCTGCAGCGTATAGAAGCTGCGATAGACGCCAGAATCCGCGCCCTTCTCGACGTCGCCGTAATCCACGTGGTACTGGATGGAGACGTCCAGCTCGATAGTCACGTTATCCGATGTCTTGGCATCAAAGGTCATGTGCTCGTCCTCGGTCATGAGGCTCACGTCGCGCGTGACGTCAATAAAGGGGAACTTCACGTGAAAGCCCGGTCCGGCAAACCCGTGGAACTTGCCCAGGCGCTCGATCACCGCGACATGCTGCTGGCGCACGACGTAGCCCGTCGAGAGCACGAGAACCGCAATAATGACGATAAGTATGATCATGGCCATGAGGAGCTCCTTTGCTTGTCGCCTGTATTAGGTAACCTCAAGAGAGCATATCAGGGTCAAGGCCCAACGCGGTACCACAGCACTGTTTTGGACTTGACACACCACCCTATGGGTCCGGTTGACCTTGCAGGAAGGAATTACGATGACCACCGAGAAGAGACTGCCATTTGCATCCGACTACCAGCAGGGTGCGCACCCGCGCATCCTCGAGCGCCTGGCCGCCGCGAACATGGAGGCCAACGCCGGATACGGGATGGACGCCCACAGCGAGCACGCACGCAAGTTCATCTGCGATGTCTGCAGTGCGCCGCAGGCGGAGGTCCACTTCCTGGTAGGGGGCACGCAGGCGAATGCCGTCACGATTGATGCGCTTCTCGCCCCCTGGCAAGGCGTCGTCGCGGCGAGCTCGGGCCACGTAAGCGTCCACGAGGCCGGGGCGATCGAGGCCTGCGGGCACAAGGTTATCCAGCTGCCCGAGACAGACGGAAAGCTGGGGGCCGCCGACGTGGATGCCCTGGCAACGTCGTGGGAGCAGGACGAGAACCGCGACCACATGGTCATGCCGGGGCTGGTGTATATCTCCCAGCCAACCGAGTACGGCACGCTCTACTCGCTGCGCGAGCTTATCGCGTTGCGGGCAGCATGCGACAAGCACGACATGCGACTCTACGTTGACGGCGCGCGACTGGCGTACGCGCTGGCGGCGCCGGCAAACGACGTGACTCTTGCCGACCTGGCCCGCCTTGCCGACGCCTTCTACATTGGCGGCACAAAGTGCGGGGCGCTTCTCGGCGAAGCGGTGGTCTTCCCCAAGCCGGAGACGTGCCCCCACTTCTTCACGCTTGTAAAGCGTCGCGGAGCTCTTCTCGCCAAGGGAATGGTTGCAGGCATTCAGTTTGAGACGCTTTTCTCCGATGGCCTCTACCAGCAGATTGGCCAACGTGCCGTAGAGCAGGCTCGGCGAATCGCGCGGGCGTTCGATGACGCTGGTTGCGAGCTTATGTATCCGCAGCAGACCAACCAGGTGTTTGTCGCGCTGGACGAGAAGCAGTACGTGCACCTTTCGGAGCGCGTCGAGATGAGCTTCTGGGAGCACTTGGCCGACGGCCGGACGGCAGTGCGGCTGGCAACGAGCTGGGCCACCATCGATGAGGACGTTGACGAGCTTGTGGCGCTACTGCGGGACTGAGTTGCCCGCGGGATTTTCTTCCCCGGCAACGGGATTCCGTTGCCGGGGAAGAAAATCCCGCGGAAGGGAACGTCGATGTTCTCGCGACGGGATTGAGTTGCCCGGAAAAGTACACGGGCACCGGACGGCATCTAATGCCGAGTGGTACCCCTCAGCAGACTCTCGGCCCTCAGTTTGCTACTTCCCCGACTAGCCCCAAGCGCCACCCGCGCCCTGCTTGGCAAGCTGGTCCGCAAGGGCATTGCCCCTTTTGGCAAACGCGCTCTTGCCATCATGCGAGTGCACCCAAACGAAGCGCAGATTGAAGCCGGAATGATTTGCCATGAACTCGGAGACGTCATGGACGTAGGCCTTGGAACCGAGGTTGTCGCCTTCTGAAGGCCAAGGTAGAGCTCGGCAACCCCACGGTAGTCATAGGCAATCGTAACACCCGAGAGCCCACACCTAGCCGCTTCGGCAAGCAGAATCCTGGCCGCCTCGAACTCACAGACCCCTGTGCATGCGAACCCAGAATCCCTAGTTCTCGAGGTACTCGAGACGCCTCGCTGCGGCGTTCGCATAGTCCCGAAGCTCGGCCCAGCGCACCGGCACCTCAGAGGATGCGCCATTCTCGCCATAGAACCAGTTCGTGAAATCAGACTCCACAGCATCTTGGCCACGAATCGTGAGCGCGGACTGTTCGTACGTCCACGCGGAGACGGCAATCAGGTCCACTGCCCCATCTGGCTCGGTTATGCGGAACTCCACCTCGTCACAGGCCTCATCCGCAGCGTTGTCTTCCATATAGAGCCGAACCTCGAAGGGACAGGAGGGGTCGAGCCTGCACTCGTTGTAGACGCGGTAAATTGGAACACGCGGTCTCTCTACCTCCCTAATAAACGCCTCTCTCAGGTCTGCGTCGGTCTCCCTTGCGTCGGGCGATGTCGCAAGCGGCCGTGCATACGTCACTCTCATGCCCATCGCGCGGTCAGCACGCGCGAGTCCAACCACAAACGTATGCGTCAAGGTCTCGCGGATGGCGTTTGTCCTAGCATTCCACGCAACGCCCCTACATGCCGCAACCCCCACGCCCCCATCATGCGCCCCGCAAATGGTATGCGTGATCTCGAACTTCTCTTCACCCGAGTCGAGCCAGGCGAGAAGAACGTCGGCACATTCTGCAACCACCTCGTCGATGGCTGCCTTGGCGCTCGCCATGTCCTCGAAGGATGCAACGCCCTCCTTGCGGAATCTCGGCTTGTACCCCCATGGCCAACCACCACGAGCATCGTTGAAGTCGACCGCGGGGGCGATATGGATGCGCCAATCAACTTCGTCCTTGGGATCCCGAACCTCACAGACCCACCCAATACGGGAACGCACCGCATGGTCATCGGTAGACTGAATCATACAGTCAATCAAATCCCCCACGTCCAGACCGCATGGAATACTGCCTGTGGGCTCACGTGTTTCTGGTCCAAACAGCAAGTCATCCTCGGCCGTCCAGAGTAGTCCAACCCGCGCCTGCGCAGCGAGAAGCCCTGCTCTCTTATCCCGTGACGGTTCCCGGGCGCCAGAAGACATTGAGTCGTCTCTTGCATGCTGCATGGTAACCTCCAGACCACCCGGCAACCAGGTGACCGCCGGAAAAGCACTATCTACCGCGTGGGCAGTGGACTCGCATTCCCGTCACCTGCCATCATCCTCCTCGCCGCCAGGAATCTCAGCAGGCACGTAGCTGTCAAACTTCACGTGATACTCCTCGAGAATTCCCTTGATCTCGTCACCGCTCAAGTATCTCTTGTTACTCAGAACCGTCGAGAGTCCGTAGAGAGCATCCTTGTGCTCTTGGATAATCCGACACGCCTCCGAAAACTCGTAGTCGAGGTATCCATTCACCCTCTCCGTCGCAGATGGCGAATACTGGCCATTTGGATATATTGCCATCCCAAATCTCCGGTCGAGACCAAACTGGCACAGTGCTCTCAAGAGGTTTTGCGTAGCATTCTGGAGGTCGGCCCTAGCACCCGTATTAATGCCCTCCGCCGAACCCTTGCCCGGAATGGACCCAAAATAGTCGCACTCCGCAGCACGACCGCCAAGAGAAACGCGCACATTTGCGAGAAAAGACGCAAGGCTGCGGTTCGAATGCGTGTCGAGGTCGACCTTCGTCAGTCCCAGATACCAGCTGCGCGCAATATTCGTGATGCTACGTGGTCTGATGCCGCTCACGTAGGCAACTAAGGCGTGACCGGACTCGTGCACGGCAACGGCCTTCTCGTCCTCCTTACTCACCTCATGCGCCTCGCCGTACTCGTGGAGCTCGAAGAGCTCGCGAACCCAGGCGTCGCAGGACTTTGACGAGTTGTCATCTGCGAGCAGGGCCTCCCTGCCCATGAAGTTGATGAGGTCGACTATCTTCGCGGGACTCCACCCTCGGGTCTCATTCACAAGATAGGTTATGCCAGCGGCACTTATTCCTCTGGTGCCTTCTTTGTTCACACCAAGCGCCGGAATCCTGGCAACCGCCCTCATGATGAGCCTCTCGCGATCGCTATCCCCCGGTACTGTGATAAGAAGCTTCGTGTCGAATCGCCGCATCGCAGCCGCGTCAAGGTCGGAGGGGGAGAAGTTCGTTGCAGCAAGCACCATCACGGGGCGCGTCGAATCGTTTTTGAACCCATCCATCTCGGTGAGGAGCGCGTTCACCACAGCCTGGCCACCAACGGACAGCCTCTCCCTTGGCTGGCCAATGTTGTCAAACTCATCGATAAAGATGATGGAAGGCGCATAGCGCCGCGCGACCCCAAAGATGCGGTGAATCTCTCGTGATCCGCCGTTGAGGAGTTTGTTTGCCTCCGTTGGGATGAACACGGCATCTGCGTCGTGCGCCATCGCGCGTGCCATCATCGTCTTTCCCGTGCCAGGAGAGCCATAGAGCAAGATGCCGCGGGGCATGCTGAGCGAATTGTCCAAGAACGGATACGGATCCCGAAGACAGGCGGAGGCCTTCTTCAGCGAGTCTACAGCAACGCGGTTGCCAATGACGTCGTCAAAGGAGTCCTCGGGAATGTCGAGCCCATTGAGAACATCGTCAGCATCTCCAGAGTCCGGAGCAACGCTCAGTGAGAACTCATCTAGCCGTATGGAGTAGGCATTACTTGAGAGGAGACCAGATCTCCTCGCACGAGGAATCACCGTTCGAAACTCCAGCACCTTTCTCGCACGCGCGAGCGAGAGTATATCCTTCTCCTGCTCGGCGACATCGATTGCATCGCAGAGGTCCTCGAAGAAGGAACTCTTTTCCGTGTCGATAAACCCGCGCGCGCCCTTTTCCAAGAAAGATTGGCGCTCGGCTTTACTGGGATAGTGCCATCCGCCCCTTGGTCTGATGACAAAGACGGGAAGCAGGGGCTTCCGCGCCCGCAGGTACTCGAAGCACCTTCGGCCATAGGTCTTGAGGTCCATCGCATCATAGAAGCGGACAGAGTCGTCTGGTCTAGTCGTGTCCCACCCAAAGGCAAAGTCTATAAGCACGGCGTCACAAGAATCCAGCTTGTCAACTACTTCGGGGAGACTTGGGCGGTTCTCCGGTGCCTCCCCAAACCCAAGGTCACGCGGATAGAGGAACTCGACCCTTTTGCCATCGCGCGTCGTGTGCTCCGCGACTTCGTTGCCCTTGAGCTTCTCGCGCGTCGCATTGCTCGGATTTGCGAGGCAGGCCACCTTGAAGCTGCGCTTGCCAGTAAAGTAGCCACGAATGCGCTCGTCGGCAATGCCTTCAAGGTTGACGCTGAACTCGACCTTTTGAGGTCTATCTGGCTGAGCGCCCCGCCTTGCTTCCTCGTCGAGTGAATGGAACAGCTCGCCCATGTTCTCGGTGACGAACTTCTCCGTGTCTCCCCGGACGCTTCGGGCATCAGACAATCCACCCTTTGAAAGCAGAATCGCGGTGGGTACATACTCGTCATGCGTTACTTCGATGTTCGAGGTCTCCAAGTACTGGGCACCCATGCGATCGAATTCCTTGTTGCAAATAGCAAGCAGGTCGCGGGCCCCCAGCCGGTTGAACATGATCACGTTGCCAGCAGCAAGGCGCGAGAGAAGCGCCGAGGGGATTGCGGGGGCGCCATTGCTCAGCCTGTCCTTCCCGATGGCGTCGACAATCACTCGGGTCGGTATTCCTGATAAATCGGTGCCGGTCTCCCCTTCATATGCAGCCCGACCAGCATTCGTTGTAAAGATCAGGATGGTATCCGAGAAGGAGACGTTTTTCTCCTCATAGTTGTCGTAGAGCTCACCCTCCTGAAGCACCTGCAGGAACAGGTGCTTCACCTGCTCGTGTGCCTTCTCGATCTCGTCGAAGACAATCACGGATTGTGGGTTCTCGCGCACGTACCTCGTAAGGTCACCCGATCGTGCATCCTTATACGTCTTTGGAAATCCCACAAGGTAGTTTGCAGACTCGTGATCCATGTAGCCGGACATGTCAAAGCGGTGATAGCAAAAGCCATAGCTTTCGAGCTCTTCGGCAGCCTTCTCAGATAGGAAGCTCTTCCCCACGCCAGAGGGCCCGCAGAACGTAAACACACCGAGTGGCCTTTTGTCGTCGCCGGACCGCCCGCCGGCCTTCCTTCTCGAGCGCACGAGCCTACACACGAGGGCCGCTTCAATCCCCGTGCAGAAGTTCTCGATTGGACCAGCCTGCCCCTTAACGCACTCGCCAAGCCTGGCCTTTATCTCGTCGCAGCGCCGAGAGATTGCCCTGCCATCAGCAAGTCCCCCTGGTAATACGGAATCCATTGGAATGGGTCTGAGCGTGGAGGTCTTTTGGCTACGTCTCCCCACCGTCACAAAGCCCGTATCGTCGACCTTGTCGTGGGAACTCTCGCTCTCACCCTTGTCCTCCGCGCCCTGCTTGGCAAGCTGGTCCGCAAGCTGATTACCCCTCTGGGCAAACGTGCCGTTACCAGCATGCGAATGCACCCAGACAAAGCGGAGCTCAAAGTTCGGATGGCTAGTCATGAAATCGGAGATGTCTTTGACGTACGACTTGGTAACCCCAGCTCTTGCCTGAAAAAGGCCCAGGGCGAACTCAGAGACCCCCATAAGGTCGTGGACTATCGTAACGCCCTTGAGATTGCGCTTTACCGCCTCGGCAAGCAGCACCCTGACAGCATCGAACTCCCCTGCCAGCTGGGCGTTGCCGTATTCGGGACCCTTGCCATCGGACGAGCCCGCGGATTCTGCCATGGGGTCGGAGGGACCATGGTACGTCCACGTCGGCGTTGGGTCACCCGACTTTGCTTCCAAGTCGAAGTGGTCACCCACGTAGAGGACGACGCCCGCCCCTCCTCTACCAGAGTCTGCAAAGAACGAGCCATCCGTGAAGGCAATCGGTCCACCCCAGTAACCGCTCATCTCCACTGCTCGTTGGGCAATCTCTTCAGATACTTCTGGGGGCTTTGCAACTCCAGGATGCTTGGCCATAAACTCGGTCTGATCCCCGTAGAATTATTCGAACGATTCCTTACTCACGTTGTACCAGACGAGAGGCATTACGTCCCCCTTTCCGCTGAAGAAGTCACACGTGCTCACCGACAAAGAGTCGGCAGGCCCAAACCCGAGCGCCTTCGGCCAACAAGCCAAGGATAACATTCACCCCAGACAACCACTCCCGCAGCAACGCAACTGGCGCGCAATGATGGACAGCTCAAGCCCGATGCACGGGGATTGCCGGTCGCGTTTGGACTTCGAGCGGTTAATGCTCATCCAAAGCACCAGGGCAGACGTCCTCAATGATGTCACGAATCGCGTCAATGGTGGCAGCAAGCATCTCGCCAGACTTTGCAATGGCGCACATGCTCTCGTGAGCGTCGCCAAACGTGCCCAATCCGCCCATGTCTATCGGCTCTACCGAATAATCAAGACCGTCACCAGCGATACCGCCCACAACGCCAGTAAGCGTCCAAGCCGAAGGGGTCATCGCCGTAAAGGTAACGAGGTTGTCTAGTTCCGGCAGGACCTCCACAATTACCCTAACGGTGGAGCCGTCGTCCAGATTGATGTTGAAGCGCCCGTTGCCACGTGACACTACACTTGTGACCTTCACCTGCACCTGCCCCCTTGTGCTGCGCCTCACGCTGAACCTATGCCTTTTTCACATCATTCTCGCATGTAGAACCATGGCAGAAGTACGGCTTGTACGGATTTCCCCGATTTCGTCCAATAGAGCAAACGGGATTGATTTGCCCGGCAACTGAGTTGCATTGATGGGCGTCTATGCAACTGGATTGCTCGGTAACTTAGTTGCATGAGCCTATGCCACGCAGCCTGCCATCACTGCGCTAGAGCTAGCCACTGGCTTCCCCGAAAAGCGTTTTCATATAGTCGCTTTTCGCACAGAGCACCCTTACAACGAGCGCCCGTCCGTTGTATCGCTTCAGGAAGACCATCCAGTTCCCGCTGAGCATGTAGCGGTATCCCGTGTCGACCCCATTGAGAGTACGAAGCGCCATCCCAGCCCCCAGGGCGTCGGCGAAAAGCTGCGCCTTCTCAACCACGGAATCGACAAGGCGCCTCGCCGCCATAGGGCTTGCTAGCTCGGACTCGATGCAGTCGGCACCGGCGTTCAGTTCGTCCACCGCCACGGGCGACCATACGAGTTCCATCTAGGCCTCCTGCGCAAAGCGCCCCTCGAAGATGCCCTTAACCTGTTCGGTCGTGAGAGCCCCGCGCTCGTCAGCAACGCGCTTGCCGTAATCTAGCTGAGCGAGGGAGGGTCTTCTCGGCCTCATTGCGCTCATAGTCGGAGATGTCCTGAATGACGTATCGCCCGCGCCCGTTCTTAGTGAGGGACACCGGAGATTCCTGCGCCACCTCGTCGAGCACTGCCGTATAAGAACGGAGGTCGGATATCGGCCTGATGTTGGGCATGTCGCGCCTCCCCGTGCTGTAAATATACATGTTAATTTGACAGCGTCATTGCAGAAGCGGAAATGGTGAGAAGTGCTGGGACTGGGGGATAACCGCGGCAACCTGTATGGGCGGTGAGCAGTGTGAACTACTGCGACATAGGGCAGCGTGTGCGAAGACGCACGGAAGGGGCCTGTGAGCCGAATGTTTTTTCCGCGATACTGTTACCGACACAGTTACTGCCGCTGAAAATCGACGACCCTCAAAGCAAAACCCTGGCCTGTTTTCACAGGTCAGGGCAGTATTTATGGTCGCGGGGGCAGGATTTGAACCTGCGACCTTCGGGTTATGAGCCCGACGAGCTACCAAACTGCTCCACCCCGCAATAGGCTGCGCCTCAGCGCAAGAAGTAACTATAGGCTCACGTACGCCGCCGGTCAACACCACGCGATATCTTCACAGAGTAGACAAAAGCGCGACGAGACGTGCAAAGAAATGCCGTCCTCACAGCCACCCTACCCCAGTTCCTCGAGAATCCTGCGCATCTCCTTCTGCACGGCGTGCTCGACGTTCGTGCCCACGACCTTCTCGGCAATCTGCTTCACCGCATAGCGCGCATTGCCCATCACGTACGGATGCCCAACATAGCGCAGCATCGCGTAGTCGTTCATCGAGTCGCCAAACGCAACCACGTCCGCACGGTCGATGCCGTAGTAACCAAGCAGTGCCTCCAGCCCCGTTGCCTTGCTTATCCCGCGCGGCGTCACGTCAATCCAGGTGTTGCCCGACGGCATGAACGAGAAGACGTCGCCAAGCTCGCGCTCAAGCACATAGACCATGTCCATGATCTCGTGCGGGCGGTCGTAGCAAATTGCAGCCTTGATGATGCTCACGTCCGGCGCCGGCGGATCGAACACGCGCTCGGCGTTGGGCAAATCCTTGTCAAGCTCGCGCACGTAGCTGCTCTGGTCGTCAAGCAGGAAGGTATGGGTACGATCGTACAACACCAGGTGAAAGCAGTCGAACTCCTGGCACGTGCGGAAGAGCCTCAGCACCGCGCGCGTCGAGAAGACCTCGCGGTCAAGCAGCTGACCGTCGGCATAGACCTGCGTGCCGAGAGAAGCCACGTAGTCGATCCTGTCCGCCACGGGCTCGAACAGCCATCGCAGCGTCTCGTATCTGCGCCCAGAGCTTGCGCAGAAAAGGACCCCGCGGTCGCGCAGCGCCTCGATGAGCTCGAAGGTCTCCTTGGGCAGCAGCGAGTTCTCGTCGAGCAGGGTGCCGTCCATGTCTGCTGCAATCAGCCGTACCATTAGCCCTCCCTCAGGAATGCCGGGACCTCGTGTGCACGCGCCGCACGGGCAATCTCGAACAGCGCGTCCGCCACGCCCTCGTCCGCAGACGCGCCGCAGCTAAAGTTGCAGATTCCCTTGACCTCGTCCGTCGCGTTTGCCACAGCGACGGAGTAGTGGACCTCTTTCAGAATCTCGACGTCGTTGCCAGAGTCGCCAAAGACCACAACCTCGTCGCGCGTGGCCCCCACGGCATCAAGGATGGTATCAAGTGCCGACGCCTTGTTAATCCCGTGCGGCAGCACGTCAAACCAGTTGGGAATCGACATGATGGTCTCTACCTCGGGACACGCCTTGGCAACAAGCTGCTGACAGTAGCTATGGCGCTTCTCGTCTCCGTTGCACGCAATGGCTGCAGCAATGAAGTCGATGTCAGGGACGTCGTTCACGCGGCCACCGTTAAAGTGAACGAGTCGCTCGTACTCGTTCATCTCCTCCTCGGACGCGCCAACCACGTAGGCGGGGTTGAAGAGGTTGGTGTCCAGGGGGAAGCAGACGAGGAACATGCCACGCTCGGGCTTGAGCGCATCAGCTACGCGCTGGAGCCAGTCGTGCGGTATCGAGTAGGTCCACACGTCGCGCCCGTCCACGCGCACGCGCTTGCCGTTGGACATGATGCCCGTCATGAAGCAGGACTCGTCCATGTGGAAGAAGCGCATGAGCTCCACGTAGTCGCGCCCGGTATCCGGGCCAAAGTGAATCCCGGCGTTGATTACGTCGTGGATTGCCTCGAGCGTGCGCGGGGAGACGCTCGGGGCGCCAAATGGAATGAGGGTGTTGTCCATGTCGGAGAGGACAAGCTTAATCAACGAGATACCTCCGAGGAACGCAGTTGTGCGACTAGGTACCATCATAAGGGCGCACAGGCGCGGGGCGGGTGACATACGTCAGCTTCTGGCAAGCTCCGCGAAAGAGGCCATCAAAGAAAACCCTGCACGCCGAGAAGCCCCCCGCTAGCGCCGCTGCGGCATGCCACCAACCAGCGCGTCGTCGCGGTCGATGCGCGTAAGGATATGCTCCAGATCGAGGACACCGGGAAGCTTCACGGAGCGCTCCCCTGCCGGGTGAATCACGAGGCTCCTGAAGCCCGTCCCACACCTCACGCCAGTCCACTCCATGCGCTCGATCTGGTCGTACTTCACCGTACGCATGTGGCCAAAGTAGGGCCGCACGTCCATGAAGTCGTCGTAGAGCGAGACGCGGTAGCGCCGCATGAACGCCCACAGCACAAAGAGCACGACAACGAAGGACGAGAAGAACGGCACCACCACGTCCGCGCTGGCGTCAAAGCCGCCCACGTCGCAGAGCCAGCCCAGCATGAGGCCAATTGCCCCCATGAGCACCATCGCAAACGCCAGCGAACGCGAGAGCGCCGAAGAGATCACGTAGGTGTCGTGGTGGCTGTGGTGGCGCTCCGAGATGCCAACGCTGCCGGCCCACTCGACAAGGCAGGCAAGCGCGGGCAGCACGGCGGCAGCCACCGAGAAGAGATCTGCCAGCTGGGGGCTCATCGCGCCGCCTGCTGGCCGGCCGCCTGCTTGCCGGCCGTCTGCGGCACGGCGAATTTGGCAACAAGGTTCTGCAGGATGTCGACCGTGGTCTCGAGCGAGGACACGGGGATGAACTCGCGCACCGAGTGTGCGTTGTAGCCACCGGTGGCGATGTTGGGGCACGGCAGCCCACGCAGCGAGAGCTGCGAGCCGTCGGTGCCGCCGCGCACGGCGATGACCTGCGGCTCCACACCTGCCTCGCGGTTTGCGGCAAGGGCGTTCTCAGTGAGGAAGGGGCAGTCGACAAAGGCCTCTGCCATGTTGCGGTACTGCTCGTGCAGGGTCACGGTGACGGTTCCCTCGCCGTAGCGCTTGTTGAGGAAGGCGGCGATGTCCTTGAGCGTCTGCTGGCGCTGCGAGAAGATCTGCGCGTCGTGGTCGCGCACGATGTAGGAGAGCGTGACCTCGGAGGCCGTGCCGCGAATCACCGTGGGGTGATAGAAGCCCTCGCGGCCGCTCGTGTACTCGGGCCTCTCGGCGGCGGGCACCAGCTGGTCGAACTCGGAGGCAACCGTGATGGCGTTCACCATCACGCCCTTGGCCGAGCCCGGATGCACCATCACGCCACGCACGCGCACCAGGGCCTCGGCGGCGTTGAACGTCTCGTAGTTGAACTCGCCCAGCGCCTCGCCGTCTACCGTATAGCCCCAGGCCGCGCCGAGCTTCTCAAGGTCGAGCAGCGCGGCTCCGTGGCCGATCTCCTCGTCGGGAACAAAGGCCAGCTTGAGCGTGGGGTGCGGGATGCTCGGGTCCTTGAGGAGGCGTGCCGCCAGCGCGCAGATTTCGGCGATGCCGGCCTTGTCGTCCGCACCGAGGAGCGTCGAGCCGTCGGAGCACACGATGTCCTCGCCGGTAAAGTTCGCAAGGTCCGGCACCTGCTCGGGCGTGGTCTCGATGGTCTGGCCGTCAACGACGCCCGCCACGAGGCTGCCGCCCTCGTAGCGCACCACGTGCGGCCGCACGCCCAGCGAGGGGGCGTCGGCCGTGGTGTCAAGGTGCGAGCATAGGCAGAGGGCGGGGAGGTTCTCGGCGCCGGCGGAGGCGGGAACGGTACCCAGCACGTAGGCGTGCTCGTCCACACTCACGTCCTGGCAGCCCATGGCAGAAAGCTCGTCCGCCAGGAGTCGCGCCATGCCGTGCTCCAGAGGGCTCGAGGGCACCTCCTCCTCGTTGTCCGGGTCGGAGGGGGAATCAACCTGCACGTAACGCAGGAAGCGCTCAAGAACGTCGCTCATGCGGTCTTCCTTTCGGATTGCCGTGTGGTGGTCCGCCGCGTGCGGGCCGTTTTGCTCACCAGCCGAAAGTCTACACCCTTGCGGAGAGGGGCGCCCCCTCCCTCATGAGGTAGCGCGCCACCCCGGAGTCCTCGCAGCTTGTGGTTGTGTGGTCGGCTGCCGCTCGGCACTCGGGGAAGGCGTTTGCCATGGCCACGCCGTCGCCAGCCACCCGAAGCATGGGGATGTCGTTCGACGAGTCGCCAAAGGCAATGACGTCTTTGGGCGAGACGCCCAGGTAGTCGCAGAGCCACGTGAGACCCGCGCCCTTGTCGGCACCAACTTGGGTCGTCTCGAGATTGCACGAGAAGGACGAGGCGAGCGTGAGCTGGGGCCGCGCCTCTATTGCGCGGCGCACGGCAAGGCAGTCCTGCTCCGTGAGATAGAAGATGTTCACGCGATAGATGCTGTGGACCGAATCGATCATCTCGTCCGTACTCTGGTTACAGCGGACGCGCACCCTCCTGAGCATCGCCCGCGTGCCTTCGGGGATGTCCATCTCGTCGATGATGTGCCAGCGGTCGCGTGCCGTGAAGACGCCATTGTCGGCAAAGAGGTCGAAGGTTATCTCAAGTCCCTCAATCTGGTGCCAAAGGTCATGCAGAAGCGCGCGATCCATGGTGACCTCACGCAGGTTGCGGTTCTCGCGCAGGTCACGGACGATTGCCCCGTTGCAGCACACGGCATAGCGCACGCTGGGGTGGTGTACTAGCTCGTCCGGAAGGCCGGTGTAGTTGCGGCCGGTGCACGGCACAAACTGGATGCCGCGCTCGTACGCAAGGTCGAGCGCCTTGCGGTTGAGCGGCGTGATGGTCTTCTCGGGCGTAAGGAAGGTATCGTCCATATCGACAAAGACGGGCTTGAGCACGGTGCGATGTCTCCTCTCGGTTGTGGGCCTCACCGATTATGCCGCTCCCGCGGAATTATTTTGCCGGGCAACGGGATTCCATTGCCAGGCAACGGAATCCCGTTCCGGGGGCTGGGCGAGAATAGCGCTACACATTCGGCACGCGAACTTGTATCGACCTGCGCGGGATACAGGTTCGGGCCCGATTGTGTGGCGCCGCTCGATAGGCTCAAGCGCCCCGCGCGAGAAAAAACGCGGGCGACGGAATGCCCGCCGCCCGCGCTGCCCCCTACTTGATCACGCCAGCCCGGCGCTTGGCGTCCTCGATCTGCGCGAGCTGCTCGTCGGTGAGGTGGATCGCCGGCACGCCGTGGCCCACGCCACCCTCGTTCACGATGGAGTCGTGGTGGAAGCGTGACTCGTCCACGTAGGGCGCCACGGCGTCGTTCACCGTGGGGTCGTTGGGGTTCTCCAGGCGGAACCCGCGCCCGTGGTCTTTGCGGTAGTTCTCCTTGGCCACGCTGATCATGAGCTTGATGCGGTTGAGCTGGTTCACCTCGGACGCGCCGGGGTCGTAGTCAACGGCCACGATGTTGCTCTCGGGGTGCATCTGGCGCAGGCGCTTGATCACGGACTTGCCAACCACGTGGTTGGGCAGGCACGCAAAGGGCTGCGCGCACACGATGTTGGGCGTGCCGTGCTCGATGAGGTCGACCATCTCGGCCGTGAGCAGCCAGCCCTCACCCATGGTGTTGCACAGGGAGAGGACCTGCTCGGCCTTATCGGCAAGCTCGAAGATGTCCTCGTACGGCTCGAAGCGCGAGGACTGCGCCAGCATGCGGTCCATGGGCTTGCGCGCGGCCTCAATGAGCTTGATGCCCGCCATGTGCGTGAGGCGCTTGGAGGCCTTGGAGCCCAGCTCGCCCTTCATGTTGATGGGGCTCGTGAGCCCAAAGAGGAAGAAGTCGACAAGGCCGGGCACGTTGGCCTCGCAGCCCTCGGCCTCGATGACCTTGACCAGCTGGTTGTTGGCCGTGGGGTGGAACTTGACGAGAATCTCGCCCACCACGCCCACGCGCGGCTTTGAGCGGTCGTTCACGAGCGGGATCTGGTCGAAGGCAGTGATGGTCTCCTGGCAGATCTCCTCGAAGCTGCGCTTGTTGAGGGTGTGCACGGCCTCCTTCATGCGGGCCATGAACTTGTCGTGCAGCGCGTTGACCGAGCCCTTCTCGGCCTCGTACGGACGCGTGCGATAGACACACTGCATCATGAGGTCGCCGTAGAGAAGCACGTAGATGGCCTTGGTGAGAAGAACCGGGTCCTTGATGGACCAGCCGGGGTTGTCCTCGTCCAGGCCCGTGGCCATGTTGATCGAGATCACGGGGATGTTGGGGTGGCCGCTCTCGCGCAGCGCCTTGCGGATGAGGGCGATGTAGTTGGTGGCTCGGCAGCCGCCGCCAGTCTGGGAGATGAGGACGGCCGTGTGCGAGAGGTCGTACTTGCCGCTCTCGATGGCCTCCATGATCTGGCCCACGGTGAGGATGGACGGGTAGCAGATGTCGTTGTTCACGTACTTGAGGCCGGCGTCCACGGCGCCCTGGTCAACAGAGGGGAGAAGCACCAGGTTGTAGCCATAGTCACGCAGCACCGCCTCGGCAAGCTCAAAGTGCACGGGGCTCATCTGCGGCGCGAGGATAGTGTAGTGCGCCTCCTGCATCTCCTTGGTATAGCGAACCTTAGGGAAGGCAGCGCTCTTGGCCTCGCGGTAGACGGGCGTGCGACGCGAGAGGTCGGTCTTGCGGGCGCGCTCGAGCGATCCGTCGGCCAGGTGCACGCCCACGGGCTCAACCTCCTTGGCCTCGCCCTCGGCGGTCTTCTCCTCCAGCTGCTCCTGCTGCTCCTTAAGGGCGGCCATGAGGGAGCGGATGCGGATGCGGGCGGCACCCAGGTTGGACACCTGGTCGATCTTAAGCACCGTGTAGATCTTGCCCGAGGCCTCGAGGATCTCCTGGACCTGGTCGGTAGTCAGCGCGTCAAGGCCGCAGCCAAACGAGAAGAGCTGGATAAGGTCGAGGTCGTTGCGGGTGGCCACAAAGCGCGCGGCACGGTAGAGGCGGCTGTGGAACATCCACTGGTCGACCACGCGGATGGGCCGCTCGGGCTCCATCTTGTGCGCCACCGAGTCCTCGGTGAGCACCGCGAAGCCAAAGGAGTGCACCAGCTCGGGGATGGCGTGGTTGATCTCGGGGTCGTTGTGGTAGGGGCGCCCCGCCAGCACGATGCCGTGGGCGTTGTGCTCCTCCATCCAGGCCAGGGCCTCGTCACCTGCGCGGTGCATGGCGTTCTTGAAGTCGATGTCGGCCTGCCAGGCAACGTTAACCGCCTCGTCGACCTCGGCACGGGTGATGTGGGGACCGCGGAAGCGGCCCTTGCCCTTGGCGGCGTCCTGCTCGCGCTGAACCGAGATGAGCTCGTACAGGCGGCGCTTGAGCTCGCGCTTGTCGTCATACGGCACGAAGGGCGCCAGGTACTCCACGCTGGGGTCCGAGAGCTCGTCCACGTTCAGGCCAAGTGCCTGCGGGTAGCTCATCACGATGGGGCAGTTGTAGTGGTTGGTGGCGGTGTCGTCCTCCTTGCGCTCCCAGCGGATGCAGGGCATCCAGATGAAGTCCGGGTCCTTAGCAAGGAGGTTCATGATGTGGCCGTGGCTGAGCTTTGCCGGGTAGCAGGCAGACTCGGAGGGCATGGACTCGATGCCGGCGTCGTAGGTCTTCGAGGACGTCTGGTCAGAGATCATCACCGAGAAGCCCAGCTTGGTGAAGAACGCGTGCCAGAAGGGGTAGTTCTCGTACATGTTGAGCGCGCGGGGGATGCCCACCGTGCCGCGCGGCGCCGTCTCGGCGTCCAAGCAGGGACGGTCGAACAGCAGCTTGTTCTTGAACTCGAAGAGGTTGGGGGCGTCGTTTTTGGTCTTGCCCGAGCGGCCGGCGCCCTTCTCGCAGCGGTTGCCCGTGATGAAGCGGTGGCCGCCGCCAAAGTCGTTGATCGTGAGCAGGCAGTTGTTGGCGCAGCGCCCGCAGTGGACGTTGGTGTGCTTGACCTTGAGGTTGTCGATGTCCTCGCGCGAGAGGACGGTCGAGGTGCCCGTGGCACCCGCACGGTCGCGGGCGAGAAGGGCCGCGCCGTAGGCACCCATGCAGCCGGCGATGTCGGGGCGGATGACCTTGCGGCCGGTGAGGAGCTCGAAGGCGCGTAGGGTGGCGTCGCTCATGAAGGTGCCGCCCTGGACCACGCAGTATGTGCCAATCTCGTCAAAGTCGCGCAGCTTGATGACCTTGAAGAGCGCGTTCTTGATCACGGAGTACGAGAGGCCCGCGGCCACGTCGCCGATGGTCGCGCCCTCCTTCTGCGCCTGCTTGACGCGGGAGTTCATGAAGACGGTGCAGCGGCTGCCCAGGTCGACAGGGGCCTTTGCGGTCACGGCGACCTTCGCGAAGTCCTGGACGCTCATGTCCATGGACTTGGCAAAGCTCTCGATGAACGAGCCGCAGCCAGACGAGCATGCCTCGTTGAGCATGATGTGCTCGATGACGCCGTTGCGCACCTGGAGGCACTTCATGTCCTGGCCGCCGATGTCGAGAATGAACTCGACGCCGGGGACGAAGGCCTTCGCGCCGCGCAGGTGGGCGACGGTCTCGATCTCGCCGGAGTCCGCGCGCAGGGCCTCGATGAGGATGCCCTCGCCGTAGCCGGTGGTGGTCACGTGGCCAATGGTACAGCCCTCGGGCATGGCGTCGTAGATGCCGTCCATGATGTGGCGCGCGGTGCCCAGGACATCACCGTTGTTGTTGCCGTACCAGGTGTAGAGAAGCTCGCCCTTCTCGCCCACCACGGCGCACTTCATGGTGGTGGAGCCGGCGTCGATGCCAATGAAGACGCGGCCGCGGTAGCTGGCCAGGTCGCCCTTGGGCACGACCTCCTTGTTGTGGCGCTCCTTGAACTCCTTGTAGTCCTCCTCGGTGGCAAAGAGCGGGTCCAGGCGCTGGACCTCAGAGCCCTGGACGTCCTTCAGCTGTTCGAGCGAGCGGATGACCTCGGCAAAGGTCACGCGCTTCTCGGACTCGCCCGCCAGCGCGGCGCCGGTGGCAACGAAGAGGTGCGCGTTTTTGGGGACCACGCGGTGCTCCTCGTCGAGGTCGAGCGTGATGTAGAAGCGGCGGCGCAGCTCGGAGAGGTACTGCAGGGGGCCGCCAAGAAAGGCCACATAGCCCTTGATGGGGTGGCCGCAGGCAAGGCCCGAGACGGTCTGCGTGACCACGGCCTGGAAGATGGAGGCGGCCACGTCCTCGGGGCGGGCGCCCTCGTTGAGCAGCGGCTGGACGTCGGACTTGGCAAAGACGCCGCAGCGGCTGGCGATGGGGTGGATCTGCGTGGCGCCCTTGGCCAGCTCGTTCAGGCCCATGGCGTCGGTCTTGAGGAGGGTTGCCATCTGGTCGATGAAGGCGCCCGTGCCGCCGGCGCAGGTACCGTTCATGCGCTGCTCGATGCCGTTGTCAAAGTAGATGATCTTGGCGTCCTCGCCGCCCAGCTCGATGGCGACGTCGGTCTGGGGGATGAGGGCCTCCACGGCGCGCTTGGACGCGATGACCTCCTGGACAAACTCGAGGTCGAGCCACTTGGCAAGCAGCATGCCGCCAGAGCCGGTGATCGAGACGCGCATGGGAACGTTGCCCACAACGCGCTGGGCGCCGGCGAAGAGCTCCTTTGCCGTGGCGCGAATGTCGGTGTGGTGACGCTCGTAGTTGGCGTAGACCAGGTTGCCCGATGCGTCGATGACGGCGAGCTTGACCGTGGTCGAGCCCACGTCGATGCCCAGGCGCAGGTCGGCGCCCGTGAAGTCCTGCGGCGTTGCGGGGTAGAGCTCCGCGCCGTTCTGGGTGAGCTCGAGCGGCTCGGCGGTTGTGTTGTTCTCGGTCATCAGTTGTTGTCCTCCTCGTCGGGAAGCATGACTGCCAGCGCAAAGCTGGGTAGGTCGAGCTCTATGGGGCTGTCGTACAGGTCGCCGGGGCGCACGAACATGAGGGCGGTCATGATGCGTGCCATGGTGCGCACGCTCTCGCGCATGCCGCCCTCGAGCCAGCGCAGGAGCACGCCGACCTCGGCAGATATCGCAAAGGTGAGGTAGTAGTCAAAGAAGGCGCCCACGGCGCGCAGGTCGATGCCGTCGAGCGCGCGGCCGGCCACGACCTCGTGGACCATGGAGCGGATGCGCTGCGAGAAGGCCGGGTCGCCGCCCTCGCCCAGAAGCGGACGCAGGTACGAGCCGCGCTCCTTGAAGTAGGAGAGCACCTCCTGCGAGCCGGGGCAGGGCTCCTGATGGTTTATGGCATCCGCGAGCTCGTCGAGGTGCACCTGGGAGAGCTGCGCCACAAGCGGGCGAAGCTCTGTGACCGTTTCCTTCTCGATGCAGTTCACGAGGTCCGGGATGTCCTTGTAGTGCGAGTAGAACGTGCGACGGGTGACGCCGGCGCGGCTGGTCACGGCGGTTACCGTGACGCGGGAGAGGTCGCCCGTGGCGGATATCTCCTCCGCGAGCGCGTCGCGGAGCGCGAGGCGCGTGCGGCGCGTGCGGCGGTCCGTGACCTGCGGGACTTCGCTCGCGGCCGGTTGGGCGTCGCGTGCGGCCGGTTGGACGTCACTGACGGTTTGGCTCAAGCCCTGGCCCCCATTTCTTCACACAGTGAGAACTAATTCACGTCGTGTGAAGTATTGCACAGTGTGAGTAGTTATTTCTCGGCAAGTCTACCGCTGCCCAAGTGTCACACGCATTCCACAATGAGACAAAGGGACAGTCCCTTTGTCTCATTGTGGAGCGCCGACGTTGGAACAGCCAAAGGTTCCACCAATAAGAGCGCTGCGTTGTTCTTGGAGCGCTGCGTTGTTACCGGCTTGTCGCATTACTCGGACATTTGCCCAGTTGTTGGCCGCCAACCTCAATGGGCCGGTAACAACGGCCATCGGTCAGCACGTGTTGTTACCGGCACGAAGCTTCCATCAAACAAAACAATCAAATCCCCCGCCGAGCCGGTAACAACGGGCTTGATTGCCAGGCAAGCGCCACGCGAGTGACGGGCCCTTGTTACCGGCTTGACAGGCAATTCGAGCATTTCCCCAGTTGCCAGCCGTCATGTCAATTGTGCCGGTAACAAGCGGACGAGATAGCTGTACCAAGCACGGCTGTTATTACCGGCCCATCATGAAGGCCGCGTAATTGTCCAGTTAGAGCGCGCAATCTCAAACGAGCCGGTAACAACGCCGAGTGGAACGCTGGGGAGAAGCGACTGTGAACGAGCAGCCGAGAAAAAGCGGGCAGGAGAACGTCCAGTGGAGTGCTGGTGAAATGCAAAAAATAGTTGAAACTTTTGTATTCATTTTGGCATGCGGTCAAAACCCTCAATTTCCGACAGATTTCGGTCAGAACATCGGAAGGTCCTTGTCAACAAACTGTCCGCAGCGTGCATCAGCACGTTCTGACTGCTGGCAAGAGGGAGAAAACCAGGTCTTTAGACCCCCGTGAGCGTAAATAAGCATGCAAAATGACCATTGAGCGTGACACAAGGTGACGCAGGATGACAATGCATAGTTTCCAAGCAATATTCATCGAATATTAGCAGCTCTCTACAGCTGCGCACCCATATACTACTCGCAAAAAATCGGCCGAAGGCGAGTAGGTCATGCAGCTGTCGCTTAACAAACAATCTGCGCTTCGAGCACTCAGGGCTATCAGGTGTGGGAAGACTCCGCAGGTCAATCGACCTATCGTCCGCATGGAGAAAGCCCCTCTCCGCTCACCCCAACGCCCGGATGTCAGGAAGCGCTGGTCTCCTGCGGCCGCCCACCTCGACTGGCTGGGCATGCCCCAACCAACCCAGCGCACACCCCTTTATGTCGCCGTGCCGTCTGACCTCAGCCGCATCCGCGCCCGATTTTTCTCGTGCACCATCCACTCAACCGGGCTTCCCGATGACGCGTTCCTGGACATTGGCAACGGAATCCAAATCGCATCACCCGAGCTTCTGTTTGTCGAGTTCGCGACCGTCATGATTCCGCAGGTGCTGGTTCTTCTCGGCTACGAACTTACTGGGAGATACTCGCGTGACGCAAGCAGCCCGAGGCTTGGCCCCGTCACCTACGGAGTGTCACCGCTTACTACCGTCGAAAAAATCGAGGACTTCATGGCGCGATGTCACGGGATTCCAGGGCTCTGCTCTGCACGGAAATGCATAAAGTATGTATCAGACAATTCGTGGTCTCCCACGGAGTCGCTCATTGCAGCAATGGCCGCCCTCCCAATTAAGGGCCTGGGATATGGCATTGGCAGGCTCATCCTGAACGAGCGGTCGAACGCGCGTGACGGAAACGCGCATGGCCACGCGAAGGAGTCGCGAGTGCCGGACATGCGGGTGCCCGCTACGCCCGTTGGTATCAACTATGAAGGCGGAGGCCACCTTGAGCTGGACCGCATTGTCGCGGCCGCCATAGCAGCTGCCGAGAATCCAGGCAACGCGCTTCTTCAGGAAGAGGTCGCCGGCGAGAAGGACCATGTACGCGAGAAGTACGTCGACGATTTGCGCCGGACTCGAGAGCTTGCATCGCGAGGCTTGGTTATTGTCAATGCCACGATGGAAGACCTGTTCGCCAGCCATGGCCTCGACACCCTTATGCAACAGGTCATTAGTGCCGCTGAGCGTTTCTCGGACCGAGACTTCTCCACGTGTTGGGAGGCTTTCGACTCCCCCACCGTCTGCGCGAAGCGGCAGCTCCTGATTTGGGCGCTGCTCGACTGGAAGCCTGGCATCGAGTATATGCGTCAATTCATGGCGCAGGAGAACTCGAAGCCTTGCCAGGCAATCGAGGGCAATGCCATTGAATTTGTGCTCTAGAGCGGCGGCAGTCCGGCGGCTTTCAAGCCCGGCAGGCCCAGAACCCAACGGCCCCAGAGCCCGACGGCCCTAGAGCCGCGGCATCCCCCGGCCCACCCTAAAGCACCCCAAGGCCCTTGGCCACAATGAAGATGAAGTCCTGCACGTTAGTGACAATCGTCTTGGCCGAGAGGCTTCCGCGGTCGTGCAGCTTGTTGACGACAAACTCCGAGGCATCGACAGCATAGATGTAGACCGGCCGCACGGTGCCGTCCTCGTCGACGTGATAGCTAGGCGTGATATTGCCGGTCGCAATTGTGTGCAGCATCGTGGCCATGCAGATGACCGTCGTGGCCTTACGCGCGAGAACGCGAATCTGGTGCTGGGACTCGTACACGTCCGCGATGGTCTCGGGCAGCGGGCCGTCGTCGCGAATCGACCCCGCCAGCAGGAAGGGGATGCTCTTCTTCACGCACGCGTACATGATGCCGTCGTGCAGGTCATAGTCATCAACAAATTGCGCAATCGAGCCGGACCGCCGCACGCGGTTGATGGTGTCCAGATGGTTGTAGTGGCCGTTGGGCATGCTCTGCTGCGTTCGAATGTCCTGGCCAAGCGCCGTGTGGAACATGGCGCCCTCGAGGTCGTGCGTGGCAAGCGCGTTTCCGCCGGAGAGCGCGTGGGCGTAGCCTTCCTCCACCAGCCGCTGCATGGCGTGGCGAGAATCCGCGTCAAACGCAAACGCCGGACCCATCACCCACTCGATAAACCCGTGGTCGCGCTCGTATTGCAGCAGCTCGATAAGGTCATCGTAGTCTCGCGTGTACGCGGTCTCACGACTGCGGCCCTGGCGGAAGGAGAACTTCTCGCCATTGGATGCTGTGGGATCTTCGAAGCCGTCCGTGTGGACGTAGATTCCCTCAGAGCCGTCCTCGCTTCGTCCCAGCGCGACAAGATCTCCCTGCTTGAGGTGGCGGCCGGTGACCACGTGGAGGGTGCCGTCGTCTCTTAGGACGATGCAGGCATCCATGCGAGAAGAGGCCGCCAGCTTCCAATTGCCATCAATCTTGAAATATTCCGGGTACATCGACGTGCTGTGGAAGCCCTCAGGTATCACGCCGTTCTGCTCAACGGTCCCCCACCTCACGTTGGGAGCATCATCCAAACCGAGCGCAGAGAAATCGGGGTGGTGATAGACCGGCAGCTGGAACGCCATGATTGCTCCCTTCTCGTCGATGCGTTGGATATATCACGTCGGGTCTTATCGGATAACTGCGTGCAACGCATAGCAACACACTTGACCCAGCGGACTACCGCTACGAAACATGGTCGCCGTACGGAGCCACGGGCACCGTCAATGGACCGCAGGAGCCGCTCCGTGCGTATACTTCTCGCAGGCCGGCGAGAGGAATAGACGTGAAGACCTACAGCTTTAGCGCGCCCATCGAGAAGGTTGATGGCATTGACGGTGCATTTGTGCAGGTACCGCTTGACTTGCCGCGGGTCTTTGGCGCCGGGCGCATCAAGGTGCATGCAACCTTTGATGGCGTGCCCTACGACGGCAGTGTGGTTGCATTCAAGCGCGATGACGGCGGGCGTGACTACGTGGTGGGCATCCGAAAGGACATCCGCGCTGCCATCGGCAAGGGACCAGGTGAGAGCGTGGACGTCACTCTCGTCTGCGCGCAGGTGGACGGGCCGGCCAAGCGCTATGTTGACCTTCTCGCCGCCAAGGTAGAGCGCAAGGGTCGGAGCCGAGAGGAGCTGGCGTCCGTTGTCCAGTGGTTTCTCGGCTACGCTCCGGAGGAGCTTTGCGACGAGCGCCTGGAGGCGGTGAGCTTTGCCGACTGGCTTGATAACGCGCCGGCGTACAATCCTGCGGCCGCGCTGGTGAGCGGCAAGGTCTGTGGCATTGACGTGGCAGCAGTGGAGGACCCCACCATGCACCGGGTGCGCGTGCTGGACAAGCTGGTGGACGAGCTGGCCAAGGGGCGTCCGCTCGAGAAGATCCTCCGCCAGGGGTGACGGGATTTAGTTGCCGGGTAACGGGATCCCATTCCCTGGCAACGGGATTGATTTACCTGGCAACGGGATTGATTTACCGGGGAGAATAATCCCGCCTAGAGGAGGCGCTCCGACCACTCGGGCTCCTTGAAGCCGACAAGCACGAAGTCCGCCCCTACGACCAGCGGCCGCTTGACCAGCATGCCATTGGTGGCGAGAAGGTCGAAGGCCTCCGCGTCGCTCATCCCCGCGTCCAGCTGCGCCTTCACACCCAGCTGCCGGTAGAGCTGGCCGCTGGTGTTGAAGAAGCGCCGCACGGGAAGCCCGGAGCGAGCCTGCCACTCCGCAAGCTCTGCCGCCGTGGGGTTCTCCTCCACGATGTGTCGGTCCACGTAGGAAACGCCATGCTCGTCCAGCCACTTCTTGGCGCGCTTGCAGGTGGAGCACTTGGGGTACTCGATGAAGAGCAGCTTAGCCATGGCGTTCTCCTCGTCTGTTGAGTGCGGGGTAATCCCACGCGATTCCGGTATGAGACAAAGGGAAACTCCCTTTGTCTCATAGGTCGCGTCGGGTGAGAATCTCCTGAGGGATGAGCCGGCAACCCTCGACCACGCTGCGCGCGTAGGCGGCCGCCTCGTCGGTGAGGCCCTCGCACATGAGCGACATGTCCGGCATGCCAAGGTTCACCTGACAGGTCTGCTCGTTGTCGGCGGGATCCGGGTAGCGCTCCATCGCCTTGTCAATCATGAGCTGGTAGGCGGGGGCAAAGGGCGCAAACGGGTAGTGCGCGCCCAGGACGTCGCGCAGGCGCACCATGATGTCGATGCCCGCACGGTCAATGTCGCCCCAGTAGAGCACCTCGACAGAATCCGCGCCAAGGGTGTCAAGCAGTAGCGCCAGCCGGTTGTGCTCGAGGATGGGCGTGCCGCCACCCAGCACCACCGCATGGATGCGCTCGCCCAGAATGGTGGTGCGGCCCTCCTCGTACATGAGGTCGTGCACGTCGAGCCAGGGATCAAGGTTCTCGGTCACCAGCACGCGCATGTGCTTCCTGCGACGCGGCGCGTGGTAGAGAAGGTCAGGCTTGGGCATGGGCCGATGGCGGATAACGTCCTCCATGCCCATCGCGCGCAGCAGCTTGTGGCCGTCGGAACCGTACTCGAAGAACTTCTCGTCCCCGCCCATCTGGTAGGCAAGCTGGCGACGCGTGATGTCGCCGGGCAGCGCGCCGTTTACCAGGGCGTCGTTGATAGCCGTGAGCTGGCGCTCGAAGAGCGTGTACGCGCCTGGGTGGCTGAGCAGCCAGCCGTTCATCCAGAAGCGCTGGTCAAGCTCGAGGATCTTGGCACGGACCTCGGTCTCGGCAGGGCCGCCGCGGCGAACGTAGGGAACCTCGGAGAGCTGCGTGGGATGAGAGGGGCTGCCCTTCCCCACCCGACGCAGACGCCCGCGCTGGGTGCGCGGGGCTGAGGAGCGCCCGGGCTTCTCGGCCGGAGCCGCCGCGACCTCGGGCACTGCCGCGACCTCGGGCGTCGCCGCGGGCTCAGGCGCCGTCGCGGGGTCAGGCGTCATCGCGTCCGCAGGCGCCGACGCAGCCGAGGCCTCTACCTCACGGTCGTGTGCGCCCGCCGACTCGGCGGAGTCCTCCACAGCCTGCCCGGCCGCGGCCAATCCCTCAGACGAGACGCCCGTCTCAGCAGGCTCCTCGCTCTCCTTTGCGGGTGCCGGCTTCCTCCTATGGCGGCGCGGCTTTCTCCTCTCGAGCACCGGCGCGGCGTCGACGTCCGCAACCTCGGCAGCGAATCCCGGCTCGGCCTCAGGAGCGGCATCCGCAGCATGCTCGGAATCCGCCTCGGCCTCGGCTGCGCCCTCCTGGCCGGCATCCTCGGGCTTCTCGGCATCCGCGACCCCGGCCTCCTCGACAACGTCAACGGCGCCATCTACCTGCGCCGGAACGCGAAGCGTGTAGACGCCCTCCTGTCCCCCCACGGGATCGAGCGCCTCGGAGTGAATGGCAGCGACGAGCGCCACCTGGGCGTTCTTGCCGTACTTCCCCACAATCCTCGAGACGTCCTCGTCGGTCACCACGTCGCCTCGCACGCGTACGAGAGCGCTCGCTACGGACGCGGCCTTGTTCTTCTGCGATGGCTCGAGAACCTGGCAGAGGGCTTCCCTTAAGTAATCAAGGTTCATACGTTCGACGTCGGTCAGCTTTCGTGCCATGCAGGGTTCCTTTCACGCGGTCATGCAAGAAGGATACGGCAATGACGAGATAATCCCAGTTGAGACGGGAGCAATCTTGGATAACTACACGCGATCTTCCGCCAGCATTGGATGACTCGAAGCGTGCGGCACGCAGCACTTGCGAGCGGCAAACTGCCTGCTGCCCCTCGCGTTCTTGACGGCTCGTCGAACTTCTCGGCACAATCCTGCGGAAACGCAGGCACAGCTCCACGGGCCGGTAACAACGTGGCTCTGTAACACTTTGGCGTGAGCTGCCCGCACACAGAAAGGGCGGCCTCGCAACCCAAACGGGTGCGAGGCCGCCCAAGGTACCGCAGAAACCCCTACCGGCTACTCGTTGTCGCCGCCGGTCGCCTTAGTGGCGCTGATTGCCGCGGCGGTGTCCTTGGCGTCGTGCCACACCCAGTCGGTGAAGGCGGGGTGGTCGTAGCCGTTGTCGACGGCAAACTGGAAGGCGTCCTGGCGGAACTGCTCCCACTCGGCAATCTGGTCGGCCCACTTCTCGGCGTCCAGAATGCGCAGCGCGTCGGCGGCAAGCGCCCAGCGGTCCATGTGGTTCAGGCGCAACATGTCGTACGGCGTGGTCGTGGAGCCCTGCTCCTCGTAGCCGTGGACGTGGAAGTTGTCGTGGTTCGGGCGGTCCCAGATGAGGCGGTGGACCGTGCCAGGATAGGCGTGGAAGGCAAAGAGCACGGGCTTGTCGGCCGTGAAGAGCGCCGTGAACTGCTCGTCAGAGAGGGCCTCGTCGTTCTCGGAGGCGTTCTGAATCTTGAGCAGCTCAACCACGTTGACCAGGCGGCACTTCACGCCCAGCTTGTCGAGAAGCTCGAGGGCGGCCATGGTCTCCTGCGTGGGAACGTCGCCGCAGCAGCCGAGGACGATGTCGGGCTCCTCACCGTCGGCGGTGTTGGACGCCCACTTCCACTCGGCGGCGCCGGCCGAAAGCTCCTCGCGGGCCTCGTCAAGCGTGACCCACGTTGGGGCGGGCTGCTTGCCGGCGAAGACCGCGTTCACGCAGTTGGTGGACGTGTAGCAGCGCTCGGCCACAGCCAGCAGCAGGTTGGCGTCGGCGGGGTAGTAGATGTTCACCACGTGGTCGTTGTTGAACGTCTTGTTGAGAAGCACGTCGACAAAGCCGGGGTCCTGGTGCGAGAAGCCATTGTGGTCCTGGCGCCAGACGTGGCTGGAGAGCAGCATGTTGAGGCCGGAGATGGGCTTGCGCCAAGGGATCTCGCGCACGGTGGCCTCAAGCCACTTGCAGTGCTGGTTGACCATCGAGTCGACGATGTGCACGAACGACTCGTAGCTGGACCACAGGCCGTGGCGACCGGTGAGGATGTAGCCCTCGAGAAGGCCCTCGCACTGGTGCTCGGACAGCTGCTCGATGACGTTGCCCACGGGCGAGAGGTGCTCGTCGTTTGCGGGGTCGTCGTTGAGGTCGCCGTTGAACCACTGCTTGTCCGTCACCTGGTAGCTGGGCTGCAGACGGTTGGAAGCCGTCTCGTCGGGGCCAAAGATGCGGAACTTGTCGCGGTTGTTGTTGATGAGCTCGGCCGTGTACTCGCCCAGCACGCGCGTGGCCTCGGTGGCACCAAAGCCGTGACCACCGTTCTTGACGTCGATCTCGTACTTGGACGTCTCGGGGAGCTTGAGGTCCTCGAGGAGCTTGCCGCCGTTGGTGTTGGGGTTGGCGCCCAGGCGCAGCTCGCCCTGGGGCATGAACTCGGTGACCTCGGGACGGATGGCGCCCTTCTCGTCAAAGAGGCCCTCGGGCTCGTATGACTCGAGCCAGCCCTTGAGGACCTCGAAGTGGGCCTCGGTGTCGCGGGCGGACGCCAGGGGCACCTGGTGCGCACGCCAGGAACCCTCGGTCTTCTTGCCGTCGATCTCCTTGGGGCAGGTCCAGCCCTTGGGGGTGCGGAAGATGATCATGGGGTAGAACGGGCGGGACGCCTCGCCGGCGGCCGCACGGCGCTTGATGTCGCAGATCTCGTCGAAGACTGCCTCGAGGAGCGTGGCAAAGCGACGGTGGATGGAGGCGTGGTCCTCCTCGTCAAAGCCGGCAACGAAGTTGTAGGGGTGGTAGCCCATGCCGCGGAAGAACTCGTCGCGCTCGCCGTCGGAGATGCGGGCAAGGATGGTGGGGTTGGCGATCTTGTAGCCGTTGAGGTGCAGGATCGGCAGGACGATGCCGTCCGTGAGCGGGTCCATGAACTTGTTCGTCTGCCAGCTGGTGGCAAGCGGGCCGGTCTCAGCCTCGCCGTCGCCCACCACGGCAACCGCGAGCATGCTGGGGTTGTCGAGAACGGCGCCGTAGGCGTGGGAGAGCACGTAGCCAAGCTCGCCGCCCTCGTGGATGGAGCCAGGGGTCTCGGGCGCGTAGTGGCTGGGGATGCCGCCGGGGTAAGAGAACTGGCGGAAGAACTTCTGGAGGCCGGCCTCGTCATCGGTGATGTCGGGACGGATCTCGCGGTAGGTGCCGTCGAGCAGGGACTGCGCGGTGCCGGCAGGTCCGCCGTGGCCGGGGCCCATGAGGAAGATGGCGTTCTGCTGGTGGTCGCGGATGAGGCGGTTCACGTGGCCAAAGAGGAAGTTAAGGCCGGGCGTGGTGCCCCAGTGACCAACGAGGCGGTGCTTGACGTCCTCACGGGTAAAGCCGTCGGGGCCGTCCTGGTTCTTGAAGTCCGCGCGCATGAGGGGGTTGGAGCGCAGATAGATCTGGCCAACGGACAGGTAGTTGGCGGCGCGCCAGTACTTGTCGACCCACGCGATCTCGTCCTCGCTCACCGGGCCGTTGAGCTTCTTCCAGGGAGTTCCCAACACAGGCTGAGCCATTCTCTCTCCTCTCACTGACGGGCACTTGACACCGCCACTCGAGCGGGCGTTTGGCACCGCTCGCCTACTTGTTTCGTATTGCTTACGGTTTGAGTGTAGTAGGTAAAACGTTTTATCAACACGAGAAAGGACGAGGATTCTCGACAGCGCCGCAAGTTCTGCACAATTGGCGCCAAAAGCGTGGTTTTGTACGAAGCCGCTGCGAGAACTTCCCCTCCGGCGCAAATGCGACGCCCGAGAAACCTTTTCGTACGGAATCGCCGCGATAACGCACGCTCCGGCGCGACGCGGTTCACTGCGCAGGCGGACCTGTCTGCCGCCCGCGCCACATCCACCATGCTCATCGCGGAGTTTAGCTCCATTTCTTAAAAGCACCTCACGTTTCCGCAGTTGGCTCGAAACCGTTTTAAGAAATGGAGCTAAACTCTACCGAGAAGGGCGCGGCAACGTCATGGTCTCAGATCCGTGCCAGGTCCCACGCCACACGACTTCCGGTTGGCAGCAGTTTTGGTTAAGTCCCTTATACGTCACCGCAGAGAGACCAATTCGCTGACCTGCGGTTTATCAAATGTCGAACCGCTGGATACTTGGGGGTATCGAGAAATACGGTAGCCCAACCGTCAATTCGTGCCAACGGACCACACCACGCGCCGCGCGACGCCCCTACAACGCTCGCACGCTGTCCTTCTCGACCAGCCGCGGCGTGAGCATGCGCTCCACCGGCGGCGCGTACTCCGCGTCGTCGGCGTGCTCCCCCACGCGCGCGAGCATCATCTCCACCGCCACGCCCGCGATGGCCGGCACGTTCTGCTCGATCGACGTCAGAGCCGGCTCGAAGAGCGAGTCTGCCGCGCTGTTGTCGTAGCTCACCACCGAAAGGTCGTCCGGCACGCGCATGCCGTGCTCGTACACGCGCTTAAGCAGCCCCAACGCAATGTTGTCGCTGCTCGCAAACGCTGCCGTGGCATCCGTGGCGAGAAGCCCCTCGGCCGCCTGCCAGGCGTCGGGAATGTAGTAGTCGCTCTCGAAAACCAGCCCGGGATCAAACGGGATGCCATGCTCGTCCAGGGCGCGTCGGTACCCCGCGAGGCGCAGACGGCCGGTGTTTGATTCGGGGTTGATGATGCACGCCACGCGCCGGTGGCCATGGCCCAGCAGGTGGTCCGTCGCGAGGTATCCGCCAAGCTCGTTGTCGTAGCGCACGCGGTCACGGCTCACGCCGTCAAGAAAGCGGTCGACCATCACGAGCGGCACGGGCAGCTGCGTAAGGTCGTCGATGAGCTCTCGGTCGGTCGTGAACTCGTCCGAGACCACGAGGAAGATCCCGTCGACACCGCGGTTCACCAGCAGCCGCACCAGCTCGGTGTCGCTCTCGGAGGATCCGACCGAGTTGGTGATGAGCAGCAGGTAGCCCTTCTCGCGGCAGAGAATCTCGAGGTTGTTGGCAAGCGAAGCGAAGTAGCGGCTCTGGATGTTGGGCACGACCAGCCCAAACGAGTGAGACTGCTGCATCACGAGGCTGCGGGCAATCTGGTTGGGGATGTAGTGCTTGCGCCGCGCGACCTCCTTGATGCGGCGGCGGTTCTCCTCGCTCACGCGGCACGGTCGGTTGTTGAGGACGAGAGAGACCGAGGTGGGTGAGAGTCCCACCTCACGCGCAATGTCCTTGAGCGTCACCTTTGGCATGGCGCCTCCTCTCGTCAAACAATGAGACAAAGGGACTGTCCCTTTGTCTCATTGTCTCGCCTCGTGAGACAAAGGGACAGTCCCTTTGTCTCATCCGGGACTACACTGTTGCCTGCAATGACCACACGTCAGGCGGAGGCCCCATGCAGTTCAACCCCGTAACCATCGCGCTTATCGCCGCCGCGGCGGCGTACTTCATCGTCGAGCAGCTCATGCGCAGCACGCGCCTCAACAAGTTTGCGCTGCTCCTTCGTGACGGCCGCTGCGACGAGGCGCTCGAGCTTCTCGACAAGCCGAGCTCCAAGTGGCTCTACCCGCCGTTCAACAGGGAGTACATGAAGCTCAACGCCTACCTTGTGAAGGACGACGTCGAGGGCGCTTCTCGGCAGTTCGACGTTCTTCTCACCATGCGCTCGTCCAAGAACCAGCGCAGCGAGGTCGTGGTGAAGGCCTACCGCTTCTACATGGAGCACGAGCGCTACAAGGACGCCAAGCCACTGCTCGACGAGATAGAGAAGACGGCCGACAAGGGCGTGGCCAAGGAATCCCGACTCATGTGGGAGATTTTCGCCGAGAACGACTCAAGCCACATCACCGAGATGGAACAGCAGTTCAAGGAGGCCAAGAGCCCGCAGCAGCGCATGCGGCTGGCGCTGCTCATTGCCACCCAGTACGAGAACGCGCACAAGAAGTCCAAGGTCGCCGAGTGGCGTGACAAGGCCAACACCGCCGCGAGCGAGCTGCAGGACATGGTTCGTCGCTCGAGCGAGAAGAAGTAGCCACGACGGCGGCGCGGGGCGAAAGCACAGGCGCGGCGCTGGAGGCGATTCCGGGCACGAACGCGGCGCCCCACCAAAGACGATGGGGCGCCGCGTCGGGGTGAACGCTCTCGCTGCTACAGCTGAATCGAGACCGTCTGGGGCTCGGTGAGCGGGGCAACCTTTGCGTAGGTGCTCACGCGGTCGTCGTCGATGACGCCCTTCCAGTTGAGACCAAACCCAAAGTCGTAGGCGTTTCCTGCCGAGTCGACATGGCACACCAGGTCACGGGGCACGTCCTCGTCGTTTGCCTCGACGGTATCCATATCCGCGGGCTGCTGCAGGGGCAGAAGGCCGCTCGGCTCAACCTTGCCGCCAAGAATGTCTGCGAGCGGGAGGTCTGCTGCGCCAAAGTGCATGACGATGCCCTGAACCTTGTCCTCGAACTCGGAGAAGATCATGGGCGTGCTGGCGTTGATCACAACCACCACGGGCTTTCCCGCCATGAGCTCAACCGTGTTGAGAATGGAGTCCAAGTCACTCTCGTTCTGGGCCGTCGCGGACTGACCAAAGTACGTGCGGTTCTCCTGGCTGCCGTCGGCAAGCTTGTCACCGGCAATCGAGGTCTTGCGCACATTTGCGCCGTCTGCCGTATAGGTGCGGTACTGAAGCGTCTTGGGCACGTAGGTGAAGGTACCGTCGCTGTTGGGGACAGCCCCGTCGCCCGTGGCAGGCGAGTCGACAAAGACGATTGCAAAATCGCAGTCGGCAACCTGGTCGGCAGTCAGACGCGTGAGGTCGGACTCTTGGTACGTGGCCTTGCCGTTCTCGTCTGCAGGACCCGTGGGGTCGCCAATGGTGTCGCTCACGATGTCAAGGCAGTCCGCAACCTTGTTTGCATCGATTGGAAGCTTCATCGTAGCAGCCGTCGCCATGTTGCCCGTGGCGCCCGCGGCCTGGGCAGGCGTGTACTTAACAGGGACGTAGACCTTGGGCTTCTGCGAGCGCTCGCAGATCACGCCTCCCTCGTTCTTGAGAAGGACAATGCACTTGTCGGCAGCGTCGCGCGCGGTCGTGGCAAGCTCGTCGCCCTCGAGCAGGCTAACGGCCGCCTTCGAGTCGGTGTAGGGGTTCTCGACCAAACCGGGCTCGAAGTAGGTAACAAGGATGCGCCGCACGGACTCGCGGATGCGCTCGTCTGCGCCGTCCTGTCCAAGGTCGCTCACGAGCATGTCGTAGGCTGCCTTGAGCGACTCGAGGTCAAAACCGCCGCCAATCTGGTCGATGCCGCAATCGAGGATCTTCTTGAAGCGCTCGGGCTTCGTGAGTCCGGTCACGCCCCACGGGGTGGAGACAAAGCCGCCGGGATCGTCGGTCACTCCCCAGTCGGAGCAGATGAGACCGTCGTAGCCACACTGGTCGCGCAGGATTCCGGTCTTGAACTTGGAGTAGGCCGAGCCAACCAGCTCGCCGTACTCCTCGTCCTTCGAGTACGCAATGGAATACGAGGTCATGACGCCAGAGGCCTGGCTCGTGGAATCGTCCAGATTAAGGCCGCCGTCAAGGAAGTTTACGAGCGAAGCCTTGAAGTTGTCGCCAGGATAGACGTTGAACTTGCCAAAGTCGTTGTGCGCTTCGCGGCCAGACTCGCCAGCACCGTCACCTGGGAAGTGCTTCATCTGGGTGCCAACAGAACCAGCTCCCCAGCCAGTGTCCTTGCCATCGACATAGGTGGACTGATAGCCGTCGATGGTGGCACGGGTAAGGTCGCGCGAAAGCGCGGGGTCCTCACCAAAGGCGCCGGTAATACGGCTCCACCTGGGCTCGCCGCACATGTCGATCTGGGGCCCAAGCAGGCACGTAACGCCCACCGCGCGATAGCACTTAGAAATCTCGTCAGCAACCGACTTGGCAAGCTCGGGATCAAAGCTCGCCGCAAGGGAGAGGTTCGTGGGGAACTTGCCAAAGTCACGCGGGTTTGTCGAGAGGTTGAACGGAATGCTGTTGGGCTTGGCCTCGCAGTATGCCTGGCAGGCGTTGTTCCAGTCTGACTGCGACTTGCCATCACCCTGCGTGGCAAAGCTCAGTGCCGTGCGAATGCCCAGGTCAAACTGATTGCTCGCGGCCATCTCGCCACCGGCGGAGAGGTCCTTGGCCTCCTCTGCCATGAGGGAGGAGTGCAGCATGAGGGGCAGCTCGTCATCGATCGAGAGCTCCTGGGCCCATGCCGCGGCACGATCCTGGGGACTCTGGCGCCAGTCCTCGAAGAGGTCCAGCTTGCCGTTGCCGTTGAGGTCCTTGAACGCATAGCCGTCGACCTGAATGATGCCCAGGCCAGACTCCGGGCTGTACGAGAGGGTTGCTCCCGCATCCTGAGTAATCAGGTTGTAGCCATCCTTCTCTTCCTCGCTCCACTTTGCCTTTGTGCCAGAAGCGTCCGGATCGATGGGGTACGAGTCGGCCGCCGGCAGCTTGCCGCTGGCCTTCTCGCCCGAGGCCCCGCATGCAGCGAGCACCGTTGCCGAAGCCGCAGCCAGGGCAGACGAAAGGATGAAGTTCCTCCTGGTAGTTGATGCCATATTCCCTCCTCGTGTGCGTGCGGGTCCCACCCCGCAACCTTCCGAGGCTCATCCTCGCCCACATCCGGCAGCGCGCGCCCACGGCGGCGCGACCAGTAGCCTTTTGGCTTCGAACGACACGGCGTTTGTTGCCAGCGGCCGCTTGTCGAGAAGGGCGGACGGCGCAGTTTTTACTCGTGTACCATCGGTTTTGTCGCGCATGAAGGGAGCTTGGGTGTATCAGGTGCTACTTCTTGAAGACTCGCCGGCAGCCGCGCAGTCGCTTCTCGCCCATGTGAGGCGCTACTCGCGCGAGCATGACGTGGAGCTAAACGTAACCTGGCAGGATTCTGCCCGCTCGCTGACGGAGCTTTCCGAGAAGGCCGACCTCATCCTCATGGACATCGAGATGCCCGGACTTGACGGCATGGAGGCCGCGACCCTCCTGCGGACCTTCGACGCCACCACGCCCATCATCTTTGTAACTAATCTTGCCCAGTTTGCGGTTCGTGGGTACGAGGTTGACGCGCTGGACTTCATGGTGAAGCCCGTGAGCTATGGGGCGTTCTGCATGCGCATGGACAAGGCGCTTCGCGTGATGGAGAGAAACGACTCGCACTCCCTGGTGCTAAAAACCCAGGGCGGAATTACCGTGGTGAGGGCCTCGGAGATTGCCTACATCAACTCGCGCGGCCATGACCTGCTGTTCCATCTCGCCAACGGGCAGACAACGAGTGAACGGGGAACGCTCGCATCGGTGGAGGAGCGGTTGCCCGCGCTACAGTTCGTGCGCGTCTCAAAGGGGACCATCGTCAACATGGCTCAGATCAAGCGGTACAGGTCTTCGGAGGTCACGCTTCTCGACGGGACCACCTTGACTATCGGCCGCACCATGCGAGCGTCTGTAATCGAGAAGGTCAACACGTTCTTTGGCACCCAAGGGGGAGCCGTATGAGCGGAACCGCCGGGGCGATGGGCGTGATAGGGCCGCTGTGGCTCATGCTGCAGATTGAGTTTCCCATCTTTCTTTTGGCAGACGCGCTACCAACGAGAAAGACTCCCTTCCTCGTCCGCGTACTTCTCGTAGTCGCGCTTCTCTCGCCCGTCGCCCTGCACCTCATTGCGTTCTGGGGAGAAGAGGTCGACGCTGCCGACTACCTTCTAACCTTTGGAGCCCTCTTGCTGCTCTCTGCCGCATCGGTATGGGCGGTGTTCTCGACCTCGATCTGGACTGCGTTCTTCTGTTCGTCTGCTGGCTACACGGCGCAGGGATTCGCCACTGGGGTGCAACAGATCCTCCGGAGCACGACATGGTATGCGCATCTCCCCTATCTTGCCGGCATGCCCGACGATCTGGTCCTTCTCGCCGTATACATTGGTTTCTACCTGCTGTTTGTTCGAAAAGTGCGAAAGAGTCGCCTCGAGCTTGTGGCAGACAGGCGCATGCTTCCCGCCTTTGGGATGTGCATTCTTGCGGTTATCGGGCTGGACGTCCTGCTCAAGCAGCTTGGGTCCCAGGGGATTGCAACTTCGACCGTTCTTGCGTTGCGCTGTGTCCACCTGGCCTTTTGCGCATTTCTCCTTGCCTTTGAGTACCGGTCTCTGGTTGGGTCTCGCCTTGAGATCGAAGCGGCGGTCGACCGTCACATCCTTGAGGAGCGCAGCAGGCAGTACGAGGAGAGCAGGCTCTCCATCGAGGCGGTCAACAGGCGCATGCACGACATCGTCCGCAGCACCACCGAGGCCGCGCGGCAGATGGGCGCGCTCGACAATCCGCAGGTAAACGAACTGCTCGTGCAGATGGTGAGCGAGGTCAACCACTACGATGCCATCATCCACACGGGCAACGAGGCGCTGGACACCGTGCTCACCGAGAAGAGCCTTGTCTGCGAGTCAAATGGGATGAGCCTCTCGCCCATCGCGGATGGAGAGGCACTGGCCAATCTGGGGCCGGCAGAGATATACGTGCTGGTTGGCGGCGTGCTCGACCTTATGATTGGCCAGGTGCGCCGGGTTAGCGACCCCTCGCGACGCGACATCTCATTTATAGTGAGGCGCCGCGAGAGCATGGTCACGATAACCGTACAAGGTTATGAGGCCAAGCGGGAAGAAGATGAGAAGGGCGAAGCGCACCGCGAGCTCGATCGCCTTGCCAGGCGTGTCGTCGACGCGCATCGAGGGTCCGTGAGCTCCAGCGCCGAAGGGGACACTCAACTTATCGTCATCTCGCTGCCCACCGACTAGGGTCGGCTGGGGTCGGAGGGGAGCGGCGGGTCCGTCCGGGGGTTCGCGTGGCGGGTGGCGGTCCACCGCCGGCCACGCCACCGGCGCCGCAGCCCCCAGCCCACCGCGCCCGCTACAGCATCGCGGGGTTGAGCGTCACGCCAAAGTCGCGCGCGATGGCGCGCAGGTCATCATCGGTAATCGTCTGGCGCACGCCGCCGCAGGAAAGCACGCGCACGTAGATGTCGGCGCTCTTCTCGATGGTGTGGGCAAGCCCAAACGCGGTGTCAAAGTCGGGGCCGCTCACAAAGAGCCCGTGCATGGCCCAGATTGCCGCCTGGTACGTCTCCATCTTCTCGCTCGTGGCACGCGCGATGTCGACGCCGCCTGGGACCATCCACGGCACCACGCCCACACCCTCGGGAAAGACCACCGGGCACTCCGTGGCGCTCTGCCAGAGCGGACGCGTGAAGTCGCGGTCGGTGAGCGGCAGCACGTAGGTGAGCGCAATCACGTTGGTGGCGTGGCAGTGGTAGATCACACGGTTGGCGCCGCCAGTCACGCGCTTGCGCACGCTGTGGTTCATGAGGTGCGTGGGGAACTCGCTCGTGGGCACGCCACCGCCGGGAAGACCCCACACCACGCGCCAGCGCTCGCCCTTCTCGTCCAGCTCGCAGATGCCAATGTTCGCCTCGGGGTCAAGCGCCACGTTCCTCATGTACTTGCCCGAACCCGTTGCCACAAAGTACTCCCCCGCCAGGTTGGGAAGGGCAACACCAAGCTCGTGCCACTCGCGGGGCTCGTCAAAGAACGGACGCGCGGCCTCCACGTCCTTCTCGCTCAGACGATACGTGAGGTTGCCGCCGTTGCGCTCGTGCCAGCCCTGCAGCCAGCCGTCGTTGCACATGCGGACAAAGCCCTTCACAAAATCCAGGTCCACCATAGCCATGAGTCTTTCTCCCCTTCTCGCCAACGCCTACACGCGGGCGCTCAGAACGTCATCCTCGTATGCCTTGATCTTGTCCCAGAGCTCGCCCTCGAGAGGCACGCCCTCGCGACGGCAGTACTCGTCCCAAACGTCACCAAACGGCATGCACTTGAACTGCTCGAGCACGATCATCTTGCGCGAGTCCTGGAACGTGTTCTGCAGCTCCTTGAGCTCGTCGTTAGGCTGGAGCAGCTGGAAGAGCAGGGCCTTCTCCATGGAACGCATGCCCGTTGCCCATGCGCCAATGCGGTTGATGGCAGCATCGAAGAAGTCCATGCCAATCATCGACTTCTCCCAGGCGCCCGGCACGCGCACAATCTCGCCGGCCAGCTCGCGCAGGTCGTCGTTGAAGAGTGTCACGTGGTCCGAGTCCCAGTGCATGGGCCGCGTGACGTGAAGCGGCAGGCGATCGAAGAACAGCGCCAGCGCCGAGAGCTTGTCCGCCACGTTCTCGGTGGGGTTAAAGTGCCCGGTGTCGAGAAGCACGCAGGCGCTCCCGCCGTGACGCGCCGCCCAGCCCTCGTAGAGCTCCTGGTCACCCACGGTAAACCCCTCGACGCCCAGGCCAAAGACCTTCTGCTCGAAGGCGTCCACCACGTGCGGCGCGGGCTCGGCGTAGATGCGGTCAAGCGCGTCGACCAGGTTCTTGCGCAGGCCATAGCGGTCTGTGGGGGTGTCCTTCAGGCCGTCGGGAATCCAGAAGTTGAGAAGGACCTCGTCATCAAGCTCCTCGCCGATCTTCTCGGCAATCTGGCGGCAGCAGATGCCGTGGCGGATCCAGAACTCGCGCGTCTCCTCATCCGGCGAGCTCACCGTAAGGCCGTGGTTGACGCGCGGGTGCGAGAAGAACGTGGGGTTGAAGTCGATGCCAAGGCCCTTCTCGCGCGCCCACTCCACCCAGGGACGAAAGTCCTCGTAGGTGAGCTGGTCACGGTCGTGCCAGGGGTTCTCGTCCGTGAAGACCGCATAGCTGGCGTGCAGGTTCACGCGCTTGGCGCCGGGGATGAGGCTCGCGGCGTAGCCAAAGTCGGCCGTGAGCTCGTCGAAGTTGCGCGCGCGGCCGGGGTAGTTGCCCGTTGTCATGATGCCGCCCGACGCGGGGTTGTCGCCCTGGTCAAAGCCCTGGACGTCGTCGCCCTGCCAGCAGTGCATCGAGATGGGCTTGGCCGCCAGGCGCGCGAGCGCTGCCTCGGTGTCAATGCCGCAGGCGGCATAGCGTGCGCGGGCAGACTCGTAGGCCGTGGCCTGCACGGACGTGGTGCTTGCGTCACTCATGGGGTAGTACCTCCTTGATGTCAAAGCTTCTTGCAATCGCCGCGCGGGCAGAGACGAGGTCCGCCAGCTCGCCCGCGTGGATCATCTGCACAATGAGGTTGCCGAGCGCGGTGCCCTCGGTGGGACCGGCGTAGACAGGCAGGCCACAGGCGTTTGCCGTGGCCTGATTGAGGTAGGCGTTGGCAGAGCCGCCGCCCACAACGTTTACGCTGGTAAACGTGGTGCCGGTGAACTCCTGCATCTGGCGCACCGTTCGCGCGTAGTCTGCGGCCAAAGAGTCGTAGACCGTGCAGGCAACCTCGCCCGTGGTGCCGGGCACCGGCTGGCCAGCCTCTGCGCACGCAGCGCATACCTCGCCCACCATGGAGTCTGGCGAGAGGAAGCGCTCGTCCTCTGCGTCCACGGTCGAACGGAAGCCCTGCTCGTGAGCGTCGCTTGCCGCCGAGACAAGCTCGCCCCAGGTGGGAAGGCTACCGTCCGGCCGCGCGGACTCCCTGCGCACGCATTGGATCATCCAGAGGCCCATGATGTTCTTGAGGTAGCGATAGCGGGCCTGGTAGCCGCCCTCGTTCGTAAAGTTTGCCGCCGCGCTGCTGGGCGAGGTCACGGGTGCCGCAAGCTCCGTGCCAAGAAGGCTCCAGGTACCCGAGCTCAGAAACGCGGCACGATCGTCTCGCGCGGGAACAGCCAGGAACGCCGAGCCCGTGTCGTGCGTGGCAGGAAGCACCACCTCCGCATCGAAGCCCACGCGGCGCGCGACCTCCGGACGCAGGTGGCCCAGCGCGCAGCCCGGCATGGAAACGGGCAGGAAGATGTCTGCCGGCAGGTCGAGACGCCCGAGGAGCTCGCGGTCCCAATCGCGCGACGTGGCCCCCACCAGCGCCGTAGTCGACGCGTTGGTGTACTCGTTGGCCTTCTCGCCGCAGAGCAGGAAGTTGAGGTAGTCGGGCACCATGAGGAAGGTGCGCGCCGCCGCCAGCTGCTCGGGATGCTCGCGCTTGAGGGCCCACAGCTGGTAGGCCGTGTTGAAGGGCTGGTACTGGATGCCCGTGCGTGCGTAGTGCTCCGAGAAGGGCAGCACGCCCGTGCGTTCTAGCTCCTCCCGCACACCCTGGGTTCGCGCGTCGCGATAGCCCACGGCCTCGCCGAGGCGGCGGTCGCTCCCGTCGAGCAGGACAAAGTCCACGCCCCAGGTATCCACGCCCACCGTGGCAGGCGTGAGGCCCCGCTCGTGTGCAGCGGCAAGCCCGTCGAGCACGCTCTCCCACAGGGCGTCGATGTCCCAGCACAGATGCCCGCCGCGCTGGACGAGGCCGTTCTCGAAGCGATGGACCTCGGTAAGGCGCAGCCGGCCCGTCTCGTCAAGCTCGCCCACGATGGCGCGACCGCTGGAAGCACCAATGTCTATTGCAAGGTGGCGAAGTGCCATGGACTCTCCTTCACGTACGCTCAAGTGCGTGCCGTCCTTGTGTCACGCACTACAATACCTGCTGAACCATAAGGGTTGACCTCGGATTTGGTAATTAGTCACATAATTTCGCTAAACGTAGGTAAGAATTTTCTAACCGGTTCCTCCACGCGCGCAGACCGATTCTAGGTGCCTGTCACCGGGCGAACTCGACCGTCTGCAAATCGTTTTCATAACTTACGTATTTCTTGGTAACATATCCCACAATGAGATTGTGTCGGATTCGTCATCATTGCGGGCCACCGGCCCAAAATGCAGGACAGGGGGAGCACATGACAGACAACACGTCGACGGACGAGAAGGACAAGGGCTTCTGGTCTAGCCCATTTACCAGCTCGCTTGCAAAGCGCGACCGCGTCACACCGCCCGAGGTGATCTTTGGCTACTTCCTCGGCCCGTTCGGCGGTCTTCTCGCCAGCGGCATCTTCACAAGCCAGCTGCAGAACTACTTCACCGATGTCCTGCGGCTCGACCTCTCGTTCCTCACGGCACTGCAGCTTATCTCGACCGTTCTTATCGTCATAGCCAACCTCATGGTTGGCCAGCTCATCGAGCGCACCCACTGCCTTGCCGGCAAGGCGCGCCCCTGGATTCTGCTTTCGGCCCTCACGCTTGCGGTGTCCACGGTGCTCATGTTCTTTGTGCCGTTTGAGGGCGCCGCGCGCATGGTGTGGATTGCCATTGCGTTCAACCTCTACTACTCGGTGGCCTACCCCATCTACAACACCGCGAACTCGGCCCTTGTCGCCGTTTCCACGCGTGACACCGAGAAGCGCGGCACCATGGCATCCTTCACCAACATCGCCGGCTTTGGCGTCATGGGTGCCGGAACCATGGTCTTCCCCATCCTTGTCTCGTTCTTCCTGAAGGAGGACCAGAACCTCTGGCTCCTTGCGATGTCCGCCATCGCCCTCTTTACGCTTATCACCGTCTACCTGCAGTTTCGCTTCACACGCGAGCGCATCACCGAGGAGGTAAGCGCCTCGCAGAGCGAGGGCGAAAAGCAGGAGGCGCCGTCGCTTTCGCGCCAGCTCTCCTCCGTCACGCACGAGCCCATGTGGTGGGTCATCATTGTTGCGTACCTGCTCTACCAGTTCAGCGGAGCGTTCAAGAACGGCTCGATGGTGTACTTCTGCAAGTGGGTTCTGGATAACAGCTACTTTGGCACCGCAGAGGCGTGGGGCGCGTCTCAGTCGCTCCTCAGCATCATGGGCGCCCTTCCCATGGCCGCAGCCATCCTCTTTGTGATTCCGCTGTGCAACAAGTTTGGCAAGCAGCGCGTGTGCATTGTGGGCATGGTAGTGGGCGTCATTGGCGGTGTCATTGCAGGTCTTGGCGGGAGCAATATTGTCCCTGTTGCTGCGGGCGTCGCGATCAAGTGCCTTGGGTCTGCGCCGCTTGGCTACATGATTCTTGCCATGCTCGCCGACGTAATCGACCACATCGAGTACAAGAACCACATCCGCACCGACGGCCTCACCATGTCCATCTACAGCTGCATCGCCGTCGCCGCCACGCCCATCTGCAACGCGATCTTCTCGGGCATCCTTGGTGGCGTGGGCTACGACCAGGCCGCCGACGTTGCGCGTGGCGTTGCCGCACAGTCCGTGGCGGCACAGGCGGCAATCGCCGGCAGCTACATCTGGGTTGAGACCGTTGCGTTTGCCATCTGCGGCGTGCTGCTCCTGTTCTTCACGGTTGAGAAGAACCTCCCGGCAGAGCAGGCGGCCCTCAAGGAGCGCAACGAAGGCGCAGTTACAGAGGCCAATCACGAGTAGGCACCGCTCGCCGCAAAAACCTCAATCGGCCACGAAAACCAACCTGTCCCTCCCTTCCCCGCCCCTCCGGCACGCACGTGCCGGAGGGGTTTTCGTACTACGGAAGGGTCCAGGCAATTAGGATCGGCAAAAGTACGTGCAGAAGTGAGGTTGTGTGGGCTCTGGGGGCACGAAACGGCACGGCCACGTGTTCAATAACGCCCCGGTGGCCATGACGTGGGAGGCATGTGCCCTCCTAACCCGAGTTCAACAGGCGTAACGTTTTTATTGTATTGCAATATTCTAGAGGCCAACTTCGAAGTGGCCCCTCCGGCGGAGGGGCCACTTACACACAACCTCACTTCTGCACGTAATTTGAGGTCCCGAGGTTGCGAGGACCCCTGCGCGGGGAGAAATCGCGACCAAAAAGCAGGGGTCGCCGGCTCGGCTTCGGCAGAGTCGCCACGCCATGCGCGTCATCTGCTCGAAAGCGGCCAGGCGGTCCCAACAACAAGACGGGCTTGTCTCCTAAGCGACAGTCAGAGTCGCCGTCGCCGAGAGCGTGCCATCGGTGACGGAGAGACGCACGCACCGGGACCCTGCAGCCGGACGCACCACGGCCAGAGCCTCGCCGAAGTAGGTCTGGGTCTCGCCCGTGACGAAGCTCCCCTCGTTGAAGGGCGAAGCGCAGCCAAAGCCGAGGAGGTCCCCACCCTCGACCGAAGCCCTCAGCACACCCCTTGCGAGCGGCCGGGTCTCGCCGTTGGCACCGGTGTAGCGCACGCGGACAAACGCAAGCCGGCCGGCCCCGACGACCGCGCCCTCGTGAGAAACGTCGGGCGCCTCGGCACCGACATGGGTCTCTACCACCGGCTCGCCCTCGCGCCAGACGTCGCGCCGCACGAACCCGCCCGGCACGCCGGCATACTCCACCTCGGCGCGAAGCTCCGTCGGGCCGTCCGCGCTTCTCAGCACGCAACGCCCCAGCTCACGACCATCTGCGCCGAGGGCAACGGCCTCAAGCGAACCAGGCTCGTAGCGGCACGACATCCGCGCCAGGCACGAGCCCCTAAACAGCCTGCGGCCAACCTCACGGCCGTTGAGAAGCAACACCACCGCGTGCGCTCGCGCGTAGACCTCGACGTTGGCAACCCTCCCCTCGCAGCCGTCCCAGCTCCACGATGCAATGGCGTTCGACATCTTCCAGGCGCTTGGCGTGTGCGGCTCGCCCGTATGGTTCACGGGACAAACGGCCAGGTAGGGACCTGCCTCCCCAGCAAGCGCGACGCGCGTGTAGAGCGCCTCCCCCAGGGGCTTGCCCGTAAGGTCCACGCGACCGGAGCCAGCCGTGAGCCAGCCAAACCCGCCCTCGCGAGGCGCGTAGTCGGCATACTCCCAGGCGCCCACGCCCGTCTCGCCCAAGTAGTCCATGCCAGACCACACAAAGTCGCCGATGAGCCGAGGCTCCTTCTTGGCAAGGTCGCTGAACCGCTGTGCATCGGAGCAGAAGGTCTCGCTGCCCAAGATCAGGCGGTGCGGGTAGGCCCGCAGGTCGTGCTTGTAACGGTCGATGCCGTAGTTGTAGCCCGCAACTTCCATCTGCGCGAAGGCGTCGCGCGTGACGCGGTCGCATGCGGGCAGCGCGGCCCCCTTCTTCATGAATCCCGCACCAAGAAGCCCGGCCAGCCTGTTGTAGAACTCGCTTCCCACCGCGCGGTGCGGCGTTGCGCCCTGGCGAGCGGCCTGCTCGGCCTCGCGGCGGGCCTTCTCGTCTGAGTACTGCCCCAGCCCAAGCGAGCTCAGCAGGTTAAAGAAGATGTTGACACCGCAGGTAACGGGTCGCGTAGGATCAAGGGAATGCAGGTGCTCGACCATCTGGCGGGTGAGAAGGACGCCTCGCTCCTGAGCGGTCTCGGCAACCTCGTTGCCAATCGAGTAGAGCACCACGCTGGGGTGGTTGCGGTCCTTCTCGGCCATGTCGGCAAGGTCGCGGCGCCACCATGCGTCGAAGTAGTCAACGTAGTCGTGGAGCGTCTTGTGGATGTACCAGTGGTCAACGTACTCGTCCATGACCAGCACGCCAAGGTGGTCGCAGGCGTCGAGCAGCGCCTTCGAGCAGGGGTTGTGGGCAGAGCGCACGGCGTTGTAGCCCTGCTCGCGCATGAGCAGGGCCTTGCGCCACTCCGCATCGGCAAAGGCGCAGGCACCCAGCACGCCGTTGTCGTGGTGGATACAGGCGCCCCGAAGCACGATGCGGTCACCGTTGAGGAGAAGCCCGTCATCGCCCCACGCAAGGGTGCGGATGCCAAAGAACGTCTCGCCGTGATCGACGGCATTGCCCCCTGCCGCAAGGTCAACGCGGCAACGATAGAGGTCCGGATGGTCCGGCGACCAGGTGCGGGGCTGCGGCACCTCGAGCGTCATCGCCCCGGTTCCGTCCTCGCCCAGCTCGACACTACCCGTGGCGACAGGTTCCTTCGAACTCTCGGGGAGAAGCTTGACCGTTGCCAGCCCGGAGCCGCTCGCCTCGAGCGAGACCTCAACGCAGGCACGGCCGCCGTCCAGCGAGAGTGTCCGCACGGCGATGCCGTTTGGCAACAGGTGGACCGGCTCGCCCACCCACAGCGTGACTGGACGGTAGATGCCGGCACCAGAGTACCAGCGGCTGTTGGGCTGGTCGGAGTTCCTGGCAACAACGCGCAGCTCGCAGGGCCTACCGGGCTCCACAAGCCCAGCAAGGTCCACGTAGAAGTTCGTGTAGCCGTACGGCCGCTCCGCAACAAGCGTGCCGTCGATCCATACCTGGGCCAGATGGTAGACGCCCTCGAACTCGAGGAGGAGGGACTTGCCAGCAAGCTCCTCTGGCGGGGTCCAGGTCTTGGCGTACTCGTAGTCGCGTCCCTCGAACCAGCCGCTGTTCTGGGCCGAGACCGCCTGCGGGCTGCGCGTCTCGCCAATCATTGCGTCGTGGGGAAGCTTAACCGCCTTGAACGGCGCGTCCTCCTCGCCGTCAAGGGCAATCCGCCTGAACTGCCATCCCTCGTTAAACGAAAGACCCTTCATCGCGCACCCTCCACTTCGCATGAAAACGCGTACGAACCGCACCCCACCTCGCGCGTGCTTCCGTCGGGTAGCACGACCTCGCAGGTGGTGCCCAGGGGCACCTCGACCTCAAGCGAGAAGGACGAGCCATCAAGCTTCCAACTACTGGCAAGCCGCCCATAGGGCGTCTCGACCGCACCGTGAGCGGAGCAAAGCCCTCCCCCAACAAGCGGCTGCACGCGTGACCTGCGATATCCCGGCTCAAGCTGCTCTAGGCCCGCCACGCGACGGTAGAGAAAGTCTCCCACCGCACCACTGGCGTAGTGGTTGTACGAGATCATGATGTCCGTGCCGTCGTCGCCGATAGGGCAGTTGCCGTTCTCGTCCAGGCCGTCCCAACGCTCCCAGATGGTTGTTGCGCCATGCACCACCTCGTAGAGCCACGAGGGACACGACGTGCACTCGAGCATCTGGAACGCAGTGTCCTTCTCACCGTTGTCTGCCAGGGCAAAGAGAATGTACGGCGTGCCAGGAAAACCCGTCCCAATGCGGTAGCCGCCCTGCTCAACCAGCTGAGACAGACGCTTCACTGCCGCGCGAAGCTCGTCTCCCTCGAGCATGCCAAACTGGATGGGGAGGACATAGGCAGTCTGGAACTCCTGCTTGAGCCTACCGTGACCGTCGGTGAAGACGTTGCGGTACGCCCTGGCAACGCGCGCGCTCAGGCGGCCGTACTTCTCGGCAGCGTCCTTCTCGTCAAGGATCTTTGCAATGCGGGCCACGAGAGCGCTTGTGTGCTGAAGGCTTGCCGTTGCCGTCCACTTGCTGCGAGCCTGCCACTGGCCCATCTTGGGCACGTCGGGGGCAACCCAGTCGCCGAAGTGGAGCACCGCCGGTGTGTGCCATATGTAGCAGTAGTCGCCCACGCCAAAGCGCGCCCAGAATCGACAGGCGTCAACGTAGCGCCTCATGGTGTCGAAGTTCTCGCGGAGAACCTCAACGTCACCTTCGGCCTGGTAGAGCGCCCACGGCACCAGGACGCAGGCGTCTCCCCAGAAGTCCACCGCCATGGGAGGGATGGTGGTGGGAAAGCCAAAGCCCTGCGCAGGCACCGTTACGGGAATGCCGCCCGTGCGGTACTGCTCGGAGCGCAGGTCGCGCAGCCATTTGCGCAGGAAGCGACCCATGTCAAAGTTGTAGCAGGCCGTTGGGGCAAAGACGGCAATGTCACCCGTCCAGCCCATGCGCTCGTCTCGCTGCGGGCAGTCGGTGGGGATGTCCATGAGGTTAGACTTCGAGCTCCAAACGATGTTTTGCTGCAGGCGGTTGAGACGCTCGTCAGAGCAGCCAAACTCGCCGGTCGTGCGCAGGTCGGAGTAGAGCGCGTGGGCGCAAATCTTGATGTCGCCCTCGTCGACCCCGCTCACCGCAACGTAGCGAAATCCCATGTAGGTAAGGCGCGGCGAGAACTCCTGGCGCCCTTCTCGGCACACATAGGTGAGCGTTGCCTTGGCCGTGCGCAGGAAGTCCGTGTTGAGCGTGCCGTCTGGCTTCAGGATCTCTGCATGGCGCACCGTGATTGTCTGGCTCTCGTGCCCGTCAACCACCAGGTCAACCACGCCGGCGAAGTTCTGCCCAAAGTCATAGACCAGCTCGTCGCCCACCTTTGTGCAGCTCACGGGGCGCATGACCTCATGGGCGCGCACGGGGGCGCCGTCCTCGGCGACAAGCGCGGGGCTCACGCGCAGGGCCTCACGCGCGGCCGGGCGCCAGGTGACGTTGTCCAGGCTCACACGGGCGTCGTACGTCTCACCGTCGTAGAAGCAGGCCATGCGGCATGGCCCATCCTCGGTGACCTGCCAGTCCTCGCCGGTACCCAGGACCTGCGTTGTGCCGTCCGCATACTCCACGCGCACCTCAAGGAGCAGGGCCTGCCTGTCTGCGGTGACCCGGTTCTTGCGCGTGTAGGAGAATGGCCCCACCGCCCAGCCTCCGGCAACGGTGACCACCAGCTCGTTCGAGGAGCCGAGCCGCTTCGTTACGTCATAGGTCTGGTACTGGAGCGTCGAGCCATACGAGGTGAAGCCGGGCGCAAAGTAGCGCTCCCCCACCCGCTGGCCGTTGAGCGAGATGTCGTAGATGCCCAGGGCCGTGGCGTAGACGCGAGCTCGACGCACCTTACCGCCAAGCGAGAAGGCATGCTTGAAGACCATGGGCACAGGCGCCACGCCCTTCTCGTCAAAGCGGTAGGCGGCGTCGCTGATCCACTCCGCCTCCCACGAGCCGCCGAGAAGCCCCGTCTCAAACTCCAGCGTGCCCTCGGCGGACTCCCCGGCGTCATCGGTCGCGCAAACGCGTGCCTGGTAGACGGTACAGGGCGAGAGGGGCGCGCCGTCGTAGCGCACCGCCACCTCGTCCGTACCTCGCCACGTCCAGCCGTTGACCTCGAGCACGACCTCCCGCAGGCTTGCGCCCTGCCGGTCGCTCTCGAAGGCAAAGGAGAAGCGAGGGCGCGCCTCGTCCGTCACGCAACCGGTCTCAAGGTCCTCACAGGCAAAACGCCGTAGCTTCAGCATGCAATCCCCCACTTCAAAGAAGGGCGGGCACGGGACGCATCCCCTGCCCGCCCAGTACTACCCATTCTCGCCGACGCGCGCCCGCCGGCCAAGGTCTGGCTACTTTGCGCTCTTGCCGTGGCCCAGGAAGGCGGCAATCACGGAAAAGAGCCAGGTCACCAGCGAGATGACGATAACCGCAACGGCCTGGGTGGCCGCCTCGTGCGCCTCGACGTTGCCCAGCTCGAGGTTCGAGCCAAGGACCTGCGCCAGGGACTCGACGCGGGCGGAGATAAACATCACGCCGGCAACCGCAAGGCAGCAGGGCACGGCAACGCGCAGCACGTCAGAGACAATGGCCAGGGCATAGCCCTCCTTGCCACGGCCAAGGGCAAGGACGATGACCTCCGCCGCAATGGCAACAACGAGCAGGGCGGCGATGACCGGGTTGAGGTCGACGTAGTACGCGCGGGTCGCGTTCATCACGTAGAGCACGAACGTCACGATGCTCAGCAGGCAGACAATGGCGTTGAAGACGCCAGCTGCCCCCATGGACTTCTTGGCAGATCCCATTAGTTCTCCTCCTTGGCTTCCGTGGCGTCATGCGCACCCTTGACGGCATCGCGGACGTAGAGCGCACCAAACACTGCGGCAAGTCCGTAGCCGGCCACCGTGGCGCCGTTGAGCGCCATCTCCCACCAGGGCGTCACTCGCACGGTCTTGATGTTCTGCGCAGCGCTCTGGGCAAATGCGTAGAGCTGGTACTTCATGTTCTGGCGGGCATACTCGACGAGCGTCGCGTCGCTGGCGATGAGGTCGTGGGTCATGTACGGCCAGCTCTCCTGGACATCGGTGAGGGTCTCGTCGGTCGAGAAGTCGGCCATCATCGTGACGCCGCCGTAGATGCACGTCTCCGGGCGGAAATAGCCGGGGTTGTTCACCATGTCGGTCGACATGAGGCCCTTGAATCCCCACTCGCCTCGCAGGATGTTGCGGAGAAGCCCCCAGGAGCCGTTGACGGGGGTTGCGCCGACCCTGCCGAAGGCGGTCATGATGCCGAGGGCGCCAGCGTCCTCGAAGGAGGCGCGGAACGCGCGGAGCTCGCCCTCGCGGGCCTTCTGCTCGGTCATGTACGGGGCAACACCGGCGCGCTTGGTCTCCTGGTCGTTGAAGGCGAAGTGCTTGGGGCCGATGATGATGCCGTACTCGAGCGCGCCCTCGACCGTACGCGCGGACATGAGGCTCGAGAGCACCGGATCCTCGGAGTAGTACTCGAAGTTACGGCCGTTGTAGGGGCAGCGGTGCAGGTTCGCCGCAGCGCCCCACAGGAGGTAGTTGCCGCTCCAGAGGCCGTCGTTGCCGAGAAGCTCGCCCCAGCTCTTGGCGATGTCCTCGCTGAAGGTGCTAGCGATGGTCGTCTCGTTAGCCATGGTGTTGAGCACGTAGTTGGCGTTGACGTCGTCGGTGTGCAGGCCGCGGCCGGCGAGCGTGGTGCCAAAGCCGTTGGGGCCGTCGTTCTGGTAGACCACGGGGTTCTCGATCTCGGGGATGACGTCCGACTGGCTGCCGCCCTTGATGATCTTCGCGAAGAGCGTGTCAACGGGAATCTCGTCGACGAGCTTGTCCCACTGGGCGTCGTCGATGTTGTCGTCGCCCGCAAGGCTGGAGAGCGTGAGGCCAGCGGGTGCGCCGTTGACGTCTGCGACCTCGCCGTTCTTCGTGATCTGGTACTCCTCGCAGCAGAGGTTCCTGACCCATTCCTCCTGCTTGTCTCCGCCAATGGTGAGGTCGTCGTAGGTGCGCGGGAAGGTGCCGTTCCAGTCGCTTCTCGAGAGGGGTGTTGCGTAGCCGGGCTGGTAGTAGTTCACGTCGGCATCTGCGAGCTGGTTGGCAATCTCGGTGCCGTTCTTGGACTTGGCGAGCGTCGACTCGTCGACCGTGCCCTCGGAGCCGATGGGCTTGATGCTCACCAGGGAGGCGTCTCCCGTGGCCCCGTTGCCCTGCGCTGCCAGGACGCTGTTCACGGCGTCGTGGGCATCCTCGGCAAGCACGAAGCAGTAGTCGCCGCCATCGAGGATCCAGCCGCCCTTGCCGCCCTTGGCGGAGGAGTCCCAGCTTGCCATGTCGTAGAGGTCGGCAGTGATGGTGAGCTGCTGGTCGTCGCCAGGCTTGAGCTCGTCGGTCTTGGCAACGCCAATCAGCTGGATGGCGGACTTCTCGACGCCAGCCTTCTTATCGTAGTCGGTGTAGGGGACAGAGACGTAGAGCTGGGCCACGTGCTTGCCGGCAACGGAGCCGGTGTTGGTGACGGTGACCTTGGCAGTGACGGTCTTCTCGTCTGTGTTCACCTGAACGTCGTCGAGCGTCTGCTGGAAGGTGGTGTAGGAGAGGCCGTAGCCAAACGGGTAGACGACCTCGTCGTCGTAGTTCCACGACGACGCGCCGTTGGAGGCGCCTGCCGCGCCGGTTGCATTGCCGGCACCCGTGACGGAGTCGTAGTAGCGGGTCTCGTAGTACTTGTAGCCCGTGTAGATGCCCTCGGCCTCAACGACATAGTAGGCCGAAGCGGTGCTGTTCTCTCCGCCGAGGAAACCGCCCGCGATGTCGGTGCCCATGGCACCCATGAGGGAATCTGGCCAGGTGACCATGCTCGTATCGGCAATCTTGATCGAGCCGAAGTTCTGGGAGCTGGGCGCCATGGCGGTGTCCACCGCGTACGTGTCCGCCAGGCAGCCGGAGGGGCTCACGGTGCCGTTGAGGATATCCGCGATTCCCAGCGTGCCGTAGGCGCCGGGGAAGCCGATGTTAAGAATCGCCGCAATCTTGGGGTCATCCTTGAGGTCGCCAAGCTCCATGGTCGAGCCGCTGTTGACCATCACGATGACCTTGTCGAAGTTCTCCTCGGCAAGCTGGATGAGCGCACGCTCGTTGGTGCAGATGCCCAGCGGGTTCTTAGTTCCGTAGGTCTCGGCGTCAATGCCGGCAGCGCCGGGGTAGTAGTCGCTGCCCTCGGATCCGGGGCGGGAGAGCACCACGATTGCCGCGTCACCGTACTCGGCGAAGCTGCTGGCAAAGTCCTCGCTCGCGCCGCCCTCGCTCACATAGGTGTCAAAGGAGGGCTCGTTGGGCACGTACGGGGTCGCGAACCCGGCAGGACGATACTTGTAGGCAACCGACTGCATCCAGGGCGTGGGGTTTACCGCCGTGGTGTCCTCAACGGCGCCCAGGGTCTCGTAGATGCTGGTCATGGTTGGGTTGATATCGAAGCCGCCCTGCTCAAGCGCCGAGACAAGGTCGACGGCGTCCTCCGTGGTGATCGAAGAGCCCATCTTGCCGCCCAGGAAGGGATACATCGAGCCCATGCCCAGGAGCGTGACCTTGGCCCCCTTGGCAAGCGGCAGGGCCTGGCCCTCGTTCTTCATAAGGACGGTGCCCTCCTGGCCAACGCGACGGCCAAGGTCCTCGTGGGCCTTTACGAGGTCGTCCGTCGAAGCGATGCTCGGCGTGAACTTATCGTCTGCGGTCTGCTCGGTACTTGTCGTACCCAGCGCAGAGTCGATGGTTCCTCTCCAGGAATCAGCAACGCCATGTGCGCCCGTCAGCCCAAGGCCGGCAGACAGCGCGAGGGCAACAGCACCGCGGCGCGTGACCTGCTTCTGTTCTATCCCCATCCGATTGCTCCCTCCAACTGCGTGATTGCTGGCAGCACTTCGGTGATCGCCCCCGCGACCCGTCGTACGGTCAGCCCTTCCGGCATCCGTGCCGTTTTACGTAAAAAATCATGCCATATGTGACAAATTTTGTGAAAACGATTTTCCGTCAGTGGTATAGGCACGCCTGTGAGCGCGTTATGTAGCTCTCTGCGGGCTTGCTTTGCGCCAAAATGGGCGGCACTCCCCACTGTGGGGTAGTGCCGCCCACTGGTGTGCGGTGAGCTTGGAAAGACTTCGCCCTTCTCGCTAGCCTTGCTTCTCGCTCGCAATGGTGCGGTTGAAGAGCTCGAGGTTGTACTCGTTGGCATCTCGCGAGCTGTGGAAAAGGAGCAGCAGGAGCGATTCCAGCACGTAGTTGATTGAGTTGTGGGAGAAGTCGAAGTCGTTCACGAGCAGGTGGTCGCGCGAGACCACCTTAAGGACAACGTCCGCGCGGTCGGCGAGGGGCGATTCCTCGTTGCGCGTGATCACGATGGTTGAGACGCCGCGGTCGATTGCGTTGTTCATGATTTTGCGCAAGCGATCCGAGCGGCCGGAGTTGGAAATCACTACCAGGCAATCTTCCGGCTGCATGAGCGAGGCGGTAATCATGGCACCGTCGCTCGTGGAGGGAGAGATGGCGTTGACGCCGGCCTGCGAGAACTTGATGGCAGCGCTCTGCGCGATGGGCAGGGAGCTGCCCACGCCAACAAACATCGCGATGCGTGCGGAAGAGAGGGCGCCCACTGCCTTGGAGACGCCTTCCTCGCTGAGGGAGGCAAACGTGCTTCTCAGCTCCTCGATCTTGGTCTCCAGGACGTAATCGAGCGAGCCTTGGACGTCCGCGAGCCCAATGCCGCGCGAGTCATCGAACGAGCGCTCCTTGCTTGCGGTTTCCTCGCGCGCAAGGGCATAGCGCATGTCGGCGAAGCTCGCGTAGCCAAGCGAGCGGACGAAGCGCGAGACGGTTGTGTTAGAGATGCCGGAAAGTCGGGCGATCTCCACCGCCGAAAGGGACGAGACGGTCCCCTTGTGGGTAAGGATGAAATCCGCAACGGCCTTCTCGGCATCCGAAAGGTCCTCGTAGCGCTGGAGGATTGCATCGACGACCCCGCTGTGGCTCTCGTTTCCTGTCATGGCATCCCCTCTCTGGATAGGCCTCTAGGGTAGCACCCGGAGGAGCCGAAGGCGTCATCGAGAGGCGCGCCCTTCTCGCGTTATCCTAGGCACAACCAGCTTGCAACGAGGGGAGTCGCATGGACAAGGGTCGGATGGAAGCGTTCAGCGATGGCGTGATTGCTATCATCATCACAATCATGGTGTTGGGCATCACCGCACCCGATGGCGACGAGCTTGCAGACCTGCTGGGGCTGCTGCCAGGCATTGCGGCGTATGCCGTAAGCTTTGTTGGCGTGGGGACGTACTGGAACAACCACCATCACCTGCTCAAGCTGGTCAACCGCGTGACTGGCCGCATGCTCTGGTCGAACCTCGCGTTTCTCTTTGTCCTCTCGTTCTTTCCGCTGGCAACCGACTGGATGCAGAAGACGGAGTTCGCCGCGCTGCCCACCACCTGCTACGTAATAGTGAACATGCTGGTCTCGGTTGCCTACATGAATCTTGAACGCGTCATTCGGCGCAATCTCAGCCGTTCATGCCCTCCCAACCCAGCAAATGACCGAGAGATGGAGCGCCGCGCAATGGTTGAGGAGCGTTCCCTTCTCAAGGAGCGACTCACCCTTGGGCTTGAGGCAATTGCGCTGGTACTCGCCCTTGTTCTACCAAAGTCCCACGTTGCCCTTGTGGCGGTGGTCATCGCGTTTCTGCTGTGGATCGTCCCCGATCTGCGCATTGTTCGGCTGCTCGACTTCCTCGCGGAGGAAGAGGAGGGCTAAGGATCCGGCGATCATGGTCCGGGCCCGGGTCCGGGTCAAGAGGTTCGTGCCCGTGGCTCGCCACCGTATGACTTGTAGAACCCGTTTCGAACCTGATCGAAGCCTCTCCTGGTCAAGAATTGCCGTCTTCGCTGCACAAAAAAGCTCTATCGGACGGGGAAACGGAAGTCACTGCATAAAAGTGCGCTATCGTACAGTCCTTTCTGGCGAGTAATATCAACTATTTAATTATATTTACAAGATTATGCATACTATTTAAATAATATACAAATTTTTGCATAGTTAGTTAAATTATTGATAATAGTTGGTAAAAAGCACTGTCCGATAGACCACTTTTGTGCAGCCGAGCGCCAAAAGCCGTCCGATAAAGCAAAATTATGCATCGGAGCGGGGCCGCCAACCCGTAGCACCCGGAATTGGTCGAGCACGCATTGCCACCTTTGCCCTATTCGTCCATGCCGGGACGTCGCCGAAGGCGCTTTACCGCCCCGCGCCTGCCCTTTTCATCAAGGCGTCGACGCACAGATGCCCTGGTAGGCTTTGTTGCATGACGCTTCTTTGGCCGCCGAGAGCGCCGAAGCAGCTCGGCGTGAATCTTCTCGAGGCAGCGCTCCCTGTTCTGGAGCTGGCTACGAGACTCCCTGCTCACCACGGTAATGCCGGTGGGCACGTGGCGCATGCGCACGGCTGAGTCGGTGGTGTTGACGCCTTGGTCGCCCGGGCCTGTAGCCCGAAACGCCTCTGCCACGCACTGGCGAGCAAGCTCCGAACTGCCTAGGTGGGCAAAGCTGGCATAATCTTGGTATGTGAACCTCTTCTCCATGTGTCAGCCGCCTACCCCCTAAGCCCTTCGAGCCACGCTCTCCACGTGCTGCAGCTCAAAGCGCCAGCGCTGCGTGACATCAGGGTACTTCCCCCGATCAACCGGCGAGAGGAACATCGCCTTGGGTCGGACCCAAAGCGAGCCGTCCCCATAGAGCTTGCGGTAAACCACGACCTCCTCGCCGTTCTCGGAATCATGCGCCACGTCTTCGACAAGGTAGAAGTCGCCTTTGAAGTGTCGGTAAATCCCATGGATGACCAGGGGGTTCTCCGCTTCGGGTTCCGGCGCCGCTTCGGGCTCCGGCGCGGCGGCTCCCGCTGCGGCCCGCTCCTCAAGCGCCTGCTCGAGGCACGCCCTCACGCGACCCTTGCACTTGCCGCACTTGGTCCCGGCACCGGTCATGCGCTTGACGTCAGCCAAGCCAGTCGCGCCCGCAGCAACCGCAGCCTCCACATCCGCCCTGGTCACATGCTTGCAACCGCAAACGACGTCCTTCTCGGCTCCCTTGCCACCGTGCTTCTTGCCCTTGCCCATGTCGCTCCCAACGTCACAAAACCATGGCACCATACTGCGCCCCTCGCGGCGCAAGCCCCTCGGACGGCCTCCCTACACACTACAATGAACCCCATGCGAAATCGAGGAATACGGGAGGAAGCATGGGGAAGCCGCATCGGCCGGAATGCGTGAAGGCGGCGCTTTTCGACTTCGATGGCACGCTCGCAGACACCGAGCGCTTTGGCATCGAGCTGGACGAGAAGGCCTACGCCTCCTATGGCATCGAGCCAACGGAGGCCGAGAAGGCATCGCTGTCCGGGACCGACGGCTTGGAGTCCATCCCCGTGCTCTTCCGCGCACACGGCATGGACGTAAGCGCCGCCGAGTTCTTTGCCCGTCGTGGACCAAGCGACATCATCTACCAGGAGCTCCCCATCAAGGCATCCCCCGGGGCACGTCTGCTCATGCAGCGACTTCATGCGGCGGGCGCACGCATCGCCGTGGTCTCGACCACGCGGCACGCGCTCGTAGAGGCGGGCCTTGCGCGCGTTGGCCTTGCCGACCTCGTCGAGCTTGTGATTGGCGGAGATGACGTCGGGCGGCACAAGCCTCACCCAGAGCCATACACCCACGCGCTCGAAGCGTTTGACGTGGCGCCCGCGGAGGCCGTGGCGTTCGAGGACTCGCCCTCGGGAGTTGCGTCGGCGCAGGCGGCAGGCGTGTACACGCTGGGGTTCACGGGTTCATGCGTGCCGCAGGAGCTTCCAGCCGCAGACGAGCGGTTCTCGTCATTCCAAGAGCTACGCTGGTAAAGGCCGTGCGCGGTGCGGGCGGCCCCAAAGCGTGACGCTGGCAGCGCCCAACCTCAGCGCCGGCCCTACTTTGCAAGGCCTTTTCCTGTTGCGCACCGCACCGTGGCCGTCCTGCTCGCTCACCTATAATGGCATAGCGAAATCAGCAGTCACAGCAAAGGGGCCCAGATGGACATCACGCCGCAGGAAGTATCCGAGACGCTTGCCATGGTCACGGAGCAAAACCTCGACCTCCGGACGATCACCATGGGCATCTCGCTCGCAGGCTGCGCCGACGAGGACATGGATCGCATGTGCGACAAGATCTACGACCGCATCACGCACCAGGCCGAGAACCTCGTCTCCGTTGCCGACGACCTGGCCTCCGAGTACGGCATCCCCATTGCGAACAAGCGCGTCTCGGTGACGCCGGTTGCACAGGTGGCGGCAGGCTGCGCAGACGAAGACCTCTCCCCCATCGCGCACGCCATGGACCGCGCCGCCCAGACGCTCGGCATCGACTTCATGGGCGGCTTCTCGGCGCTGGTTCAGAAGGGCATCGGCAACGCCGACCGCCGCCTCATCAACTCGGTGCCCGAGGCGCTCGCCACCACCGAGCGCGTGTGCTCCTCGCTGAACATTGCCTCTACCAGGGCCGGCATCAACATGGATGCCGTGCTTCTCTCGGCCCAGACCATCCTCGAGTGCGCGCGCCGCACCACGGACATCGACTGCTACGGCGCGGCGAAGTTCGTGGTCTTTGCCAACATGGTGGAGGACTCGCCGTTCATGGCCGGCGCGGTGCACGGAACCGGCGAGGCCGACGCCGTGATTAACGTGGGCGTCTCCGGCCCAGGCGTGATGGCGGCGGCGCTGGAGCAGCTACCCGACGATGCAAACCTCATGGAAGTCGCCGAGACCATCAAGAGGACTGCGTTCAAGATCACGCGCGCCGGCGAGCTGATGAGTCGCGAGGCGTCGCGCCGACTGGGCGTCGAGAAGGGCATCGTGGACCTGTCGCTTGCGCCCACTCCCGCTGCCGGCGACTCCGTGGCGAAGATCCTCGAGATCATCGGCGTGGGCGAGTGCGGCGGCCCCGGCACCACCTGCGCGCTGGCGCTGCTCAACGACTGCGTCAAGAAGGGCGGCGTCATGGCGAGCTCCAGCGTGGGCGGGCTCTCCGGCGCCTTTATCCCCGTCTCCGAAGACGCCGGGATGATTCGCGCCGCCGAGGACGGGTCGCTCTCCATCGAGAAGCTCGAGGCCATGACCAGCGTGTGCTCCGTGGGTCTCGACATGATTGCCATCCCTGGCGACACGCCCGTGGAGGCCATTGCCGGCATTATCGCCGACGAGATGGCCATCGGCGTCATCAACACCAAGACTACGGCCGTGCGCCTGATTCCCGCGATTGGCCACAAGGACGGCGACACGCTGGAGTTTGGCGGCCTCTTTGGCAGTGCGCCGGTCATGAGTGTGAACCGCTTCGCCGGGAACGTCCTGGCACACCGCGGCGGTCGCTTCCCCGCGCCGCTCAACAGCCTGAAGAACTAGGGTCGCAAGTTTTCTCGCCGAAAGGCTTTTCGCCGCGACACCAACCCTGTCGCGGCGTTCATTTTGCCCAAACCTCACACGTGATATTTCTAAATTGATATATCTCAGAAAACGACCAGTTGGCATGTAGATGATATCAATTTAGAAATATCACGTGTGAGGTTGAGGAACGGCGCAAGAGGAAGAAAAGGCCGCTACCTCTCGCGTTGGCGCGGCATGAGCTCCGCGTAGAGGCGCCGACGTCGCAGGGCGCAGATCTCATCCGGGGCATCCAAACTAATCCCAAGTGCACAAGCAAGCTGTCTGGCGAGAAGCTCAACTCCCGCCAAAGACCGCACCATCTGCGGAGCGGCCCGGAAAACCCGATACCCAAGAGCCGTAAGGATGTTGGCGCGAACAGCATCCGTACCTGCGTCTTTCTCATCCCGAAAATGAAACCCCCCGCTGTCGTACTCCAACGCTACCCGCATCTCTGGCCAAAGGAAATCGGGCGACACTTGATCCCTGTCGGACAGTGCTCCACGATACCCCGACACATCAACGGGCTTATTGAGCACTGGGCGAGGCAAACCAAAGCCACCGTATTCCACAGGCAGCGCAAACAGCAGAGCCAACGCCGTCTCCATTGGCGACGCTGAGCCATCAAAGGCCAGCCGGGCTGCTTTGCTCGCACGCGACGCCGCAGTCGTGCGCTCTGCCCTGGCCGTCATAAGCTCCAACCCACCGCAGCTCATGATGGGCGAAATACGGTATCGCGTTGACTCGCCAGGCATACCCAGCCGATACGACCCGGCAAACTCACAGGCGAGGACCGCCGCCGCCACAATCCGGCGCTCGTGCTCCCAGACGAGTGGGCTGTCCGCCATCGCATGGTCTTCAAGCCCCAAATCCGCCAGCATTCTGGCCTCTGCAGCAACTGCTGCAGCATGCGCGTCGAGAAGCCCATCCAGCCGCGCAGTTGCTCCGGCGAACTGCATGATGGTGAACTCTGGTCCGCTGAGCAGTACATCATCGCCAACAACAAAACACGAATTCGCAGGAAGCTCGGCAGACCACACATGAAAATGGGCTCTGCGACCGCTGCTCCTCATCTGCTGAGAGGGCACAAGGAGGTGCGTCGGAGCCGAACGAACCCCAAGGGAAGTTAGGTCAACCTTCTCGCAGAGCTGACGGTACTCGCGCTGCGTCGAGACACACTGATCACCTGAAAGCTTCTGCGAGACAGGTGGCCAGCACTCAGTCGGAAGCGTCGAGCGCGCAGAGAGAAACCTCAATGCCTCACAGGCGGAGTCATGAGACAAAAGCGCGTACATGGTGACGCCTCCTTATGCCGAAACTCGCGCATTTCAACTAATAACCTCACACGTGGTGTTTCTTTTCTTATATTCAGCGACAAAATCCCTGATGGGTAATAGCGATTATAGAAAAAGAAACATCACGTGTGAGGTTTTTGAGCACGAGAAGAGCATGCGAGAAGAACGGCTGGGAGCTCCCCAGAAGGCGCCTGTCTACCCCAGGAAGCGTACCTCGGGCTCCAGGCGCACGCCAAACTGGCGCTCGACCTCGTCCTGGACGTGCGCGATAACCGCACGAACGTCCGCTGCCGTGGCTCCGCCCACGTTGACCACGAAACCAGCGTGCTTCTTCGAGACGGCAGCGCCACCCACCTGGTAGCCGCGCAGACCAGCATCGGTCACGAGCTTGCCAACAAAGTAGCCCTCAGGACGCTTAAATGTGGAGCCAGCGCTTGGCAGCTCAAGCGGCTGCTTCTCCTCGCGCCTGCGCGTGAGCTCGTCCATGGTCTCGCGAATCTTCTCGGGGTCGACACGGTCAAGGTCGAAGGTCGCCGAGAGAACCACCATGCCCTCGTCCGCAATCCGGCTGTGACGGTAGCCCAGGTCAAGCTCGTCAACGGGAATGGTCTCCTCGTGGCCATCCTGGTGCAGCACGTGTACGTTCTTGAGAACGTCTGCCATGCAGCCGCCGTACGCGCCCGCGTTCATGAAGCAGGCCCCGCCAATGGAACCGGGAATGCCACATGCAAACTCAAGGCCAGAAAGCCCCAGCTCGCATGCCATCTCGGAGGCCTCACGCAGGGTCACACCCGCCTGGCACCACATCTCGTCGTCATCGACGCTCACGCCAACGAGGCCGTCAGCCACGGCAACAATCACGCCGCGGTACCCCTCGTCCGCAACCAGAAGGTCCGAGCCGCGGCCCAGCACGAAGTAAGGCACTCCCTCCTGCTTGCAGGCATCGATAACGTCATGGACCTCGTCAAAGTCCTCGGGAATCACAAAGAGGTCGGCCGGGCCGCCAATCTCGAACGACGTGTGCTCGCTCATCGGCTCGTTCACAAGGACGTTGTCCTCGCCAACAATCGAGCGAAGCTTCCAGGCGAGCGGTTGCAAGTGGTCGTCGCCGGTAGTGCCACTTTCGGACATCTTGCTCCTCAGTTTGGGTTTTGCACGCTACATACACGCGCTTGGCTCTTGAGTATAGCAAGGTGGGCTACGATGTTGGATGTTGTGCGCGGGCCTTCACCCTGCGCTTACACTCCCGACACCACAAACACGGAAGGCCGTTCCGCATGTCATTCCAAAAGCGCTGGCTGCCCATCCTCCTGGCTGGAATCTTCGTCGTTGCCATGGTGGGTGCCTCGGTGCTCATCGGCTCGCCCGAGGTCCTCTTCCCCGAGATGACCGCCATCCTCTGCGGCGCGTGGATCCAGCCCAAGCAGGCCTGGAACGTCAACCGTCCTCGCATGCTCGCACTTATGACCACCGGCGCCGTCTTTGGCCTGGTTATGAACCTTGCCTTCCCCGACATTCCGCTGCCTGTCCGCGCGGTCATCGGCTACGCCTTCTGCGCCCTGTGCATGAACATTGCCGGTGCCGACATGACCCCCATGCTCTCGGCGGCGATCCTTCCCATGCTCCTGGGGACCGACTCCTGGATCTACCCCGTGGCCGTCTTCGTGCTGGTGGTCCTCGTCGAGCTGGGCCAGGTTGCCCTCGAGCGCGTGGGCCTGCGTGAGACAATCGACTACCATCCCTTCCGCCTTCCCATCGAGCAGGCCCTTGCAACCTGGACTCGCCGCTTGTGCGTGTTCGCGCTGTTCGCGGTGCCTGCCTATGCCACCGGCAACGTGTTTCTCGCGGTCCCACCGCTGCTCGTGGCCTACACCGAGCTTACCCGCCCCGACTTCACGCTGCGCCTGCGCCCATGGCGGGCCTGGGCAGTTCTCGCCATCGCAGGCATCATTGGCACGCTGGCGAGAGACGCTGTGGTCAACTTTGGCCTGCCCAGCCCGCTTGTGGCGGCGTTTGCGTTCGTCGGACTGGTGCTTGCCTGGAACGGTTTACGCACCTGGATGCCGCCTGCGGGCGCCGTGGTGCTTCTCGCCTTCCTGGTGCCCTGGTCAAACCCCTGGCTCTATGCCGTGGAGGTTGCGCTGGGTGCCGCGGTGTGGGTGTGCGCCGCACTCGCCCTCTTTCCGGGCATCCGTCCCGCGTTTGCCGACAAGGACAAGGGTACCGCACACAACACACCCGAGGAGGGCACCGAGGTCTAACTTCTCCGATGCGCACGCGCCGCTTGCATGCTGCTTTCCAAGTGCTATAGTTCGGCTGACAGTTTCAGGGCGGGGTGAGATTCCCCACTGGTGGTGACGCGCAACCGCGCGAAGTCCGCGACCCGCTAAAAAGGCGGCTGACCTGGTGAGATTCCAGGACCAACGGTTACAGTCCGGATGGAAGAAACGGAGAAGCCACTATGGCACCCACTTCATCACGCAACGCAAGCCACTCCACGCACGCGGCCTCGGGCTGGGACACCCGGCGCATCGCGGTAACCGCGCTTCTCTGCGCCATGGCCGCCATTTGCACGCTGCTGCTTGAGTTTCCCATCCTGCCCGGCGTCACGTGGCTCAAGTACGACCCCTCGGGCATCGTGGCGCTCATCGCGGGCTTTGCGTTTGGACCTGCCACCGGAGCCGTGGTCTCGGTCATTCCGTACCTGGTGCACATCGCCACGGCAAGCGGCGTCTATGGCGTGATCATGGCGATCCTGGCCACGTTCTCACTGGTCATGCCCGCGTCTCTCATCTACCGCAGGCAGTGCACCATGCGCGGAGCGGTGCTTGGCCTTGTGGTTGGCGGCATCGTCTGCCTGGCCGCCTGCATCGTGGGCAACCTCATTGTGACGCCGTTCTACACCGGAATGCCGCTCGACGCGGTTATCGCCCTCATCGTGCCGGCGCTGCTGCCCTTCAACCTTATCAAGATTGTCATCAACTGCGTCGTGTTTGTCCTCATCATGAGGCCCGCCTTCAAGGCCATGGGCATCGAGGTCCCCAACGCAGGAGACGCCCGCTAGATGGCGCAGCCGGCCGCAACTACGACTACCAGCGCAAACGCGAGCGAGACGCCCATCGTCTCGCTCGCGCACGTGACGCTTGCCTATGGCGACCTGCGGGCGCTTGATAACGTCTCGCTCGACGTGCGCCAAGGCGAGCGCCTCTGCGTCCTGGGTGCCAACGGTTCCGGAAAGTCCACGCTGGCATCGGTCATCTGCGGGCTTCTCGCCCCAGACGCTGGCGAGGTCACGCTTGTGGGCGAGAAGGTCTTTGAGGCCGGCTCCGCAGACTTTGACGCCTACCGCCGCGCCCGCCGCAAGCTGGGGCTTGTCTTCCAGAACCCCGAGGACCAGATCGTTACCAGCGTGGTCGAGGAGGACGTGGCATTTGGCCCCGAGAACCTCGGCCTTCCACCCGAGAGAATCGAGCACCTGGTTCGCCGCGAGCTGCACCGCGTTGCCATGGAGCGCTATGCCAAGGCGGACCCGGCGCGCCTCTCCGGCGGCCAGCGCCAGCGCGTGACCATTGCCGGCGCGCTTGCCATGGAGCCTCGCGTGCTGGTGCTCGATGAGCCCTCGTCCTCGCTCGACGTGCGCGGGAGGCGCTCGGTCATGAAGGTTGTCGAGAAGCTCCGTGGCGTGGGCTGCACCGTGGTCCACGTAACGCACTTCATGGACGAGGCGCTTGGCGCAGATCGTGTGGTGGTGCTCGACCACGGCCACGTTGCCTTGGCAGGAACGCCGCAGGAGGTCTTCTCGCACGTAGAGGAGGTACGCGGCCTGGGCCTGGAGGAGCCCTTCGCCGGACAGCTCTCCTCGCAGCTGCGCGAGCGCGGGCTGGACGTCTCCTGGACCTGCGACGAGGGCGCGCTTCTCGCCGACCTGGCGAGAAGAACGAGCGGCCACCGCGCTGGGCGTGTAGCCGCTGCGCCAGGCGATGCGCCTCACGGCGGCGGAGCACCCGTGGTGCGCGCAGAGGACGTGCGCTTCTCGTACGAGCAGTCCCGCCGCCGGCGCCGCGCTGACGCCGCGCCCGCAGCCCTTGACGGCGTGACGATTGACGTGCCACATGGCGCGCACGTTGCGTTGGTGGGACAGACGGGTTCGGGCAAGTCCACGCTGCTGCGTCTCATTGCGGCACTCGAGGTACCTGACCAGGGTCGCATTGAGGTGGATGGCATCCCCACGGCAGACCGTCGCGACCGGCGTCGGCTCCATGGCCGCGTGGGCTACGTGATGCAGCGCCCGGAGCGCCAGCTCTTTGCGGAGACCGTAGCGCAGGATGTGGCCTACGGCCCCTCCAACCTGGGGCTTTCTCCCAGCGAGGTGGACCAGCGCGTGAGGCGTGCGCTTGACCTCGTGGGTCTTGTGGGCAAGGACGACGCCTCGCCGTTCCAGCTCTCCGGCGGGCAGCAGCGCCTCTGCGCGCTTGCCGGCATCCTCGCCATGGAGCCCAACCTTCTCGTCTTGGACGAGCCAACCGCCGGCCTTGACCCGCGGGGCCGCCGCAAGCTGCGGCGCATACTCGACGGCCTCAACGCCGACGGTACTACGCTTGTCGAGGTCACGCACGCGATGGAGGACGCCGCACGGGCAGACCTCGTGGCGGTGCTCGACGGCGGGCGCGTGGTGCTCACGGACACGCCAGCCCAAGTCTTCTCGACAGACAATGCCGAGAAGCTCCACGACATGGGGCTGGGCATCCCCCATCCGCTCGCCTTTGCGCGGGTGCTGGAGGATGCCGGCTACCCGCCACTGGGAGACCCGCTCACCAACGAGACCCTGGCAGACGCCATCGTCCGCGCAGCCGGCGCGGCCGACAGGCCCAGCGCTCCTAGCGCGGCCGGTACGTCCGCAACAGCCGACGGGAGGGACGAGTAGCCATGGCACTTCGCATCTCCGTGGGCCAGTACTACGCCGCAGACTCCACCATCCACCGGCTTGACCCCCGCACCAAGACGGCCTGCGCTCTGGCGCTCATGATTGCCACGTTCTTCGTGCACTCCCCGCTTGGGCTGGCGGCGCTTGCGGCCAGCGTGCTCGCGCTGCTTCTTGCGGCGCGCGTCCCGGCTGGCGAGGTCCTCTCGTCCGTGCGAGGCGTGCTCTGGGTGCTTCTCATCCTTGCAGTCTTCAACCTGCTGCTCATTCGCGATGGCAGCGTGCTTCTCGCCGCGGGACCCATCACGATAACCATGGGCGGCACGTGGTCGGCGGTGCTCTATCCGGTGCGCGTGTTTGCCGCCATCGTGGTTGGCGCGCTGCTTCTGCTCACCACCACGCCCACCGAGCTGGGCGACGCCTTCGACGCCGCATGCTCGCCGCTCACCAGGCTGGGCCTTCCCGGCCACGAGCTGGCCATGGTCTTCTCGCTCATGCTGCGCTTTATCCCCACGCTGGCAAACGACGCCTCGGCCATCATGAACGCCCAGGTTGCGCGCGGTGGCGAGGTGGCGCGCGGCAGCCTGGGCCGGCGCCTTCGCGCAGTGGGCTCGGTGCTTGTGGCGCTCATGGCAAGCTCGATGAACCATGCCGACGACCTCGCGCGCGCCCTCGATGCGCGCTGCTACGAGAGCGGCGGCACGCGCTCGCACTGGCACCCGCTGCACTTTGGCGCGCGTGACGCCGTGGCCTTTGCCGCCACTGCGGCCCTAGTCGCCCTACTCGTCACGCTGGGATGAGACAAAGGGAGTTTCCCTTTGTCTCATCGGATGAAGTTCATCCAGGAACCGCCCTTGACCTCGGGCGCGGGCACGCCGGCGGCGCGGCCAGCCTCGATGCTCTTGAGCAGCCACGCCATGTTGCGCCCCAGGTTGCGCATGGTCTTCATGCCCTCGACGTCCAGCGCGGCCTCGCCGGTCTTGGCGCCGTAGACCATGTTCCAGTACGACGAGCCCACGGTGATCATGTTGGCGATGCCAAAGTACTTGTTCATCACGTCAAACGACGCGGTGCAGCCACCGCGGCGCGCCACGGTCACGCAGGCGCCCGGCTTGAAGGCAAACTGGCCGCTCTCGCTGTAGAAGACGCGGTCGAGGAAGGACAGCACGCGACCTGCGGGGTGCGCGTAGTAGACGGGCGTGCCAAAGACAAAACCGTCGGCTGAGGCGGCCTTCTCGACAAACTCGTTCACGCCGTCGTCATCAAAGACGCAGCGACCCAGCTTGGAGCACTTGCCGCAGCTTATGCAGTCGCGCGCAGGCGCAAGCGGCAGGTGGTAGACCTCGGTGTCTATGCCCTGCTCGGCAAGCGTGTTTGCCACCTCCGCCAGCGCGATACCGGTGTTTCCCTTGGGGCTAATACCCCCGTTGAGCATAAGGACCTTCATGTGCGTTCCCCCTCTCGGATGAGACAAAGGGACTGTCCCTTTGTCTCATCCGAGCGTACCATTCTGGGGAGGAGGGGTTGCCATGACTGAACAGTCCACGTTCTTCGCTATCGTCTCGAGGATGAAGTACATCGAGCGCTGGGCGCTCATGCGCAGTGCCCGCCCGGAGAACCTCTCCGAGCACTCCCTCGAGGTGGCGGCCATCGCACACGGCCTGGCAACCTTGGGCAACGTCCGCCACGGACGACACCTTGACGCCGAGAAGGCCGCGCTCATCGGCCTCTTCCACGACACCACAGAGATCGTGACCGGCGACATGCCCACGCCCGTGAAGTACGCCAACCGCGGCATCCGCGACGCCTACAAGGATGTGGAGAGAAGCGCCGAGGACACGCTGCTCGACACGCTGCCAGAAGACCTGCGTCCCACCTACGAGGCGATCTTCCGCGGCGACCCAGCAGACGAGGACGACGTCTACCTGCGACGCCTGGTGAAAGCCGCCGACAAGATCTCGGCACTCATCAAGTGCGTCGACGAGGCGCAGTCCGGAAACGCCGAGTTCAAGACTGCCGAGAAGGGCATCCGCGCCAAGGTGGACGAGATGGCCGCGCAGATGCCCGAGGTCGCGGACTTCGTGGCGGAGTTTCTCCCCAGCTACGGCAAGACGCTCGACCAGCTGCTCTAGGCGCGCAGCGCAACGACGACCGCAGCGGCCGCGCGGACCGGGCACCCCGGCACGCGCGGCCTTCTCGTCCTACTCCACAACCACTGGCACAAACTGGTACGTGTGGCAGTCCACGTAGCCTCGGTTGGTAAGCCGCAGGTCTGGGATGCAGGCAAGCGAGAGAAGCGCCATGGTCATGAACGGCGAGGGCATCGTGCAGCCCATCTTTGCCCAGGCGGCCTCGGCGCCACGGACCTCTGCGGCGACCTCTTCCACGCTCTTGGGGCTCATGAGGCCGAGAATGGGCAGCTTCACCTGACCAAGAACTTTGCCGTCCTCGACGGCAACCTCGCCTCCGCCGCAGTCCACAAGAAGACTTGCCGCCAGTGCCATGTCTTCGTCGTTATCGCCAATGACCAGCAGGTTATGGGCATCGTGGGCAACAGTCTGCGCAAGCGCACCATGGATGCCAAAGCCCTTGGCAAACCCGTAGGCAAACGAGCCCGTGTTGTGATGGCGCTCGAAGACAAAGGCCTTCAGGATGTCGTCTGCGGGCGAGCACTCCAGGTAGCCGTCGACCACGGGCACCTCGAGGTGCTCCTCCTTGGTGATGGTGGAGCCGGCGCTCGAGGTCATCACGCGCACCACAGCGCGGTCTGCCGTGATGGGCGAGCCGTCCGCGCGGACGGCGGGAATGCGGAAAATCTCGGGCTTGATGTCTGCCGCCACGTGCATGGAGTTGAACATGAAGTTGGGCCAGAGGTAGGGCTCTGGCGAGAAGAGCGCCGCGCCGTCTTGGGCCACAAGCTCACCGTCGATGAAGGTGTGCGTCACGCGGAAGCCCTTGAGATCCTCGAGAATCACGAGGTCGGCGCACTTGCCCGGCGTGACGGAGCCCAGGTCGCGCGACATGCCAAAACAGTCTGCCACGTTGATCGTGACCATCTGGATTGCCGAGACGGGATCGATGCCATAGCCCACGGCCTTGCGCAGGATACGGTCGAGGTGGCCCTCGGAGACCAGAGTCTCGGGGTGGTTGTCGTCAGAGACAAGGTTCACGTGGCGCGTATCGATGTTGTTCTCGGTGATGACGTGGGCCAGCTCCTCGAGGTTCTTCCAGGCGGAACCCTCGCGCAGCTGCGCATACTGGCCCAGGCGGAGCTTGGCGAGCGCCTCTTCGCGCGTGATGGACTCGTGGCAGCAGGAGATACCGGAGGCTATATAGGCGTTGAGCTGGCGGTCTGTGTCTGGCACGGTGAAGTGGCCGGTCAGGGTCTTGTCGGCCTTGAGGGTCTCGTCCATCTCGGAGAGCGGACCCTCGTCGCAGGAAAGGACGCCTGGGTCGTTCATCATCTCGCCGAGACCCACCACGGCGTCCCAGCCCATGGTCTCGCGGATGTCCTTGGCATCAATCTTGGAACCGGTGTCCTCAAAGCCCGGTACCGCGGGCACGCACGAGCCAGGCGTGACCATGCACTTGAGCGGCACGCGCTCGGAGTCGCGGATGAGCTCCTTCAGCGCGGGCAGGCCAGCGACGTTCATGGCCTCGTGCGGGTCCCAGTAGATGCCGGTTGTGCCATGCGGCACCACGGCGCGGGCGTACTCGGAGGGGCCCACCATAGCAGACTCCACATGGATGTGGCCGTCCATGAAGCCCGGTGCCACGTAGCGGCCAGCGGCATCGATGACGGCGGTCTTCTCGCCAATGCAGTGCTCGGCCGTGTGACCGTCAATGCCCAAGTAGGCAACGCGCCCCGCGGCAACGGCGATGTCTGCGTCCTCGAGGACCTCGTGCGTGGTGACGCTTACCAGCCGGGCGTGACGAATGACAAGGTCAGCGGGCTCTTGGCCCTGTGCCACGCGGATGAGCGTACGGTTGCATTCCCACAACGGACTCTTGCAAAAGCGATTGAGCATGACAGCCCCTCTCGACGCCCGACTTTTAAATTGTCAAAACGTTACCAGCCCTGTGTTGCAGTGCAGCAACAATTCTGCGAGCGGTACGCAAAGGTTTGCTCGGGGCGCGGTCCCTCCTCCCCTGCCCTGACAAGAGACGCGCGTCACACATTCGTTGCCGATTGTGTGACGCGCGCAGGTCGATACAGATTCGTCTCACGAATGTGTTGCGGTCGCATGGTCTTGGGCCGAGGCCCGGAATCGCTAACCGATCGAAAATTGCAAGATGGGAGTGCCAGACGAGACAATCGTGCAGATTCCCAGGGCGCCGCAACCGCAGACAATCGCGGAGCGGCCAGGCCTAGCGAGAGGAGAGAAGCCCCTTGACCTGGGAAGGGAGCTGGGGTGCCACCTCCTGCACAACGCCGGTAACGTTCTGGGCAACCTCTTGCGCAGTGGTAGCGGCGTCGCCCAGGGTGTCCGCGATTCCGCCCAGGTCGATGCCGGTATCGGTGCCTGAGGTGGTGCCTCCGGTGCTGCCGGAGCCGCTGGTTCCCGTGGTCGTGGTCATGCCCGTCGTGGCACCCGTTGAAGTTGTGCTCGACGTAGCACCGCTCGAAGCGCCAGCGGCAACACTCGACACGGCGTCGCTCACGCAGCTCGACACCACCGCAAAGACGATGAGAGCCACAAGCGCTCCAACCAGCACAAGCGTGATGCGCTTGAGGTTGGGGCCACGGTGGGCACCACGGCCGTCGCCGCCGGAAGCGCCACCGTACCCATAGCCGTAGTAGCTCGTCTGCGAGGGCGCGGGGACGGCGTTGCACGCGGGCTCCGGGGCGCGCCGAGGCACCGCGGCAGTGCTGGAGACGGCAGGCCGGGCATACATCGTGGCAGACGCCTGCTGGTACGAGTGCGCCGGCCCTTGCGTCGGCATGGCGTCGTTGGCGGCAGATACCGGCGCATAGACCGTGGCATCCGGGTCGGGGAAAGCGGGGTTCCCGCCTACGTAGACCGTGGCGTCCGGGTCATGGTCGCCACAGCCGGGCCAAGAGGCCGAGGCCGCATTGCTGCCCACCAAAACGGTAGCGTCGGGGTCAAAATCCCCCGCAGTGGACGCGCGCTGCTCGGACACGGTCGGCACAGCGTCGTCTGAGAACGCGCTATCCCATCCCTGGGCGGCATGGCGCGGGTGCGGCGTGACCGCCCCGACGCCATGCCCATTGCCCCGAGTCTGGTTGTTCTCGGCCATGACAGCCCTCTTCCGCTACTCCACCTCGACGGCCGGCGTCTCGCCCTCCCACGTGGTGAGACAGGCGTCAAGACCGCGCTCGACGGCCTCGCGGTCCATGTGACGGCCAATCACGCAGAGGCGCACCATGCGGTCGCCCACCTTGGGATCCCAGTCGCGACGCAGCTCGGGCACCTCGGCCATGTTGCGCGCAAGCTCGTCTGCCGGCATGAGCGCGGCCCACTGGCCGTTCTCAGTGAGCGTGAACTGCTGGCCGGCCTGCTCAAAGACGTAGCACATGTCGGGGTCGTTGTTGACCCACATGAGGCCCTTGACGCGGATCACGGACTCGGGCCAGTTGTTCACGAACTCAGAGAGCGCATGGTAGTCGAAGGGCTGGCGACGCTGGTAGACAAAGGTAGAGACGTCATACTCCAGGACCTCGGGGTTCTCGTGCTCTTCGGGGTGCTCCATGGCGTCCACCCACGCAGCCGAGCCGTACGCCTCGTCAAAGCTAAAGCGGCCGGTGTTGAGCAGCTCGTCCATGGGGACGTTGCCGTTCACGGCCTCGACGATGCGCGCGTGGGGCTGCAGGCCGCGCACGATGGCCTTGAGCTCGGCCACCTGCTCGGGCGTCACGCGGTCGCACTTGTTGAGCACGAGCGTGGTGCAGAACTCGATCTGCTGGATGAGAAGGCTCTCGACGTCGTCCTCCTCGATGTCGTCGGAGAGAAGGGCGTGACCGCCGTTGAACTCGTCGTACATGCGGGCGCAGTCGACCACGGCCACGATGTTGTCCAGGTCGAGCGGTGCGGTGCCGCCCTTGGTCTGGTCGCAGATGGACGAGATGGTGTAGGCAATGGGGATGGGCTCGCAGATGCCCGAGGCCTCGATGATGATGTAATCGAAGTCGCCGGTCTCGGCGATGGACGTGAGCTGCTGCGCCAGGTCAGAGGCAAGCGTGCAGCAGATGCAGCCGTTGCTCATGGGAATGAGGCTGTCCGTGGCGGAGAGACCGCCGTTCTTGATGAGGCTCGCGTCAACGTTGATCTCGCCGATGTCGTTCACAATAACGGCAGCGCGGATGCCCTCGTCGTTGGCGAGGATGTGGTTGAGGAGCGTGGTCTTGCCCGCCCCCAGGTACCCGGTGAGCATGACTATCTTGACCGGAGTCGTAGTGTCCTTCGTGGGCATGCGTGCCCCCTTCTGCCAGCGCTCGGCGCAGGCGACGTGTCTGGTGAACTGGAAGAGTCTAGGGCATGCGTGTGGTGAGATTGAGGGGCCGAGAGGCTCGCAGCGTGCGGCGACCGGGCGTCTCTCGGCACGCCGCCTACGCTCACAGCGCGTAGCAGTCGTAGCGTATGGCCTTGCCGGCCACGGTGTAGCTGGGCTTCTCGCCCGCAAGCCACGGCCCCTTGGCCGGACGCTTCACCACAATACGGCGAGGGCCCGCAGTCCGAGCGGCCTCCATGAGGCCGCGCTCGTCGTCGCACGGCCGCTCCAGGCGCTGGATGAGCTGCAGCTTCTTCTTGACGGCCGCGCTCTTGCGGCGCTCGGGAAACATTGGGTCGAGAAGGACCACGTCAGGCGAGAAGCCCAGCGCGGGAAGCGCCGGCACGGAGTCCTCTCCGCGAAGCTCCATGCGTGAGACTGCCTCGGCCAGCGCCGGGTCCGCCGCCGCACGCGCCAAGGCGTCACCCAGAAGCGCGCAGATCACGGGATCGCGCTCGAAGAGCGTCACCGAGAAGCCCGCCGCAGCCAAAAGCAGCGAGTCCTCCCCCATCCCGGCCGTCGCGTCCACAGCCGTGAGCGGCCCAGCCGCCCCGCGAATGCGTGCCGCGCGCACCACCAGCTCGCGGTTGAGGTTGCCCGCGCGAAGGCGCGGCACCATGCGTGAGAGGTCCGCTGCAAGCGACATGCCGTCGCCCTCGAGCGAGAGGCCCCTCTCGCCCACAAGAAGGCACAGCCCACCTGCTACCTGCGCGGTGCCCACAGGCGCCACGGGCACGCCGAGACGAGCCGCAAGCTCCTGCGCCCGAACGGCGTCCCCGCCCGCACCAACTTCTACAACCAGGCCCTCCACCAGCGCCTACGCCCCGTACTGCCCGCGCATCGAGTACCAGCCGTCGTGCTCGTCCACCACAAGGGGCACGTCGAAGAGGTTGGAGAGGACCTCATCGCACAGGATCTGCTCCTTGGGGCCGTCGGCGAAGATGGCTGCGTTCTTGATGAGCATCACGCGCCCGATGGCCGGGATGATATCCTCGGGGTAGTGCGTGACCAGGATGATCGAGCGGCCCTCGGCTGCAAGCGTGCTCATGGTCTCGCGCACGTGGTACATGCCCTCGGGGTCAAGGCCGGTGCACGGCTCGTCAAAGACAAGCACCTGGGGGTCGCGGATGAGCTCGCGCGCCACCAGGACGCGGCGGGCCTGGCCGGTCGAGAGGGTCATCACGTCGCGCTCCGCCACCTCGGGGATACCCAGGCGCTCAAGCGCGTCGAGCGCCAGCTGACGGTCGCGCTCGGTGACCTCCACCTGCTTGGGCAGCCCTAGCGTGCCAAAGAGCCCACCCACCACGATGTCGACGGACGGCAGGTGCACGCGGATCTGCTCGTGCATGGTGGAGCTCACCACGCCCAGCGCGCGGCGCACGTCGGTGAGCTGCGGGCGCGGGTTGCCGCGAAAGCGCACGGGCGGCTCATCTCGGTAGAGCGGGAAGACCTCCCTGGTGAGGAGCTGTATGAAGGTAGACTTGCCCGCGCCGTTGGGGCCGAGAAGCGCCACGTGCTCGCCCTCATGCAGCGTGAAGTCGTCCACGTGGAGGATGGTCTTGCTCGCTCTCACCACGCTAGCGTCGTGGATGGCAAAGAGCGGCGTCTTCTCGCCGGCGTTGTTCTCGCCCTGCATGCGGTCTCCCGGTTTTCCTTGGTGTAACTTCACACAAACGCACCACCATTACGTGCGTCCCGTAGACCTACTATAGGCAATACGTGCGCGCACGCGCGAGGTTGGCGACGCGCAGAAACATACCCACACCTCATTTGCGCAGATAGGGGTTCCCATGCCAGAGATGCTCACGCTCGAAGCGTTCGAGGAGGCCTCAGAGAAGGTCAAGGAGGTCACGCTCGAGACCAAGCTCATCGAGAGCCCCTACCTCTCGGCGGCAACGGGTAACCGCATGTGGCTCAAGCCAGAGAACATGCAGCGCACTGGCGCCTACAAGCTTCGCGGGGCGTACTATAAGATCTCCAAGCTCTCGCAGGAGGAGCTCGACCGCGGCGTCATCACTGCCAGCGCCGGCAACCACGCACAGGGCGTGGCATATGCCGCCACCCACGCGGGCGCGCGCTCCATCGTCGTAATGCCCACCACCACGCCGCTCATCAAAGTTGAGCGCACCAAGGGCTACGGTGCCGAGGTCATCCTCTACGGCGACGTCTTCGACGACGCAAAGCAGCGCGCCGTTGAGCTGGCCGAGGAGCAGGGCCTTACCTACATTCCGCCGTTCAACGACACCACGGTGGCAACCGGCCAGGGCACCATCGCCATGGAGATTGTCCAGGAGCTGCCGCTCGTCGACACCATCCTCGTGCCCGTGGGAGGCGGCGGCCTGGCCTGCGGCGTTTCCACCTTTGCCAAGCTCTACAACCCCAAGATTCGCGTCATTGGCGTTGAGCCCACCGGCGCCGCAAGCCTTACGGCGGCACTCGAGGCCGGCCACGTGGTAAAGCTCCCCAGCGCCAACACCATCGCCGACGGCACCGCCGTGCTCGAGGTGGGCGACAAGGTCTTCCCCTACCTGCAGCAGAACCTCGACGACGTCATCTGCGTGGATGACGACGAGCTGGTTGTCTCGTTCCTCGACATGGTCGAGAACCACAAGATGATCGTCGAGAACTCCGGCCTGCTCACGGTTGCCGCCGCCAAGCACCTGCCCGCCGAAGGCAAGCGCGTGGCGTGCATTCTCTCCGGCGGCAACATGGACGTAATCACCATGTCGAGCGTGGTGCAGCACGGCCTCATCCAGCGCGGCCGCATCTTCACCGTGAGCGTGCTGCTCCCCGACCGCCCGGGCATGCTGGTGCGCGTCGCCAGCGTGATCGCCGAGCAGAACGGCAATGTGATCAAGCTCGAGCACAACCAGTTTGTCTCGACCAACAGGAACGCGGCGGTCGAGCTGCGCGTGACCATCGAGGCGTACGGCGAGGAGCACAAGGCGCAGATCGTGGAGGCGCTCCGCAAGGCAGGCTTCAAGCCCTCGCTGGTGCAGCCGTCGCTGTAAGGGCGCGGTAATAACCACTCCGCTGTGAAGCAGCCCCTCCGGCAGCATGCGCGCCGGAGGGGCTGTTCGTACGTAGGTACTGCGGGCCGCGGGCGTCAGCCGCGCCGGGAGGCGCGGCGACGGTACCGCTACAGGTACTCGACGACCTTGTCGCCCATCGCGGCGGTGCCAAGCACGTGGTCTGTCGGCGTGGCGTCGTCGGCAATGTCGCGGGTGCGCCACCCGTCGTCGAGGACGCGCTCCACGGCAGACTCGACCCAGCCGGCCTCCTCGGTCATGTCGAAGGCGTAGGTGAGCATCATGCCCGCCGAGAGAATCTGCGCTAGCGGGTTGGCGATGCCCTTGCCGGCGATGTCGGGCGCGGAGCCGGCGGAAGGCTCAAAGAGCGAGACGCCGTCGCCCAGACTCGCGCTCGCGAGCATGCCAAGCGAGCCCGTGATCTGCGCGGCCTCGTCGGAGAGGATGTCGCCAAACATGTTCTCTGTCACGATGACGTCAAAGTCCGCTGGCCTGTTTATGAGCTGCATGGCGGTGTTGTCAACGAGCAGGTCCTCAAGCTCGACCTCGGGGAACTCCTCGTCATGGACCCGGTGCACCACCTCGCGCCACATTCGGGAGGTCTCCAGCACGTTGCGCTTGTCAACGCTCGTGACCTTGTTGCGACGCTTGCGCGCGGCCTCGAAGGCCTTGCGCGCAATGCGCTCGACCTCGTACTCGCGGTACTCCATGGTGTCGTAGGCGCGCTGGCCGCGGCCGCCGTTGGCGCCCGCGCCCTCCTCGTCATAGAAACGCTCGCGACGCCCAAAGTACAGGCCGCCCGTAAGCTCGCGAACAATCACGAGGTCAACGCCCTTGATGACCTCCGGACGCAGCGTCGAGGCCCCTGCCAGGGCGTCGTAGATCTTCACGGGACGCAGGTTGGTGTAGAGGCCAAGGCCCTTGCGGATGCCCAGAAGCCCCTGCTCCGGGCGAGGTGCGTTGGGGTCGGTGGAGTCCCACTTGGGCCCGCCCACCGAGGCGAGAAGGACGGCGTCCGAGGCCTTGGCAGCGTTGAGCGTCTCGTCGGGCAGGGGACTTCCGCAGGCATCGATGGCAGCGCCGCCAATGAGGTGGTCCTCGCAGACAAAGTCGACATTGGCCTTCTCGCCCACGGCCGCAAGGACCTTCTTGCCCTCCGCCATGATCTCGGGACCGATTCCGTCACCCGGCAGCGTGCATACGTGATAGGTCGCCTTAGCCATTGCTACTCGCCCCTCTTCTCGGCAAGCACGCGCTTGGTGCGCGCGACAAGCCCGCCCTCGTTGATAATCTCCTGAATGAACGGCGGGAACGGCTGGGCGTGGAAGACGGCTCCCGTGGTCTCGTCGGTGATGGTGCCGGTATCGGCGTCAACGCTCACCACGTCGCCGTCAGAGATGGCGTCCGCGGCCTCGGGGCACTCCAGGATGGGAAGGCCCATGTTGATCGAGTTGCGATAGAAGATGCGCGCGAAGCTCTTGGCAATGACGCACGAGACGCCCGCCGCCTTGATTGCCACGGGCGCGTGCTCGCGCGAGGAGCCGCAGCCAAAGTTCTCGTCGGCCACAATGATGTCGCCCGGCTTCACGCGAGAGACGAAGGTCTTGTCGAGGTCCTCAAGGCAGTGCTTGGCAAGCTCGGCGGGATCCGACGTGTTGAGGTAGCGAGCAGGAATAATGACGTCGGTGTCTATGTCTCTGCCGTAGCGAAAGACGGTTCCTCGGAACTGCATGGGTTTCCTTTCTACTCGGGAGCGGCGGCCACCCTTGCCTCCCGCTTCGGACAGTCCTCGCCGCAAAAGGCGCGGCTGCGGAACTCGCGGAGCGGCAAGGGTGGCCGCTGCCCCGGAGTTGAAACAAATACGCAGGCGAGAGGAACCGTCTTTCGCGTCAGAGCCCTGACGGAACCTCCACCCCGGGAAAACAAACTTCAAACCAGAGGCAAAGAGCGCGGCCGGTGGGGCACCCGTGGCCGGCGGTGCTCCCTGCCGCCACGATCCGCAGGTGGTGGGGCTGGTCTGTCTCTGGCGCAGTTCCGCAGCCGCGCTTTATGCGGCGAGGATGTTTGAGCACAGAGACAGACCAGCCCCCCTCCCCCCTACAGGTCGGACGGCAGCGCGATGTGGCCGGCCACGGCCGACGCGGCGCACACGGCCGGGCTCGCCAGGTACACTTCGGACGTGGGATCGCCCATGCGGCCGACGAAGTTACGGTTCGTAGAGCTCACGCACCTCTCGCCTGCCGCAAGGATGCCCATGTAGCCGCCCAGGCACGGGCCGCAAGTGGGCGTCGATACCACGCAGTGCGCGTCGATGAAGACGTCCATGAGACCCTCGTGCACGCACTGCAGCCACACGGCCTGCGTCGCGGGAATCACAATGCAGCGCACGTTGGGGTTGACGGTGCGGCCACGCAGCACCTCGGCAGCGGCGCGCATGTCCTCAATGCGGCCGTTGGTGCAGGAGCCAATGACGGCCTGGTCAATGGTAATGTCGCGGCTCTCAGCAACAGAATGCGTGTTGGAGGGAAGGTGCGGCCAGGAGACCTGCGGCACAATGTCTGCCGCATCGATCTTGATGACCTTGAGGTACGTGGCGTCCGGATCGGGGTGGCACTCGGTGTAGGGACGCTCGGTGCGGCCGGCAAGCCAGGCACGGGCGGTGTCGTCCACCTCGAAGAGACCCGCCTTGCCGCCGGCCTCGATAGCCATGTTGGCAATGGTGAGACGCCCCTCCACGGAGAGGTCGCGGATGGTCGAGCCGGCAAACTCCATGGCGCGGTAGAGCGCGCCGTCAACGCCGATCTTGCCGATCACGTAGAGGATGATGTCCTTGGCGCAGGCGCCTGCCGGCAGCTTTCCGTCAATCTCGAAGCGGATGGTCTCGGGCACCTTGAACCAGGCGCGACCGGTGGCCATGCCCACGCCGGCGTCAGTGGAGCCCACGCCCGTGGAGAACGCGCCGATGCCGCCGTAGGTGCAGGTGTGGGAATCGGCGCCAATGACCAGGTCGCCGGGGCCCACGATGCCGCGCTCGGGAAGGAGCGCGTGCTCGATGCCCATGCAGCCCTGCTCGAAGTAGTGCGTGATGCCCATCTCGTGAGCGAAGTCGCGCGTGACCTTGGTCTGCTCGGCGCTCTTGATGTCCTTGTTGGGGCTGTAGTGATCGGGCACCAGGCAAATCCTGTCGCGGTCGAAGACGCCCGCGCCAATCTCGCGCACGGTCTTGATAGCAATGGGCGCCGTGATGTCGTTGGCGAGCACGAGGTCGAGGTCGCATTCTACGAGCTGGCCGGGCACGACCTCGTCGAGCCCTGCGTGGGCGGCGAGGATCTTCTCGGCCATGGTCATGGGACGTGCCATTTACTTGCCCTCCTTGGAACGTGCAGTCTGAATCATGCGGTTGATGGCGTTGATGTAGGCCTTTGCGCTGGAGACCACGATGTCGTTGTCGGCGCCGCGGCCGGTGAAGACCTTGCCGTCCTCTGCCGTAATGCGCACCGTGACCTCGCCAATGGCATCGATGCCGCGAGTGATGGCCTTCACGGAGAACTCCGCGAGGTCGCCATGAACGGCAACGACCTGGTCGACGGCCTTGTAGGCCGCGTCGACGGGGCCGGTGCCGGTGGCGCACACAACGTGCTTCACACCCAGCTCGTCCGTGATGGTTGCCGTTGCGGTGGGCACCAGCGGGTCACCGCAGGAGACCTGCAGGGCGTCAAGGGTGTAGACGGCCGCGACCTCGCGCTGGCGCTCCTGGACAATGGACTCGAGGTCCTCGTCGTAGACCTCCTTCTTCTGGTCCGCAATCTCGAGGAAGCGGTTGTAGATCTCGTCGAACTCGTCGTCCTTGAAGGAGTAGCCCAGCTCGGCAAGACGGTGGCGCAGCGCGGCGTGGCCAGAACGCGCGGAGAGGATGATCTCCGAGCCGGCGGCGCCAACGTCCGCGGGGTCGATGATCTCGTACGTGTCGCGCGCCTTGAGCACGCCGTCCTGGTGGATGCCGGAGCTGTGGGCAAAGGCGTTGGCGCCCACGATGGCCTTGTTTGCCTGCACGTTCATGCCGGTGATGCGGCTCACCAGGTGGCTTGCGCGCGTGAGCTCGCGGGTGTTGACGTCGGTGTAGGCATCCAGCTCATCGCCGTGCATCTTGATGGCCATCACGACCTCCTCGAGCGCGGTGTTGCCGGCGCGCTCGCCCAGGCCGTTGATGGTGCACTCGATCTGCGTGGCGCCGTTCTTGACGCCGGCCAGCGCAAGCGCGGTTGCCATGCCCAGGTCGTTGTGGGTGTGGACGCTGATGGTGACGTTCTCGATGCCGCGGACGTTGTCTGCCAGGCCCTTGATGCGGGCGCCAAAGTCATCCGGCATCTGGTAGCCGGTGGTGTCCGGGATGTTCACCACGGTCGCGCCGGCGTCGACGGCGGCCTGAATCACGCGCTCAAGGAACTTCTGGTCCGCTCTGCCGGCGTCCTCGGCGTAGAACTCCACGTCCTCGACGTACTGCTTGGCGTACTTCACGCAGTGGATGGCGCGCTCGACGCACTCGTCCTCGGAGATGCGGAGCTTCTCGCGCAGGTGCTGCGGCGAGACGCCCAGGCCGGTGTGGATGCGCGGACGCTTGGCGGTCTTCAACGCCTCGGCCGCGCGGTCGATGTCTTTGTCAACGGCGCGCGTGAGGCCAACCACTACGGCGTCGTCGCCGGCGAGGCGTCCGATCTCTTGCACCGAGCGGAAGTCGCCCGGGGAGGAGATGGGGAAGCCTGCCTCGATGACGTCCACGTGCAGGCGCAGCAGCTGCTGGGCGATGACGAGCTTCTCCTCGGTGTTCATGGACGCGCCGGGCGACTGCTCGCCGTCGCGAAGGGTGGTGTCGAAGATGGCGATCTTGCGAGTCATTGCTACCTCCATTGGATATGGACCCAGTGACTGGTGCCAGGTTGCCTTGGGATGGTGGCATGACACACGACAAGACCCAGCTGCCGCTGTCCCAAGGCGGGACGCGAACGCAAGCTGGGTCTAATGATACCTGCTGGACCTCGGACCTAGCGTGCGCTCGCGCACGTAAGCTCTAGGCCGAGTAGATCAAGAGCGAGAAGGTCCATGGGCAGCTCCTGGTGATTCATGCGCATGTTCCCTCCCATCTTGGCCGAGGCTGCTGGCTGCAGCCGGTGTTGTTTACTTTGGCACAGCGACATGGAACGGGCGCCGGAGTTTTGCGAGCGGTAGCCGAACGGAAACATTGCGGCGATGTGTGTCGCACACGGACACCGGGGTTACGTGCCGGAAGAAGCGTTTTTATCAGCGCAGCCTGGCGTCTCTCGGTGTCTTTCCCTGCGCGAAGGTGCGTCCCGCGAATTGCACAGCCATACTGAGAAGGAACTCTGCACAAAAAGGCTCCATCGAACAGGGAATCCAATATCTCTGCATGAAAACGCCCTATCGAACGGCCCGTCCGCTTCCGCTACATCAAAAGTTTAACAATAGTTGCATTATTTTGCATATTTCAAAGGCGTTATCGAAATTCATGCAAATATAATTTAGAGTTTGATGCTTGCTCTCCGACAGCACCGTTCGATAGAGCATTTTTATGCAGCAACTTTGATTTCACAGTTCGATAGAGCATTTTTATGCAGCAAGCCGCTTCTAAATCTAAGGGGGACAGCAGGAAGGGGCTGTGATAGTAAAAATGGCCTTTATCGCGCCACCTCTACAGCCCCAGCCCGGCTGCACCCTTCGTGCGGAACAGCTCAATCATCTCGCCCGTAAGGCTGGCGTGGTCGTTCGCGCGCTCCAGCGGAATCTCCTCCGGGGAAAACCAGCGTGCCTCCGCAAGCTCCTGGTGGTCGGTGCGGATGCGCCGGCTCCCGTCCACATGGCACCAGAACCCCATGAGCAGCGTGTCCGAGAAGGGCCAGGGCTGGCTCTTGTAGAAACGCAGGTCGCGCACGCGCAGCCCCACCTCCTCCATGACCTCGCGGCGCACGGTGTCCTCCACTGACTCGCCAATCTCTGTGAACCCGGCGACAAGCGCCCACAGCTTGAGCGCGCGTCCCTGGTAGCGCGTGAGCACGATCCTCTCGCCATCCGTCACGGCGGCAATCACGCCCGGCTGGATTTTGGGGTAGACGATCTTTGCGCAGTTGGGGCACACAATCTCGCGGCTGCGCGGCGCAAGCTCCATGGCGTGTCCGCAGCGCGAGCAGAACCTGTTGTCGCGATACCACGAGGCAAGCTGGGACCCAACAGCCGCGGCAAACGCGAGGTCGGCCGGGCCCACCCCGCGCAGCCACCCCACGCGCTCGTAAGTGAATCCCGCCGGCGTTGCAACCTCGTCGTCCAGTGCAAGGAAGAAGTCATCCTCGCCAATGCGGAACGCGAACACGGTGCGCTCCGGCGGCGTGGGATAGTCCGCAAGACGCGGCAGCTCGATCATCTCGCCCGACGAAAACTCGTCCGCGCCGCGCTCGCCTACGGCCACCACGCGCACGAGCGCCGAGCGGTCACGGTAGTGCAGCACGTAGCTCTCGGCCTTTGCCTCCTTGGGCTCGAAGTGGTTGTCGTACGCCTTGCCCGTCTCCTGGATCACGTCAGCTCCTCCCCGATGAGACAAAGGGAAACTCCCTTTGTCTCCTTGTATTCGTGTGCATTATCCCCACGCGCGCCGACGAATGCCCGTAGCGCGCCAACATATCCGTACAATAGCTATGAGATGCGTTGAAATATCACCACCAGGGCTGCGGAGGCAACCATGGCAGACTACATCCTTGTCACCGAGACCGGCTCCGACATCCACGAGGAGACCGCACGCCGCCACGGCATTGTGGTTGCTCCCATGCACGTGAACTTTGGCGAGGTCTCCCGCAACGACGACTCCTTCCCGCCCGAGGAGCTCTACGAGTACTACAAGACCACGGGCAAGCTGCCACAGACCTCGGGCTGCACACCTGCGGACTTCTCCGCAGCATTCGACCGCATCCACGAGAAGTACCCCACGGCCAAGATCCTCTACCTGGCCTACTCCGCCGCAACCACGGTCTCCTACCGCAGCGCGCACCTCGCCGCGGAGGGCCGCGACTACGTGACCATGATGGACACTAAGTCCGTCTCCTGCGCGCTGCGCCTGGTGGTCACCAACGTCGCCCGCATGATGGAGGTCAACCCCGACGCCACGGAAGACGAGGTCAAGGCATTTGTCGAGAGCCAGGTTCGCCGCATCCGCTTTGCCTTCATCCCCGGTGACCTCGAGTACCTGCGCGCGGGCGGCCGCCTCTCCAACGTGGCGTTTCTCGGCGCGACGCTCCTGCGCATCAAGCCCACGGTCGAGGTGCTCGACGGCAAGCTCGTGGCTACCAAGAAGCGCCGTGGCGCCATGGTCAAGTGCGTGGGCCAGCTCGTCGAGGAGTTCGTAACTCGCGAGCCCATGGACCTCTCGCGCGTGAACCTCACGTATACGGTGGGCAACGCGCCCGACCCCATCATCCGCGCGCTGGTCGAGAAGATCCTGCGCGACCACGGTGCACAGGAGATCGAGTGGGTCAAGTCCGGCTGCGTGATTGCAAGCCACTCCGGTCCAGGCGCCTTTGGCATCGCGGCCGTGGCCGCCGAGTAAGGCCGGCACGCGGGGACCGCGAAGCCACCGCACCCGCACGCCATTCACGCCCGCTGGGCCGTGGCCCTTCTCAGAAGCATGGGCCCAAGCTCGCTCGCGAGCACGCCGAGAAACACCAGCGAGAACCCCAGGACCAGCTGGGGCGTGAGCTGCTCGTGGTAGAAGATCACGCTCGCGATGACCGCAAACACGCTCTCAAGCGAGAGGAGCAGCGCAGACTGAGCCGGCGGCACAACGGTCTGTCCCACGTTCTGGATGAGCGTTGTCACGCAGGACGAGAGAATCACCAGGTAGGCAAGGGAAAGCCAGAACGAGGTGCCAAGCCCGGATAGCGCCGGTGCCTGCTCGCCCAGAACCAGCGAGAACACGGCGCAGGTCAAAGACATGAAGCCCAGCTGCACCACAGAGATGGTGGTCATGTCGTGCGAGCTGGAGAGCCTGTCGACAAACACAATCTGGATGGCAAAGAACACCGCCGAGAGGAGCGTGAGACACTCGCCAGTCCCCAACGACGGGCGCATGTCGTCCCCCAGCGAGATGAGCGCGATGCCCACAATGCTCAGGAGTGCCGCAACCAGGCTCGACGCACCGGGGCGCCGTCGGATCACCGCCCAGTTGATGAACGGCACCAGCACACAATAGATGGCAGTGAGAAAGGCACTTCTCCCCGGCGTGGTGTAGGCAAGGCCAAGATTCTGGACGGCAAACCCCGCACCATACAGAACGCCCAGGACCCCTCCCGCAAGAACGTGGCTCCAATCAAAGTTGTCACGCAGACGCTTCCAGAAGATAACCGCCATGAGCACAGTGGCGATAAGGAAGCGGACGGCCATGAGCCAACATGCGGGGGCAACGTCCAGCGTGTCTTTGATGATGACAAACGATGCGCCCCAGATGATGGCGCAGGACAGCATCCCGATCTTCCATGCCCACATAGGAGCGGTTCGTATGTCACGCGTGTTTGGCATGCGGGCGATTATACGACCCGAGAACGGTCTCACATAGCGAGCGCAGGGATTTTTCTCACGCTCGTCTCCGCAGCCCCGTGCATGCCGTAAACTTGAAAGCGCTGGAGGATTTCCGGCACCAGAGCTCTAACCGGCATTGCCGGCAACGATCGCGTCGGTGCAAGGGGCATCGGCGAGGGAGTTCGGAGAGGAGAACACATGCAGTATTCGGCAGAAGTGGAGCGCATGTGCCCAGTTGCCAAGGGTGCATACCACGGACCGGCGCCCATCCCCGAGGAGGGCAAGTGGGTTCAGGCCAAGGAGATCACTGACATCTCCGGCTACACCCACGGTGTTGGTTGGTGCGCCCCGCAGCAGGGTGCCTGCAAGCTCAGCCTCAACGTCAAGAACGGCGTCATCGAGGAGTGCCTCATCGAGACCATCGGCTGCTCGGGCATGACCCACTCCGCCGCCATGGCCGCCGAGATTCTCCCCAAGAAGACCATCCTCGAGGCCCTGAACACCGACCTTGTGTGCGACGCCATCAACGTCGCCATGCGTGAGCTGTTCCTGCAGATCGTCTACGGCCGCAGCCAGACCGCATTCTCCGAAGACGGCCTGCCCATCGGCACCGGCCTCGACGACCTCGGCAAGGGCCTGCGCTCCATGGTGGGCACCATGTACGGCACCGCCGCCAAGGGCGCCCGCTACCTCGAGCTCACCCAGGGCTACGTCACCCGCATGGCCATCAACAAGAACGACGAGATCGTGGGCTTTGAGTTCCTCAACCTCGGCAAGTTCACCGACGCGGTCAAGGCCGGCGTCGACCCCGCAGAGGCCGTCCAGAAGGCCATGGGTCACTACGGCCAGTGGGATCAGGCTGTGAAGTTCATCGATCCTCGTACCGATGAGGAGACCCACAGCACCGAGTCCACGTTCCCCGTCCACGAGTAACTCCGAGTAGAGAGAAGGAGGTACAGCACATGGCCATCACGTTCGAAGGCTACGAGCGCCGCATCGCCCAGATCAACAAGGCGTGCGAGCAGTACGGCATCAAGGACCTCGAGGAGGCCCTCAAGCTCTGCACCGACCGTGGCTTCAACCCCTATGACATCACCACTGGCATCCAGTCCATCGCGTTCGAGAACGCAAAGTGGGCCTACACCCTGGGCTGCGCCATCGCGCTGAAGAAGGCTGAGAAGGGCGAGGTCACCACGGCCTCCGAGGCTGCCGCCGCCATCGGCGAGGGCCTGCAGGCCTTCTGCGTCCCCGGCTCCGTCGCCGACGACCGCAAGGTCGGCCTTGGCCACGGCAACCTGGGCGCCATGCTCCTCGGTGAGGACACCGAGTGCTTCGCATTCCTGGCTGGCCACGAGTCCTTCGCTGCCGCCGAGGGCGCCATCGGCATTGCCAACAACGCCAACAAGGCCCGCAAGAAGCCGCTCCGCGTCATCCTGAACGGCCTCGGCAAGGACGCCGCCCAGATCATCGCCCGCATCAACGGCTTCACCTACGTGAAGACGCAGTTCGACTACTACACGAGCGAGCTCAAGATCGTCGAGACGATTCCCTACTCCGACGGCCCGCGCGCCAAGGTCAACTGCTACGGCGCCGACGACGTCCGCGAGGGCGTTGCCATCATGTGGCACGAGAACGTCGACATCTCGATCACCGGCAACTCCACCAACCCCACGCGCTTCCAGCACCCCGTCGCGGGCACCTACTTCAAGGAGCGCGTGCTTGCCGGCAAGAAGTACTTCTCCGTGGCGTCGGGCGGCGGCACCGGCCGTACCCTGCACCCGGACAACATGGCTGCCGGCCCCGCCTCCTACGGCATGACCGACACCATGGGCCGCATGCACTCCAGCGCGCAGTTCGCCGGCTCCAGCTCCGTGCCTGCGCACGTCGACATGATGGGCCTCATCGGCATGGGCAACAACCCCATGGTCGGCTGCACCGTTGCATGCGCCGTCGCCGTCGAGGAGTCCCTCAAGAAGTAGGCTCGCGCCTCTCGGCACTGCCTGGTTTTTTGGACCGTCACCGTTGGGTGGCGGTCCTTTTTTGTAGGTGGGGCTTCTCGGGCGGCGGACCTCGGGCGGAGCCTTGTCCAAAGCCGTGCAACTTATGCGTTTCTCTCGCAGAAAAAAGTAAATATCCTCATTTTGTTCCATAACCGGTATGATTCTTGCTGCGAACGGCAGATTCATCCCCACATCTATCACAGGCAGCACAGCGAGAAGGAGCCTCCATGCCCTACAACATCCTTGCCGAGTTTGGGAGTACAGCCCTCATGATCATCTTTGGCGTTGGCGTCCACTGCGACACCGTGCTCAAAGGGACCAAGTACCAGGGCTCCGGTCACATGTTCGCCATCACCACGTGGTCGTTTGGCATCTCGGTGTGCCTCTTCATCTTTGGCGGCTCGATCTGCATGAACCCCGCCATGGCGCTTGCGCAGTGCATCCTTGGCCTGGTGCCTTGGAGCATGTTCATTCCGTATGTGATTGCCGAGATGCTCGGCGGCTTTGTGGGCGCCGTTGCCGCATGGTTCATGTACAAGGACGAGTTCAAGGACTCCGAGGGTGTTGTTGACCCCATTGCCCAGCGCAACATCTTCTCGACCAACCCCACCAGAAACAACCTCCCGCACGACTTCTTCTGCGAGGCGTTCTGCACGTTCTTCTTCATCTCCGGCATTCTTGCCATTGCGCACTACGCCGGCGACAACCTGCTGCTGTGCGCCATCTGCGTTGGCCTTCTGGTGTGGGCCATTGGCATGGGCATGGGCGGCATCACCGGCTTTGCCATGAACCAGGCGCGCGACCTTGGCCCCCGCATGGCCTACCAGGTGCTTCCCATCAAGAACAAGGCCGACAACAACTGGAAGTACGGCCTCACCGTCCCGGGCCTCGCGCCGTTTGTGGGCGCGACGGTGGCAGCGCTCTTTGTGCACGGGTTCCTCGGCATCTTCTAGGAGCCAGAACATAGCGAGAACCACGGCCGGCCCCTCTGGGTGCCGGCCTTTTTCTTTGCCGTAGCCCCCTCTTCCTTCTCCCCTTCCGCTTCCCCCTTACCTTCTTTAGCGGTTTTTGAGAATGATGATTGGCGCGACCTGCGGGAACGTTGCCCCCGTTTCACAGAAACCGCTGAAGAACGACTGGGCGGATGGGTAGGTGAGGCCCCCTCAGCTTCGTCCGTGGCCTCGCCTCGGGGCATCGGACCTTCTCGGCAGAAATTATTGCGCGATATTTCTTGATATTGAGATGCTCAACTGGGCGAATACTTGAGTCATGAGAAATATCGCGCAATAACGAAGGGACAGCCAAGGTGCTAAGCCGATAAGAACCTCAAACAGGAGACCAGATGAGGCGAATCCCTCTGCTCCACCTGCGGTTTGTTCTCGGGGTGCCTTGCTTCGTCTTCCAAGATTATTGCGCGAAATTCCTTGATGTAGTGATTGCCAACTGGGCGAACGTCCTATTGACGAGGAATATCGCGCAATAACAACGAGCGGCGGCCAAAACTTGCTCCGGGCATAACTGCCAGCCGCAAAGTTTAGCTCCCTTTCTTAAAACCGGTGCTCGTTACCTGCGGAAACGCAACGGCAGCTTAAGAAAAGGAGCTATTCTCTGCAGAGAAGGACGTTGGGCAAGGTGTAGAAAGGGACGTTGGGAGAGGCGTCCTCGCCGTCGGCAGGCCCCTAGCGCTGCGCCAGCTCGAAGATCCGCTGGTAGAGCGCCAGTTCGTCCGGGGTATCGATGCTCGAGCGAAGTTCCACGCTCCCCACCTGGGCGCTAGAGGCGAGAAGTCCCGCCGCCTCAAGTCGGCGGCGCGTCTCTCGCGCCGTGCCCTCGCCGCCATCAAAGAGCGGCACGTCGCCCATGACCTCGCGAATCTGCTCGCGGACAAGCGGATAGTGCGTGCAGCCGAGAACCACCGAGTCGACCTTGCCGCACCACGGGCCAAGGTAGCGCTCGAGCAGCTCGTGGATCGCGGGAGAGGCGGGGTCGCCCTTCTCTATGAGGTCGGCCAGCCCAACGCACGGCACCTCGATGACCTCGGAATCCGCGCCCCAGCGGTCCTCGAGGCGCTGGAACTTGCCCAGCCGCAGCGTGGCCGCCGTGGCCATCACCAGGATGCGGCGGTGCTGCGGCGCGAGCGTTGCCGGTTTGAGTGCCGGCTCCACGCCAATCACGGGAATGGTGGGGTACTCCGTGCGCAGCGCCTGCGCGGCAACGGAGGTGGCGGTATTGCAGGCGATGACCAGCGCCTTTGCGCCCTCGTTCACAAGCGAGGCGGCAATGCGCCGCGAGAGCGCCAGGACCTCCTCGGGGGGCTTGTCGCCGTAGGGGGCGTGAGCGGAGTCCCCAAAGAAGACAAAGCGCTCGTGCGGCAACTCGGCGACAAGGCACCCCAGCACCGTGAGGCCACCCACCCCCGAGTCGAACACCCCCACAAAACCTCTGTCCTTCTCTGCCATGCGTTCCTCCCCACGATACCTGCATGGAACCAGTATGCCACTCGCGGCCGATGGCGTTGTGGCGTAGAGTTGTTGCCATTGCAGCCACAAGCGGCCGTGCGCGGCCGCCCCAAGGAGGACCCATGAGCAACGCAGGCAAGAAGGTCAAGGTGCACTACGTTGGCACCCTCGACGACGGTACCAAGTTCGACTCGTCCCGCGACCGCAACGAGCCGCTGGCCTTCACGTGCATGGCCGGCCAGATGATCAAGGGCTTTGACGCCGCCGTCGACCAGATGGCAGTTGGCGAGACGAGAAACGTCCACATCCCCGCCGCCGAGGCCTATGGCGAGAGGCGCGAGGACCTCGTCCAGACGCTGCCCATCGCCATGATGCCCGGCGCCGAGAAGCTCTCGGTGGGCGACCGCGTGACGCTGGCAACCCCCTCTGGCCAGCCCTTCCCCGCCCTGGTCGCGGCCAAGGACGACACCAACATCACGTTCGACCTCAACCACGAGATGGCCGGCAAGGACCTCAACTTCGAGATCGAGCTCCTCGAGGTGGAGGAGTAGTTCTCGCCGTAACCGGCAGCGCGCCGTGACGCCCAAAGGCACCTTTTGGACGAGAACCCCGCGATAACAAACGCTCCGGCGTCGTATTGGCGCCGGAGCGCTTGCTTCGTTTCGGCGACAGAATCAAGAAGCTTTAGAGAGGGGGACGTTGTGCTATTCATTCTCACTGCGCCACGTAAATCAGGCAAGACGCGCTGGCTGGAAACGCTCACTGCAGCGCTTCGTGCAGTTGATATCCCCTGCTATGGCGTGCTCGCTCCAGGTCGCTGGCGCGCTCTTCCCGATGGCAGTTTCAAGAAGCTCGGAATTGACAATGTCCTTCTCCCCCAGGGCACCCTTGTCCCATTTGCCGCACCAAACACAGACAAGCAGACTGGGACCACGAATGCCGCCAGCTTACAAGGAAGCCCCGCCAGCAGGGAACCCGTGGCAACATCTGGCTGGACTTTCTCTGCTGACTCCATCTCCCAGGTAAACGCCCATCTCGCCAAAATCTACGCGAATTCCGCCACAGCGCATCCCGGACTTCTCGTCATCGATGAGCTTGGACCGCTGGAGCTGCGCCGCAATATCGGTCTTACGCAGGCACTCAAGATTGCAAGCGTGGGGCCAACGCATGCTTGGCCCCACGCAATAGTGGTCGTTCGCCCCGAGCTTGCCGAAACGGCAATCGAGCGATTCTCCCCAGCGTGGGGCACCCCGAGGTGCATCGCCCCCACACCGGAAAGTAGAGCACTCGTCCTAGCCCGCCTTGTACCCAACGGAAGGGAATGCTCGTAACCCCCGAGGGCTTTGATCTACTCGCCCTTTGGAAGAGCCCCTTCCATAACAGATGCGCATTCCTCCTCGGAGAGGTCATAGTCATAGAATGTCTTGAAGTAGGCAACCGCAACGTCTTGAACGGTAGTCTCGAACTTCTCGGGATAGCAAATGCGAGCAAACCATTGCATGCCAATCACCTGGTTTGTTGCCGCTGGGCTGGAAACCCAGTTGTACGGCATGCCAGGAACCTGGTAGTAGTTCTTCTCTCGAATGGCGGTGATATCTGCCCAGGCGGGGTCGTCCCCCACCGTGCCGTATATGCTGCCCGGCCCAAAAACGATCATCTCGGGGTCATCGCTGGCAATCTGCTCGAGGCTGACCTCCTGCCCCATGCCAGAAGGAGATGGCTTCTCAACGACAATCGCGTTCTGTGCAATCATGTCGATAACTCCAGCCTGGAAACTGCCCCGCGCAACAGCATTGAGACCCGAGTCACCCAGAAGGTACGCAACACGCGGACGGTCCTCTTCCGGAATGGTGGAAACGGCGCCCGTTACCTCGTCATATACGTCACGGCAATAGCCGGCAAGGTCAGAGCAGCGAGCCTCTTGGCCGAGGAGCTCGCCAAGCTGTTCATAAATCTTGTCATAACTGTCCAGCGAGGACTCGATGTGCACGCAGGGAACTCCGAGCCGCTCTTGCAAATCATCCATGTCCTGGACGATAGTGTCCTTGGCCTCACCCACATCGATGATGAGCTGTGGCTCTGCGGACGCAACGGACTCCTTGTTGAAATCGCCCTTGCCACCGTAAATCTGCCCAAACACGGGCAAGGCAGCAACGCTGTCGCCGAGCACCTTTATCTGGGCGTCCGCAAGTTTGGTAGCAAGTCCGCATACAAGTGAAGGTTTAATAGTAAGCAGAATCTGCTGAGTGGTTGGGCCCGACGGGACTACCTTGGTAATCTCGTCGGGAAGCTCCACTTCTCGGCCACAGGAATCGGTGAACTTCCGTGTAGACGAAGCCTGCGAAGAATCCCCCTCCGTTGTTGCAGGTGCATGAGCTCCCCCACAACCAGCAAGCCCGCCAAGTGCGCCCAAACCAAGAGCACACGACATGGCCGAGACAAAACCCCTTCTCGTCGTCTGAATTCTCTTCACCTTTCTCAATCCTCCCCTTCCCCTGACACCCGACTATCCTGTTTTCGTGATGTCAATTTTGATGGCATAACAATAGACGCCGGAACGCATGCGCGAGCCCGATCATCAAAGAGAGGGCTCACCAGCACATCCATGCCGTAGAGATCGCTAACACCTCTGGAGGTAACCACATCCGCCGGCGATCCCACGGATATCACCCGTCCGTCGGAAAGCGCAATCACGCGGTCTGCGTAGAGGTATGCCTGCTCGGGCTGATGCGTTGACAGCAAAATCGAGCGACCTTCGTCGACGAGTGCACGCACCTGCTCAAGCACCCGAACGGTATTGCCAAAGTCAAGGGCGCTGGTAGGCTCATCCATCACAATGGAGCGAGCATCCTGCGCAATGGCACGCGCTACAAGAACCAGTTGCTGTTGTCCTCCGGAAAGCTGCCTCATTGACCGGTGCGCCAAGTCCGCGATTCCCACGCGCTCAAGCGCAGCCATCGCCCGCTCCTCATGCTGTCGAAGGGGAGAGCGCAGCATCCCTAGGTCTGTCCCGCATGCCATGAGGACAACGTCCACAACCTCGTAGTCGAAGACAATAGCATGAGCTTGTGGGATATATGCCATCTCCTTTGCCCTACGCCTCACCGAAAGACCTGCGACATCATGGCCGTTAGCGCAAACGTTTCCGGAAGATGGGCTGCAAAGACCGAGGATGCACCTAAACAGCGTGGTCTTTCCCGAACCGTTTGGTCCGAGCACCGCGCCTAGCGAGCCATTGGGTAGGCTAAAAGAGACGTCATGGAGCACTTCGCGCTTGCCATACGAGAAAGAGAGATGCGATACTTCAAAGCTCATGTCGTCACTACCTCTGACTGCGACTCTTGGTTATGAGCCACAGAAAGAAGGGCGCACCGACAAATGCGGTAAGGATGCCAATGGGTATCTCTGCCGAAGTGGCAAGGCGCGCGATATCATCAACAACCAGCAGGAACGAGGCCCCCAGTAGCATGCTTGCCGGCAAGAGCCGCCGGTAGTCCGCTCCAACGAGGGCTCTGGCGACATGCGGTATCACAAGGCCTACCCAGCCAACAATTCCAGAGACGGACACACTAGCCGCCGTAATAATAGTGGCGAGAATGATGACCAAAGTCCGGACTCGCGGCGCATCAACGCCCATGGATATCGCCTCTTCATCGCCCATGGTCAGGATCGTTATTTTCCAGCGAATTGCGAAGAGGCCAAGGTTGCCAACAAGCATGGGGGCCGCAACGAGCGCAAAATCGGAGCTGCGCGTACTCGCAAGTGAACCCATGAGCCAAAACGTAATTGCCTGTAACTGAACGGATGGGTCGGCAACCAGCTTTGTGAATGAAACCCCCGCCTGAAAGAGGGAACTTACCATAACGCCAGCCAATACGGTTACAAGCACCCTGTTGCCCTTGGCCAGGTGACTCACCGTCAGGACGATTACTACCGAGAGTATCGAGAAGGCGAAAGCCATGAGCGAGACGCCCAGCGTTCCCAATGAGAGCAGAATGGCAAGACATGCCCCAAAAGCCGCACCCTGCGAAGCGCCCAAGAAATCGGGGGAGACAAGCGGATTCTGAAATATGCCCTGAAATGCTGCGCCCGCAGCAGCAAGAGAACAGCCCACCGCGAGCGTCATGACGACACGGGGAAGCCGCACATTAAAGAAAAGTGTCTCCTGCTGTCCAGTCCAGGCGGCGGGAATAGAGAATACTCGGTTGCCCAACATGCCCAGTACGCTGTCAATGGGAATGTAAAAGCGGCCAAGGACAAGAGAGGCAAGCGCGATTACCAGGGTAATAACGACAAGCATCCCAAACACCACAGCAGGGTGGTTGCGCGCAATTCCCTCACGCATGAGCCGGTGCCCCCATCCCGCTCGAAAGAACGTCCTGCACCCAAAGGTTAGTTTGATATTTCATTGGTATAATACTCCAACCAAACAACACGTCTGGCTGACAGAATAATGTTTTGGAATGCCGTCCAGCGCCTAGCGCTGCCGGAGAACCCCTTTTGGACGAGAGTCCCGAAATACCGTAAGCTCCGGCGTCACTCTGGCGCCGGAGCCGGGTTCTTGTACGCACTTGCTGCCAAAACGCGCCCTCCGGCGGTTCAAAATGTCGCCGGAGGGCCGATTTCCGTCAAGTCCGAAGAGCCCGCCGAGAAGTACCCTGCAGCCTAGCCGCAGCGCCTATGCCTCTCTCGGCATCTTCCACGCGTGCTGGTTGGTGTGGAGCAGCTCCTCCGCGCGCTCGGAGAGCGGCGCACCCAGGTAGTCGCGGTAGACCGCCTGGATTGCGGGGTTCTCGTGGCTGCGGCGCAGCTTGGCCGCGCGGTCAAGGCCCCACAGCACGTCGCCGCGAACGCCCGCAAGCTCCTCGCCGTCGTGGATGGGCAGCCCGCCGCCGCCAGAGCAGCCGCCGGGGCACGCCATGACCTCAACGAAGTCGTAGGAGACCTCGCCAGCCTCGAGCGCGTTGAGCAGGCGGTTGGCGTTGCCCAGGCCGCTCGCCACGGCCACGTGCAGCGTGGTGCCGGCAATGTCGAAGCTAGCCTCCTTCCAGCCGTCAAGGCCGCGCACGCCCTTGAACGCGTCGGCGTCGCAGTTCTCGCCTGTGACCAGGTAGTACGCCGTGCGCAGGGCTGCCTCCATGACGCCGCCGGTGGCGCCAAAGATCACGCCGGCACCCGTGGCCGTGCCAAGCGGCTGGTCAAAGTCCGTCTCAGCAAGCGAGAAGACGTCGATGTGCTCGGCGCGAATCATGCGGTCCACCTCGCGCACTGTGAGCGACACGTCCACGTCGGGATCGCCGCAGGCATCGTTCATCACGGGGATGTCGACCTCGGCCTTCTTGGCCAGGCAAGGCATGATCTCCACGCAGAAGATGCGGTGCGGGTCCACGCCCAGAAGCTCGGCATAGTAGCTCTTGGCGATGGCGCCAAACATCTGGCCGGGCGACTTTGAGGTGGAGAGCTGGTCGGTGAAGCGCGGGTGGCGCGCCTTGCAGTAGCGCACCCAGCCGGGGCAGCAGCTCGTGAACATGGGGAACTTCACGCCCTCGGGATGCTTGAGGTGCTCCACCAGCTCGGAGCCCTCCTCCATGATGGTGAGGTCTGCCGAGAAGTCCGTGTCAAACACGTAGTCGAAGCCCATGCCCTTGAGCGCGGTTACTAGGCGCTGGGCCGTGGCCTTCTCGCGCGGCAGGCCAAAGGGCTCGCCCCAGGCTGTGCGCACGGCGGGTGCCACCTGCACCACAACGATCTTATCGGGGTCCGCCAAAGCATCGAAGACGCGGTCGGTGTCGTCGCGCTCGCGCAGCGCGCCGGTGGGACAGTGGGTGATGCACTGGCCGCAGAGTGCGCAGTCGGAGTCCTCGATGAGGCCGCCGCCACGCACGCCCACGCAGGTGTGGCTCGAGCGGTTGGTGAGGTCCCAGATGCCCTCCGCCTGGACCTTCTCGCACACCTGGATGCAGCGCAGGCAGTTGATGCACTTGTCGTTGTTGCGGATGAGCGGGAAGTCCTGGTTCCAGGGCTGGTGCGGCAGATGTTTGGTGTAGGGTAGGCTGGTGATGCCAAGGTCGTTGGCGACCGTCTGCAGCGTGCAGTTGCCGGAGCGCACACAGCTCGTGCACTCGGAATCGTGCTGCGAGAGGAGAAACTCCACGTTGGCCTTGCGCGCCATGCGCACCTTGGGGCTATTTGTACGCACCACCATGCCGTCTAGCACGGTGTTGTTGCAGGCGGCCACCAGCTGGTCGATGCCCTCGATCTCGACCACGCACGCCCTGCACGCGCCTATCTCGTTGATGTCGCGCAGAAAGCACAAGGTTGGAATGTTGATGTTCACGGACCTGGCCGCATCCAGGATGGATGTGTGCTCCGGGACCGCGACCTGCTTGCCGTCGATAGTAAGGGTTACCACTGCTCGATCCTCCCCCCGCGGAACGCACCAAAGCCAAAGTGATCGCACCTCAGGCACCTCGATGCCTCCTGGTGGGCCTCTTCCTCGGTGAGCCCGTTCTCGATGAGGTCAAAGTCGCGCTTGCGGTCCTCGGCCTCGCGCAGCGTCATCTCGCACCTGGCGCAGCTCGTCTTGCCCTTGAACTGCACGGGAGGCAGGTCCACGTCGAGCGCGACCTGATGGTTGAAGCCCAGGTAGTTGTCGATGTTGCCCGCGGCTACCTTGCCGGCGTTGACGGCACGGATGACCGTGGCGGGGCCACTCTGGCAGTCGCCGCCGGAGAAGACGCCCTCCATGCCGGGCACGGCGGAATCCTCCCCCACCTCGATGCGCCCGCGCTTGCAAGGCACGCCCTGCTCCTCGAAGGGACCAGACTCGATGGCCTGGCCAATGGCCACCACCACGCGCTCGCAGGGAATGACCTCCTCGGGGGCGTCCGCCTGCCGCGGGGCAAAGCGCCCGCGGGAGAGCCCGCCAATAATCTGCCGCTGTACCCGCAGGCCGGTCACGTAGCCGTCCTGAGACTCGATGGCGATGGGCGCGTGAAGCTCGAGAAGCTCGCACCCCTCGGCCTTGGCGCCCGCGATCTCCTCGTCCTGGGCCGTCATGTCGGCCACGCGGCGGCGGTAAACGATGGTGACCTTCTTGGCGCCCAGGCGAATGGCGGAGCGTGCCACGTCCATGGCCACGTTGCCGCCGCCAATCACGCAGACGCGCTCGTGCGAGAAGTCCGGGCGGACCTCGTCACCCAGGGCACGCAGCATCTCGACGGCAGAGAGCACGCCCACCGAGTCCTCCCCGGGAAGGCCCAGCTTGCGGTCGAGGTGGGCACCGATGGCCAGGTAGACGGCATCGTAGTCTTTGCGCAGCGCAGCGAGGTCCTCGACCTTGGTGTCGCACTTCACCTGGATGCCGCAGTCGAGAATCCACTGGATCTCGGCGTCCAGGCGCTCGTGGGGCAGACGGTAGTTTGGGATGCCATAACGCAGCATGCCGCCCAGCTTGTGGCGCGCCTCATAGATGGTGACGTCGTGGCCCATGACCGAGAGATAGTACGCGCACGAGAGGCCCGCGGGGCCACCACCCACCACGGCCACGCGCTTGCCGGTCTTCTCGGCCATGTTGGGACGGTAGTCCGTCTCCATGTGGTCCACGGCATAGCGCTTGAGGCCACGGATGTTCATGGGGTCATCGACCATGCCGCGACGGCAGTTCATCTCGCAGGGGTGCTCGCAGACGTAGCCGCAGACCAGGGGCAGCGGGTTGTCCTTGCGGATGAGGCGGACAGCGTCCGTGTAGCGGCTCGCCTCCACCAGGCTGATGTAGCCGGGGATGTCCACGCCCGCCGGGCAGCCCGAGACGCAGGGCACGAGCTGGCTCTGCGTGAAGCCGCAGGCGTGCTTCTGGACGTGGTGCTCGAAGTCGTCGCGGAAGCCGCGGATGGCCGTGAGCGCCATGTCGCCGGCCTCGTAGCCAATGGCGCAGTCGGCCGAGAGGTAGATTGTGCGCGCCGTGCGCTCGATAAGGTCGAGCGTGTGCTCGTCCGCGCGGTTCTCCAGGACGTCGTTCAAAAGGTCCGAGAGAGCGCGCAGGCCAACGCGGCAGGGCGTGCACTTGCCGCAGCTCTGCGTGGCGCACATGTTTACGTAAGCCGCGGTGAACTCCACCGGGCAGGGGGCGAGCGAGCTTACCGCAAGGCGCCTGCTAAGCGCCTCGTGCAGGCTGTCCATGACAGCCTGGGCCTCGCTACGCTGCATCACATGAAGCCTAGCCATAAGGTCCTCTCCTTGTCTTGGTCGCCCGGCCTGGGTCCCCACCCAGGAGGACGCATAACATTTCAAGTTTCCCGGCTGACGGACCCACGCCAACCGTCAATCCGCAAACGGTAGGAAGAGAGGGGCGGGCGCTCATGCCCACCCCTCTGAATGGTGTTTTCTTGTCGCCGTGTGGATGTATTAGATACCAGTGGCGAGAGGAACGCGGGCGCCCCTACACGCGGGCCAGCGCCTGCTCCACGTCTGCCACAAGGTCATCGGTGCCCTCGATGCCGCAGCTCATGCGCACCATTGCGGGAGAGATGCCGGCCGCTACCAGCTCGTCGTTGGTCATCTGGCGGTGCGTCGAGGACGCCGGGTGCAAACAGCAGCTGCGCGCGTCGGCCACGTGCGTCTCGATCGCAAAGACGCGCAGCCCAGCCATGAAGCGCTCCGCCGCCTCGCGACCGCCGGCAACCTCGAAGCTCACCACGCCGCAGCTACCGTTGGGCAGGTACTTCTCGGCAAGCTTGCGGTACGGGTCCCCAGGGAGGTCCGGGTAGCGCACGGACGCCACCTTGTCGCTCGTGGAGAGGAACTCTGCCACGGCTCGGGCGTTCTTGCAGTGCTGCGGCACGCGCACGTGCAGGCTCTCGAGGCCAAGGTTCAGATAGAAGGCGTTCTGCGGGCTCTGGATGCTGCCAAAGTCGCGCATGAGCTGCGACGTTGCCTTGGTGATGTAGGCGCTGGCCTGCCCGAACTTCTCGGCATAGACAATGCCGTGGTAGGACTCGTCCGGAGTCGTGAGGCCGGGGAAGCGCTCCGCGTTGGCCATCCAGTCGAACTTGCCGGAGTCCACAATGGCGCCACCCACGCACGCGCCGTGCCCGTCCATGTACTTGGTGGTGGAGTGGGTCACAATATCCGCACCCCACTCGATGGGACGGCAGTTGATGGGCGTGGGGAAGGTGTTGTCCACGATGAGGGGCACGCCGTGGGCATGGGCCGCCGTAGCGAACTTCTCGATGTCGAGAACCGCCAGCGCCGGGTTGGCGATGGTCTCGCCAAAGACGCACTTGGTGTTGGGGCGGAACGCGGCGTCTAGCTCCTCCGGCGTGCAGTTGGGGTCAACGAAGGTGCACTCGATACCCATCTTGCCCAGCGTGTGGGCAAGGAGGTTGAAGGTGCCTCCGTAGATGGCAGAGCTTGCCACCACGTGGCCGCCTGCCTCGCAGATGTTGAAGACGGCAAAGAAATTGGCCGCCTGGCCAGAGCTGGTGAGCATGGCCGCGGTGCCACCCTCGAGCGAGGCGATCTTGGCCGCCACGTGATCGTTCGTGGGGTTCTGGAGACGCGTGTAGAAGTAGCCCGTGTCCTCCAGGTCGAAGAGGCGCCCCATGGCATCGGAGGTGTCGTACTTGAAGGTGGTGGACTGGACGATGGGCACCTGGCGCGGCTCGCCGTTACCCGGCGTGTAGCCCGCCTGCACACAGCGGGTCTCGATGCTCTGTTCGCTCATGAGAACTCCTTTCTGCCGTGCGCGCGAGGGTCGCCCGCGCTCACACCATCTCTTCTGGGTGAAACACCTCGTCGAAGCGCTCCGGGGTGAGAAAGCCCAGCTCAATGCATGCATCGCGCAGGCTCGTGCCCTCGTCGAAGGCCTTGTGCGCAACCTTGGCCGCGTTCTCATACCCAATGTAGGGGCTGAGGCAGGTCACCAGCATGAGAGAGCGGTGGAGGTTCTCGTCCATGCGCTCCCGGATGGGCTCGATGCCGGTTGCGCAGCGCTCGTCGAAGGAGCGGATGGCATCCGCCAAGAGCCGCGTGGACTGCAGGAAGTTGTAGGCGATGACCGGCATGAACACGTTGAGCTCGAAGTTGCCCTGGCTGGCGGCAAAGCCAATGGTGGCATCGTTGCCCATGACCTGCACCGCTACCATGGTCACGGCCTCGCACTGCGTGGGGTTGACCTTGCCCGGCATGATGGAGCTGCCCGGCTCGTTGGCGGGGATGCGAATCTCGCCCAAGCCGCAGCGCGGGCCAGACGCCAGCCAGCGCACGTCGTTGGCGATCTTCATCATGTTGGCGGCCAGCGTTCGCACCGCGCCGTGCGCAAATGCGACGGCGTCCTTACCCGAGAGCGCCGCAAACTTGTTAGGAGCCGAGACAAACGGCATGCCCGTGAGACGGGCCACCTCGGCGGCGACGGACGTGTCAAAGCCCGCCGGCGCGTTGAGGCCGGTCCCTACGGCGGTGCCGCCAAGCGCCAGGCGATAGAGCCCCAGTAGCGTTGCCTCGAGCTGCTCGCGCGAGTCCTCCAGCAGGCCGCGCCAGCCAGAGACCTCCTGCGAGAAGGCAATGGGCACGGCGTCCTGCAGGTGCGTGCGCCCGCACTTCACGATGCCGGCGCTTCTCTCCTCAAGCTGTCGCAGCGTTGCCACGAGCTGGTCAATTGCGGGGAGAAGGTCCTGCGTGATGGCCGTGGCGGCCGCGATGTGCAGGGCCGTGGGGAAGGTGTCGTTGGAACTCTGGCTCATGTTCACGGTGTCGTTGGGGTGCAGGCGCCGCTCGCCGGCAAGGGCATTGCCGCGGTTGGCGATGACCTCGTTGACGTTCATGTTGGACTGCGTGCCTGACCCCGTCTGCCACACCACCAGCGGGAACTGCCCGTCAAGCTTGCCGGCAAGGATCTCGTCCGCCACCTGGGCAATGAGCCCGGCGTCCTTCTCGTCCATGCGGCCAAGCGAAGCGTTTGCCAGCGCGGCGGCCTTCTTGAGCACCGCAAACGCACGGATGATCTCTTTGGGCATACGCTCGGTGCCTATGGGGAAGTTCTCGTGGCTTCTCTGGGTCTGGGCGCCCCAGAGAGCATCCGCGGGGACAAGGACCTCCCCCATCGAGTCGTGCTCGCGGCGATACTCCATGCGCTTGCCCTCCTATTCCGCAGAGGTCTCGGGCGTGGCGTTCTCGGTGGGGGCGGTGCTCTCGACCTCAGCGGCGTCCGCGGCAGGCGCCTCCTCGGACAGCGCACCCTCCTCCTCCGCGGCCCCGTCGCTTGCCTCGCGACGCTTCATGCCCGAGACAATCGCCGAGACGACCTCGCTCTGGTCGCGCCCGGCAACACCAAGGTCTGCGCGCACGCCGCGGAAGCGCGGGCTGTGGCGAAACTCGTCTGCCAGCGTAGCGTTGGTGCGCGCGTTGCAGAGCGCACCCAGGTCGCGCTGAATCTCGTCCATGTACTGGCTCATCTGCGCGCGCTCGTCGCCCAGCACCACGCCCAGGCGGTTAGCCACGTAGTGCAGCTCCTTCGCGTCGCGACGGGCGTCGTAGACCGCATTGGCACTAGAAAGGTCAAGGCCAAAGAGTGCCTGGTCAAGGGCATCGAGCTCCTCGTCAAAGCGAGACCTGAGGTCCTCCTCGCTAAGGCCACGCACAAGCACGGACTTCTTCCAGCGAAAGCCCGAGAGCTCCTCCACCAACGCGTCGAGCTTCTTGACGAGGCTCTTCTTGCGCACCAGCTCCATGAACGAGCTCCGCTCGAGCTTGCGCTCGTGGGCGCACGCAACGGGAAGCAGGCTGTTCTCGCCCAGCTCGCCTGCCTCGACAAGGTCGTCGACCGTCTGGGAGAAGATGTCTATCCCACGCAGGCGCGCGGTGGCGTCAAGCAGGTTTCGCAGGATCTTGTCGGCACGCTCGGCCTGCTTCTTGGACTCCCAGGGGGAGAGGAACGAGACAAGAGAGCGGAGCCTGCGGACGGCCATGCGAAAGTCACAGAGGGCGTCAGTGTCATCGGGGTTGTTGAAGAAGCGCTCGGCGCTGGCCGCAAGCTCACCGGCAGATGCGGTGACCTCGCCCTCGATGGAGACGAGCGACCCCCAAACGCTGGGCTTGGGGCCATCCACAAACCAGAGAAGCGACGCGGGTGCCGGGGTGGCCACCTCGCCCTCCGCCGCAGCTTCGGGCTGTGGCAGCTCGAGCGCCAGCGCGGCACCCTTGTTCAGTCTGATGGTCATGCCCAACAGGCGCGACGCGATGGCATCAAGCGAGGGCACATGGCCAACAATGACCACGGTGTCCTCGGACGTGGTGGAAATCTGCGCGAGAATGGCGTCCACGTTCTGGTCGTAGAGGGTCTGGTCGACCTCGATGCCGTCAACGCCCAGCACGTTTGCGACCACCTGCGCCGTCTGCATGGCGCGGATTGCGGGGCTTGACCACACGTTTACGTCGTCGTAGTCCTCAAGCAGCGAGAAGGTGCGCGGATACGCAATCTCTAGGGCATGCCTGCCGTCTGGCGTGAGCTCGCGATATAGATCCGACGAGCCGTCCGGTGCCTTCTCGGCCTTGCCGTGCCGCACGAGAACAAGGGTCCTGACCATGAGACAACCTCCGCAAACGCAACGCTTACCCCTACCTGAACCCCAACGCACACATGCGAGCGATACTCGCATGAGGTTTTAGCATAGCAGTACCCCGTGACAGCCACGTTAACTGCGCGCCCCGGCGGTTGGCCAAGTTGGGTGGACGCGGTTACGTCACCTTGGCGCGCAGCGCATGAATGGATAACATAACGGCGGTCCTGCATTCTTCAGATTAGAAAACCACCCGAAACGCAGTTTTGCTACCATAAAGATGCAACCTTGAGCCAGTAAATGAGGGGAGCGGTCATATGAATCGGGAAACGGTAACCGCGCACAGCAAGAACCTCGGCAAGGACATGAGCATCCGCGTCTATGGTGAGTCCGGGTGGCCTGTCATCGCTTTTCCTATCCAGGATGCGATGAGTGACTGCTATGAGCAGTTCGGCATGGTCGACGCCATGAAAGACTACATCGATGGCGGCAAGATCCAGCTCTTTGTCCTCGACTCCGTCGACGCCGAGGGTTGGTCTGACCGCGGTGGCGACAACGTCCTGCGCGTCAAGGTAATCGAGGCGTTCTACAACTACGTGTGCGAGGAGGTCGTTCCCTTCGTGCACGAGCGCAACAGCTCTGACCTGCGTCCGCTCACGATGGGCTGCTCGCTTGGTGCCACGCACGCCCTTGTCGCCTTCCTGCGCCGCCCGGACCTCTTCCAGGGCGTCATCGCGCTCTCCGGCGGCTACGACGCGCAGTTCTTCTTTGGCGACTGGATGAACACCACCCTGTACTTCAACTCCCCCGTTCACTTCCTGCCCAACACCCCGCACGACCACCCCTACATCGACCTCTACAACAGGCGCGAGATCGTCCTGTGCTGCGGCCAGGGCGCTTGGGAGGAAGAGGGCCTGCGCACCGAGCACATCGTGGACGACGCCTTCCGTGCGCTGGGCGTGAACGCCTGGTGCGACTACTGGGGAACCGACGTGGACCACGACTGGCCCTGGTGGCAGAAGCAGGTCCAGTACTTCCTCCCCTACGTGTTGGACGAGGCCGAGAAGTACCACGCCGAGGAGGTTGCCGAGGCAGCGAAGAACGCGCCGGCCAAGCCCGTGACCGCAAAGAAGGCCGCTGGCACCAAGGCCACGCGCACGTCTCGTACCAAGGCGGCACCGGCAAAGAAGGCGGAGCCGGCAGTGAAGAAGGCCGCTCCTGCCGCCAAGGCGGCACCTGCGGCGAAGGTTGCACCCGCAGCCAAGGCAGCACCTGCGGCGAAGACGTCTGAGAAGGCCGAGCCCAAGGCCGCGCCAGCTACCAAGGCGGAGCCAAAGGCCGCTGCGGCCAAGCCCGCTCCCGCCAAGAAGGCGGCCCCCAAGGCAACTTCAGCAAAGCCTGCTCCCGCCAAGAAGGCGGCCCCCGCAGCCAAGGCTGAGCCCGCCAAGAAGCCTGCTGCCGCCGCGAAGCCTGCTCCCGCCAAGAAGGCGGCCCCCGCACCCAAGGCCGAGCCCGCCGCGAAGCCCGCTGCCAAGTCCACCGCTGCCGCCAAGGCACCCGCAAAGAAGGCCGCGGCTACAAAGCCCGCGGCCAAGAAGACGACGCGCACCCGTAAGTCGGCCCGCTAAACCCCCGACATCCCACGCAACCAAAAGGCGAGGCAGGAACTTCTCCTGTCTCGCCTTTCTCGTACGTATCGCTGTTCTCGCCCCTGCCCTTCGTTCTTTATCGGTTTTTGTGAAACGGGCCTCGCGTTTGCCCAGTTGGCAGCCAGTGCAATTCTCAGATTCCGCTAAAGAACGGAGAGAGGGCAGCGGAGAGACGGAGAAGGGGCTCCATTCCGGCAACTCAAACCGTACACGTCTCCCTTCTTGCAGAGAATAGCTCCATTTCTTAAAACCGATTGCGATGACCTGCGGAAATGCGGCCGACGTTTAAGAAAAGGAGCTATTCTCTGGCAAGAGAGCCTGCGGGAATGCGCCTTCGGGCGAGAATCGGGCGCCGGAAGGGCCATCTCATACGGAATCGCTGCGATAACGACTCTTAAGGCGTCACCCTGGCGCCGATGGGCGCTTCTCGTACGGAATCGCTGCGATAACGGCCCCTCCGGCGTCACCAGGCGCGCCCGCGGCGCCCCTTTTACGACAAGCTCCACATGCAGTAGCGCTCGAAGTCCGCGCCAGACTCCACCTGCCGCGCGTTCACACGCACCGAAAGGCTGCCGTCTGCCGGCACCGCGCAGGTCACCGTGGCATCGCTGCTCCAATCACGCAGCACGCCGGTCACGTTGCCGTCTACGTCGCACAGACAGAACTGGTACTCCACCTGCACGTTTGGGCCCGCATACGGCGTTGCCGTAAGCGTCGCAGTCCCATCCTCGACGCTTCCGTTAAGCGTCACCGCCGAGATGTAGTCAATCGACGCCAGGTAGTCCGACCACCCCTCATACGAGTAGGACATCCCCGAAACGTCCTCACCGGCATCAAGCCGTTCAAGGTACTCCGCAAGCACTGCCGAGAAGCCCTCCGCGCCTGTGGCGTTAAGGTGCTCCCCGTCTGCAAAGTTCTCGGCAGTCGGGGCATAATAGTCATCCTTCAACAGGTTCGCGTCGAGGAACACACCGCCCGCGGACTCAACCAAGTCACGTATCCTTGCCATCTGCTGGGAATACTCATCCCCGTAGCAGAGCACGTTGAAGGCAGGCCTCGGCGTCACCACAACCACAAGCTGCACGTCATTCTCGTTGCAAAGATCAATAATCTTCTGCAGCGTTGCCATGTTCTGGTCGGTGAAGTCTGTAATCGCATGGCTTGTTGTGGACATGGCTGCCTTAGCATTGCTTGTGTCCAGCAGGTAGTTGTAGTTGCCATACCCCTTGCCAACATAGGTCCATCCGGGCTCGCGCACCTTGGCCGCCTCAATGGGCGTCGTTCCGCCCAGGCGCATCCGCAGGTTGTTCTCTACGCTCTGAACCCCACCTTTCTCGTGCGCAATGGTCCAGGGAAAGAGAACCTGCAGGAACTTCGAGCCGGTAAAAAATCCCGAGCTGGTGAGCAGCCCCGCATAGTCACCAATCGCCTTGGGCAGTGACTCGTAGGCAGCCTTGGTCTGAACGTAGGTGATGTTGGCCTTGTCCCAGCTACCAAGCGACATGGTCTCGTAGTCTAGGCCCAAGATCACCCGCTTCACGCCATGCCCCGAAATGGCCTCGCTCACCGCCAGGTAGCTATCCTCGAGTGGCTGAGCGGGCGTCGCAAGTGTAAAGCTGCTGGTACCAAGCGTGTTATCAAGCACATTGGGGTCAATCGCGCGCTGTGCCGTCGAGGAGCCCACCACCACGGTGTCGATGTTCTGATCTGCCGCCGAGAAGTACTCGGACCACACGACCTCGCTCGTGGAGCCATACGGATAGAGCGCGAAGACGAGAAGGACGTCCACACCAACAACGATGGCGAGAATCACCAGGGTCTCGACAACACAACGCAGGAGGCTTCGCGGCCCCTTGGAGGCGCGGCCCTCCGCATTTCTCGGTGACACTAGAAGCCCTCCTCAGGCAAACGCAAACAGAACAAACGCGCCGATACCCGCACTAGTGAGGCAGCCCTTGCATGCAGAAGCGATCGTAGTCCGCCGTGGAGCCCACCTGTCGAGTGCACACCATGACATCGCCATGTGACCCTCGGGGCACGTCGCAGCTATCCGAGCTGCTCCAGTCCTGGATGACCGTCGTGCTGTGGTCCTTGCCAACCAGCAGGAACCGGTACTCCACCTGGACGTCCGTGCCGGTGTATGCCTGGGCAGAGACAACAGCATCGCCATTGTCAGCCTTGTCGACCCGCGACACCACGGCCGAAATCTGGTGAATCGAGGCCAGATACTGGTCCCAGTCGTTGTAGGAGTACGAGAAAGACTCCACATCCTGGCCAGCATCAAGCGCCTGCAGGACACCCGCAAACGCCTGCGAGAAGCGCGTGGCGCCGGCGTAGTTGAGGTGCTCGCCATCCGCAAAGTCCCCGTCCTGAGGACTGTACGTCTCTGCATGCAGCATGTTGGCGTCCACGAAGGTGGCACCCTCTGCCTCGACCATCTGCTGCAGGCGCGACATCTGCTCGGGGTACTTCTCGCCGTAGACCAGCACGTTGAACGCCGGCCGCGGCGTCACCACCACGACGAGCTGCACGCCGTTCTCGTTGCAAAGTTGAGCGATTGCCGTCATCTGGTCGAGTAGGGTCTGCTTGAAGTCGTCCAGGCCGTGGATGGAGACAGACGTGTCCTCTCGCGCCCGCGAGTAGTCGATGACGCTGTCGTAGTTGCCGTAGCCGCGGCCGTAGTAGGTCCAGCCACCGTTCACGACCTTAGCCGCCTCAAGGACGTTGTCCCCGCTCATCCGCTCGCGCACGTTTGCGACGATGCTCTCACGGTTAAGCTTCACGTGGTTGTAGCCCCAAGGGAAGAGCGCGCACAGCGAATCTGCCCTGCGCATGAAGGAGGGGCTCACCAGGAGCTTCCAGTAGTCGGCAACGGCCTGCGAGAAGGGCTCCCCGTCCATCTTGGCGCGCGCGAAGGCCACGTGCGAGCCCGACCAGTTCTCATACGAGAGCGACTCGTAGTCCACCCCCAGGATCACCCGGCGCACGTGGTGGTCCTTGATGGCCTGCTCGACCGCCGTGTAGGAGTCATCGAGCGGCTGCGCCGGCGTGGCCATCGAGAAGGTGCTTGTACCCAGGGCGTTATCGAGGACGGACGGGTCAAATGAGCGCTGCGCCGTGGAGGAGCCAACGACCACGGTGTCGATGTTCTCCCCCGCCGACGCACGGTACTCGCTCCACATGACACTTGAGAGCGAACCGTACTGTTCGAGGGCAAACGAGCAGACCACGTCGAACGCCACAATGATGCCGATCACGACGATTGTCTCGACGATCCGCCTGCGCCAGCTGCGGGGGGCGCCACCAGAGGCGGCGTCTGCGCGCCTCTCCTTAGAAGTTCGCATACATGAACCCCCCGGCGGCGTTCTGGGTAATATAACTCGTCACGACGATGAGCCCGATTACCATGCAGTAGAACAGTCCACGCAGCACGCAGTTCCAGCCGAGGATGCGTCCATCAACGTCCACGCCGCGCTCCTGGGCGAGGCTCACGATAAAGACGATGAGACATGCCACGGCCGTAAAGCCCATGAACTTGATCGCCGAGCCGTGAACGCCCGCCTGCGAGAGCCACAGGGAGAACTGCTGGGGCGCAAAGTTGGTGAAGGTGTTGCGCAGGCAGAGCAGGCTGTCGCCGAAGTCGTAGATGCGGTCGAAGTACCAGCCCACGTTGACCACGAGGAAGGTGCGCACGACGCAGAACACGCGGTGGGCGCGCGAGCCCGTGTCCACGCGCAGCGCCTCGTTCGCGCGGCGGAAGGCCGGGGCGAGGAGGTCGGCCAGCGCGATCACCAGGCCGTTGTAGAGTCCCCAGGCGACGTAGTGGGGCTCGGCGCCGTGCCAGAGGCCCACGATCAGGAACACGAGGAGGTTCGCCACGCAGGCGGGCAGGGTGCGGCCCAGGTGCTCCCCCAGGCGCGAGGCCCTGGCGCCCAGCGCCCGCATGGGGCGCGAGACCGCGAACGGGAAGAACACGTAGTCGCGCATCCAGGTGCCGAGGGTGATGTGCCAGCGGCGCCAGAAGTCCGCGAGGGAGACCGAGAAGTACGGGCGGCGGAAGTTCTCGGCCATCCTGACGCCGAAGAGCGAGGAGGCCGCCTCCACCATGTCTATGCCGCCGGAGAAGTCGCCGTACTGCTGGGCCGAGTAGAGGAGTATGCCGAAGACCACGACGCTGCCGGGGATGTCGGGCGTCACGTTAGAGAAGATCTGGTCGATGGTGCCAACAAGCATGTTGGCAATCGCATACTTCTTGAGCGCGCCATAGCCAAAGCGCAAAAGAGACCGACGCACGGGCACGTCCTTGGCAGAGTGCCCTTCAAGCAGCTGAGGCCCAAGGTCGGCATAGCGGTTGATGGGCCCCTGGATCACCTGCGGGAACCAGGAGACGAAGAGCAGGTGCTTCAGGAAGTTGCGCTGCGGCTCGAAGCGGCCGTTGTAGGCGTCCACCAGGTAGGAGACGGACTGGAAGGTGTAGAAGGAGATGCCCAGGGGCAGGAGCAGCCCCAGGCTGGCGGGCGAGGCGGCCAGCCCCACCTCGTAGAGGAGCACGTTCCAGTACTTGAGGTAGGCCAGTATCCCGAAGCAGGCGAGGAGCGCCGCGACGAGCACCGCCCGGCGGCGGCCCGCCCAGGCGGCCTTCGCGGCCCTGCGCGCGGCGCGGCCCGGGGCGGCGGCGCGCTCCTCCTTGCAGCGGGCGTCCATGCGCGCGAGCGCGAGGGGCGCCGCCCAGGTGACGGCGGCGCAGGCCAGCATGTAGGCCAGCGTCTGCCACCTGCCCACCAGGCAGTAGAAGGCCAGGCTCGCGGCGAGCAGGACAACCCACTGTGCCCGCTGAGAGAAGCGGCCTACCAGGTAGTAGGCCGCAAGCGATACCGCGAGAAACAGAACAAACGAGAGTGAGAGCAGATCCAATGGTCCGGCTCCTAGCCCTCTTCGTCCACCAGGCGCTTCACCATGTCGAGCATAGCCTGGGCGCTGTTGAAGTTGTCAGGGACAATGTCCTTGGCGGGCACCGAGACATCAAACTCGTCGTTGATGGAGCTGATGATGGAAAGGATGTCGAAGGAATCCAGCACGCGGTCGTCCACGAGCGTTGTGCAGTTCTCGTAGTCCACGTTGCCCTTAACATCCTCAAGCAGCTCAATCATGTGGTCGAGCGTCAGATCGTCATCCATGCTTGCCTCCAATAATGTCCAACACATTTCTTCGTCACGCTGAAAGTCTATCGCAGTATGCGCGTGGGGAATCCCTAGCAGCAGTTGTTGGGCCAAGTCTCCATGGACTCGCGGACCACGCGAACACCACGGCCGTCACGCAGGGCAACAGTGGGCATCGTCCGGCTCAAGAACAGGTAGATGCCCTCGGTCACCGAGTACGCGCCGATGTTCTCGAAGGCGAGAAGGTCACCCACGCGCAGGTCCTCGAAGGGCGCCTTGCGAACCAGCACGTCGGCCGTGGTGCAGAGGCTTCCGCAGAGCGCCCAGTCTCGGGCCTCATCCGCCGCCTCCCCCGCCCGCACGCGCTCGTCGTGCGAGAGGTTGCGGATGCGCGGCTCCTTCATGCCCATCATCTGGCCAAAGTAGGTCACATGGTTCATGCCGCCATCGATGAACGCGTAGCTCGTGCCCTCGTTGTCCTTCTCGTCAACTATGCGTGCCAGGTAGTAGCCGCACTCGGTTGCCAGGAAGCGGCCCATCTCCACCTGCAGCTCAACGCGCTCGGCTATGGCAGCAAGCTCCGGAGCAATGTCGCGCGCAGGGGCGAGCGTGTCCGAGAAGTCCTGCCCCTCGAAGAGCGGCACTGCAAGTCCGGGCCCGTACTCGAGGCGCTGCGCGCGCCAGTCATGGTCACGCTCCAGCTCGTCAATGAGGTCGGCGAGCATTGCAAGCTCCCGCTGCTGCCACTTGAGCTTGGCGCGCTGGGTGCCCACAAAGTAGTGGATGCCCACCAGTTCGCACCCGGCAAGCTCGTCTCGGTGGTCAACCGCGTAGATGAGGTCCTCTCGGCTCATGCCAAACTGGCTGCCGCCATTCAAGCGCAGCAGCGTGGGCACGCGCACGCCTGCAGCCGCGGCCTCGGCGTCCACAAGTGTCAGCTGTCCCAGCGACTCGGCCGTGAAGGTGCCTGCGCCATAGCGCAGGGCCTCGCGCACGTCCGCCGCCTGCTTGCACACGCCGGAGTAGACGATGCGCGCGGGGTCAACGCCGTCGCGCTCGCAGATGGCCAGCTCGCCGGGGCTGCAGACCTCGAGCGCGTAGCCGTGCGCCCGTGCCGTGGGTGCCAGGAAGGGGTTCGCCTTGATCGAGTAGCAGAGGTCGACCTTGGGGCCCCAGATCTCTCGCACGGCGTCAAGGCGCGCGCCAAAGGTCTGGGTGTCAAAGACGTAGGTGGGCGTGCCCAGCTCTTTGGCGCAGGCGAGAAGCTCTTCGTTGGTCATGGCTACCTCCCCATTCCGTCGAGGGCCTTGCGGTCGATCTTGCCGTTCTTGGTGAGCGGCATCTGGTCCACGCGGCGCACGTGGTTGGGCTCCATGTAGGGCGGAAGTGCCGACGCGAGGGCGTCTGCCAGGCCCTTCTCGTCAATGGTGCCCACGTAGTAGAGGCGGATGCGCTTGCGGCGCTGGTCGTAGGTGCAGCAGGCGCGCTCCACGCCGTCCGTTGCCTGCGCGGCCGCCTCGATGTCTCCCAGCTCGATGCGCTGGCCCATGTGCTTGATCTGGAAGTCCTTGCGCGACGAGTACACCAGGTTGCCATCCTGGTCGTACGTCGCCAGGTCTCCGGTGCGGTAGATCGGCTCGAGCCAGCGGCCATTGAGCGGGTTCTGCGTAAACGCCGCGGCGGTGCGCTCGGGGTCTCCCAGGTAGCCCAGCCCCAGCGCCGTGCCCGAGACGCAGACCTCGCCCTCGACGCCCGGTGCCGTGACCTCCTGGTTGTTCTCGTCCAGAAGGAAGACTCGCTCGTTGGGGAAGGCCTTGCCCATGGGGATGACCTCGTGCTTGCCAAACTCGCGCTCCACCACGTAGTACGTGCAGTTGCAGGTGATCTCGGTGGGGCCATAGAGGTTCACGTAGGTGGCGTCTGGCAGGTAGCGGCGCCACACGGCCAGCTGCTTGGGCGGCATGACCTCACCCGAGAAGAGCACGCGGCGCACCGTGGTGGGCACGCGGTAGTCGAAGCCGTTCATGATCGAGACAAAGCACATGGCAGAGACCGCCCAGATGAGGGTTGTGACCTGGGAGTCTGCCAGGTAGTCCATGAGCTTGGTGGGCTGCGTGAAGTACTCGCGCGGCACCAGCTGCAGCCGGGCGCCGCAGCGCAGCGCGGAGTAGATGTCCTTCACCGAGACGTCAAAGTCAAAGGGCGCCTGGTTGGCGATCACGTCGCTCTCGCCAATGCCAAAGAGCTGGTCAAAGGTGGGGATGAAGTCGATGACCGAGCGGTGCGAGACAACCACACCCTTGGGCGTGCCTGTGCTGCCGCTCGTGAAGTTCACGTAGAGCGGGTCCACGTCCAGCGCCTGGGCACGCCTGCGTGCGAGAAGCCCCTCGTCAATGGAGCCGCCCACGATGTCCTCGATGCGAGCGATCTCGATGCCCGTGGCGCCCAGAAGCTCCTGCGCCTGCGCGGCGTTCGCAGCATCGGTGAGCACGCAGGAGGGTGCCAGCGCGTCGACGATGGCATGGACGCGGCCCTCCGGCTGGCGGATGTCGATCACCGAGTAGAACCCGCCCGCGTAGACGGCGCCCAGCATGCAGGCAAGCGCCCCGCAGCTCTTCTCGAGAAAGAGCGCCACCGCCTGGCGGGGCTGCGTGCGCGCCGCAAGCCATGTGCCTGCGGCCTGGGCCTCTCGGTGCAGCTCGCCATAGGTGAGGCTTGAGTCCGGGTCTGCCACGGCAACGCGCTCCGGCGTCGCCACGGCCGTGGCCTCGAGCCACTCGATTACGTTTCTCATGTCCGCTTCCCTCCCTGGGCCAGATCCCTAGCCCGAAATGTCCTGCATGCAGTAGCGGTCGTATCCCACAGTCGAGCCAACCTGGCGAACGCAGACCTCCACCTGCGACGAGCCCTCGGGGATCTCGTCTTCCGGGATGGCGCAGGTATCGCTCGCGCTCCAGTCCTGGATGACCGTCGTGCTACCGTCCTCTGCCACAAGCGAGAAACGATACTCCACCTGCACATTGGAACCCGTGTAGGCCATGGCAGACACGACGGTGTTATTGTCCTCCAAATACGACGTTGATATGACCGCCGAGATTTCGTCTATGGAAGCTAGGTAGTTGTCCCACTGGTCGTAGGAGTACGTGAGGTCTGAGGTTGAGCCGCCCGCGTCCAGCACCTGGAGCGCACCCACGAACGCCTGCGAGAAGCGCGCGGCGCCATCGTGGTTGAGGTGCTCGCCGTCGTAGAAGTCGGTGTCGCGGGGCTCGTACCAGCCGCCCCTGGCAAGGTTGGCGTCGAGGAAGGTGCCCCCGGCCTGCTCGACCACCTGCTGGAGGCGCGACATCTGCTCGGGGTACTTCTCGCCGTAGGCAAGCACGTTGTAGGCGGGGCGAGGCGTCACCACAACCACAAGCTGCACGCCGTTCTCTCGGCAGAGGTCGCAGATGTTCTGGATCCAGTCGAGGCCCTGCTGGTCAAAGTCCGCCGGGCCATCTACAGAGACCGAAAGGTGGTCGCGCGCCGTGGAGTAGTCGAGTACGCCATCGTAGTTGCCGTAGCCGTTGCCGTAGTAGGTCCAGCCGTCCATAACGCGCTCGGCGGCCTCGACGGGTGTCGTGTCGCTCACGCGGTCGTTGAAGTTGGTCGCAATGTGCTCGGCGTCAAGCTCCACGTGGTTGTAGCCCCACGGGAAGAGCGCGCAGATGGAGTCTGCCCCGTCAAAGAACGAGGAGCTGGTGAGAAGCTTCCAGTAGTCGGCAACCGCCTGGGGGAAGGACTCCCCCGCCATCTTGGCGCGGGCGAAGGCCACGTGCGAGCCTGGCCACTTGACCGTGGAGACCGACTCGTAGTCAAGGGCGAGAATAACGCGCTTCACGTGGTGGTCCTCGATGGCCTGCTTGGCCGCGGTGTAGGAGTCGTCCAGCTCCTGTGCGGGGGTGGCCATGTTGAAGGTGGTAGTGCCCAGGGTAGCGTCGAGGACCGACGGGTCGAAGGAGCGCTGTCCGGTCGACGAGCCCACGATTACGGTGTCGATGTTCTCGTTTGCCGCCGCGCGGTACTCGTCCCACATCACGTTTGCCAGCGAGCTGTAGAGCTCGAAGCCCAGGGTAATGAGGACGTTTGCGCCAATGATGAGCGCGACAATAACGATGACCTCGAGCGCGCGGTGCCACCCGTGGCGCGGGGCGCGGGGTTTGCGGGGCGCGGGGGTGCCGTTGGTCGCGGGCGTGCCGGCAGGCACGGTGGCCATGGCCTTCTCGGGCACCTCGGCCTTCTCGACTTTCTCGCTAGAAGTTGGCATACATGAACCCCCCGGCGACGTTCTGGGTGAGGAAGCTCGTGATGACGATGAGGCCAAGGACGAGGAAGTAGAGGGCGGCGCGCGCCACGCAGTTCCAGCCAAGGATGCGCTCGGGCACGTCCACGCCGCGCTCCTGGGCGAGGCTCACGATAAAGACGATGATGCAGGCGAGCGCGGCAAACGCCAGGAACTGCAGGTCGAGCGTCGCAAGGCCGTCCTCGTGCAGCGTGACGAGAAACGCGCTGGCGTCGAAGTTGGTGAAGGTGTTGCGCAGGCAGAGCAGGCTGTCGCCGAAGTCGTAGATGCGGTCGAAGTACCAGCCCACGTTGACCACGAGGAAGGTGCGCACCACGCAGAACACGCGGTGGGCGCACGAGCCCGTGTCCACGCGCAGCGCCTCGTTCGCGCGGCGGAAGGCCGGGGCGAGGAGGTCGGCCAGCGCGATGACCAGGCCGTTGTAGAGGCCCCAGGCCACGTAGTGGGGCTCCGCGCCGTGCCAGAGGCCCACGATCAGGAACACGAGGAGGTTCGCCACGCAGGCGGGCAGGGTGCGGCCCAGGTGCTCGCCGAGGCGCGAGGCCCTGGCGCCCAGCGCCCGCATGGGGCGCGAGACCGCGAACGGGAAGAACACGTAGTCGCGCATCCAGGTGCCGAGCGTGATGTGCCAGCGGCGCCAGAAGTCGGCCAGGGAGACCGAGAAGTACGGGCGGCGGAAGTTCTCGGCCATGCCCACGCCGAAGAGCGAGGAGGCCGCCTCCACCATGTCTATGCCGCCCGAGAAGTCGCCGTACTGCTGGGCCGAGTAGAGGAGGATGCCGAAGACCACGACGCTGCCGGGTATGCCCGTGGTGACGTTTGAGAAGATGGCCTCGATGACCCCCACCAGCATGTTCGCAATGGCGATCTTCTTCAGGGCGCCGTAGCAAAAGCGCAGGATGGCACGGTCATAGCGGACCGAGCGCGCCTCGTGGTACTCGAGGAGCTGCGGGGAGAGCTGCTCGTACCTGTTGATGGGCCCCTGGATGACCTGCGGGAACCAGGAGACGAAGAGCAGGTGCTTGAGGAAGTTCCGCTGCGGCTCGAAGCGGCCGTTGTAGGCGTCCACCAGGTAGGAGACGGACTGGAAGGTGTAGAAGGAGATGCCCAGGGGCAGGAGCAGCCCAAGGCTGGCGGGCGAGGCGGCCAGCCCCACCTCGTAGAGGAGCACGTTCCAGTACTTGAGGTAGGCCAGTATCCCGAAGCAGGCGAGGAGCGCCGCGACGAGCACCGCCCGGCGGCGGCCCGCCCAGGCGGCCTTCGCGGCCCTGCGCGCGGCGCGGTCGGGGGCGGCGGCGCGCTCCTCCTTGCAGCGGGCGTCCATGCGCGCGAGCGCGAGGGGGGCCGCCCAGGTGACGGCGGCGCAGGCCAGCATGTACGCGAGCGTCTGCCACCTGCCCACCAGGCAGTAGAAGGCCAGGCTCGCGGCGAGGAGGACCAGCCAGGCGTAGTTGCGCGCAAGATGGCCCACCGCGTGGTAGGCAGCAAGAGATGCCACAAGGAACAGCAGGAAATGCAACGAGAACAGTTCCAAAATGCAGTCTCCCGGCTTTAGGTACTTTTCGCACATGTACAGATGCGCTCACTGTATCTAACTCTCACAGCCTTGCAGGATATCCGACACAAGAAACACGAAACGCGACCTAATCCGTACGGGCGGGCGTCTCGCGCGCAACCCGCATTCTCGCCCGAAGCCGCATTACCGCAGGGATTACGTACGAAAGGGTCTCTCGGGCGCCATTTTCTCGCCCGAAGGAGCGTTTAGCAGGAGGCGAGTGCAGCGCATTTCTCCCAGTGTCGCTCAAATTATTGCGCGATCTTTCGACCAAACTATAAGTTTTGCCAGTTGTTAGTAGCTACTTCCAGCATTTTCGTTCAATAATTGCCTGCAGAGAAGCCCCAAGACGCCCTGAGAAGCTGCAGATGAACCAAGAAGAAACTCTGGGTGCGCCGAGAAAATCCAGATGGCCTTATCATTGGCCCTAGACACACGGCCAGAGACACGGGCCCAACCGCAACCCCACCAGCAGCAGGGAGGGCAACATGAACTTCGTCTTCATCTCGCCTCAGTTCCCCGAGACCTACTGGCTGTGGTGCGACCGCCTGCGCTCGTGCGGTGCCTCGGTCTACGGCATTGGCGACACTCCTGCGGAGGCAATCTCGCCGGAGCTGCACCGCGCGCTTGACGAGTACGTCCACGTTGATTCCCTTGAGAACTACGACCGGGTGTTTCGTGCCGTCGCGTACCTCTCCTGGAAGCACGGCCACATGGACTGGATCGAGTCGATGAACGAGCACTGGCTGCCGCTTGACGCTCGGCTTCGCGATGACTTCCACGTCACCACCGGCGCCAGCCTAGCCACCATCGACCAGTGGCAGTCAAAGGCCCAAATGAAGCCGCTCTACGCGGCGGGAAACGTGCCCACCGCCAGGCAAGTCCGCGTGGGTTCGCTCGACGATGCCCGCCGCGCCGTGTGGGAATGGGGCGGGTTTCCGGCCTTCGCCAAGCCCGAGTACGGCGTGGGTGCCGGCGGCGCCATGCGCATCGACAACGACGACCAGCTCAGAGACCTTGTCGGCCGCTGCTCGTGGCAGGGGGCCGCGCCCTACGTGCTCGAGGAGTTTGTCCCCGCCAGCGGCATCGCCGCCTACGACGCGATCATCGACCCCTGGGGCAAGCCGGTCTTCGAGAACCAGGAGGAGTTCCCGCCGTCGATGTCCGACGTCGCGCGGCAGGGCCTTGACCTCTCGTACTACTGCTGCCCCGGCATCGATCCCCGCCTGCGCGACCTGGGCCATGCAGCGGTGCACGCCTTTGGGATTCGGGCACGCTTCGTCCACCTTGAGTTCTTCCGTCTCGCCGAGGACCGCGAGGGTCTGGGGCACGCTGGCGACTACGTGGGCCTCGAAGTCAACTGTCGCCCGACCGGCGGCTACACGCCAGACATGATGAACTTTGCGCACTCCACCGACGTCTATCGCATCTGGGCGGAGATGGTGTGCTTTGGCGAGCGCCGCCTGCACGACGCGCACGACAACTGGTTCGCCGTGTACGCCAGCCGGCGAGACAACCATACCTACGCGCACAGCCATCGCGAGATTCTTGCGCGCTGGGGCGGAAGCATCATGATGGAGAGGCGCGTGCCTGGGGTTCTCTCGGATGACATGGGCAACCACATGTACGTGGCGCGCGTGCGCACCGAAGAGGAGCGCGAGGAGTTCATCTCTTTCGTGCAGGAGCGTGCGCCCGAGGGCTTCTCCGAAGCAGATGCCGCCGAGAACAACGACACACAGGAAGGGTAGGGCCGCATACATGCAGGTGAGAAGGGCCATCGACGCAGACATTCCCGGAATCGACAACTGCCTCTCGCAGGTGCTCGAGGTGCACGCGCAGGGGAGGCCGGACCTCTTTCGCTCCGGGACGCGCAAGTACACCGACGACGAGCTGCGCCAGATCATCGCTGACGACAACCGGCCCGTCTTTGTCGCCGTGAACGAGGACGCCAAGCCCGGCGAGATCCTAGGCTACGGCTTCTGCGTGGTGGAGGACCACACGCACTCAAACAACCTGCAGCCCATTCGCACCCTCTACATCGACGACATCTGCGTGGACGAGGCCGCGCGCGGTCACGGCGTGGCAACCGCCGTTTACCAGCACATCATTGCCTTCGCACGCGAGGGTGGGTTCCACAACGTGACTCTCAACGTGTGGGAGTGCAACCCCGGCGCACGCAAGTTCTACGAGGCAATGGGCATGGGCATCCAGAAGACCTGCATGGAGCAGGTGCTGTAGCGGCGCCGCGCGGCGAGCAGCACGCGGGCGGGCGGAGCGCCGCGCGGCGCTAGTGCACCACCGGGTCTGCCCAGGCAAAGTTCTCCATGCCGGCGCCCAGCTCAAAGTGCAGCTTCACAATGCCCAGGTCAACGCGAGCGCAGGGGCCTCCGTTGGTACTCAGACCCACCAGCGGCAGCCCGTCGGAGTTGGTCTTTTTCAGCATCTGCACCCAGAAGGTCTGCTGGTTCAAGGCCGTCGGAGCGAGCAACGCATAGCGAACGCCGCGCGCAAACCACTCGGGAACGTTGTTGACCGGACGCGATACCTGCGCGATCGTGCGCGAGCGGTGCGGCTCTCCCTGCGTGGCGCCGTGGCCCAGCGCCACAATGGCCACGAGCTTGTCCTTCTGGGCGAGCGTCTGGCGAACGGCTCGGCGCTTGGCGGTACCGGCAACCCAGCAGCTGTTGAGGCCCAGCCGCTGTGCCTCAAGCACGACCTTCTCGGCAAAGTAGCCTGCACGCATGTCGAGGTTGTTGCTCTCATGGCCAGCCACGACCAGGTAGTTGTTGGCATTGGTGAAGCCTGCGCGGCGAGCAAGCGTGCTCGAGAACACCTCCGGGTCGTCGTAGGCCAGGTGAAGGTGGAGCGCGCCGTCGGTGTTCGCCGTGGCAACGGCCTCCTCCAGCGCCGCCCGCTCCTCCGCCGAGATGGGCTCCTCGGTGTAGCTCCTGACGGCATGCCGCGACTCAACGGCCTCGTCGATGCTCATGCGGTAGTTCATCTCGTTGCCCTTTCCGTTGGATTCAGTACGCCCCATGGTAGCGTTCCCGCGGGGTTCCGCTCTCGTCGACGTTCTTTTCACCGCCAGCGCCAACTCCTGTCGCAGCAGCCGATACGCCGGAATTACGCACGGCCGTGATTCAGGTTTGTGTGTTGCTGGGCTTTTCTGGACGATAGACTCAGCCGTGCGTAGTTCGGAGCTCTGGGGACGGCGAGAAGCACACGGCCTCCCAAACACGACTCGCCCCATCCAAACCCAAATTTCAATTGTGTGCAATTTATTTTTCTCGCCAGCACGCCATCAGGAAAATCGAACGCCCTTAGACTAGACACCGACAAAAAATTGCTACATCAGCGATAGGAGTTACCATGTCCATCATCACCACTGTCCTCGCCGTGCTGGTTGCGGCGGAGTTCCTCTTCATCTTCTACCTCGAGACCCTTGCGACCACGTCGGCGCGCACGGCGCAAACGTTCAACATGACCGTCGACGAGCTGTCGCGCCCCTCCGTGAGCACGCTCTTCAAGAACCAGGGCGTCTACAACGGCGTCCTTGCGATTCTGCTGCTCGTGGCCGCGCTGGTCGTTCCCAGCAAGGCGGCGGTGATTGCCCTGAGCGCGTCGATGGTCGTCGTCGCGGCATATGGAGCTGCCACTAGCGACCCCAAGATCATCCTCAAGCAAGGCCTTCTGCCTGCGATTCTCCTGGTGAGCTGCCTTATCTAGCGGCGCCCGCGTCCGGGGCGCCAAGGCGCCCCAACTGCCAGACCGCCAGCAGCACCACCGGAATGCAGCCGAGAAGTCCCAGCGGCATTGGCCCCAGAATGCCGCCTGCACTGCGGCTAAACCACATGCCCAGCCCTGCTACGGCGTTGAGTGACCCATGGGCAAGCGCGCAAGGCCAGACGCTTCCCGAGCGCTCGCGGAGAAAGCAGAGAAACGTCCCGAATGCCATGCAGAAGATGGTCATGGCAACAATGCCAAGCACGGGAAACCCCAGGTAATCGGTGCCGTAGTTATACCCCATGGCAATGACGGGCGCATGCCAGAGGCCCCACACAACTCCGGTGATAATTGCAGCGCGGCTGCGCGGCATCCGCTCCCTCAGCGCGGGATAGAGAAACCCGCGCCAGCCCGCTTCCTCGCCAATGGCCAGCAGCATGTTGATGAACGGGGCGAAAATCACGGCATAGGCAACCTGGACGGCGAAGATTGCCGGAACCTGGTCGGCGCCTACGCCAAGCTGGGCGATGGCGGCAGCGGAGAAGCGCGATGCCTCCGGGTCAAAGTCACCGGAGAGGAAAAGAAAGTAGACCAAGGCGCCGGCAAGCGTAAGGGCGGGCGGGATTGCCAGCGCCAGCAGATACCAGCGCAGCCCGCCCTTGATACGAGGCCGCCAGCCAGCGTCGACGGTGGTTTTTCTCGTCACACGGACGATAATTGCAGCAGCAAGTGGCCCAAACATCGAGATGGCAAGCAACGGGCCCCACACGCCGTTCGACTCGTCGATGGCCCATCCCGATTGGGCACCAGTGAAAATCCAGCTCACCCAGTCCAGCGCAAACGTAACCACAAGGAAGAGGATGACGGTCCCTCTCGCAGACCTGACCGATTCATCCGAATCCATTGCAGACACCATCCCCCAGATTGAAGCTGTCAGCGGCATTGGCCCCAACACGCAAACGCTGTGGGGCTAATACTCGACACATTGTACCGTTCTTAGAGAGAAAAACGTCTGAAAACAGCCCGGGAGTGCCGGTTGCGGCGCGCTACCCGGGAGCGCCAGCCGCAGCGCCGCGCAGCCGGCACGCCGGCCGGGGGTGCCACCCCGCCCCCCCGGCACCCTACTCCCCCACGGTATAGAGCGCCCGGAAGTAGCCGTTCGGCGTGGCCATGAGCTCGTCAAAGGTGCCCTGCTCGCACACGCGGCCGTCGCGCAGCACCACGATGCCGTCAAAGAGCCGCAGCTGCCCGGCGTCCAAGCGGTGCGTCACCATGATGCGCGTAGTCCCCTCAAGCGCCACCACCGAGCGGGTAACCTGGTCGGCAGTCTCCTGGTCCAGGGCCGACGTAGCCTCGTCGAGGAGCAGCACTCCCGATCCATGCAGCAGGCTCCGCGCGATGCACACCCGCTGCCGCTCGCCGCCAGAGAGGTTGGAGCCTCCCTCGCCGCACGGGTAGTCCATACCGTGCGCCGCCACAAAGCTGGCAAGGCCCGCCCGCCGCACGGCAGACTCCAGTTCAGCGGCATCAACATGGGTGAACATGGTGACGTTCTCCCGCAGCGTGGCATCAAAAAGGAACGTATCCTGCCGCACCAGCGACACCGTGGCCCAGAGCGACTCAAGGCTCGCGTCGCGCAGTTCGCACCCATCGAAGGCAATCTGGCCACCGTAGTTGGAGTGCGCACCCATGAGCAGCGAGAGGAGCGTCGACTTGCCGCTGCCCGACGCCCCCACCACGGCGTAGCAACCGCCCGCAGCAAACTCCGCACTCAGGCCAGAAAGAACAGGGAGGTTCTCGTCATAGTCAAAGGTCACGTTTGAAAGCGATATGCCTTTGGTAAGCGTAGCAGGCAGCGTCACACCGCCCATACGCTCGCGGTTCTCGCCGAGCATCTGGGCAAGCTTTCCTACCAGCCCCAGCGACGCCCGGCGCGCGGCAAAGATGGACGGCAGATCCTGGATTGGCTGGGCGATGCTGTTCATGAGCTGCGTTGCCATGAGAATCCCACCCACTGTCATCCCGCGGCCAGAAAGCGCGAGCCACGCGCCAAAGAACATGACAGAAAGCTGAGAGATGCCCTGCGCAGTCATGGCCAGCGCACGTATTCCCAGCTCCGTACGGCGGCGGAGGCGCTTGTCTGCCTCAAGCGTGCCGTTAGCGGCCTCAAAGCGCTCGCGCGCAGCGTCCTCGGCGCTAAAACTCTTGATGAGAGGGAAGCCGCAGGCGAGGTCATGGACCGTGCCCACAAAGCGCCCCGTGGCATCGGAGACCACGCGCTGGCGCGCGGCAAGCCGGCCGCCGGACGCAAGGCCAATCACCAGCGGTACCAGCGCAGACACAATTGCCACCACGGCCAGCGGAACGCTTTGGGCCAGAAGCATGGCAACGGAGCCTGCCAGCGAGACAACCTCGGTAACCATCGTAAAAATCTTCTCGAGGTAGGTCGTCTCTATGGTGGTCACGTCGTTGGTGAGCGCAGACTCGTAGCGGCTTGCCCCGCCGCCGTCGAAGGCGCCAATGCCCTTGCCTAGCAGCCGGTCGAAGACGGCACGGCGATACCCACTCACCGCGCGGCGCAGAAACGCCGGCAGCGAGGCACGCATGGCCAGCTCTGTTGCAAGCTCGGCCGCCATCAGCAGGGCAACCGCTTGACCCGTCTGGGCGAGAAGGTCGAGAGACCCTGCTGCCACGGCATCGAAGGTCTGCTTGAGTATGTAGGCAAAGGCAAGCGTGATGATGGCCTGCGCCAGATACAGCACAACGTTTGCCGAGAAGAGCAGCCAGTTCCCGCGAAACATGCTGGCCCACAGCTCGCGCGCACCGTCCTCCCTACCTGCCGTGGACGTTCTTCTCTGCGCACCCATTGGGCACCACCATACCTATGCCTGAGGTTTTGTCGCTCTCGTGATGTGGACGCTATGCGACATGAGTTCTGAATCCTTGCTGTAATTCACGCTAAAACAGGGAGAATGTTCCGGCTATGCCACAACGCCATACCTAAATCCCTAGCGTTGAGTACCAGAAATTCTGGCGTACCATAGGGACGCAGTCAGACTATGGTGTCGTTGGGGAGGGACCCGTGAACGAAGCTAGGCTCAAGCGCGCGCTAGACACCTTACTCGCAGAGCGGCGGGAGCACCTGGAGCCGGGGTCGGGCACGCTCCTCGTGGCGTACCGGCTGCGCGACAGGCCAACCATCCCCGCCTCAGTGCCCTGCCACATTCTGAGGACCATCTACGACGCGGAGCATCCGGCCCACCTGCTACTGGACCGCCGCCCCAGGCCAGACGACATCATGGTCTACGCCATTCTTGGCAAGCAGCGGCTTGACCGGGTGCTCATGGCCCTCGCGCCCTCCTCGTCCAACTTCTTCCAGGTGCTGGTTGACAACCTTGGCCAAGAGCAGCCAGGCACCACGGAGATATCGAAGGCGGACGAAGTTGACCCCGCCATACTGCAGGATATCTTCTCGCTCATGGTGGTTGCCTACGCCGAACGCCGGGAGGAGTGGGAGCTGGCACTAGATGGCTTGGCCTCGGCGGCGATCGCGCTGGCAAGTCCCGCGATTCGCCGGGCTCCCGGACGCCGAAGCCCCGACGACCTTGTCGCCCTGCTTCTCACCGAAATTGCCGCGCATCCCGAGAGCGTCACGCTTCAGGGGTTGGCCGAGCGCTTCTCGTACAACCCAACCTACCTCTCTGGGTTGCTTCACGAGCAGTGCGGTCGGACCTTCTCGCAGCTCGTTCGCGAGCAGCGTATGCTTCGTGCGCATCAGCTGCTTACGGACACGGGGCTTCCGGTGGTAAAGGTCGCGGCAATGGTTGGGTATGAAGGAACCAGCAACTTTCATCGGCTGTTTCGCGAGCGCTTTGGCGAGACTCCCGCGCAGGTGCGAGCCGGGCGTGGGGCACACGACGCGGCTATGATGGAGACCCGTGCTCGTAACGACCACCCACAGGAGGCGCGCGATGACCAAGGATGACAGCAGTGCGGCGGCAGATGGCACGCCGCAGCTCAGCGACTACGCGCGGCACGTTATTGCCGAGCTTGGGCTGGCGCCGCATCCCGAGGGCGGTTGGTATCGCCGCACGTGGCAGTCGGCGCTGGCGGTAGATGCTGGCCAAGATCGCCCGCTTGCGTCGTGCATCTACTTTCTGCTGCCGGCAGGCGATGCCAGTGCGTGGCACGTTGTCGACGCGGACGAGCTATGGCTCTGGCACGGCCCCGGTGCCGTAACGCTCGAGCTGGGCGGTAACGGCGAGAAGCCCAACGAGCACGACGCCCGGCGCGTGACGCTGCGCGTAGACAAGCACGGTGCCTGTGGCGAGCTGATCGTTCCCGCCGGGGTCTGGCAGCGCACGATACCCTCCAGCGAGGATGCGCTTGTCTCCTGCGTGGTGAGCCCGGGCTTTACCTTCGACGGCTTCAAGCTGGCGTCTCAGGACTAGGGGCATACGTGGTGCGCGAGGATGACATCCCCTGCCAGCAGTGCGAGGACTGCAGCTTCAAGGCAGCAAACGGTACCTGCGTAAACAGGATTCGCCTGTTCGCGGGCCTGCCCGACAACGCGAAGCACGATCTTCTCGCCCGCTCCGTGCGCTCCACCCACCGGCGCGGTGACATCCTGGTGCACGAAGGCGACCCCATCGACTCGGTCCTCATCGTGCGGTCTGGACGAATCAAGACCTTCCGCATCGACCCAGATGGTGTGGAGTACGTGCTCGACGTGCTGCACGACGGGCAGGCAATCTGGCATGGGATGTTCCTCGAGGACAACGTCTACCACTACTCCGTGGGCTGCCTTACCCGCGTTGAGCTGTGCTCCATTCACCGTACGGACTTCGAGGCCATGCTCTCGGAGCACCCCGACGCCGCCATGGGGCTCATCCGCATGGTGTGCACCGAGCTAGATGACGCGGAGGAGAAGGCCATGATGCTGGGCATTCGCGACCCACGGCGACGCGTGGCACAGTACCTGCTGCTTCGAGACGAGCGCTGCATTGGCGCAGAGATTCACCTGGGGCTGGAGGACATCGCTGCTTCGGTAGGGCTGCGGCCCGAGACCGTCTCTCGCGCCATTTCCTCGTTGGCCAAGGAGGGGCTGGTCGAGCGCGTGGGTCGCGGACGGCTACGCATTGTCAACCGGAACAGGATGCGCTGTCTCAGATAAACGGACAAGCAGACAAGCCGGCATTTGCACGCTAATTCGAGCACCACAGGCCTTTGAGGCTGCCGAAAGGCCCCTTCAGGCGCCAGCGGTGCATCGAAGTGCCCTTCGTTACACAATTTTTTCTCCGCTGCGCTGAAGTGCCCTTCGTTACACGTAGTTGATGATTCACCTAAAGTAGCGAACCATTGCGAGGCTGAAAAAGCGCAGGTAGGAGCGTTATCAACTCTTTAACTATAATTAAAAGTCCGATCAGGCACGAAAAGCAGGTGTAACGAAGGGCACTTCGGCGCAGCCGCAGGCATTTCTGTGTAACGAGGGGCACTTCGATGCGCCAGGGCTCCCCGTCCTCTCTCTCGTCGTGCCGCCGCCGGCTCCATGCGGCTGTTCAAATCACGTGATTTCTCATTTACTTGATTTCAATCAAGGAAACATCTGCACAGCCACCTTACATTTAAGCGCGCAGAGTCGGTTGGGACTAGCTCAGGGGCGGAGGCAAGCCATGCAGGGACGCGTTCACTCGACGGAGTCGTTTGGGTCGGCGGATGGCCCGGGCGTGCGCTTCATTGTCTTCCTCCAGGGATGCCCCATGCGCTGCCGCTACTGCCACAACCCCGATACCTGGGCTCTCGACCGAGGCACCCTCATGGAGCCGGCCGAGCTGCTTGACCAAGCGGAGCGTTATCGCAGCTACTGGGGGCGTGAGGGTGGCATCACCGTCTCTGGTGGGGAGGCGCTGCTCCAGCCGGAGTTTGTGGCAGAGCTCTTCGAGGCCGCCCATGCCCGCGGCATCAACACGTGCTTGGACACCTCGCTTGCGCCCTTCACCCGCCAGCAGCCCTTCTATCAGGCATGGGAGCGCATCATGGCGGCCTGTGACCTGGTCCTCGCGGACATCAAGCACATCGACCCCGCCGAGCACCGCGCCCTCACCGGCCACTCCAACGAGAACATCCTCGACGCCCTGCGCTGGCTCTCTGACGCAGGCTTTCCCGTGTGGATCCGCCACGTGCTGGTCCCCGGCATCACCGACAACGACGAGCACCTCCGTCGCACCGCGGACTTCATCAAGACGCTCTCGAACGTCCGCCGCGTCGACGTGCTCCCCTACCACAGCCTGGGCGTCTACAAGTGGGACGAGCTCGGGATACCTTACACGCTGCGCGACACCCAGCCACCCAGCAAGGAACGCGTGGAAAACGCGGAACGAATCCTCGGCGCAGCCGTGTCGGGGCTTCCGCAGGCATAGCAACTACAGGAGGAACGCATGGCACTACGTGAGGAATGGCAGGGCTTCTCGGCGGGTCACTGGACGGACGACGTGAACGTCCGCGACTTTATCCAGCGCAACTACACCCAGTACGACGGCGACGAGTCGTTCCTCGCCGGCCCCACCGAGGCCACTGACAAGCTCTGGGGCAAGGTCCAGGAACTCCAGAAGCAGGAGCGCGCAAACGGCGGTGTTCTCGACTGCGAGACCGAGGTCGTCTCGGGCCTCACTGCGTACGGCCCCGGCTACATCGACCCCGAGCTCAAGGACCTGGAGAAGGTCGTTGGCCTGCAGACCGACAAGCCCCTCAAGCGCGCATTCATGCCCTACGGCGGCATCAAGATGGCTCAGCAGGCGGCCGAGAGCTACGGCTACAAGATCAACCCCAAGTACAACCAGATCTTCAACGAGTATCGCAAGACCCACAACCAGGCCGTCTTTGACGCCTACACCCCCGAGATGCGCGCTGCCCGCCACAGCCACGTAATCACCGGCCTGCCCGACACCTACGGCCGCGGCCGGATTGTGGGCGACTACCGCCGCGTTGCGCTCTACGGCATCGACTTCCTCATCGCCAAGAAGCAGGAAGACCTCCTCAACTGCGGCGACGGCACCATGACCGACGACGTCATCCGCCTGCGCGAGGAGATTGCCGAGCAGATCCGCGCGCTCAAGGGCATGAAGGAGATGGCCAAGCTCTACGGCTACGACATCTCGCAACCCGCTCGCGACGCGCACGAGGCCGTGCAGTGGCTCTACTTTGGCTACCTGGCCGCCATCAAGACTCAGAACGGCGCCGCCATGTCCGTGGGCCGCATCTCCACGTTCCTGGACATCTACATCCAGCGCGACCTCGAGGCCGGCAAGCTCGACGAGACGCAGGCGCAGGAGCTCATCGACCACCTGGTCCTCAAGTTCCGCATGGTCAAGTTCGCACGCATCCCCAGCTACAACGAGCTGTTCTCCGGCGATCCCGTGTGGGCAACGCTCGAGATGGCGGGTCTCGGCCAGGACGGCCGCCACATGGTGACCAAAAACGATTTCCGCTTCCTGCACACGCTTGAGAACATGGGCCCCGCGCCCGAGCCCAACCTCACGGTACTCTACTCCAAGCGCCTGCCCGAGGCCTTCCGTCGCTACGCGGCCAAGATCTCCATCACCACCAGCTCGATCCAGTACGAGAACGACGACGTCATGCGCCCGGTGTGGGGCGACGACTACAGCATCTGCTGCTGCGTCTCGGCCACCCAGACCGGCAAGGAGATGCAGTTCTTTGGCGCCCGCGCGAACCTCGCCAAGTGCCTGAACTACGCCATCAACGGCGGCAAGGACCTCAAGTACACCGACAAGCAGGGCAACCACATGCAGGTTGGCCCCGAGCTCGCCCCCATCACGAGCGAGTACCTCGACTACGACGAGGTCATGCACAAGTTCGACATCATGATGGACTGGCTGGCAGGCCTGTACGTGAACATCCTCGACCTCATCCAGTACATGCACGACAAGTACTACTACGAGGCCGCCGAGATGGCCCTCATCGACACTGACGTGCGCCGCACCTTCGCCACCGGCATCGCGGGCTTCAGCCACGTGGTCGACTCGCTCTCGGCCATCAAGTACGCCCGCGTTCGCACCGTGCGCGACGAGTCTGGCCTGGTAGTCGACTACGTGCCCGAGGGGGACTTCCCCCGCTACGGCAACGACGACGACCGCGCCGACGACATCGCCGTGTGGCTGCTCAAGACCTTCATGACCAAGATCAAGAAGCACCACACCTACCGCAACTCCGAGGCCACGACGTCCATCCTCACCATCACGTCCAACGTGGTGTACGGCAAGGCCACCGGCGCCCTGCCTGACGGCCGCCCGGCCTACACGCCCTTCTCGCCCGGCGCAAACCCCAGCTACGGCGCCGAGAAGAACGGCCTGCTCGCAAGCCTTAACTCCGTGGCGAAGCTGCCCTACGAGTACGCCCTGGACGGCATCTCCAACACGCAGACCATCAACCCCGGCGCGCTTGGCACCGACGAGACGCAGCGCGTGAGCAACCTGGTCAACGTGCTTGACGGCTACTTTGCCAACGGCGCGCACCACTTGAACGTCAACGTGTTTGGCGTCGAGAAGCTCAAGGACGCGATGGAGCATCCCGAGAAGCCCGAGTATGCCAACTTCACGATTCGCGTCTCCGGCTATGCCGTGAAGTTCATCGACCTCACGCGCGAGCAGCAGCTCGACGTCATTGCGCGCACCTGCCACGACCACATGTAGGGTGCTTGCAAGAAAGACGCACGTACGGGGGACGGCTGCCTGGCGGCCGTCCCTCTTTCTATATCGAGCGGTCCGGGCCTCATTGGGTGCTGTTGAGAACTAATACGATGTTTTTGGCCGCCTGGGGGCGCCATTCTGGCGAATTTCTTCTCAACAACGCGCGTGAGGCAACCTGCCGTCTACGGCAGCAGCTTGTTCACCTGGCGATCAAAGCTGAGAAGGCCGTTGGTCTCCTCCTCCACGTCCGAGAGCTGCGTGTACACGTAGCCGGCAAGCCCCTTTGCCTCGAGCGCGTTTGCCTCGTCGAGAAGCGCCCGCACCGCGCGACGCCACTCCCCCTGGCTAGCAAACCCGGCGTAGCCATACGGCTCCAGAAAAGAGCTGTGACCCTCAACGTACCAGGTAAGCCCGCCAAACTCAGAGATCACAAAGGCGCGAGAGGAGCCGCGCGACAGGTGCACGCGAAGCTTACGGAAGTAGTTGTGCTCGCTTGCAAAGTCACCGCAGCCCTGGTCAAACCAACCGCTGGTGGCGTCTATGGGCCTCGTGGGGTCGATCGCACGCACGCGGCAAACGGCATCGCGCGCGTTGAACTGCCCCCAGCCCTCGTTGAAGAGGACCCACGTCACAATGCTGGGGTGATTGCGCAGGTAGCGAACCGTGCCCTCGCAGTCTCGCGTCCACTCCTCTTGGAAGACAGGGTCTGCCGAGGAGAGGCGTACCTGGTGTGCGGCGGTATCGTCGCGGAAGTGTCCGCAGGCAAAGCGTGAAATCGTGGGCTTCTGGTTGACCTGCCACATGTTGTAGGGAGCCGTGCCCCCGCTCACCATATCCTGCCAGACAAGCATGCCCAAGCGGTCGCAGAGCCAATACCAGCGGTCCTGCTCAACTTTGATGTGCTTGCGCAGCATGTTAAAGCCAAGGTCCCTTGCAGCCTTGATGTCTGCTTCCAGCGCGCCTGCCGAGGGCGCCGTGAGAAGGCCATCCGACCAGTAGCCTTGGTCCAGAAGGCCTCGCAGGAAGAGCGGCTGGTGGTTGAGGCAGAAGCGCGGCACGCCTTCGGCGTCCGGCTCTACGGAAACAGCACGAAAGGCGCAGTAGCTCGTCACCACGTCCGCACCGTACTCGATGCGCAGACCGTAAAGATAGGGGTCTTCCGGGCTCCACAGGTGCGGCGCCTCGACGGGAATGTGCACGGCCACGCTCTTCTCGGCCGTCACCGCCGCACCGCGAGCAAGCAGCGCACCCTCTGCCGAGAGGAGCGACACGCGCAGCTCCTCGCCCGGCCGCACAACTCGCGCGCACACCGTGACGTCGCCGGCATCCGGGCTGGCGTCGACAAGCAGCTCCTCCACACGGTTCTCAGGCACGCACTCCCACCACACGTCCTGCCAGATGCCGCTCTGCGCGGTGTACCAGATGGTCCCGCACTGAAGCAGCTGCTTGCCGCGCGGATGCGGCTCGGTGTCGCTGGGGTCGCGAACGCATAGGGCAAGCTCGTTTTTCTCGCCAGGCAGTAGAAGGTCTGTCACGTCGAACGAGAAGGGCAGGTAGCCGCCGGCATGCGAGCCTGCCAGGCGTCCGTTCACGTAGCAGACGCAGGCGTAGTCCACGGCGTCAAAGTGGAGAAGCAGCCGCTCGCCGGCCCCAAGCGCAGGAGCTTCGAACGTGCGCCGATACCACAACAGCTCGTCCGGCTTGAGCTGGCGTCCCACGCCAGAGAGCGGGGCCTCCGGCGAGAAGGGCACGCGGATGCGCAGGGGGAACGCCGCGGGAACGGCAGCAGTGCGCTCCGGCGTGGACCCGCCGGGGTTGGAGGCAAACGCGCACTCCCACCAGCCGTTGAGGCTCCCCCACGCATCGCGGGCAAACTGGGGGTGTGGGTGGGTGGTCGGCGCGTCTTTGTCGCCAGCGCGCAGTTCTTCTCCCCAAGGTGTCCAGAGGGGCAGCGGGTCTTGCCGCTCGTGCGTGCGAAGCCTGCCCGCAAGCATGCGCCGGATGTCCATAGCCCCTCCGTCCTGGGTTGGCCACGTACCGGGTGCCCTATACCTGCGGAGAGTTTAGCAGCAATGCCGCTTACGTCCGTAGCGCCTCCGCGACCGGCGACAGCACGCGCTTCTCGCCGGCGGCCGCTACAGATTCGTTGCCCGAATGTGTTGCATCCTGCGCGCGTCACAGATTCGGGCGCGAACGTGTATCCGCGGCAGGCCAACCCCGCTACAGATTCGGGTGCGAACGTGTATCGCGCGCAGGTCGATACACAATCGCGTCTCGAATGTGTATCGTGCGGGTGCGCACTCAACTACGAGAAGACGCCCCCAGCTCCTCGGCCAGGTACCGCCCCGTCACCGAGGCCTCGCACACGGCCACGTCCTCCGGCGTGCCGGCGCACACGATGCGCCCGCCAGCCTCACCGCCACCCGGCCCCATGTCGATCACGTAGTCGGCGTTGGCGATCATGTCCAGGTCGTGCTCGATCACCACCACGGTGGCGCCATGCTCCACCAACCCCTGCAGCACGCCGAGAAGCACCTCCACGTCCAGCGGATGCAGACCAATCGTGGGCTCGTCAAAGACGAAGAGCGTGCCCTCCTGGCTGCGGTCAATCTCGCTCGAGAGCTTGAGGCGCTGCGCCTCGCCGCCGGAGAGCGCCGGCGTGGCCTCGCCCAGCGTGAGGTAGCCCAGGCCAATGTCCGAGAGCGTCTGCAGCTTGGCTGCCACGCGGTGCAGCCGACCAAGCCGCCCCAGCGCCTCGTCCACGGTCATCTCCATGAGCTGCGGCAGGCTCACATAGTCGCCCTTCTCGCCACTTGCACCCCGCGTGGTGTGCCGGCGGACCTCCCATGCCGCCTGCGCATAGCGAGAGCCGTGGCAGTCTGGGCAGTCAATCTCGACATCGGGGAGAAACTGCACGTCGAGCGATATGGTTCCGGTTCCGTCGCAGGTGGGGCACCTCAACGACCCCGTGTTGTACGAGAAGTCCCCCGCATGAAGGCCGCGGGCCTTGGCGTCGGTGGTCTGCGCAAAGGCGCGCCGCAGGTCATCCATCACGCCGGAGTACGTGGCCACCGTCGAGCGAACGTTTGCGCCGATGGGCGTGGAGTCGATGAGGCACACGCGCCGGATGCCGGGCGCCTCGCAGGTGCGCACGTGCGCGGGCAGAGCCTCGCCCTCGATGCCCGCCCTAAGCGCCGGCACCAGGCTCTCGAGCACCATCGTCGTCTTGCCGGAGCCAGAGACGCCGGTCACAGCCACCATCCGACCCTGCGGCACGTCCACGGAGAGCGGCCGCACGGTGTGGATCTGCCCGGTCTCAAGGTGAATGCGCCCCAGGTCAAACATGGTGCTACTCTCGGCGCGCTGCCGGGTGCGAATCACGCGATCGCCAGAGAGGAAAGGCGCTATGCGAGAGGCCCCGTCCTTCTCGACCTCGCAGACGCTTCCCTGGCAGATGATGGTGCCGCCGTTCTTGCCCGAGCCCGGCCCCACCTCGATGAGGTGGTCCGCATGGCGCAGCACCCGCACGTCGTGGTCGACCACCACAACGGAGTTACCGTCGGCGAGAAGGTCGTCCACCACGCCGAGAAGCCCCTCGACGTTCGAGGGATGCAGGCCGATGGATGGCTCGTCAAGCACGTAGAGCACGCCCGTCGTGCGGTTGCGCACGGCACGGGCAAGCTGCACGCGCTGGCGCTCGCCGTTGGAGAGCGTGGAGCTGGCGCGGTCGAGTGCCAGGTAGCCCAGGCCCAGCTGGCGCAGGCGCGCGATGGGCTCGGCCATGGATGCCACGATCTGCTCGGCCATGGGCGCGACCTCGGCCGGCAGCGTAGCGGCCACGCCGGGCAGCCATGCCGCAAGCTCGTCCAGCGTCATCGCCGTGGCCTCGGCCAGGTTGATGCCACGTACCTGCGGGTCTCTCGCCGCGGCCGAGAGGCGCGTACCATGGCAGTCCGGGCACGGCCCCTCGCGCAGGAACTTGGCAACGCGCTTCATGCCCTTCTCGTCCTTCACGCGGGCGAGCGCGTTCTCCACGGAGTAGACGGCACTGTAGTAGGTGAAGTCCATCTCGCCTGCGGTATTGGTCTTCTCGTTGTGGTAGAGAAGGTGGTGCTTCTCGGCGGGGCCATGCAGGACAAACTCGCGCTCCTTGGGCGTGAGGTCGCGGAAGGGGACGTCCGTGCGAACCCCCGAGTCCCGAGCGATGTCCGCCATGAGGCTCCACATGAGGCTTCCCCAGGGCTTCACTGCCCCCTGGTCAATGCTCAGGCTCTCGTCTGGCACGAGCGTGGACTCGTCGACCACGCGAGACACGCCCGTCCCGCCGCAGGTAGGGCAGGCACCCGTCGAATTGAAGGCTAGATCCTCGGCGCCGCGGCCAAAGAACTTCTCGCCGCAGACGGGGCACACGATGGGTTGCTCGAGCGCCACGCTCATGGTGGGTGGGCAGCGGTGGCCGTTTGGGCAGGTATACGAGCCAACGCGCGAGAAGAGCAGCCGCAGACCGTTCAGGAGCTCGGTCGAGGTGCCAAAGGTCGAGCGCACGCCGGGCACACCAGGGCGCTGCCGCAGCGCGAGGGCGGCGGGCACGTGCTCGACCAGGTCGACGTCGGCGCGGGCGGACTGCGTGAGGCGGCGGCGCGTGTAGGTCGAAAGCGCCTCGAGGTAGCGGCGACTGCCCTCAGCGTAGAGTACGCCTAGCGCCAGGCTCGACTTGCCGGAGCCAGAGACCCCGGCGATGCCCACAAGCTCTCCAAGCGGCACGGATACGTCAACGTTCTTGAGGTTGTGCACGCGCGCACCACGCACCTCGATGGCGCGCGGAGCGGAGTTGCTGCGAGACATGTTTGGACCCCTTTCTTGCTGCTGCATCGTATGGTACTGCAGGAGCGGAAAGCATGCCGGCGGTCGCTCACCCAACACATTGCGTATATTGTGTCCGTTATTACTCTCTACGAGTGAATGCGGGCGCGCATGAGTGAAACCGAACAGCCCACGGCACCTTCCCCAGCAGCTCCCGCGCGCAGACCAATCCGCCAAGCGCGCAAGGCGGCACTGGACTACCTCTCTGGCGCCATGGTCAAGATGACCCCCGTGCTTCTCGTCTGCGGCATGTTCAAGACCGCGCAGACGCTGATTGGCCCCTCCATGCTGAGCCTTGTTGACGAGACGGACAACCTCTACGCGCTTCTCGGCATGGTCTACGACGCCGGGTTCTACTTCATGCCCATCTACCTGGGATACTCGTGCGCCGAGAAGCTCGGCGGCACGCCCGTGCTGGGGTCTTTGGTCGGCGGCATCATGATGGTGCCCGCTTTGCCCAGCTTGCGGGCGACGGCGCCGCGTTCGCTGTGTACGGCATCCCCTGCACGCCCGTTGACTACAGCCGCACAGTGCTTCCAATCGTAATGTCCGCCGCACTTCTCGCGGTGCTTGAGGTCCACCTGCGCAAGGTGCTCCCCAAGGTCCTTGCCCCCATGTTCGCGCCGCTGCTGGCGATGGCCATAACGCTGCCCGCCGCGCTCTGCGCGCTGGGCCCCCTGCGCTCCTGGTGTGGAAACGCACTGGGGGCGGCGCTCTTCTCGCTGGGCGACCAGGGCGGGCTGGTCACGGTGCTGGGCGTGGGTATCATCGCGGCCAGCTGGGAGCTTCTCGTCATAGCCGGGATGCGCTCGCTCTTGCTTGCGCTTGGGCTTGCCAACATGCTCGCCGTGGGGACGGACTCGTTTGTGCTGGTGGGAGCAGGCGTCGCCATCTGGGCGGCATTTGGCATGGCACTTGGCGGCTTCCTGCGGCTACGCGGCACCACGGAGGGCGGAGAGGCGCTGGGCTACTTTGTCTCGAGCATTGTGGGAGGCGTCACGGAGCCGGCGCTGTACGGGCTGGGCCTTCGCTACCGCCGGCCGCTCATCGGCCTTGCCGTGGGCGGATTTGTCGGCGGGGTCTGGGCGGGCACCACGCACGTGACGGCCTACATCATGGGATCGTCAAGCTTCCTCTCGATTCTGGGCTACGTAGGCGGCGGCGTGCTCAACACCGTGAACGCAGGGATATCTGACCTGCTTGCGATGGGTATTGCGTCAGCAGTGACCTACGCCACGTGGTGCGACGGCACTGCCCAGAGCCGCGGGTAGGGGCCTCCGCAACCGCCGGGCCTCTTCTCTCCCGCCGAACTACGCATGGTCGCGATTCAGCTTTGTGTAGTGCTGGGCTTTTGTCCGCACTGCGCTCGACCGTGCGTAATTCGCGTGCCGAGAAGCACCGGAGAACACGCATGACGAGAACCTCGCGCCCATGAACCCCTACGAAAAGCGGCGCCGAGGCCCCAATGGACCCCGGCGCCGCCGCGTTGCACTCACCCAGCGTACCCTATGAGAAGAACCTTCTCACCAGGTCGCGAGAGTACTCAGCCGTCTCCTCCATGTCGCCAAAGGCCATGACCTCGCCGGCGTAGAAGGTGTTGTTCTCGCCCTGCATGGCCTCGACCTTGTCGTACCAGCCATCCGCGTAGTCCTTCGAGCTCACGTGTGGGAAGTAGTACCAGTCGTCGATGCGCTCAGTCTTGGTCACCGGCAGGCCGGACTTTGCCATGTCGGCAAGCGTGGTGTCGCGTGCCTCGTCAAACGGCACGTCCTCCATGCCCTCGTGGTTGCGCAGCGTGAAGGTGACCAGCGGCTGCGGGCCGGCGTCCGGCCAGCGGTGGTAGAAGACCATGAGGTGGCCGCGGGTCTCGGGCGTCATGTTGTCGAAGTAGTAGTACGAGATCTCGGGCGCCTTCTCCTCCTCCGTGCGCACGGCCATCGTGAAGTACTCCTTGTGCACAATCTTGGAGAAGAGCTCATGCTCGGCCTGGTTGGCGTCGCCGTACTCCAGGAAGAGCTCGAGCGGCGTGCAGATGACCAGCTTGTCGAAGGCCTGCTCCTCGCCGCCATTCACGGTGACGTAGACCTTCTCGGGCGTGCGGCGAATGGCCGTGATGGTGCTGTTGAGCTCGGCCGGGTGCTTGAGGTGGTCGTTCACGCCCTGCCAGATGGACTGGGTGCCGTTCTTCCAGGTCCAGAGCTTGCCGGTGGAGAGGAACTGCCTTACGGTGAAGGCGTCCAGATACTTGAGGACGTAAGCTGCGGGAATCTCGTCAAAGTAGCCGTAGCCAAACGAGGTGAAGGGGCCCTTCCAGACCAGCTCGGCGTCCTCGCAGCCATTCTTCTTGAGGAACTCCGAGAACGGCATCGAAAGGTCCTTGAGGTTGGGGTTCTCGCCCTCGATGTGCGCGAGCTTGAGCTCCGGTGAGGGGCACGGGCCCTCGTAGCGACCCTGCGCAACGCCGCGGTGGCCATTGACGTCATAGCCCTTGTACTTCTTGTCGAGCAGGCGCGACAGCTTGTTCATCTTCATGACCTTCTTGAGAAGGTCAATCTTCTTGGACTTGAGCGGCGTGCCGTCGGTGTTCATGAACTTGCGGCCCATCTTGGGACCATCTTCGTGCGTGGTGCCGCCGAACTCCTCGCACTCGTGGACGGCAAAGTAGGTGTCGCACCCCATGACCGCGCCCATCTCGATGGTGCGGTCTTCCCAGTCGCCGTTGGCGTTCTTGACCTTCATGAGCGGCGAGAATGCCTTGCCGCCCACGTGGTCTGCGCGCTCGAAGATGCGGTAGTTGTTGTAGCCGTTCTTCTCAAGGTACATGGCCAGCGAAAGTCCCGCGGGGCCGCCGCCAACAATGCAGATGCTGGAGTTTTTGTCCACCGTGCCCACCTTTCGAAGTAAATTGCTCGAAAGCAAACAAATTCACGTAATTTCGATGATATACCGACGGAATCGAGGTGCAGCCGACTATTGGGCGAGCGGGGCACGGAGTGTCAGATGCCTGAATGTGATGTACAGCTCCACCTGCATCGACACCGCCCTCGTTACACAAATTCGCGAACAAATGCGCTGAACTGCCCTTCGTTACACGTAGTTTCGAAGGATGGTGAAGTAGAGAGGTATGCATGTTGTGGTCGTGAGCAGCATAACCCCAACATGTTGAGTATCCCGACACCTCGATACTTCTGAGTCTCTCCAAACCCATGTAACGAAGGGTAGTTTGGCGCAAGAATCCGGAAAATCGTGTAACGAAGGCGGTTTCGATGCAGGCGGGCGGCCGTGGCTACAGCCGCCCGCCAATAAACGTCGCAGGCTTGCCTACTTGCCGTACCCGACAGACGTCATCTTTGCGACCAGCGTGCCCAGCTCGTCGGTCACCACAGCCGTATAGAACCCCAGCGTGTGACCTGCGCGATCAACGTCTGCAGTCGCAATCAGACGGTTCCCCTTGGCTACGTTGAGAAACTCGATGTTGCACGAGACGGAAAACGTGGGAACACGCCCCAGGTTAGAGGCAACGGCAATCGCAAAGTCCGCCAGCGTGAAGATGGCGCCACCCATGGGGACGCCCTTCTCGTTGATGTGCTTGGGCGTGATATCGAGTGAGCAAACCGCATGACCCGCGCGGGCCTCGTCCACCCTGCAGCCGCAGGCATCAGTCGCAAAGCGGTCGTGTGAGAACTTCTCGCGTATCTGGTCGAGCGTGTCGTCTGCCATGCAAAGCTCTCCCTACGCCTAAATCTTTGCGAGCAGGGCCTCGACCTCGGGGCGCGTGGCAAGATTATCTGAGAACGCGCTGGCAGAGCCTGTGCAGACACCCATCTTGAAGGCCGTCTCGTAGTCGCCGTTGCTCTCGATCCAGCCGGTGAGGAAGCCGGCGACCATCGAATCGCCCGCCCCCACGGTATTGACCATGGTCCCCTTGGGCGCCTCGCTCATGATCACGTCGCCCTTCTCGGGAACCAACACCGCGCCCTCGCCACCCATGGAGACCAGCACGTTTCTGGCACCGCGCTCCTGCAACATGCGCGCGTAGGGCTCGACCTCGTCGCGATGCGAGATGGTAGCGCCAACGATATCTCCCAACTCGTGGTTGTTGGGCTTTACCAGGAACGGATGGTACGGAAGGACGTTCACAAGGAGGTCGCGCTCGGCGTCCACCACGATGTCGATGCCGCGACCGTCGAGGCGGCTCATGATGCGCTCGTAGATGTCGGAGGGCAGCATCGACGGCACGTTCCCAGCAATAACGAGCAGGTCACCGGTCTGAAGGGCGTCGAGCTTGGCGTAGAGCGCGTCGATATCCTGCGGCGTGATCTTAGGCCCAAGGCCGTTAATCGCCGTCTCCTCCTTGGCCTTTGCCTTCACGTTAATGCGGCTCATGCCCTCTTTGACCTGGATAAAGTCGCAGGTGGCACCGTAGGCGCTCATGCGCGCCTCAATCTCCCTACCCGTGAAGCCGGCGACAAAGCCCAGCGCCGTGGACTTGTGCCCCAGGTTGGAGAGCACAATGGAGACGTTGATCCCCTTGCCGCCGGGCAGGACCTGCTCGTAGTTCACTCGGTTAATCTCGCCCAGGCGAAGGTCGTCGAGACGAACGATGTAGTCGAGCGACGGGTTGAACGTTACGGTGTAAATCATGAGCTGCTCCCCACTTCCACGACGTTGTCTGCATCCTGAAAGCTCCCGTCAGACGGGAGCTGGTCGGTGAGTATGGTCGCGTCCTCGAAGGACGCGAAGGTGACGAGAGATACCTGGTCAAACTTGCTCTGGTCGGCCAGCACGTAGCGACGCAGGGTATGCACCATGCTGACCTCCTTGACCTTGGCCTCGCTGTACTCCGGCGTTGTGAAGCCAGCCTCGCGCGAAATGCCATTGGTGCCCCAGAAGCCCAGCGTAAAGTGGAGGTTCTCAAGCGAGGCAATGGTCGCCTCCCCCACCAGCGCCTCCGTGAGTGGCTTCACCATCCCGCCAGGAAGGTAGGTCTTGCACCCTTTCGCAAGAAGAAGCTGCGCATGGGGAATCGAGTTGGTGAAGTACGTTGCCTCCGTCTGGGTGATGGCCTCCGCAAGCTGCATGGTCGAGGTACCCGCGTCGATGTAGACAAAGTCGTCCGGACCAACGAGCGCAGCCGCTCGGGCGCCAATGGCACGCTTGGCAACGGTGTTGACATCGCGCTTCTGGGCAACTGAAGCATCGTGAAGGATGAGCCGCGCGCGGGAGATCGTCGCCGTGGCACCACCACGCACGCGGCTGAGCTGGTGCTGCTTGTCGAGAACTTCTAGGTCACGACGGACAGTTGACTCGGAGGCGCCGAGCATGGCCATGAGCTCTGACGTGGTGACAGAACCGCGCTCGCGCACAAGCCGAATGATGATGTCCTGTCGCTCACGCGCAAGCATGCGCGCCACCCCCACGGCTCGCCTAAACCAACAGCAATGTCAGAGCAGGTAGAACACTCTGCCAACATGGTAATGCAGTACAGGCGCGAGACCCGCACGCTCCCCCAATGAATCGCCGTACGGGCCTCGCGCGTGGAATGATTATCTCGCAAATTCAATCAATTTCAATCAGTTTACGTCAATTTCAATCAAGTTACGCATAGCAGCGGAGATGGCGCCGCACTCCTCAGAGTCTGTTTAGCCTCGCAAGATGCCCAGGAAGGTCACGAATCCGGGAAGCAGCACCATGGCTGCTGCGGCTCCACCATCAAGCTGGCCAGACATCCCGTAGAAGAGGAGAGAGAACGCGAAAATGGCAATCACCGCGACAAGTCCGCCCCAAGTGCCGGGCCTGGGCTGTGCGTCTGGCCCAAAGAAGGTGCGTAGCACGCAGATGGGAAGTCCAACCATCACGCCGATTCCTGCAGCGCACGCGATGCCACGGGCGAAGGCATCCAGCTGCTCGGCAATCTGGAAGACAATCGCAATGGCAACGAACACCCCAAAGGCCAACCCAACTAGCTTAAGCAGCTTATCTTCCATGGCACCCCCTCTCAAAGACACTTTATCCCAAGAGGGGCGACAGCGCCCTGCCGTCCCACACCAAAGTCCTGCTAGCATTTTGCCTAACCACGCAACGTAAGAGGAGGCGCCATGACATCCGAGCACGGCAAGAAGCATCGCGCCCGCCATGTGGCAAAGACCGTGCTTGCCGTTGTGGGCGGTGTTGTCGTGGTTATGGCGTTTCTCGCAGCGGCACTGGTGTACGAGCTCAACTATGCCGTGAGCACCGTCGACACGTCGGTCTCACCAGACGGCAATTACACGCTTGAGCTGCAGTCCGTTGGCGAGCCCATGTTCTTCTCCCCCGCGGGCGCGCGCCTTGTCCTCAAGTTTGACCGCTACGAGGTCTCGCGCATGGACACGCAAATCTCAGACGATGGCGGGCAGGTGCGCCCCACAAGCTGGCAAGTGAGCTGGGAAGACGACGGTGTTGAGGTGCGCCTTAGGGGATCCGAGCAGAACGACGAGCTTGTGACCATGGGCTTTGACGGCAGCGTCTCAACAGGGCGGGCCGCTGCGGATGAGAGCCTGGGAGAGCTGCCAGACGCGGAGACGGATACGTCACCCGCGCCAACCGATGGCGGGGCGATATCCTCTGAGGTTGCCCAGCAAGAAGCCGAGCAGATCGATGCCGGCTACAAGGCCGTCTACGACGCGGCACTCAAGTCGCAGGGCTACGGCTACCAGGTGACGTACAGCACCAAGGGGGACGAGCGGGTCATTCTCTCCCAGGACAGCGAGAAGGTCGTGCTTCTCATCTACGACCGCGAGTCCGCTAATGGCGCGTGTGCGCTCTTTGCGCTGGAGAGCTGCCCCGTGGAGGGTTACGGCAGCTGGTCGATTGAAGAGGCCACGCTGCTCGACGAGTACGCCTACGTGTACGAGACTGGCGAGGTCATCGCATCTGGAAAGACCTCGTGGTCCGATGCCGGCACGCAGGAGTTCCGCGAAGCGACGGGAGAGTAGGCAGTTACCAAAGAAGCCGCATGAAAAGAGCCCCACACCCACAAGGCTTTCAAACTAAACCTGTGGTTGCAGGGCCCTCACGCGAAACAGCGAAACCCGTTATCCCTTAGCTGCCTTGATGAATGCCTGAGCACGGTTTGCGTCTACGTTGTTCCAGAGAACCCCGTCGCGCTTAATACTGGTGCCAACGATAACGCCATCCGCATGGGGCAGCAGGTCTCCAATGTTGTCCACCCTTCCACCACTACCAATGATGATGGGTACTTCAGGGAAACGCTCCTTCAAGTGGACAATGTGTGACTCCTCCGGCGGAAGCCCCGCGTGCGCGCCGCCAAAGAGTGCCCCCGCAATAGGCATGTTTGCAACCCCTGCCTCAAGCATCTCCTCACTTGAGCGCGTATCAAGGCATGTTCCCGCATGGGCTTCGAAGTATGTATACACCCTTACATCATCAGCACCAATGCGACGCTGGTAACGGAATATCTCACCAGGGTTAAACTTCTGGGACCCAAATAGGCCCTCGAAGGAACCGCTCACGTAGGTCCTCACGAACTTTGCGCCAATCGCCTTTGCTACAGCAAGTGTCGCAATGGGATCGATCAATACTCCGCAGCCAAAGGGAACGTGAATTTCAGAGGCAACCTCTGTAGCAATCCGCACATAGCTCGCCACCGTCTCGGGGCCAACGGGGGTGAGGTAAGGTCTGTCTCCTTCGTTTGCAAACACAAGGGCGTCAAAACCCGCATCCTGCAGCACACGTGCATCCTGCTTCAGACGCCTAATTTGCTCCTCAAGAGTCATTCCATCATCGGCATAAGGGGTTCCAGGCAGCGCCTGCATGTGCAGGCACCCGATGACCGGCTTAGGTACCCCAAACGTCTCGAGGTGTTTCTCCATCAGTGAGGACATGCTGTTTCTCCTTCTTTGGTAATCGATGCCACTTGCATGCTTTGTGTTACGAGAGGATGCCAAGCGGAGAGAGGATGATGGCTATCACGAACATCGCGATGATGATGGTCGTTGGCTTTGCCCCCTTCTTGATGAAGTGGTAGGTAACCAAGAACGAGACGAGCGGCAACAGCTTGGGGAGAATGGTGTCGAGAATCGACTGAATCTCGATGGTCCCCGTAGCCAAGTCAAAGGTGAGCGGGCAGGTAATGGGAATCACGGTGGCGACAAGGCAGCCAAGTACCATCATGCCCATGGCGCCAAGGCCCTCAGTGAGCTGCTTGACAAGACCACCGGCGAGTAGCTTAGTGACAGCGTTCTTTCCAAAGTGATAGCCCGCGTTGTAGCAGAAGTAGCCTACGCCGAGCGCATAAATGCTGAAGAGAACGATAAGCAGGATAGGACCAAGCGCGCTTCCCTGAGATGCGAGGCCAATTGCAATCGAGAGGAGAACCACCTTGACGAGGCTCTGAGTAACAGAGTCACCAATGCCTGCCATGGGACCCATGAGTGCGGTCTTGAGGTTGTTCTCCATGTCGTCGTCGATATCGGCGCCGTTCGCTCGCTCCTCCTCCATTGCCGCGGTGATGCCCGGGATGATGGAGCCCCAGGTGTTTTCGGTGTTGAAGTATGCAAGGTGACGCTTGAGGCCTGCTGCAATCGCCTCGCGATCGTCACCATAGAGCTCTTCCAGGACCGGCACCATGCAGTGGCAGAAACCCAGACCCATCATGCGCTCGTAGTTGTAGCAAATCTGTCCCCAGCTCTGCCAAATGAACCAGGACTTACGGAGAGTCTTCTTGCTTAGGCGCTTTTGTCCTGCAGCAGCCTCATCGGCGATGTCAGACGCCTCTTCAGGGCCGAAGGAGAATCCCTCGAAAACGTTCACGCCCTCCTTGGAGGTATAGATGAGATGCAGTACGCCTGCTGCTGCGCCGATGATGGCGATGGGCATAGTGCCAAGCTGGAGATAGGCAGCAAGGGCAAATCCAATTGCGAAGAACGGGAGCAGCGACGCCTTATAGAGAACGCTCATGAGCATTGCCAGCCCAAGTGCGGGAATCAAGTGACCCGCAAGGGAGAGAATCGAGGTCACCTGAGAAGGAATCACCGCCATGAGCGACTCGAGAGCAGAGGAGCCAAACAGCACGCACAGGAACGAGGGGATTGCATACGTAATGAACGGGAAAATCTGGGAGGCAAAGAGGTTCATGGCAACTACGCCACGGGTATTGCCCTGCTCAGCATACTTGTCTGCTTTATGCACCCAGACTGAGTTGAGCGACATCTTGACGTTAAAGCTAAGCAGCCCAAGAAGGCCAAGGGGTACTGCAATGGTGAGGCCAACCGAGGGATCCGCGCCGGCGAGCATTGTCATGGCAACGCCAAGGTAACCCGCGAGAGCATAATCGCTTGGAAGGGATCCGCCGATAGCAACCATGCCGATATAGGCCATCATCACATTGGAACCCACTGCCAAACCGTAGGTTAGGTTGCCAAGAAGCAGGCCATTGACCAGGCCCGCGACCAGGGGGGCGCCAAAGTACACAGACCACCGCAGCCACATTGGGCAGGCAGTCGCAGCGTACCATGTGCAGAGCGCGATAATGAGCGCTTGCAATGCCAACATACTGTCACACTCCTAAGTCGTTACCATATTTGCTCAGAGAACGTCATCGACTGGGACTTTGGGATCGGTGTAGAGCATCTGCAGGAAGACGTTCACCCCCAGGCCCTGCAGCTCGCGAATTTGCTTTCGCTCCTCTTCTGAGAGGAAGATGTTCTTTGTCACTTGGACGCGGCCGGGCACGGAACCGAGGTTTCCAAGGTTGAGCTCAGCCATCTCGTAGGAGCCGCCGCGAAGCTCGCGCGCAAGTTCAAGGGCGGCAGATATCCTCTTGAAGAGCAGCATGGTGTTCGCGGAATCCGTATCCAGCTTCACCATAGTTGCCGCATCCTTTACCGACAGGATGTCAATCTGCATTCCAGCAGGAGCCGACATCGAGAGCACTGTCCTCATGAAGTCGTCCTTGGCAATCTGATCGTCTACAACGACAATGCGTGTGAGCTGCAATCTCTTTGACCAAGATGCCATGACTTGTCCATGTATCAGACGCTCGTCAACTCTCGTTGCAACAACGTTCATGGTGCCTCCTGTCGCCTCCGCGCATCTTGCTTGCGGTACCCGTCTTGTAGCTGATTGCTGCATGAATCATTCTAAATTGATGGAAACATCCATTCGTTCTTGTATGGATGATTCACCATGAACGGTAGAACTGTACCGGTGAGCGTAAATATTCTGCGATATCTTTTTGGACATCACTTACGTGATAAGCGATAGGGGGACATTGCTTTATTATTTGAATGGATAGTTCATTCAACATTCTGGAGTAGCGTATGGACGCTTTCGAACAGATGAGACTACACGCCGAGGACCTTACGCCTACCGAGCGAAGGGTTCTGGATGCTGTCATGGACAACCCCGAAGGAATCCTCCAAAGCACGACGACGATGGCAGCACAGCAGATTGGTGTTTCTCAAAGTGCGGTCAGTCGCTTCTGCCAGAAGGTTGGCTATGAAAACTTTGGCGACTTCAGAATGAACCTTATGCTCTCACTCTCGAGCAGCACGCCCACGTCGAGCCAACGAGAAAGCCAAGAGCCCATCGACTATCTCTGTGACATGATGAGGGCCACAAACGATGCTCTCAACAAGGACGTCATTGCTGGATTGACAGAGAGGGTACTCTCGTCCAGGACCGTCTACACCGCTGGCGCCGGTCTGAGCTCACCACCTGCGCTTATGCTCTCCATGGAGTTGCTCAAGTACAAAGTCCCCTGCTACTGCATGCAAAGCGGACAGGAGATGATTTACATGCACGTTGCAACCCCAGATGACTTAATCGTGATCTTCTCATCGAAAAACGACACACAGCGCATGCTACTCAACGTTATTCAGGAAATGTCATCCCAGAAGCGACCTCATACCGTCATGATTTCTCACACTGCAGCGCACCCACTGCGCAAGATGGCGGACGAGTTTATTCTTCTTCCCACCTGGCAAACCGAGCGATACCCCGTCTACATTGAGCCCATGACGTCCATGCTTGCGTTTTGCAGCATCCTTATGGTCGAAGTGTCAAAACGAACGGGATCGGATCCCGAGATGCTACCCCCCATTGTGAACGGCAGGAGGAGACGCACTTAGTCGAATTGTCGGATACGGGTTATCGTCCCAAAGGCCTCTCTTTTGACGCTCAGCTTGACGCACCCGGCTCCTCCCTGTAGGCTTAAATTGAAATTGAGTTTCAATTTCAATTCGTAAAACCCACCGCACTCCGTATTGCGGCAGCGTTGGAAGATGGGGAGACACACATGGCCACCAGGGGTTCCTACAACACTCGCCAGCGCCAGGCAGTCCTCGACTACCTTGCCGCGCACACTGACCGCTACACGAGCGTCGACGGCGTCTTCGAAGCCCTAAAGTCGCGGGGGGTCGAGATTGGCCGCTCGACCATCTATCGCACCCTCGAGGCGTTCGCAGGTGAGGGCATGGCATCAAAGGTTGTTGCCCCTCGCGGTGAGGTCGCCCTCTATCGCCTGGTAAACAAGGGCGAGGAGGACGCGGGTCAGCTGGTGTGCGTAGAGTGCGGCCGCGTCTCCACCATCGACTGCGACGCCTTCCAGGAGTTCTCCCACCACGTGCGCACGGTCCACGGCTTTGCCATCGACCTCTCCCGGACCGTGCTCTACGGCCGCTGTCCCCTCTGCGCGAAGGGGCAGGTCACGGCCCATGCATGACGCCATGCGCCACACGGTCCGCCAAGCAGCCACCCTCCGGGTGGCCACGCTCGCGCTGGCAGCATTTCTCGCCGTGGGCACGTTCCTCTCGGCGATAGCGCTGGGAAAGGAGGTCCACCACCAGTGCACGGGCGACACCTGCCCCGTCTGCCGGCTCATGGTTGGCGCGGCGAAGGTTGTTGGCCGCAGCTCGACGGCGGCACCACCCGCGCCGTACATCCCCTCGGCACGCATTGCCTCCACATGGATCACGCCCCTTACCAGCGTTGTCCTTGTCGCATCCTCCCCCGTCTCTCTGGGGGTCCGTCTCGACATCTGATGGAAGCGGACTGCCTCATGCCGCAATCTGCATAGCACCCAGACTAGAGACCAGGAGACACTTCCATGGACAACTGCATAGCACCGCGCCGAAACCCCGTGATGGGGCGACGCACCCTTCTCGGCCTTCTCGCCATCTCGGCCGGGGCTGCCATCGCGGGCTGCTCGAACGCCACCGGCAACGGCCCTGGCACGTCCGCGCTCTCGATCTGCGCAAGCTTCTATCCCATGTACGACTTTGCGAGCAAGATTTCCGGTGACCGTGCGACTGTTACTTGCCTGGTGCCCGCGGGCACCGAGCCGCACGATTGGGAACCCTCGACCACAGACATCCGCACCATTACCACCTGCGACATGCTCGTCTACAACGGCGCCGGCATGGAGCACTGGGTCTCTGACGTGGCAAACGGCCTGTCGGGCGAGAAACCCGTCCTCGTATGCGCAAGCGACGGCCTGGACCTGCGCGAGCTGCCCGAAAGCGAGGCAGGGGAAAGCGACTCTGGCACCGACCCACACGTCTGGCTCTCGCCGAGAAACGCCAAGCGCGAGCTTCAAGCCATCCGCGACGCGCTCGTGTTGCTCGATCCCAATGGACACGAGACCTATGACGCGAACTACGAGCGCTGGGCGGCGGAGTTCGAGAAGCTCGACGCCGAGTTTGTGGAAGGCCTTGCGGACCTCTCGACCAGGAACCTCGTGGTGTCCCACGAGGCATTTGGCTACCTCTGCGACGCCTACGGTCTCACGCAGGTAGCCATTGCGGGCATCGACGCCGAGGGCGAGCCAAACGCACGGCAGATGGCCGAAATTGCCCAGTTCGTGCGCGAGAACAACGTGAAGACGATCTTCTCCGAAGAGCTCGTGAGCCCAAAGGTCGCCCAGGCCATCGCCAGCGAGACCGGGGCCACAGTCGAGGAGCTCAACCCACTTGAAGGCCTCTCGGACGAGGAGCTTGCCGCAGGGGAGGATTACCTCTCCGTGATGCGCAAGAACCTCGCGGCAATGAGGGAGGCGCTGGCGTAATGGCCGTGGAACTTGGGACTCCGGAGGCGGCCGCACCACCGGTCGAGCTACGTGACGTGCGCTTCTCGTACGGTCGCGAGGAGGTGCTCCATGGCGTTGGCCTGGTGGTTGGCGCAGGCGAGATCTGCTCCATTGTGGGAGACAACGGCGCCGGCAAGTCTACCATCGCGCGTCTTGCCGTGGGAGAGCTTGCGCCCACGGCGGGCACCGTTCGCCTCTTTGGCGAGAATCCCGCTCGCTTTGGCAGGTGGAACCTCGTGGGCTACGTGCCGCAGCTTCCGCCGGAGGCCGTCTCGCGCTTTCCCGCCACGGCACTCGAGCTTGTAAGCGCCTTCCAGGGCGCAGGCGCGCGGGGCCGGCGACTCTCGCGCGCCGAGCGCCGCGAGCGGAGCCTTGACGCGCTGGGGCGGGTGGGAATGGACGCCCACGCCTCGAGGATGGTGCGCGAGCTCTCTGGCGGCCAGCTCCAGCGCGTGCGCCTAGCATGTGCGCTGGTAAACGGGCCGGGACTTCTCGTCCTGGACGAGCCAACGAACGGCCTTGACCGCGAAAGCCGCGAAGCGCTCTGCTCCCTGGTGGCCTCCACGCACGCCAAGCGCAGGCTCACGGTGCTTCTCGTCACGCACGACCAGCGCGTCCTGAGAAGCCTTGGCGGCAGCGTCCTTCTTGTTGAGGACGGCCGCATTGTGAGAAGGGAGGCCTAGCCCATGCTCGAGTTCTCCTTCATGCAGCGCGGGCTTCTCGCCGGGCTGCTCCTTGGCGCCGTGATCCCGCTGGTAGGAATGACGGTTGTCCAGCGCAGGCTGTCCATGATTGGGGACGCACTGTCTCACGCGTCGCTTGCGGGCGTTGCCGCCGGCCTAGTTGGCGGCGTAAGCCCGGTTGCCGGGGCCATCGTGGCATGCCTCGTGGGGTCGCTTTGCATCGAGGGCGTGCGAAGGCGGGCGCGCGAGCAGTCCGAGCTTGCCGTGGCCATCATTCTGGCAGCGGGCGTGGGCGCAGCTGGTGTGCTCTCGGGTTTTGTGCCAAACGCCTCGAGCCTCAACAGCTACATGTTTGGCAGCATTCTCACCATGTCCGACGACGAGGTCGCGACTATCGTCGTGGTGTGTGCCGTGGCCGTCGTGACCCGCATCGTCTTGCGGAGAAGCCTCTTCCTCATGTCCTTCGACGAGCGGCAGGCGCGTACGGCTGGCGTGCCCGTAGGGGCAGTCAACCTTGCCTTCATGATGGTGGTTGCTCTGGTGGTTGCCGTGGCATCTCGCACGGTGGGCTCGCTCATCGTTTCCTCAATGATGGTAGTCCCCGTTGCCTGCGGCTTGGAACTTGCACGCAGCTGGCGGCAGGCGTGCCTGCTTTCGAGCCTCGCCGGCGTGCTGGCCAGCGCGCTTGGCCTTGTCGCCTCCTACTACCTGGGACTGCGGCCCGGCGGGACCATAGTCCTTATGGCGATTGCGCTCCTACTGGTGGCGTTTGCCTCCAGGCGGCTGGCGAGAGGAGCGTAGGGCCTTCGCCGGCGGCGGTCCATCGCACGGGGCCCGCCCCTCCCCGCTCACAGGTACTCGAGGAAGCGACGTGCGGCACGTGGCAGCGCGCCCTCGCGATAGACCACGCGAATGTCGCGGTACGTGGCCGGCTCGAGCGGCTTGGTCACGATGGCGTAGGGGTTTCTCCGCAGGATGAGCGCCGGCAGAATCGAGAGGCCCAGGCCGCTTTCGACCATCGACATGATGGCGTAGTCATCCCAGGTGGAAAAGCGCGCGTTGGGCGAGAGGCCCGCGCGTTCGAAGATGGGGGTTATCTCGTCGTCCTGGCCGCGCTCGAGCACGATGAACGGCTCCTCGCAGAGCGCCGAGACGGGCACGGACGCCTCCCCCGCCAGCCGGTGGCCCACCGGGAGCACCGCCATGAGCTCGTCTCGCTCAACCACGCGCTCGGCGAGTCCCGAGTAGCGCGGCACACGCGGGAGGAAGCCAAAGTCCACGCGGCCGGACGCCACCCAGCCATCGATCTCGGTGTAGTCGCCCATGAGCAGCTCGTACTCGATGGCGGGGTAGTCCTTCTGGAAGCGGCCGATGACCTTGGGCAGGATGTGTGTGGCCACAGACGAGAAGGTCCCTATGCGGATACTGCCCGCGGCAAGCCCATTGAGGTCATCTATCTGCGACTCCAGGCGGCGGTAGTCGTCGCACACGCCCTCCACGAAGGGCAGCACCGCGCGCCCCTCGCTGGTGAGCGTCACTCCCGCGCGGCTGCGCTCGAGAAGCGTCATGCCCCAGTCGCGCTCGAGGTCGGCGATCATGCGGCTCACACCGGACTGCGTGTACGAGAGCGAGCGCGCTGCCCGCGTAAAGCTACCCGTTCGTACGGTCTCGACAAATGCCTGGTACTTCTGGATGTTTGCGTCCATGGAGCCCCCTTGCGGCACACGGTGCGGCGCTGCAAGCCGCTGACACCGATTGCATGATGAATCCTCATATATCTCATGATAAACATTCGCTTTTATCAGCATACACATTCTGCGAAAGTGTTTGAGGAAATTGAGGGGCCATGGGAGGTCATGCATGTCGCGCGCGTCGAGGAAGTACCTGCTGTCACTGCTCGTCTTTGGCTCGAACGGCATCATTGCTAGCCAGATCTCGCTTCCCAGCTGGCAGATCGTCCTGCTCCGCACCCTGCTTGGCGGCACGCTGCTTGCCCTCATCGTGCTGGGCGCCCGCAAGCGTCCTGCGTTTCTCGACCACCCGCGCGACGCCGCCTACCTTGCCGCATCCGGCGCGGCGCTGGGCGTGGGTTGGATCTTCCTCTTTGAGGCATACAAGCTCATTGGCGTGGGCATTGCGTCTCTTGCCTACTACTGTGGGCCGGTCATCGTGATGGCGCTCTCGCCGGTCCTCTTCCACGAGCGACTCACCCCCGCCAAGCTGCTGGGCTTTGCAGCCGTTATCTGCGGTGCGTTTCTCGTAGTGGCGCAGGGCAAAGGCGTGGCGCTCTCGCCATGGGGGCTTGTGTGCGGTGGCATGTCGGCCGTCATGTACGCGGTGATGGTCGTTTGCAGCAAGCGCGCATCCAACGCCGTAGCCGGCATTGAGGCCTCTGCAATCCAGCTGGTTGCGAGCTTTGCCGCCGTCGCCGTGTTTGCGCTTGTCGCCCATGGCTCCGAGCTGGCCGTGCCCCTCTCGGCAAACTGGCCCGCCATTCTCTGCCTGGGCCTGGTGAACACGGGCCTTGGCTGCTACCTGTACTTCTCCGCTATGGGCCAGCTGCCTGTGCAGCGCGTCTCAGTGTGGGGCTACCTCGAGCCGCTCTCTGCCGTGATCCTTTCGGCGCTCATTCTTGGCGAGGCACTCACGCCCGCGAACGTTGCCGGTACGGTGTTTATCCTGGGTGGTGCCATCTTCTGCGAGGTCGCCGGCAAGCGCCGTGGCGCCGAGAAGACCAGCCGTCGCCTTGCGGGGAGCCGTTCTGCTGGCAATCTCGCAGCCTAGGGCCTCGCAGCACAGGACCTCGCAGCCTAGGACATCGCAGCACAGGGCCTCGCAGCCAATTATTGAACGATATTTCTGCTCGCATTTTGTTCAACTGCGGAAACGTTCTCCTGGTCTGATTTTTCGCGCGATAATTTGGACGCCCACCGCACCGAGGACGCATATAGCGCCGGTGGGGCACGTGGTCGGATTGTCAATCTCCCTACACCTCAAGCTCCGTGAGATTCCCAAGAGAACTTGAAAGACAAGGCAGCTGAAAGCTAAGTTGGCTCATACTTAATTGTCTTGAGAGGCGCGAATTGGGATGAGGGAATCGCGATGGGGCTTGGGACAGAAGACAGGACACATGCCGAGAAGGGCAATACTCCCTCGACTTCCAGCTCACGCAAGCCTTCGCGCCTCTCCAACCTGATGGCTAACGTTGGCCACATCGACAGCCGCACCCTTATCTACGTACTGCTTATCATTGTGGCTTGTGCTCTGGTTATAGTTGCCATCGCCGCCGTGTCGCAGATGTTCATCGCATCCCCCTCTGCGGCAAGCTCCTTGCCCAAGTACCACCACTAGCCGAGAAGCTCCTCAAACGGACAGCGCCCTATCCCAGCAGTCCGGAAATCACCAGCACGACAACAAGTACGACCACGGCTACTGCAACGATTGCCACAACCCTCAGGGTATCGCGCCGCGCCTGCTCGCGACGGCGCCTTGCGTAGACCTGCGCCTCTGCATCGCGTGCGTCAATGGCGCCGTAGCTGCCCGTCTCATACGTAGGCGCAGATGAACCATGCCCTGCGGGGGCCGCAGCCGGAGAAACCGGCGATGCAGGTGTCACGCTTGCCACGCGCCGCCGCCGGCCGTCGCGATCTGCCGTATTGCCATCATGGCGCGATGCCGTTGGAGGAACGTGCACAGCACCAGATGCCGAGCGCGCACCCTTTGATTTCCTGTCGAACAAAGCCATAAGAGACCCCCGCCCCTCGGGGCAGCTGGCCCCATCTATGTGGCGCGCCAAAACAAGCGCACCATCTGCACAGTGATGATACCGGGAAAGGCGGCGAGACAAACCGCCACCACGCAACCTACGGCTCGCAGACAAATACCTTGAGGCCAAGCCAAGCGGCCGGCCGTCCCACTCGGGCAGCCGGCCACGTGCCATACCGCACACCCTACCCTACGCCATGAGCCGCCTGGTACTCGAAGCTGCCAAGCTCATAGGTGCCAAACACACGCATGCGCTTGAGCTGCGTGGGGTCGTCGCCCACATGCACCTGCCCATACTGCGTGGTAAAGGCGAGCAGGAAGCCCGACTGCTTGACCCCGGAAGGTGCAGCGTCGGAGACGTCGCCGTACGGATACGCAAATGCGTCGCTCGTCTTGAGAATATCCGCGGACTGCTTGAGGTCCTCGGAGATCTCGGCAGAGGTAAGGTCGTAGATGCGCCCACCATGGCCCTTGCCCGAGGTACCCGCGCGGTGCAGGTCGTACGAGTGCGACTGGAAGTCGACGTACGGGCTGGCGTAGTTCGAAAGCTTATCCTGAATGTCGCTGTCGCTGCAGATGACAAACGAGGTCGCGGGAATCTTGTGGCTCTCAAGCAGGGGAATCGCATAGGTGAGAAAACCATCGGATCCGTCGTCGAAGGTGAGCACCACCGACTTTGCCGGCAGCGAGTGGCCACCGTCAATGTACGCGCGTATCTCGGCCCAGGACGGGAAGTAGTAGCCATTCTCGTTGAGCCAAGAGAGCTGCTGGTCAAGCAGGGTGGTGGAAATAAGGTTCTGATCCTCGGAGGCACCCTCGGGAGGGTTTGCCGCATCGTAGACGTCGTGGTACATGAAGACCGAAATGCCGTCACTATCCCAGCCTCCATCAACGTCATCCACCACGTGGACGGTGCGAGTGGCCGTGGCCACCATGCCAGCGGAGTCTTCGACGGTATAGGTAACGGTGTAGTCCCCAAGTGTCGAGGTGTCGACCTCGCCCGTGGCAGTGACCTTGTCCGTAATCATGCCGTCGGTGCCGTCGTGCGCGTAGCAGCCGCCGTCCACGTAATCCTCGCCCCGCTTGACGTAGGTGTCCGCGCTGCCCCCCAGCGTCATCACGATGCTGCCGTCATTCTCGAGAACAGTGGCCTGTGCGGCCTGTCCCGCATCCTGCGAGGAATCCGTTCCCTGCTCGCCCTGTGTAGCGGAAGCATCGCCGCTTCCAGAGCCGCCAAGGGACGGCAGCGCCAGCCCCGCTCCTCCACGGGCAACCACAATACCAATGACAAGCGCGGCTACGCAGGCAACGGCGATAATGACTCCACGGCGCACGGCACGGGAGCGCTGCTCCTTGCGGTGACGCTCGGCGTACGCACGGGCTTGCTCGGCCCTGGCGGGAGGCTGCGTGCGATACCCGTCCCCGGGGCGCAGCACGCGCACGTCACCTGCCGGCTGGCGACGATGCTGCCCGCGCTGCTGCGCGCGCCTCTGGGCGTCGCTCGCGGAACCGGAGCCGGCGACCTTCTCGACCGGATCCTCTGGCACGTAGCGCGAAACGCGAATGTCGTCACGCCCTTCGCGACCCTTGTAGTTGTTCTCCCTGTTTGCCATGAGCCATCACCAATCCGATCGAGGCCGCCCAACCCGGCCTTCTCGAGCTTAAAGGATAGCAAACGCCGTGGGCTACAATTGAGCCCTGCGTACCCAACAGGAGGCACGCACGCAGGCATCGGTCTCGTCGAGAGGGGCGTCATGCCCAAGGTAAGCATCATCGTTCCCGTCTACAACGCCCAGGAAACGCTGCGCAGGTGCGTCGACAGCATCCTGGGGCAGGAGTATCGCGACTACGAGCTCATCCTGGCAGACGACGGCAGCACGGACTCCTCACCCGCCCTTTGCGACGAGTACGCCGAGAAGGACAGCCGCGTGCGCGTGCTCCACAAGGAGAACTCCGGCGTCTCGGACACGCGCAACAAGGCGCTTGATGCCGCGCAAGGAGACTACGTGCAGTTTCTCGACTCGGACGACTGGATTGCCCCCGAGGCCACGCGCCTTCTCGTGCGCGCCATGGAGGACAACGACTGCGACATGGTCATCGCAGACTTCTACCGCGTGATTGGCAGCAAGGTCTCGCGCAAGGGCGACATCGACGCCGAGGGCGTGCTCTCGCGCGAGGAGTTTGGCGACTACATGATTCAGAACCCCTCGGACTTCTACTTTGGCGTGGTATGGAACAAGCTCTACCGCCGCGACATCATCGAGAAGTACCACCTGCGCATGGACGTCACGCTCAGCTGGTGCGAGGACTTCATCTTCAACATGGAGTACGAGCTGCACTGCAAGCGCATCTACCCGCTGCAGGTCCCCGTCTACTACTACGTGCGAACCAGGGGCTCGCTGGCCAGCCAGGGCGCCAACCCCGCCAAGGTCGTCCAGATGAAGCTCAACGTGATCGAGTACTACAACGACTTCTACAAGCAGGTCTTTGACGAGGAGGACTACCGCGCGCGCCGCCCCGACATCTACCGCTTCTACATCGAGTCCGCCGGCGACGGCGACATCATGCCGTGGCAGCGCTCGGCCAAGCTGGGCGAGGAGCGCGTGCCCGTCTACGTGAACCCCGAGATGGAGGCTGACACGCTTCTGGGGCTGTACCTCGAGGAGAAGCTTATCGAGAGAAACCTCGAGCTTGTGGCGGCGCGGTTTGCCCTCACCCCGCGCGACGTACGGCTTCTTGCGTTCGTGCGGCTGGGCACGGTCTTCTCGGGCCGAGAAGAGCTGGCGGACTACTGCGGCCTCTCCACGCTCCAGCTGGCGCGCACCTTGCAGCGGCTGCAGTCAAAGCGCCTGGTCACCGTGGAGACGCGCGTGGAGCGCGCTGAGGCGGGCGACGAGGCCGCTGCCGTTGCCGCCGCAGCTCCCGGTGCCGCCGCGGCCACCGGGGCCACGAAGACCAAGCTCCTCGTGGTCACGCCCACCGAGCAGGCGCAGCCCGTGATGGAGGCCATCGTGCAGGCGCTTCGCGACTGCGATCGCGTGCGCTGCTCGTCCATGGACGAGGACGAGGCCAACCGCTACAGGAGCGACCGCATGAAGGCGTTCGAGAGCATCCGGCGCACCCTTGCGTAGGGCGGATGGCGCTTCTCGGCGGCCGGGGCTTCTCGGCACCGTTACGGCTCGGGCCGGTCGCGCGGGATTCCCGCACGGCCGGCCCGTTTGCAACGCATTCGGTTCGCCACACATTCGGGATGCGATTGTGTATCGACCTGCGCGCGATACCGAATCGGGTTCGAACGTGTATCCTGGCGCTACACATTCGGCACCCAAACCTGTATCAACCTGCGCGCGATACAACTTCGGGTGCGAATCTGTAGCGCAGGCACCCGGCACAGCGCCATTCAAGCACCGCGCCAGGCGCCGAGAAGCCCTTCCCTACTCCTGCGCGGGAACCTCAGGCATGACCTGGTCGACGTACCCGCGGATGATGGAGCACGAGTTGCGCATCGCGCGGCGCTCGTCGTAAGAGAGGTCAATCTCGAGCACGGCGTCGATACCGTTGGAGCCCACGATGCAGGGCGTACCAGCGGAGATACCACTCTCGCCGTACTCGCCCTCAAGGTGCACCGAGAGGGGCAGCATGCGCTTCTCATTGTGCAGGATGGCCGTGATGATCTCGGCGACAACCGAGGCGATGCCAAACTCGGTGCAGCCCTTGCCGCCCACAATCTTGCTGCCGGACTCCTTGACCATGCGCTTGACGTCGTCGAAGTCGATGTTGGAGTTGGAGTGGTGGTTCATCGCAAGGTACTCGCGGAGCGTGATGGAGCCAACGGTCACGTGCGAGGTAGGGATGAACGAGGAGTCGCCGTGCTCGCCCATGCAGAAGGCCTGGATCTGCTTAGCGTCAACGTCGATGATGCCCGAGAGGATGCGGCGCAGGCGCACGGAGTCGAGCGCGGTGCCGGTGCCAAAGACGTGCTCGCGCGGCAGGCCGAGGTTGCGGTACAGGTACTCGGTCACGATGTCGGCGGGGTTGGAGACGCTTAGCACGATGCCATTGAAGCCGGAGTCGCGCACGGGGCCCACGATGCCCTCGAGCACCTTCATGGTGCCGCCGAGCATGTCGAGGCGGGTCTCGCCCGGCCTGCGGCTGCGGCCCGCGGTGAGGACGATGAAGTGGGCGTCCGCGCAGTCGGCGTAGTCGCCAACGTGGATGTTGAACGAGTCGCCCATGCCGGAGGCGAGGTCCTCGAGGTCCATGACCTGAGCCTCAGCGGCCTCGCGGTTGACGTCGAGAAACACGATCTCGTTTACCAGGTGGCGAAACATCAGGCACAGTGCAACGTGGCTGCCAACGCGACCGGCGCCGATAATGACAACCTTGCGCGTCTGGAATGGCTTCTCAATAGGCATTGCTTTCCTCCTTGATGGACGGACAACTACTGTGCAACTACTCACCAAGGGGAAATGATACGTCACTAGAAAGCGAGCGGGCGGCCTCGCGACCGTCCGCTCGCCGACTTGTTTGAATGAGTCGGGGAACCGCCCTTCTGGCAGCCCGCGCATGAGACAAAGGGAAACTCTCTTTGTCTCATTAGTCGCGGGTGAGCTTGCGGTGCAGGCGGTGGGGCTTGGACGCCTCCGGGCCCAGGCGACGCTCGCGGTCGGCCTGGTAGGCCTCGAAGTTGCCCTCGAACCAGTGCCAGCAGCCGGGGTTCTCGTCCGTGCCCTCCCAGGCCAGGATGTGCGTGGCCACGCGGTCGAGGAACCAGCGGTCGTGGCTCGTGACCACCGAGCAGCCGGGGAAGCGCTCGAGGGCGTCCTCCAGGCTCTCGCTCGTCTCGGTGTCGAGGTCGTTCGTGGGCTCGTCCAGCAGGAGGAGGTTTCCGCCCTGGCGAAGGGTAAGGGCCAGGTTCAGGCGGTTCCTCTCGCCACCGGAGAGCACGCCGGCAGGCTTCTGCTGGTCCGTGCCCTTGAAGCCAAAGGTCGCCACGTAGGCGCGGCTGGGAATCTCCGTGTCGCCCACGGTGATGTAGTCGTTGCCGTCCGAGACAACCTCCCAGACGCTCTTCTTGGGGTCGATGCCGGCGCGCATCTGGTCCACGTAGGAGAGCTTGACCGTCTCGCCCAGCTCCAGCGTGCCCGAGGAGGGCTGCTCCTGGCCAACGATCATCTTGAAGAGCGTGGTCTTGCCCACGCCGTTGGGGCCAATCACGCCCACGATGCCGTTGCGCGGCAGGTCAAAGGAGAGGTCGTCGATAAGGATGCGGTCGCCAAACGCCTTGGTGAGATGCTCCACCGTAAGCACCTTGGCGCCCAGGCGCGGGCCTACGGGAATCTGGATCTCGGAGAAGTCGAGCTTCTTGGTGGCTCTGGCCTCGGCCTCCATCTGCTCGTAGCGCTCCAGGCGCGCGCGGTTCTTGGCCTGGCGCGCCTTGGGGCTCTGGCGCACCCACTCGAGCTCTGAGCGCATCTTCTTGGCGCGCTTGGCGTTCTCGCGACCCTCTGCCTCCAGGCGGGCGGCCTTCTTCTCCAGGTAGGTGGAGTAGTTGCCCTCATAGGGGTAGAGCTGGCCGCGGTCCACCTCGCAGATCCAGCCCGCCACGTCGTTCAGGAAGTAGCGGTCGTGCGTGACGGCCATGACGGCACCGGGGTAGTTGTGCAGGAACTGCTCGAGCCACAGCACGCTCTCGGCGTCCAGGTGGTTGGTGGGCTCGTCGAGAAGGAGCAGGTCAGGCGCCTCGAGCAGCAGACGGCACAGGGCCACGCGGCGCCGCTCGCCACCGGAGAGCTGGGTCACCGGGGCGTCCGGGTCTGGGCACTGAAGGGCGTCCATGGCCTGCGAGAGCTGGGAGTCCAAGTCCCAGCCGTTGGCAGCGTCTATCTCGTCCTGGAGGCGGCCCATCTCGGCCATGAGGGCGTCAAAGTCCGCGTCGGGGCTCGCCATCTCCTCGCCGATCTGGTTGAAGCGGTTGACCTTCGCGATCACGTCCGAGAAGGCCATCTCGATGTTCTCGCGCACGGTCTTGTCCTCATCGAGGGGCGGCTCCTGCTGGAGAAGCCCCACCGTGTAGCCCGGCGTAAGGCGGGCCTCGCCGTTGGAGACGTCCTCGAGGCCGGCCATGACCTTGAGAAGCGTTGACTTGCCCATGCCATTGGGGCCAACCACGCCGATCTTGGCACCGGGATAGACGCCCACGGTGACGTCGTCGAGAATGACCTTCTCGCCCACGACCTTGCGGGCCTTGTACATCTGGTACACGAACTCTGCCATTGCTGCTCCTGTCTGGGGCCAAACGTGCCCTTGGGTGAGGGGTGCCGCATGCGGCGAGAAGGGCTCGCCACGGGCGTGTGTATGCTCCCATTCTACGGGAGGGCGTGTGGGCGACCCCGCGGGCGGCGGCGCACGGGGCCGCGCCCTTCAACGTTTATGCACAATCGGATGCCGTTGCATGCCCAAAACCTGCGGTTTCGCCCATGCGTGCATCTTTTTTGTTACTACCGGTGGCACAATCGAGGGGGATGGGATACACCTGTACGGCCGCGACCGCTCTGACGGCGGGCATGGTGCAAAGAGAACTGAGGGGGATTCATGCCAGAGGCAATCCGCAAGGTCAACGTTATCGGCCACCTGCATCCGGACACGGACAGCATCTGCGCCGCCATTTCCTACGCTTACCTCAAGAACCAGATTGACGAGCCAATCTACGAGGCCAGGCGCGCGGGCGCCATCAACCGCGAGACGGCATTTGTGCTCAAGCACTTTGGCTTCGAGGAGCCGCCGCTCATCACCTCGGTGACGCCACAAATCAAGGACATCGTGGTGCAGAAGCAGCCTGGCATCGACGCCGAGATGAGCCTCTTCGCTGCCTGGAACATGATGCAGGACACCAAGGTGGATACGCTCTGCATCACCGATGAGGACAAGCACCTCGAAGGCCTCATCGCAGTGAAGGACGTTGCCAACGCGAACATGGACATCTTCGACACCGCCATGCTCTCCGAGGCGCAGACCTCCTACAAGAACATCATCGAGACGCTCAACGGCACGCTGCTTCTGGGCGACCCCAACGGCCGCGTGACCAAGGGCAACGTGCGGGTGGGCACCACGCCCGAGATGATGGAGGACACCATCAAGGCCGGCGACATCGTGCTGGTCACCAACCGCTACGAGACCCAGCAGTTCGCCGTCGAGTGCGACGCCGGCTGCCTGGTCATCTGCTGCGGCGCCAACGTGTCCAAGCGCGTAATCGCCTCCGCCGAGCGCCACGGCTGCACCATCATCACCACGCCGTACGACACCTTCGCCGCTGCGCGCCTCATCGGCATGTCCGTGCCGGTGCGCGCCAAGATGCTGCGCAAGGGCATCCTGCAGTTCTCGGTCAACACGTCCGTGGACGACGCGCGCAAGATCATGGCAAAGTCGCGTCACCGCTTCTTCCCCGTCATCGACGAGGACGGCTCCTACTTTGGCCTGGTGAGCTCACCCAACCTCATCAACATCAAGCGCAAGCACGTCATTCTCGTCGACCACTCCGAGCGCTCGCAGGCCGTGGACGGCCTTGACCAGGCCGAGATCATGGAGATCCTCGACCACCACCGCATTGGCACCATCGAGACAAACGCGCCCGTCTACTACCGCGCCGAGCCCGTTGGCTGCACCTGCACGATCATCTACAGCGCCTACGCCGAGGCCGGCGTGGAGATTCCGCCCAACATTGCGGGCCTCATGCTCTCGGCCATTCTCTCCGACACGCTCACGTTCCGCTCCCCCACCTGCACGGCCAAGGACCGTCACGCGGCCGAGGAGCTGGCCAAGATCTGCGGCGAGGACATCGAGACGTACGCCGACTCGATGTTCGAGGCCGGCGCCGACCTCACGGGTCGCACCGCCGAGGAGGTCTTCCACCAGGACTTCAAGGTCTTCAGCCGCGGCAACGCCAAGTTTGGCGTGGGCCAGGGCAGCTACATGACAAAGAACAGCCGCGTGGCTGCCGAGAACCTCGTGCGGCCGTTCCTCGCCGAGGCCGCCAAGGCCGAGGAGCTGCCCATGATCTTCTACATGTTCACCGACGTTAAGTCGCAGAGCACCGACCTCATGATCTACGGCAACGGCGCCGAGGACGTGGTGGCGCAGGCCTTTGACGTCACGCCCAAGGACGGCATGGCGCTGCTCAAGGGCGTTGTGAGCCGCAAGAAGCAGATCATCCCGCCCATCATGGCAACGCTCCAGAAGATCGACGAGGACGATTAGCAATTCTCGCCCCCCGCGCTTGATGCCGCCCCGGCCGCCGACATGCTGGCGACCGGGGCGGCTGCTTTTCTCGGCGCGAGGTCCTTCTCGGCACCAGGCGGCTCATCGATCAGCAAGGATCGCGCGCTCCGGAGACAGGCCAACCCAACCCTATGCTGGGCAAGCCACACAACCTCACACGTGTTGTTTCTTCTTTGATGTACGCGTAACTTCACCTGGGCTTTTGTCGTTATATATCAAAAAAGAAATATCACGTGTGAGGTTTAGCCGCGCAAGTCGAACCTCACGTGTGAGGCTTAGCCGCGCAAGTCGAACCTCACGTGTGAGGCTTAGCCGCGCAAGTCGAACCTGCCACAGTTTTTCTCAGCCCCCCAATGCGTGACGCCCCGTAACGCGTTCGGCAACGAATGTGTGACGGGCACGCCACCTTCCGGCGTAGGCGTCGCGGCTGCCGTAGAATGGTGAGCGGTCCTTTGGCGCCGCACCCGCGGCGCGCCCAGCCCACACCCAGCATGAAAGGTGGCCTCGATGGTCTCGCGCATCTACGTTGAGAAAAGGGACGGATTCGACGGGGAGGCGCGGGCGCTCAGCCACGAGCTGCGGCACATGCTGGGCATCTCGTCGCTCACAGGCCTGCGCATCATCAACCGCTACGACGTCGAAGGCATCTCCGAAGAGCTCTTCGAGCAGTGCGTGCCCGTTGTCTTCTCCGAGCCCCAAACCGACCGCGCCACGCGCGAGATGCCCGAGGTTGCGGAGGGCGCGCGCGTCTTTGCCGTGGAGTCCCTGCCCGGCCAGTTTGACATGCGCGACGCCTCGGCGGCCGAGTGCATCCAGCTCGTCTCTCAGGGCGAGCGTCCTACGGTAAGAAACGCCAAGGTCTACGTGCTGGAGGGCGCACTCACCGACGACGACCTTACGGCCATCAAGCACTACGTGATCAACCCGGTCGAGGCGCGCGAGGCGTCGCTCGAGAAGCGCGAGACCCTCGCAACCACGTACCCGGAGCCCGCGGACGTCGAGGTCCTGGATGGCTTCCTCGACCTGGACGATAAGGGCATCGAGGACTTTGTACGCGACCGCGGCCTGGCGATGGACGTGGCGGACGCCAAGTTCTGCCAGGGCTACTTTGCGCGCGAGGGCCGCGTTCCCACCATCACCGAGATTCGCATGATCGACACCTACTGGTCCGACCACTGCCGCCACACCACCTTTGGCACCGCCCTCACCGACATCCAGTTCGACAATACCCAGGCAGCGGCCGCGTTCCGTCGCTACATGGATGTACGCCACCAGCTTGGCCGCGACAACAAGCCCGTCTGCCTCATGGACATGGGCACCATTGGTGCCAAGTGGCTCAAGCACACGGGCCAGCTCACCGGTCTCGACGAGTCCGAGGAGATCAACGCCTGCACCGTGAAGGCCAAGGTCGATGTCAACGGCCACGACGAGGACTGGCTCTACCTCTTCAAGAACGAGACGCACAACCACCCCACCGAGATCGAGCCCTTTGGCGGCGCGGCCACCTGCATTGGCGGCGCCATCCGCGACCCGCTTTCGGGCCGCAGCTACGTGTACCAGGCCATGCGCGTGACCGGCGCGGCCGACCCAACGGCACCGGTGTCGAGCACGCTCCCCGGCAAGCTCCCGCAGCGCAAGATCTGCCGCACGGCTGCCGCCGGCTACTCCTCCTACGGCAACCAGATCGGCCTTGCCACCGGCCAGGTCTCCGAGCTCTACCACCCCGGCTACGTGGCCAAGCGCATGGAGATTGGCGCCGTGGTGGGCGCCACGCCCGCGGACCACGTGCGCCGCGAGTGCCCCGCCCCGGGCGACAAGATCGTGCTTCTCGGCGGCCGTACCGGCCGCGACGGCATCGGCGGCGCCACGGGCAGCTCCAAGGCGCACAACGTGGAGTCGCTCGAGAAGGACGGCGCCGAGGTCCAGAAGGGCAACGCCCCCACCGAGCGCAAGCTGCAGCGCCTCTTCCGCCGCGGCGACGCGTGCCGCCTCATCAAGCGCTGCAACGACTTTGGCGCCGGCGGCGTCTCGGTTGCCATTGGCGAGCTTGCCGACGGCCTTCTCATCGACCTTGACCGCGTGCCCAAGAAGTACGACGGCCTCGACGGCACCGAGCTAGCAATCTCCGAGTCGCAGGAGCGCATGGCCGTGGCGCTGGCCCCCGAGGACGTGGACGAGTTCCTGGGCTACGCGCGCGAGGAGAATCTCGAGGCCACGGTTGTCGCAGAGGTCACCGAGGAGCCCCGCCTGCGCATGACCTGGCGCGGCAAGACCATCGTGGACGTGAGCCGCGAGTTCCTCTCGTCCAACGGCGCGCCCAAGTCCACCTCGGTGCGCGTCTGCGCGCCGCACGAGTACCACCACGAGTGGGCAGGCGACACCTTTGCTCAGAAGATGGTATCGCTGGTGAGCGACCTCAACGTGGCATCCAACAAGGGTCTGGCCGAGAGGTTCGACTCCACCATTGGCGCCGCGACCGTCCTCATGCCGTTTGGCGGCACAACACAGCTCACGCCGGCGCTTGGCATGGCGGCGAAGCTCCCCGTGGACGGCGAGACCACCACGTGCTCAGGCATGGCGTGGGGCTACAACCCCTATCTCATGAGCGAGGACGAGTACACAGGCGCCTACCTGGCCGTTGTTGAGTCCGTCTCCAAGCTTGTGGCCATGGGCTTCGAGCACAAGAACTTCTACCTCACGTTCCAGGAGTACTTCGAGAAGCTCCGCGACGACCCCAAGCGCTGGGGCAGGCCCACGGCCGCACTTCTCGGTGCGCTCATGGCCCAGCTCGACCTGGGCATTGGCTCCATTGGCGGTAAGGACTCCATGTCCGGCTCGTTCGAGGACCTCGACGTGCCGCCCACGCTTGTCTCGTTTGCCACCGGCCTGGGCAAGGTCGACCGCGTGACCTCGCCGGAGTTCAAGCACGCCGACGACCAGGTGATCGTTGTGGTGCCGGAGTACGCCGACGATGGCATCACGCCCACGGCGGAGTCCCTTCTCGCCGCGTTTGACTACGTCGAGAAGCTCATTGGCTCCGGCGCCGCGCGCGCGGTGAGCACGCCGGGCTACGGCTGCATGGCCGAGGCCATGTTCAAGATGTGCGTGGGCAACTTCATTGGCCTGCGCGTGCGCCCCGAGTTCACCCAGGAGGCACTGCTCAACCCCGCGTACGGCAGCTTTGTAATCGAGCTTGCGCAGGGCGCCAGCCTGCCGGAGGCCCCGAAGGGCGTCACCGTTGCGGCATTTGGCCAGACGCTTGCGGAGTACGCGCTCTACGCCTGCGGCGAGCGCATGTCCATCCTGGACGACCTGCAGAAGCCCTGGGAGAATGCGCTCTCCGGCGTGTATCCGTACCTGGGCAAGGCCGATGGCCCGGCATGCGCGCCTCTCTCGTTTGACGCTGAGAAGGCCGGCGTCACGCCCACGCGGCACACGACCGGCGCCAGCTATGCCAAGCCGCGCGTGGTGATTCCCGTCTTCCCGGGCAACAACTGCGAATACGACTCAGCGCGGGCGTTTGAGCGCGTGGGTGCCGAGCCGCAGACGATCATCGTGAACAACCTCACGCCGCAGGCCGTCGCCGAGAGCGTCGACGCCATGGTGCGTGCCATCCGCGAGAGCCAGATCGTCTTCATCCCCGGCGGCTTCTCCGGCGGCGACGAGCCCGACGGATCGGCCAAGTTCATCGTGGCATTCTTCCGCAACCCTGCCGTCACCGAGGCGGTGCGCGACCTGCTCCAGGCGCGCGATGGCCTCATGCTGGGTATCTGCAACGGCTTCCAGGCCCTCATCAAGCTGGGGCTCGTTCCCTACGGCGACATCGTAGACGCGCGCGAGGACTCCCCCACCCTCACCTTCAACCCCATTGGGCGCCACCAGAGCCGCCTCGTGCGCACGCGCGTGGCGTCGACCATCTCGCCGTGGCTCTCCAAGTGCAAGGTGGGCGACGTGCACAACATCGCAATCAGCCACGGAGAGGGACGCTTTGTGTGCACCACCGAGGAGCTGGGACGCCTTGAGGCGGCAGGTCAGATCGCCACGCAGTACGTGAACGCCGACCGGCTGCCGTCAATGAACCTGCGCTCCAACCCCAACGGGTCTTTCATGGCGGTTGAGGGCCTCACCTCACCCGACGGCCGAGTGCTGGGCAAGATGGGCCACACCGAGCGCAGTGGTGCGGGCCTCTACAAGAACGTGCCCGGCAACGCGTACCAGCCGCTGTTCGAAGGCGGTGTGAGCTACTTCGCGTAAGCGCAGCCAGAGGGGGTTACCGCAGCCGGCCTCCCCCGATGGTCGAAGAGCATCAAGGACACGACCCTCGGGGGAGGCCGGCTGCGGCCCCTCCGGGGGTCGCTTCCTTACCTGCTGACGTAACCTGAGGTGGTCGCGGGGGCTGCGGGGCTAAATCTGGACGTTTTCCCGGGCTTCTCGGCTCCAGAACGTCCGGAATTTGCCCCGCTGTCCTCGCGCGGCACGTCGTCTTGCGGCTGCCTGCGAGCGGCAGCCGTCCCGCGTATACTGGTTCGCCGGCTACGCGAGAGGAGCAGCATGGCACGAGAAGACAGCGCAGTGTTCCACATGGGCGAGCGACAGGAACGCCTCCTTACGAGCACGTGGGGAGCCCTGCTCGCGGCCGCGTTCTGCTGCCTTCTCTGGGGGTCGGCGTTCCCTTGCATCAAGATTGGCTATGCGCTGTTTGACATCGCGGGCACCGACACCGCGTCCCAGATGCTCTTCGCGGGAACGCGCTTTCTTCTTGCCGGGGCAATGGTCATCGTCTTTGTGAGTATTGCCCGGAGAAGGCTGCTGGCACCAAAGCGCACGGACGTTGGCGCCATCTGCCTGCTGGCGCTTTTCCAGACCTTCGGTCAATATGCCTTCTTCTACCTGGGACTTGCACACGCCGCGGGAACCACGAGCTCGGTCATCGAGGCGAGCGCCAACTTCTTTGCCATCCTGCTTTCGGCGCTGGCGTTTCGCCAGGAGCGGCTTACCGGCAGAAAGGTAGCGGGTTGCCTGCTGGGATTTGCGGGTGTGGTCCTCATCAATCTTGGCGGGAGCCTAGGCAACTTCTCGTTTTCCTTCTCGCCTGACGGCGAGGGGATGATTCTTCTCAGCGCACTTTGCTCGGCAACGTCATCATGCCTTATCCAGCGCCTTTCCAAATGGCACGACCCGGTGCTGCTCAGCGGGTGGCAGTTTGTGGTGGGCGGACTTGGTCTCATGGCGATGGGCGTGGCCGGCGGCGGAACGCTCTCGCCGACGGGGCCGAGCGCCATTGCGTTGCTCGCATACATGGCTTTTATCTCAGCTGCAGCGTACAGCGTGTGGTCGCTCCTGCTCTCTGTGAACTCGGTCTCGCGCATCTCGGTCTATGGCTTTTTGAACCCCGTGTTTGGCTTCGTTCTTTCTGCGGTACTTCTCGGTGAGCACCAGCTGGTTGACCCCGTGCGTTCCATCTGCGCCCTGGTGCTGGTGAGCGCCGGCATTGTGGTAGTCAACCGCGTGGGCGCACGTGCCGGGAGCGCAACGAGCACCCCCGGAAGCGAGAAGCACTAGGAACCAGTTTCCAAACCCGTACAAACCCTCTCGTTCGCCAGCTCGCAGGCGATTCCCTAGGACTCCTCTACGTATAATTGAGTTACGCAATGCGAAGAGAGTCCCCATGGAACGCCTCGTTGAACGACGCACTGCCCTCGCTCTCCTCGGTATGCCCGCAGCGCTCTCGCTTGGCTCGGTGCTCACGGGCTGTAGCAAGAACGCGCAGGATAGCGCGCCAGCCATCTCTGCCACGGACCTCACTGCAGACGTAAAGGACGCTGCGCTCACGCAAGAGCCCATCGCTAATGCCCTCACAGATCAAACGACAACGCACGCACTCTTTGACTTCACTTCTCTCCTGCTTCAGGGCACCTATCCCACAGACCAGCAGGCAAACGTGCTTGTCTCTCCCCTCTCGGCGCTCTTTGCCCTGGCCCTCGCGGAAACCGGTGCCGCAGGCGATACGCTCTCCCAGCTAGAGACCGCAACGGGCATGGATATCGGCTCGCTTGCGACCTATCTGGGCGCTTACGCCCGACGCATCTCTGGCGAGGACCTCTACGATACGCAGCAGAAGGGCGACGCCCTTGCCCTCAAGTGCGCTAACTCCATTTGGCTGAGGTCGTCAGATGACCTCAGCGTCTCGGATGATTACCTCGCCACCTGCAAAGGCACCCTTGACGCGCAGGCGTTCTCAGCTCCGTTCGACTCCACTACCGTCGACGACATAAATTCCTGGGTCAGTTCCAAGACTGATGGCATGATTGACCGGCTTGTGGAACGTATCACCGCAGATGATCAGCTCTTTCTCATTAACGCCCTGGCCTTTGATGATGTTTGGCAAGAGCCGTACGAGGAAGGCGACGTGCAGGGCGACACCTTCACCACCGAGAAAGGAGACGAGCAGAGCGTCCGCATGATGCATTCGCATGAGACTGCCTACCTCGAGAACAGCCTTGCAGAGGGCTTCCTGAAGCCGTATGAGAACCACAACTTTGCCTTTGTCGCGCTGCTCCCCAAGCAGGGTGTGCAGCTCGCAGACCTTGTGGCATCGCTAGACGGAACATCCCTACACGACATGATCACCAACCCCGTCCCCAACATCGAGGTGTCAGCCGGACTCCCCAAGTTCTCGCTTGACTACCAGACCACACTCAACGACCAGCTGGTAGCCATGGGCGTTCGCGATGCCTTCGACCCAAACCTCGCCGACTTTTCTCGCATGGCTACCCTCAAGGACGGCAACCTTGCCATAAGCACCGTGCTCCAAAAGACCTTCATTGACGTAAATGAGGCAGGCACAAAGGCGGCAGCGGTTACCGCGATAGGCGAAGCCGGTTCAACGGCAACGCCAGATGAACCCGAGGTCCGGGAGGTCATCCTAGACCGGCCATTCGTCTACTTCATCATCGACAACATGACCCTGACGCCACTGTTTGTGGGTGTTCTGACGCACGTGGAGTAGGCACTGTAAGTCGCGGCGACGCAGCTCGCATATTTCCCTCCCTATGCCATGACCCTTCGTAGCGCGTCGTGCCAGCCATTCAGGCGCTCCGAGCGCTCGTCTGCAGACATGGCTGGAACATTTCGCCCATGACCCACCTTCCCATAGATTGCGTTGCCCTTGTAGATGCCGGCCGTTCGACCGGCAACAAACCCTACGCCAGCAGCGGAAAGCTCCTTGAGACTCGACGTGACTACGGTAACGTCTGCAAGATCTGCCTGCAGCTGCATGAGATAGTCGTTCGCCGTCACCCCACCATCGGCGCGCAGCTCACGCACGACAAGCCCAGTATCGCCTTGCAGCGCGCCCACGACGTCGGCTATCTGATAAGGAATGCACTCGGCGCACGCCTTGACCATCTCCGCGCGACCAGTGGTGCGCGTTACGCCCGTGAGCATGCCAGTTGCATCCGACGCCCACCACGGTGCACCAAGACCTGTGAAAGCCGGAACAAAGTAGGCACGGTCGTGAAGGTTGGCCTGGGAAATGATACCCTCGACCTCCGACGGGTCATCGATGAGCCCCATCTGGTCCTTGAGCCAGCTGATGACGGCACCGGTATAGTTAAGGTTGCCCTCAAGGACGTAGCTGCGCTTGTCACCAAACTGCCATGCAATCGAAGATACAAGTCCGTGGGTACTCACAACGGGGTCCGCACCAACTTGCATCATGACCGAGGAGCCCGTCCCATACGTAGCCTTGAGGTCTCCGGGGTTGACGCAATTCTGTGCTGCAAGCGCTGCCTGAGAATCTCCTAGGACACAGCATATGGGCACAGGCGTTTCGAACAGCCCGCCCATGGTTGTGTGCCCGAACACGGAATCGGACGGGCAGACGGTAGCCAGCGCCCCCCGAGGCACGCCAAACACTTGTAGCAGCTTGGGACTCCACTCGGCGGTACGCAGGTCCAGAAGCTGCGTGCGACAGGCATTCGAAGGCTCGGTGAGAAAGGCGTGCTCCTGCGTAAGCTTGAAGACCAGCCACGAGTCAATGGTTCCCAGGCAAAGGGTTCCTCGGTCAGCTGCCGCAATGACCTCCGGCACATTCTGCAGCAGCCATGCCATCTTCGCAGCTGAGAAGTACGGGCTCAGCGAGAGGCCACTTTGCTCTTTGACAAGACCGTCGACTCCCGGGTGAGCTGCCACCAGCCCCTGGCACAGCTCGGTAGCCCTACCGCACTGCCACACGATAGCCGGCGCAAGTGGCTCTCGCGTAACGCGATCCCACGCAAGGCAGGTCTCACGTTGATTCGAGATACCAACCGCGCGAACTTCTCCCTGCCTCACACCTGCAGCCTTGCAGACATCCCTGGCAGTAGCGAGCACGTTTGTCATTATCTGCTCGGCGTCGTGGCTCACCCAGCCCTTGTCATTTATCAGCTGGTCGTGCGGACGAGTCCGCTTGGCGAGCATGTTTCCGTCCGAGTCGAACAGCACCGCCTTTGTCCCTTGGGTGCTCTGGTCGATAGCCAGCACGATGCTTCTCATATCAAAGTCCCATCAATAGAAAAAGGGGGCGGACATTGCCCGCCCCCTACCTTCACGTTATCGGCAGTACTAGGAGAGCATGATCAGGCCGGTAGTGGTGTTTGCGCAGCTCACAATCGAGACCAAAATACCGGTGATGATGCCTGCAAGATAGGGGTTCTTGCTCACGCGGTAGAGAACCCTGTCAATCACGCATGCGCCCGTCACGATAAGCAGGAATGCGAACAGCTGAGCAACGTTCATGGCATCGCCCTGAATGGGTTCATGGCCAGTCGCAACGTAGGTGCCGTACTGGAAGACCAGCATGATGATCATGGGCAGAAGGTTGCAGATGATGAGCAGAAGGTTGTTCTGCCAGGACTTCTTTCCACCCATTGTCGTGAAGTTGAAGCTGTTGTTCGCAATGGACATGGCAATGTAGAAGACTAGGAACAGGACGCCATGCGGGAAGAGCGAGAGTCCCAGAATCTCCGAGTCAACAATCTTGAAGCCAACGTTCCAGATTCGGAAGTCCGCAACAAAGAAGTAGTCGTCGAGGAAGACACACAGGTACGAGACGGCGCAGACCAGGATGGCGAGAACGACGGTCTTGCCCAGCTTTCGTCCGCTGATCTTTACCCCACGGTCGGCAAGGTCGATGCCGGCACTCTTGCCGTAGAACCGGTAAGACAGGTAGAGCGTCGCGATGGTTACAAGTCCGCAGAGGCACGCCCAGAGCCCGATGCCCATCATCATGACCTGCTGAGCAATCGGAAGGCTCTTGCCAAAGTTCACGACGGGATTGAACGTGAGAATGCTGATTACCGTGCTGACTGCAGTCGCTCCGGCAAACCAGGCAATGCCCTTCTTGTCAGCGGTCATCGCCTGTACGACCTCACCAGCGCGAAGCTCGGAGAACGTCGAGGTAAAGAGCATCGTCGTCGTAAACGAGATGACAAACATCACGAAGCCAAGCATGCCGACGAAGTTGAAGGCTTCCTTCACCTGCCAGATCTGGTTGCTCGAGGCGATGGGCGTGGGGCTGCCAAACGCGGTGTCAAAGAAGTCGATGGTCGCGGTGGCAGAGCGCGCGCTGAAGTGGGACCAGGGGTGAATCTGCGCAGGGTTGTAGATGACGCGGAAGCACTCCTTGCCATCGACATCCTTGTAATAGTAGGTACCCGCCTCGCGATAGTCCTTGCCGGTTGGATCCTCGCCAAAGTTGAGGAACGACTGTGGGTCCATGTTGTCAGGGTCCATGTAGTCGGGAGCGTCATGATGGACCCCGTTGGCATCAGTGCGCTTGTGGAAGAACTCGTCGTACTGGCTTGCAATGATGCCCACGCTACGATTGCCATAGAGGTTGACGTAGTTGCCATCGGCATCAGATGCAGCAATGCCACCGATGATGTTGGGTGAATCGGTATACATAGCGTCGATGCAGTTGAGAAGGACTGCAGAGATGAGCGGCTTCTCGCTCTGACTGTCCTGGAGCACGGCGAAGTTCGAGGACATGCCACCCATGGAGTGGCCAGTAACACCAATCCTCGAGTCATCGACGAACGGCATCCGGGAAAGGGAGAGAACTCCCTGGTAGACGCCAACAAAGTTCATTCCTGTGCCATTTTGCTTCTGCCAGTCAGCAGTGTCAGACTCACCAGACCCCGGCTGGTCGATGGCAAGAACTACATAGCCACGACGAGACAGCTCGACGCCGTTGATGTCCTGCATCTCCTTGTTGTTCAGGTAACCGTGGCTCGTTACCACCGCGGGAGCAGGATTATCGGCAGTGGCAGTATCCGGAATGTAGAGGTTACCGCTGATGCCAATGCCGTTGTCGGCCTCCCAGTAGACGTGCTTCACCGTGACGTGCCCAAAGGACGTCTGGACGAGAGAGACCACAATGCCACTCACGAGCATCATCGCAATTGCGATGACAAGAAACACCTTGGCCTTCTTCCTTACCGCTTCCATTGCACTTCCCCTTCCTAGTACCTTGCGTAGTCGACGCTTGTCCTTGACTGGTTGTTACTAGTTCGCCCTCCCCCGCTGATTCTCTGCCGCTGTTAGAAACTCCCTGGCAGATGCCGCAATGCCCTGCGCGTCGAGCCCATAGTGCGCAAAGACCTCCTTCGAGGTGCCCGTGACCACGGGGGCGTCAGGCAGGCTCAGGGTGCGCACGGGGCGCGGGCAGCCCTCCCCCACAACCTGGGCAATCTGGGAGCCAAGGCCACCGTAGGGGCTTGCCTCCTCCACGCTTAGAACCACCCTCGCGTGACTCGCGGCAGCGAGCACACCGTTGGCGTCTAGGGGCTTCACGCAGTACATGTCGAGAACGCTCGCCTTGACCCCGGCTTCCGTCAGCATGTCCGCCGCGTCAGCCGCAGGCCTCACAAGTTCGCCGCAGGCAATAAGGGCAACGTCCACTTCTTGGTCGGCGTTCCCACGCACCCAGGTAGCGTGGTCCATCTCGAATGGACAGTTCTCCTCGGTATAGACGTCATCCACCGCGTTTCTGCCCACACGCACATAGGCAGTCTTCTCGTCCTGAAGCAGCGCCTGCACCAGACGGGCGGTCTGGAATCGGTCGCTGGGCAGATAGACACGCATATTGGGAATGGCGCTCATCGCCGCAATGTCCTGGCAAGAGTGGTGGCTCATGCCAAGGGCCCCATACGAGACGCCACCGGAGATACCAATGAGCTTGACGTTAGTATCGGAATATGCGCAGTCGACCTTGCACTGCTCGTAGGACCGCGTGGTGATGAAAGACGCAGGGCTTGCGGCAAAAGCCCTCTTTCCACAGCTGGCAAGACCTGCGGCGATGCCGACCAAGTCCTGCTCGGCAATACCAACCTCGACGGACTGCTCGGGGTATGCCTCGAAGAACGGGGTAAGGGATGCCGAGCCCCTGGAGTCCGAGCAAAGAACGACAAGGTCGCGGTCCGTCTTTGCGGCCTGCATGAGAACGTCGCAGATGACCTTCTTGTTCGCAATTGTGTTAGCCACGGATATCGGCCTCCTTGTGTGCCGCAAAGTCTGCCGAGATCTGCTCGTATTCCTCTTGAGTGGGCAGGTGGTGATGCCAGCTTGCCTTGTTCTCCATGAGTGGGGAGCCAAAGCCCTTTGTGGTGTTCAGGATGATTGCCGTAGGCTTGCCCTTAGTCTCGGAGGCAAGCGTGAGCGCCGCGTCTATTGCCTCGATGTCGTTGCCGGGAATGGAGAGGACGTTCCAGCCAAAGGACGCCCAACGCTCCTCCTGGCTGTCCTGCTTCATCACGCTCTCCGTCGAGCCAGAGATCTGCAGACGGTTGCGATCGATGAGCGCACAGAGGTTGTCCAGGCCAAAGTTGGACCCGGCCATAGCCCCCTCCCACACGGAGCCCTCGGCAAGCTCGCCGTCGCCCATCGCGACATAGGTGCGATAACTGCGGCCGTCCATGCGCGCCGCCAGCGCCATCCCCACTGCCACGGGTAGCCCGTGGCCAAGTGAGCCGGAGTTCATCTCGATGCCAGGAAGCTTGTTGTTGGGGTGGCCGATATAGGGGCTATCAAACTTCGAGAAGCGGGCCTTGACGTCATCAAAATCGAGAAAGCCCTGCTCGCAGAGAATGGCGTAGTAGGCCTCCATGGCATGGCCCTTGGAGAGGACAAAGCGATCGCGGTTGGGATCGTTCTGGGTCTCGGGGGTGATGTTGAGATGATTCTTATAGAGCACCATCAGCGCATCGATCACGGACATGTCACCGCCAATGTGACCGCCGCCACCAGCCATGATGATGTCGACGCAGCGCTGGCGAAGGTCCCAGCGCAGAGCCTTGAGCTCAGAGACGGTCGCCATGTTACTCTCCCCTCAGATAGGCCTTGACGTCCTCCTCGATCGGGTCGTACAGGTCGGGCTCGATGCCCAGGTACTTGCACGACTCATAGAGGACGGGAACAACGTTGTCGTGGATACCGGCGCAGTGGTGGATGTAGGGGCCCTCGACGATCTTGGCCTCCATGCGCTTGATGTTCTGAACACGAACCCACAGGTAGGTGCCCATGCCACGCGGGCCGTCAATGCCCTCGGCGTTGCCCAGCAGAAGCGAGTACCTGCCGTTGTCGCCATCGAAGCGGGCAAGGGTCACCTCGCCGTGCTTGGCCTCGGCGGTAAGGGCGCCGTTGTGGTCAAAGGCAAGCGGCGTGGTGATCGTGGGCTTCTCACGTGCCACGGAGCAGGGCCAGGGACCGCAGTGCTGCAGCAACTCGCCGTTGGGGTCATCGGGATGACGGATGGTCCAGTCAGCAAAGAACGAGCGCTTGCGACCCATGTCCGCGGCCTCGACCATGAGGCTCGTGATGGCGCCATGGACATCGGTCTCGCACGTGATGGGCGTGCCCTCCTCGTTGAGGATCGAGTTCGCGGCGCAGGGCATGATGCCAAGCTCGTGCTGGAGCTCGTTCCAGCACTGGATGCAGCCGGCGTTGCAACCGTACTTCTTGAGCAGGCGGCGCATGGCAACCGCCATGGCGGCAACCGTAAGCTCCTGCTCAGTGGTGCAGTTCTTACGGAAGTGCTCCTCCATCCACGCCAGCTGACGCTCAACGTCAGAGTTGCCGTCGCCGGTGACCTCCGCCTTTGCCGCCTTAACACCGCGGGTGAGCTCGGGAAGCGGTACGGGCACGCACTCGATGCCAAAGCGCTCGAGAAGCTCGCCCTCGTTGCACATGGTCGAGTAGAACTCGTAGGGACGCGGACCAATCTGCAGGATGCGCGTGGAGCGGAAGACCTTCACGACGTTGCAGACGGCGAGGAAGTCGCGAATGCCACGCTCGAAGACGGGATCGTCCACACGGCAGTTGGTCATGTACGTGAAGGGCACCTGGAACCGGCGCAGGACCTTGCCAGTGGCAAAGAGGCCGCACTGCGTGTCGCGCAGGCGGGTTCCGTCGGGAAGCGGACGCTCGTCCAGCGGACCCCAGAGGAGAACCGGCTTGCCCAGGTCACGCGCAAGACGCGCGCAGATGAACTCGGTGCCAAAGTTACAGTGCGGCAGAAAGAGGCCGTCGACCTTCTCGGCACGGAACTTCTCCAGCACGCGAAGGCGGCTCTCCTCGTCGTAGAGAAGCCCCTCCTCGTTGATGTCATCGATGTCCACGAACTCGACGCCGAGCTCGCGAAGCTTGTCCGCAATGATTGCGCGATACTTGCGGGCATCCGGTGCGCTGAAGATGCTGCGGCGCGTTGGTGCATATCCCAGCTTGATAGTGTCCATCCCTGCTCCCCTCCATTACCGTACTGCGCCAAGCGGTCTGCTTCCAAGCGCAGCCAACCTCCCCTGTCTTCCGGGGCTAATCATATGGGGGTGGTGACACCTACTGAACTGACTTAGAGATTTACTAAACAATTTAGTCTGTTCATATCTTCATTTAGTACCTGGGGTATCCTGTCATCGCTGTGGGAAGGAGCCAAATGTCAATTACCGCCCGCGACGTGGCACGAGAGGCGAATGTCTCTCCCGCCACCGTTTCGCTTGTGCTCAGAGGAAAACCAGGGGTTGGACAGGAAACGCGTGAGCGGGTCCTGGAGTGTGCGAAAAAGCTTGGCTTCGAGTACACGTCCTCCCCTGAGAAGCGTCCTACCAGCACGATTCTCCTGGTTGTCTACAAGCGGCACGGGCGGGTGGTTGGAGACACCCCCTTCTTCGAGGAGCTGATCAAGGGTGTGTCCGACGCCACCTACCGGCACGGCTACCACAGGCTTTCCGTCTCGTACTTCTATGCAACCGAGAGCCGAACCGAGCAACTAAAGGCCATTCGCTCAATTAAGTGCGCAGGCATCATTCTTCTTGCAACCGAGGCACTTGCGGGCGACATTGCGCAGTTCGAGCGCTTAGGTGTGCCTGTCGTTCTTCTCGACTCTTGGTTTCCCTCGAAGCGGCTCGACAGCATCGTGATTGACAACTCGCGCGCGTCGTTCGAGGCGGTTCACTACCTTGCGAAGGCGGGACACAAGCGCATTGGGTACCTGCATGCCGGGGTCAACATCAGGAACTTTCTCGAGCGACAGTCCGGCTTCATGTCTGCCATGCGCGAAATCGAGCCGGACGAGGCAGCGAACGCCCACATCGTACGCGTTGGATCCACGGTTCAGAGCGCCTACGATGACATGTGCGCTTATCTCGACACCAACCCCGAGCTTTGCACCGCATACTTTGCTGACAACGATATCGTGGCCGTAGGCTGTATGAAGGCACTCGCGGAGCACGGGGTTCGCATGCCGGAGGAGGTTTCGATCATTGGGTTTGACGACACTTCCTACTGCGAGCTCGTGACCCCCAGGCTCTCCACGATGGTTGTTCCCAAGAGTGCGATGGGAGAGCTGGCTGTGAAGCGGCTGGTCGAGCTCATTCGCGGGGAGACGCAGGGCGAAGTCATTCGCACGGCAGTGCTGCCCACCGTAGTTGAACGCGACAGCGTTGCACGCAAGGAGGACTCGAAGTGAAATGCCTTACCCAGCGCATCACCGATCCGCTTGGATTGCACGCTCGTCTTGCGAGCCAGATCTCCAAGACCGCGAGCGACTATCAGAGCTCGGTGCGCATTGTCTTTGGGGGCAACAGTGCCCAGGCAGATGACATGCTGGGGCTCATGGCTCTCGACATACGCGAGGATGACCTGGTGCGCATTGAGGCGGAGGGGCCAGACGAGGACATGGCCTGCACCGCGGTGGCTCGCGTAGCAGGGATGTCTGTGTAGACGCGCCCTGCATCGAACTCGCCTTCGTTACATGAATTGGTCCGCGATTGCATCGAACTAGCCTTCGTTGCACGCCAATTCTGAGGAAATGCCCGTCTGGCAATTCACTTTGATAGTTTATACATGGCTCTACTTGCGGATTTTCATGCAGCGCAGCAGACGACTACTCAAGGGGTCCGCGAAATGGCGTGCAACGAAGGACAGTTCGGCGCACGAAATCCTCTCGATGTGTAACGTAGGGCAGTTCGATGCAGCCATCAGACGAAAATGGCGACCCCGCAACCCAAGGAGAGACACCTCCGCCAGGATAACGTGCAGCTTCGTCACGAAAAGAGGGCGGACCAAAGGCCCGCCCTCTCAAATCCGTTCGTTCAAGTACTCGAACGCCCGAAGCTAAATCCTCGCAACCCCGCTCTTGCGCGCAGCGTCGGCCACGGCTGCAGCAACGGCGGGCGCAACACGCTTGTCGAAGGCACCAGGGATGATGTAGTCCGCCGCACGGTGCTCGTCGTCCACCAGGCCGGCAATAGCGTAGGCAGCGGCCTCCATCATGTCGTCATTGATGTCGCTCGCGCGCACGTCAAGCGCACCGCGGAAGATGCCGGGGAACGCCAGCACGTTGTTGATCTGGTTGGGGAAGTCCGAGCGGCCCGTTGCCGCCACGGCCGCGCCGGCTGCCAGCGCCTCGTCGGGCATGATCTCGGGCACGGGGTTCGCGCAGGCAAAGATGATGGGGTCCTTTGCCATCGAGCGCACCATATCCTGCGAGACCAGGTTGGGCTTGGAGACGCCCACAAAGACGTCCGCACCCTTGAGGGCGTCGGCGAGCGAACCCTGGACCTTCTCGGTGTTGGTCCAGGTGGCGACCTCCTGCTTCACCGGGTTCAGGCCGTCGCGGCCCTCATAGATGGCACCCGTGTGGTCGCAGATGATGATGTCCTTCACGCCCATGCGCTTCATGAGGCGAGCGATGGAGATGCCCGCGGCGCCGGCGCCCGAGAAGACCACCTTGACGTCGCCGAGATCACGACCGGTGAGACGGCACGCGTTGATCAGCGCGGCGCAGGTCACGACCGCGGTGCCATGCTGGTCGTCATGGAAGACGGGAATGTCGCAGGTCTCCTTGAGGCGGCGCTCGATCTCGAAGCAGCGCGGCGCGGAGATGTCCTCGAGGTTCACGCCGCCAAAGCTGCCGGCGAGCAGCTGCACGGTGCGCACGATCTCATCCACGTCGTTGGAGCGGATGCACAGGGGGAAGGCGTCCACGTCGGCAAAGGTCTTGAAGAGGGCACACTTGCCCTCCATGACGGGCATGCCCGCCTCGGGGCCAATGTTGCCCAGGCCGAGAACCGCGGAGCCATCGGTCACAACGGCAACCAGGTTCCAGCGACGGGTGTACTCGTACGAGAGGCTCGGGTCCTTCTGAATCTCCAGGCAGGGAACGGCGACGCCTGGCGTGTAGGCAACGGCAAGCTCCTCCGGCGTGCTGATCTTGGCCCTGCTCACGACCTCGATCTTACCGTGCCACTCCTTGTGTGCGTCAAGCGCGTGCTGCTTTGCATCGTCAGCCATCTTGGCTCCTTTGACATTTGAGGACACTTACACGACCTGTCTATCTTAAGCCTTCACGCGGCGTGCCTGCCCGACCTCTGCGGCCTATACTTCTTGGCAAACACGTGTCGGAAGGATTGGCATGAAAGCAAACGACATCAAGGTAGCTGCGTCTATCTGCGCGGGTGTCATCGGTTACAGCTACGCACTCAAGTTCGCAATGGCAGGTCTTGAGGTTTGGGCACAAAACCGCACGCCGGAGTCCAGCAAGCTTGCACAGCAGCGTGTACACGAGAGCTTGAACTCCCTTGTTACCAACAACGTCTACACTGAGGATCAAGCGCAGGAAATCGCGTCCCGCATCCACTACACCAATTCCGTCTCCGAGGCAGTGAAGAACGCGCAGTTCATCCAGGAGAGCTCGGCAGAGCACTATGAGGTCAAGTGGAAGATTGTTGAGCAGATCGAGGCCGCCGCAGCCCCCGACGCAATCATTGCGAGCTCCACTTCGGGTCTCCTCGTGACCGAAATCGCAAAGAACGCCAAGCATCCCGAGCGCTTCTGCGGCGGGCACCCCTACAATCCGCCTCACCTCATCCCCCTCGTTGAAATAACGCGCGGCGAGAAGACCGCAGAGGAGACTGTCGCGTGCGCCAAGGACTTCTACCAGCGCATTGGCATGGAGCCCGTCGTGCTCCAAAAAGAGGCTCTGGGCTTTATCTGCAACCGACTCCAGATGGCACTCTACCGCGAGGTAGCGGATCTCGTGATGAACGGCGTGTGCTCGGTCGAGGACGCAGACAAGGCAGTGACCTTTGGACCTGGAATCCGCTGGGGCATCATGGGACCGTCTCTTGTGTTCGAGCTTGGCGGCGGCAAGGGAGGCGTCTCCGGACTCATGAACCACCTGCACGACTCCACGACGCTTTGGCTCCAGGACATGGCAGACTGGAAGGAGTTCCCAGCCGAGTGGTCTGACATCGCCCAAAGGGGCGTTGACGAGGAGCTCTCGCACCGTACCCCCGAGACGGGCAACACTCCGGAGACCCTCGCAGCATACCGTGACCACATGCTCATCGAGGAGCTCAAGCTCCATGGCAAGCTCTAGGGAGCGCACACGCATGACAACACAGAGCGTCCTCATCAAGGACACCACGCGAGAGGAGCGCGAGGAGATCGTGCGCCGCGGGCTGAGCTTTTGCGGCGACGGCTCGTGCGAGCAGTGCAGCGGCTGCTCGATGGGCGTGGGCTCGATTGACGCTATGTACCAGCCCTACATCGACGGCAAACTCGAGCTGGCAGAGGTCAACATGCTGCACGCCGCCACCACGTTCACGCTGGGTGGCGGGAGAAACGCAGACATCGCATCCGCATCTAGCGCCGAGACGAGCAAAGAATAGCCGAGGCCCCATGCACGCACGCACACCCAAGCACTTTGTCCTCGAGGAGCGCCTTGAGCGCTACGCGGACTTCATCGAGCCTGCGCCGCAGGACTACGCCGGTCGCTGGGCCGAGGCCTGCTACCCCTTGGGCGGCACCACCGCCGCTGGCGGCGCAGCGGGCGCCGGGCGCTTTCGCGAGGTCCACCTTGACCTGGGCTGCGGCAAGGGCGCCTTCACGGTGGAGTCCGCCCGTCGCGAGCCAGACGTGCTCTTCCTCGGCATGGACGGCGAGCCGCTCTGCATGGCCTACGCCGGTGGCCTCGCCGCGAAGAGCGGCCTTGAGAACGTCGTCTTTCTCGCCTGGGACGGCCATCGCGTAACCGAGGCCTTCGCCCCCGGTGAACTCTCGCGCATCTACCTCAACTTCCCCACGCCGTTCCCGCGCAAGCGACAGGCGCGCCGCCGCCTCACGGATGCCACCTGCCTCATGGAGTACCGCCGCATCCTTGCACCGGACGGCACGCTGCGGCTCAAGACGGACAGCCGCCCCCTCTACCTCTTCACGCTCGAGGAGCTTGACGCCGCAGGCTATCAGGTTCTCTGGACAAGCGAGGACGCCCGGGCAGACTTCCCCAACGAGCCCACAAGCGGCTACGAGGAACGCCTTGCTGCCAACGGCGCCAAGGTCTTCGCGCTGGAGGCGACGCCCGGACCAGAGCCCGCGCACTTCTCGCCCACGCCCCAGCGCGGTCTGGTGGAGTACCTCCCCCAGGACCTCGAGAAGCTCGACTACGTGCCGCTGGGCATGGAGGCCACGGTGTGGAACATGCGCAACCGCGAGGCAAAGCTCTGGGCAAAGGGCCACAAGGGCAGCGGGACTGCTGGCGGTGTCGAAAAGGCCAACTAACGAGAAGCGCGCCGCCCTGCAGCAAGCAAGGCGGCGCAGCTAGAAGTCCGTATCCTTGGCGCCTTTATGCCGTGGCCCAGTGTGCGGCTACGCAGGACTGCGGCGCAGGCACAAAGCCCTCAAAGATCACCGGTGCGCCCTCGGCCTCGGAGGCCAGCATGTCTCGCTCGCTGCGAATGGTCCACGTGACCAGCTTGCCGCCGAGAGTCCCGCACACTAGGCGCACTGCGGGTTGCTCGCGGTCGTCAAAGCGGTACGCAATGAAGTCCGGCTTGGTGGCCACGTTGCCGAGAAGCGCGGTTGCCCCCACGCGCAGCGGCAGCGGCAGGGCCTTGGCGCTTGCACCGGCATCTTCGGCGAGAAAGTCCATCGAGAGCTGTCCGCGGATGACCTCGGGGCGGTTACGGCGCAGCCACACCAGCACGGCGGGGTCGAAGCTCTCGATGCAGTAGCGCACGTCGAAGGTGTCCAGACACTCCATGACGCGGCTGGTGAGAAGGTCAGCGTTCTCGCAGTAGGTCTTGATCTCGATGATGAGCGGCGCGGGCATGGGGCCCTCGCCGTCCCACTCGAAGATGCGCAGGACCTCGGCAAGCGTGGGAATGCCCTGGTCGGTGCCGTTGAGGCGGTACTCCTCGAGCTGCGGGCGCGTAAGCTCCTCGACGGTGCCCTCCTTGCCCGTCATGCGCTTGAGGTCGGAGTCGTGGATGACAACCAGGCGGTCGTCCGCGGTGAGGTGCACGTCAAGCTCAACGCCAAAGCCGTACTCGCGGGCGCGCCTAAAGGCGGCAAGCGAGTTCTCGGGAGCGTCAAGGGAGTCGTCGTGGAGACCGCGGTGTGCATAGCGGTAGCGTGCAAACTCGTCCCAGCGCTCGTCAACCGTCTTGTTGCCCGTACGGGGTGCCATGCCATACACGGCAGCAGCCCCAAGACCTGCGGCAATGCCGGCAGCGAAGAGCGCCGGATGCTTGCGAATGATGCAGTTTGCCATCGACAATCCTCCATCCAGGCGTCGACAACGCCAGGCACGCCGAGCCGGCGGCGCGCTAGTCGACGTCGAACGATTCGAGCCCTCTTTTCTCGACCAATTTCGAGTCTCCGTGGTGCACGAACAGCATTGTAACGAAGCTCGCGGCAACAAACACCGTGGCGTAGATGAAGAGCGACCGATAGCTCACGTTGTGCATGAGCCAACCCGCGGCGATGGGCGTCACCGTCTGCGCGGCCATCGAGAAGGTGTAGTAGAGCCCCGTGAACTTGCCGGTGTCGGAGCCCTTGCACATCTCGACCACCATGGGCAGCGAGTTCACGTTGATGCCGGCCCAGCCCATGCCAAGGACGATCATCACCACGTAGAGCACGGGCGAGAAGCCCATGCCGGCAAAGGTCCAGGCGGCGCAAAACGCAAAGCCTCCGCCGAGAAGCACAATGCCGCCCTGGATGGTGCGCTTGCGGCCAACGCGGCTGGCGATGGCGCCCACGGGAATGTACGAGACAATGGCGCCAACGTTGGCCACGATGAGGCAGCGGCTTGCCTCGCCCAGCGCCATGCCCCACTCTGCCTGCGCATACGTGGTAAACCAGGTCTCCATGGCGTTGTAGCCAATGAACCACAGGGCAATGGATGCGAGAAGGAAGCCCAGCGAGCGCCTGACCGGCGCGGGAAGCACCTCCTTGCCCGTGGCGGCGTCCTTCTCGACAAGGTTCTCCTCGGGGTGCTTGGCCTCGTATGCCGCGACCTCGGCCTCGAGCTTGGGCTCCTTTACGGTGAGAAACACGATAGCTACCGAGACCACCATGATGGCAGCCACAATCACAAAGAGCGGCAGGTAGTCCACGTGATCGAGACCAGCAGTGCGGCCCTTGTTGTAGAGCACGGAGGCAATCCCCAGGTAGATGATGCCGCCCACGGCGCCCATGAGGTTGATGATCGCGTTTGCGGGCGAGCGCAGCGGCTTGGGCGTGCAGTCTGGCATAAGCGCCACGGCTGGACTGCGGTAGGTTCCCATGGCAACAAGCACAAAGAGCAGCACGCCAATGAACGCGGCGAGAAGGGCACCCGAGCCGTCCGCATAGTACGCGTTGTCGATGATGGGCAGGAAGATCATGCCAACCACGGCAAGCGCCGTACCCACGAGGATGAAGGGCATGCGGCGGCCTAGGCGGCTGTGGCACCGGTCCGAGAGCGAGCCAAAGAACGGCAGGAGGAAGAGGGCGAGGACGTTGTCGGCGGCCATGATCATGCCCGAGAACGTCTCGTCCAAGTGGAACGTGTTCGTGAGCATGAGCGGAATCACGCTGTTGTACATCTGCCAGAATGCGCAGATGGAGAAGAACGCAAAGCCGATAAGGACGGTCCTGCGCACGTTGAGTTTCACGGGTTCCTCCTAACGCCGGGGTTGCCGCACATCTTTGATGCTAGCTGGCGCGAGGGACGGAGGTGCCGTCGGCCGCCGGCGGTCTGGCAGGCGGCGCGCTCCTCGCCCGGCGGCGCGCCCCTCGCCCGTCGGCGCCCTTCTCGCCCGTCGCCGGAAGAGCTATATTTTCGCCATTTGCAACATAACCCCCCGCTCCGGCGACAAAATGTCGCCGGAAGTGGCCAAATGGTGCACAGTGCATCAAATTGCGTGCTCCGGCGACAAGCAACCACTCTCGTCGGCGCAAGCCCCATCCGCGCCGAATCCGCTGTGCGCCGACACCCGCGGGTGATACTGTAGAAACTTGCAAACTCAGCCCCCGCTCTCGGGAGCCCTTGAAGGAAGGCCGCAAACGATGCCTAGAATCACACCAGGAAACAGGCTTTACCTGTACAAGCTTCTCTCGTCCACCCTTGGGACCAACCGCCAGGCGCTTCTCTCGCGCGTCGAGGAGGTGCTTCTGGAGGACGGCATTGCGCCGCAGGACCTTGGGCAGGAGGACATTCAATCGCTTATGGAGGCGCTTCCCGAGTTCGTTCGGCTCACCGTCTTCAAAAAGGGACGCGTCTACGCAACGATCGTGCCCAACGAGGAGTACGACGGCTACCTCGAGCGCGCGGGACAGTCTGGTTCCGACAGCGCAGGCGAGAAGGGAAGCAAGAGCAAGCCGTGGAAGCGTCGCAAGGGCTCGCACGACCCCAAGCCGACAAAGCCGCGCCACGTCGAGAAGGCCGAGGCCAAGCCGGAGCCCGCGCCGGAGCCGGAAGCTGCGGCCGAGCCAGAGCCGGCATCCGCGCCGGAGCCGGGGCCTGAAACCGTAACCGTGCCGGAACCCGAACCGGTGCCAGCACCTGCGCCGGCGCCGCAGCCCTCCCCGGCCGACGAGACCCCCAAAGAGCCAAACGGGCCGCAGGTAGAAGCCACTGGAGCCGAGACCCGCGAGCAGCCGGCGCCCGAGACGCCCGCCAGCTCTGGCATCAACCTCACCATCACCTACGACCCCTACGAGGACATGGAGGCAGACCTCGCAGCCGCTGCCCAGGCACAGCCCACGGCGCCAACACCGGCTGCAGCCCCGGCGCCCGTCGCCCCAGCACCTACGCCCGTCTCGGCACCTGCGCCGGCGGCCGCACCCACCCCCGCGCCAAACTCGCAGCAGCTCCCCCATCAGAACCTCCCCGAGCGCTTCTCGGAAGAGGTCCACTGCAAGGACGAGCTTCTCCGTGTGCTCTACCAGAAGCTCCCCATCGACGCCGACGTCACTCGCACGCTCGACGAGGACTGGCGCGTGGCCCGCTCGACCGGGACCCTCTCGGGCACAAGGAGCCGCGTCACGTTCCCGCTCCGCTACCTCCACGAGGACGGTTCTGGTCCAGTTGAGGTCACAATCCGTCGCACGTCACGGCCAACGTCCGGCAAGCAGTGGAGTCTCGCGCTGGTGGATGGCGACGACGGAACCGGTGCGGTTCACGAGCAGGTTGGCCTTGAGGGCCTTCCCGCGGCTGACGAGGGCGCGTGGAGCGACCTAGCCGGTGCGCCGCAGCAGGATACGGGCTCTCCGGCCGTAAGCCCGCTTCGCGAGTTTGCGCAGTTCGCAGTCATCGGCTCCTGGGAGCGCACGCTTGGGACGCTTGCCACCATGGCGACGCCGGAGCGCTGGAACTTCCCCGGCGAGGGCGTGGGCGGTCCCTCTCGCTATGGCATCCTGCGCGAGTACCTCACTGTGACCTTCCATCGTGCCGTTGAGCAGGGACGCATTGCCACGGCGACGGACAGCTCACTCGCTGCTTATAACACGGGGTTGCTCACCCCCTTTGGCGAGGACGTCTACGCAGTCTTCTCGCCCAACTTCGGCGACATTCCCTGGAAGCTCGACGGCTTTGCCACTGCGGGCTCGGGGGAGTTGGGCGCCCGCCTTGTGGCGACGCTTCCCGAGCTGCCGCAGCCGGCAAGCTACCTCGAGCGCGTCGAGGACGTTGTCTGCCAGCCGGGGCACATGCTCATCCTTGACACCGAAGCGCTTCTGGGCGAGAAGGTCGGCCGCCTGCCGCGCGCCTTCCTCGCCGATCAGCTGGCCGGAAGCCCCGAGGCATCGCGCCTGCTGCGTGACGGCATGGATGCCGGCAACGGTCGCCTGGGGCGCAGTGCATGCCGGGAGCTGGCGCGCACCATCAAGGGAGACCCCAGCCTCTACCGCCGCATGGGTCGCGCGCTCCAGGATGCCACGACCCTCTCGCTACGCCTAGCGCAGGCAAGCTATCGCATGGCAGCGCCGGCATTTGACCCCGCCACCAGTACCATGCGGCTCCTGCTGCCGCTCTGCCTGGTAGACGATGGTGTGGCCGACTGCGCCATGTCGCTTGAGCTCATGCCGTCCGGTGCATACCGTGGCGCAGCGATCCTCTCGCTGCCGCGCGCTTATGCCTGCGCGCGCGTCGTGAGCCGAGACCAGCCCACATGGCTCTCGCCGGAAATCGTCCTGTAGCCTTGCTCGGGTAGACTTGAACCACAAAGGCAACGAAGGGCCGCAACTAGACCGCGCTGGAGGCATGCATGTCGAAGATCGAAATGAAGACCCCACTCGTCGAGATGGACGGCGACGAGATGACCCGCATCATCTGGCAGATCATCAAGGATGAGCTTATCTGCCCGTACCTCGATCTTAAGACCGAGTACTATGACCTGGGCCTTACGCACCGAGACGAGACGGGCGACCAGGTGACCATCGACTCCGCCGAGGCCACCAAGCGCCTGGGCGTGGCTGTCAAGTGCGCGACCATCACCCCCAACGCGCAGCGCGTCGAGGAGTACCACCTGCACCAGATGTGGAAGAGCCCCAACGGCACCATCCGTTCGATGCTCGACGGCACCATCTTCCGCGCGCCCATCGTGGTCAAGGGCATTGAGCCCGTGGTGAAGTGCTGGAAGCGCCCCATCACCATCGCGCGTCACGGGTATGGCGACGTGTACAAGAACGTCGAGTATCGCGTACCCGGCGCCGGCAAGGCCGAGCTGGTCTTCACCGACACGGAGGGCCACGAGGAGCGTCGCCTGATTCACGACTTTGACCAGCCGGGCGTGATCCAGGGCATGCACAACGTGGACTCCTCCATCGAGGGGTTCGCGCACAGCTGCTTCGAGTACGCGCTCTCCACCCATCAGGACCTGTGGTTCGCCTCGAAGGACACCATCTCGAAGATCTACGACCACCGCTTCAAGGACATCTTCGCGGACATGTACGAGAACGAGTACCGCGAGCGCTTTGAGGCGGCGGGCATCACGTACTTCTACACCCTCATCGATGACGCTGTGGCACGCATCATGAAGAGCGAGGGCGGCTTCATCTGGGCATGCAAGAACTACGATGGCGACGTGATGAGCGACATGCTCTCGTCGGCGTTTGGGTCGCTTGCCATGATGACCTCGGTGCTGGTATCACCCCACGGCCAGTACGAGTACGAGGCGGCACATGGCACCGTACAGCGCCACTATTACAAGTACCTGCGCGGGGAGGAGACCTCGACCAACTCGGTGGCCACGATCTTTGCGTGGACCGGGGCACTCGCCAAGCGCGGCGAGCTGGACGGCACGCCGGAGCTTGTGGACTTTGCCAAGCGCCTGGAGCACGCGACCGTCAAGACTATCGAGGACGGCCGCATGACGGGCGACCTTGCGCGCATCACCACGCTAGAGAACCCCACCAAGCTCAACACGCGTGACTTCATCCTTGCCATTCGCGACGAGCTTGAAGCCGGCGTGTAGAGACGCCGCATCGAATCAAGGCAGGAGGGGGCGAGGCCATAGTCTCGCCCCCTCCTCTGCTCTTTGGGAATTCCACAAGCGCCTGCATGCGTGACCTGGCGCAATTCGACGGTTGGGCTACGGTTTTTGTGCCAGGACCAGGGGCGGAAACGGCTAAGCCACTGCCTCTCGAACCCGCCTATCGCTGCTCAAGATCCGCAAGTGCTCCAGCAACGTCGTCCACTAGCACATCGGCGCCCTCGCGCACCGCCTCGGGCGCGCGATTAAAGGTGTATGCAACATCAGCTTCGTCAAGGAGCGGTAGATCATTGAAGGAATCGCCAATACCGCCAACCAAGCCAAGCCCCAGCTGCTGACGCGCGACGGCAAGACCGGCGCCCTTTGAGCACCCTGTGGGCACCACGTCTACAGAATCGAGATTCTGGAAAGCGGAACCCCTGCCCCCAAGCAACTCCCCCACTCCAGCCACAAAACGCGCGGCGCGCTCCTGGGTACCAAACCCCAGCGAGATAACCTGCACGCCGTCACCGCCATGGCCCATGGACAAGGCCTCGTCAACCGAGCTCACAACCCTAAGACGCTTGAGAAACCCCTTTGGCAGCCCGGGAATGCTGGCACCACCCAGCACCAGGTATCCAGATTCCAACGCTATAAACGGCGGGCGAGCGGTTTGCCCACGCGTCGCATCGAGAAGCGCACGCACATCGTCATCGGGAATCTCTCGCGAGAACAGCGTGTTCCCCGCCCCGTCGCTCACGCACGCTCCACTGCTCGTGATGGCAAAGTCAAAGCTCAGGTCTCTTCCCGCATCCGCAAGAACGGCGCCAAGCGGACGCCCGGTGCACACGCCAAAGAGTCCACCCCCAGCGCGAAACGTCCGGATAGCTTCAATGTCGCGCGGGAGGAACCGATGAAGCGGATGCGCCCTGCCGCCAATGCCAAAGAAGAGTGTTCCGTCAAAGTCGCTCGCCATCGCCCTTCCCGCAAAGCCAGCACCCGTCATCAACAGCTCCCTTCAATAACGCAACCCTGCCATCATACCGCGGCCGGCTCAGGCGCCGTTGAAAAGCAAGGGCGCCACCGCCCAAGATGAGCGGTGGCGCCACTTGCAGCATAGAAACGTCACCTCAGAAGACAATTAGTGCCAGATGCGCTTGGCGTCATCGTCTGTGATAGTCCAATCGTTCCCGTCGAGGTGCCAGTTCGCGAAGTCCTGAGAGTCGCCGGATATCTGGTACTCACGCCAACCGGTGTCGAACTTGCCGTTACTCGTCGTCATGAGGTAATAGCGCAGGCGATCTGCAGGGTCCCTACGATCCTCAATTGCCTGGTTGTACTCGCCGTAGTGATTAAGCACATCCTGCGAGGCACCCATACCCTTAAGCATGGTTGCCTGAAGATCGTAGTGGCTCACTGGCTGTTGGGAAATCTGGCACGGCACGGTGTCCGCCTCGGCAGACTGTGCAGGCTTCACAAAGATGATTGGCGTCGAAACGCCGTCCAACACGTCTGGTGTGAGATACCACACACCATGGTCTGCTGTAATAATCACCGTTGTGCTGTCATACAAGCCCAAACGCTTGAGTTCGTCAAGGTAGGTGCGCACGATCTTGAAGGCACCAACCATCTGCGACTCCCAGTCGCTAGACTCCGCAACCTTGTTGCCGTCGGCATCCATGGTATAGGGCCAGTGGGTACCAACAAGGTGAATGAAGCGGAACGAGGCATCCTCGTCGTTGATGGAAAGGCCATTCTCCTTGAGCGCCTGGTAGTAGGCAGGGTCATCCATGATATAGGGCGTCAGGTCAGGAGATGTCCCGCTCGTACTTGCGGTCATGCCCTGATTGATCTGGTCCGTGTAGAACCAGAAGAATGGCTTGGCAATCCACGGCATGTCGCGATAAAGCGCGCACTGGTACAGAATGCGAAGCGTACCTTGCCGATCAAGGGCACCTTTGGCAACGTCCGAGGTACTCTCGAAGTTCTCAGCATGCTGTCCCAGGTACTCACTCCAGCCATCGATCCAATCCGCAGAGTCAGAGTAGATGTCCGTGGTGTAGCCCTGAGCCGCCACATCATCCAAGAAGTGGCTGTTTGTGTACATGGACGAGAGAAAATCCGCCGCATCCTCGCCCTTCTGCGGCCGCGCGCCCGTGAGCAGAGACGGAATGCCATAGCGCGTGGGAATCATCGACCCCGTGCTGTTCTGGTACCAGGTAAAGCCATCCAAACCGTCAAGCATGTTGGGGTTGTCGGCATAGGCTTGCTTGGCATCCGCGGTGTCGGTCATGTCCAGCACAAAGCACACCACGTTCTTCTTGCCAGAGACGTCAAAGAGGCCTTTCTCGGTAATGGTGATGGACTCTGGCTCGGATGCCGCCTTGGTCACGATGCCCACGACGCCAGTCACCTGCACAATGATGAGGGCAACGCTCAACACTGCGGAAACAGCCCTCTCGATACGTGGACGCTTGACCGCAAACACCAAAAATGCAACAAGAATGGTTGCCCACACGAGCAGGCTGATAGCAGTGATTTTGTTGTACTGGGTCCAGTCTACAAGGTTGCCATCGGCAACTGGCAGGCTCGAGTTCATAAAGAGCACCTGCACGTAGGCGCCCACGCCAAACGCCACGACTATGGCAACAACCACGTCAAAGGCGCGCCCACGAACTGCCGAAATGGCAAGGCCGGAAACAACGGAAACGACGAGACCCGCCACCACCACAACCTGCCATACTTGCTTTATGCCAAAAAGGAGGCTGTCGGAGCTGCCGGCAACAAGCTCAAGCGGCGCCACCACGAGCACCGTAAGGACGAGAAGCGCGCAGGCGAGAAGCGCAAGCACAAGGCGACGCCCCCACGGCAAACTGGTCGTGCGGCGCTTGGAGCCGCCAAGTGCGGACCCGCCCATGGCGGCAAGATCCTCGCGTGCCGACGCGTCTGCCGCGGGCTTCCCGGCTGGGTCGATGCGCGATACGGCCGGCTCCGCCACGCGCTTGGCGCCCTCATCAATGTGCAGGATCCTCATGAGCGCCTTGCGGGTGCGCCTGAAGGCCACGCCCAGGACCGCGGAGAGCGCAACAGCAACCGCGGCCAGCGCTTGAATCGTATAAGTCATGACCGAGGGGTCCACGTAGGCAAGCGCCGGCGTCGCCATGGCCGTGAGCAGGCAGGCGCTTATCGCAGAAATGCTCAAGACATCCCAGACAACGATGACTCCCCTCGAGAAGCAACGCGCAACGCGTCCATCACACGCATGCCTAGCGACCATCACGCACACCGCCATTCTCTGCCATAGCACCGGCAGCCGTAATGTCCTTACCCTCCTGCTTGGCGAGAACCTCCCTCAGGATGTACTCGCCCGCAGCCTCGCCGCCGTGGCCAAGGTTGTAGATGAAGCTATCGCGAATTTGGCGAATCCTGTCATGCCAAGACGCGGGGTTCGAAACCATGTCATCAATGACGCCCTCGAGCTCAGAGAGATCCGCCGGGTCGAGCGAGCGGCCAATCTGGTTGCGCAGGCTAATGTCGGTGGGTTCTATCCCAACCTGCTCCCAGTCTGGGTTCGTGACCTTCATTGGCGTGTCGATGAAGAGCGATGGCTTGAGCGTGGTGAACGAGAACTCCTCCGCGATGGAGGACCAGTCGGTAACCAAGACGTCGGACTCAAGGATGGAGGAGTGGCCCGAGAAGTCGCCCTCAAAGACCAGCTCGTCCTTGGGCACCTTGGCATAGCGCTCGACCAGCGCATCCCAGCGCGGACGGTAGCGCTTCACATACTCCGGGTGCGGACGAACAATCACGCGGTACCCATGGCCCAGAAGCCTTCCCAGCATGTCATCAATGCAGGTATCGAGGATGTTGTCCTGGTTCCAGGACGGGGCAATGAGAATGACGGGCTTCTCGTGTGCCACCTTGGGCATGGCCTCGTAGTCGGCAATCTCGCGGTCGAGAAGGTCGTAGCCAATCTTGGGGAGCTTCTTCCTTGGTGTGTGATAGACCTCCTCCATGCGTCGAAGCTCGCGACGCTGGTGCGGCCCCACGCACATGACTGTGTCGAAGTTGTCGTACTCCTCTTTGGTCGAGGTAAGGTGCATTGAGGTCATATGGTGGCACATGTAGATGTACTCGATGTCCTTGCGCACGTAGGAGCGCTTGATGTAGTACACGTCGAGCGCGCCAAGCGAGCTCACCACCACGTCCGCATCCATCTTCATCATGAGCGTGATGAGTCGCTTCTGGTCAAGGAAGTACGGGATGAGGCGCGGCTCTCGCTTGGCGATGTCAAAGACCTGGTCGTCGGGATCGCTTGTGAGGTAGTGGATGCGCACGTCGGAGTTGTTAAGCAGCCACTCGATGGCGCCCTGGAAGTACTTGTAGAAGCCCGAACTCTCCGAGTAGAACACCAGGTGCTTGCCGTCCACCTTGAAGAAGCGCTTGTAGTCTGCCTTGGCGCGACGGGCCAGCGGATCTGGCTGGTACCACTTGCGGTCGCCCTTGGTGGCCTCCTCGATGGCGTTGAACTCGTCACGAGCCTTGTTGAGGTCCTCATAGTCGATGTAGTCGCGCGGCTTCACGATCACGTTGCACAGCGCCTGCACCGCAATAGAGAGCAGGTTGGAGCACACCCAGTAGAACGCCATGCCGCACACCACGTAGAAGCCCAGGAAGAGCGAAAGCGCGATGGAGAGGCCGTTGGTCATGTTCTTCTCGGCGCGGGACTGCTCACGCTGGAGGGGGTTGATGTGGTTGGAGGCCCAGCCCATGATCACGGCGGAGAGTCCGGCAAGAAGCGGCATGATGAGCGATGCACCACCGCTCTCGATGGGCACCAGCCCCAGGAACTCGGTGCCGGGCGCGCCGGAGTCTGTGATGGAGTGGATGACGTCCACCAGGCCAAAGAGGATGATCACCTGGATGGCCAGGGGGATGAGCGAGAGCAGCGCATGGTAGTGCTTCTCGTGATAGAGCTCGTTCTGCTTTTCCTCGATGGTCTCGCGGTCGCCGTAGTAGCGGCACTTGATGCGGAAGAGCTCGGGCATGAGCTGGACCATCACGATGCTGTTCTTCTGACACCACACCGAGAGGGGCATAAGGATGACCTTGGAGAACAGGGTGAAGAGAAAGATTGCCGCCCACCAACTGCCGGTAAGGTCATAGGCCGGCTGCACGATAAGCGAGAAGAAGCTTGCAAGCGCCTCGAACATTATGTGTGACTCCCAGTTTATTCAGCTGACATTGGGACCGTGCTACCTTACCACGCGAGAACGACACAATTACTATTCCATTACATACTTATAGAGTCGTTGCGGCCGTCGGCAGGCAAGGCTGAGCTGTACCGCCAGAAGGCGTCGTGCGGTATCCTCGAGGCAGGAAAAACTCACTGCGAGAGGGGCATATATGGCTTTGGGCAACAACGTGCTGGTGGGGCAGTCCGGCGGACCCACGGCCGCAATCAACGCAAGCCTTGCGGGCGTGGTGGGCGCCGCGCGCGCAGCCGGCCTGCACACGGTAGGCATGCGCTATGGCATCCAAGGACTGCTCGATGGGCGTACCGTGAATCTTGACGAGCATGTGGCAAGCCCCGCCCAGCTCGAGCTTCTCTCGCACACGCCGTCGAGCTACCTGGGAAGCTGCCGCTACAAGCTGCCGGACCCCTCCACGGACGAGACGACCTACCGTACGCTCTTCAAGCGCTTCTCCGAGTTTGGCGCCTGCGCGGTGCTCTACATTGGCGGCAATGACTCCATGGACACCATCGCGAAGCTCTCCCGCTACGGCGAGGCCATTGGCTCAAAGATCCGCTTTGTGGGCGTGCCCAAGACCATTGACAACGACCTCATCCTCACCGACCACACGCCAGGCTATGGCAGCGCGGCAAAGTTCATTGCCGCCACCGTGGACGAGCTTGCCTGCGACGCCGACGTCTACGACCTCAAGAGCGTCACCTTCGTCGAGATCATGGGCCGCGATGCCGGCTGGCTTGCCGCCTCCGCCGCGCTTGCCGGCGAGGCGGGCGGCCATGCGCCAGACCTGGTGCTCCTTCCCGAGGTTCCACTCGACGAGCAGGACCTTCTCCAAAGGCTCGCGGAACTTATCGCCGAGAAAAACACCGTGGTCGTTGCCGTGAGCGAGGGCGTGCGCACGGCGGATGGCACGCTCATCTGCGAGCGAGCGGGCTCCACGGCGCGCGTCGATGCTTTTGGGCACGCGGCCGCACTCTCGGGCACGAGTCGCTACCTGGCAGACGTGGCCCACCGTGAGCTGGGGTGCAAGACGCGTGCCGTCGAGCTGTGCACCACGCAGCGCTGCGCCGCCCACCTGGCAAGCCAGACGGACCTCACCGAGGCATCCGGCCTTGGTGCCCGCGGAGTGAACGCCGCGCTGGACGGCGCCTCGGGTGTCATGAGCGCGCTCACGCGCGTATCCGACGCGCCGTACGAGGTTCGCTACGAGTTGGTTGACGTGAACCGCGTGGCAAACGCCGTGAAGGCCGTGCCAGCGGAGATGATCCGCGAAGACGGCATGGGCGTAACCGAGACCTACCTGCGCTACGCCCGTCCGCTCATTGCCGGTGAGCCGTCGCTCTCGTTTGTGGGCGGCGTGCCGGCCCACGTGGCACTGCTGGCATAGGATGGCGGAGACTGGCTACTCGCGGAGCAGCCAGTCCTCCATCGACCACACCGTGCGGCCTCCTACCGTTGCGGTCTTGTCCACGTTCATGACAACCGCTTGGTTGGCAACGTCGGCGCCAACCAGATCTCCCACGCGAGCCAGGTGTCTCGTGAACGAAGACCTATACGTTGCCGATGACTTGACTTCCACAAGCTCGGGCTCCAAGGGGTTGGTCATGTCGAGCAAATCGACCTCAATCTTGCTGTCATCGCGATAGAAAAAGAGCTGGGGCTGCTTGCCAGAGTTGATGTGTCGTTTTGCCGTCTCGGAGATAATCAGGTCTTCCACAATCGCTCCCCTATGGCGGGAAACCATGAACTGATCCTTGGTCGTAATCCCAAGCAGGTGGCAGAGAAGCCCTGTATCGTTAAAGTAGAGCTTGGGAGTCTTGGTAAGTCGCTTGCGAATGTTGGCGTGATACGGCTGAAGAAGCTGCACCACATAGCTCGACTCCAGAAGAGAGAGCCATGACCTCGCAGTCTTTGGGCTTATACCCACGTCATTGGCAAGGCTGGTGAGGTTGAGAAGATTTGCACACCTATCAGCACAGACCGTAATGAAGTTTCTAAATGCGCTGAGGTTACCTGGATCAACATACCCGGACGCATCGCGCGCGATATACGTGCTCAGGTAGTTCTCGTAATAGACCTCGGGCGGAATGTCCACGTCATACAGACGGGGATAGCCGCCGCGAATAACGAAATCATCCACCGACAGCTCGGGTATGGCTCTGTGCGCTTCCCGATACGAAAGCGGCATGAGCCTGAGTAGGCCCACTCTCCCCGCAAGGGATTGCGTGATCTGCCTTAGCAGGAGGAAGTTCTGCGAGCCGGAGAGAATATACTGCCCCGGTGTACCCACCTCATCAGAGACCACTTGGATAACATTGAAGAGTTCTGGCGCAAGCTGAGCCTCATCAATGATGAGCTTATGCGGTCTTTGGCGAATGAACCCAACCGGGTCTTCAAGCGCCATTTCTCGAACACCTGGGTCTTCGAGGTTCTCATAGCGATACTCAGGAAAGGTGGCCTGAACCAGCGTTGACTTGCCACTTTGTCGCGGGCCCGTGATAGAGACCACGGGAAACCAGTCAGCGTTCTTCTTCGCGCATGGGATGATGTCTCGCCCTATCACTTAGTTCCCCTCATGAAATACCATAATCAGTACGTGCATATTACCATAATCGGGAGCGAGAAGAACCATATTCGAGAACCGACAAGCACCATAATCGGGAGTGTATCGCCCGGAAGTCACGGCGAGAAGGGTGAACCCACCATCCAACGCGCGGGACGCTTACACCCCCTTCCCAACCCTGCTGTGGCGCTGTTGAGAAGAAACTGGACGGAATTCTCTATCCTAGAGCCGAATTCTGTCGAAATTGTTCTCAAGAGCACCGCGTGAAGTCCTTCTCGTCAATGGTGCAGAGAGGCCAGGCCACGGATTCAGGCGCGAATGTGTGGCGGGAGACCTTCTGGTAGCGTCTGCCGCAGAGCGTGGGCAACAGGCTCGCCCACATAGCACCGTTGGCGTAAAAACCAAAATAACTGAAACTCATGAGCGAACAGCCTTTACCTGCAAGAATGTATGGCACGAATGCGTGCAAATGGCACGTTTGCCGAACAATTCCGTATAGCCAGAACCGCCGGGGGCAAAATGGTGCAAAGTGCGGAAGTTGGGAGAGCCCGCAATCGTGGGTGGTAGGGGCCACCTACATGTAGAGGGGGTACACATCAGCAAACAGGCACGTCGTGTAAAGCGGCCGTCTTGGGGGAGGTTTGTGCAATGCTCAGGAGCGTTGGCGGTGGCAGCCACCAGCCCAAAGAGATTAGTGCCGACAGGTGGGTATCCATGGTGGGCAAGGGAGCCCTCCAGGACTTCCAGGATTGCTTTGTCCGAGACTATCGCGTTCCACTTCTGCTCATAGACACGCAGGGCAAGCCTCTGCTTGTCCCCTCGCTCAAGCTGGGCTTTTGCAACTTTGTCCAATCTGGGATGGCGCATGACTGCTCGGGCATCGCAGCACACGACATCGCAGCGGTCGCCAGCTACTTCCAGAACAGAAGGGTCTTTGACCCACTGGTGCGCACCTGCAACTTTGGCATTACCTCATTTGCGATACCTGTCTTCTTCAACACACGCCTCGTTGCCCTGTGGCGCTGCGACGGTTTTGTCTTTGATGACGCGCCACACGCCGAGCAGCTCCAGGCAAAGTTCGACCTTCCCGTCATCACCCACGAGGAGCTAAGCGAGGCCACCTCGTGGCTCGAGTGCACCTGCCGGCTTCTCGACGTCCATCTTGACCCCTCGGCGGATTCCAGAGGCGCCACGCGCATACTCTCCCCCGTCCTTACCCCGCGTGAGAACGAGATTGCCGTTCTGGTATGCGATGGCCTAAGCAACTCCCAGATTGCCGACCGCCTCTTCCTCAGCGAGAAGACCGTCAAGACACACATGAGCAGCATCCTTGCCAAGCTTGGCGTGAAGAACCGTGTCCAGCTTATCTGCGAGTACGCAGACACGCTTGATGAGGACAACCGCCAGACTATGGTGGTGTAGCAGTATGAGACCTCCCAAGCTGCTCTTTGTATGCTCAGACGGCAAGGCACGCGAGCGCTTCAAGCGCGGTCTCGCCGCCTACGGCTGCGACGTGGTCCTGTGCTACCGTGCCGAGGAGGCCTTCCGCATCATCCGCACGTATCGCATCGATGTGGTGATCTTCTCGGTAGAGCTTCAGGACATGAGCGGCTACGAGGCATGTCGGCGACTCCGCGAGCACTACAACATTGTGGAGCAGCCCGCGGTTATCTACTCGACGCACGACTCCCCCGAGGAACGGCTAGCCGCCTTTCGCTCTGGCGCCAACATCTTCACCTTCGAGCCCATTCTCTTTGACCGGCTCTACTACGTGTTGATGCTCCTTGTGCGTGGCAAACGCATGATGCAGCGCTCCATGTCGCTCGATCAGGTGCTTCGCGTTGCCGACAGGCAGATTATTGGTAACGACGAACCGCCCACAAAGATTGAGGGCCCGCACGGCATGCTGGAAAAGTCGGACGCCCTGCGCTGGACAGACGTCCTCACGCAGAGCGTCGACCTAGAGCAGCAGTCTCAGGCAATAGTCCACGAGATGGTCAACCTCACGCTTGACCTGGTGCCGCGCTATGGCTCCATCGAGGGTGTCCTTGCGTACCTCGGCGACCTCTGGGAGGGCACCACCGCTCGTACGGAGCTTGACCGTGTCTTTGGCAACGAGGGGAAGCGCTTCTCGCTTGACGTTGACCACGCCACAACCGATGGCGCCTGCGCCCTCATGCTCATGTTCTGCGAGGAGATTCTCGACGGCTACACCCCCTCGGAGGCCCTGAGCCGCATTTCTGCGGATGGCTCCGTGAACCACGACGAGGTAGAAGCCCTGCGTCGCGTCCTTATAGCAGACGACTTCATGTCCAACATCTTTGGCTAAGCGCACCGCGGGATGCGGACGAGAGAAACGCCGCATCCCGCGTCCCATGCATTAGAACGGCGTCTCGCTTCCCACGTAGCACTTGACCCCGTGCCCCTGAACCACCTTGCGGAGACTCTCGAGCTTCTCGGGCGACGTGGGCTTGTCGTCTGCGAATGCGTACGTCATCGAGAGCTCTTCCCACTTGCTCACGCCAAGCCGGTGGAACGGCAGGATGTTGAGCTCGTTCAAGCCCACTTCCCTCATGAACGCACCAATCTTGTCAAAGTCCTCCTCGGTGTCGTTGAAGCCCCGGATGACCGGTGTACGCAGGATGAGTCGAGCACTGCAGTTTGAGCTGGTAAAGGCCCGAATGTTCTGCAGCACCTGCTCGTTGCCCATGCCCGTGTACTCGCGGTGCTTCTCGGTATCCATGCTCTTGAGGTCGTTGAAGGCAAAGTCCATGTGGCGCATCACGTTGAGGTAGACGTCAGTCGAGGCAGATGCCTCCGTCTCTATGGCCTTGTGGATGTAGGCCTCGTCGCAGCGCTCCAGCACGGCAAGAAGGAACTCGGGCTGGAACATGGGGTCGCCGCCCGAGAAGGTCACGCCACCATTTCCAGACCAGTAGTGGCGGTCGCGCTCGAGGATGTGCATGATCTGCTCGACCGTGTATTCCTCGGAGATCGTGACCAGGGCATCGTCATAGCAGGCCTTCACGCACTCAAACGTGGTGCAGACGTGGCACTTCTCCCAGTCAAATTTCATGGGGTGGTCCGGGTCTTGCGAGTTGTCGCTCACCGCACCGTAGGGGCAGGCCTCCAGGCAGCGCGTGCAGCGCTTGTCGGCACGGTTCACGCACTTTGAGGCTCGGTAGAGCTTGCCCTGTCGATTGTAGAAGCTCTCGGGGTTGCAGCACCACTTGCAGCGAAAGGGGCAGCCGGACATGAAGATGAGCGTTCTGCACCCAGGGCCATCATGGACGCTGTACGACTGAATGTCGAAGATCCTTCCTTTGAGCTCTCTGTCCCTATCGCTCAATGGCGCGGAAAGACTCCTCCTCATTTGTCTGTCTCCTCTCATGACAGCAAGCATCACAGCTTGTAGAAACTGCCCGTTTATCTCCTGATTATTGGCGAAAGGCACATTTTGGCCGTAGTGCCAAGGTCGTGCCGGAGGGCGGATTTCGGGGGGCGGACCTACTACTTTGGTCCCGCATACGACCTTTGGTGCTATTTGGCGGCGAGAAGATACGACCGCCAAACACGAGCCAAGACCCATCTCAAATTGCTACCTCTCACACACAATGACGATTGGTAAGAGGCGGCACAGAGCCGTCACGGTTTTCTATCGAGGAGGTCAGAATGGCACAACTCCATCCGATGAAGCTGACCGAGGTCCTGGCAGAGAGAGGACTCTCACTCGAGAGCCAGGCCAACGGAGAGGCCCCGAAGGAAATCCAGGACCGCGAGATCAAGAAGGAGCCCACGCCGCGCGCCAACTACCTGCGCAACATCTACTTCGACACGCTTTCGTCGCTCGACGTGCAGGAGTCCTACTGGTACACGCGCGCCGCAACCGAGCACGACGGCGAAGTCCCCATCATGCGCCGCGCCTACGGCCTGAAGAGCGTCTTCCAGCACCTCGACACCCCCATCTGGCCACACGAGCTGCTCGTTGGCGCCAAGGCCGGCTTCTATCGCGGCTCCGCCCCGCTGCCCTGGCTCACCGAGAGCTTCTTCATGGACAAGGACTCCGACCTCTACAAGGCCGCACTTGCTACGGGCGCTGAATCCAGCGCAGAGGTCTCCCACTTTGGCGCCGGCGGCGGCAACGTAACCAAGAGCTTTGGCAACGTAGTCTCCGTGGGCGGCAAGTACGGTGTCCGCCGCGAGATCGTCCCCGCCATGCACCGCCTGGCCTACGCCTGGGCCGGCAAGTCCGTCGAGGACGTGGGCCGCAAGTACGAGCAGATGGTGCCCGAGTACAAGATCAAGGAAAACATCATGAAGTCGGTCGTGTCGAACTTTGACTCTGGCTTCACGATTCCCCAGGGCCGCGAGGTCATGAACTACTACTACGTCCTCGAGTACGGCTTTGATGGCCTCATCGATTTCTGCGAGAAGCGCGCGGGTGAAGTTGCTGGCGAGGCTGGCGGCGACGGCATCTCCGGCATGGACCGCCTGTACTACTACAAGTCGATGGCCGAGCTTTGCCGTGGCCTGTCCGCTTGGTTCGACAACTACGGCCGCGAGGCTGACCGCCTGCTCACCTGCACCGAGGATGAGACCTCCCGCGCAGAGCTCTCCGAAATCTCCGAGCGCATGCACCGCATCGCCCACGAGAAGCCCAAGACCTTCAAGGATGCCCTCCAGGCAATCTACCTGCTGCACCTTGCCGAGCTCAACGAGGACGCCATGTCTGGCCTGTCCCCCGGCCGCATTGGTCAGGTCCTCTACCCCTACTTCGAGCAGGACATCGAGGCTGGCCGCCTCACCGAGGCCGAGGCCGAGGAGTGGAACGAGCTCTACCGTGTCAAGATGACCTGCATCGACGCCTTCGCATGCACCGGCGTCGTGGGTGGCGTCCTCTCGGGCAACACCTTCAACAACGTGTGCATTGGTGGTCTCGACCGCGAGGGCAAGTCTGCAGCCAACCGTCTTGAGATGCTCATCCTTGAGGCAGGCATCAAGTGCCAGACCACCCAGCCCACGCTCTCGCTGCTCTACGACGAGGCCACGCCCGAGGAGTTCCTCCTCAAGTGCATGGAATGCGTTAAGACTGGTGCCGGATATCCCGCCATCATGAACAACCGCATTGGCATGGAGTTCATCCAGAACCAGTACCAGCACGAGGGCATGACCGTCCGCGAGTCCCGCGCCTGGTCCGTGGGCGGCTGCCTCGAGACCTCGCCCGGCACCTGGATGCCCCTGCACCACGGTGGCAAGCTTTACTGGATCCCCGGTGGCTCCGGTCAGCCTACCTCTGTTGGCGTCCACTTCCTGAACAACCCGAAGATCCTCGAGCTCACGCTCAACAATGGCTTCGACAAGCGTACCGGCCTTCAGGTCTTCGAGCCGCACAACCGCACGTTCGACACGTTCGACGACCTTGTCGATCAGTACAAGAAGTACTACGAGAAGTCCGTCGAGGTTCTCAACAAGTGCATGAACATCCAGCACGACGTCTGGCGCAAGTTCACGCCGTCGATGGTCAACTCGCTGCTCAAGCCCAACTGCCTCGAGCGCGGCCTCGGCATCGCCCAGAAGGGCTATCGCTACAACGCCACGTTCAACATCGAGTGCTGCGGCATGTGCAACCAGATCAACTCCTTCGCGGCCATCAAGAAGCTCGTCTACGATGACCACAAGTACACGCTTGACCAGCTCAAGGACGCACTCGACCACAACTTTGGCTACAAGACGTCCAAGGAGGTTGGCTCCGAGTCCCTGAAGGACCAGGAGAAGCGTGACGACGATGACGGCCGTTACGACGAGATTCACGCGGACTGCCTGCGCGCGCCCAAGTACGGCAACGACGAGCCCTACGTCGACGACATGCTCTACGACTGGGAGCATTGGTTCTGCGAGGACATGCCGCACAAGTTCGAGTCCCTCTACGCCGAGCCTCTCTACGTGTGCCAGATGTCCGTGTCCACGCACGGCCCCGAGGGCGCCGTCACCGCTGCCACCGCTGATGGCCGCCTTGAGGGCACGACGTTCGCCGACGCCTCGATGTCCGCTTACCCCGGCACCGACACTCACGGCCAGTACGCCCTCTTCGAGTCCGCGACCGGCTGGGATCACTCCATGTCGCAGAACTCCCAGATGAACCTCAAGATTCACCCCAGCGCCACCAAGGGCGTCGAGGGCTCCCGCAAGCTCCTGGACCTCACCCGCGCCTACATGCGCAAGGGCGGCTTCCACATCCAGTACAACATCGTGGACTCCCGCGTGCTCAAGAAGGCACAGGCTCACCCCGAGAACTACCGCACCCTGCTCATCCGCGTCGCTGGCTTCACTCAGTACTGGGTCGAGATTGGCAAGCCCATCCAGGACGAGGTCATCGCCCGCACCGAGTACGAGTCCATCTAGTCCAGTCACGCATTCCCACGACCTTCTCGAGAAAGGATTCCCACGATGTGCAAGCACTCTGATTGCGCGAACTACATCCCCATCGACGTGGCCAAGGGCATCTGCCACGCCAACGGTGACATCACCGTCCAGATTGACACGCCCACCTGCCCCAAGTTCACCCCCGGCTTCAAGTGCAAGTTCTGCAGCCACTACCAGGCGGGCGAGCAGAACATGGGAACCTGCACGGGCTTTGAGGACAAGTTCTGGGCCTTCGCCGACAACGGCGCCAAGAACTGCGAGAAGTTCGAGCGTGGGGCGGCCGAGAAGGTCGAGGCATAGCCGCATCTGAGCTATGCACACGCTCCAGCCCTAGGGTTTGGACCACGCCCCGGGGAACCATGGTTCCCCGGGGCGTTCTTTGTACGGAATCAGATCCATTCGAATAGATTGGTGGTTCCCATGTCTGTTGAACAAGCAACAGCTCAGAAGCCGGAGCACGAGGCCCCGACTACCGAGCAGATCACCAAGGAGACCGCGAAGAAGTACGGCACCTGCACCGTGATCGCCGCCTGGCTCGCGGTCTTCTGCCTCTTCGGCTACCGCTCCTCGTTCTCGATCATGCAGTCGTCCCTCATGGAGGGCATGAGCTGGACCTCCACCCAGGCCTCGCTCGGCTACTGCTTCATGATGACCTTCTACGCCATCACCGCGTACTTCTCCGGCGGCCTCATCGACAAGAAGGGCACCCGCCCCGCCTACGCGATAGGCGCCATCTGCTGCTTCCTCGGGTTCTTCCTCACGTCCTTCATCCCCGAGGGCGCGAGCTGGTCCTTCCCGGTCTACCTCGTGACCTATGGCGTCTTCGCCGGCGTAGGCACGGGCATGCTGTGGGTCTCCTCGACGATCTCGTGCCGCAAGTGGTACGTGGGCACCGAGTACGGCACCAAGTGGGGCCTCGCCTTCATGGGCGCCCCCATGGCGCAGCTCCTCCTCACCATCGTGGTCTCCCCCATCCTCAAGGGCGCCGGCTGGTCCGCCGGCATGAAGGTCCTCTCGGTGATCATGGCCGTCATGCTCCTCATCGCCGCCGCCGTGGCCAAGCCCATGCCCGACAAGGTGGGTGCCCAGCCCTTTGGCCTGGACTCCCTGCCCAAGAAGAAGACCGACGCCGCAGCGAAGCCCGCACACGTCTGGACCGTTGGCGAGGCCTTCAAGACGCGCGCCCTCTGGTGCGACATCTTCGCATTCATGTTCGCCGTGATGGGCGAGTTCCTCATCTGGTCGCAGATCGTGCGCTACTTCACCGTCGACCTCGGCTGGACCCAGCCGTCGCTTCTGGGGATGCCGCTCGCCAACGTGATCTACATGGTCATCGGACTCGCGGGCATCTTCACCATGCCGCTCACCGGCAGGGCATCGGACGCCCTGGTCAAGCGCATGGGCGTCGAGCGCCCGGCCCGCCGCATCATGCTCGTGGTGTCCCCGCTCTTTGGCATCGCAGGCGTGCTCCTCGCCCTCTCCGGCAGCCTTCCCGTCGTGATCGTGGGCATGGTCCTGCTCGCCGTGTACTGGGGCATCGAGCCGGGCGGCGCCGCAGGCTATGCGGGCACCGTCTTTGGCGGCGCATCCCTCGGCAAGATCTGGGGCCTCGCCACGCTCATCATCATGGGCATCGGCCCGTCGTTCGGCACCTTCATGGGCGCCTTCCTCTTCGACACCTTCCAGTCCTACGTGCCCGCGCTCTACTTTGGCATCGGCGCGTACGTGGTGTCGACCATCTCGGCGCTGCTGCTCCCGGGCAAGGTCGAGGGCGAGTAGGGTACGCCGCGCACAAAGCGTGACACTCCCCCAGGGGGCGCCGGCTCAGCTGGCGCCCCTTTCTGCAACAATACGAGAAGAACGCCAGCTCAAGAGGTGAGATGCATGTCTGTTTCCGAGCTTGTCGAAACCGTGCTTGGGCGCGAGGACGAGGACTTCGAACGCGCCCTGCAGGAGCCCAACCCGCCCTGCGACGCGGCATCGTTTGGGCTGGTGCTCAACCGTTTTCGAGCGGCGCAGCTTGCCCTGTGGCCGGAGTCCCTCCTCGAGGCGTACCTGCAGGACCTTGAGAATGCCCGCGCATGCGAGAAGTCCATCGTGCTGGAGCGGGCAGCCTACCTCTTTGGGACCTCATACCGACCTGACGCCCACCGCATGCTGCCGCCAAAGTCCTACGAGTTCTGCGAGCGGGTCGACCTCATCTCCAAGCTCTCGCTCATCTGGGAGGTTCGCGCCCGAGAGATCGTTCCCCGCTTCACTTCTCGCCTTGGGGCGCTCATCACAGAGGAAGACAGGCCGGACGCGCCGTCGTACGAGTCGCGCTTGCGGGCGGAGCTCATGTCCTACTCGCAGCGCACCATCGACGAGTACGGGTCGTGGGTCTTTGGGTGCTGGGGCGCAGGGAGGAACCCCAACCTGCAGGCATACGACGGAGCGGCCGTAGAGCTGGGTTTCTCTGGTGCTTACGAGGCCAACTACAAGGGTGCCGTGCTCTAGGACACTGATGTCTCTCAACGAAGCGCGCCCCTCTCGACGGCATGCCGGGAGGGGCGCGCTCCCTTTTCCTACAGGTAAGAACTAGAGTGCCGCGCGGTAGATCTCCACGATATCGTCGGCAGTAAGTGGCACGAAGCTGCCCTTGCTGCCAGCGGCGGCCTTCTCGGCCATCACGCGGAAGTTCTTCTCGTCATCGATGCCAACGGCACGCAGGTTGGCCGGCATGCCCATGGTCACAAAGAAGAACTCGCGAGTCTTGGCGATGGCGTCGCGCGCCACGGACATGTCGTCGGTGCCCTGCAGGCCCCAGACGTTGCGGCCGTACGTCGCGAACATGGGCGCCGTCTTGACGGAGAGCACGTGCTCCATCCACGCCGGTGTGAGGATGGCCAGTCCCTCGCCATGGGTGATGTCGTAGAACGCCGAGAGCTCGTGCTCCATGGGGTGCACGCACCAGGCGTTGGCGGCGCCGGCATTGACCAGGCCGTTTATGGCGTGCGAGGCAGCCCACATGAGGTTGGCGCGGGCCTCGTAGTTGTCCGGCTCCTCAAGCGCAATGGGCCCATAGTGGATCATGGTGCGGAGAAGCCCCTCGGCCATGCGCTGCTGGACGTAGGCGCCCGGCTCCATGGTGAAGTAGTTCTCGAAGGTGTGGCTCATCATGTCCGCCGTACCGGCGGCCGTCTGGCGACGCGAGACAGTGAAGGTGTAGGTGGGGTCGAGCACGGACATCGTGGGCTTCATGCACTCGGCGGCAGTGCCCCACTTCTCGTTCTTGGTCATGTCCGATATCACGGCGAACGGGTCCATCTCTGAGCCGGTCGCGGAGAGGGTGAGCACCGAGAAGATGGGGAGCGCGGCGGTAATCTTCTCGGGATGAATCACCAGGTCCCAGGGGTCACCGTCATAGCGGGCACCGGCTGCTACCACCTTGGCGCAATCGATCGTGGAGCCGCCGCCAATGGCGAGGACCATGTCGACACCCGTGGTCTTGCACGTCTCGACGCCGCGGCGGACGGTCTCGATGCGGGGGTTGGGCTCCACGCCCGAGAGCTCCTCGACCTCCACGCCGGCCTGGCCGAGGATGCGCAGGGCCTCGTCGTAGATGCCGTTGCGCTTGATGGAGCCGCTACCATAGCAGAGCAGGGCCTTCTTGCCGTACTGGGCAAGCTCGTCGAGGTGCGAGATCTGGCCCTTGCCAAAGTGGATGGTGGTGGGGACGTGGAACGTGAAGTTGTACATGCTGCTTCCCTTCTCGTGCAAACAGGCGCCAGCCCCATTGATACCCAGTGCGGCCAATCGATAGCACGGTATTGGCGGTCAGCGGGAGAGATGACCATGTAAATGCCTGCAGCTCCCGGCAAACGGAACCTGATATTGCCATTCGACCGTCGCAAGCATTAGTAACTTTGATATTTTTATGCTCACCAGAGGCCATTTGCACAAAAATTGCGGTTGCCGGCCCATTTTGGGAGTTTTGCTTAGTATCACCCGACAGGTGCCATTTTCCTACCTGCGGCTCCGCAAAAAGTTAGAGGCTTCGTACTCGGCGATTCTCCGAAAATGGGCCGGCAACCGCAATTTTTGTGCACGCGACCGCCGACGGGACCATCGCCAACGCTTCCGGCTTCTTTCTCGCTGGGCACCAACAGGTTTTCTCATGAGGCGTCCTAACCGATGCATACGCTCGCGGGGTCATTCGGGTGAGCGGACGCATACGACGTACGCGTTGCGTAGACTGTTGTCATCCATACGAGCTGGCGACCCAGCAGCTAGGAGGCAGCATGAGCGAAATTGGCTTCCACATAAAGGAGGCGGGAGAGCTTTCCGACGACGAGTTCAACGCGCTGCGCCGCCACTACCTCGTCTATGCCTGGGCCGAGAGGGACGAGCACCGCAACCTGCACAAGGACCTTGACGCCATATACACCGAGATAGACGGGCTTGTCGCCAGAGGTGAGCTACTGCCAATCGTGAACTCGCTCAACACGTGCGGGCGTATCGTGATCTTCTCGACGGAGTCTTCCACGTTGGCGCTACGCGAGTTCCAACAGGCCATGCTTGTGGAGGACAAGACCGTCCACCTGGTGGCCGAGGACTCTCCCAGCACCGCGATGCTTGACACCCTCACCCCCAACGACCTGCTCATTGTTGTGACCACGTCGAATGGCTTCGCCCGCAGGCAGCGTGCGGTCATCGAGCAGTGCCACGCCTACAAGGTCATTGTGACGGCAAGCGAGGACCCGGCGCTGCACGCAATTTTCGACGACGTGCTGGCCTTTGGAAAGGACGCAAGCGAGGGTTCCTCGCTCCACCGAATCTACGCGACCTTTGGGGTCACGTACTTCTTCGACCGGCTGTTTGCCCAGTACGCCCGCGCGTTTGACCCGCTGCTGTAGTCGCTACCTAGCGTGCAGCGCCCTGGTTGCCGGATGACTTGTGCGTGCGAGAAGAGCGCTTGGTGCCGGTGGTCGCCTTTCTCGTTGCTGGCTTCTTCGCAGGCGCCGTGGTCTTCTTGGCGGGAGCGGCCGGCTTGTTCTCGGCTGACTCCTTCGCAGAAGGTGCGACTTCCGGCTTCGCCGTCGACGCCTCGTCGAGCACGGCCTGCAGCTGCGCCTTTGCCTCTGCCTCGCGCGCACGCGCGGCTTCGACGCCCTCCTCGGCACGCGCAACCTCATCTTCGGCAGCGGCCTGATCGGACTTCGCACTAGCAACAGCCGCCTCGGCTTCACCCGCAATCCACTGGGCCGAGGAGAGCTCGGCAGCAGCCCTATCGGCCTCTACCTGGGCTTCATTGCCCTTGCGGATGGCATCTTCCAGCAGTGCCGCAATGCGGTCCTTCTCTGCCCACGCATCGTGCGCGACAGCGGCAAGGCGCTCGGCCTCCTTGGCGTGCTCGGCAACGGACTGCTGCTCGAACTTGGTGCGCTCCTCGGCCGCAGCCAACGCGTCGTGCGCCTGGGCGAGACGCGCCTTTGCCTGCTCGAGCCGCTCCCCCGCGCCAGCAAGATCTGCGCTGGCACTCTTCGCGGCTGCCCGCGCATCTCCCACAACAGAAGCCGCATGCCTGCGCTGCAGGCCATCCTCCTCAAGCAGGCACGGAAGCAGCTGCCGCGCCTCCTCCTGCCACCAACCCCAGCTGTGATCAACGTCGGCACCCCAGTACTCAAACGTTGCGAAAACGCCCGCAGCCTCAAGCTCTCCCTGAAGCGTCCGCTGGGTCTCTCCGCCCTCCTCGCCGGCACCAGTACCGCACACGAACGCCAGCTGTAGCCCAGACAGGGCCTCTACCAGCAGCGGGTTGTCGCCAAGCCCGCGCACAAGGTCCACAGGCGAGAAGGCCCGCCAGGCATCGGACATGGCATCCCCCACAACCCAGGCGGCGTCATAGGTGCCCGAGAGTGCGAGAAGCCCGCCGTAGATGCTGGGCTTGCGCAACATGGCGATGGTCGCGTTGAGCGCGCCCAGGCCCGCACCGGCAACGATGGGCGCACCGGCTCCAGGTGCCTCGTCGCGCACCAACTGACAAAGCTCGTTCTCGACAAGGTCAAAATACCCGCCGAGGCTTGCTATGCGGTAGTCAGTGGGAGCATAGCCCGCATACCAGCTGGCACCGTCGGCGGAGTCCACGCAGAAGAGCCGCACGCGCCCGGCGTCGATGAGCCCAGCCAGCGCGTCGACCATGCCGCCCTCCTCCCAGCTTGCGCACGAGGAGTCGCCCTCGGGAAACGCGATGACCGGCCGCCCGGCCGTGCCATACAGCGTCACGTCAAAGTCCCCGTCGACTCCGTCGCGGTGCAGGGTGAAGTCCTTGGTCTCCATGTTGCCTCCGTCTCGAGTTCCCAATGCGTCTATTGTGCGCCATTGCTCCGGCCTTCTTCCCGAGCGGGAGGAGAGAGAGCGAGAAGACCTCGCGAACGGGGCGGAAAGGAGCGCGCGCTGCGTCCTTGTCGGCTACTTCCCCTCACGCAGCGCGGGGAGCACCGTGCCCGTCGAGCGCACGAACTCGCTCAGGCACTTGTTGACCTCGGCGATTTCCACGCCTGGGTAGTCCCCCACGAGCCAGGAACGGTAGGTCTGCAGCACGCCGCCGGCAATGTAGTCGGTGAGCATGGTGCAGGCCTTCTTCTCCTGCTGCGTGTTTACGGGAATGCGCTGCTGAACCCACTCGCGGAAGCGGGACTCGAGCGCAAAGACGAAGGGCTCGATGCTTCTCGACTCAACCAGCTTGCGCGTAAGCTCCCTGTTCTCGTCGAGATAGGCCCCCACCTGCGTGAGCACGGGCAGGGGGTCCTCAAGAAAGCCGCTCTCCACCGCCTGCGAGAGAAACTCCGAGATGGTGTCTGCAGTGTCTGCCATCACGGACCTCATGAGGTCGTCCACGTTGTCGAAGTGGGCGTAGAACGTGCCGCGGTTGAGGTCAGCCTTACGGGCCACGTCGGAGACCGTGATGCTCTCATAGGGCTTCTCGGCTAGCAACTCCATGAACGCCTCCTTGAGCAGGCGTATGGAGCGCTGCGCGTTCCTGTTCATGCCCTTCTCTGCCATATGTGCTCCCTCCAAGCGCAACAAATGACATTGTTAGTGTACAAGTCCGAACGAAATGTGGCCCGCAATGACCCGAAGTTCTTCTGCGCTTCTCAGAATAATTGAATTCGGGTAGAAAATCACCATGTGTTTAACAACGTACAGGTGAGTGATTTATATCCGAAAGGAGCAGCAAGCAGATGGAACGCTTTTTTCGTGGGGTGCTCCGCCACAGGAAGCTGGTCATCACGCTCTTTGTGATTCTCACCTGCCTGAGCGTGGCGTGCATTCCGCAGGTGAAGATTGACGCCAACATGAGCGACTACTTGCCAACCAGCGCAAAGTCCTCGCAAGACCTCAATGACATGAAGGAGATCTACGGCAACGACATCACCAACGCCCGCGTCTATGTGACGGGCATCTCGCAGGTGGACGCCGCCTCGTTTGACGAGCAGCTCAAGAACCAGCCAGGCGTCACCTCGGTCACTTGGCTCGGTGACGAGGTGGACCTCGACAAGCCCATCGAGGTTGCAAACGCAGACACCGTCAAGGAGTGGTACGACGGCGAGGGCTACCTCTATCAGTGCGTCTTCACGAGCGACGTGGACCAGGCCGAGATAGACTCCATCCGCTCGATGGCGCAGGCGCTACCAGACGCCCAGACCGTGGCCATCGACGGCTCAGCCGTGTCCGACGCCGCCAACATGGCGACGATCAACACCGACATGGCCAAGATCATGACCATCGCCGTCATCGTGGTGTTTGTGATGGTGCTTCTCAACACCACGAGCTACCTGCACCCCGTTGTGATGCTGCTCACCATTGGCGTGGCCATTGCGCTCAACATGGGCACCAACATCTTCCGTGGCACCATCTCTTCCATCACGCAGCTGGTAGCAAGCGTGCTGCAGCTGGCCGTCTCGATGGACTACTCCATCGTGCTGCTCACCAACTTTGGCCGCTACCGCGAGAAGACGGACGACCAGTTTGAGGCCATGGTCATGGCCATGACCAAGTCGTTCCCCGTCATCCTCTCCTCCGCGGCCGTCACGTTTTTTGGCTTCCTCTCGCTGGCTGCCATGCAGTTCCTCATTGGCGCCGACATGGGCATCGCGCTGGCCAAGGGCATCGTGTGCTCGTTCTTCTCGATCACTCTCTTCATGCCCTGCATCCTGTACAACATGCGCAATGCCGTCGAGAAGACCTCGCACAAGCCATTCTTCAAGTCCTTCAACCGCATGGCCAAGGTGTGCCGCGCCGGTGCGGTGCCTGCGCTAATCATCGCCATTGTGCTTGCCGTGCCCGCCCTCAAGGCTTCTGGTGCCGTGAGCTTCACGTATGGCTCGGCGGCGAACATCGCGCAGGACTCGCAGGTCAAGATTGACGGCGACATCATCAACAAGGCGTTTGGCGAGTCCCAGACCTGGGCCATCATGGTTCCCGAAGGCAACTGGGCCGAGGAAAATGCCCTGGTAGACGAGCTCAAGGCTCTCCCCACGACCAAGAGCGTGCTCTCGTACTCAACCATTGCCGGCTCCGCCCTGCCGCACGAGCTTGCGGACGAGAGCCAGGTAAAGCAGCTGCTCAACAGCGGCTGGAGCCGCATCGTGCTCACCTCGAACATCCCCGACGAGTCAAAGGGTGCCTTTGACCTGGTAACCACCGTGCGCAACATCTGCCAGGAGCACTACGGCGACAACTACAAGCTTGCCGGCAACGCGGTGAGCTACGCGGACATCAAGTCCGTCACCACGACGGACAACACTACCGTCAAGATGGCCTCGATCCTTGCCATTGGCGCCGTGCTTCTCGTGATGTTCAAGAGCATCTCGATCCCCATCATCCTGGTGAGCGCCATCGAGGTCTCCATCTGGATCAACGAGGCCGTGCCGTACTTCACCGGCGACACCATCAACTTTGTGGCCTTCCTCGTTATCGACGCCGTGCAGCTGGGCGCCGCCGTGGACTACGCCATCATCTTCACCGAGGAGTACCTGGCGCGCCGCAAGCGCATGAACAAGAAGGACGCCGCGTTCCAGTCTGTTGAGAAGACCGCCCAGCCCATCATCACCTCAAGCTCGATCCTGATCTTGGCCTGCATCGGCATCACCGTGGCCGTCTCGAGCCCCATGATTCAGCAGGTGGGCGAGCTCATTGCCCGCGGCGCGTTTATCTCGGTTGTCGAGATCTTCTTTGTGCTGCCGCTGCTCTTCCAGCTGCTTGACGGCTTTGTGCGCCACACCAGCTACAAGATTGGCTTCTACCAGGAGGGTAAGGGCAGCTCGGGCGCTGCTGGCAGCTCGGGCGCAGGCTCCCTGCCGGACTCCCCCACAACCACGCCTGCGGCCTAGCGGCGGACAAGACACGCATCGATCACGCGACGGGCACCGCCCGCCCCAAACGTTTGGAGTGAACAGCAATGACCACCAAGAACAAGAAGCGCGTTGCCGAGAAGAGCGTCCCCTCGCTTGGGCGCAGGGCCCTCGTGGGAACTGTGGGCACACTCATGTGCTTTACGATGTGCGTGCCGTTTGGCGCCACGCAGGCGCTGGCAGACGAGGTGAATGGCCAGTCCACCGAGCCGAACTCCAACGCGCAGACGGGCGAGACCCAGAGCGCAAAGACCGAGGTCGTCTACGCAAGGACCGATGCCACGGGCAAGAAGAGCGGCGTCTACGTGGTGAACGACTTCGACACCCCAACCGCCCAGACCGTGACTGACCCGGGCACCTACACCAAGGTCCAGAACCTCTCGACCTCCGAGGAGCTCACCAACACCAACGGCTCGGTAACGCTCACCACCACGGCCGGCGAGCCTGTCTACTACCAGGGCGACCTTGACGCCTCAACGCAGCTGCCCTGGGATGTTGAGGTGACCTACCGCCTGGATGGCAAGGTTGTCTCACCAGATGAGCTCTCGGGCAAGAGCGGCAAGCTGGACATAGAGCTCAAGGTGACGGGCATGGACGACGACACCGCAACCTCGGACTTTGCCAAGAGTTTCATGCTGCAGGCGCAAGGCACCTTCCCCAACGACAACTTCCACCTGGATGACTCCGATGACGGCACCGTTGCCGTGGTGGGCGACAACACCCTCGTCACCTACCTGCTGCTCCCCGGAACCAACGGCGACTGGCACATCACGGGCGAGGCAACGGACTTCACCTACTCCGGCTGGCAGATAAGCGCCATGCCGCTCTCGATGGACATCAATGTGCGCGACGCCGACAACTCCCAGCTCACGGACGCCACCTCCAAGCTCACGGACGGCGTAGACCAGCTGGCCTCTGGTGGGCGCGAGCTTGCAAGCGCGCTTGACCTCATCAACGCCGGCGCGGGAAGCGCCCAGAGCGGCTCTGGAGAGCTTGCGAGCGGAGCGGACCAGCTAGCCGCAGGCACCGGCGAGGCCGTGAACGGCACGGCGCAGCTCTCTTCCGGCGGGCATCAGCTTGCCAGCGGAGCAGCGCAGCTTGAGGCGGGCGCGCAGAGCGCAAAGACAGGATCCTCGCAGGTAGCAGATGGTGCGGACCAGCTGTCCGCCGGCACAGCACAGGCCGTGAGCGGCACGGCGCAGCTCTCCTCGGGCGCCACGCAGCTCTCGGGCGGCCTAGACAGCTTGGATGCCGGCGCACAGAGCGCAAAGGCCGGGTCTTCTCAGCTTGCAGGTGGCGCGGCGCAGCTCAAGGCCGCGCTCGAGGCAAAGGATGGCTCGCTCACTGCGCTGAAGTCCGGTGCGTCGCAGGTAGCGGATGGCACGCAGCAGCTCTACGACACCCTCTCGAGCATGCTGCCGCAGCAGCTTGCGGGCATGAACGCCCAGCTCAACACCGCAAAGCAGTCCGTCGACGGCATACAGCAGGAACTTGCCGCCATTGAGGCCTCTGCGCAAAGCATGAGCCAGCAGGGCCAGACGGCCGTTTCGCAGGCAGAGGCCGTGAAGGCAGACCTCGAGGCGCTCTCGCAGGCCACCTCGGGCATGGGGACGGCGCTGAGCTCTGCGGGAACCAGCGCCGGTACCGCCGCTGCCAAGGCAACGGCAGCGCAGGGCCGGGCCTCACAGGCGGCGACCGACGCAACCAACGCATACGACACGATGGCCACGCTTGATCAGGACGCCACGCTCACGGCGGAGCAGAAGGCCGCCGTCGAGAGCGCCATGGCCTCCGCCAAGAGCGCTGCCAGCGAGAGCACCGCTGCCGCCGGAACCGCCGGCGGCGCCGCGACTGACGCCTCTACCGCGGTATCCACCATCCAGACGCTGGCCCAGGGGCTGCAGGGTATGAGCTCCACCGCAACGCAGCTCCAGACCGATGCGCAGGCGCTGAGCGGCACGCTCTCCTCGCTTGAGGGGAGCGCACCCGACGGCACGGGCATCCAGGGTGTGCTCGCGCAGTCGCAGACCGTGCTCACGCAGTCGAACGAGCTGGTCAAGAGCTCACAGGAGATGGTGAGCGGCGCGCAGCAGCAGCTGGCGGGCATCGACCTCACGAGCCTGAAGACGCTCAACGACGGGGCGCACCAGGTGTCTGCCGGCGTCGACACGCTTGCCGGTTCGCTGCAGGCGGGCGGCGAGCTCAAGAACGGCGTCGATTCCCTCGCATCCGGCGCCTCGAGCCTCGACAGCGGACTTGGCACGCTTGCAGATGGTGCTGCCTCTGCAAAGGACGGTGCAAAGCGCCTCTCGGCAGGTCTCGACACGCTGAGCAGCGGCTCCACCAAGCTGGATAGCGGCGCCAAGAGTCTGGCCTCCGGCGCGCACCAGCTGGATGACGGCCTGGGCACGCTTGCTGCCGGGACCTCCTCGGCAAAGGACGGCGCCAAGCGGCTTGCGGCTGGCATCGACACGCTGAGCAGCGGCTCAACCAAGCTCGACGCGGGTGCCAAGGCGCTCGCATCCGGCGCGCACGCCCTTGACAGCGGGCTGGACACGCTTGCTGACGGCACCTCCCAGGCAGCCGACGGCAGCCACACCCTCTCTAACGGCCTCGACGAGCTGCAGGAGTCCGTCGATGGCATGGACGAGAAGGTCCTGGACGAGCTGCAGGACACCATCGACGAGAAGCTTGGCCGCGGCTACCAGCTGCACTCCTTTGTCGATCCCAGCAACACCAACGTGCGCGAGGTGCAGTTTGTCTACGTGGTTGACGGCGTGAAGAGCGCCGATGACACTAGCAGCAGCTCCGACGACCAGTCGCAGCAGGCGTCCGACGACGAGCAGCAGGACCAGTCGTTCATGGGTCGTCTCGCTGCGCTCTTTACCAGCAGCGACAAGGACGAGTAGTGAGACAAAGGGAAACTCCCTTTGTCTCATCCTTGGACGAAATCAGCCCTCGGGCGTCAATTTGACGCCCGAGGGCACGCTATTGAGTAAATCCTGTCGATAAGGGCCCTTCGGGCGCCCGTTTTGCACCGAAGGCGAGAAAACCGTCAGCCCCGCTGCAGAAAATCGCAGCTCCTGCGCCGCAATGAGACAAAGGGACTGTCCCTCTGTCTCATTTGGGCAGCTTGCCCTCGTCCTGCGCGCGGCGAATGGCCATCTCCATGTGGGCCAGCATGGGCCCAGATGATGACGTATCCGGCAGCGGCTCGCCATGGAAGGAATTGTCGAAGAGCACGTTCATCACGTCATCAAGCGGGCTCTTGTAGCCGTCATCTGCGGCCTTGAGGCCCTGCACGCTGTAGCCCGAGGCCTCAAGCGCAAACGCAATCACGCTTGTCTCGACGCCCAGGTCCGCGGCCACCTCGGGGAAGGTCTTCTCGGCATCAACATTCTCGATGCCCATCTCAGCGAGAAGGCCAGAGAGGTCCGGGTACTGCGCAAAGAGCTTACCCGCAGGCAGTTCGAGGTCGATGACCTTCTTCTCGTCCGCCACGATTGCCTCCTAGACCAGCTTGCCGTTGCAGTGGTCAACCATGTGCTGCACCATCTGGGCCTCCCAGCCGGTAAGATCGCGGCGACGCGGCACAAACTTGCCGTCAACCAGCTCGTCATAGGAAACCTTGACCTTACCGTAGCGGGTGACCTTGGAGGGCTCGTCGTGCGAGAGGCACCCCTCGACAGTGCGCGTGGCGTTGAGCCCCATCATGATGCGGGGGTTGTAGAGCACGTGCGCCTCACCGTTGTCATCGAGGTAGACCGCCACGGCCTTGGTCTCGCCAATCTGGTTGGCCGCCAGGCAGGCACCGTCCTCGACGGAGCGGAGGGTATCAATGAGGTCCTGCGCCAGGGGCGCGTCCTCGGGCGTGGCGCGCTGGCACTTCTTGGAGAGGATGGCGTCGTCCTTGCAGAGCTCGCGAATCATGTACGTTCCTTTCGGGAGGGCCGCTAGCCGTCTGAGCAGCCGCAGCCATTTTCAAGCAGGCCATATCTTACCGCCTTGCGCCCCCTGGCGAGAAGCCGAGGCTGCAACAAGCCGCGCATTCCGAACGTTTAAGGCGCCCTAACCGTCGTATTTCAGCGGCACCAGTATCAAGCCGCGAAATCTAGCCGTTTAAGCTGGTCTAACCGTTCGGAAAATTCCTAACCGGCGAAATCGCGCGGCATCTCGGCTGGGTGACGGCCAAACCGCGGGAATCGCTCCAACGAAAAATCCGAGCAGTTAGGTCACCCCAGCCGCTCGGAAAAGGCGAGAAAGACATGTCGCCGGAGCCAGGCCACGTGTCGCCGGAACCGCGCAACCGTCCGACTACGACCACGAACCCCCTAGTACTTCACCCAGGCGTTGGGGTCGCCGGTCTCTTTGGCGAGACGATCGGAAAGCCTGCCCTTGGGGCTGGCAGCCCAGATGGGCGCGGACTTCTCGGCCCATGCCGCAGCTGCCGCCTGCGTCTTGCTCTCGAGCTCGTCAACGTCCTCGGGGTGCACGTAGTCCGTGGACTTGGCTCCGGTCTCATGCACCATCTCGGAGAGCATGCCGGGGTTGTCAAGCAGCGGGCACGGCCTCAGCATGTTGGAGTTGAACGGCTGATGCGCCTGGTAGCTCTTGAAGAGCGGGCTCTTGTAGCACTCAAGCAGGCTCTTCTCGCGGATGTTGGAGTCCGAGTAGTGGATGAACGCGCAGGGCTCCACGTCGCCGGCGGCGTTGATGTGCATGTAGCGGCGGGCGCCGGCAATGCAGCCGCCCGTGTACTCGCCGTCGTTCCAGAAGTCCGCGAAGAAGATGGGCACGTTGTTGCGCCAGTTCTTGCGCACCTTGTCGTACATGCCGGCACGCTGCTCGGCGGTGGCGAGAAGCTCCACGGGAGCACCCAGGCCAACGGGCATGTAGGTGAAGATCCACGCAAAGAGGACGCCCTTGTCCACCAGGAACTGGATGTACTCGTCGCTCGTGATGGAATCGTAGTTTGCGCTGGTGTAGCACATGGACGCGCCAAACGGGAGCTTGCGCTCGCGCAGGATGTCCATGGCGTGCGTCACGCGCGCAAAGGTGCCCTTGCCACGGCGGGAGTCCGTTGCCTCCTCGAAGCCCTCGATGGAGAATGCCGGCATGAAGTTCTTCACGCGGAGCATCTCGTCGGCGAACTTCTCGTCCACCAGCGTGCCATTGGTGAACGCCGAGAAGAAGCAGTCCGGGTGCTTCTCGCACAGACGGATGAGGTCGTTCTTGCGCACCATGGGCTCGCCACCGGTGAAGAGGTAGATGTAGGTGCCCAGGTCCTTGCCCTGCGTGATGATGGAGTCAAGCTCCTCGAAGGTGAGGTCCTTGTGGTTGGCGTTGGTGTAGTTGGCCGCCCAGCAGCCGTTGCAGTGCAGGTTGCAACGGGTGGTGGGGTCCATGAGGATGGCCCAGGGGCAGTTGCAGCCCTCGGTGTCGTTAACCTCGCGCTGGCGAGCGCCGCCAATGGTCACCGAGTTCACGAAGAAGTTGTGCACGAACGTCTTGACGACGTCCTTGTCCACGTTGTTGATGATGTTGTCGACCAGGCGACGCCAGTTGTTGGTGGGATCCTTCATGTAGCCCATGACCATGTTGAAGAGCCTGAGCTGGGCGTCGTTGATGGAGTCGCCAGAGCCGGCAAACTTGTTGATGAGAGACTCGACCTTGGGCAGATTGCCATCGAAGTCGTCGTATAGCATGTTGACACCCTGGTCGACAGCGATGCCGATGGCCTTGGCCTTGATGGACGTGAACGCGGGCATGAGCCTCTCCTTCTCCTGCGGATAACCGCTCTCGGGGCAACCCCTCGCGCCCGCGCTGTTGCGCGCTACGTGGGGCCTGGGTTGGAACAGAGAGTATCATCCCCCAAGCCACTTGAGATGATTCCATTTTTTGAAATAAGTTCAATTCCAACACGCAAACGGTAGACGGTAGTGCCCGCACCGCGTCGGTCCCCTGGTCTTTTGCCCCTTACCCTAGACCCTACCCCCTCTCCCTTCCCCTCCTCGGCCCCCTCCTCGGCCCCTTCCTTCTTTATCGGAATTTGAGAATAGAGTTGCTCGCCAACTGGTCAAACACGGCGCCCGATTCTCAGAAACCGCTAAAGAAGGAGGAGGGCAAGAGGGACCTCAGGGGCGCCGGGAAGGGGCACACAACAAAAAAGGCGCCCCGGCCGAAACCGGGGTGCCGTTGCGCTAGGCGCTGCAAGAGATAAAGCCTACGCTGCTAGTCGATAGCGACCTTCGTGACGTTGGACTTCTCCGCCTGCTTGGGGACGTTGACGGTAAGGACACCGCCATCCATCTTTGCGGTGAGACCATCCGTTGCGGCATCCTTCAGATACACGCCACGGCTTGCCTGCCACTCCGAGGTCTCCTTCTGCAGGTAGTTCTTGTTCTTCTCCTCGTCGGACTCCTTCTTGTCCACTGAGATGGAGAGCCTGCCCTCGTTGAGCTCGACGTCGACCTCGTCCTTCTTGACGCCCGGGAGCTCCGCGGTCACAACGTACTTGTCGCCCGCGTCCTCGACGTTCATCTTGAATGCGTCATCGGCGCTGATCGCTGCGAGAGGAGCGAAGAAGTCGTCGAAGGCTCCAAACGGCCATGCCCTGCGGAGTGCCTTCTCGTAGTCACTATAAGGAACCATGCCAGCCATCGTTACCACTCCTTCTATGTGGTGGAAGCCCTTTCTCTGGGCTTCCTTGGGTTCACTCTTATATGTTCCCCGCTGCGGTTTCTTTATACATTTAATCTAAGATTTTCTAAGTCAATCATACTTAGATATTCCTCAAACTTCGAGGTCAGCAGCCAATCCCCCCTCGCGCTCCCGAACTTCCCAGAACTACGCACGGTCGCGGTTAAGCTTTGTGTGGTGCTGGGCTTTTGCCCGTATCGTCCCCCACCGTGCGTAAATCCGACATCTGTCGGAGTGATGGGATTGCCTCATGCAGCCGTCTTCTCCACCCCCGGAGCACTGCCGGCAGAAACCGGACGTTCTGCGGTTTTCCCGGCGTGAATTCTGTCCGAAAAAAGCCCGACGTCGACGGTGCGGAGTGCAGAACGGTTGTGTTGACACCCCAAGTGCGCAACGGTGGCAGAGATCTACGGTTGGGCTACGGATTTTCGGGGACACCCCAAGTACAAGGCAGTTTGAAGCCTGATAAACCGCAGGTCAGAGAATTACTACTGCATCGCAGTCACGTAAGGATTCTTACCAAAACTGCTGCCAACCGGAAGTCCGCCCGCCGCCGGTGGGGAGGCGCGCGACTCGCCATGCACTGTTGAGGAGAATCCCGACGTTTCAAGCCCCGTCGGATACCGATTCTGTCGACTGTGTTCTCAACAACAGCGGCACGGGGCTCTCAAGCAACACGAGCAGCGCCGAGAATGGCAGGATATGACCAGAGACAGCACCAAGATGAAAGGAGCAGCAGATGGCACAGGCGAGCCCGACGAAGCACAGCCAGCCTATCAGGGCGCGGCTCATAGCCGCCGCCATCCTGACGGCAGCCTGCCCGCTACTCGCGGCCATCTTTTCGCAGCCAGACCTGCAGGCGGTCCTCTTCCCCGGCTACCGTCGGCTCTCGAAATCCCTGATGTCCGCGCTCGCCACCGCAACCTCCGTGGCTCCCTTTGCCATCTGGGACTGGCTCACCACCGCCCTTGTGGTGGCAGCCATCGTGACGCTGGTGCACCGCATCCGCCGCCACCAGCGCCTCCTTCCGTGGCTCTCGGTTGTGGCGCTGGTCGTGGCCGCAACGGCTTCCCTGGGCACCGCCGACTGGGCGCTCAACCACTATGCCCCGGAGCTCTCGCAAGACCTTGGCCTTGAGGTTGGCCAGTACAGCGAGGACCAGCTTGCGGACGCCACCTCGTACTACCTTGACCAGGCGGCCTCACGTGCGCAGCTGGTCCCGCGCGAGGAGGACGGCACCCTCTCCCACCAGGACTTCTACGAGCTGGCACGCATCGCCGGAGCATCGTACGCACCGCTCTCGCAGCGCTACGAGGTCTTCTCAGGCAGCACCGCCCCCGTGAAGTCTCTCCTGCTCTTTGGCGAGCCCCTGCTCTACAGCGGCCACACGGGAATCTTCTGGGCCGCAACCGCGGAGTCGAGTGTGCCCCTTCACACCGCAGCCGCCGAGCTCCCCTTCACGATGTGCCACGAAGCGGCGCACCGCCTGGGCATAGCCAGCGAGCAGGAGGCCAACTTCTCGGCGTTTCTCGCCTGCTCTGCCAGCGATGACGTGCGCTTCTCGTACTCAGGCTACTACTCCGCCTTCAACTACTGCGTGAACGCCCTGCTGACGCAAGACCCAGAGCGCGCACAGCGGCTGGTCTCGGACGCGCTCTCAGGTGCAAACGGCGCTGGCGTGGCACTCGTGCTGCAAGACCGCGCCGCCACCCAGAAGCACTACCAGGCCTTCGAAGGTCCCTTCGAGGACGTGGGCACCACGGTCAACGACACCTACCTCAAGAGCTTTGGCGAGAAGGACGGCGTGCGCTCGTACGGCCTGGTTGTTGACTACCTGCTCGCCTGGCTGGACGAGTAGCGCTCGGCGTCGTGCCTGATGCGGTCTGCCTCGCGCTGCTCCTCCTCGGTGGGCGGCGGCAGGTGCGCTCCCAGGTCTGCAGGCACGTCGCGCCCGTAGCGCACGATGTCGTTCTCGAGCACGCCCGCCGTGTCCTCGGGCAGGTACACCGAGAGGCCCCCGCCCTTGCAGACAAACTCAGCGCATCCGTCGTCCCCCACGCTGGCGTCGGACTCCCCGCCAAGCACCGAGACCCACCGCTCGCCGGCGTGGCGCGACCCCACGTACATGCGCTTTGCTCCGCCCGCGCAATCGGTGAGCACGCACGCCACACCCGAGCCGCCATGGCGCCCGTCGCCCTCGCGCGTCCAGCCAACAACATCCGGGTCGTCGAGGTAGTCGTGCTGCGGCCCGTAGGCAAAGCGACGTCGCAGCTCCATCAACAGCGGCAGCTCGCGCACGGCGGGAATGTTGCCGTCGTTGGGCATGCCAAAGAGGTCACCGTAGAAGACGCACGGGTAGCCCGCCTCGCGCAGCAGGATGAGCGCGTACGCTGAGGGCTTGAACCAGCTCTGCACAAAGGACTGAAGTGCCTGGCCAGGCTGGGTGTCGTGGTTCTCGACAAAGGTCACGGCGCGCGTGGGATCGGCGCCCACAAGCGTACCGTCGAAGAGGCGTCGCAGGTCAAAGGTGCCAAACGAGCAGGACGCCTGGTACAGGTGGTAGTGGAGCGGCACGTCAAAGAGACTCATCGCGCGCTCAGAGCCAAGGTAGGCCTTAAGCTCACCTACATCCGGCGACCAGTACTCCCCCACCGTGAAAAGCTCCTTGCCAAACTCCTGGCGCAGCGCCGGCAGCCAGCGGAGAAAGAACTGGCGGTCCATGTGCTTGAGCGCGTCCAGCCTAAAGCCGTCGAGGTCACAGGTCGAGAGATACCACTCGCCCCAGCGCAGCAGCTCGTCGTAGACGGGTTGGTACATCTCGTCCACGTCGCAGCCCATGAGGTAGTCGTAGTTGCCGTTGTCATGGTGGTCTACCTGCTCGCTCCAGTGCTTGCCGTCAAAGAGGTAGATGGCGTTCGCGTGCGTTGCCTCGTCATAGTCCACACCGTGGAAACAGGTCCAGTTCCACTTGAAGTCAGAGTACCTGTTGCCGCGTCCGGGAAAGTCGAAGCGAGTCCAGGCCGTGATGTCGCGAGGCGCCGAGACGGGCTGCTCGCGGTTGTACGAGGCCACCTCGGTCGCGCGCACGCGCTCCGTTCCGTCGGCGCCCATGCGGTGGTCGAGAACCACGTCGGCCAGAGCCTGCATGCCCGCTGCGTGAATCGCGTCGATGGCGGCCAGGTACTCCTCCCGCGTGCCGTACTTGGTGCGCACAGAGCCCTTCTGGTCAAATTCGCCCAGGTCATAGGTGTCGTACACGCCATAGCCAACGTCGTTTGCACCGGCCATGCCCTTGTAGGCGGGCGGCAGCCACACGGCGGTGATGCCATTGTCGGCAAAGAGCTGGGCATCCTCGGCCAGGCGGCGCCAGTGTCCGCCGTCCGCGTCAAGGTACCACGAGAAGCCTTGGAGCATCGTGCCGTTCATAAGTGCAGCTGCCGCACCTACCCTATGCGCGTGGGGTGCGTGCAGGCAATAACGGCTGCGATGATGGCAACAAGCACAGCCGGCGCAAAGCCGATAAGCCCAAGCACCAGCGATGCGAGGAACAGCCACCAGAACACGCGAAGCCCCGCTCCTATCGCCCAGCCAAGGATGCGAAATATGCCCACGACAAGGGCAAACACAAGCCAAACCGCCAGGACGGCCAGCATGACCGGCGCAAACAGAATGGCGAAGAACGATGCGAGAAGAAACGTAATCATGGGACCTTCCCTTCGGGACGCCAACGGGGCATCCACCCATTACGGGAAATCCTACCCCTTTAGGCCAAGGGGCTTACGCCAGCCACAACGCCCGCGCCCTGTGCAGAATCGCGAAACACACTTGAAACAATGTTGCCAACGTGTTACAAATAAGCTGTCAAAACTGAAGGCCGTTCAAGAAAGTTGCAGGTGACGGCATATGCCCAGCATTTCCACGTCCAGTCCGCTCATCATCTTCATCGTGTTTCTCATCATGATCGCCCTGCTCTTTAGTGCCGTGCTGGTGGCAGCGGTGGCACAGGCAATCGTGAACAAGGTGCGCGGCCAGCACGGCCCACAGGAGAACGTGACCACCTACCCCACCATGCTCTATCCGCGCTACTAGACGCTGACCACAAGCGAAGAGCACACAGGCGAGAAACCCGTAGGCGACTCGCGACGGCCCGGACGGGATTGCCCGCCCGGGCCGTCCTTGTGCGCAGGCGCAAACTGCCAGCTACCCGGGCTATCCCCTGCGGACGACCCCAAGGCGCAGCTGGTGCAGCCCGCGCAACGTGAGGGTCTCGTCCACCACGGCCGCATGCGACATAAGGGGAGCCACGCGATTGGCGCCGCTTCCCGTAAGCACGACGCAGGTCTGCCCACCAAGCTCGGCAAAGATGCGGTCGAGAAGACCATCGACGCGAGCCACCTCGCCAAAGACCACGCCAGACTGCATGGCCTCGCGCGTGGAGCGGCCGATGGCCGCCTTGGGCGCATGCAGCTCGATCACGGGCAGGCGGGCTGCGGCGCGGGAGAGCGCCTGTGCCCCAAGCGCAAGCCCCGGCGCGATGATTCCGCCGAGAAACACCCCCTCGGCATCAATGACCTCGATGTTCATGGTGGTACCAAAGTCCACCGCAACAACTGGAGCCCCGTACGTGGCACGTGCAGCTACCACGTCTGCTATGCGGTCAGGCCCAACCTCGGCAGGGTCGCTGTAGCGCATGCGCAGCCCCGTCTTGAGTCCGGGGCCCACCACCACGGGTCGCGTGCGACAGGCCGTTGCCAGGGCCGCCGACCAGGCCTCCGTTAACGATGGCACCACGCAGGAGAGAACCGCGTCGAGCGGTGGCTCGGCAAAGGTCGCCGCGCGCTCCGGAGCAAGCAAGCGCTGCTCGGCAACGTCGCGAGCAAGCACGCCCAGGACCTGCGCCACCTGCATGCGAGCCTCGTCGGCCGTGAGTTTCTCGGGCGTGGTGAGCTCCCAGGTACCAAGCGGCTCGTCCGTCTCGCCAGCATCTGCCGAGAAGAGCCCGAAGCCGGTTGACGTGTTGCCCACGTCAACCGCAAGGACACAGCGCCTCTCGCCTGCCGTGGACTCGGCTTGCCTAGCCCACTCGGCCTGCTCGCCCTTTCTCATGTGCGCTCCCTTCGACGACGCCGCAGAGGCCATTCGCTATACTCTAGCAAGTCCGCGCGCATGTCCGGCGCGCGGCACCGGTAACCCGACTCCTCGGCACGCAACCGCCGGCCACCAGGGGGAGCGGATATACACAAAGGAGAACAACATGGACAAGACTTCTGGCCGCGCCTCGTGGCGCGGGCAGCTGACGGCGCGCGGCGTCGTTATTGGCTGCATTGGCTGCGTCATTATCACCGCCTCCTCGGCCTACACGGCACTCAAGCTTGGCGCGTTGCCATGGCCAATCGTGTTTGCGGCAATCGTCTCGCTCTTCTTCCTCAAGCTTCTGGGCAACGCCAGCCTGAACGAGGCAAACGTCACACACACCATCATGTCTGCTGGCGCCATGGTTGCGGGCGGACTGGCCTTCACCATTCCCGGCGCATGGATGCTGGGATACGCCGACGAGGTGGGCTTTGCGCAGATGCTCGTCGTGGCGCTTGCCGGCACGGGCCTGGGCCTTGTTGCCACGGCAATCATCCACCGGCACTTCATTGTTGATACGAACCTGGAGTTTCCCATGGGCGCCTCTGCTGCGCAGACCCTGCGCGCGACCGAGGCCGGCGGCAAGACCGGGCGCCGCCTCTTTGCATCGATGGGACTCGCCGGCGTTTACGCCGTGCTGCGCGACGCACTTGGCGCCGTGCCCACCATGCTGGCCGCGCTTCCCATCCCCGGCGTGAGCTTTGGCATATACAACTCACCCATGATGCTCTCGGTGGGCTTTCTCGTGGGCGGCGTGGCCGTGGCCTGGTGGTTTGCGGGCGCCCTTCTCGCCAACTTTGGCATTGTGGTTGCAGGCAGCGCCGCGGGACTTTGGGCCGTTGACGCCGCACAGGGCATCGTGAAGAGCCTGGGCATGGGACTCATGATGGGCGCAGGCCTTGCCGTGGTGGCAAAGGACATCGTGCCGCAGCTTGCGGACATCGTGCGCGGCGTGCGGGGCGCCGGTAACGGCACGGGCAGCGATAGCGATGGCGCGGGCGCGGCCGAGTCGCTGGTCACTGGCAGCGTGCACACCGACGCCGGCACGTTTGCGGTGATTGTCGCCGCCATCGTGGTTCTCATGTGCATGGGGCTTGGACTTCCTCCGGTGGTGAGCGTTGCGGTGGTGCTTCTCGCCTTTGTGACCACCGCGATGAGCGCGCAGTCGTGCGGACAGACGGGCATCGACCCCATGGAGATCTTTGGCCTTATCGTGCTGTTGCTTGTCTCGGCGTTTGCGCAGGTACGAAAGGTGCAGCTCTTCTTCATTGCCGGCGTGGTGGCCGTTGCCTGCGGGCTTGCCGGCGACGTGATGAACGACTTCAAGGCAGGAAGCATCCTTGGCACCGATTCGCGCGCCCAGTGGCTGGGCCAGGCGATTGGCGGCGTACTGGGGGCCGTGGTCTCTGCAGCCGTCATGATGGCGCTTGTTGAGGCCTATGGGCCCGACGCCTTTGGGCTTGGCAAGGAGTTTGTCTCGGCACAGGCAAGCGTCGTGGCCACGATGGTCTCGGGCATCCCCAGCGTCCCTGCGTTTGTGATTGGCCTTGCGGCGGGCATCGCGCTCTACTGGGCCGGGCTGCCGGCAATGATGCTGGGACTTGGCGTCTATCTGCCGTTCTACATGTCGTTCACAGCTGCGCTGGGCGCGGCGCTCAAGTGGGCGATTGACCGCGTTCGTGCCTCGCGCACGGCCAGCCTGCCCGCGGACGAGCGCGCCGCGCGCGACGCCGACGGGCAGGAGGCAGGCGTGGTCATTGCCTCTGGCGTGCTGGGCGGCGAGTCGATCGTGGGCGTCATTATCGCGATGGTGAGCGTTATAGCAGGGCTTGCGGCGTAGGGACGCGAGGCCACGTCGCCGAAAGGCGAATTTTGGCAGCGCTTGCATTCAAAAGGGCCCCTCCGGCGACTTTTGTCTCCGGAGGGGCCTGTGTGTTGCAAATATCGCCAAAAGAGTCTCTCCGGCGACATTCATTGATGCGTCGCGCTGCCGGCGCCGCACCACTAGGCGTTGAACACGTAGCGGTCCAGTCGCCCAAAGGCCTCCTGCACGCGCGAGAGCGGAAGCGCAAGGTTCATGCGCACGTGGCAGGGCCCGTGGAACGCGCGGCCATCCTGCCAGTCAACGCCCACGCGCCATCCTGCGCGCTCGACCCACTCGATGTCGCGGCCGTGGCGCTCGCACCACTCGCTGCAGTCGAGGAACAGCATGTAGGTCCCCTCGGGCCTACTCACCTGCACGCCCTCGAAGTGCTCGCCGATGAAGTCGCACGCCCAGGAGACGTTGCCGTCCAGCACCTGCAGCAGCTCCTCCAGCCAGGCCTCGCCCTCGCTGCTATACGCGCCGATAAGCGCGTGCATCGAGAGCACGTTCATCGAGTTGTAGCAGGACTTCCCGCTCTTTGCCACAACGCGATCGCGCAGGTAGTCGTCGTAGATGATGTGGTAGCTCCCCACCAGCCCAGCCAGGTTGAAGGTCTTGCTCGGCGCGTAGAGCGCCACCGTGCGCCGGCGGGCGTCCTCGCTCACGGACTGCGTGGGCACGTGAGCGTGCCCGGGCAGCACCAGGTCGGACCAGATCTCGTCGGAGATCACCACGCAGTCGTGCTCGCGGTAGACCTCCATCGCGCGCTCGAGCTCCCAGCGCTCCCACACGCGCCCACAGGGGTTGTGTGGCGAGCAGAACACTGCCACGTGGATGTGGTTCTCCTCCAGCTTGGCGGCCATGTCCTCATAGTCCATGCGCCAGACGCCCCGTTCATCCTTGACCAGCGGCGACAGAACGATCTTGTAGCCATTCTCCTCTATGCAATGCGTGAAGCCAATGTAGGTGGGGCTGTGGAGAAGCACGGCGTCACCTGGCGCGGCAAAGGCCGTGAGCGTGGAGACCAGGCCGCCAAGCACGCCGTTCTCGTATCCAATGTGTGCCGGCTCAAGGCCGCGCACGCCGTTGCGCCTGAGCTGCCAGTCAACAATGGCCTGATAGTACTCATCGCGCGGCGAGAAGTAGCCAAACGCCGGGTGCTGGATGCGCTCTGCCATAGCGCGCGTGATGGAGGGTGCCGTGGGGAAGTTCATGTCGGCGACCCACATGGGGATGGCGTCGAAGCCCTCCGCCGGCGCATCCGGAGCCATGCCGCCCGAGCCAAGCGCGTCGACCGCAATGGCATCCGTGCCGTGTCGTTCCATAATTGATGTGAAGTCGTACGTCATGCAATCTCCTCTCGCCAGTCCTTGCACACGTCCACCCAGTCCTGCGATGCCGAGCAGCGCTCCAGCTCGGGAAGGGTGAGGCCAATCGCGCTGCTCTCGCTTCCCGCCGCGGGAAACACGCGATCAAAGCGGCGCAGCGAGACGTCCAGGTACGTGCGCACGCCGGGCTTCACGGCAAACGGGCAGACGCCACCCATGGGGTGACCCACCACCTGCGGCAGGTCATCGGGCGCCACAAAGCGCGGCTTTGTCCCAAACTCACGCTTGAAGGCCGCGCTCCACAGCTTGGCATCGCCCGCGCACACCACGAGAACGGCGCCATCCCCCACCGCGCACGCCATCGTCTTGGCAATGCGCGCCGGCTCGCAGCCCAGGTCGCGCGCGGCCAGCTCCACCGTGGCGCTCGACTGGTCAAACTCGATGATCTTGTCGGCAACGCCAAAGGGCTCGAGGTACGCTCGGACGCTCTCGACGGACATGGGCCTCGTCCTCTCTCAACGGCTGCCCACTTGCCGGGCAGCATCACAAGAGAGTAGCCTACCACCGCTGGCCGTAAGACTGACCGGCGCCGAGGACGCCTTCCTCGTGCGAGGCAATGCCGTCGCTCTTGCGCAGCGCTCGCTTGTTGACCAGATGTTCCTTCCAGCCGTACGAGAGCTGCGACGGCGTGGGCGCGTCCAGCTCCACGTGGCCAAAGGCGTTAACCACCCGGGTTCCGCAGGCAAGCTCCCTCTCGCGCGAGAAATTCGTGATGTAGTTGGCGTGCACGTGACCGTGGACCATAAGGGCGGGCCGCCAGCGCTCGAGCAGCGTGTTGAAGCACTCGAAGCCGCGGTGTGGCAGGTCGTCCAGGTCTCCCACGCCGCGCACGGGCGCATGGGCGAGAAGCACGTCGAAGCCGCCCAACAGGCGGATGCTCGGCTCGACCTTGCGGATGCGCCGGCGCATCTCCTGCTCGGTGGACATGTAGGTGCCGTCCTTGTAGCGCATGGAACCACCCAGCCCAACAATGCGCAGGCCACGGTACACATAGACCGAGTCGTCCACGCAGATGCATCCCAGGGGCGGCTTGCGGCGATAGCTCTCGTCGTGGTTGCCGTGCACGTAGAGCACGGGACACGTGAGCATGGTGACGAGAAACTCCAGGTAGTCGGCATCAAGGTCACCCGCCGCCAAGACAAGGTCAACGCCCTCGAAGCGCGAGCGGCGGAAGTTGTCCCACAGCATGCGCTCCTCGACGTCGGCAATCGCAAGGATCTTCATGGCCGCGCCTCCCCCGTGACGCCACCGGCGGAAAGGCCGCCTCCCAGCCCGCCGGCCAGGGACGTCTCGTCGACGGGATGCCAGTTTGCGGGAAGGATGCCCTCCACGTTGTCGTTGAGCCAATCCATGGAAACAACGTCCAGCTCCCTCAGCCTGGGCGAGCCCGCCGGCTGAACCACGCCCGCCTGGCTTCTCAGCTCGCCCGCAAAGGGATCGAGCACGCCGCGCTCGATGCCGTGCGTGAGCTGGTCAACGAGCTTGCGCGAGTAGTAGGGCAGATCATCCGAGAGGCTAAGCCCAATGACCCCCGACGACATGCCGTACCAGTAGCTTACCGCCTGCGGGCGCGCGGCGTCGCCGGAGTCCTGCCAGGACCCGTTGAGAAGCCCCTGCACGATAAGATCGTAGTAGCGTCCCCAGTTCCACACCGGAAGCGCGAGGTTATGCACGCGGCCATTCACCATCTGGTAGAGACCCAGCGCAAGCGGGTCGTCCCACGGCGCGGTGACGTCCGAGCCAGACATCACGGTAACGCCCTCGTTAGCCATCCGGTGGTAGAGGGAGTCACCGCCGCGCGTGGACCAGACCAGGCGAACCTTGACCTTGGGGTCCACCAGCGCCGCGCCAATGGCAAAGGCGTTTATCTCTGCAACCGACCCAAACATGGGAACGTTTGCCTGGTAGCCCACGCGATGGTTGGTGGCAAAGCTCGCCGCCAGCGCGCCCGTCACGAACTTGGCCTCGTACATGCGCCCGTAGTAGGAGCGCACGCGACTGTGCGGAAGGTTGCACGAGCAGTTGAGGAAGTGAACCTCCGGGTGGGCAATAGCTGCCTTGGCCGTGTTCGCCATGAGCGTGGGCGAGCAGGTAAAGATTACGCGCACACCCTGCTCAACGGCCGCGTCCACTACGGCAGTGAAGTCGTCTGGGGAGGAGCAGTTGTCGTAGGCAACGGTCTGCACCGTGCCGTTGAAGCGCTTCTCGACCTCAAGACGTCCGGCGTCGTGAGCACGTGCCCAGCTCGAGGTTGCCAAGGGCCTCTCGTAGAGAAACGCCAGGCGAAGCGGATTGGCTGGCGAGTAGGGCGTGTGGTACGAGAGCCGCGAGAGAACGCCGCCGCGGGAGGTTGGCTCTGCCTCCGGCTCGCTTACCAGCACCACATCCTCGCGCGGGCCCGCCAGCGCAAGCTCGGACCACAGGCGCCCCAGCCGCTCGACCACAATGGAGGGCGGCGTGTCCAGAAGACGCTCGTCCGGGAAGTAGCTCAGGTACGCGAGAAGAGCGTCGCCGCAGGTTGCGTCCAAGTGCGAGCCGCCCGCACGCTGGTAGAGCGAGCGGAAGTACTGGTAGGTGGAGGTAAGCTCGCGCACGGCTTCGTCGGACCAGGGCGAGACAAGGTCACGTCCGAGAAGCGCGGCCAGCCGTCGGTAGGAGCCCTCGCGTGAGAACTCGATGTCGTAGGTTGGCACTGCTCGCCAGAACTCGAGGAACTCGCCGTAGAGTCGGCGCTCCGGGGCGTCCCACTGCTTTGGGAGCAGCCGCGTGACCTCGGCCTCGATGGAATAGGCGCCCAGGTAGCGCATCACGGAGGTGCGCTTGTTGCCCTCCTGGACGTAGAAGCGGTGCATGTACTCGTAGACCTTGACGGGGTCGCGGAAGCCCTCCGTGGTCTGGATGGCGTAGAGGTTTGACCACTTGGCCGCGAACTCCGTGGTGGGCGCAAGGACGGGCATGAAGGTGCGCGAGAAGGAGCGTTGGCGGCCCTCGGTGCGAGTGCCGGCCACCATGTCGAGCGGGATCTCCATGGTGCCCAGACGCACCTCGCCGGCAGTGTCGCCAGGGGCGAGCACGGAATCGAGCGCAGGCAGATAGGGATAGATGCCCGCCGACGTGTCGCGGCGCAGGTCTCGCTCGCCGCGACGGAGGGCCTTTCTGTACTCCTCGCTCATGGTGGCGGACGTCTCCTTTCGTGCGCGGTGGCGCGCGGCGAGCGTGGCTGGTCACGGTCACTTGTTCAGACAAGTATACCGCCGCATGTGCCGGCCGGACCCAGGCGAGAGGCGCGACTTTATGCCGCCTGTAAATCCCGATTGTTTAGAGCACATTAACCAATCGGGATTTCCGCTATTCGGATTGCGTGGCGCTGGTCATGCGAACGCGGCCAAGCATTGTTACCGGCTGGGAGCCTCTCGCAGCTCACAACTGCAGATATTCAGCAACCACGCGACGAGCCGGTAACAAGCGCGCTGCTCGGCCAATGGCTCTGCCACCTGTTGTTACCGGCTCGACCAGACCCACTTACGTTCGCCCAGTTGACTGCTGAGAAGTTCAACGGGCCGGTAACAACGCGCCACGCCGTCGGGAAGAGAAACGCAAGGACAGGTGAGGAGAACATCGCAACGCCCGGCGCCGGCACGTAAATCACCTCGTCATCTGTGGAATTTACTTCCTCGTTACAGCACATCACCAGTACGTAGCGTAGAATCGTCCGCACAGTTTCAGAGCAAATGCGATGACAGGGCGAGTACTTGCCACGCCATCCCACAGCAAGCGGGCGAGATGAGAACCCGCGGTGGTTGGCAAGGAACATTCCCTCGAGCTGCTCGGGCGAACGCGCGCCGCCTCTGGGCCACCCCCCACGCAGGCAGCAGCGCAACTACCTCGGGCCGGAGCCCACCGTGAAGGGTATCGGGAGAACGCACCACGTCTCACCTGAAGTCGCATTTCTCGCACAAGAAAGGTTGCGCAGGAAGCGAGAGGTGACCATGGAACTTCGAAGCGATGCCATCAAGCGGGGCTTGGCCCGCGCTCCACACAGAAGCCTGCTCAAGGCCGACGGCCTTACCGACGAGGAACTCGAGCGTCCGCTTGTAGCGGTTGTCTCGTCCCAGAACGAGGTCATTCCCGGCCACACCCACTTGGACAAGATCGCCGAGGCCGTTAAGGCCGGCGTCCGCATGGCCGGCGGCACTCCGCTGCAGGTAAACACCATCGGCGTCTGCGACGGCATCGCCATGAACCACGAGGGCATGCGCTTCTCGCTCACCAGTCGAGAGGTAATTGCAGACTCTGTCGAGTGCGCCATCCAGGGCCACCAGTTTGACGCCATGGTCCTCATCCCCAGCTGCGACAAGATCGTCCCCGGCATGCTCATCGCCGCGTGCCGCCTGGACATCCCCACCGTGCTGGTCTCCGGCGGCCCCATGCTCGCAGGCCGCGGCCGCCACGGCGAGGAGACCGACCTCAACAGCCTCTTTGACGCCGTGGGCCAGGTGACCGCCGGCACCATGACCGAGGACGAGATGCACTGGCTCGAGAACACCGCCTGCCCCACCTGCGGCAGCTGCTCGGGTATGTTCACCGCCAACTCCATCTGCTGCCTGGCCGAGGCCCTGGGCATCGCGCTTCCCGGCAACGGCACCATCCCCGCCGTCTACTCCGAGCGCATCCGCCTGGCAAAGCACGCCGGCATGAAGGTCATGGAGCTGCTCGAGAAGGGCATTACTGCCCGCCAGATTATCGACGCCCGCGCCGTGCGCAACGGCATGGCGCTTGACCAGGCCTTTGGTGGCTCGACCAACACCATGCTGCACCTCACGGCCATCGCGCATGCAGCCGGCTGCCCCGTGACCATGGACGACTGGGACAAGGCCTGCTCGGCCACGCCCAACATCGTGCGTCTGGCACCCGCAGGCCCGCTCCACATCCAGGACCTGAACGACGTAGGCGGCGTCTCTGCTATCATCGGCGAGCTGGGCCGCTCCGGGCACCTTGACCTCACGGCCAACACCTGCCACGGCACCATGGCCGAGTGGGTCGAGCAGTGCCCGCCCGTCGACGGCACGGTGGTGCGCCACATCGACAACCCGTACTCCCCCGACGGCGGCCTCAAGGTCATGCGCGGCACCCTCGCGCCCGACTGCGGCGTGGTCAAGAAGAGCGCCGTCGACCCCAGCATGTACAAGCACACCGGCCCCGCGCGCGTCTTCGACTCCGAGGAGGCGGCCTGCGAGGCAATCTTTGGCGGCAAGATCAACCCCGGCGACGTCGTGGTGATTCGCTACGAGGGCCCCGCCGGCGGTCCCGGCATGCGCGAGATGCTCACCCCCACCTCCGCCATCTGCGGCATGGGCCTGGCAAAGTCCGTCGCGCTCATCACCGACGGCCGCTTCTCAGGCGCGAGCAAGGGCCCCTGCGTCGGCCACGTGAGCCCCGAGGCCGCAGCCGGCGGACCCATCGCCCTGGTGCACGAGGGCGACCAGATCTCCATCGACATCGAGGCCGGTAGGCTCGACCTGCTCGTCGACGAGGACGAGCTGGCGCGCCGCCGCGCCGCCTGGAAGCCGCCCGCGCCCAAGTACACCACGGGCGTCCTCTCCCGTTACGCCAAGCTCGTGACCAGCGCAGACAAGGGGGCATACCTGTCATGACGAACACCGACAGCCACGCGGCGTCCGTCGCCGAGAAGCTCGCCCGCAAGCAGACGGCCATCGAGGGCAAGCCCTTTGGCATGGGCTCCCACTCGGAGTACGAGGGCAAGACCATGACCGGAGCCAAGGCGATCATCGCAAGCCTGGAGTGCGAGGGCGTCGACACGATCTTTGGCTACCCCGGCGGCCAGGCAATCAAGATCTACGACGCGCTCTATGACTCCAAGCGCATCCACCACGTGCTGGCCAGGCACGAGCAGGGCGCAACCCACATGGCCGACGGCTATGCCCGCGCCACGGGCAAGGTGGGCGTTGTTCTCGTCACCTCTGGCCCCGGCGCCACCAACACCGTGACGGGCATCATGACCGCATACATGGACTCCGTGCCCCTGGTGGTCATCACCGGCCAGGTCACGCGCGGCGTCATTGGCACCGACTCGTTCCAGGAGTCGGACATCGTGGGCATCACCATGCCCATCGTGAAGCACTCGTTCCTGCTGCAGTCCACCGACGACCTCACGCGCACCTTCCGCGAGGCGTTCTACATAGCCTCCACCGGCCGCCCGGGCCCCGTCCTCATCGACATCCCCAGCGACCTCTCCGGCGCGCAGATGGTCTTCCACTACCCGGACTCCATTAGCATCGCTAGCTACAAGCCCACCTACCGCGGCAACGCGCGGCAGGTCAAGCAGGCCGCGCAGCTCATCATGAAGGCCAAGCGCCCGCTCATCTACGCCGGCGGCGGCATCGTGACCAGCCACGCCTGCCAGGAGCTGGTCGAGCTCTCCGAGACCATGGACATCCCCGTGGTGACCTCGCTTATGGGCAAGGGTGCCATGCCCTGCTCGAACAAGCACAACCTGGGGCCCGTGGGCATGCACGGCTCAAAGTACGCAAACATGGCCGTTATGGAGTGCGACCTGCTCATCGCCGTCGGCGCGCGCTTCTCGGACCGCGTGACCGGCAAGGTCTCTGAGTTTGCCCCGCACGCCCAGGTCATCCACATCGACATCGACCCGGCCGAGATAGGCAAGATCGTGAACCCCACGGTGCCCATCGTGGGCGACGCCAAGGTGGTTCTCGCCTCGCTCAACGAGCGCCTGCACAAGGAGGGCGCCAAGCCCGTGGACGACGGCTGGTTTGCCGAGGTCTGCTCGTGGCGCGAGCGCTGGCCGTTCTACACCGACGACTTTGCCAGCAGCGTGGACTACCCGGACAAGATCGCGCCCGAAGTCGTGCTCTCGATGCTCTCCGACAAGCTCGACCCCGATGCCTCCATCGTCACCACCGAGGTGGGACAGCACCAGATGTGGGCGCACCAGAACATCCGCCGCGAGCACGCACGCACGTTCCTCTCGTCCGGTGGCGCCGGCACCATGGGCTTTGGCTTCCCCGCCGCCATTGGCGCCAAGATTGGCTGCCCCGACGACGAGGTGGTCTGCATTGCCGGCGACGGCTCGTTCCAGATGAACGTGCAGGAAATGGCCACCGCCATCCAGGAGAACGTGCCCGTCAAGGTGCTGATCATCGACAACAGCGCCCTGGGCATGGTCTACCAGTGGCAGAAGCTCTTCTACCACGAGCGCTACTCGTTCACCAAGCTGCCCGACGTGCCGGACTTTGTGAAGCTGGCAGACGCCTACGGCTGGCGCGGCCGGCGCATCTCTCGCCCCGAGGAGGTCGAGGACGCGCTTGACGAGATGCTCGCCTCCAAGGAGCCGTACCTCCTGGACGTCGTCATCCCCACGGACCAAACGGTCTACCCCATGGTGGCTCCTGGCGCGCCCATCGACGACATTATCGGCGCGCTGGACGTGACGCTTGGCGGCGTACGCGTCTCGGGCAAGGGCTTTGGCAAGGACGGACGCCCCGCCACCGCGGGCGGCGAGAAGGACGGTGACGAATGATGAAGCACATCCTCTCCGTGCTGGTCGAGAACAAGCCGGGCGTGCTCTCGCGCGTCACCGGCATGATCAGCCGTCGCGGGTTCAACATTGGCTCGCTCACCGTGGCGCCCACCGAGGACCAGAACCTCTCGCGCATGACCATCATCGTCGAGGCCGACGACGTGGGCTTCGAGCAGATCACCAAGCAGCTGCACAAGCTCGTCTCGGTCTTCAAGATCTCTGACCTCACCGAGGACGACGCCATCGAGCGCGAGCTGGTGCTCTTCAAGGTGCAGTGCACGCCGGAGCGCCGCCACGAGATCATCGAGATCGCCGGCGTCTTCCGCGCCAACATCGTGGACGTGGGCAAGAACACGCTCACGGTGGAGGCAACCGGCACCGAGAGCAAGCTCGACGCGCTTGAGGACCTCTTCCGCAGCTACGGCATTCGCCAGCTCACGCGCACCGGCAAGATCGCGATGTCGCGCGGGCACGACCAGTAGCACCCCGCGGGCCGGCGCACGTACCCGGCCCCACGAACACGGTTACACCCGCCGTCCGGCGGATGAACATAGAAGGAAACGGCACAAACGAAAGGAAGTACGACATGGCCGTCACCATCTACTACGAGAAGGACTGCGACCCCTCGATCATCCAGGGCAAGAAGGTCGCCATCATCGGCTATGGCTCCCAGGGCCATGCCCACGCGCTGAACCTCATGGATTCCGGCGTCGACGTGCGCGTTGGCCTTCGTGAGGGCTCCAAGTCTGCCGAAAAGGCCCGCGAGCACGGCCTCAAGGTGACGGACATGGCGACGGCCGCCAAGGAGGCCGACGTCGTGATGATCCTGACCCCCGACGAGACCCAGCCGGCGGTCTACAAGGAGTTCATCGAGCCCAACCTCGAGCCGGGCAACACCCTGGCCTTTGCCCACGGCTTCAACATCCACTACGGCTACATCAAGGCTCCCGAGGGCGTCAACGTGATCATGGTTGCCCCCAAGGGCCCGGGCCACATCGTGCGCCGTCAGTACACCGAGGGCTCCGGCGTGCCTGACCTGGTCTGCGTTGAGACCGATGCCACCGGCGACGCGTGGCCGCTGGCCATGTCCTACGCGTGGGCGCTGGGCGGCGCCCGCTCCGGCCTCATCAAGGCGACCTTCGCCGAGGAGACCGAGGAGGACCTCTTTGGTGAGCAGGCAGTTCTCTGCGGCGGCCTGGTCGAGCTGGTCAAGGCCGGCTTCGAGACCCTCACCGAGGCAGGATATCCCGAGGAGCTTGCCTACTTCGAGTGCTATCACGAGATGAAGATGATCGTGGACCTCATGTACGAGAAGGGCATCCACTTCATGAACTACTCCATCTCCAACACGGCCGAGTACGGCGAGTACTACGCCGGTCCGCTGGTCATCAACGACAAGTCGCGCGAGGCCATGAAGTACATCCTCAAGCGCATCCAGGACGGCTCGTTTGCCCAGGAGTTCGTTGACGACTGCAACAACGGCCACAAGAAGCTGCTCGAGGAGCGCGAGAAGATCAACACGCACCCCATCGAGACCACCGGCGAGCGCGTGCGCTCCATGTTCTCCTGGCTCTCGAAGGACGAGGACTAGTCGCGCAGGTGCGTGAACTTGGCTTTGTTGCCCGATGACCCCGCCGGAACCGCGTTCCGGCGGGGCTTTTCGTGCTTGCAGCGATACTCCACCCTAGACGAGACTTGCAAGCTCGGGTCTTGATATCATTCAGTCAGAGATCGTGGTGCATTCCACCAGCTTGCTCGCCTGCCAGGGGGTGATTTCAAATGATGTATCCATTCATGACGCTCAATGATGATACCGAGATTGTTCATTCCGACATGGGCAAAGATGGCCGCGTAAAGGTATATATCGAGAAGCCGGACGCTCGAGATGGATTCCACCATGTGACATGTTGGCTCCCCGATGGCACCTGGGAAGACAACAACGGCTTTTCCGAGGAGGAGCTTAGATACCTCAAGGACATAGTTCGTTCCACTTCTAACCTTATCCTTGAATTCGCTGCAAACGGAGGCTTTGAGAATGCCTCAGGTTTTTAGGATTGGCCCCTACTGGGTCTATTTCTGGACGAACGAAAGCGATCCGCTCGAACCCATACATGTTCACGTCTCGGAGGGAGCGCCAACGAAAAACGCGACCAAGATTTGGATTACCGCATCCGGAAAGACCTATCTCGCGAACAACAACTCCAAAATACCGCCCAAAACTCTGCGAAATATCATGCGTATCGTGGAGGCAAGGAGCGAGGAAATCATCGCTATGTGGGAAGAGTACTTTGGCGAAGTGCGTTTCTACTGCTAGACAGTATGCAACGCAGGAGACTGACTACTTATCTGGAGGACTTTCGATAGCATAACCCTCACGCAGCGCACGGGTACACACGATGAATTGTTTCGATGATTCTCATCTTTAGCTTCCAGAGTAGCAGGAGTTGCTTTCTGGACTCTGCACAAAAAGCCCTATCGAACAAGGAAAGCGCGTGCGTTGCATGAAAACGCTCTATCGAACAGTGCTTCGAATCTGTTAGCATCAAATAATAAACTACATATACGAGATTATGCAGATTTTTAATAGGAAATGCACATTAGCGCATGTTTAGTTGCATATTTGATGAAGGTACCAGATACACACCGTTCGATAGAGCGTTTTCATGCACGGAGTCCAAATTATCTGTTCGATAGAGCACTTTCATGCAGCGTGACGTCCGCGCCAGCAGTTCCCTCGCAGTAACCAGCCTACTTATTAGTGCGTACTTCCCTCTTTGGAGCCAACGAGCCACACTGGAGCCAGTACACACGACGGGCGGCAACAGCGTCCACCCAACAAGGGAGGCATGCATGACGCAGGACGAACGGCTTGAATACCTGATAAAAGCACTGCTAGGAGACCCTGCATGCGCATACGCCATCGGTAGCCCCATCGCCATGCCGCCCTCGCACGATGACCGTCGCCACCTGCTGCGCGCCCTCATGAACGTGCGCATGCCGGAACCCGCAAGCGAGGAGTTTCTCGCCATCCAAGACGCCTACCTCGAGGAACGCCTGGCGGAGCGGGGTATCTCGCACGTCTCAGACCTCCCCTTCAACGCTGACGGCATCGCTGTGTGGCGCGGCGACATCACCACGCTTGACGCGGATGCCATCGTTAACGCTGCAAACAGCCAGATGCTCGGCTGCTTTGTCCCCAACCACCGCTGCATCGACAATGCCATCCACACCTACGCTGGCATCCAGCTGCGTCTTGCCTGCAAGCGCATCATGAACGAGCAGGGCCACGAGGAGCCAACGGGCTCGGCCAAGCTTACGTCTGGCTTTAACCTGCCTGCAGCGCACGTGCTCCATACCGTGGGGCCCATCGTCCCCACGGGCATCCCCTCCGCGCACGACCGCGAGCTTCTCGCCAGCTGCTACCGCTCCTGCCTGGAGCTTGCCGCCGCGCACAACCTGCACAGCGTCGCCTTTTGTTGCATCTCGACCGGCGAGTTCCGCTATCCCAACCGCGAGGCGGCGCAGGTGGCAATCGACACAGTGCGCGCCTTTAGGCTCGAACAGCCCAACCGACCACAGATGAAGGTGATCTTCAATGTCTTCAAACCAGTGGATGAGCACATCTATCGAAACCTCCTCGCAAGCCGCTGAGCAAATCGCCACGTGGCTAGACCAGAGCGACGCCGTGCTCATAGGCGCTGGCGCGGGCCTCTCGGCGGCATGCGGGCCTGAGTTTGCCTACACCGGGGAGCGCTTCGAGCGCCTCTACGGAGACTTTGCCCAGCGCTACGGCTTCCACGACGAGTACTCCGGCGGCTTCTACCCGTACGACTCGCCGGAGGAGCTGTGGGCGTGGTGGACTCGCGTCATCTGGAACGAGCGCTACGCCGGGCCGGTGGGCAACGCATATCTTGACCTGCGGCGCATTGTGAATGGCCGGGATTACTTTGTTCTCACCACCAACGTGGACCACCAGTTCCAGCGTGCCGGCTTCAACAAGCAGCGACTCTTCTACACGCAGGGCGACTACGGGCTCTTCCAGTGCTCGGTCCCCTGCCATAGTCGCACGTACGACAACTACGACGCCGTGCGCCAGATGGTTGAGGCCGAGAAGGACCTTCGTATCCCCACCAAGCTGGTTCCGCACTGTCCCGTATGTGGCGAGCCCATAACCATGAACCTCAGGATCGATGGTCGCTTTGTGGAGGATGACGGCTGGCACTCCGCCGCGCGCCGCTACGACGCCTTCGTGCGCAAGCACGCTCATGACAAGGTGCTCTACCTGGAGATTGGTGTTGGCGCAAACACCCCGGGCATTATCAAGTACCCCTTCTGGCGGCAGGTGGCTGAGAACCGCAACGCGCGCTACGTGCAGCTCAACCTTGGCAGCGTGATTGCACCTGCACGAATCGCGGAGAGGTCAGCGCTGTACGATGAAGACGCGGCAAAGGTGATCTCGAAGCTCGCATGAGACAAAGGGAGTTTCCCTTTGTCTCATAGAGAGGCGGTGTCATGCACATAGCGTTGATTACCGGTGCGTCGAGCGGGCTGGGGCGCGAGTACGCACGCTGGGCAAGCGACCACGGCGGCTACGACCAGATCTGGGCCGTGGCCCGCAGGCGCGAGCGCCTGGAAGAGCTGGCGGCCGAGCTCTCGACCCCTGTGCGGCCAGTTCCTCTCGACCTTACAGACAAGGCCTCGATTACGCAGCTTAAGGGGCTTCTCGACGAGGCGGCATCGCAGGACAAGGCGCGTGGCGAGAAGTTCTCCGTGGGCCTTCTCGTCAATGCGGCCGGCCTGGGGAAGTTTGGCACCTACGCTGACATGACCTGCGAGGAGGTCGACACGATGGTCAACCTCAACTGCCGCGCGCTTGTCGACGTGACGCAGGTAGCTCTTGCGCACATGGAGCGCGGCGGACGCATCATCCAGATTGCGTCCAGCGCGTCCTTCCAGCCACTGCCCGGACTTAACGTGTATGCGGCGAGCAAGGCGTTTGTCCGCAGCTACACGCGGGCGCTCCGCTTTGAGCTGCGCGGTCGCGGCATCTTTGTGACGGCGGTGTGCCCGCTGTGGGTGAAGACCGAGTTCATCGACGTCGCACGCCAGACGGCCAACGGCCAGACGGTGCGTCATCCCTTCCCCGTGCTGGGCGCGCGGCGGGTGGTGCGCTGGTCGATGCTGGTGAACGCCGTAAACTATCCCATCGCCACATGCTGCGTGACGGGATTCCTCATGAGGATTGCCGACAAGATCGTTCCTGCGCCGGTCATCATGTGGATCTGGGAGGGCGTGCGACGAATCTAGTCGCGAGGGCGCCCGGAGCACCGGCGGGTCCCCCGTTGGCTGACGCCAGAAGGTACGTTTTCTCAGGTATTTCTTCCAAAGCTCTCCCTCCGGCGCCGTTTTGACGCCGGAGGGCTCATCTCGTACGGAATCCCGTCGGAAGCCCCTGTTCAGGCGCCCTTTTCTCGCCGGAAGGCGCATTTTTGCAGAGAGGGGCACCGCGCTCTCGCATAGGAGAGTCGCTTCCCAGCGAGAACCACCGCCGACTCTAGCGCGGGCCGCCGCCTCTTCCGCCAGGGCCACCGGCATCGCGAGGTCTGCCAAAGCCGCCGCGACCATCGGGACCAGGGCCGCCGGGGCCAGGCCTCATGCCGCCATCGCGCGGGACGGGCCCACCCCAGCCCCAGCCGCGGCCCCAGCAACCCCACATGCTGGGTCGGTCAAACCAGCCACCTCCCCACACGGGGCGACCCCAGCCAAAACCTCCACAGAAGAGTCCACGGAACAGTCTCACTGCAAGAGCCACCAGCAGGACAACAACGATCAAGAAGAGGATCATCGTGCTCACCTCCAGAACGGTCGGCAGCTGGACTACCGTGTTCACCCCAAATGGGGCACGACCGCCGGCCAATGACGAGAAGGTACCCGCCCCTCGTAGCGTCGAACGGCACCGCCCCGGGCACCACACTTCTGACCCAATGGTCCGGCGAACCTGAAAGACGCCCACCGTCCGCCGATGCCGGAATGCACGTTTTTTGCAGCCATCGCGTACGGAAGTCGCCCTCCGGCGTCATTCTGACGCCGGAGGCCCCATCTCGTACGTAATCCCGTCGGAAACCCCTGTTCAGGCGCCGTTTTCTCGCCGGAAGGCGTATCTTTGCAGAGAGGGACGCGCTGTTCTTGCCAGGAAGAGCCGACACATGGCGAGAGAAAAGCCCCGCCTCACAAGGAGGCGGGGCAGTAAAGCAGTTCGCAGATGCCGCGGCTAGCTCTTGCGCGGACGCATCCTGCGGACGAGAAGGACGCCGGCCAGCGCCGCAAGCGTTCCGCCAACCCACGGCAGCGGACTCGGCGTGCCACCCGTCGAGGGCAGCTCGTAGCCCTGGTTCTTCTTCTCGGAGTTGGTCACCGTGATGGTACCGGTCTGGATGCCGTTGTTGTTGGTGTACGACACGTCGTAGGATCCGGTACCAGGGGTGTATTCGGTACCGTTCACGGTGTAGCTGACCTCCGTCACCGTGTAGTTGTAGGTATTGCCCTTGTCATCAGTCTTGGGAAGATTGTCCCAGCTGTTGGTCCAATTATTGGAATCGGAAAGCACCACAGTTTCCGCCGTCGAGCTGCTTCCCTCCGGCGGGGCCGTCCATGGCTTGTCCGAATTGGCAGTAAGCGTCGGGAGATCCCAGTTATTCATCTTGACCTCAATGGTCGTGGCACCGGAGATGTACTTGCCTTCCACCGTTACTGATGTTGGTGCAGTAAAGTCCCCGTATTTCTTATCATTCACATATACACTGAAAGACTGGTTCCATCCATATCCAACATTAAACGAGAAGTCCGAACCGTTCTTAACCTTGACGGTGCCGTCACTCACACCGTTGCCTTGGAGGAGGCTCACCGAGGGATTCGCATTGCCCCCATTGCTACCCTCGCCTATTACCTTTACGCTTGCAGAGTAGTCCGTCGTACGGTTAAGTGTGAGCTTCACAAAAGACCCAATAGGAGCAGAAGTCGAGTAGCCCTTCTCGTCTGCCCAGCTCTTCTTCACGGTGAGGCTCGTGTACTCATTTGGCACGTACATTGAGCTTATTACATTGTTATCAAAGAACTCGACGCTCGAGGTTTGCAGGCCAAGATAGTTGCCGCTGTCGTCCTTTGCATTGCCTGCATTTGCCTTCGAGAATGCGCTGTCATCAGAATCGCTTTCCTTCACATTCTTGATGATGAAGTAACGCACAACGGAGTTCCCAGAATACCCGGCAGGAGCCGCAACCTCCACCAGTTTATAGAGAACATCAGAATCGAGTGAGTCTGCGTCCTCCTCAAGATCGTAGGTGATAGCACCATTGTCATCGGTGACAAGGTCTCTATTGGTATACTTCTCCACCCATGCCTGCTGCGAATTGTCCCACTGGTAGAGCTTGAATTTGGCACCCTTGAGCTGCTTGTGGAAGTTATCCGCATCCACCTTGTAAATAACGAGACGTGCCTTGTTGGCATGCGCGGAAGAAGATGCCTTAATCAAGCTAAGGCCCTTAGATTCAGAACTCTGCCCGTTGAGAGAAGCCTCATTGGTGACCCATGCGCCATTAGCAAAAGAGCTCAGCGAGTACTTATAGACGAGAACACACGCCATTCCATCAGGCACTTGCGCCGTAATCGTATGTGCCTTGCTATCGTACTTAACCGAGTATTTTTCCCCATCGACCTCACGGTTTGGATCGTAATGATGAGGCTGCGAGTAGTCATAGGCATAGAGCCTGACCGACGACGGATCCAGAGAGCACTCAATACCATTGGAATTGAAGGTATCGGTTAGCGTAAGGCTGTTGGAGTTGGGGTCGAGGTCGGTAGCCGTCGGATTGATCTCGATGTAATAGCTCAAATCATTCGTTGGGTTACCATCGCTGTCATAGACCTGCTCTCCGCTCTTAGAGAAAGCCTCTTCGTCACGGTTCACCGTGGTGTTTTGAGTAGAGGAGCTCTCCCCCCACTTGGCAGTATTGGAGTAGGTCTTCGTGGTCGAGCCGTTGTTCCAAGAAGGGTCCGACTTAATCGACACGTCGTAGTACAGGGCAATCGTTTGCTTCTCGGGATTGGAGTCATAGTGGAAGTTGGGGATTGTAATGGTGAGAAGAGTCCCCCCATCCTCCGTGGTACTTGTAGTTAGCTGGGGCGCGTTTGCCTTGCCCTTGCCAAGATCCACGCCAGCATTGTTAGTGGTGTCCTCGTAGTACTCGTCTTTGAAAAACGCCGCTCTTATCGAATCGTCGACATACGTCATGCCCTTCGGGAGCGTGTCAGTAACGGTGATCGTCGTGTTGTCATCAGAGGGATCGGTTGCAAGGTTGATGCGATAGGTGAGCTTGCCATCCTTAATCTCGCTAAGCTTAAAGGACTTGTTGCCGCTCGCCGCCTTGTTATTGCCGGTTTTGACCGACTTCAGGATGCGATGCGGCCTGGTGTAGGTGACTTGCGGCTCGGACTCCTTGTTATCAATCTCACCCTTATTCTTGGCGTTAATGGACTCGCCCTCTTTGACCTTGGTGGTGTCCATGTACGTTGGATACGCACCAATCTTCATGTTCGTAGCGCTAAACGTAATTCCATCTGCGATTTTCACCTGTACCTTGAAACTCTTCACAGGTATGGTGGTATTGCTAGCATCAACCGTATTGCCAGTGCAGTTAAGGCCGTCGTAGTAGGTCACCGTAAAGAAGACGTCCTGCTTATCGTGGTATCTGTAGTAATCGTCATAGTATCCTGTGCCATTGCCGACATAGCGATACTTGTCATAGGAGTTGAGGTTTACACGGAGCCCATCGTTGCCCTTGAGCGCCGCATCAAGATCAGCCGCAATCGCATAGTGGCTGTCAGGGCCAAGGTCTGTACCGTTTCCGTCCGTAGCATTCTTGATGTTATCTGTATACGTATACGTCATCCCAGAGAGGTTGCCCTCCGGAAGAGTGGCATCTGAAGACCAGGTCTCTTTACGGATTCCCTTCGCCTTGGTCGCGTCCGCCACGTCGGAGACATGGGTCTTTGAGATGTTGGTAGTGCGGTGCTCGACATCAACGGTTCCCGTAGATTCAACCTTCCCGCTATTAGTCCACGTTGTTGCCGTATTCGCGAAACTGGTGTTATCGCTTGCGGGAGCGTCTGTGTAGATGTCGATGTAATAGGTCTTAGTCTTCTGGTCACCAGTAAGGCCTAGGCTCGAGAAGTTGAAATAGAGATTGCTCTCATTGAAGCTGGAGTCATTATCGCTCGTAAACGTGTGGTCAACCTGACCATCAGAGCTAAAGACCCTGTACTGCGACATCTTTGTGCCACCTGGCATGGCATCGGTCACAAGCCAGTTCGAGATATCCTTCTTTCCAGTGGGGTTAATCTCAAGCCTCCAAATGATGGAGTTACTATCCTTGTAATACGTGCCTGTCTTGGATACGTCCTGCTTGAATTCCACGTGGTCATCATCACTGCCGCTGTTGTTGCCAGAGGAGGCATTTGCGTTATTGCTGACCATGGCTGATGAATCTGTGGCATTCACGTCTACCGTATACGTGAGCACATAGCTCTCACCCGCCTTCAGCTGCGGCAGAGTGCCGAGCGAGAAGGTCGGGCCATTTGTACCGTTGTCATTCCACGAAAGGCCATAAGAAGATGGAGTAAGCGTCTCCCTGCCGCTGCTAGAGATCTTTACCAGCTGGAGGGAACCCCGCTGATAGGCAGGATTGGCATTGTTCTTATAGTACTTGTTCAGATAGTCCGTGAAGCTCACCGGACCAGACGTGCCCTTATCGGAAGAGATGGTTACGGAGTAGTTGATGGTCTTGTTATCATCACTCGGAGAAGAAGTCTTGCTGACTTTCACATCGTGGTTGGTGTCCTCGTTGCCGCCGCCGCCCTGCTTCTTCTTGATGGTAATCTGCCCGGAGTTGTTTCCAAAGTTGATGGGAAGGTCTTCAGTCGTGCTGCTGTTGCTCACAACGCCATCAAAGGTAACGTCACCGGTAATTGCTCCGCCATCCTCGACCACTTTGTCGTAAAAAGTAAGCGTAACGAGGCCGCTCGTTGAGATGGTGTAGTCGCCGATCTCCTCACCATTCCTCGTAATCTTGCCAGAAAGCTCCTGATTGGGTTTAAGCCCCTTAGGTATCTGATACCTAGCCGTACGATTGGTGGCGGTGATAACATTCGCCGGAATTTTGTAGCTAATGTAGGTTTCCACCTGATCGCCATCATTGAACTCGGTCGCAGGCACCATCTTGTTGCCCTGCTGCTTCGAGACCGTCACCGTCTTGAGGTACTGCGTGAGGTCCACGCCCGTCCCATTGGCGTCTGCAAGGGTGGCCGAGGGTGCCGCAGCCATCAGAGACATTGCCTCAACACCGGCCGAGTCCTGCTCGTCGTCAGTCGTGGCCTCGACGGTCGCCGTCGCAGCGCTGTCATCCGCGCTCTGAGCAGACGCCTCTTCCTCCGCCGCCTTCGCAACCTTGAGACTCACGGAATCGTTCAGCTCGATGCTCGCAAGACCGCTGTCGTCGCAGGTCAGCTGGTCAAAGCCAAGGTCAAGGTCCACGTAGCCGTTCAGCGCGCTCGCGGTCTTCTCGCCAGCGTCGGCCGAAGCGTCGCTCGCCCCATCGCCCTGAGCGCTACCCGCATTCGCCGTCCCAACGTCGTCGTTGAAGGTCAGCGTGAGCACGTCGCCGTCCAGGCTGTACGTGCCGATGGCGTTCGCGCCGTTCCTCGACGGGTCCCCAACCGTGGGGCTGGCATAGACCTCGCCCTTAATCGCGCCGGTAGACGTGTCCGGATGAACCGAAGACGGCACCTTGTACTGCAGCGTGGTCCCGTTGGCCAGCGTACCCGCAGGAAGCGTGAACGCCACACGAAGGCGTAGCTCGGCATCGGCGTCCACTGCGCTGCCGCCGTCCGTCTTGCTCCAGGCGTCGTCGTCTGCGCCCGCCGGGCGCCAGAACACGGCCGAGTCGTCGTTGATCGCGTTCCTCAGCGCGTCGCCGCCCGTAAGCGCGTGCGCCGGGTACATGAGCAGCACTGTGCACACCACGGCCACCGCCGCGCCAACCACAGCCGCCAAGCCGAGAAGGCCATGCCTCCGGCGGTTGTCCTTGAGCATCCTGCTTGCTTTTTCGAAGAGTCGGTTCATCGTTTCCTCGAATCGTCGTCTCGATCCGCGTACGCTGCTCGCAAGCCTCCTGCTAGGAGGACTGCGAGCAACCCACCCAGGTCTTCTCGCCAAACGACCCCTCGGTGTAGACGAGAAGGTCAAAGTTGTCGTTAAAGTCCGCGCTCGTCGTACCTGCATCCGCAACGGAGAAGGTTCTCCGCGCACCGTTCACCTGCACAAACACAAGCCTGTCGCCCGCCTTCAGCGCGTCCAGGCCGGCCTCGCGCGCAAGCCATGCGGGCACGCGCACCACAAGCTCGCCGTCATTGCCCTCTTCAAGCGCGGGGACAAGGCTCGCGTCCTCACCCAGCGTCGCCACGGGAAGGTCGAGCAACGCGTCCTTGCAGACAAGCCGGCCCACCACGTCGACGCCCTCGAGCTGCGCCACAGGAAGGGCCGCCGGGTCCTCCTCTGCCGCGGGCCCAGAGGCAGGCACCGTGGCATCAAGGTCTGCCAGCACCGCCTGGCAGAGCGCACTTCCCTCGCTAGCCTGAGCCGTCGCGCGCTGCATGCCCTGCCACCAGACGAGAAGCCCGCAGGCCACGAGTGCTGCGCCCGCAACCAGCGCAAACCGCCAGCGACGCGACGCCGCGCCGGCAGCACCGCCGCGCTTCTCGCGTGATGTCAGGCGAGCATCGCTCACGCGCGGCCCTCCTCCCTGCGACGTCCCGCAAGGCCGAGAAGAACCAGTACGCCACCAGCGCAGAGAAGCGCCGCCGGCACCACAGGCGAGGTGGGGTCGCCCGTGTTGGAGATGGAGCCAGGCGTGCGGGGGTTCTCGTGCTTGCCAGTGGGCGCGGTGTTGGTGAGCGTGAAGTCCATGCCGTCCTGGCCAGACTCCGAGTCTCCGCGCGTCATGAGGACCGAGCACGTATAACCGGCGGGCACGTCCTTCTCGCGCACGGACCAGTTGCCCTCACCGTCCCAGGCAAACGTCCAGTTGTTCGAGGCGTCGAGCGTGACCTCTTGGTAGAGCTGGTCTCCGTTGTAGATGGCAACCTGCACGGACTGAGGACGCGTGGAAGCGCTGTCACCCTGCCAGAGCTTGGTCACGCGGTTGTGCTGCGTCTCTGCCGGGCGAACCTCGAACTTTGCCTCCACCTGGCAGTCCGTGGCATACGTGCTGCCGTCTACGCGCGACACAATCACCAGGTTGGGAAGGGCGGTGTAGGTTGAGCCGCCCACGGTTGCAGGGTCTGCGGTGAGAAGGTACATGCCAGGCTCGAGTCCGGCAAAGCTTGCCTTGCCGCCAGCGACCGTGGCGTCCTTCTCGTCAAAGGATCCCTTGCCAGAAGCAACGTAGCCCAGGTAGCTGGACGCCGCGGCTGAGAGGGTCTGGGCGTCGGTCGCCTCGCTAAAGGTTGCCGGGTCGATTCCGGTCTCCGTCACCGCATCCTCAAGGGCCGGCACCGCCGTGAGCTTGCCTGCCGCGTCCATCCGCGCCACAAGCGCAAGGTGGAAGCCCTGCCCCTCGGCTGGGCACTTCTCAACCTCAAGCGAGCAGACTGTGCCGCGCGCAATGCCCACCTGTGCGCGGGCGGTCGCGGGCACGGCGGCAAGCACCGCTGCGAGAAGGACCGCCACAGCCACGAGGACTCGCCCTGCGGAGCCAAACGGCTTTGTCTCTCTGCGTGTCACGACTGTGCTCCCTCTCTCGTACCTACTACAACCTTTGATGCTCGCCCGCGTGGTGCGCCTCGGTGCCGCGTGCCGCCCGTGCCTCTGCTCGGACCACTGCCCGGACCTCCACCCGAGCCGTCCGCGCGCCTTCGCACCGCCCGGACGAAAAGCGCCACCAGCAGCACCAGCGCCGTGAGCACCACCGCCACGATGGCGGGACTCACCTGCACCGCGTCACCGTCCGCAATCGCCGCGCTCTGGTTGGGAATGCGGTGGCCGCGCACAAGCAGCCGGTGAGTGTTCACCCCATAGGGCGTGCACGTGACCAGCGTGCAAAGGTCCAGCCCGTCGTCTATTGCCAGATCGTCCAGCTCGTCGGGCAGGACCACGCGAATCTGGTCCACCTGGTAGGTGAGCGTCTTGTCCAGAACGTGCAGCATGAAGACGTCACCCTCGCGGAGCTGGTCGATGTCCGTGAACAGACGCGCGGACGGAAGACCCCTGTGGCCGGAAATCACGCAGTGCGTGCCCTCCCCGCCAACCGGCAGCGAGGAACCGGGAATGTGGCCGATGGCAATCTGCAAAATCGTGTCGTCCGTCCCGTGGTAGATGGGAAGAGAGACGCTAATCTTGGGGATCTCCACGTAGCCCATGATCCCGGTACCGGTCACGTCGAGCGTCTGCTCGTACCTCTCGCGCTCCTCGTCCGAAAGCGTGAACCGGCTACCGTCGTGCGAAAGCGATTGGTTGTACGCAACCGCCTCGTCCCACATCTGCTGGTTGCGCTCTGCGGAGTTGTCGCTCACCACCTCCTGATAGGTGGCGATGGCTTGCGACTGGTGCATGGAGTTCCACCAGTCGCTCACCGAGGGGTAGAGCATCATGCCAACGCCAACGATAAGAGCGCAGCTGAGAAGGACCTCAGGTACGTGCGTCCTAAGCCACCTTCCCATCTGCACCTCCTTTCGCGGCGTCCGCGGCCGCCCCCCCGTGGCTGGGGCGGCCGCTTGGCATGAGAAGAACTAAGGAACAGGACTATGCGTCACGACGCTTGTTGCGACGGATGGCCAGGCCAACGCCCGCAGCAACAACGATTGCTGCACCAGCGACGTAGAGGACGGTGGTGCCCATACCGCCCGTGGAGGGAAGCGTGGAACCCTTCTTGTTCACGACGTCGGTCGTGAGGGAGCCGGCATCTTTGTCAGCGGTGAACGTAGCCTCGCCCGTGGTCGCGTTGCCGGAAAGGCTGGTCAGCGTGGGGCTGTCGGATTCGGTATCGTGATCTGCGCTGATGGTGAACTCGATCGGGGTAATCGTGTTGTAGCCAGCGGGGGTCGTGGTCTCGGTGAGCTTGTACTCGCCGTCGTCCAGGCCCTTGAACTCGAAGCTGGTCTCCTCGCCGGCGGTGAACTCCTTGACGGTCTTGTACTCGGTTGTGCCGTCGGTCTTCTTAACCTTCTTCTCGAGCTTGAACGCGGCGCCAGCCAGGGACTTCTTATCCTGGTCGACCTTGTTCACGACGGTCTTGTAGGTGAAGACGATGTTCTTGTCCTTGGGGGTCTTGCCGGTCTCGCCCTCGCCACCCTTATTGGGGTTGTTGGAGTAGGTAAGGTCAACCTCGTTGGGGTTGCCAGCAGAACCGAGAACGGCGCTCTCGTTCAGCTTAGCGGTGTAGTTCACGACGACCTTGGTGTCCTTGTCGAGCGTGACGCCGTCGATGCCCCTGAGGTTGTTGCAGGTCCAGGTAACGACCGTGGAGCCGTCCTCCTTGGGGGTAACGACCTCGGCAAAGCTCGAGGTAACGTCCTTGTCGCCAATCGTGACCTTGGCGTTCTTGGCCGTGTAGGTCAGGCCCTTGGACATGGTATCGGTGAACACATACTTGTAGGTGGTGTAGTCGGCAATGTTGGAGGGCATGGTGCCGGTGATCTGGTACGGCACATCAGCGCCGATCTTGTAGTCGGCAGAGTCCTGCCAGTCGGTGGTGTCGCCGGTGGACTCGTTCGTGTCCTTGACCTTCTTCACGACGGTCGGGACATCGGACTTGATCTTGGCCTCGGTGTCGCCCACAACCTGGACGATGAACTTGGTGTAGGCGTCAGACGTGTTGGCCTGGGTGCCGTCCTTGTCCTTCACCAGATAGTAGCCGGCGTCAAGGCCCTCGATAACCGTCGAGTCCTTCGCGGAGGTCACGGTCTTCGCAGGCTTCGTGAGCGTGAGCTTTTCCTCAAGCTGCGCAATCGTCATCGTGCCGTCGCCCAGGGCCTTCGCCACGTCAGCCGCAGACTCGGTGCCCGTGTAGGTGACGCCCTCGCCCCACTTGGCGTTGGAGAGGGCCTTGGTGCCGTCCTCCTTCGTCGAAAGGTCACCAGTGAAAATCTGGTATGCCTCGTAGGTGTGGCCCGTCGCGGTGCCCGTAAGCGTCAGCTTGTACGTCGAGTCTGCCGCGTACGCTGTGGGTGCCAGCGTCAGCGCCATCACAACCGCAAGCACGGCAGTAATGACGGACGTCAGCTTCTTGCTTAGGTGTTTCATTGTCCTTCCTTTCTCAGCATGAGTAGCCTTCTCGTGCCATACACAGCCCAATGTCATCGCAGCCGATTACGGGCCACGGTCACTCGCATGTCTCATAACGACCCCACCACCCCAAAGCTTCCCAGGGGCCACACCCGAAGCGCGAGCTTGCCCACAATCTGGTCCCGCGGAATGCAACCCACCTGCGTGAGGCGGGAGTCCACCGAAACGGAGCGCTTGTCGCCCATCACGAAGTACGTGTCCTCAGGCACCTGGTAGGGCAGGCTGATATCGCACTGGCCCAGGCTTTTGGCACCCGCCTGGAGGTAGGGCTCGTCGATCATCTCGCCGTTGATGCTCACGTTGCCGTTGGAGTCGATGTCCACCCAGTCGCCCGGGCAGCCAATCACGCGCTTGGTGAGCACCTTGTTGTTGTACGAGAAGGCCACGAGGTCGCCTCGGCTGTACGAGGCGGACTTGGTGGCCGCCACAATGTCGCCCTCGTTCAAGGTGGGTGACATGGACTGGCCATAAATTTTGAAAGTAGGAAGCACAAAGGTGGAGAGGAGCACGGACGCCGCAAAGACACCTACCAGCGCAAATGCTACGTTGCGCCTAAAGCCGTGCCTATTCCGCAGGCCCTCGGTGCGCTGGAGCTCTTCATCTATCTGGTCGACAGTGGGAAGCTGGACTTGGCTTGCGCCCTGGTTACGCTTGCTCCCAGCTGCCTCTTGTAGTCGTGGTCTTCTCTGCGCGGCGTTCATTGCAACCGCCCCGCACCGTCGCGCTCGGGCATGGAATCATTCCCGTGCGCGCTCATTTTTCTCCACCGGGCCTTCTGGCGTCGCGTCTCCCGAGGTCGCTACGCCCCTGCTGGGAGACCCCCCCCCGAGTTTGTTTTGCTCGACGTTGTAACCATAGAGGTCAATCGCGTGCTGGGCGTCAACAAAGATCCCCGCCAAGCGCAACGACGCCTCGGCCAGAGACTCGGAGTCCTCTATCTGGATTCGTCGGTCCTCGAGCTTCTTCTCGGCCTCTTCCGCGCGACGAGTGGCTTCTGCCGTCTGGGCGCGGAGACGGTCGTTCTCCTCCATGGCGTCACGCAGGAGCTGGAGCAGCTGCACGCGGTCGAGCTTGCTGAGGTCGAGGGCGTCTGCGGGGGCATGGCCTACCGGAGCCTGCTTGGCAGCAGGCAGCGACACACGCTGGGGCGCGGAATCCTTGTGATCGTTGCCCCGGCGAAGGCCAAAGATGCCGCTTATTGTGGCGGTGCGGGGGAATGTCAGTGCTGGCGCGCCGGGATGGCCGCGCCTAGCATCTGCGCCATTATCAGCAAGCAAAGCACGCGGAGCAGAGATGAGGGCAACAGCGGAGAATCCGCCTGCAAGCAGCATGTATGTTGCAGGAGACAAGAACATGTAAACCCTCCTCCTTTCCCTGTGCGGATAAGGGGCACGCCGTGCAATGTCAGCCAGATGGGTGGTCGAGGCGAATCAATTAACTCACGATAGAGCGACTTCCAGACCCACTTTGCAGGATGATAACATAGGTATTGTTTATGCAAACTTAAAAATGACTTGTGGGACTGCGGTGGGAATCCTGGACCAAATCGGAACAGGAAGGAAGCCGCATGCACAGCGCTGAGCAGAGAAAGATCG
>NZ_LOJF01000009.1 GCF_001494635.1 Tractidigestivibacter scatoligenes | reverse complement strand
TGGGAGACCAGGACGCCGCTGGCCGACTGGGGGCGTTTTCGCCACAGGAGGGGCCCCGCGCCGAGCGCGGGGCCCCTTTTTCTGTGGACCGGTGGAGCAAGGTCCCGGCACCTGCGCGGTGCAGGGGCCTTTCCATAACCTCAGCGACGGCCGAGTGCTTCGCAGTGCCGGGCAGGTTGGTCTGTCGTGCCCCGCTGCCTTCACATGGGGCGGCCTGGCGCCAATACCCGCCGGGCACGTGAGGTTCTATCACGATTAAGGCATAAACTTGCACGGTTTGTGCGTCGTGCGTCCACCACCCGCGACCCGATTGAGCCAACCCTGCCGTGCGCGTTCTCTTGAAGGGGAGATGGAAACCCTGGGTCGACCCAACGCCAGGGGGTCTGCTCGTGGATATCGCTTACGTACGTGGCCACCGTGACGCCACACCACGAGGTATGCAATCGTCTCGAAGAGCTAATCTACGGTGACGAGTCGCATTCAAAAAAGGATGCTCTTGAGATAATTGAAGCGGAGGCCAGCGAAGGGGTCTGGTCGCATGAAGAAGCGGAGCTCCCTACGAAGCTTATCGCGAGCTAAGGGCGCCTGTTTTCATTGACCCTGAGCCCGGAGCCATGGCGATGGAAACCAAACGAGAGCTCTCTCGTAGTATGGACTTCATCATCACTTTACCATTGGTCATTGGCGCGAAAGGGACTTGCAATCTAATGGGCCTAAACCATTTAGCAAGCAACGGGCGAAGCGGTTCCGGGTATCCAGTTTCATTTGTGCGGGTGCTCTCCGGAAGTATTGGCGCAGGTAGATTCACTGGTATTACCGCTCACGGAGCAAAGCTGACTCGTCGCGGCGCAAACACCATGCTGGCTTGAAGGTGCCGATAGTATTTTTAACTGGATATGACAACATGATGTTAGGGGGTCGTTAGTGACACAGTCTATTGAATTGCCACTTGAAATGCGACTACGGGCAGCTGACCAGTCCATGGCCCCCAAGTACTACATTGTCAAGCGCGCCATTATCAGGAAGATTGAGAAAGAAGAGTACAAGGAAAACGAGCTGATTCCTTCCGAGCGCGAGCTTACGGAAATGTTTGGGGTTAGCAGGATAACGGTACGCCGGGCAGTTGATGAACTTGTAGGTGAGAATTACCTCTACCGAATTCAGGGCAAGGGGACATACGTCAAGTCGGATAAGATTCAGCAGAACTTGATTTCAATTACCAGCTGTACCCAAGATGTCATTAATCTCGGAATGACTCCGAGAAGGCATGTAATATCCGCATCGACTGAAATTGCTGACCAGCGACGTCGACGCCTCTTGGAGCTCGGGGATAACGAGCGAGTGTTTAGACTCGAGCGAATTTACTTTGCGGATGATGATCCTCTAAACCACACGGTAACTTATCTTCCGTACAAGCTCTTTCCAGGGATTGATGCCCATGACTTCTCGTGCGAGTCACTCTATTCCGTGCTTGGTTCACAGTACGGCTGCCAAATTACTACGGCAACGAGAACAATAGAGGCGGTCTTAGCGGAAGGTAAGATTGCGCGCTATCTAGAGGTGAGTTCCGGAACCCCGATACTCCACTTTGAGTGTGTGACCAGGGGGAAGATTCATGGGCGTGAGTGTCCAATCGAGTTCTTCAAATGCTGCTACAGAAGTGACAAATTCAAGTTCTACATCAATCAGGTCATGGATGGAGGAGAAGGGGATAGGAGGAGCCTGTAACGAGTTCATGGATGTGCGTAGGGGGTTCAGCAAGTTGTAGTTGCACGAGGAAGAGGAGAAGGCCATGCAAGACTTCATGAACAAGAAGATGTCGCGTCGTTCGTTCTTCGGTACCTCAGCTGCAGTGGCTACCATTTTGGGCCTTGCCGCCTGTGGTAACTCGAGCACTTCGGATTCGGGCTCCAGCAGCTCTGGTGACGAAAACAAGAAGAAGCGCATTGCGGTTCTTTGTGACGATGCCGGCAAGAACGACAACGGATACAACCAAGCAGCTGTTGAAGGGGCCCAGAAGGTTGGCCAAGACAAGGGTTGGGAAGTAAAAATCGTTGAGCCCACGAACGGTGTCCCTGATGCCCTCGAGTCGCTTGGCGAGGATGGCTATGACATCGTATTCAACATGGCGTATGACTTCGAGGCTTTGATTAACGGTGTCGGTGGTGCCGAGCCGCTCGCGAGCCAATATCCTGACACCGAGTGGGTTATCTTCAACGACAACCCCAACAAGAATGATGACGGCTCGGTAAAGCACAAGAACGTCATCGCAGTTCTATATGACCTTAACGAGTCCTCCTTCCTTGCCGGCGCACTTTCCGTTCTCGTGAACGAGAACGCCGAGACCCTGTTTAAGGGCGGAGACTACAGCTTCACCGATCCTAGCACCGCTCGTGCCTGCGGGTTTATTGGCGGTACCAACTCTGCCGGTATCGTTGTCTTCTCCTATGGCTATATCACGGGAATCAACTACGAGGCGGAGAAGCTTGGCGTTACGTATGACTACTATGCCAAGTACGACGCGGGCTTCACTGATTCTGCTGGTGGTGCCACAGTTGCCGGCACATATTACGGCAACGGAGCAAATGTTGTGTTTGGTTGCGCCGGTAGCGTGGGTGACGGAATCACTTCCAAAGCCAAGGAGGTTGGTAAGCTCGCGATTCAGGTTGACGGCAACAAGGATGATCAGCAACCTGGCTACGTTCTGACTTCTGTGCTCAAGAACACGAACGTCCCTGTCCAGACTATTTGCGACGCTCTCGATGACGGATCGCTCTCCTCTATGGACAATCTGCAGGATTACTCGCTTGCCTCTGGTGCAACGGGTCTTACCGATTGCACGGAAATTCAGAAAGCAATCACTACGGACGAGGGCAAGGCGAAGTGGGAAGAGATCTGGGCAGAGATTGAGGACCTGAAGGGCAAGGTTGGCAGCGAGATCAAGGTTGTCAACGCGCAGAACGGCGAAACCTTTGATCCTTCTACGTGCCCGAACGTGAACATCAAATAAAGGCTCGCTGTGGGGCGGCGCACTGCTTTGGTGCCCGCCCCACGTACTAATTTCCCAGATTGGTGGTGCGCTCGTGGGAAACGTTATCGAAACAGTTGGCCTCACAAAGATGTTCGGGGACTTTGTTGCCAACGATCACATTGACCTTGCAGTCAGGGAAAACGAAATCAAGTGCATCGTTGGAGAAAATGGCGCTGGCAAATCTACCCTCATGAACATGCTCTATGGCATGCTGCAGCCTACCAGTGGCAAGATAATACTGCGAGGCGAAGAGACACACTTCAAGTCACCGGCGGATGCCATCTCCCATGGGCTAGGCATGGTCCACCAGCACTTCAAGCTTGTGCCAAGCCTTACGGTCTACGAAAACGTGCTTCTTGGGGCAGAGATTCTCCGCAAAGGAACTTGCCTTATCGACACGCAAGAGGAAATCAAGGCTGTCTCTGACTTAATAGAGAAATATAAGTTCGATTTGGATGCATGCGCAAAAGTCGAAGACATTTCTGTTGGATCTAGGCAGTGTGTTGAGATTCTCAAGATGCTCTACAGAAACGTTGATGTGCTCATCATGGATGAGCCAACTGCCGTGCTGACACCCCAGGAAGTGGACAAGCTCTTCGATAACCTTCGTGAATTGCAAAGGCAGGGCAAGACAATCATTGTCATTACCCATAAGCTTCGCGAGGTCATGGAGCTCTCCGATTCTGTTACCGTCATTAAGCACGGCAAGGTTGTTGGCTCAATAGCGACGAAGGATACCTCGCAGGAGCAGCTAGCCCAGATGATGGTTGGCCGTGAGGTGGTGCTCACTGTTCATAATGACGTGACAACATCACCATCGAAGAATGTCTGCTTCTCAGTAAAGAACCTGTCCACTATTAACGAGTATGGCAAAGAAGTCCTTCATGACGTTTCCTTCGATGTGCATGAAGGGGAGGTTCTTGGTATCGCAGGCGTTGAAGGTAACGGTCAGACAGAGCTCGTAAAAGTGCTCACAGGGCTTATGACCACCACTTCAGGCAGTGTCACACTCGATGGAAAAGACATTACAAACCAGTGGCCCGACTCGCTGCGCTCCGAGGGCATTGCGATTATTCCGGAAGACCGCTTTGAAGACGGGCTTTGCTCAACAATGAGTGTTGCCGACAACTGTATCGCTGGCCACCATGGTGACCCTACTGTGTGTAAACATGGCCTTCTCAATCGCAAAGCCATTTTGGCGAGGAGAGACGCTCTGCTTTCTAAGTACGACATTCGCGTTGGTGATATCGACGGGGCAGTTGGTGCTCTATCTGGAGGTAATGCTCAGAAGGTTATCATTGCGCGAGAGCTGGAATCTTCCCCTAAGTTCCTCATCGCATGTCAGCCGACCAGAGGCGTGGACATTGGAGCAACTGAGTCGATTCACGAGGAAATCCTTCGCTTCCGCAACAATGGCAACGCTGTCCTTCTGATTTCAAGTGAATTGACAGAGATCCTCGGTCTCTCCGACCGGATCATCGTCATGTGCAAGGGTCAAATAACCGGTGAGGTATCTCCTAGGGACACAACGAGTACAGAGCTTGGTCTGCTCATGGCGGGAATCAAGCAGGGGGAAGGCGAGAAAGTTGAAGGCTAGAACTGTAGGAATACGCATACTCAACTCACTCATCCCCGTCCTTCTGGCGTTTGTCGTGGGCGGTGTCGTAATCGCGTCCATTGGAGAGAATCCTGTTGAGACGTACTGGATTCTCATAAGCAAGTCTCTCTTGACTCCCAAGGGCTTCCTCACTACCCTGCACTACGCTGCTCCGCTCATTCTTACTGGCCTAGCAATAGCTGTGAACTTCAAGGCTGGCATCTACAACATGGGTGTTGAGGGGTCAGTTTTACTAGGCGGCTTCTTCGCAGGAATTGCCGGGGCATACCTTCCTGCAACACTTGATCCCACTATGCTAAAGCTGTTGTGCCTCCTGGTTGGCATAGTCTGCGGAATGCTTTATGTGGTGGTGCCTGCCCTGCTCAAGGCATACTTCCATGTTGACGAGATGGTTGTTACCCTCATGCTCAACTACGCATTGGCCAAAGTACTGGAGTTTCTCTCTACTGGGGTATTTCGCGACCAGGGTGCAGGATATGTCTGCACGCCCACCATCAGTGATGGGGCTATGTTCCAACGTATTTCTAGCGCAAAGCTCACCCCGTTCTTCTTTATTTCGCTTGCTGCTTTTGTCGTTATGTTCTTTGTAATGAATCACTCGAAGCTTGGCTTTGAGATAACCGCAATGGGCAAGAACGTCGAGTTTGCCGACGCTATGGGAATGCGTGTTCGCCGGAAAATCATCGTGCTCATGCTTATATCCGGTGCACTTGCCGGACTTGCGGGTGCGGGATACATGCTATCCGACCAGTATCACTACACCCTTTCGTTCTCCGGCGACCCCGGCCTCGGGTGGGACGGCATGCTCATTGCCTTGCTTGGCAACCACTCTCCTGTTGGAATCCTAATCGCAGCGATTTTCTATGCTGCCCTTAAGACCGGTGCAGACAACATCAACCTCTATTCTTCCGTCCCCAAGGAGATTGTGACGGTAATCCAGGGTCTCATCATCCTGTTCCTTGCCGTGAAGCTTCTTGATGAGCGTTTTGGACTGAGGGACCGTGCGCGGAAGCGCATCTCTCGCAGGCATTCGGCAGCTCAGACATCTGCTGGTGTGGTGTCTGACAATAACGCTGGGGAGGCATAGAGATGGATCTGCTTGCAAGCATTCTTTACGACACTGTTTACCATGCTGCCCCCATCATCCTCTGCGTCATAGGAGGGGTGTTTGCCTATCAGGCCAATGTACTTAACATTGCTCTTGAAGGAATGATGGGGATTGGCGCGTTCGCGTCGACCCTAACGGTCTATTTCACGAACAGCCTTGTTTTGGGGCTCCTTGCCGGTGTTCTTGCGGCTCTGATTTTTGGCGCCATCTTCTCAGTGATGGGCGTCACGCTCAGGGGAAACGTAATCATTATTGGAGTTGCGCTCAACCTTCTTGTGACTGCCATTGCTGGATTTGTCATGGTAAGGATGAACGTCGCAAATATTTCGCTATCAAGCCTCAACGTATCTGATCTGCAGATAATCATTCCAGGAATTGACGCGATTCCTATCTTGGGGCCAATCGTTTCTGGGCACCCCATTCTCACGTACGTTGCTTTCATTGGAATATGGCTGATGTGGGTGCTTTCCTACCGTACGAAGTTTGGTACTTACGTACGCGTGGTCGGCGAGAATGAAGATGCAGCAAAGTCGCTCGGCCTCAAGACAAACTTCTACAAGATTGTTGCGATTCTTATTGGTGCTCTTACTTGCGGCCTTGCAGGAATTAACCTCTCGACAGAGCGTTTGGGGCTATATACAAACGGTATGACCGCAGGCAGAGGATTTGTCGCAATCGCTGCCATCTACTGCGGGCGCGGAGATCCCCTCAAGTCCTCTCTGTATGCAATCCTCTTCGGCTTTGCTCGCTCGCTCTCGATTAACCTGGCCATCTATGCCGGGCCGGCTTCTGGGCTCTTCGATGTGATTCCGTATGTTGTGATGGTTGTCGTGCTGCTAGTCGTGCAGGTTTCCAAGCGCCGCAATGTACGCACGAGGGGGTTCGCAAATGGGTAAGGATGCAGAGCGGAGATCCAATAGCGCCCTTCTTGTCGTGGATATGCTGCGAGATTTTACGGACCCTAACGGATTGGTCTTCTATCCGCAGAATCGGGAAATCCTTCCAAAGGTGAAGAGGGTCATTGACGCTTGCAGAGACGCTGGAATTCTCGTCATCTTTCTGAAGCATTTCAACAGGGTGGGAAAGGTTGACGAGAAAGCCTCCTCGATGAGACCAAATTGTATTGAAGGCACGTGGGGTGATGAAATAGACCCAATGCTAGAGGTGGATCCCGCAAGGGACTACGTTATCAAGAAGCGTCGATACTCAGGGTTTTTTGGCACTGATCTTGATCTTGTCCTGCGTGAGAACAATGTCCATAACGTCATCGTTGTAGGTACGAAGACGAATTGCTGTATTCGCGCAACGGTTACCGACGCGTTTTACCTCGACTACAAGCCCATTGTTGTTAGCGAGTGCGTGGCAACCGACTCTGACGTCGTCAACCAGGTGCATCTTGAGGATATTCGGAAGTACCTTGGCGATGTTATAGGGATGGATGAGTTGTTTGCTCGAATTAAGGAAGGGGTGCTTTGATGGGCGGGCGAGTCGTGCTGACGTCTGGGTACGTGAGTATGGATCACATGATTGAAATCTCGACTCCTGCTCGCGTGGGATACACATCCATCATTACCAATAGCACTTGTACGAAGACATATTACGGTGGTTGCTCAGTTAATATTGCATATGCGCTCAGCAAGCTCGGCATTCCTGCGAAGCCGATTCTGAGGGTTGGGGATGATTGGGAGGAGAATGGATTTCGCTCTTTCCTCGAAGATGCTGGTGTTGGCACGGATGCGATTACCGTAATTCCAGGTGAAGCTACCTCAGCAAGCTACCTTATCCAGGACGCGGATGGGCAGCACATCACCTGTTACTATCCTGGTCCAATGGCTCCGGAGTATTTTGTGCCCTTGTCTGACGAACTATTTGATGACGTTGGGCTTGGGGTTATTACGGTTGCCTCGCAGCGGGATAACGAAGAGTTCTTTGAGAAGTGCAAGTCGCACGGCATCCCAGTTGCATTTGGAATGAAAGCCGATGAGACGGCGTTCCCCACGGAGTTTTTAAAGAAGCTGCTTTGCCATTCGACGATTATTTTTACAAACGAATCGGAGCGCCGATGCATCGAGAGGATGTTCGGTCTCGAGACCATTGAGGACATTCTCTCCGATGAAGTCCATACGATTGTCACGACATATGGCTCGAAGGGATCTTCGTGGTCTCATCGCTTGCCGGACGGCGGCATCGAACGCGGCTCGGTGGGAGTTGTTCCATGCCCCAATGTCGTTGATGCCACAGGTGGTGGAGATGCCTATATGAGCGGTTTCTTGTATGGTTGGGTGCGAGGGAAGGACCTTGCGGAGTGCTGCATGCTCGGTGCAACGCTCTCTTCCTTTGTTCTCGAGCAATACGGCTGTTGCAATTCCGTTCCCAACGAAGCTGAGCTACTCGGGAGGCTCGAGGAGAACCGCGGCGAAATAGGAAGGATGCGTGACTAGCATGGCGACGCTCTATCTGAATGCAGAGAAGACAACGGTTGCTCCTTACGTTATCTTTTCGGGCGACCCTTGGCGCGTTGAAGTCCTGAAGCGCTATTTAGATAACCCCACTCACGTTGCGTTTAACCGGGAGTTCAATACATATACGGGGAGTTATAAGGGTGTCCCAATCACGGTGAGCTCTACGGGAATCGGTGCACCATCCGCGGCAATCGCTTTGGAAGAAATGTACGAAGCGGGGATGATGGTTGCCGTGAGAATGGGAACCTCGATGTCGCTCTTGGATGACATGCTGGGCAATTTCATCATTCCCGCGGCAGTGGTGAGACGCGATGGCACGAGTGACACCTACGTCGAGCGCGGGTATCCTGCAGTTGCCGATATCGAGCTCGTCAACGCCATGAACAAGACGGTCGCGGACCATGGCCGCAGGTACCTTAACGGGATAACTTGCAGCATGGATGGCTTCTACACCCAAATGCATGACTCGCGCCTGTCCCAAGAGCAGGGGAGGGACATCTCTTCAACCTTTGATGAGATGAAGAGGCTTCATGTCTGCGCGATTGATATGGAGTCGAGTTGCATTCTCACGGTTGCGCGACTTATGGGAGTAAGGGCTTGTGTTGTTACCGTCGCAACGGTACTGGAGAACCTCAAGGACAGCCTCAAAGGGGATGAAAGGACATCGGCGGAAGATTTGCTCTGCCGGGTGACTCTTGAGGGACTTGCGCGATTTGCGGCGGTTTGATGCAACTTGTTTGCGGGAAGACCCATGGAAAGGACGAGAGATGAAGAGCATAAATGATGTGATAAAGGTCCGCGGGGGATTTATTATCGGCATGGTGCACTGCCTGCCGCTTCCGGGTTCGCCATCATATCAGGGTGACATTAACAAGGTTATGGAGCAGGCTGTCGAAGATGCGAAAACGCTTGAGCGCGGTGGCGTTGATGCAGTGATGGTTGAGAACACCAATGACAGCCCGTTTACCGAGCTCATTTCGAAGACTCAGGTTGCCGCTCTTTCCGCAGCGACGGCGCTTGTTAAAAAAGAAGTTAACATTCCCGTTGGTGTGGATGCCTCCTTTAACGATTGCGAAGCCAGCCTAGGTATCGCCGTTGCAAATGGCTGCGACTTTATTCGTGTGCCAGCATTTGTCGACACGGTGGTTAACTGGTGCGGCATCGTTACTCCATGTGCATACAAGGTGATTGATCTGCGTAAGCGTCTCAATGCCGAGAACGTTATGCTGCTCTGCGACATCCAAGTGAAGCACAGCAACATGCTTCTCTCCCAGGTTCCTATTGAGGAGAGCGCGAAGAATGCCGTTGCTGCCGGGGCTGATGCGATTGTTGTCACTGGAACAACAACAGGCGAAGAGACGCCGATTGACATGATCCAGCGCGTAAAGAACGTAGTTAATATTCCGGTGATGGCGGGCTCGGGCATTAATCCGAATGATATTGCGGAACAGTTCAAGATTGCCGACGGAGCAATTGTGGGATCTACGTTCAAAAAAGGCGGCCTCACGACTAATCCGGTCGACTACGAGCTTGTGAGAAAGCTACTTGCACCGCTTGGTAGGTAACTGAATCTAATAACTGTCTGCTCCGGCGAAACTTTGCTGGAAAGAAAGGTGGTCCGACAACAATGATGAGGCCAATGAAGCTTGCGGGTAGTGAGCTGATGTTTGGTGAGGGAAGCCTGGAGTACATCAAGACCTCCGTGCGCTGCAAGAAGGCTTTTATCGTTATTGGTGGTCATGCGGTTGAGCGCAATGGTTCACTTGATAGGGTTGAAGAGTACTTTCATGACGGCGGGGCAGAGACCTTTGTATTCAAGGGGGTAGAGCCCGATCCTCATTTCTCTACCGTTTCCCGTGGCGCGCAAAGCATGCTTGAGCAAAAGCCTGACCTGATTTGCGCCTTGGGCGGAGGCTCTGTAATGGATGCCGCTAAGACCATGTGGGTAATGTACGAGCATCCAGAGCTTAAAGAGCTTGACCAGATTTTGCACACTAAGCCACTGCCCAAGCTTCGCACGAAAGCTCGTTTTATGTGCATCCCCACAACTTCTGGTACCGCGTCCGAGGTGTCGCGCTCCGTTGTCATCACCGATGACGAGAAGGGTCGAAAGCATGGCCTTGGTGACATGGAAATGATGCCAGACATCGCCATTTGCGACCCCGACGTGACCAAGAGCATGCCACAACACGTTACCGCCGAAACCGGTATGGATGCACTTACTCACGCGGTTGAGGCCCTCGTCTCAAATAGGGCCAATTATGTTGCCGACATTCTCGCCACCGCGGCAGCGGTTGATATCGTTACGTGGCTTCCTAAGGCATATGCCAACGGCGATGACATTCAAGCTCGCGAGATGATGTGCGATGCGTCTATGACTGCTGGACTTGCCTTCACGAACGTATCGCTTGGAATCGATCACTCTATGGCTCAGACCATTGGCGGTTTCTTCCCAATTGCCCACGGTCGCATTTGCGCAATTCTTCTTCCTTACACCATTGAGTGGAACAGCAGAGATGAGTGGGCAAAGAAGCGCTATGCGGATCTCGCAGATAAGATGGGAGCGACTGATCTGGCGCAGCTTGTCCGAGATCTTAACACGCAGCTGGAAATACCCAACACTGTAAAGGATGCGGGTATTGACGAAGAGGCTTACCTGAACAATCTTCAGGAGATGGCGGAGACCTCGCTTCATGACGGATGCACAAAGACGAATCCTGTCATTCCGACAGTCCCCGAATTCGCCGATCTTCTCAAGAAGGCTTACTACGGAGCGTAGCAAAGCCGGGATGGGGCTGTGTTCACAATGGAGGAGGCGCACAAGATGAAGCTCATTCTTTATCTCTCGAATGGGTATCCAACCATCGAGAGCAGCATTGAGATGGCAAAGACGTATGTGGATGCGGGTTGCGACATGATTGAGATGGATTTCCCAAGTCGCAATCCCTTCCTGGAGGGTGAGTTTATTGCCGGCAGGATGGCAAAAGCCCTTGAAAATGAGCCGAATTACGATAAGTACATGGAGGGTATGGCAAAAGCTCGTAAGCTGCTTCCGGATACAAAGTTCATCATCATGACCTACGAGAATACTGTTCTCGAAATTGGCGTCTCTCGATTCGTTGCCTTTTGCAAAGAGAATGGGTTTGAAGACATTATCTTGGTTGGGCCTGATGGGGACACGGTTAAGAACGAGCTTATTGACTCTGGACTCAAGATTAGCTGCTATGTGCAGTTCAATCTTCCGGAAGAGGAAGTTCGCCAAGCGCTGGAGTCGAACGGATTCACTTACATGCAAGCCGTACCCGCTCCCGGACAGGCAACTCCCCAACATCCAACGCTCAGGTCTTGCATCGACTATTTGCGCGAGCGGGGTTTGAAGAATCCGATTTATTGCGGAGTTGGAGTGCACACCCCAGAGGATGCCCAGATGGTGAAAGAGGCTGGCGGCGACGGAATTTTCGTGGGTTCAACCATCCTCAAGCTTCACGACAACGTTCCCGCACTTATCGAGAAGATTCATGAGTTCAAGGAGAAGTGCTGAGTTTTTCAGATGAAATATTCTGCGTAAATCAGTGAGACAATCAGACGCGGCCCCTGCTCAACACTGCAGGGGCCGCGTTGTTTTGATCTGCAGAGCGATACTCTTTTTACCTTGGGGGCATGGTCGTTGACGTTGACATGCCGGTGTTTGTTCATCGCCTTTCGGCTAGAAATGCCTAGTCCCTCTTCGACATTCCCACACAACAGCGTACGTGCTCGAACAAGCGGGGATCTTCTTAACCACTCGCGGATTTACTATTGCCGCTTACGTAAAGTGAATGAATAAAACGATTTACCAATCCTCCTACGGGTAGGGGTCTTAGTGCGTTTGGGTTTAACAACTGTTTGGAGGAACTCATGTTTGAGATCAAGGGCAAGACAGCGGTTGTGACTGGCGGCACCTCGGGCATTGGCCTGGCTACCGCAAAGGCGTTCCTGGAGAAGGGCGCAAAGGTTGTTATCGCCGGCCGCAACGAGGAGCGGGGCGCCAAGGCACTTGAGGAGCTCAAGGCTGTATCTCCTGATGTAGTCTTCCACAAGACCGACACCAGCGATCCTGCGCAGGTCAAGGGCCTTATCGACTTCGCGGTGAAGACATACGGCTCGGTCGACATCATGTATAACAACGCCGGTATCGCCAACTTCCTCCCCGTTGACCAGATGAGCGACGAGGACTTCAATAAGCTCATCTCCATTAACCTCACGGGCGTCTTCTACGGCATCAAGTACGCTGCCATCCAGATGGAGAAGCAGGGCCACGGCGGCGCAATTGTGAGCACCTCCTCCATCGAGGGGACTATCGGCGACCCCAACCTGCCGTCCTACAACGCTGCCAAGGGTGGCGTGAACCTGCTTACCCAGTCCGCCGCTCTGGCGCTTGCCAAGTACAACATTCGCGTGAACACCGTGAACCCCGGCTACATCTACACCGGCATGATCAACGAGAAGACGATGGGCGAGGATGGCATGAAGCGCCTCGAGTCCCTGCATCCGCTGGGACGTCTTGGCAAGGCCGAGGAGATTGCGCACGGCGTGGTGTTCCTCGTCGAGAACGAGTTCACCACCGGTACGCACCTCTACATCGATGGTGGCTACACCGCGCAGTAGCGTGGGTACGCCAGCACAGCCCCTTCGGCCCTCCGGTACCCGAGTGGTGCCGGAGGGCCGCGTCATGAGACAAAGGGACTGTCCCCTTGTCTCATCATCTCCCCACGTTGACCTGCTAAAGTGGTTCGGCTTATGCATGTAGGTGCGCGATTGGGAGGCGAGTATGGCAACAACAGGCGAGGGGGGAGGTCTCTTCCTCACGCTCGAGGGCATTGACGGCTGCGGCAAGACCACGCAGGCAGCCCGTCTTACAGACGCCCTCGAGGCCGCCGGCTGTGACGTTGTGCGCCTGCGCGAGCCCGGCGGCACGGACATCTCCGAGAAGATCCGCGGCCTGCTGCTTGATCCCTCCAACACCGAGATGTGCCCCGAGTGCGAGCTCCTGCTCTATGAGGCCAGCCGTGCGCAGCTTGTGCGACAGGTCATCTCGCCCGCGCTCGAGCGCGGTGCCACCGTGGTCTGCGACCGCTTCTTCGACTCGACCCTGGCCTACCAGGAGGCCGCGCGAGGCCTCTCGTCCCAGGTGGTGAGAACGGCGAACGGGCTTGGGAGCTGCGGCGTCACGCCCCACCGCACGGTTGTCCTGGACCTTGACCCCGCTTTGGCTTTCTCACGCGCTACGGCAGGTGGGGCGGACCGCCTCGAGGCGGAGGGCCTTGCCTTCCAGCAGCGCGTCCGCGACGGCTACCTGCGCCTCGTTGGCGAGGAACCCGAGCGTGTGCGCCTGGTGGACGCAACGGGCACGCCGGACGAGGTCTACTCCGCGATTCTCGACGCCCTTGCAGACGTCCTTCCCGCGTCGCTCGCAACGGAGGCGGTGCCCCATGGCCGCGGCTAGGGATGGTGCCGTGCCCGCGCGCGCCGCAGCCGTGTTCGACGCGCTTGGTGACCAGCCGCGCGTTCGAGACCTTCTCGTCTCCGCAGTTCGCGAGGGGCGCCTCTCGCACGCGTACCTCTTTGTGGGCGCGCCTGGCTCCGGCATGGAGGAGGCGGCTCTCGCCCTCGCGCAGTGCGTGGTCTGCCCCAACGACGGTTGCGGTGCCTGCGACGACTGCCGCCGCGTGGCGCACCGCACCCACCCGGACGTGCAGTGGCTCACCCCAGGAAGCGTCACCGGTTACCTCGTCGACCAGGTGCGTGACCTCATCGAGAGCGTGAACCGCGCACCCAGCCGCGCTCGCGCGAAGGCCTACGTGCTCGAGAACGCCGGCCTTCTCCGTGGCACCTCGGCAAATGCGCTGCTCAAGACCATAGAGGAGCCGCCGGAGGGCGTGGTGTTCATCCTTCTCGCCCGCTCGGTTGCCTCGGTACTTCCCACCATTGTCTCGCGCTGCCAGGTGGTCCCGTTCCGCACCATCGCGCCAAGCGTGGCGCTGGATGAGGTCATGCACCGCTCCGGCGCCAGTGAGGCCGAGGCCCGCGTGGCGCTCTCGGTTGCCGGCACGCCCTCCCGTGCCTCTGACTTCCTTGCGTCGCCTTCGCGCCGAGAAGTGCGGCGCCTGGTCGTGCGCATTCTGGACGAGCTTGGCCGCGACGACTCGTGGGACGTGCTCTGCTCGGCGCGCGACCTTCTGGCGGCAGTGCGTGTGCCCCTGAAGGACGTGCAGGTGGCCCAGGACGAGGCCGCAAAGGAGAGTGCGGACTTTCTCACCGCCTCCGCCCTCAAGCAGGTGGCCGACGCCAACAAGCGCGAGCTTACGGCACGTGAGCGTTCGGGTATCATGGAGGCCCTGGCCGCTGCGGACTCGCTTCTGCGCGATGTGCTGGTGCGCTGTGAGGGCGTGCCGCAGAAGATCGTGAACGAGGATGCGGCCGCCGTGGTCGACCGCCTTGCCGCGTCGACGGGAACGTCTGGCGCCTTGGCCGCGCTCGATGCCGTCTCTTCCGCAGGCGACGATCTTGCACACAACGTATCACCCCAGCTGGCCCTCGAGGTCATGCTTCTTCGTATCAAGGAGGCACTTGCATGCCCACCGTCATTCCGGTGAAGTTCAAATACGCCGCCCGCGACCTGTGGTTTGACGTCGCGGGAACCGAGGCCCTCGAGGGCGACCACGTGATCTGTGCCACCGAGCGCGGCCATGAGATTGGCCTTGCCACCGCCGACCCGCGCGAGATGAGCTCCGAGGACCTTGACCGCGTGACCAACCACGCGCAGCTCAGGCCCGTGCTTCGCGTTGCAAGTGACGAGGACCTGGACCATGCCGAGGAGCTGGCCGAGCTTGGCGAGAAGGCCCTGCCCGTGTTCAGGCGCCTTGTCTCGCAGAGCGGCCTTGACATGAAGCCCGTGGGCGTCGAGTACCTCTTCGATGGCGACAAGGTCGTCTGCTACTTCTCGGCCGAGGAGCGCGTGGACTTTCGCCAGCTTGTGCGCGACCTCTCGCGCGAGCTGCACGAGCGCATCGACATGCGCCAGATTGGCGTGCGCGAGGAGGCCGCCGTGGTTGGCGGCTGGGGCCACTGCGGCCAGGAGCTGTGCTGCACCCGCTTTGGCCTTGCCTTCGAGCCCGTCTCCATCCGCATGGCAAAGGAGCAGGACCTGCCGCTCAACTCCACCAAGATCTCTGGCGCGTGTGGCCGCCTCATGTGCTGCCTGCGCTATGAGTTCGAGGCATACCGCGACTTCAAGGGTCGTGCGCCCAAGCGCAACGCCGTCATCGAGACGCCGCTGGGCAAGGCCAAGATTGTTGAGTACGACACTCCTAAGGAGGAGATCTGCCTGCGGCTTGAGAACGGCAAGCAGGTGCGCGTGCCGCTGGCAGACATGACCGCCTCCGATGCCGCCGTCAAGAAGTCGAAGGACCTGGGATGCGCCTGCCGTCCGGACACGGTGACCCGCGACGTCCTCGAGCGCCTACAGTCGCCCGACGTGCGTATGGCCCTGGCCGAGCTTGACCGCGCGAACGGCGTGACGCCTCCCGAGGGCTTTGACGACGCAGACCTCTTTGTGCAGCCCAAGCGTCGTCGCAGGCGCGCGGGCGACGGCGGAGATGCGGCAGGCGGCGCCGAGAAGCGCGCGGGTGCCGGCATGCCTTCGTCGGATGCCGCAGGTGCGGAGGGTGAGCAGCAGCCCACAAGGCGCCGCCACCGCAAGGGTCGCACTGCTCGCGTTGAGCTTGCCGCCGAGGAGTTCGAGGTCACAGTGACGAGTGGCGTTGAGCCCGATGCGGATGCACCCAAGCCCACGCGCCGTCGCAGGCACCACCGTGTTGCCGGGGGTGCGGGCGCTCCGGCCGGTGCCGAGGGTGAGCAGGGCCAGGGACGCGGCGCGGGTGCCGAGAAGGGCGCTGGTGCTGGTGCCGGGCAGCCGCAGGGCGGGCAGCAGCGTCGTCGCACGCGGCACCCGGGGGACCGCGGCGGTGCCGGTGCTGCGGCACAGGGTGGCCGTCCCGCTCCCAAGCACATGGCGCCAGCGAAGCCTGCCGATGGCACTGCCGGCCAGTCTGCTGCCGGTGATGGAGCCGCTCCCAAGAGGCGCCGTCGTCATCGTGGCGGCCGCGGACGTCGTGGCGGCGGCGAGGGTGGAGCCAACGGAGGATCCGCAGGTGGCAGCACGCCGTCGCCGACGGGGGAGTAGGTCATAGGGGCTCCGGCCGCTCCACGCTTCTCGGCCTGCCGCCGGGACCGCGGCCGCCTTGTGCCTCTCGGCTGGTGACGCACGTCTCGGCCCTTCCCTCTGGTGCTGTTGAGAAGTTTTCGGACATATAACGGTGTTCTTCTCAGCAAAAACGTCCGAAAACTTCTCAGATTTACCTGCTTGATGTGGTGGGCAGATTCCCGGTGAGTCGTTTTGCGTTCTGGCTGTTTCACAACAGGGGGCTATGCATGTACACGCTTTCGACTGAGTACTGGTTTGATTCGGCGCACTTCCTTACCGACTACAACGGCAAGTGCGAGAACCTCCATGGTCACCAGTGGCGCGTGACTGCCTATGTGCGGGCGGACGAGCTGGGCACCTCTGGCACCGAGAAGGACATGGTTGTGGACTTTGCCACGCTCAAGCGCATCGTGCGCGAGGAGTGCGATGCCCTTGACCACACCTTCCTTGTGGAGGAGGGTTCGCTTGCGCCCTCGACGCTCGAGGCGCTTAAGTCTGAGGGCTTCAGCCTGACCATGCTGCCCTTCCGTACTACGTCGGAGAACCTGGCGCACTACCTCTTCGACCGGCTCTCGTCGCGCGGCCTTCCCGTTTGCCGAGTCGACTGCAACGAGACGCCCAACAACCGGGCTTCGTACGAGCCGGACGTGGACTAGGACGCCGCGGCTGGTGCGCCGGCGACCTTCTCTGCAATAGCCGCCACACATTCGTGTACGAATGCGTGTCGCTCAGCTACAAGTGGGGCCCGGATATGTGACAGAAGCGTCACAGCAATATCGCTGGTCGGTTCGTTCAACGCTACAACCTGCGTTACACTCTGAATAAGCGCTTAACTTTGATGGGAGCGAGGTGGCGCATGGCAGAGAACGCCCTTCACGGTGTCAACCTCACTGGTTGGCTTACGCTCGAATCCTGGGTCACGCCGGAGCTGTTCTCCGGCTCGGGTGCTCTTGACGAGCCTTCGCTCATCACATCGCTGGGTGCCAAGGGATACCGCGAGGTGGTGCGTCGCCATCGTGCCCGCTTCCTCACCAAAGACGACTTCTCCCGCATCGCCTCGCGCGGCTTCAACGCCGTGAGGCTGCCCGTGCCGTGGTACGTCTTTGGCGAAGCCGGTCCCAACCCCGGTCCCTACCTGGGCTGCATTGATGAGGTTGACCAAGCGCTCGAGTGGGCTGAGGAGATAGACCTCAAGGTGGTCTTTGCACTTGCCGTAAACCCCGGTGTGCCCGGCGACGAGGAGACCTGGAACAACTTCACAGACGACCGCGGCATCCGCGAGAACGCACTCTGGGTCCTCTCGCAGCTTAGCTCGAGGTACGCCTCGCGCATGGGCTTCTACGGCATCGAGGTGGCAGATGACGCGCGCATCCAAACGCGGCGCGGCCTGGGCGTTACCGACGGTTTGCCCGGCCACCTGCTGAGAAACTACTACCGTGCCGCCTACGACCGCGTGCGCGAGGCTGCCGGTCCAGACCCTGTGGTCATTCTGCCCGACGCAGGCATTCCCACTGACTGGCGCCGCTTCATGGCCCAGCGCCAGTACCAAAACGTCTGGCTTGACTGCCATCTGGATAGGCCCTCTACCATCATGGCCGACATGGGCTATGCGCCTGGGGCAAACACCATGGGCCTGCGGCACATCATGGCAGCCATCCACCGCCACATCCGCGAGGACCAAAGGAGCGGCCTGCCCGTGATGGTGGGCAAGTGGTCCTCGGCGCTTCCCATTGCGGACGCGGCTATGACGCCCGAGGGTCGCGTGGCGCTTGAGCGCATCTACTCGTCAGAGCAGCTCACGGCATACGAGAAGCTCCCTGCATGGTTCTTCCAAACCTGGAAGACCACGGGTAGACTTTCCAGCTGGGATGCCCGCGTGGCGCTCTCCTCCTTCGAGCGGGGGCTTATCTGCTAATGGCCGGCATTCTCTCCGTGGTGGGTACGCCCATAGGAAACCTCGAGGACGCCTCGCCTCGCGTCAGGCGAACGCTGGGCGAGGCGGACGTCATTCTCTGCGAGGACACGCGCGTCACGGCGCGGCTCCTCTCGGCCTTTGACCTGCACGTTCCTCTCCTGCGCTGCGACGAGAACGTGATCGCGTCGCGCGTGGCTTCCGCCCTGGAGCGCGTGGAGGCAGGCGAGCGCGTAGCCTTTGTCTCGGACGCGGGCATGCCTGGCGTGAGCGACCCCGGACAGCGCTTGGTAGACGCCGCGCTGGACGCGGGGCTCCCCGTGGAGGTCGTGCCCGGTCCGTCTGCCGTGACCTGCGCCGTGGTCGCATCCGGCCTGGCGTGCGAGCACTTTTTCTTTGAGGGCTTCCTGCCGCGCCGCCACTCCGCGCAGGTGGCTCGTCTCGGCGAGCTTGCCCAGGTACCAGGGGCCATTGTGTGCTACGAGTCGCCGCATCGCGTGGCTGCCACGCTCGCGAACGTGGCCGAGGTCATGCCCGGGCGCCGTGTGGCCTTGGTGCGCGAGCTCACCAAGCTGCACGAGGAGGTCGTGCGCGACGAGGCCGCGGCGCTTGCCGCCCAGATAGCCGCGCGTGACGAGATTCGCGGGGAGTGTGTGATCGTCATCGCGCCGCCAACGCCGGAGGAGCTTGAGGAGCGCCGTCACGCTACGGCAAGCGCCGGCGAGGCGCCTACGCTCGAGGAGGCCATCCGCGAGGGGCTTGCCGCAGGCGAGCCCAAGTCCGCGCTGGCAAAGCGGCTGTCCAAGGCCTTCTCGGCACCCCGTGCCCAGGTCTACGACCAGGTGGTGGCTGCTGCCCAGGCACTCGCCAACGATGAGCCCTAGCGCGGCCGCGCCACTTTTTGCATACGCACTACAATCCACATAACAGCACCTGGCATCACAGACCACGTTGGGAGGCCCCATGCTCGTAGGTGACAAGATTTGGATCGCCCAGGGCGAGAAGCCCTGCTGCCTGCTCCTCAACCAGGCCAACCGCCACGGCCTTATCGCTGGCGCATCCGGGACGGGCAAGACCGTCACGCTCAAGGTGATTGCCGAGGGCTTCTCGCGGGCAGGCGTGCCCGTCTTCATGGCAGACGTCAAGGGCGACGTTACTGGCATGGCCCAGGCCGGCGAGATGACGGACTTCATCCGCAAGCGCTGTCAGGACACCTTCAACCTCAAGGAGGACGAGGTCAGCTTCCAGGGCGCGCCGGTGCGCATCTGGGACATGCTGGGCGAGAAGGGCATCCCCGTGCGCGTGACCGTCTCTGACATGGGGCCGGTCATGCTCGCGCGCATCCTGGGGCTCACCCAGGTCCAGGAGGGCGTCCTCAACATCGTCTTTCGCGTGGCAGACGAAAACGGCCTTCTCCTCATAGACCTCAAGGACCTGCGCGCCATGCTTTCGTACGTGTCCGAGCACGCCAAGGAGCTGCAGACCACGTACGGCAACGTCTCGCCGCAGTCGGTTGGGGCAATCCAGCGCGCGCTCATCTCGGTGGAGGACCAGGGCGGAAACATCTTCTTTGGTGAGCCCAGCCTGAGCCTTGAGGACTGGTTTGCCTGCGCCCCTGACGGCCGCGGCTACGTGAACATCCTGAACGCCGCCAAGCTCATCCAGACCCCGCAGATCTACGCTATGTTCCTGCTCTGGATGCTCTCCTCGCTCTTTGACATCCTGCCCGAGGTGGGAGACCCCGATAAGCCCAAGTTCGTGTTCTTCTTTGATGAGGCGCACCTGCTCTTTGACGACATGCCCAAGGAGCTTGTGGACAGGATCGTCCAGGTGGTGAAGCTCGTGCGCTCGAAGGGCGTTGGCGTCTACTTCATCACGCAGTCGCCGTCGGACATCCCCGACGAGGTGCTGGCGCAGCTCTCCAACCGCGTGCAGCACGGCCTGCGCGCATACACGCCCGCCGAGCAGAAGGCCGTTCGCGCCGCTGCGGCAAGCTTCCGCGAGAACCCCGCCTTCGACTCGGCGCAGGCGCTCCAGGACCTGGGCACCGGCGAGGCGCTGGTCTCTCTTCTGGACGAGGAGGGCAGGCCGTCCGTGGTTGAGCGCGCCCGCGTGCTCTTTCCCCAGTGCCGCATGACGGCGGCCGACGCGGACGTTATGGACGGCGTCTTCTCGGCGCAGGCCGACCTCATGGAGAAGTACGGCACGGCCATAGACCGCGAGAGCGCCTACGAGCAGATTCAGGGCCAGCGAGACGTTGCGGCGGCAAACGCCCAGCTTGCAGCCGAGCGAGCCGCCTTCGAGAAGGAGAAGGCCGAGTTTGAGGCCAAGCGCCAGAAGGAGGCCGAGCGCGCCGCCAAGGAGCAGCAAAAGGCGCAGGAGAAGGCCGAGCGAGAGGCAGAGCGCGAGGCGGCGCGGGCGGAGGCCGCAGCCCAGAAGCAGGCAGAGCGCGAGGCCCGCGAGCGCGAGAAGGCCCAGCAGGAGGTTGCCAAGCAGGTGGGGAGGGTTGCCACCTCGATGATCGGCTCCTTTGGGCGCGAGGTTACGCGGCAGCTTGCTCGCGGCCTTATGGGGAGCCTCAAGCGTTAGGGTCCTTTTGCTGAGCAACGCGGGACTCCACGCGTCCGCTGTATAATCACCAACCGCGTGCGCACCGCGCACCTACGCACCATCCGTCATTAGGAGACCCAACCCATGGCAAAGCCGAGCTTCTTCATCACCACGCCCATCTACTACGTCAACGCCAAGCCGCACCTGGGCACGGCCTACTCGACCGTCCTCTGCGACGTCGAGGCGCGCTATCGTCGCGCAACCGGCTACAACGTCAAGTTCCTCACGGGCATGGACGAGCACGGCGAGAAGGTCGCCGAGGCCGCGGCCGAGCACGGCATGACCCCACAGGAGTGGTGCGACTCCCAGGCTCCCTTCTTCAAGGACCTCTGGCGCCAGCTCGAGATCTCGAACGACGACTTCATCCGCACCACCGAGCAGCGCCAGCACGACGCCGTGCAGTACCTCTGGGAGCGTATGAAGGAGTCCGGCTACCTCTACAAGGGCTCCTATGACGGCTGGTACTGCGTGCCCGAGGAGACCTACTTCACCGAGACCCAGGTCACGAAGTCCGACGAGGAGCACCACACCGAGGGCCAGCACCTCTGCCCTGACTGCGGCCGCCCGCTCGAGCGCGTGCAGGAAGAGTCCTACTTCTTCAAGCTCTCCGCGTTCCAGGACCGCCTGCTCAAGCTCTATGACGAGCACCCGGATTTTGTCCAGCCCGACTTCCGCATGAACGAGGTTCGCAGCTTCGTGGAGGGCGGCCTGCAGGACCTGTCCGTTTCGCGCACGAGCTTCGACTGGGGCATCCCTGTGCCCTTTGACGAGAAGCACGTGACCTACGTGTGGTTCGACGCCCTTCTCAACTACATGACCGCCGTGGGCTACGGCGTCGACACCCCCGAGGCCAAGGCAGAGCTGGCGTATCGCTGGCCCGCGCAGTACCATGTGGTGGGCAAGGACATCATCCGCTTCCACTGCGTGATCTGGCCGGCCATGCTCATGGCCATTGGCGAGGCGCTGCCCGAGCACGTCTTTGCGCACGGCTTCCTCATGGTGCGCAACGAGGAGACGGGACAGGGCGAGAAGATGTCCAAGAGCCGCGGCAACGCCATTGCGCCGCAGGACGTGATCGACCTTCTCGGCGTCGAGGGCTACCGTTACTACTTCATGACCGACGTCGTCCCCGGCGAGGACGGAGCCATCAGCTTCTCTCGCATGGAGCAGGTCTACAACGCCGACCTGGCCAATAGCTGGGGCAACCTGGTTTCGCGCGCGCTTAACATGAGCGCGAAGTACTTTGACGGCAAAACGCCCGAGCTGGCCGATGGCTGGGCGGACGAGAAGAACCCCCTGCGCGAGATTGCCCAGGGCATCGAGGGCCGCTACGCCGAGCACATGGACAAGCTTGAGTACGTCCAGGCCAAGGACGAGGTGATGGAGCTCGTCCACGCCGCCAACCACTACGTGGAGGACATGGCGCCGTGGACGGTGGCCAAGGACTTCACGCGCATCGGCGAGCTGGCCCACATCATCGCGAACCTGCTCGAGTCCATCCGCATCTGCGCGCACCTGCTGGCGCCCTTCATGCCCGAGACCTCGGCCGAGGTGCTGCGCCGCATGGGCGCCGGCGACGAGGTCGATACCACCGACCTCGCATCCGTGTGCGAGTGGGGTCGCCTTGCCGGGGGCGTCGAGGTGACGAAGGGCGACGCGCTCTTCCCGCGTCTGCAGAAGAAGTAGGCGCTATGCACTCCTGGCTTGCCAACCAGTCTGCAACGCGAGACGTGCTCGACGAGTTTGGGCTTTCGACAAAGCACCGGCTTGGGCAGAACTTCCTGGTGGATGACACGGTGATCGGGAAGATCCTGGAGCTGGCGGAGCTTGACCCCACTGACGTGGTTCTTGAGGTGGGGCCGGGCATTGGTACCCTCACGGTGGCCATGCTGCCGCGCGCAGGCGCCGTCTGCGCCGTTGAGGCCGACCGCCAGCTCGAGTCGGTGCTTGCCGAGACCTGCGCGCAGGACTCCGAGCGGCTGCACCTGGTGATGGGGGATGCCCTGCGCGTGATTCCGGACGGGCTTTCCCTTGAGCCGGGCAAGTTTGTCTCGAACCTACCCTACCAGGTGGCGGCGACCCTCATCCTCAAGGTGTTTTGCGAGGTGCCCTCCGTGCAGCGGGCCGTGGTGATGGTCCAGGCCGAGGTCGCTGACCGCATCTGTGCGGCCCCTGGCTCCAAGACCTACGGCGCCTACACGGCAAAGCTGGCGCTTCTCGGCCGCGTGACCGGCCGCTTTGAGGTGGGGCCGGGATCATTCAACCCGCCGCCGCACGTGAACTCCGCCGTCGTTCGCATCGACCGCGCGCCGCTTGCGGGCGTGCCGTCATCCGCGCCTGCGGTGATTGACGCCGCGTTCGCGCAGCGCCGCAAGACCATTCGGAACTCCATGGCCTCGAGCGGGTACGAGAAGGCCGCGCTGGACGCAGCCTTCGCCGCGTGCGGCATTGCGCCGGGCGTGCGTGCCGAGACCCTCTCACCCGAGGACTTCGTACGGCTGGCGGCTGCGCTGGAGGGCGCGGCTGCGGGGGAGAGCGGTGCGAATGCCTAGTGAGCTTCTTGGTCTTGACGCGCTCACGCTCGAGGACGGCCACCTCTTCCACGACCGCAAGGGGCGGCCGCGGGAGCTGCCGCAGGCGAGCGCGCCACTGGCAGACACCCACGGGCACCTTACGAGCTTCACGCGACACGACCCTTCTGTTGCCATCTGCCGGGCAGCGCTTGCGGGCGTGCGTCTGCTGGTGGTGCCGGTTGACCCCGTGGACGAGGTGCCGCGTCTCTTTCCCACGGCTGCTGTGTATCTCTCGTGGATAGACAAGCAGGTGGAACGTGCCGCGGAGCGCCTTGATGAGTGCGCGCGGCACGGTCTTGTGCCGCCGGAACACGCTGGGTATCCTGACCTTCCGCCGCTGGTGGAGCGCGTGCGTATTGTGGCTGGGGCGCATCCGTACGGTGCGGCGCGGCTGGACAAGGCCGCGCTTGCCTGCCTGGACGAGCTTCTCGCCAGCCCGCGCTGCGTGGGCGTGGGCGAGATTGGCCTGGACTTTGGGCCGTACAACGAGCTGCCGGCAGACGTTCAGGAGGCTGCGTTCAGGCGTCAGCTTGCCGTTGCCCGTGAGCATGGCCTGCCTGTTGAGCTTCACATTCGTGATGGTCAGGATCCCGATGACCACTCCGCCCACGAGCTTGCGGCGCGGGTGTTGGCCGAGGAGGGCGTGCCTTCCGCCGGCTGCGACCTGCACTGCTTCACGGACGGTCCCGAGGTCATGGCACCCTTCGTGGAGCTGGGCTGCCACATTGCCTTTGGCGGGGCGTCCACGTTCAAGCGCTCCGACGACATCCGCGAGGCGGCCGCGGCCTGTCCCGAGGGGCTTCTCCTCTCCGAGACGGACTGCCCTTACATGGCGCCCGTGCCGCTGCGCGGCGAAGAGTGCGAGCCCGCAATGGTGGCTTTCTCGGCCGCCTGCGTCGCCGCTGTCCGCGAGGATACGGGCATTGCTACGAGGGACGAGACGTATGCCGCGCTTTGGAAGAACGCCTGCGATATTCTCGGCTAGCAATGCCTGGGGGCTTCTGTGTGCTTGCCCGGCGCTTTGGCCTCTCCCAGCCACCCTTCCTGCCGCCCTCCGCTTTCGTCCTCACACCCCTCTTTCGCCCTTCCAAAAACCTGCGGGTTAATAGCGCCTCTTTGCACAGATACAAGCCATCTACCTGCGGTTCTTGTCAGCGGTGACCTTGAAGAATTGCAATTAACCCGCAGGTTTCTCTGTGGCCAAGGAATGTGGGAGGCGAGATCCGTCTTCTCCCATTCAGCCGCATTCGGCTGGATTCGGCGGCGTCGAGACGGAATTATCGCGCGTTATTTCTGATATCACTTAAGCTTAACTGGCCAGATGTCTCTCTTGCGAGAAATAACGTTCAATAATTTGAGAGCGGCTCTGAACCGGCGGCTCTGGGCTGGCGAGCAATCATCGGGAGCGCCTGGCATCCGAAATTCCGTCCGGCCCGCTTGAGCCGGCCTTACGTGCTACCATCAGCTCAACTGATGCGACCCCCACCCGCACAAGCGATGGGGGTCGCATGCCGCGTAACGCCAACAGAGTGGGGGAGTGCCTCTCCGCCGGGGCGTCGCTTCTCGTCTCCGGTGCTGCCGAGCTCTTGTGGCCTACGCGTTGCGTTTCCTGCGAGATGCCCGGTGAACTCGTTTGCGATCAGTGCCGAGAAAATCTCCCCTGGATTGCCCAGCGCTGGGCGTGTCCGGACTGTGGAGCGCCGTTTGGATACCTCACCTGCACGGAGTGCGCGCACGAGTGGGAGGCGCGCGCTACCATTTGTGCGCTGGGATTTGCCGGCACTGCCGCTCGGATGGTCTCGTGCCTGAAGGACGCCCACGAGCTGCGGCTGGCTCCCGTCATTGCCGCTGCAATGGCAACGGCGCTGGACGAGGCTTCCGCCTGGCCGGCGCGTGACGGCTACGCGCGATTTGACCCGCGGGCAATCGATGCCGTGTGCTTTGTGCCCGCGACCTCGGCGGCGTTTGCGCGGCGAGGCTTTGACCACATGGAGCTCGTTTCTCGCGCGCTGTGCCGAGAGGAGGGGCTTGCCCTGGCAGATGTCCTTGTGCGTCCCTACTCTCGCGACCAGCGCGCCCTCGGGCGAGAGGAGCGCGCGGCCAACCTCGCGGGCGCCATCTCGGTGTGCGATGACGTTTCGGGTCTTGATCTGCTGCTGCTTGATGACGTAATCACCACGGGGGCGTCTGTGCGCGAGGCGACGAGGGCGCTTCTCGCACGTGGTGCGGCGTCGGTGACGGCGTGCGCCCTTGCTCGCGTGTGGTGAGGCAGTTTTGGCGCGATTTGACGGTTGGGATACCGTTTTTCGGGGGTACCCAAAGTATCCAAGGGTCCAAACTTTGAAAAACAGCAGGTAGATAAATCGTACCAGCCGCAGTAACACATAAGATATGCAACGAAAACTGCTGCCAACCGGAAGCTGCTCTGCGACGAGTTCGTGAGTGTATGGCTAATTTCCGGGTGGCAGCAGTTTTCGTTCAATCGCTTATATGACTACGTCGCAGACGCATTTCGCTGACCAGGGGTTTATCTACTTTCAAATCGGTTGATACCTGGGGTGTCTCTGAAAAACCGTATCCCAACCGTCAAATCGTGCCAAAGTGCATCCGGTCCCTTGGGCTCTGGGGGTCCACCCGCCCGAAGCTCTTTTGTCTGTATTGCTCACCGAAATCTCCCAGGTGGCATATGCCATTCTTGCGCTAACTGCTTGTGTCGCTGTTGCTGGCTTTGGCCTGCTACCTGCTATAATCTCCTCCGTTCCACCCAGGTCTGTGGTTGCGGGCGCATGCGTGCGCCCTAGTTCATGGCAGACGAGGCCAAAAGGATCCACGTAAGTCGTGGGGTGCGCCCCGCGGCGAGCACGGCTCGTCCTAGAGGTAAGTCGCACCGCCCGTTAGACAAGAGGCATACGGCCTCGCGGGCGAGAGGGCTGCGAGTGAGGGGCCGTGTAGCCCCAGAGCGGAGGCCCCAGTGCGCGAGTGTGGGGTCGAATACCAGGTCAGCTGGGTGGAACGCTGCTCTCGGCCAGGGGCTGCGTGCTCCTGGCCGATACACATTCGCATTCCAAATCTGTATCGACCAGCGCGCGCCACACATTCGTGTATGAATGTGTGGCGGCACCTTGATCTCTCCGGTGCCGTCCTCCGCCGCGACTCCAGCGTTTCCCTCGCGCCCACTGCCCATATCAACGCGCCTGCCGCCCTCACGCGTAACACGCGGCCGCTTTGGGTACCAACCAAGTACGGCCAGACTCGCGTCGGTGCTTGCGCGGGAATGGCAGGGCAATTGATTGGAGGCACGCATGGTTGACATCAAGATCTCGGGTCGCAAGGTCACCGTTTCCGACGCGCTGCGTGACCGAGTCAACGAGAAAATAGGGGACGCCCTCAAGGTATTCGACATCTCTCCCATGAGCTGCGACGTCGTGCTTCGCGTTGACAAGAACCCCTCGAACCCTGATCGCAAGACCTGCGAGGTCACGGTCTTCGTGCGCAAGAACGTGGTGCGCGTTGTCGCCAGCGCCGATGACATGTACGCCGCCATCGATGAGGCATCCGACAAGGTCACTCGCCAGCTGCGCAAGTACAAGACCCGCGTCATCGATCGTCGCCAGCGCTCCCAGGTGCCGCCGGCGCCCGTCCCCAGTGCAGACGAGCTTGCCAACCTCATCACGCCTGCGCCGGAGGAGGAAGACGACCAGCTCGTGCGCGAGAAGTACGTCGAGCTCACGCCCATGAGCGAGGAGGAGGCCCTCGTCCAGACCGACCTTCTCGGCCATGATTTCTATGTGTTCACAAACGCCACCACCGGCCTCGTCAACGTCATTTACCATAGGAAAAATGGCGGCTACGGCATCATCAAGCCCAAGGTCGAGGAAAACCCAGACGCGTAAGCGGGAAAGACTGAGCGAATGGCAGAAGAGATAGACCAGAAGACCATAAGCGCCCAGGAGGAAGCCCCCCAATCGTCACAGGCACCGGCCGACGTCGCAGGCGTCGGCCGGCGCTACCATCAGAGGCGCAACGTTACGATCATCGTCGACTCCACCTCCGACTACGCCCCCGGCGTGGCCGAGCAGCTTGGCGTCGAGGTCATCCCCTTCACCTACGTGGACTCCAATGGCGTGGAGCACGTGGATGACATGTGGAAGACCCAAGATCCGCACGAGTTCTACGAGAACATGCGCAAGCACCCCGAGACCCACTACACCACCAGTGCGGTGACGCCCGGCCGCTACCTCGAGGTCTTCGAGAAGGCCGCCGAGGAGGGCCTGCCCATCATCTACATGGGACTCTCCGAGGGCCTCTCGTCTTCCATAAACGCGGCGCGCCAGGCGGCGGACATGCTCCGCGAGAAGCGCCCCGGGACGGAGATATACGTCCTGGACAACCGCTGCGACTCCGCGGCCGGCGAGCTTCTCGCCATCGAGGTCGTGCGTCAGGCGTCAAACGGCCTCACGGCGCGCGAGCTCTACGACTGGGCCTCGGACGCGCGCTACTTCATCCACGGCTACTTCACGCTCGACAGCTTTGACGCGCTTGCCGCGGGCGGCCGCATCCCGCCAGCCGCAGCCAACGTGGGCGGCAAGCTCGACATAAAGCCCGAGCTCTCCTATGACCTCAACGGCGCCCTCACGCTGCGCGGCATGTGCCGCGGCCGCAAGAAGGCGCTGCGGGCAATCATTCAGGACTTCCGCGACAACTACGCCCATGAGCCGTCGCTTCCGCTTGCCATAGTCTCAACCGATGCCGAGAAGGACGCGGACTGGCTCGAGCACGAGATTCGCAAGGAGAAGGGCTGCGAGGACGTCACCGTCATCCGCTCCTCGGTCTCGCCCATCCTGGGGACCCACGTGGGACCGGGCATGGTGGCCCTCGTCTTCTGGGGCACAGACCGCCGCGAGAAGCTCTCGCTCACCGACCGCATCGCCAAGCGCGTGCGGGGGCGCGCAAGCAGTGGCGGCGATGCCCAAGATGCACCCGGAACTACGGGCGCTCAATCCTAGCCTCGGCACACAGCCGGGCCGTCCTGCGGGCACGCATGCCCCGGGGCGGCCTCCCTCACATGAAAGGACCAAGCATATGCCCACAACCCACAGGACAAAGGTCGCCTTCATCGGCACCGGCATCATGGGCGCCCCTATCGCCGGCCACATCCTGGATGCCGGCTACGACCTCACGGTGAACAACCGCACCAAGTCGAAGGCCGAGGGGCTTCTCGCCAAGGGCGCGCACTGGGCCGACACCCCCGCCCAAGCGGCGGCCAACGCGGACGTCGTCTTCACCATGCTCGGCTATCCCGCGGACGTCGAGGACGTCTACCTCTCCACGGACGGCTTGGTGCGTGCTGCAAAGAAGGGCGCCTACCTGGTTGACCTCACGACCTCCTCGGCGCAGCTTGCCAAGGACATCCACGACGCCTGCGAGGTCGAGGACAAGCACGCCTTCGACTGCCCCGTGACCGGGGGTGACACCGGTGCCAAGGCTGGTACGCTCACGCTCATTGTGGGCGCCAAGGAGAGCTACGCCGCTCCTGTGCTGCCAATCCTCCAGTCCTTCTCGGACAAGATCTACTACATGGGCGGCGCCGGCAAGGGCCAGACGGCCAAGCTCTGCAACCAGGTCTCGCTTGCGGCGTGCATGGTGGGCTACGCGGACGCCATGGCCCTCGCCGAGCAGGGCGGCCTCGACGTTGTCCAGACGCTCGACATGGTGAGCCACGGCATGGGCGGCTCGGTAGCCATGGAGCGTCTGGCGCCCAAGTCGCTCGATGGCGACTACAAGCCCGGCTTCCTCGTGGAGCACCTGCGCAAGGACCTGGGGCTTGCGCTCGCGCAGGCCGAGGACACAGACATCACCCTTCCCGGCGCCGAGACGGCCTACACCCTCTATGACATGCTGTACCAGATTGGTGGCGCGCGTCTTGGCACCCAGGCAATAAGCCTTCTCTACCAAGACGAGGCCACCTGCACGGCGGCCGGCCTCGACTGGTCCAAGCTCGACGTGGAGGACCTTGCCGACGAGGGCGAGAAGGACGGCCACTGCTGCGGCGGCCATGGTGACGGCTGCTGCGGCGGCCACGGGGAGGGCCACGGCGGCGACGGCTGCTGCGGCGGCCACCACCACGAGGACGGCCACTGCTGCCACCACCATGGGGACGGGGAGTAGCCCCGCATGGACGAGAACAGCCTTGGCACAGGCAGCTTCGCTGTTGCCATCTTCGTGATCATGCTCTTTGCCTTTGGCCTTGTCATTGGCGAGCACGTGGGCGAGGAGATGGGCAAGAAGTGCGTCGAGAAGCGCGACTTCCACATCGCCAACCTCAAGATCATCTTGGTGGGCGTCGCAGTCTCTGCCGTGGTATGGGCTGTCCAGCTGCTCACGCTCGCTGGCCTGGTCCTTGGGCTCATGGCTGGCGCACTTGCCGGGGCAAAGATTGGCTTTGGCGAGTCCGTCGGTCCCTGGAAGTTCGCCGACAAGTACTTCAACGTGAACAAGGACCAGACCAATCGCACCGAGGCCGAGAAGGCCCGCAGACGTGCCGTGCGCAAGGCGCGCAAGGAGGGCAAGCCCGAGCCGGAACTCATGAGCGTCCAGGCAGAAGCCCCAAACGCCGAGAAGGGAACCAGGCACTAGATGGCAACCACCGACATGCCGCAGAGCTCCATTGCGGTGTTCATAGACTACGAGAACCTTGCGCTGGGCACCGGAAAGCGCAAGCGGAACGGCCACCAGGAGCCGGGCCCCGCGCCCGACGTCAAGCTCATCCTGGAGCGCCTGGTCGACAAGGGCCGCATCACGGCCAAGCGCGCCTACTGCGACTGGCAGCGCTTCGACACTGCCGTCACGCCCCTGCACGAGCTGGGCATCGAGCTCATCGAGATACCGGATCGCGCCTACACCGGCAAGAACTCGGCCGACATCCGCCTTGCCGTGGACGCCGTCGAGATGTGTCTCACCAAGGACCACATCGACACCTTTGCGATTCTCTCCGGTGACTCGGACTTCTCGCCGCTTGTCTCCAAGCTCAAGGAGTTTGGTAAGACGGTCATTGGCGTGGGCATGAAGGAGTCAACCAGTTCGCTTCTGGCCGAGGTCTGCGACGAGTTCATCTTCTACGAGGACCTCACCCGCTCGGCGGGCATCCCGGACTTCTCGCAGAAGGTTCCCAAGGAGAAGCAGCCCTGCTACCAGCTGCTCTTCGAGACCATCGACGCTCTGCAGCGCGAGAGCGACTCGTTCATCCTGGCAAGTCGCCTGAAGGACACCATGCGCCGCAAGCGTCCGCAGTTCTCGGAGGGCTCGTTTGGGTACCGTTCCTTCACGGCGCTCATCCGCGAGGCAGCGAAGCTTGGCTTTATCGACATCCACCAGGACCCCAAGAGTGGAACCGTCGTGGTAGACGGCTTCCACGAGTAGCGCGGGGCTAAGAGAGGAGACTTGGCAATGGCAGAGGAGAACAACAAGACTATGAGCGCGGCGGGCGTCGCGGCCCTGATTGACGGCCTTTCGGCATCGAGCCGTAGGCACCGTCAGGAGGTCTCGCAGGACATCGCGGCCGTGGCGGCAAAGGACCCGTCGCTGCTCGCCGGCCACATCGACGCGCTGGTCGACGCCCTTGACCGCCCGGAGGCACAGACGCGCTGGGAGGTGCTCGACGCCCTCTCCACCATGACGGACGCATACGCCGACCAGGTGAGCGCCGCCTTCGACGGCGCCGAGGCGTCGCTCTTCGACGACGACTCCGCGACGGTGCGCCTGGCAGCGTTCCTCTTCCTCTGCCGCCTGGGGGCCACCTCTCCCGCGCGCTCCGACGAGGTCTGGCCGCTTCTGGACGAGGCGATCCAGTGCTACCACGGCGATGCCGAGTACCGCGACATGCTCGAGGGGCTTCTCGCCTTCGCCGGCGGCGACATCTCCAAGAAGACGGCCAAGGAGCTTGTCTCGCGCGTGAAGTTTGACGCGGAGAGCGGCAACGGCTACATCAAGCAGTTCTCGGGCGACATTCTTTCGGTTACAAAGAGCAAGGCAAAGTAGGGTTTCTCGCCCGTGGCTGTCCCTCGATAGAGCCGCCGCGCATTCATGCTGCCGGCTTTAAGGTTGGCTGCGTGCATGTGCGGACACGGGGGAGTGTTGGCAGGCAAGCCGGGCGGCGGGCCTTGCTGCGTTAGAATGCCAAACGTATGTATCCGCCGAGCATCAAATGCAGATTCATGACGCGGGGCTTCCCGCGCCGATTCGAGAGGTGAGCACATGGCAGACAGTACCATCGAGAAGAACAGCGCCAAGGGGGGTACCGCCAAGACCTCCGGCGCGCCAAAGGCCCCTAAGGGTTCGAAGCGTTCGCTGGGCACCCCCGTCTGGATTGCCATCTGCGTCGTGGCACTTGTCGTGGGCGTCCTTTGCGGCCACTTCCTGCTCTCTGGTGGCTCGGGCACGGCAACCGGCAGCACGACCATCAGCGAGTCTCAGCTTGACTCCACCATTGCCACCTATACCTACAACGGCTCCAGCCACGCCATCACCGCGCGCGAGGTTCTCGAGCAGAACGGCTCCCTTGATAACCAGTCCAACGATGACGGCACCTACAACGTTCCCTCTGCAGATGACATCCTGAGCTACGCCCGCAACGCGGTCGTGCTCGAGGATGCCAATAGCCAGAACATCACCGTGACCGACGACGTGAGCCAGTACGCGCAGAGTACCCTCGGCACCGATGACTACGCTACCATCGGCTCCAACTACGGCCTGGACGAGGATGCTACCAAGTCGCTGCTCCATGACGCTGCGGTCATCAAGAAGCTCCGTGACTCCGTGGTTACCACCACGGTGCCCGACCAGCCCACCGCTCCCACTGCGCCCTCTGACGGCAACCAGGACACCACCTCGGCGGACTACGCGCAGTACATCATCAACCTTGCCGGCGACGAGTGGGACTCTGCCAACAACACGTGGGCAAGCACCGACGGCACGTACTACTCGGCCCTCTCGACCTACTCCATCTCCAATGACTCTGCCAGCTACGCTGCCGCCGAGCAGGCCTACTACGTGGCGTACTCCAACTACTCCACCGCGGCCTCCCAGGCGTCGAGCGAGTGGACGGCCTACGTCAACACGCTGCTCTCCAAGACTTCCATCCAGATTAGCTCTCTGGCGGTCTAAGAGCTGCGTTACGAGTTTCCTTGCGGGGACGGGGCGTTGCGCTCCGTCCCCTTTTTGATGACAATTTTGATGAACCGAGAGGTGCGTTGCGCGGCGGGTGTGGGGCTTCTCTGCCAGTCGTCTGTCGCGAGAGGGGAGTGCCAATGCGTGCGATTGTGAGTGCCTGCCTTCTGGGGAAGCCCGTGCGCTATGACGGTGGAGCCAAGCCGTGCCAGGCCGTTCTCGACCTTGCCCAGAAGCTCGAGGTGACGCCCGTGTGTCCCGAGACGGCGGCGCGGCTGCCCGTGCCACGTCCACCTGCCGAGCAGCGCGGCGGTCGCGTGTGGCTGCGCGACGGCACCGACGTGACCGAGGACTTCCGGCGCGGGAGTGAGGAGATGCTCGCCGTTGCGCGCCGTGCGGGGGCGCCGCTCGCCGTCCTCAAGGCAAAAAGCCCGTCATGCGGCGTTCACGTCATCTACGATGGTACGTATACCGGAAGTCTTACCGAGGGGGAGGGCGTCTATGCCCGGCTCCTCGAGGAGGAGGGGATCTGCGTGGTTAGCGAGGAGACGGTTCAGTCCTGCAAGCCCTCTGTGGAGCATCCCGTTGCCATCGTGCTGGGGACTGGCCTGGGGCACCTTGCCAAGCTCGTCAAGCCCGTGCGCCGTATCGACTATCACGACATCGAGGGGTTCCCGGAGTCCGCGCGTCCCGTGCGGGGGCACGACTTCGAGGCCACGATTGGCACCATCGATGACGTGCCCGTGGTGGTGTATCCCGGCCGCATCCACCTCTACCAGGGCTACTCTGCCTCTGAGGTCACCTCGCTCGTGCGGCACGCGTTTCGCCTGGGATGCCGTGACATCATCTTTGCCTGCGCTACGGGCGCGGTCGAGGGAAACGCCAAGGTGGGCCTTGGCCTTCTCACCGACCAGATCAACCTCACGGGGAGAAACCCGCTTGCCGAGTGGGACGAGCTGCGCGACGTCGACACGCCGTTTGTGGACATGAGCGAGGCCTTCTCGCCCTACCTGCGCACGCTTGCCCAGGGCGTGGCCGATGACGCCGGCATTGGGCTGCAGCAGGGCGTCTACGCCGGCATGCTGGGTCCTTCGTTCGAGACGCCGGCAGAGGTTGCGGCCCTGCGTGCGCTTGGCGTCTCGTTTGCGGGCATGTCCACGGTGAACGAGGTCATCATGGCCCGCGCGCTTGACATGAACGTGCTGGGGCTTACGCTGGCGACCAACATGGCGGGTTCGGCCGACACGGACCACAGCTCCGTGCTTGCCTGCGCCGAGCGCTACTCCGAGGACTTCGAGCGACTGGTCCGCGGCGTGCTAAGGATGCTGTAGGGCACCGCGCGCCTGGTGGCGGCGGGACGGCGTGCACGAAGACGCATCTCGTACGAAATCCCGTCGGAAATCCTCTCTCGGGCGTCATTTCGGCGCCCGAGAGCATGTTTTAGCAGCGTTTGCGTACAAAGTTGCTCCTCCGCGCCCGATTCTCGCCGGAGGGTTTTCTCTGTCGGCTGCTGCCTACAGTGTGTCGTCATGGAGGGCGTCGCCGAGAAAGTCCTCGTCAAAGGGGATGGCGTCGGGAAGGTCGAGCGGGGCGTCCGAGGCAAAGACGATGTAATTCTCGCCGACGTTCTGGTGGTCAACCACCAAAGTGATCTCTACGTGGGCGAAGGTTGCCACAAGGTCTGCGGTGACGCTTCTCAGAAAGCCGTTGCCGGGGTCGTTCTCGTCTGGAACCACGTTGGCGAGAAGGACGCCGTGTGGGGAAAGCGCCTGGTGGGCGGCCTGAAATGCCTCCACGGTGGCAAGGGAGAGCACGGGCGTATCGCGGACAAAGGCGTCCAGAACGATGGCGTCATACGAGGAGGGTGCGGTGTCGTTGAGCACCCGGCGGCCGTCCGCGCAGATCACGTTGAGCTGGCCTCCGCCGCGCTGCTGAAGCTCACGGGCCTCGTCGAGGTAGAACCAGCGCCGAGCGACGTCAATCACAGCGGGGTCAATCTCGACCACGTCGGTCACGGTGGCAGGGTGCTTCTCGGCAACGTATTTGGGGAAGGCAAAGCCACCGCCGCCAATGGCGAGAAGTCGCTGGGTCTTCGTCACCAGGTCAAAGACGCGACCGAAGGCTCGGTGGTAGGCAAACGGGGGCTCCATGCGCCGGGGACCCAGAAGCGTTGCGGACTGCCAGACTCCGCCGGTGCTGAGGATTCGCTGCCATTCGCCGTGCGCGTGCGTTGTGTGAATGATGGCCAGGCCAGACTGGGTGCGCACAACGTGTGGGAGGAGCTCTGCAGGGGAGGGGAAGTAGCTGTTTGGGCTGTCTGCCATGCTCGTCTCCCGTTGGTTGATGCCTGCGCTGGCTCACCATGATAGCGATGAGGGGCCTCTGCTGGCGTGGCGCGGGGGGTTGTTGCTTTGGTGCCGAGCTTGTCGTCTTTGCACGTGTTTGGGAGAGGCGTTGTTGTCCGCGTGGGGGTAGGGTGCACAAAAAGGGGTGCTCCCAGGCGAGGACTGCTTGGAATCCATTGTGGCGCCGGAAGCTTGCCGTTCCCCGTTTAGCACTGATTGTTCTCTGCTTTCTCGGCGTGGCGAGCTTGGCGAAGGCTGCATTCTTGCAAATTCCGATTGGTTAGCGCGACCTAACCAATCGTTTTTTGCAGGAGTGAGTCTAATCGATTGGAATCTACGGTTTTGGGTTATGAAGGTGTGCCAGCAGAGGTGAGTGACGAGGGAATACGTGAAGAAATCCAAGCTGACGCTTGCAAAGCCGGGCGTGTCCCCGTATAGTAGTTGAGCGCTCAAGCGCAAGCCAGCATAGCTCAGTTGGTAGAGCACCGCTCTCGTAAAGCGGGGGTCATCAGTTCGAGTCTGATTGCTGGCTCCATGTAAAACAGCAGGTCATGGGCATTGTTCGCCCATGACCTCTTTTCATGCGTGGCCCCTGAATCGGCGTTTAGTCTACGAATGGTCTACGAACTCCCCAATCACCCGCCCCGGGAGTCTCCAGAACCGCCGCCCATGGCGTCGAGGACGGCCCCCAGCGCCGCCATGCCCTCGGGGTCATCCGGCCCCCATAACGCCACCTTTACGCGCTTCGTACGCGCTTCGCTCCCGTTTTACGGACTCGAGAATCCCCGAAACGCCCGCCCTTTATGGCACTCGCATTTATCGCTTTTTGGGACTCGGATTTATCGCACACCGCCGCGTTTACGGTCTCCGGTTTCTCCGACACGCCGCCCCTTTTATGGACTGGCAAATCTGGCGCACCGTGGGCGGGCGCATGAAAAGGGGAGGCCCCGCCGCGTGGCGGAACCTCCCCCCGTCTTCGGTGTGCGCGTTCGCGCCTACTCGGCGTCAGCCTCTCCGCCCTCGGCCTTGAGCCTCTTCTCGATAAATGCGGCCTCGGCATCGCGGCCCGTCGCCATGAGATAGGCCCGGTACCGCTCCACCTCGGGGCCTCCACCGTCCAGCACTCGGCCCCTGTCCGCCTCCACTAGGCGGCATATGTAGCCGGACATTCCGCCCGGCTCACTCGTTGCCACCCACTCAACCCAACCGTCCGTGGTTGGGTCCAGGTATGCCATGACGCGCCGCGCCCCGTTGCGTCCCATGCCCCGCGCCCCCTTGCCTATGTCGGTTGCCTTGGCTAACATCATATCATAGGCCGGTTAACCGGTATGCATACAACTTTGTATACCGGCAAACCGTGATAATCTACCTTATGTAAAGTAGGCCCAATGGATGCATATATACATAGACAGATTGCATAACGCGCGTTCTACCTGCTGCTTTAACCATATGTCGTATAATGGTTTGTCCGGTTTCGGTCGCTTGTTGGCGATTATTGGGCTATGAAACCCACAAAAACGCTGGCTTTATCGCGCACCGCCTGCCCTCACTCGCATACCCCGGACCACTCGCGCATTACGCGCGCCATCTCCGGGTTTGTGGCGGGGGGGGGGCAATCGGGCAGGGATAGCACGGGGATTTTCCCCACCATGAGCGCAAGGCCCGTGAGGTCGCGCAACGTGAGGTCGAGCGGTTCGGCCTGCGCCCTCCGCAGGGTGTCCGCCGCATCCGTCGAGCCTTCCGCGTAGAGCGCCGCTATCACGTCCGCCGCGCCGTCGCCGTCGGTTCCCAGCTGTCGCGATACGTTGGCCCGCACGAACTCGCACGCCGTACGAACGTCGGCGTCCATGGCAAGCCCCTCGAAGTCGATAATCTCGCCGCTCACTCCGCACCGCCTCCCCTCGTTGCCCCCTGCGCCGCCCGGCACGCCGCCGCGAGGTCGCGCGAGAGTCCGTCTAGCACGTCTGATACCGTCTCCAGAGCGTCGTCCCCCGGCTCGTTCGGGGACGTGATGACGGCAACGAGCAGCTGCGAAGCCCCCGCCGCCCGCCTCCTCGCGTCCTCCATGGCGTCCAGCGCCGCCGCCAACGCCCTCCGCTCCCTCGTTGCCTCCATGGCTCCTCCTAGCTCCTAGACCTCGCTCGTTCGCATTTCCGCGCCTCGGTACCGCCCCGCCCGTATGTCCTCCCACGTCCGCGAGCGCGCGTACCTCGCGTGCGTGGCCTCCTGCTCCGGCGTGAGGTCGCGCCCGGCCACGAACGCCGCCCACGCCTCTCGCAGCGTCTCCGTGGCGAGCGGCCCCGGCTCCTCGGGCGCTTCTTTCGTGCCCGTGGGCACGGGAGCGACGCGCCGCGCGTGGAGCGCGTCGCTCCCTTTTTTGTTCTTCTTCTTTAAGTGGGTACCGATTTCGGTACCCTTTGAGGGCGAATAGGGTTCCGTATCCGGTACCCTTTGGGCCTCATAGGGTTCCATGTCCGGTACCCTTTGGGAGTTTTCAACATAGGGTTCCGTATCCGGTACCCTTTGAGCGTCTGAATAGGGTTCCGTATCCGGTACCCTTTGAACGACCTCATATCTTGCCACGCAGCCCTTGTGACCTTTGGAAATGCGCGCAATTACGCCCTTCTTGCAAAGTCCCGAAAGCGCCTTTTTGACGGTCGCCTCGGAGAAGCCCAAAACCCCGGCTACGTCGCTTGCGGTCGTGAAGTACTCTCTTCCCCTGAACGTGTGCACGCCCAGCGGTTTTCCCGGCTCCTGCCACTCTAGGTAGGCGCATAGGACGGCCCGCTCGTTGGCGGTCGCGCCAACGTCAACCAGCCGCCTGTTGAGCCACCGGTAAACCCTGCTGTAGGATTCCTTGCGTGCCACGCCGTCCCCCCCGGCCTACTCGTTGCCTCGGGCGTCCGGGAGGGCGGCCACCGGCACGCGCCATGACCTACGCAGGCGCACAACGCCGGGTATCTCGCCATCCCACGCCATGCGTAGGGCGGTCGCGTAGCTTATCGAGTACGCCTCGGCGTACGTCTTCAAATCCGTGTAGCTCGAAACCGGCGTGAGGATGCATCGCACCCCGCGCCCAACGTCGAACGCCTCCATTGCCATTCCCCCTAAATGTCCACTCCCAGGCGCTCCAAAGCCTTCTTTGTCGGTATGCGCCACTCCCTGCCGACCTTGGTAGCGGGTATGGCCCCGCTCTTGCACATGCGGGAAATGTAGGTCCGCCCGTACCCAACGAGGGAGGCGAATTCTCCCGCCGTCATGAGCGCCGGGAGGACCCCAACGTCATTTACCAAAGTTCTGTTTTCCGCCGTCATGCCTGCACCTCCTATGTGCGTGTGTGTTTATGACACACACTCAAAATACCATATAAGCAATATCATGTCGGCCATAATCACGTATTTGATTTCTATGCCAGCAAGGGGCCAACATGGATGCAAAGACGGCTATACAGTGGATGGTAATTTCATCGGGAAAGACCCCAAGCGAGCTTGCGTCGAGCATCGGGAAGGGCCGTACGTACGTTTACACCGTCCTTAATCAGGAATCTGTTCCGAGGCTTGACACGTTCGCCCGCCTCGCCCGCGCGTGCGGATACCGGCTGGTTCTCGAGACGGAGGACGGCAGCAGGGGCGTGGAGCTTTATACGGAGGTTGACGAAAGGGGGGAGGAATCAACCCCCGTGGAAGACCTCGCATACGACCTCGCCGAAAAGTCAATAGGCGATGAAGCAATGGAAAACCTGCCCATCGATTTGAGGGAACACCTCGTTTCGACGTTTGCCCCCTCCGCCCTGGACTCCATACGCAGGCGCGAGGCAATGTTCTTCGAGGATGGCGACCACCGGGAAGACGCCTGCGACACAATCACGACGGATATGTTCTCGCCCGGGTGGTAACCGGTCACCATAAGTGCCATAACCCCCGCGAACATGGCCGATTCTAAGCCCCTCTAACCCCCGCAGCCGCCCCGTGTGGGCGTTTGCCCGTGCGGGGCGTTGTCGCGGCCCATGGGGGGCCAATGGTAGCCACTCGGGGCCATTCCACGGGTACCGCACGCCGGGCGGAGGCGGGGCAATGCGTCGCCCTGGGCTACACGGCCCGCAGCGCGACCGCCTGGCTCCCGGCGTCGAGCAGCGGGGCGGCCTGCGCCATGGCCCGCGCCCTCGCGTCCGCGTCCGAGGCAGCGTAGACGTTCAGCGTCATTGCCGCGTCTGCGTGGCCCATGAGGGCCGACACGCTCTTCACGTCGGCCCCCGCCGCCACCTGCACCGTGGCGAACGTGTGCCGCAGGTCGTGGAACGTCACCACGCGCCCCTCCGTGCCCGTGACTGGCTCCCTGCCCGGCTCCCAGCCGTCGCCCCTCCTGCGCCCGTCCTCGGCGCTCCTGGCGTGCCTGCCCGCCGCGAGCTTGGCCCAGAGCCTCCCCAGCGCGTGTGGCGTGAAGTGCGAGCCGTCGGCGTAGCCGAGGACGTAGCACTCGGCGAACGGAACGGCCATGTCACCGCGCCGCCACTCGGCCTCCTGCGCCGCGCGCCACGCCGCGAGGTCCGCCGCGAGCGCCCGCGTCATGGGCACGTCGCGCGCGCCCGCCTTGCTCTTCGGCCCCTTGGCGTAGGTGTGCCGCCCGTCCTTGGCCGCGAGCGTCCCACGGTCGCCAATCGAGCGGCGAACGTGTATCACGCCGCCCTCGGCGTCAACGTCCCCCCAGCGCAGCCCGCAGCACTCGCCGCGCCTCATGCCCGCGTGGAGGGCGAGCCTCGCGCCCACCCTCAGCCTCGGGTTCGCGGCCACGTCCAGCAGGGCGTTCACCCTGCGCACCCCCTCGGCGTCTAGCGCGTTCGGGGCCGCGTGGGAGGCCTTGGGGAGGTCGTGCCGCCTTATCTGCGCCGTGCAGGGGTTGGCGGCCATGTCCCCCACCTCCACGGCCCTCTCGCAGGTCTGCTCGAGCAGCGCGAACGCCTTTCGCACCGTCGCGGGTGCCTTGCCCGCGTCCACCATGCCCGATACCCACGCCCTCACGTCCTTCGGCGCAAGCTCCGCCATGGCGACGCCCGCGAGCGGGGAGAATAGCGGCATGTAGTCGAGGTACCCCCGCGCCGTCGTGTCCTCGATGGTCCCGCGCCGGGCCTCAACGTCGCGCCTCACGTACTCGGCCACGCCGTCCCTGCCCGTGTAGACGGCCCCCCTGCACGACGCCACCCACGCTGCCAGGGCCTCGCGGGCGGCCTTGACGTTCCTCGTTGACCTCCCGCCCGCCGTCACGATGGCGGCCCCGTGGGCGTCCGTCAGGGCCTTGGCCTTGGTCCTCCACGCGCCGCCCCCGTCCTTGTAGCGGACCTGCCCAATCCAGCGGTAGGCCCCCTTGTACGGCCTCTTGGCAAGGCTCCCGGTGCCCGCTACCTCGAACCCCATAACCGCGCCCCCCTCGGTCTACGGAAACCGGCGTTTAGTCTACGAACGGTCTACGAACTTGCCAGTCACTCAATGTTCGCTAATGGTTTCTATTGGTCATTATATGACCTAATTAGCAGGTGAAACGTTGGGGTTGGCGGTTACCTGCGTTCGTCAACAAACACCACATGGTATGTAGACCCCTACACTCGTAAAGCGGGGGTCATCAGTTCGAGTCTGATTGCTGGCTCCAGTGTTTTCGCAGGTCAGGGCACATGCTGTCCTGACCTTTCTCATTAGTGTGAGGACGATTTTCGGCAAAAGGGTAGAATCTAGGGTAGAATCCTGCAGTAAAATTAGTCTGTTTTCAGGGCCAGCGAAATTAGTTGCTATCGAGGCAAATCTGGCGCCATCTAAATTGATTGCCGCACCTATTTCCTCTCGCCATCTTTATTTTTTCCATCTTCAGAATCCCGTCTGGCTGGATTTCTGACTGCGTCTCGCAGGGGTGGCTGATGCCGCAATTTGCTGAGAGCTAATGAATCGCCATCGCGCCTTTAGCTATCCTGAATGTAATACCCTTGACGTTACATTGTCCCTTGCCGCTTAATCGCGAAGCCCCGTCCCCGTGAGGGGTGTTCCTACGTTAAGCCTTCGCGCAGACGGGAGTTTGACTATGTCAAAAGCCGAGCGCCCGGCGAGACAGCATGGCCTGATTTTCTACATCGTCTCCCTCGTTATAGCCGAGTTCATCATCCTGATGGTTGCGTCCGTCCGCGGTGTTATCGGGATGATGATTGCTATCGCCGGCGGCGTGGGCTACTGGTTTCTCATCCGACGCTTCTGGCGCCGTCTTGCATCCGACTCGCCCGATTCCGGATTCGTAAGGGGAGGGTTGAGGATGTCCCCCCCGAACTCGGAAGGCCATCTCGGGAGCAATCTGCGCCTTCCTGCTGCTAATGAACATGGGGGTTGCATCGTACGATTCATCACAAGTAGCCACAGGGAACTCATCTGCCGAGGTGGCGGTCCAGGCTGCTGGGGACGCCGGCTCGTCCAGTGACGCTGCCGAAGCCGATTCGGCCAAGCAGGATGACGGCTCGGACAATGCAGGGGATGCTGCTTCCGAGGAGAAAGGACAGGCCGCGGAAAACGCGTCTTCTCCCAGCGACGCCGCTGAGGCCGACTCGGGTCAGCGAGGAAGCGGTTCCGACAACTCGGATTCCGTGCCGACCGCGTCGGTCCCAAAGACCAACGACGACTTTATCGATGCCTATAACTCCCTTACTGACACCCCGTTCGTCAAGGAAGCAAACTACACCGCAAACGACAAGGACTCGCCGTACTATCGAACGGAGTTCAGGCTTCCGGCGTTCAAGGACGTGAGCGGTGTCCATGGGTCTATCGGTGGGGCTTCTGCGGATATCGTGTGCTACGGCGGGAGCTGGGGACGCGAGAAATGCGTGCGCGTGTACGTTGACGACAAGGATTCAGAGGAGCTGGCTGGGATATTCAGGACATGTGTTGAGGTGCTCTGCCCGAACGCCTCCGAAGAGGACCGGGAGGCGTATGAGTCCGAGGTAATCGAGCAGCAGAAGGATGGCTATGACCCAAGCTTGGCCAGTGGTAACTATGAGGGCATTGACCTCAACGGGTATCTCCAGCATCGTTCTCTGATGATTGAGAATACCAAAGGCGAGTAACAACAACACTTGACCGGGACTTTTGTGTTTCTGAATGGTAGTCCAGTCGTGCTTCGGGATTATCTGCTTGTGCTCCAGAGTGATATTCCGGGGAAGCAAGAGAATGCGCGTCTGAGAATCCTACGCCTCATGGCTGCTCTCTTCGTTGGGTTGTCGTTCGAAGTTGCCTTGAATGATGACACCATAGCGGAACAGTTAAAGGTAGATTGCTCGGGTTGTGTCCATCGTCTCGAATGCTTAGCTGACTTTCGCGCGAGCGACGGTGCCTCGGCGCAAGACGAATTCTTGAGAGATCAGAAGTTCAAATCTTCAAACTCATACCAAAAATGCGACGATTCGCAAACCTATTGAGCAGCACGGTCATTCTCAGGTACCGCTATACCGGGGCAGTCTCCAAGAACGGCGATGACGGAAATGTCATGGCCGACTCCAAGTCCTCAGCATCGCAACGGACGCTGTTTCTGACGATGTCCCTCAGCTGCTCCTTGCCCGACACGATCTCGAACCGGTCAGCCGGTAGAGGCAGTCCTCGCCGGATGCGCCTACCACCCTCAGGAAGGCGATGACCTTGACGAGGATGTCGACGGTGAGGACATCGTACTCGGCATTCTGCTCGAGGACGGGGAAGATGCCCCCTAAGAAGTACCTGGCAACGATCAAGGAAAGCTCCAATCCCTTTGCCGCTCCGGCGCCTCCCGGGCACCCGCCCGTCTGCCCTGGAATCGGCCTCCCTTGCTCGGCACTGTAGCGCTGGGACGAGTGTCTCGCGCTGGCGATAGCCTGCCTTGAGCAACTCGATTTGACTGACAGATACCTTATCGTGTTGTTGTCAAAGCGGTTGCCGCGCAAATCGATAGAAATATGGGCTGCGCAATTGAGATTGCCGATATGCGAGGTCTTCAGAGTAAGTGCTCCAGAATCTTCACTGTGTTACCGCGCTGACAAGTACATCAATGCCACTCATAAGATATGAAGCTGATGAAAATAGAATATTAAATTAAATGAATCAAGTTCTGAAGCTATTTTTGTTCAACCAACAAACGGTCAACAGCCCCTATCCCAATTGGTCATTGAAACGTGATACATGTTACCAGCACATTTACTTAGAGCTTACTTTTTATTTACGCTTAGCGTACTTTTTTATCCACTTGCCAATTTGCCAATGTTCGGAATTGTATGCGTGATAGAACGCGGTTAACCCGATTTTTCGGGTGTGCCAATTGGCTCGTCGTATATCGTTTGGGAGGAATGATATGAGTGCATCAATGACTCGTCGCGATTTTGCAAAGATGTTTGTGGGCGGAGGAGTTGCCCTGGGGCTCTCTGCATGCGGTGGAGATGAGACATCTTCGAGCAGCGAGGATACTTCTTCTGATGGGAGCAGCAATATCGGCGGCTCCCTCACTATGTATACCCCCAACTCGGAGACTCTGGTGAACAGCTTGGTCCCTGCATTTGAGGATAAGACCGGAATCACGGTTGACCTCATTCAGGCTGGTACGGGGGAACTCTTCAAGAAGATTCAAAGCGAAGCGTCAAACCCGATTGCAGACGTCATGTGGGGCGGAGAGCTTACCGACGAAGCGTACAAGCAGTATTTCCAAGAATATACCTCGCCAGAAGACAGCAATGTCATGGAGGCCTATCGCAACGAGACTGGGTATTGCACACACTATACACTCGATGGCAGCGTGCTCATCCTAAACAAGGACCTAACCAAGGACCTTGATATTAAGGGGTACGCTGATCTTCTGAATCCAGCGCTCGCGGGCAGCATTGCAACCGCGGATCCAACGAGCTCTTCGTCTGCCTTCCACCACCTTACCCAAATGCTCCTAGACATGGGTGGCTATGAATCCGACGAAGCTTGGGATTACGTTAAGCAGCTGTTTACTCTGGTACAGGGCAAGATTGCATCTGGCTCGTCCAACGTATACAAGACGGTGGCTGACGGCGAGATGGCGGTTGGGCTTTCCTACGAGGATCCCTGCGTTCAGCTGGTTCAGGATGGCGCAAATGTTGAGGTTGTCTATCCGGAAGAAGGTACCATCTTCCTTGCTGCCAACACGGCAATCGTGAAGGACTGTGCCAACCTTGACCAGGCTAAGGCTTGGGTCGACTTCATTATCTCTCAGGATGCCCAGAACATTATCGCTAGCCAAACTACCTCTCGTCCGGTCCGTTCTGATGTTGACCTCAACAGTTCTATGAAGCCCATGGACGAAATCAACACTGCTACCGAAGACACTGCATACGTCAACGAGCACAAGGATGAGATTATTAATAAGTACACCGAGATTTATACCGCACTTCAGAATTCATAGCGCGGATTCGGGAGCATCATGAGTGAGATAAGAATCGAGCATGCCAAGAAAGTCTACTCGGGTGACAATGTTGTCATCCCAGACTTGAGCCTTACAGTCAAAGATGGAAGTTTGTTTACTCTCCTCGGGCCGTCTGGCTGCGGAAAGACAACCTTGTTGCGAATGATTGCGGGCTTCAACTCTATTGAGGGAGGAAGCTTTTATTTCGGAGATACCAAAATCAATGACACAGATCCAAGTAAACGAAATATTGGTATGGTATTTCAGAATTATGCGATTTTTCCCCATATGACTGTCCGGGATAATGTCGCTTTTGGACTTAAACAAAGGAAAGTCCCAAAGGACGAGATCAAAGAACGTACTGATAAGTATCTTCAGCTCATGCAGATTAGTCAGTTTGCGGATCGGAAGCCTGATCAGCTGTCTGGCGGTCAGCAACAACGAGTTGCCCTTGCTCGTGCCCTAGTGATTAATCCTGACGTCCTGCTAATGGATGAGCCGCTCTCGAACCTCGACGCGAAGCTTCGTCTTGAGATGAGACAGGTAATCAGGGATATCCAGCATCGGGTTGGCATAACGACTGTCTACGTTACGCATGACCAGGAAGAGGCTATGGCGATTTCTGATCGGATTGCCGTTATGAACCATGGTGTAATCCAACAGGTCGGAGTCCCTAGGGAGCTCTACCATCGTCCAAGAAACGAGTTCGTTGCAACGTTCATCGGAAAGACGAACATGTGCAATGCGAAATTGGTACATATCGATGGAGTTGCTACCCTGGTGCTGGGAGAAGTGCGGCTTCCGATGTCACAGTTGAACTCGTGCACCGATCAAGATGTTCGCGTAAGCATCAGGCCAGAAGAGTTTATTAAGAGCGGCGAAGGGCCATTCGAGGCAACTGTGCTTGACAGCGTATACCTTGGTTCTACCACAGATTACTTTATGAAGACGAGCTTTTCAGACCGGATTCAAGTGACAGTTGAATCGACTTTCGAGGAAAACGTACGTCCTGGAGAGACCGTTCGCCTTGACGTGAACGTTGCAAAAATCAATGTCCTTTCAGCAGATGGGCAGAGAAACCTCATGGAGGGGGTGGCATAGGTGCAGGCAAAACGCAGATTCGACATGTGGACAGCCGTAACTCTTGTCATCTTTGTGCTATACCTGCTGTTCCTTGTCTACCCTATCGTCACTGTGCTTGGAAGGGCACTATTCGTCGACGGCAAGCTGTCTCTCGATAACTTTGCTGGGTTCTTTAACAACCCCTACTACAGCCAGACTCTGGCAAATAGCTTTGCTGTTTCCGGAATGGCGACCATTCTCGCTTTACTAGTTGGCTCGATCATGGGTTACCTTTTTGCCCTGTTCGAGTTCAGGGGTAAGACTGCACTTCAGATTTTGATCGTAATAGCTTCAATGTCTCCGCCTTTTGTGGGGGCCTATTCATGGATTCTTCTCTTGGGCCGGAATGGTGCCATTACGAACTTCATGACGAGTATCCTTGGCCTTCCTGGAGTGGAGATATATGGGTTTGGCGGCATCGTGCTCGTTTTTACTCTTGAGCTGTTTCCATTGGTCTTTATGTATGTGTCTGGAGCCCTGAAGAATGTGGACAGCTCTGTTCTCGAAGCTGCGGCGTCAATGGGCTGTACGGGGGCAAAACGGTTCTTTCAGATTCTGCTTCCGCTGATGATGCCGACAGTGGTCGGCGCTGCACTTCTTGTGTTTATGAGAGCGTTTGCAGACTTCGGAACGCCCATGCTCATCGGTGAGGGCTACCGTACTTTCCCGGTGACAATCTATCAGGAGTTTGTAAGCGAACTGGGCGGGAATGACGGATTTGCGGCAGCGTTGTCAATCATTGCTATCGTCATTGCGCTGCTGGTATTCCTTGCTCAGCAGATTGTAGCGAACAAGTTCTCCTTCACGATGAATTCTCTTCACCCAATCGAGCCGACACCTGTTCATTCTTGGAAGAAGGTGCTTCTCTACATCTTTGTCTACGGTGTGGTCTGCATTGCGATTCTCCCTCAATGTTATCTTGTTTACACTTCTTTCCTAAATACCAGCGGAATGATCTTTGTCCCAGGTTATTCCCTCAAGAGTTATACGCAGGCCTTTACACGTATGGGTTCTGCAATTCTCAACACGTTGAGAATTCCGCTTATCGGTTTGGCGATTGTCCTAATCGTAGGGACTACGCTCTCTTATGTTGCGATCAGGCATCGTAATGCTCTCACTCGCCTTACCGACACACTTGGAATGCTCCCCTATATCATTCCGGGAACAGTGCTTGGTATCGCGTTCATTACGGCATTTAATACCGGTGTGGGAGGTACCGGCTTCTTGGCTATAACTGGTACCGTAGCAATCATGGCTATTTCATTTGCGCTGCGCAGACTGCCATATACCGTCCGCTCCTCTGAGGCAACGCTGCGCCAGATACCCCCTACTATCGAGGAGGCAGCAGAGAGCCTGGGAAGCTCAAAGCTCAACACATTCTTAAAGATTACTGTCCCGATGATGGCCTCCGGTATTGTGTCCGGCGCCATTCTTACATGGATTACGATGATTTCGGAGCTCTCGACATCGGTATTGCTCTACACGACCAGAACTCGTACTGTGACCGTGGCTATTTACACTGAAGTAATACGTGGCAACTATGGAATCGCTGCGGCTCTTTCGACGATTCTCATGGTCTTTACGGTTATCTCCCTTCTTCTCTTCATGAGGGTCTCTCACAGTAAGGACATCACAATGTCTTAGTGACTTGAGATTCTGGATTCCTCCCGAGACGGGGCAGCCGAATGCTTCGGCTGCCCCGCTTTGTTTGGAATTGGAGGAGGTTGCCTAATCTCGTAGAACTTGGCTATTGGATGCTCTTTGGGGATGCGGACCCCCAGTCCCGGACCTCCTCGGTCCAACTTTTTGTCCGCATCCCCGACTGAAGCTAAGGCGATGCAATTGTTGCTACGACAACATTTCTTCTCGCTGCTGCGGGGCACCATTGCCTTGTCACCGTATGAAAGGAGTGTCGCGTATGAATGAGACCGCGGGACACGCATTTGATATAGCCGCAGACAACCCACCCGTTCCAGGCTGCACGGTTTCGCATCCGGTCTGGGAAGCCGGCGGAAACGGCCTGTCGTACTTTAGCCTTGGCACTGGAACGGACATCAGTGCCGAGCTCTACGGCTACCACAGGCTCGAGTTTGTTGTTGCCGGCGAGGCGCAGGTCACGGGTGCCGCCCCTGCCGTTGCCGGCGCGGGCCAAGCCGTGGTCACGCCCACAGACGTCCCCGTGGGCGTGCGCGCCGAGAAGGACACCGTCTACGTTGAGCTTTCGCTTGAGAAGGGAACTGCCATGAACAGCGTCATTAAGCCAGGCGAGGCGTTCACCCTGAAGGATCTCATCCCTTACCAGGACGGGCGCATCGTGAACATGGATCTGGCGCACAACGACAGCATGAAGTTCGTGCTCATGAGCTTCGATGCGGGCACCGGCCTTTCCGAGCACGCCGCCCCTGGCGACGCCCTTGTGTTTGCGCTGGACGGCGAAGCGACCATCACCTACGAGGGCGTCGAGAACCTCGTCCGCGCCGGCCAGACTTTCAAGTTTGATGCGGGTGGTCGCCACGCCGTGCGCGCCGACAAGCGCTTCAAGATGGCGCTGCTGGTCACGTTGGCGTAGGGCCATACGTCAGGTCACGTGGAGCTAAAATCCGACACATAACAACGTAATATCCGAGAAAAACGTCGAGTTTCGGCCCGTGAGCATCGGTGGGGGAGCCCGTCGGCACCAGCGAGGAGCCCGCCAGCATCTGCAGAGGGGCCCACTGGCGCCGGCGAGCTCCTCCGTTGCCAGCGGCACCCGCGCCCCTACTCCTCCGGGATCGGAATGAGCGCGTTCACGTGAAAAACGTCCCCGTCGCTGCTAAAGGTCACGGTGCCGCCGTACTTCTCGGCAACGTCTCGCATGGAGCGCGAACCAAGCCCGTGTCCGGTTGGATCGGCAGCCGTGGTCTTGGGCAGCCCGTCGACCATCGTCACCGCGCCGTCAAAGTAGTTGGTCACGTTAAGCGTGAGCATCCCGCCCATACGTCGCGCCACCAGGCCAATCGCGCGCTTCTCGGGGTCTGCCACCTTGCGCACGGCGTCCAGTGAGTTGTCGAGGGCGTTTCCCACCAGCGAGTAGATGTCGACGGGGTCCATGAACGCCAACGCCGAGCCGTCGGCTATGCACGAGAGGGTCACGCCCTCGCGCTCGCACACCAGGCCCTTCACAAAGAGCAGCGCGTCCAGGGCGTCGTTTCCGGTCCTTAGCCGCAGCTCGGACATGCGCGTTTCGCTCGCAAGCTCCTTGAGCTTCGCCGTGTCCGCCCCGCCCTCGCGAGCCGCCGCGCGCACGTGCTGGCGCATTGCCTCCATGCGCGCGTTCACGGCCTCGACACTCTCGCGCATGAGGGTGTAGTGGGCCTCCTGATCTGCGTCCATGCGCTCCAGGGTTGCGACGTCGGACTCCAGCTGGCGCGAGTAGAGCATCTCAAACTCCAGCACCAGCGAGAAGACGCATATCACGTCGTGCACGGCGCGAAGCACCATCACAAATGGCACGGGAATGCCGGCGTTGAGCAGGTATTTGTTCTCCATATCAAAGACAATGGCAATGAGAACCACTAGCGCCAGCACCAGAAGGATCTTCTTGTTTTCTATCTCTACCAGGCCGTTCTTGTGAATTGGCCGCACAAACAGCCAGTAGCAAACAGGGTAGACCACGGCCATTCCCAGCAGGTTAAGCGGCAGGAAGAGCGGGCTTGCCATGTTGGTTCCCGTGCCCTCGGCAAGCAGAAACGACGAGTAGGTCACGCAGCTTGCCAGGTTCTGGATGATGTAGCCCGCCGTCGCGCAGAAGAGTGCCGTCCAGATGGACACCTCAAAGCAGAAGGCCAGCGCCGCAACGATAACCGCCAGCATGGCCACAAAGTCCAGGGCCTCTGCCAAGAAGGAGACCAGCCGTGGCGAGAAGACAGAGACAATCAGCGAGTTCCTATAGAGCGTAAACGACACAAGCGCCAACGCCGCATACGACGCTACGGCTCGCGCCACAACGTGGCCGCGAGGGGGAAGAATCGTCGTGAACATCCCTACCGCAATCGCAAGCTGAGCAGATATGGTTACCGCAAGGACGAGGGCCGCCCTCGTCATGACGGCAATAATGGTTGCGCTCACCTACGCGCCACCCCCTTGGCCGGCAGTGGGACAATCACATCGAGGCGAAAGAGGTCGCCCTCGGTGCTAGTGGTGATCGAACCCCCGTAGCGCTCTACAACAGCGCGCATGTGACGCGCGCCAAAACCGCGGGCATCCTGGCGCGTCTGCGCAAGCGGCAGCCCGTTGGCGAGTCGCACGTCTCCGCGGAAGTAGTTCTCCACGTGTGCGCTCACCATGCCGCCGGTGTCTCTCACCGTGAGGTCAATCACACGCTTGTCCGGGTCATTGAGCTTCTCGACAGCCTCTATTGCGTTGTCGACGGCATCGCCAAAGAGCGAGTAGATGTCCGCCGGCGCCATAAAGGAGAGCGCGTCTCCGTCGGCCACGCAGCCAAGGGCAATGCCCTCGCGCTCGCATATCAGCCCCTTCTCGGTGAGCACCGTGTCTAGGGCAACGTTTCCGGTCTTCACCGCAGCGTCATAGACGCTCAGCTGGCGCTCGAGGTCATCGAGCGCGTCGGCGCCAACAAAGTCCAACGCCTCCAGATCGCGCAGCTGGTGGCGGATGTCGTGCATGCGCACGTTGATTGCCTGCACGTTGGAGCGCGAAGCTTCCAGCCCCTTGGCATCGTCGGCGCGGGCGCGCTCCATGGCGGCAACGTTTGTGCGCAGACTCCTTGTGTAGAGCAGCTCAAACTCGACGGTAAGCATGAACACGCAGGATATGCCGTGAATCACCCGCAGAAGCACCACGTCGCCGGTGCTTGCGCCGAGGGCAGGCAGGGACTTGTTCACAAGGTCAAAAGCAATCACCACGAGAAGAACCGCGGCAACCACAACAAGCATCGCGTGATCCTCGACATCCGCAAGTCCGTGGCGCCGTACCGGGAGCGCAAATGCCAGGTAGCCCAGGAGGTACACAATGCAGGTAACTGCCGCCGTCTCTGCAAGCTCCAGCGGGATGGTTCTCTCGCCCAAGGTGAAGACCAGAAGGCCCTCTGCGCCACTTGCGAGGTTCTGGAGCGTATAGCCCGCCGTGGCAAAGAAGAGCGCCACCCACACCGAGGTGTCGAAGAGGACGAGCAAAACCGGCACAGCCAGCACGAGCACCATCGAGAAGAGAACAAACTCCGCGAGCACGCGCGCGGGCCCCACCGTGGTAGATATGCCGGTGGCCCCCGCCACGGCAACCCCCACAAGGGTTAGGGCAACCCCTGTCGCAATCAGCCCGACCAAGCGCGCCCAGAAGTGGGAGCGGCGGGGGAGCGACCACGCAAAGATGAGCATGGCAAAGGCAATCTGGGCCACGGTCGCCACCGCGCTAGCAGCGAGCTTGGCGTCCATCAGATGCTTCCACCCAGGTACTTGGCTATCTCGTCCACTGCGGCGCGGCGACGCGAGCGGCTAAAGAAGTACGTCTCGCCTGTGGTGGTGCGCACCTCCGAGCCAGTCACGGTGCGCACGTACGCCATGTTGAGCAGGCAACTGTTCGAGATGCGCACGAAGGGCGCCTGCGAGAGATCCTCCTCGGTCTTCGAGAGGCTGCCGCGCACCACATAGGTGTTGCCGTCTGCAAGGTGGTAGACCAGGCTGTGGTTGGAGACCTCGACGGCCACAAGCTCTGCTGCCGGAATCACGCGCAGGCCGTCGTGGGAGGTTACCACCACATTCATGCCGGAGTTGCGCTTCAAGATGCGCATCGCCTTGTCCATGCGCATCTTGAAGTTGTAGTACGAGACGGGTTTCACCACAAAGTCCAGGGCGTCGACCTCGTAACCGCGTACCGCATACTGCGCGAGGTTGGTCACAAAGATGATGGGCGTCTCGGAGTCGTAGGTGCGGATGAGCGTAGCCGCCTCCATGCCGTTGATTCCGGGAAGCCCAATGTCCATGAAGATGAGATCGAACTTCGCGTCTCCCGAAGTTGCACCCAATGCCGAGCGCTCCCAGCTAACCTGGAACTCCAGGTTATTCTCGCGCGCATAGCGCTCCAGGCTGTGGCGAAGCGTCTCGGCCTCGCGTTCATCGTCCTCGACCATGAGTATGCGATACATGCCAACCCTCCATTCCCCCAGAACATGGTACGCGAAGGAGGGGATTTGCGCGACTCGAGCGGGCGGGCAGCGGGCGCAGAGTTGGGCACGCGTCGGCGCGGGCAAAGTGCAGACCGCGACCCAGTTTTGACGGATTACGACCTTTGGGGCGCGGGCTTGTTTGGCGCCCCTACTGTTACGACTGGAAGGGGTTCTCCCGTCACGTTGGAGGCCAGGCCGCAGCTGGCGCTCACCCTTTGGGTGGGCCATTCGTGGCACGTGGCAGACCGAATGTGCCACTTTTCCCCGGCGTGACGGGTGGGGCAATAGAGTTGAGGCAGTTGAGGGCGCACAGCGGCGCCATGTAAGCGAGGGAGCGGGTTCGATGAAGCACGCAGACATTATCGAGAAGATGACGCTGGAGGAGAAGTGCGCGCTCCTCCAGGGGGCTACGACTTTTGGGAGCTGGGGCTCCGAGCGCCTCAGCATTCCCGTGATGGAGTTCTCCGACGGCCCCAACGGCCTACGCCACCAGCTGGGCGCGGCAGACCACCTGGGAATCGCGGGCTCCGAGCCCGCCACCTGCTTTCCCACGGCGGTCACCGTCGCCAACACCTGGGATGAAGCGCTGGGCGAGAAGATCGGCAAGGCACTGGGTGAGGAAGCTGCCGCCCAGGGCGTGGGCACGCTTCTGGGGCCGGGCCTCTGCATGAAGCGCTCGCCGCTCTGCGGGCGCAACTTCGAGTACTTCTCCGAGGACCCCTACCTTGCGGGCAAGATGGCCGCGTCCTACGTTCGCGGCATCCAGTCCGAGGGCGTTGCCGCCTGCCCCAAGCACTTTGCCGCCAACAGCCAGGAGACGCGTCGCCAGGCGTCCAACTCGGTGGTCGACGAGCGCACCCTGCGCGAGAACTACCTCACGGCCTTCGAGATCGTGGTGCGCGAGTCCCACCCCAAGTCGATCATGAGCTCCTACAACCTGATCAACGGCACCTATGCCAACGAGAACCGTCACCTGCTGCGTGACATCCTGCGCGGCGAGTGGGGCTTCGATGGCGCCGTGATCACGGACTGGGGCGGCTCGAACGACCACGTTGCCGGCGTGGAGGCGGGCTCCACCTTCGAGATGCCCGCGCCTGGCATGGACTCCGTACGTCAGCTGGTTGCCGCAGTGCACTCCGGTCGCCTCTCCGAGGAGGTGCTGGACGGTTGCGTGGACGATGCGCTTGAGCTGGTGCTCTCTACGCATCCGGCCGTCGAGGGCGCCACGGGCGAGTTTGACAAGGCCGGTCACCATGCGCTTGCGCGCGAGGCTGCGGCCGAGGGCGCCGTGCTTCTCAAGAACGATGACTCGCTGCTGCCGCTTGCTGCCGGGACCAAGGTGGCCCTCGTGGGCGACTTTGCCCGTGAGCCGCGCTACCAGGGCGCCGGGTCTTCCGCGGTCAATTGCACGCAGGTCGATGACATTCTCGACATGGTGGGGGAGAGCGGCCTCACGCTCGTTGGGTATGAGCAGGGCTTCCTTCGCCACGGCGGCGAGGATGCCGCCAAGCGCGACGCAGCCGTTGAGCTGGCGCAGCACGCCGACGTTGTCATTGCGTGCCTGGCCCTCGACGAGATTGCGGAGTCCGAGGGTGCGGACCGTCGCAACATGCGCCTGAACGACAACCAGGTCGAGCTCCTGCACGCCATCTCGCAGGTGAACTCCAACGTGGTCGTGCTTCTCTCGGCTGGCTCTTGCGTCGAGACCGACTGGGTGGCCGATGCCCGCGCGGTGCTCTACCTTGCTCTTGGCGGACAGGCCGGCGCCGGCGCGGCGCTTGATTTGGTGTGCGGGCGCGTGAACCCCTCCGGCAAGCTCACCGAGACCTGGCCCAAGCGTCTGGCCGACACCCCCACGGCGGACCGCTTCCCGGCGCAGGGCATGAGCGCCGAGTACCGCGAGGGCATCTACGTGGGCTATCGCTACTATCAGATGGCCGGCGTCGAGGTTGCCTACCCGTTTGGCTATGGCCTCTCGTACACGAGCTTCTCGTACAGCGACCTCAAGGCTACTCCCAAGGGCGTGACCTTCACCCTCACCAACGACGGCGACCGCGCCGGCACCGAGGTGTGCCAGCTCTACGTGGCCAAGCCCAATCACCAGGTGTTCCGCGCCGCCCAAGAGCTCAAGGGCTTTGCTCGCGTGGAGCTTGCCGCGCACGAGAGCAAGCAGGTGAGTATTGCCCTGGATGACAAGGCGTTCCGCTACTTCAACGTGGCGACCGACGCCTGGGAGGTCGAGGGCGGTACCTACGAGCTACGCGTTGGCGCCTCAAGCGAGGATATTCGCCTTGTTGGAACTGTTGAGGTTGAGGGCACCAACGCGGCCGACCCCTATGCCGGCGTCGACGTGACGCCCTACGAGACGGGCAAGGTCCAGACTGTGGACGACGCACACTTCGCGGCGCTCCTCGGCCATCCCATCCCCAGCCCCAAGGTGCGCATCGACCGCAACATGTGCTTCTGCGACCTCAACCACGGGCGCTCGCCCATCTTCTGGATCGTGTGGCTGGTGCTTGCGGCCATGAAGCGCGCGGCCGACGCCTCGGGCAAGCCCAACCTCAACGTGCTGTTCATCTGGAACATGCCGCTGCGAGCGCTGGCCAAGATGACCAACGGCATGGTCTCTGTGGCCATGGTCGACGCCATTGTGCGCGAGATCAAGTGGTGGGGCCTCGCGGGAATCGTACCGGCGCTTCTCGTTAAGCTTGCGACCGGCGAGGGCTTCATCCTGGTTTGGTTCCTCTGGTTTATCGTGCCGATCCTCGTCGCCTTTATCGCGAATCTTATCGGCAATGCGCGTACCAACGGGGCGCTTACCTTGGCAGGCAAGTAGTTCCTGTGTGTTGGTCGCGCTGTCGGGCGGGGCGGCGCGGCCGTGTGAGGAAGTAGGTTGATCGGCCGGGTGGCCGGGAAGGAAGGGGCAAGTCAATGAGCTTCAAGACCTGGACCGAGGAGCACAAGACGCTCTGGCAGTTCATCAAGTTCAACGTGCTGTCGAACATCTCCACCATCACGCGCTTTGTGTGCACGTGGGTGGGCACGGCAATCTTCATCAACGGCATGCAGCTCAACGGCCCGTTCAAGTTCTGGCTGTTCGACTACACCACTGCCGGCTCGAACTACCTGGGCGGCTTCATCACGTTCCTCATTGCTGAGGTGCTGGCGCAGGTTGTGAACTTCTTCGTGCAGATGTTCTGGGTGTTTGATTCCGACACCTCGTTCAAGGACGCTGCCTGGAAGTACGCGCTGCTTGCTGTGCTTATCGTTGTGGTCAACCTCATCCTGCCGAGCTATGTGACTGCCTTCTGCCAGAGCACCTTTGGTTGGGACGCGGGCCTGTCTGGTACCGTTGCCTCTGCGGTCAACACGCTGGCCGCCGTTGTCGTGAGCTTCCCGCTGCTCAAGTTCTGGATTATGCCGGACTCCAAGGACAAGAAGGCCGACAAGGCCGAGTAGGGCCATCAATTCTTCTGGAAGCTTGCAAATATCAATACATGACTGCCCCACCCTTCAACGATATGGTGGGGCAGTTCTTCTCGACCGTCAGAAGGGCATCCTTCATTTCGAAAACGCATGCTCGCTATCGCTTGGTTGAGCGCACAAGAAGTACGACGATTCCAATGACTATCGTGGCGCACACCAGAACAAGTGGTTCGGGAGCATTGAGGCCGACGTAATTCATCGTTCGATCTCCTAGTTTGCGTACGTGTGCAGGGTAGTACCGTCCATCCATGCTTGGAGAACTGCTACAGTCGATGCCATGTCTGCCAATGCATTGACGTTTAACCGATAAGTGGCTTCAGTGCTATTCCACGTAAAACTCTCCCCTGAGACGGTACAGAGGAAAGTGGTATAGGAAGGGCTGTGCGCGTTGGTTATCTTATGATTCGATATAGTGATGTAAAAATGGCGATAGACAATTGGGGAATTGTAGTAAATTTCCCAGTTACCAGATGCGTTGTAATGGGTTTCTTCCCACATTGGGCGGATTGTCACTACTGGACGAATTCCAATCTCAGCCGTATCTCCGTTGGCCAGAGAAATTGTTGCCGATTGCGGTTGGACAAGCTCGAGGTCAAAGTCTGCTTCGGCTACCTCATTGCTCTCACGCTCGGTTGCATATGCAACCGTTGAGTCGCATATGCAGCCGAGGAATATTGTCAACATCAGAATGATAAGAATACGGTAGCGCATTGTGCGTCGATCCATTTGTCCTCCCATCACCTGAAAGTCTGTTCGCGATTTAACTCCGTTCTTGCTCAATCACTATTCGCATCAAGTGGTAATCGATGCTTACCTCTTCATCACCTCCCGACAACTAGTCTATCGACGTTATGTCTCTCTCGTGTCTATATCGGCGAGCGGTCGCTGTGACGCGCTTTGCGCGTGATTCGCACACGCCGCACACCCGTACGAATTGTTGCCGCGACGTGTGCGCCCGCGCCCATCGCACGTGCCAAGGCTCCTCTCGGCTAGACTGAAAAGCTAGCGAAAATCGTCAATGAGATAAGAGGATCGCACCACACATGGCTTCAGACTCCATCGTCATTCGCGGGGCCCGCGAGCACAACCTGCAGAACGTCGACGTGCGCATCCCGCGCGACAAGCTCACGGTGATCACGGGCCTCTCCGGCTCGGGCAAATCGAGCCTTGCCTTCGACACCATCTACGCCGAGGGCCAGCGCCGCTACGTCGAGAGCCTCTCCAGCTACGCCCGCCAGTTCCTTGGCCAGATGGACAAGCCCGACCTCGACTCCATCGACGGTCTCTCGCCTGCCGTCTCCATCGACCAGAAGACCACGTCGAGAAACCCGCGCTCGACGGTGGGCACGGTCACCGAGATCTACGACTACCTGCGTCTTCTCTTTGCGCGCGTGGGCGTACCCCACTGCCCGGAGTGCGGCCGCGTGATCGAGCGCCAGACAACCGACCAGGTTGCCGACAAGGTCCTGGCCCAGGGGCAGGGACGCCGCGCGCTGGTGCTGGCGCCCGTGGTTCTCGGCCGCAAGGGCGAGTACACCAAGCTCTTCGAGGACCTGCGCCGCGAGGGCTTTAGCCGCGTGCGCATCGATGGCGAGGTGCGCGAGCTCGACGGCGAGGTGCGCTTGGAGAAGAAGCTCAAGCACACGGTCGAGGTCGTGGTTGACCGCATCGTGATCCGCGAGAACTCGCTCAACCGCATCGTGGAGGCCATCGAGCAGGCCACCAAGCTGGCCGTGGGCAAGGTGGGCGTCTACCTCCTGCCCGACCGCGACGACCCCGAGGCCATGCCGGGCGAGCTCTTGCAGTACTCGCTGGCGCTGGCCTGCCCCATCCACGGCCACTCGATTGACGACCTGCAGCCGCGCGACTTCTCGTTCAACGCGCCCTACGGCGCCTGCCCAGACTGCGACGGCCTAGGATTTCGCAAGGTCGTGGATGCCGAGGCCCTTATCGACGACCCCTCGCTCTCCGTTGCCGATGGCGTCTTTGGCTCGATCTTCGGTCACTCCAACTACTACCCGCAGATCCTCTCTGCCGTCTGTGCGCACCTTGGCGCCTCGGACCAGACTCCCTGGAAGGACCTGCCCAAGAAGGTGCAGAAGGCGCTTCTCGACGGCTTGGGAACAACCAAGATTCGCGTGGACTACCGCACGCGAGACGGTCGCAACACGCATTGGTTCACCACGTACTCCGGCGTGCGCAAGATTCTCTTCGACAAGTACCAGGAGACCACCTCCGAGACCATGAAGACGCACCTTGAGCGCTTTATCCACGAGGTGCCCTGCCCAACCTGCCATGGCGCGCGCCTGAAGCCAGAGATCCTGGCCGTCACGGTGGGCGGCAAGAACATCAACGAGGTCTGCGACCTCTCGTGCCGCGACTGCCTGGCCTTCTTTGAGGCGCTCGAGATCCCCGAGCGCCAGCAGGCAATTGCCGGGCCAATCGTCAAGGAGGTCAAGGCGCGCCTGCGCTTCATGGTGAACGTGGGCCTCGACTACCTCACCCTGAGCCGCGCCGCTGCCACGCTCTCTGGCGGAGAGGCGCAGCGCATCCGCCTTGCCACGCAGATTGGCGCCGGGCTCATGGGCGTGCTCTACATCTTGGACGAGCCGTCCATCGGCCTTCACCAGCGTGACAACGACCGCCTCATCGCAACGCTCAAGAGCCTGCGCGACATGGGTAACACCGTGATCGTGGTCGAGCACGACGAGGACACCATCCTCGCGGCCGACTACGTGATCGACATGGGCCCCGGTGCGGGCGAGCTGGGCGGGCACGTGGTGGCCGCCGGCACGCCGCAAGAGATCGAGGCCAACCCCGACTCCCTGACCGGCGCGTACCTCACCGGCCGGCGCCAGATTCGCCTGCCGGATGAGCGCCGCAAGCCCGGTCGTGGAGCCATCAAGATCACAGGTGCCACGGCAAACAACCTCAAGGGCGTGACCGCCAAGATCGAGCTGGGCACGCTCACTGTGGTCACGGGCGTCTCGGGCTCGGGCAAGAGCTCGCTTGTCACCGATACGCTGGCGCCGGCGCTCACTAATGCGGTCCAGCGCTCCAAGCGTCCCGTTGGCCCGTACAAGAAGCTCGAGGGCGTCGAGCTCATCGACAAGGTCATCGACATCGACCAGAGCCCCATCGGCCGCACGCCGCGTTCGAACCCGGCTACCTACATCGGCCTCTGGGACGATCTGCGCGCCCTCTTTGCGTCCACGCCCGAGAGCCGTGCGCGCGGCTACAGTCCCGGTCGTTTCTCGTTCAACGTGCCCGGCGGCCGCTGCGAGGCGTGCAAGGGCGATGGCCAGATAAAGATCGAAATGAACTTCCTGCCCGACGTCTACGTGCCCTGCGAGGTCTGCCATGGCAAGCGCTACAACAGGGAGACGCTCGAGGTCACCTACCATGGCAAGTCCATCTCGGACGTGCTTGACATGACGGTGAACGAGGCCCTGGCCTTCTTCACCAACATCCCGCGCATCAAGAACAAGCTGCAGACCCTGCACGACGTGGGGCTGGGCTACATCCACCTCGGCCAGAGCGCAACCACGCTCTCCGGGGGCGAGGCCCAGCGCGTGAAGCTGGCAAAGGAGCTCCACCGCCAGCAGACGGGCAAGACCTTCTACATCCTGGACGAGCCCACGACCGGCCTGCACTTTGAGGACGTGCGGCAGCTCATCGACGTGCTCGAGCGCCTGGTGGACGCCGGCAACACCGTCCTTGTCATCGAGCACAACCTCGACGTTATCAAGATGGCCGACCGCGTGCTTGACCTGGGTCCCGAGGGCGGCGACGGCGGCGGCACCATCGTGGCCTACGGCACGCCCGAGGAGGTAGCCAAGGTTCCCGAGAGCTATACGGGTCGCTACCTGGCCCGCATTCTCGAGCGCGACCGCGCCCGACTGGCAGCGGGGGAGGAGTAGCCATGGCAAAGCGTGAGAAGTTCCAGAAGACCAACGCCATGCGCGAGCTTGAGCGCGCGGGCGTCTCCTTCACGTACCAGGAGCTCGAGGAGGACGACCTCACGCGAGGCCTGGGCCTGCGCATGGCGCTCGAGGCGGGCGTCGATCCGGCGTCATCGTTCAAGACGCTGGTCACGGTGGCTCCTTCCGGCACCTACGTGGTGTGTTGCATTCCCGTGGGTGAGGAGCTCGACTTCAAGAAGGCCGCGGCAGCCGCAGGCGAGAAGAGCCTCTCGATGCTTCCCACCAAGGAGCTCGAGGGCCTCACGGGCTACGTGCGCGGGGGCTGCTCGCCCGTGGGCATGAAGAAGCGCTTTCCCACGCTCATAGACGAGACGGCCCAGCTCTTTGACATCATTGGCATCTCGGGCGGCAGACGGGGCCTCTCCTTGCGCCTTGCCCCCGATGACCTGCTTGCGTTCTGCGACGCCAAGTACGCCGACATCTGCCGAGAGGAGACCAGGTGAGCGATACCCAAGACTTGAAGCCGAAGCACATGGCTGCCAGCGAGAAGCGACCTGCGCCTAGCGTGACGGGTGAGACTTCCACAGGCAGCAAGGCGGCCGAGTCCACCGAGAACCAGGTGGGGCGCAACGCCGCCCTCATGAGCTTCCTCGTCATCGTGAGCCGCATCACGGGCTTCTTCCGCACCTGGGGCCAGAGCTTCGCGCTTGGCGCCGGCATGGTGGCAAGCTGCTATTCCGTGGCCAACAACCTCCCTAACCAGCTTTACGAAATTGTCGTTGGCGGCATGCTTGTGACGGCGTTCTTGCCGGTCTACATGTCGGTCAAGCGGCGCGAGGGATCCGAGGGTGCCAGCCGCTACACGTCAAACCTCGTCTCCATCATCATCCTGCTCATGGGCGGTGTGGCCATTCTCGGCTTTGTCTTTGCCGCCCAGCTTGTGTGGACACAGTCCTTCTCGGCCACAAGTGAGTTCGACGCAAGCTTTGCCACCTACCTCTTTAGGTTCTTCGTGGTGGAGGTTGTGCTCTACTCGCTGTCTTCGATCTTCTCGGGCGTGCTCAATGCCGAGAGGGACTACTTCTGGAGCAGCGCAAGCTCCATCTTCAACAACTTTGTGGTCACGGCGTCGTTTTTGCTCTATGCGGCGCTTGTGGGCTCCAACCCGACGCTTGCAACGGTGATTTTGGCCATTGGCAACCCTCTTGGCGTAGCGGTGCAGGTTGTCTGCCAGATGCCTTCTCTGCGCAAGCACGGCATTCACCTTACGTGGCATGTCGACTGGCATGACCCCCACCTTAGGGAGACGCTCTCCATTGGCGTCCCCTCGCTTGTCGTGATGATCACGTCATTTGTCCAGACCTCCGTCCAGCAGAGCACCGCGCTCTCCGTGACGGTGTCCGGCGCGTCGGTGGCCTACTACGCGCGCCTTTGGTATACCCTGCCGTACGCAATCCTTACCGTGCCCATCACCACGGCCATGTTCACGGAGCTGTCCGACAGCTTTGCAAAGAACGATGACGCTGGCTTTAAGCGGGGCATCTCTGCCGGACTGAGCGAGATTCTCTTCTTCATGGTGCCGTTTGCGATGTACCTCATCGTCTTTTCCATGCCGCTGACCTCGATCGTCGCGGCGGGGAAGTTCACCTCTGACCAGCTCTCCATGACGGCGGGCTATCTGTTTGGCCTTGCGTGCGCCCTGCCGCTCTATAGCGTGTGCATGTACCTGCAGAAGGTCTTCTCGGCAATGAGGCGGATGGTCCTTTACGCAATTGCGAGCGTGGTGGGCACGGCGTGGCAAGTCGTGCTTTTGCTCTTCCTCATGCCACAGGGCCTAAGCGAGTTTCAGGCCATCGTGTATGTCTCGCTGACCTCGGCCTTGTTCTTTCTCGCGGTGGACATCGTCATTGTGGCGTTTTTGCGTTACGCCATTGGGTCGCTTGGGCTTCGCGGCATTCTGGGGTCGCTTGTGAAGTCGATCCTCATTGGGCTGGCTGGTGCTGCTGTGGGAGCGGGGATTCTCGCTGCTCTTAACGCGTTCGTTGGGGACTGCGCCGGCCACACGCTGACGTCTATTCTCTATTGCGTTGCGGGCGGGGTGCCGGCGGTTCTTGTGACCTACGGGCTGTCGATTGCGCTGAAGATGCCCGAGTCGCGCTTCATCAAGTCTGTGCTTGGGCGCCTTACGCGCCGCCGCGGGTAGGCGGTACCCCCTCAGGCGGTGGTTTGACGGGCGCCGGAAGGCCCGTTTTGTACGGAGTCCTGTCGGAAACCCCTGTTCAGGTGCCGTTTTCTCGCCGGAGGGCCCGTTTTGGCGGCGGCCTCGGACGAAACCTCGCTTCCGGCGTCATTTTGACGCCGGAAGGCATGTTATCGAAGAAATCACGTACGAAAGGATCTCTCGGGCGCCGTTTTCTCGCCGGAGGGCGAGTTTCTGTGGGGTCTTCGGTTGTCGCCGTCGGATGGCCGCCGAGAGTAACAAGCCGTCGCCGAGAAGCAACCCGCTGCGGTCCAAGCTCCCCATATGAATGGAGCGTTAACGCTCTGTGTGCCTGGCGTCCACACAGCGCACAGCACTTTAGTATGCTAAAGTGACAACGCGAGAAGACATGCGTCGCGTCAAGTGGCGCACCGTAATTTCTGTCGCGGCGGAGCGGTATGCTCTACGTACCAGAAGGGGAGAGGGGCAGGCGTGATAGCAGGCACACCAAGCGGGTTCCGTGACATCCTTCCTCAGGAGGCGCTCGCGCGCGAGCGAATCTCCGGCACCGTGCGCGAGGTCTTCTCGTCGCATGGATACCTCCCGGTGGAGACGCCGCTCCTGGAGTCGCGCGACGCGCTCGAGCGCGCGGGCCGCATCAAGGGTCTTCCGTTTCAGCTTTTCGACGTGGACGGAAGCCTCCTCACGTTGCGCCCGGATCTCACGCTGCCCATCGCGCGCATGATTTCCACGCGCGTGAGCCCAGACAGCCTGCCCGTGCGCCTTCGCTATGAGGCGCCCGTTGTGCGCGAGGAATCATCGCTCAAGGGTCAGCCGCGCCAGTTCACGCAGCTGGGCGTGGAGCTTGTGGGCGGTGACGGTGCCGCCGCCGAGCACGAGGTGGTGGACCTTCTCGCCGAGACGCTCGGTGCGCTTGACGTGCCGGCATGGCGCATCGTGCTGGGCTCGGTCACGCCGCTCAAGGCCCTGCTCGACACCTGTGCCCCCAGCGCCCGCTTCCGCGAAGAGGCCCTTGCCCTGGTGCACGACTCTGACTTCGTCTCCTTGGACGAGCTGGTCGAGAAGTCCGTTGCCGCCGGCGAGCTCGATGCCGCCGCAGCCCGCGCCATCTGCCGCATCCCGCGCCTGGTGGGCGGTATCGAGGTGGTTCCCGCGCTCGACGCCCTGCTCGACGAGGCTGGTGTCGAGGAGGACGCCCGTGGTACCGCGGAGCTCTCGCGTCTGGTTGACTCGCTCTCGGGCCTCTTCTCTGACGGCCGCGCGTCCTTTGACTTCTCGATCATCAACTCCTTCGACTACTACACGGGCATCATCTTCAAGGGCTACGCCGAGGGCATCGCGGCCTCGCTGGCCTCCGGCGGCCGCTACGATGCGGTTCTCGCCAACCTGGGCCGCGAGAATACCGCTGCCTGCGGATTTGCCCTCTCGCTCGAGCGCCTGCAGGAGATTCTGGGCGAGCCGGGAGAGTCGGGCGTGGTCACCCCCGGCGTGAGGCTTGCCGAGAGGCCTCTGCGCATTGCCGTCCCCAAGGGGTCGCTCCTCAAGGACACCATCCGCGTCCTCGAGGCGGCGGGGCTCCCCGTTGAGGGCCTGCGCGATCCCGGCCGCCAGCTCACAGTGCGTGAGGGTGACGTGGAGTACGTGATCGTGCGCGCACAGGACGCGCCCGCCTTTGTGGGCCACGGCGGCTGCGATTGCGGCATCTGCGGGCGCGACTCGCTCGTGGAGGCCAACATGGACGTGCTCCAGCTGGTTGACCTGGGCTTTGGCGGCTGCCGCTTTGTGGTTGCCGAGCCGCGCGCCAAGGCGGGCCTCGCCGAGCGCAACTACGCCTGGCGCGGCACCGTGCGCGTGGCCACCAAGTACCCGCGCATCACGCAGGCCTACTACGACTCCATTGGTCAGCAGGTGGACATAGTGACCCTGCATGGCAACATCGAACTTGGGCCCATCGTGGGCATGACCGACCGCATCGTTGACATTACGGCTACGGGCACCACGCTCCGCGAGAACGACCTGGTTGTGGTGGATGAGGTCATGGAGTGCACCGCCCGCTTCTTTGCGGGCCCGGCTGCATACCGCTGCGACAAGAGGATTCGCGACCTGGCGACGCGTCTCGCCGAGGTCGCGGGAGGGGAGTAGCTTTGAGAAGGATCACGCTAGCCGCCGGTCAGGCGCTCACGCAGGCAGACCTCAACCGCTCGGGGGCGCTTCCCCGCGAGGTGATGGAGAGTGCCGCCGGCATCGTGGACGACGTGCGCGAGCGCGGTGACGCTGCTGTGCGCGAGTACTGTCAGCGCTTTGACGGTGCCTGCCCAAGCGAGTTCCGCGTTCCGCAGGAGCTTGTGGACGCCGCCCCCGGCATGGTAGATGCGGAGTTCCTCTCGTCCCTGCGCCGCGCATACCGCCAGATTCGCGAGTTCCACGAGCGCCAGCGCGAGAACTCCTGGTTCGAGACTCGCCCTGACGGCACCATCCTGGGCGTCAAGGTGACGCCGCTCGACTCCGTGGCCATCTATGTGCCCGGCGGCCGCGCGCAGTACCCCTCGACCGTGCTCATGGACGCCATTCCGGCAAAGGTCGCCGGTGTTCGCCGCGTAATCATGGTGACGCCGCCCCAGCATGACGGCACTCTCTCGGCATACACGCTTGCCGCGGCATCCGTGGCGGGCGTCGACGAGGTCTACGCCGTGGGAGGTGCCCAGGCGATTGGCGCTGTGGCGTACGGCACCGAGTCCATCCCCCGCGTCGACAAGGTCGTTGGACCCGGCAACGCCTACGTGGCGGCCGCAAAGCGCCACGTCTCCGGTGACGTGGGCATCGACATGATTGCCGGTCCCTCCGAGGTCTGCGTCCTGGCAGACGCCTCGGCAGACCCCGTTGTGGTGGCAGCGGACCTCATGGCCCAGGCCGAGCACGACCCCATGGCGTCTTGCTACCTTGTGACCTGCGACCCCTCTCTTCCGGATCGCGTCCTCGATGCCGCGGAGCGCCTGGTCTCGCAGAGCCCGCGCGAGAAGATCACCCGTGCCTCGCTCGACGACCGCGGAGTGGTGGTTGTAGCCGCAACGCTGGCAGACGCCGTCGAGGCCGTGAACGTGGTGGCGCCGGAGCACCTCGAGCTGCACTGCGAGGACGCCATGTCGCTCCTGGGCTCGGTGCGCAACGCTGGCGCCATCTTTGTGGGCGCTTGGAGCTCGGAGCCCCTGGGCGACTACGTTGCCGGCCCCGACCACACGCTTCCCACCGGCGGTACGGCGCGCTTCTCCAACCCCCTGGGCGTCTACGACTTCCAGAAGCGCTCGAGCGTCATCTCCTACACGCCGCAGGGCCTTCTTGCGGATGCTCCTGCCGTCCAGGCCATGGCCCAGGCCGAGGGGCTTTGGGCACACGCCCTTTCTGCCGGGCTACGCGTGAAGCTTGCCGAGCAGGGCGAGAAGGACTTCGCAAACGCGGCCGCCGCTTGCGAGAATGCCGCGCATACCGCGTGGCCGCATACGCTTGACGCCCCGGGCGTGCCAAAGCTTCCGGGATACGAGGGATAGGGGAGAGATGACAGGCATCACACCAGAGGTCCGCGCGCTCATGCGGCCGTCCGCGGCGGCGCTTGAGCCCTATGACCCGGCCTTCTCGCCCGTCGAGGTGATTCTCTCGGCAAACGAGAACAACTATGGCATCCCACCCGAGGTGGCACCAGCGCTTGCCAAGGCGGTGACCGATGCCGCCTGGAACCGCTATCCCGTGCCCCTAGGCGGCGAGCTGCGCAACCAGCTTGCCGCGTGGCACGGCGTGGCACCTGAGCGGGTAGTTGTTGGCAACGGTGGCGACGAGCTGCTCTTTAATTTCTTCCTGGCGTTTGGCGGTGCGGGGCACGCCCTCGTGAGCTGCCCGCCCACCTTCTCGGTCTACGGCCTCTACGCCTCCATGGTCGAGACGCCCGTGGTGGAGGTTCCGCGCGAGAAGGACTTTGCCCCCAACGTGGACGCGCTGGTCGAGGCCGCGCGCACGGCGACGCTCGTGGTGGTGACCTCGCCCAACAACCCCACGGGCGACCTCTTCCCGCGCGATGGCGTGCGCAGGCTCTGCGAGGCGTGCCCGGGCATCGTGCTTGTGGACGAGGCCTACATCGAGTTTGCGGACCCCGGCTCGACCGTCGAGGACATGCTTGGCGAGTACCAGAGCCTGGCCGTGCTGCACACCTTCTCCAAGGCGTTTGCGCTGGCAGGTGCCCGTGTGGGCTACGTGCTGGCAAGCCCTGCGGTGGTGGCGGCGCTTGCCGCCGTGCGGCAGCCCTACTCGGTGAGCGTGCTCGACCAGGCGGCCGCCCTTGCTGCCGTCACGCACCGGGACGCGTTCCAGCCGGCCGTCCAGGCCATACGCCAGGACCGCGGTCGCCTTTCTAGCATGCTGGGCGGCCTTGTGCCGCTGGGCGTGCGCGTGTGGCCAAGCCAGGCAAACTTCCTCTGCGTCCGCGTGCCGCACGCCCACGAGGTGTGGTGCCACCTGCGCGACGAGCACTCCATACTGGTGAGGGACTTCTCGTCCACGCCCGGCCTCGAGGACTGCCTGCGCATCACCGTGGGCAAGCCCGAGGAGAACGACCTTGCGGTTGCGGCTCTCACGTCCATCCTTAAGGGGGAATGACCATGGCACGCGTGGCAAGCGTCTCTCGGCAGACCGCCGAGACCTCAATCGAGGTCACGGTGAACCTCGATGGCACCGGTATCTCGGACATCTCTACCGGCGTGGGGTTCTTTGACCACATGCTCACGGCGCTCTCGCGCCACTCGCTCGTGGACCTCACGGTGCACGTGAAGGGCGACACCTGGGTGGATGACCACCACACCGTAGAGGACACAGGCATCGTGGTGGGACAGGCGCTGCGCCAGGCACTGGGCGACAAGCGCGGTATCCGCCGCTATGGCGATGCGCTGGTGCCGCTCGACGAGGCCTTGGTCATGGCAGCCGTCGACATCTCTGGTCGCGGCGAGCTTTACTGGGATGTGCCCATTGGCCCCGAGAAGGTGGGCACCTTCGACACCGAGCTTGGGCACGAGTTCTTCTGTGGGCTGGCGCGTGATGCCGGCATGACCGTCCACCTGCGTGAGGTTGCCGGCGAGAACGCCCACCACATCCTCGAGGCTACGTTCAAGTCGTTCGCCCGTGCGCTTCGTGTCGCCGTCGAGCCGGACCCGCGCGTGGAGGGCATCCCGTCTACGAAGGGGGCGCTCTGATGGCATCCGCGAAGATCGTCGTCATCGACTACCACAAGGGCAACCTCCTCTCCGTCCAGCACGGTCTTGCCGCCGTGGGCGGCGAGGCGGTCATCTCTGACGCGCCCGAGGACATCTCCGCGGCCTCTGGCCTGGTGCTTCCTGGCGTTGGCAGCTTTGAGAGCGCCATGGAGTACGTGAACGAGTCCGGCCAGGGTAAGGCCATTCTCGACGCACTCGGCCGCGGCGTCCCCTTCCTGGGCATCTGCCTGGGGCTCCAGCTGCTCTTCTCGCGAGGCGAGGAGCGCTCGGGCGAGAGGGGCCTTCCGTACGAGAACGAGGAGCCCGTTGCCGCCGGCACGCCCGGGGACGACCGCTGGGTCGCCGGCCTGGGCTTCTTTGCCGGCTCGGTCACCCGGCTGCGCTCTGGCAGGCTCAAGGTGCCGCACGTGGGCTGGGACCAGGTCTACCCAACCGAGGTTGGCGAGAGAACGCAGCTTCTGCGAGGCGTGCCCTCCGGCGCGAACTTCTACTTCACGCACTCCTACGCGCTGGCGGACGATGTCGACCCCACGCTGGTTGCTGCCCGTACGCACTACGCGCGGAGCTTTGGCTCTGCCGTTGCCCGGGGACCCGTCTTTGGCGTGCAGTTCCATCCCGAGAAGTCCTCTGCCACGGGCCTCGTGGTGCTCTCGAACTTCGTCGACATCGTGAGGGCTGGGGGCGTCCGATGATCCTCTTCCCGGCAATCGACCTGGTGGGCGGCCGTGTGGTGCGCCTTGCGAACGGTGACCGCTCACGCATGGACGTCTATTCGGATAGCCCAGCCTCTGTGGCGCGAGACTTTCTCGTCCGTGGTGCCAGTTGGGTGCACGTGGTAGACCTTTCGAGCGCGCTCGGCGAGGACGATGCCGCCCGCGAGGCAAACGCCCAGGCGATACGCGCCATCTGCCAGGTCGAGGGGCTCTCGGTCGACGCCGGTGGCGGCGTACGCTCCCTCGAAGCCATGCGCCGGCTTGCCGGGCTTGGCGTGCGGCGCATCGCCATTGGCACCGCGCTTGTGCGCGACCCTGCGTTCGCCCGCCAGGCTGCGCGCGAGTTTGGCGACATGGCTGTGGCGGATGTCGCCGCGAAGGACGGCGTGGTGCGCGTGAACGGCTGGCGCGAGGGTGGCTCGCTTGCGGCGGACGACCTTGTCTCCAGCCTTGCCGAGATGGGCTTTCGCCACCTTGTCTTTACCGACATCGCGCGCGACGGCATGCAGACGGGTGTCGATCCTGCGGCGTACAGGCACATCGCCGAAGTCGCGGGCTTTCCCGTGGTGGCCTCGGGCGGCATTGCTAGCGCGGACGACGTGCGTGCACTCGCAGCGCTGGGCCCGCAGGTGGTCGAGGGCTGCATAACGGGGCGCGCGTTGTACGAGGGCGCGCTCACGCTCGAGGACGCTCTCGCCGCGTGCGGGTAGACGGTGGGGTCTGCCGGCCCTCCTGCCCGGCTCAGCGCTCGCCGCCTTTGGCGGCTCGCTCGCTGCGCGATTCGCCTAGCAGGAGGGCCGGCAGACCTCGGAGCGGCCCACCGCAGGTAGCGCGCCCTCGCACAACGTCGCTTGGCTTCTGTTCTTTGCTCTTCTAGAAGGTCAGGCCCTGGTCCCAGGCTCCAGTCAGGGGATGACCGCTTGAACGTATTGGTTTCGACTGCGGGCCGCCGCGCTTGTCGCGGCGCGAGTCGCGAAGCGAGCGAGCCGCCCCAGGGGCGGCGAGCGCCGAGCGCAGCGACAAGCACGGCGGCCCCCACCGAAGGGAAGTAACCATGCTGACAAAGAGGGTCATCCCCTGCCTGGACGTCAAGGACGGCCGCGTTGTTAAGGGCGTCAACTTCGTCGACCTGCGCGACGCCGGCGACCCCGTGGAGTTGGCTGCCAAGTACGACCGGGAGGGCGCGGACGAGGTGGTCTTCCTCGACATCACTGCAACTTCAGACGACCGCTCCACTACAGTGGATTTGGCCTCGCGTGCGGCAAGCCAGCTGCACATCCCCTACACCGTGGGCGGCGGCTTCCGCGACGTCGAGGGCTGCCGCGTGATGGTTTCGGCTGGTGCCGACAAGGTCTCCATCAACTCGGCCGCCGTGCGCGACCCCACCCTCATCACGCGTGCCGCCAGCGCCTTTGGCAGCCAGGCCGTGGTCGTTGCCATCGACGCCAAGCAGGTAGGACCTGGCGACAAGTGGGAGGTCTACCTCGCCGGAGGCCGCATCCCCACGGGCATCGACGCCGTCGAGTGGGCGGAGGAGGCTGCGCGCCGCGGCGCCGGCGAGATTCTTCTTACGAGCATGGACCGCGACGGCACCAAGGACGGCTTCGACATCCCGCTCACTCGTGCTGTCTCCCGGGCGGTGAGCATTCCCGTCATTGCTTCGGGCGGCGTGGGAACGCTCGAACACTTTGCCGAGGGCATCATCGAGGGTGAGGCCGACGCCGTTCTCGCTGCGAGCGTATTCCACTTTGGAACCTACACGGTGCGCCAGGTGAAGGAGTACATGGCAAGCCAGGGCATTCCCGTGAGGCTTGACTTCTAGCACGTCTCACGCGGTCCATCAGTTGAGAAGGAGCAACAGTCATGCCAGATGCGTCACACGTCTCGCCAACCTATGCCGGCGAGCCCACACAGCCCTGCGACAACTTCCCCGCCTGCGTGAGCTTTGACGCCCACGGTCTCGTCCCCGTGGTGGTGCAACAGGAGGGCTCGGGCGAGGTGCTCATGGTTGCCTGGGCAAACCGCGAGGCCCTGGACCTCACCCTCAAGACGCGTACCAGCTGGTTCTGGTCGCGCTCTCGCAAGGAGTTGTGGAACAAGGGGGCCACCAGCGGAAACATGCAGCAGATGCGCCGCGTCCTTGTGGACTGCGACGCCGACACCCTCGTCTACGTGGTGGACTCTCCCGGCCCAGCCTGCCACACGGGACACCGTAGCTGCTTCTTCCGCGAGGTCCCTCTCGCCTGAGTGCACCCGGCGCTACGTTGCCTGCACATTCTGCAGACACCCTTGCCGTACACTGAGCGTGTTGCTCGCACAGACCAAAGGAGAACAAATGGGCGTCAGAACCGCAAACGTGAAGGACGGAAACATCGGGGAGACCCTGGAGGGGCTCGCCGCCGTCATCCACCAGCGGGCCACGTCAGCGACTCCGGAGGAGTCTTATACAGCGCGTCTCCTCACGCCCGAGAAGGGCGACAAGCTGCTCTCAAAGCTTGCGGAGGAGTCGTCGGAGATCATCATGGCCTGCAAGGACGAGGACCATGACCACATACGCTACGAGATGGGAGACCTCCTCTACCACATACTCGTTGTTGCCGAGAAGTACGGCATCACTCTCGACGAGCTGGCGGGCGAGCTTGACGCTCGTCGCCATTAGCGGAGGGGGCAATGATGGCTTTTCACGTGAGAGAGATTGACTGGTCTGAGTTCGAGTCGCTTTTGGCGGCCCAGAACGTTGACGTCCCCATAGAGCAAACAAAGGCCTGGTCAGAGTATGAGTCTGGCATTCCCGGGCGCAGCCCTTGGGGCTGCATTGCCATCGAGCGTAACGGCGATGTTGTTGCCGTTGCGGCCTTCATGGACTACCTCACCCATCGCTTCCATTACCTGCGCTCACATCATGGGCCCATCTGGTTCGAGGCTCCGACCCCCAGCGAAGAGGCCGAGGCGCTCGAGGCGCTTCGCAGCTACGTTCACACCCGCGATAGCAAGGTTGTTTTCCTTCGCCTGGCAGTGGATGCGGACGTAGACTTTGCCTGTCATACGCTTTCCACGATTCCCTACGACACAACCGTCGTTATCCAGACCGAAGGCGGCGAGGAGGGCATTCTTTCGCGCATGAAGCCGCGTGGCCGTCGTGACGTGCGCAAGTCTTTGCGTGAATGCCCAGCTGAAGTTGCGGATGAGACCGACCTCGCCGCTGCGGACTTTGCTCCGTACTACCAGATCATGGTCGAGACGGGCGCGCGCGACGGCTTTGCGCCAGCTCCCTGTGGAGACTACGAGCGGCTGCTTGCCACACTTGGTCCCAAGCGCGCCCGCGTGTTTGCCGCGCGCATCGACGGCGAGCTCTGCGCCTGGTCGATTGTCACCATTAGCGGCAAGGTTGCGATGCGCTACTACGCGGCGTCGAAGAATGCCACCATGCGACAGCACGTTGGTGAGCGTCTCGTGCTCTTCGAGGCAGAGTCACTTGGGGAGGCAGGGGTCGAGCGCTATGACCTCATGGCCGTTGGCTCGGAGATTGCGCCTCAGCTTATGGGCCTCAACGAGTTCAAGACAAAGTTCTCGAAGGAACTCGTCCACGTTGCCCCCGACCGCGACGTGCCCGTGCGCACTGCCTTCTACGGCGCCCTCGTGCGCCTGCAGCACCTCCGTCACTCACATCGGTAGTTGGGTATTTTCTCATGACAATGGCCCAGTCAAGGTCTGACCTTCTCCCCGTCATTCTTGGTGGGGACATTTCCTGCCACGCCTATGCCCGGGAGTTTCACGAGGCGTTTGGCGTTCGATCGGCAATACTGGGCACCGGTTTCGCTGCCGCCGTTGAGCACTCGCGCATTCTCGAGAAGCACCTGCTGCCGTCGTTCGCGCCCAATCAGCTCCTGCACGCCCTGCTGGAGCTTGCTTCGAGCGCACCTGGCGCGCGCATGCCCATCGTCGTCTCCACCGATGCCCTTGCAGAGGCTCTCGAGGCTATTCGCGACGAGCTCCCGTCCCAGTTCGTCCTGCCCATTCCTACTCGGGAGGCATTTTCCCGGGCTTGCGACAAGTCTGAGTTCATGTCCCTTTGCGAGGCTCATGGCCTTCCAACACCACGGACCGAGATCGTGCGTCTTGCGGGCAGCAATGCCATCCCACCTACCCAGATACGCTTTCCGGTTGTCGCGAAGGCGGCCCGTTCCGCTGGCTACAGCCACCTTTTCTCAAAGGGGTTCCGAAAGGTCTACCGCATGAACTCCCAGGCAGAACTTGATGATCTCTGGGCCTCGCTTCGAGCCGCCGGCTTTTCTGGCGACTTCCTTGTCCAGGAGCTCATTGGCGGTGACGACACCCACATGGGTGCGCTCACGCTCTACGTTGACGCCGCGGGCTCCCTGCGCCTCTTCTCGGCCGCCCAGACCCTGCTCGAGGACCATGCGCCCACCATGCGCGGCAACTCTGTAGCCATGGTCTCTCGCCCTATGCCCAACATGGTTGAGAAGGTCGCCGGTCTTCTTCAGGACCTGCGCTACACGGGCTTCGCGGAGGTTGACATGAAGCGAGACCCTGCAACGGGGGAGTGGCTCTTCTTCGAGCTCAACCCCCGTGTAGGGCGCAACTCCTACTACGTTGTTGGCGCGGGAGCCAATCCCATGCAGATCATGGTTGCCGATCTTGTAGATGGCGAGAATTGCCCTCTTGTGTGTGCCGAGAACCCCTGCCTGTACTCGCTTGTGCCGGACTGCCTGCTCATGCGTTACCTCACCGACAGTACGCTTGCAGCAGAAGTGCGGGGCCTCATCCGTGACGGCCGTCGGGTTGACCCCCAGCGCTACGCGCCTGACATGAGCCTGCGCCGCCGCTTGGACGTCGATCTCACGGAGTGGAACCAGCTGCGTAAGTTCCGCCGCTACTACCCAAGGCCAACCGAGAGCTCGTTTTAGGGGCGCCGCAAACCTACTTGTGCGCAATCACCTTTCGGGCAAGGTCGTAGACGGCGTAGTGCGCCTGCTTGATGGGCTTCTCCCAGGTGCCAAGGTAGTGGCGCGCCTCTCCGCCAAAGGACTGCTTGAACTTGGTGAACCCGTACCAGGGGTGCTCTGGGCCGGCGCCCTCGGGTGCCATCCCGTGGAAGTCGCACCACGTTCGGCCCTCCTCGGCGGCATCGAGCACAATCTGCACCTGCATTGCTACGTTTGCGCCGGTCTTGAAGTAGTTGCTGTCTGCGCCGTTGTGGATGAGGTAGCAACAGTCGTCATCGAGGAAGACAAAGTTGGCGGCAATCACGCGCTCCTCGCCGGTGGGGTTGCCATCGGCATCCCTCTCATGCAGCACCGCAAGATACAGTCGGCCGTTTCCGGTGGGGAAGAGCGAGGCGGCCTCCTTCTTGAGGTAGTCGGTGTCGCGAAGCGTTATGCCGTCCCTCTCCTCTACGTCGCTCATGAGCTTGGTGAGCAGCGGAATGTCTTCCGGGTTGGTGGACGTGCGAATCTCAATGCCCTTGCCGGCTGCCTGGCGATAGCGCTTGCGGTTGGACTTGTCCATGCCCTTGAGCAGGGCGTCTCGACCAACGGTGACGTTTATGCGCCACGTGTCCTCTGGCAGGAGGTGACTTACGCGGTGATACCCAAGGGACTCGAGCTTCTCGCATGCGTCCTTCTCAACTTCCGGCGAGGTGCCCATGGGCTCGACGCGCACAAAGACGTCGCCCATCTGGCGGGCGTTGAGCTCGAACTGCTCGAGTGCCGGCTGGAGTGCCTCAGGGCCCGAGAAGCTCGGCCCATATGGCGCATAGAGGCGCTTTGTGTGAAACGGGCCAAAGACCTGCGTTTCCTCGACGCCAAGGAAGCTCCAGTCCTCGCCTACGCGCCTGGTAACGCGCTCGCCCAGGCTCTGCTGGAAGCGTGCCCATGCCTCTGATTGCAGGAAGTGTGCCACCTGACGTCTCCTTCTCGCGTGCCGACTGTCACCCACCTCTGCTGGGGTGAACATGAAAACGGGGCCGACGAAAAAGCGCCGGCCCCGCATTGCGGTCTGGCTCCCCGGGCAGGGTTCGAACCTGCGACACGCTGATTAACAGTCAGCTGCGCTACCACTGCGCCACCGGGGAATCACATCGAACAATAATAATGTCTCGTCAGCCAAACCGCACGTGTTCATTCAATTTCCCTAACGTCATACAAATGGTCTTTGCCAAACGCCTAGAAGCTCGAACTGCTTTGCTCGGGGTAGTATTTTGCGAACTTCCGGTATTGGTTAAGCTCGGTGAGAGAAACGCTCAGCATGCGCGATGCGCCCTTGTCATGCGCGTAGCGTTGAGGATCGAAGACAAGACCGGCACGGCATGCATTCTCGACTCGCTTGTATAGGGAATTATCGGTGAGGTAGCGCCTGAGAAGGCCGCGGGGGACAAGCGTGTAGAGGGCCTCGCGCGAGGTGCGCACCTCCTTGGGCTCTCGGCCAAAGACAAGCTCTTCGATGCAGTGGCCCATGGGATTCTCGCCCGCGGCGCTTACGTAGTAGGAGTTGCGCCCAACACGGGGGTTTATCTCAAGGAAGAGTGCCCGCCCATCACGCGGGTCGCGCTTTACGTCAACGCATGCGTAGCCGTGGTAGTCCATGCCCTCGAGGAGCCGGCTCACCTGGTCGTATAGTTCTGGCACCTCCTGCGTGAGCATTGCCACGGAGTTTCCCATCAGGCTGGGTGAGTGGTCGTTGAGAATAGTGCGGGCTCCCGAGAGCAGGCTGATACGCCCAGAGTGCGTCACGTAGACGGTGACGGTCTCGTTCATGGTGTCATCGCCGGGGACAAACTCCTGAACCAGGAAGGTGCCTGCGAATCCTGCCGAGCGCAGCTTCTCCCAAAGCTCGTCGAGTTCTGCCTGGCTGTGCATGAGGTAGACCTTCCGGAACCCCTGGGCGATGAACGGGGCGTACTCTGCCGAGAAGGACGGTTTGGCAACAACGGGAAAGGCGATCTTGCTCGGCAAAATAGCGGTGCCATCGGAAAGGTCAACGATCTCTGTTGCGGGGGTGGGAAGGTTCCGCTCGCGGCAGAGGCGGATGAAGCGGTCCTTGTGGGCAAGCGCCTCCACGGACTCGAGGGATGGGGTGGGGGTCACCACGTTTTCCGGTAGGCGTGCCTCCAGGCGGCAGACGCAGCCCACCACAGATTCGAGGTTGGTGATGAGAAGGACCTTCTGGTCTGCGTGGGCGGCTGCCGTCTCACGCACCACGCGCTCGACCTCGGCGTCATCAAGCCTGCTGACGCTTGTGCACTCAAAGATGCGAGACTTCGTGATGGCGTCGATGGGACCTTGAGAAGCGCATATGCTGCGAACCCCGCATGCCTCGTGGAACTCGCGGCCAAGCGCGTATGCGCCAATGTCGCCCCCCAGGATGAGAGGGACGAAATCGGGTAAGGCCATTGCATCTCCTAGCTTAAATGGGAACCACGTGCGTTTTGCAAACGCACCTTATACTACTCCTACTGTTGAAGTGTCCTTTTGGTGCCGAGGGGAGACGTATCGCATGCTCTGCGAAGGTATGGCCCGTGCGGAAGGGAATCGCGTGCCATGACAATCCGTGACCCCGGAGCCCGCCCCGACTTCGATGACGCGCGCTCGCTTGACGAGAGTCTGCCCGAGTTGCGTCGCCAGGTGGACGACGCGCCTACGGACCCCGGCTGCTACCTCTGGAAGGACGCGCGCGGGCAGGTTGTCTACGTGGGCAAGGCCAAGAACCTGCGCGCCCGCCTGCGCCAGTACGTGACGCTCCAGGACGACCGTGACAAGATCCCCCTCATGATGCAGGTCGTGAGGTCGTTCGACTACATCGTGGTGGGCTCCGAGCACGAGGCCCTCGTGCTCGAGCGCAACCTCATCGCCCAGTACCACCCGTACTTCAACGTGGACTTCAAGGACGACAAGAGCTACCCCTACATCGCCATCACCGAGTCGGACGTGTTCCCGGCCATCAAGTACACGCGCGAGCACCACCGCAAGGGCACGCGCTACTTTGGCCCCTACACCGACGCCCACGCCGCGCGCGACACCATCGACACGCTGCGCAAGGTTGTCCCCATCTGCATAGCCACGTGCGCGGAGTGGAAGCGCTGTCGCCGCGAGCTGGAGCGCCGCCCTGACGAGGCGGCCGTGGCCAACCTGGCGCTTGCCCGCACGGGGCGGCCCTGCTTCGACTACCACATGGGTAAGGGCCCGGGCGTCTGCGTGGGCGCCATCGATACCGTCGAGTATGCCAAGCACGTGCGCCAGGTCGAGGACTTTCTCGCCGGGCGCCGCTCGCACGTGGTCTCGGCCGTTGAGGAGCAGATGCGCGAGGCCGCCGCGGACCTCGACTTTGAGCGCGCGGGCCGCCTGAAGGCGCGCCTCGAGAGCCTGAACGCCCTGGACGACCGCCAGCAGGTCATGTTCTCCTCGGACGTCTCCCTCGACCTTATCGGCTTCTACCGCGAGGAGACCGTCAGCGCAGCGTGCGTCTTTGTGGTGCGCGAGGGCCGCACGGTGCGCACCGTCGAGTTCATTCTCGACAAGGGCGCGGACGTGGGGGAGGTCGAGCTGCAGGGCGGCTTCCTCAAGCGCTACTACGACGAGACAGCTGACATCCCCTCCGAGGTGAACGTGGACGTAGATCTGCCGGACGCCGAGCTCCTCTCGGAATGGCTTGCCGAGAAGCGCGGGCGCGCCTGCCACATCCATCGCCCGCAGCGCGGCGAGAAGCGCCACCTCCTGGACATGGCCACCGCCAACGCCCGCCATGCGCTCATGCGCTACATGGTGCGCACGGGCTATGCGGACGACCGCACCAACCAGGCGCTGCTGCAGCTCGAGAGCGCGCTTGCCCTCGACGCGCCGCCCATGCGCATCGAGTGCTTCGACATTTCGACGCTTCACGGCCACTTCACGGTTGCCTCCATGGTCGTCTTCACGAACGGTCGTCCCGACAAGTCCCAGTACCGGCGCTTCAAGATCCAGACGCCGCTCACCGAGGCGAACGACTTCGTGAGCATGTCAGAGGTTCTCGCCCGGCGCTACGCGCCCGAGCGCATGGCCGACGAGCGCTTTGGCTCGTGCCCGGACCTGCTGGTGGTCGATGGCGGCAAGCCCCAGCTCACGGCTGCCATGGAGCAGCTCTCCTCGTTGGGGCTCGACATTCCGGTGTGCGGCCTTGCCAAGTCGGACGAGGAGGTCTTTGTCCCCTGGGACGAGACACCCGTGGTGCTGCCCTCGGGCTCGGCCTCGCTCTACCTCATCAAGCAGGTGCGCGACGAGTCGCACCGCTTTGCCATCACCTTCCACCGCGAGCTGCGCGACAAGGCCATGACCGTCTCGATGCTCGATGACGTGCCGGGCGTGGGTCCCAAACGCAAGCGGGCCATCATGCGTCGCTTTGGCTCGCTCAAGCGCTTGCGTGCCGCGAGCGTGGAGGACATCGCCCAGGTTCCGGGTGTGCCCGCCGATGTGGCGCAGGCGGTCTTTGACGCCCTGCGTGCTTGGGACGAGGAGGCCCAGACGGTGGCGGAGAAGGCGCGTTAGGGCTAGCCTAATCAACAGTGGCGCGACCGTGGTGGCCGCGAGGAGAGGAACTTCCATGGCTGTCAATCCGCTCGTCCAGTCCCTCAAGGGCAAGCTCATCGTGAGCGTCCAGGCGTATCCCGGAGAACCCATGCGCCACCCGGAGACCATGGCCCAGATCGCCCGCGCCTGCGAGCTGGGCGGTGCCGCAGCGATCCGCTGCCAGGGCCTCTCGGACATTGCCGCCATCAAGGGGCGCGTTGAGATTCCCATCATCGGCCTCTGGAAGGAGGGCCACGACGGTGTCTACATCACGCCCACGCTGCGCCATGCCGTGGCCTGCGTGAACGCCGGCGCTGACGTGGTGGCCATCGACGCCACCGACCGCCCTCGCCCTGATGGCCGCACCTTCGAGGAGACCGTCCGCGACCTGCGCGCTCAGTGCGAGACCATCGTCATGGCCGACTGCATGACTATCGAGGACATCCGTCGCGGCGTTGCCTGCGGCTGCGACATCGCGTCCACCACGCTCTCGCACAAGAAGCCCGCAATCGACACCACGCTGGACGATGGTCCCGACCTCGCCCTTCTCGCCGAGGCCGCCAAGGAGTTCCCCGGCTTCCCCGTGATCTGCGAGGGCCACGTCCACACCCCGGCGGATGCGCGCGCGGCCATCGACGCTGGCGCGTGGGCCGTGGTCTCGGGTACCGCGATCACGCACCCCACGAGCATCACCAGCTGGTTCAAGGCAGCCATCGAGGCGTAGGGCATTCCTGGCAGACGGTAGTAACCCGGCCCTAGCGGCCACAAGAGAGGAGAAGCGTATGGCAGAGAACAACGGGTCTGGAACCGCGGCCCCGCTCGATGCGGCAGCCGCCGCAAAGGCAGCGTTTGCCGAGGTCACAGGCGAGCCCTTCCCCACAGACATCTACACGGCGCCGCAGCTCTCCTGGGCGGTCATCGGTTGCGGCGTGATTGCCAACCAGATGGCGACCTCGCTTGCTCTCTCCGGCCGCCACCTCCGCGGCGTTGCCAACCGCACGCGTGAGAAGGCCGAGGCCTTCGCCGAGCGCTACGGCGTGGAGCGCGTGTATAACTCGGTCGAGGAGCTCTACCAGGACCCCGACGTGGACGCCATCTACATCACCACGCCGCACAACACGCACATCCGCTACCTGCGCGGCGCCCTCGCGGCGGGCAAGCACGTCCTCTGCGAGAAGTCCATCACGCTCAACTCCGAGGAGCTCGACGAGGCCCGTGCGCTTGCACGCGAGAACAACGTGGTGCTCATGGATGCCACGACCATCCTGCACATGCCGCTCTACCAGGAGCTTCTCCGCCGCGCCAACGCGGGCGAGTTTGGTGCTATGAACCTGGCGCAGCTCAACTTTGGCAGCTACAAGGAGTACGGCGACCTCACCAACCGCTTCTACAACCCAAAGCTGGCGGGCGGCGCGATGCTTGACATCGGTGTCTACGCGCTCTCGCTCATGAGACTCTTCATGGCTAGTCAGCCCACGGAGGTTGTCTCTCTCGCCAACTTGGCGTCGACGGGCGTGGACCAGACCTCGGGCATCGTGTGCCGCAACAAGGAGGGGCAGATGGGCGTTCTTTCGCTCACGCTCCATTCTAAGCAGCCCAAGCGCGCGGTCCTGAGCTTTGATTGCTGCTATGTTGAGGTTATGGACTATCCCCGCGCCGACGTCGCGACCATCGTGTGGACGGAGGACGGCCGCCGCGAGGAGGTGCACGCGGGTCGCTCGGGCTATGCGCTGTGCTACGAGATCGCCGACCTCGAGCGTGCGGTTGCTGGCGACGCCCGTTCGGCTGGCCTCATCGACTATGCCGCGGACGTCATGCAGATCATGACCCGCCTGCGCCGCGAGTGGGGTGTGGTCTACCCCGAGGAGCGCGCATAGGTGCTGGCTGCAGAAATGCGCCCTTCGGCGAGAAAATGCCGCCTGAGCGAAGGTTTTGTACGGAATCCCGTCCAAAACCCATGCTCGGGCGAGAATTTCTCGCCCGAGGGGCGATTTCGTACGAAGTAGCTGCGATAACGTGCCTTCCGGCGCCAATTCCGCGCCGGAAGGGCGATTTCGTACGCAATCTCTGCGGTAACGCTGCTTCCGGCGCCCCGGACCCCCCGGACCAGCGGACCCCCGGACCCCCGGACCCCCGAGACCCCCCGGACCAGCGGACCCCCGGACCCCCGGACCCCCGGACCCCCGAGACCCCCCGGACCAGCGGAGAATAGCTCCTTTTCTTAAACGGCGGTTGCGTTTGCCCAGGTGGCGGCCAACTGGATTAAGAAAAGGAGCAAAACTCCGCGAGGCGAGATGGACCAAAGGCGGGGAGAGACACGCTATCCCCATCCAGAACGCCGCCATTAGCGAGAGCCCCTTATCAAAAGCGCGTCTCTAAGGACGGCACTGCTGCATCTCGGCAATTTATTGCGCGTTTCTCCTCGGCCTAAGTACGTTTGCCCAAATAAGCCCAAAATTTCCAAGAAATATCGCGCAATAATTTCGGAACAGAGGAACATGAAGTTAGGGTTTGGGATCGGACGAGAGCAATCGGGCGCTGAAGGCAAAGGCTCCATCTCCAATATGGATTCACACTCTCAGCGAACGCCATGTCTGACCTGGGCACATGTTGGCAACGGGCACCATTTCAACCCATGGCACTTCTCTGCGGCAGAACTTATTGCACGTTTTTCCTAGGTCTGAGCATATTTGCCCAGATAAGCTCAAATTTTCGAGAAATAACGCGCAATAATCCCGCGCGAGAGCTTCGATGGTGAGGCGTGCGCCCCGCCCGCCGAGAACCCTTGGACGAGAACCCCGCCCGCCGAGAACCCCTGGACGAGAAGCGCGGACCCGGGGGAGCAACGGCACCCAGACCGCCACCCCAGCCGGGCGTCAACCCCTATACTTGATGCAGTTGTCACCAAGAGCGAAGGAGGGACGAATGCCAGACGAGACCACCGGCCAGACCATGCGGGACGCCGAGAGCCGCGACCGCGTCCCCGACATCGTGATCATCACGGGCATGTCCGGCTCGGGTCGCACCCAGGCTCTGCACTGCTTCGAGGACATGGGCTACTTCTGCATCGACAACCTCCCTCCGCGTCTGGTCCCACAGCTTGCGGACCTCGTGGGCATCAACTCTGGTGTGGGCCGCCACCTGGCCGTGACCTGTGACCTGCGAAGCCAGGGCCTCTTCGACGAGCTCACGGACACCATCCGTCAGCTCGGCGAGCACGAGCTCTCCTGCAAGCTCCTCTTTCTGGACGCCTCCGACGAGGTCCTCATGCGCCGCTACAACGAGAACCGCCGCCGCCACCCGCTTGCTGTGCCCGGCGAGTCCGTCGAGCACGCCATCAAGCGCGAGCGCCGGCAGCTCAAGGACGCCCGCACGATGGCCGACCTCGTCATCGACACCAGCCGCATGCGCACCGCATCCCTCAGGGCCCGCCTCAACGCGGCCTTCTCCGAGCTCACCGAGCAGCAGCTCCTCGACGTGAACGTCTTCTCGTTTGGCTTCAAGCACGGCATGCCCTCCGAGGCGGACCTCATGATCGACGTGCGCTTCCTGCCCAACCCCTTCTACGACCCAGAGATGCGCCACCTCACGGGCAATGACGAGAAGGTCGCGCGCTTCGTGATGGACAACAAGATTACGCGCGACTTCATGGACGCATGGCTGCGCCTGCTCGACGTGGCCATGCCGGGCTACGTCGCCGAGGGTAAGGCGCGCCTGTCCATCGCCGTTGGCTGCACGGGCGGCCAGCACAGAAGCGTTGCCATCGCCAATGCCACGGCAGCCCACCTCAAGGCGCAGGGCTATCGCGTGAACCTCTTTCACCGCGACCTTCCGGAGGCGGTCGCTGCGGCTGCGCAGGACGCGGCCACAGGCGAGAGGTAGCCCATGTCCTTCACCGCCCAGGTAAAAGACGAGCTCTCGCGTATCGAGCCCACCACGCGCATGGCCGAGCTTGCGCAGCTCTCGGCACTCGTCCGCGTCTGCGGCACCATGAGCTTCCACGGCTCGGGGCGCTACTCCATCCGCATTGCCACCGAGACGGGCGCCGTGGCCCGCACCGTCATCAAGCTCACGCACCGCGTGTTCGACCTCGAGACCTCGCTCACCGTGCGCCGCTCGGTTCTCCACAAAACGAGAAATTACCTCATCGAGATGCCCGAGCAGGACCGCCTGGCCAACGACCTCACCAGCCTGGGCATTCTCGTCCCCGGCCATGGCATTGCGCTTGGGGTTCCCGAGGGGCTTCTCAAGACGCGAGAGGCGCGCTGCGCTTTTGTGCGCGGTGCCTTCATGGCGGGCGGCTTCATAGCCGACCCCCGCGGCGACTTCCACCTCGAGATTGCGGTGACGGGGGAGGAGTTCGCCCGCGGCCTGGCAGACGTCATCTCCACGCTGGGCGCCTCCGTCCGTATTAACCGGCGCCGCGGCGCGTATGCGCTCTACCTCAAGAGCTTCGACGATGTGCTGTGCCTCCTGCGCGTGATGGGCGCCCAACGCATGGCGCGCGTGGTCGAGGTGGCGCGGGCGAGAAAGTCGGTCAAGAACGACGTCAACCGTCGTGTCAACGCCGAGGTTGCCAACCAGGCGCGCTCGTCTTCGGCTGCCGTGGCGCAGCTCGAGCTCATCGACCGTGCGGACGAACTTGTGGGTATCTCGCACCTCCCCCCTGCGGTGCGCGAGTTCTGCACCGCGCGCAGAGAACATCCCGAGCTCTCGCTTGCGGCGCTTGGCGAGACCTTCGACCCGCCTGCGTCAAAGTCTGCCATGTACCACCGGTTGCTCAGGCTGGAGCAGATCGTGGGAGACGAGGGGGCTTCCGAGAAGAACTGAGAACGTTTCCACATCAGAAAATCGACGTTCTATCTCATAAAAGCCAAGGTAGATTGCATCCCATACTATATTTTGCGCAGGAAAGCTTCCACAATTTTGCCAGCGTTGCGGATTAGTCGTTTTAGATTGGCAAACGTGCGGTAGAATGTCCCTAGCAATGACGTTTCGGCGTTGTTACATGGTCAGTCGGGGGGAGGCCCCGTCGGCCACTCGAAAGGAGAAAGCATGGCAGTTAAGGTTGCAATCAACGGCTTCGGTCGCATCGGTCGCCTGGCGTTCCGTCAGATGTTCGGTCACGAGGGCTCCGAGATCGTCGCCATCAACGATCTTACCTCTCCCGAGATGCTCGCCTACCTGCTGAAGTACGACTCCACGCAGGGCAACTACTCCCGCGATCACGAGGTCACCGCTGGTGAGGACTCCATCACCGTCGACGGCAAGACCATCAAGATCTACAAGGAGGCAGACGCCAACAACCTGCCTTGGGGCGAGCTCGGCGTCGATGTCGTCCTCGAGTGCACCGGCTTCTACACCTCCAAGGCCAAGTCCCAGGCCCACCTCAACGCTGGCGCCAAGAAGGTCGTCATCTCCGCTCCCGCGGGCTCTGACCTCAAGACCATCGTCTACAACGTCAACCACGAGACGCTGACCGCCGACGACGACATCATCTCCGCCGCTTCCTGCACCACCAACTGCCTCGCTCCTATGGCCAAGGGCCTGAACGACTACGCCCCCATCGTCTCTGGCATCATGACCACCATCCACGCCTACACCGGCGACCAGATGATCCTCGACGGCCCGCAGCGCAAGGGCAACTTCCGTCGTAGCCGCGCCGGCGCGGAGAACATCGTCCCCAACACCACTGGTGCTGCCAAGGCCATCGGCCTCGTGCTCCCCGAGCTCAACGGCAAGCTCATCGGCGCCGCTCAGCGCGTTCCTACGCCCACCGGCTCCCTCACCAACCTCTACGCCGTGGTCAACAAGGAGGTCACCGTCGAGGGCGTTAACGCCGCGATGAAGGCCTACTCTGAGCAGATCCCCGAGACCTTTGGCTACAACGAGGACCAGATCGTTTCTCGCGACATCGTCGGCATGACCTACGGCTCGCTCTTCGACGCCACCCAGACCATGGTCAACCCGCTTGGCAACGGCCAGAGCCTCGTCCAGGTCACCTCTTGGTACGACAACGAGAACTCCTTCACCTCTCAGATGGTCCGCACCATCAAGTACTTCGAGAAGTTCGTCGCCTAGTCGACGCTTCGGTGAGGTAACTATGGGGCGCGGTTTGCAGCTTTCGGGCCGCGGCCGCGCCCCTATTTTTTGCACGTATCGACAATAAGGAGTGAACATGGCTTTCACCAAGAAGACCGTTCGCGACATCGACGTCGAGGGCAAGCGCGTCCTCGAGCGCGTCGACTTCAACGTGCCCCTGAAGGATGGCGTTGTCACCGATGACACGCGCATCAAGGCCGCCATCCCCACCATCAAGTACCTCAAGGAGCACGGTGCTGGCATCGTGCTCATGAGCCACCTCGGTCGCCCCAAGGGCGACGGCCCCGAGCCCGAGCTCTCGCTCAAGCCTGCCGCCGAGAAGCTCGCCGAGCTCACCGGCTATGACGTGAAGTTCGTCGACGACACCTACGGCGAGAAGGCCGCTGCTGCCGTGGCCGCGGTCAAGCCTGGCGACATTCTGGTGCTCGAGAACGTCCGCTTCGACAAGCGCGAGAAGAAGAACGACCCCGAGATCGCCAAGAAGCTCGCCTCCTACGGCGACATCTTCGTGCTCGACGCCTTCGGCACCGCGCACCGTGCGCAGGGCTCCGTGGTCGGTCCCGCCGCCTACATCCCCGCTGTCGCCGGTTTCCTGCTCGAGAAGGAGGTCGACACCCTCACGTCGATCTTCGCCGAGCCCGAGCGTCCGTTCGTCGCCATCGTGGGTGGCTCCAAGGTTTCCTCCAAGATTACCGTGCTCGATCGCCTGATCGACTCCGCCGACACCCTCATCGTGGGCGGCGGCATGGCCTACACCTTCTTCCTGGCCAAGGGCTACACCGTGGGCACCTCGCTACAGGAGCCTGACTACGTCGACGAGGCCAAGAAGCTTCTCGATAAGGCCAAGGACAAGGGCGTCAAGCTGCTTCTGCCGCTCGACAACGTGGTCACCGACGACTTCGACAACCCCACCGTTAAGGAGGTTGTCGACTCCGACAAGATTCCCGATGACCGCATGGGCATGGACATTGGCACCAAGACCCGCGAGCTCTACGCAGATGCCATCAAGGGCGCCAAGACCGTCTTCTGGAACGGCCCCATGGGCGTCTTCGAGAAGGACGAGTTCGCTGACGGCACCAAGGCCGTTGCCGAGGCCGTGGCAGAGGTCAAGGCCAACGGCGGCACCTCCATCATCGGTGGTGGCGACTCCGTGGCCGCAATCAACAAGTTTGGCCTGGCTCCTAAGATGAGCTGGATCTCCACGGGCGGCGGCGCCTCGATGGAGCTCGTCGAGGGCAAGGCTCTTCCTGGAGTGGAGGCGCTTCTCGATGCGTAACAGGATGATCGCTGGCAACTGGAAGATGAACAAGACCTACGACGAGGGCGTTGTTCTCGCGCAGGGTCTGGTCGACGAGCTCAAGGACGGCACCGGCTCGGTGGACGTTGTTGTCTGCCCGCCTGCCATCGACGTCAAGGGTGTCGCCGAGGTCATCCAGCAGGCCAATGCCCCCATCGCCGTGGGCGTCCAGAACGTCTACTGGGAGGAGAAGGGCGCCTACACGGGCGAGACCGCTCCCGACATGATCACTGCCGTGGGTGCCACCTACTGCATCATTGGCCACTCCGAGCGTCGCGGCTACTTTGGCGAGACGGACGATGACATTAACAAGAAGGCTAAGGCCCTCATGGCCCACGGCATTGTCCCCATCTCCTGCTGCGGCGAGTCCCTCGAGGTCCGCGAGGCCGGCAAGCACGTCGAGTTTGTGGTCGAGCAGATCAAGAAGGACACCGAGGGTCTCACGATCGATGACCCCTCCAAGTACGTTGTTGCCTACGAGCCCATCTGGGCCATCGGCACTGGTAAGACCGCCACGGCTGACGACGCCGAGGAGGTCTGCGGCGCCATCCGCAAGACCCTGGCCGAGATCTTTGGCCAGGAGACGGCCGACGGCATCCGCATCCTCTACGGCGGCTCCGCCAAGCCCGAGAACGTGGGCGGCTTCCTTGAGAAGGAGGACGTTGACGGCGCGCTCGTCGGCGGTGCTTCGCTCAAGGCCGACAGCTTCGCAGCCATGGTCCGCAGCGCCATGGCGTAGTGAGACAAAGGGAGTTTCCCTTTGTCTCATTCAGCCCCGGTGCGCCTGTCGCGCCGGGGCCTTTTCTAGATAGGGTGGTTCTTGTCCCGAAAGGTGGCTGAAGTTGCTTCTCGAGAAGTCGACATGGCCTGCAGTCGAGATGTACTTTGCAAGCAATGATCTGGTAGTCCTTGGGTTTGGCAGTACGGAGAACCACGGACGACACAACCCACTTGGAACCGACTGGATGGCCCCCCAGAGGATATTGGACCTCATGGATGAGCGCAGGCCCAAGTTTCTCTACGGGCCGACGCTTCGCCTTGGGTCTGCTGATCACTTCATTGACTACCCCGGAACGCTCTCGCTTGGGGATGACCTCCTCCATCAGGTGACCGCACGAATCTGCGGGCAGCTCTACCACTACGGCGCTCGGCACTTCTGCTTTGTCAACGGTCATGGGGGAAACACCCGAGCCCTCACCATGACCGGCTATGACCTCAACGACCGTGGCTGCCAGGTGGCGCTTCTCAACTGGTGGAAGCTGGCGGGCGAGCTTAACCCTTCGTGGGGTGGAGGCCACGGCGGTGCTCAGGAGACCTCAGCCAACCTCTGGATAGACCCAAGCTCCGTGGACACTTCCGCATTGGGCCCCATGGACCTTGTAGATGACGGCGGTAGCGATATCAAGACAAAGGGATTTGATGTCGTCGAGTTTGAAGGGGTTCACCCTTCGCTAATCCGTCGCGCTCGCAGGTATGCCTCGAACGGATGGATAGGGAAAGACGATCCCAAGCAGGCGTCTGCAGAGTGGGGAGAGCAGATGCTCACCTCCTTTGCGGATTGGGCCGTAAAGTTTCTCGACGCCTTCGCTCAGTCTCCGCTGCCGGGCCAGATAGAGCGCTAGGCGAGAACGTCGAGGCTTCTCTCCACGATTGCACGGAGACCTTCTCTGCAGAAATGCGCCTTCCGGAGAGAAAATGACTCCCGAGCGGTTGTTTCGTGCGGAATCCCGTACGAGATACGCCCTCCGGCGCCCTTTTAGCGCCGGAAGGGTCGTTGCCGCAACTATCGCGTACAAAAGAGTTCTTCCGGCGCCGTTTTGGCGCCGGAACGTGAGATATGGCAGCGCATGTGTCTGCGGTCTTCTCGTAGAAAATGATCTGGGCCCATCGGCATCAACCGGTGGGCCCAGGACTACTACATGATGACAAATGCAACTACTGCGCGGGCGTTGCGTCCCTTAGCTCGGGCAGGCGTGCGGCATCGACCTTGATGCCGGTGAACTTGTTCGAGGTCACCTTGTTCAGGGTCTTGTGGAGCATGGGGATGATGGGCATGTCCTCGGCAGCAATGGCGTCCGCCTCGTGCATGAGCTCGACGCGCTTGTCCTCGTCCACGGTCTTTCTCGCCTCGTCCAGCTTGGCGTCGAACTCGGCGCTGGAGTAGTGGGAGACGTTGTCGCCCACGCCGGTGTACATGAGTGGCTGCAGGAAGTTGTCCATGATGGGATAGTCTGCGGTCCAGCCACGAGATCCAAGCTGGAAGGTGCCGGCAACGTAGTCGTCGAGCATCGACGCGTATTCCTTCTGGTCGATGGTCACGTTGATGCCCACGGCCTTCCAGTCGCCCTGCAGGACCTCGAACTCGTTTGTCTTGTTGGACGAGGAAACCATGATGGTGAGGTCGATGCCGCGCATACCGTCTGAGCCGGCAGGATAGCCTGCCTCGTCGAGGAGCTGACCAGCCTTGTCAACGTCATAGGCGCAGTACTGCCACGTGGTCTCGTCGTTGCCCTTGATTCCCGGCGGGACAATGTCGCCTGCGGGCTGCGCAAATCCTTCGTAGAGGGTGTCGCAGAGGTTCTGGCGGTTGATGGCAAGAGACATTGCCTGGCGTACCCTCTTGTCGGAGAGGATGGGGTCGTTCACGTTGTACGCAAGGTACTCCGTATACAGAACCTCGCCAACCATCGTCTGCTTGTTGGGGGTGCCGGTGTAGCCGTCGTCCGACTGCCCGTACTTCTCGACCGTCTCCTTGACGCGCCCCGCGGGAATGTCGCAAAGGTCGAGGTTGCCGGCCTCAAACTCTCGGAATGCCGTGTCGGTGTCCTTGTAGATGTTGAAGTGTACGGCGTCGACCTTGGCGGGGTTGTCACCGGCATAGTCCTCGTAGCGCTTCATGTTGATGTACTGGCCATCGTTCCAGGTACCATCCATCTGGAAGGGGCCGTTGCCAACCGGTGCCTTGGAGTAGGTGTCGTAGTTGTCCTTCGCGCAGTCCGGGATGGGCGAGAGGGGCGTGCAGCACACCACAAAGGGGAAGTCTGCGTAAGGGCCGGTGAGCTCCACCTTGAGGGTGTAGTCGTCGGGGCAGGAAAGCCCCTCAAGCTCTTCGACGTTTCCGTTGACCACGTCGTCATAGCCCTTAACCATGGCAAGGTGGTACGAGACCACAGACGGCGCCGTGGTGGTCTTGGGGTTGCAGATGCGGTTCCAAGCGTACTGGAACGACTTGGCCGTGACGTCGGTGCCATCGTGGAACTTGAGGCCCTGCTTGATGTGGAAGGTCCACGTCGCGGCGTCGTCAGATGACTCCCAGGACTCGGCAACGCTGGGCTTCAGCTCCTCTGTGTCGTAGTCGTAGACCGTGAGCTGGTCAAAGAGCTGAGAAGCAACAGCCGCGCCGTTGAACTCCTCGATATCAAAGGGGTCGATTGACGTGGGGTTCGTGATTGCATAGTTGATGGTTCCTCCCGACGCCGCCTCCCCACTGGATGACTCTCCGCTGCTGGACGAGCGCTGTCCGCAGGCACCAAGTCCTGCGGCTGCCATCGTGGCAGCTCCGCCCTTGATGAAGGTGCGACGATCCATCGAATGACCCATCTTTTCCTCCCGCCGTCTGTCCCCATGCGGACACGGCATGACCGCAGCGTCCGCTTTTCGAGAAAGATGTTCGTCCTGTTGGAGGAAAGTGGCGGAGGACTGAAACACGCCTGAAGCAAATTTTTGCAGTATTGATACTCCTAGCCTGATTTGCCCACCGCTCGCCGACTGCAACTCGAAAGTCGCATGGTCGCACCTCGCTCGCGAACCTCACAAGAATGGGTGCGAGCATGACTGCCCGCACCCATCAAGAGGCACTGTCTCCAATGACGAGAAGCCCCATCCGTTCTGTGCGCTATTCCAGCGCAAGGAAGGCGCAATAGCCCTTATAGGCCTCCCAGATGTCCGCCTTGCTCGTGACCTCCCAGGGGGAGTGCATCGAGAGCACGCCAATGCCGGAGTCAATCACGTTCATGCCATAGGTGGCCAGGATGTAGGCGATGGTGCCACCGCCACCGGCGTCAACGCGGCCGAGCTCGGCGGTCTGGAAGCGGACGTCTGCGTCATCCATCACGCGACGGATGAGGGCAACGTACTCGGCGTCGGCATCGTTGGAGCCAGACTTGCCGCTGCCTCCCGTGTACTTGTTGAAGGTGAGGCCGCGCCCAAGGAAGCACGAGTTCTTTGCCTCGAAGACCGAGGAGTAGTTGGGGTCGAAGGCTGCGGAGACGTCACTCGAGAGCATGCGAGAGCGCTCGAGGCAACGGCGCAGCGCCAGGGGAGTACCCTGTCCGGCTGCCTCGATAAGCTCGGCCATGACATCCTCAAAGAAGCGGCTGCTCATCGAGGTAGCACCGCGGCTGCCAATCTCCTCCTTGTCAACAAGGATGGTGACGGCGGTGCGCTTGGGCGCCTCGCACGCAAGCTGGGCAAGAAGCGAGGGATAGGCGCAGGAGCGGTCATCCTGGCCATAGCCCAGGATCATCGAACGGTCCAGGCCCATGTCGCGCGCCTGGCCTGCGGGCACAATCTCAAGCTCGGCGGAGAGCAGGTCCTCCTCGGTGATATCGTACTTCTCGGCGAGAATATCAAGGACGGTTGCCTTAACCGCTTCTTTGTCTTGGTCCTTCTCGGCGCCGTCGCTAGCTGCCCTGGGGCGGTTGCCCACAATCACGTCGAGAAGCTCGCCCTCAATGAGCTCGGACGCCTTCTTCTGCATCTGCTCACGGGCAAGGTGGGGGAGAAGGTCGGAGACGCAGAAGACGGGGTCCGAGGGGTCCTCGCCAATCACGACCTTGATGACACTCCCATCCTTCTTGGCAACAACGCCATGGATTGCCAGAGGCAGGGTTGCCCACTGGTAGGTCTTCACGCCGCCGTAGTAGTGCGTGTCAAGCGTGGCGATGTCGTTTCTCTCCTCGAGCGGGTTCTGCTTGACGTCAAGGCGGGGCGAGTCGATGTGAGCACCAAGGATGTTGACGCCCTGCTCGAGAGGCTCCGTGCCCAGTTCGATGAGCATGAGGCTCTTGCCGCGAACCGACGCGTAGACCTTGTCGCCGGCCGATAGCTTCTCGCCTGCCTTGACAGCCTCCTCAAGCGGGCGATACCCATGTGCCTCCGCAAGCTCGATGGCGGTTGAGCAGCACTCTCGCTCCGTCTTATTCTCAGAGATGAACTTTCGGTACCCCTCGCAGAATTCAGTGAGCTGCGCCAGGTCCTTCTCGCCGTAGCCCTTCCAGGCATTTGGTCTCTCCATTCCTGCTCCCTTCCAGAGTCCTCGGGTAAGCTCCGGAGAAGACTGTATCACCCATGGAACTCGCGCCGTTCATCGCGCCGCTCGCCGGATGTCATCTGAGTTGTGAAATGAGAAAAACGATAAAACGCTCGTATCACCATATGCTATGCTAAATAGCATTGCGTACAGCCCATCCGCTCTCGAAGGAGCCAGAATCCGTGAACGTCCTCAACGTCATTCTCCTTGTCCTGCTGTTCATCTCCGGCCTGCTCACCGTGGCTCTTGTCCTTATGCACTCGGGCAAGGGCACGGGCGTCTCTGACATGATTGCCTCCTCGCTCTACAACGCCTCCGCCGGTTCGGGCATCTGGGAGAAGAACCTCGACAGGCTCACGGTCATCACCTCCGTCATCTTTGTGGCGTGCGTCATCGTGATGGCGGTGACCTTCCCCACGGGAACCATCGGCTTGGCCGGCTAGGCCTTCTCGAAAAAGCGCTTTCATGCGGGACGGAGTGGCGTGTGCCCCCCGTCCTTTTTTGTCTGCATGCAAGGGTTTGGTTAACAGGTGGGACATTGAACCATCGAGTTGGCATCCTTAAACGCTTGCAAGCCTATGCTGGTGACATAAAGGCTTGTCGCAAGGAGGATGCCACATGTACATGGAGAGAAGCACCTGGACGCAGGTTCGTGACTACTTCAAGGAGCACGACCTGGTGATTATTGGAGTTGGCTCGACGGAGTGCCACGGCAGGCACAATCCGCTGGGCACCGATACTATGGCGCCAGACAAGATCCTTGAGCTGCTGGAACAGCGCGACGGGACGTATCTTGTGGCACCAACACTTCCCTATGGCGCAACGGACGACCTCGTTGGGTACCCTGGCACGGTGAGCCTTGGTGTCCAAGGGCTCTACGACGTCCTGTCGAGCATCACGAGGCAGCTACGTGCCTACGGTGCGCGCCGCTTTGTCTTCCTCAATGGCCACGGCGGTAACGTCAAATCTCTCTCTATGGCGTCGATGGACCTAAACGATTCCGGTTGCCTTGCGGCTGTTGTCAACTGGTGGAGGTTGGCCCCGCAGCTTAATCCCGCGTGGGGAGGCGGGCACGGTGGTGCCATGGAGACCAGCGCCAATCTCGCCATAGACCCGGCCTCCGTTGACATGTCGCAGGTGACAGACGAGAACCTGCTCCCCGACATTGGGGATGACATGCCATCCACGGGATGGAACAGCGTGAGCTTTGGCGGTGCCGAGGTGGAGTTCCCGCGAAGGCTCGCCCGGTTTGCAAGCTCCGGCTGGGTTGCCGAAGGCCACGAGGACCATCCGCGCGGCGCAAGCGCCGAGCTTGGGAAGGCGATGCTCGAGGGCACTGCGGCGTGGCTACAGGAGTTCACGCATGCCCTCGAGGCGGAGACGCTGCCCAAGCCAATCGACTTCTCTCGGGCAACGGAGCACCTCGACCAGTAGCGCAAACGCGCCGCACGGCTGCATCTATACCAGACGCTCCCGCCCTGCCGAGGACGGGGGGCAACAAGGAGGAGAAATGCGTATCGAGCTGAGTACCTGGCCTGCTGTGGAAGACTACTTTGCGCGGGGAAACGACCTCGTCGTCATGGCCATTGGAAGTACGGAGGAGCACGGAAGGCACAACCCGCTGGGAACAGACACCCTTGCACCCAATCTTCTGCTGGAAAAGATTGATGCTGCCCTTGGCGAGGACGTGCTCATTGCGCCCACGATTCCCTTTGGCAACGCGGATGACCTCCTGGGGTTTCCGGGAACGCTCTCGATAGGCTATGACCTTCTCCGTTCGCTTGTCCGGACGCTCAGCATGCAGCTCTACGACTATGGAGCAAGAAGGTTCCTCTTCATCAACGGCCACGGCCCCAACATCAAGCCCATCTCAAGCGTGTGCGAGGAGCTCAATAGGCGAGGGTGCCTTGCAGCCAGGGCGGATTGGTGGCTCATGGCAGGCGAGCTCAACCCTGCGTGGGGCGGTGGCCATGGCGGGGCAGAGGAGACGGCTGCCGTGATGGCGGTTGACCCCTCGCTCGTTGATGCCTCCGAGCTTGGCCCCATGGCGCTTGCAAACGACATCTCGGACGAGCTTCCCACCTCGGGATGGGACAACGTGGAGTTCAAGGGAGCCCATGTTGCCATTCCGCGTGACGCCTGCCGCTATGCCGGTAACGGTTGGATTGGCCCCGATGACCCAGCGAACGCCAACCCGGAGTGGGGAGGCCAGATGATGGACGGTGTGGCCAGCTACCTCATCGACTTCATCGGTGCCCTCAGGCGTGCCCCGCTTCCAGCACCCATGCCCGTCCGCACCATCAAGGCGTATGGCGGCAACAGCGACAAGTAACGCTAGCTCGTTTTCGATTCAACTCCTAGGAGAGAGGCAAGTGGCAATGGATTTCAATGACGGCGAGGTTGTGGAACTTCTCGGCAGGCTTTCTAACGCAAAGTCCCCCTCGGGCTTTGAGGACGAGACCATAGACGTCGTGCGCGACTTCTGCCAGGGGTGGGGAAAGGTAGAGACCAACAGCGTCCACGACGCCCTTATCACCCCCAAGAACTTCACAGGCGAGAAGCCCGTGCTCATGTTCGATGCCCACGGCGACGAGGTTGGAGGCATGGTCAAGTCCATCCGCTCCAACGGCACGATGACCTTCGTTGAGCTTGGACGCTTCTCTCCCAACGTGCTCACCGGCCAGGATGTGCTGGTGAGAAACACGCTTGGCGAGTGGGTCCATGGCGTGATTGGCGTGAAGCCGCCCCACTTCATGAGCGCTGTCGAGCGCGCCTCCGGAGAGCTGCAGCTCATCCTGGACGTTGGCGCCACCTCCAAGGAGGAGGCGGTAAACGTCTTCCATATGGGTATGGGCGAGCCTTTTGTCCCGGCCACCAAGTTCGTGTACAACGAGAAGACTGGCGTTGCGTTGGGGAAGGCATTCGACTGCCGCGCAGGAGTCACCGCAGAGCTCCTCGCTCTGCGCGAGCTTTCTAGCCGCACGGATCTACCCTTTGACGTTGTTGCCTCGGTGAGCTCGATGGAGGAGGTGGGGGAGCGCGGCGTGCTGGCAGCGGCGCTGCACTTCGATCCCATGGTCGCCTTCATGTTTGAGGGCTGCCCGGCAGATGACACGTTTACCATCCCCGATGACGTCCAGACTGCCTTTCGCCATGGCCCCATGTTTCGCTACTTTGACTGCTGCATGATTACGAACCCTCGCTACCAGCGCTTTGTCCTCAAATGTGCGGCGGAGGCGGGACTTGTCTGCCAAACGAGCGTGCGGGAGGGCGGCGGCACCGACGGCGGCCCCACCCACATGCTTGACATTCCCTGCGTGGTCGCTGGCGTTCCCAGTCGCTACGTCCACTCGGGAACCGCGCTGTGCACGCTCTATGACGTAAAGATGACGGCGGAGGTTGCGGTTGCCGTGGCCGAACGAATGACCCCCGAAGACGTTCGCACCTTCTAGGGGAAGAGAAGAATCTTGTGGCTGCCCTGAAGATATTAACGGTACGTTACGGTGCTCTTACAGAATCATTGCCAGATGCGTTCCCAACGTTACATATGGTCCGTTCGGCCATAACGAACATTAATTAGAAACAATAGCCCGCTACCCTGTTTCACAACATCAAGGTGGGACTTGATGCTTTGACAGTCAAATTGGTGTGGAAGAGGAGGAGCATATGGAAGACAGATTTGGCGGAGTCTCTCGTCGAGGCTTCATCAAGGGTGGCGTTGCAGCCGCCGCACTGGCCGGTCTCGCGGGATGCGGCAAGAACAGCTCTGGAAGTGCGACTTCGGGTGGCTCTTCTTCTGATGCGGGAGCCAGCACGGGCGGCGTGTTGAAGTACTACATCAACGACCCCGTTGCCATCGACCCCTACAACACGCAGGAGTCCGAGGGCACCCAGGTCGCGAAGTGCCTGTTCGATTCCCTCACCAAGTACAACTACGACACCAAGGAGCTTGAGCCGGCGGCGGCCGAGTCCTGGGAGTCCAACGACGACGCGACCCAGTGGACCTTCCACATCCGCAAGGACTGCAAGTTCCACAACGGTGACACCGTGAAGGCAGAGGACTTCAAGCGCGCCTTTGAGCGCATCTGCGACCCAACGATGAAGACCCCCTCGGACGTTGCCTACCACCTCGACCCCGTCAAGGGCGCCAAGGAGATGCAGGCGGGCGAGGCAGACGAGCTTTCTGGTGTCACCTGCCCGGATGACTACACGCTCGTTTTTGACCTGACCACGCCCATGTCCGAGTGGCCGCTCGTCTGCGCCCACCAGGCACTCGTGCCTGTTCCCAAGGCGGCGCGTGACGATCCCGACAGTTTCCTCGTTGCCCCCATCGGCAACGGCCCCTTCCAGATGGACGGCAGCTGGGTCTCCGGCCAGTACATCAACGTCAAGAAGTTCGACGGCTACTATGGCACCCCCGCCAAGCTCGATGCCGTGAACTTCTCCATCCAGAAGGACCCGGACACCGCCTTCAAGGAGTTCCAGGCCGGCAACATTGACTTCTGCTCCGTGCCCTCCGGCCGTCTTGCCGAGGTTGAGCAGCAGTATGGCACCTCTGACGACGGCTATACCGTGACCCCCAAGAAGCAGGTCCTTACTGGTGCTGAGGCCGCAACCTACTGGCTCATCTGCGAGATGGGCGACGAGAACCTTGGCAAGAAGGAGGTCCGCCAGGCGCTCAGTCTTGCCATCAACCGCCAGAACATCTGCGACACGCTCTTCGAGGGCTCCCGCAAGCCTGCCACAAGCTGCTTCCCGCCGCTTATTGATGACTCCTCTGATTCCACGTGGGAGTACTGCGACTACGACCCCGAGAAGGCCAAGGAGATTCTTGATAGCGCCGGCTACACGGCAGACGCGGACGGCAAGCGCAACCTCACGGTTAAGCTCTCCTACAACTCCGGTGGCGGCCACGAGGACATCATGTCCATCATCCAGGGCGACTTCGAGGCCATCGGCGTGACCGTTCAGCAGAACTCCCTGGAATGGGCTGCCTACCTCACCGCGCTCGATGACGGTGGCTTCCAGCTCGGCCGCATGGGCTGGATCGCCGACTACCCCAACATGGACAACTTCCTGTACCCCAACTTCTACAGCACCTCGTCGAACAACTACGGCAAGTACTCCAACCCTGAGTTCGACAAGCTGGTCGAGGACGCCCGCAAGGTCACCGACGAGGAGGAGCGCAAGTCCGAGTATCGCAAGGCCTGCAAGCTCCTGGGCGAGGACATGCCGGTCATCCCCATCATGTTCTACGCGCACGACCACATTGGCTCCGAGAGGATTCAGAGCCTGTACTACGACCCGGCAGGCATTGCCCACCTAGGCGAGGCTAGCGTCCAGGCCTAGTCCCCACGAGCTCGTGCGGGGCATCGGGTTTCCGGTGCCCCGCCCTGTCTTAATATCGGCATCTATTCGCTCGTCCCATGTGGTGGCAGGGGAGTGACCATGGGAAAATACATCATCAAGCGCGTTTTGCAGTTCATCCCGGTGTTCTTGGGAGTCACACTGATTCTGTTCTCCCTCGAGAACATCGTCCCGGGAGACCCAATCAGGTTGATTGCCGGCGACAAGAAGCTCGACCCCGTCACCGAGAACAACCTGCGCGCCTCGTTCCACCTCATCGAGACGAACGATGACGGAACCATTAAGTACGACGAGAATGGCAACACCATCGAGACCCCCATGTGGGAGAGGTACTTCCTCTACGTTGGGGGCCTTCTCCACGGCGACCTTGGCGTGAGCTACCAGAAGTCTGGCCAGTCGGTCTCGAGCATTCTGGCAGACAAGTACCCCTACACCGTGAGGCTTGCCATTGTGGCCATCATCCTCGAAGCCGTACTTGGCATAGGTGCCGGCATAGTGAGCGCACTCAAACGCTACTCATTCTGGGACATATTTGTCACGTTCCTCTCGGCCCTGTTCGTCTCCATGCCCGCATTCTGGTTAGGTATGCTCTTACAGCTGTTCTTTGGCGTGTTCCTCAAGGATGCCACTGGCGGCGCCTTCTACCTGCCAATATCTGGCGCCGGTGGCCCGTATGCCGAGTTCCAGGACTGGGTGTACTACATACTCCCCGCGTTCACCCTGGCCGCAATCTCGATGGCATACACGGCCCGCATCATGCGCTCTCAGCTGCTTGAGGTCATGAACCAGGACTACATCCGCACGGCCAAGGCAAAGGGCCTCTCGCGCAAGGACATCGTCATTCATCACGCACTCAAGAATGCGCTCATTCCCGTGGTCACCTACATTGGCATGGACTTTGGCGGCCTTCTTGCCGGTGCCATCCTCACCGAGACGGTCTTCAACTGGCCGGGCGTTGGCTACGAGACCTATCGCGCCATCACCCAGCGAGACTGGCCGCTGGTGCTTGGCTCGGTGACGGTCATCGTTGTTGTGGTCATGGTCATCAACCTGATTGTCGACGTGAGCTACGCCTTCCTTGACCCGCGCATCCGCTTTGGCGCACCCAAGAACGAGAGGTAGGCAGGCATGGCTGATAACACCGCACAGACGCAAGAGAAAGCCAATGACGAGAACACCCTGGGCATCTTCTCGGCAAAGGCTGCCGCCGCAGCCGTCAATGCCCAGACGTCGTCTCGCACTATGTGGGGCGATGCTTGGAAGAGGCTGAAGCGCAACAAGCTTGCTATGATCGGCATGATCTGGATTGGCTTCGTCATCGTTGTTGCCCTGACGGCAGACCTTTGGGTTCCGGGCACGCTTGGCAGCCCAACCGAGACCGACTCGGCAACTATGGCGCAGAACTCTAGGCTTGCGCCATCGGCCGAGCATCCCTTTGGCACCGACACGCTTGGTCGTGACGTCCTCTGCCGCGTCATCTACGGTTCGCGGATCTCGCTCGCCGTTGGCGTTCTTGCGACGGCCATCTCCACCGTGCTTGGCCTCATCATGGGTGCACTTGCCGCCTACTACGGAGGCATTTGGGACACGATCATCATGAGGCTGGCTGATATCTTCTTAGCCTTCCCCTACACGCTCTTCGTCATAGCCATGCTTGCGGTGATAGGGCCGGGCATCCAGAACGTTTTTATCGCCATCGGCATCCTGGGCTGGCCGTCGATTGCCCGCGTGTTCCGCTCTGCCATCCTTACCGTCAAGGAGAACGACTACGTTGACGCGGCGCGCGCGATGGGCGCCTCAGACGCGCGCATCATTGCTCGCCACATCTTCCCCAACTCTGTGGCGGTCATCGTGGTCTATGCCACGATGAACATCGGCTCCGCCATCCTCACCGAGGCGGCCCTGTCCTTCCTGGGCATGGGCGTCCAGGCACCCAACCCGTCCTGGGGCATCATGATTCAGGACGGAGCAACCTATCTGGCCACCCAGCCCTGGCTCATGATCATGCCCGGCCTCGCGATTCTTACCACAGTGCTTGCCTTCACCCTCCTGGGCGACGGTCTGCGCGATGCCCTCGACGTCAAGATGAAGGATGCATAAGCCATGTTCAAGAAGAAGACCAGAGTGCAGATGCACCTCAAGGACCAGCCCGTTCCCGAGGGTGCGCACCTCCTCGAGGTCGATGACCTCAAGATGTACTTCCACACGCAGGACGGCGTGGTCAAGGCCGTGGACGGCGTGTCTTACACCCTCGACCGTGGCGAGACGCTCGGTGTGGTGGGGGAGTCCGGCTCCGGCAAATCGGTCACGCACCTCACCATCATGGGCCTCATCGATATGCCCCCGGGACGCATCGAGGGCGGCGACGTGCGCTACCGCGGTCAGTCCCTGCTCAAGATGAGCGAGGAGCAGATGCAGGACATACGCGGCAACGACATCGCGATGATCTTCCAGGACCCCATGACCTCGCTGAACCCCGTCTACACCATTGGACGCCAGCTGGGCGAGGGCTTGCGCCTGCATCGCGGCTACTCCAAGGAGGAGGCCCTCAAGCGTTCGGTCGAGCTTCTCGACATGGTGGGCATCCCCAACCCCGAGCAACGCGTAAAGGACTACCCGCACCAGTTCTCGGGTGGCATGCGCCAGCGCGTCATGATTGCCATGGCACTTGCCTGCGACCCGGACATACTCATTGCCGACGAGCCCACCACGGCCCTCGACGTGACCATTCAGGCGCAGATCATCGAGCTCATGCGCGAGATGCAGAAGAAGAACGGCAACGCCATCGTGATGATCACGCACGACCTGGGCGTTGTTGCCGACGTGGCCGACAAGATCATGGTCATGTACGCGGGGCACCCCGTGGAGTTTGGCACGGCCGAGGAGATCTTCTACAACTCCACGCACCCCTACACCTGGGGCCTCATCCGCTCGATCCCAGACCCGGTCATGACCGAAAAGCACCCGCTCACGCCCATCAAGGGCAACCCGCCCTCGCTCGTGACGCTGCCCTCTGGCTGCGCGTTCTCCCCGCGCTGTCCGTACGCTACGGACAAGTGCCGCGCCGAGCGCCCGGGCCGCATCATGGTTGGCCCCAACCATTACTCTTGCTGCCACTACTCGCTTGACAAGGACTTTGTTGCCAAGAACGCGCCCAAGACCAGCAGGAGCAAGGCTGCGGCGCCCGCGCATGCCGAGAAGGGAGGCGAGGCGTAATGACAGAGCCCCTTCTCAAGGTCGAGCACCTCACCAAGGAATTCCCGGTAGACTCCAGCGTCTTCTCGCGCGAGAAGCGCAAGGTCTCTGCCGTGAGTGACGTGAGCTTTGAGATCTATCCCGGCCAGACCCTTGGCCTGGTAGGCGAGTCAGGCTGCGGCAAGTCCACCACGGGCCGCTGCATCATGCGCCTCATCGAGCCAACCTCCGGCAAGATCACCTTCGATGGCAAGGACGTCACGAAGATGAGCCGCAAAGAGCTCAAGGCCATGCGACGCGACATGCAGTACATCTTCCAGGATCCCTACGCGAGCCTCAATCCGCGCATGACCATCGGCGAGATTGTCTCCGAGCCTCTCGTCATCCACAACTTGATGCCCGACAAAGTCGAGCGCATAAAGTACGTGGCGTCCCTTCTCGACATGGTGGGGTTGAACCCCGAGCATATCAACCGCTATCCCCACGAGTTCTCTGGCGGTCAGCGCCAGCGCGTGGGCATCGCGCGCGCATTTGCCCTAAAGCCAAAGCTCATCATTTGCGACGAGCCGGTCTCGGCGCTCGACGTCTCCATTCAGGCGCAGGTTTTGAACCTCCTGGCCGACCTTCAGCAGGAGTTTGGAACGGCGTATCTCTTCATTGCGCACGACCTCTCGGTGGTCCAGCATGTCTCCGACCACGTTGCCGTGATGTATCTGGGCAACCTCATGGAGTACGCGGACTGGAAAGAGCTGTACGAGAAGCCCTGCCACCCGTACTCGCAGTCGCTTCTCTCGGCTGTGCCTGTGCCCGATCCAGACATCCAGCACTCGCGCAAGCGCATCATCCTTGCCGGCGACCCGCCTTCGCCCATAGACCCGCCCTCTGGCTGCCGCTTCCACACGCGCTGCCCGCTTGCCACCGAGAAGTGCTCCAAGGAGCACCCCGAACTGCGCGATCTTGGTGGAGGACACTTCTGCGCCTGCCACTACGGCCAGCCGTTCCCCATCAAAGATTCATCCATCGAGCTATAATTTAGTATCAAACTTCAACGCTTTTCGCCCCGTGTGGTGACCTAAGGTCACTGGCACGGGGCGTTTTGGTCGTTTAGTTTGCATACTGTTTTCTATTGTGTAACCAAGCCATGGTGCTAGACTACCCCATGTTGTGTCGTGCCACGCCAGACCCACATGGCGTTGCGTGGCACGCGACATGTGGGTGGCCGTATGGTGAATTTCGTCCCCTTTCGTTGTGCCAGGGGGACTCTTGCTCCGTATGGCTCGGGCGAGCGGAACCCCCAAGAGGTGCGCAGGTGCAGGTTAGCCGAGCATCCTCTTTGGTTGCGCGAACGGCACAAAGGAGTTTCGATGGCACGATTTCTAGGGTACCTGGCCAAGAGGATCGTCAACTACATAGTGATGATCTTCGTTGCGACCTCGCTTACCTACTTTCTCGCGTGCGCTTTCATGAGCCCGCGCTCGAACTACGAGTCGCGCACGCCGCGGCCCTCCCAGGAGTCCATCGAGGCCTCCCTGGACAAGGCCAACCTCAACGACAAGACCCCGGTTACCGAGCGCTACCAGCGTTGGCTTACCAACATCGTGACCGAGTGGAACTGGGGCCTCTCGCCTGCGGGCGACTCCGTGAACAACGAGATCTCCAGCCGCATTGGCGCCTCGGTCAAGTTGATGCTCCTCTCGACCATCCTCTCCATCGTGATTGGCGTGAGCCTGGGCGTCTACACGGCGCAACGGCAGTACCAATGGCAGGACAGGTTCTGGAGTGGGCTGGCCTCGGTCTTTCTCGTCATCCCCACGGTCGTTCTTGCCATCCTCATCGTGTTCTTTGCCATCGAGATAAACCAACAGACGGGACAGCGCATCTTCTACGTCACGGGCCTTTCAAGCTATGACGGCCCAAACTTCTTCATTGGCCTCATCGACTTCCTGCAGCACATCCTGCTGCCCACGATCGTGCTTACCATCATCAGCTCTGTGGGCTACCACCTGAACCAGCGTACCTACCTCTTGGACGAGATGCACGCGGACTACGTGCGCACGGCGCGTGCCAAGGGCCTCACCAAGAAGCAGGCCATCCGCAAGCACGCCCTGCGCGCCAGCCTCATCCCCACCTCGGTGAACGTTGCCTTCTCCATCGCGAGCATCTTCACCGGCGCCGTCATGACGGAGAAGATCTTCGCCATCCACGGCATGGGCGAGTACTTCATCAACTGCATCAATAACAACAACATCAACGGAGCCGTTGCCGTTGCCGCCTTCTCGGGCGCCTGCACGCTCCTGGGTGCCCTACTCGCGGACCTCTTTGCCGCGGCGCTCGACCCCCGAATCAAGATGAGCTAGGAGATGGCAATGGAAGAGCAGAACAACAAGGACGAGCAGCTCACCAACGCCCAGCTCGAGCTCCAGGCCGACGCTGCCGGTCCCGGCGAAGTCAAGCGCATTAGCTACGCAGGCCTCATCGCACGCAGGTTCTTTAGGCAGAAGAGCGCCGTGGTGGGCCTCACCATCTTGGCCATCCTGGTGCTTCTCGCCATCTTTGGGCCCTTTATCTGCAAGTACGACTACACCGACCCAGACTTCACGGCCATTAACGTGGCGCCCAACGCGCGCCACTGGTTTGGCACCGACGGCGGCGGCTTTGACCTCTTTGCCTGTGTCGTGCACGGCCTTGGCCGCTCCCTGGTGATTGGCCTCACCTACGCCATTCTCACCACCGCCATCTCGGCCATCGTGGGCACGGCCATCGCCTACGCCCGTGGCTGGGGCGAGAAGATCGGCATGTGGCTTCTCGACATGCTGCTCGTTATCCCGAGCTTCCTGCTTGTGGCCATGATCGTGCGTGCCGCCTCCGGCACGCAGGGCTGGATCATGCTCATCCTGGGCCTCACCGCCTTTGGCTGGATCGGCTACGCCCGAACGCTTCGCACCATGGCCCTCTCGCTGCGCGAGCGCGACTACGTGCGCGCCGCCAAGTACATGGGCGTGCCCTCGATCAAGATCATCCTGCGCCACCTGATTCCCAACCTGGGCTCGATCCTGGTCATCGACACGGTCCTGTGCGTCATCAGCGGCATCAACTCCGAGACGGCCTACAGCTTCCTGGGCCTGGGCATCAAGGCACCCGACACCTCGCTGGGCTACATCCTCTCCCAGGGGTCCTCTGCCATGCTCTCCGCCCCGTGGATCGTCCTCATCCCCTCGGTTGTCCTCATCATCCTGTGCGTGAGCATGCAGCTCATTGGCGACGGCCTGAGGGACGCCTTCGACCCCTACTCCCGCGCTGCGGGTGAGGTGGCCGACGAGGAGTCCAAGAAGGACGAGGCCAAGAAGGCCGCCGCTGCTGCCGCCGGCAACGCTGCCGGGTCACACCACGAGTAGACGGAGACGTACGCATGTCTGACACCACCAGCACCACAACCATGGACGACACGCTCCGCTACGAGCTGCTCGAGGGCAACGGTCCCAAGGGCGCGCCTACCGGCGACCCCGTCATGAGCGTTCGCAACCTGCGTGTCTCCTTCAATACCGAGGCCGGCGTGGTCCACGCCGTGCGCGACGTGAACTTTGACCTCTGGGGTGGCCGCACCCTGGGCATCGTAGGCGAGTCCGGCTCGGGAAAGTCCGTCACGGCGCTCTCGCTCATTGGGCTTCTCGATGACAACGCGCACGTCTCGGGCTCGGTCAAGCTCAACGGCGAGGAGCTCATCGGCAAGAGCGACGAGGAGATGTCCAAGATCCGCGGCGCTCGCATCTCGATGATCTTCCAGGACCCGCTCTCGGCCCTGACGCCCATGTTCTCCATTGGCGACCAGCTTGCCGAGGCGCTGCTCATCCACAACCCCGACATGACCAAGGACGAGGTGCGCAAGCGCTGCATCGAGCTGCTCACCCTGGTGGGCATCACCGATCCGGAGAACCGCCTGGACGCCTATCCGCACGAGTTCTCCGGCGGCATGCGGCAGCGCGTGGTCATTGCCATCGCCATCGCGAACAACCCAGACATCATCATTGCCGACGAGCCTACCACCGCCCTCGACGTGACCATCCAGGCGCAGATCCTGGACATCTTGAAGGTTGCGCAGAAGGAGACCGGTGCTGCTGTCGTGCTCATCACGCACGACCTGGGCGTTGTTGCTGGTACGGCGGATGACGTGATGGTCATGTACGCTGGCCGCGCGGTTGAGCGCGCGAGCATCGACACGCTGTTCGAGCGCCCCTCTCAGCCCTACACCATGGGCCTTCTCGGCGCCGTGCCCAAGCCGCACATGCCCGCCGAGCACCGTCTGGTGCCCATCAAGGGCAACCCGCCCTCGCTTGCGGCCATCCCTGCAGGCTGCCCCTTCTCGCCGCGCTGCCCTATGGCAACCGACGAGTGCCGCGTGACCGAGCCCGAGCTCCTGCCCCTCGAGGAGGGGGAGGGCCATCTGGTCTCCTGCCACCACATGGACGAGATTCGCGACAAGCACCTCACCTACGCCGACGTCTATCCCGCGCTCGAGCCGCTGCTGCCCAAGTGGGCCGATGTCCCGCGCGACCAGCGTCCCGTGGTGCTTGAGGTTAAGGACCTGGTGAAGACCTTCCCCATCCAGGGCAAGGGCCTCATCCGCAGGAACAAGGGAACCATGACGGCGGTCGACCACGCCTCGTTCACCATCCACGAGGGCGAGACGCTGGCGCTTGTCGGCGAGTCCGGCTCGGGCAAGTCCACCACGCTCATGCAGATCATGGACCTCGTGGTGCCTGAGGAGGGCACGATAACCGTCCTGGGTAAGAAGACGTCCGAGCTGAAGAACGCCCGCGATCGCCGCGAGCTGCGCCGCAACCTCCAGATCATCTTCCAGGACCCCATGAGCTCGCTCGACCCCCGCATGCCCATCTACGACGTGCTGGCAGAGCCCCTCGAGGCCCAGGGCTGGGACAAGACCAAGATAAACAAGCGCATTGGCGAGCTCATGTACCTCGTGGGCATCAACCCGGACTACGTTGACCGCTTCCCGTCGCAATTCTCCGGCGGCCAGCGCCAGCGCATCGCCATCGCACGCGCACTCGCCACAAGCCCCAAGCTGCTCCTTCTCGACGAGCCCATCGCGTCGCTTGACGTGTCGATCCAGGCGGGCATCATCAACCTGCTCGAAGACCTGCAGGTGCAGCTCAAGATTTCCTACCTCTTTGTTGCGCACGACCTTGCCGTTATCCGCCACATCTCCGACACCGTGGCCGTCATGCACCTGGGCAAGATTGTGGAGTACGGAGACACCGAGGAGGTCTTCACCAACCCGCAGGACCCCTACACTAAGGCGCTTCTCTCTGCCATCCCCATCCCTGATCCCAAGGTCGAGCGCACGCGCGAGCGTCTTGTCTACCGCGACGGCAAGCTCATCCCGGCATCGAGTCTGCTTCCCAAGTCGCTCAAGTAGCGGGCGAGAATGGCTGCGATTCTCTGTTAGCAAAACCCTATGGGCCCGGGATTCCCCGGGCCCCTCTTTGTGCATACGGTGAACATTTGTGTGCGGCAGATTGCTGGGACATTTCTAAACACTTTTCAATGTCATTGCGATTTTATTAACTTGTGTTCGTCTGATACCATTCTTACTGGTTCATTACGAACCGGTATCATCCGAGAGAACGGGAGAGAACATGTCTGTTTCCAACCTTTCGCGTCGTGCCTTCCTGGGCATGAGCGGCAGCGCCGTCGCGCTGGCCGGCCTGGGCCTCGCGGCATGCGGGTCCGACTCTACGTCCAGTGACAACGCCAACGCCACCGGCACCGCCAACAGCACTGACGTCACCGGCACCGAGCCCCAGAACGGCTCGCCCGCAACCACGCCGCTTGACCAGCTGCCGCTTCCCGAGAAGGGCAAGGTCTACAACAACCCGCTCGACCGTGACCAGATCCAGGACGGCGGCACCCTCACCCTTCCCGCCGGCGAGATTGGCCCCAACTGGAATTACCTCTCCATCGAGGGCAACACGCAAGAGATGCACAACATGTGGGACTGGTACATGCCCACCAACCTCTTCACCTCTGACGCCACCGCCTCCAAGTTCGAGCCTAACCCGAACTTCGTGACCAAGGCCGAGACCACCGATGAGGGCGGCAAGCAGACCCTGACCCTCGACCTCAACCCCGACGCCAAGTTCAACGACGGTACCCCCATCGACTACCGCGCCTTCCAGGCCGTGTGGACCGTCATGAACGGCACCAACCCCGACTACACCCCCGCCGCCACCGACGGCTACGACCGCATCGAGTCCGTCGAGAAGGGCGAGTCGGACAAGCAGGTTGTTATCACCACCTCCAACCCGGTCTATCCTGCCGAGGCCCTCTTCAACCTGGTCATTCACCCCGATGCCGCCGACCCTGAGGTCTTCAACAACGGCTGGAACAACAACCCCCACGCCGCTGAGTGGGGCTATGGTCCCTATACCGTGGACTTCTTCGACACCACGCAGGTCACCTTCGTCCCCAACCCCAACTGGTGGGGCGACGCTCCCAAGCTCGAGTCTGTCACCTACAAGCAGATGGACTCCCAGGCGCTCTTCAACGCCTTCAAGAACGGCGAGATTGACGCGACTGGCACGGCCCAGAGCGGTTCCCAGGAGATGCTCTCCAACTTCTCCAGCATGGACAACGCCGAGATCCGTCGCGCCAACAGCCTCTCCATTGCCAACATCGAGATCAACTCCACGCGTGGCGTGCTCGCCGACATTGCGGTGCGTAAGGCCTTCGTGCAGTGCCTCGACATCCCCACGCTGCGCTCCGTTATGTTCCAGGGCGTGAACTGGGAGGAGGACGTCCCGGGCTCGCTGCTCACCCCCGTCTGGGCTGACGGCTACGAGAACAACATGCCGGACGACGTCACCAGCCTCACCACTGCCGACGAGCGTACCGCTGCGGCAAAGAAGACCCTCGAGGACGCTGGCTACGCTCTCGACGACGACGGCTACTACGCCAAGGACGGCACCGAGGTCGCTTTCTCCTTCACCACGTTCGGCGACTCCAACACGGTGAAGAACCGCGCTGCCGCCATCATCAAGATGGCCAAGGACGCCGGCATCAAGATCGACCAGGACGCCAAGCCCTCCTCGGAGTTCTCCACCACGCTTACCAGCGGCTCCTGGGACATCTGCCTCTTCGGCTGGGTCTCCACGCCCACGTCAGTCTGGAACGGGCCGCAGATCTACGGCTCCGACTCTCCGTCGAACTTCACGCACCTGGGCAGCGCCGACCTCGACGCCGAGCTGGCCAAGATCATCTCGATCGAGAACCACGACGACCAGATGAAGGCCCTGAACGCCGCCGAGAAGAAGGCCCTTGCCTCCTACGGCTTCGTGCCTCTGTACGCCGGCCCCGACGTTGTCGTGACCAAGCAGGGTCTCGCCAACTACGGCCCCGCGCTGTATCTCACCGTGTCCAACGAGAACATCGGCTGGGCCAAGTAGTTCTGGGCTAAGTAGTTTCGCTGTCGCCGGAAGTGCTATTCCTGAGACGTTTTGCATCACGCAGGCCCCTCCGGAGACATTTCGTCTCCGGAGGGGCTCTTCTTTCGGGACTTGCAGCGGCAGCGCCCCAAGCTGCGGATGCCGAGAGCTCCTCGGGCAGGGAGGGAGGATCTTCTCGGGAATGCCGCACCTTGTCGCCAATGCCGCACCTTGTCGGCAATGCCGCACCTTCTCGGCATTTAGGAATTTTCCGAACGGTTAGGGGTGATTAAATGGCGAGAACGCGCGGCATCACGGGGGTGCCGCGCATTTCGAACGGTTAGACCGCCTTAAACGTTCGGATTTTTCCTAACCGGTGAAATCGCGCGCCATTGGCGAGAGGGTCGGACCGTCTGACGACAGGAGTAAGTCCTGTCCTTTTCGGCGCATTTTTGGTCTGGCGAGAAAAACTTGCGATTTGCGCTTGCCACTGTGCGAGCGTGTGTTAAGATACTCCTCGCGTTCAAGGCGCACGTCGGAGTGGCGGAATTGGCAGACGCGCTAGCTTGAGGTGCTAGTGACTGACTAAAAGGTCGTGCGGGTTCAAGTCCCGCCTCCGACACCACGAGCGTTCGCGGGTCCCCGGAAACGGGGACCCGCTTTTTTATGTCACGACGTCCCTTGGGGCTGCGATAACCTTCGCTCCGCATGAGACAAAGGGACAGTCCCTTTGTCTCATGCGCCATTCGTAGCCCGCTCGCAACCAAGATGAAAACTGAAAGCGCGACCATGTCCCCCATAGTTCCTTGTCGGCCGTGATGCCGTCGCAGGCGTCGCGGCACTATCGGGAAGGGGAGCGCCATGGAGAGCGCGATGATCGACCAGCTGACCGTCTGCCTGCCCAACGAACCGGGAAAACTCGCCCAGATGAGCCGGGCCATGGGTGCGAACAACATCCAAATTCACGCGCTTATGGTGGCGGACACCACGGACTTTGGCATCATACGCATCGTGTGCGACCGCCCGCAGGACGCCCTCTCGCTGTTGCTCGGCCTTGGTTACGATGCCACGCTCACGCAGGTCGTTGGCATCGAGGTCTCAGACGTCCCTGGTGGCCTTGGGGTCCTCCTCGACCATCTGGCCTCGGCCGACCTCAACGTGGAGTACGCTTACACCTGTCCCATGGGCGGTCGAACCGTCGACATTGTGAAGGTCACGGGAGAGCCGCTTGCCATCAAGCTGCGCGAGAGCGGCCTTATGATGGTCTCGGCGGAGGAGCTCTGCACCCCGCGCCAGATCGTGTGAGCAGGCCTGCCGCCCGGGATTGTGGTTTCGAGGAAGGGGCGGCACGTGGCAAAGAACGCACTCAGCACCAAGCGCGTGGAGGGCATCGGCGAGGGCAGCCTCGCTGCCACCTTCGCGCGGCTCCTGCAACTCGCCTCGGAGGCTGTGGTGGCCTTCGACGGGGCGGGGAGGGTCCTTCTCGCCAACGACCAGGCAATGTCCCTGCTGCCGCACGGAGAGACCGAGGGCATTGTCGGCGCCGACGTGCGCACGCTCTTCCCGCCGGCGGGCAGCTTTGACCCCGAGGCGCCCTTCTCGATAGACGCGCTGCCGTTTCCCGTCGATGGGACGCCGGCGGTGGTGACCATGGCCTCTCACGTGGGCGAACCCATGCGCCTGAGGGTCCGCTGCGACCGGGTGCAGGCGGCAGGCGAGACGTACGTGGCGGTCGCGCTTCCGGCCGAGAGCCAAAGCCTTGAGGAGCACCAGGGCGAGAGGGACCTCGAGGACCTGCGCCGAGCAAACAAGCGCCTGGCAGGCGCCCTGCGCATCGTTCTCGACACACTGGACTCGCGCGACGTGGCAACGCTCTTCTCGCGCGTGCTCGAGGAGATCACGCAGACCATGGACGCCGACGCCACGATTGTCTACCTGGCCGAGTCCGACGGCTTTCACCTGCGCGGCATTTCAAAGTCGCTCGAGGGTGCGCGCGTGCCGCACTTCATGTCGTACGGCAAGTCGGTCGAGACCCTCGCCACGCGCGCTGGCCACGCGCTGCGCCTGCGCGTGAAGCCCCCGGAGCCACAGACATTGCGTCAGGGCAAGATCCGTGTGAGCGAGGTCGTGGACGAGGAGACCCGTGAGATCCTGCGCATTCGCAAGAGCCTGCTGCCGCCCTTCGCGAGCTTCTTCGCCGTGCCGGTGTGGTTTGGTGGCCACGTTATTGCCATCATCGAGGTGGGCTGGTCTCGCCCACGCCCTCTAGACACAGACGATGCGCGCCTGCTCGACTCGGTTGCGCACTACCTCTCGGTGCAGCTTATGGGGGCTTTTTCGACCATGCGCCAGCAGAGAGCGGAGCGGCTCAACCAGCGCGGCTCCGAGCTGCGAGAGGAGCTCCTGGATGCCTCCGAGGGCGACGAGGACCTTGTCGTGCGCGCCGAGCAGGCTTTCGTGCAGGCGGCCGAGGAGCTCGACGCCGTCTACGTGCGGCTTGAGCAGAACGTCCACCAGAGCGTGCTGGTTGCCGAGCTTCCCGTTGCGGGCATGCGCGCCGTGCCCATAGACCTTGACGCCATCGAGGAGGGCCACGTAGAGGACGACTTGGCCGTGGTGCCCGTGCTTGCGGGCACGGCAGTCTTTAACGTCCTGCGCGACCTGGGGGAGCCTTGCGTGGGCGCCCTCGTGGACGCAGGCAAGCTTGCTGGCGAGAGGCGCTGCTGCCTTGTGCTGCGCCCGGACGGCGCCGAGCCCCTGGACGCGGGGGAGCTCTCGTTTCTCGGCACGCTTGCCGGCGACGTGCGCGACATCTTCCTGGGCGAGGAGAGGCGCGAGAAGGACAAGCGCATCTCCCAGGCACTACAGACGGGCATGCGCAACGTCCTGCAGCACGTGGATGGCCTCACGGCCCAGGGAATCTACTCCTCGGCAACCGAGTCCGCCTTCGTGGGCGGCGACTTCTACGACCTCATCCGCCTGCCGGGGCGACGCGCCTGCGTGATCATGGGCGACGTCTCGGGCAAGGGCGTGGAGGCGGCCTCGGTCTCGGCGGCCGTCAAGACGGCGCTGGGGGCGTACTCATGGGAGGGCCTCGCGCCCGCGCGCATGGTGCGCTCGCTCAACGAGTTCCTTCTCGGCTTCTCTCGCATCGAGACCTTCGCGACGCTCTTCGTGGGCATCGTGGACCTTGCGGCGGCAACGCTCACGTACTGCTCGGCGGGGCACCCGCCCGCGGTGCTCGTGCGGGCGGCAACGCGCCAGATAGACCTTCTCGACGTGCAGTCCGGCGTCGTGGGCGCCTTCCACGACATGGAGTACCGCGATGGCGTGGCAACGCTTTGCGAGGGTGACATCCTCTTCCTCTACACCGACGGCACCACAGAGGCGCGCTCGCCCTCCGGTGCGTTCTTTGGTGACGACGGCCTGCGTGACATGGTGTCTGCCGAGACGGCTGGGGACTTCGACGGGCTTCTCGACCGCTGTCTGGCGCGTCTGGACGACTTCACGGGGCGCAATCTGAACGACGATGTCTCGATGGTCGCCGTGCGCTTTGACGAGCTTGGTACGGGCGCGTAAGGTCTGAGACGCTGCCGTGTCGTTCGCGCACTTCTCGGCATATACCGGAAGTGTTGTGGGAAGCATTCCCGTATGGAGAGGATGCCGGACATAGCCGTTGTGAACGTCGCGGGAGACCTGGACGTGACGAGCGTGGGTGCGCTGAGAAGGACCATCGACGCGCTCATCACTGATGGCTGCCGGCGCATCGTGCTCAACATGGATGACGTGGGCTTTGCGGACTCCGCGGGGCTGGGGCTCGTCCTTACCGAGCTGCGTCGCATGAGGTCTCTGGGTGGGCTGCTGTCGCTCACCAACGTGCGGCCGCGCGTGTACATGAGCCTGGCGCTCATGCGCATTGTGGACTACATGCCGGTCTCGCGCGCCGGGAGCAAGCGGACCGTCTCGGAGCTCGACCCTTCCGTGCTGCCGTTGTGGCGCACCACGTTTCCCGTGGATGCCGTACACCTTGGCGAAGCCCGCGACCATGTGGGCGAGCTCATGCGTGGCATGCCTTTCTCGGAGGATGAGATCTTTGATATGACGCTTGCGTGCGGCGAGGCCCTGGGCAACGCCGTTGACCACACGTGCGCCAGGGGCGTGCTGGCTACGGTCACTGCCTATGACGACCGTATTGAGGTAGACGTGGCAGATTGCGGCGAGGGCTTCGAGCTTGGCGCTGACGAGGAGCCGCCCGATACGGGCCCGGGCGCCGAGCGTGGGCGCGGCATTCGCCTGATGCGCCTTCTCACCGATGCCGTGTCAATCAAGCGCAAGCCCTCGGGGAAGGGGACCGTGGTGCGGCTGGTGAAGCTTGTGCCCGTACGCGAGAAGATCGGTGTCGTGGGTGGCGCTGGCGCGTAGACGCACGGCGGTGAGAAAAACGCGCCTCGGGCGAGAATCTGGCGCCTGAACTGTGGTATCCGACGGGATTTCGTACGAGACGATGTCTCCGGTGTCATCTGGGCGCCGGAAGGGCAATTTTGTACGTGATTGCTTCGATAACGGCTTCTCGGGCGTCATTTTCTCGCCCGAAGTGCGATTTTAGTCACAGGGCTGCAGGAATCTCTCCTCGGGCGGCATTGGGCGACACCGGGCTTCATCAGGCAGTGCCAGGCAACCTCGGGCGAGGAGCCGCGGGCGAGAGATCCTGCGCAACAAAAAAGGCACCCGCTCTCACGGGTGCCGTTCTTTTCTGGAGGCGAAGCCCGGATTCGAACCGGGGGTAAGGGCTTTGCAGGCCCGTGCCTTACCACTTGGCCACTTCGCCATATGAAAAAGGCCGATTTGCACCGGCCGGAAATGCATGGAGCGGGCTACGGGGTTCGAACCCGCGACCTCCACCTTGGCAAGGTGGCGCGCTACCAACTGCGCTAAGCCCGCGACGCAGGGGATAATATACGGGAACCGTCGCGCCGATGCAAGCGAGAATTTGAAATTTTTTGAGGGTCTTGTAAACACCGCAGGTAGAAGCCACAAAATGACGAGAAGAATCTCTGGAGACGTCGCTGGCGGTCGTGTCGTATGCTAAGGGGGCGCGTGGTCACGCATCCAAGACCGCCGCGGCGGCAGCCCTCGGGTAGTCGCGCCTGACCGCCCACCCAAAGGGAGACGCCCCATGATTCTCAGCCTTCTCACGCTTCTCCTCATTGCCCTTATCGTCGAGGGGTTCGTCCGCGTGATCCGTTACTTTGCGGACTGGCTGCGCCAGGGCAGGAAGCTCGACGCGTCAGAGGTCTCGGAGGCGCACGAGGCAGAAGAAGCTGCCGAGAAGGTCGCCGAGCGTGACCTCAAGGGCATAGACGACAAGGCCGCGCCGCAGCGTCGCGCCACCGTCATGCGCACCGAGCACGACGCAATCGAGGCGTATCTCGACGAGATGCACCTGGGCTTCTACCAGGTCATCATCGTCTTCTTCCTTGGCTGCATCGCGGGCCTCTTCGTCGAGGAGGTCTGGATGTTCGTGACGGCGGGCCTCACGCAGAGCCGCGTGGGCCTGGTATGGGGGCCCTTCTCGCCACTCTATGGCTTTGGGGCCACGTTCCTCACGCTCATCTGCTTTGAGATGCGCCGCCACCACGCCAAGGGCTGGCAGATCTTCCTCATCTCCATGGCGGTGGGTGGCATCCTGGAGCAGGTCACCGGCTGGTCGATGGCAACGCTCTTCCACGCCGAGTCCTGGACCTACGAGTATCTGCCCGACCACATTACCCAGTGGGTTGCCTGGCGCTTCCTCTTCTTTTGGGGCATCCTGGGGCTCACCTGGTGCCGCGTGGTCATGCCGCCCCTGCTCTACCGCATTGGCATGCCCACCTCTCACCGCCAGCTGGTCTTTGTGATCCTGGTGAGCGTCTACCTTGCGGCGGACATCTGGATGACGCTCGCATGCTTCAACCGCAAGACGGCGCGCGACGCCGGCGTCCCCGCGAGCAACGCCTTCGAGCAGTGGGTGGACGAGCACTACACGGACGAGTTCATAGCCAACCGCTTCCAGAACCTCGTCATTGGGGGCGACGAGCAGTGACGCCCGACCGCATGGTGCCACGGTCTGCCGCGCAGGTGCAGGCCACGAGCGGCGCGGGCGCGCCTGCCCCTGCCCGCGATGTCTACCTGGACTACGCTGCCGCCACTCCGCTAGACCCCAGGGTCCTCTCGGCCATGGAGCCCTACCTCACACGCTGCTTCGAGAACCCCTCGGCCCCGTACGCCCGCGCCCGCGCGGCGCGAGATGCCGTTGAGGGAGCGCGGGCGGACATTGCGCACCTCATGGGCGCCAAGCCAGATGGCGTCATCTTCACCGCTGGCGCCACCGAGGCCAACAACCTTGCCTTTGCGGCAGCGGACGGTGGCGTTGTGACCGACGCCGCCGAGCATGAGTCCGTCCTCGCCTGCGCCCAGGCACGCGATGCCGTGGTGGTGAGCGTGGGCGCCGACAGCCGCGTTGACCCGGAGCGGCTGTGCGCGGCCATTGGCCCCACCACGCAGCTCGTCTCGGTTGAGCTTGCAAATGGCGAGGTGGGCGCCGTGCAGCCCGTGCGAGAGATTGCCCGCAGGGTCGCCGTGGTGCGCCAGCAGCGCCTGGCCGAGGGGAGCCGCGTGCCCCTGTGGCTGCACACGGATGCCTCGCAGGCCGCCGGCTCGCTCTCGTGCAACGTGACCTCGCTTGGGGCCGACATGGTCACCCTCTCTGCCGCAAAGGTCTACGGGCCAAAGCAGGTGGGCGTCCTCTGGGCGGGGGAGGGTGTGCGCCTGCGCCCTCTGGTCCTCGGCGGCGGCCAGGAGGGCGGCGTGCGCTCCGGCACCGAGAACGTTGCCGGTGCGGTGGGGTTCGCTGCCGCGCTCTCAATCGCGCAGGGCTGCCGCGCCGAGGAGTGCCGCCGCGAGGAGGCGCTGCGTTTGCGGCTTGAGCGCGCCCTTGCGGACGAGTTCCCCGGCATGGTGGTCTCGGGGCCGAGAAGCCCCAAGCACCGCCTTCCCGGCCTTCTCCACGTGAGCTTTCCCGGCCTCGAGGCCAGGCGCCTGGTGGTGCTTCTCGAGCGCCGCGGGGTCTCTGTTGGGACGGGCAGCGCCTGCGCGGCCAGCCGCATGCGCGAGAGCCACGTCCTTCACGCTATGGGGCTGCCCCCGGAGGTCTCGGCGGGGAGCCTCCGCATCACGATGGGTCGGCAAACCAGCATGGACGACATCGACTACGCCGCGGAGCAGATTGCAGACGCCGTGCGCACGGAGATGCAGCGCACGGGCATCACGCAGGAGGACATGCTCAACCGTGCCGGTGGCCTGGCAGTGGGGAGGAGACGCTAATGGGCGAGAAGGTCTTTCTCGGCCTCTCCGGAGGCGTGGACTCGGCGCTCTCTGCCGCGCTCCTTGTGGAGCAGGGCTATGACGTCACGGCCGTCTACATGCGCAACTGGTCGCGCGACCTGCCGGGGTACCGCTGCCCTTGGGCAGACGACCTTGCGGACGCCGAGCGCGTTGCTGTGACCCTGGGCATTGGCCTCGAGGTCTGGGACTGCGAGGAGGAGTACCAGCGCACCGTTGTGGACTACCTGGTGGACGCCTACGCGCACGGCCTCACACCCAACCCCGACGTGATGTGCAACCAGACCGTCAAGTTTGGCACCTTCGCCGACCGTGCCTTCGCACGCGGCGCGGACCTCATCGCCACGGGACACTACGCCCGCGTGTACCAGGACCCCGCGACGGGTGCCACGCAGCTCCTGCGCGCTGTGGACGAGCACAAGGACCAGACCTACTTTCTCTGGCGCGTAGGGGAGGAGGCCTTCTCGCGCACGCTCTTCCCTGTGGGTGAGGTGCGCGACAAGGCCGAGGTGCGCCGCATGTGCGCCGAGAGGGGCTTGGGCGTGGAGTCCAAGCCGGACTCCGACGGCATCTGCTTCGTGGGACCCGTGGGCATTCGCACCTTCCTCCTGGACACGCTCGAGCGCCGTGCTGGGGACATCGTCGAGTGGGAGACGGGTCGCGTCCTGGGTCATCACGACGGCGCCTTCCTGTTCACGGTGGGCCAGCGCAAGGGGCTCGACCTGGGCGGCGGCCCCGCTCGCTATGTGGTCTCGACGGATACCGAGAAGAACGTGGTCTACGTGACTGCCAACCCGGCCTGCCCCGGCCTCTGGTGCACACAGCTCGACCTCTCCGACGTGCACTGGATTGCTGGCGAGCCCCCTTTGGACGGCACTTATCTTGTGAGGACGAGACACACGGGCGAGCTTCGAGAGGCGCGCGTGGAGGTGCTTGACGGCGGGCGCGCCCGCGTGAGCTTCCCCGAACCCGTGCGCACGGTGGCGCCGGGGCAGTCTGCCGTCATCTATGGGGGTCTCGTCTGCCTGGGCGGAGGAATCGTGGAACCAGACCCGGTGGCCTATAATCGATAGGCTAGCTCTAATGATGTAGTCGGTCGACGCCCACGGCGCTTGCCTGGGACTGGCGGGTCGGAGGGGTTTGTGGCAGAGGACGCCGATAAGAATGTCCCTGCGGCGCAAAAGCGCCCCAAGGCTCCAAAGCCACAGGTCGTTGGTGCCAAGGTGAGCCCCGCCAAGTCCAAGGCAAAGCTTGCTCCCAAAGCCACCGGTGCTGCCCCCAAGGCCGCCGCTGGCAGCGCCCCCAAAGCGGGCGCTGGCGCCAAGGTCAAGTACCGCGTCAACGCCGTGAAGGCGGTATCTGCCCAGGACCGCGAGGCCGACAAGCAGAGCATGGGCCAGGTGCACAAGAGCCTGGTATTTCTCGGCATCGTCACGCTTGCCTACCTGGCGTACCTTATCTTCTCCGGCCAGATGGACGTGTTTCTCAGCAGCCTCTCGCAGGTCGACAGCTCCTGGATCCTGCGTGGCGCCCTCTGTTACCTGGTCTACTACGCCATAGGCGTCTCTGCCTACGTGCTTTCGGTTGTCGCAGATCCCAACTCTCCCGTGGGCGTACGCGACCTCATGAGCGTTGAGGCGGCAGGCATCTTCTTCATGAACCTCACGCCCAACGGCATGGGTGCCGCACCGGCGCAGATCTACCGCCTTACCCGCTCGGGCCTTTCCGTTGGCGGCGCCGGCGCGCTCCACTCCACGCGCTTCATCATGTACGAGGCGGGCGAGGGCATCTTTGCGGCCATCATGCTCATCTTCCGGCTTGACTACTTCCTCAACTCCTTTGGCGACTTCATCATCATTGGCATCCTGCTCTTTGCCTTTAAGATTCTGGAGTGCGTGGTGCTGTTTGCCATCTGCGCTTACCCCAAGTTCTTCTCGAGCATTGGCAACTGGGTGCTGCGCTTTGCCAACAAGCACGGTTGGGTGAAGGACTACGACCACTGGTACCAGGTCGTGAACAACCAGATCATGGAGTTCTCCGACGGCTTCAAGTCTGCCGCCAAGAACAGGGGTGACCTCATTGGCGTGCTGGTGCTCACCCTGCTGCAGCTGGGCTGCCTCTACGCACTGCCGTGGTTTGTGCTCAATGCCTTTGGCAAGGAGGCTGACCTCATCACCTGCCTGGCGTCCGGCTCGATGCTCGAGCTGCTCACTTCCGCCATCCCTCTGCCCGGCGGCACCGGCGGCGCCGAGGGCGGCTTTGCCCTGCTCTTTGGCAAGATGTTTGGCGCGCAGGCCTCGGCGGGCTTCGTGCTCTGGCGCGCCATCGAGTACTTCCTGCCCACGCTGTGCGCGGCGCCGCTTCTGGGCCTGCGCTCGACCAGCGGCGAGAGCATCAACCACCGATTCAAGCGCTACGGTGCGCGGCTGCACGGGCTCTTCTCGCGCAGGGGCGGCGGCAAGGGCTCTGGCGGCATCAAGATCACGTTCAAGTAGAGAAACGGCGGGAGCGCATCGTGGCGCCCCCGCCGTTTTCGCAACGCCTTCCGGCTGCGTGGCCTACCAGGAGACCTTGACGATGTTCTCCTCGATGTGCTTGCAGCTTGCCTGCCAGCGCTCCTGCTCGTGCGGCGTCATGGTGGGGACGATGACCTTCTCGACGCCGCCTGCGCCAATCACGCAGGGCAGCGACGCATAGTGGCCGGATACGCCGTAGACGCCCTCGACCAGTGTCGAGACGGGCGTCACGAGTTTGGTGTCGCCCAGGACGGCCTCGATGATGGCGACGGTCCCGTTGGCGATGGAGTACTCGGTGCAGAACTTGCCCACCATGGTGGCGTAGCCGCCGCGCACGGCCTGCATCTCAAGCGCGTCGCGGTCGAGCGCGACGCCCGTCTGGGCTTCCAGCTCCCCGGGCGTGAGGCAGCCAAAGGTGACGTGCGACCACAGGGCAAACTCAGAGAAGCCGTGCTCGCCAAGCATCCAGGCGTTGATGGATGCCTGGTTGAGGCCGGTCGCGCCGGCAAGCGCATGCTTGAAGCGTGCGGAGTCGAGCGTGGTGCCCGAGCCCAGGACGCGGCGGGGGTCGCAGTCTGCCAGGTCGCGTATCTCGGTGGCGATCACGTCGTTGGGGTTGGCGACGCTCACCCAGATGCCCGTGAAGCCCGCGTCCTCGATGCGGCGGACGAACTTCTTGGGCTCCTCCGTGGTGGGGACAAGCTCGCCGTCGCGGTCGGTGCGGGCGGCGTCTACGTGGCCTGCGGCGTTGACAATGACGTCGCAGCAGGCAAGCTCCTCGTAGCGGTCATCGCACTCGACGACGCGCGCGGGGCGGGGATAGAAGCTCATGGCGTCGAGGAGGTCGTTCGCCTGTGCGCGGCAGAGCTTCTCGTTTGTGTCCGATAGGCGAATCTCGTCCGCAAGGCCCTGTGCGAGCAGCGCGTTTGCGACGTGCGCTCCCACGTGGCTGCAGCCGATGATGCCGATGGTCGTATGTGTTGCCATGTCCTGTGCTCCTGCTCCTTGTGTGATGGTTGTGTTACGCGGCCCATTGTCTCACTCGGTGCTGGGGCTTGCGGTGTCCATAGCGAAGCGGACCTCGTCCACGCTGGGCACGTGCACGCGTACGAGCGCCTCGGCGCGGTCCTGTTCGTCTTTGGAAAGCGTTCGGCTACTGGTGACCGTTGCCACGATGCGCTTGGTTGGTTGAGAAGGGCCCGCGTCAAAGCCGTACTCGGTTCCCACGGAGTAGCGCTCGACTTCGGGCTGGACCGCCTTGAGCTCCTGCGTTGTGAGTGCCGTCTCGTACTGGTCCGAGGTCTGGGAGATTGTTGCGGCGGTATCGGCCGAGCTCTTGGTATGCTGCTGGACGGTCTCCTGGACAACGCCTGTGGTCACTATGAGGCAGGGGATTGCAAAGACAAGCGTCCCGATGATGACGTGTCTGCGCAGCCGATGCGAGATGGCAACTGCCTCCTCGCTCTCCTGCGGGGTCACTATGCCGTCGTCGTTGACGTCTCGGTGGAGTGGGACGTGCAGGAGGAGCAGCACAACCTCTGCGGCAAGCGCAATGAAGACCACGTTGACACCAAACTCGTAGAGCGCGCCGGCAAAGCGCGGAAGGCTCTGCTGCGCGATGCCGTAGCCGGCCGAGCATAGGGGCGGCATGAGGGCAGTTGCCACGGCAACGCCCGCTATGAGGGTTGATGGCTCCTGCTTGCGGGAGTTGCCCAGCCCGCCCGCAAAGCCGCCGGCAAGCGCGATGAGCAGGTCCCAGATGGTGGGGGTCGAGTTGTCGAGGAGTGCGCTGGTCTCGAAGGGTATGGGCGTGAGGAGGAAGTAGATGGTGGAGGTTGCAAGGCAGATGACCATTTGGAGCGCCAGGCCGGCGGCGGCGTGGCGAAGAAGCCGCACGTCGGCCGTGGCAACGGAGTAGGAGATGGCGAGCACCGAGCCCATAAGCGGGCAGATGAGCATGGCACCTACGATAGCCTCGGTGGAGTCCGTGTTGAGGCCAATCGAGGCTATGAGCATGGCGACAATGAGGATGCACATGTGCGTGCCATCGAGCTTCGAGCCACCTACGAAGCGTTTGCGGATCTGCGGCCAGGAAGCGCGGCCTTCTCGCACGTCAAAGGCGCGCCTGAGCGCCGTGGCGCCTCGACGTGCCCAGCTTTCGTCTGCGCTCGTGCCTGCCGCTTTGTCCTTCTCGGCCATCGCTGCACCTCGAAATCCCGGTTCGACCTATCCATATGTCAGCCTCGTTCACTCTTGTGCCCCAAAGGTGGGACAACAACGCTGTACGAGGGTGCGTGGTGGCAACATTTTCGGTAGCTTGGCACGGATTGGTGGTTGGGATACGGTTTTTCGGGGGAGCCCCGAGTACAAATCGATTAAATAATTGTTGAACCGCAGGTCAAGTAATTGCTGTATGTAAAGTGATATATAAGCAATGCAACAAAAACTACTGCCAACCGGAAGTTTGATTTTCGTCGCAGCCCGATGCCCTCCAAAAGCCGGCCTTTACGCCCGAGAGCATCCTCCACACACCCAAGTAATTCGTAAAAGGGGCTACTGTGGAAGCAGACCTCCGGTTGTCAGCAGTTTTTGCTAAACTCTTTATATGCTTGAAGGCCAGTGTCAAATCGTCTACCTGCAGTTAAACAATGCTTTAATTAGTTTGTACTCGGGGCTCCCCCGAAAAACCGTATCCCAACCGTTAGATTGTGCCAATACGGCGTCTCGGGTAGCGCTCCCGGCGGTCCGGTAGGCGCTCTAATTACGCACGGCTGAGGATGAGACGAGCAAAAGCCCAGGTCGACACAAACCTTAATCCCGACCGTGCGTAGTTCGGGAACGAGAGCAGCTCCGGCAAGTCAGTTTCGATGGGGCTTGAGCTCTCCGGTAACGTTACCTGCGCACAAATCAACGTACACGTGTTCTCATTCTGCTCGCGAGGGAGTAGAATGGTTAGCCACGAATGGTGCGTCGCGCGGGGAGGTGCGAGTTGGACGGGGACGGTACGAGCCACTCAACAAATCGCACGCGCTCGCGTGCCGAGGAGGTTATTGAGCAGATTCTTGCCTCGAAGGACGGGCGCTCCCTCACTAAGATGAGCCAGAATACCTACTCTGAACAGCCAATCCTTCGTACGGGCGCAGACTTTGCTCGCGAGCGCGCAATGCGGCGCCAAGAGGGGCGTGAAGCCGCGCGCAATGCCCGCGAGCAGCGCGTCGAGAGGCGGCACCAGCAAGCGAGCGTCTCTTCGTCTACTTGGGAATCGTCCGCTGTTCCCGAGTCTGCGCAGCCTGCATGGCCGTCGTTCTCATTTGTAATGCCGTCCTTCTTCGCGGAGGACAGCATGGAGCTTGCAGATTCCGAGCTTCCTCCCACGCTGCAGGAGCTACGGCATCTGGAGAAGGAGAATCTGCGTCCGGGCGAGCTCTTCTGTCGTCAAGCCCGCCTTGCTGCAAAGTTTGAGGACAACCTGCCCTTTGAGGGGTTCCACCCTTATCGCTACCTGCCAACATACAAGGATCTTGGCAACCGAGAGCTTCGCGGGTACTTCACCTGGCGCGCTGCCTGGCGTCGCGGCATGACCATTGATGTGCCGGCAACCTACGTCACTATCCTTGCATTTGAGCTCATAAATGGCGTGGGAGCCACTCCGGGGCCCGAAGTTCTCGCCTGCCTACGTGCGCTCGAGCAGCGCTGCGCCGAGCAGGACGCGCACGGCATTGGCCCCAGCGTGACGATGGACCTCCGACGCTGGGAGCGCGACTACGCCATCTGCATGGGTCTTGACGTTCAGCAGACGGTCACGGAGACAGACCGTGCATTTGGCGCCGGCGTTGAGACGCTGCGGGCCATGGAGCGCGCCGAGCTCTCCGCCCGCGGGCTTCTCAAGGACCAGCAGGCAGAGAAGGTGCCCGCCCCAACAGACGATGAAGTCATGGTGGCGATGGGCAACGTCTCTACCATGGACATCTCTCGCTCGCCCTTCGTCCGTGCGCATCGTGAGTCCTTCGCTGCCGTTGCCGCCGCCGTGGCGCGACGCATGGCTGTGCACTGCAATCGTCGCCGGAAGACGGGATGGGTCGACGGCCTGGTGGGCTACCGCACGTCGTGGCCGTTCACGCCCCTGGCGGGCGTTCCGCTTGAGCACGGCTGGGAAGGCCCCGAGCGTACCGTTCGCGTTTGCCCCGGCCAGACGGTAAGCTTCCGCTTTGGTCGCTGGGTGGAGCGGCAGGCGTACTCCACCACCGAGCGAAGCCGCGAACTGGCGCGTCTCCTGCGGGCCATCGATCGCCAGATGCGCATCGACTGGGTCTTTGGCCATCCCCTCAAGGAGCAGGTGCTTCCTCGCTACCTCCAGAAGATGGTTGCGGAGGAAAGCCAGGCGCAGCACGAGCGCGAGGAGGAGGCCGAGAGGCGTCGGTTCAAGGTCGACCTCTCCAAGCTGGGCAACATTCGCAGCGCGGCGGCAGTCACACGCGAGGCGCTCCTGGTGGACGAGGAGCGCGAGGGGTACGTTCCTGGTGACGTTGCGGTGGAGCCCGCGGTTGCGCCTCCGACGCCGGCACCTGCACCCGCGCCGCAGGCTGCAGGGACGCCCCTCGGCCTCACCGAGCAAGAGCGTGCCCTTCTCGACGCGCTTCTCGCTCACAAGGAGGCCCCTGCCACCGCGGGAACGTCCCTCGACATGCTTGTCGACTCAATCAACGAGAAGCTTTTTGACCTCGTGGGAGACACGGTGATGGAGTTTGGCGACGCCGGTCCCACCCTTGTCGAGGACTACGAGCAAGACCTGAGAGGATATCTACAACCATGACGCTAGCAACCCCAGAGCAGGCACCGCGCGTTCCTCGGCGCATCGCGCAGGTGATCATCAACTCCCTGAAGGGCGGCGTCGTTCCGCGCGTGGGCCTGCCCTACATCACCGTGGGTCGCGACCGCGAGGTTGCCGCGCTCCTGCACGACCTCGACCTCGTTGCCGATGGTGGCGCCAGCTTCCGCTTTCTTGTGGGCCGCTACGGCAGTGGCAAGAGCTTCCTGCTCCAGACCATCCGCAACCATGCCATGGGCAGGGGCTTTGTTGTGGCAGACGCAGACCTCTCGCCCGAGAGGCGCCTGCAGGGCACGGGCGGCCAGGGTCTCGCCACTTACCGGGAGCTCATTCGCAACCTCAGCACCAAGACCAGGCCCGAGGGCGGCGCCCTCAACCTGGTGCTCGACCGCTGGGTCTCCAACGTGCAGTCGCAGGTGACGCTCGAGGACGGTCTTTCCCCGGATGATCTGGCGTTCGCCGATGCCATGGAGCGGCGCATCATGGGCACCATGGCCTCGGTGCAGGAGTTGGTTCACGGCTACGACTTTGCGCGCCTTCTCACCATGTACTGGCGCGCCCACCTCGAGGGTGACGACGAGACCAAGGCAAACGTCACCAAGTGGTTCCGCGGCGAGTACCGCAACAAGACCGAGGCCAGACGCGAGCTGGGCGTGGGCATCGTGATAGGTGATGACGACTGGTACGACTACCTCAAGATCCTCGCAACCTTCCTCGTGGGGGCAGGCTACAAGGGGCTTGTCATCCTCCTTGACGAGATGGTGAACCTCTACAAGATCCCCAACGCGGTGAGCAGGCAGTACAACTACGAGAAGGTGCTCACCATGTACAACGACACGCTCCAGGGAAAGGCGCACCACCTGGGCATCATCATGAGCGGAACGCCCCAGGCGGTGGAGGACAGGCGTCGCGGCCTCTACTCGTACGAGGCGCTGCGGAGCCGTCTCACGCAGGGGCGCTTCTCGCAGGACGGCCTGGTGGACATGCTGGCGCCAGTCATCCGCTTGGAGCCGCTTACCCATGAGGAGCTGCTGGTGCTGGTCGAGAAGCTTGCGGACATCCACGCGGGGCTCTTTGGGTACCAGCGCACCATCACCCAGGACGAGCTCGTGCGCTTCCTCGAGACCGAGTACGGCCGCGTGGGCGCGGACACCCACCTCACCCCACGCGAGGTCATCCGTGACTTTGTCGAGATGCTCGACATCCTCTCACAGAACCCCGGCGTTACGGTTGAGCAGCTACTTGGCAGCGGGCAGTTCACGTCGCCGGTGAAGGCGCCGGCAGAGCAGGACGCGGCGTCGTTTGCCAGCCCAGGAGGCGGACAGGTCCCAGCCGCGCAGGACGAGTTCGCTGAGTTCGACATCTAGGCCGCCATGGACGCTTTCGACCGCTACGCGCCATTCATCCAGGACTTCATCTACGACCACGACTGGCAGAGTCTGCGAGCCGTGCAGGTTGCCGCCGCAGACGCCATCTTCAACACAGACGAGAACGTCCTGCTCACGGCTTCCACCGCCTCGGGCAAGACCGAGGCTGCGTTCTTCCCCATCCTGACAGAGCTCTGGGAAGACCCGCCGGCCTCGGTGGGGTGCGTCTACATTGGCCCGCTCAAGGCGCTGATAAACGACCAGTTCCTGCGTCTTGAGGACCTTTGTGCTGAGGGCAACATACCCGTGTGGCACTGGCATGGCGACGTCTCCCAGTCGCACAAGGCAAAGATGCTCAAGCATCCCTCGGGCATCCTGCAGATCACGCCGGAGTCGCTCGAGTCAATGCTGCTGCACCGGCACAATGCCATCCCGCACATCTTTGGTGACCTGCGCTTTGTCGTGATAGACGAGGTTCACTCGCTCCTGCGGGGAGACCGTGGAGGCCAGACGCTTTGCTGCCTCGAGCGCCTCTCGCGACTGGCAGGCGTGGTGCCGCGCCGCATTGGCCTCTCAGCCACCATCGGCGACCCAGAGGCAACGGGCGCGTATCTCTCCGCAGGTACGGGGCGTGGATGCGTCATCCCCAGGCTGGAGGCCCCCAAGGAGCGCTGGCGCCTCTCGATGGAGCACTTCTACGTGAGTGGTCCGCAGGCGCCGGAGCGCGGCGAGGATGGGCTTGGGCACGGTGCTGGTGCGGAACCAGCGGAGGCAACGTACGAGACGCCCCAGCAGGTGGCTGCCGAGGAGCGCGTGCCCAGCCGAGAAGAGCGCGCGGAGGACGTCTCGCCAAGCGTCGCTGCGCCCCAGACGGAGCAACCGGAACCCGAGGCTCCCACTGACAGGGCGCCCGTCTTCGCGGATCCTGGCCTTGCCTATGTCTTCGAGCACACGCGTGGCCGCAAGTGCCTGGTCTTTGCCAACTCTCGCGAGGAGTGCGAAGCCGTTACCACAACGTTGCGCCAGTACTGCGAGGCGGTGGGGGAGCCGGACCGCTTCCTCATCCACCACGGCAACCTCTCGGCAAGCTTCAGACAGACGGCCGAGGAGCTCATGCGTGACGAGGATGCCAACCTCACCACGGTTACCACCTCGACGCTTGAGCTGGGTATCGACATCGGACGCTTGGAGCGGGCGTTCCAGATCGACGCGCCGTTTACGGTGAGCTCGTTTCTGCAGCGCATGGGGCGCACCGGCAGGCGCGGCCAGCCAAGCGAGATGTGGTTCGTGATGCGTGAGGACGAGCCTGAGGCCAGGGCGCTTCTGCCCGAGACCGTGCCTTGGAAGCTCCTGCAGGGTATCGCGCTCGTGCAGCTCTACGTGGAGGAGCGCTGGGTTGAGCCCCCACGGCTGGACGGCCTGCCCTACAGCCTCCTCTACCACCAGACCATGGCGACGCTTGCCTCTACGGGTGAGCTCTTGCCCGCAGACCTGGCGCGCCGCGTGCTTACCCTCTCGCCCTTCCATCGCGTGACAGCAGATGACTATCGCACGCTGCTGCGGCACCTCGTCGAGACCGACCAGATCGAGCGCACCGAGACGGGCGGGCTCATCGTTGGCCTTGCGGGCGAGCGCGTGACGAACGACTTCCGCTTCTATGCAACGTTTGCCGAGGACGAGGAGTACACGGTGCGCTCGGAGTCCCAGGAGCTGGGGACCATCGTGCAGCCGCCGCCCGTGGGGGAGCGCATTGCCATTGCGGGCGCCGTTTGGGTGATCGAGGAGATCGACTACAAGCGCCATCTCATCGAGTGCACGCAGGTTAAGGGCAAGGTCCCCGCGTACTTTGGAATATGCGCAGGAGACGTGAACACCCGCGTGCTCGAGCGCATGCGGGGCGTTCTCCGCGAGACGTGCGACTATCCCTACCTGCGCACGAATGCGCGCGCCCGGCTGGCGCAGGCGCGTCATGTGGCGTCGTTAGCCCATCTGGCGTCAGAGCCGCTCGTGTGCCTGGGTGGTACCTCATGGTGTCTTCTGCCCTGGCTGGGGAGCTACGCGTTTCTCGCGCTCGAGCGCTTCCTCAAGATTCGCTGCGCCGACAAGCTCGGGCTCAAGGGGCTGGACTCCTCGCGCCCATACTTCATGCAGTTTACGATGAGCGCCGATGCGCATACGTTCTACCGCGTGGTCAAGGAGGAGGCCGCGCTCCCGCTTGACCCCATGGAGCTGGTCTATCCCGGTGAGGTTCCTCGCTTCGACAAGTACGACGGGTTTGTGCCCGACGAGCTGGTTCGCAAGGGCTTTGCCTATGGCGTGCTAGACGTTGAGGGCATGCTGGCACGCGTGCTTTCGTGGCCGGATGCGCCCGGATATGACATTCCCGCCTTGCCTTGCACAAATCTGTCAGGAATCTGACGAGAACAAATGTTCTCATACATGGTACGATATTATCGCAAGGGATGAAGCCACCCCGGAGGCCCCCACTGGCACGTGATGGCGCACCTCTCCCTTGCAAACAACGCTCGAGCGTGGTCGGCGACGGCCGGCCTCCTGTTGGCTGCTTGAGGTTTGGGGGCAATCATATGTCTGGATACCAGGAGAGTTTGGTCAAGGTCGGCTGCTTGGCGGAGGCGGCTGGCATCCGCAAGGCGTTTGACGAGTGGAAGGTCCCGTTCTTCCGCATGTATGGGGTGGAGCGTGCAGTACGGGATGTGAGCCCAGACCTCCCCTCCAGAGAAGGTGACATGCTCTGCCTGCCCCGCATTCCCATAAGAGAGGGAGATCTGTTCGTGGTGCTGTGTGGGGATCGGCATCCCTATCAGTGCTGTAGCGGAAGATGGTTCTACATCGATGGGCTCGCAGACGCCGTGCACGAGAATTACCGCTCCTACCTTGTTCCCGTGGACGAGGACAGGGTGCGTTCCTCTTGGGGTGACAATGCTCGTCTCGCCCAGCGCTCGTATGTGAACTGGAAGGACTACCTAGCAAATGTCGAGGCTACCTGGGACAAAGACGAGGTCGATCCCAGGGCGCGCTTCGCAGAGGTTGTCTATGGCATTGACGCAACGGCGCCTGCAATTATGGGGATAGACCCAGATCCCATCTACGCCATCGCGCGGATGCTTCGAGAACGTGGAATCACGGGAGCAATTGTCAACGGCAAGGTTCCGATGGAGGACATTATGTAAGTGTTTGGGTGGTGTTGCGTGGAGGGCCGCTTCAGTGGGCGGTTCCTAGGGCCGCCTATTCGCGTTGGCGCTTCTTGTCCTCTCGCTTTGCCTCCATCTCGTCAAGACGGCGCTCGTTCTCTTGGTACTGCTCTTGTGGCACTGGCCTTACGTGCAGGCCTTCCGCCCAGTTGCCGCTCTCGTTCCTCTTGAGGTGTCGGTAGCCAATTACAGAGAAGACCAGCGCGCCGGCAAAGTTCACGAGCAGGTCCTTCATGGTGTCGATGAGCCCAATGTCCAGGTATCCGTTGATGGTCGTCGTGTTGCCGGCGGCGGTGGTAATGGCGGTTGTCGCAATGTCGTGTATCTGGACGCGGTTCCCTTCGTTTGCAGGGTCAAGTGCCACAGAGGAGATGCTTGTGACAAAGGTGTCCTTCTGCATGTCCATTCCCAGGAAGGTGTCGAAGCCAAACTCAACGAACTCCCACAGCACGCCGATGGTCATCGAGAAGCAAAAGGCAACAATTGTCACGTAGATGGGGGAGAGGCTGATGTTTTTGCTCGAACGGTTAAGGAGGTCAACAAGGGAGAATCCTATGGCAGCGCACAGAAATCCGTTGAGCGTGTGCAGGACGGTGTCCCAGCCGGGAATCAGCACGTAGTAGTGGTCGATCTCGCCGAGAATCTCTGCGGCAAAGATGAACGTGTAGATGATTGCCTGGAATAGGCCGGGTATCTCGATGTGTGCCTTGTCCTCCACGATGGAAGGTACCAGAAAGAGGACAAGCACCAGGATTGAGATGGCCACGCCTTCCCAGCGCTGGGTCATGATGCAGCGGATGAGTGTGAGGAGGACGAGCACCCTGAGAATCGAATAGAGGATGAAGGTGCGACGGTTGAGCGCTATGCGGTCCTTGAGGCGTCGCACAAACGCCCGGAGCTTGCTCATTGCCATGCGTGCGTCCTTTCACGGTTCAATATGTGATGAAAATTATCGTAGTCCACCCAAGGTTTGTTCAGGGACGAGAAGGTCATCCTCTGCCTTGCTAATCCTCGACAATCATCATGGACGTGCCGAGAAATGCTGGAGCCCGTGAACGACAAGCGCATTCGATGGGTAACATCCGGTTGCACGATTTCGCGTATGGTGCCAACGAATGCCTCACGAGGGGGTACATCCATGGAAGACAACGTCTCAGAGCCCATCGTGGTCCCTACGACTGCGAAGAAGGAGGCCCCAATCATTCAGGCCAGGCTGCGCCACAAGATTCTCAAGATGCCGGAGGAAGCCTGGAAGGCGAGCGGTATCAGGATATTTGGCCGCAAGATTCGCGCGCTTGTCTACACTACCGATCTCGCGGTCATCAAGAATTGCGATGCTGACGCCGTCTTTGCGGTCTACCCCTTCACTCCGCAGCAGTCCATCTCCGAGGCTATCATCGACGCCTCGAGCATCCCAGTATTCTGCGGCATCGGCGGTGGTACCACGCGTGGCGTTCGCACGGTTACGCTTGCGCACGACGTGGAGTGCCAGGGAGCCATGGGCGTGGTACTCAACTCACCTATCTCGAACGTCAACCTCCGTGCCGTCTCCCTTGCCATTGATATTCCCACGGTCATCACCGTGGTGAGTGCCGATACCGACATCGCTGCACGTATCGACGCCGGTGCGGCCATCATCAACGTCGCTGGCGGCAAGGACACCCCGGCCATCGTGAGCAAGATTCGCGAGAAGTTCCCTGACGTGCCCATCATCGCGTCGAGCGGTGGCACGGAGGAGTCCACGCGCGCCACAGTCGAGGCCGGTGCCAACGCTATTACGTACACCCCGCCTGCGCCAGCCATTCTCTTCAAGCAGATGATGGCCCAGTACCGCAGTCCCACATCCACTGCAGAGCAGCCCCAGCACACCGCGCTCGAGGTGCTTCAGGCCGCAGGTCTCTGGCACGACCAGCACGACCAGCAGCTGTAAACCAAACCACATTGGCTGGCTCGCCCTTCGGGGCAGCTATCTGGAAAGGTCGGGGGCATCGCCCCCCGACCTTTTCAGCTTTCGCGTAACGTCGTGCCCATGGGATGGTGTGAGACCGTAGGGGGGTTCCGCGACCCATCGTGGGGAAGACTCTTCCGCAAGGCGGCGTCACGGCGTCGCGCAGGCGGAAGAGGGGAGTCTCACATGCGCGAGGAGACATCGACCGAAACCAAGCAGGTCCCAACGGAGGTCCTGTCGGACGAAGCGGTTGCCGCTTCGCGAGTGGCGCGCTGGTGGAGGCGCCCCGTCGCTGCAACATCTCGCACCTCCAAAGCCGTCTGCATGCTCGCAGCGGCGTTTGCCCTCACAGCAGTCTTGGGCGTAACCCCGTCGAGGGGTGTCGCCGAGGAGCTAGACCACGCGGGGGCTATCCAAGAGGAGGCGCAAGGGGAGTCTCTTCCCAGTGAGGGGTCTTATCAGCAGGCCTTTGAGCAGGATGACTCCGATAACCGCAATGCGACGCAGGCCGTGGCAACCGTACCAGACCCCATTGAGCCCCACATGCAGCCCACGGTGGATTCGTCAACGTCTCTCTCGCTTGCTGCTGCCTATGTCTCAGAGGAACAGGGCGAGTCCGCGGATGGCTCCGGCGACGATGACGCAACGAGCAAAGACGCAGCCAGCGAGCTCAACGGCGAGGTCCTCACCTCTACGAGCGTTGGTGCAGTCGTTCAGGTGGGCGCTGGCGAGTCCCTTGCGGCACGGGGGGTCGACCATCATCTCGCTTACCCCCGAGGGATCCTCTGCGTTGAGCGTAGCTGACGGTGGTTCTGCAGGCGTCACGGCTGCCTCGACGCTCTCTGTGCGCGGAGTGAACTCCACTGCGCTTGCATGTGCTGGCACGGGCTCCGTTGCCCGCTTGAGCGACTCGTCTGCCTATGCCTCTGGCGAAAACTGCACCGCTATCGCCGCATCTGATGGCGCAGCCGTCTCGATGGAACGCGGAAGCCTTGAGGCCACGTCGGGTACCGTGGTGCACGTAGAGGGGTCCGGCAGTAACGTCTCGCTTGCCGACGTACAGATTCTCTCGACAGGCTCCCTTGCTGAGCTCTGCGGCACCGCGACCCTCTCGCTTGACGGCGTCACCTTCGCAAGTTCGCATGCGGCGGCAATCTACGTTACCGCTGGCATGCCAACCTTGCGGCTCACCAATGGATCCGTCGTGCGAGGGACCATCGTGATTGCGAATGGTGCGGACCTCGACATCCAGACCGACGCAACCTCGCGCATCGACGGTCGCATCGTGTACCTCTCTGCCGCGAACGTCGCGTAGTCCTTGGGCGCTATACTTGCAACCCGAACATGGTCGCGGAAGGCGGCGCTTGGATGCGCCGTTCGTGGCCGCGACCAGATGCGCCCGAGCGGCGCGGAAGGAGCATCACATGGCACAGCGGGTTCAGGGAACCGAGGACCTCTTTGGCGGCTACATGCGCGCCTGGCAGCACATGCAGGACGTGGCGCGAGACCTCTTTGGCGCATACGGCTTTGACATGGTCGAGACACCTGCAATCGAGCAGGTAGACACCTTTGTCCACGGCATTGGCGAGTCCACGGATGTCGTGCGCAAGGAGATGTTCCGCGTGGTCTCCGGTGCGCTCTTCGAGAACCTGTTCGAGCAGGGTTCTGAGGCAGGCCTCAAGCCCAAGCAGCGCCTTGCCATGCGCCCCGAGGGGACGGCCGGCGTGGTGCGTGCTGCCGTGGAGAACAACATGGTGCCCCAGGGCGCTGCGCCCGCAAAGCTTTGGTACGCCGAGGCCATGTTCCGTGGCGAGCGACCCCAGAAGGGCCGTCTGCGCCAGTTCCACCAGGTGGGTGTCGAGTGGCTGGGCGCCGCGGACCCGGCGGCGGACGCCGAGTGCATCATCATGCTCATGGAGTACTACAAGCGTCTTGGCTTCGACCCCTCTCGCCTTAAGCTCTCCATCAACTCGATGGGCGATGCCGCGTGCCGTCCCGCTTATCGCGAGAAGGTGCGCCAGTTCATTCTCGACCACGCTGACGAGATGTGCGAGGACTGTCTCGAGCGAGCGGAGATCAACCCGCTGCGCAGCTTCGACTGCAAGAACGACCACTGCCGCGAGGTCATGCGTGACGCACCGCTTGCCAAGGACAACCTCTGCGACGATTGCGCCGAGCACTACGCACAGGTAAAGCGCTACCTTGATGCGGCAGGCGTTACCTACGTCGAGGATCCCACGCTCGTGCGCGGCCTTGACTACTACACGCGTACGGTCTTCGAGGTAGAGGCCGTGGACGGTGGCGTTGGCGCCATCGGAGGCGGTGGCCGCTACGACGGTCTCATGGAGCTCGAGGGCGGCAAGCCCACGCCGGGCATCGGGTTCGCTGTGGGCTTCGAGCGCATTGCGCTTGCGCTTGCAGCGCAGGGCGGCTCGCTCGAGACGCCCCAGCCTGGATGCGTCTACGTGGCAGGGACCTCGGCAGACGAGCGCGAGGCGGTCTTCTCGGCTACGCTTGCGCTGCGTCAGGCGGGCGTGCGTACCGAGGCCGACTACCAGGGCCGTTCGCTCAAGAGCCAGTTCAAGCAGGCCGACAAGCTCGGGGCGCGTGTCTGCGTGGTCATTGGGCCAGACGAGGTAGCTGCCAATGCGGTGACCCTTCGCGACATGGAGACGCACGAGCAGACCCAGGTTCCCGCTGCAGAGCTTGTCTCTGCGGTGACTGCGCGTCTGGCCAAGTAGCGCGGCTGCGACGCATTTCTTGGCCCGTTAGGCTGTGCCCTCCGGCGTCTACTGGCACGGAGGGCACATTCCTTCTCGCGCTCCGTGGCCTGTCTGGTCTCCCCCGTGCACCTTCGCAGAGAATAGCTCCTTTTCTTAAACGACAGTCGCGTTTCCCCAGGTTGTGAGAATCAGTTATAAGAAATGGAGCTATTCTCCGCTTGCGAGGAGCTGCGAGAGGAGAGATGCGTCACCCTACGCGAAGCGCTTGTCGTGCTTGGCAGCCGACCGCACCACGAGGAACACAATCACATAGATCAGGGCAACTACCAGGAGAAACGTCCCATCTCCGTAGTCAGCCAGCGTTGCCGTGGCATCGTAGAGCCCGTGCAGCAGGGCTGAGAGCGCAAAACCAACGACAACGCACAACGCGGACCCAATGCGATGACCGCGAACCGCAAGGCACTTGGCCTCTCCGTAAAGCATGCCAAACAGCACGGCAAAGCCCATGTGAGCGGGAATGGCCATGACCGCTCGGCTCATGAGCACGCCCGTACCGTAGTCGAGTCCGTACATGACGTTCTCCATACCGGCAAATCCCAGCGAGGTGAAGACCGCATACACCACGCCGTCGTAACGGCAGTTGAATGCGGGGCTGTTCCATGTGGCGCGACTCATGAGGATGTACTTGCACGCCTCCTCGATGACGCCTACCACCACAAAGTCCGAGAGCAGCTCAAAGCCCAGGGTGTTCTCGTCAAGGCCGGACAAGAGGCCAAAGACTGACATCCCTACCTGCTCGAACACACCGGCGAGAAAGGCAGCCAGCACTCCCCGTAGAATCAGGCGCGAGAGAAGCCCCGACGGCTCCTTCTCCAGGGGGTCGAGGTAATAGACGTAGCGCATGAGAGCAACAGCCGGCCCAATGGCCAGGATGAGAAAGAACAGCAGGTAGAGTGTGAAGCCGTTTGCCAGGAGAAAGAACATGGAGAACCTTTCCGCGAAAACTATGCTGGATGGAAGGTTACCCCATTGCTGCGGGAATGCGCTCTTCGGCGAGAAACCGGCGCCGGAGGGCGCTTCTCGTACGGGATGGCTGCGGCAACGTGCCCTCCGGCGCCAAAACGGCGCCGGAGGGGCCATCTTGTATGGGATTCCGTCGGAAACCCCTGCTCGGGCGTCAAATCGGCGCCGGAGGGCGCGTTTTGGCAGGGAGTGCGCACGAAACCCTCGCTGCGGCGCCGGCCTGCGAGCCGGCGTCAACCTGTAGGGCCGCCGTCAGCCTGTGGAGCCACCGTCATGCCGACGCCTCCGTCCCTACGCTGCGGCGCGGATGCGCCGCACGTCGTCGGCAGGCGTGAGGCCCAGAAGCTGTGCCGGCCTGCTGTCGGGGAACTCCGGGCGCCTGCGCTGCCAGACGCTTATCGCCAGGGTCCACAGCGGCAGAAGGTAGCAGAACGTTGCCGTCACAATGCTCAGCGCCGGTGCGCCCACGCTCGAGAGCACTGCCACGTTGGAGATGGACCACGGCACAAGCGGGCTCACGATGACCACGCTGTTCTCGAGGTCAAGCGCCAGGGCGCTTCCGTTGTTCTCGGTGCGGCGGCACAGCTGGTCGGTGAGCATGATAGCAAGCGTCTGGTTGCACGCGACCATGCACGAGACCACGCTTGTGGCAAGCACGCCAATGAACGGGGTGGACTTGCGCGAGAAGCCCGTGACCAGCCCAACGGCACCGTCGAGCAGGCCAGTCTTCTTGAAGATGCCCGCATAGGTGGAAGAGATGGCCACCACAAGCGTCACGTTGGCCATCGAGACAACCCCGCCTCCGTCGATGAGCGGCGCCACCGCAGGGTCTGCGACGTGGTAGCCAAAGACGAGGAGCTGCGGCAGCTCGGCAGGCGAGACGCCCTGCACTCCAACGCATACCATGCACGCGGCACCCAGGCTCGCCGCCATGGCCACCAGCACGTTCACGTGGGCAAGCGAGAGCGCAACAACCAGCACTGCAGGAAGGATCGCCAGCCAAGAGAGCGAGAACTTATCGGCAAGCGCTGCCGCAACGCCCGCGGCATTGGCGCCTCCCTTTGCCTGCATGCCCATTGCGAGATACGCCACGCAGGCAACGAGAAACGGCACGAGTCCGGTCCGCAGCATTCGACGAACGTTGTCGTAGAGGCTCGTGCCCGTGAGCTTGGACACCAGGATGGCGCTTCCCGAGAGGGGAGAGCAACGGTCGCCAAAGTAGCAGCCGGCAAGCACCGCACCGCCCGTGGCCAGCTCGTTTGCGCCCATTGCGTGCGAGACGGCCATGCAAATCACGCCCATCGTAGCTGCCGTGCCGAAGGCCGTGCCCATGAGCAGCGACATAAGGCAGCAGAGGAGAAACGCCGCAAGCACGGCGGCGGACGGCTGGATGAGCGACGAGGACCAGCTCACGATTGCCGCAATCGTGCCGGAGGCGCGCCATGCCGCGGCAAGTGCGCCGGCAACCACAAAGAGGGCGAGCATGGAAGCTACCGAGCGCATGGACGACGCACCTGCGCGAAGCAGTTCGGGAAGGCGGACCCTGCGGCGTATGCCATAGGCAAGGAAGAGTGCAAGGCCGGCGGCGAGAATCGCCACCAGGGGGATGCTCATGGCTGTGCCGGCTACGAGCATTCCTGCAAATACCCCAAGCGTTGCCGTCTCTGCCATGTCCCTCGTCCTTCTCAGCGTTTCCTTCCAAGGCACGAGAAACACTATGGACACATGAGAACCAAGTCAAACTGATTTATATGGTATGAATCACCAAATGAATTTGTAATATGGACTCAGCTGGAAAAACGCACAGCGGCAGGGCTGCCGTGTGCATGAATTGCGATGAGGGATGCTGAGCCGTGAACTTTCAGACCATGGACTACTTTGTTGCCGTTGCCGAGGAACGCAGCTTCACGCGTGCCGCTGCTCTCATGCACGTGAGCCAGCAGACCCTCTCGGCAAGCGTTGCCGCCGCCGAGCGCGAGCTTGGGGTTCGGCTGGTAGAGCGCACGGTCCCGCTTACGCTCACCTATGCGGGGGAGGAGTTTCTCGGCTACGCTCGGCGCTTCCAGGCCGAGCAGCGCACCATGGGTCAGGAGTTCCGCGACATTGCGCACAACGACCGGGGCAGGATTCGCGTGGGTGTAACGGCCACGCGCGGCCACATCATCATGCCGCGCGCCATTGCCATGTACCAGCGCGCGCACCCTCACATATCCATTGCGCTCTTTGAGGGCGAGAACGACGAGCTTGTGGACGAGCTGGGGGAAGGTCGTCTCGACATGGTGGTGGCGACCGTTGCGGAGCGCATGCCTGGGCTTGTGGTGCACCAGCTCTTTCGCGAGGAGGTCGTGCTCATCGTGGCACGGTCTCTCCTCGAGGATCTCTATGGCGAGGAGGCGGAGGCCGTGGCCGAGGAGTGCGAGGCTACGGGGTCGATTGCGGGGCTTGCCGCGTGCCCGTTCTTGATGATGGGCGAGAAGGACGTCCCAGGTGAGTTTTCGCGCCGCAAGCTCGCCGAGGCGAGTATCTCACCCGAGGTCCGCGTGGTGTCGAAGAACTCCGAGACGCTCATGGCCCTGTCGCTGCGCGGTGTGGGTGCGTGCTTCGTGCCTTCGGAGCTTGTCGCCACCACCTTTGCAGACCCCGCCGCGGCGGGCATGCGCGTCATTCATCTGGGGGAGGAGATGAGCTATCCGCTCTCGGTGGCGTGGCGCTCGTCAGCCCATGTGTGGTCGGCCATTCTCGGCTTTGACCAGGTGCTTCGCCAGCAGTTTGCCGATGGCTCGAGGATGACGTAAGCGCAGGTCGATACAGATTCGCCATACGAATGCATTGCAACGCCGAGGGCTGCGACTTGCAATGGCTGACCTATTTTCTACTGATAGAAGCGAGGCTCAATACCCTCGTAAAACTCCACCCATTTGCTAACGATGTAGGTGTGGTTCTGGACGATAAATCTTTGAATGTCTCGAAGGTCGCTCTTCGAGAGACCCCCTGGTCGGGCAACAATACAACCGCCGTCTCTGGTTAACCAGAATTTGGCGTCGCCATCCGCTGGGCGTCTTACGCCAACATGCACATGGATTGGCTCGTTATTCTCGCCAGCCCAAAAGTACAGCACGAATGTCCCAAAGACGAGAATTTTTGGCATTAGGCAATGTTCCTCTCCTCTGCGTGCCGCTCGGCAATGTCGAAGATGAGAGGGGCATTGTTATGCAAGAAGTCTGCGAGAAACGCAAGCTCGGCCGTCGAGAATCCGTCCACATCCTTCCAGCGGCACTGGGGGAGAAGACAGTCTGCTGAGTCGAGACCGCCGTCTCTGGGTCGCTCGACAACCACGCGAACCGTCCCGTCGGAACGTGTAGCTGAGCAGGCTATTCTCGTCTCGTCATCTAAGCGGGCATATTCCCACAGCATGGCTCTCTCCTTCCCAAGCTATTGAAAGCATACCCAATGTCTTACCGTATTTCCTGACGCCGCCGAATTGCCGCTACGTGCGTCACACATTCGCGCATGAACGTGTGACGCACGCAGGTCGATACAGATTCGCCATACGAATGTGTTGCGGTAACCAAGGCGGCGTGTCGCCAGTTGGGGGTGGACCAGCGCTACTGGTATCGCAGCGACTCCACGGGATCGAGACGCGCAGCGCGCCAGGCGGGATAGAACCCAAAGAGCACGCCGATGCCAACGCAGATGCCGCTGGCGAGACCAACTGCCGTCGGAGAGATGACGGGCGTCACCGACATCCCGCCTATCTCACTCGACAGACTGGCAAACTGCGCGAGAACGTTGGCGCCGGCATATCCCAGGATTATCCCAAACGCGCCGCCCACCAGGCACAGCGTGATGGACTCCAGCAGGAACTGCCACGTGATGTCTGCGCGGCGCGCGCCCAGTGCCTTTCTCAGCCCTATTTCGCGAATCCTTTCGGTGACGTTGGTGAGCATCATGTTCATGATGCCAATGCCGCCAACCACAAGCGACACGCCTGCCACGCAGGTCATGAGCGCCTGGAACGCGCCCATCGTCGAGTCGAGCTGCTCGATGACCGAGGCCATGGTCGTGACGCCGATGTAGTAGCTGGATCCATCGGGGCTCGAGGGATCCTCCTCCGGCAGGTTGAAGTAGCTCCTGAGGTGGGACTCCGTCCGCGCGGCAATGCCGTCCATGTCGGTGCCCTCGCGAGCAAAGCCGATGATCTGGCTTACGCCCGAGTTACCGCTCATGCGCTTCTGCATGGTAGAGAGCGGCACGAAGGATTGCCCGCTCATCATGCCCGAGCCCCCAACCACGCCCACCACGGTGTAGTCGTCGTTGCCAATGTGCACGCTTTGGCCCACTGCCGCGTCCTCCGACCCCCACATGCGGTTGGCTATAGTCTGATCAAGCAATATGACCCGCGAGCCAGCGCCCTCCTCGCTCTGCATGATGAGGCGCCCGGCAATGGCCTTGGTACCCATTGCCTCGAAGTAGTCGGGCTCCACGCCCAAGAGCGTTCCCTGCTCCTCGGTTACGCCGTTCGAGATCGTCCCCGAGTTGTAGGATGCCACGGTTATGAACTCGTAGTCGTCGGACATCCCTGCTTCAAGTGCGTCGATGTCATCCATCGTGACCTCACGACCAGGCCAGCAGTCGATCATGACCGTGCGTGACTGGGAAAGTCCCAGCTCGCCCACGAGCGACGCCTTGACGCCGTCTATGAGCGCTGTCATGGAGATGACGGCAGCGATGCCAATGACAATGCCCAGAATTGTGAGCAGGCTTCGCCCTCGGTTTGCCTGGATGGCCGAGAAGGTCTCGTAGAAGAGGTCTCGGATTCTCATGCGCTCGTCACCTCCTGCGTGCCCACGAGCGCCTCTCGCTCTCGCTGGGCAAGCGACGCCACGTAGGCACGCTCCTGCTCGTCCGAGAGAAGCCGTCCGTCTCGTATGTGCACCACGCGGTCCGCCCAGCCTGCGACGCTCGAGTCATGCGTGATGAGCACTACGGTCTTGCCGCGTTCTTGCATGCGCCTGAACGTCCGCATGACCAGCTCTCCGGTGGCGGAGTCGAGGTTTCCCGTAGGTTCGTCAGCAAGGATGAGCGCAGGGTCGTTTACCAGCGCGCGGGCAATGGCCACGCGTTGCATCTGGCCGCCGGAAAGCTCGTTCGAGCGGTGGGTGTAGAGGCTCTCGGGAAGGCCTACCTCTGCAAGAGCCTGCCACGCCCTCAGCTCGCGATCGGCGGTGGAACCCCTGCTGTAGACCAAGGGAAGCATCACGTTTCGAAGCACCGTGGCACGTGGGAGCAGGTTGAATGACTGGAAGACAAAGCCAAGCCGCGTGGAGCGCACATGTGCCAGCTCGTCGTCGGTGAGCTTTGAGACGTCGATGCCCTCGAGGAGGTAGAGTCCGGACGTGGGGCGGTCGAGGCAGCCGAGGATGCTCATGAGCGTGGACTTGCCCGAGCCGGAAGGGCCCATGATGGCGAGAAACTCGCCGCGCTCGACGTCCAGGCTCACGCCGCGAAGCGCTGGCGTGAGGCCGGCGGCCGACGAGTAGATGCGACAGACCTTCTCGGCGTGGATGACGTGGGAGGCCATACTAGGCCGCCGAGCTCGAGGAGGATGCCTCGCCGGTCATGGTGTCCGCGCCTGTCTCGGCGCCTCCCTGCATCACGCCTATCACGACCTCGTCGCCTTCGGCAATGTCACCCTCGACGGCCGCCATGGTTCCGTTGGATGCAAGCACCGTGATGTGTCTTGCCTCCGTTGTGGGGAATCCGGAATCGTCCTGCCCGGTAACAACGCCCACCATGGCCTGGTCCCCCTCGCCGTCTACGGCGCTCAGCGGCAGCATGAGCGCGTCGGGGATGTCCGTCGAGGAGATGGTGACGCTTGCCGTCATGCCTGGCTTGAGCGACGGGTCCGGGTTGGGGATGAGAAGGTCGACGGCATAGGTGACCACGTTTCCGCCGTAGCCGGGGATGGCACCTTGGGCATCCGAGGAAGAGACGGTCGCAATGCGGGTGACCGTGGCGTCAAGCTCCACGTTTGGAAGTGCCGAGAAGGTCGCCCGCGCCGCCTGCCCAACGGAGACCTTCGAGATGTCCATCTCGTTCACCTGCACCGAGACCGTCATCTGCGAGAGGTCTCCAATGGTGATGAGCGCGCCCGAGGACCCGGCGGCAGACGTTGCCGTGGCGGCGGCACCGGCACCCGCGCCGGAACCCACGGCCGCGCCCTCGACGGCGTTCATGACCACAATCGTGCCCGAGGCCGGTGCCGTGACCGTGCGCTTGCCTGCGGTGGCAACGGCGTCGTCGTAGGCGGACTGTGCGGTCTCGAGCGAGAGCTGCGCAGCGTCGACAGCATCGGCGGCAGAGTTCACCGTGGCGAGGTCCGTCTGGTCCGCGTAGTAGGCGTTGTAGGCGGTGGTGTAATTCTCCTTGGCTGAGGAGAGCTGGGTCTTTGCGGAGCGCAGCTGGATGTCCGCCTCGCGCACCGCCTTGTCCAGGGAGTCGTTGCGGATGGTGAGGAGGGTGGTGCCCTCCTCGACGTAGTCGCCTTCGCTCACGAACACCTCGGAGATGATGCCGTCCACTTCGGGCGTTACCACAACGGAGTTCATGGGCTGGACGTTGCCGGATGCCTTGACCTCGTCGGTAAACTCGCCGCGCATGACCGGCGTGGTCTGAAGCGAGGGCTCCTCGGGGGCGTTCGCACTTTGCTGAGAAGTCACGGTCCAAACGAGAACAGCAACAACTGCGCAGGCGGCAACGACACCAACGATGATGTTCCTGCGGCGGCGCTTCTTGCGGTGGGCGAGAAGGCTTGCCATCGCGTCGCGGGTGTCCTCGTCCTCCTCGGCGCTCTCGCCAGGCAGGGGAGGCGGTGCGGTGGGAGAGTCCCCAGAGATGACGGGGAGGCTGTCGAGCGGATGGGCTTTCGGCGTTGTCTTGTCGGGTTCGCCGAGGTAGTTGGTGTGGTCGGTCTCCTGGGACATGCGTCCTCCTCGCCCTTGTGTGCCAAACGGGTGGTGCCGGGGTGCCGCCGAGCCTGTGGTGCCGAGTTAGTGACGGTGTCATGCCTGTTCAACGCGCTTGTGGAAATGATACCGGGGCATCGCCATCAGGAACCTATCGGCAAGCTTACGATTCTGTAAGCGGCGCTTGTGCCTGCGGACGGGCGAGACGGTAGGCACGGGGGCTCTCATCCCATCGGCTGGAGTTTGCGGCCAATAGGCAGGGCTTTTCAGTCCCGAAGGCCTATTGCCTCTCAATTATTGAACGTTATTTCTTCTAAGAATGACATTCTCCCAGTTGCTGTTAGGATTTCTCGGAATATCGCGCAATAAAACCTTGCCAGCAAGGCAACATCGAGTCGCGCACGGCTCTTGCCCCGCAGCTAACGCTCGCCCAACAGCCTGTGGGCCACGAGTGGCTAGGCAAAAGGGGCACACAAAACGGGCTTCCCAATGCCCATGCGGCACCGGGGAGCCCGTGGAGACGCTGTCACAGAAGCGCTACGCCGCGCTTGCCTGGCTCGTATTCTTGAGTCCAAACGAATCCTCACCGTCGTAGACGCTGCGGTCTACCAGGCCCTCGCCGGCGGCCACGATAAGCGAGGCCTCTGCCGCGCCAAGCACGTTGGTTGCCGTGCGGCCCATGTCCACGATGGAGGAGATGGGCGCGACAAGGGCTATGGTCTCCACGGGAAGCCCCAGCGCTGCCAGAAGCGCCGTGGCGGTGATAGTTGCCGTGCCAGGCACGCCCACGGTGCCAATGGAGACGACAAGCGTGAGCAGGACGAGGAAGCCGTACTGGACCGGCGTGAAGGGGATGCCCAGCGCGTTGATCGCGAAGACCGCCACGAGCGTTGGCCACATACCGGCGCAACCGGGCATGCCAAGGTTTGCCCCAAGGCCGGCGGTGAAGCTGGCCACGTCCTCATCAACGCCCAGGTTCTGCGTGAGCGAGCGAATGGTCACGGGCAGCGTGCCAATGCTGCTCTGCGTGGTGAAGGCGGTCACGGCAGCGGGGGCCATGCCCTTGAGGAAGCGCACCGGGCTAAGATGACCCACCCAGGCCACGAACGCAGACTCGACGCCAAAGAACTGGATTGCCAGGACCACGTAGGCAACGGCCAGCACGCCAAGCAGCGGCACGAGCTGGGTGACGTCGGCGCGGCCAACTGCGCGGCCAATGAGCGCCACCACGGCGTACGGCGTGAACCCAACAACCCTGCTTACGGTCTCGCCCAGGACCTTGTTGCCGGCGTCGATGAACGCCTTGAACGGCCGCACGTCGACCTTCTCGCCATCCTGGCGCTCTGATGCAAGCCGGTTGTACGCCAGTGCGACGATGATCGCAAAGACGATGATGGGCACAACTGCGTTGCTGGTCCACGCGGCGGCGAGGTTCTGCGGGAAGAGGCCCACGATGGTATCGGTGACGGTGGGGACCTCCTTGGCCTCGTAGGTTACGCCGTCAAGCGAGAAGCCCGTTCCCACGCCCAGGGGCAGCGCGATGGCAAGCGTGAGGAGCGTCGCCGTGAGCGTGTTGAGCACGAGGAAGACCACCGATTTCACGCCGATGCCCTTGAGATGCACGAGGTCCGCCAGGTTGGTGACGCTCGAGATGATGCTAAAGAGGAGGAGCGGCACCACAAGCGCGGAGATCACGTTTGCGTAGATGGTGCCAAAGATTGCGTAGTACGAGAAGCCCTGGCCAAACGCGACGCCAATGACTATGCCGAGTCCGGTCGCGATGAGGGTGCGCACGCCAAAGCCAACCTTGAACTTGCGCTTGAGCGTGGCGAGAAGGGCGAACGCCACAATGGTTGCGACGAGTGCCCAAAGTGCCGTGATGTCGATCTGCATGGGGTGTTACCTTCCGACGTGTCGTATGCGTTCCAAGTGGGGGATGCGGGCAAGCTGCCTCGCCGTGCTGGTTTCGCTACACATTCGGTGACAGATGATGACCATGATGCGCTCCTCAATCTCTAGTGCGTTGGTAGGATATTGGTATGGTCGTGCATCGGCGCTTCCGGTACAAGGCTGGGTGTTACAGCGTTTTCCGACAACTGGCGTTCGGAAATATGGGGGAGCGAGGTCTAGCGGAGAGGGCGCTGCTCCCCAGCGCGTTGGCTGACGTAGAATACCCGCGCAAGCGTCAGCAAGAGTAGTGAGAGGTGCTGTGTGCCATTGGAGACAGAAAAGTTCGTGCGCTACGAGTTTCTCGGCGAGAAGGACGACGCCTCGCGGCTTGAGTTCCGCGCGCTTGAGGACTGCTCAGCGCTCGACCTGGCACTCTCCACGGGGATGTCGCGGCGCTCTGCCGCCCGCGCGTTCCAGGGCGCTGAGCTCACGCGTGGGGGAGAGGCGCTTGCGGCGTCCTCGCGTCTGGCTGTCGGGGATGTGGTGGACGTTGCCCTCGCGCGGCAGGCAGCCATGCCTACGCCACCGGACGTGCCATCTGCCACCATTATCTATCAGGACTCCGTTTGCCTTGCTGTCGAGAAGCCCGCAGGCATCCTCGTACATGGTGACGGTACCTGCGCACCCACGCTCACGGATCGCGTGCGCGTCTCGCTTGCGCGCCAGGGCGTGGCAGCTAATCCCCAGGCAGTGCAACGCCTGGACGTCGATACCACGGGGCTTGTGCTCTTCTCGCTGGCCGAGGAGTTCCAGCCTGCGTTTGACGCTCTCGTGGCCGGACATGCCATGCGCAAGCGCTATCTCGCCGAGGTGAGCGGTGCCTTCCCGGGAGACGTGACCGCCATCGAGAAGCCCATCGGTCGCGACCGCCACGATGCGCGCCGCATGCGTGTGTGCCGCCCCGGACAAGGTCAGCCCGCGCTCACGCGAGTGCGCGTGCTCGAGCGGCGTGGCAACCGCACGCTCCTTCTCGTTGAGCTGGGAACGGGGCGCCGACACCAGATCCGCGTGCACCTCTCGTCTCTGGGATTTCCCATTGTGGGAGACACACTCTACGGCGGTAGGAGAGACCCGCGCGGACTCATGCTGCATGCGCTTGAGGAGGAGTTCGACCATCCGGTGAGCGGTGCGCACGTGCTTCTCCGCACGGAAGTCCCGGAGAGGTTCCGGGCGTAGCGAGGCAACACACGCCCGTTCGACTCATGCAACGAGGACAAGGTTGCGCGATACTGTTGATGAAGGGGACGCCGCCCACGTGACGGCGTGACGCCGTTTGCAGTGCGGCGAGAAAAAGGGACGAGAAGCGAGAGGATCCACCTATGGCTGACACCATGCGTGGCGTGTACACTAACCTGACGGAAATCAGGCGCAACGTCTTTTGCGAGGTCGCGAAGATCGCCTACGAGGGCGGCGATGACCAGGCGAAGAAGCTCGACGAGCTGCCCTACAAGATCATCCCTGGTGACGTGGCAACCTACCGCGAGAGCGTGTTTCTCGAGCGCGCCATCGTGGGCGAGCGCATCCGCCTCACGCTGGGCCTGCCGCTGCAGGGCGTCGACCGCCCCGAGCAGCTCTCCGATGGCCTTGCCGAGGCTGCAAAGCCCGAGACCTACTACCAGCCGCCCCTCATCAACATCATCAAGTTTGCCTGCAACGCCTGCGAGGACAACGTCTACCGCGTGACCAACATGTGTCAGGGCTGCCTTGCGCACCCCTGCCGCGAGATATGCCCCAAGGGCGCCATCACCTTTGTGGACAAGAAGGCCCACATCGACCAGGAGAAGTGCGTCCACTGCGGGCAGTGCGCCAAGGTCTGCCCGTACCACGCCATTCTCCACAAGGAGCGCCCCTGCGCCTCCGCCTGCGGCATGCATGCCATTGGTTCCGACGAGCACGGACGCGCGCAGATCGACTACGAGAAGTGCGTCTCGTGCGGACAGTGTCTCATCAACTGCCCGTTTGGTGCCATTGCCGACAAGAGCCAAATCTTCCAGGTGATCCAGGCCATCAACGCGGGCGACGAGGTCATTGCCGCCGTGGCGCCGGCGTTTGTCGGCCAGTTTGGCGGCAAGGGCAACGTGGGCAAGCTGCGTGAGGCCTTCCACCAGCTGGGATTCTCCGGCGTCGAGGAGGTGGCGCTTGGCGCAGACCTTTGCACCATCCAGGAGGCGGATGACTACCTGAACGAGGTCCCCGAAAAGCTTCCCTTCATGGGCACCTCGTGCTGTCCCGCGTGGTCGGTCATGGCAAAGAAGGAGTTCCCCAAGTACGCCAACTGCATCTCCATGGCGCTTACGCCCATGACGCTCACGGCGCGCATGATCCGCACCCAGCATCCGCACGCCAAGATCGTCTTTGTGGGCCCCTGCGCCGCAAAGAAGCTCGAGGCCATGCGCAAGTCCATCAGGAGTGAGGTGGACTTTGTGCTCACCTTCGAGGAGATGGCGGGCATGATGGAGGCCAAGCAGATCGACTACCTCTCGCTGGCTGACGACAACAAGAGCGACTTCGACGTGGCCTCTGCGGACGGTCGCGGGTTTGCCGTTGCGGGAGGCGTAGCCACCGCCGTTGTCAACGCCATCCACCGTCGCTACCCCGACCGCGAGGTCAACGTGGCCAATGCCGAGGGCCTCGAGGACTGCCGCAAGATGATGAAGGACGCCGTGTGCGGCAAGTACCCCGGCTACCTGCTCGAGGGCATGGCGTGCCCGGGTGGTTGCGTGGCCGGCGCCGGCACGCTGCAGGCCATCAAAAAGTCTGCCGCGGCGGTCAAGCGCTATGCCAAGCGCTCGCCGCACGAGAACGCCACCGAGAACGCATACCGCGTGCTCATCCCGGCGCTTGCCGAGGAGGGTGGCGTGGACACTGAGGTCGAGGAGACCTTCGAGGCCCAGCGCCCGGTTGCGAAGGAGTAGGCGCGGCTGGGGGCGCTCTTCGCGCAAGGCCCCCGGAAACCTGCGGGTTAATAGCATCGTGCCGAGAAGGACCAAGCTCCCTAGCTGCGGTTCTTCTCGGCACTGTCTTCTTGCGACTGCTATTAAGCCGCAGGTTTGGCAGGGGTGCAGGCATTTCCTCCTTTGCACACAAAACGGCCCCGTTGGCAAACGCCAACGGGGCCGCAATGCTCTTAACGGCAGAGTTACGCGGACTTCTCACCCTTGACCGAGGCATAGAAGGTTGCCTGGTCAAACACGTCCTTGATGGTCTTGCCATGGACAAAGGGGAGCGTGAGGAACTCGTCAACCGTGTCGACAAGCTCACTGCAGTCGACGAAGTGGTTCTTGGAGTTGCGTCGCAACGTATCCTGTGCGCGCCACGCTTCAAAGTTGACGTCTGTGAGGTAGTAGACGGCCGACCCAACCTTCATGTACACCGAGTGGTTTCTATGGAGGTAGTCGGCCAGATCGTTGTAGCTGATATCGAGCGCCTCTGCCGCTTTCTTTCCCATGGCATGTCCTTTCGCCGAACGACCATGACCTGCATAGATTGACTATATCCCCGTTGGCCCAGAGTTAGTCCCGCGTTTGGATAATGTTTCCTTCTCGTCGGCAAGCGATTGTTTCTCCAAATAAGCAGCAGCTCGAAAGGGGTGTGCATACACCGCCCACCCAATTGGTTGCGGTTGCCGGAGCCCATTGTGTAATGCGTGCGATAGCATAGTGGGGAATGCGCAGAGTCTGGGCGCCTTTCGGCACCCGTTTGAGGCTTGATGAAGGAGCGCTGCCATGGAAGCAAGCGAGGCCGGTGTTCTTGCGTCTGCGTGCGAGCGGCGTCGCACCGTGCGCACGTTTGACGGAACGCCGCTCTCGCCAGAGGCGTGCGAGCTTCTGGAGACCCTGGCATCCAATGACGAGAATCCCTATCGCATACCGGTTGAACTGCGGCTTATTGATGCGGAGAAGTTCGGTGCTACAAGCCGGGTGATTCGCGGGACCAGCTGGTACATTGTTGGCTCTCTCCCGCGCTGCGTACATGCCGAGGAGGCCTTTGGCTACGTGGTCGAGCGCTTGGTCCTGGCTGCGACGGCGCACGGCCTGGGGACGGCATGGCTTGCGGGTACCATTGATCGGCCCGCCTTCGAGCACGTGGTGGGTGTTGACAGGGACGAGAACCGCATCATGCCGGCGGCCATCGCCGTAGGCACGCCGGCGCCGCGCGCTTCGGCACTTGAGCGAGTCATGCGCTCGAAGCTCCATGCGGACGAGCGTGCCCCGTGGAACACCCTGTTCTTCCAGGGCGACCTTGCACATCCTATGGCCTCGCCGGATGCGTGTGATCCTGCGATTTCGGCCGCGTTCAGCTGCGTGCGGTTGGCGCCCTCGGCGCAGAACCTCCAGCCGTGGCGGCTCGTCTGCTCGGACGGGCGCATCGACCTCTTTGAGGATCGCACGCTGCCACTTAGGTCCATCGGTGACGTGCAGCTCGTTGACATGGGGATTGCCATGCTCCACCTTAAGGCGGGCCTCGCCAGGCGTGGCGTGCATGGCACGTGGTCATTCGACGGGCCGGTGGCTGGTGCGGCCGGTGCGGACGCCTCCGCCACCTACATTGCTACCATCAGTTATTAGACACAAATCGCATCAAGTGTCGTTTACTTCTCGCACCACGGGGTAGATAATTCATCGAAACAAAGGTTAGCTTCGAGGCACGGCTCGGGGCTCGAGTGAGGGAGGCGATACCGATGGGCAGCGAAGACGAGATACATTCAAACCTGTCTGCGGCCGCCAACCCAAGGCACGCCCGTTTGTAGGTCCCGGGAGGGCCAGCAACGCGAAGCGTAAGTCGCATCAAGGGCGCTAGCAACCTGGCGGTTCACAGACAGCAGCTCTACAGGTTGCGATAGCAGAGGAGCGATACCACCCTAATAGCCCAAGGGAAGTCCACATGACATGAGGAGGGCCGGCAGGCCAAGAGACGCCGGCCCTCTGTTTTTTTGGCTGTTGTCGGCAAATGCACCTGCTAGTGGCGCACCTCAAAGGGCGTCTTCTCTCCACGCTCGAAGGCGAGAAGTGCGCTTGCGGAGTTGCGGATCATGGCCTCCACGTCCTCGGCGGTGTAGAACGCCATATGCGGAGAGACGATCACGTTGGGGAAGGCCATGAGGACCGAGCGGTCTCGGTTGGGAAGCACGTCTCGGCTGCGATCCAGGTAGTAGAGGTCCTCCTCGTGCTCAATGGTGTCAAGCGCCGCCGCGCCCACCTGGCCGGACTCCACCGCCCCCACCAGCGCCTGTGTGTCGATGAGCATGCCGCGCGCCGCGTTCACGATGGTTACGCCTCGCTTCATCTTGGAAAAGGCCGCGGCGTCGATCATATGGCGGTTCTCGGGCAGGCCGGGCGCGTGGAGCGTGATTGCGTCGGACTCGGCGTAGAGGGTGTCAAGGTCAACGTAGGTGGCAAGTTTTGCGACCTCGGGGTTGGGATAGGGGTCATAGGCAAGGAGCCTGCAGCCAAAGCCCGCGAGATGCCTCACGACCGTGGCGCCAATGCGTCCTGTGCCAATGACGCCCACCGTGGAGGTGGAGATGTCCTTCCCCAGCTTGCCATGAAGGCCAAAATCCTGCGCGAGGGACTGGCGCGAGAGGAGCTTCACCTTGCGCTGGGCCATGAGCAGCAGCATGATGGCGTAGTTCGCCACGCCTTCGGGCGGGTAGGGGGCGTTCGCCACGCGCATGCCCAGCTTGTAGGCGTGTGCTACGTCGATGTGCTCGTAGCCGATGGTCCTGGTGGCGAGGTTCTTGATACCCTCCTCGTGGAAGGCGTCGAGAAGATCTGCCGGCATGGGGTTGGTGATGATACAGAGCGCGTCATACCCGCGGGCCAGGCCTACGTTATCGAGGTTGGGGTACTCGGACGTCCAGCCGTACTCGAATCCCATCTCCCGCGCGCATGCGTCAAGATAGCCCAGCTCGTCGTACTCGCGCAGGGCATAGGCAAAGAGCTTCATGTTGGTTCTCCTTAGGTCATGCTGAGTGCGGCTCCATGGTAGCCGCCGTGGTTGTGCGGGCGCCGCTCGGCAGGCAACGCGAAACATGCCGGTCAAATGGGTGTGCCGTCAGTTCGACAGGTGCGGATCGGCGTCTCGTCCCTTCTGGAGTGAGCGCTGACGTTGTCGGGCAACTTTCGGACAGAATTCGCGCTGGGCAAGGAGCAAAACGTCCGATTTTTGCCCCATGGTTTTCCGAAGCCAACTCGGATGCCCGAGTGGGGCAGGCTTGGAGCTTCGACAGGTGTTGGAACTACGCACGGCTGAGGGCGAGAAGGACAAAAGCCCAGCAATCCACAAAGCTTAAACGCGACCGTGCGTAGTTCGGGGCCCGGGGTGTGCGGACCGCATGCCCCGGGCCGGCGGAAACGCAGACGACTCGTCCTTCTCGCCTATCAACCTGCACACAGAGAAAATCTCAGCGCGTATGCAGTAGATTTTCGGCCCTTAGGGGTTTATCGCCCCCGGTGGTGGGTAACTAGATAAACGTTGGCTTGTCTCAAGGGAAAGAAGCGCACATGAAGCAATTCAAGACAGAGTCCAAGAAGCTCTTGGACCTCATGATTAACTCGATCTACACCAACAAGGAGATCTTCCTGCGCGAGCTCATCTCCAACGCGTCGGACGCCATCGACAAGCTGAGCTTCGAGAGCCTCACCAACCCAGACGTCCACGTTGACCAGGACTCGCTTGCCATCCACCTTGCCTTTGACAAGGATGCGCGCACCATCACGGTGAGCGACAACGGCATCGGTATGACCAAGGACGAGCTGGACAAGAACCTGGGTACCATCGCCCACTCTGGCTCGGAGGCCTTCAAGGAGGCAAACGCCGAGCACCAGGGCCAGGACATGGACATCATCGGCCAGTTTGGCGTGGGTTTCTACTCCGCCTTCATGGTTGCCGACAAGGTCCGCGTGGTGAGCCGCGCCTATGGTGCGGACGAGGCCTTTGCCTGGGAGTCTGACGGCCGGAGCGGCTACACCATCGAGCCTGCCGCTGAGGGAGAGCGCTCGGGCGAAAATGACCACGGCACCGACGTGACGCTCTACCTGCGTCCCTCGACCGAGGAGGACAACACCGACCGCTTCCTCTCCGAGTGGGGCCTGCGCGACCTTGTCACGCGCTACTCCAACTATGTGCGCCATCCCATCCAGATGATGGTCACCAAGAGCCGCGAGAAGCCCAAGCCCGAGGACGCCGGCGACGACTACAAGCCCGAGTACGAGGATTACCAGGAGCTTGAGACCCTCAACTCGATGACCCCCATCTGGAAGAAGCGCTCGAGCGAGGTCAAGCAGGAGGACTACGACGAGTTCTACAAGTCGACCTTCCACGACTGGGAGAAGCCACAGCGTACGATCAGCTTCCACGCCGAGGGTGCGCTCTCGTACGACGCGCTGCTCTTCATCCCGTCCGAGCAACCCTTCGACCTCTACAGCAAGGACTACGAGAAGGGCCTGGCGCTCTACTCGTCAAACGTCCTCATCCAGGAGAAGTGCGCCGACCTCTTGCCCGACTACTACAACTTTGTGCGCGGCATCGTCGACTCGCCTGACGTGACGCTCAACATCTCCCGCGAGACGCTGCAACAGAACTCGCAGCTCAGGGCCATAGCACGCCGCATCGAGAAGAAGATTCACTCCGAGCTCGAGGACATGCGCGACAACGACCGCGAAGGCTACGAGAAGTTCTTTGGCAACTTTGGCCGCGGCCTCAAGTTTGGCATCTACAACTCCTACGGCTCGAAGGCCGCCGACCTCGCCGACCTGCTGCTGTTCTGGTCGGCCAAGGAGGGCAAGCAGGTCACGCTCAAGGAGTACGTGACGGCCATGCCCGCCGAGCAGGACAAGATCTACTACGCTGCCGGCGACTCCCGCGACCGCCTGGAGAAGATGCCCGTGGTGACCTCCGCCGTGAACCACGGCTTCGACGTGCTTCTCTGCACGCAGGACGTCGACGAGTTCATGTTCCAGTTCATGCGCACCTACCACGTTGACGCTGTGGCGGGCGACTCCGAGCACAAGGGCACCGACGCCCGCGACCTCGAGTTTGCTAACGTCTCTTCCGCGGATCTCGACCTTGCGACCGAGGACGAGAAGAAAGCTGCCGACGAGGCGACCACCGAGCACAAGGACCTTATCGACGAGCTCAAGGGTGACCTGGGCGACAAGGTCACCGACGTGCGCGTGGCGGCCGGCCTGGGTGACGCCCCTGCGACGATTGCCTCCGAGGGCCCGGTCTCGCTCGAGATGGAGCGCGTGATTTCCCAGGGTCCCGAGGCTGCCTCTGCCCCCAAGGCCCAGCGCGTGCTGCAGCTGAACGCTGCGCACCCTGTGTTTGGCAAGCTCGTCGCGGCGCAGGAGGCTGGCGAGAAGGACCGCCTCAAGCTCATGGGTTCCATCCTGTATGATCAGGCGCTTCTCGTCGAGGGACTGCCCATCGACGACCCGGTGGAGTTCGCCAAGAACGTGACCGAGCTCATGTAGGAGTCGGTGGGGAAGCCTACTCGGCGGGGTCGGCCGGTGTCGCTGCGCTTTGCGCCTCACTGGCCGCATCCTTATCATCACCGGCAACCGCCCTCGTGACCTCCTTGGAGGGAACGAGGGCGTTCTTGTCCATGCAGCCCATGATCAGCTGGTTGAGCTCGGCGATGTAGGCCTGCGCGAGGCTTGAGAGCTTGCGCTCGCGGTGCACCACGTAGCCCACGTTCATGACCTCGTCCACGTCGAGCGGGATGGCCACGATGCCGTCGAGCATCTCGTCCGAGCGCACGCCTGTCGAGACGAGAAAACCGTCGTAGCAGCGCAGGAGGCTCGTCATGGTTGCGCGGTCGCTCACGGTGATACGCTGGCGGTGGGGGAGCGACGAGAGCGGCTCCTCGGAGTAGTAGAGCGAGCCCTCGGGGCCCTGCTCGAAGGTGTAGCGCGGATAGTCCTCGAGGTCCTGCACGCGCACGCTCTTGCGGCTGGAAAGCGGGTGCCCCTCACGGACAAAGACGTGCGGGCGCGCCCGAAAGAGCGAGACAAAGCGCAGGTTTGCCTCGTCCAGGCGGCGCCTGAGCACGCGCTCGTTGTAGGTCGAGAGGTAGAGCACCCCGATGTCGCTCCTAAAGGTGCGCACGTCGTCGATCACGTCGGCCGTGCGCGTCTCGCGCAGCGTGAAGTCGCAGGACTCGTCGTGGCGCTTGGCAACAAACTCCGTGAAGGCGTTGACCACAAAGGCATAGTGCTGAGACGAGACGGACAGCTTGCGGTAGGTGTCGTTGCGGTCGCTCTCGTAGTGGCGAATCATGAGATCGGCCTGCTCGACCACCTGGCGCGCGTAGGCGAGAAGCTCCACGCCCTCGGACGTGAGCGTGATGCCCTTGTTCGTGCGGTTGAAGACCTTGACGCCCATCTCCTCCTCGAGCTCGCGGATGGAGGTGGAGAGTGCGGACTGGGAGATGTAGTGGCTGTGCGCCACGGAGTTGATCGACCCGCTCTCCGCAACGGCGATGAGATAGCGCAGCTGCTGCAGGCGCATGTTAGTCCTCCTCGCGCTGGCCGGGGAACATCTTCCGCTCAGAGAACTCGGCCTGCACGGTCGCGAGCATGAGGTCCACGTCCTCGAGGCCCAGGTGGCGCTCCTTTTCGTTCTTGCTCAAGGTGCCGCGGCGGCGGGCCCAGTTCTCGAGCGTGGCGGGGTGGGTCTCGCGGGGAAGCAGGCGCACCTCCGGGTCCACACGGCGGCAGATGTCGCGTGTGTCGATGGGCACGATCTTGCCGGCCTTGCGCGCCTCGGCGTAGCCGTCAACGTTGAGCATGAACCAGGAGTCCTCGAAGGCGGCGTTGTGGGCCATGTAGGGGAATGCCGTGAGCGCGGCGAGAATAGCCTTCTGCATCTTGGGGTTCTGGCGCAGGGGTGGCACGCCCTCGAGGTCCTTCCAGGTGATGTGGTGGATCTCTGAGAGGGGCACGCCCTTCTCGGCGTACATCTCGGGCATGCCGCAGTAGGCGGAGTAGGGGTTGGTGGGCTTGGCCGTGGGGGTGAGGTTCATGAACTCCAGGCCCACGTTGATCACGTAGCCGCGGTCGGGCTCGCGGTCCGAGGTCTCGAGGTCGATGCCTACCACGGCGCCCCATACTGGCGCGTCGATGTAGGCGATGCCCAGGTCTGCGGCAGTGGGGCCAGAGACGCGCGCGACCTCCTCGTCCGTGCGGTGCTGGAGCGTGGCCACGCCGTGGATGAGGTCGGCATCCGAAAGGCGCCGCGCGAGGTTCAAGCCGTTGGTGTTTCTCAGCCGCTCGATGCCATAGCGGTCACAGATGTCGCGGTTCCTGTCGGCAAGGCCTCGTACCAGGTCAAACGAGAAGGGCTCGCGGCCAAGCGGCGCCGCCTTCCAGGCATCGGTCAAGACCTTGATTGCCTCCTCGTTCTTGGAGCGCTCCTGGGTGAGGGAGTCGTCGTCCGTGAGGAAGCCAGGGAAGACAAAGGCGTTTGCCTGCTCGATTGCCTGGGAGAGGTCCATGCTTGCCGCTTTCGCTCCTGGCGGGTGAGGCCCGCGCGTTGTTGCCGTGTTAAGCGTCCGGTGGAACCAGACGGAACCATACAGACTAGCAGAGGGGCGTGGTGGCGGTGTGCGCGGACGGAGGTAATCGGCGTGGCTCCCGATGGCGTGGGCGCGGTTCTCGGCACGGCGCTATCTGCCACGCGTTATCGCCGGTTAGGGAGGTCTAACCGATCGGAATCCGCGGCAACTGCCTACGACGCGATAACCTCCGGCCATGCGTCGCCAAACTTCTTGCGAAGGTCGAGAATCGCCTCGCAGAACGTGTACCCGTGTGGCGCAGACGTTCGCACCAGGCGTCCGTCTCGGTAGGCAATCAGGCGGTTGCGCGGGACTGGCTTCCAGAGGTCCTTCTCCGCGTCCCCGCCAAGCGGCTTTGTCGAGAAGACGATGGCATCGTCCGAAAGTTGTCGGTAGTTGAGCGTGTCTTCCGACGTATTGGTGTGCACGTAGGTGTAGGTGCCATCGTCCAGGATGAGGTTCAGGCGGTTGAGGTTAGAGATTTGCGAGAGGGCGCCTGCCAGCGCGTCAAAGGTGCCGTCAAAGCCCAGTGTGCCACCTGCACGCATGGTGGCCTCGTCCAGGACGTCGAGAAGGAAGAGCATTGTGCGCTCGCTGTCCGTCTCACCGCGCTCGATGCGGTCGTAGCCCGCGAGCAGCTCCTCGTTGAAGAGGATGCCGTTGTGGATGAGGGTCCACTCGCGTCCGGAGATGTCCGAGCCCAAAAACGGGTGGCAGTTCTCCACGCTCTGCGCGCCGCAAGTGGAGAAGCGAATATGCGCCTCCAGGCGGCAGGCCTCCACGGGCTGCTCCAGAATCTTGGGCAGCAGCGTTGACTCGTAGGCCGGGATGGGCTCGTGCCAGAGCATGACGTCCGCCTCGGGGTCGCCGGGCTTGCCATGGTCGTCTCGCCACGAGAGGCCCCAGCCATGCGGGTTGTCATGACTGTGGGTGTAGAACTCCCTCAGGTAGGCGTTGGCCAAGACCGGCCTTCCCGAGTTGATCGCGAAGAGCTCGCACATGCCGGGCGTCCGATCTCAAGCGGGTGCAGGTACAACACGATGATAGCGCGTCTCGTGTGACGGCACTGTTACCGAGTGGCGCCGCGCGATTCTTTGGGCATACTAGAGCCATGCAAGTGACGGAGCTGACTGGCAGCACTCTATCGGTGATTCGCGCGGGCTCCAGAACTTTTGCGTAAGAACCTGTGGCTATAAGGGGCACAAGTCTGCATCTCCACAGTGAACGCTCTGCATACGAAGGAGCAGCAGGTGCGTTTACAGGAGGATGGCTATGCCCACGATTTCGATATTCTATGGCATCATCATCGCAATGTTCTACGACGATCACAATCCGCCGCACTTCCATGCGACTTATCAGGATTATGAGGCAATATTTGACTTGAATGGGAATATGTTAGATGGAGAAATGCCGATCAGGCAACGTCGTCTTATTGTCGCATGGGCAACGATCCATCAAGACGAGTTGGTGGGGAATTGGCGCTTGCTGTCTGCACATGAGCTCCCATATAAGATTGACCCTCTGCGGTAGAGGTCTCGCCCGATAAGGAGCAGGAGGTGCCATGGGAAGATTTGGTTGGTCCGTAATGTCGGTACGACCACATGAGGACTACAGCATCGATGTCGAATTTTTCGACGGGACAAAAGGCTCCTTCGATGCGCGTCCCCTCTTGAATCTACAGCCGTATGCCCCGCTCAAGAATCCCGTGTTCTTTATGAAGGCACATGCGGAACGTGGGACAGTCGTGTGGAACGATGATTTGGACGTAGCCCCTGAGCGCGTATATGAGGAGTGCACAAACGCGAAATCTGACGGCCGCAATCCCTAGTACCCCACGGTGCAGGGGAAGCCGAGGGCTCGCACGCGCTGGGCAATGGCGTCGAGGGTCTCTCTCGGCGCCTTACCAAGGCCCGAGGCAGGCGTGTCGCGGTCCACGGTGTAGATGGTCACGCCCTCCGGCCTAATGCGCTCAAGCGCCGAGAGCCACGCTTCCACGTGGCCTTCATCCGTGTTGTCGAGCGAGCGGCCCTTGTAGCTGCCGCGCAGGAAGATGGTCTGCACAATCACATGCCCCTTGAAGGACGCGAACACTTCCACCTGATGCTCCACGCTATAGGGCACACGGGGGCGGTCAAGTGCGGCCACGTAGGTGGCGTCGACGGTGTCAAGCTTGAGGACGTTCCTGTCCACGCGGAGAAGTGCCGCGTGCACCTCCGGCCGTGCTGCCTGCGTGCCGTTTGAGAGCACGGTCACGTGCGCTTCTGGCGCGTAGCGGTCGCGCAGTGCTAGCGCCGCGTTGACGGCTGCCGGAAAGACGGGACTTGCGGTTGGCTCGCCGTTGCCGGCAAAGCAGATGTCATCGAGCTTCTCGCCCCTCTCGGCCATTGCCACTAAGGCCGTTTCGAGGGCGGAGATCACCTGGTCAAGGCCCACATAGCTGTCGCGCGTGCGGCGCTCGTCGTTAAAGCCGTTCTCGCAGTACAGACAGTCAAAGGTGCAGATCTTGCCTGTTCTCGGCATTAGGTTCACCCCGAGGGAGACGCCAAAGCGCCTGCTTGTGACCGGCCCAAAGACGGGGCTCTGGTTGAGGAACGTGGGCATGTCGATTGCCTCCAATGCCGCTGGCGTTACCACCTATATCTCGTCGGCGAAGGTGACAAAGTCGAGGTTGCCAATCGACTCTATGAAGAGACTCTTGCGCCCCATCGACGAGAGCTCCACCGAGAAGGTCGCCGCCGTGCCCTTGCGGCCATCCTGGCCGCGAATGACCTCGAAGTTCTCGTACGTGCAGTCCCACGAGTGCAGCTTGCGGAGAAGCTCTCGCACGCCCGACGGCTCGTTGAACTCCACGTAGACGTCGAAGGTCTTTGATGCGCGGCGAATCACGCGGTCAAGGCGGTTGAGCCCCTCGAAGGTGAGAAGCACGAAGAACAGCCCGATGAGCGCGGCCTCCGTGAATCCAATGCCCGCAGCAAGCCCTATGCACGCGCACGCCCAGAGACCGGCGGCAGTGGTGAGGCCGCGGACCTCGTTCTTGCCGGTCACGAGGATGGTGCCCACGCCGAGAAAACCAACGCCCGAGATGACCTGGGCGCCAATGCGGTTGATGTCGCCACGCGCATCGGGGAACTGGTGGAGCACGTACTCGCTCACGATCATGGCCATAGCTGCGCCAATGCACACGAGGACGTGGGTCTTGACGCCTGCGCCCTTGTTGTGGAACTCGCGGTCGATGCCGATGGCCACGCCAATGAGGGTTGCGAGCAGCAACCTTAAGAAGACGGCATGGGCACCCCATGCCGCCGTCTCAGAAACAAAGCTCTGCCAGGCTTTGCCAATCATGCCCTGTGCCGCTTGCTACTCGTCGCCAAAGCTGATGCCCAAAAGCTTTGCCTCGCGCACGAGGTCGCAGTTGGGGTCGACGTACTTGAGCTTGCCGGCAACGTCCTCGAGCGGTACGCGACACATCTTGCCGCCCACCTTGGCAATCATGTAGCCGTACTTGCCCTCGAGGCAGCCGCGCGCCGCCTCGACGCCGCACTGCGTGGCAAAGATGCGGTCCTGGGAGTCGGGCTGGCCGCCGCGCTGCGTGTGGCCGGGCACGGCCACACGAACTTCTCGGTCGGTCCTGCGGGCGATCTCCTCGGCAATGTCATAGGCCACAGAGGGCTTCACGCGCTCGGCTACGAGCTTCTTGTAGTCCTTCTTCTTCATGGCCGCCTGCTCCTTGGAGATGGCGCCCTCGGCGCAGACGATGATCGCAAAGCGTCCGCCGTTCTCCTCGCGCCGGTCGATAGCCTTGACCACGTTGTCCATGTCGTAGGGGATCTCGGGGATGAGGATGACGTCGGCACCGCCGGCAACGCCTGCGTAGAGCGGAATCCATCCCACCTTGTGGCCCATGATCTCGATCACGAAGACGCGGCCGTGCGAGCTGGCGGTGGTGTGGATGTCGTCAATGCAGCGCGTGGCGACGTCGGTTGCCGAGGTGAAGCCAAAGGTGATGTCGGTGCCCCAGGTGTCGTTGTCGATGGTCTTGGGCAGCGCGATGATGTGCAGGCCCTCCTGCGAGAGGCGGTTGGCGGTCTTGGTCGACCCGTTGCCACCGAGCACGAAGAGACAGTCAAGCTTGAGGTTCTTGTAGGTGCGCTTCATGGCCGGAACCTTCACGGTGCCGTCTGCCTCGGGGATGTCGAGCAGCTTGAAGGGGGTGCGGCTGGTGCCGAGCACGGTGCCACCCTGCGAGAGTAGTCCCGAGAAGTCGCCGGGGGTCATCTGAATGTAGCGGTTGTGAATGAGGCCCTGGTAGCCATCGAGAAAGCCGTAGATTTCGACGTCCTGCTTGGTGTTGTGCATGACCGTCTTGACGATTGCACGCATGGTGGCGTTGAGCGCCTGGCAGTCGCCGCCGCTGGTGAGAAGGCCGATCCTCAGCATGGTTCATCCTCTCCTGTGGTCCGTCGTCCCCTGGCGGACGCCTAGAGAGAGTGTGGCACAAGTTGCGGCTCGCGGGTGGGGCCGGCGGCCAAAGGGAGGCTGGCCCGGTGCAGGCGTGAGCTTGCCGCCGGGCCAGCTGCGGGCGCTGCGCCCCGCTCACAGCGAGAGGAACAGCCGGTGCAGCCTGAGGTCTGGGTCGAGTTCCGGATGGAAGGCAACCCCCAACTGGGCACCCTGCCGCACGGCCACCACGTTTCCGTCCACGCGCGCCAGTGCCAGAGCGCTTTTCCCCACGTCAACCACGCGCGGCGCGCGGATGAAGGTCATGGGCACATCTGGGCCAATGCCAGCGACCTCCGCCGTTGCATGGAAGCTTCCCAGCTGCCGACCATAGGCGTTTCTCTCGACGGTCACATCCATCGTTGCCAGGCGTGGCGTGCCCTTGTCGTCATGGGCCGCAAGTCTCTGCGCCAGGAGGATGAGCCCGGCGCAGGTTGCAAGCACCGGCATGCCGTCCTCGATACGCTCGCGCAGTGGCCCGAGCATGCCCAGCTCCTTGAGAAGGCGCCCCTGGACCGTGGACTCGCCGCCGGGCAGCACCAAGCGATTGAACGGGCGCGCGAGGTCGTCCGCGCTCCGTAGCTCGATGGTGTTCTCGCCAAGCTCGGCGAGGCGGGCCTCGTGCTCGGCGAAGGCTCCCTGGAGGGCGAGAACCGCGGTGGCCATTACTTGCCCCTCTCGGCCATGAGCAGGTCTATCTCGTCCTTGTTGATGCCCACCATGGCTTCGCCGAGGTCCTCGGAGAGCGCGGCAACCTTCTCCGGATCGTCGAAGTTGGTGACGGCCCCCACGATGGCACGCGCGCGCTTGGCGGGGTCGCCGCTCTTGAAGATGCCCGATCCCACGAAGACGCCCTCGGCGCCCAGCTGCATCATGAGCGCCGCGTCAGCGGGGGTGGCCACGCCGCCTGCGGCAAAGTTAACCACAGGCAGGTAGCCGTTCTCGTGCACAAAGCGCACAAGCTCGACGGGTGCCTGCAGGCGCTTTGCCTCCTCGAAGAGCTCGTCCGTGCGCAGGCTCACCACGTGGCGGATCTGCGAGTTGATGAGGCGCATGTGGCTTACGGCCTGCACCACGTCGCCAGTGCCCGGCTCGCCCTTGGTGCGGATCATCGAGGCACCCTCGGCAATGCGGCGCAGTGCCTCGCCCAGGTCGCGGGCGCCGCAGACGAAAGGCACCGCGAACTGGGTCTTGTCGATGTGGTAGACGTCGTCGGCAGGGGAGAGGACCTCGGACTCATCGATGTAGTCGATGTCGATGGCCTGGAGCACCTGAGCCTCCACAAAGTGGCCAATGCGGCACTTGGCCATCACGGGGATGGAGACCGCCGCCTGGATGCCCTTGATCATGTGGGGGTCGCTCATGCGGCTCACGCCGCCTGCTGCGCGGATGTCAGCAGGGATGCGCTCGAGTGCCATGACGGCGCAGGCGCCGGCTTCTTCGGCAACGCGAGCCTGTTCGGGGGTCGTGACGTCCATGATGACGCCGCCCTTGAGCATCTGTGCAAGCTCACGGTTGAGCTTTGCGCGCTCCGGCCCGGGTGCCGGCGTGACGGTCTTCTCGTCTCTCTTGTCCTGTGACATTCGTGGTCCTCCTTGCGTTGGCGCGTCTGTGTGCCTACGTAGACTAGGAGCACCGTGGCAATATTAGAATGTCCAGAACGTGATAGATTGCTATGACCAATATAAGTCCAGTTTTACAAAACCGATAAGACCAGATGTTGAGAGGATCGTCGCATGCGGGGGATTGACCTCACAGGGAGAGGGGAGCTTCCCCTCTATGAGTACCTCTACCGGTGCATTCGCAACCAGGTTGTGACGGGTGCGATTGCCGCGGGCGAGCGCTTGCCCTCTAGGCGCGTCCTGGCGGAGCGGCTGGGCGTGAGCGTGGTCACCGTGGAGGGCGCCTATACGCAGCTGGTTGCCGAGGGGTATGTGATCGCTCGGCCGCGTCGGGGCTACTACGCGGCAAGTCTGCCTTCGCTTCCGGACATGGCGATTGCCACGCCGGCTTCCTCGGCGGCCGAGATTGCGCCGGCAGGTGTGGCAGAAGACCAATCCGCTGCAGGTAGGGTGCCATATGATCTGACGCGTGGAGCTAACGTCGCCTGCCAGGGAGCGGCGCGTCTCTGGGAGCGTGCGTTGCGCGACGTATTGGCCCATGAGCCCGACGAGGTGCTCTATCGCACACCGCCTGCCCGAGGCGTTCTCCGCCTTCGCGAGGCGATTGCAAACCACCTCGCGCGCTCGCGCGGTATGTCGGTCGACCCTCGGCTGGTGGTTGTGGGTGCTGGCGCGCAGACGCTCTACGGACTTGTCGCACAGCTCGTTCTTGGGGATGGTTCGGTGGGCGTGGAGGACCCCGGCTATGCCCGTGCGAGCGAGACCTATCGAGCGCATGGGCTTGACGTGCACTACCTGCCGCTTGATGGCGAGGGCATCTCGGTGCGTGCCTTGCGTGCGTCTGGTGCTACCGTGGCGCACGTTATGCCCTCGCACCAGTTTCCCACCGGCCGTGTGATGAGCGTCGCGCGTCGCTACGAGCTTCTGGGCTGGGCCGCCGAGCAGGACGGGCGCTACATTGTCGAGGACGACTACGACTGCGAGCTGCGCCTCGCGGGCCGGCCCATTCCGGCGCTTGCGAGCATCGATGCCACGGGAAGCGTGATGTACCTCAACACGTTCTCGAAGAGTCTCTCTTCAGCGCTGCGCATCGCCTACCTGGTGCTGCCTGCCGCGCTCGACGCCGTCTATGACGAGCGCCTGGGGTTTCTCTCGACCACCGTACCTGCTATCGATCAGGTGGCGCTTGCACAGGCACTTGAGTCCGGAGCGTACGAGCGGCACGTGGCTCGCTATCGCCACGCCATGCGCGAGGTGCGCGATGCGCTGGTTGAGGGTCTGCTCGATGGACCCTCGGGGGAACGCGTCCGCTTTGAGGAAGCCGATTCCGGGATTCACTTCGTGCTGGAGGTGCGCGATGAGGGGCGCGGGGAGGCCGGTATTTCCGCGGCTGCGCGTGAGGTGGGCGTGGGACTGATGCCGCTCTCCTCGTTTGCGCGGGTTTCCGAGCATGTCGGGGCACCGGATGGCTTTGCCCGGTTTGTGGTGCAGTACGACAGCCTCTCGGTGGACGATGCCCGTGCTGCTGCCAAGGCGCTTGGGAGCGTGCTATAGGCCAAGCTCGGCTCTCACCTGCGAAAACGGACGCACCGACGGCTGTGGCAAAGCGTGGGCGCCCAGATTGCGTTCCATCCACACTGTGTCGTACCAGTGCCCAAACTTGTATCCGCAGTTGGGAAAGTGGCCTATCTCGTGGTAGCCTCGCCGCTCGTGGAAGGTGACGCTCCCGTTGTCGAGGTGGGTGTCGGGCGTGCTTGTTGTGGCAACGCAGGCGTATAGGTTGAGGATTCCCTGAGCGGTCAGCACGCGTTCGAGCTCCTGGTAAAGGGCGGTGCCAACCCCGCTGCCGCGGGCCTCGCGGTCAACGTAGATGGAGGTCTCAACGCACCAGGCGTATGCGGCTCGCCCATAGTAGGGACTCGCGTAGGCATAGCCGAGCGCTGCTCCTGCGGCGTCGCGCGCAATCAGCCAGGGGTGTGTGGCGCCAACCCGTTCGATGCGAGCGGCCATCTCCCGTGCGTCAGGGGCATCGTACTCGAAGGTGATTGCGGTGTCTCGTACGTATGGAGCGTAGATGTTGGCGACGGCTGCAGCATCTGAGCTGGTAGCGACCGTTATGCGAAGCTGGTCTACCTGGTTCATGTGGTTCCTCCTTGTAACTCCTGGGTCAACTATAGCGGTGTGCTTGGAGTCCATCGGGCTTGTCGCGGCGCCCATGCTTGCTGCAACAGTCATCTCACTGCACAAAAAGTCGATAGCGGACAGAGTTTCAGGGTTCGCTGCATAAAAACGCTCTATCGGACGGTGTTTTTTGTCTAACTGCATCAAATATTGAATCAAACTTTCATAGAAATGCATACTTAATATGAAATATGCAGTATTGTGGATATGTAGTTCAAAGTTTGATATCTGTGACACGAAGGCACTGTCCGATAGAGCGTTTTTATGCAGCGACTCAGGATTCACCGTCCGATAGGGTAGTTTTATGCACAGGGATCAGCGTCGTTGCATGGCGAAGCGCAATAACTCCTCCGCCTGCAGGTGCCCTATAGCAAGCGCTGCATCAAGTCCACCTGCCGCGCACACCCTCTTGGCGACGCTCCTCTGTGATAAAGTGCGCTCACGGACGCCTGCCCCATCAGGCGCGACGTCTGGGTGACAATGGGTGCACGCGCCGAGTTCAGTCGGCGCAGATTGGCTCGAAAGGCGGTATGGCATGGCAGACGAGCACGACGGCACGGCGATCACCGGCAATGCGGGGGCAAAGGACGCAACGCGCCTTCCGCACGAGAGGCTCGAGGAGATGCAGCTTGAAGGCGTGCGCCGCACGCTGGTCAACTGCTACGAACACGTCCCGTTCTACAAGCGCTCCTTCGACGAGGCGGGCTTTGACCCCTATCACCTGGCCTCCCTCGATGACCTTGCCAACGCCCCGTTTGTGAACAAGCAGGACCTCCGCGACGCCGCGCCCTACGGCATGCTTGCCGTTCCGCTCTCCGACGTGCGCGAGATTCACATGTCGTCCGGTACCACGGGCGTTGCCACGCTTGGTGCCTATACCCAGCATGACCTCGACTTCTGGTCCGACTGCTTCGCCCGCGGCATCCGCTTTGCGGGCGGTGGCGCCAACGATGTGGTGCAGGTTGCCTACGGCTACGGCCTCTTCACGGGTGGCCTTGGTGCCCACTACGGCGCCCTTGCCTCGGGCGCAACGGTGATTCCCACCTCTGCCGGCAACACTGAGCGCCAGATTCGCATCCTGCGTGAGATGGGCACCACGATTCTTTGCTGCACGCCCAGCTACGCCATGCACATCGCCGACACGGCGTTGGAGATGGGCCTCGATCCCTCCCGCGATTTCCATCTCAAGGCGGGAATCCACGGCGCCGAGCCCTTCTCCGACAACTTCCGTGCCGAGCTCGAGCGCAAGCTCGACTACAAGGTGCTCGACATCTACGGCCTCACGGAGACGATGGGCCCGGGCGTGGCCTGCGAGTGCCTCGAGCAGGACGGCCTTCACCTGGCGGAGGACCATTTCTTTGCCGAGATCATCGACCCGGCCACCGGCAAGCGCCTGCCCGACGGCGAGTGGGGCGAGCTTGTCCTTACCACGCTCGATCGCGAGGCATCGCCCGTCGTGCGCTACCGCACGCGCGACATCACGCGCATCCTGCCTGGCGAGTGCCCCTGCGGCTGCACACACAAGCGCATCGACCGCCTGCATGGCCGCACCGATGACATGCTCATCATCCGCGGCGTGAACGTCTTCCCGTCGCAGATCGAGGACGTCATGAAGACCTTCGATCAGGTCTCCAGCTGGTACCAGATCGAGGTTGGCACAGACGAGCGCTCGCTGGATGTGGTCACGCTTAAGGCCGAGGCGAACCCCGACTTCGACTTCGACCAGACCGGCGCAATCGAGTCCCTGCAGCGTCAGATCTCCGCGCGCCTCAAGACCGACCTCTCCGTTGGCATCAAGGTTCGCATCGTCGAGCCCAAGTCCATCTCGCGCAGCACCGGCAAGGCGAAGCGCGTCATCGACACGAGGAAGGGGATTAAGTGATGATCAAGCAGATTTCGGTCTTTCTTGAGAACGACAAGGGCCGTCTGGCCGCGCTCTGCCGCTGCCTGGCGGACGCGGGCGTCAACATGAGCGCCCTCTCGATTGCCGATACCCCGGAGTACGGCCTGGTACGCATCGTATGCAATGAGGCCGACAAGGCCAAGGCGGCGCTCGACGCGGCCGGCTACCGTGCTCGCGTGACCAAGGTCACGGCCGTGGCAGTGCCAAACCGCCCCGGCGGCCTGGCCGAGCTCCTCGAGACGCTCGACGAAGCTGACATCTCGGTGGAGTACGGGTATTGCTTCTCGCACCAGGACGGCAACGCGATCTTTGCCCTTAAGGTGACGGACTCCGCGCAGGCAGCGGAGGCGGTCTTTGCCATCGAGCGCGCCGGCTTCCAGATTCTGGAGGAGGGCGAGCTGGACTAGCTCCGGTCCTGGATGCCGCTGTCCTTCTCGCATATTGAACGGAGAAGCCCCTCCGGCGCCATCTGGCACCGGAGGGGCCGTTTTGGAAGCAACAGCGTCTAAAACCCTCGCTCCGGCGCCGAATTCTCGCCCGAAGGTGCATTTCTGCAGAAGGGGAGAGAACCGCACGCGAAGAAGCGAGAATCGCACACCTACAAGCGACCGAAGAGCGTCGCGCTTCCTGTGCAGTCGTCGTCGATGGTGGCGGGCAGCGCGGGGACCATGGCCTCGATGAGCTTGCGCAGCAGGTGGAGGTTCTCGTTAAAGACGCGCAGCACGTCGTCGTTGGTGACGGCGGCGTACTTGCCCAGACCGGAGTCGTAGTCGGTGACCAGGCTCACGTTCACGTAGTGCATGCCAAGTTCGCGGGCGAGCCATGCCTCGGGGTACTGCGTCATGTTCACCACCGACCAGCCCATCTTCTGGAACCACTCGCTCTCAGCGGTGGTCGAGAAGCGCGGCCCCTGGATGGTGACAACAGTCCCGCCGTCGTGCACGGGAATGCCCAGCTCGCGGCACTTCTCGACGGCGACCTTGCGCATGGTCTCGCAATAGGGGTGAGCTGCGGAGAGGTGCTGCACGCCCAGCCCCAGGTCATGCGTGAAGAACGTGTCGGCACGGCCCTTGGTCCTGTCCACAAACTGGTCGCAGATCACAAAGTCGCCGGGGTGGATGTCAAGCGAGAGGGACCCCACCGAGCACGGCCCAATGACCTGCTTCACGCCCAGCTCGTGCATGCCCCAGAGGTTGGCGCGATAGTTGACCTCGCCGGGAGCAAAGGTGTGCTTGTGGCCGTGGCGGGGGAGAAACGCGACCTTGCGACCGCCGATGGTCCCCACGGTGTAGACGTCGGAGGGCTGGCCCCAACGGGTGTCAAGGGAGACCTCCTCGTAGTCGCCCTCGAAGAGGCTGTAGAAGCCGGACCCGCCAAAGATGCCGATTTCTGCCTGCGGAAGCTCTGCCATGCGTGACTCCTTTCGAATGCGGTGCATATGCCCTCGTACATTGTAGAGTGGCGTCTCTGCTCCGTCACGCGGCACTGCATCAAAGCAAATCGATACAAGCTCTATATGGGAAGGTACATCAAAATGTATTTTACCTATCCATTGGCCAATCCTACTATCAAGACTGAAAGGCGGCGCGCCCCATGGCGTGCTGCACAGGGACCGCAACAGGTGTTGCCGTCCAACCGCATGTCGTTATAGGAGGCAACAATGGTTCTCGGAATGGGTGTTCCCGAGCTTCTCGTCATCCTCTTGGTCGCCCTGATCATCTTTGGGCCCAAGAACCTGCCCAAGCTTGGCTCCGCCATCGGCAAGACCGTCAAGAACGTGCGCGAGGGCATGGAGGAAGGCAGTGACGACAAGGACGTCGCCAAGGTCGAGAAGTCCAGCTCCTCCGAGAACCTCGAGGAGGTCGTCGCCGACCCCGATGACGCCGATGTCGAGGTCTCCGCGAGCGCCAAGTAACCTAGGTTCCCATTTCCCCAGGCCGGACGGCCTCCTTCCTCCGTTCGGCCAGTTCCTACCCCAGATCGCCGAGAAGAGCCAAGCACCTCTGTGCAAGCGGTGACATGTAACGGTCTGCCTTCCAGACCACCGCCTGCCGAGTTGACAAGCCCTTCTCGGCGATCACCTTTATGAAGCAATCGCCCGTGTCGGTGACGGGAAGCAGCGTCTCGGGTGCGAGGGCAACGCCCATGCCGCCGCGCGCCCAAGTGCAGGCCGTGCGCTCGTCGTCGACCACGCAGCCTACGGAAAGCTCCGCCTTGGCTTCGTCGAACGTGGCGCGCACCTGCTCTTCAAGGCGACGCGCGAGCACCACCGGCACGCCCGAGAGCTGAGTGCAGGTGACTTCCATCTCCGAGCCCACCTCAAGCGCGGGCGGCATGATGGCAAGCATGCGCTCCGTCTTGGCGTAGCGGCAGCGCAGACCGGCGCTCGCGAACGGCGTGCGCACCACGCCGATGTCCACCACGCCGCCCTCGAGCATCTCGAGTACCTGCGGCGTGTCTCCCTCGCGCAGCTCCACCGAGACGTTGGGTGTGGACGCAAGCTCGACGAGTCTCGTGCCGGGCACCAATCCCGCGCACGAGGCATCGACCCCAAGCGTGAGCACGCCGGTCATGCCCTTGCCCACGCCCTCGACGTCGCGCTTCGTTGCCTGCGCAAGCGCTAGGATGCGCGTGGCCCGCTCGTAGAGGAGCTTGCCTGCGTCCGTGAGCGTGGCCGAGCGAGGCCCCCTGCGCACGAGCGTGGTTCCCAGCTCGCGCTCCAGTTGTGCCAGCTCGTACGAGAGCGGTGGCTGCGAGATGTGCAGGCGACGCGCGGCCGCCGTGATCTGGTGCTCCTCGGCTATGGCGACGAAGTACTCCAACTGCTTGAGATTCACGCATGCCTCCTGCGGTATCTGCATGTGTGCGGCCGCCTGGCGTGACGGCAGCGTGCGAACAAGTCATACGAGAATTGTATGGCGTTGCCTTAGAACATGCACGTGCAAGATGGATCTCTATCATTGCGCCCCGCACCCATGGGTAGAATGTGGGCACGAAGGGAGCCGGGCACAAGCGCCGGCACACACGGAGGGTGAGGTCCACATGGCCCGCAACAGCGACAACTACCCCAGCTACGAGGTCCCCGGTGAGGACTTTGACCCAAAGCGCGAGGTCGAGGAGGCAATTGACGCGGGCGAGAAGGCCCTTGCGTGCCTCAATCGGGCGTCCAAGTGCCTTGACAGCGCGTCGGGGTGGGGCATGCTCGACATCTTTGGCGGTGGCCTCATCTCTGGCCTGGCCAAGCACCACCGCATCGACGAGGCGCAGGACGCCCTGCGAGAGGCGCAGTCATCCCTTGCGGTGTTCTCGCGCGAGCTCTCGGACGTTCGCGAGTTCTCTGGCCTCAAGGTGGACATTAGCCGTGGCTGGACCTTCGCGGACTTCTTCTTTGACGGCGCCATCTCGGACATCGTGGTGCAGAGCAAGATTGAGGACGCGCGCAGCCGCGTGGACCATGCGCGTGACACCGTACGAGATGCCCTCGCGCGTCTGGAGAAGCTCCGCTAGGCGTCTTTGCACATCGAAAACGTGGCACTTACGCTGGGCTAACGTCTTGTTCAAACAAGTTGTAGACGTTATGTGCAGTTAACGATGAAGCAACATATCGCTCCTGCATGGCGGGTACCGTATTCACCAGGAACACCGCTAGGAAAGGAGGACTCCATGAAGATCAAGAACCTGAGCAGGCTCCAGAAGAAGGTCCTTGACGCCTGCATGGACGGCTGGTTCATGAGCGGCGAGTACACCGCCATGTTCGACAACCACCGTCGCAGCTTCGAGGCCGACAGCCCCCTGTGGCTCTACCGCGATATTGAGCGCTGGTATGGAAGCCATGCCGCCAACCACGGGGATTCCCACCTGCTCGTCAAGTGCACCAGGGTCGATTAGGGGCAATACGCCCCGGCACCCCGGTGCCGTCCGGGGAAATGACAAAGTGCACGTTGGCAAGCGGGACCCCACGGGGTCTTTTTTTGTTAGTCTTCGGGGAGTAGCGCCCGCGCGCCGCCCCCGTTTTTCTTTGGGGCAGCCTGGAATCCCTAGGAGGAACCCATGCCCCTCTCGCTCAATGCTGCCCTTGATGACCTAAGGCTCTCTGGCATCAGGCGCTTCTCGGCACTCGCTGCCCAAACTCCCGGCTGCGTCTCGCTCACGCTTGGTGAGCCCGGAGAGGACACGACCCCCAACGTATGCGCCAAGGTGGGGGAGGACCTTGCCCGCGGTCTCACGCATTACCCGCCCAACAACGGCTTTGCATGGCTTCGCGAGGCAATCTGCGCGTGGGAAGCCGAGCGTGGCGTGCGTCTTGCGCCGGAAAACGTGATTGTGACCGATGGCGCAACGGAGGCGCTCTTCTGTGCCATCACGTCGCTTCTCAACCCCGGCGACGAGGTCATCATCCCCACGCCGGCGTTTCTCCTCTATGACTCCCTCGTGAGGCTGGCGCGCGGTGTGCCCGTGGCGCTCGACACCACAGCGAGCGACTTCCAGCTGGACCCGCGCGCGCTCGCGCAGGCGGTTACCCCCCGCACCAAGGCGATTGTGATTACCTCGCCCAACAACCCCACCGGGTGTGTGCTCGACCGTCGCAGCATGGATGCCGTTGCCGAGGCGGCGCGTACGCGCGACCTCTACGTGATCTGCGACGACGTCTATGGCGAGCTTTGCTACGAACCTGGCTACCGACGCTTCTCGTCCCTCTATCCCGAACTTGCGGATAGGACCATCGTTGCCAACAGCTTCTCGAAGCCGTGGGCCATGACCGGCTGGCGCCTAGGCTGGGTGGGCGCTGGCGAGAAGGTCGCTGCCGCTATGGCCAAGGTGCACCAGTACGCGGTCTCGTCGGTGCCGGCCTTCCTGCAGCACGCCGCCGTGGAGGCGCTTGCTACCAATACGGCCCCCATGCGCGCCTCCTACCAGTCACGACGCGACGTCACGGTGGAGGCGCTCGCGCACATGGGGCTTCGCACCGTCACGCCCCAGGGCGCGTTCTACGCATTCCCCAGCATCGAGGCGCTGGGCTTCTCAAGCGAGGAGTTCTGCGAGCGCGCCATCCGCGAGGCCGGTGTGGCGCTGGTGCCGGGCTCGTGCTTTGGCGGCGAGGGCCACGTACGCCTAAGCTATGCCACGGACGAGAAGACCCTGGCCACAGGCCTTGAGCGCCTGGCTGGGTTTGTGGGAGAGTTGCGGTAGGGGTGCCTGCCGCCAACGGCGCATACGGGCGCTACTCGTCCTCCACCACGTGTGCCATCATGAGCAGCAGCGCCACCGCGACGCCCTGCTCAAGCGACGCCTTGCGAATCCACTCGTCGCGCGTGTGGGGAAGGCCGCCCGCGATGGTGCCCACGCACACCGCGGGCACGCCAAGCGAGAGCGGCACATTTGCGTCGGTCGAGGAGCTCACGTGCCGCGCGCGCATGCCAAGGACCGCCTGAATGGCGTCGTCGCAGCGACGCGTGAGACGGCGCTCGGCACTCTCGCTCACGTCACCGGTGGCGGGGCGGCGGCCTATTACGTCGATTCGCACCTCCATGTCGTCGCGGGCGTCCGCGCGGGCGACGAGGTTGCGGAGCTTCTCGTCCATCTCCTGCAGGCACGCCTCGCTCGTGGAGCGGAACTCGCAGAGGCACGACGCCTCGCTCGCGATGCTGTTGACCGTGGTGCCGCCCTCGATGAGGCCAACGTTGCAGGTGGTGCGGGCCTCGGTGGGGCGCGGCAGGTCGTACATCGCGCAGACGATGCGCGAGAGGCGCTCGATTGCGTTGGGAACGCCCCAGTTCTTCCAGCTGTGACCGCCCTGTGTATGCACGCTGATGCGATAGCGCATAGACCCCACGGCTTCGGTGACCACCTCAGGGAAGTGTGCGTCGAGCGCGGTGAGTTCGGTCACGGGGGCCGTGGCCTCGCGCATGAGCTGCTTGGTGCCCTTGAGGTTACCCAGGCCCTCCTCGCCGGAGTTTGCCACCACCACAACGCAAGTGTCGAGCTTGGGCCGGTGCCTCAGGAACCACTTGGTGGCCATGAGCAACGTCACCAGGCAGGCGGTGTCGTCGCCGATGCCCGGGGCGTACATGTTCTCCTCGTCCTCGGAAAGCGGCAACTCGCCCGTGTCGGGAAAGACAACGTCGGTGTGAGCCGAGAAGACCGCACGGCCTGGTTCGGACCGGTTGCCCAGGATGCAGACCACGTTTCTTGCCTCGTCCACGGTGACGTCGGTTGCGCCCTGCTCGCGGAGCCAGTTGGCCACGAACTCCGCACGGCGGCCCTCATCGCCGGTGGGTGCGCCAATGCGGCCGATCGTGCGAAGGAGCTCGAGTGACTCCTCGTGCACCTCTTGAGCAAACTCCAGTGCTGTGCAGGTCTCCCTTGGGTTCATGCGGTCCTCCCGAGCGCGGCGCACCGCCGCGTAGCGTGCGTGTTGCCCTTAGCATACTCCCTTACTGGCGCCCAGCTCTCCTCCTATCGGCGCCCGCCTCCTCCATCCCCCTCCGCCCCGTTCTTTAGCGGTATTTGAGAATCGTGTTTCTCGCCAACTGGGCAAATGCAGTGCCCGATTCTCAGAAATCGCTAAAGAACGGCGGGGCGCAGGGGGACTATGGAGATGATGGGCGAGGAGGTGCCTACCACCTCGTGAAGAAGTTTTTCTCCGTTGGTGTCACGTGCGACCTTGCGCCGCCGGGGCGTGGATGCTAGCGTTGTCCCCACGATAGAGGAGCGGGCACGATGGTCCTGGTGGAGCCGGCGGGCGAGGATTCCAGGAGAGGCGATGACCGCCGAACTTCCACGTCAGGCATGGCGTGGCGGTGGGCTCGGCGGGAATACCGCCGGGACTGTCCGTGGAGAAGATCTGCGGGAGCGCTATCCCCGGCCACGCGGCGCTGCTGCGTGGACCCCGGCGGCGCCCCTGCGGCGCGTCTGGGGGAACAATGGGGGAGAAGCTACCGTTCGTCACAAGAGACCAGCTCGAGCGTGCCGCCGCGCAGTGGCCCACGCCCTTCCACGTCTATAGCGAGAAGCTCATCCGCGAGCGTGCGCGCGCCTTGAAGGCGGCGTTCTCGTGGAATCCCGGCTTCACCGAGTACTTTGCCGTGAAGGCAACGCCCAACCCCACGATTGTCTCCATCCTCGCCGAGGAGGGCTGCGGCTGCGACTGCGCAACCGCCACGGAGCTCACGCTTGCAAACGCCTGTGGCGTGCGAGGCGAACGCATCATGCTCTCCTCCAACGATACGCCCGACGAGGACTACCGCCGCGCGCGCGACCTGGGCGCCATCATCAACCTGGACTCGCTCGACATGGTGGACTGCCTGTCGCGCGCGCTTGACGGCAGGCTGCCCACCATGGTCTGCCTGCGCTTTAACCCCGGAGGGAACTTCACTGCCTCGAACGGCATCATCGGTGAGCCCGAGGACTCCAAGTTTGGCATGACCGTCGAGCAGGTCATGGAGGCCGCGCGCAGGCTCTCTGCCATGGGCGTCACCGAGTTTGGCCTCCACGCGTTTCTCGCCTCGAACACGCAGGTCGAGGACTACTACCCGCGCCTCGCGCGCGTGCTCTTCGAGCTGGCCGTGCGTCTTTCGCGCGATCTTGGCGTGCATGTGCGGCTGGTTGACCTCTCCGGCGGCATTGGCATCGACTACCGACCCGAGGATGTTCCCGTGGGCATCGCTGCCGTGGGCGAGGGCGTGCGCCGCGTGTACGAGGAGGTTCTCGTGCCTGCGGGTATGGGTGACGTGGCGCTTGCCGCCGAGCTTGGCCGCTGGATGCTGGCGCCTGCGGGCGGCCTTGTGACCCGTGTGATCCACGAGAAGGTCACCTACCACGACTACCTGGGCGTCGACGCCTGCGCCTCCAATCTCATGCGCCCCGCCGTCTACGGCGCCTATCATCACATCACCGTTATGGGCCACGAGGGCGAGCCCGCAACCAAGCGTTACAACGTGGTGGGAAGGCTCTGCGAGAACTCCGACCAGTTCGCGCGCGACCGCATGCTGCCCGAGGTCCACATCGGTGACCTGCTCTTCATTCACGACGCCGGCGCCCACGGGTACTCCATGGGCTACAACTACAACGGCACGCTCCGCTCGGCGGAGCTGCTGTTGCGCGAGGATGGCTCGTTCGAGCTCATCCGGCGCGCCGAGACGCCGGCGGACTACTTTGCCACGCTCGACTTTCCGGGTTCGCGCTTCTCGGCGCTCGCCCACCCAGAGGGCTAGGCAGCACGTAGGGATCACACGCAAGGCGCCTGCGGGGCGCCCAGACGAGAGGGGAAACAATGGACATGCAGGGACTTACCGGATCCGTCGTGGCGCTGGTCACGCCGTTTTTGGAGGACGGCTCCATCGACTTTGGCTCGCTGGAGCGCCTGGTTGACTTTCACCTCGAGAACGGGACCGACGGCATCTTGGTCCTGGGGACCACGGGAGAGTCTTCCACGATGACCGACGAGGAGGACCTCGAGGTAGCCAAGACCGTCATTGACCGCGTGGCGGGCCGTATTCCCGTCATTGGCGGCGCGGGATCAAACTCCACGGCGGAGTCGCTCCGCAAGGCAAAGGCGCTGGAGAAGCTTGGTGCCGACGGTCTTCTCCTCATTACGCCCTACTACAACAAGTCCAACGAGGAGGGCATCTACCGTCACTTCACGACGGTCCTCGACCAGGTTGACGTGCCGTGCCTGCTCTACAACATCCCTGGTCGCACGGGCTGCTCCATCTCGGAGAGAAACGTCGCACGCCTGGCCACGCACCCCAACGCGTGGGGCATCAAGGAGGCCTCGGGCAACATCTCCTATGCCACGATGGTTGCGCGCTACCTCTCGGATGACTTCCACATGATGAGTGGCAACGATGACATGGTGGTGCCCATCCTCTCGCTTGGTGGTGTTGGCGTGGTCTCGGTCTGGGCAGACGTTGCGCCGCGTACCGTGCACGACATGTGCGAGAAGTGGCTCGCTGGCGATACCGCCGGCGCGCTCAAGGTGCAGCTTGAGAACCTCGACCTGGTGCACGCGCTCTTTGGCGAGGTCAACCCCATCCCCGTGAAGGCGGCGCTCGCCAAGATGGGCCTCATCGGTCCCACCGTGCGCCTGCCGCTCTGGCAGCTCTCGCCCGAGGCTGACGCGCGCCTCGAGGAGGCCATGAAGGGGGCTGGTCTTCTTGGCTAGCGTGCTGGTGGTAGGTGCCAAGGGGCGCATGGGAACGCTGCTCCGGGCTGCCGTCGAGGCAGATGAGTCGCTCTCGCTTGCGGGCGGATACGACGCCGATAACGTCTCTGAACTGGACTCGGTTGCGCCGGAGGTGGACCTCGTGATTGACTTCTCCGCCCCCGCGTCGCTGTCCCACGTGGAGGCGTACGTGCGCCGAACGCACGCGGCGCTCCTTTCGGGTACCACGGGCCTCTCGGCAGATGACCTCGCGCGACTGCGCGCTCTGGGCGAGGTGGCACCGGTCATCTGGAGCGGAAACTACTCGCTGGGTGTGGCGGTCCTTCGACACCTGGCGCGCGAGGCTGCGGCATCGCTTCCCGGATGGGACACCGAGATTGTCGAGTGTCACCACAACCGCAAGGCGGACGCCCCCTCCGGAACGGCAAAGATGCTGCTTGAGGCCGTGGACCCCGCTGGCGAGAGGAGCGTCGTCTACGGTCGCGATGGCATCGTGGGACCGCGCCCCGCAGGCGAGATCGGCATGCACAGCCTGCGCGGTGGCACTGTGGCAGGAACGCACGAGGTGATGTTCTTTGGCGAGGACGAGGAGGTTGTGCTCACGCACCGCGCGACGAGCCGCCAGATCTTCGTGAACGGCGCCATTGCCGCGGCCAAGCGCCTGCTTGCGCGCGAGCCCGGCTTCTACGACTTCGACACGCTCATGTTCGGACAGCTTTAGGAAACGAGAGCCGCCAGTTGTTGGCGAGAGGAGACTATCCGTGGACGCCCAGGAAATCATCAACTTCATAGCGAGTGCGCCAAAGAAGACGCCGGTCAAGGCATACGTCAAGCTTGCCCCTGGGGCGCACGTGGACTTTGGTCCCAGCTCTCACGTCTTTGGGGCGGGAGACGTCGTGGTCTTTGGCGACTGGTCCGAGGTCGGGCCGGCGCTTGAGGCGGCAGGTGACGACGTTCTCGACGTCGTCATAGAGAATGATCGCCGCAACTCCGGCGTGCCACTGCTTGACGTGCGCAACGTGAACGCTCGCATTGAGCCGGGCGCCATCATTCGCGACCAGGTGGAGATTGGTGACAACGCGGTCATCATGATGGGCGCGATCATCAACATTGGTGCGGTCATTGGCGCGGGCACGATGATTGACATGGGCGCTGTTTTGGGTGGGCGCGCCACGGTTGGCGCCCACTGCCACGTGGGCGCTGGCTGCGTGCTTGCTGGCGTGGTGGAGCCCGCGAGCGCGACGCCCGTGGTGATCGAGGACGACGTGCTTCTCGGCGCAAACTCCGTGGTCATCGAGGGGTGCCGCGTTGGCAAGGGGGCCGTTGTGGCGGCTGGCGCGGTAGTGACCGAGGACGTGCCTGCCGGTGCGGTGGTTGCCGGGTGCCCGGCTCGTGTGATCAAGATGAAGGACGAGAAGACCGAGGCCAAGACTGCCCTGGTGGACGCGCTGCGCAACCTGTAGAGGGAGCTGCTCGTCACGGCGGGGGGTGCTCTTCTCGCCCTTGCTTTTCTTCCCGTCGCGTTGTCGCGGATTTCGAACGGTTAAGCAGGGTTAACCAGCGAAAATCCGCGTCATTCGAACTGTTCCGCGGAATTCGAACGTTTACGGTGGTCCAAACGTTCGAATTCCGCGGCTTTTGCATCTTGCTAGATGCAACTCTTCCAGCCACGCAGCGGTGCGGCGAGGATGGGCGTATAGGTGAGCTGCTCGCCCGTGGGGTGGTGGCTCCACATGAGGGCTACCTCCGCGTGGCGTGTCTCGAGCTGGGAAAGCTCGCAGGAGACCTCCTTGCAAATGCGCCACAGGTCAGGCATCCCGTTGGCTCCTACCTCTCTTGCTGGCCGCGCGCCACGTACAAGGGTCACGTGCGGCACGAAGGGCCTCTTGTCCACAGGAAGCCCCTGTGCGGTCAGCTCCCGCACGAGCGTTCGCTGGAGGACGAGAAGCCCCTCTTGCCGAGAGACGCCCCGCCATACGATGCCCCCGCGCCGGTGCTCAAAGGCGCCAAGGTCGCCCAGCGAGAGGCTCACTGGGCCACACATGCGCGCGGTCGCGAGCAGCGCTTCGGCCGCGTGCCGCTCGCTCGATTCGTCGAGCGATCCGAGAAAGGTCAGCGTCAGGTGGATGTTTGTCGTGGGGGTAGGACGCCCCGTGCGAAGCCCCTTCAGCATGGCGTCGCGCGCCCGCGCAAGCGCTGCCTGCTCCTCTGCCGAGAAGCGCAGGGCAATAAAGAGCCGCTTGGGTGTCTGGACTGTAGACGGTTGGTGGTTCTCGGCATGCTCCATGATGTCTCCCGTAGCTAGCCTGCAGAGATTGTCCCTACAAGGAAGCCTATCTCAACGAGTGGCTCCGCAGCTCCACTTGCAGGAATGACGAGTTGAACGTCTGCTCTGTGCCCTATAGTCATTCGGTGAGCGGGATAGGCGCCCGCGAGCCACGTGACGTTGGGAGGGTACACATGAGAGTCAGGGCTTTGGTCGTGCACGAGAAAAACGGCCCCTATTGCATGGAGGACGTCGAGCTGGACGAGCCTAAGGACAACGAGGTTCTCGTGCGAAACGTGGCCTCGGGCATCTGCCACACCGACGAGTTTGGCCGCTCCCAGGGCGTGCCCATAGCGCTGCCGCTGGTGCTGGGCCACGAGGGCGCCGGCATCGTCGAGCGCGTGGGCGCCAACGTGGACGACCTCAAGCCCGGAGACCACGTGGGCATAACCTACGCTTTCGACAACACCTGCCCTGCATGCCAGGCGCACGAGCCCTACTACTGCGAGAACTTCAACCAGATCAACTTCGGCGGCGTTGCCTCCGATGGCACCACGCGCCTCCACCAGGACGGCCATGACGTGAGCATGTTCTTCGGGCAGTCCTCGTTCGCCACCTACTCCGTGGCCAACGCTGCATCGGTCTGCAAGGTTGACGATGACGTTGACCTGGGTATTGTTGCGCCTCTGGGCTGTGGCGTGCAGACGGGCGCCGGTGCCATGATCAACGTGGCTCACGTGGACGAGACAAGCGCCGTCGCCGTATTCGGCTGCGGTGCCGTGGGAATGTCGGCCATCATGGGTGCGGCTGTAGCGGGAGCCAAGGTCATCATCGCGGTGGGAGGCAATTCCAAGAGCCTGGCCCTTGCCCGCGAGCTTGGCGCGACTCACACCATTAACCGCAAGGAGGTGGACGACGTCCCGGCGGTGGTCCACGGGATCTGCCCTGCCGGCGTCGACGTCACGTTGGACACCTCCGGCAACCAATACATGATGGTAAACGCCATCCGCAGCCTCAAGTACCATGGCATGTTCCTGCCTGTTGCGGCAGCAGGTTGTATAGACCACTTTGACGTTGGCGGCGACATCATGATGCCCATGCGCACCATGAAGGGCACCTGCGAGGGAGAGTCAGATCCCAAGACCTTCGTCCCGCAGATGGTGCGCTGGTACAAGGAGGGTCGCTTCCCCGTGGACAAGATCCTCTCGTTCTACGACTTCTCCGAGATTGACAAGGCTCTTGAAGATACGTCTAGCGGCAAGGCCATCAAGGCCGTACTCAGGATCTCGAAGCAGTAGGACGCGTATTGCTGGCGATTGTTGTCGGGCCTCCTCCGTCTGGTTGACAGGATTGTTCTATCTGTTATAGTTCAAATAGAACAAATGCTGTCGCCGCGGAGGGGGCTTTGCCATGCCCATCGTGATAGACCAGATGTCAGAGGATCCCATCTACCAGCAGATTCGCACACAGGTGATAGGGGCCATCGCCACGGGTGAGCTGTCTCCCGGGGAACCTCTCCCCTCGGTGCGCTCGCTTGCGCGAGACCTTGGTGTGAACCTCCATACCGTGAACAAGGCGTATGCCGTCCTGCGCGACGAGGGCTACCTCATCATGCGCGGTCGGTCTGGCGCCTTTGTCGCAGACATACGGGATTCGCCCGTGCACCATCTCACGGCCGAGCAGGACTGGCTCATGGGAAAAGAGCTGAGGCGACTAGCGGTAGCCTTCCGGGCTCGCGGGGGTTCGGAGTCTGCGTTTGTGGAGGAGGCGGCCCGCCAGGCGCGCGCCGCGTTCCAGAGGGAGAAGACCTTAGTCAAAGGGGCTGGTACGGATGAGCGCTGAGTCTATCCTTGAGGTGGTCATGATTCTCGTCTTGGTGCCAATGTGCGGCATCGTCTTCGCCCTGACTCCCTGGATCACGCCGAAGAGCGAGCTTTTCGCGGTGAGCGTTCCCACCGCGGCGGCGAGCGACCCAGAAGTACGTTCGCTCAAGCGTGGTTACTCACAGTGGATGCTCGTCCTAACCGCCGCGCTCACCGGCTTGGTCATCTATGCGTTCGCCGCGGCTGATGAATACACCGCCGCACTTGTCATCTGTGTGGCGACCGCAGCCCTGGTGCTCGTGGGCTACCTCCTCATGCTGCGCTGCAGGGACAGGGTGCGTAACCTCAAGAAGGTCCGCGGCTGGGTAGCCTCAGCCCAGGAGCACGCGGCCATGTTGGTCGGTGACGGCGTTCCCATGCCGGCGTCGCTGAGCTGGGAGCTTCTCAACTTGCTGCCCATAGCCGCATCGTTGCTCATAGCAGCGCTGGGCTACGACGGGGCGCCGGACCTCATTCCCATCCACGAGGGCTTGGACGGAGTCGTGAACGGCTGGGCTGAGAAGTCCGTTCTCACGATGCTCCTGCCGATTCTGTTCCAGCTGGCGATGGCAGGTACGATGACCGTTGCCCACGCCATGATCTTGCGGTCAAAGCGTCCCGTGGACCCGCGACATCCGGCGTCGAGCGCCTTCGCCTACGGTGCCTACGTGCACGCCTGGAGCGTGTGCTGCGTGTGGATGGGCCTGGCACTGAACGCGTCCGGGATGGTGCTGGAGGCATCCCAGGTGGGATGGGTCTCGCTGCACGTTGCATCCACGGCGATCACGGCCGTCACGCTGGCAATTCTCGTCCCTTGCTTGGTCCTGGCCGTTCGCTATGGGCAGAACGGCACGAGGCTCCTTGCGCGGCTGCCGGAGGACCTCGCGCTTCCCGCGGACGAGGACGACCGATGGTATGGAGGCGTGTTCTACGTCAACCGAGAAGACCCGTCAGTAGTGGTGCCCAAGCGCTTTGGGATTGGCTGGACGCTCAACATGGGAAGGCCTGCCAGCTGGGCCATCGTGGTTGGGCTAGTCGCCATCTGCATCGTGTCCATTGTGGTGGCTGCGCAGGGGTAGGCGAGGCGCCGCCCTGCTCAACGGGTGCCCTTCTCCTGGTAGAGGTGTTTGTCGGCGTACTTGAGCGGGTCCTCGTAGGTCTTTGCGCCATCCGTTTGCACGCTCGAGAACCCAACGCACAGCGTGGGGGCCTCAAGTCCCATGGCATCTGCAAGATAGCTCAGGTTCGCCTTGGCGTCTTCGAGGCAGGCGAGAAGCCCCTTCTCGTCCTGCGAATCGGAGATGGCCGCAAACTCGTCGCCACCCATACGGAAGCACAGCGCGTGGCTCCCAAATCCCCCTAGAGAGCCTGTCCAATGCAGCTCAGAATCCGGTTGCCCGCGTCGTGGCCATACGTGTCGTTGAATACCTTGAAGTCGTCTACGTCGACGATGAGCATGGTCGTTGCGTCCCTCGGAACCCCTTGGCGCACTCGCGAGAACGCCCGCATGTTGCCCAGTCCTGTGAGGGCGTCCGTCGACGCGAGGGTCTCGAGGCCCTCCTCAGCCTTGTCACGCCTCAGGCGCTCGGAGTACATGAGTACGCAGACGGCATCTCCCTACGACATCCCTTCCCATTGGAGGCCCCTCAACGCACTGCGTCCTCGCAGGTCATACCGGTCTGCCATCCGCCAAGATCCTGGGTGACATCGACCAGCTCAAGGAGGGGGACTGGTTCATCATCCCCGTTCTGGGGGAGGACCACGCCTACCGTGTGACCAGCACCGAGGTCGTGCTTCCTACAGAGACGCAGAGCCTCGTCACACAGGACGGAAAGGACCTGGTGACGCTTGTCACCTGCACGCCGTATGGCGTGAACACGCACAGGCTGCTTGTCCACGCGGAACGCTGCGACGTGCCCCAGGAGTGGCTCGACATGCAGGACACGGCCGATGACGTGCCACTGCTCAGTCCTGCTGACGAGAGCGCGCCCCTCATCGTCTTCTCCCTCATAGGCCTTGGCGTGGGCATCGGCCTGCTCGTCCTGCGCTGGGCAGTCGTGCGCAGGAGAGACCGAGACTCTTCCTACACGCCATGCCACGAACGCAAGTAGCGTCTTGGCCCTATCTCGTCTCAAGCCCCTCCGTTCTTTATCGGTATCCGTGAACGGGACGTCGCATTTGCCCAGTTGGCGAGCAGAGCATTCCCAGATACCGATAAAGAAGGCTGATTGGGGAGGCTCACCAGTCTGGCATCCCTCTCGTTGGGTAGATTGGTCCCTGGCATGTGCCCGGCGGCATGGGCGCCGCCGGAATCCAACGGAAAGGAAGAGCCAATGGCCAATCGCTTTGTCCTCAATACCATCTCGTACCACGGCTCCGGTGCCATTAAAGAGATCCCCGGCGAGTTGAGCCGTCGCGGCCTCACTAAGGCGTTCGTGTGCTCTGATCCTGATCTCGTGAAGTTTGGCGTCACCGCCAAGGTAACCGACCTCCTTGACGAGGCGGGCTTCCCCTACGTGGTCTACTCCGAGATCAAGCCCAACCCCACCATCAAGAACGTGCAGGATGGCGTGGCCGCCATGGCGGACTCCGGTGCTGACTGCATCATCGCCATCGGCGGCGGTTCCTCCATGGACACCGCCAAGGCCATCGGCGTCATCCACGAGAACCCCGAGTTCGCAGACGTCCGCTCGCTTGAGGGCGTGGCGGACACCAAGAACCACGCCACCTTTACCATTGCCGTGCCCACCACGGCAGGCACCGCGGCTGAGGTCACGATTAACTACGTGATCACCGATCCCGAGAAGGTCCGCAAGTTCGTCTGTGTGGACACCAATGACATTCCTGAGGTCGCCGTCGTCGATCCGGACATGATGGCTTCGATGCCCGTTGGCCTCACGGCTGCAACCGGCATGGACGCGCTCACCCACGCAATCGAGGGCTACACCACCAAGGGTGCCTGGGAGCTCTCTGACATGTTCCACCTCGAGGCCATTCGCATCATCTCGCACAACCTGCGCGAGGCCGTGGCCGAGGCCAAGTCCAAGGAGCCGGGCGAGGGCCGCAAGGAGATGGCGCTGGGCCAGTACATCGCCGGCATGGGCTTCTCCAACGTTGGCCTGGGCATCGTGCACTCCATGGCGCACACCCTCTCGGCGCACTATGACACCCCGCACGGTGTGGCCTGCGCTATGCTCCTGCCTGTGTGCATGGAGTACAACGCCGACGCCTGCGGCGAGCGCTATCGCGAGATTGGCCGCGTGATGGATGTGGCCGACTGGGATACCGACCCCATCGACGTGGTGAACAAGAACGTGGTTGCCGCTGTTGCCAAGCTCGGCGAGGACGTGGGCATCCCCAAGACCTGTAACGGTCTGGTGGAGGCCGACCTCGACCAGCTCGCAGACGACGCTGCCGCCGACGCGTGCTTCCCCGGGACGCCCAAGCCGGCAGACCACGAGACCATCAAGGCGCTGTTCCGCAAGGTCATGGCGTAGGCGAGAAGGACTCCGGACTACGGCCCGGCTGGGGCTTCCCGGCCGGGCCGTTTTTCTCGGCTGGGCGCAGTCCTTGGCCCTGCAAGGGAAGACTACGGCTGAGAAAATACACGCCGCCGAGAAAACCTGCGGTTTAATAGCACCCTCCGAGAAGGCCGCGGGCCTTCTACCTGCGGTTTCTCTCAGCGGCGCCCCAGGCTAACTGCTATTAAGTCGCAGGTTTGGTGAGAGGCGGATCGACGACGGGTCGACACCACAGGCAAACTGCAATTTAGCCTCAGATTTCCCCCACCTGCACGCGTTCGTGGCATACTGCCTCATACCAACTGCTCGTCTAGCCTTGCACGGAGGGACGCCCATGGCGAACATCCACGACTACCTTGACCTTCGCGCCGACATCACGCTAGGGGAGCGGCCGTTCAACGTGGTCGACGGCCTGGTGCTTTCGGTGCTCTCGTACGTCGACTTTTCGGGCATCGTTCCCGGGGAGGGGGAGGGGCCGGTCAACATCTCGTACGCCTGCGACGCCCTGCTTGACCGCGCTGGTGGCGACGTCTCGCCCTACGTGCGCTCGCTCGCCAAGATCGATGAGCGCTACCTGCGGCTCCTTGGTGCGTCCAAGCGCTTTGGGCAGGCTGGCGTTGAGGACTACGTGGACGTCTTCGACCACGATCGCGACCTTCAGTTTGCCGCACTCACGGTGGACCTTCCGGGCGGGATGCGCTTCGTCTCCTTTAGGGGGACGGACAACTCCCTCGTTGGCTGGCGCGAGGACTTCATGCTGAGCTTCGAGGTCACGGAGGCACAGCGCTTGGCGGCGGAGTACCTGCTGAGACAGGCGCGCCGCGCCAGGACCGAGGGCGTGCGCCTTATGGTGGGCGGCCACTCGAAGGGAGGCAACCTCGCGAGCTTCTCGGCGGTGCTGCTGCCCGACGACCTGCGTAACGTGATCGAGCGCGTCTACTCAAACGACGGCCCACTCATGGCGCCGGAGGTCGTGCCTCTGAGCTGCCATGATGTGTACGGCGAGCGTTTCGTGCGGATTGTCCCCACCTACAGCGTGGTGGGCATGCTCTTCGACGACCCCGCCGAGCCCAAGACCATCGTGCGGAGTACCGGTGACGGTGCCCTCCAGCACGACCCCACAACCTGGCAGGTCCACGCCGATTGCCTGGACGAGGCAGACGACCTGCTCCCCCAGTGCAAACTCGTGAACGCCATCTTTGACAAGTGGATGCGCGGGGCCAACCTTGCCGACCGCGAGCTCTTCACGCGTCAGGTCTTCGACGCCTTCGAGGCCGGGGGAGCGACAGCCTTCGACGAGGTCGTGGGCAACCCCGCAGGCGCCCAGCGCGTGCTCGCTGCCCTGAGGGATGCCGACCCCCGCACCAAGGAGCTTCTCGGCGAGCTGGTGCAAGTTGCCGCCGACAAGACCTGGGACGCTACGGTGGCGGCAGTCGCAAGCGCAACACGTGCGGCCTTGAATGCCGTGGGGGCAATGCTTCCGCAGCGCAGACCGGCAGGCGAGAGCGAGGCTGGCGAGAGGGACGAGAAGCACGTGGGAAAGGATGCAGACGCTCCGACGTCCAGCCCTACGTTGCCTGGTGACGGGGAAGGAGCCTCTCCTCGCTGAGGCTCTAATTAATGTCGCTCCCCTGTTCCATACTGCAGACAACGCAGAGAAGGGCCCACAGGGCCCGGAACGGAGGAAACCATGTACGAACCTTCTCGTCTCATCCAGTCGTTCTTCATTGCGGGGTTCCAGTACTACGATGGCGCGCTTGCCCTCTCCAGCCTCAAGCCGGGAGAAACTGGCCTCGCGCTTGTCCCTGAGCCGGACAACCCGCATGATCCCGATGCCGTGGGCGTCTACTTTGATGGCCTGAGGCTGGGGTACGTTCCTGCTGACGAGAACAGCATTGTGTCGCTCATGTGCCGCTTTGGGCACGCGGACGTTTTTGAAGTTCGGGTTCTACAGGTCAAGGCAGACGCCGACCCGTGGAAGCAGGTGCGTGTGGGCGTCTACGTCACCGACGCGCGATGACGGCGCCGCCCCCTCGGCACTTTGATGCGCTAAAGTGGTTTTCACGCACGTGACGCTGCACGTTGGCACAAAGTGGCGCGGGAGGGTGTGGATGGCGCGAGACAGCAGAACGCGTGACAACGCAAGTAACCCCGAGGAGACGAAGCGGCTCTGCGAGGCCGTGTGTCTCGTGAAGACACCAGAGGAGGCCGTCGCCTTCCTCGCTGACCTGCTCAGCCCACACGAGATGTGCGACCTCGCCCAGCGCCTTGAGGTGGCAACGCTCTTGCGGTCTGGGAGGTCCTACGTAGACGTCTCGAGCACCACGGGGGCATCGTCCACCACGGTGAGCCGTGTCTCAAAGTGCCTGCGGGGCGAGCGGGGCGGCTACCGTCTTGTGCTGGAACGCCTCGATGGCGCTGCGGACGCTGCGGAACATGCCGGAATCGAGAAGGACTGGGATTCGGAAAAGCAGGGAGACAAGAGCTAGGGATGCTTCACATTGCGACGACTTCAGATGAGTGCCTGGCAAGCGCCGAGGTTCGTGCATGCCTGGAGGAGGCGCTGCGTGCACGCGGCGCGGCAACACTTCTGGTTGCGAGCTTTGCCGATCAGCTCGTCGCTCAGAAGGAGCTCTCGGCGTATCCCGCACTTTCGCTTGGCGTGACCGTAACCACGCCCGCTGCGTGGGCAAAGGAGCGCTGGGAGGTCTGGGGAGACGGAACGCACGTGGTCGAGCCCCTCGTGAGGACCATTGCCGTGCAGCGTGCCATTGTGCAGGCACCCCAGTCGCGCCGCCGCGGCGTGTCGTTCAACGCGGGTACGGTTCAGCTTCTCTCGTCGCTGGTGCGCGGGGCGCTGCCGTGGCTTCCCCTCGATCCCGCAGGCGAGCCAAGCGAGCTTGCCTGCCATGAAGCCGGGCTCACCGATGCCGAGGTGGGGCTCGTTGCGCTTGCGGGGGAGTATGCGCGCATCATTCACGGTGCGGGATACGTGGAGGAGTCCGAGGCCATGGCGCAGGTCGTTGACGCCCTTGCCAAGGGACTTGTTGACCCGGGGTGCGTGTGCGTGGCTGGCTTGGGCGAGGCTTCTCGTGCCACGCGCGAGCTTCTGGCAGACCTCGCCTGCGCAGGAGAGCTCACCATTGTTGCCCAGACGGGAAATGACGCTGCCCTGGAGGGACAACGTTCCACCATTGCGCAGGTGGAGGAGGCCATTGCCGTACGCGGCGGCAGCGTCTCTAGGGAAGGGGAGGCAACTCCCGGGCCGGTGGCTAACGCCGATAGGGCACCAGAGCTTCAGAACCTTGTCAAATCGATCTTTGGTACCGAGACGGGCGTCGCGCCTACGGGTGCGGTGGAGCTTCTCGCTCCGACCGGGCCTCTCGCCGAGGCGGAGCTGGTAGCATCCCGTGTGGTCGAGCTTGCAAAGTCGGGCGCGCACGAGGTGGTTGTAGTCGCGGCAGACCCCGCCCGAGCTTGGCGCGAACTCTCGCCCAAGCTCTTCTCGCGCGGCGTGACGTGTGAGGCGGAGCTTTCCTCGCGCGTGGACCAGCTCGAGGCGGGGAGGGCCTTCCTCGAGTTTGCAAGCTCTGTCGCGCAGCTCTCTGAGCTGGCTGCTTCGTGGCCGGCTCCTGAGGAGAGCCCCGAGGGGGAGCTCGTTGTGTTGGGCGATATGACTTGGTGGCCGCCGCGTGCGCTTGCGGACTTCCTGCGTCAGGACATAGCGCACGTTCCCACCGAGCGCGCCGTCTCGCTTGATCGTGCGTGGCGCGCAGACCGTCTGCTCACCCCCGCGGACGTCCTTGCCACGCTCCAGAACCCCAAGGCCACGAGCGCTCCCGTTGCCGCTGCCACGAGGGAGCTCCTGCGCGGGCGCGTGGGGTCCGCGGCGTCAAAGCTCCTTGCACCCTACCTGCAGGATGGGGAGGCCATGCCAGCGGACCTGGTTCCCAGCGAGACCACCCTCGAGCTGGTCCCCGTTGCCTCGGAACAGAACCGCCTTGCCGACGAGCGTGCCATCGGCGTCCTGGATGCAGTGCTGGGCATAGCGGGCACCCTCAAGGACCTGGGGGTCACAGCAGACCCCCAGGTCGAAAGTCATGTCTCGCTTCCTGCACTGGTCGAGCTCTGCGCACAGGCCATGTCCCAGACGAGCGTCATCGTACGGCCAGGTGCCTGGGCAGGCGACAACGCTTGCCGCTGCAGAATCTACGGTCGCTCGCGTGCGGCGGGCCTTGCGCCACTCTCGGCGGACGCCCTTGTCTCGTGCTCCATGACCTCAGCCGAGTGGCCGGTGGGAAACGGGGACGACGTTCTTTCGGCGCTTCTCGAGCGCCTGGGCATTGAGCCAAAAGCAGACCCTTCTGCCCATGAGCGCTCGGTTTTCTGGCGCATGCTGCGCGTTCCTCGACAGATGCTGGTCGCGGAGAGGTGCGGGGTGGACGGCTCGGGCAGCCCCTGCTACCCCGCTGTCATGCTCACGGAGCTTCTCTCCTGCTATGGCGAGGCAGCTGACGACAAGGACAAGGCCCTTCCCACGCGGTCGCTGGGCGAGGACAAGGCGGACGCAAACCTGAGTACAAGCGGGCATGGCATGCCCGTCGTCGGAAAAAGCGACCCCTCTCCCGCCGGCAGCATCTCTGGAGCCAATGCGGCTCTCGTGGTTGTCCCACCCACGGGTAGGGTTGACCTTATTGAGGGAAAGCCGCTCCTCTCCGCCTCGCAGATAGAGTCGTACCTTGAGTGCCCGTACAAGTGGTTTAGCCTTCGCCGCCTGCGCCTGCAGGACTCCGACGCCGGCTTTGGCCCCATGGAGATGGGAACCTTTGCCCACCGCGTCCTTGAGGTCACGCACGCTCGCCTGCTTGCCGAGGCGCGCGAGCGCTCGGGCATCGCGGCGGGTGCCTCTCTCGACCCGTGGGTCATGCTTCCTGGTTCCCGCGTTCTCGAGGATGACCCCGAGGGCCTTACCCACGCGCACGAGGTCCTTGTCGCCGAGTTTGAGGAGCATCTGCGGCACCAGAGCCTGAGGCAGGGCAAGCGCAGCCGCTACCAGGCCTTTGTTCCCCACAACTCCGCAGACGAGTCACAGCTGGCACAGCTTAGGCATGACCTTGAGACGGCGCTCGACTACGAGGCGGGCCTCTTCGTTGGCTTCGAGCCGCGCTTCTTCGAGTGGGACTTTGGCACGCAGAACGAGCCCGTGGAGTACGCGGGGGCGTGGATCTGCGGCACCATCGACCGCGTGGACGTTGACGCTCACCAGCAGGCCGTAGTCATCGACTACAAGCACAAGGGCCCCATTGGATTTGCCAAGGAATACGGCGTGACGCCCGTTAGCGCGGTCGAGGCAGAGGGGGCGACGGACGAGAAGAACGTTGCGCCCTACGGTCTGCCCCGTCGCGTCCAGTCGCTCATCTATGGGCAGGTGGTGCGCCGTACGCACCCGGAACTCAAGGTGCGGGCGGCGGTCTATCTGGGAACGCGCGGAAGCCACGCCGTGGGTGGCGCCATTCTGGAGAACTCCCTCGACCGCGTGCTTGGAAGCCATGTCCCCTTAAGGGACAGCTCACTCGCCGCGTACGCGATTGGCGACAGTGACTCCTACGGCATGGAGGGCGAGTGTGGCATGGAGGCGTACCTGGATGCCACCGAGGCGGCAATCGCCGAGAAGGTGGCTCAGCTCCTTGCCGGAAACGTTGAGGCAAACCCGCTCGACGCCGCGGCATGCTCGTACTGTCCCGTCATGAACTGCGAGAGGAGGCTCTCCTAGTGTCAGGCATAGACCTCTCAACCCTCAATGAGCGCCAGCGCCAGATTGTCTCGACGCTCGACCGGCCGGTCTTTGTCGAGGCGGGCGCCGGCTCCGGCAAGACGTTCACCCTCACGCACAGGATTGCATGGGCGCTCTCGCCGGGTTCCGGCGTGGGAGACGCTCCGTTTGTGGACGACCTAAGCCAGGTCCTGGTCATCACCTTTACCAACGCCGCCGCACGCGAGATCAAGGAGCGAGTCCGCTCGACGCTTCGCCAGGCGGGCATGCGCGAGCAATCGCTCATGGTCGACTCCGCATGGATTAGCACCATCCACGGGATGTGCTCGCGCATCCTCAAGCGTCATGCGCTTGACCTGGGGATAGATCCCTCGTTCAAGGTTGCTGGCGTCAACGAGGCGCGTGCCCTTCTCGAGCAGGCAACAGAGGAGGTCGTAGGCACCGCCAGCCACGACCATACAAACGAGGTGCTCAGCCACGCCTTTGAGGAGTACGGCTACGGCACTCTTGGAGGGGCTATGCCCTTTGGCGTGGTATCCATGGTGCTGAACGTGGTGAATGCCGCGCACTCCTCGCCAGACGGCTTCGATTCGCTTGTCACGGTGGGGGAGCCGGACGTCGAGGGGTCGATTGCACGCCTCAGGGAGGCCATCGGTGCGCTTGGGGCGCAGTCTGGTATCTCGCCTGCTGCGCGCGAGGCCGTCATGACAAGTCTGGGGGCCCTCGACGAGTATCTCTCTGCGTCTCCGGGGCAGCGCACGCCGGAGGCGGCGGCAGCAGCACTTGCCGGGGTGAAGCTTCCCAGCGCGCGGGCGAAGGCGATAAAGGAGCTCGTGCCCGAGGCAAAGCACGCCCTGGGCGAGGCTACGCTCGAAGCCGCGCTTGCGGGCACCGCGCCGCTGGCAGACGCCCTCATCGACCTGGCGCGCAAGGTCGACGAGCGGAACCTCCAGCTCAAGCGCGAGAAGTCTGTCCTCGACAACGATGATCTTGTCTCCCTCGCTCTTCACGCCGTGCGCGACAACCCCGTAGTTGCCGCCGACTACCGCGGTCGCTTCAGGCTCGTGATGGTCGACGAGTCGCAGGACACCGATGCCCGGCAGCTCGAGCTCATTACGCTCCTGTCTGGCGACGGCGCGAAACATCTCACCACGGTGGGCGATGCCCAACAGAGCATCTACCGCTTCCGTGGCGCGGACGTGGGCGTGTTCCGCGCGCGAGGGGAGGAGGTCCCGCAGGAGGACCACGTGCGCCTGGACGTGAACTACCGCAGCCACGCCGACGTCCTCTCGTTTGTGGATGCCGTGTGCGGTGGCCCAAGCGGTGTGGTCGACGGCTTCATGCACCTGGAGCCTAACCCCAAGCGCAAGGATGGCTACCGGGCTCGCGGCCTTCCGCGCGTGGACGTCGAGGTGACGCTAGCCAGGCGAGGCATGGCAGCGCTTGCCTCTGCCACGTGCGCAACGCAGATCGCAGACCGCCTTGCGGCGTACGCCGCGGCTGGACAGAGCCCATCTGACATGGCGCTGCTCCTTGGCGCCACCGGCAAGGCCGACCTCTACATCGACGCCCTGCGCTCGCATGGCCTCGAGTGCGTGGTCACCGGAGGCTCGACCTTCACCCGTACCTCTGAGGTCAAGGTTATGGCCGCCTTGCTCCACGCCCTTTCCAACCCCCACGACACCCAGTCGGGCCTCTTTCCGCTTTTGGCATCGCCCATGTTCGAGCTCGACGCCAACGACTTTGTCCAGCTGGGGACGCGCAGACAGGACATGGTCGACGCCCCTACCAAGCGCGCCATCGACCGCGGCCTTCAGACCATGTTGTTCTATGGCGAGGAGCAGCCGTCTCCTCGTCTGAGGGCTGCGCACGAGGTTCTCTCTCGCGCGCGCCTGGCCTTGCGCAAGCATCCCGTGGCAGACGTCTGCCTGCAGGTGGTGCGCGAGTCTGGGTGGCTTCGTCGCCTGGAGGGTGCCGGCACCGATGGCCTTGCACAGGAGGCAAACATCCTTGCCGCGGTGCGCTACATTCGCGAGCTTACACAGGACCTGGGCCTTGGCCCGGCCCGCGCCGCGCTTGAGTTTGACCTCTGGCTCGAGGCCGCAAAGGTGCCACCCGCCTCTCTTGCGGGCGGATCCTCCAACCAGGTGCAGATTATGACCGTGCACGCCTCAAAGGGTCTCGAGTTCCCCATCGTGGCCATTGCCGAATGCTGGGCCAACCCGCGTCCCTCCGGCTCCGTGGTCACCGGTCGCGTGGACGCTCGCCGTCGCGGTATTCTCGTTAAGCCCAAGGGGCTCAAGGTCCCCAAGGACCTCACCGCTGAGGAGAACCCCCGCAGCTGCGCGGAATGGCTCCTCTCGCTTACCGAGGATAGCGCAGAGCAGGAGGCTGCCGAGAAGACCCGCCTGCTCTACGTGGCGCTCACGCGTGCGAGGGAGGCGCTGGTCCTGGGCGTTGGCATCACACAATCCGCCTCGGGCGCCTCGCCGACGCTCGCTGCGAATGTGCTTGGGGCGCTTGTGGGAACGCCTGCGCCCGCGCCGGGTGTGAGCTCGGTCGAGTACGGCGGAAGCGAGCCAGGGCGGCTGAGGTGCGTCTCCCTTGAGCCATGCGAGGAAAACGGGGGAAAGGGTGCCACGCTTGACTCCGCCGGCAGCTTCTTCGACGGCACCGTCGTAAACACGGACGAGGTCATAGGCATCGGCGCCACCATCGAGGTTCCGGAGCCTGCGGGCTTCTCGCTTGTCTCGCCAGACCCAGATCCCGCGACGCCTGCCATCACCATGTGGCGACCCCGTGCAGGCGTCTTCAGCTACTCGAGTGCCCACGCGCAGATGCTCGGCGACTTCTCGGCTGCGGACGCCGCGTCGCTGGATGACGCAGGCCCCGCTACCGGTGTGGCCGCCTTGCCCTCGCGCGCCGAGCGTGATTCCATGCAGGAGGGCGCACCGGTGGTGGGGGACGCCGACAAGGCCACGGGACTGGGGTCTGCCTTCCACGAGCTTGCCCAGGCCATGGTTGAGGGGGGCCAGCGCTTCCCGCTTCCGGAGCGCATTGCGGCCACCAAGCGCTTCTGGCACCTCTCCGAGCGTGCGGGCGGCAGGCTCGACGGAGCGCTTGCGCGCTGGTGGGGCTCGGATGTGCGGAAGGAGGCGCTCTCGCATGCCCTCGTGCGTGCGGAGGTCCCCTTCTTCCAGTGCGTGGACTCCGCCTATGGCGGCTATGTGGAGGGAGCCATCGACCTTCTTTCCACAGACCCCGGCTCTGACCACGCGTTTCTGGTGGACTACAAGACGGGCGACCGAGGCCTGGACGCTCGCGCTCTTCACCGACGCCACGAGATGCAGGCAAACTTCTACGCGCACGTCCTCATGGAGCTTGGCTTTGCTTCGGTGAGCTGCCGCTTTGTCTGCGTCGAGCTGGACCGCGCGGACGCTCCCGGCCAGCCCGTGGTGGTGCCCTACGAGTTTGACGCTGTGCACCCGCCGCGCATGGGGTAGCGCTTCCCTGGGCCGCGGCCCACCCGAACAACGTGTGGAGCCTCTGCTTGATTTCTACCTGCGGCAACGTCATTGCCGCAGGTAGGGTGGGGTATAGGTCAAAACGTCGGCAGCCGGCCTTCTGCTATGCTTTGCCAAACACCACAGCACCACCCGGTATGGAGAACACATGGCATTCGTTCACCTACACAATCACTCGGACTTCTCGATCCTCGATGGCGCCACGCCCATCCCCAGCATGGTCAAGCGCGCCATTGACGAGGGGATGCCTGCCGTTGCCCTTACGGACCACGGCTACATGTTTGGCATCCCCAACCTCGACCTGGAATGCCGCAAGTACAACGACGGCCAGGCCAACATGAAGCAGTGGCGCCACGACGTCGAGTGTTTCAAGAAGAGCTGGGACCTCGAGGAGCCCGAGCCAGACGCAGACGACGCGAGCTATTTCGATCGCGTCCACGACCAGTGGGCAAGCGACGTGGCTGTGTGGGAGTCCTCTGGCCACGACCTTGCTGCGGTCCAAGCAAACCGCCCACGCCTCAAGGTGAAGCCCATCTTTGGCTGCGAAGCCTACTTCATCACCGATGACTGCATTGAACGAGGCACAAAGCAGCGCCGCTACCACCTCATCCTTCTTGCCAAGAACGAGACGGGCTACCACAACCTGGTGAAGTGCATGTCCAAGGCTGCCGGCCACGAGATGATGTACTACCGGCCGCGTACCACGCTCGACATGCTCAAGGAGTACCACGAGGGCCTCATCTGCCAGAGTGCCTGCGTTCAGGGCATCATTCCCCAGTGCATCCTGGACGGTGACTTTGACGGAGCACGCAGGTGGGCAGAGACCTTCCGTGATGTCTTTGGTGACGACTTCTACATCGAGATCCAGGATCACGGCCTCACCTTCCGCAATGGATGGGATGATCGCAAGCTCGACGAGTACCTGGTCAAGATGGCGCACGAGATGGGCGTGAAGGTTGTTGCCACCAACGACTTCCACTACCTCACGCGCGAGGATGCCCCTACGCAGGACATCCTTTCCTGCATAGGCAAGGCAACCACCCTCGATGACCCCAACCGCATGCGCATGGAGGGCTCGGAGTTCTACATGAAGTCCGAGGACGAGATGCGCCAGCTCTTCTCCTGGTGCCCCGAGGCCTGCGACACCACGCTCGAGATTGCCGACAAGTGCAACTACGAGCTCGACTGGACCCACATGTACCTGCCCGAATACCCTGGCCTGCGCCCCGGCGAGACGGCAGACGAGCGCTTCCGCGAGGAGTGCGAGAAGGGCCTTGCCAAGCGCTACGGCGAGAACTGGCGCGACCTCACCATTGGTGGCTGGAACGTCAAGGACCGCTTCGAGCACGAGTACAAGATCATCACCGAGAAGGGCTTTGCCAACTACTTCCTCATCGTGCAGGACTACGTGCAGTGGGCCAAGGACAACGGCATCGGCGTGGGCCCGGGCCGTGGCTCTGCCGCCGGCGCCATCGTCGCGTACGCCATGAACATTACGAACTTCGACCCGCTCGAGAACGGCCTCATGTTCGAGAGGTTCCTCTCGCCGCAGCGCTCCGAGATGCCCGATATCGACATGGACTTCGACGACGAGCACCTCCAGGACGTCCTGCAGCACGTGCGCGACGTCTACGGCGAGGACCACGTGTGCAAGGTCATCACGTACTCGACGATTAAGGCAAAGCAGGCCATCAACGATGCCAACCGCGTCCTGGGCTTCCCTGTCTACAAGGGCCAGCAGCTCTCAAAGATGCTCTCGAACGACCCCAAGCTCCAGCTTGCCAACGCTCTCCACAAGAACGAGAAAAAGCCCGACCAATACTCGCCGGACTTCGAGGAGGCCTACAACAAGGACCCGGACGCCCACCGCATCATCGACGCCGCCCTCTCCATCGAGGGCTTTATGCGCGGCGAGGGCGTCCACGCCTGCGCAACGCTCATCGCGCCCACGCCTGTAACAGACCACGTGCCCACCAAGCTCGACACCAAGGGCAACGTCACCATCACCCAGTACGAGGGCCACTCCGTCGCGGACATGGGCCTGCTCAAGATGGACTTTCTGGGCCTGCGCACGCTCACGGTCATCAACAAGGCGCTCGCGAACATCCGCCACTCCTACCCCAACGCCTCTGACATCGACCGTATGCCAGATGCTGTCAAGGCCTGCATCAAGCCAGGCGCCACCTGTGTGGACATCGACGTGGACAAGGTCGACTTCTCGGACCCCAAGATCTACGAGCTTCTCGGCAAGGGGTACACGGCCGGCGTGTTCCAGGTAGAGTCTGCCGGCATGACCGCCACCATCAAGAACATGCAGCCCAACGCCTACAAGCAGATCGTCGCTCTTATCGCCCTGTACCGCCCGGGCCCCCTGGGCGCCGGCATGGTCGACAGCTACATCAAGCGCATGCACGGCCAGGAGAAGATCTCGTACTACGACGACCGCCTGAAGCCGATCCTGGAGGAGACCTACGGCACCATGGTCTACCAGGAGCAGGTCATGCAGATCTCGATGAAGATGTCAGGGTTCACGGCCGGCGAGTCCGACTCGCGCATGCGCAAGCCGGTGGCCAAAAAGAAGATCAAGATGCTCACCGACCAAGTCTTCCATTGGGAGGGCAATGGCGCGGACGAGACGATCTACGACCACTGGATGAACGGCGCCGTCGCAAACGGCTACAAGCGCGAGGTGGCGCAAGAGATCTGGGAGAACGTCCTTGAGTTTGCCTCCTACGCGTTCAACAAGTCCCACTCCGCCGGCTACGCCATCCTGGTCATGCAGACCGCGTGGCTCAAGGCGTACTTTCCGCGCGAGTACATGGCCTCGGTCCTCACGTCCTACATGGGCAAGACCGACAAGATCGTGCACTACGTCACGAGCTGCCGTCGCGAGGGCATCCAGGTCCTGCCGCCTGACATCAACGAGTCCGGCAAGGATTTCACGGCAACGGCCGAGGGTGTGCGCTTTGGCTTCGCCGGCATCCGTGGCGTGGGCGAGGGCGTGGGCGAGTGCATCATGGCCGAGCGAGACGCCCGCGGCCCCTTCAAGAACCTCCACGACTTCTGCGAGCGCGTGGACGGTTCCCAGGCCAACCGTCGCGTGGTCGAGTCTCTGATCAAGGCAGGCGCCTTCGACTCCACGGGCTACACCCGCATGCAGCTCATGCACTTCGTCGACAAGAACAACCCCGAGAACATCATCGACGCCGCGGCGCGCCGCCAGAAGGAGCGCGCGGTGGGGCAGTTCTCGATGTTCGACATGTTTGGCGATGTGGCGGGCTCAGGCTTCCAGGACGAGGTCCCCGCGCCGGACGGCGTGGAGTGGGACCGTCACATCAAGCTCGCGCAGGAGCACGACGTCCTGGGCATCTACGTCTCTGACCATCCGCTGCGCCCCTACGCCTACGCGCTTGCCAAGGCGCGCGACTACACAATCGCAGACCTTTCGGTCTCGGAGGAGTACACCGATCCCAACACCGGCGCCACCACCGAGCGCTTCAAGGTCCCCGAGGACAAGCCCATACGCCTTGCCGGCATGGCAACCTCGGTCCAAAAGAAGACCACCAAGAAGGGTGACGCCATGGCCATCGTCACCCTCGAGGACATGGAGGCCGAGACCACGCTCGTGGTCTTCCCCAAGGCCTACAAGGAGTGCGCGGCCACGCTTGCCGGCGAGGTCGACCCCGAGACGGGCGAGAGCACGGGCGACGTCTTCATCAAAGTGGTGGGGCGCCTGGAGCGCGGCGACCGCGGCGACCAGCTGATCTGCTCGTCCATCGAGCCGCTCGAGCTTAACGACAAGACCAACCGGCCCAAGGTGCTCGAGATTAACATGCCCGCCAACCTCCTCACGCGTGGCCGCATGGACAACCTGGGCGAGATCCTTGGCCGCTACCCCGGCCTCGACCGCGTGGAGCTGCGCGTGGAGAGCGCGACGGGAGACGTCATGCGCATGGAGCTCCCCACCCGCATCGATGCGCACAACATGGTCCTCATGGCAGAGGTCATCGACCTCATCGGTCGCTCCGGCCACGTGAAGGTGGCCTAGCTCCGTACCGCTGCCTTTCATGGGCGCGCCCCTCGTAGCGGGGCGCACCCTTTCTTATTGGCAGTCTTTTATATGTAGGTTTAAAGATAGCAATTAAGCGGATGCATGAAGTGGCAGGCAGTGGGGGACAATAGTAATAGTGGCGGTCGCTCCTGCGGCCGCAGGCATTGGCGTCAACCCTGCGGGGCTGCACCAAAACTAGGAGAGGATGTCCCATGGCAGATGTAAAGATCTATCGCTGCAAGCACTGTGGCAACATCGTCGTGAAGATTGTTGATGGCGGTCCAACGCCCGTGTGCTGCGGTGAGCCCATGGAGGAGCTTGTTGCCAACACCACCGACGCTGCCGTCGAGAAGCACGTTCCTGCGCTGACCGTCGAGGGTGACCGCCTTGTTGCCCGCGTTGGCTCCGTCGAGCACCCCATGACTCCCGAGCACTACATCGAGTGGCTGCTCTTCGCCGATGGCACCAAGACCGTCATCCGCTACCTCAAGCCGGGTGACGCCCCCGAGGCTCGCTTCCACCTGGGCGAGGGTGGTAAGGCTACGGTCTATGCCTACTGCAACCTCCACGGCCTTTGGAAGGCAGAGGTCTAAGGAGCCAGACTCCCAGACAGCGTTACTCTTCGTGCCGTCCCGGCAGCGCTGGGGCGGCACGCTTCTCTCTGGGTGGCATTTGCGAGTAGGGCGGGGATACAATTACCAGCAGGTTTATTTGGCAGGGGGAAGGTCCAAGCATGAAGATCGCGGTTGCTCAGATGAGGACCACGGCAGGCGAGCTCGAGCGAACGGCAGAACGTATGGTGGAGCTTGCGAAGAAGGCCGCAGACGAGGGAGCGCAGCTCGTGGTGTTCCCGGCCGCCGCCCTGATGGGCGTTTGGCCAGTCGATCCGCCCAGCCAGGAGGGTCTTCTGCTTGATCTTGCGGAGGCGCTGGTCAAGATCTCCGAGGAGGTCCCCTGCCCCTGCATTGTGCCGGTACTCTCGGATGCGGACGGGGCGCCCGCCCCCGAGGCAATGCTCGTGCACGACGGGGAGCTTACCCCGCTAAAGCTCTCGGCGCTCCTGCGCTCATCGGCCACAGGCCAGACCGACAAGCACGCGGGGGAGGGCTTGGAGGAGGATGGCCCCGCGCCCGATCTTCCTGTCTTCGAGCTGGGGGGCGTCCACTTTGGACTCGCTTTCTCCTTTGACGACCTCAATGACTTCGATGACTACGATTTCGACGTGGACGTGGTGCTCTATCTTGACGGTTATGGGTTTGCCATGGACGACCCATCATCTGCCATGGGGGTCTCTGTCTCGGACGGCCGTTTCATGGATGACGCCGAGGCAACAGACGCCTGGATTGTTGGCGTGGGCTCGCTTGGCACCTATGGCACTCAGGTGTTCACTGGCTCGAGCTTCGTCCTTACCCCGTGGGGAGAGCTTGCCGCGCAGTCTCCCTCCTTCGAGGAGGATCTTCTCATCGCAGACGTTGACCCGGAGCTTGACGGCCCTCTTGACCATCCGCTGAATCCCGAGGTTTACGATCGCCCCCTTGTCGCTTGGAACGCGTTGTCACAGGGCCTTGCCGAGTCCCTCTCGCAGATGGGCTTCACCCAGGCAGCCGTGCTGGTGGATGGCACGCTGGACTCCAGTGCCGTTGCCACCTTGGCCACCGACGCGCTTGGGCCCACCAACGTCCATGCGCTGCTCGTAACGGGTATCGACGACAAGCTCGACTCATCTGCCCGAAGGCTTGCCGAGAACCTCAGGCTGCCGGTTCGCGAGCTTCCCATGGCAGCACTCTCGCCCGATCATGCCCTGGCGGCAGACCTCGCGCAGGCCCACCTCGTGGCGCTTGCCAGAGAGGAGGGTGCCATGCCGCTCTCGAACCTCGACAAGACGGCGCTTGCCTTGGAGGTCTTGCCTGGGTCTATGCCGCACGCAGGCCTTGCCCCGCTTGGCGACGTCTACCGCTATGCCGTGATCGAGCTTGTGCACATGAGAAACACCATCTCGCCAGTTATCTCGCGCACCTCTCGGCACGCTTTCGAGGTGCCCGCCATCCCGGGCATCGAGGAGTGCGGTCTCACGGCAGAGTCTCGCCTTGACTTTGTCGACTACGTGCTCGCAAGCCACATCGAATGGGGGCGCCCCCTGTCTGACATTGTGGACGATGGGGGTCACCCGCAGGTGGTTTCCGCGATACTCGATCGCCTTGCCTCATGCGAGCCCGCACGGATGTCATGCGGACCTGTCATCGTTGCCTCGTCGCGGACACTCGAGGACGTTGCATGGCCGCTTGGCATGATGTGGCGCGATCGCGCGCGCACAAAGGCAGAGCGTGCAGGCGAGGGCATTGGCGGAACCATCTCGCTTGGTGACGACCTCGACGAGGCAATTGCCCAGGCGACAGAAGAGCTGGGCAGTGTTGCGGGGTCACATGACGCCAGCAAGGGGCAGCAAGGCGGAGAGGAGGCCGGCGTTCCTGCAACGCCTAGGGATCGCGAGAAAGACATGCGCGACATACTCAACCTCCTCCGAGACTTCTCGCTTACGGGAGGCCTTGCCGCCGACCAGCCCGAGGGGCGTTCCGGCAGGCATGGGCAGGGTGGTCGACCTGGACCGGGTGGAACGCCTGGTGACAGCTCCATATGGAGGACCTTCTCAGAGAACTAGCCCGCACTTCCCACGGGCGCACGGTATGCTAGAATAGAACGAACGTTCTAACCATCTTCATACGGTGGAGGAGGTGCTTCTCGTGATTATCCTGGGCATTGACCCCGGCCTTGCCAACACTGGCTGGGGAGTAGTCGAGACCCGTGGCCCTGTGTGCAGGGCGCGCGCATATGGCTGCGTCTCCACCTCGTCTTCGGAATCTATCGACCGCCGCCTGGGCAAGATTTACGAGGGCATCTCCAAGGCTATAGAGACCTATACGCCCAGTCAGCTTGCCATCGAGAAGATCTTCTTTGGTGAGAACTCCCGCTCGGCTCTCGCTACGGCGCACGCGCGTGGTGCGGCTCTTGTTGCAGCGGCAGAGGCTGGGCTTGAGCTAGGGGAGTACACCCCCATGCAGATTAAGCAGGCAGTTGTGGGTACTGGGTCTGCGGACAAGCGCCAGGTTATCTTCATGGTGAGGAGCATACTCGCCCTTGATCACGACCCGCGCCCGGACCACTGTGCGGACGCCCTTGCTGCAGCCATTTGTCACGCCAACCTCACGCGCACGCAGCGACTCACGCGCGAAGGGGCGGCGGTTCAGGTCTTCGAGCAGGAGAGGGCGCAGGAAGAGCTTGATGCCGCCACGGCGCGCGGCGTTACGGCGGCAGCAACGGCAGCGCGTCTTGCTGGGACCCGCGGGGAGGCGTCGCCCTTGGGTCACGTGCGGCAGAGCAGGAGGAACACCCAATGATCGTGCAGCTCACAGGTACTCTTGTCGAGGTGCTGCCCTCTCATGTGGTCATCGACGTTGGGGGCGTTGGCTACGAGCTTGGCGTCTCGGCTACTACGGCGGCATCGCTGCCGGCGGTGGGCGAGGCTGGCGTCACCGTGCTCACGCGCATGCTCGTGAAAGAGAACTCGGTAGAGCTCTATGGCTTCGCCACGCGCGAGGAACGTGCCGTGTTTGACAAACTCGTAGCCGTATCCGGCGTGGGGCCAAAGCTTGCGCTTGCAGTGCTCTCCACGTTTTCGCCGGCAACGCTTGCCACCATCGTTACCCTTCAGGACGAGGGCCGCATGGCGCAGGTGCCTGGCGTGGGCCGCAAGAAGGCGCAGCGGCTCCTTGTTGAGCTTCAGGATGTCTTTGCCAAGGACGCTACCTTGCGCGGTCTTGTGGGCATGAGCGAGCCTGAGGCACGTCAGTCCAAGGTGCCCGACACCGCCCAGTCCGTTACCGACGAGGCAACGGCCGCGCTCCTCTCCATGGGGTTCTCGCCGCAGGAAGCCGAGCTTGCCCTTGACGGGCATGAGGAGGCTGGTGCCGTGACGGTCGAGAAGGCCATCCAGTTTGCGCTTAAGAGGCTTGGAGGCAACCTGTGACGTGGGAGGCACAAGAGGAAGACCTCTTCGACGACGTGCCGGGCTCTGGCCATGGCCACGGAGGGCCTCGTCCCGTGACGGGGGAGCTCACGGCGGATGACCTCGAGGTGGACCGCAGCCTCCGTCCCACCACGCTGGACGAGTACTGTGGCCAGGAGCGGGTTCGCGATAACCTTCGCGTGCTCATTGCCGCCGCCAAGGACCGCCATGAGACGCTTGACCACGTGCTCTTCTCTGGCCCTCCGGGTTTGGGAAAGACAACGCTTGCCAACGTGGTTGCCAACGAGATGGGCGCGCGCCTTCGCACCACCTCCGGGCCCGCCATTGCGCGCACGGGCGACCTTGCCGCCATTCTTACCAACCTCGAAGAGGGTGACGTCCTCTTTGTGGACGAGATCCACCGCCTCAACCACCAGGTCGAGGAGGTCCTCTATCCCGCTATGGAGGACTTCTTCCTTGATATTGTCATTGGCAAGGGACCGGCCGCGCGCTCCATTCGCCTCGATGTCCCGCACTTCACGCTCATTGGCGCAACTACGCGCACGGGGCTTCTCACCGGCCCGCTTCGCGACCGCTTTGGCATCTCGTATCGCCTGGACTACTACACCGTCGATGAGCTCAAGCACATTGTCCAACGTTCGGCCGCCATCCTTGGTGTCGAGATAGACGAGCAGGGTGCTGCCGAGATAGCCTCGCGCTCTCGTGGCACGCCGCGCCTTGCCAACCGGCTGCTAAAACGTGTCCGCGACTACGCGCAGGTGAGGGCTGGCGGCGTCATAACATGGGAGGTTGCTGCCGAGGCGCTCTCGTTCTTCGAGATAGACGAGATGGGCCTTGACTGGATGGACAAGAAGATCCTTACGGCGCTCACGAGCACCTTCAGGGGTCGACCCGTGGGTCTTACCACCATTGCCTCTGCGGTGGGGGAGGACCCCTCTACCCTCGAGGACGTCTACGAGCCGTACCTGCTCCAGCGAGGACTCATCGTGCGCACGCCGCAGGGACGTCAGGCAACCCCTGCCGCCTTCGAGCACCTGGGGATGCCGCTTCCGCCCCAGCGCTAGAATCATGGTCGCAGAAGCGTATGCAGAGAGGATGGCACCATGCTTGAGAGGGACTACATCACCGAGCTTATCTCGCAGTTCGTCGAGGCGGTGACAAGGGCGCTTAGACTTGCCGTCGAGAAGGGCGACCCTGCCTCTTGCCGGGCAGTTGAGCAGCAGGTTGCAGACCTCATCGACCTTGACGCCCAGACCGCCATGGCGCTCTCGCCGGACTCACTCGTTACCATGCTCGTGCTCTCTGGCATGGGAGACTCGGTGGCGTCTTACGTCTGCTACGCGCTTGACCGCGTCTCGCGCGTGTACGAAGAGCATGGCGAGGAGGACCTTGCTGGCCTGCGGCGTCTTCAGTCCCAGGCGGTTGGCGAGAGCTTTGGCTGCGACCCGGCGACTCCTCCGGAGGAGCTTGCCTCGCTTGACGCCGAGCTCTTTGGAAGCACCGAAGAGGATGCATAGAGAGAGCCAGCAGCAACAAATCTCTGAGGTGTTCAATCTATAGCGTCAATATTATTTTTGTTGAACATTCAGCTTACCTTTGGCATACTGAAGCTTAACAAAAGCTTACAGGTGTCGGAGGTCGTATGGCACTTTCAAGAAGCATGTTCAAAGTTCTTGCCGCCCTTGCGCAGTCTGATGCTCGTATGACGCAACGTCAGCTCAGTGCCGCCTCCGGCCTTTCCCTTGGAACCGTAAATTCAGTGCTTCACGATGCCGAGGAGGCAGGTCTGGTTGAGGACGGGCTTCTTAGCATCGATGGCCTTAAGTCGCTCAAGCCCTACGAGGTGGGAAACGCCATCATCATGGCCGCTGGCCTCTCCTCTCGCCTTGCCCCCATCTCCTACGAGAAGCCCAAGGGCCTCCTCCGAGTTCGCGGCGAGGTCCTTATCGAGCGCCAGATTCGCCAGCTCCAAGAGGCGGGCGTCACTGACATTACCGTTGTGGTTGGCTATAAGAAGGAGTACTTCTTCTACCTTGCAAGCAAGTTTGGCGTTCATATCAAGGTAAACCCACAGTACGCCACGAGGAACAACAACTACACGCTATGGCTTGTGCGAGATCGCCTAGACAACACCTACGTGTGCTCGTCGGATGACTACTTCGAGGAGAACCCCTTCGAGCACTACGTCTACGAGGCCTATTACGCCACGCAATATGTGAGTGGTCATACAGACGAGTGGTGCGTGTCTACAGGCTCGGGTGGGCGAATCACCGAGGTGAGCGTGGGTGGCGCTGATGCTTGGACGATGCTCGGACATGCCTATTTCGACCGGGCTTTCTCCACGGCGTTCGTTCCCATCTTGGATGCTGCCGTGCGCAAGCTCGAGACCGCAGACATGCTCTGGGAGGATATATTCCGGTCCCACACGAATGAGCTGCGCATGGTTGCGCGTCACTACCCCGGCGCATCAATCCATGAGTTTGACACCCTCGATCAGGTGAGTGGCTTTGACCCTGCCTTCATCGAGAACGTTGACTCTAACATCTTTGAAAACATCGTCTCGGTCCTTGGATGCGAGAAGTCTCAGATCCACAGCTTCTATCCCTTGAAGCAGGGCCTCACCAACCTCTCGTGCCACTTCTCGGTGGGCGAAGGCGCGGACGAGCGGGAGTACGTGTACCGTCATCCTGGCCTTGGCACCGAGAAGATGGTCGACCGCGCTGCCGAGGAGGCGGGGCTTCGCCTCGCGCGTGACCTTGGGCTCGACAACACCTTTATCTACGAGGACCAGCGACAAGGATGGAAGATCTCGCGGTTTGTGAGCAACGCCCGTCCCCTTGACCCGCATGACCACGTGCAGCTTAAGCGCGCCATGGAGATGTGCCGCAAGCTTCACGAGAGCGGCGCCACGCTCAGCCGAAGCTTTGACTTTGTCGAGGAGGGCCTTGGGTACGAGAGGCTCCTCGCAGAGCGCGGGCCCATCGAGATCCCGGGGTACAACGAGCTCAAAGAGAAGGTCCTGCGGCTCAAGGAACTCGCCGAGAAGGACGGATTCCCATGCTGCGTCTCGCACAACGACTTTTTCTACCTTAACTTCCTCATTGACGAGCAGGACGAGTACAGCCTCATCGACTGGGAGTATGCCGGGATGTCTGACGAGGCAAGCGACTTTGGCACCTTCACGGTGTGCTGCGAGCTCTCCAACGCGGAGGCAGAGGAGGCCTTGCGCGACTACTTTGGACACACGCCAACCATCCGCGAGCGTCGCCACTTCTGGAGCTATGTGGTCTTTGCGGGCTGGTGCTGGTATGTGTGGTCCCTCGAGAAGGAAGTCGAGGGTGACAACGTAGGCGAGTGGCTTCTCATCTACTACCGCTACGCGCAGGACAACGTGGACCGCGTGCTCTCCTGGTACGAGGGCGTCGAGCCAAGAGGCGAGCGTGAGGCTTCGTAACTGTCCCTACGACTGCGGGGCAGCTCGCAAAAGCCCAGGCATCCTGTGTCCTTTTTGCATATGCCGTTCATGCTCCTCGCGCATGCGTGTAGTATGAACACGACAACTTCCTTACACGCAGTTGATGTGTTCATGACAAACGCTTGGCGGTGGCAGTATGGCGGGACGCGTTCACAAAGGCAACGCTACCCCGGGAATCTCTCGTAGGGGTTTCCTTGCGCTGACCGGTGGCGCCGCCGCTTGCCTTGGTCTAGGAGCCATGGCGGGCGCGGGAGGGACATCGAGCAACTCGGTTGTTATCTACTCGTGTGGCGAAGGCATTCGCAACGAGACACAGATGACCGCCCTGCGTGAGGTTTTTCCATCCTACGACATCCGCATGCACTACATTACCACAGGAAACTGTGCCGCCCGACTACGCATGGAGGGCACCTCAACGGAGGCGGACATAGTGATGGACCTCGAGGGCGGCTACATCAACCAGGTATCCGACAGCCTTGAAGTCCTTTCTGATTTTGACGAATCAATTTTCTGCGAGGACCTTCGCGATCCGGATGACCGTTACTTTCCCTTCTCCCGCGAGAGCGCTTGCATTGCCACGAATGATGACGTTCTTTCGGAGCATGGCATACCTACTCCCACCTCGTACCAGGATCTTCTTGATCCCATGTATGCCGGTGTAGTCTGCATGCCTAACCCCAAGACCTCGGGCACGGGTTACAACTTCCTAAAGAGCCTCGTCAACGCGTGGGGCGAGGACGCCGCATTCGACTACTTCGATGCGCTGGCGGAGAACGTCTACCAGTTCACCTCGTCGGGCTCCGGTCCCGTTAACGCGCTGGTACAAGGCGAGGCGGGCGTGGGTTTTGGCATGACCTACCATGCGGTTTCCGAGATTAACGACGGTGCCCCGCTTTCCGTTCACTTCTTTGAGGAGGGGTCTCCTTGGGATGTCTACGGCTCGGGAATCGTTCAAGGCCGTTCCAGCCGCCAAGCAGTCCACGACGTTTTTGGGTGGCTCTGCACCGAAGGCGTGCGCATTGACAACGAAACATACGTGCCCGATCAGGTCCTGGTAGGCGTGACGCCCGAGATTCCCAACTACCCGAAGGACATCACCTATGCCGACATGACCGGCATCACCGATGTGGACGAGAAGATGCGTCTGCTGGAGAGATGGAGCCACTGATTGCGATGACTGGACAAAATACCGATTCAAACGCAGCGCCCAAGCTCTCCGCCCACGGCATTGCGAAGTCCTTCGACGGCCGCGAGGTGCTCCATGGAATAAGTTTCGACGTGCTGCGGGGAGAGTTCCTCTCGATACTGGGGCCCTCGGGCTGCGGAAAGTCGACCATCCTGCGCATTCTCATTGGTCTTGAGCACCCTGACGCAGGCTGCGTTCTTCTCGACGGCAAAGACATCACGGACGCTGCTCCTAGCAAGCGTCACATGGGGATAGTCTTTCAGGACTATGCGCTCTTCGAGAACATGACCGTGCTGGGAAACGTTGAGTATGCGTTGCGCTTCGACCCAACCAGACGCGAGTGCCGTACCAAGATCGCGCTCGAGGCGCTCGCGAGTCTTGGCATGGCCGACTACGCCAACAAGCCAGTTGCGGGACTCTCTGGCGGCCAGATGCAGCGCGTGTCCATAGCGCGAACGCTCGCGCTGAGCCCCGAGGTCATCCTCTTTGACGAGCCTACAAGCGGGCTCGATGCGGACGCACGGCTGGCGCTGCGCTCGCAGCTCAAGAAAATCCAGCGAGACCACGGGACCACGATGGTCTTTATCACGCATGACCAGGAAGAGGCTTTTGCGCTGGCAGACCGCGTTATGGTGATGGGGGAGGGTTCCATCCACCAGCTTGACGAACCGTTGAGGATCGTCGAGAACCCTGCCGATGGCTATGTTCGTGACTTTGTGGTGAGCAACCTCAAGGCCAAGTATGACTCGCTCGCGAGGTTCGCCTCGCCGTTGAGGTAGGAGGCAGAATGACTCGCTACAACACCTCACACGGCACGAGGGTCCTCGAGATTGCACTTCTTCTATTCTTCCTGCTTGCTGTGGCATTCCCCCTCGTTGGGATGTTCTCCCGCCTGGCAGACCCACAGGTGCGGGAGGTCTTTGGGACCCCAGCTTTTGCAACCGCCTGCGTCAACTCCCTTGTGGTGGCAGCCCTCACCACGGTCATCTCTGTGCTTGCGGCGCTCCTAATGTCGTGGGTGCTCTGCAGGACCGCGATACATGGAAAGGGCGTCTTTGCCGTTCTGCTCACGGTTCCCATGCTTGTCCCCTCGCTGGCTCACGGCATGAGCCTGGTGTATCTCCTGGGGTCAAACGGCATACTCACGAATCTCTTGCATGGCTCGTGGTCGATTTACGGCTATCCGGGCATCGTGATGGGGTCGTTTCTCTACTCGTTTCCACCGGCTTTCCTCATGCTCTACGACGTGATGCGCTATGAAGACGCCACGCCCTATCAGGCCGCCGATGTATTGGGCATTCCCAAGGGCAGCCAGTTTGCGCACATCACGCTTCCGTTTTTGAGAAAGCCGCTTGTATCCGCTGTGTTCGCGACCTTCGCACTAGTAATTACCGACTATGGCGTACCGCTCATGGTGGGCGGCAAGGTTACGACGCTTCCCGTGCTCATGTACCAGAACGCGGTGGGGCTTCTCGACTTTGACGCCGGCGCCGCCATCGGATTTGTCCTGCTCGTCCCCGCAGTCATCGATTTTCTCGTCGACGTGCTGGCACGGGATAACGCTAGCGCACGTTACGTGTCGCGTGGATTCGATAATAAGCGGAGACCCGTTAGAGATGCTTTGGGTTATGTCGCCGCGGTACTGGTGACACTTGCCTTGCTGCTCCCCATCGCAACCTTCTGCATGGTCTCGTTTGTGACGAAGTACCCACTCGATCTCACGCCAACCCTTGCAAACGTGGGGCGTGCGTTCACCATGGGGGCGGGTTCATACTGGGTGAACTCGCTTTTCATAGCGCTCGTGGTGTCTATCTTGGGGACCATCGTCGCGTATCTCGTTGCCTACATCACGGCACGCGTCGGTGGTGTTTCTGCTCGTCTTCTTCACTTGGCATCGGTGACCACGCTCGCCGTTCCGGGCATTGTCCTGGGTCTCTCCTTTTCCCTTGCGTTTAAGGACTCTCCCATATATGGGACGTTTGCCATCCTCATTCTGGTGAACCTGGTGCACTTCATCGCGTCCCCGTATCTTATGGCCTACAACTCGCTCTCCAAGGTGAACAAAAACCTTGAGGCGGTTGGCCAGACCATGGGCGTGGGACGCGTGCGCATCGTGTTGGATGTCCTCGTCCCGGCGACTGCCGACACCATCGCCGAGATGTTCTCGTTCTTTTTCGTCAACTGCATGGTTACCATCTCTGCGGTCTCTTTCCTTTCAACCACGCTTGACATGCCGCTCGCGCTCCTGGTGACCGACCTCGATGCCCAGCGCCTGGTGGAGTGTTCTGCCTTTGTTGCTGTTCTCATCCTTTTCACAAACGTTGTTGAGAAGGCGGTCGTGGCTTTCGTCAAGCGCTACCGCCATGCCCAACAGACAGCCATCTAGTAACCAAGTGGAGGTACTTTAGCTATGACGCACAAGGAGTTTCTCGTTCTCTCGACCATGGCCACGGCTCCTGCGCCGCTTACCCAGCGTGCCGTGGCGGCACAGACAAAGATGTCAGTGGGGAGCGTGAACGAGACTATCTCTACTCTTTCCGACCTCGGCTATGTTTCCGAAAGGCGTGTGACTGATGAGGGCCTGGAGGCTCTCGAGCCCTTCCGTGCCAAGCGTGCGGTGCTCATTGCTGCAGGCTTTGGCTCTCGAATGGTGCCAATCACGCTCAACACGCCCAAGCCGTTGGTTCGCGTTGGCGGCAAGCGCATCATCGACACCATCCTCGATGCCGTCTACGCGGCGGGGATCACCGAGGTGTACGTGGTGAGGGGCTATCTTGGCGAGCAGTTCGACCAACTCCTCTACAAGTACCCCACCATTAAATTTATCGAGAACCCCCTCTACAACGAGGCGAACAACATCTCGAGCATGGTTGCCGCCAAGGACCTTCTCCAGAGCGCCTATGTATTTGAGTCTGATCTTCTCCTGAGAAATCCCAGCCTCATCACCCGTTACCAGGACCGTTCGAACTACCTTGGCATTCCCATGGAGCGCTCCGATGACTGGTGCTTCAAGGTAAAGAACGGCATGATTAACCATCTGGGCATTGGCGGCGATGGCGGCGTCTGGCAGATGGTTGGCATCTCGTACTGGACGCCCGAGGACGGCGCAAAGCTCGCAGAGGACATTCCCGCAACGTTTGCGATGCCCGGCGGCAAGGAGCGCTTTTGGGACGAGGCTCCCCTTACGTACTTTGCCGACAACTACAAGGTTTACGCTCGCGAGTGCTCTCTTGCGGATGTGACGGAGATTGATTCGTTCCGTGAGCTTGAGGCGATAGATCCCGCCTACGACTGCTAGGCTAGATTCATGTCACGAACCTACGCCATCTTCTCTGCGCAGTACCTCCCTCACGTGGGAGGGGTGGAGACGTTTACCGCAAACCTCGCTCACCAGCTTGTCTTAGGTGGGGACAGGGTATGTGTGGTGACGTCTGCGCGTGATGATGCACCGGAGGTCGAGACCCAGGCGGATGGCGTACGCGTTGTGCGGTTGCCCAGCGTTCAGCTCATGGGCGGAAGGCTTCCCCTCTCGCGTCACGGTGCAAATGAGCGCTCGCTGCTCTCTGCCGTATCCAGCCTTGGCGTTGACCGGGTCCTTGTGAACACTCGCTTCTATGGCACATCTGTCATGGGCCTTCGCTTTGCTCGCGAGCATAGCCTGCCTGCAGTTCTTCTCGACCATGGCTCGGCGTGGCTCACCTTTGGCCGCGGCGGCGCGCTTGATGCTGCCGCCCATGCGTGGGAGCGTCACATGACCGCCTGCGATGTGAGCTTGGGGGCCACCTTCGCCGGCATCAGCGAGAAGAGCGCAGCGTGGCTTTCGACCTTTGGCATTACGACATCGCTGGTCATCCCCAACGCGATTGACGCACGCTCGTTTCGCGGCGAGGCCTCGGCGAGGGACTTCCGCGCAGAGCTTGGCATTTCTGAGGACAAGATGCTCGTAGCCTTTGTGGGCAGGCTTGCTCCCGAGAAGGGGCCCGAACGGCTTCTCGATGCCATGCGAGAGCTGGGGGAGGGATACGTCGCCGTGCTGGCAGGCGAGGGGGCGCTGCGACCCCAGCTCGAGCGGGCCCTTCCCGCAAACGCCTATCTCGTGGGCAACCTTAGCCATCCGGATCTCTCAGCCCTGCTCTCGCAGGCAAGCGCCTTCTGCCTCCCCACGCGCTCGGAGGGGTTTTGCACCTCGCTGCTTGAGGCGGGTGCCTGGGGTGTTCCTTGCGTGGTGCCGGATGTGGGTGGCGCTCGGGAGGTACTTTGCCAGTGCCCCGACACCTTTGGATGCATTACAAAAGACCGTGAACCCGCAACCATGGCCGATGGAATTCGCTGGGTTTCAGCATCTTGGACGCCCGAGCGTTCGCTGAAACTGCGTGCACACGTTGAGCGCGACCTGTCTTGGGCGCAAACGGCGCAGGCGCTCGAGCTTGCCTTCGAGCAGGCGGAGCAGGACTAGGCGTCGGGCCCCTGGCGTTCTCTCGCCTTTTCAGTCTCCTTCATCTTATTTGGAGCTTTCTCTCCATTCCGTCTCCCCTTACTGCGTGATTGCATCGCTGTGCAAAAATCAAAAGCCAATTCTCAGTGCGGAGTCATCGCGCATTCAATCAATCGGAGTCCTGTCACTATGGCAACCGTATGCGTGTTCACGCCAACCTACAACCGCGCCTACGTCCTGCCCAAGCTTTACAAGAGCCTGGTGTCGCAGACCTCGCATGACTTTTCATGGCTTGTCGTTGATGACGGGTCAACAGACAACACCGCCGAGCTGGTTCATGGCTGGCAGGCAGAGGGCTTGGTACCCATAACGTTCATCCGCCAGGAAAATGGTGGCAAACAGCGTGCTACCAACACAGGCATGGAGCATTGCAAAGACGAGCTCTTCTTTGTGGTAGATTCCGATGACTACCTTGTTCCTACGGCAATCGAGCAGGTCGTAGAAGTTTGGCAGGGCGCGCGCAACGACGCCACGCTCGCGGGCATTGTGGCGCTTCGTGGCTCAGACGAGGAAACGCCGCTTGGAACGCACATGCCTGCCGGCGTGAGTCGGGTCAAGATGTGGGACCTGCTCCACAAGTATCACTTCAAGGGTGACACCTCGCTCATTCATCGTACGGCCATTGTGCGGCAGCACCCCTATGATGTTGCGCCTGGCGAGAAGTTCGTGGCCGAGTCCATGGCCTTCTTCGCGATAGATGATGACTACGACATGCTCACCTATGACCACGTGCTCACCATCTGCCATTACCTTCCAGATGGCTACACAAAGAACTTTGTCGAGAACACCAAGAAGAACCCCATAGGCTACATGCGCCACAAGCGCGACAGCGCGAGAAGGGCGACAAACCCCTACGATGCCTGTCGCGAGACCACGCTCTACCTTGTGGGCTGCATGCTTGCTCATCATCGTGGCGGGATTAGGGAAGCCCCCAACGTTCCCCTCGCCGTGCTGTGCTACCTGCCAGCGAAGCTTGCCTGTGTCACCGTCTTCCGATAGGCCGCTTGCAACGAAACTAGGTGTGGGCCATGAAGATAAGCATTATCATCCCTGTGTATAACTCTCGGGAATATCTGCGTGAATGCGTGCAAAGCATCACCTCGCAGTCATATCGAGACATTGAGGTGCTTCTCGTTGATGACGGGTCAACTGATGGCTCTGGTGACCTCTGCGACGTCCTCGCAGCAGAGGACAAGCGCGTTATTGCAATTCACAAGCCAAACGGGGGCACCTCCTCAGCGCGAAATGAGGGTATGGCCCAGGCATCTGGTGACTATCTCACGTTCTGCGACAATGATGACTTCTTCCGGGATGACCAGTGCCTCGAGCTCGTGGCACAGAGCCTCTCCGCCCGCCCCGTGGATGTCCTCATGCATGACAACTGCATGTACGATAATTCCAAGGGAATCGTCATCCCCCCAAAGCAGACCAGCCTTTCCGCGAAGGTTGCCAGCCTAAGCAAGGGCGAGGCAATCCTCGAGATCATCTCAAAAGGACTCATGGCTCGCACTGTGTGGAACAAGGTGGTGCGGACGAGCCTGGTGCGAGAATACGGTATCGTGTTCCCCGAGGGGATGCGCAACGAAGACACTGATTGGTCTGCTAGCGTCCTCGAACACGCCCAGAGCGTGGGCTGGCTTGACGATCCCTTCTACTGCTACCGAAAGGGAACCACCTACGCGCAGACATCGAAGCCCATCACTCGCAGCATGATCGATGACCTGGCAAAAGTTGTCGAGAAGCACGTTGCAGCCATTGACGAGCTGGGTTTAACTGGTTGCGAGGCTCGCTCCATCCGCACCTTCCTTGCCTACCCCTTCATAGTGTGGATGGGCCAGGCGGCGTCGCTGGGGGAATGCCGCAAGGACGACCGCACCTCCCTTGCGATGTGCGCCCATGCGCCCCTTCTCCTTGCTGCTGACGATGACCCTGCTGTTCACCTTGCCTTTCTTGCCTATCGCGTTCTTGGTTTCTGGGGCACGGCGCGACTGTTGGCTATCGCTTTTCGTCTCCGGCAGCATTCGAGCCTCCGCCACCAGTCGTAGGGGTTAAAGCCAGCGGGCGTCCACGTAGTGAGGCATGCGCTGGTCCTCGGGGGGCGGGGTCATGTAGTCGCCATACCAGCGCGTGAGGCAAAGGTCATAGTCTCTCGGTCCGTCGAACTGCTCGCCCTCGAAGTCGTAGAGGCAGGTGTCGAAGATAATGGAGCTGGGCATGCGCTCACTTGACCCAAAAGGCCAGGCAATTTGGGCAACCTCCTTGCTTCCCGCGAGGGGAGTCGCACGGGCGATGTCATCTATCTGCTGGGCGATCAGATAGATGTCCTCCTTGGGCATGATGGCCTTGAGCACCCGTTTTCCCAATAGGTTAATGGTTGAGGAGCCCTCGTGGACATTGGCGGTTAGGTAATCGTACTTATGCCTGAGCTTGGCTACCTCGTCAAAGGGCTTGTCGCTTTGTCCAATGCCATCGACAGGGAATACGTCCACCCATACACCCGTACGGCACCATCGCTCGTCGACGTAATGCTCAATCACCTCGGTGCGTGTATCCACTACCTTGATGAAGGGATAGATGGAAGAGCGGTCGCGATACCAGATGATCTTGTAGTACGGCTTGGACGAGCGTTTGGCAAATACTTCTGGCAGGCGCTCGTAGTCCTCTCGCGGCATAATAAGGTCGATATCATCGTCCCAGGGGATGAAGCCATGGTGCCGTATGGCGCCCAAGAGCGTTCCATAGGCCATGACGCATCTCAGGCCTTCCTCGTGGCACACACGGTAGAGCTCTCGCATAATGTCAAGCTCTATGGCTTTCATCTCGGCGGCGCCAATGCGATTTTCTTCCATCCTGTCCCCGTTCAGGTTACTTGTCATTATCTGATAGATTGTAAGCTCTGTATTAAGTAGGATGAGGCTGGCCGAGGGCACTCTCTGGTTATTTTTCGCTTGGTGGGCGTCGTGCCTCCTGCATGGGGCTGCCAATGCAACAATAACCAGATGCCCGTGCGGGCCGCCTGCTGCATTTTGTCATCCGACCGGAGCATCCTCATGAAAACAGTTTGTGTGTTCACACCAACCTATAACCGCGCCTACATTCTTCCGGCGCTCTACGAGAGTCTTGTCTCGCAGACATCGCAGGACTTCACGTGGCTTATCGTTGACGACGGCTCCACCGATGACACCGCTTCGCTCGTCGCTTCCTGGAAGCGGGAGGGCAAGGTCGACATCACCTACGTCAAGAAGGAGAACGGCGGAAAGCCCCGGGCGATCAACACGGGCGTCGAGCTTTGCGAGAGCCCCCTCTTCTTCTGCGTTGACTCTGACGACCACCTGGTTCCTGGTGCCGTCGCGCGCATAGTCGAGGACTATGCAGCGATTCGCGAAGACAACCGCATCGCCGGCATCGTGGCGCTCAGGGGAACTGACGAGCATACTCCCATGGTCACCTGGATTCCCAAAGGTCTCACCGAGGTCAAGTACTGGGACCTATTCGAGAAATACCACTTTGCCGGAGACACCTCGCTCATCCACAAGACCGAGGTGCTGCGCAAGTACCCGTACGACGTTGCCCCTGGGGAGAAGTTCATCGCGGAGACCTCCGTCTACTACCGCCTTGACGAGCACTATCTCATGAGGACGGACAATACCATCCTCACCATTTGTCACTACCTTCCCGACGGCCTTACCCAGAACTTTGCAAAGAACGCGCGCGAGAACCCCATTGGCTACCGCAAGCACAAGCTCTACTGCGCTCAGCGCTCGCAGACCCTCGTCGGCAAGTTCCGGGAGACCACGCTCTATCTAGTTGGCTGTCGCATGTCAGGGGAGAGGGGCGGTCTCTCGAAGGCTCCCAGCAAGGTTATTGGCGTCTTGTGCGAGCTTCCCGCAAGCATTGCCTATCACACCATATTTGGAGGGAAGAAGGCCAATGGCTGAGGGTCTCTCGCTCAAGAAGAACATCGCTTGGAACTCCGCCGGCTCCATCGTGAGGCTGGGCTGCAACTATCTCATCACCATTGCCGTGGTGCGGCTCTCGCATGGCTTTGACGCGGCGGGCGCGCTCTCGTTGGCCATGTCCGTCTCGAACCTCGTGGCACCATTCGCCGACTTCCGCCTGCGAACGGTGCAGGTAACAGATGTTCGTGGCGAGCACAGCTCCGGCGAGTATGTGGGGTTGCGCCTTCTCACGAGCGCCTTGGCGTTTGTGGTTGGCGTTGCGTATGCGTTTCTCACGTGCTCGCTGGATGCCGTGCCTGCAATCGTCGCCTACCTGGTGGCGTCGCTTGCCGCAAACTTCATCGAGGGTCTCCACGCCATAGACCAGCGGCACCTTCGCATGGACTACATTGGTCGCTCCTACATGATGCAGGGCATCTCAAACCTGGCGCTCTTCTCGGTTGTGCTGTGGTTTAGCGATTCTCTGGTGCTTGCCTGCATTTCCATGGCTGTCTCGACCCTGGCGATTTGCTTTCTCTACGACATGCCACGGGCTTCTGGCTTCGAGTCGATCAAGCCCGTCATCGATCTACGCTCCGCTGCCCGCACGCTCGCCACGCTCCTACCGCTGGTCATAGCGCAGGTATGCTCAAGCGCCGTCCTCACCGTGCCCAAGCAGTATCTCGCTGCCAGCGTGAGCACGGCGGCACTGGGCATCTACTCTTCCGTGGCTTCCCCTGCCGCCATTGTCCAGATGGGCGCCTCGTACATCTATAGCCCCCTCATGGGAGAGTTCGCGCAGCGCTTCAAGGATGACAAAGCTTCGGCGCTCAAGCTCTTCAAGCGCACCGTCCAGGGCATCGTGGGCATCACGGTGGTCTTCTCAGCGCTCATCCTTCTCTTTGGAAAGTGGGTGCTTGGCCTGCTCTACGGCCAGGAGATTGTGGAGTACAGCTACCTCCTGGGGCCAGCCGTGCTCTGCACCTTTGTGACCGCCTTCGCGTGGTTCATGAATGATCTACTCCTTTCTCTTAGGGATTACAAAGCGAGCTTTCTCGGTAACGTTGTTGCCACTGTGGTCTCGCTCGTGGTCACCATCCCCGTGGTGGACCTCTTTGGCATGAACGGCGTAAGCTGGGTTGGTGTGGGGTCCTACCTCCTGGCCGTCCTCTCCCTGGTCGCGTTCTTTGTGCGCGACTGCAAGAGGCTGAATGAGACAAAGGGACAGTCCCTTTGTCTCACTGACAAAGAGGAAAGAGAGTCCACCGAGCAGGGCGATAGGTCTACGAGGGGAGAGGAATGAGACAAAGGGACTGTCCCTTTGTCTCATTACGAGGGAAGGAAGAAGATGGGTGAGATGTGTCCATACCCTGAGGGTGCCCTAGAGCGCTTGCAGGATGCCGAACGGGACATCCTGAGGGTCGTGGACGCGCTCTGTCGAGAGAACGGCATCGAGTATTTCATCGACTCGGGGACCTGTCTGGGTGCCGTGCGCCACGGTGGATTCATTCCCTGGGACGATGACACGGATATTGGCATGCCCTATGAGGACTACCAGCGCTTCTGCGAGCTTGCCCCCAAGGCTCTACCCGCAGGCTACTCCCTTGCGACGTGCGAGAATACGCCGGGCCTCACGTCGCTCTGGGTCAAGGTGTTTCTCGATGGCACGCGCTTCATAGACGAGGTCTCTATGGAGGCGGGCTGCAACCAGGCCATTTTTCTCGATGTCTTCCCGTACTTCTGCGAGGAGAAGGACTCTGCACGGGCTCGTGACCAGAAGGCAACATGCCTGAGGCTCCAACGCATGAGCTATCTCCATGGCATTGCCCATCCCAAGATTCCCGCAGACACATCGCTTCGGGGTCTCAAGGCCAAGGCGTGCTCCATGCTCCATCACACGATTGCACATGTCTGGAAGCCGCAAGAGCTCTCTCAACAGCTCCTTGAGGCGGCACAGCCCATAGAGACATCAGGGCGTTGGTTCAACGCGACGTATCCGCTTGACGGAGTACATGACTCGGAAACGCTCTTCCCTACAAGGGACATTGCCTTTGACGGCCTGACATTGAAGGCGCCGCATGACTGCGAGACCTACCTGCGCACACTCTATGGCAACTACCTCGAGCTTCCTCCTGCTGAGAACCGTTACACGCACCTTCCCCGTGTGCTTGACTTTGGGGACGGAGTAAACGTGATGGAGGAGTAGGGCTGCGCTTTTCTTGCCGAGCTAGTTCTTGCCCTCGTCGTTATCCCCAAACTCTTTCTTTTCGAGTGCGAGCTCCTGGGAGAGCTGCTCGACCTTGTCGGAGAGACGCGAGACATCGCAGGCAAGGTTGAAGAGCTTGAGCAGCATGAGCGCAATGACCACAAGGAAGACGAAGTTGCTGGGCGAGAGGAAGCCCAGGAGGTCCGAGAAGAAGAACGCAATCCGTGGGAAGATTGCCAGAATAAGCAGAAGCACCGCAGCGCAGACCCAGTAGACCGAGTCGGCGATGCGGATCTTTGACTTCTTTACCTTGCGCACAACGATAGAGAGCGCAAAGAGAGCACCGAAGATGAGGACTATGCGGAGAACGATGGACATGGCTGGTCCTATCTAAACCATTGGAAGAGCAGGATGGAAAGGCACGTGCGTGCCATATAGGAGATAGAGGACATGAAGTGCAGGTAGCTTGTGCCGCCCTGACGCTCGCGCATCTCGGCGGGCACCTCGACCACCTTGGCGCCCCTGCGAATGAGCAAGGCTAAGGTGTCTGGTTCTGGTGCGAGGTCAAAGCCGCGCGCAAGCTTCTCGATCATCGCGCGGTTGTACATGCGCATGCCCGAAGTGGGATCGGTTATGGTCGCCCCGGTGGTCTGCCGAATTATTGCGGTGATGAGCTTGGCGCCGGCTCCGCGTGCGCCCACGGCGCCGCCTCCTGCGAGGTTACGCGAGGCAATCACGATGTCGGCACCCTCGTTCTGCATGGTCTTGGCCATGGTGGGAATGTAGCTGGGTATGTGCTGCCCGTCTGAGTCAATCTGCACGGCCGCGTCGTAGTTGTGGCGCATGGCGTACTTCATCCCGGCCTTGACGGCGGAGGTAAGCCCGCAGTTTACCGGCAAATCAATGTGGCTCAAGGCTAGCTCATCGCAAATGCGGGGGGTGGCATCACTCGAACCATCATTGACGACGAGATAGTCAACATCTGGACAGGTTTGGGTTAGCTCCTGCACGGTGTTCGCGAGGCATTCTTCCTCGTTGTAGGCGGGTACTATGGCGAGAACTCTCACAGGTCGCCTTTCCTCTCGTCCTTATTTTCTGCGATTGCCGTCCCATGGTATAGCAGTACGGCGCTCGCGCGGGTGTATTGAGGGCTTACTCAAAAAAACTCCCCTGCCAGACGGCAGGGGAGCCAAGTCCCACAAATCCCCACACGGGGTATGCGCTGGGCTATGAGCTAGATCTTGCGGACGTTGGAAGCCTGGAGCTTGCCGTTCTGGCCGGTGGTGATGTCAAACTCGACAGCCTGGCCCTCGTCCAGGGTCTTGAAGCCGTCCATCTGAATCTCGGAGTAGTGGACGAACAGATCGTCGCCATCCTCACGAGAGATGAAGCCATAGCCCTTGTCGGGGTTGAACCACTTAACAGTACCCTTTGCCATGTCGTGCCTTTCTTTCTTTGCCCCGCAGGACAAAAAGCTGCGCTCTCGCGCGATACCTTGTGGCCCCAACAGCCACGGGTGCTATATTACCCCAACGGTTCTGGGGATAGCGCATAAATCCTCAAGTGGTAATCAATGGCCGCTTCCGGTCCTACGCATGCCGCTCACAAAAAAGTGGCGCTACTTCTCGGTCCCCAGGGCTTCTCGCCAGTTTGCTATTGCACAGTCGGAGGCGCCAACAACCTCTCGCTCGTCTTGCAGGGGGTTGTTGCTCAGGACGGCGCAGGTTTTCATTCCCGCACGCTTGGCGGAGCAGATTCCCTGGAGAAGATCCTCAAAGACCATGCAGTCCCCGGGCTTCGCAGAGATGCGCTTTGCCGCTTCTAGATAGATGTCCGGATGATCCTTGCCGCAGCCAACCTCTATTGCGCAGACTACCGCGTCGAAGAGGCCGTATACGTCCACGTTCGCCTTCATGGCAGCAAGTACGTCCGGGTCGTTTGTGGTTGCAAGTGCCAGGGGCACGCCCGCGCTCCTCAGAGCGGCGAGGTATTCCTCTGCGCCCTGCCTCAGCCGCACCTGTGTAGCATAGAGCGCGCGGCCCATGGAGTTCCACTCGTCGCAGATTTCCTCCACGGTGTCCTTGAGACCATAGCGCTCGATGCACCAGCGCGCCCCGCCCGCAAATCCCAGCATGGTGAGCGTTCGCCCCACATCCGGTGTGTACGAGATACCTCGTGACCTGAGGAACGCAATGTCCACCTGCCGCCAGAGGTCGTGGGTAAGCGCTAGCGTGTCGTCGAAATCGAAGATGGCCGCCGAGAAGCTCGGTGGCCACAGGGGGTTCTCGCTGTGAGTTTGTCTCATGAACGTCTTTCTTTGACTCTGTTGAAAGGTTTAAGGTATCGAAGTTGATTCTATGTCAGACTGTCACTCACATATAGTTCGTCGTTGGAGAATCATGGCTAAAACGAAACAGCGATTTGTGCGTCTGATACGTGGCGTTTCACTTGTCCTAGGCGTGGTACTAGCCCTTGTCTTGGTGCCATCCACCGCCAAGGCGGCAACCACCACCTACACCACCGCAAGCTCAGATGGTTCGCTCTCTACGTACTCGAACATCTCCCAGGCGCTCTCGGTGGCCAAGCAAACGGGAAGACCCATCGCCATCGATCCTGGCCACGGTGGATCGGACCCTGGCGCCTCTGCAAACGGCATGAAGGAGGCCGACCTCACCTGGAAGATCGCCCAGGCCTGCAAGGACTACCTCGAGTCCCGTGGCGTCACGGTCTACCTCACGCGTGGTCAGGACGAGTACGTCTCCGTGTATGACCGCGTGGAGCGCGCCGTAGAGAACAACTGCTGCGCCATCGTCTCCATCCACATCAACGCCGGCGGCGGCAGGGGAGCCGAGGTGGAGTCCACCAACTCCTCGAGCTACAACCAGGACCTGTACTACGCAGGGCAGTCCCTCTCGGCCCTTGTGCTCTCCGGGCTTCAGTCCAGCGGTCTTACCGTCCACGGCGCCGGAATCATTACGAGAGACTATCCTTCCGGCGAGAATTCCTCGCTCTACGAGGACGGTTCCGTAGCGGACTACTACGGCATCACCCGCTACGCGAGGAAGGCTGGCATCCTTGGCGTCATCATCGAGCATGGCTTCATCGATGGCACGTCTGATTCCGCAAAGCTCTCGAACAGCAACTACCTCACGAGCTTTGGCAGAGCTGACGGAGCCGCCATCTACGACCAGTTCTACAGCTCCGACACCTGGTGGAGCGTCTCGGGCATCAATGTTTCGACTACCGAAGCCTATGTTGGCGAGGCTGTGACCTACTCGCCCAAGATCATGGGCGTGGGCGAGAACCTCACCTATAACTATGTGTGGGCTAAGCCGGACTGGTCCTCGTGGGGCTCAACCGTGAAGAGCACGGGCTCTATGACCACGTCCGCTTCCGGCACCTTTACTCCAACGGAGGCAGGCACGTATCGGCTGTTCATAGACGTGTGCTCCAACGGGACGTCAAAGACCACGCGCATGGTCACTATCACCGTGAAGAACGGCTATCGTTATAGGGGTGTTAAGGTCACCACGGATATGCCTGTCGTGGGCGATGCCGTGACCTTCTCGGCAAACCTTGGTGGCTGCACCGCCGGTCTCACGTACAACTACGTCTGGCAGCTCGACGGCTCCTGGGCCAAGGGCGACTGGGGCTCGACCGTGCTCTCGACGGGCTCCGACACGAGCGAGACCTCCGGCTCGTTCACGCCCGCCAAGGCCGGCACCTACAACCTCTACGTGGACGTCGTGAGCCCCGACGGCACGAGGGAGACCAGGTCCACCACCGTCGAGGTGAAGGATGGCCATGTCTACAACGGAGTCACCGTCTCCACCGCATCGCCTGTGGTTGGCAGTCCCGTGACCTTCTCGGCAAACCTTGGTGGCTGCACCGCCGGTCTCACGTACAACTACGTCTGGCAGCTCGACGGCTCCTGGGCCAAGGGCGACTGGGGCTCGACCGTGCTCTCGACGGGCTCCGACACGAGCGAGACCTCCGGCTCGTTCACGCCCGCCAAGGCCGGCACCTACAACCTCTACGTGGACGTCGTGAGCCCCGACGGCACGAGGGAGACCAGGTCCACCACCGTCGAGGTGAAGGATGGCCATGTCTACAACGGAGTCACCGTCACCACCGCATCGCCCACTGTCGGCAGCCCTGTGACCTTCTCGGCAAACGTTTCGGGCGCTACCGCCGGCCTCACGTACAACTACGTCTGGCAGCTCGACGGCTCCTGGGCCAAGGGCGAGTGGGGCTCCACGGTCCTCTCGACGGGCTCCGACACGAGCGATGCCAGCGGTTCCTTTACGCCCGCCAAGGCGGGCACCTACACGCTCTACGTTGACGTCGTGAGCCCGGACGGCACGAGGGAGACCAGGTCCACCACCGTCGAGGTGTCAAGCGCCGCCGCTGTGTACAACGGTGTCAAGGTCAAGACTACGGCACCTGCCAGGGGATACCCTGTCACCTTCTCCGCTGATGTGTCCGGTGACACTTCTGGCTTCACGTATAACTACGTCTGGTCCTACGAGGGCTCCTGGGTGAAGGGCGAGTGGGGCTCCACGGTCCTCTCGACGGGCTCCGAGACCTCGGACGCTACCGGCTCGTTCATCCCTGAGAAGACAGGCTCTTACACGCTCTATGTGGACGTCGTGGGCCCCAATGGCAAGACCGAGACCAAGTCAGCAACCATCGAGGTTGTTGAACCCACGCCCATCCTGGGAGACCCTCAGGTGACGAAAGCCCAGCTCGTGAGCAATCTCAAGGCTGGGCTCAAGGCGCGCAACGCCACCTTCCCCTCGGACGTGTATTCCGCGTATGGCGCCTCGACGGTCGAGGAGTTCATCGACAAGCTCTGGGAAGCCGCCGTTGCCGAGGGCGTTCGTCCGGAGGTTGTCTACGCGCAGGCCATGGTCGAGACTGGCTATCTCCAGTTTGGCGGAGACGTTAAGATTGAGCAATGCAACTTCTGCGGGCTTGGCGCTACGGGTTCTGGCAATTCCGGCGCGGACTTCAGCTCATATGGCTCTGATGCCATCTACATTGGATTCCTCGCACAGGCGCAGCACCTCCGTGCCTACGCTGGGTACGCGCCTCTCTCCTCAAAGACCTATGATCCGCGCTACGGTACATGGCTCTTTGGCAGGTCTTATACCGTCGAGGGCCTAAGTGGCACGTGGGCAACCGACACGTCCTATGCCAACAGCATCAAGGCGGTTCTGAACAACCTGTAGGCAGATAGGCTCGGTGCAACAACGGGGGCCGGGTTCGCAAGCGTGGTGCGAAGCCGGCCCTTTTCGTAGGCTTGTTTGCAGACAGCGGCTAGTGATCTGGCTCGTCCTCAATCGAGCGGAGCATCCCGTAGTACACGTCATCGTGCGTCATGAGCCCCAGGATGGTCATGAACTCCCTTGCCACGGGGAAGATCTCGGCGTCAAGCGATGCCCGCATGCCTTCGAAGAAGACGTCGGACACCTCCTCGGTGGGTGCAATGGCAATGTCTCTCGCTGCAAGCGCCGCGCGAACCTGATCCTCGGAGAGGGGCTCACTAGAGGTTGCAGCCCCCTGAAGCTGAAGGACAATTGCCGAGAGCTGCGAGGCCATCTGGGTTGCCACCCCAGGCATGAATGAGAGGGCGCGCTGGTAGCAGGCTCGTGCCGCGCGTACGTCCTGGCGGTTCCACTCGTAGCTCGCCATCCGGAAATAGCCCAGTCCAACTCCTTCTGGGTCGTGCGCAAGCTCGAGGAGGTGTCCCACCTCAACCATCGCGTCATCTGTGCGGCCCTCGGCGTCAAGGCATTGTGCAAGCTGTAGCCTTGAGTGGATGCTCATGGGAGCAACCTCCACGGCTCGCCGCGCGCGCTCGGTGGCAACGGACATCTGTCCTTGCGCGAGTGCCGCAACGGAGACGACAAGCTGTGCCTCAAGGTAGGCATCGGGCGCAAGCCGCGTCTCGTGGAAGCCGTCCCAAAGCAGGCGGTTGTAGAGAACGCGGTCCACATAGCTGCCAAACGCACGCCACTCTACCGTGGCGTCGTCCTCAAAGGCATGGCCCTCCTCGAGAGGTTTGAGAGCGTCGAGGGTTGTCGAGAGTGCACCTGAGGCATCCCTCTGTGAGAGCTGTTCTTTGGCCTTCTCAACTGCTACGGTGAGTGCGTCTCCGTTGATGAACTCGTCTTGGATTGCCTGCGGGTCATCCTCCGCGAGCGTTCCGTCGATAAGCTTACCTACGCAACGTCGCGCCGCGTCTTTTACGGTTGTGTCCTCGTCGTTGCCGGCTAGCTCCATGATGGCGCGGACGTTCTCCTCGGTAGAGGAGGAGAGGCGGCGTGCAATCTGAGACGCAACCTCGGTCCTCTTGCTCTCTTCCACAATCCCAAGCTGGCTCACTTGCTTGGCTCCAAGCGCCTTTGCAAAGGGGTCCGCAAGGACGCGTTGTGAGAGCTCGACAGAGTCGTAGCGGCGTGCGGGGCAGAAGCGCTCGCTCTCAAGCGAGAAGCTTTGCCTCACGGGCGAGAGCTGGCCGTCCTGCTCTGCGATTGTGGCATCAAAGCTCTGGTAGGTCTGCACGGGGTCAAAGCTTCCCGTGAGGGGAATCCTTGAGAAGCCATCGCGGTCAAAGCACACGGAGTAGTAGCAGTCATGGGAGTTTGGCGTATCTACGGTGCCAGCGACCCATGCCCTCTGGAGGCATGGGCTGCAGCGAAATGCGCACGCTGCCAGAAGGATGCCAATCCGCAGGTTGTAATCGGTGGCGGCGCGGCGGCGCATCTCAGGCGTTGACGGCACTATGCCCATGTCATCCACCCACACGTGGGCAGGCATGATGGATGGCGGCGTGAGATCCACGACAAGGGCAACGTCACCGTCTGCCACGTTAGTGCGGAAGCTCGCCTGGAGGCGATAGGGCACCTGGAAGTGCTCGATGCCCGTGGAGATGCCCTTGCGCACCGCCCATTCGCCGTTGGGACGCTCTTCCTCGCGGGTGGGCAAGCCATCGGCAATGGTGGGGATCTGCGAGGTCACGGACGCGGCCACACGCTGCCTAAACCTTACAAGCTCGCCTGTGGGCACGTCATCCGCGTTCTCGAAGAACGCCGACGCGAGAAGGGCTGCATTGAGTGCCGCTTCTATGCGCAGCACCCTGAGCTTTGCCGCATAGCTTAGCTCGGGGTCGTTGACCCTAAGGTAGAAGAGACGTGACGTGTGTGGACGAACTGCGCTCACCGAAGGCATGGCAACGTCTGGGGCAAGAAGTCCCGCGTCGTCCAACGCATCGGCGAGAAACACCTCGAGGTTTGAAGGTGGGAGCGCGCCATTACTGGCAGAGGCGGGAACTATGATGGACCCCGTGTCCCCATTCTGGGCGTCCCGCTGGCGCGAGCGAATGTCTGCCACAACGAGTCCCAGGTCAGACAGGGGGTCGTCCGAGGCCATGAGCCGCTGAGAAAGCACATCGATGTCTAGGGTTGAGGTGACGCGCGGCCGCGCCGCATCAACGGCTGCCGCAAAGCGTGCACCAAGGCTCTGATTTGCAGTAGGGGTATCGGAGCCTCCCGCATGTAAAGATGCCTCGTCTGTGGGGGCGGGCTGCCTACCAAAGGCATGCGACAGCGCCTGTGTGAAGTCGCGTGTCCAGTGCGGCCAGCGCTCGTCGTCCGTCTCCTCCATGGGGCACCTCCTCATCACATGTGAACCGGCATCTCCGGTTGCCTCCTGAGTTCACCTTATACCCATGAGGCAGAAAAGGCACCCCAGAGACCGTGCTGACCTCTGAGGTGCATGATTACGCTCCTATGCCTGGTGCTTTGCGGCGCTCCCGAGGATTGGCCTAATGAAGAGGCCGCTTCTAAGCTTGGGCTCGAACCAGGTGGACTTGGGCGGCATGATGCCCTCCTCGTCCGCCACAGCCATCATGTCGGCTACGGGAGTTGCCCTCAGTGCAAAGGCAAGGCCGCCCTCGCCGGCGAGTGGTTCAAGGGTGCGGGCGTCCGGCTGCCCGCCCACAAAGCGGATGCGTGCGTCGCGACCGGGGTCGGTGATGCCCAGGATGGGCCCAAGAACCTGGTCTTGGAGGACCGAGACGTCGAGCTTGCCCACTGCCGACTGGGGGATGTCGCCCTGCCAGGCAACCTCGCGCCATGCACCGTTGAGGAAGAGCCCGTAGTGGAGGGCGTCCGTTGGGCGTGTGGGCGTCTCGGCTGGCTCTCCCACGACAAAGCCCCGCTCTGCGAGACGAGCGAGAAGTTCGTCTGGCGTGAGGCCGGCGGTGTCTGCCACCACGCGGTCGTAGGGGAGGGTCATGAGCTGGCTTTCGGGGAAGAGCACGGCCAGGAGGTAGTCGCAGGGCTCGGTGCCGGGTGCCCCCATCATGTCTTCGTGTGCCTCGCGAAGCGACTTGCGCACGCGCGCCGCCGCGGCCGCGCGGTGGTGGCCGTCTGCGATGTAGGCGCGCGGGACAAGCGCGAGCATTGTGCGCAGGGCATCGACGGCAGCGGGCCTGTTGACGCGCCAGACCGTTTCGCGCAGGCCCTCGGCGTCCGTGAAGTCGTAGAGCGGGGTTGCCGTCGTGGCGGCGGACACGATGGTCGAGAGCGTGGGGTCATCGCGATAGGCGAGAAGCACGGGCCCGGTCTGGCAGCCGGTGGTGACAATGTGGTCTGCGCGGTCCTTCTCGTCAACCGGACGCGTGAACTCGTGGCGACGGATGGTGCCGGACTCGTAGTCGTCAATCGAGAAGGCCGCCACGATTCCCGTCTGCTCGTGGCCGTTGCCGCTCAGACGGTACAGGTAGTAGCAGGGGTCCCCATCGCGTACGAGGGTGCCGTCAGCCACACGGTCGGCAAGGAGGCTCGCGGCCTTCTCGTAGACGTCTGGGGCGTGCATGTCGTGGGAGGGACCAAACGCGGTCTCGGGTCGGTCGATGGCAAGGAACGAGTGCGGTCGCTTTGCCACGGCCTCGCGTGCCTCCTCCTTTGTGAAGACGTCATAGGGCAGTGACGCGAAGTCCTGGGCCTTCTCGGGCTGAGGCCTGTAGCACACGAACGGCTCTGCGCGCATGTCGCTCCTTCGTTGCGGTCTTGATACGGTTGGGAGTCCTGCCGACTCCCACAAGCAGATTCTAACGCGCGCATCCCATGGGTTCAGGTACCGTAGACGCTTGGAAACCCGTATGTGACAGCAGGGGGATGGCGCCAATGAAATTTGAGAAATTCGTCCGCGGAATGGATGTGCGCGGCCGTAGGCTCGTGGTCTTTGACTTTGACGGCACGCTCTCTGACACCATCGCGGGCATCATCTCCACGGCTCGCACTGTTCTGCGCAACCACGGCCTAGCTGATGAGGCCATGGGGGACCTCAGGCGTATTGTGGGGCCTCCCTTCCCCGAGGCCTTCTCGATGGTCTATGGCTTCTCGAAGGAGGAGGCTGCCCAGATTACCGAAGAGTACCGTGCCATCTACAACACGCTGGGTGCCGAGGCGTTCCCGGCCATCCCGGGCGTGGCAGAGCTTGCCGATTCCCTCCATACTGCAGGGAAGGTCCTTGGCGTTGCCTCGTCAAAGCGCGCCGCGTTGCTCGAGCGTGGCATGCGCGAGTCTGGCCTTGCACCTCACTTTGATGTCTACCTTGGAAAGCTCGATGACGGTACCGACACCAAGCCGCAGACCATACGTCGCGTGATGGACCGCACGGGCCTGGGTCCCCAGGACGCAGTGATGGTGGGTGACAGGTTCTACGACGTCGACGCGGCTACAGAGGTTGGCATCCCCTGCGTGGGGGTGCACTATGCGCATACCTGCGAGGTGTCAGAGCTCTGGGATGCCGGGGCGGTTGACGTTGCCGAGGCCGTCGATGAACTTGGGCGCATACTTCTGGGGTGAGGCATCGGGCGCCTGCCGAATTTTGCGTTCTCTGCGCAACCAGCCAGCAGTTGTGGGGTAGAACAGATAGCATCACGGCCGCGGGACAAGGTGTCCCGCTTCTGAAGGGAGACATCATGGCAGACTTCGACATTACGGACCCCTTCCGCAAGATTTTCCTGGCTAGCGTTGGCGCAGTTGCAACCACGGCAGAGAAGTCCCAAGAGGTCATTGATGGCTTCGTCAAGAAGGGCGAGCTTACGGTTGCCCAGGGCAAGGCCATCAACGAGGAGCTTACCCGCAAGGCCAAGGAAGTCATGGGGGACACCTCCGATGCCGCTCTGCGCGCCAAGATGGAGGCAATGACCGCTGAGGAGCGCGCCGAGTTCGCCAAGAAGGTCGCCTCCATGGCATCCGATATCGACGCGGACGTTGTCGAGCCGGATTCCGTTGAGGATGCCCCAGTAGGCGATGGTGACGCCAAGGAGTAGAACCTGTGCCCGAGGTTCACGACACAAGTGATGCCACGAAGGGGGGCTCGCCACACACCAGTGACGAGCTCCTTGACGCGTGGTACAAGACCGTGAGCGAGGATGGCTTCGAGGACGACGACGCACAGACCATCGGTTTGTTTGGCGGTCGCAGCAAGACGTCCGACGGGTACGAGTCGTCGCGCAGCTCGCGGCTCAAGCGTGTGCGCGAGATTCTCTCGATTGTGCGTCGCTATGACATCTTCCATGGCCTCACGCCAAAGAGTCTGCGTCACATGCTCGAGGAGCTTGGCCCCACCTTCGTGAAGGCGGGACAGATTCTCTCCATGCGCTCGGAGATACTGCCCGAGAGTTTCTGTCGAGAGCTTACCAAGCTCCGCTCGGATGTCGAGCCCATGGACCGCGACATGGTTCTCCAGGCGCTGCGAGACGAGTACGACACTCCCATCGAGGACATCTTCGACGCCATCGACGATGTTCCTTTGGGCTCCGCCTCCGTGGCCCAGGTGCACAAGGCACGTCTCGTCACGGGCGAGATGGTCGCCATCAAGGTGCAGCGACCACACGTCCAGGAGACCATGGCGCAGGACATCGCCATCATGCGCTCGCTCGTGGGGTTCATGGACCGTTTCATGTCGGGGAGCCAGTTCCTGGACATGCAGTCGGTAGTGGACGAGCTTTGGCAGTCCTTCCGCGACGAGACAGACTTCCTTGTGGAAGCCAGAAACCTCGAGGAGTTTAGGCGCAACAACGCGGACTGCAAGTTTGTCGACTGCCCCAAGCCCTATCCCAAGCTCTGCACCAAGCACGTCGTGGTCATGGACTACATCGAGGGCATTCCCATCGACAAGACGGCAAAGCTGGTCGCTGCCGGCTACGACCTCGAGGAGATAGGCACCAAGCTCGTCGACAACTACACGCGCCAGATGATCGATGACGGCTTCTTCCACGCGGACCCCCATCCCGGCAACCTCATCGTCCGCGGCGGGCAGATCGTCTACATCGACCTGGGAATCATGGGGCGTCTCTCCTCGCATGACCGCAAGGCCATGTCGGACATGGTGAAGGCCGTCGCACTGAGGGACTCTGCCGGGCTAGCCGACGGTCTCCTGCGCTTCTCGATATCCGACACTTCCGCCGTCGACCACGCGCACCTCCTGGACGATCTCGACATGATTATTGCCGACTACGGCGAGGCTGACCTCTCAGACCTTGACGTTGGCTCCTTCGTGAACTCTCTCATCTCTATGGCGAGAAAGAACGGCGTCGAGCTTCCCGGCACGGTCACCATGCTGGCACGCTCCCTCGTGACGCTCGAGGGCGTGGTCGACGAGTTTCTCCCTGGTGTCTCGATCATCGAGATCATCACTGCCCACATCAAGGCTCACACCACGCCAGAGGACCTCATCAAGCACGAGGTCAAGGGCTTCGCGCGCGAGGGAACGCGCGCCGCGCATGGACTTCTCGGCGCGGCCTCGCAGGCGGACCTTGCCATGAAGATGCTCACCCGCGGCCAGCTGCGGCTTAACCTGGACGTGGCGGGAACAGAGGACCCCATCAACGACTTTGCCCACATTGCCAACAGGCTCTCGATGAGCGTGATGGTGGCAGGCCTCTTCATTGGCTCGTCGGTGGTCTACTACGCACGCATCCAGCCCGTTATCTTTGGCATTCCCATCATCGGCTTCGTTGGCTACCTTGCTGCCCTCATCCTGGGCATATGGGTTGCCCGCAGCATCATCAAGGACGACCGTCGCCGCAGGCGATGAGACAAAGGGAGTTTTCCCTTTGTCTCATCGCGGGTGCTAGCGCACTGCGGGAAGCGTTGGCGCACCGTTAACCGCAAGGTCGATGACGCGATAGGCGCCGTCGTAGATGCCGGCCTGGGCGGCGTCCTCGATACGGTCGCACATGAAGCCGAGAAGTCCGCGCTCGCGCTGGAACGAGTCGATCATCGAGAGCACCTCTGCGGTGTCGTCCATTTCGTAGGTGCCGTCGCCAACCTCCGCGGCGCGGATGGCGCCCCAGGCCTCGTGGCCGCCCACGCGGTGAATCATGAGCTTGGGCACGGGGTAGAACGAGAACTCGCTCGGCTTGGTAACCAGCACGTCCGAGCAGCGCATGAGCAGGTTGGACGAGTAGACCGCCGTGAAGATGTCCTTGTCGCAGAAGGCATGCACGCCGCTCACGTCACCGTCGAGTGCCGCCGTTGCAAACCGCGCGACCTCGTCGATACCCTCGAAGTGGGGGAGTGCCTCGCTGCGAAGGCCGTCCACGCTCCTAAGCAGTGCGTCCCACACCTTCCTGTGATCTCCCACGTTGACAAAGACCACGGCCTCTCCGCGCCTCACATAGGGGAGGAGGTGCTCCACGATTGCCGCAAAGAGCTCCTGCTGCGCGCCTGCGCCGCCAACGGAGAGCAGGTAGCGCACGGGTTCGCCTCCCATGACGCGGTTTCTGCGTCGCGCGCAGTCTTTGGGGATGTTGGAGACAAGTTCATGGTCAACGTAGTGGCCGGTGTAGTAGATGGACCCCTCGGGCATGGGTTTGAGCTGGCGTGCAGGGTCCATGCCGCGAAGCTGGTGATACCCCAAGTAGGCGCTGGGCGTCTGGACGGTGTGGATTGAGCCCTCCGCAAGGTGGAGCGCCATGGGCCAGTTGTCGGGGATGGCGTTTACCACATGAGTCATGCCTGCGTGCACTGCTGCCTGCGAGGGCCAGACGTGCGTCCCCACGTAGGGGATGTCCTTGTCGATGTCGTGGAAGAGGGGTACGCAGAGCTCGGCGTTCTTTTGGTCCGCCGCGTTGTACGAGAGCTTACGGAAGCCCTCCGAGTTGAGCGGCTCCCACACGAGCTTGTTGAAGGCCCCCACGCGCTGAGAGATTCTTGACCCCTTGGAGTAGAGGTCGTTCTGGTAGCGGATGACCTTGGACCCCGTAGCGTCCTTGAAGGAGGCCAGATCTAGCCAGTAGGGCGTGTAGCCCATGGCATGTGCTGCCGATGCCATGGCCATCGAGATGCGATAGTGCCCAAAGCCCATGCGGATGTTTCCCACTATGACCGGCGCACCGTTTGCGCCCTCTACGGTGCGATTGGTGGTAGGTGGCTTGGGGGCCTGTGCGGCGTCTGCGCGGATGTCGAGAGGCGTGCCGTCGGGCGAGATGACGAGGTTCCTCACGCCAAGCATGTCTCCGATTACGGGCGTGGGAGCTGCCGAGAGGTGATAGACGGTCTTGGAGTCGTCGCCAAAGCGGCGAAGGTAGCGCTCCTTCGATTGGACCGCCTTCTGGTACGTTGCATCGTCCTGCTCGTTGCCAAAGGCGCTTCTCGCCTGGTCTGTCGACGCTTCCATCGAATCCTCCTTGACCCTGTGTGGACAGAGGTGATAGCCTCGCTATCAAGTTGATAGTAAGACTATCACCCACGGGAACGGAGCGTCAAGGATGGCACAGGGTGACTCAACGGCGGGTCTTGCACCTGCGGTGTGGCAGGAGAGGAGCCTCACGGGCGACGTGCGCATGGACCGCGCCGTCGAGTGCGCGGCCGGCCTCTTCCTTAAGCGGCGCATCGCGGATGTGCGCATGACCGACGTCGCAGAGGCGGCGGGCGTTGGCGTGGCCACGCTCTACCGGCGTTTCTCGACCAAGACTCGCCTCGCGCTTGCTGCGGGCACGTTCCTGTGGCGGCGCTTCAACGAGCGCATTGTGGCGCTTGTCGAGTCGGACGCGTTTCTCGGCATGAGTGGTGCGGACAGACTCGAGCGGATGCTCCGCCTCTATGCCGAGGGCTACGTGGAGAACGCCGGCTTTGTGCTCTTCATCGACGACCTCGACGGGCTTCTCGTCACCGAGGGGGCGCCGCTTGACGCGGTTGTCGCCTACGGGCGCGAGGTGGACTCGTTCTACCTCATCTTTGCCGACGCGTACCAGCTGGGACTCCAGGATGGCTCCGTTGCGCGCGAGGTGGACTTTCCGGTCTTCTACAGGAGCGTTGCCCATGCGCTCATGGGCGTGGCGCAGAAGCTCGCGCGCGGCGAGGTCATCCCCTCGGATGACTTCTCCGCGGGGGCCCAAGAGCTTGAGTGCATCGTTGACATGGCAGTGCGTGCGCTGAGATGAGACAAAGGGAGTTTCCCTTTGTCTCATGGCGAGAGGGGAGTAGGGATGGCAGGGGAGAAGGCTTCGGGGACCAGGCTTGCGGACAAGCGGGTCATCAGACTCTTTGCGATAGGACAGCTGGGATGGGCGATACTCTCGGGTATCGTTAGCAACTGGCTCGTCTACTTCTACATGCCCTCCGACACCATGCTGTCGCGTGGCATGGCCGTCTTCATCACCCAGGGTGCCGTGTTCGCGGGACTCACGGTGATTGGCATCATCACAGGTTGTGGCAGGCTTCTCGACGGCTTCATCGACCCCCTCATTGCCTCCCAGTCTGACAGGCTGAAGAGCCCTCTTGGGCGCCGTATCCCGTTCATGCGCGGCGCTGCCGTTCCCTTTGGTGTGATGACAGTCCTCGTCTTTGTGCTGCCGGGAACCGGAAGCCAGACCCTGAACAACGTGCTGCTCTTCTGCTGTCTCATGCTCTTCTACATCACGCTCTCGCTCTACTGCACACCCTTCAACGCGCTCATTCCCGAGCTTGGACGCACGCAGGAGCTGAGAATCGACCTCTCCACGCACATCTCGGTCACCTACTTCCTGGGAACGGCACTTGCGTACCTCGTGACCACGGTCGCCGCCTACCTCGAGCCTGCCATGGGGATTGCCGGTGCCTTCAGGGTTACGGTTGCCGTGCTCGCCGCCGTTGCCGTTGCCTGCATGCTTGTGCCCGCCTTTGGCATCGACGAGACCCTCTACGCCAAGGCCGAGCCCTCCTCAACTCCCATGTTCCAGTCCGTTGCCAAGACATTCAAGAACCATGACTTCCAGGTCTTCGAACTCTCCGACGTGCTCTACTGGGTTGCCATCACCATGTTCCAGACCGGCATGACCTACTACATCACCGAGCTCATGGGTTTGCCGGACTCGCTCTCGTTTGTGTTCTTCGCCGCCATGACGCTCATCTCGCTGTTGTTCTACGCGCCCGTGAACATGCTGGCCAAGCGCCACGGCAAGAAGCGTATTGTTGCGTTTGGCTTTTTCTTCTTCTGCGCGGCGTTTGCCGTCACCTCGGCGTGCGGCATGTTTGGCATCCCGGGCATGGTGTGGGGCATGCTCGTGGCGGTGCTCGCTGCCGTGCCCATGGCCATCCTGGGCATCCTTCCCCAGGCGGTGCTTGCCGACATCGCGGAGTGCGACGCCGTTGAGACGGGCGAGAGGCGCGAGGGCATGTTCTACGCGGCTCGCACCTTCTCGATGACCTTGGGCCAGACGCTTGCGATGATCCTCTTCACCTCCATCTCCATTCTTGGCGAGAACGGCATGGGCTACCGGGCCACCGCGATTGTTGCCACAGCGTTCTGCCTCATAGGCGGCCTTGTCTTCACGCGCTACAACGAGCGGCGCGTCCTTGGGACCATCGGCGGCGCCTCTGGCGAGGCCAGGGGAGGCGACAGGGCGTGACGGCGCTTCTCGGCGAACCTACCTTCTGTGTGTGCTGGCACGTGGCGTCTGACCAGGGGCGCGTTGCCCACGTACAGCCGTCTGGCCTGGTGACGGGTGCGGATGCGGCAACGCTCGGTATCTCACTTGTGCGCGACGGGGAGTGCTGGCGGCTGTGCGCGGAGCCCCGGCGTGAGGTTGTGATCGACGCCGTGGAGGCAACGCTGCCCGCTGCGCTGGGTGAGGCAACGGCGCTCTACCTGAACGGCTACAACTCCTGGACAGACTCCGTGGAGCGCAGTCCGCGCGACCGCATGCGCAACTTCTCCGTGCCACGCGTGGCCATACGCCATTGGGTGCTTGACGCCTCGGGCGACTACCGCTTTGTGGAGGAGGACGAGAGACCCGGTCACCAGCATGGCTTTACCTATGGCTACCTGCGGCGGGATGGCGAGGTTGCCCTGGTGGGCTCGCTTGGAGAGGACACGGGGATGACGCTCATCCGCGAGGACCTGCCCGCAGAGGCGCTCCTTGTGAGCAAGGAGCCGCCGGCCGCCCCCGTTGCGGCGGGCGTGCGGCGCTGCCTTCTGGGGCTTGCCATCGTGTGTGCCGGGAGCGTCGGCGAGGCCGTCGAGCGCTGGCTTGCGCTCTGTGGCGTTTGCGCGTTGCCCTGCTCGCCGCTGGTTGGCTATACCAGCTGGTATCGGCACTACACGGACATCTCGGAGCAGTGCCTGCTGCATGACCTGAATGCGCTTGCTGACTGTCTGGGGAGCTTTGAGCTTGGGGAGCGCCGACCCACGTTTCAGGTGGACGACGGCTACACGCGTGTGGGCGACTGGCTGCATCCAGATGGCGAGAAGTTCCCGCATGGCCTCTCGCCGGTGGCTGCTGCCGCGCGCGAGCGTGGGCTCATGCCAGGCATCTGGGTCGCGCCCTTCGTGTGCGAGCGAAAGTCCCAGCTCTTCTCGGCGCATCCGGACTGGCTTCTTCATGACGAGAAGGGCGAGCTTGTGGTGACTGGCTCTCACTGGTCTGGCCACGTTGCGCTCGACACGCGTAACCCCGAGGTGCGCGACTACGTGGCGCGTGTCATGGCAACGCTCACCGGAGAGTGGGGCTTCTCGCTTCTCAAGTGCGACTTTCTCTACGCGGCATGCATGGTCCCGCATGGCGGGATGAACCGCGGGCAGCTCATGGCAGATGCGCTTGACCTCCTGCGCCAGAGCGCGGTGTCAGGCACGTGGTTTGACCTCTGTGGCGTTCCTGTTGGATCTGCCCTTGGCAGGACGGAGTTCTGTCGCATTGGCTGTGACGTGGGACTCGACTGGGACGGACCAGCCTACATGCGAGGTACCGGTCGCGAGCGCGTGAGCACCAAGAACAGCCTGGCAAACACACGCGGACGTGCGCATCTGGACGGACGGGCGTTTAGGTGCGACCCTGACGTCTTCTTCCTGCGACCTGACGTGCGACTTACGGACGAGCAGCGCTCAGAGCTCCTTGAGGCGGACTCCACGCTTGGGGGTGTGCTCTTCACCTCGGACGACATGTCGCTTTGGGACACCGACCAACGCGCTCTCTTCTCGCGCGCGTTGGGATGAGACAAAGGGAGTTTCCCTTTGTCTCATCCCAGGACGTTTGCCACGATGTCGTGCGTGAGCTCGTAGACGCCGGGCATCTTTGACTCGCGCGGGCCCGCAACGTTGAGCGTCAGGGCGTTTGCCCCCAGCGAACGGAGCCACGCCAGCGCCTCCGTCGCGGCCTCGCTTACGTTGGAGCCCTCCAGAACAAGCACCGGACGACCCATGCGCTCGGCGAAGATGGCGGTCATCTCCGTTCCGCTTCTGGGCTCGAGCCCACCGGGGGAGACGATGAGCGTTGCGTGGCTGTCGCGCACGTTCCACGCCGTCCGCTCGACGTAGCCTTGGCTGGGTCCTTCGCGGAGCTCGGGGTACAGGGCGAGAAGGCCTGGCGGCTTGGGCAGGTCCTCGGCAAGGCCCCCGGGCGGGCACCAGCCGCAGATGGGCACGTTATGCTCGCGCGCGGCATCAAGTCCGCCACGGTCCGCGCCGGTCTGCCCGCCGGACCGCACGAGCGCGATGAGCGGCAGGCGGTCGATGATGCCGGCCGCCTCCGACTGCTGGCGTGCGATGGTTCCGGCATCAGTGGGATCTGCGGCGAGTGAGGTTTCCCACTCCTGACGCGTGATGCTCTGTACGCGCTCCGTGTGGGTGGCGCCGAGGTGGTCGACGACTCCCTCGATGTGGTAGTGCGGGCGCAGTCCGGCCTTCTCCTGGACGCGGCGGCTGCCCTCGTTGCCCTCGAAGTAGCTCGCGCGCACGGCGGCGAGGTTCTCCACGAGGAAAGCGTAGCGCAGCACCTCTCGGACGGCCTCCGTCATGTAGCCGTGGCCCCACCAGGGACGGGCAATCCAGTAGCCAATCTCGGCCTCGTGTACGGGGAGGGGGTCTGCGGCATTTGCGGCCTGGTGGCGCAGGGCGATGGCGCCCACGGCCTCGTCCGCCAGCATTCCTTCTCGCTCACGCAGTGTGATTGCCCAGGAATCCGGTGCCATGAGAATGTCTTTTAGGACCGTCTTGCTCTCCTCGAGCGACGCGTGTGGGGCCCAGCCTGCCCGAAGACCAACCTCGGGGTCGCGCGCGTAGCGATAGACCGCCTCCGCGTCATCCAAGCGCCAGGGACGCATGACAAGGTGTGCCGTTGTGAGCGTGATGGGCCAGCGCATGGGTTCCTCCTGGGTTTGCGGTGCCGAATGGCCACCACCATAGCGCAGTTGACCCCAGCGGAGGGTGCCGGCCCGTCCGGAAGGTGCTGTTGAGAACAATTTGGACGTTTTAGTCCTTTGGAGCCAAGCAAAACGTCGATTTCCTTCTCAGCAACACAACGCTACTTGGCTTTGACCGCTACTGACCGCGTGACCGGCTGGGACCATTCCGTGAGGCAGGAAGGACCCGTCACTGGTGGACCGCCCCACCGTTTGCCGCCTCAACGCGACGGTCGCAGCACGTGAGGCAGACGGTCATGAGCGCCAGGAGCCCGGCTGCAACCACAGGTAGGAGAATCGGCGAGACCTTCTCAACAATAATGCCCATGAGCGGCGGAAACGCCATCGAGCCCACGTAGGCGCAGGCCATCTGCAGCCCCATGAGCGACTGCGCGTTCTGCGAGCCAAAGCGCACAGGCGTGAGCTGAATCATCTGCGGGTAGATGGGGGCGCAGCCCAGGCCGAGAAGTACGAGGCCCAGGCCGAGGCTCGCCTCTCCCGGTGAGACCATGAGCACGACAAGTCCAATGCCCATGATCGTCTCGCCTAGCCTGAGGAGCTGCTTGCCATCAAGGCGCAGGGTAAGCACGCCCGAGAGAAACCTCCCCACCGTTATGCCTGCATAGAAGAGGCTGGCGAGAAGGGCGGCCGCTTGTGCGGAAACGCCGTGCCCTAGCACAAGGAACGTCGAGGCCCACAGCCCGCATGCCGACTCGAGTGCGCAGTAGCAGAGAAACCCTGCCATTGCGAGCTTCACGCCGGGGAGGGCAAGAAGCTTGCGGCGCGTGGGGACGGTGTGCTTCCCGTCTTGGTCGGCCGCGTCGTTTTGGTCACGCCACAACGGGATGCTCAGGGTGATTGCCACCACGAGTGCCACTTGGAGAGCGCCTACGATGCGGTAACCTCCCGGCCAACCGGCGGAGCTGCCCATCTGCCACGACATGATCATGGGTCCGCCGGCGGCACCGAGTCCCCAGCAGCAGTGAAGCCAATTCATGTGGCGTGCGGCGTAGTGCGTTGCTACGTAGGCGTTAAGCGATGCGTCCACCGCTCCAGCACCCAGGCCATATGGAATAGCCCAAAGCGCGATCTGCCAGAACTCAGCTGAGGCTGAGAAGCCAAAGAGGGCTACCGCGGTGAGCGCCACCGAGAGCGCGGTGAGCTTGCCCGTCCCCAGCCGGCGCACGAGCTGCACGGTCAGCAGGCTCGAGACGATGGTCCCCAGGCAGATGATCATTGATATGACGCCCGCCAGCGAGACGTTGGCGCCAATGCTCACGTGCATGGTGGGCCAGGCTGCGCCAAGAAGACCGTCCGGTAGGCCTAGGCTCACAAAGGCCAGGTAGATGATGCCGAGAAGTGCGGTGGTCATATGATGTGGCTCCCGGATGCGTCGAGACCGCTGATGAGCCCATGCTAACGGCGAGCCGCCGGCTTCGCAAATCGGCAGTAGGGGCTGCGTTGCGCCGCGTGCGTGGTCCGTGGCGCCACAGCGAGGGTTTCCGCAAACCGCTCCACCACAACAAAGAGCCCCTCCGGCGCCGTGAGGCGTCGGAGGGGCAAGGGGCGAGGCAATCGCGGCACCCTGGGGTCGTAAGCGCCTACTCCAGCTCGAAAGCGCCCGTGTAGAGCTGGTAGTACGTGCCGTGCTTTGCGATGAGCTCGTCGTGCGTGCCGCGCTCGATGATGTGGCCGTGGTCAAGCACGATGATCACGTCGGAGTTGCGCACGGTTGAGAGCCTGTGCGCGATCACAAACGTGGTGCGTCCGTACATGAGGGCATCCATGCCACGCTGCACAATCTGTTCGGTGCGCGTGTCGATGGAAGACGTTGCCTCGTCCAGAATCATTACCGGCGGATCCGCAACTGCCGCGCGCGCAATGGAGAGGAGCTGACGCTGACCCTGCGAGAGCTGGGCCGCGTTGTCGGTGAGCATCGTGTCGTAGCCCTCCGGCAGGCGTCGGATGAAGCTGTCCGCGCCCGCGAGCTTTGCGGCGCCAATGCACTCCTCGTCGGTGGCATCCAGACGCCCGTACCGGATGTTGTCCATGACGGTGCCGGTAAAGAGGTTGGTGTCCTGAAGGACCATGCCAAGTGAGCGACGCAGGTCGTCCTTCTTGATCTTGTTGATGTTGATGCCGTCGTAGCGAATCTTGCCGTCGGCAATGTCATAGAAGCGGTTGAGAAGGTTGGTGATCGTCGTCTTGCCCGCGCCGGTCGCTCCGACAAACGCCACCTTCTGACCAGGCTTGGCGTAGAGCGAGATGCCATGGAGGACGGTGTGGTCGGGCGTGTAGCCAAAGTCCACGTCAAAGAGGCGCATGTCACCGGCAAGCGGTGTGTAGGTGACGGTGCCGTCGTGGTGGGGGTGCTTCCATGCCCAGCTCTCGGTGCGCTCGGGGCACTCCTCAAGCTCGCCTGCGGCGTTCTTGCGCACGTTGACCAGGGTGACGTAGCCCTCGTCCGTCTCGGGCTTCTCGTCGATGAGCGAGAAGATGCGCTCGGCGCCCGCAAGGCCCATAACCACGAAGTTAATCTGCTGGGAGACCTGGCCAATGGAGCCAGAGAAGCGCTTCGTGAGGTTGAGGAACGGCACCACGATGTCGATGGAGAGTGCGACGCCCGCGATGGAGGGGTTGTGCGTTCCCGCGGCGAGCATGGCGCAGCCAGCCAGTGCAACTACCACGTAGGAGAGGTTGCCCATGTTCATGAGGATGGGGCCAAGCGTGTTGCCATAGATGTTCGCTCGCTTGGAGGCATCGAAGAGCTCGTCGTTGACCTCGTCGAAGCCCTTCTCGGTGGCAGCCTCGTGCGTGAAGACCTTGATGACCTTCTGGCCGTTCATGGCTTCCTCGGCGAAGCCCTCCTCGGCAGCGAGCGCACACTGCTGGGCGAGGAAGAAGTGAGCCGAACGCCCACCCATTACACGGGTGATCACGACCATCAGGACGACCATCGCAAGTACCACGAGCGTCAGGGGCACCGAGTACCAGAGCATGATGACGAGAACCGAGATCATCGCCGTGAGCATGGTGATGAGGTTCGGCACGGCAACGCCAATGAGCTGGCGAAGGGTATCCACGTCGTTGGTGTAGTGCGACATGATGTCGCCGTGCTTGTGCGTGTCGAAGTAGCGGATGGGCAGGTCCTCCATGTGGTCGAACATCTGGTTGCGGACCTTCATGAGGGTGCCCTGGCAGATCACGGCCGTGAGCTGCGCCTGAGCGATGTTCGCGCCCAGGGCAACCACATAGCACCCAATGAGGCCCAAGACGATGTGCGTGATCTGGACCTGCGCCGCCCCCCAGTCTCCCGTGCCCACGAACTCCTGCACCACCGCGATTGCCTGCTGCATGAAGACAGAGGGCAGTGACGAGAGGATCGAGGCGGTGAGAATGCAGAGCACCTGCACGGTCACGTGAACGGGGTAGTAGTGGAAGGTGAGTGCCAGCGTGCGCCTGAGCGTCTCCCCGGGGTTTGCGGCGCCGTGGCCGCGGCCGGGGCCGTCGGTGCGCCTGGGCTCGGTTGCCTGCTCAGAAGGAGACTTCATTTCCTGGTCTTTCTCTTTACTCATTGTTCGCCTCCTTCTGGGGCTTGACGGCGCCCTTGGATATGGACTCCATGGCCTCGTCGTGCGACTGCTTGTTCTGCGTGGTGTACGTCTCGCGGTAGATGTCGTTGGTTCGCAGCAGCTCTTCGTGCGTGCCCACGGCGTCGATGTGCCCATCGCGCATGACCACGATGCGGTCAGCGTCCTCAACCGAGCTGGTGCGCTGGGCGATGATGACCTTGGTGGTCTCGGGGATGAAGCTCTTGAATCCCTCGCGGATGAGGCGGTCGGTCTTGGTGTCCACGGCGCTCGTGGAGTCGTCGAGAATCAGGATTTTGGGGTTCTTGAGCAGGGCGCGCGCAATGCAGAGACGCTGCTTCTGCCCGCCCGAGACGTTGGTGCCGCCCTGCTCGATGTAGGTGTTGTACTTCTTGGGGAACTGCTGGATGAACTCGTCTGCCTGTGCGAGCCTGCAGGCTTCGAGCATCTGCTCGTCGGTTGCGTTGGGGTTACCCCAGCGGAGGTTGTCCTTGATGGTGCCCGAGAAGAGGACGTTTCGCTGGAGTACGACCGCCACCTGGTTGCGGAGGGTATCGAGGTCGTAGTCGCGAACGTCTCGGCCACCAACGCGCACGGTCCCCCTGGTTGCGTCATAGAGGCGGCAGATGAGCTGCACGAGCGTCGACTTTGAGGAACCCGTGCCGCCAATGATGCCGATGACTTCACCGCTCTTGATGTGAAGGTCAATGTCATCGAGTGCCATGCGATCGGCCCTGGCAGAGTACTCAAAGCTCACGTGGTCGAAGTCGATGGAGCCGTCAGGGACTTCCATGACGGGGTTCTTGGGGTTCTTGAGGTCGGGCTCCTCGCGCAGGACCTGACAGATGCGTCGCGCAGACTCGTCTGCCATCGTGATCATCACGAAGACCATCGAGAGCATCATGAGGCTGATGAGCATCGAGAAGCCATACGTGATGAGGGCGGAGAGTTGCCCCACGCCCATGAGCTGGCCCTGGCTGGAAACGATTGCCTGGGACCCAAAGAAGATGACGAAGGTGTAGATGACGTCGATGGCCAGAGTCATGAGGGGCTGGTTCCATGCCAGGATGCGCTCGACGTGAACAAAGTCGTGGTAGAGCGTGCCGGACGCCTCGTTGAACTTTTCCTTCTCGTGGTCCTCTCGGACGTAGGACTTCACCACGCGAATGCCCTGGACGTTCTCTTCCACAGAGTCATTCAGACGGTCGTACTTTCTGAAGATGCGGCGGAAGATGGGCATCACGGTGAGCGCGATCTTGAAGATGCCCCAGCCGAGGACAAAGGCAACGATCACGTAGATAACGGCCATGGGGCCGCCCGAGACGAACGCCATCACGATGGAGAAGATCGCCATGAGCGGACAGCGGATCGCCATGCGGATGATCATCATGTACGCCTGCTGGACGTTGGTGACGTCGGTCGTGAGTCGGGTCACGAGCGAGCTCGTGGAGAACCGGTCAATGTTGGAGAACGAGAACCCCTGGATCTTGTGGAACACGTCGTGCCTGAGGTTCTTGGCAAGGCCAGTGGCCGCAATCGAGCAGGTGACGCCGGCTGCGGTTCCAAAGGCGAGCGAGGCGAGCGCCATGATGATGAGAATTGCCGCGTGCCCGGCGATTGCGGAGACGCCGCCCCCAAGTGCGAGGGTATCGATGAGCTGTGCTGTCACGAATGGGATTGCGCACTCAAGCACAACCTCCCCGGTGACGAGAAACGGCGTCGCCCAGGCGGGCTTGCCAAACTCCCTCAGCGACCCAGCAAGCGTCGAGATGATCTCCTTGAGCCCGTACTGGGGAAGCGAGGATTGCTCGCCTGCATTCAATGTTTTTTTCAGCTTCTTGCGTATGCTCACTTTTCCACCGCCCTGTCTTTCTCCTCGATGTCCTGCCAATGCTCCATGAGGCGGTCGAGCATGCCTAGGAGCTGGCCCTTCTCGTCCTCGGTGAGCACCGAGAGCGCCTCCGCCTCGAACTTTGCGTGCTTCTCGGCACATACCTTAGCCTCGGCCTGTCCGTTCTCAGTCAAGGTGACGTCAAGCTGGCGCTTGTCGCTCTCGGAACGCGTGCGGGTGATGAGGCCCTCGGACTCGAGTTTGGCGAGAACCTCGGAGACTGCGGCAGAGCTTATGGGCACGGTGTCCTGAAGCTCTCTCTGGCTTATGGTGCCGCCCTCGCGCAGGATGCGCTCGAGCATGCGCTGCTTGCCGCTGCGCCCTCCGGCGTGGAGGTGCAGGAAGTGCCCAAAGTAGCCCAGGTCCCTCATAATACGAGACTCCGCCGAGGCAGAGAGCTCCTTGGGCGGCCGGCACCTCCCGGGTTGCTGTGTTTCAGACGTAGCGATCTCTCCCTTATCTCTTACCACTTGATGTTGACGAGAGAAGATTAGGTACCTAACAAAAAAGTGTCAAGGTACTTAGCAAATTACCATATCTGGTAGACACAATCGCTCCGAACCGGTGCCAACCAAGGTGCCCTTACACAAATGCAGTACCGTCTACCTGCAGCGATACTGTGGCATTACAAATGCTCACACCAAATGTAAGGCAAATGTAATGTGCGGTCAGGGTGTCGTAATGCATTGCCAACGAGGCAGGGGAGAGCCAGACCAACCCATAGCATGCAAGTTGACAAGGCCCGCCGGGGGAATGGGACGGCGCGGTCACACACTCTGGAAGGAGAAACATGTCCGATAGTCTCTCTCGCCGTTCTTTCCTCTCGCTTGCAGGCGGCACTGCGGTTGTCCTCGCCGGCCTGGGCCTCGTTGGCTGCGGCGGGTCCAGCAGCTCCGACACGAGCTCCGACTCCACAGCCAAGGCCCTTTCCGGCACCGTGAACTGCTCCGGCGCCACCTCGTTCCAGCCGCTGGTTGAGGCCGCCGCCAAGAAGTTCGAGGACGAGAACCCCGACGTGACCATCGCCATCACCGGTGGCGGCTCTGGCCAGGGCCTTTCCGACGTCCGCGACGGCAAGGCGCAGATCGGCCGCTCCGACGTCTTTGCCGAGGAGAAGCTCGATGCCTCCGACGCCAAGGCTCTTACCGACAACACCGTGTGCGTGGTTGGCATGGGCCCCATCGTGAACTCCAACGTCGACGTTGACGACCTCACCACCGACCAGCTCAAGGGCATCTTCACCGGCAAGATCACCGACTGGTCCGAGGTCGGCGGCACCGCTGGCAAGATTCAGGTCATCGAGCGCAAGGCTGGCTCCGGCACCCGTGCCACCTTCGAGGCCGCCGTCCTCGGTGGCGAGTCCGCTCCCGCCGACTTTGCCCCCGTTGCCGAGGAGGACTCCTCGGGCACCGTTGTCGAGAAGATCCAGCAGACCGAGGGTGCCATCTCCTACCTGGCCTTCTCCTACTTCGACGACACCAAGTTCAAGGCCCTGAAGGTCGACGGCGTCGAGGCCAGGGCAGAGAACGTCTGCAACGGCTCCTTCAAGATCTGGGCGTACGAGCACATGTACACCAAGGACGCCGACGAGGTCACCCAGGCCTTCATCGACTACATGATGTCCGACGAGGTCCAGGGCAGCATGGTCGAGGAGCAAGGCTTCATCCCCGCCAACGACATGAAGGTCAAGAAGGACGCGTCGGGCACCATCACCAACGCGTAACTTCCGAGCAAAACCGTGGGGGCGTCCGTGTTTGGGTGCGGATGCCCCTTGTCTGTACAGGTAGAAAGGCTACTCATGGCTAAACGCCTCATGCCGAAGAAGCAGCTCGAGGGGGTGGGACTCACCCTCACCGGCGCGTGCGTGCTCCTTGTCGCTCTCGTCGTTATCACGCTCATCTTCATGGTCGCCCAGCAGGGCCTATCCGCCTTCTTTGTGGACGGCATCAACTTCTTCTCGTTCATCTCGGGCACCAGCTGGGTCCCCTCCGATGGCGTCTATGGAGCGCTCCCGCTGATCGTGACTTCCTTTGGCGTCATGCTCCTGGCAACGCTCTTCACGCTGCCCATCGCACTCGGTAGTGCCATCTTTGTCGTCGAGGTCCAGCCCGGGTTTGGCCGCCGCGTCTTCCAGCCGCTGGTCGAGCTCCTGATGGGCATCCCCTCGGTTGTCTACGGCCTCATCGGCCTTACGGTGGTCAACGCGGCGATGCGTGCAATCTTTGGCGATGCGGCGGGAACCGGCGCGGGCATCCTCTCCGGCGGCATCGTACTGGCCGTGATGATTCTCCCCACGGTTACCACGCTCTCCATCGATGGCCTTGCCGCCGTCCCCAACGAGTACCGCGAGGGCTCCTACGCCCTTGGATGCACCCGTTGGCAGACGGTCTGGCACGTGGTGCTCAGGAGCGCCATGCCCTCCCTCATGACTGCCGTCATCCTCGGCATGACGCGTGCGTTTGGCGAGGCGCTTGCCGTCCAGATGGTCATCGGCGGCGTCGAGAAGGTCATGCCCGCCGGTCTCCTTTCTCCTGCGGCAACGCTCACCACGGCTCTCACCTCGGGCTTCTCGAACGCAACCACGGGCTCCATCCAGTACCACGCCCTCTGGGCGCTGGGCCTCTTGCTGATGGCCATGTCGCTTGTCTTCATCCTGATCATCCACGTCATTGGCGCAAAGGGGGCGAAGAACCGTGACTAGCGAGACTACCGCAAAGCAGGTCGGCAACGACCTTGGCGTCGACCTTGACGATCACGTCAAGAGGATTGGTAGGCAGGACCGCGTGGCAACGGGCATCCTTACCGTCATCGTTGCCTTCGTCCTTCTCCTCCTTGCCTCCATCGTGGCGTTTATTCTCATCAGGGGCCTGGGCAAGGCATTGACGCCGGGCTTCCTCACCACGTCTCCTTTGGCAGATGAGAACCCGGGCATCTCATCGGAGATTTTCGACTCGTTCTACATGCTCATCATCACGCTGCTTATCAGCGTGCCCATCTCGCTCGGTGCGGCCATATTCCTCGTGGAGTATGCGCCTGACAACTGGGTGACCAAGGCTGCGAGCACGGCAATCGAGACCCTCTCGAGCCTTCCCTCCATTGTCGTGGGCATGTTCGGCTCGCTCTTCTTTGTGGTTACGCTTGGCTGGGGTATCTCGATCATCGCGGGTGCCATGGCTCTCACCATGTTTAACATCCCCATCCTCGTCCGCGTGATCCAGCAGGCGCTGCAGGACGTCCCGCGCTCGCAGCGCGACGCCGCACTTGCCATGGGGCTCACCCGCTGGGAGACCACGCGCCACGTGCTGCTTCCGGCAGCCATGCCCGCCATTGTCACGGGCATCGTGATTTCCGCCGGCCGCGTGTTCGGCGAGGCAGCTGCCCTGATCTTCACGTCCGGCTCCGCCGCCGTGAACATCAACTTCGCAAGCGTCAACCTCTCGAGTCCGCGTAACCCCTGGAACATCTTCAGGCCTGCCGAGACCCTGGCCGTCCACATCTGGAAGCTCAAGATGGAGCCCACCCCCGGCAACGACGAGATTGTGTGGGGCACCGCAGCAGTTCTTATCATCTGCGTGTTGCTCTTCAACATCCTCGCCCGAGTCCTGGGCAAGACGCTTGCCAAGAAGATGACGAGCGAATGATGGAGGACGAGACGATGACACCCACTGCGGGCGAGTGCAGCACCCTCCTCTACACCAAGGACGTGACGGTCAAGTACGACTACATGCACGAGGCCCTGCATCCCACGTCGCTCTCCTTTGACGCCGGTACGGTCACAGCACTCATTGGGCCCTCGGGATGCGGCAAGTCCACGTACCTGCGCTGCCTGAACCTCATGAACCGAGAGATTCCCCGCTGCGTGGTCGAGGGCGAGATCCACTACCACGACCATGATGTGAACACGCCCGACGAGAACCTCTTTGAGCTGCGCAAGTCCATCGGAATGGTGTTCCAGCAGCCCACGCCGTTTAGGAAGTCCATCCGCGAGAACATCCTCTTTGCCCCCAAGCGTCACGGTCGCATCAAGAACCGTGCAGAGGCGGACGAGCTCGTGGAGACGTCGCTCCGCCAGGCTGCCCTCTGGGACGAGGTAAAGGACAAGCTCAACCAGAGCGGTTTTGGCCTCTCCGGCGGCCAGCAGCAGCGCCTGTGCATTGCGCGCACGCTTGCCATGAAGCCCGATGTAGTCCTCTTCGACGAGCCCTGCTCGGCGCTTGACCCCATCTCCACCTACTCCATCGAGGAGACCATCAGGTCCATCGCCTCGACGGGCATCTGCTGCATCATCGTGACGCACAACATGGAGCAGGCCACGCGCGTCTCCGACCGAACCGCCTTCTTCTACGTGGGCAACATGGTCGAGACGGGGACGACCAAGCAGATCTTCTCGGCGCCCAATGACCAGCGGCTTGCCGACTACCTGTCCGGACGCTTTGGTTAATGGAGCTGATGATGGAGAAAGAGTTCACGCAAACGCAGCACAGGAGCGTGGCGGACGTGTCCCCCGTCATCTCCGTGAAGCACTTCAACCTCTGGTACACGGACTTCCAGGCGCTCAAGGACATCTCGCTGGACATCCCCGAGCACCGTGCCACGGCCTTCATTGGCCCCTCGGGCTGTGGCAAGTCGACCCTTCTGCGCACCTTCAACCGCATGTGCGACTTTGTCGAGGGCGTGCGCGCCGAGGGGGTTGTGGAGTTCAAGGGCCAGGACATCTTCAAGACCGACGCCAACGCCCTTCGTGTGCACGTTGGCATGGTGTTCCAGCACCCCAACCCGTTCCCCATGAGCATTCGCGAGAACATCCTTTACGGTCCGGCGCGTATGAAGCGCCTCTCCCGCGACGAGGGTGACCAGATCGTGGAGCGCTGCCTCACCAGGGCGGCGCTCTGGGACGAGGTCAAGGACAAGCTCAATCAGAGCGGCCTTGGCCTCTCGGGCGGCCAGCAGCAGCGCCTGTGCATCGCGCGCGCCCTGGCAACGAGCCCGGACGTCCTGCTCATGGACGAGCCCACAAGCGCCCTCGACCCCATCTCAACTTCGATGGTGGAGGAGCTCATGGTGGAGCTCTCCCGTGACCACACCGTGGTTGTCGTGACGCATAATATGCAGCAGGCGACGCGCGTGGCGGACAAGACCGCCTTCTTCTACCTGGGCCAGCTCATCGAGGAGGCCCCTACGGCAGAGCTCTTCTCCAACCCGCGCGAGACCCGTACGCAAGAATACCTCTCAGGGAGGTTCAGCTAATGACCATCCAGACCCGCACCAAGCTCACCGCTCAGCTGAAGGACATCGAGGACCTGCTCGTTCGCTTCAAGGACAAGTGCGCGGCCGACATCCGCGCCACCGGCCTCGCCACCACCGGCGACAAGGGTGCCCAGGAGGGCTTGGCCCGAGGGCGCAAGGCAGAGGACCGTCTGCGCTCCTCGATCGAGTCCTCCTGCCTCGACGTGCTGCTCCTCCAGCAGCCGCTCATCGGCGATGACATGCGCTTTGTCACCGGCTCCTTCAGGATTGTCTCGGACCTCTCGCACATCGATGGTATGACGCGCGACGCCAGCTTCCTGGTGTCAGAGGTTCCCGAGAAGGCTACGTCCAAGTTCACCAGCGAGTTCACCCAGATGGCCGATGCCACGGCAAAGATGGTCGAGAAGGCCATCGACGCCTTCTGCAACTCCGACGTTTCCGCGGCTCAGGAGGTCATTCAGGACGACGCAGCCGTTAACCTCATCTATGGCGACGTGACGGACAAGCTCGTGGTGCAGATTCGCGAGGGTAAGTCCTCTGCCCGCTACCTCCCCGAGGTCCTTATGGTGGCCAAGTACTTCGAGCGTATTGGTGACCTTGCCAAGCGCATTGCCTCCTGGGCCATCTTCCGCGTGACTGGCGAGCATGTGACCGAGAAGGGCGTCGATCCCATCCCGACCGACGACTAGGCTCTTAGTTTGACAGCGCAAGAGAAGGGATGGGTTTAGGCGATGCCAGAGAAGACAGCACCAGTCTCGGGCGTGGTGTACTACGTCGAGGACGACAAGAACATTCGCGAGCTCACGGTCTACGCGCTGCGCCAGGCGGGGCTCGATGCGGTTGGGTGCGATGACGATTCCGAGTTTAGGCGCCTGTGCGCCGAGAGGAGGCCCGACGCCGTTCTTCTCGACATCATGCTTCCTGACGCGGACGGCCTGGACATCCTGGCACGCATTCGCCACACTCCGGGCATCACGCGCGTGCCAGTGATGATGCTCACGGCGAAGGACTCCGAGCTCGACAAGGTGCGTGCCCTCGACGGTGGTGCCGACGACTACCTCTCGAAGCCCTTTGGCATGATGGAGCTGGTGAGCCGTACCCGTGCCCTTCTCAGGCGCGCTGGCAGGTCATCCGACAGCATGCCAGAGCGCAAAGCGCTCTCTGTCGAGAACCTCACGCTCTGGCCAGACCGCCGCGAGGCGACCATCGACGGCGAGCCCCTGTCGCTCACAATGCGCGAGTTCGATCTTCTCGAGTTCCTCATGAGGAGTCCCGGCGTGGTCTTCTCGCGCGAGACCCTGCTCCAGCGCGTGTGGGGCTGGGACTTTGACGGCGGCTCCCGCACCGTCGACGTGCATGTGCAGCAGATTCGTGCCAAGCTCGGGGATTCCTCGGATCTCATCGAGACCGTACGCGGCGTTGGCTACCGCATGCGCGGGTAGGCGAGGCCGGTGTCAGATGGAACCAATGGAGTCGTGAGCGGGATCCATTCGCTTCGCAGGAGCGTCTTTGTGTCGTTTGCCGTCTCGTGTTCGGTTGTGGCGGTCGTGTTGCTCCTTGCGCTCTCGCTGTTTTACCAGTCGTCCGTCCTTGCCGACGCCAAGGGGATGCTCGCGCGCGAGTGCGACACCGTTGCAACGGCAATCGATGATGGGGGAACCGCCAAGGAGGAGATTGCCCTTCTCTCCTCAATCGACTTTGGCGAGGAGCGCGCGACGCTGGTGGCGCCCGACGGCACCGTGCTCTATGACTCCCAGGTGGATGCCGCCGCGCTCGAGAACCACGCCGACCGGCCGGAGATTGCCGAGGCGCTCCGGAGCGGCGAAGGGGAGTCTGACCGCGACTCTGACACGCTGGGCTACGTGAGCCTCTATCACGCGCGCCGCCTTCCCTCAGGTGATGTTGTGCGTCTGGGGCTGGACCGCAGCAGCGTCGGGCGCATAGTTGGCCAGGACCTGTTCATCATGCTCATCGTCGTTGGATGTCTGGTTGTGGTCGCGTGGTTTGTCTCGCGCATCATTGCCAACCGGCTGGTGCAGCCTATTCTTGAGATTGATCCCGAGGCAGAGAACGCGCAGGCCCCCTACGTGGAGCTTGAGCCTATGGTGTCGCGCCTTAACGAGCAGCACCATGACCTTGTCGAGCGCATGGACCAGGTCCAGAGCGCCGACGACATGCGCCGCGAGTTCACCGCCAACGTCACGCACGAGCTCAAGACGCCCATCGCTGCCATTTCCGGCGCCTCCGAGCTCATTCGCGATGGCATCGTGCGCCCGGAGGACATCCCCAACTTTGCAAGCCGGATCTACGACGACGCGCAGCGTCTCTCGGCCTTGGTAAGCGACATTCTCACGCTATCCAAGTTGGATGAGACGGAGCGCTCCCAGGATCGGCAGCTCTTTGGCAGCGTCGAGCCCGTTGACCTGCTCTCGGTTGCCTCGGACGTCTGCCAGCGCTACGAGCAGCGTGCTTGCGACGCAGGCGTAAAGCTCAAGCTTGACGGCGTGTCCACCACCATTAAGGGCAACCCACGCCTGCTTGACGAGCTGATTGGCAACCTTGTCTCCAACGCCATCAGGTACAACCGTCGCAGCGGAAGTGTCTTTGTGTGGGTGTTGCCGCAGAACGGCCAGCCCTGCGTGCGCGTGAGCGACACGGGCATCGGCATTCCGCAGGAGGACCAAGCCAAGGTCTTCGAGCGCTTCTATCGCGTTGACAAGGGACGTAGCCGCGAGAAGGGCGGCACCGGCCTTGGGCTTGCAATCGTGAAGCACGCCGCGGCCTTCCACGATGCGACAATCGACCTCAAGAGCGAGCTCGGCAAGGGCACCCAGATCACGGTGACGTTCCCGGCGCAGTAACGCCCGGAGGCACGTTTCAGCATCCATCACGTACAAGGTTGCTGCTCCGGCGTCATTTTGGCGCCGGAAAGCGTGTCTCGTACGTAATCCTGTCGATAACCATCGCTCCGGCGCCACTTTGCCGTCCAAAGGCACGTTTCCGCAGCTATCACATACAAAGTCGCTGCTAAGGCGTCAAATCCTCGCCCGAGACTCGATTTTCTCCAATCAGAGTGACGAGAATGCCCCTCCGGTGCCGTTTTGTCGCCGGAGGGGCCGTATTGTTGCAATCTGCGCCAAAAGCAGCCTTCCGGCGACTTCCAGAAGCGAGACTAAGAAAAATGAGACAAAGGGACTGTCCCTTTGTCTCATTGGCGGACTGTTGTGCCGTGTTCGCTCGCGCGCAGCGTGCGCACCCAGAGCGTGGGCATGGCCTCGCTCACGGCGCGGGCAACGCTTGCCGCGCGCTCATCGCCGTCGGCAATCGCCATCATCGTGGCACCCGAGCCCGAGATGAGGAACGTGCAGGCGCCGTTCTCGTGGGCAACGTCATGCAGCATTTGGTAGTCGGGGATGAGGGGCGCGCGGTACGGCTCGTGAATGCGGTCGTGGCAGCATGCGCGAATGGCATCGGCATCACCCTTGGCCATGGCGCTCACCATAGCGAGGCAGCGCCCCACCTGCCAGGAGACGGTGCTTGTGGGGACCATGGCAGGAAGCGCGCGCCGTGCGTCGCGGGTGAGGACGCGGTAGGGGGGAGCCATGCAAACAAAGCGCAGGTTGTCGGCAACCACCCACCGCGTGGTAACCGTCGTTGGCCCCTCGACGTAAGAGCTCACGAGGCCACCCATCACGGCGGGGGCCACGTTGTCGGGGTGCCCCTCGATGGCGGTGGCGAGAGAAAGCGTGCGCTCTCGGTCGAGAGGCAGCCCGGCTAGCGCCTGGGCCGCCGCAATGCCCGCCACCACGCACGTTGAGCTGGACCCAAGACCGCCGGAGGCTGGAATCGTGCATGACTCGGTGATGTGGAGCGGCTGGGCCTCAAGACCAAACTCCCTGCAGCCGCAGAGGTACGATGTCCACACCAGGTTGTCCTCGCCCGCAAGCTCGGGCGCGCACCCGTCGATCTTCAGGGTGTCTGCCGGCTCGAAGGCAAACTCGGCGGAAAGGTCGAGCGCAAGGCCAAGGACGTCAAAGCCAACGCCCAGGTTTGCCGAGGTCGCAGGCACGCTTACCCGCACGGTTCTGCCAACGGCCGCCTGTCCGCCCTCCGCCGCGCTCACAGGAAGATCCTTGCGCACGCGGACTCAACGAAGGCGCCCATCTTGTCGCGATCGCACACGTTGTCGTGAAGGCTCTCGGCGTCGCGCAGGCTCGAGAGCTGTACGGGCGCCGTTGTGCCCGTGACGTGCTCGAGCGAGTCCATGCTTGCAAAGCCGTTCATGCCCGAGGCGTCCAGCCCCAGGGCCCCCAGTACGTCTGCCGGGAACTTGTAGGGGCTTGCCGTCGAGAGGCACACCCGCGCCGAGCCGTCTTGCGGCAGCGCGTCCATGACGTGCTTCGCCACGGCTGTGTGCGGGTCGATGAGCTTGTGGCAATTCTCCCACGTTGCACGGATGGTCTCGCGCGCCATCTCGTCGTCCGCGCGCCCGCAGCCAAAGGTCTCCTGGATGCTGGCGAGAAGTGCGGGCGGCACGGTGTAGGAGCCCTTCTCGGCAAGGTCTGCCATGAGGGACGAGACAAGCTCGACATCACCGTTTGAGGCGAAGTACAGCAGACGCTCAAGGTTGGAGGAGACCAAAATGTCCATGGAAGGCGAGATGGTCTTCACAAACGGGCGGCGCTTGTCGTACGTGCCCGTGGTGAGGAAGTCCGTGAGGACGTCGTTGGCGTTTGAGGCCACGACTAGCCTGCGCACGGGCAGCCCCATGCGCTTGGCGTAGTAGCCGGCCAAGACGTCGCCAAAGTTGCCCGTGGGGACAACATAGGTGACCTCGTCGCCTTGCGCGATGGCGCCTGTGCGGACGAGCTGCGCGTACGAATCGAAGTAGTACGTCACCTGCGGCGCAAGGCGGCCAACGTTGATGGAGTTGGCGCTCGAGAGCACCACGTTGCGCGCCGAGAGGCGCTCCGCGAGGCTGCGGTCCGAGAAGATGCGCTTGACCTCGGACTGCGCGTCGTCGAAGTTGCCGCGGATGGCGCATACGGCAACGTTGCCACCAATCTGCGTGACCATCTGGAGGCGCTGGATGTCAGAGACCTTGCCCCAGGGATAGAAGACGCAGACGCCCGTGTGGGGCACGCCCGAGAAGCCATCGAGCGCCGCTTTTCCGGTGTCGCCCGAGGTGGCCGTCACGATCATCACGTCATGGCCGTCGCCCTCGCGCGCAACGCCCATGAGCTGCGGCAGCATCTGCAGGGCAACGTCCTTGAAGGCGCAGGTGGGGCCATGGAAGAGCTCGAGGAGCCAGTTTGTGCCCAAAGGCGTGACGGGACACACGGCCGGGGTGTCCCACTGGGCGCCGTAGGCCGCGCTCACGCAGCCGGCGAGCTCCTCGGTCGTGTAGTCATGCAGGAGCGTTCCAAGCACGCGCTCGGCAGTCTGGGTGAAGCTGCTGGCGCACACTTGGGCAAGGTCGAGCTTCTCTGCACCAAGCGCGTCGGAGACGTAGAGGCCTCCGTCAGGCGCTAGGCCGGCGAGAATTGCTTGCTTGCTTGTTACCAATTCCCCGCGCGAACGGGTGCTGTGGTAGAACGTTTCCACGGTCGGCTCCTTGCGTCGTTAGGCCTTGTATCGTGTCCAGCACGTATGATAGCTGGTACCGCGCATGGCAGTGCGTCGCACGGCAAGCGCCGACACACAGTTGAAAGAGATTGGAAGCCGATGAAGATAGCCATCCTGGGGTACGGCACCGTTGGCCGTGGCGTTGCGCAGATCATCGAGGAGCGCGTGCCCGAGGTCGAGGTAGCCCGCATCCTCGAGCTGCCCGACCGTCTCACCGACCCGCGCATGACCCCCAACTACCAGGACATTGTCGATGATCCTGCCATCGAGCTCGTGGTGGAGTGCATGGGTGGCATCGAGCCCGCCCACACCTTCATCTTGCAGGCACTCAATGCCGGCAAGCACGTGGTGACGTCGAACAAGGCCGTTGTTGCGGCCCACTTCGCCGAGTTCGCTGAAGCCGCCTCAAAGGCAGGCGTTAGTCTTCTCATCGAGGCGTCGGTGGGCGGCGGCATCCCCTGGATCGCGAGCATTGAGAAGGTGCGCCGCATCGAGGACGTCCAGTCCTTCTCGGGCATCATGAACGGGACCACCAACTACATTGTCTACTCCATGCTCAAGGACGGCGCGGACTTTGCCGAGGTCCTGAGCAAGGCCCAGGAGCTGGGCTTTGCCGAGAGGGACCCCACCGCCGATATCGATGGCATTGACGTGCGCAACAAGACCATCATCTCGGCCTCCGTGGCGTTTGACGTCGCCTGCACGCAGGATCTTCCCGTCTCGGGTATCAGGAACCTCACGAAGTACGACCTCAGCCTCTTTGGTAGCCGCGGCCTCACGGTCAAGCTCATCGGCCGCGGCGTCCAGGCGGACGGCCGCTACGCCGTCTCGGTCGAGCCGGTGGCCGTGAGCACCTCGACGCTCGAGGCCAATGTGCCCACCAACTTCAACCTCGTGACGCTCGACGCGCCCTCCATTGGCGAGCTCAAGTTCTACGGCCAGGGCGCGGGAAGCCTTCCCACGGGCAATGCCATCGTCCAGGACATTCTCGACTGCGTGTCGGGCAGGCGGCCTACCTATGACTTCTCGCGCGGCCTCACGTATGACCCCGCCATGCTCCATGGGCCCTACGTCTTCCGCACCGAGGCCACCATCCCTGGCGCCACGTTCTACGAGCCCGGTGCCGTCATCGTGGACGATCTCACCGCAACTCAGGCGCGCGCCCTTCTCGACGAGGCCCTTAAGTCTGACCCAACCACGTTTATGGCGGCCGTGTCCGCGAACAGCTAGGAGAGGATCACATGATCAAGATCTGCAAGTTCGGGGGCTCCAGCGTCGCTACCGCTGACCAGTTCCGCAAGGTCAAGTCCATCGTCGAGGCGGACCCCGACCGCCGCTTTGTGGTGGTCTCTGCCGTGGGCAAGCGCTTCTCGGGGGACAATAAGATCACGGACCTCCTCCTTCTGGTGAACGCGCACATCGAGTACCACGTGGACTGCACCTCGCTTCTCGCCGACATCGAGCAGCGCTTTGTCGACATCGCGGATGAGCTGGGCGTCAAGTGGCCCGTGGCCGAGAAGTTCGAGACCTTCGCCGCCAACATCAAGAAGCACTCGCCCGAGTACGTGGTCTCGCGCGGCGAGTGGTTCACCGCCAACATCATGGCCGAGTACCTGGGCCTTCCCTTTGTGGATGCGGCTGACGTGATCGTGTTCCACCACGACGGCAACGTGGACATGGAGCGCACCGCCGTGCGTCTCAAGGACTTTGCGCACAGGAACGGCGCCTTTGTGCTTCCCGGCTTCTACGGAGCCACCGTCGACGGCGCCATTAAGCTCTTCCAGCGCGGCGGCGGCGACATCACGGGCGCCATCGCGGCGCGCTGCCTTGACGCCGACGTCTACGAGAACTGGACGGACGTCTCGGGCTTCCTCTCCGCAGACCCCAGGATCGTCGAGAACCCTCGCTCCATCCGCCGCATTACCTTTGATGAGATGCGCGAGCTCTCCTACATGGGCGCCTCGGTGCTCCAGGAGGAGGCCATCTTCCCGGTGCGCGAGGTCAACATTCCCATCAAGATCATGAACACCAACCGTCCCCAGGACGCGGGCACAACCATCCGCGAGACCGCCGAGGCCGGTGCCGACGAGCACCTGATCACGGGCATTGCCGGCCGCAAGGACTTCATGGCCGTGCACGTCAAGAAGGCCCACATGTCCAACGAGGTTGGCGTCATCTCTCGTGCGCTCTCGATCTTCGAGCGCTATGGCGTCTCCATCGAGCACATCCCCACGGGCGTCGACTCATTTGGCGTCGTGGTGGCCGCGGCCGACGTAAAGGACAAGATCTACTCGATCGTCAACGACATCCGTCGCGAGATCAAGCCCGACGACATCGTGATGGTGGACAAGCTGGCCCTCATCTCCGTTGTTGGCCGCAACATGTCCAGGCGCTCCGGCACCTCGGGCAAGATCTTTGGCGCGCTTGGTGACGCTGGCATTAATATCCGCATGATCACCCAGAGTTCGGAGGAGATCTCCATCATCGTGGGCGTTGACAACACCGACTTCGAGCGCGCAATCAAGGTCATCTACGAGCGCTTTGTTCGCAACGAGATGGTCACGGCCGAGAAGGCCTAGCTTCCCTAACACCCGCCCGCACGGGCATAGAGAGAGGAAACCAAACCATGGCAGACAAGACTGTCGCCATTCTCGGCGCCACGGGCGTCGTTGGCACGCAGATGATCCAGTGCCTCGAGGAGAGGAACTTCCCCGTGGGCAAGCTCGTGCCACTGGCGAGCGCCCGCTCTGTTGGCAAGACCGTCTCCTTTAACGGTGAGGCCGTGCCCGTGGTCGAGGCCACGCCCGAGGCGTTCGAGGGCGCAGACATCGTCTTGGGCGCTGCTGGGGACGCAACCGCAAAGGCGCTGCTCCCCGAGGCGGCAAAGCGCGGCGCCGTGTGCGTGGACAACTCTCACGCCTTCCGCCTGGAGCCCGACGTGCCGCTGGTCATCCCCGAGATTAACGCGGCAGACATCGCCAACCACCCGCGCAACATCATCGCGAACCCCAACTGCGCCACGATCATCGGACTCGTGCCCACCTGGCCGCTCCACAAGCTCGCCGGCCTGCGCCGCCTGATCGTCTCCACCTACCAGGCTGCCTCTGGTGCCGGCATGCCCGGACTCACCGAGCTGCAGCGAGAGATGAAGGTCGTTGCCAACGGCGGCGAGATGGGCGACACCAGTCCGTTTGCCTACCAGCTGGCCGCCAACCTCATCCCGCAGATTGGCTCCTTCAAGGACGAGGGCTACACCTCGGAGGAGTGGAAGATGCAGAACGAGGGTCGCAAGATCATGCACCTTCCCGAGGTCCGCGTGAACTGCACCTGCGTACGCGTCCCCGTCATGCGCTCGCACTCCGAGTCCATCACGGCAGAGTTCGACCGTCCCATCTCGCCCGACGAGGCGCGCGAGGCGCTTGCCGCTGCGCCCGGCGTCAGGGTTGTGGACGACCCGGCCAACCTGCGCTACCCAATGCCGCTTGACACCTCTGACCAGGATCTCGTATACGTGGGCCGCATTCGCCGCGACCTCTCGGCCCCGGATGATGTCAACTCGCTCACGTTCTGGTGCTGCGGCGACCAGATCCGCAAGGGTGCCGCCACCAACGCCGTCCAGATCGCAGAGTACCTGCTCTAGGGCGGGGGAGTGCCATGCCACTGCTTTCCAGCTGCTACCTTCCCGGTATCTACGCCGAGGACCACTCCATCGACGTGCCGCTAGACTGGCGCGGCACCAGCCCGGCTGCCCTTGCCGGCGTGGACCAGGATGACCCCTCTGCGCTTGCCATGGAGGGTGCTGCCGAGAAACCCGACCCTGCGTTTGTGGGCAAGAGCATCAAGCTCTTCTACCGTGTGCTCTGCTCGCCCGAGAACGTTGGCCGCGACCTGCCGCTCATTGCGTTTCTCCAGGGCGGGCCCGGAGGTGCGTGCCCTCGACCGCTCTCGCCCCAGAGTGACGGATGGATCGAGGAGGCGCTCCGCCACTTTCGCGTGATTCTTCCGGACCAGCGTGGCTGCGGACGTTCCTCGCGCGTGGACGGCGCGCGCATCGCTGCCGTGGGTGCCGAGGCTGCCGCTCATGGTGCGGATCCGGCGCGGCGCCAGGCCAACTACCTCAAGCGCTTCCTGGCAGACTCGATCATCCGCGACTTCGAGTACCTGCGCCTCACCGAGTTTGGCGGTCGCAAGTGGGTTACCTTGGGGCAAAGCTATGGCGGGTTTCTCACCTTGGCAAACCTCTCTGCCTTCCCGTCTGGTGTTGCGGCAAGCTTTACCTGCGGCGGCATTCCCCACGTGCCAGCAAGTGCGGCGGAGGTCTATGCGCACACCTTCCCGCGCATGGTGGCCAAGACCCGCGCCTACTACGAGCGCTATCCCGAGGACGAGAAGCGCGTTTCTCTCGTGGCAGACCGCCTTGCCACCGGTGACGTGAACCTGCCCGATGGCTCTCCCTTCTCGGTGAGGCGACTTCAGCTCGTGGGGGGTGGCCTTGGTATGAAGCCTGCGCCCGAGCGCCTGCACGCCCTCTTCGACGTTGCCTTTGCCGATGGCGACGGTTCCTGCGACGATGCTCTTGCCGCGGCCGGTGGAGACGCCTCCCACGTGCGTCTCTTTGGTGGCTTCCTCGATCAGGTCCAGTCGATGACCTCCTCGTATACAAGCCCGCTCTACTGGACGCTCCAGGAGTTCATCTATGCGGACGGCACGCTGAACGCGCCCATAGACTGGGCCGCGGCACACGAGGCGGCGAGCAGGCCGGAGTTCTCCGAGGACGCGCGTCCCCTCATGCTCTTTGCCGAGGCGATGTTCCCCTGGATGTTCAAGGACGATCCTTCGCTCACGCCGTTTGCCCCCGCGATGGACATTCTCATGGCCGACACCGAGTTTGGCCATCTCTACGACCAAGAGCAGCTTGCGAGAAACGAGGTCCCGCTCCAGGCGGCTGTCTACTTCGACGACACGTATGTGGACTCTGGCCTTCAGCTGGACACGCTCTCGCGGGTGGGTGCAAGCCACGCCTGGGTCACCAACGAGTTCGAGCACGACGGCCTGCATGGCAGCGTGGTCTTTAAGCACCTCTACGAGGAGGCACTCAACCGCGGCGACTTGGCTGGCGTGAAGTAGGGGAGAGCTTCTCGGCACTCCTGCGGTGGGGCCGTCACGGCGCTTCAAAGAAAAAAGCCCAGGGCACTTTTCGTGCTCTGGGCTTGTCTTTTCTGGTGCTCCCTGGGGGATTCGAACCCTCGACATTCGGATTAGAAGTCCGCTACTCTATCCAGCTGAGTTAAGGGAGCATCGCCTGTGCGACCCTGTCATTCTAGCGCAAGTCGCCCATTGGCTCATCGCTGAGAAGCGCTCGCGCAGCAAGAACCCCCGCGACGGTCTTCCCGTCTTGGATGAGTCCTGCAGAGATTGCGCGCAGGACCTCGTCAAGCGGAATCCAAACCACGCGGACGACTTCGCCCTCGTCGGGACGGGCAGTACCCTGCGAGAGTCCCTGGGCGAGAAACACCTCGGTGTGCTCGTTCGTGAAGCCGGGAGACCCCAGCACGGTTGCCAGGTGCACGAGCTTCTCGGCACGAAGGCCAGTCTCCTCGGCAAGCTCGCGTGCGGCGCAGCTCTCGCCCTGCTCGCCTGCCTCGAGCTTTCCAGCAGGAATCTCGAGCGTCACGCGACCGAGGACCACCCGGTACTGACGCACCAGGCACACCTTGCCGCTTTGTATGGCAACGACTCCCGCGCCGCCGTGGTGGTGCACGACCTCGCGCCACGCATGTGAGCCGTCCGCGAGTTCTACCTCGAGGTGGTCCACGGAGAAGATCTTGCCTTGCCAGACGTGCTCGTCCCCGGTCACACGCTCAAGAAGCGAGGACTCTGGTTCGAGCGCCCTGCGAACCTCGTCAAGGCCTGCGTCATTCTCGCCTAGTCCCTGGGCCGTGCTATTCATGCGTTCCTCCTGGTCCGACTGTCTCCTCTGCTCCCTACCATAGCTGGTTTTTTCTTCAGGTTCAGCAGCAGCGCCTTGCTACCCATTTGCGACTACAGAACTACGCACGGTCGCGTTTCAAGTTTGTGGATTGCTGGGCTTTTGCGCGGCCCGGCTCTCACCGTGCGTAGTTTGGACAACTGTCGGACCGCTGTGCCTGCCGTACGCGGCGGCATTCTCTGCTCTCCGTCGCTGTCGGGCAGAAATAGGATGTTCCGTGTCTTGCTGAAGGGAAACTCCGTTCGGAAACTGCCCGACAGCGCCAGCACGCGATTCGGACAGATCATATTTGGCGCCGGCTGGATGCTCGCCAGATCAGCCTTGGCAGGAATCGACGGTTGGGCAACTGTTTTTCTGGGGTACCCCAAGTACAAACAGATTTGAAGTCTGATAAATCGCAGGTCAGAGAATTGCCACCGCGCTGCAGGCACATAAAGAGTCTTATCAAAACTGCTGCCAACCGGAAGTCTGCCCGCCTCGTCCGGCGCGTGGCCACCTCTTCATGCGCTGTTGAGAATTATTTCGACACTTTGGGGCCCGCTCGCCGCAGATTTCGTCCGAAATCTTCTCAACAGCAACTGCGTCGGTGACAGCGCCGGCAACGCCATGCCCCGATTGTTAAGCGAAGGATGCATGGCAGCTGAAAGTGTTGAACGTGGGGCAAGTCGCGGCTATTCTGTACACCTGTACTCCATCGTACTAAAGTGCCGCACGTTATTTTGCACGTCATTCACCGCAGATGGGAGCAACCATGTTCAACGCCACGCTCAACCGCCGCCAGTTCATCACCGCCGCCCTGGGAATCACGGGTGCTCTTGGCCTCGCCGCTTGCGGTTCCTCCACAACCGCCAGCAGTTCCAGCACAACTTCCAGCTCGGCCGATGCGTCCTCGGCCTCCACCACCTCCTTCGACGGCAACTTTGTCTTGGGCTTCGACCAGGACTTCCCGCCCTACGGCTATGTGGGCAACGACGGTTCCTACACCGGCTTTGACATCGACCTTGCCCAAGCTGTCTGCGACCGCGAGGGTTGGACGCTCGTGCCCACGCCCATCTCGTGGGACGCCAAGGACACGCTGCTCAACTCTGGCCAGATCACCTGCATCTGGAACGGCTTCACCATTGAGGGCCGCGAAGACGGCTACGCCTTCACCGACCCCTACATGGAGAACCGTCAGGTTGTTGTTGTGCCCGCTTCCTCCGACGTGCAGCAGCTCTCGGACCTTGCTGGTAAGAACGTCATTACCCAGGCGGACTCCGCGGCGCTCGACGTACTCTCGGAGGGTGGCTCGCAGGAGGAGCTTGGCAAGAGCTTTGGCAACCTCCAAACCATCGACAACTACAACACGGCCTTCATGATGCTCGAGAGCGGCCAGGTGGATGCCATCGCCATCGACTATCCCGTGGCCGTCTTCAACATTGGTGACAAGACCTCCGAGTTCCGCATCCTCGACGAGAACCTCAACTCCGAGCACTTTGGCGTTGGCTTCGCGAATACGGACGACGGCGCCCAGCTCGCCAAGACCGTCGAGGCGGACCTCCAGGTGCTCGACTCCGAGGGCACTGTCAAGGAGCTCTGCGAGAAGTACGCTGACCAGGGCGTCTCCTACGACCTCTGGTGCCTGCCCAAGGCGTAGGCGCAACTGCGCAATCACGACAACAACAGCGCACGCAACGGTGCGACAAGGGAGCTGGTAAGGTGGACTTTGGAACGATGGTGGGGATGCTCCTCTCGGGGTATCGCATATCGATGATCATTTTTGCGGTGACGCTCGTGGGGTCTATCCCCCTGGGCATGCTGGTGGCGCTGGGACGGCTCTCCAAGTTCAAGCCGCTCTCACTGCTCATGCAGCTCTTCATTTCGGTGCTGCGCGGCACGCCCCTGATGCTTCAGATGTTTGCCGTCTCCTTCATGCCGTACTACGTGTTTGGCCTCAAGACCGGGGCGGACTTCCCCATGATTGCGGTGCTCATCTCGTTTGTGATCAACTACGCGGCATACTTCGCCGAGATCTACCGCTCGGGCATCCAGTCCATCCCGCGTGGCCAGTACGAGGCCGCCGAGGTCCTTGGCTACTCCAGCCGCCAGACCTTCCAGCGCATCGTGCTGCCGCAGGTGGTCAAGCGCGTGCTCCCCGCCATGGGCAACGAGGTGGTCACGCTCGTCAAGGACACCTCGCTGGCCTTCTCGCTGGGCGTTCTCGAGATGTTCACGCAGGCGCGCGCCATCGTCACGAGCCAGCGCACCATGGCTGCCTTCGCCGTGGCCGCGCTTATCTACTGGGTTACCTGCCTCATCATCGAGTACATCATGAGGCGCATCGAAAAGAAGCTGGACTACTACCATGACTAACGCCGAGAAGCACGACGCCCGCGCGTCTCGTCACCAGATTCCCGTGCCCGACGCCTCTGTCTCGCAGATTCTGGGCCTGCCCGCCGTCTACGTGAAGGGCGCACGCAAGTCCTTCTCGGGCCGAGAGGTGCTCCACGACGTGTCGCTCTCCATCGCGCGCGGTGAGGTCGTCTCGGTCATTGGCCCCTCGGGCGCCGGCAAGTCGACCCTGCTGCGGTGCCTCACGCTGCTCGACACCTTTGACGCGGGCGAGCTCTACTACGGCAGCCTCCGCGTGACCGAGCAGGACGAGAACGGCAGGGCCAGCTACTCCAAGGAGGCAAGCGCCAAAGCCCGCATGCAGTTTGGCATCGTGTTCCAGAACTACAACCTCTTCCCACACTTCACCGTTATGCGCAACGTCTGCGACGCCCCCATAGCGGTGCAGGGGAGAGACCCCGACAAGGTCAAGGCAGAGGCCAAGCAGATCCTTGAGCGCTTGGGCCTTGCCGAGCATGCCGAGAAGGTACCCAACCAGCTCTCAGGAGGCCAGCAGCAGCGTGTGGCCATCGCGCGTGCGCTTGCCATGCACCCCAAGGTGCTCTATTTCGACGAGGCTACCTCGGCGCTTGATCCCAGGCTCACGGCGGACATGAGACGCATCATCCGCGAGCTTGCCGCTGATGGCATGGCAATTGGCATCGTGACCCACGAGATGGGCTTTGCGCGCGACGTGTCTGACCGCGTGGCATTCCTTCTCGACGGGCGTATCGTGGAGGAGGGGCCTGCCGAGGAGGTCATGGACCACCCCACGGACGCTCGCGTTCGGGAGTTCCTTGCCACTGCGGAGGACTAGGTTCTACGTCGCGTTCGACGCCGCTCAGATTTATTCCGAAAGTTTTTCAAGAAAGTGCTTGCATCCGTCTGATTCTTTGTCATAATAAACGAGCGCTTCACGAGGTGGGCCAAATGGTGGGTGTAGCTCAGTTGGAAGAGCGACGGACCGTGGCTCCGTAGGTCGAGGGTTCGAACCCCTTCACCCACCCCATCTGAAAGCCGAATATGGGTCGTTAGCTCAGTTGGTAGAGCAGGGGACTCTTAATCCCAAGGTCGAGGGTTCGACCCCCTCACGACCCACCATGTACATGCAGCCCGGGACCTCTGGTTCCGGGTTTTTCTTTATGCCGCCTCTCGCGTCGCCAAGCGGTGTGGCCAATCCAAAAGCCGCGCTCTATGGTTTCGTTTTTCCCCGGGTGTTAGGTTTCGATACGTTACACTGAATGGTAACTACGTCGGTGCAGTAGTCGCATGGGGTTTGCGGGGTGAGAACGATTCCAGCCCCCTGCCTCTCCCATTGCGGCATACTGTACCCTGCCGAGGGAACCCGCTGGAAGGAGCTTGTGTTGATTTACACGATGACCCTGAACCCCGCGCTCGACTACGTGATGCATCCCCTCACTCTGGATATGGGCTATACCAACCGTTCTTCGAGCGAGGAGCTCTACTGCGGCGGTAACGGTATCAACATCTCCACGCTTCTCAACGAGCTCGATGTAGTCAACGTGGCCATGGGCATCGTCGCGGGCTTCACTGGCGAGTACCTCATCAACGAGCTTCAGGATGCTGGTATCGCTAGCAACTTTGTGAAGCTGGATCGCGGCTACACGCGCATCAACGTCAAGCTCAACGGCATCGTTATGACCATGGTCAACGGCATGGGTCCCAAGATTCCGCAGAAGAAGGTCGACGAGCTTCTCGGCCGCATGGACGTCCTGCAGTCCGGTGACACCCTCGTCCTTACGGGCTCCATCCCCAACTCCCTGCCCGAGGACATGTACAACCAGATCATGGCCCGCCTTGCCGGCCGTGGCATCCAGTTTGTGGTCGATGCCCCCGGCCAGCTCCTCATGGAGTCCATCAAGGCGCATCCCTTCCTCATCAAGCCCAACAACCACGAGGTCGGCCGCATCTTCAAGGCTGATCCCATGCCCGAGACGCCCGAGGACTGCCTCCCGTACGCCAAGAAGCTCCAGGAGGGCGGCGCCCGCAACGTCATTGTCTCCTGCGGCGGCAACGGCTCGCTCCTTCTCGACGAGTACGGCACCGAGCACATGGTGCCCACGGCACGCGTGCGCCTTGTGAATGCAACGGGCGCCGGCGACTCCATGGTCGCTGGCTTCCTCGCCAAGGTCACGCGCGGCATGGATTACGAGAACGCTCTCATCTACGCTTCCGCCTGCGGTACGGCAACCGCCGCCAGCAAGGGCATCGCCAAGCGCTCGACCATCGACCGCGTGGTTACAGCCCTCTACAAGAAGATGGGTCGCGAGATGCCGGCAAGTATCGCGGACGATATCAAAAACGAAAAGGCACGCGCTGAGGCTCAGGCTCTTGCCGCCGAGGGAAACGATGGGGAGAAGCAGTCCCCCGAGGGCGAGTAACGCGTTAAACTGTGTTTGGCTCTTTAGCGCCCCACCCGGGGCGCTTGGCATTCTGGGAGGTGGCCGCACAGCGGCCGGTTATGAGGGGGATTGCAATGTATGAGGGAGTAAACGCATCTGATGGCATCGGCATTGGCGTGGCCCGTGTAGCCGTCGAGCCTGACCTCTCGTTCACGCCGCATGCGCCGGAGGATCCGGAGGCCGAGAAGGCTCGCTATGCTGCTGCTGTCGAGAAGTTCGTCGAGCAGACCAACGCTCAGATCGACCGCATGAAGCAGACGGTTGGCGAGGACGCAGCTGCCATCATGGGTGCTCATATCGAGTTTGCCGAGGACGAGGGCATCCGTGAGATGGTCACGGGCTCCATCGACTCTGGCATGTGCGCCGAGCAGGCCGTGAGCGAGGCCTATGGCACCTTCTACACCATGTACGCCAACATGGACGACGAGCTCTTCCGCGAGCGCGCGGCTGACGTCGCAGACGTCAAGACCGGCCTTCTCGCCGACCTTCTGGGCAAGGAGGTCGTCGACCTCTCCACGCTGCCCGAGAACTCCATCGTCGTGGTGCACGAGCTCACGCCGTCCATGACCGCCGACATCGACAAGGAGAACGTCGCGGGCATCGTCACCGAGACCGGTGGCCGCACGTCTCACTCCGCCATCATCGCCCGCGCGCTCGAGATTCCCGCGGTTCTCTCCGTTGCGGACGCCACGGTCAACATCAAGACCGGCGACATGGTTGTTGTCGACGGCACCAACGGCAAGGTCATCTCCCAGCCTTCCGACCACGACCTCGAGCACTATCGTGCCAAGGCTAAGGCGTTCGCCGAGGAGAAGGCCGCCCTTGAGGCCTACCGCGGCAAGGAAACCGTGACCGGTGACGGTGACAAGAAGCTGCTGGTTGCAAACATCGGCAACCCCGATGATGCCAACGCGGCTCTCGAGCACGACGCCGAGGGCGTTGGCCTCTTCCGTTCCGAGTTCCTGTTCATGGACGCCAAGGAGCTCCCCAGCGAGGACGAGCAGTTTGCCGCGTACCAGAAGGTCGCTCTCCGCATGAAGGACAAGCCGGTCATCATCCGTACGCTGGATGTGGGCGGCGACAAGGAGATCCCCTATCTGCACCTGCAGAAGGAGGAGAACCCCTTCATGGGCTTCCGCGCCGTGCGCTACTGCCTGAACAACCCCGACCAGTACAAGGTCCAGCTCACCGCCCTGCTGCGCGCCTCTGCCTTTGGTGACATCAAGATCATGCTGCCGCTCGTCACCACCATCGACGAGGTGCGCCAGGCCAAGGCCCTCATCGAGGAGTGCAAGCATGACCTCGACGAGCGTGGCGTTGCGTACAACAAGGACATCGAGGTTGGCACCATGATCGAGACGCCCGCCGCCTCGCTCATTGCCGACGATCTCGCCGCCGAGTGCGACTTCTTCTCCATTGGTACCAACGACCTTATCGGCTACACCATGTGCGCCGACCGCGGCAACGATCGCGTTGGTTATCTCTACCAGGTGTACCAGCCGGCGGTCCTGCGCTCGCTCAAGCGCATCATCGGCGAGGGCAACAAGGCTGGCATCATGGTTGGTATGTGCGGTGAGGCTGCGGCAGACCCGCTGCTTATCCCCATTCTCATGTCCTTTGGCCTGGACGAGTACTCCGTCTCCGCTCCCTCCATCCTGCGCACGAGGAGGATTCTCTCCCTCTGGACCAAGGAGGAGGCCGACGCCCTGGCCGAGAAGGTCATGGCTCTCAAGACCGCAACCGAGGTCAAGGCCATGCTCCAGGCGGCCGCAAGGTAGGAGAGCGCAGCGCCTTAGCGAAAAAGCTAGAAACCAAGGGCCCCGGCACCATCGTCGGGGCCCTTTTATGAGACAAAGGGACTGTCCCTTTGTCTCATTGCGCTACGGCACGATGACGCGGAGCGCCTTGGGTACCACGTCCACCTCGAAGTACGTTCCGCAGAGCTCCTCTCCGTCGACCTGGCAGGGAGGCTGCGTCTCGAAGTCCATGGTCGCATGGGTGAACTTAAGCAGGTTCACGCAGCTCGAGCCCGTGTGACGGCCAAACCTCGCAAGGCCGAGAAGCGAGAGCAGCCATGGGCGGCTAGGAATCTTGACGTTGTAGCATACGTCGAGAAGACCGTCGGACGGATCGGCGTCGGGGCAGATAGCAAAGCCTCCGCCATAGGTGGGGCCAACCTGCACAGCAAAGATAACCGTAGGAAGAGTGACCTCGGGCCTCTCGTCAAAGCGTGCCCTGCATGGCCAGCCATTAGAACCCTCGGAGAAGATGCGAATGCCAGACGTAATGAAGAGTCCCTCGCCGTGCTGAGAGGTCGTCTCTTCCTGGCGGCGTTTTACGGTGTCAAGCGCGATTGCCGCGTCCATGCCAAATGAGAGCGTCTCCATGAAGTACACGCCATTCACGCGACCAACCTCAAGCGGCGTCACGCGGCCGCGAACAAGTTGCGCAAGGGCTCGAGATGGGTCGTTGATTGCCATGCCTAGGGTTCTTGCGAAGTCGTTGCCGGATCCCATGGGAACGATGCCCAGCTGAGGCCGGTCATTTGCATCGCGCTCCATGAGGCCGTTCACTACCTCGTGGATGACGCCATCGCCGCCAAGGGCGATGACGGAGTCAAAGTCCTGGGCCTCGCGAGCGAGGTTCTGTGCGTCGCCCGCCGCCTTGGTGAGAATGAGCTTGTGCGCAGTGGTTGCGCCGCGATAGGAGTCGAGGAACCGCTGCACAAATGCGGCGCCCTCTGCGCCCTCGCCTCGGTTGGCGGCGGGGTTTGCTATGACAAACGTGCGGCCGAGCGGAGACGTGCCCATCCAATACCTCCCAAATCGCGTTGCTGCCCCATTGTAGGGTATGAGATGCGGAGTCTGGATGAGGAGGTCGATTGCGATGGACGTCTACGCCAGGATGTCCTCTGGTTGATTCCGCAGCTTGCTGAACCACAGGTTATTACTCTCTATGTAGAATGCTGTCCATGAAGAATTCTGGGAACATAACGATACCGGCTAACTGCGATGTATGGCCGCATGAGCTAAGGACGGCTCGTGCTCTCGCTGCAGATGGACGCTCGGTTACGTTCGTACGGCGAATAGGCGGCAATCGGGTGCGAACTCCGGACATCCAGATGGATGGGGTTCTCTGGGAGATGAAATGTCCCGAGACGGGAAATGTTCGGTCGCTCCAGAGAGTGCTGAGACGTGCTGCCACTCAATCACCAAACGTAATTATCGATTCCAGTCGCATGCGCGGTGCAAGCGACGCAGATGTTGAACATGAGCTGCGGCGCCTTTTACCATTTGTTGGACGGGTACGAAGGCTGTTGTTTGTGAGCAAGTCACGTCAGATAATTGACTTGACTTCATAACTTTGGGTATAAAAAAGATGAAGGCCAATGCACGGTGCGGAAGCACCTCCCGCGGAGGCCTTTTTATTATATCTAAGCTCTTTTAGTAACGATTCCTATTACTATAGAAAGAAAAAATGCCCAGGGTTACGAATACCCTGGGCTGCAATTACATGGAGCGGCGGACGGGACTCGAACCCGCAACAATCAGCTTGGAAGGCTGACGCTCTACCAATTGAACTACCGCCGCAAAGCATGGGGAAGTATACAACAAGATGGACGATGGTGGGAAGCGGGGCCAAAAGGCTTGCGTCACCTACAGCACTTCTCTATTCGTTGCATTTGCAACACACACGCCTTGCCGCGCGTGCCACAGTGGAGCCAGCAACATTGAGGCAGGAGGCCCTTCCATGACAGGTACTCAAGCAGACTTCGATAGCGTCTTCCAGGCGATTCGCGCAGACGAGCAGAACGGGGAGTTCACGCGGCAGGGGATTGACCCCCTCTACACGGCGTCTGCAACTTCTCGGCTGGTGATCATCGGCCAGGCTCCCGGCAGGGTTGCGCAGGAGACGCGCATCCCCTGGAACGACAAAAGCGGCGACCGTCTACGCAGCTGGCTGGGCATCGACCGCGTCACGTTCTACGACCCCTCCGCCGTCGCCCTTCTCCCCATGGACTTCTACTACCCCGGCAAGGGCAAGTCCGGCGACCTTCCGCCTCGTCGTGGGTTTGCGGAGAAGTGGCACCCCGTGCTTCTCGGCATGATGCCCCAGGTGCGGCTCACCGTGCTGGTGGGCTCCTACGCCACCCGGCGCTACCTCGAGCTCTCCTCGTCGACAAAGCTCACCGACGTGGTTCGCAACTACGCCGACTACCTGCCACAGTTCTTCCCACTCGTGCATCCCTCGCCCAGAAATCAGCTCTGGATGAGCCGGAACCCCTGGTTTGAGACGGAGGTGCTGCCGCGTCTTAGGAGCGAGGTCGCGTCGGCGCTGCGTTGATAGGGGAGAGATCCCGCTACCGCCTTGCGGCAACTTCGGGAAGCGAGAAGCGTCGGCGGTTTGCCGTGAGCTTACCTTCTCGCTCAAGCTCGCCGATCACAGTGCAGAGCGCGCACCTGTCAACTCCCAGGTAGTCGGCAAGCTGCTGGCGCGTGAACGGAATGTCAAACTCGCTCGACCCCGCAAGCTTCGATTGTGTTGAGAGATACGCGAGCAGTTTACCCTTGATTGACTTTGGGGCAGCGTCGCGAATCCTTCGGGTAAGGCGCACGTTCTTGCGCGCAACGGATGCCAGGAGGTTCTCGGCAACCCGCGCGTGGTAGGCGCAGGCCCTAGGACAGCTGTGCATGATGTGGGTCACATCGACGAAGAGCACCCGCGTGGGCGTCTTTGTGGCAACCACGTTGGTGAGCAGCGGTTCGTCCTGTAGGGCGGCGAATGCCTCCCCAAAGAGCTCGCCTGCCGAGAAGCTCCCCATGACGCTGGCGTTGCCCCAGACGTCCGCGCCCTCCACGCGCACGCCGCCCTCAAGGACGATGCCCACGCTTTTGACGGGGCTTCCCTCCACCCAGACCAAATCGCCCTTCTCGTACGTCTTGGGCCGTGCCGCAAGGCACCCCAGCATCTCGTTAACCTCCTGAGGCGTCACGCCCCTAAAGAGGGGCGTCTTGGACAGGAACTCGGCATCTACACCACGCATGTCGCACCGCCAAAAAAATCGAGGAATGTTGTGAACACAACTTAGCACATCTCCGGACGCGAGCAGACTAGTACACAACGAACCACCCAAAGAGAGAGGGAATTGATGGACGAGAAGATGTTCTGCTTCCAGTGCGAGCAAACCGCAAAGTGCACGGCATGCACCGGGCGCGCCGGCGTCTGCGGCAAGCCGTTTGACGTTGCGCTTGCACAGGATGAGCTCACGGGTGCGCTCGTGGGTCTCGCCTGCACCTGCAAGCAGGCCGGCACTCGCAGCGAGCTTGCCGACAAGCTCATCGTTAGCGGGCTCTTCACCTGCATCACCAACGTCAACTTCTCCAAGGACACCGTCGACGCCATCACGGCGGACGTGCGTGCCGAGAAGGAGCGCATCGCTGCCGCCGCTGGAATCGAGGCTGCCCAGGATCTGCTCCTCGGCCACGTTTGGTCTGACAACGAGGATGTGCGCTCGCTGAAGTCGCTCATTCTCTTTGGGCTTCGTGGAGCGGCTGCCTACGCGTACCACGCCCGCATGCTCGGCTCCGTGAGTGACGAGGCCCAGCAGGCCTTTGTCGATTGCCTTGCCACTCTTGCCACCGAGAGCGACCTCAACAAGCTTCTCGCTGTCTCCATGCAGGTGGGCAAGCTCAGCCACGACGTGATGGGCCTCCTCGACGCAGCCAATACTGGCGCCTACGGCATGCCCGAGCCCACCGAGGTCTCGCTCAAGATCGAGAAGGGCCCCTTCATCGTCATGTCCGGCCATGACCTCCACGACCTCAAGCTGCTCCTCGAGCAGACCGAGGGCACAGGCGTCAATGTCTATACGCACGGCGAGATGCTGCCCGCCAACGCCTATCCCGAGCTCAAGCGCTATCCGCAGCTCAAGGGCAACTTTGGCACCGCATGGCAGAATCAGCAGAAGGAGTTCGCCAACGTCCCCGCTGCCTTTGTGTTCACCACGAACTGCCTCATGCCTCCTCGCCCCAGCTACGCAGATCGCGTCTTCACGACTGAGGTTGTCTCCTATCCTGAGCTCGTGCACATCCCCGCGGCTGCCGATGGCTCGAAGGACTTCACCCCGGTCATCGAGAAGGCCAAGGAGCTTGGTGGCTACGACGAGGATGTGCAGCTCACGGGCATTAACGGCGGCACCAAGGTCGTGACTGGCTTTGCTCGCGCGGCGGTGCTCTCGGTTGCCGACAAGGTTGTCGACGCCGTCAAGGCTGGCAAGATCAAGCACTTCTTCCTCGTTGGCGGCTGCGACGGCGCCAAGCCCGGCCGTAACTACTACACTGAGCTCGTCAAGCAGGCTCCCAATGACACGGTCATCCTCACCCTTGCGTGCGGCAAGTACCGCTTCAACGACCTTGACCTGGGCGACATTGACGGTATCCCCAGGCTTCTCGACATCGGTCAGTGCAACGATGCCTACAGCGCCGTCGAGATTGCCCTGGCTCTCGCGGATGCCTTCGACTGTAGCGTGAACGACCTGCCGCTTTCGATCGTGCTCTCCTGGTACGAACAGAAGGCTGTTGCCGACCTGCTTGCCCTTCTCTACCTGGGCATCAAGGACATCAAGCTTGGGCCTACGCTCCCTGCCTTCGTGAGCCCCAACGTCCTTGACATTCTGGTGCGCGAGTTTGGCATTTCTCCCATCTCGACGCCCGAGGAGGACCTCACCGCGCTTCTCGCATAGGGGGAGTGAGCTGTTGCGGCGTTAGGCGAGAGGGGCCAGGCGAATTGTCGCCTGGCCCCTTTTTTCTCTTAGCGAAGACGCCTTTTGTGTTGCTGCGGCCTCGCCTAAACCTCACACGTGTTGTTTCTATTCTTATCTGTTGCGAGAAAATCCCTGTTAGTCTGCTGACAAAATCAAATAAGAAACAACACGTGTGAGGTTTCTGGGAAGAGGCAATCTGTGCCTCCTTGTGGGCGACGACGGCCGGTTCAGCAACGGCCTGCGCTACCCGGGAGACCCCACGGGGCCGGCCTCGGAGGTGTGGAACTGCCGCTGCACGCTGGTTGCCTCCATGCCCGGCTACGACGCCTTCGAGGACCGCAACGATTCCAAGCTTGAGACCAGCTACGAGGACTGGAAGGCGGGCCGCGACTCCAAGAGGCCAAAGCCGAGCGGCCGGAGCCTGAAGGAGTTCATGGACACGCCGGCGACCGAGAGGGCCGCACAGAGGGCAGGCGTCAGCAAGACGCAGCTGCGAAGGCGCATCGTGTCACAGCTCAACGCCGACGGCAGGACCGGCCGCGACTTCCCGTCGATGACCAGGGCAGAGCAGCAGGAGGCGCTAAGGCAAGCCGTAGAGCTTACAAGGAAGCAGGACAAGCCGCGCCGCAGAGTGAAGGTCGTCAACGACGCCCTGTACAACTCGCAGAAGAACTACGTCGAGAGACATGGCGGGAAGGTAATACGAGGAGACAAGGAGTGGGAGGACCATCTGGACAAGATGGGCGCTGGGGCCTCCGCAGTAGGAGACACCATCATCCTGAGGAACGATGCAACAACGTCAGAGGTTCTCGAGGAGGTCTTTCACTTCTGGCAGTCACAGCGTGGCGACTACTCGGAGTTTGACGCGGAAACCATGCGCAACCTGCGGGAACGCGATGCTCAGATGTACCTCTTGGATTCTGAGGAGCAGTACAATATCCCCAAAGAGGAGAACGAGCAGACAAAGAAAGCGATTGACTATTACCTAGGCAAGCTAAGGGGGTCTGGGGTTGATGAGAATACTGGATTGCATCGAAATCAACGGTAAGACGCTGATGGTGCTAGACCACGACCTCCCTAGCACCGGATGGCGCGAGCTTATCGTTGATGGCACCAAGTACGCGACCATTCCAGTGATGGACATGGGGGACAACAGCATAGCCATCGATGGCATCCATGACTTCACCGGCAAGGAGGTCACGTTCGCATGAGCGACTTCAAGACCATAGCCCGCATCCTGGGCGCCATCCGCTCCTGCGAGGGGCGTCCGTTCGACGTGGCGGCGGTGAGCCCGGAGGCCATGGGCGTCAGCGAGGAGCAGCGCGACGTGCTTGCGTGCAAGCTCCAGCGCGCCGGCAAGGTGGACGGCCTCATAACCACAGAGGACATCGACGGCGCGCCGCTGCGCGTGCTGTGGGCGCAGTCGTCGCCCGAGGTCACGCTGGACGGCCTGGAGTACATGGCCACCCGCGAGCCGCTAAGGAGCGCCGCGCGCGAGGTCGTTGGCGCGTCGGTGTTGGCGGCGGTCTCCGCCACGGCGGCCGCGCTCGGCTCGATGCTGTAGCCCAGCCCAAAACCCATGCATGGCTCAGGCCCCCGCCACCACGGCGGGGGCCTCTTCCTTGCCGCGTGACCGCGACGCGACCATGGCCGCGAGGTGATGCAGCATGGCGGGGAACATCGACGTTAGCGACCACACCCAGGAGTGGCTCTCGGCGCTCGCGCCGGGGCTCTCGCGCGGCCTGGAGCAGGTTGGCCTGGCCGCCGAGGGCCACGCGAAGGCCAAGTGCCCCGTGGACACCGGGCGCCTGCGCGACTCCATAACGCACGTGCAGCTGGACAACTGCGTCAAAGCGTCTGACAGGTAGTCGGTGTGTCTCTCGATAGGAAAAACAAAAATGGGGCGGGTTTTACCCCGCCCCACCTGCGATTATCTGGTCGGGGCGACTGGATTCGAACCAGCGACCCTCTGCTCCCAAAGCAGATGCGCTACCAAGCTGCGCTACGCCCCGAACGTTATGAAGTATAGGGTAGTTCTCGTCGCGCTTCAACGGGTCATCCTCCTCGGCGGGAACCGCTCGCTGTCCCTCCTTAATACCATTCGCCCGTATATGAACGGCGTTCGGTTACTGGCGCATTTCTATCGTGTCTCTAGCGAGGCATAGATCGTTTTCAACTCGTTCCTAACTCTATGATGTTCAACGATGTGCGCGTTCGGGGAAATCACCGCGCGTCTGGAAAGGGTCCAGAAGATCGAGGAACAGGAGACTTCATGACGTATTCCGAGAGGGTCATTGCACAGCTGGAGGAGCGCTACTCCGACCAGCCCGAGTTCATCCAGGCCGCCAAGGAGGTTCTCACCACGCTGCAGCCGGCGCTCGATGCTCACCCCGAGTATGAGCGCGCCGCGCTTCTCGAGCGTCTTGTCGAGCCCGAGCGCATAGTGATGTTCCGCGTGCCCTGGGTTGATGACGAGGGCAAGGTCCAGGTGAACCGCGGCTACCGCGTCGAGTTCAACTCCGCCATTGGCCCCTACAAGGGCGGCCTGCGCTTCCACCCGTCTGTGAACCTCTCGATCCTCAAGTTCCTGGGCTTCGAGCAGATCTTCAAGAACTCCCTTACCACGCTGCCCATGGGCGGCGGCAAGGGCGGCTCGGACTTCGACCCCAAGGGCAAGTCCGACCGCGAGGTCATGGCGTTCTGCCAGAGCTTCATGACCGAGCTCTGCCGCCACATTGGCCCCGACACGGATGTCCCCGCCGGTGACATTGGCGTTGGTGGCCGCGAGATTGGCTACATGTTTGGCCAGTACAAGCGCGTCCGCAACGAGTGGTCCAGCGTCCTCACGGGCAAGGGCATCCCGTATGGTGGTTCTCTCGCCCGTACCGAGGCCACGGGCTACGGCGCTGTCTACTTCCTCGAGAACATGGTCACCGAGAAGGGCGAGGAGCTTGCGGGCAAGACCATCTGCATCTCCGGCTCCGGCAACGTTGCCCAGTACGCAATCCAGAAGGCCGAGCAGCTTGGCGCCCACGTGGTGACTGCCTCCGACTCCAACGGCTACGTCTGTGATCCCGAGGGAATCGACTTCGACCTTCTCTGCCAGATCAAGGTCGTTGAGCGTGGCCGCATCAAGGAGTACGCGGAGCGCAAGCCCGGCTCCGTCTATCACGATGGCGAGCGTCCCTGGGGCGAGAAGTGCGACATCGCGATGCCTTGCGCCACGCAGAACGAGCTTGACCTCGATGACGCCAAGAAGCTCGTGGCCAACGGCTGCGCGTACGTGGTCGAGGGTGCCAACATGCCCACCACCACCGACGCGACCACGTTCCTCATCGAGAACGGCGTGTACTTCGCTCCCGGCAAGGCGGCCAACGCCGGCGGCGTCGCTGTCTCTGGCCTCGAGATGAGCCAGAACCACGAGCACCTCTCCTGGTCCTTCGACGAGGTGGACGAGAAGCTCAAGGGAATCATGAACTCCATCTACAGCGCCGCCGCTTCCGCTGCGCGCGAGTACGGCCACGAGGGCAACCTCGTGTTTGGTGCCAACATCGCCGGCTTCCTCAAGGTCGCCGACGCCATGATGGCCCAGGGTGTGTGCTAGCCCGCTGATCTGCGTTTTTCGCGGCAAGTGATTGGTCTGGCCCTCCGGCGGCGTGACGCCTCCGGAGGGCCTTTATGTTTTCACCTTTAGAAGGGGCTCGCTCGCGATTCTTTTTTGATGCCGCGCCTCTTGGACGTTTAAGGTGCCCTAACCGTCCAAATTCCGCGGAACAATTTTATGCCGCCAAAGTTCGACGTTTAAGGGGGCTTAAACGTCCGGAATCAGCGCCTTGACGAGAAGGTCAGCGGCTCCGTTCCACGGCACCAAACAATATGTTTGGTATCCACACAAGTATCCATATCCATGCCAAACCATAGGGGATTGTTGCAGACTTGTTGAATTCGGTCAACGAAACATGCATGCCCCGTATACTTGCAACGACCTTTAACGAGCGGTACGAGATACCGAGAAGGCGTCCATAGCGCAGAATCCGGCCCAGCCTCTCGGGAGCACGCGCACGCTGCGCGCGGCTCCTTTTTTATGGCACGTCGGCGGCGCTGCACGCAGAAAGGACGGTGTTGCTGTGAACCTCTTGGTCGATGGCGGCAGGCATCGGGAGGCCCTCCTGGCGCTTGAGGACGGTACGGCCCTCAGGGGCCGAAGCGTTGGCGCGGAGGGCGAGACCTTCGGCGAGATTGTGTTCAACACGTCCATGGTGGGCTACCAGGAGATCGTGAGCGACCCGTCATATGCTGGTCAGATTGTCACCTTCACCTATCCTCAGCTGGGTAACTACGGCGTCAACGAGAAGGACATGCAGGCAGACGCACTGCATCTCAAGGGCTTTGTGTGCCATGACGCCTGCTACACGCCAAGCAACTGGCAGAGCGTCGTGAGCCTGCCGGACTTCCTTGCGTCCCGCGGTGTCGTGGGCATCGAGGGCGTGGACACCCGCGCGGTCACCCTGGCCATTCGCGAGGGCGGGGCCATGCGCGCGGCAATCTCGACCACGGACCTCGACCCCAAGAGCCTCGTCCGCCGCGTCCGCGAGTCCCCGCACATCGAGGAGCACAACTACGTCGCCGACGTCTCCTGCAAGGAGCCGCACGTCGTGAGGCCTAAGGGCGAGGTGCACCACCGCGTGGTTGCCGTGGACTGCGGCGAGAAGACCGGCATCGTGCGCCGCATGGCCGAGGTGGGCATCGAGGTCACGGTTGTCCCCTGGGACACACCTGCCGAGAAAATCATTGCCATGGAGCCCGACGGCGTCTTTTTCTCCAACGGCCCTGGCGACCCCGACACTGTGCCCACCGTGCCCGAGACCGTGCGCGCCATTCTCGGCAAGCTCCCCGTCTTTGGCATCTGCCTGGGCAACCAGATGATCACCCTGGCTGCGGGCGCCCGCGTCGAGAAGCTCCCCTACGGCCACCACGGCGGCAACGAGCCCGTGATGAACCTTCTCACCGGCAAGGTTGAGATCACGGCACAAAACCACAACTACGGCCCGGTCTTCTCTACCTTTGGTCCGCTTGTCCCCGAGCTCTCCGGCGGTCTCACCGAGCATCCCGAGAGCCTCCTTACCTGGAGCCGCATGCACGTTGCTCCCGTCGCCATGAACGAGCGCTACGGCCGCATCCGTCTCACGCACGTTAACCTCAACGACGGCACGCCCGAGGGCATCCAATTCCTCGACCTGCCGGCCTTCTCGATGCAGTACCACCCCGAGGCCAAGCCCGGCCCCAACGACTCGGCGTACATGTTCGAGTCCTTCTCGCGCCTCATGGACGGACGCGAGGACTACCTTGCCATCGACGTTCGCGAGGGGAGGCGCTTCTAGTTGCCTAAGCGTACCGACATCAAGAAGATCCTCATCATTGGCTCTGGCCCCATCGTCATTGGCCAGGCTTGCGAGTTTGACTACTCCGGTACCCAGGCGTGCAAGGCGCTGCGCGAGGAGGGCTACGAGGTCATTCTCGTCAACTCCAACCCCGCCACCATCATGACCGACCCCGAGACCGCCGACCGCACCTACGTTGAGCCCATCACGGCCGCCTCGGTCGCCAAGGTCATCGCCAAGGAGCGCCCAGACGCGCTGCTGCCCAACATGGGCGGCCAAACGGGCCTCAACTGCGCCGTGGCGCTTGCCGAGCAGGGCGTGCTCGACAAGTACGGTGTGGAGGTCATTGGCTGCGACATCGAGTCGATCCAGACCGGCGAGGACCGCGAGCTCTTTGCCGAGGCCATGCGTGACATTGGCCTGGAGGTCGCCCGCTCCGAGACCGCGCACACGCTCGAGGAATGCGAACACGCGGCGGAAGACATTGGCTACCCCGTGGTGATCCGTCCCGCCTACACGCTGGGTGGTGCCGGCGGCGGCATGGCATACACCCACGATGACCTGGTGCGTATTGCCCGCGAGGGCCTGGCGCTCTCTGCCAACTCCGAGGTTCTCATCGAACAGAGCCTCGAGGGCTGGAAAGAGATCGAGATGGAGGTCATGCGCGACTCCGCTGGCAACGGCATCGTGGTGTGCTCCATCGAGAACCTCGATCCCATGGGCGTGCACACCGGCGATTCCATCACCGTGGCGCCCTGCCAGACGCTCAACGACTTCGAGATGCAGCGCCTGCGCGACTACTCGCTGGCCGTGCTCGAGCGCGTGGGCGTTGCCTGCGGTGGCTCCAACGTGCAGTTTGCAGTGAACCCCAACGACGGTCGCGTGATCGTCATCGAGATGAACCCGCGCGTGAGCCGCTCCTCGGCCCTGGCATCCAAGGCCACTGGCTTCCCCATTGCCAAGGAGGCGGCGCTTCTCGCCGTTGGCTACACGCTGGACGAGATTACCAACGACATCACGCAGGCCACGCCGGCCTGCTTCGAGCCCTCGATTGACTACTGCGTGGTAAAGATTCCGCGCTTTGCTTTCGAGAAGTTCAAGGGCGCGGACTCCACGCTCACCACGCGCATGAAGGCCGTGGGCGAGGTCATGGCCATTGGCTCCACCTTCGAGGAGGCGCTGCAGAAGGCCATGCGCTCGCTCGAGCAGGGACACGCAGGCCTGGGTGCCGACGGCAACGACAACTTTGACGAGGACGCCTTCGAGGAGCGTGTGACCACGCCCACTCCTCAGCGCATCCTCTATGTGGCAGAGGCGCTGCGCCGTGGCTGGGGCGTGGAGCGCGTCTTCGAGCTCACGCACATCGACCGCTGGTTCCTTAACCGCATCGCGGACATCGTCACCGCCGAGCGCACGATCTCCGAGCTGGGGCTCATTGGCCTCGACCACGACCACATGCTGGCAGCCAAGGAGCTTGGCTTCTCTGACCGCCAGATTGCCTACCTCACGGGGACGAGCGAGGAGGTTGTGCGTGCCGTGCGCGAGGTCGTGGGCGTTCGTCCGCTCGTGAAGACCGTCGACACCTGCGCCGGCGAGTTTGCCGCCCGCACGAGCTACCACTACTTCACCTACGAGGACGGTGGCGCCACCGAGCGCACGGAGGCAGAGAAGCCCCGTGTGGTTATCCTCTCGGCCGGTCCCAACCGCATTGGCCAGGGCATCGAGTTTGACTACTGCTGCGTCCACGCCGCGTACGCGCTCGAGGCCAAGGGCTACGAGACGGTCATGGTCAACTGCAACCCCGAGACCGTCTCGACCGACTACGACACCTCCGACCGCCTCTACTTCGAGCCGCTTACCTTCGAGGACGTCATGAACGTCATCGAGGTCGAGAAGCCCGTGGGCGTCATCGTGACGTTGGGCGGCCAGACCCCCATCAACCTTGCCGGCAGGCTCAAGGCCGCGGGCGTCCCCATCATGGGCGCCCAGCCCGAGGCCATCGACCTGGCCGAGGACCGCGACCGCTTCGCAAGCCTGCTCGATCGGCTGGAAATCGCCTACCCACCCTCCTCGACGGCAGAGACCATGGAGGACGCCACCGAGGTCGCGCGTCGCATTGGCTACCCGCTTCTTGTGCGCCCGAGCTACGTACTGGGCGGTCGTGGCATGGCTATTGTCTACGACCACGACGACCTGCGCACCTACATGGCCGAGGCAACGCGCGTCTCGCCCGACCACCCGGTCTACCTCGATTCCTTCCTCGAGGACGCCATCGAGTTGGACGTTGACGCCCTCTGCGACGGCACGCAGTGCTATGTGGGCTCGGTCCTCGAGCACATCGAGGAGTGCGGCATCCACTCCGGCGACTCCGCGTGCTGCTGGCCGCCCTTCTCGCTCTCCGATTCCATCGTGGAGCGCGTGCGCGAGATTACCCGCAAGCTTGCGCTTGCGGTGGACATCCACGGCCTTCTTAACATCCAGTTTGCGGTCAAGGACGAGCAGGTCCTGGTCATCGAGCTGAACCCGCGCGCCAGCCGCACGGTGCCCTTCTCGTCCAAGGCCACCGGCGTGCCCCTTGCGCGCTGCGCCGCACGCATCATGTCCGGCGAGACCATCGCCCAGCTGGGGCTTCCGCCCGAGGACCGCACGCCTTCGCATTACGCCGTGAAGGAGGCCGTCATGCCCTGGAGCCGCTTCCCGGGTGCCGACGTCCACCTTGGGCCCGAGATGAAGTCCACCGGCGAGGTCATGGGCATCGACACGACCTTCCCCAAGGCTTACGCCAAGACGCGCGAGGCCATTGACTACGAGATCCCCATGTCGGGCAAGGTGTTTGTCTCCGTGTGCGACAGGGACAAGCGCTCCATCGCGCCCGTTGCGCTCTCGCTCACCAACCTGGGCTATGACCTTGTCGCCACGCGTGGCACGGCAAAGACGCTGCGCGCCGCCGGCATTCCGTGCGAGGTCGTGCGGCCCATCAGCGAGGGCAGCCCCAACGTGCTTGACATGATGGCTGCGGGCGAGATTGCTTTCCTCATCAACACCCCGCGCGGCGGGAGCTCGCGCGGCGACGGCGCCAAGATCCGCAGCGAGGCGGTGAACCGCGGCGTCGACATGGCAACGACCATGTCTGGCGCGACGGCGCTCATCCAAGCAATCGCCGCGCTGCGCAAGGGCCCGCTCGACGTCTACGCACTGCAGGACCTGTAGCACTTCTCGTGCGGTTGCGCTTACGTGCCCTCCGGCGTCACCGCGACGCCGGAGGGCTCTTTCGTACGTGGTTGCTGCCAAAACGCGCCTTCCGGCGGCAAAATGTCGCCGGAAGCGTCATTTTGGTGCAAGATGCAACAAGCCAAGCCCTCCGGAGACAAATTGCCGCCGGAAGCGTCATTTTGGTGCAAGATGCAACAAGCCAAGCCCTCCGGAGACGAGGTCGGGTTCCCTCTGGAGTCGGTGATTGGCGCCGCCTACGTGTGCTCGTGTCGATTTCTTTCTCGTTTCCTAGGCCAAGACCTGTGCATTTGCTATTATGGCAAGGCTATGTGTGACTATGCGGGCGTGGCGGAACTGGTAGACGCGCTGGATTTAGGTTCCAGTGGGGGAGACCCCGTGAAGGTTCGAGTCCTTTCGCCCGCACCACATGAGCCGCATGCGCAGGAAACCACGGCGGACGCCCGCCCGCCGAGGACGAGACACTGGAGGAACGTTGAAGATCACCGTCACCGCTGAGGAGCCGAAAGACAACAAGGTTGCCGCAAAGCTCACCATTCCCGCCGCCGACGTCGACGCGGCTGTCAAGAAGACCTACAAGGACTTCGCGCACAAGTACAACTTCCAGGGCTTCCGTCGTGGCCACGCTCCCCGTCCCGTGATCGACGGCATCCTGGGCAAGGAGTCGGTGCTCGCCCAGGCCACCAACGACCTCCTCAACGCCGCGGAGCCCCTCATGCTCGAGGAGCTCAACATCGTCCCTGTTGGCCGTCCTGACTTTGCCCAGGACGCCGACCTCGCCCAGGAGGGCCAGGATTACACCATCGACGTCACCATTGGCGTTCGCCCCGAGGCCGAGCTTGACTCCTACGATGCGCCTCAGATCAACATGCCTCCCGAGGAGGTCACCGACGCCGAGGTCGAGGCCCAGGTCAAGCGCTACATGACCTACCACACCTCCTATGAGGACGTCCCCGAGGGTGAGGCCGCCCAGGAGGGCGACGTCGTGAAGGCCGACATCGAGAACGTCGAGGGTGCCGAGAAGCTCGCCGGCGAGGGCCAGACGCTCGCGCTCGTTGACGGCCAGGTTCCCGACGAGGTCAAGCAGGCGCTCACCGGCGCAAAGGTTGGCGACGTTGTGGACCTTGCCTGGACCATCAAGCACGAGGACGGCGACGAGAGCCACGAGCACTCCTACAAGGCCAAGGCTACGGTCAAGGGCATCCAGCGCCCCACCACGCCCGAGCTTGATGACGAGTTCGCCAAGAAGAGCTTTGGCTACGACACCGTCGACGAGTTCAAGAGCGCCGTGCGCGACGAGATCGCCGAGGATAAGAAGGCCAACCTTCCCAACCTCAAGGAGGACCGTGTCGTCGAGGCAGTGGGCGAGCGCCTGCAGCTTGACGAGATTCCTTCTGACTACCAGGAGGAGGTCTTCAACGAGCTTGGCCAGGAGGTTCTCGGCCAGATGCAGCGCTCTGGCATCTCCCTTGACATGTACCTCAGGGCTCGCAACATCTCTCCCGACGCCTTCATCGCCGACCTCCACGCTCAGGCCGAGGAGCGCGCCCGCCAGTCCCTGGCGCTCGACGCCATCGCCCGCCAGCTTGGCCTTGAGGCCACCGAGGAGGACGTCCGCAACGAGTTCGAGAAGGCCAACGTCGGTGACGTGGACAAGGCTATCGAGCAGTGGCGCTCCGAGGGCCGTCTCCCGGCCATCCGCGACTCCATCAAGCGCACCAAGGCCCTCGACTGGCTGGTCGAGAATGCTCAGGTGACCATTGTGGACGAGGCCGCCGAGGCTGCCAAGGAGTCCGAGGGCGAGAAGTCCGAGGACGCCACCGAGGACGCCGAGTAGCCTCGCTACCAGAACCAATGGTGCAGACCCTGTGAACTGACGCCGTGCCCCGGATGGCGCAAGCCATTCGGGGCACATTGGAACGGAACACAAACAATTCCTGAAGGGAGCATCATGCACAACCCAACGAACATCCCGCTCATCCCGTACGTTGTTGAGCAGACCCCGCGTGGCGAGCGCAGCTACGACATCTACTCGCGCCTGCTCAACGACCGCATCGTCTTTCTTGGCGAGGAAGTTACGCGCGATTCTGCCAACCTCGTGATCGCGCAGCTCCTCCACCTGGAAAGCCAGGACCCCGACAAGGACATCTCGCTCTACATCGACTCTCCTGGCGGTGACGTATACGCTGGCCTTGGCATCATTGACACGATGAACTTCATCAAGCCCGACGTCTCCACCATCTGCGTGGGCATGGCTGCCTCCATGGGCGCAGCCATTCTCGCCAGCGGCACCAAGGGCAAGCGCCTTGCGCTGCCCAACTCGATGATCCTCATCCACCAGCCCAGCTCTGGCGTCCAGGGTCAGCAGACCGACATCCAGATTGTGGCCGACGAGACCAAGTGGATCCGTGAGCACCTCAACCAGATGCTTGCCGACGCCACTGGTCAGCCCATCGAGAAGATCAACGCCGACACCGAGCGCGACAACTACATGCGCGCAAGCGAGGCGCAGGCCTACGGCCTTGTCGACAAGGTCATCACCAACCGCAACGATCAGGGTAAGCAGGAGTAGCGCATGGCTCAGGACCGCGACAACGGAAACGGACGCTCGTACGGCGACAACGAGATGCACTGCTCGTTCTGTGGCAAGAGCCGCAGCCAGGTGAGCAAGCTCATCCAGGGTCCCGGCGGGGTCTACATCTGCGACGAGTGCGTTCGTGCGTGCTCTCAGATGATCGAGGAGGCGGATGGCACCGCTGCGGAGGAAGACGACGTGGACGAGGAGTCCCCGCTGCCGCTCAAGGAACTTCCCACCCCGCACGAGATCTATGACGAGCTCTCGCAGTACGTGATTGGCCAGGAGGCGGCAAAGCGCGCCATGAGCGTGGCCGTCTACAACCACTACCGCCGCATCCTCTCGGGCAACGACGAGGTTCCCGAGGGCGAGGAAGAGGTTGAGATAGCCAAGAGCAACATCCTGCTCCTTGGCCCCACCGGTACCGGCAAGACGCTGCTTGCGCAGACGCTTGCCCGCTTCCTTGAGGTGCCCTTCGCCATCGCCGACGCCACCACCCTTACCGAGGCCGGCTACGTGGGCGAGGACGTGGAGAACATCCTGCTCAAGCTCATCACCGCGGCCGATGGCGACGTCTCCCGCGCCGAGCTTGGCATTGTCTACATCGACGAGATTGACAAGATCGCGCGCAAGGCAGAGAACCTCTCCATCACGCGTGACGTCTCCGGCGAGGGCGTGCAGCAGGCGCTGCTCAAGATCCTTGAGGGCACCGAGGCAAGCGTGCCCCCGCAGGGCGGCCGCAAGCACCCGCAGCAGGAGCTCATCCACATCGACACCACCAACATCCTGTTCATCTGCGGTGGCGCGTTTGTGGGTCTCGACAAGATCGTTGCCGACCGCATTGGCAAGAAGGGCGTTGGCTTCAACGCCGAGCTTGGCAAGAACGTCGACCAGGACGAGGACGAGCTCATGGAGCAGGTCATGCCCCAGGACCTGCACAAGTTTGGCATGATTCCCGAGTTCATTGGCCGCATCCCGGTGATCACCTCCACGAGGGAACTCAAGGAGGAAGACCTTGTGGACATTCTCACCAGGCCAAAGAACGCGCTGGTCAAGCAGTACAAGCGGCTCTTCGAGATTGAGGGCGTCGAGCTGGAGTTCACGCCCGATGCTCTGAACGAGATAGCGCGTCAGGCCATAGCCCGTGGCACGGGCGCCCGCGGCCTGCGTGCCATCTGCGAGTCAACGCTCCAGTCCACGATGTTCGACCTCCCGAGCGACCTCGACATTACCAAGGTCATCGTTACCAAGGAGTGCGTGGGCGGTGCAGAGAAGCCCGAGGTGGTGCGGCAGGAGTCGCTTCTGCCCAAGCACCGCGCGAGCTAGCACGCTTGAGCTGGTAGCGTAACGTTGCGGCCGCGTCCGGAGACCCGGGCGCGGCCGTTTTCTTACTGATCGTTGAGACCTGGCTGCTATGCCTTCGCTAGCCTTCGCTAGCCCACCGAACCGCCAAAGCGCTCGTAGTACTCGATGAACTTCTGGCGACGCTTGGTCCCGGCAGGGCAGGTGTAGTCGAATGCGTGCATGATTCCGCGATAGATTGCCACGGCCTTGATGCGTCGAGCCATGCCGTCCACGGTCCTTCGGGATTTCTCAAGTTGATCTCGCAGGTACTCGAGGTAGGGAGAGCCTGCCGCGTACTGCCAGAAGAGTCCGGCGAGATCGGAGTCTGGGTAGAGCCACGGCCTGTTGTCGGGACCGGCGTAGTGGACAATGCGATAGTCCCGCCTGGCCTCGTCGTACTCGTCTTGGACGTCCTTGGGAGCCTGCGCCACTATGTGGGTGCGACGCATGTACTGCCAGTCCACAAGGTAGTTCCACTTCATATGAACCCGCCGGTAGTGACCGTCCACCACCTTGTTAAGGACGTCCTGGTCAAGCCAGCGCCATGTGCGCTCCGTAGCAATGTCGAGCAGCTCCTCGGCCGTGATGGTCTGACGGAACTTCTCAAGATTCATGAGGAGCACGCCTGCCTGGAAGTAGTCGTGCGGCTCGGACATGCCCAGCTGGTCCTTGAGGTAGGCGTAGACCGTGGGATCATAGCCGTCAATCTGGCCAATGGTGTCCGCGTCACGCGTGGCCGCCAGGAGGTATCCCGTGACGTCCGTGTCAAAGAGCTCCGCCACGTCCGAGCACACCACAATGTCAGAGTCCAGGTAGATGGCCTTGTCTACATTGTCCAGAAGCGTCGGGGCCAAAAGGCGGAAGTACGTCTCGGGCCTAAAGTGGCCATGATGGGGGAGCTTGATGTCGCCCAGCGCGGCATCTACGTCCAGAAAGCCCAGGCCAACATTGTGCTTGGAAGCCTGCTGTGTGAGCGTGATCATGCTCTTGGGCGTGATGTCGCGCGTGAGGACCACGATGTCATAGTGACGGCTAGGGGAGACGTTCACCAGGATGGACTGGAGCGCCACCGAGAGGTAGGGAACAAAGAGCTCGTTGCAGGCAAAGACGAGAACAACGTCGTTGAGGTCAAGTGGCAGCTCCCGTGACGAGGTTGCCAGCATGGTTCCCCTCTGCGTTTTCTGCGCGACAGGTGTTCCGCTCTGTAAGATCATCGTCTGGCTGCTCCCTGTAGGATGGCCGTGTCTGCAAACAAAACTGCACAACATGACTCTACCATGACGTGGAAGCCGCGCTGCGTTCGCCCGCCCGTCCCCGCCAAAGAGACAAAGGGACAGTCCCTTTGTCTCATGCCTTTGTCTCATGCGAGAAGGGCGGCGGCATTCGTGGCTGCCAGAGCAGCCACGTCCTCGCCGCGCACCTCTGACGCCTTCGCTATCGCCCGCTCGAGTGACGAGGAGATCTCTTCTGCGCTGCCCAAGACCTTCTCGCCTGCGGGGAGGTCGGTCTCGGTGAGCAGCAGCTCTGAGGGCACCTCGCGCACGTACTCGCGCCCGCGCCTGGTTGCAAGGGAGTGCTCGCCAAACGAGAAGTGGCACCCCATGCGGGCGGCGCGCCACAGCTCCTCTGGCCTTCCGGAGAACCAGTGGAATATACAACGGCAGGACCTGACGGCGCCCGTGCGCTCCAACACGTCGAGCACCACGTCTGTCGAGCGCACGGAGTGTATGGAGACGATCTTGGGGCACGAGGGGTCGCTCGTCTCGGCGCAGATGCGCATGATGCGCTCGAAGGCCGAAACCTGAGCGCGTTGCGTTCCCTCGCCCACGTGCGCTGGCGAGAAGTCCAGGCCAACCTCGCCAACAAAGCGCAGTTCAGGCAATATGGAGACCAGCGTGTCAACGTCCTTCTCGGCAATGCGACCGTCTGCGATCCACCAGGGATGGGCGCCAGCGGCAAGATGGACCCCCGGTGCGTCGGCAAGCTCCTGCGCCGCGCAAAGATAGCCCGCTGGCGTCACCGTGCAGGCGAGAAACGAGAGCCCAAATTCCTGTGCCTGCGCTGCCACCTGCGGTGCGTTTGCGTAGAAGTCAAGGTGCACGTGGGCGTCGAAGAGCCTCATCGCGCGTTCCCCCCGCTGGTGGTGATCCTGCCGTCAAGCCCCGTGAGCGACAAGATCACGTCACCGGCAATCATCTGACCCATGATGGGCGGGAAGTAGGACATGGTTCCCAGCGTTGCCGCCTTGCCGGAAGCACCATCGGGCGCTTGGGGGCGCACTGGCTCCTCGGGCGAGTAGAGCACCCTCAGTCCGCGGATGCCGCGCTTGCGGCACTCCTTGCGGATGATGCGGGCGAGCGGGCACCCATGCGTCTGCGAGATGTCAGCAAAGCGCAGGAGCTCGGGGTGGAGCTTATTGGCGCCTCCCATGCTCGAGACCAGGGGCATTCCCTCGTCCTGGCACCAGCGAGCTACGACGAGCTTGGCGGTCACGTTGTCGATCGCGTCCACCACAAAGTCCGGGCGCGGGTCTAGCCCGCCCAGAATCTGGCCTATGTTGTCTCGTGTGAGAAACACGTGGATGGGTGTGATGCTGGCTGAGGGGTTGATGTCTGCCACAATGCGCGCCATAACGTCGGTCTTGCGCTGGCCCACGGTACTCGTGTAGGCCACGGCCTGGCGGTTGATGTTGCTTGGCTCGACTACGTCGCGGTCTACGAGGACGAGCGACCCCACGCCACCGCGCGCAAGGGCCTCGGCGCAGTTGGAACCCACGCCGCCCAGTCCAAGGACCACCACGCAGGAGTTTGCGAGCCTTCTCACGGCGTCCTTTCCCATGACCAGCTCGAGCCTGGACGTGGGTGTCTCGTCAACGTTTGCCATGCGTCTCTCCGCGTTCTAGCTTGTCCTCTTGCAATCGCCCCGATAATAGTCGAAAGCATGAGACAAAGGGAGACTCCCTTTGTCTCATTGCACCTGTGCTAAGCTGGGAAGCTGCAATCTGGGCGCCGCCTGCGCCCCACATGGCTGTGTTCGAGAGGACCGTATCGTGGAAGAGATGCCCAAGACCTACAATCCGCAAGAGGCCGAGCCCCAGCTCATCCAGAAGTGGGTTGACGCTGGCTGCTACCGTCGCAGCAAGGGCGTAGGGGACTGCACCGTTGTCATCCCGCCGCCAAACGTGACCGGCATCCTGCACATGGGCCATGCCATGGACGATTCAATCCAGGACACCTTCATCCGCTACAACCGCATGCGCGGCCGCTCGACCCGCTGGATCCTGGGAACCGACCACGCCGGCATCGCCACCCAGACCAAGGTGGACAAGAAGCTCAAGAGCGAGGGAAAGTCTCGCCTCAAGATGGGGCGCGAGAAGTTCCTCGATGCCTGCTGGGATTGGACCCACGAGTACGGCGGCACGATCGTCTCGCAGATCAAGCGCATGGGTTGCTCGATTGACTTCGATGACGAGAAGTTCACCATGAGCCCCGAGTTCAGCCGAGCCGTGCGCAAGGTCTTCTGCGACTGGTACCACGACGGTCTCATCTACCGCGGCAAGCGCATCGTCAACTGGTGCCCCGTGTGCGGCACCGCCATCTCGGACGACGAGGCCGAGTACCATGACGAGAAGGGCCACCTGTGGTTCCTGCGCTATCCGCTCACCGAGCCCGTCGATGGCATCGAGTACATCACCGTGGCCACCACGCGCCCCGAGACCATGCTGGGCGACACCGGCGTGGCCGTCTCGCCGGAGGACCCGGAGAAGGCCAAGCTCGTGGGCAAGACGGTGATGCTGCCCATCGTGAACCGCGAGATTCCCATCTTCTCCGACTGGCACGTCGACAAGAACTTTGGTACCGGCTTTGTGAAGGTCACGCCCGCGCATGACCCCAACGACTTTGCCATGGGTCAGACGCACAACCTCGAGCAGATCAACATCCTCGACGAGCACGCGCACATCGTGGACGGCTACGGCGAGTTCTCTGGCATGGATCGCGACGAGGCACGCGAGGCCATTGTGAAGTGGTTCGACGAGCACGGTCTTCTCGACCACATCGAGGACCTCGAGCACTCGGTCATGCACTGCTACCGCTGCGACACCGCCCTCGAGCCCTGGCTCTCCGAGCAGTGGTTTGTTGCCGTCGACAAGCTCAAGGGGCCTGCCACCAAGGTCGTCCAGGATGGCGAGGTCAAGTTCTATCCCGAGCGTTGGACGCAGACCTACCTCACCTGGATGGATAACCTCAAGGACTGGTGCATCTCCCGCCAGCTGTGGTGGGGCCACCGCATCCCCGTGTTTTACTGCGAGGACTGCGGCTGGGAGGACGCCCTCATGGAGGACACCGACGTGTGCCCCAAGTGTGGCGGCCACCACGTGCACCAGGACCCCGACGTCCTGGACACCTGGTTCTCCTCGCAGCTGTGGACCTTTGCCACGCAGGGCTGGCCCGACCACCCCGAGGACATGGAGGGCCACCACCCCACTAAGGTGCTTGTCACCGCACGAGACATCATTGCGCTCTGGGTTGCCCGCATGATCATGAGTTCGCTTTACTTCACGCACGAGGTGCCGTTCCACGACGTGTACATCTACGCCACCATCCTCGCCAAGGACGGCAGCCGCATGTCCAAGTCCAAGGGCAACGGCGTTGACCCCATGGCGCTCATGGACAAGTACGGCGCCGACGCCATGCGCTACAACCTGCTCACGCTCATCACCACCAACCAGGACGTCAAGTTCGACGCCAACCTTGACAAGAAGACTCGCGCGCTTATCGACAGTCCGCGCACCGAGCAGGCGCGCTCCTTCGTGACTAAGATCTGGAACGCCAGCCGCTTCGTCCAGATGAACCTTGATGGCTACACGCCCGGTGCACCCAAGGCCGAGACGGCCGAGGATGCCTGGATGCTCTCGCGCCTGGCTCGTGCCGTTGAGGCCGCCACGCGTCAGCTCGAGGGTTACGAGTTTGGAGACTACGCCCGCGACCTGCAGTCGTTCTTCTGGGGCGAGGTCTGCGACTGGTACATCGAGCTCTGCAAGGGGCGCCTGCTCCACGGCACACCGGAGGAGCGCCTCCAGGTGCAGCGCAACCTCGTCTACGTGCTCGACGTCTCCATGCGCCTGCTGCACCCCGTGATGCCCTTCGTCACCGAGAGCGTGTGGGACGCCCTGCCCGCGAGCGGCCTCGACGACCACTCCTCGCAGTTCCTCATGACTGCCGCATGGCCTGAGCCCGCAGACCTTGCTACGTTTGTGAACGACAAGGCCGAGCACGACTTTGAGCTTGCCCGCCGCGTGGTCTCTGCCGTGCGCTCGACGCGCGCCCGCTATCGCCTGTCGCCCAAGGCCGAGCTCGACGTCTGTGTGCGCGCCGCGGCCGAGGACGTTGCCGTTCTCGAGTCTCAGCGCGGCTTCATCTGCAGCGTGGGCCACGTGGACCAGCTGGCGCTTGGCGCCCAGCAGGACAAGCCTGCAGGTTCAGTGAGCGTTGCCGATGGTGCGCTTGAGATCTTCGTGGTGCTCGGCGGGCTGGTTGACCTTGCCGCCGAGGGAAAGCGCCTGGAGAAGGAGCTGGCAAAGGCCGAGAAGGAGCTTGCCGGTACCAAGCGTACCCTCTCCAACGAGGGCTTTGTTGCCAAGGCGGCGCCTGAGGTCATCCAGAAGAAGCGCGACCGTGCCGAGGAGCTGGAGCAGTCCATCGAGCAGCTCCGCGCACAGATTGCCGACTTGGCGTAAGGTGGCACGGTTCTCTCGTCCCCGATGTTTGCTGGGCCCGTGGCGGTTGTGCCGCCGCGGGCCCTTTTTCTCGACTTACAAATTCCAATCGGTTGGCGGCGCTAACCAATGGAAATTTACAAGGCGAGCTTTTAATCTGCAAATTCCGATTGGTTAGAGGTGGCTAAACAAATCGGATTCTGCAGGAAAGAGGGGGCCGCACCAGCCCTGCTAACCCGCAAAGCGGGGGTCGGCCTTTCTCATCGACCAGGGGTAGCGCGCGAGAAGGTGCTCCCACGCTGCCCCCACCTCGTTGGGAATGTCCACATGCGCAAGAAAGCCCTGGCCACGCGGCCCATAGCCGTTCTCGTCGTCGGCGAGGCGGGGAATCTCGCCCATGAGCAGGGTCAGGTAGCAGCGCATGTTCCACATGCCGGGCGGGGAGTAATCAAATGCCAGCTCGCCGTCGCGCACAACCACGTGCACCGCGTGGGTAACAAATGCGATGGGCAGCACGCCGGGCATCTCCTTCTCTACCTCGGCGACCATGCGTCGCTGCATGGTGGCGTCCTGCGAGAGGATCAGGCTCTTGCAGGAAACGCCCTTCTCGGTGAGGAGGTCCCGCAGGTAGGTGATGTTGTTTCCGCAGTTGGTCGAACGAGCCTCCAGAAAGTCCGCCTCAAGGCCGTGCACGTGGGATAGGTATGACGAGATTATCTGTGCCTCCGTGGCATCGTCTGCAAACTGCAGTTCCGGGCATAGCTCGCGCACCCTTGCCCTGAACGTCTCCGTTGTGTGTCCAGCGCCGCCAACAATTACGTACGTGCGCGCGACGCCGGCGCGCATCGCGTCTGCCAGCACGTCTCCGCCGGCGAGGATGGAGCCGCCAAAGAGCGCCATCACGTCCGCCTGCTCAAAGCCGTAGCGCGATTCCTCGCCTCTCGGGAACCCTCAACACGTAGAAACGTGCGGTTTAGTAGCAGCTCCCAAATGGCACTCAAGGCGTTTACCTGCTGTTATTCTCAACAGTACTTTAAAATAACAGCAATTAAGCCGCAGGTTTTCGAAAAGGGGATACGTGCGCGTCTCCTGCTAACGAAATGGCCATCCCAGCGTTGCCGGGATGGCCTCAACCGTTCGTCGCCGTTCGTCGCTACAGCGATGCTACAAAGCGCTTCTGCGCTGCTCGACCGGCCTCGTCCCACTTGAAGACGCCGGCGTCCTCAAGCACGTGCGAGAAGACCAGGCCCACACCGTCGCGAACCACCTGGTGCACGTTTGCTGTGGTAAGCCCAGGGTTCTCCTCGGCAAGCTGCGCCGCCCAGTCGGCGTGCGATGAGGCCAGCGGGTCTGCCGCCATCTCCTCCCTGGTCGCTCCAGCAACAAGCAGCTCCTCAACGCGGCCAAGCTCTCCCACCAGGCGCGGAGGCAGGATGGCAAGCCCCATGACCTCGATGAGGCCGATGTTCTCGCGCTTGATGTGGTGCCATTCCTCGTGCGGGTGGAAGACGCCCAGCGGATGCTCGGCGCTTGTGACGTTGCAGCGAAGTGCGAGATAGGCTTCGTACGTGGTGCCTCCCACGTTGCCCTGTGCATCCACGCGCCGCACAATGGGGGTTACCGTGTTGTGCGGCGTGCCGTCAGCGTCGTGCGCGATAACGCCCACAGACTCGTCGCTCCAGCCGCGCCACGCCGCAACCACGTGGTCGCAGGCGTCAAGCAGCTGGTCTCGGCTTTGGGAGGAGAGGCGCAGGACCGAGAGCGGCCAGTGCAGCACCTCGCCGGAGACCTCTGGGAAGTCCGGCAGCGAGAACCTCTCGGCAGTGGCCGCACGCATCATGGGAAAGACGTGCGCGCCTCCCTGGAAGTGGTCGTGCGAGAGGATCGAACCGCCAACCACGGGCAGGTCTGCGTTAGAGCCAATGAAGTAGTGGGGCAGCAGGTCCACAAAGTCGAAGAGACACGAGAGCGAGGCACGGTCCACGTGCATGGGGCGGTGACGTGCGCTCATAGCAATGCAGTGCTCGTTGAAGTACGCGTATGGACTATACTGCAGGCCCCAGCGCTCGCCGCCAAGGGAGATGGGGATGATTCGCAGGTTCTGCCTGGCGGGATGCGCACCCATGGGGTCTGTGGCGGCGCGCCCTGAGTAGCCCTCGTTCTCAATGCAGAGCTGGCAGGCGGGGTACTTCTCGCCTGCGGGCGCCTTGCCTGCCGCGGCAATCTCACGCGGGTCCTTCTCTGGCTTGGAGAGGTTGATGGTTATCTCAAGCGACCCCCAGCTTGTCTGCGTGTTCCAGCAGACGTTCCGGGCAATGGCGGTACGGCGCACGTAGCCGGCGTCGCAGCAGATACGATAAAACCAGTCGGTCGCTGCCTTGGGGCCGCTCTGTGCGAGAAGATCCCTGAACGTTGCCTCGACCTCGGAGGGCTTGGGCATGAGTAGCCCCATGACGCGCATGGCTATGCGGTCGCGGCCGCTCGCTGTGTCTGCGGTGCAGCCGTTGTCCACCGCGACCTCGGCGAGCGTGGCGAGAAGGTCATCCGGCGCCGTGGCCGTTGCGCCCTTCGTGACGGCGGGGGAGTCCGGTCCCTCGGCAAGCACCCACGCGTCGCTAGGTCCGGGGCCGGTTGCGCCCACGGCCTCAAGCACGGCATTCGCGCCCCAGACACGGTCCGCCCAGCCAATGAGCCCATGGTTGGCGGCATAGTCAACAATCCCCATAGCAGCGGCAACAAGGGTTGCGCCGTCAATGGGTGTATGTGCGCTTTCTACTCCCATTCCGCGTACGCCCCCCTGTCAGAGATGCGGTAGCGCCTGCAGGAGCCAGCGCCAAGCCATGCGTCCATGCGGTCGGAGAACTCCTCAACCAGGTCGAGCGGGACAAAGCACTGGATGGTGCCACCAAAGCCGCCGCCGTGGATCCTCGTGGCGCCGCGTCCGTCGAGAACGCGCTCGGCAAGCCCAAGAGCCACCATGGCAGGCTGGCTCTCCACGCCGCACGAGACGTTCTGGAGGAACATTGCCGAGCTCGCCCCCGAGGTGCGCGTGCACGCGAGGAAGGCGTCGATGTCCGGTGCATTGAGTGCCGCCCAGCGCTTGTCGACCAGCTCGTTCTCGCGCCAGTAATGGATGGCGCGCAGCACCGCGCGGTCGCCAAGGTCGCGCCGCAGCTCGGGGACGTGGGCGTCGAAGTCGTCCTGGTCAACCTCGCAGAGGCGCTTCTTTCCAAACACGGCGGCAACTGCCTGCATCTCCTGGGGCATGGCGGCGTACGCGTCGGTGAGGTCCGCGTGGCTCGAGCCAACGTCCACAAGGCAGAGCGCATAGCCGTGGTCCTCGAAGTCGAACTCCAGGCGTCGGGCAACAGGGTCCTCGGGAACGGCAAAGTCGATGAAGGCGAGGCCGCCCAGGCAGACGGACGCCTGGTCCATGAGGCCGCACGGCTTGCCAAAGTAGACGTTCTCGGCAAACTGGCTCATGCGCGCCATCTCGAGCGCGTCATAGCTGCGTCCCTCCCAGAGAGCCTCCATCGCGCGTCCCAGCGCTGCCTCGACAGCCGCGGACGAAGAGAGGCCACCTCCCACGGGGATGGTGCTCGTCATGGCAAGGTCAAAGCTCGCGGGGATCCTACCGTCCTGGGCCATCCTGAACGCCATGCCCCTTACCAGAGAAGCCGTGGTGTTCTTTTCGGCGTCCTGGGAATCAAGCGATTCGAGGGAGACCTCAATGGTGGGGTATCCGTCGCTTGCCAGGCGCACGACGTCCAGCCCGTTGGGGCGGGCGAGCGCGTCAACGGCCACGTTCAGAGCGCCCGCGATAACGTGGCCCCCCTCGTGGTCGGTGTGGTTGCCCGCGATCTCCGAGCGGCCCGGGGCGTGTACCCGTAGCAGGCGCTCTCCTGCGGGGGGCTCGCCAAACTCCTGGCAGAAGAGCTGCCGCGCCCGTTCGATGCCGTTCTGGCGTCCGACGCACGTCTCGTTCATCGTGTTCTCCTTCCTCCCGGCATGCCGGGCAACGCGTCTTCGCAATGAGGGGGCAGCGCCCGTCTCACCTTTACAGCATTTTTCTTCAGCGTGACATGGTTCCTAGCTGGTAGACGATCGTTTGGATGTACGGCTGGGCAGGTGTGCAGATTGGCTGCGGCCACGAGAGGTGGTGTGCGCAGTCCGGATAGAACTCAGGCTCGAAAGCAAAGCCGGCGCGTGGCTGATAGGTGCCGCCGCCTTTGGCGTGGGCGTCGTCGAGCCAGTTTCCCGTGTAGAGGTGCGCGCCCGGCGTGGTGACGTATATCTCCAGCGTACGACCGCTTCTGGGGTCACGTGCCGAGAGGGCCAGGCGTGGTGGGGCACCCGGCTTCCAGTTGCGGATGCAGAAGCAGTGATCGTATCCGCGTGCCCGCCGCAGCTGCTCGTCATTACCGTCAATGTCGCATCCCAAGGTCTTTGGCTCGCGAAAGTCGAAGGGCGTTCCGTCGACGGGGCGAATCTCACCCGTCGAGACCGAGTCCTCGCGGATAGGGAGAAACTCGTCTGCCTCGAGGCGCACGACCGTTCCCATAGCGGTGCCAGCGTTGTGGCCTGCCAGGTTGAAGTAGCTGTGGTTGGTCATGTTCACAAAGGTGAGGGCATCGGTCTTGCAGGAGTACGAGACCGTGAGGCGCGTGGTCTCATCGGGAAGGTCGACAAGCGAGACCTCGCAGGTGAAGGTACGGTTGCCTGGAAGGCCAAGCTCGCCCTCGCCAAGCTGGCAGGTAAGGCGCACCGCGTTTCTCTTCTCGACTGCGGCTGCCCTCCATATGCGCTTGTGGAGCCCCGAGGTAAGGCTGGTGTGGAGGTTGTTGCGTTGGCCGGGTCCATCGTTTCTCGCAAGGTGGCAGGCGACGGCGGGGCCTATGGTCATCTCTGCCCCGTCCGTGCGGTTTGCGATGGGCCCTACGGTGGAACCGTGGCAGGCGGGGTTGTCGAAGTAGTCCTCGAGAGACGCCATCCCAAGGAGCACGTCTCCCGCCGTACCCGAGGCGTCTGGTACCTCGAGCGAGAGCAACGCTGCCCCAAATTCCATGAGCCTGAGGCGCGCCCGAGGAGTGCTGATTGTGAAGAGATGGACCTGCTCTCCCGTCGGCATACGCCCAAGGACCTCCGAGCTAACCATGGGGTCTCCTCTCACGTGCGATAATTGCCCAGTAAGCAGCAATTTGTGTAAAGCTGCTCGAATGCAAGCAGAGTTATGTTAACGTACTCAGCGACGTTGGGCGGCGAGAGTCTCGAGGTTTTTCGCGCTTGTCCGACGGACGGTAACTGGTGGGGCCCGACTGGGCAGATGCGTGCAGGAGAGGACCTGGGATGAGCGCGGTTCGCCACGACAGCTCGTATCATTTTGTCTCGATGGCAGACGTTGCTGAGAGGGCGGGGGTCTCTCAGCAGACGGTCTCTCGCGTGGTCAATGGACAGCCCAATGTGAGCGAGTCGACGAGGCGGGCGGTCCAGAAGGCCATGGACGAGCTTGGCTTCAGGCCAAACTTCGCCGGAAGGTCGCTCAGGAGCGGCAGGTATCGCTCCGTGGGGCTCTGCATCTACAACATAACAGAGTTTGGTAACCTCTCCACGCTCGACGGCATCATGACTGCTGCGCGGGAGCATGGGGATGCCATCACCATGGTCGAGATGGGCGACAACGATCCAGTCTCCCTCGAGCGCATGACCAAGCGCATGCTCTCACTGCCGGTTGACGCCATGATCATGAGCATGAGCATCAAGGCGGAGGACTTCGAATCCTTCCGCCCCAGCCCGGGATTTGGCACGGTCCTGCTCACCATGTACGAGCACCCCCATTGCACCACGGTTGACTCTGATCAGTACGGTTGCTCGATGCTCGTGATGGACCACCTGTTCTCGCATGGGCATCGCCAGGTGCGCTTTGTGGCCGGCCCCTCGTACTCCGTCGACTCCAACTTCCGCGAGCGGGGCTGGCGAGACGCGCTCGAGGTGCGTGGCATCGACGTTGCCGAGCCTCTGCGCGGGGACTGGACGGCTGACAGCGGCTACGAGGCTGGCGCGACACTTGTCGCCGACAAGGACATGACGGCTGTTTACGTTGCCAACGACCAGATGGCGCTCGGCGTCATTGCTGCGCTTGAGGATGCCGGCAGGAGGGTGCCGGAGGACGTGAGCGTGGTGGGCGTGGACGATTCGCTTTCCGCCTCGGTGCCGCACAACCGGCTCACGACCGTTCGGTTTGACCTCTTCTCGCGCGGACGTCGTGCTTTTGAGCAGGCGCTTCTCGGTACAAGTCCCAACTACCACATCCAGCAGATCAGAATCGCCGGAACGCTCGTCGAGCGCCAAACCGTCGCCGACCTGCGATGAGACAAAGATGAGACAAAGGGACAGTCCCTTTGTCTCATTCTTGCCGAGGATGAAAGAGGAGTACCTTGTGACGATCGCGCTCAAGGTGCATCGGTCACGCAGGGGCGAGCATGACCGTGCGACGACTGCTCATAGTGAGTCCCGGTCGGAATATCTATGGCGCGCACTTGGTGCTGCGCGGGGATAGGGGTCTCTTTGCCCTATGCCATCCTGCCGCCCCGCGCATCACGTTCACTTTGTAGGTGTTCCCCTCGAAAAACACCCCTGCTTTGTGCGGTGTACGTACGCGCTTTCTACCTTGATGCTAGTTGAGAGCTGCGAGGGTGTCCTCGCAATCCACCAGCAGGGCGGGATGCATGCAGCATCCCGCCAAGGAGAGGAGAGCGCAATGGGTGTTTCTGTTGACAGCAAGATCAAAGCGCTTGCGAAGAACGAGGCGGCTGCGGATATCATCTGCAAGTATTCGCCCGGCTTCAAGACCGACCCTCAGATGAAGATGGTGTATGGGCTCACTCTGAGGAAGCTCGCGAGCTTCCCCCAAGCCAAGGAACTTGCGGACCATCTCGACGAGATTGACGCAGAGCTCAAGGCCTTGGGAGACTAGGCGCTGGAACCATCGGCTGCCTTATAACGGGGAGTGCTACATCAGGGGGATGCTGCCGCTTTGGCTGTATCCCCCGAGCTGGTTTCTCAACTGGCCACGAAGCTCCAACGCTCGCAGTACCATCTCCAGTCGCAGCCGTTCGTCCGGGTCCTCCAGGTCTTCGTCCAAAAGCGAACGTATGCGCTCGAGGCGGTCTATGAGCGTGGAGCGATGGATGAAGAGAGCCTGGGCAGTGTGCGTGACGTTCATGTTGTGCTTCAGGTACTCGCTCATGGTCTGGACGTATGAGGTTGCAGAGTTCTTGTCGTGGGCAAAGAGCCGCCTAAGACCGCTCGTGAAGTACAGCTCGACGGGCATTTCTCCCGTGCAGTTCTCCAACAGCTCTGCGAGCGCATAGTCTTGGAATCGGTAGAGGGAGGGACCTTCCTGCAGGCAAGAGCCCTTGTCAAGGGCAATGCTCGCCTGTAGGAAATAGCTTCTTGCCTCAAGCGGGTTGCTCACATGATCGGACATCCCTGCCTTCATGTCTAGGGAGACGAGAATGGGGAGGAGCCTGCGCTCAAGCTCGTCTCTGCGACTCCCCTCTGGTGCAAGACGGTCGATGCGAATGAAGGCGGCAACCGAAGTCTGCTTGTACTCAAATGCGATTGTACCGGGGATGTCCTCCTCGAGCGAGTTGCAAATGTAGGACAGCGGGAGCTCCCGAGACCGCCTTTGGGGTCGCATCAGCACGCAAACGTAGGTGCCATTCGAGGATGCTGCCTGAAGGGCTGCGAGCTCCAGGGTGCCAAGGGGAAGGTTCTCTATCAGGTTGGAGAGGGCTCTCTTCAAAATGTCGTTGCGGGTCTCCGTTTTGCCTCTGGGTTGGGATACGCACCGAAGCACCATGCGCGCAAGATGCCTGGCGATGAATGAGTCGCCAGGACGCATGCTCCTGTCGTAATAGAGGAACGAGAGGCACCCGTGGTATCCATTAGCGTCGATGAGATTAACATTCAGGCTTTGTAGCTGGTCAAACTCAAGGGCGAAGGGCTCCTTTTCGCTCATTGAGAGATTGTAGGACGCAAGGTACTGGTCTACCTGCGAGAGGGGAAGCCTTCTGCCCGCCTCCTCTGCCGCGCCATCTGGGACGCCTTCTGGAGACTCCGCCGAATCCGCCCTCAGGCCTGTTGAGGCTATGCAGTCGAAGCTCGAGTCCACAACGATCATCGACGCAGGGGTGACTGCTGCGGATGCCTCGAGCATCGACTGGATTGAGCCGCCGTCTTCGAGTATCTGGTAGGTGTCGAGCACCCAGTTTCCAATGCGGAGAAACACCTGCTGGACTGCGGAGAAAACAGTGTAGAAATCAAGGCTCGGGCTAACGGTGATGACTGCGCAGTGCCTCCGAAACCAATCCAACCTCCTGGTGTCGCCTATGCAAAGCAGGGCGCAGCCTTGTCCAAGCTTGGTGAGACGGGGGAGACGGTCTGCGCTGGTTACGAAGATTCGTCCTCCCCGCAGCTCGGGGGCATCTGTTGCCAGGAGTTCGGGCGCCTCGAGCGTCTCCTCCAGGGGAGAGGCACCGGAGAGCTGCGCCTCGAACTCAGCCGGAAGGCCTTCGCAGATCAACTGAGGACTCACCTTCATGACAATCACCACATGCCTGGACATGACACCAAGTGCCGTTACGTAATGTGCTTGCCAATGTAGCAGACAGGAAGAGCCGAGCCGATCCATTCCGTCAAGGGGCCGACGTGTCTCGGTGGAAGGGCGACTGCCTCTCGGGACCAACAGATCGTAGGTGTCCCTCGAGGCACAATCCTCCAAACTGCCGCTGGCAGTAAATGCCCTCCAATTACATCCTCCATTTTATGAGGCACGTGCTGCCTTTCGGTTCGCATAGGAGGAGGAGTGGGTCATGGCACTAAAACAGAGGGTTGATCTCCATCGTGGTGTCGAGACGGCGTTTGGGAAGGTGATTCCCGAGAAGGAGGCGTATTCCTTCTGCCTCAGAACGATTGCCGCGTTCTCCGCAAACATCTTCCAGGTGATGCGCATCCTCAACGATGACTGGGAGGACCGGACTGCGCGAATCTGCGAAACCGCGAACATGATGAACTGCGCAGCGTGCTCGGGCTCCGAGGGTCAGCTCCAACAGTATCTCAATGCCTTCTACGACGAATGGAACATCCCGGAATTCGTAGACAGGGAGGCGTGGATAGGTGCCATATGGGGAGACTATGGTGATGAGGCAGAGGATATGGCTGGGCGCGTGATTCAATTCACGCGAAACCGTGTCGAGAAGGAGCTCGATTCCTGCCCTTGGGACATTGTCGGCTCCGAGATGTGCAACATGACAACGGCGATGTTTACCGCCAACTTCGACATCGCTGCAGGCGGTGAGCATGGCAAGATCACCAATGACGTCGCGTTGAACATGTGCGAGGCGCGTGGGTGCGGCGACCCCCACTGTCGTGTGGTCGCGGAGCGGCTCGATGCGTTTGGCCTGCATCACCAGGGCTGGCTTGACCACAGGGGCGAGTCCGCAGCTCCCGTTCACGATACGCCGCTGGAGCGTCGCGTGAAGCATGCCCAAGGCCTTCGAAACGGCCAGTATACGCAGACTTTTGGCGAGGAGCACTCCTTCGAGTGGCAGTACAACTGGGTTGCCCAGATGGGCTGGGTCTGGTCTATTTCGTTCCCGCTTATTGCAATCAGGGATATGGAGAAGAACGACGGAGACTTTGACCGCGTGCTTCCGATTGTCTTTTCAACGGCAGGCAAGAACCACTTTGTCGACCCATTTGCACGGGAGGGTCTCCGTGCGTGGCTCGACATCCCCCGCGAGGTGGGCGACAACGACCCGCGTGTCATGGGCGCCTACATTGGGGCCATCATGGGCTGCCAGCTTGTTCCCTTCGAGTGGGAGGCCTTCGACAGCGATGGCGTGACCATCAAGGTCTCAACCGATGACTTTAACGGCCGTTTCCCCATGGCTCCTCTCGACGAGATAACCGCCGGATACGAGGCTGAGTGGAACGGTGCCGTCAAGACGCTTGTCTCGCCCGAGTGGTCCGTCTGGATTGACGGGAAGGACGACGAGTACCAGTTCATCCAGATTGGCCGCAAGATCGATACACACATGGTGTAGGGGAGTGACGAATCATGCTGTTTAAAGACGATGAGGTTGCTCGTGCAGATGCGCTTGCAGTGAGGAAAGACTCCGGTTGGTATCGCTGGACCCACGACACGGTGGACGTAACGGGGGCAGACTCGACCGCCCTGCTCGACAAGCTTCTAGTCAATACCGTTGCTCAGTGCAACGTGGGGCGCGAGAAGTACACCACGATGCTCGACGATAGCGGTGGAATTATCGATGACCTTATGGCAATCCGCCTTGAGGAGAACCACTGGTGGCTCTCTACGCTCTACGGACCTCAGATGGTCCGCTGGCTGGGAGAGCATGCGGAAGGATGCGATGTCGCCTTCTCTGACATCACGCCAGAAATCGACATGTTCTCCGTGCAGGGGCCTCGTTCAGCAGAGGTGATGGACAAGCTGCTGGATGCTCCCGTCGATGAGCTGAAGCGCTTCCAGATTGTCGATGCCAGCATTGGTGGGATTTCGGTTCGCGTGGACAGAGGCGGCTTCACCGGCGAACTCGGCTATGAGATCTATTGCTCTCGCTCTGATTCCGACCAGATTCTCAAGCTCTTGCGTGACGCAGATTCTCGGGAGCTGCAAACGCTCGAGGTTTTCGTGAGGAGCCTACCCATGGAGAAGGGCATGGCCCTTAGGCAGGACTATCACCACCTGACGCCCTTCGAGGCAAACCTTGGATGGTCGGTGCATCTCGACAAGAAGGGTGACTTTGTGGGGCGCGCTGCACTGGAGAAGGCTCAGGAAGTTGGCCCGCGCTATGCGTTCGTCGGCGTTGAGATTGAGCGCGAGAGCTATGAGGACATATGCCAGAACGAGATAGTCCGCAAGCGCGGAATACCAGTCGGAAAGTGCCGCCAGATGATTTACGGCTACACCGTCGGTAAGAACATCGGCTACGCAATAGTCGATCCGAAGAGATGTCCCCTGGGGACCAAGGTGACCATTGGGCCAAATGACTCGCCCGCCGTCATCGTTGCTCCCAAGTGGTGCTAGGAGGGATATGCCATGTCTTCCATGAAGGGAAAGGTCGTTGTACTCGTTGGATGCGCTTCGGGGATGGGGGCAGCCACCCTCAAGATGCTTCTTGCCGATGGCGCAACGGTGATTGGATTCGACAACAACAGAGACAACATGGCCGATACGCTCGAGGAGATCTCCGAGGAGCTGCCCGAATTCAAAGGCAATCTTGAAATGGTCTACGGGGACGTAACGAGCTCCGAAGACCGTTCGGGTCTTGTTGCGGCGGCTCGCGAGAAGTACGGGCGAATCGACAGTCTGCTGTATGTCGCCGGGGTCCTCGACCTCATGTGCCCTGCTCACAAGACAGATGATGCACTTTGGCAATATGTCATGGATGTGAACTGCAACGATTGCTTCTACCTTGTTCGAGACTGCCTTCCCATGCTGCTCGATCATGAGGGGCCTGCAGCAAATGTTGTGATAGTCGGTTCGGTGGGCGGACTGTATGGCTCCACTGCGGGGGCGGCATACGTAACCTCAAAGCACGCAGTCCTTGGCCTTGCGCGAAATCTTGCATGGTCGTATCACTGGCGCAACCTTAGGGTGAACGTCGTAAACCCGGGGGCAATACTCTCCGGCATCCTGGGGAACGCTATGGAGAAGTGGCCAGATCGCGACGTCATGGATTCCGAGGGCAACGAGCTGTACAACGTTCGCGGGGGAGTTTCACTGGGTCACGATGCGGACGGCAACACCATGATGGGAACGCCAGAGGACATTGCAAGGGCAATACTGTTCCTTCTCGATGATGACAATGCCTATGTGAATGGTGCCCAGATAACCGTGGACGGTGGCTGGACCACCTTCTAGCCCATGATGCGAAGATAACTGCAAGGGTGGGCCCGCTCTTCTGGGCGGGCCCTTCTCTAGGCAATTGGCTGCCTGGTCGCGAGGATTTTTGATGCGCCGTTAGGTGAGCAACGAGTCTTTCACGGCTTGGCTATCCGTTCTCGGTGGTATCCACGTCTCATCCTGGATTCTTGCGATGGCGACGTGGCCCGGAGCGACACGAGTATCACGTCATTCTCAAACGGTATTCCCATTCGCTCACACCGCAGGTAAGGTTGAGCTAACGAGGGGCAGAGCGCCTGGTCAAATTGAACGGTTTTCTGCACCTCGATTTGTATTGTTTTGACATTGAGAGGTGCGTGGCAGGGCCGTAGCATCTCCTTGCAAGCGACGGGGAGACAGCCTTGGTTCGTTGGTATCTCAGGTGCGTTCACTCGGTAGTATCCATGTTTCATCTTGGATTCTTGCGATGGCGACGTGGCCCGGAGCGGCACAATGGGACGCGGTCAGTTCGTCCCGTGAAACTCGGTAACCGTTGGCGTCGACCAGCGCCATAAAGCGAAAGGAAGTCAGGAGATGGCAAAGTCAGATATCGAGATTGCCCAAGAGGCGAAGATGCTCCCCATTACCGAGGTCGCCAAGAAGGCGGGGTTGGGTCCCGAGCAGCTGGAGCTCTACGGAAACTACAAGGCAAAGGTGGACATCCACGCCTTTTCCAATACGCCCATGAAGGGCAAACTCATTCTGGTCACCGCCATCAACCCCACGCCCGCAGGCGAGGGCAAGACCACCACGTCCGTGGGACTTGAGGACGCCCTCTGCAAGATGGGCAAGAACGCCATGCTCTGCCTGCGCGAACCTTCGCTTGGCCCCGTCTTTGGCATCAAGGGTGGCGCCGCGGGTGGCGGGTACGCCCAGGTTGTCCCCATGGAGGACATCAACCTGCACTTCACCGGTGACTTCCACGCCATTGGCGCGGCCAACAACCTCTGCGCCGCTATGCTGGACAACCACATCAAGCAGGGCAACACCCTTGGCATCGACCCGCGCCGCATCGTTTGGAAGCGCTGCGTCGACATGAACGACCGCCAGCTCAGGAGCATCGTCGACGGCCTGGGAGGCGTTGCCAACGGCATGCCGCGCGAGGACGGTTTCGACATCACCGTGGCCTCCGAGGTCATGGCCTGCTTCTGCCTGGCCACCGACCTCATGGATCTCAAGGCGCGTCTCGGTCGCATGGTCATTGCCTACACCTTTGACCGTAAACCCGTCACGGTCCACGACATTCACGCCGAGGGTGCCATGACGGCGCTGCTCAAGGATGCCATCAAGCCCAACCTTGTGCAGACGCTCGAGAACAACCCCGCCTTTGTGCACGGCGGACCGTTCGCCAACATCGCGCACGGCTGCAACTCCGTCGAGGCAACAACCACAGCCCTCAAGCTCGCCGACTACGTGGTGACCGAGGCAGGCTTTGGCGCAGACCTTGGCGCCGAGAAGTTCCTTGACATCAAGAGCCGCTACGCCGGCCTGCACCCCTATGCCGTCGTGCTGGTTGCCACCGTCCGTGCGCTCAAGTACAACGGCGGCGTCCCCAAGAACGAGCTCACCGCAGAGAACCTCGACGCCGTCAAGGCAGGTCTTCCCAACCTGCTCCGTCATGTCTCCAACATCAAGGACGTCTTCAAGCTTCCGGTGGTCGTTGCCATCAACGCATTCCCCACGGACACCGCTGCCGAACTCAGGCTCGTCGAGGACGAGTGCAACAAGCTTGGCGTGAACGTTGCCCTCTCCGAGGTCTGGGCAAAGGGCGGCGAGGGTGGCCTGGCGCTTGCCGAGGAGGTCGTGCGCCTCTGCGAGCAGCCCAACGACTTCCAGTTTGCCTACGATCTTGATGACACGATTGCCAACAAGCTCAACGCCATCGCCACCAAGATCTACCACGCCGACGGCGTGGACTACACCACCAAGGCGGCCAAGCAGCTCAAGGAGCTGGAGGAGCAGGGCTTTGGCAAGCTTCCCATCTGCGTTGCCAAGACGCAGTACTCCTTCACCGACGACCAGCACAAGCTCGGTGCCCCCGAGGGCTTCCGCATCACCGTGCGCAACCTCAAGGTCTCCGCAGGCGCAGGGTTTATCGTGGCGCTCACGGGCGACATCATGACGATGCCCGGACTCCCCAAGGTGCCGGCCGCCGAGAAGATCGACGTGACGCCTGACGGCAAGATCGTCGGGCTGTTCTAATACCCCTGGGGGCGGCCCCGGAAATCACGCGAAGGTGCTTCGCGCTTTGCGCTCAGAAACCTTCGCTTAGATTTTCGGGGCCGCTACCAAAGACTCAAGCAGCCCGACGCGGTTGGCCCCCCTGCGGCACGTCGAGCTTATCGGCGGGCACCTTGGGGAGTCGCTTGGGCGCACTTCTAAAATTGGTTCGATTGTTTATCCTCTGGGTGGAGGGTTAATGGATACTGTTGCGGATTTGCGGTTGGGAGAGTTCTCGGGCGTGCTCGCATCCAAGGCCCCTGTGCCTGGCGGGGGTGGGGCCTCGGCGGTCGCCGCTGCTGTGGGTGCCTCGCTTGGGCAGATGGTCGCGAGTCTCACGCTTGGCAAGAAGAAGTACGCGGACGTCCAAGGGCGCATCGAGGAGCTCATCCCACGCTTCGAGGCAGTCCGGGCGGACCTTCTCGCCCTGGCAGACGAGGACGCCAAGGCGTTCGAGCCGCTCTCGCATGCTTATGGTCTCCCCAGGTCGACCGAGGAGGAGCGGGCGCACAAGGCCGAGGTCATGGAGGCCGCGCTTCGGTGTGCCTGCGAGCCACCGCTCAAGATCATGGAGAAGACCTGCGAGGCGATCGACCTTGTTGACGAGGTGAGCCTCATTGGCACGAGAATCGCGATCAGCGACGCTGGCGCCGGCGCCACGCTTCTCTCGGCTGCGCTCAGGGCGGCGAGCCTCAACATCTTCATCAACGCCAAGTCGATGACAGACCATGAATACGCTGCGGACCTTCTGTCCCGCACGCAGGAGATGCTCGACGAGGGGTGCAAGAAGGCAGACAATGCCTACCTGCGCGTAGAGAGGGGAATCCGTTGGCCCAGCAGATAATGAAGGGAGCGCCGGTCGCAAAGGCGCTCACGGAACGACTTGTGCCTCAGGTGGAGGAGCTGGTCTCCCAAGGCGTGCGTCCCACGCTTGCCATCGTGCGCGTGGGGGAGCGGGAGGACGACCTCTCCTACGAGCGCGGGGCGACAAAGCGAGCGGATAAGGTGGGTCTCGGCCTGCGCAAGTTCGTGCTGCCCGCGGATTGCTCACAGGAGCGGCTTGCCGGCGTGATCCGCGAGGTCAACGAGGATGCGTCCATCCACGGTTGCCTTCTCTTCCGGCCGCTTCCCAAGACCTTGGACGAGGCTGCCATCTGCGCCTTGCTCGACCCCGCAAAGGATGTGGACTGCATCACGCAAGGCTCCCTCTATGGCGTCTTTGCAGGCCAGCCGGTTGGCTTTCCGCCCTGCACCGCCGAGGCCGTGGTCGAGCTTCTCGACTACTACCAGGTTCCGCTCGAGGGTGCCAAGGTGACTGTGGTTGGCCGCTCGCTCGTTATAGGTAAGCCTGTCTCGATGATGCTCCAGGCGAGAAACGCCACCGTGACCATGTGCCACACCCGCACGCGCGACCTTGCGGCTGCCTGCCGAAACGCGGACGTCGTGGTTGCTGCGGCAGGTCACATCGGCACGGTTGGGGCTGCGTGCGCCTCTCCCCAGCAGGTGGTGGTCGACGTGGGCATCAACTGGGACGAGAAGGCAGGCAAGCTTGTGGGCGACGTGGACTTCGATTCCGTCGAGCCCGTCGTGCGCGCCATCACGCCCGTTCCGGGCGGCGTTGGCTCTGTGACCACGGCGGTGCTTGCCAAGCACGTGGTCGAGGCGGCTCAAAGGACAGTGAGGTAGCGGTGGACTATCGCGAGGACGAGGACTACGACCTTCCCGAGCAGACCGAGGGCCCCGGCAGGTCCTCCGAGCTTTCGTATGGGAAGCTGGACAAGCCGCGCGTCGAGGCTGCCGTGAGGGAGCTTCTCGCTGCCATTGGCGAGGACCCAGACAGGCCAGGGCTTGTGGGCACGCCGGATCGCGTGGCAAGGGCATGCGAGGAGATATTCGGCGGCATGCAGGAGGACCCCGGCCGCTACCTGCGTAAGCAGTTCCACGAGCCCGGCAACGAGGAGATGGTCGTCGTTCGAGACATCCCCTTCGCGTCCATGTGCGAGCATCACGTCCTTCCCTTCATGGGGAAGGCCAGCGTCTGCTACATCCCGCGGGACGGGCGCATCACGGGCCTCTCGAAGATCGCCCGGTGCGTCACGGGCTACGCCCACAGGCTCCAGCTGCAGGAGCGGCTTACGAGCCAGATTGCCGACGCCATGGTGCGCGAGCTTGATCCTCTCGGCGTTCTTGTCGTGGTCGAGGCGGAGCACACCTGCATGACCATCCGCGGCATTCGTACGCCCGGCGCCAAGACCGTGACCTCGGCCGTCCGTGGTTGCCTCAAGACCGACTCCAAGAGTCGTGCAGAGGCCTTAAGGCTCCTGGGGCTGTAGTCGAGCGGCTTCTCTCATGCCTCTACAACTGATGTACTTGTGCGTTGGACCCGGGGCGCCTGGGTCCCAGGGAGGTTTGTGCCATGGCTATGCATGGTGGTGGCGGTTCTCCGATGAATACGAGTTGGGAGTGTCTCTCAACTCCGCAGGTGCTTCACAAGGCGGCGGACGTGGGGGAAATCAAGGTGTCTTCCCCGCCCGGGCGGTCGTTTCTCCTCGCCGTGATGGCTGGCCTCTTCATAGCCACGGGTGCCGCCTGCATGCTCGTTGTGAAGTCTGACTCTAGCCTTGGGTTTGCTTCCTCGCAGATCCTAGGCGGCGTGGTCTTCTCGGTTGGCCTCGTCCTTGTGGTCGTAGCTGGGGCCGAGCTCTTTACCGGCAATAACCTCATGGTCATTGGGTGCCTCTCTCGCCGATATAGCCCTGGGAAGCTCGTAGGCTCCTGGCTCATGGTCTACGCGGGCAACTTCTTGGGCTCGCTCCTTCTCGTCCTCATCCTTGTGGGCTCAGGCTTTGCGGGTCTCAATGGCGGTGCGGTTGGCGTTGCCGCAGCAGGTGTGGCCTCGTCAAAGGCATCCCTCCCGCCAATTGCGGCTTTCTGTCGGGGAATTGCGTGCAACGTGCTGGTGTGTCTTGCGGTCTGGATGTCGTTCGCTGGGCACTCCATTGCCGATAAGTTCTTTTCCTGCGTGATGCCGGTCATGGCCTTCGTTGCGTCCGGATACGAGCACTGCGTGGCCAACATGTTCTTTTTGCCATATGGGCTCATTGTCCAGGCGCTGGGCCAGGGAGGGGATGCCATGGCTGTCCCGCTTGCGGGCGCATGCTCCAACCTCCTCTGGGTGAGCCTTGGCAATTTGGTTGGCGGTGCCATGCTTATTGGCTGTGGATACTGGCTTGCCTACCGCAAGGACATGGCTGCCGGTGTACGTTCGAATGGCTAACCTAGGGTGGCATTTCCAAGAGCTGCACGCATCATCCGCATCGAAAGGGCGATTACTAGCATGTACAGGCTTCCGTTTGACGTTTCCCCAACAACCTACGACGAGGCACTGGCAACGCTGCACTCCGCGCTGCGTTTTGGCATTTGCCCCATGCTCGAGAGCGTCGAGGACATGCTGACGGAGCTGGGGGACCCTGACCTTGCCTTTCAGGGCGTGCAGATAGCAGGCACCAACGGCAAGACGTCAACCGCGCGCTTTACAGCGGCGATTCTGCGCGGTGAGGGCCTCCGGACTGCGCTCTACACCTCGCCCGAGCTTGTGAGCTACACCGAGCGCATGGAGGTTGACGGCCGTCCCGTCTCTGGGGGTGCGTTTGCGCGCGGCATCGCGGCAGCCTTTGAGGCTGGACAGCGCGTGAATGCGCGCCGCACGGCAGCGGGAGAGAGGCCGTACGACATCACCGAGTTCGACCTGCTCACCGTTGCGGCATGCGTGGTGTTTGCCGAGGCAGGCGTGGACGTTGCGGTGCTCGAGTGCGGCATGGGAGGACGCTGGGACGCAACCTCTGCCGTAAAGTCAATCAAGAGCGTTGCCATCACGGGGATTGGCCTCGACCACATGCGCATCTTGGGCGACACCTTGGAGAAGATCGCTGGCGAGAAGGCCGCTATCATCAAGCGCGGTCGCACCTGCGTGCTTGGGGTGGGAACGGCCACGCCCGATACCATGGAGGACGTGTTTCTCGACCAGTGCGTCAGCGAGGGCGTGGTACCCACGCTCCTGCGTCCCGAGGACCTGGCAGACGCGGCGGGGGAGATGCACCCCGGCGTGCCCCGTGCGCACGCCGACCTCCCCCATGCGACGTATCGCGTGACCGAACGGCCAAACCGTATTGGCGGCTCGCTTGTTCTCGACGTGCGTACTACGCGCTCGTCCTACGCAGAGGTGAGTGCCCTCAAGCCCGTCTACCAGGCAGCAAACATTGCGTGCGCGCTACAGCTGGCCGAGGACTACCTTGGCCGGCCGCTAGACGCCGAGAAGCTCTTTGATTCCGTGGTGACATGTCCCACGCCGGGTCGCTTCGACGTCCTGCGTCCCGAGCCCGTGGTTCTTGTGGACGCGTGCCACAATCCGCAGAGTGTGCAGACCTTCCTCACCGCCGTGCGAGCCGTTGCCCCTAAGGTGGAAGAGCGTCCCTCGCTTCTCTGCGCTGTTCTAGCTGACAAGGATGTCGAGGGCATCGTCCGGCTGCTTGCTCCGGAGTTCCCTCGCGTCTACTGCGCCCAGACCTCCTCGCCGCGCGCTCTTTCTGCAGGTGAACTCGCCGCGTCCTTCTCGCATGCGGGCAATGCGCCCGTCGCCACGTTTGCCTCTATTCCCGAGGCAGTGAGTGCACTTGAGGGCGAGTCGTATGTGGCCTGCGGGTCAATCACTACTGCCGGCGAGGTGGCGGGCATCTTTCGCCCCGGCGTACAGGCTCGCGGATAGGTCCTGTGCGTAAGCCGTCTACCACCCATCTGGTTGCATCCGCGAACTACTCGCGCCGGTGCCTGGTCCAACTACGATAAAATTGCGGCCAGTATGGTTGCATTTTCGATGGGAGGATGGATATGAGCTTCAAAAAGGTTGTGGTCGCTGGCGGCGGAGTTCTCGGTTCTCAGATAGCGCTGCAGACGGCCTACTGGGGATACGACGTTACCATCTGGCTGCGCTCCGAGGGTTCTATTGGCCGCTGCCAGCCCAAGCTTGACAAGTTTGAGCAACAGTACCTCGAGGCCATCGAGGGCATGAAGGGCGCCACGAGCGAGAATGACCCCGCCTGGTGCCCGGGCCTCGCCGATTTCGACTCGTTTGACGCCGATGAGTGTGCCGCCCGCGCGCGCAAGGCGCATGACGACATGAAGCTCGAGCTCGACCTTGGCAAGGCCGTTGCCGACGCCGACCTTGTGATTGAGTCGATGGCCGAGGTGGCCGACCAGAAGGCGGACTTCTTCAAGAAGGTCGCGCCACTCATGCCCGAGAAGACCATCATCGTCACCAACTCCTCGTCGCTTCTGCCTTCGCAGTTCACCAAGGACACCGACCGTCCCGACCGCTACCTGGCGCTTCACTTCGCCAATTCCATCTGGAAGCACAACGTGACCGAGGTCATGGTGCAGAGCGAGACGAGCGATGCCTCGTTCCAGGCGGTGCTCGAATTTGCCCGTGGCATCCACATGCAGCCGCTGCCGGTGAAGAAGGAGAAGGCGGGATACCTTCTCAACTCCCAGCTTGTGCCCTGGATGCTCTCTGGTCTTGACCTTCTCGCCAATGGCATCTCAGATCCCGAGAGCATCGACAAGGCATGGACATCGGGCACGGGCGCGCCTAAGGGCCCGTTCCAGGTGTTCGACACTGTTGGTCTCACCACGGCCATGAACATCGTCGACCAGTACCAGAAGGTGCCCGGCATCGCGACGCCCCTTCTCAGGAAGATGATGCTGCCCTACAACTTCAAGGGCATGAAGGCCGTGCTGCAGAAGTATATCGACGAAGGCAAGCTTGGTATGGCAGCCGGCGAGGGCTTCTACAAGTATGACGAGAACGGCGACATCATCAGGTAGATGCTTGCGTCATGCCGCGGCAACATATGGGTGTGCTGTTGAGGCTACGTCCGCATTGTGTGGAGAATCGTACGTTGCGTGTGGCTCTCTGGCGCTTACTGCCGAGGTTGCAGGCATTCTCGGCCACATCTGATACAATCGTCAATCGCGTTTCTCGGTAGCGCGTTACTGACGGTTTGATAGTCAGACGCCGCGTACACATGTGCCAACAAGAGGAGTCCAGGGAATGCAAGACCTTATCGACCAAATTCTCACGCCTGAGGTAAGGATGGTCCTCTACCTCTTGGTTGTGTGCGTTGTCATGCTCTACGTCCTCTCCATCGTCTACGTCATTCGCGACGCCCAGCGTCGTGGCGCGGAGCCTTGGTGGATGTGGGCAATCATCTCGGTCATTCCCATCGTGGGGCTTCTCGCCTATGTCATCCTGCGTCCCAGCTCCTACCTCATCGACCGCGAGGAGCAGGACCTTGACATTGCTCTTCGTGAGCACCAGCTTTCGCACTACGGCATCTGTCCCAAGTGCGGTGCTCCCATCGACCGCGACTTTGTGGTGTGCCCCATCTGCAACACGCAGGTGAGGAACGTCTGCCCCACGTGCCATCGTCCGCTCAACGCCGACTGGAAGGTGTGCCCGTACTGCCGTACGCGCATCCAGTAGGTAAGTGCACATTGCATTGAGAAGGGCCCCGTTTCGACGGGGTCCTTTTTGTTGTCGCTGGCGCCCGTGGGCGCCTTTTCGCGGCAGGTGGGGACGAAACCTTCGCTCGGGCGCCAAAACGGCGCCCGAAGGCCCACTTTGGCAGCAAGTGCGTACGAAACCCCTGCTCGGGCGTCAAAACGGCGCCGGAAGGCCCATCTCGTACGGAATCCCGTCTGAAACCCCTGCTCGGGCGTCAATTTCTCGCCGGAATGCGAATCTTCGCAGCAAGCGCCCCCAACCAAGGGTATAGAGGTTCTTTCCTAGTCCTAAGATACTTGCGAACAGAAATGAACAATTAGAAGTCCCCATGGGAAGCTAATCTTGCGGATGCGTAGCTAGACTACCTTTCCAGGCTTTGCTGCATGAGAAGACGGCATGAGAGCGCAAATCGCAGTAGCTCGTCTTCGTCCATAGAGTTCATATCGAGGCTCCAGCGCTGTTGAATGCTGGTCATTCGGTACTCAAGCGTGTTTCTATGCATGTAGAGCGCTCGAGCCGCACGCGAGACGTTGCATCCATTCATTACGTAGGCGAATATGCAGCTGAGAACCTCGTCTCCGCGCTCGCTTTGCGCGATGCGGAGTGCCATCGGATGCAGAGGCACGTCGAGTGGCGTCGTCTGTTCCATCTGGTGCAGGAAGTCGGAGAAGAAGACGTCATCATACGTTGAGACACCTTTTCTGCCATTGCCATTTCCCTCGCGTACGGCTATGCGCGCCTGTCTCCATGCGGACCGCGCATGGAGAAACTCGAACTCATTGCTCACCCCGCAGGGAATGTCTTGGCTATCGCGGTGACGGAGCATCTCGATAAACTCCTCGCGCGAAGCCGTAGGCTGGCTCTGGTCAAGATGAATGAGAATGACGAGATAGCGATCTTGGTCAATAACGATTGAACCAGGATATGCAAGCATAATTTCGGCGCGATAGGGATTGCTGTAGGGTGAGTCGCTATTGTCGGGCAAGGGCATGACTGCAAGGCAGTAGCGGTCATTGATGTGCCAACTTTTACGCTCAAGCTGGTAGCGCACGATGCGTTCTTCAACAGTGTCCCCCTGGATGAGCAACCGTAATGTGTGTCCGATAGGAGAGCGGTGATGCTGTCCGGCAATGGTTGTCCTGAACATCTCTCCCAGGCGATCGCGTACGTGCATGGCAAGAGAAATCTGCGCGCTGTCAAAGGGTGCCAATAGGTCTACCTGCGCAAGCATTCCCAATACTTGGCCGTCTTCGTTGATACATAGCGAGAGATTCTCGTGAAGCGGCGAGCGTTTCGGGCGAATAATCGTCGGCACAGCTGAGTTAGCGATGTTCGCAGAGATTTTCGTGCGCTCTTCTGCAGTGTAGTAGCCTACAGGAGCGCGGCCCTTATCCAGTACGACTCCCCAGATTGTCTCTTGGTAGTCACCAGAAACTTCGCCAGCATAGGACATGAGTCCGCTTGTCTCATCAAATACAGCAACAGGGTTAGTGAGCTGCTTAACCGCAATTTCCAGGATGTTCTGGAGCGGCTTGCGTGCGATGATTTCTTCGGTGAGGGCCGTATCCCACGCATCCAAGGCTTCCTTAACATCCATTAGTCTGTTGGCAAGCTCGTTTGCGCTCTTGGTGTGTGCGACAAGAATCTCGGCGGTTTCTCCCGATTTCGCAAAGAGTCGATCAGCCAAGGTGTCAGCGTTCTCGTCCTCGCCGCATGCGACTGCCACGGATGCGCCGGCCCGCGCGAGTTGCTCAGCATCATCGGGATCGCAAACCCACAGCGCGTCGTGGCGTGCTTCACCGAGCTGGTCACCCCACAGCCTTATGCCCTCCAGCGTAAGGGCGTAACCAGTCGACGAACGCCAGACCGAGCAATTTTTCCCTAGCTTTTCGGCGAGAACTGCAACGCTTGTCTTCATTGGCTCCCCCAAACCCCAATCCGGTTCCCCGCCCCAGATGGTCCCCAGGCTACACCAACACCAAAAGCACAACGACCCTTCTCGGAACTCGGTCGTTCCAGTTCGCTGAAGATTGGAAACTATGCCCAAAATCACGGCAAACGAGCATCGACTTTTCCATATCGGCGTAGAAAGCAGGACGGCAGAATACAGGCAAGGAAATCGGGAAACCCCATTTCACATGGGAAGGGAGCACGTTATGGCACATCAGGAAATGAATATGGCCCAGGCAAACGCTACGCTGCTCATGCAACCTGTTCCGGGGATGTACATCCCCTTTGAATACGAGGGGCTGCCGGTAGAGGCGACCGCGTATCGAACTTCTGCTATGATCAACGTCTCTCTCATGGCAAGCCCCATCTATGACATCGTGGGTCCCGATGCCTGTGAGTTTCTTCAGTCCATCTGCGTGAATGACTTCACCAAGCTCAAGTACACCGGCCTTCGCCATGCAGTTATTTGCAACGACAAGGGTCAGATCCTCTCCGACGGCGTTGTGATTCGTATCGCCGAGGACCGCTACCGTACCTACTGGCTTAACCCGCCCATTCAGTATCTCTGCGAGAACTCCAAGCTCAACGTCCACGGAGAGGACATGTCCGGCACCGAGTTCTTCATTCAGGTGCAGGGCGAGAAGTCCCTGGAGATTCTTGAGGAGGCCTTCCAAGCCGACCTGCACGACATCAAGTTTGCCAAGCACCGCATCCAGGACGTCGAGGGCACGCCCGTCCAGGTCATCCACCTTGGCATGACGGGTAACCTCGCCTATGAGGTTCATGGTCCCATCGCCGACTACACGAAGATCTACAACAAGATCTGGGAGACGGGCCAGAAGTTTGGCGCCAAGCAGCAGGGCCAGCACTGCTATTGCCTGTTCAATCACACCGAGGCCGGCTTCCCCAACATCAACTTGCACTATCCGCTCCCATGGTTCGAGAGCGGCGAGGGACTGGCCACGTGGTGCGCGGAGCACCCTGCCATCGCCTCATACAACATGGGGCGCAGGCTCAACGGATCGGTGGGCGATGACCTTCAGACCCGATTTGTCATGCCTTATGACACCGGTCTCGGTTTTCTCGTCAAGTTCAATCACGACTTCATGGGCCGCGAGGCGCTCGAGAAGATTGCCGCAAACCAGACGCGCAACGTATGCACGCTCGAGTGGGATCCCGAGTCCGTCGGTAGGGTGTTCGCGGCGATGAACACCGCAGGGAACAACGTGGAGGACATCTCCGACCCCACTGACTGCCGCTTTGTTTACAACTTTGCTAACCAGTGCTACGAGTATCGCGCCGACAAGGTACTCAACGAAGCAGGGAAGATGATTGGCATCTCGAGCGGCCGTATTCACTCCTACAGCTACGGCACCATGATCTCCCTCGGCTTCATTGACCCTACCTACATCAGGGAGGGTACTGAACTCACGCTTGTTTGGGGTACGCCGAGCACCCAGCAGATGGATGTGAAGGTGCGAGTCGCACGATATCCGTATAACAAGGACCTCGTCCGCAACGAGGACCGCGACGTGTCCGAGATCCCCACGTTGGGACACGGTCGCATGGTGGGGCAGACCACTGGCGACGGCAGCGCGTGGGGCGACTGGTACAAGTCCTACAACGAGTAGCTTCTGCGTTCTTTTCTGTCGTTGAATTGTCATTCTGGGGCGGGCAGGCGTTGCTCTGCTCGCCCCATTCCTTTTGGGAGGGGCACCTATGGAAGACTCACGTAGGAAGCGCTACGCAAGCATGGCGCTTGCGGCAATCTGCATTGGCTACCTCGCGCCAAACTACGCTCAGTACCAGCTCTCTCCTCTCGCTACGAGTCTGATTGAAGAACTCTCGATCTCGGCAAGTCAGTTCTCATCGCTCTTCACGGCGCCCATGATTCCGGCAATCCTCCTCTCCCTGGTCGCTGGAGTTTTGGTTGATAAGCACAATCCGCGCCTGGTCGTGGGCATCGCCTTTGTGGCCTCGACGATTGGCGCCGTGCTTAACGTGATGGGCAGCTCCTACGGTGTGCTTTTGGTTGGCTTTGCGCTCACTGGGCTTGCCGCATCGTTTCTCAACTCCTGTGGGGCAAAGCTCCTTGGCTCCTGGTATTCGCCCGAGCAGCTCTCCGAAAAGCTTGGCGTGGCGTTTGCCTTCTCCACGGTTGCCATGACCGTAGCACTTGCGACGACCGCCTACTTCCCAAATCGCCGCGCTGCCTTTTTTCTTTCGCTCGCGCTGTTTGTTGTCTCGACGATCGCTTGGTTTGCACTGTACCGTAATCCCGAGACACCGGACAGGAGCGTCGAGGCTGCTCCTGCGGCCGACCAGTCCGGCCTTGGTAAGCTGCTAAAACGCGTGGTCTCCAACGATCGCGTCTGGCTTGTGGGTCTCGCTCTCTTCTGCGTTATGGGCGCCAACGTTGTTATGAGCTCGTTTGTGCCTACGATTCTGCAGTCACGCGGCATCGATTCCGTCGCTGCGGGTTACTATGCCAGCGCTTACACAATCGGCAGCCTTGTGAGCTGCATCCTCGTTCCGATGAGTGCCAAGAAGCTGGGGTCCAAGAACACGTTTGTTGTGCTCGATACCTGCGCGTTTGCGCTAGTGGGCTTTGGCTGGATGGCACCGGAGGGGTTCCTGCTCATGGCAGCGCTCTTTCTTGCGGGGTTCTTCGTAGGCGGTAATATGCCCCTGCTCATGGCCGTGCCCATCAAGCTTCCTGACGTTGGGCCCAAGCTTGCGGGTACCGCGGGCGGGCTCGTGGCAACGGTGGAGCTTCTCGGCGCTGTAATTCTTCCAAGCTACGTGCTGATTCCCGCCGCAGGTGGCAACCTTGGCGTCGCCTTTGTTCTCGCGGGGGTCTGTATGCTCGTGTCCTGCGCCTTTACGCTTCTGTTGCCTCGCGAGGTCTAGTGCATGGAGCCTAGCCGTGCGGTCCTCCGGCCTATACTTGCTGCGGCACCGTAGTAGGAGGACCGCATGGCACAGAGCGAAGGGGAAGCCCCGGAGGAGAAGTTCCAGACGCAGGTACCAAGACAGGGCCTGCAAGCTGTGGTTTATTCGCGAATGAAGTCGCTTCCCGCATCCGCCCAGGGGGCAGTGCTCTCGCGCCTGCCCTCTCTTCCCAGCGCAAGCGGTATCGGTCATGGTCGACTGCGCGAGCTTCTCGAAGAGCAGCTCAAGCCAAAGGAGCGCGTCACGCGCGAGGAGTCACGGGCGTACGGCAAGTCTCTCAGGAAGCAGGTCCCTCGCAGCAGCCACGCCGCTTGGACGATCGAGCAGAACCGTCAGCACGCTATGGAGCTTCTCCGCGCGCAGGAGAAGGACCGCGTGCAGAGCCTGCTTCCCATACGCCACCAGCGCATGGCTGAGTCGCCCTTCTCGTTCTACCGCGGCGGTCATCATAGCCGATGACCTCGCTCGTACCCCAACGATGGGCATCAGGGTGCAAGCCTGCGGAGACGCGCACCTCGTCAACTTTGGCATCTTTGCCTCGGCCGAGCGCCGCCTGGTCTTTGACATCAACGACTTCGACGAGACCCTGCCCGCGCCCTGGGAGTGGGATCTCAAGCGCCTGGTGACCAGCGTCGAGATCTGCGGGCGCCACCTTGGCCTCTCGGAGGCAGACCGCCTCGTGGCGCTTCGCTCGACGGTTCGGGGCTACCACCAGGCAATGTCGCGCTTCTCCAAGATGGGCAACCTAGACGTGTGGTATGCCCACCTCGACGTCGAGGAGCTCTTGCAAGAGCATGCCGACTACCTCAACAATGCCGAGAAGAGCGCCCTTGCGGCAACCGCCGGGAAGGCCATCAAGAAGACAAACAGCCGCGCCGTCGAAAAGTTCACCGAGACCGTCGATGGCGAGCTGCGCGTGGTGAGCGACCCGCCGCTCCTGATTCTCCTACGCGACCTTGCGAGCTATGCCATCTCACAGGAGACAATCGTCAAGGTGCTTGGCGCCTATCTCGCGAGATACCGCCTCACCCTTCCGCGCGAGCGCCGGTCGCTCATCGACCAGTACACCCCGCAGGACATGGCACGCAAGGTCGTTGGCGTGGGCAGCGTTGGCATGCGCGCGTGGATCATCGTGCTCGAGGGGGCTGCCCCCAACGACTCCCTGGTGCTCCAGCTCAAGGAAGCAACCTCCTCGGTTCTCGAGCCATACGCGGGCCAAAGCGAGTTTCTCGACCATGGCAGGAGGGTCGTCGAGGGACAGCGGGCCATGCAGACGGCCGGCGACGTTCTTCTCGGCTGGGCTCGCTCGCCAGACGAGAAGGGCGTCATGCGTGACTACTACGTGCGCCAGCTGTGGGATTCCAAGGGGTCGGTCGACCTGGAGCGTATGGATGCCTACGAGCTCTCACGCTTTGGGTCACTTTGCGCTTGGACCCTCGCGCACGCACACGCCCGCACGGGTGACCGCCACGCCATTGCCGGATACCTGGGGAAAGGCGCGGTCATCGACAACGCGCTCTGCGAGTTTGCACAGGCCTATGCAGACCAGAACGAGGTCGATTACCAGCTGTTCCTCAAAACCTTCGACGACGTGCGGTAGGGGAGAGGACCGCCGTGCCCGCATTGGCTCTGTACGGCTGACCCGCCATAATGCTGCCTCGCGAAGCTAAGCAGCTCCCTCCCCGAATATACGGAATTGCCCATGCCCAATCCCTCTACTCTGTGCCTAGAGCCGTAATGTGCGCCGACGCAAGCCGGCGCGGCAGCGAAGGGAGAGGGGCATGTACGACAAGCTTTTCGAACCTGGCCGTATTGGATCGGTCGAGCTCAGGAACCGCCTGGTCATGGAGCCCATGGGGGTAGGGCTTGCTAATCTTGACGGGACACCCACTGAAGAGATGATTCGTTATTACGAGCTGCGCGCCGCAGGTGGTGCCGGCCTAGTGATACCGGAGATCTGCCGGATTGACGACGAGACGGGCGTCGGTGAGCTGCGCCAGATTTCCGTCACACGCGACCGCAATGTTCCGCAACTCGCGCGTCTTGCTGAGGCAATTCACCGCCATGGTTCCAAGACATTCCTGCAGCTGCATCACCCAGGCAGGGAGACACCCAATGTCCTTCTCGGCGGAAAGCCGGTTGTCTCGGCGTCTGCGATTCCTTGCAAGAAGACGCAGGCGGAGACCCGCGCGCTCTCTACGGAAGAGGTCCAGCATATAGTCCAGGAGTTTATCGAAGGCGCAGTTCGTGCCGAGCGCGCGGGCTTCGATGGTGTCGAGCTGCACTGCGCGCATGGCTACCTGCTGCAGCAGTTCCTCTCTCCCTACACCAACAAGCGAACAGACCAGTATGGTGGCAGCTTTGAGAACCGCCTGCGCATTGTCACCGAGATCATCGCAGGCATTCGCGAGCGCTGTTCTGCAGGCTTTGCGCTTGGCTGCCGCGTCACCGTCGAGGAATTCCTCGACAAGACCGGGGTTACCGAGGACTACATCCACACTGCAGACGGCGTCAAGATCTGCATGGCGTTCGAAAAGGCAGGCGTCGACTTCATAGACGTGTCCGTTGGCCTCTACGAGACCGGCATTACGTGCGTGGAGCCAGTAAGTTATCCCGAGGGATGGCGCCATGACATCATCCGAGCGGTGAAAGAGCACGTCAGCGTTCCCGTGATTGCGGTCTCCGCATATCGTGGCCCCGACGTTCCCGAGGCATTCCTCGAGGAAGGAACTATCGACTTCGCCGGTCTTGGCCGCGCGTGGCTCGCCGATCCCGAGTGGGGCAATAAGGTTCAGCAGGGTAGAGTTTCCGAACTTCGCAAGTGCATCAGTTGTCTGCGCTGCTTCGAGTCCCTGGAACAGAACGCCGAGAAATGCATGCCCCTTGAGTGCGCCGTCAATCCGGAGTGCGCGCATGAGCTGCGCTATGGTGAGCTGCCAATCGACGTTGACCATCATCACATTGTTGTAATTGGTGGCGGCCCCGGTGGCTGCCAGGCGGCGGAGACCGCGGCGCGACGCGGCTGCAAGGTGACGCTGCTTGAAAAGGGCGATCGCCTTGGCGGCCAGGTTCTTCTCGCCGAGCGCCCGCCACGCAAGGAGAAGATGGACTTTGTCCCGCAGTATTACGAGACGATGCTGCCCAAGCTGGGCGTGGACGTCCGCCTTGGCGAGGAGGCGACGGTTGACTCGGTGATGGCATTCGAGCCCGATGCCGTCATCTGCGCTACCGGCGGAGATCCCATCGTGCCCGGGTCGATTCCCGGGATTCACGGCGAGAACGTGATCTGCGTGCCCGAGGCCCTTTCCCGCGAGAGCTACGAGGGCGGGCGCGTCGTTGTCGTGGGCGCTGGCATGACGGGCCTTGAGACCGCCGAGTACATTGCCGATAAGGGTGCGGCTTCCGTTACGGTCGTCGATATGGTGGCCACGCCGGCTCCGGGTACAAACCAGACCAACCTCGCTGACCTGATGGGACGCCTGCGCGCACAGCAGGTTGAGCTCAAGCTGGGCGAGAAGCTCGTTGAGGTTGGGTCCGATGGCATTGCTGTCGAGAGCGTTGCCGATGGAGGGCGCTCCAAGGTTGAGGCGGACCTTGTGGTGCTTTCGCTGGGGAACCGGCCTGCAAAGGAGCTTGCGGAGGGTCTGCGTAAGCGCGGCGTCGATGTTTGCCTTGTTGGCTCCGCTGTGCGCGACGGGAACATTGCGCCTGCTACACGTGGTGGTTACGAGGCTGCCCGCGGTCTCTTCTCGGCGCGCGCCGCTCGCTCGAGCTTTTGCATGGACTCCGCAGACCTCCAAAAGTTCGGCGCACCGTCCGTAATGTCTGACCAGCGTGGCTTGTATCTCGCCTACACCACCGACCCTTCTGCCATCGAGCGCATCCTGCCTGCACCGCTCAAGCCCTTCTCGATGCCCGTGGTGACGCTCTCCGTGAATCACATCCTGCGGCCGTCGTTTACCGATGACTACTACGAGGCAATTCTCGGCGTGTACTGCTATCTTGACGATCAGCTTGGACAGTACACGATGTCGCTGCTCTTGGGCGGTAACGGTGCTGAGATGGCAACGCAGCTTGGGCGTGACAACGGATCCATGCCCAAGAAGCTTGGCACCCAGTTCTCGATTCGCAAGGAAGGCTCGGCGCTCTGCGTTGACCTTGCGCGCCGCGGTCACCGGCTGGTACACGTGGAGGCAGACCTTGGCGAGTACAACAGCCCCCTCTGCCACCTGATCTTCCAGTCCCCGGCTGCCGGGAAGACCACCAAGGGTTGTGGGTTCTACTACCACTTCGACCGTCCGGCACTGGCGCAGGGCGGAGCGCAGCTGACCGGCGGTGCCATCAATGCCGCGCTCATCCAGTACGACTACCACCAGTGGGTGCCGGGCTATGTGACGAGCGTCGAGATGGCCTCGAGTCCAGATGACCCGTGGGGAGAGCTTCCTGTGCTCTCTGTGCTCGGCTGCGCTTACTCCGAGCTTGACCTGACGGTTCTAGGCGAGAAGAAGCTGGCAGACGTCGATGCGGGCGAGTTCTTCCCCTACGTCTTTGCCGGCTGGTACGACCGCACCACCCTTGGTGAAGTTGGCCGCGTCTAGCTTTTATGCTGCCTGTTTGTGTTGGTTGCGCCGTGGCGCCCGTCTTTCGATAGTGGAGACGGGCGCCACGCATGTAGACCTACCCCCACACCTTCCTTTGTGCATGTGGTATTTCTTCCCTGTGGCAACGTCTCTCTGGTGTAAAGTGTCAACTGTCTGCGTAACCGCAGGCAGCGTAGGTGACTCTGCTCGCAATCGAGCGGCGGCGTCGCGTGCGCCCGCAGAAGTGCCAGTGAATGCGCGGGGGAGTCATTAGGGTATGCGCCACACGAGCGACGTGCACATGTTCCGTCAGGCCACGGATGCTTGCTGCATCCACGCATTTCTCGCCACGCGTGTAACGACTACGGTGACTATCTAGGCGGCTGTCCCTCACCTGGCCTCGTGCCATGTGACAGTCGCCGTTATGCGCCGCGGTGCCGGGTTTGGCCCGCAACGTCACCTTGCAGTCAGAATTTGGGGAGCTACCCCAAGGAAGAGGTTTCTCATGAAGGTTCTCTACAACGACGGTCACGTGGACGAGTGCCCCGAGGACCAGGAGCTGCACGTCGTGCGCCACTCCGCGGCGCACATCATGGCCCAGGCCATCAAGCGCCTGTACCCCGAGGCGGACTTCGCCTTTGGCCCCGCAACCGAGAACGGCTTCTACTACGACATCGACCTGCCCGAGGGCACCAAGATCTCCGAGGAGGACTTCCCCAAGATTGAGGCTGAGATGGCCAAGATCTGCAAGGAGAACCTCAAGTTTGAGACCTACGAGCTGCCCCGCGCCGAGGCCATTGCCCACATGCAGGAGCGTGGCGAGAAGTACAAGGTAGAGCACATCGGCGACCTTCCCGAGGATGCCCGCATCACCTTCTACAAGCAGGGCGAGTACGTCGACATGTGCGTTGGCCCCCACATCCTCTACACCAAGGCGCTCAAGGCCTTCAAGCTCACTGGCGTCTCTGGCGCATATTGGAAGGGCGACAAGGACAACAAGATGCTCACCCGCATCAATGGCGTCGCCTTCCGCAGCAAGGATGAGCTTGCGCAGTGGGAGCACATGCGCGAGGAGGCGGAGAAGCGCGACCACAGGAAGATCGGCCAGGAGATGGAGATCTTCATGATGAACGAGGCTGGTCCTGGCTTCCCGTTCTGGCTGCCCAACGGCATGCGCATCCGCAACTCTCTCATGCAGTACTGGCAGGAGATGCAGGACAAGTACGGCTACGACCAGGTCCAGACGCCGATCATCCTGTCCCGCAGCCTGTGGGAGACCTCGGGCCACTGGGACCACTACAAAGAGAACATGTACACCACCAAGATCGACGACGAGGACTACGCGATCAAGCCCATGAACTGCCCGGGTGCCTGCCTCATCTACAAGAGCAAGCCGCGCAGCTACCGTGACCTGCCCCTGAAGCTCGCCGAGGCCGGCATCGACCACCGCCACGAGCTCAAGGGCGCCCTCCATGGCCTCTTCCGCGTTCGCGAGTTCCAGCAGGACGACGCTCACCTCTTCATCCGCCCGGACCAGATCACCGAACAGGTCACGGACGTTGCGCACCTCATCACTGCCTACTATGCGCAGTTTGGCTTCCCATACCGCGTCGAGCTCTCCACGCGCCCCGAGAACTCCATGGGCTCCGACGAGGACTGGGAGCGCGCCGAGCAGGGCCTGAAGGACGCCCTCGACGCCATGCACGTCGACTACAAGCTCAACCCCGGCGACGGTGCCTTCTACGGTCCCAAGATTGACTTCCACCTGCAGGACTGCCTGGGCCGCGAGTGGCAGTGCGGCACCATCCAGCTGGACTTCCAGCTCCCGCACAACTTCCAGCTCGAGTACACCGACAAGGACGGCTCCAAGAAGCAGCCCATCATGATCCACCGCGCAGGCTTTGGCTCGTTCGAGCGCTTCATCGGCATGCTCATCGAGCAGTACGCGGGCAAGTTCCCCACGTGGCTCTCGCCCTGCCAGGTCAAGGTGCTCCCCGTCTCCGAGAAGACCCGCGACTACGCGAACGAGGTTGCGCAGAAGCTGCGCGACGCCGGCGTGCGCGTGAAGGTCGACGAGCGTGACGAGAAGATCGGCTACAAGATTCGCGAGGCCCGCTCCATCGATCGCGTCCCATACATGCTGATCCTTGGCGAGAAGGAGGCCGAGGCTGGCAACATCTCCGTGCGCGACCGCTCCAACGAGACCACCCAGCGTGACCTCGACGAGTTCATCGCCGACGTCACCGAGGAGATTCGCGAGCGTCGATGAGACAAAGGGACAGTCCCTTTGTCTCATGTGTGCGGCGGGGCGGCCTCGGCTGGCTGTCCCGCCGCTTTCTTGTTGGGAGTAGTTATGGCCAAGCGAGGCAGCGTTCTGCGGGTTGTGTCCAAGGATGAGCTTGAGGGGGCCCTGGCCAAGGGCTTCTCAGCGCCCATCGAGCCGCTGGTAGGCGTGCCCGTAGCATGTGCGGACGTACGGGGCCTTGCTGCCGCTGCACACGAGCAGGGCATAGCTGTAGCCTGTGACCTCTCGCTTGTAGGAGCGGCTTGCGCTGCCGTGAGGCTTGGTGCAGACGTTGCCTTTGCGCCTGCTGCTGATGAGGGCGAAATGCTGGTATGGGTAGCGAGAGGTGAGCAGGGCATTGCGGATGCGGCACGCGGGCTCCTCTCGGCGGGTCGCGAGGCCGGAGACCCAGAGTTGGCGCTGCTCGAGCAGCGCACCCGCATGTGGCGTGCGTCTTCCGATGCGGCACAGGTGGTGGCGAGCTACCTCGTATGCCATCCGCGCGTCGAGCGCGTCGCGTACCCAGGGCTGCGCTCGGACCCCTCGTACGAGATTGCTTCTCGCACACTTGAGAACGGTTTTGGCCCGCTGGTCGACGTGCGGCTGGTGGGGGAGGGCTCGTGGCGCCGCATCACCTGCACCCCAGATGATTCCATGGCGCAAGTGGCCCGGCTGGAGCAGCGGCTTCGCGAGCGCCTGTCGTAAGCGCTTCTAGCTGCAGGAATGCTACTTTCGGCGAGAATTTGGTGCCCGAAAGGGCGTTTTGGAAGCAACCCCGCACGAAGCCGCTGCTCCGGCGTCGTTTTGGCGCCCGAGGGCTCGTTTGCGCAGCAACCTCGCACAAAGTCGCCACTCCGGCGCCAATTTCTCGCCGCAAGGCAATCTTTCTCAGCTCCAGTGCCGGATTTCCCGTGCCCCAAACACGTTTAGAAACATGCCGATAAACGAAGCGTTCTTCTATATGCACAATCGACCGTAAGCGGTATGATTATGCCGTCGAATGGCACCAGGGTAGTTTCCTGGCGTCTCCGGCAGCCCACGCGGGCAACCATGTCCCCTGGGCGCTGCGCTTCATCGGTACTACCTCGCTCTCTTGTTCGGTCTGCTGTTAAGTTCGGCTGGCCTCAGGGTCTGCCGACCGGGGATATGGAGGTAACATGGCACAGAATGCTTCGGTCATCGATAGCGTGGAGACGCTGGAGGCGCATCTGAAGACGATGCGCGAAGCCCAGGCAGAGTTCGCAAAGTTCACGCAGGAGCAGGTGGACAAGATTTTCTATGCCGCCGCCATTGCAGCGAACAAGGCCCGCATTCCTCTCGCCCAGATGGCCTACGAGGAGACCGGCTACGGCGTGATGGAGGACAAGGTCGTCAAGAACCACTACGCCGCCGAGTTTGTCTACAACAAGTACAAGGACACCAAGACCTGCGGCGTCATCGAGGACGATCGTGCCTTTGGCATGAAGAAGATCGCCGAGCCCCTCGGTGTCGTGGCTGCCGTCATCCCCACCACCAACCCCACGTCGACGGCCATCTTCAAGACGCTGATTTGCCTCAAGACGAGGAACGCCATCATCATCTCCCCGCACCCGCGTGCCAAGAAGTGCACGTCGGAGGCCGCACGCGTCGTCCGTGACGCCGCCGAGGCCGCGGGCTGCCCCAAGGGCATCATCGACTGGATCGACACACCCTCCATCGAGCTTACCAACACGCTCATGCAGGAGGCCGACATCATCCTCGCGACGGGCGGCCCCGGCATGGTCAACGCCGCATACAGCTCCGGCACCCCTGCCCTGGGCGTTGGCCCGGGCAACAACCCCGCCATCATCGACGACACCGCAGACGTCATCGAGGCCGTCAACTCCATCATGCATTCCAAGACCTTCGACAACGGCATGATCTGTGCTACCGAGCAGAACGTAATCGTTCTCGACGGCGTGTATGACGCGGTCAAGGCTGAGTTCCAGAAGCGCGGCGCCTACTTCCTCAACGACGAGGAGGCCGACAAGGTCGGCAACACCGTTATCGTGAACGGTGGCGTCAACGCCAAGATGGTTGGCCAGCCTGCCACCAGAATCGCGGAGGCTGCAGGCATCGAGGTTCCCGCCTGGACCAAGATCCTCATTGGCGAGACCGAGTCCGTCGAGCCCTCCAACCCCTGGGCGCACGAGAAGCTGACCACCATCCTCGGTATGTACCGCGCTACGGACTTCGATGATGCCCTCGCCAAGGCGTCCCGTCTCATCGCTGACGGCGGCTACGGCCACACCTCCTCGCTCTTCATCGACACCCGTGAGACCGAGAAGGTCGACAAGCACTCCGAGGCCATGAAGACCTGCCGTATCCTGATCAACACCCCGGCCTCCCTCGGCGGAATTGGCGACATCTACAACTTCGAGCTTGCCCCGTCGCTTACGCTTGGCTGCGGCTCCTGGGGCGGCAACTCGTTCTCTGGCAACCTCGATATCCACCAGCTGCTCAACATCAAGTCGGTCGCAGAGAGGCGCGAGAACATGCTTTGGTTCAGGACTCCCGAGAAGGTCTACTTCAAGAAGGGCTGCATGCCCGTTGCCCTCCGCGAGCTCAAGGAGGTCTACGGCTGCAAGCGCGCCTTCATCGTCACGGACTCCTTCCTCTACACCTCCGGCTTCACCAAGAAGATTGAGGGCCCGCTGGACGAGATGGGCATCACCCACTCCAGCTTCTGGTCCATCTCGCCTGACCCCAAGCTCCAGGATGCCGAGAAGGGCGAGGAGCTTCTCCGCGCCTTCAACCCCGACGTGATCATTGCCATCGGCGGTGGCTCCGCAATGGACGCCGGCAAGATCATGTGGACCATGTACGAGCACCCGGAGGAGAAGTTCGACGACATGGCCGTCGACTTCATGGACATCCGCAAGCGCGTCTACCGCTTCAAGCCCATGGGCCAGAAGGCAAAGTTCGTCGCCATCCCCACGTCCTCCGGTACCGGCTCTGAGGTCACCCCGTTCGCCATCATCACGGACGCGAACACCGGCATCAAGTGGCCCATCACGGACTACGAGCTCATGCCCACCATGTCCATCGTCGACACCGACAACATGATGACGCAGCCCAAGGGCCTCACCTCCGCCTCCGGCATCGACGTCCTCACCCACGCGATGGAGGCCTACGTCTCGATCATGGCATCCGACTACACGGACGCCATCGCCCTCAAGGCCGCGAAGCTCGTCTTTGACTGGCTGCCCACGGCCTACTCCGAGCCCACGAACGTCGAGGCCCGCGACCACATGGCCAACGCCTCCTGCCTCGCCGGCATGGCGTTCGCCAACGCCTTCCTCGGCCTCAACCACTCCATGGCCCACAAGCTGGGTGCCTATCACCACATCCCGCACGGCTGGGCCAACGCCGTCATCCTTACTCGCGTGGCGCGCTACAACGCCGCCGAGCGCCCGACCCGCATGGGCACGTTCTCCCAGTACGAGTATCCCCACGCAAAGGCCCGCTATGCCGAGATGGGCCGCTTCTGCGGCTTTGGCACTGCCGCCGATTCCGACGACGTGGTGTTCGAGCGCTTCATGGACGGCATCGAGAAGCTCAAGGACTTCATCGGCGTCAAGAAGACCATCGCCGAGTACGGCGTGGACGAGAAGTACTTCCTCGACACCCTGGACGAGATGAGCCTCAACGCCTTCAACGACCAGTGCACCGGCGCCAACCCCCGTTACCCGCTCGTGGCCGAGATCAGGAGCCTGTACCTGGACGCCTACTACGGCCGTCCCGCCACGTCCTACGAGGACGAGGGCCTGGAGATCCGCGAGATCGAGAAGACCGACCACGCCGGTCAGGCGGAGTCCGCAGAAGAGTAACGTCCAGAGGCCACGCTTGATAGGAGGAAGCATGAAGCTTTCCGATGATAAGGTCGAGATTGTCCGCAGGCACAACAAGGTCGTCTATCACGACGGAGACCGCACGGTGAAGGTCTTCGTCCCCACGAAGCCCGCCGTCGACGTGTTTCGCGAGGCTCTCAACCTTGCCCGCATGGAGCAGGCTGAGGGGCTCAACACGCCGCAGGTGCTCGAGGTCTCGCAGGTCGAGGACGGTTCTTGGGCGCTCGCGATGAAGTACGTCCCCGGCAAGACCCTCCACGAGATGATGGACGAGGCCAAGGGCACGCCCAAGTTCGACGAGCTCCTCAAGTTCTTCGTGGACCTGCAGATCAAGGTTCAGAAGACCCCCGCGCCCAAGGCGCTCAACGCGCAGGGCGACAAGCTCGTCCGCATGATCTCTCGCGTCAAGGGGATGGACCCCTCCGCCCGCTACGATCTTCAGATGCGCGCGGACCGCATGAAGCGCGGCACGGCGATCTGCCATGGCGACTTCAACCCCACGAACATTGTGGTTGGCGAGGGCGAGCCGTTCGTCTGCGACTGGACTCACGTGACGGTTGGCCTGCCTGAGGCGGATGCAGCCATGACCTACATGCTGCTCAAGCTTGAGTTCCCCGAGGCTGCCGACAAGTACCTTGACGTCTACTCCAAGTCTGCCGATGTCCCCAAGCAGAAGATTATGTACTGGCTGCCCGTCGTCGCTGCCGCAGAGCTCTCGCGCGGCCGTAAGGGCAACGAGGAGTTCCTCAAGGGCTGGATCGACATGGCCAGCGACTACGAGTAGGCCGTTCGACCTTCTTGCCATCTCGTTTGATCGAGGCATCCGGTGCAAGCCGGGTGCCTCTTTCTGTGCAGGAGAGGCCTGTTTCGTCTAAGCTTGATTGGTTACTTTCAGGTAGATCCCGCTCGTGCATCGCAAGGAGTTATCCATGCGTTTCTCGTCTCGTCGTCGCCATCAGCTTGCCCAGGCGCTCTCGTTCCTGGGTGTCCTTGTCCTTGCCGTGGTCGTTGTCTTCTCACTTTCTGCCTGCAAGAGCGATACCGAGAAGGTCACAGAGACCGTGACACAGTTCATGGACGGCTACGATGCCCTCGCCCACCCTAAGGACGATGACGACAAGAAGGACGACGAGAAGCCCAAGGACGATGGCGTGCCAGACCCCCAGTTTGGCGACGACGCGACCGTCACCAAGCTCGACGAGTTTGGCGTTGAGACGGAGGAGTACCACCAGCACCTGCTTACGCACTTCTCGTACCAGGTGGGAGACGTGAGTGTGGCCGATGACGGCAAGACCGCCACAGCTACGGTGAGCATTACCAACGCAACGCTCTCAGACGCCATCACCAACGCCGCGTCAGACTTCGAGGCTTGGATGCTCTCGGACGAGATGCAATCTACGCTTGACTCCGGTGGGCGCGCCGCACTCGTGGACAAGCTCTTTAACTTTCTCTACCAGCGCCTCGATGCCGATGACGCCACGTGCGCCACGACTGACGCCACGCTGACGCTTACCAAGGGCGATGACGGCACCTGGGCCATCGACACCCCGCTTCCTGATGAGTTCTACGCAGCGCTCTATGGCGGTACCGATATCCGCACCGCCGAGGAGGCCGTCACTCAATGAGACAAAGGGAGTTTCCCTTTGTCTCATTCCCTCACATACGTGAAAAACGAGAAGTGCGTGCCCTTTGCGGTGACGCCGGCGTCCTCCTCGTGCTCGACGCGCCACGCGGGGTCATCGTCCAGGTTGGGAAAGAAAGCATCGGCAGGTTTCTCGACGTCGAACTTGGTCACGTAGATGTGCGTGCACTGGCCGAGAAGCGCCCGGTAGATGGACTCGCCGCCAATCAGCCACACCCTGTTGGGGTCATCTGCCGCAACAGCCTTCAGCGCCGCGGCGGGGGAGTCAACGCCAACGACGCCCTCTGGCAGCGCCGCGGGGTCGTGCGTGACCACGACGTTCCTCCTCCCCTTGAGCGGACCCCCGGGGAAGCTCTCGAGGGTCTTTCTCCCCATGACAACGGTGCCACCCATGGTCAGCTCCACAAAGCGGTGCATGTCGACCTTGCTGTGGACAAGAAGCGAGCCCTGGTAGCCAATGCCCCAGTCACGGCACACAGCAACGATTGCGTTCATTGAGACCTCCAATTTCTCATCCCAGTTGTTCCCGCCCCATCTTCCTTTCCCCGTTCTTTATCGGTTTCTGAGAAAACGCCCCTGCATTTGCCCAGTTGGCGAGAAGATCAATTCTCAAATTCCGATAAAGAACGAGGGGCCGGCGGAACCAGCAGGGGCGGCGGAACCAGCAGGGTCGGCGGGATAGGGGCAGCAGCTAGATGGCGATGGGGATGTTCTTGACCTGTGGGCCGCACTCGTAGTCCTCGACGATAAGGTCATCGGTCGTGAACTGGTAGAAGTCCGTGACCTCGGGGTTGAGGCTTACCTTGGGCGCCGTGTGGCGCGGGCGGGAGATGAGTTCGCGGATGATGGGCACGTGGCGGTCGTAGATGTGGGCATCGGCGATCATGTGCACAAGCTCGCCCGCGTTCATGTTGGAGACCTGCGCCACCATCATGAGGAGGATGGCGTACTGGCACACGTTCCAGTTATTTGCCGCAAGCACGTCCTGACTGCGCTGGACGAGGAGCATGTTGAGCGTGGGTCGGCTCTCGCCAGGCTCCTGCGTCACGTTGTAGATGGCGTTATAGGCACAGGGATACAGGTGCATCTCGGAGAGGTCCGAGAACGTGTAGAGGTTGGTCATGATGCGGCGCGAGTAGGGGTTCTCGCGCAGGTCCTTGAGAACGCGGTCCATCTGGTCATAGTCGCCGTCGGCGTAGTGGGAGACCTTGCCCACCTGGTAGCCGTACGCCTTGCCAATGGAGCCCGTCTCGTCTGCCCACTCGTCCCAGATGTGGCTGTGGAGGTCGTGGACGTTGTTGGACTTGCGCTGGTAGATCCAGAGGACCTCGTCCATGCAGCTCTTGAGCGCCGTGCGCCTCAGCGTGATGGCCGGGAACTCCTCTCGCAGGTCGTAGCGATTGCACACGCCAAAGCGCTTGATGGTGTAGGCCGGCGTGCCGTCCTCCCAGTGCGGACGAACCTTCTGGCCCTCGGTGGTGGTGCCGTTCTCAAGAATATCGGTGCACATGTCGACAAAGATGTCGTCTGCCTTGCTCATGGGTCTCCCTCCCGTGCGTGGTGGCGTGTGGGCTCGTCTTCCTACAGGGGCTCCGATTCAATTATCTGGTCCCAGGCAGTCCCCAGCGTCTGGATGAGCCCTTTGTCTGCCGGAAGCCAGTCCACGCCGAGAAGCCCGTCGCGCCCAAGCCACCGCAGCTCCTTGTGCTCACCGGGCTTTGCGACGGGCTCTGCTCCCGGTGCCAGCGTGCACACGAAGCAGTCCATGACCAGGTGGAACTCAGGGTAGTCGTAGGCCAGCGTGTCGAGAAGCCACATCACCTGAAGCTTGCAGCCAAGCTCCTCCGTGATCTCTCGACGGCAGGCCTCCTCGCTCGTCTCGCTGGGCTCCACCTTGCCGCCGGGAAACTCCCAGCCGTCCATGCCGTGCGCGCGCCGAGCTGCCAGGATAAGCCCGTCTCGCTGGATGATCGCTGCCGCCACGTGGACCGTGGGAAGCGCGACCTCGGTCTCCTCCGTCATGCGCGGCCCTCCATCCTCATGATGGCTCGGGCCTTGCCGTCATCGCCGTTGATGCTCACGGTGATGTCGTTGCCGTCGCCATAGACCACGGGGGTCAAGGTGTCGCCGAGGAGTGCCATGGTGCGGTACTGCACCTCAAGGCGCACAAGGTCGATGGCGTGCCCCAGCTCGCCGGCTGCGAGAAGGGCAAAGCGCACGTACTCCGCGTTGTTCACGTGACGGTTGGTGTCCAGGTGTTGCTCGGTTATCACGATGGGGGAGGTTGCGGTGCCCTCGCCCTGGGGCTTCAGGTGGCGCGAGATCTGCGGCAGGTCCGCCGGGCGTTCGTCTCCCTGAAGGAAGACCGACTCGCTCTGCGGGATGCTGATGACGCGCTCCTGCGAGAAGTCGTACATGTACCACTGAGAGTCTGCGCGCACGTGCGTGGTACCGTCTGCCCCGCGAATCTCGAAGCAGCGTTCGGCCTGTAGGCGCTTCATGGCATAGCACCAGGTGCTTGTCGTGATGGTGTCGCAGAAGTGGGGGAGCGAGTCGATCTGGATGAGCCAGGAGGTCACAAACCAGCCAAGGTGGTCGCGATTGAGCTCTTTGAGGCCCCTACCCACCTCCTCGCACTGGAAGGTGGAGCAGTCCTGAAGGTAGTTCATCATGGGGACGAGGGCGAGCACGCCCTTCTCGTCGCACTCGCTGTAGCGTACCCTGCTGTCGAATGAGTACATGCTGCCTCCGGTAAGGTAGGTAAACCCCCTCACCTTACAGCAATCCGGGTTAGCGACGAAGCGTTATTCTCCGCCTGCCGGCGCCCGCGTCCTGTGCCATCACAGAAAGAGCCGTGTCAGCTGCAAAGGTCAGCGCGCACGTGGTGGCGGTTGCCTCGCACGCGAACTCTCCCCACGACGAGAAGAAGGCAATGAGCTGTGGCTCGATGACAAAGACCACCAGCACCGAGAAGATGCCAAAGACCGCCGAGGCTATGGGGCAAACAATCCCACGGTAGTTGAGTGGCCAGCCCGTGTAGTCCCACCAGCGCCTCCCAAAGCGCTCCTCAAGTACGTGTCCCGTGGCATACTCGATGGCTGTTGCAAGGATGGAACCCGCAACAAACACGGCCAGCGGGCTCTCCAGGTGCCCGAGAAGAACGTAGACAGCAACTGCGCCGGTGCCGTAGATGGGGCATGCGGGTCCAAAGAGAAAGCCGCGCCGCACGGGGCGCCTCTCCACAATCGAGCAGTACACGGTCTCCCAGACCCACCCTCCCACGGATATCGTTGTCATCGAGAGCATGAGAATCGAGATGCCCCATGGCGTAAGGTCCGGCGCGTTCATGGTTGCGAGCGCGGCAATTACCGCCACGATGCGTTCTAGCATGCGGTACCTCCCTCAGATGTGGTGGCCCAGGGGCGTTGCGCGAAGACCTCGACCGTCGAGCAGGCCTTGTCGACAAGCGAGACCACAAGGGCTTCCACGTGACGTGGGGGAGAGGGCACGAGCGGGAACATGTGGTGGGCGATGATGTCTCGTTCGAGCGGGGTAAGGTCGGGAAAGTCTGCCTCGGCGTTTCTCAGCGCATGGCGTGGGTGCGTGAAACCGTGCCACGCGTCGGGAGCGGCGTTGTGGTCATGCCAGTCGTAGAGATAGTAGTCGTGGAGTAGCGCCCCGCGCACCAGCGCGCGTTCGTTGCAGCGGATGTCAAGCTTTCTCACCAGAGCCAGGCTTAGGTAGGCTACGGCAGCAACGTGCTCGAGTGTGGTGGTCTGGCCGTGCTGCACGTAGCCTGCCATGAGCGCCACGCGAGGGGCTGCAAGCGTGGGCGCCGCCAGCTCCTCGTAGCGTTGACGAATTTCATCTGGGGTAGAATTCACGCGTGGCTCCCTAATCCGGAGAATCGACTTATTTCCAATATTGGAAATAAGTATACTATGGGAAGTAAATGACGGGCATGGTAAACATCACGTCGTTCTTGAGGAGTGAGTGAGATGGGCACCCAGCCCACGGTACACATCGACCTTCGCGTAAAGCGCTCGCAGGCAGCCATACGAGCCGCCGTGGTTTCGCTGCTCTCCGAGAAGCCCACACAGGACATCACCGCAAAGGACGTTGCCGAGCGTGCTCTCATCAACAAGAAGACCTTCTATGCTCACTACCCAAGCGTGCGCGCTGTTCTTCAGGAGATAGAGAACGATGCTGTGAGCGAGGTCTCGGGCATCTTCAAGTCCGGCGACGTGAGCACCCCTGCCGGGCTCTCGAAGGTGCTTTCCCAGCTCAAGGGCCTGGCTTCCGACGGTGCCACGGCGTTTGGCGCGCTCGCCCGTACGCCTGCCCGCACGCTTCTCTCCGAGCGTCTCAGGCGCGAGCTCTCCGGGCACCTGGGCGGACTCTCGGCCGTATCCTCGCAGCTCTCCACATCCCTCTCGTCTCGAGTTTCATGCGCCGTCGACTTTGCCTCTGGTGGCATCGTTTCGCTGTTGGCAAGTTGGCTATTTGGAGAGCGTTCTATGAGTGAGGATGAGCTTTCGCAGACTGTCATACAGTCGGTGCGCTCGTGCCTGGGTGCCGTGCGCTCTATGGCTATGACTCCAACCGGAGATACTAACTGCGCATAGCTCCTCCGCCAACGCCCGGCCTTCTCTGCTCTAGAATCTCTTGTATCAGATGCGTGTCGCGCTGTCTTGTGCGGTGCGATCGCGCCGAGCGGTGGCAGGCGAAAGGGGCGTCCCATGACCCAGGGGCAGAAGGTACGCATCGCAACCATTGGCACAAGCGGGATAGCCCAACGCTTTCTCGATGCGCTTGCCGGCTTTGAGGGTGCCTCCTACGCGGGGGCCTACTCGCGCGACATCTCGCGTGCCCGTGCATTTGCGCACGAGCATGGGGGAGAGCTTGCCTTCGATTCTCTCGATGAGCTGTGCGCCTGCCCCGACGTCGATGCCGTCTACATCAGCTCCCCTAATGCAGTTCACGCACCTCAGGCGCTTGCCTTGGTGCGTGCCGGCAAGCACGTGCTTGTCGAGAAGACCTTCGCCTCCAATGCTCGCGAGGCCAAGCGCGTGTTCGACGCGGCTTCCGAGCAGGGCGTTGTTGCCATGGAGGCCATGCGCTCGATCCACACGCCGGGCTTTCGCGCCGTCGTGGAGACATTGCCGCAGCTTGGCGAAGTGCGTCTCGCCCAGATGGGCTTCGCAAAGGTCACGTCGCGCATTTCGCGCCTAAGGGCGGGCGAGCGCCTCAATGTCTTTGACCCTCGACTCTCCGGCGGCAGCCTCATGGACATTGGCGTCTACTGCGTGGAACCCGCTATAGCACTCTTCGAGCGCCCAACTTCGGTGAATGCTTCGCTGGTGCTCACCGAGGTGCCTGGCGAGCCTGCCGATTCCCCGTACCGCAAGGTGGACCTTGCCGGTGCCATTCTCCTTGGGTATGGCGACAAGGTCGTGACGCTCTCGTTTGGCAAGGTCTCGGATGACCTGGCACCCTGCCAGGTGGAAGGCGAGCGCGCCACGCTCATCTACCAAGACATCACCAAGCCGCATGACCTCCGCGTAGTCGAGCACGTTGACCGTGGAATGACATGGGGGACCGTGGGCGGCACCGAGCGCACGGTGCGAGTTGAGAACCCCGAGAACGACATGGTCTGCGAGCTGGCGGACTTCTGCGAGGCGGCAAGCGGCGATGCCGTGGCGATTGAGCACGCGAATATGTGGGCAGACGTCACGCTGGCGTCGCTCGAGGTGATGGACAAGGTTCGCGCGCAGGCGGGTGTCCGCTTCCCGGCAGATGACGAGGGCTAGGCGCGGGCGCTACTCCTTGGGGAACGCAATCTCGTCAGCATCTGCAAAGCGGGCGGGTGCGTCCGAGTTTGGCTGGTACGAGCTCATGCTGTCGACCACAATGCTGCACGCCCCTGGAAGTACCTTGGCGTGATACTCGGTGACGTCTGAGCTCACCACGTCACCGTCAATCTCGAGCGGTACGGGTTCCTCGGTGCGCACCGTGATCTCATGGCCGCGGAAGGCTTCAAGGTGCGGACGGCCTATCGACTTGCCCGTCTTGTCAACAATGCCTGAGAAGAGAGGACGCAGCACCTGGGCTGCGTCCTGCGTCTCGATGACAATAACGTCGAGAAGCCCGTCGTCCATGCGGCAGTCAGGCACAATCTGAATGTCACCCTGGATCATGGCATTGTCTGCCACCATGCAGGAGATACCGCGACGGTGGTACTCCTGGCCGTCCACGATGATGGTGAACTCCTCGACAGTGGGCCGTGGGTTGGCGAATGCCGCGGCGAAGTAGGCGGCCTGTCCCATGGCGGCCTTGTTGGGCAGTGCCGCCTCCATGAGCTGGGCGTCAAAGCCTGTGCCAGACATGAGCCCAAAGCCCTTCACGTGCTGGGTGCCCTGCTCGTCTTCCCAGGAGATCTCTCCGAGGTCGATGCAGGCAGTGTGGCCAACGCGGCACGCCCGGGCCAGCGCCGCCGGCTCGGGCGCGTTGCCAATGTTTGCGAAGAGCAGGTTCGCCGTGCCCGAGGGAAACACGCAGACGGGCACGTTGCGGTTGCGCAAGGCGTAGAGCAGCCCCGTCACGGAGCCGTCACCACCGGAGAGCACGCAGACGTCAAAGTCTTCGGCGTCTGCCACAGCCTCCTCGGCAACGAAGTCCGGTGCGAGCGCGCGGAACGTGCACTCGTCGCCAGCGTGGACGAGGGCCCGCTCGAACTCGAATATGGCATCCGAGCCAAACCCCGACATGGGGTTGTGAATGATGACGCTGCGCATGATGGTCCTCCCCGGTCCCCCAACAAGGGATAGCATGTATCATGTTCCGGGCGCCGGCCCCCCGCCGGGCCACATGCACATGGTAGCCCAACGCTGGGGCCTTTGGCTAACACCTTTGAGCTGGGAGAGTCGAGTGTACATATCCACAAGCGATGAACTGAGTGCCTTCTGCGAGCGAATTGGCAACGAGCCCGTCATTGCCGTGGACACGGAGTTCCTCCGCGAGAGGACCTACTATCCCAAGCTCTGCCTCGTGCAGGTTGGTACGCCCACAGAGATTGGTGCTATCGATCCCATCCTGATCGAGGACCTCTCGCCCTTGGCGCACATCTTTGCAGACGAGCGGGTCACTAAGGTCTTCCACGCCTGTGGGCAGGACCTCGAGGTCATTCTCGACGGCATGGGCGTGACCTGCGCTTCGGTCTTCGACACGCAGGTCGCTGCCGCGTTTCTGGGCATGCGCCAGCAGGTGAGCTACGCTTCGCTGGTTGAGGCCTACGCAGGCGTGAGGCTTCCCAAGGCAGAGTCCCTCACGGATTGGTCGCGCCGCCCGCTCGACCCAGAGCAGCTCACCTACGCCGAGGATGACGTGCGCTATCTGCCTGCCATCTACGACCGCATGATGGAGCAGCTCGTCGAGAAGGACCGTCTGGCCTGGGTCCAGCCCGAGATGGCGGAGGTGACCGACCCTTCCCACATGCACAGGGACCCTCGAGAGGCCTATCTCAGACTCAAGCGCTCGAGCTCCCTCACGCGCCGGCAGCTTGCCATCGCGCGCGAGGTCTGCGCGTGGCGCGAGCAGACGGCGGCAAACCACGACGTTCCCCGCAAGTGGGTTCTCTCGGACGAGGTGGTGGTTGAGGTCTGCAAGAGGGCGCCGCGCAGCCGCGACCGGCTGCGCAAGATTCGCGGCACCGACCAGCTTAGCGAGAGGGACGTGCGCGACCTTCTCGACGCCGTCCACGCAGGGGAGGAAGTCCCCGGCTCTGCCTGCCCACAGCCGGAGCGCCATGCGCACCCCTCCGCCGAGGTGGAGAGCGTGGTGGACCTCATGGTTGCGCTGGTGAGGATTGTCTCCGAGAAGTCCGGCATCGCAACGCAGCTCATAGCCACCAGGGATGACCTTGTGGAGTTCGCGCAGGACCGCTCTAAGTCGCGTCTTGCGACCGGTTGGCGACACGAGCTGGCCGGCAAGCAGCTCGAGAGCCTGCTCGAAGGTTCTGTGGGCCTCACGGTGCGCGACGGCCGCATCGAGGTCATCTAGGGCGGGGACGAGAGGAACCGGCATCAGGCCTTTCTTGCGCATGCTATTTGTGTCGCGCGGCTTTTGTATCATCGTTGGTGCCGGACGGCCTTGGGTACATATGCCCCACGGCCCCCAACGATTGGAGCTTCCTATATGGGCTATTACTACTACGGGTACGGTATCGACTTTGCCTACTACGGCATCGTGATCCTCTCCCTCTTCTTGGGTCTAATCACCCAGTCCTACATCAAGCGTAAGTACGAGCGCTGGTCCAAGGTCGACGCATCTTTTGACGGCACCGGCGCAGACGTTGCGCGCCAGATGCTCAACGAGGGTGGCGCATCGAGCGTGGGGATCACCTCGGTTGCCGGGCACCTCACGGATTACTACGACCCACGTGACAACAACCTGCACCTCTCCGAGGAGAACATGCGTGGCGGCTCCGTTGCCTCCGTTGCCGTGGCCTGCCACGAGGCGGGTCATGCCGTGCAGCGCGCCAAGGACTATGCCCCCATGCGCGTGCGTACGGCACTCGTGCCGGTGGTCAACTTCTCGCAGAACGTGTGGATGCTCGTGTTTCTCGCCGGCGTCTTCATGAACGCCGTCGGCCTCGTGCGCATCGCTATTGCGCTCTTTGCCTTCTCGGTCATCTTCCAGCTTGTCACGCTCCCGGTAGAGATAAACGCCTCCAGGCGCGCCGTCCAGTTCCTCGAGACGCACGGCCAGGGCATAGACCGCCAGGGCGCCAAGGAGGTGCTCACGGCGGCCGCGCTTACATACGTCGCCGCGGCGCTCGTCTCGGTGGTGCAGCTGCTCTACCTCATGGGCCGCACCGATAGGAGGGATTAGCCCATGGCGGGCACCAAGGAGGAGCCGCTCTCGGTGACCGAGGCGGTTCAGGTGGCCAAGGGCCAGGTGGCGCAGATTCCCACCCTGGTGGTCATGGGCGAGGTGAGCGGCTTCCGCGGGCCAAACGCCCGCTCCGGACACTGCTACTTCGAGGTCAAGGATGCCACGGCGGCCATGTCGACCATCGCGTGGCGCGGTGTTTACCGTGACTTTGTCGAGACCTCTGGCACGCAGCTGCGCGACGGCCTCCAGATTCAGATGACAGGCGCCTTCGACGTCTACCAGAACACGGGCAAGCTCTCGTTTGTCGCCAAGCACATCACGGTGGCGGGGGAGGGGCTTCTCCGCCAGCAGGTTGCCGAGCTTGCGCGCAAGCTCGAGCGCGAGGGCCTCATGGACCCGGCGCGCAAGAGGCGCATCCCAGCCTTCTGCTCGCGTGTCTGCGTTGTCACATCGCTTTCCGGCAGCGTGATTGAGGACGTCAAGCGCACGCTGCGGAGAAGGAACCCGCTCGTGCAGATAGACGCGGTGGGCTGTGCCGTGCAGGGCAAGCATGCCCCGGCAACCATCATCCGCGCGCTTGAGGTCGCCGCGGCGTCGAAGCCAGACGCAATCCTGCTCGTGCGCGGTGGTGGCTCCTTCGAGGACCTCATGTGCTTCAATGACGAGCAGCTTGCCCGCGCCGTCGCCGCCTGTCCCGTGCCCGTGATCACGGGCATTGGCCACGAGCCGGACACGTCGATCTGCGACATGGTATCGGACAGGCGCTGCTCTACGCCCACGGCAGCGGCAGAGTCTGTGGCACCTGCCATGAATGAGATTGAGACCCTCATCAACCAGCGCGGCGTTCGTCTGGGCAACGCCATGGCAGCATCGTTGCAGGCTAACGCGAACGCTATGGACGCCCTTGGCGAGAGGGCTGCGCGTTCCATGGAGGCGAGCCTCTCTCGTCTGTCGGTATATGTGGACTCTCTTGCGTCACGGCGCTGCCTCACCGACCCCATGGCCACGTTGGAGGACCGCGCCCGTACGCTTGACCTCACCGAGGAGAGGCTGCATGCCGCAATCCCCAAGTCGCTCGCGCGATCCTGCGAGCGCGTCGAGAGTGACGCGCACCGTCTGTCCGTGGCGGGCAGGGGTCTCTTGCGCCCGTACCAGACGTCCGTGGCGCGGCATGCGGCAACGCTCGACGCGCTCTCGCCGCTCAAGGTCTTGGGCCGCGGCTACGCCCTTGCCCAAGACGCCGAGGGGCACGTGCTTTCCAACGCGTCCCAGGTGGAAGTGGGTGAAGAGATTTCCGTTCTCCTTGGCGAGGGGGAGCTTGGGGCAACGGTGACCAGTGTGGGCCAGGCCGCGTCGTAGGACAACTTGTCACACGTTCAACGCGAACACGCGGCTTTGCCGCGAGGAAGGGAGACAAAGATGGCAGATGACGCCACCAAGGACACGAGGAAGGTGGAGGACCTCAGCTTCAAGGAGGCCTCCGTCGAGCTCGAGCAGATCGTGCGCTCGCTCGAGGCGGGCGACCTTGAGCTCGAGGAGTCGCTCGAGCGCTACAGCAGGGGCGTGGAGCTCCTGAAGAGCCTGCGCGAGCGCCTTGCCAATGCAGAGCAGAAGGTGCGCGTGCTTCTCGACGCCACCGACGAGGACGCCCCCGTTACCGATACCACTGCGGCGCCCTCCACGGCCTACCTGGACGACTAGCTCCGCGGCGGGATTGAGTTGCCGGGCAATGGAATCCCATTGCCCGGCAACGGGATTCCATTGCCGGGGAGGAAAATCCCGCACACATGGGACGAGATAAGGAGTAAGAAATGCCAGACTGCCTCTTCTGCAAGATCGCGAACGGCGAGATTCCCACCAACTTCCTGTACGAGGATGATCTTGTGGTCGCCTTCCCCGATATCAACCCGCTCACGCCCACTCACGTGCTCGTGGTTCCCAAGAAGCACTACGAGAACATCACCGACAACGTTCCCGCCGAGACGCTTGCCGCCATTGCGCACGCGGTGAAGGTCGTCGCGGAGCAGACGGGCATTGACAAGACCGGTTTCCGCTGCATCACCAATACCGGCGACGACGGCGGCCAGTCCGTGCACCACCTGCACGTCCATGTGCTTGGCGGCCGGAAGCTCGATCCCACCGCAGGGGAGGGGAAGTAGCGTGGAGCCCAGAAGCGAGCTTGCCGCCGAGCGTCACGCCCGGGGCTACAACTGCGCGCAGGCCGTCGTCTGCACCTATGCAGACCTGGTAGGCATGGACGAGACCACGCTCTTCAGGGCGTGCGAGGGCTTGGGACTTGGCATGGGAGGCATGGAGGGCACCTGCGGCGCGCTGTCAGGCGCTTGCATGCTGGCTGGCCTTGTCAACAGCACGGGTGACCTCGCACACCCCACGAGCAAGGGTTCGACTTACGCGCTCTCCCGCCAGATGGTGGCGGAGTTCGGGCGTGAGGCCGGTGCCACGGCGTGCCATGACCTCAAGGGCCGCGAGACGGGTGTTGTTCTCACCCCCTGCCCGCGCTGCATCGAGATAGCCTGCGACCTGGTTGAGAAGACGCTCTTCTCGGGCAAAGTCGCCTAAACGTCACAGGGTTTTCTGCGCCTTCCGCGCGGGTTCGCTGCCATTTGGGTGGCAACGAGCCCGCGCGGCGCTATCATGGCCCTTGTTGCGTGTGCATTTGGGGCATCGCACCCTTCGAGAGGAGATTCATGAACGTTCTTGTCATCAACGCCGGCAGCTCGTCTCTTAAGTACCAGTTGCTCGACACCAAGACTCGCGAGGTCTACGCAAAGGGCAACTGCGAGCGCATCGGCATCGATGGGTCATTTGTTGGCCACGAGGAGCGCGGCGGCGAGAAGAAGAAGCTCGAGGTGGCCCTGCCCGACCACAAGACTGCCGTGAAGTACGTCTTCCAGATACTTGACGAGGCAGGCTTTGACACCGCAAAGATCGAGGGCATTGGCCACCGCGTCGTTCAGGGCGGCTGGTACTTCCCCGAGTCGAAGGTCGTGACCGACGAGACCCTGGGCTGGGTCCGAGAGGTCGCGCCGCTTGCGCCGCTGCACAACTACGCCGAGGCGGACGTCATCCAGATCTGCCGCGAGATGTTCCCCTCCATCGGCAACGTGATCGTGGCCGACACCTCGTTCCACTACAACATCCCCGAGAAGGCATGGCGCTACGCCCTCCCGCGCGACGTCGTGGACAAGCTGCATATCCGCAAGTACGGCGCGCATGGCACTTCTCACCGCTACATCTGGCGCACCACCAGCCAGTTCCTCAACGGTGACGTTCACAAGCTCGTCTCCTGCCACCTTGGCTCCGGCGCCTCTCTTGCCGCCATCCAGGATGGGCACGACATGGACACCACCATGGGCCTCACGCCGCTCGACGGTCTCATCATGGGCACTCGTTGCGGCACCATTGACCCGGCCACCGTCTGCTACCTGGTGCGTGAGGGCGGCTACACCATCGACGAGGTCGACACCATGATGAACAAGCAGTCCGGTCTGCTCGCGCTCTCCGGCGTCTCCTCTGACTCCCGCGATATCGAGGCGGGTGCCGAGAAGGGAGACAAGAACTGCCAGATGGCACTTGACATGTTCTATTACCGCACCTCTCAGCTCATCGCCGAGATGGCTCAGTCCATGCACGGCTTTGACACCATGGCCTTCTCCGCGGGCATTGGCGAGAACTCCGCCGAGATGCGTCTGGGTGTGGCCAAGGAGCTCGAGTGGCTGGGCGTCAAGATCGACGAGAAAGCCAACGAGGTCCGCTCCGACGAGCCGCGCGTCATCTCCACGCCGGACTCCAAGGTGAAGGTGCTCGTCGTCCCCACCAACGAGGAGTACATGATTGCCCTCGACGTCGAGGAGCTGCTCTCCAAGTAGCGCTGTTCAACGCATTGGCGTAACGAGAAGTCCGCCTGGGACCGGTTCCCAGGCGGACTTCTTTTTGCTACTGGTTGCGGCGACGTGCAGGGGCGTGCACGCTCCTAGAACGGCGATACCGAGAACTCGTAGGAGACCTTCTCGCCCAGGTCGAGCGACTCCATGCCGCGCTTCTCCTCGAAGATGTCCGACTCGTCGTGGCAGGTGGCAACGCCGCGCCAGGGCTCGATGGCAACGAAGGGCGCGCCGGGCGCCGACCACACCCCAAGGTAGGGGAAGTCATCGAAGTCAAGCTCGACGCCGTGGCCGCTCTTAGTACCCAAGAGCGTGACCGTACGGCCGGGAACGTCCTGGAACGTGAGGGTGAGGTACTTGTCGAATAGCTCGTGCGAGAGGGACAGCGTGTCCGCGTCCTCGAAGAGCGTGAACGGTCGGTCAAAGTCGCAGAGCCCATCGGCGTCGATGGCGGGGGAGACGGCCGTCCAGGGACGTGTGAAGCGCAGCTCGTAGTCATCGAACGACTCGCCGTTGGCGTCTGGTGCGGGCACGTTGAACGCTGGGTGGCCACCAAGCGTGAAGGGCATGATTTCGTCACCAGTGTTGGTGACGGTGAAGCGCTGGAGCATGCGCTCGCCATCGACCGTGTAGGTCATGTTGAGACGGAAGGCATAGGGGAATGCGCTCATGGTCTCGGGCGTGCTCTCAAGCTCGAAGGTCACGGAGTCTTCGGTCTTCTCGACAATGCGGTGTTCGTAGTTTCTTGCCAGTCCGTGGCGGCCAAGGTGAACCTCGCCTGCGGCGCTCTTGGCGAAGTTGTTGCGCAGGCAACCCACGATGGGGAAGAGGATGGGTGCCCTTCTCGGCCAGAACTTCTCGTCTCCCTGCCAGAGGTATTCATTGCCACTGAGCTTGAGGCTCATGAGCTGCGCGCCCTGTGAGTCTATCGAGGCCTCGAGTGCGCCCTTGCGTATTGTGGTCGTGGTCGACATCTCTTCCCCCAAACGTCGCTTGCGTCCCAGGCGGGTGCCTGGCCGGAGCACCTCAGGTGCCTGCTCTGTCTATTCCCAAAATCGGACAGCGCCCACCCCCTGACGGGATCATTTCGACATATCCGGCCAGAAGGGGCAGAAGTTCATCAAGGATTCGACAAGGTGCCGCGATTGTTAACAAATAGTCACTCCACCAAAGGTACGGGTAGAATCAACCCTCGGGGCGCGGTTCCCGGAGCTAACTTCCGGGCTCCTGCCAATCCCACACGGTGAGCGCCCGTTTTGCGCCACCGCTCGCATGCTTGTCTTTGTTCGGCGCACGTAAGCTGCACCTAGGAGGTCTGCATGGTAGTTGAGGAACTTGAGCAGTATGGGATTCACCACACCGATGACAGGACGGCGATAGACCCGTCGCCCGCTCGCCTGATCGAGAAGGCCGTCTCGCGCGGGGAGGGCATTCTCACCAGCACGGGCGCGCTTGCGGTCACCACGGGCAAGTACACGGGTCGCTCGCCAAAGGACCGCTTCATCGTGGACACCCCCGACGTCCACGACAAGATTGCCTGGGGTAACGTTAACGTACCCTTCTCCGAGGAGGACTACCAGCTCGTTCACGATGAGGTCATCTCGTACCTCTCCGAGCGTCGCATCTTCATGGTCCACGGCATCGCTGGTGCAGACAGGCGCTACTCTCGCAAGATCCTGGTCCTGACTGAGCTCGCCAGCCAGGCGCTCTTTGCGCACCAGATGCTCGTGCGCCCCACCGAGGAGGAGCTTGCCAACTACGGCCGCGCCGACTTCGTGGTTATGGCGTGCCCCGGACTCAAGCTTGATCCGGCCGTGCACCACACCCACTCCGAGGCCGCGGTCATCATCAACTTCAAGGAGCGCGTGGTTCTCATCGCTGGCACCCAGTACTCCGGCGAGATCAAGAAGTCTATCTTCTCGGTTATGAACTACCTGCTCCCCGTTGAGGAGAACGTGCTCACCATGCACTGCTCCTGTAACATGAACCCGCAGTCGCACGGCACCACGGTCTTCTTTGGCCTCTCCGGCACCGGCAAGACCACGCTCTCTGCCGCAGAGGGGCGCCTGCTCATTGGCGACGACGAGCACGGCTGGGCAAAGGACTCCGTCTTCAACATCGAGGGTGGCTGCTACGCCAAGACCATCCGCATCTCCGAGGAGACCGAGCCCCAGATCTGGCACGCCATCCGCTTTGGTGCCCTTTGCGAGAACGTGGTGCTTGACCCCAACAGCCGCATCGCCGACTACGATGATGATTCCCTCACCGAGAACGGCCGCGTTGCCTACCCGGTCGAGTTCATCGACAACGCCGTGGTCAAGGGCCGCGCCAAGCGTACGCCCGACGTAGTAATCTTCCTCACTGCCGATGCCTTCGGCGTATTGCCCCCCATCTCCAAGCTGGACGAGAATGCCGCCATGTACCACTTCATGACCGGCTTCACCTCCAAAGTCGCCGGTACCGAGCGCGGCATCAAGGAGCCCACGCCCACGTTCTCCTCGCTCTTTGGCGAGCCGTTCATGCCGCTTGACCCCATGGTCTACGCCAAGATGCTTGGCGAGAAGATCGAGCACAACGGCACGCGCGTCTACCTCATTAACACCGGTTGGTCCGGCGGCTCTTACGGCACCGGCAGTCGCATCAAGCTCAAGTACACGCGCAAGATGGTTGAAGCCGCTCAGTCTGGCATCATCGACGACTCCGAGTTTGTGCATGACGAGCGCTTCAACCTCGATGTGCCCACGAGCTGCCCCGGCGTGCCCGACGAGCTGCTCAACCCGCGCAGCACCTGGGCCGACAAGGACGCCTACGACGCCACTGCCGAGAAGCTCGCGCAGATGTTCGTCGAGAATGCCGAGAAGCGACTGCAGTCGATGACCCCCGAGGTCCGTGCTGCCGGCCCGCGGCCGCTGGGGAAGTAAGGGGGTCTCGCCTTTACGCCCTGACGTCTCTGCACTGACGCCTGATTGCCCTTCCTCGTGAAAAAATTGCTCCGAAGAGTGCCCTCCTGCGCCAGTTCGACGCCGGAGGGCATTTCATGCACGCAATTACGACAGCGCGGGCTATTGCCATCCGGAAATGGAATCCCGTTGCCCGGTAAACGAATCCCATCCCAGGGGAGGGTTGGGAGGTCGATACACATTCGTCACCCGAATGTGTATCGACCTGGGCGCGTCACAGATTCGTTCACGAATGTGTATCGGACGAGAAGGGCAATGGCGGACAAGTACCTCGCTCCGGCTCCATCTTTTGCGCCGATGGGCGCGTCTTGCGGGGAAAGACGTCGGGACCCACCTTTCGGTGTCATGCTCTCGTCCGAGGGGCATTTCGGCAGATAGCGGTGGCACTTCGGTGCCCCAGGACATGCTCTTTCCCAGAATGAGTGCAATTAGGACGCTGTCCGCTATTGGGTGAAGTCCGCAGCCACGAATCCTCACCTGCTGTTCAATCGCTTGTGCCTGGGCGCTTTCGAATAGGGGTTATCCTCAAGCTTGTATAACGACTAATAATTTGTTAGGCTTACATAAAGTAAGTATGTTAGATGCCCTCACGGCCAGGGCATTTCGTGGTTTTGGAAGGTACCATCCTTGAGAATCCTCAATGTCAGCGCTCAGAAGCCGGATGGCACAGGCAGTGGCACCTTCCTCGCGCAGACCGTGGCCTCGCAGGTTGAGCTGGGCTACGAGACGGCCGTGATCTGCGGCATTGACGATGGCGACCAAACGTCTGCGCTACCGGGGCAGACGGCCGTGTTTCCCGTGCGGTTTATGACCCCGGAGCTGCCGTTCCATGTGTGCGGCATGTCAGATGAGATGCCCTATTCCGCCACGCGCTACCGCGACCTCACCCCTGCCATGGAAACACGGTTCGAGGCCGCGTTCCTTGCTGCACTCGAGCGCGCCCTTGCGGATTTTGCCCCCGATGTCGTGCTCTGCCATCACCTGTATCTACTTTCCTCAATTGTGCGCGAGCAAATCAAGGGAATCCCCGTTGCCGTGATATGCCATTCGACCGACCTTAGGCAGATGGCGACCCACGACCTCGAGCGTCCACGCATCATCTCTGCCATGCGGTGCGCGGATGCGGTGTTCTGCCTCCATCGCGCTCAAGCCGAGGAGGTCGTGCGCGTCTACGGGATTGATCCCTTGCGAGTCCATGTGACAGGAACGGGCTACAATTCCTGCGTCTTCAACCAGGAAGGTCCGCGCGTCCCCCGGCAGGCTGGCAGGATTTGCTTCGTGGGCAAGGTCAGCTTTAAGAAGGGCGTGGAATCGCTCCTCTCTGCGATGGACCTCATCTCCCCAGCCGCAATCGGCGGGAGGAGCCTGGAGCTCGTGCTGGTAGGCGGCCATGACCCCGCCTCCCAGGACTACCGTCGCATAGCTGCGAAGGTTGGGGCTGCCACTGCCTGGCCGGTGAGAATGGCGGGTCGCGTCCCCACTGAGGAGCTTGTGAGAATCTATCGTTCGAGCGACGTATTTGTGCTGCCCTCTTTCTACGAGGGGCTGCCCCTTGTGGGTATCGAGGCCTTGGCCTGCGGCGACAAGGTCGTCATGACGGCGCTTCCCGGTGTGAGGGAGGGTATGGGGGACGTTCTCCCCGGAAACCCCATCCAATGGGTTGAGCCTCCTGCCATGCTCGATGTGGATACGCCAGACCCAGGCAGTCTGCCGGCGTTCGAGAGGCGTCTCGCGGATGCCATCGTCCACTCATTGGTGACGCCGCAGCCAAGCTTTGACGTGACCCATGCGTCATGGGACAAGGTCGTCTCGCGCATGCTCATGTGCCTGAGGGAGGCAGACATAGCGTGAGAAGCACTATTCGCCGTAGGTGCGGAAGTGCCCTGGACTTTGCCCTTCTTTTTGTCCTTGCCGCCTTTTGCGCCGTGTTCGTTGTCTGGCCCATAGGGTCGTTTGTCTGGCAGGCACTGCCCTTTTCCGGCTCTGCGCCCAACATGCTCGAGGTTCTTACCCAGAACTCTGGGGCCATACTCAACAGCGTCTTCGTTGCCGTGCTGGTAAGCCTTCTCTCGTGTGCCATTGCGCTGGCAGTCGCCCTTGTCGTTACGTTTGGCCGGCGAGGCTGGGCGAGCTTGGTGACGGGGCTTGTCACGCTGAGCCTGGCCTCTCCTCCTTTTGTGGCGTCTCTTGCCTACATCGAGCTCTTTGGCCGAAGGGGGCTCGTGACACACGGGCTCCTTGGCCTTTCCGTGAGCCCGTATGGCTGGCAGGGCATAGTCTTCATGGAGGCGCTCTTCTTCACCGGCATCAACGTCATCCTGCTTGACAGCGTGCTCGAACGCGTTGACAAGAGCGCCGTGAGCGCTGCGCTTGACCTTGGCGCGCCCATGCGTCGCGTGTTCGCGGACATCATCCTTCCGCTCCTGAGGCCGGGCGTCGCGGTGTGCCTGCTGCTCACGTTCGTGCGCTCGATTGCCGACTACGCCACGCCCGTGGTCATCGGTGGCAAGTTCGAGACCATCTCTACCCAGATTTACGTGCGCGTCGTTGGCTACTCTGACCTTGGTGCGGCGGCCGTGCTGAACCTCGTGCTCTTTGCTGCCTCCTTTGTCGCCTTCATCGCATACCGTCGGCTTGGGTCGACCCTCGATGTGGCGTCTAAGTCCTTGGGGGCGTCCGTCCGGCCGGCCGACGACGAGGCGGGCTTCAGACTTCGGGGCGCGCTCGGGGTCTTCGCCCACGTTGTGACGGCGGCATTCTCGTCTGCCATCGTGGCCGTCTACGCGACGATAGTCCATGCCGCGTTCACCAAGGGCATGGGGTGGTCTGCGCCGCTCACCTTGGACAACCTCACTCACCTCATGGAGTACAACGTCGACGCAATCGGCCGAAGCATCCTCTATGCCCTGCTTAGCGCTGGCGCATCAACGTTGATCGGGCTTCTCGCCGCCTACTTCGTGCACAGGCGCCGTGTTGCCGGAAGCTTTCTGCTCGACTTCCTGACTTCGCTTCCCTATACGATCCCAGGCATCTGCCTTGGCTTGGGCTACATCCTTGCATTCAACCGTCCGCCGCTTGAGCTTGTGGGAACGTCCACGATCATCGTTGCTGTCCTTACCGCCAAGGAGATCGCCATCTCAACGAGGGCCTTCACGGCCGCCCTTGCCCAGGTGCCCCCCGAGCTTGACATGGCGGCGAAGGACCTGGGCGCACCAGATACCTCGGTTCTTTGGGGCGTCCTCGCCCCCAACCTTCGCTCGGCCTTTGGCGTGAGCCTCATCAACGGCTTCACGGGCTCAATGATGGCCTATGCAGCCGTCCTCTTCCTCATAGTTCCTGGCCACAAGACGGCGATATTCGAGCTGTTCGATGCCCTCTCCGGCGGAAAGTACGGCGAAGCCGCCATGATCTCGCTCGCGCTGGTGGCCATCACGTCCCTTGTGTGCGCGGCCTTCGGACGCCTTCTCGTCAAGCGTAGGAGCTAGCATGTTTCTTGAGCTTTCCCACCTCTCCAAGTCCTTTGGGAGTCACGAGGTCATCGATGACCTTTGCCTCAGCGTCGAGAAGGGCGAAGTCATGTGCCTTCTCGGGGCATCCGGCTGCGGGAAGACAACGACGCTCCGCCTGGTTGGGGGGTTTCTCGCTCCGGATGGCGGCAGGGTGGTCATCGATGGGCAGGACGTGACCGGAATGTCGCCCGAAATTCGTCCAACGGCAACGGTGTTTCAGTCCTACGCGCTCTTCCCCCACATGAGCGTGGTGGAAAACGTTGGCTATGGCGTGCGTTTTTCTGGCGCAACGCGCGCCGAGGCCAAGCAACGGGCGATGGAGATGCTCGAGGCCGTAGGGCTTTCCGAATGCGCGTCCAGCCGTGTCCAGGACATATCGGGTGGCCAACAACAGCGTGTCGCGCTTGCGAGGGCACTCGTTCTGGGGCCCAAGGTGCTTCTTCTCGACGAGCCGTTTAGCAACCTCGACGCCAACCTCCGCATCCGAATGCGCGAGGAGGTACGCCAAATCCAGCGTCGGTTCGGCGTGACGATGGTCTTCGTCACACACGATCGTGAGGAGGCCATGTCCTTCGCGGACAGGTTGGCGATCATGCGCAATGGCAAGATCCTCCAAGTGGCTACCCCGCGCGAGGCATACGACCATCCCGCCGACCTTTACTGCGCAAGGTTTCTCGGCCACGTAAACGAACTTGACGTGCCAGGCGGAACGCGATTCTTCCGAGACGAGGCGGTGACCCTTGGCAAGGAAGGCGGGGTCCTGGGCGTCGTCGGGGATGCCACCTACCTTGGCGGCTATTGGCGCTATGAGCTGCTTGTGGGGGAATCGCGCGTGTACGTTCGCGCTCCTGCAAACCAACGCTACGCAAGGGGTGCGACAGTGCCTTTTGTCATAGACCAGACCATCGACGTATAGAGAGGGAGACAAGGTGAGTAACATCGTTTCGAGAAGGGGATTCATTCGCATTGCCGGGGCGGCGAGCCTCCTTGGCCTTGCGGGCTGTTCTCAGGGCAACGGGGGAGGGTCCGCCGAGCCGGACAAGGCCGACACGTCAACCGAGGGGCTTACGTCCACCTCGGGGAAGACGCTCAAGGTCCTCTGCACGAGCGAGAGCTACAAGGCGCTCTTTGATAAGTTCACCTCCGAGGTGGGTGCTCCCGTCGAGTACATCTCGATGTCTTCGGGTGAGGTTCTCTCCAAGCTCAAGGCCGAGGGGGGCAAGCCAGCGGCGGACCTCTGGTTTGGAGGCGGAATCGACTCGTTCATGAGTGCGGCTGACTCCGGCCTTCTCGAGAGGGTCGATTTCGACCGTGCCTCCGAGTTTGCCGAAGGCTTCAAGTCTGAGGACAACTACTGGTTCTCCAAGGGTGCCACCATCGTCGGCTTCATCGTGAACAATGACATCCTTGACGAGATTGGCGCCGAGAAGCCAGCGTCTTGGGCGGACCTTGCGAGTTCCGACTACAAGGGCGAGATCATGATGTCCTCGCCTGCGGTCTCGGGCACGAACTACGCGGCCGTTGCTGCCATCCTCCAGACCATGGGAGAGGACAAGGGCTGGGAGTACCTCACGGCCCTTAACGAGAACATCCCGTATTACACCAAGCGCGGCAGCGACCCCTCCACGCGCGTGGCTGCAGGCGAGGCGGCTGTTGGCATCACCTACATCGACAATACGCTCGATGACATTCTGGCCGACGGTACGCTCGAGATCGTCTACCCCGAGGAGGGCATGCCCTACATTCCTGATGGGGTTGCGGCCTTTGCCAACGCGGACGACACCGAGGACGCCAAGCTCTTCATCCAGTGGTTCTTCTCGTCTGACGAGAACCTCCGGGCTCTGGCTGACATCGACAAGAAGTCAACGATACTGCTTGCGCTGCCTACGATCGACGGCCTCGAGCTTGACTTTGACCCATCGCAGCTCATGACTGAGGATCTAAGCAGGTTTGGGTCCGACCGCGATGCGACGCTCGCCAGGTGGGATGAGGTCACAAGCGGCAAGGAGGTCGTCTCCAGCAAGTAGGCCTTTGCCTTGGCAGACTTCCCGGCAGTTCCCGCGGTGCGCTTTTGCGCCCCATAAAACGAGCGACGAGACCGTAGGGCACTGAAAGCTCGTGGATGGCGCACCGGCCGTGTAGCTACCAAGATGAAGAGCGCCCCCGCCCCTTCTGACCTGTGAGGGTGAACGGTCGGAAGGGGCGGGGGAGGTTTTAGGCGAGAAAACCGCAGGGTTATGCGCTCTTTAGGCGAGCGACAGACATGTCCTACTCGGCCATCTGCGCCTGGACGGCGGTGATGGCAACAACGCCCACGATGTCCTCGGCGGAGCAGCCACGCGAGAGGTCGTTGACAGGCTTCGCGATGCCCTGGAGCACCGGGCCGTAGGCTTCGGCGCCGGCGAAGCGCTGGACCAGCTTGTAGCCGATGTTTCCGGCCTCGAGGTCGGGGAACACGAGCACGTTGGCGTGACCGGCAACGGTGGAACCGGGAGCCTTGAGCTCGGCCACGCTCGGCACCAGGGCGGCGTCAAGCTGCAGGTCGCCGTCGACGGCGAGCTCGGGGGCCTTCTCGTGCGCAAGGGCGGTTGCCTCCTGGACCTTGGTGGGCACGTCGCCCTTGGCGGAGCCCATGGTGGAGAAGGAGAGCATGGCGACCTTGGGCTCGGAGCTCATGTACTTCTTCCAAGAGCCCGCGGAGGCGATGGCAATCTCGGAGAGCTCGTCGGCCGTGGGGTTGATGTTGAGGCCGCAGTCAGCAAAGAGCAGCGTGCCGTTCTCGCCGTACTCTGCCTTGTCGGTGCACATAATAAAGAACGCCGAGACGAGCTTGGTTCCGGGGGCGGTCTTCAGGATCTGGAGCGCGGGTCGCAGCGTGTTGGCGGTCGAGTGGCAGGCGCCGGAGACCAGGCCGTCAGCGTCGCCCATCTTGACCATCATGGTGCCAAAGTAGGTGGCGTCGTTCATCTGCTCCATGGCCTCGGGCAGCGTGACGCCCTTCTTCTTGCGCAGCTCGGCGAAGGCGGCAGCGTACTCGTCGTGCCTCTCAGCAGTGCGCGGGTCGATCACGGTGACGCCGGGGACGTCGATCTTGGCAGGGTCGCCAAGGATGACAAGGTCGGCGATGCCTTCGTCCACAATCTGGCGGGCGGCCGCAATGGTGCGCGGATCCTCGCCCTCGGGAAGGACGATCTTCTTCCTGTCGGCCTTGGCGGCGGTCTTCATGCGGTCAAGAAACTCACTCATCGATGCTGCTCCCTCTTGTCTTGTGGTGTGCCGCTTACACCCCTTGTGCGGTCCGTTCGCGGGCCTTGGCCTGTAGATTGTGAGACCGTGCCCGGCCAGCCGCATGGGTCGTTACCCATTATAGGAGCGAGTGTTAAAATCAACAGCCAGATCGAGATGCGTTGCGCCCTGCGCACACACTCGATTCTTTTTGGCCGCGCTTCGCGGTCCGAGGTATCGGGGCCCCACGGGGCGCTTGGGAAGGACTTTCATGGGAATCGCAAACGGACTGCCTGCCGGCTTCAACCCAGATGCATATGATGCCATCATCGTGGGCGCGGGCTACGCGGGTGCGGTCTGCGCCCGCCGCCTTGCAGAGGCGTGCGGCATGAAGGTTGCCGTCATCGAGCGACGCGACCACATTGGCGGAAACGCCTACGACTACGTTGATGATGCCGGCATCCTGGTGCACAAGTACGGCCCGCACATCTACCACACCATGAACGACCGCGTGAACCAGTACCTCTCGCGTTTCACCGAGTGGACGGGCTACCAGCACAAGGTCCTAGCCAACATTCACGGCACGCTCATGCCGGTTCCCTTCAACCACACCTCGCTCAAGCTCGCGTTTGGTGACGAGAGGGGAGAGGCGCTCTACCAGAAGCTCGTGGCGACCTTCGGTGAGAACAAGAAGGTCCCCATCATGGAGCTGCGCGAGAAGAACGACCCCGAGCTCTCCGAGGTCGCCGACTACGTCTATGAGAACGTCTTTCTCCACTACACCATGAAGCAGTGGGGCAAAACTCCCGACCAGATTGACCCGTCGATCACTGGCCGCGTGCCCGTCTTTGTTGGTGACGACGACCGCTACTTCCCCACGGCAAAGTACCAGGGCATGCCCGCCGAGGGTTACACGAAGCTCTTTGAGAACATGCTCAACCACGATCTGATTTCCGTGTTTCTCGGCGTAGACGTGCGTGACATCCTTAAGGTGAGCACCTCGAATGTCCTCATCTGCGGGCGTCCCTACGGCGGAGAGATTGTCTACTCCGGTCCCCTTGACGAGCTCTTTGGGCTTGACTTGGGCGCGCTGCCGTACCGCACGCTCGACATGCAGTTCGAGACGCTCCCCATCGACCAGTTCCAGCCCGTGGGCACCGTCAACTACACCACCTCCGAGGACTTCACGCGCATCACCGAGTTCAAGAACATGACCGGCCAGGTGGCGCCTGGGCGCACGACCATCATGCGCGAGTACTCCAAGGCATACGTGCCCGAGAGCGGCCAGACACCGTACTATGCCATCCTGGAGGATGACAACCTCGAGCTCTACCGCCGCTACCGCGAGCGTGTTGCCGGCATTCTCAACTTCCACTGTGTTGGCCGCCTTGCGGAGTACCGCTACTACGACATGGATGGTGTGGTTGCCTCGGCGCTCAACCTGTCGGACGAGCTCATTCAGGTGCACAAGTAGCACGCTTCGGAGCGGGGCACAGCGCTCCGCCCCATTTTTCTCGCGCGCTTTAAGACCGTTTGGTCTGTCGTGCCAACCACAGCCACGCTCCCTCGACCAAGGACAAACTCACATGGAGAAGACCATCACCTTTGGCATCCCGTGCTATAACGCGGCGGCCTACATGGACAAGTGCATCACTTCCATCCTCGAGGGGTCCGGCTATGCCGAGGACGTCGAGATTGTGATTGTGGACGATGGCTCCACCAAGGATGACACCCCCCAGAAGGCTGACGACTGGGCAAAGCGCTACCCTAACATCATCCGCGCGGTGCACCAGGAGAACGGCGGACACGGCAAGGCCGTGATGGCTGCTGTGGGTGCAGCCCAGGGCGCGTACTTCAAGAACATCGACTCCGACGACTGGTTTGACGCAGAGGCACTCCAGCGCCTTCTCACCACGCTCCGCCGCTTTGACGAGCTTGGCGACAACGTCGACCTCGTGATTACCAACTACGTCTACGAGCACGTGGAGGATGGCACGCAGAACGTGGTCGACTATCGCCACGTGCTGCCGGTGGGACGCGTCTTTACCTGGGGAGAGATTGGTCACTTCAAGAAGACGCAGTATCTTCTCATGCACGCGCTCACGTACCGCACCAAGACGCTGCGCGCGGCCAACCTACAGATGCCGGCCCACACGTTCTACGTGGACAACATCTACGCCTACGTGCCGTTCCCCAGGTGCCACAACCTCTACTACCTTGATGTGGACCTCTATCGCTACTTCATTGGGCGCGAGGACCAGTCCGTGAACGACGCCGTACTCACGAGTCGCGTTGACCACTACTGGCGCGTTGCTCGCGTGATGTGGGAGGCCTATCACCTCTACGACGACGTCCAGCCGCGCAAGCTACGCGAGTACATGATGAGCTACTTCACCATCATCATGGCCATCTGCTCGGTCTTCTCGAAGAAGTCCGATAGGCCCGATGCCGAGGAGCAGCTGCAGAAGCTCTGGGATGACCTCAAAGCCTACGATCCCAAGATGTATCGTCGTGCGCGTCATGGCGTTGTGGGCATCGCGACCAACCTGCCTGGCCTCGTGGGCAAGGACATCACGCTCTGGGGCTATCGCGTGGCCCAGAAGCACGTGAAATTCAACTAGGGACGCGCAAGGGGAGACGTACGGGGGCTTGGGGCCCTGTTTGCTTCTGGAGTTACGCTTCGCGAAGAACTCCTGAAGCAAACAGGGCCCCGCGCATGCGTATTCCCTTGGCGCGTCAGGCTTCGGGTCTTGGCTCGGGGTCCTTCCTTTTCGGAGAACAGCTCTTTTTCTTAAAACGACTACACGCCAACAGGGCAAATGCAGACTGCTTTTAAGAAATGGAGCTGTTCTCCGCGAGGGGCGAGAACGACCTGACTATGGGCTCTGAGCCCTCGCCTTAGGCCGAGCTTACCTTGGCGGCATCTGGGAGACTATACGAGTCGGCACTGAGGCTGTGGACCAGAGCGCAGGCTGCCGGCTGCTGCTGTCTGGCTTTCGACTAGAGTCGACAATTGGCCGCTGAACTTCAAAAGAGCCAGGTAGCTAGTCCGCAATGGGCAGGTCCGGTGCTGTCGAGCCGCAATGCCTTCTGAAACCTGCCAGAAGAGAAGACGCAACCATGATTGACCGTGTCTCCTGTCTATAACTGCGTCTTCCGAGAATGAGCTCAGCCAGTTGAGGGATGAGCTGGAAGCTGATGTGAAAGGGGCATGCTATGAACCACGGGGACATCTCTTCAAGCGCGGACTGTGTAGGCGTTGCGGTTGTGAACTGGAAGATGCCGCGTCTTCATGACCAGGCGGGTATCCTCGAGAACTGCGAGCATATCGCTTCTTATATCAAGGGGCTCAAGACCGGGCTTCCCGGACTCGACCTCGTGGTCTTTCCCGAGTACTCCACGCATGGGATCATGTACGATTTCGACGAGATGATGGCGAATGCGACCACAGTGGATGGTCCTGAGGTCGCGATCTTCAAGAAGGCCTGCATAGAGAACCATGTCTGGGGCGTCTTCTCCCTGACAGGCGAGCGCCACGAAGAGCATCCGAAGAAGGTCCCCTACAACACCTTGATTCTGATCAATGACAAGGGGGAGATTGTCCAGAAGTACCGCAAGATGATTCCCTGGACGCCAATCGAGGGCTGGTATCCGGGAGACTCCACCTATGTGAGCGAGGGCCCCAAGGGCCTCAAGATTTCCCTCATCATCTGTGATGACGGCAACTATCCTGAGATTTGGCGAGACTGCGCGATGTGCGGGGCCGAGCTTGTTATCCGCTGCCAGGGCTACATGTATCCGGCGAATCAGGAAGAGGTCAATGTCGTCCCCGTCATGGCATGGTGCAACAATGTCTATGCGGCAGTTGCCAATGCATCGGGCTTCGATGGGGTCTATTCCTACTTCGGCCACAGCTCGATCTGCGGCTTTGATGGGCACATCCTTGGCATGACCGGTGCAGAGGACTACAGCTACCAGTATGCACAGCTCTCGGTGTCTGCCATTCGCGATGCCCGTGCTAACTGGCAGTCTCAGAACCATCTCTACAAGCTCTTGCACCGCGGCTATACGGGCACAATCAATTCGGGCGAAGAGCGCTTCGGCGAGTCGAAGTGCCAGTTCGAGTTCTACCGCAAGTGGGTCGAGGACCCCGAAGGCACCCAGAAAGAGGTCGAGGGCATGACCAGGACGCTTCCGGGCGTCAAGTGGGCACCGATTCCCGGCATTCCCCACGAGGAATAGCACGAAGGAATAGCGCAGAGGAAAAAATGGTGAGCGGGACTGTCCAGCTGGGCAGCCCCGCTCTTTGCGCTAGCTCTCCGGTGCTGGCAGAATCTCTGCAAGCTTTTCCTCGAGCTTTGGTGCATCGCACTGATGGCAGGGAACGGACAGGATGCTCACGGCGGCGGTCCTTTCATGCTCGGGACAAGGCGCTGCCCCACTTCTGGGAACTCCACACATTGAGGGGCCTTGCCCGGCGCTTGCCAGTCGCCGCAGGAGTTACGCCAGGTCTCGAGCAGCAGGAAGGCCATACGCTGCGGTGGCGCCTCTCGCCCCGTCTGCTATCGCCCGCTCGAGGGCGCGTGTGGCGAGAACCCCAACCACATCCACCTGTGCCTCGACCTCGCCCGTGGCCATCACAAAGACGGTGTCGCCGTCGTTGGTCGTGTGGGTGGGCCTGATGGCGTGGGCGTAGGCGTCTGCCGCCATCTGCGCCACCTTCGTGGCCTGCGGCTTGGTGAGGCGCGCGTTGGTGACCACGCACGAGATGGTTGTGTTGGTGCGACGCTCGAGCGGCATCTGGGCTGCCAGCGAGAGGATCTCGTCCTCCGTGCTTGCAAGGGCCTCACCGTCCTTGGTGCGAAGACCTGCAATTGCCGCGCCGGTTGCGGGGTCGACTACGTCTCCGCAGGCGTTCACGGCGGTCACGGCGCCGCAGACCAAGGCTCCCACGCCCTCCACGTCCTCGCCAAGGCCGCTCTTCATGGCGCGCGTGGGACCTCCAACCTTGCCAACGGTGCAGCCCGTTCCTGCACCCACGTTGCCGCGAGCAAGCGGCTCTCCGTTCCCAGCAAGTGCCAGGCGCGTGGCCTGGGCCCCGTCCTCTGCCGTGGGTCGCACGTGCGGGTCTCCACATGCCAAGTCGAACACGCACGCGCCCGAGACAATGGGCACTACGCCAACTCCCACGTCCAGACCAATGCCGTGGCGCTCGAGCTCCTCTGCGACGCCACAGGACGCTGCAAGGCCGTATGCGGACCCACCCGAGAGAACCACGGCATTGATGGTCTGGACGGTCTCCTCAGGGCGGAGAAGGTCAGTCTCGCGCGTTGCCGGGGCCCCACCACGAACGTCGACGCCACCCGTGGCGCCCTTGGGGCACACAATGACCGTGCACCCCGTTCCGGCCTCGGCGTTGGTTGCATGCGCGGCAAAGATTCCAGGGATTTGGGTGATGCTCTCGATGCTTGCCATGGTTGTTCCTCTCGTCAGCTAGTCCTGCGCGCCCAGGCAGTGGGCAACGAGGTCCTGCCTGCCGAGAAGCGCCTCAAGTTCTCTCACCACGCGGGCAACCGGCAGCCCTACAACGTTTGCCCAGTCGCCTTCAATGCCACTCACAAGCAGCCTGCCGCGACCCTGGATGCCGTAGGCGCCGGCCTTGTCCATGGGCTCGCCAGAGGCAACGTAGGCACAGATCTCCTCGTCTGTGAGGTCAAAGAACGAGACGCGCGTGGTCTCGACAAAGGAACGGGTTGCAAGCGCCTTTGCTGTGGGGTCAAGGTGCATGAGGCAGACGCCCGTGGATACGTGATGCGCTCGACCCGAGAGCTCTCGCAGCATAGCGCGGGCGGCCTTCTCGTCTGCGGGCTTGCCCAGAACGTCGCCGTCCTCGGTCCAGACAATAGTGTCGGCGGCGAGAAGCACGTTCTCGGTAGTCCTGCCTCCCAGCGACGCGCGCGTAGCCTCTGCCTTCTGACAGGCAAGTCGCTTCACCAGATGCGTGGGCGTCTCGCCCGCTTGGCGTGTCTCGTCTATGTCTGCGGGCACAATGGTGAGCGAGAAGCCCGCTGCCTCGAGGAGCTGACGCCGTCTGGGGGATTGCGATGCCAGGTACATGTGCTTCCAATCACTAGGGTTTGCTCGTTGGTAGCATAGTCGTTCTTGAGCGCGCTGATGCCAATGCCAGGCAGAGACAAAGCGAGGGGGCCGCTTGCGCGACCCCCTCGCCTGTGCCAGAGCCGTATGAGCCGTGCTGGGCTACTCGACGGTGATGGCGGAGACGGGGCAGTTGTCAGCCGCCTCCTGGGCGCTATCCTCGGCATCCTCGGGCACGTCGCCCTCGATGGCGTGCGCGACGCCGTCGTCACCGATGCTGAAGACGTCGGGGCAGGTGCCCTCGCAAAGACCGCAGCCGATGCAATCCTCGTTGACAGAAGCCTTCATGTTGCGTTCCTCTCACTTGAACTTCTCGTCCCTGGGCCCCTTACCCAAGGTCCTAATCTTTTTACACGTTTCCGGAGCGGTGCGCAACGTAATTCTGCCTACGGTCTAAAAAGAGCTGCGAGGCACAGAATTGGGCCGTTGAGCTGCGGTTTATTCCTAGCTGTGAAGGGGGATTTGGCATAAGGGAGCCGGCCTTGCCGAGAGGGGCTCGGACGCCGAGAAGAACGAAACCCCCGCTCCGGCGACGATCTGGCGCCGGAGCGGCATCTTTGTACGTGATTGCCACGGGAACGGTACGTGATTGCTGTGACAACGAGCCCTCCGGCGATTGGGGTGTCTCCGCAGGGCGCGTCTTGTTGCAATCCGCATCAAAATCGCTCCTCCGGAGACAAATTGTCTCCGGAGGGCGCCCAGTGATGCAAATCGCACCAAAAGAGGCCTTCCGGCGACAATCGTCACCGGATGGCACGTTCTGGCAGCCGCAGCGTCCCAGCAACAGCGCCCCAAGCAGCAGCGTCCCAGCGACAGCTCCCCAGCAACAGCGCCCCTAAAAGCCTTTTCTCATCCAGACGTGGGGGCAACCCTCGTCGTCGCACCTCTCGTCGAGCGCCCGAAAGCCAAGCTTCTCGTAGAAGCCCTGCGCCCTCACCTGCGCCAGCAGCTCGATGCGGTGCTTGCCCTGCTCCAGCGCGCGCTGCTCGCACGCGCGCACAAGCGCCTGGCCTACGCCCTTACCCCTGCCGGCCTTGAGCACCGCAAGCCTTCCAAGCACAAGGCACCCGCGCTCATCCGAGGAGAACAGACGGCAGGTCCCTATTGGCGCGCCATCCTCGAAAGCAACAAGGTGCAGCGCGGAGCCGTCGATATCGTCAAACTCGTTCTGGAAGCCCTGCTCTTCCACAAAAACCTTCGTGCGGACGAGAACCGCCTCCCGTGGAAGCGAGCGATACGCGCGAATCTCCAAAACAGATCCTCCTGCCAAGGTCCTATTGCGCGACCTGCGTGCTCTTGCAATGAGACAAAGGGAAACTCCCTTTGTCTCATTGCCTGTGGAGGATGGTCACGTTCTCCACGTGGAAGGTCTGCGGGAAGAGGTCCACGGGCGTCACGCTCACGGGCTCGAACACGCCCTCGTCACGGAAGCGCGCGAGGTCGCGGGCAAGCGTCGCGGGGTCGCAGGAGACGTAGGCGATGGCGCGCGCTGGCTGGTCGGAGAGCTGCGCCACCACGTCGGCAGCAAGGCCCGCGCGTGGCGGGTCGACCACGATGACGTCCGCATCAACGTCGGGGAACTCGATGCCCGCGTCCCCGCCAATGGGGTCGACGTTGGTGAGGCTTGCCGCGTCAAGGTTGTGACGCAGGTCTCGCACGGCTGGGCCGTAGGACTCGACAGCCGAGACAAAGCCGGATTTGCGCGCCAGCGGCAGCGTAAAGGTGCCCGCCCCGCAGTAGAGGTCCATGGCCTCCTCGTCCTCGGCAGGGGAGAGCCCCTCCATGACCAGCGATACGAGCTTATCAGCGCCTCTAGTGTTCACCTGGAAGAACGAGGGTGCCGAGACGCGCATGGACTCGCTTCCCACAAGCTCGCCCCAGGAGCCCTTGCCTGAGAGGCGCTCGACGCCGGCGATGCGGCGCGCCTTAGCCGGCCCCTTCTGCATGACGCGGACCACGGAAGTCACCTTGGTGGCGTCCCCCAGCACCTTGGCCACCTGGGGGCGCGGGAAGGGGCCTGGTGCGCCCCAGAGGGCTACCTCAAGCTCCTTCGTACGCCGAGAAGCGCGTATGCCCACGCGCTCCAAGCCCAGGTCGCGAGAGCCGGCAAGGAAGTTCATGGCCCCCTGCACGGCCTTCACGACACCCTTGAACTTGGAGTCAAGAAGCGGGCAGGAGGGGACCTTCACTACGCCCGCGGAGCCCGCCGCATGCATGCCCACCACGGCACGCCCCCGCTGGGTCACCACGGCAAGCTCGACTTTGTTGCGGTAGCCCCAGGGCTCGCCGGGAGCCACGATCGGCGCCACGAGTGCATCGGCATCCTCTGCCGAGAAGCCCCCAAGGCGCGTGAGCGCATCGACAACGCCGGAGCGCTTGGCAGCAAGCTGCGCCTCGTAGGAGAGATGCGCCCAGGGGCAGCCGCCGCAGACGTCAACAAAGGGGCAGGGCGGTGTCACGCGGTCTGGCGAGGCCTCGAGCACCTTGGTCACATGCGCACGAGAGAAGCGCGCCTCATCGGCGTCTGTCTCGGCCTCCACGGTGTCACCCGGCACGCCTCCGGTCACGAACACGGTCTTGCCGTCAGCGTCGTGCGCAATCGCCTCTGGGCCGTAGCCCATGCGCTCGATCTCAAGCCTCTTTGTTGTCATGCGTTCGTCCTTGCGTTAGTCCTCGTTCATCGGTCCGCCAAAGAGTACGCCAAATCCGCGACCAATGAGTGAGAAAGCTGTGGCAAGACGGCTGTGCTTCTTCCGTGCAGGCGCTGGGGACGTAGCGGTAGGCTTGGGCGCGGGTGCCGGTGCGGGTTCGGGGTCCGCCTTCAATTCGGTGGCGGGCTCCGCCTCTGTTTCTGTCTTGGCCTTGGCTGCTGCCTCCGGCTCCAAATCCTCCTGCGGCTCGGGAGCTTCGGCCCCAGCGGTCTCCTCGTTCGGACGGCTCTCCTCTTCCACTTCGGCGTCCTCGGCAGCGGTGAGCACGCGCTCGGCTACCTGCGCAGCGTGCTGCTCCTCGCGCTGCTTCTCCTCCTCGCGTTTCGCTTCGCGCTCGGTGATGCGCGCGGTGGCTTCGGACGTAGGGTCAATCGAGGCAACGAGCTTCTCGGCAACATGCGGGTGGTTGTAGCCGCCCGTTGCCGGCAGCGACGAGAGTGCCTGCGCAAGGCCGTGCGGGATCTTCTCGATGCGTGAGAAGGGCGTGAGGGCGGCGGCTTCGGAGCGCTTGGTATGCGCGCGAACGCGGGCAAGCGCGAGCAGGACCTCCTGGCTGTTGATAGGGGGCTCGTCCTTCTCGCGAGGGACCTTCTCCCAGGTGCCATCGGCGGTGAGCTGGCGCGCCTTCACGTTGTCGGCAAGCTGGAGGTTCACGAAGGTCGTGACCAGCGCACGGCAGGTGGGGTCGAGCACGGGATAGGCGATCTCAACGCGACGCTCGGTGTTTCTCGTCATCATGTCGGCGCTGGAGAGATAGATCGTGTCGGACTCGGCGCCAAAGGCGTAAACGCGGGCGTGCTCGAGGAATCGTCCCACGATCTGGCGCACGACAAGGCCGTCGGTCTTGCCGGGGACGTTGGCGCGGATGCAGCAGATGCCGCGCACAATCATGAGCACGCGCACGCCGGCCTCGCACGCCTCGGCGATCTTGTCGATCACGTCGCGGTCGGTGAGGGAGTTCATCTTGAGGAAGACCTGCGCGGGCTGGTTGGCACGTGCGCGCTCGATCTCGCGGTCAAGGCCGCGCATCACGAGCGGCTTGAGGCTTGCCGGAGCCACTCCCAGCAGCTGGTAGGAGCCGCGGAGGTTGCCCAGCGAGAGGTTGCGGAAGAACGTGTTGCCGTCCGCGCCAATGGTGGGGTTGGCCGTCATGAGCATGAAGTCCGAGTAGAGCTTGGCGGTCTTCTCGTTGAAGTTGCCCGTGCCGAGGCAGGTGATGCGGCTGATGCCAGCGTTGTCGTGGTAGGTGATCTGGCAGATCTTCGAGTGGCACTTGAAGCCCTCGGAGCCGTAGATCACGGTGCAGCCGGCGTCCTCCAGTCGCTCGGCCCAGGCAATGTTGTTCTCCTCGTCAAAGCGAGCGCGCAGCTCCATGAGGACGGTGACGTCCTTGCCTGCCTCGGCGGCGGCGATGAGGCTCTCGCACAGGTGGCTGCTCTTTGCCACACGATAGAGCGTGATCTTGATCGAGATGCACTGGTCGTCCGAGGAGGCCTCGCGCACAAGGCGGAGCAGCGGAGACATGCTCTCGTACGGGTAGGTGAGAAGGACGTCGTGGTCCTCCACCTGGCCGCGCATGGGGAGCTTTGGGTCGACCATGGGGGAGGGCTGGGGCTCGAAGGGCGGGAAGACAACGTCGGCGTGGGCCCAGTCGGGGATCTTTGCCTCGAGGCCATAGACGTAGCCTAGGTCAAGCGGCATGCCCACGTGGAAGACGCGGCGTTCCTCTAGGCCAAGCTCCTGCGTGACAAGCGCCTCCCACTTGCGGCCAAGCTCGCCGGAGACCTCGAGCCGCACCGGCTGCAGGCGCTGGCGCAGCTTGAGGATCTTCTTCATATGCTGACGGTAGTCCTCTTCCTCCTCGACTCCCTCGCCATCGGGGTCGATGTCGGCGTTGCGCGTGACGCGCAGCACCGCTGACTTCTTGGGAACGTAGTCGCCAAAGCTGCGGTCGAGGAAGGTGCGCATGACGTCCTCGATGAGGGTGTAGCGGAAGGTCCTGGCACCGGAGGGCAGCTCCACCACACGCGACTCTGAGGCGGGCACCTCAATGATGCCCAGGACGCCCGTCTCGTCGGGGCCGTTCAACGTGCATGCCACAAACAGGCGGCCGTTCCTCAGGTTGGGGAAGGGGTGGCGGGGGTCAACGACCATGGGGGAGATGATGGGGGCAAGCCTAGAGTCGAAGTACTTCGAGAGGGCGTCGCGGTCCTCCGGCGTGTACGCGTCGGGCGTCACGCGCTGAAGGCCGTGGGAGGCAAGCTCGCCCTCCACCAGGGAGAGCGCCTCCTGCTGACGCGCGACGTCTGCCGGCAGGGCGGCAAAGACGTCGTCGAGCTGCTCGGCTGGTGTCCTGTTTGACTTGTTGTCGCGCGGCTGGTTCTTGAGCGAGGCGAGGTCGGAGAGTCCGCCGATGCGGATCATGAACCACTCGTCGAGGTTTGAGCCAAAGATGGCGCAGAACTTGAGGCGCTCGAAGAGGGGGACCGTCTCGTCAAACGCCTCGTCGAGCACGCGGCAGTCGAAGCGCAGCCAGCTGAGCTCGCGGTTCTGTGTGTAGGAGAAGTCGCGCTTGCGGCGGGCGCCCGTCTCGTCCTTCTCGGTGGCGTCATCGGCAAACGCCGCGGCCGCCTTCTCGAGGGCGTTGTCGCGTGCCTTGACCTTCTTGGACTCCGCATTCTCCGACGGCGCCTTCTGCTGCTCCGACATGGCCATTCCTCCCCGTGCGCGGCTCCGCGCGAATGGATTGATTGTTCTGGTCCTGATTCTAGCAGGGCTCAAAATGACTTATCCGGCTCTCATGGGGTATCGTTTAGGAGGCGAGAAGATGCTTACGAAAGCATTACGGAGGATGCGATGACAACGGGCCTCAACATTTGCTCCGAGATAGGCGAGCTTCGCAAGGTCATGCTCCACCGCCCGGGTGACGAGCTTCTCAACCTTTCGCCTGACAACATCGGCCGCCTCCTCTTTGATGACATCCCGTTTCTGGAGACCGCCCAGGCAGAGCACGACCGCTTTGCTCAGATGCTTCGTGACGAAGGTGTCGAGGTGCTCTACCTCGATCAGCTCGTGGCGGAGGCGCTGGCTGCAAACCCCATGGCGCGCGAGTCGTTCGTTCGCGACTATGTGGCCGAGTGCGGCATAGACGGGCCCGGCGTGCGCGAGGCCGTGCGCCAGCGCCTGGAGGACATCGACGACCCCCTCGAGCTTGTCGAGAAGGCCATCACCGGCGTGCGTGCCGATGAGGTCGACCTGGCCTCGGTTAAGGACGCCTCGCTTGCAGACGTGATGGAGGCGGGCGGAGGAGACGAGAACCCCATCCTTGTGGATCCTATCCCCAACGTCTACTTCACGCGCGACACCTTCTCGGTCATTGGTTCTGGCGTGAGCCTCAACCGCATGCGCTCGGCGACGAGGCGCCGTGAGTCCCTCTTTGGCCGCTACCTCTTTACGTATCACCCCGAGTACTCGCATGTACCCATCTGGTACGACCCGGCGAGTCCCTACCACATCGAGGGCGGTGACATCCTGGTGCTGAGTGCCAGCGTGATTGGCGTGGGCATCTCCGAGCGCACGCAGCCGGCGGCAATCGACCGGCTTGCCAAACACCTGCTGTGGAGCGAGAAGTCCCAGGTGCGCGCCGTCTATGCCTTCTCGATTCCGCATAAGCGCTCCTTCATGCACCTCGACACCGTCTTCACGCAGGTTGACGTCGACACCTTCACGGTTCACCCCGGTATTCTGGGAACGCTCAAGGTCTTCTCCATCACGCGTGGGGCACATGAGGGCGAGACCCGCATCTCCCAGATGGAGGGGACGCTGGACCAGGTGCTGGCCAGCGCGCTGGGGCTTTCTGCCGTTCGCCTTATCAAGTGCGGCGGAGACGACCCCATTGCCGCCGCCCGCGAGCAGTGGAACGACGGCTCAAACACCCTTGCGGTGCGTCCCGGCACGGTGATGGTCTACCAGCGCAACGCCGTCACCAACGACATCCTCTATCACGCAGGCGTGAACCTCCTGGAGATTCCTTCGGCGGAGCTTTCGCGCGGTCGTGGCGGCCCGCACTGCATGAGCATGGCGTTCTGGAGGGATGCCGTGAAGTAGGCGGGCGGCTGTCTTCTCGTCCAAATGAGGGTTTAGACTTTGTCTTGCTGCCTTGCGCAACGGGCACCACAATCTCATCCCGCGTGCGGGAAGAAAGGACCATCCATGGCCGTTAACCTCTCTGGACGCAACTTCCTTAAGCTGCTGGACTTCACGCCTGAGGAGATTCGCTACCTCCTCGACCTCTCTGCAGACCTCAAGGCCAAGAAGCACGCGCACGAGCCGCACCGCTACCTCGAGGGCAAGAACATCGTCCTGCTCTTCGAGAAGACCTCCACCCGCACGCGCTGCAGCTTCGAGGTCGCCGGCCGTGACCTTGGCATGGGCGTGACCTACCTCGACCCCGGTTCTAGCCAGATGGGCAAGAAGGAGTCCATCGAGGACACCGCCCGCGTGCTTGGCCGCATGTTCGACGGCATCGAGTACCGCGGCTACGCGCAGTCCATCGTACAGACGCTCGCAGACTACGCAGGCGTTCCCGTGTGGAACGGCCTTACCACCGAGTTCCACCCCACGCAGATGCTCGCCGACGTCCTCACCATGCGCGAGGAGTTTGGTAACGACCTCTCCGGCCGCAAGCTCACCTTCATGGGCGATGCCGGTAACAACGTGGGCAACTCCCTCATGGTGGTGTGCGCGAAGCTTGGCATCGACTTCTGCGCCTGCGGGCCCGAGAAGCAGATGCCCGCGCCCGAGCTTGTCGAGCAGTGCCGCGCCATTGCCGCCGAGAACGGCTCCACCATCACCCTCACTGAAGACGTGGACGAGGGCGCGCGCAACGCTTCCGTCATCTACACCGACATCTGGGTCTCGATGGGCGAGCCTGACAGCCTGTGGGCCGAGCGCATCAAGCTCCTCAAGCCCTACCAGGTCACCGCTGACGTGATGGCAAAGGCCGCCCCCGATGCCATCTTCATGCACTGCCTCCCCAGCTTCCACGACCGCCACACCACCATTGGCGAGGACATCTACGAGAAGTTCGGCCTTGCCGAGATGGAGGTCACAAACGAGGTCTTCGAGGGGCCTCGCTCTCGCGTCTTCGATGAGGCCGAGAACCGCATGCACACGATTAAGGCCGTGATGTACGCGACGCTCAAGTAGGCAAACGTAGCTGTGGGGCGGGGGTTGGGCTTTCCCTCTGAGGGCGAAGGACATCAAGGACACGCCCTCCGAGAGAAAGCCCAACCCCCGCATTCCGTTATCGTTGGCCGTTTGAGCGTAGTGGCATGCAGCGGCGGCGCCTGGGAAGAGCACATACATTCGTGGGGGCAACCTGTGGTTGATGCTGGAATGCAGGAGAGGTTCGACACCCTTCTTGCGGATTGTGCCATCTGCCTGCGGCGCATTGGTCTCTCTCCGCGCGAGTACCTTCCTTCCGTGAGGCTCACGCACAACCGCTCGCGTATTGGCAGCTGCAAGAAGCTGCGCGGCGGGTGCAGGCCGCTCTTCCAGATCTCGTGCTCCGTCGATGCGTGCAAGACCGACGCTCAGGTGCGAGACGTCCTCTACCACGAGCTCATCCACACGCTCCCAGGCTGCTTCGACCACGGGGAACGCTTCCGCGAGGCTGCCGCCAGGGTCAACGAGGCGTACGGCACGGACGTTCGCGCCACGCGGCGCGAGCCGGCCAGCAGGGTGCCCGAGGTCCCGCGCTCCGAGGTGGAGCCCCTCGTGGGTTCCGAGCTTGTGGTGCGCTGCCGCCGCTACCGGTTCGTCGGCATGAACGGGAGGCCCAAGCGCTGCTGCAACCTCATGGACGAACGGGGACGCATCTACGTGTGCGCACCTGCCTATGTGCTTTCGCATATGAAAGCTACCCCGGAGCTAACTCCGAGGTAGCTTGCCTTGCCAGAATTCTTTGTGCTGGATCCTAGTACACCATGCCCATGGCCTCGCGGACCTCGTTCAGGGTCTCGTGCGCTATCTCGTTCGCACGGCGGTTGCCGTCGTGGAGAACATCCTTCACGTAGTCGAGGTCCCCGGCGAGCTTCTCGCGGCGCTCGCGGATGGGAGCAAAGTACTCGTTTACCACCTCGGTGGTGTAGCGCTTGAGCTGGCCTGCGCCGCCCATGCCAATCTCGTCTGCGATCTCCTTGGGGTCGCGGCCGCTGCAGATGCCGGCCGTGGTGAGCAGCGCCGAGACTCCGGGGCGCCCCTCGGGGTCGAAAGTGATATTGCGCTCGGAGTCGGTCTTCGACTTCTTTATGAGCTTGGCGGTCTCCTCAGCGGTCATCGAGAGCGAGATGGCGTTGCCGTAGGACTTGCTCATCTTGCGGCCGTCAAGGCCGGGCAGGAGCGGCGTCGAGGTGAGAAGCCCTGCGACCTCGGGAAAGACCTTGCCGTAGCGCTCGTTGAAGCGACGGGCGATCTTCGAGGTAATCTCGATGTGGGGGAGTTGGTCACGCCCCACGGGCACGATGTTGCCCTTGCAGAAGAGGATGTCGCACGCCTGGTGCACGGGGTAGGTGAGAAGTAGCCCCGTGAGCGCGTGGCCGGAGGCCGCCTGCTCTGCCTTCACAGTGGGATTGCGCTCCATCTCGGCCTCGGTCACCAGCGAGAGGAACGGCAGCATGAGCTGGTTCTCCTCCGGGACGGCGGAGTGGGTGAATATCATGGTCTTCTCTGGGTCGATGCCACAGGCAAGGTAGTCGATGACCATGTTGTACACGTTGTCGCGGATGTGCTCGGTGGTGTCGCGGTCCGTGATCACCTGGTAGTCCGCAATGATGATGTTGGTGTTGACGCCCAGGTCCTGGAGGCGCACACGCTCCTTGATGGTGCCAAAGTAGTGGCCTAGGTGCAGGCGGCCAGTGGGCCTGTCACCCGTGAGCATGGTGTAGTTCTCCGGGTGCTGGGGCAGGTCGGCCTGAATCTGGTCGCTGCGCTTGAGTGCGGCTTCGTAGCTTCCCTCGTTGGGCATGATGTCTCTCCTGGTCCTTCGCGTGTTAGTGCCGCCGGGCGGCGCGTATGTTCGCAAATGTCAATCTTACGGCAACCCGCCGCTTTCTCCTTGCGGGGTTTGCGAAATATAAGTACCTGTACAGCTGGCATTTAAGACCACTCGCTTGCTGCATGGTTGCGAGATTGGCAATGATGCCAAGGTGAGAAGCATAATGAGGTAAAGTGGTGCCTACGGGAGAAGGAGGATGCGGTGGCGAGTTCCCAAGGATCAGACGCTGGCAAGACCGCTCTCCGTGCGGAGTACGTGCGCATCCGCACCCGTATGGGCGCTTCAGTTCGTGCTGCCACAGACGCACGCATTCTGCTTGGGCTTGAGGAACTTTCTGCTTGGAAGAATGCGCGTCTTATCCTCACCTATGTCTCGTTTGGGAGCGAGGTAGACACCCACGCGCTCATGCAGGCCGCCTGGGCAGCTGGCAAACAGGTTGCCGTCCCGCGCTGTCGCCGCTTCCATTCGCTTGACTTCTACGTGATCTCCTCTGAGGATGACCTCGAGCCAGGTCTTCGCGGGCTCATGGAGCCTTCGCCGGACTGCGGACGTCCCCTCACGCCACCGCAGATGGTGGGCTCGCTGTGCATTGTTCCTGGCCTTGTGTTTGACGCCGATGGCTACCGCATTGGCTACGGTGGCGGCTACTACGACAGGTTCCTTGCGTTCTACCCTGGCGAGAAGGTCGCGCTGGTACGCTCGCGGCAGCTCTCGGGGAACCCACTGCCAAGAGACGAGCATGACGTGCCCGTGGACTGGCTGGTAAGCGAGTCCGGGACGTGGTGCTGCAACCCCATGGTGCGATAGCAGCTGCGCTTTTGTGTGCGCCTAGCTAGTTTTTCTCGGCACCCTTGTGCTCGCGGAGGTAGGCCGCCATATCCTTGATTGCCTTGCGATAGCCGTCGAGTCCCATGCCAACGATGGTCTCGAAGCACGCCGCACGCACGTAGGAGACCTGGCGGAAGTCCTCACGCTCGTCGACCTTCGAGATGTGGACCTCGATTGTGGGGAGCGCCACGGACTTGAGCGCGTCGAGCAGCGCCACCGAAGTGTGCGTGTAGGCGGCGGGGTTGATGACAATGCCGTCGAACTCGCCGTAGGCGGCCTGAATCACGTCGACGAGGTCCCCCTCGTGGTTGGACTGGAAGCAGCGGCACTCCGAGAAGCCCGCCTCACGAGCGGCCTTACGGCAAAGGCGCACGAGGTCGGCATATGTCTTGCGGCCGTAGATCTTGGGCTCGCGCACGCCGAGCATGTTGATGTTGGGACCGTTGACCACCAGGAGGCGGTTTGCACTAGCTGCATCCGTTGCCTCGAGGAGCGAGGCGAGCTCCTCCATGTCATCCGAGTCGTCATCATCGGCTGCGGGGGCATCAACGTGTGCTGAGGCCAGCGTTTTCTTTGCGGCAACCGCCGCACGGACCGCCTTTGGGATGGGCGCGTGGCCGTTGATCTGCACGCTAATGGAGTCCTCTGGGGCAGAGGAAGAGTCGCGGAAGGCGGAGTAGCTGGGTTCGATGCCGGTAAGGCGCACAATGTCATTGCTGACCTCGTTAATGGAGCCGGGGCCAAAGACAATCTCGACACCGTTTGAGCCGCGACGCACGGTGCCAAGGACACCCCTGATGGAGCGGAGCCTGTTAAGGTCGATAAGGTCCGGTTCCTCGGTGAGAATCCTGAGCCTTGTCATGCAGATGTCGTTCGCCTTCACGTTGTCCTTGCCACCAAGGGCGTCGAGGACCTGCTCGGCGACATCCGTCTTTGCCATTTGCGCCAAACCCTTTCTTCTTGCGGCGCACTGCTCAAAAAGGCCTTCTCCCCAAGGTCTTCCATCGCTGCCCCACTTGTTTAAATGTGTTGAGCAGAGTATAGGGCTATCGCAGGCACGTCACGGTGTTTGGTTGGTCATGACTCCGTAGACGTTGCCCATTTTCGGTTGGCGTTGCGAGTTGCGCTAGAGGCCAAGCTGGTTCCTTATCGCGTGGGCGTTTCCGGCAGGAGACCCCATCGAGGAGATTGTGATGTCTGACCAGGCACGATAGATATCCATGCGCTCACGGGCGAGCTTCTCAACGCCTTTGGTGGCAGAGACGGGACGTCCTGCAGTCTCGAGTTCCGCTATGGGGCGGTCGATGAAAACGATAGTGCCGTTCTGGTGGAGGAGGTCGTAGTTGGCAGGCACCGTGACCACGCCACCGCCGCAGGCAATCACCAGCCCCGAACGCGCGCCGTACTCGCCCGTGACCTTGGACTCGACACGCCTGAACTCCTGCTCGCCCCTGGTGCTTATGATGTGTGCGGCGCTCTCTCCCGTACCTGCCTCGATGGCGTCGTCGATGTCGACGAAAGGCCTTCCAAGCATGCGCGCCAGGCGCTTGCCCGTGGTGGTCTTGCCGCAGCCCGGCATGCCGATGAGAACGACGTTGCCCGTCTCTGAGAGGATCTGGGCCTCGATCTGGTCTACGAGGGAGACGTCCAGCTGGCGGCCCTGGAAGAGCTCGCTCGACCGCAGTGCCTGTGCTACCAGCATGGAAAGGCCCGTCTCGGCGGGAATGCCCAGGCACTCTGCCGCAAGCACGATGCCCGTGCGCGTGGGGTTGTAGATCACGTCGAGCACGCCGGCGAGGCTCTTGAGCCGCGCGAGGTCCTTCTCGGGCACGGGAGTCGCGGGGCAGTTGGGATACATCCCCACGGGCGTTGCGTTGACTACGAGAACCGCGTCCGCATGGCGCTCGGTCAGCGTCTGGTACGTGTCCTCGCCGGAGCGCGAGATGACGGAGACCTGCGCCCCCGCGTCCTCGAGAGCCGCCTGGACGGCGGCGCTGGCACCGCCGCTTCCCAGTACGAGTGCGGGCTTGCCGGAGAGCAGCGCCTGTGCAGTTGTGCCCAGCCTGCGCTCGCAGAAACGCTGGAGCATGAGCGAGAAGCCCAGTACGTCGGTGTTCTCGGCGTAGATGCTGCCATTGGGGCGGCGGACCAGGGTGTTGGCCGCGCCCAGGCGCTCAACGCGGGGCGAGCGCTCGTCTGCCAGGCGCGCAGCGTCTCGCTTGTAGGGGATGGTCACGTTGATGCCGCGCCACGAGCCTTCGCGGACGAACGGCTCCACCTCCTCGGGCTCGCGCTCAAAGAGCTCGTAGGGGACGCTTCCCAGGGTGGTGTGGATGCGCGGCGACCAGCTGTGGCCGAGCTTTCGGCCGAGAAGGCCGAAGGGCGCCGTAGTGGCTTGCGGCTGCCGGGCAGGTGTGCTGGTCATCTACAGCACCTCCGAGTAGCTGCCAAGGTAGCGGCACTCCTCGCAGGCGTCCCCAATGGTCGCCATGAGCGTGCGGAACTCCGGTGCCGTGACCGGGCACTCCACATCGAAGTAGAACATGAACTCGAAGTCGCGTCCAGGGATCGGGCGGCTCTCAAGCTTGATGATGTTGATGTCGAGGGCGTAGAACTTCGCGAGCACCTTGAAGAGCGTGCCCGGGCGGTGGTCCACCACGATCATGAGGGATGTGCGGTCCGCGCCCGGGTAGACCTCGAGGGACTTAGAGATGCAGGCAAAGCGCGTGTAGTTGTCGTCTCGATCCTGGACGTCGCGCATGAGCACGTCGAGGCCGTAGAGCTGGGCGCACGCGCGGCTCGAGAGGGCCGCCACGTCCGTGCGGTCGCTGTCTGCCACGCTTTTGGCAGCCATGGCCGTGTTCTCGACTACGTGCGGCGTGAGCCCCATGCGCTCGATGAAGCCGGCGCACTGGTTGATGGCCTGCTCATGGCTATATACGTCATGGATCTGCTCGATCGCGGTGCCCGGCTTGGCCAGGAGGTTGTGGTCGATCTTGACGCGTGTGGTGCGCACGATGTGGAAGTCGTGCTGCATCATGAGGTCGTAGACCTTGTTCACGGAGCCGGCGGTGGAGTTCTCAATGGGAAGTACGCCATAGCGCGAGAAGTCCGTCTCGACTGCCCGGAAGACCCCCTCGAAGGACTCGAAGTACGAGATGAGCGGGTGCTTGAAGATGCGGTCTGCCGCAAACTGCGAGTAGGCGCCCTCGACGCCCTGGCAGGCAACGTAGGCCTCGCGCGGGAAGAGCCCCGGGGTCGTCTCGCAAGCGCGGTCGATTGCCGCAAGCGTCTGGGGCGCGTGCTCTTGCGCCAGTCGCTGCCCCTGCCGCGCGCGCGAGGCCTCCATGAGGAGCTGGAAGAGGACCTCGGTGTAGGTTCGCAGGTCCTCTGGGGCCTTTCCCGCAAGGGCGGCCATGTGCTCGCGCTCGCGGGAGCGGTCGAGTACGGGGAGGTTGTTGGCGCGCTTGTAGGCGGCCACGCGCTCCGCGCAGTCCATGCGCTGCTGGAACAGGTCGAGGATGGCGTTGTCTATGTCGTCGATCTCATGACGGATGTCCGAGAGGTCTTCCATGGGGTGCATCTCCGGTTCTTTCTGGTATGTCTAAGGCGCTTGGCGGCAGGCTACTCGGCCGGATAGCTGAGCAAGGCGTCGAGAAGCACGAGGGCACATATTGCCTCGGCCACGGGGACGGCGCGCGTCGCCACGCACGGGTCGTGCCGGCCGTGTACGCTGAGCTTGGCGTTTGCGCCGCTCTCGAGGTCGACGGAGTCCTGCTCGCGCGCGATGGACGAGGTGGGCTTCATCGCAATCCTAAAGAGAACGGGAGCCCCGGTGGTAATGCCGCCGAGGATGCCACCGGCATTGTTGGTCTTGGGGGTGGGCACGCCCTCGCGCATCTCGTAAGGGTCGTTGTTCTCGCTGCCATGGAGGCGTGCCACCTCGAAGCCGCGGCCAAACTCGATGCCCTTGACGGCTGGGATGCCAAACGCAGCGCGAGCCAGCATGTTCTCGATGCCGTCGAACATGGGCGAGCCGGCGCCTGCGGGCATGCCGCAGGCAACGCACTCGATGACGCCGCCGACGGAGTCGAGGCTTCGGCGGGCATCGTCGATCGCGGCGAGCATGCGCGTGCCGGCCTCGGCGTCTATCGTGGGGAAGCGCGGGCCGGAAGCGAGGATGTCGAGCTGCTCGGCAAGGTGTGCCTGCGACGCGGGGGAGTTGTCGAGGGCGTCGAAGCGCTCGTCTTCCACGTTGGCAACGGAGAGCAGGTGGGCGCCAATGCGCACCCCGCGTGCCGCGAGCGCCTGGAGGGCAATGCCGCCAGCGACGCACAGGGGTGCGGTGAGCCGCCCGGAGAAGTGCCCGCCTCCGGGAACGTCCTGGTTGCCGTGCCACTTCTCCCATGCGGTGAGGTCGGCGTGGCCGGGGCGGGGTACCTTGAGGAGGTTGTCGTAGTCGCCCGAGCGCGTGTTGGTGTTCTCGATGACGGCGGCGAGCGGCGCTCCACAGGTGGCGCCATGAACGTTGAGGCCGCTCACGATGCGTGGGCGGTCCTCCTCGCGGCGGGGCGTGGTCCAGCTTCCCTGGCCAGGGGCGCGTCGAGCCATGAAGGCGGCAAGGGCATCCTGGTCAACGACGAGCCCCGAGGGCAGGCCCTCGACCACGCACCCGATGGCGGGGGAGTGAGACTGGCCGAACAACGTGACGCGGAGCGTCTGTCCAAAGCTTGAGGGCATCTCTAGCCTTCCTCTGCAATCCCTCCGAGGGTTCGGAAGTCCTCGAAGAAGCGTGGGTATGACTTTGCGACGCACTCGGCGCCGCGGATGGTTGTGGGGCCGATGGCATTGGCACCGGCGATGGCGGCCATCATGGCTATGCGATGGTCGTTCGCCGCGTCGACGGTACCGCCGGAAAGCGAGCCGTTGCCGTGGATGACAAGGGCGTCAGGCTCTTCCTCGATGCTGGCCCCCATGGCCGTGAGGGCCTTGTTCACGGTGCTCAGGCGGTCAGACTCCTTGAGGCGAAGGCGCCCGGCGTTGGCGATGACCGTGGTGCCCGAGGCATTGGCGGCGATAGCGGCCAGCGGAGGCACGAGGTCCGGTGTGTCTCGCACGTCGATGGTGCGGCCGCGCAGCGTGTCTGGCGTTGTGGAGGCAACGTTTCCTGAGCGGCTCACGCGGGCGCCAAACGCGGCAGCGCAGGCCAAGATGGTGCGGTCCCCCTGGGCGCTCGCGAGGTCGAGCCCGCTCACGGAGACGCCCCCCGCGATGGCCCCCGCCGCAAGCCAGAAGGCGGCGTTCGACCAGTCGCCCTCGACCGTAACGGTGCCCGGCGACACGGCGCTGCGCGCAGGGGAAACCGAGAGGACCGTGGCACGGTTGCCGTCAACGGTCTCGTGCGTTACGCCCACGTCGATGCCAAACTCGGCAAGCGCTCGAATGGTGAGGCGGATGTAGGAGCGCGACTCCACGGGCTCGGTGACCACAATCTCGCTTGGCGCCGAGAGGAGCGGGGCGGCCATGAGCAGGCCGCTCACGAATTGGGACGAGACGTTGCCGGGAATGGAGAAGCGGCCCGGCAGGAGCGTGCCCGAAACCTCGAGTGGGAGCTTTCCGCGCGTAGAGAGCGTGACACCGTGGCAGACGAGCTCCTCGTAGAGGGGCGAGAGCGGGCGGTCGGCAAGGCGACCGTGGCCGTCGAGGCTGCCACCTCGGCCGAGCGCGGCGACGATGGGCAGCATGAACCGAAGCGTCGAGCCGGACTCGCCGCAGTCGAGGTGTGCTCCAGGTATGGCTTGACGGATGTTGTCTGTGGCGCTTGTGCCCGGAAGCGGGTTCACCCTAAAGCCCAGGCGCGTGCTCGCGATGCGTGCGCCGAGCGCCTCCAGGCAACTGACGGTGGCCTGGATGTCCTTGGAGGTCGCGTTGCAGTTGATGTCTGTGGTCCCAGGGCAGAGCGCTGCCATGATGAGCAGCCTGTGGGCCATCGACTTCGAGGCGATGGCAGGAATGGTGCCGTGAAGCGGTGCAGGGTGGATGGTCACGTCCATGCGCTACTCCCCGCAGCCGAGGTCGATCACGTGGCGAAGCTCCTCAAGCGAGACCTTGCGCAGCTCGACTGCGCCAATGCGCGTGGGCACCACGAGGGTCACGCCGTCCGAGCGGCGCTTCTTGTCGCGTGCCGCGTACTCGAGGAGCGTTTCGTGGTCGATGTCCGTGTTGGTGGGAAGCCCGTAGGCCTCGACGCAGGCCACGATGCGGTCTGCGACGTTCTGCTCACACCAGCCAAGGCGTGCGGAGGCGCGGGCAACGCAGCAGAGGCCTGCAGCGACGCAGCTCCCGTGGCCTAGCCTGAAGTTGCTTGCCGCCTCGATGGCGTGACCGATGGTGTGACCAAGGTTGAGCGTTTGGCGACGCCCGTGCTCCTGCTCGTCCGCGTCGACCACGTCGCGCTTGATCTGGACGTTTCTGGCAACGATGTCCACGAGCTTGTCTGGGTCAAAGCCAGGCGCGCACACGGGGTCCTCACGCAGCTGGTCAAAGAGCTTCTCATCTGCAAGCACGCCGTGCTTGATCATCTCGCCGCACGAGTCGCGCAGCAACTCGGGCGAGACGGTGGCCAGGCAGTCGATGTCGGCCACAACCAGCGACGGCTGCAGGAAGGCGCCGGCAAGGTTCTTGCCGGCCTCTAGGTCTACGGCGGTCTTGCCGCCCACGGACGAGTCGACCATCGCGAGGAGCGACGTGGGTACCTGAACTACCTGAATGCCACGCTGGTACAGGGCTGCGGCAAGGCCGGCCATGTCACCGGTAACGCCTCCGCCAACGGCAACGACGGCATCTGAGCGCGTGAGGCCCGCCTGCGCCATGCGCTCGAGGATGTCCCCCAAAGTCGAGAGGCGCTTGTGCTCCTCGCCCGCGGGGAAGATGATGGTCGAGACCGCAATGCCCGCTGCCCCAAGTGACTCCTCGACTGGCTTCGCGTAGAGCGGCGCCACGTTTGAGTCCGAGACGAGGGCAACATGCGTGACCTTGGGGCATGCCTTGGCGACAAGAGAGCCCGCTGAACCGAGAAGCCCGCGGCCAACGTGGACCTCGTACGAGCGGGAGGGCGTGTGTACGGGGATGACGTGGGTCTCGCTCATCGGGCCTCGGCCTCCCTCTTGAGGCGGTCGCCCTCCGCGAGTAGCGTCTGGAGTTTCTCGGCATCGCGGGCGTCGATGGCGTCCTTGTAGGCCTGGAGATTCTCGATGATGGTACCTACCTCGCGCGAGAGGTTATCGGCGTTGTCAAGGAAGAGTTCGGTCCACATGGGGGCGTTGAGGCGCGCCACACGCGTGAGGTCCTTGTACGAGCCGGCCGAGAAGCCCTTATGCTCCTGTGCCGTGGGGCTCTTGACGTAGGCATTGGAAACCACGTGTGCGAGCTGCGAGGTGTAGGCAATCATGCGGTCGTGGTTCTCGGCGGTCGAGAGCGTGAACGAGCCAAAGCCGCACGGCTCGAGCAGGTGCTTCAGGCGCTCCAGGATGGCCACGCGCTCGAAGTCGTCCATCTGAGGTGGCACCACGACCATGGGCGCGTTGTGGAACATGTTCGCGCGGGCGTGCGCAAATCCGGAGTACTGGGTGCCTGCCATGGGGTGGCAGCCCACGAAGGTCCAGGGCTGGCCCTCGGAGATCTTGCCGCAGCGCTCGCAGATGATGCGCTTGACGCCTACGGTGTCGATGACGATGGCACCCGGCGAGATGAGGTTGGCCATCTCTCCCAGCCAGTCTATGCTCACCTGGGGGTAGCCCGCGAGGATGATGAGCTCGCAGGTGGGGATCGTCTTGTCGGTGAGCTCGCCGGCAATGGTCTCTATCTCTGCCATCTCGGTGACGGAGTGCGTGCGGTTCCATCCGTACACCTCGCGCCCCGCAGCCGCGAGCGCCTTGGCAAACGAGCCGCCCATGAGGCCCAGGCCCACAACGCCCACGCGGTCTGGGACAAAGGTGGGGGAGAGGGCGGCCTGGTCTTTCTCGGCCATTTACTTCTCCTCCTCGACGGGTGCCGTCACTGCCTCGCGGATAAGGCGGATGCGGCGCATGGCATCGTCGAACTGTGCGGGCGTGAGCGCCTGCGCGCCATCGGACCACGCCTCGCTGGGGTTGTTGTGAACCTCGATCTCGAGGCCGTCGGCACCCGCCGCCGTTGCCGCATAGGCTGCAGGACGGACGTATCGCGTGTAGCCCGTGGCGTGGCTGGGATCGCCAACAACCGGCAGGTGGGAGAGGTGGTGAAGCACGGGAATCGCGTTTACGTCGAAGGTGTTTCTCGTCCGCGTCTCAAAGGTGCGGATGCCGCGCTCGCAGAGAATCACGTTGGGGTTCCCCTCGCTCATGATGTACTCGGCGCCCATGAGGAGCTCGTCGATGGTCTCGGAGAGGCCGCGCTTGAGAAGCACTGGCACCTGGGTCTTGCCAACCTCACGCAGCAGGGAGAAGTTCTGGGCGTTGCGGGCGCCAATCTGCATGACGTCGATGCCCTTGTCGAGGAAGAGCTGGACGTCGCGCGGGTCCATGACCTCGGTCACGATGGGCATGTCAAGCTCGGCGGACGCCTCGACGAGAAGGTCGAGGCCCCTCTCGCCCATGCCCTGGTAGGAGTACGGGCTGGTACGGGGCTTGTAGGCGCCGCCGCGGAGCATGGTTGCCCCGGAGGCCTTGACGGCACGCGCTATTTCGAAGAGGTTCTTGCCTTCCACGGAGCAGGGGCCGGCGATGACCTGGAAGTTGCCGCCGCCGATCCTCACGCCGTGGCCGCAGTCAACCACCGTATCCTCGGGGTGGAACTTGCGGTTGGCCTTCTTGAAGGGCTCCGAGACGCGCTGGACGCGCTCGATGATGTCCATCGACTCGAGGAGGAAGGGGTCAATCTGGGTGGTATCGCCAATGATGCCGACGATGGTTTCGTTGTCGCCCTGGGACACGTTGGTCTTGAAGCCGCGCCCTTCGATCCACTTGACGAAGTGGTCAAGCTGGTCTTGGGTGGCCGTCTCTTTAACTACTGCAATCATGGTGGCATGCCTTTCCGAGGCCGCGTGTGGGCAGCGGCCGTCTTGTCGCATAGGGATTGGAATGCTACCACGGAGGAGTCCCTTTGCAGGGCTTGTGCCTGCGGCGTTAACAAAGGTGAACTATTACCGTGTCGCTTACCGGGGCTTTCTAAGGGGCTTGCTTGCCCGCGCTCGAGGCGTTTCTCGGCCGCTCCTCGCTCTCTTCTCGGAGATTAGCTCCTATTCTTAAAACGTCTTCGTGTCAACTGGGCAAACGTCGGGGTCGTTTAAGAAATGGAGCTAATCTCTGCGGTAAACATCGCTGCGGCGGTTGTTCTCGTGCGCGTTTTGGTCTGTACACATGCGTATGCAACCGCGACTCGTACTCCAAGGTGGTTTTTGGAGCTCCCACTACGGAGATTAGCTCCTTTTCTTAAAACGAATTGACGTTTGCCCAGGTAACTCATGACGTTTTTAAGAAAAGGAGCTAAACTCCGCCGAGAGGGACGGTGACGGGCCGCCGAGAGTGACAACAGCGAGGCTGACGAGAGAGACCGCAGCGAGGCTGGCGAGAGGGACAGTGAAGAGAGACAGCCGAGAAGGACCTCGTTGCGCTACAAAAAAGCCCAGGACGATAAGCACCCTGGGCTGCGCAAACACCTGGTGACCCCGGTGGGGTTCGAACCCACGACCTTTCGCTCCGGAGGCGAACGCTCTAATCCACTGAGCTACGGGGCCAACGGCCTTTGATTATAGGCAAACATCTCAACTTGGCTACCGTCAGCGTAGATTGCCATCGTCACGACTCGCCCACAACACCTAAGTCGACCCGCCGCCCGTTTGGGCGGCTCGCATACAATAGGCGCTTGGCACCTGCTGCCATGCCGGCAGCGCAATCGAGGGGAGACCATGGCGCGCGATACCACATCTGCCACCAACGAAACGCCCACGACAAACGTCGAGGGCCTCTCTTCCGCCGAGGTCGAGGAGCGCATCGCTGCCGGGAAGACCAACGCCAACACCGACGTCAAGACCAAGACCGTGCGCCAGATCCTGGCCGAGCACACGTTCACGCTCTTCAACGGTGTCAACGTTGGCATGGCAATCCTCGTTGCCATAACGGGCCAGTGGCGAAACCTGCTTTTCATGGGCGTGGTCATCTGCAACCTGGTCATCGGCATCTTTCAGGAGATCCGGGCCAAGCGCATGGTCGACAAGCTCTCCATCCTTACCGAGAAGCGCGTCCGCGTGAAGCGTGACGGCCAGGTAGTGGAGCTGCTCCCTTCCGAGCTGGTGCTCGACGACTGCATCCTCCTGGCACACGGCGAGCAGGTCCCTGCGGACTCCGTGGTGCTCAGGGGCCAGGTCCAGATGGACGAGTCCCTGCTCACGGGCGAGAGCCGCCCCGTTCCCAAGGGTCCCGGCGACACACTCTTGAGTGGCAGCTTCATTGACTCCGGCGACCTTCTCGCCCGCGTGACCAAGGTGGGGCAGGAGGGCTACGCCGCGCGCATCAACGCCGAGGCAAAGTATGTGAAGCCCGTGCACTCGCAGATCCTCGACTCACTGAGGGTAATCATCCGGCTGGGCACCTACGCGCTCTTTCCGCTGGGCATCGGTCTTTTCCTGCGCACGCTCTTCATGGACAGCGCGACGCTCAACGACGCCATTCTCTCCGCCGTCGCTGCCGTGGTGGGCATGATCCCGCAGGGGCTCGTGCTGCTCACCTCGAGCATCCTTGCCATTGCCACTACGCGGCTGGCATCGCGCAAGGTCCTCGTGCAGCAGACCTATTGCGTGGAGACGCTTGCGCGCGTCGACACTCTGTGCCTCGACAAGACGGGGACCATCACCACAGGCCGCATGGAGGTCTCGCGCGTCGAGCCAGCGCCTTGCCACACGCTGTCAGAGGTCGACAAGGCACTGGCAGAGGTCGTCCGCGCGTCCGAGGGTGACGCAAACGACACGGCGCAGGCGCTTCTCGCCTACGCAAACAAGGCTGGCGTCGAGAGGGGAGGGGCTCCGCTGCGCGTGGTCCCCTTCAACTCGCGGCGCAAGTGCTCTGGCTGCGTGACGTCAGAGGGCCAGGCCCTTGTTCTTGGAGCCGCGCGCTTTGTGCTGGACGAGACGGGCGTGGCTCAGGCGACAGACCTTGCGGCCGGCTTTGACCCCTGCGAGCGCGTGCTTGTTGTCTGCGAGGTCACGGGCTTCGACGCCGAGGGGGCTCCCCTTGGCAAGGCGTCGCTTCTCGGCGTGGTCGGCATACAGGACGAGCTTCGCGCTACGGCCCCACAAACCATGCGCTACTTCATCGAGCAGGGCGTTGACCTGCGCGTCATCTCTGGCGACGACCCTACGACCGTCTCGGCCATCGCGGCAAGGGCGGGCGTGCCCCACGCGGAGCAAGCCGTTGACGCCACGACGCTTAAGACCGATGAGGACCTCGCTGCCGCCGCACGCCGCTACCACGTCTTTGGTCGGGTGACACCCGAGCAGAAGCGCTCGCTCGTGCGTGCCCTCCGCGCGGACGGCCACGTGGTTGCCATGACTGGCGACGGCGTGAACGACGTGCTCGCGCTGCGCGAGGCGGACTGCTCAATCTCGGTGGCCTCCGGCTCTGCCGCGGCTCGCAACGTCTCGGAGATCGTCCTTGCCGACAATGACTTCTCCCACATGCCCGAGGTCGTTGCCGAGGGGCGTCGTTCTATCAACAACCTGCAGCGTTCAGCATCGCTCTTCCTCGTCAAGACCGTCTACACGGCAGTTCTCGCGCTAGTGTGCATCATCTTCCCGCCGTACCCCTTCATTCCCATACAGATGTCGCTTATCTCGGCTGCCATCATCGGCATTCCGTCGTTCGTCCTTGCGCTTGAACCAAACCACGACCGCGTGAGCGGCGGCTTCCTTGGACATGTGCTGGCGCGTTCGCTCCCCGCGTCGGCTGGCATCACGGTGGCGCTTGTGGTGGCGCTTGCCGCCGAGCGCATCATGCCCATGACCTTTGCTCAGACGTCAACCGTCTGCATGCTGCTTGTCGCAATCGTGGGAATTCGACTCATCTGGCGCATCTCGCAGCCACTTACGCCATTGCGCACTGCGCTGCTCGTTACGGTTGGCGCGATTGTTGCCGTCGGGTGTACGGTCTTTGGTGCCTTCTTCAAGGTTGCGCCTCTCACGCCTAGTATGTGTGTCTTGGTCGTCGTTGCGGGGACGCTCTCGTGCGTCCTCTTCGACACGCTCTTCAACCGCTCGATAGCCCTTGCCAATGCCGGCGGGGGCATCGCCCGCCTTGCGGACAGACTGGAGGAGACCCATGTCACTCACAGAAGGAACGTCAAACACCAGGGAGTTTAGGGACGCCGTTCTCGCTGCTCGCCATCCCGTCCGCATCTCTGCTGGTGGACGAGACGCCCTTGTCTACAACGTCTCTGGCATTCCTGGTGCCAATCGTCTGCCCCGCGCCCTTGTCGAGCTTCTTGAGAACGTCGTGCGCCGCTCGGCCACCGATGATGACGCGGTTCGCCAGGCGCATGCCGTGGTCGAGGCCGGCCTTGCCGGAAAGCAGGGCTCCGAGATCGAGTTCATGCCTGCGCGTGTCCTCTTCCAGGACTTCACTGGCGTGCCCGTCTTTGTCGACTTTGCCTCCATGCGCGACGCTATGGTTGCCCGTGGCGGCGACCCCTCGCGTGTGAACCCCCACATTCCCTGCACCCTTGTCGTTGACCACTCGGTCATCGCTGACGTCGCTGGCGAGCGGGACGCGTGCGAGAAGAACCAGGAGCTCGAGGCAAAGCGCAACCACGAGCGCTTCGCATTCCTCAAGTGGGCCGGCGAGTCCTTTGGCAACGTCGAGATCGTCCCGCCCGGAGGCGGCATCTGCCACCAGCTCAACATCGAGCGCTTCTGTCGCGTGGTGACCACCGACGCGCTTTCTTCGCTTAATGAGCCCGTGGCCTGCTTTGACACGCTTGTGGGCACCGACTCGCACACCACCACGGCAAACGGCGTTGGCGTCATGGGCTGGGGCGTTGGCGGCATCGAGGCCGAGGCTGCGGCGCTGGGGCAGCCCATCTCGATGCTCGTGCCGCCGGTGGTGGAGCTGAGGCTCACCGGCGCCCTGCGCGACGGCATCTCCGGCATGGACCTTGCCCTCACGGTTGCGCAGCTCATGCGCGCGGCTGGCGTCGTCGGCTGCCTCGTCGAGGTGACGGGCGAGGGTGTGGCAACCCTCACCGCCACGCAGCGCTCCTGTGTCGCCAACATGACGCCGGAGTACGGTGCCACCACCACGCTCTTCCCGGTTGACGAGAAGACGCTAGACTATCTCAGGCTCACCGGCCGCGACCCCAAAGACGTGGCGTTCGCCCAGGCCTACCTTGAGCGCCAGGGTACCTTTGGCGCCACGACCGGCCGCACCTACGCCCGCACGGTCGCGCTCGACCTTGGCACAGTTGAGCCGAGCCTTGCTGGGCCCTCGCGCCCGCATGACCGCGTGAGCATCGCCGGCCTGCGCGAGCGCTTTGAGCAGAGCGCTGTGAAGAACGGGCACGGCGACCTGGACCAGTCCTTCTCGGTTACGTGCGGAAACAACGCCTATGACCTGCACCACGGCGCGCTGGCCATTGCCGCCATCACCAGCTGCACCACTGCGACTGACCCGGCAATGATGGTTGCCGCGGGGCTTCTCGCCAAGCGCGCCGTCGAGCGCGGCCTTGCGCCCAAGCCCTGGGTGAAGAAGATCCTCGCCCCTGGCAGCCACGCCACGCAGCTCCTGCTCGAGCGCGCTGGTCTTACCGCACCTCTTGCCAAGCTCGGCTTCTTCACCTGCGGTTTTGGCTGCATGAGCTGCATCGGCAACTCCGGCGACATCCATCCTGCCCTGCGCGAGCGCGCAGACGAGATGGAGCTCACGAGCGTCCTCTCGGGTAACCGCAACTTCGAGGGCCGCATCTCGCCCTACGTGAGCCAGAACTACCTCTGCCAGCCCGCCTACGTGGTTGCCTACTCGCTCGTGGGCACCATGGACGTGGACCTTGTCAAGGAGCCGGTTGGCACGGGCGCAAACGGTGAGCCCGTGATGCTCACAGACCTGGTTCCCTCCAACGCCGAGGTTGCCGAGGTCCTCTCGCACGCCCTCACGCCGTCCCTCTTTGCAGACGCCCAGGGGTCGCTCAAGGAGGGCTCCGCGTCCTGGCAGGCCATCGAGTCCTCGTCCTCCTCGACCTTCCCGTGGGATGATTCCTCCACGTATGTGCGCCGTGCACCGTACTTCGACATCGCCCGCAAACGCGAGACCATCCAGGTGTCTGGCGCCCGTACCCTGGCGCTTCTCGGCGACTTTGTGACCACCGACCACATCTCGCCCGCCGGTGCCATTGCGCCAGATTCCCCGGCCGCGCGCTACCTCACCGAGCACGGCGTGGCACAGAAGGACTTCAACACCTACGGTAGCCGCAGGGGCAACCACGAGGTTATGGCTCGGGGTACCTTTGCCAACGTCAAGCTCAAGAACGTGCTGGCAGATGGTCGCGTGGGCGGCTGGACCCGAGATTTTATCGACGGCGAGGTCAAGAGCATCTACGATGCCGCCGTGGACTATGCCGAGCATGACGTGCCCCTGGTGGTGGTCGCGGGCAAGCTTTACGGCTCTGGCTCCAGCCGCGACTGGGCAGGCAAGGGTCCGCTGCTCCTTGGCGTGCGCGCGGTCATCGCCGAGAGCTTCGAGCGCATCCACCGCTCCAACCTGGTGCAGATGGGAGTGCTCCCGCTGCAGTTCAAGGAGGGCGAGAATGCCGCCACGCTGGGCCTCACGGGCGAGGAGACATTCGACATCGCTCCCGTGAACCTTGCCGAGGGACTCCCCAGCCCGCGCGAGGTCGAGGTCACGGTCACGCGGCCGGATGGTACGGCGATGGCCTTTGCCTGCATCGTGCGCGTTGACACGCCCATGGAGGGACGCTTCCTCGCGAAGGGCGGCATCCTGCCATACGTCCTGGACGAGATTTCATAAGCCTTGTGAGAGCTTGCTTGACGGTATTGTGCGCGAACGACGGAACGGCGAGAATGTGCGCCTGGGTTTGCTCGGCTGGGTAAGAGTCAGACGGGAGGGATTTGCATGAGATGTCCAAATTGTGGTGCGGAGGTGCCTGCTGGCACCGCTGCCTGCCCCGCCTGTCACTATGATCTTGGCCTTACGCAGCGGATTCCTGTCACCAAGGTGGCGTGGTGTCCTTCTTGTGGAGCCCTAGTTCCACCAGACGCTCACTCGTGTCCTAAGTGCGGCGCTCCTGTCGGCGCGCCGGCTCGCTCGAGGAGCGGCCACGCCGTGAGAGATCTTGCCATCCCAACCATCGAGGGACCCGGAGACGCGGAGGGCGCAGATGCCGACGAGGGCGGTGCGGATGCCACGCGAGCCATGCCGCGCATCGAGAGCGCCATACCCTCGGAGCCTGGTCCGGAGTCTGCCACGGTGCGCCACGATCGCATGCCACGCACGCGTGTGCTCATGGTAGCTGCGGCGGCCGCCATTGCCCTTGCAGGTGGCATGGCCCTCTGGATCACGCATCCGTGGGATCCCAACCTCTACATCACCCACTCGCAGACCGACGCGGATACGTCGATGGCAGGCTACCCAGGCTATCTTTCGGCACTTACCGGCCAGGACGGGTCATCTTCTGCAACAGATACCTCGAGCGACTCCTCGACGGATGGCTCAGACTCGAGTAGCTCCACCGCTTACCAGGCAATTCTCGACGATTACAACAAGCTGGGCACCTATGCGGACCAGCTTGACCAGAGCGTGTCAGATCTGACGTCAACAGGCGTCAGCGGTACCGCTGCCGAGCGCCAGGACGGTCAGTCCACGGCAGAGCAGACCGCCATCGACATCTCAAACCTCATCGATGACATTGCCTCGCTCAACGATGGCGACGGCACGTATGCCAACGATATTGCCAACCTGACAACCTTGGGGAACTGGCTGCGCAACCGTTCCGACGCAATCTGCGAGGCGTGGGACTCCTCGGTTACGATGGCAACAGAGGAGAAGATTCTGGCACCACTCAAGAAGATTGGCTACTCCTCGGGAACCGACAACTACAAGACGCTCTTCGAGGAGAACTACGACGCATGGAAGCCCGTCGAACAGTAGGCAAGGGGCAAGCGGCCAGTCTGACGATTGCGTGCAGGCGGCCGCTTGCTGGTACTATCGTATGGATAGATGATTGCCACGACTCTGCCAGCATCGCAGGGGCGTCGTGCGCTTGGCACTTTGGAGGGGACATGGGTCTCTTTGGTTCTAAACCGCTCTACACTCCCTCGTATAAGGTACAGGGCGATGAGGTCGCTGTGTTCGACACCAGCAAGGGCACCATCGTGGTGCGGCTTGACGGTGAGGGCGCGCCCATCCACGTTGCCAACTTCTGCGAGCTTGCCGAAAAGGGCTTCTACAATGGACTCACGTTCCACCGCTACGAGCCCGGCTTTGTGATCCAGGGAGGAGACCCTGCTGGCAACGGCACGGGTGGTCCCGGGTACTGCATTCACGAGGAGTACACCACCAACCCGCACAATAGCCATGAGGATGGAGCGCTTGCCATGGCACGTGCCTCCGACCCCAACTCCGCGGGGTCCCAGTTCTACTTCTGCCTTGGCCCGCAGCACTTCCTGGACAAGGGCTACACCGTGTTCGGGCAGACCATCGAGGGCCTCGACACCATCGCCGCCCTGCGCAAGGGTGACGTCATCAACTCGATTACGATCGAGCACCGCGCGTAGCGTTTCGTCGGTGCCTAAGCGAGGGGGTCTCACGTGAATCAACAGGCATACGAGGCGGGCAAAGCCGCCTATCAGCAGGGGGACTGGCTCACTGCGGTTGACAGGCTCTCCCAGGCTAAGAATCCTGGCGAGGTCTCTGGTCCCGTCGACCACCTTGTGGGGAACTCCTACATGAAGCTCGGCCAGTATGAAGCTGCCGCTGCTGCATACGAGAGCGCCCTGCGTGACACCTCCTATGGCAAGGTGGGGCCGCTCTCTTGCAACCGTGGGCGCGCCCTTCTCGCCGCTGGCCATCCCGCAGAGGCGGTTACCGCTCTCACGCAGGCCCTTGCTGACACTTCCTACGCAACTCCGTACAAGGCCCACATGGCGCTAGGCACCGCCTACGAGCGCCTTGGTGACCCTCGCAACGCGGGCATTGCGTACAGGAATGCAGCAATCGACGAGTCCAACCCCAACCCGTCCTCTGCCCTGTGCGATCTTGGCGGCTGCTTCATGCAGCTTGGGCGTCCGGTTGACGCAGTCGAGGCCTACCGCACCGCCCTTGACTTCTCGGCACCTCTTCAGAGCCAGAACCAGGTCTACTGCGACCTCGGCCTGGCCTATGTGGCCGCCAACCGCATGTCCGAGGCAGTTGACGCATTCGATCACGCTACTGCGGACGGCACGCTGGTGCTCTCGCCCGAGGCACAGGCGTCCTACGATGCCGCCCGCAAAGCGATGGCTGCCATTGCCGGCAAGCAGCGCCCCTCCGACACCGATGCGCTCCTTGCAGCGGCCGGCTATGGCGGTGGCTACGATCCGCTCGATCCCACCGGCGCATCTGGCGAGCTCATGCCCTCGGCGGACGACACGGGCTTCTTCTCCGTGTCCGAGGAGGACCTTGTCGAGCAGGACAAGAAGGAGCGTAAGATTCGCCGCAAGCACAACCATCGCGGCCTCAAGGTCTTCATCACCATCCTCATTATCCTTGTGGTGGCGCTTTGCGCTGCTGGCTATGCCTACTACCGTGGGTATGGTTGGCCTACGCAGGAGACCGTGGTGGAGCAGCTCTTCGACGCCAAGACCTCTGGGCAAGATCTGGGCAGCTTCCTGTCCGCCTCTGTGCCCGCCTCCGAGGCCGAGACCATCGAGGCCACCGTTCCCTCTGGCGCCTCCATCAAGTCAACCCAGGTTGAGCGGAGCATGACCGAGTCAACGGTGACGGTTACGGCTGCGCTTCCCACTGGTGACACCCAGACCTACTCCATCGCTCTCGTGCGCGATGGCATATCCTGGAAGGTGACCAACGTGACGAGCGACGCGGCTACCACATCATCGACGGACGGCACCGCGTCCTCCACCTCGACCGGCACCACATCGACCTCTGCGGCAACCACGACCACTACCACCACGGGGACTGCTTCGCAGGGCTAGTAATTCGCACCATGCAACGTGCGCGCCTCTCGGGTGCGCAGACGGGATAAGGAAGCTATGTCGATCTTCGACTCACTGTTCGGCGAATATGGCGGCGACCTGGCTATCGACCTGGGCACTGCCAATACGCTCGTGGCTGTGCGTGGCCAGGGCATCGTCATTAACGAGCCCTCGGTCGTCGCCATCGACAAGAGCGAGAGTCGCGTCCTTGCCGTTGGCGCCGACGCCAAGCGCATGATTGGTCGTACGCCTGGGTCCATCATCGCCGAGAGGCCTCTCAAGGACGGCGTCATTGCCGACTTCGACGTTACCGAAGTCATGCTTCGGTACTTCATCGAGAAGGCCCGTGAGCGTCGCTACCCGTGGTCTCCGCGTCCTCGGGTGGTTGTGTGCGTCCCGTCAGGCGTTACCTCCGTCGAGAAGCGCGCGGTTTTTGAGGCGACAATCCAGGCTGGCGCACGCCAGGCATACCTCATCGAGGAGCCCATGGCTGCCGCCATTGGCGCAGACCTGCCCATCGAGGACCCAACCGGCTCGATGGTTGTCGACATTGGTGGCGGCACCACCGAGGTCGCCGTCATCTCAATGGGAGGCATAGTTGTCTCTCAGTCCATCCGCACTGCGGGTGACGAGTTTGACCAAACCATCCTCGAGCACGTGCGTGACGCATACAACCTCTCTATCGGCGAGCGCACTGCCGAAGACATCAAGATCAAGGTTGGCTCGGCGGCCCCGCTTGCGGAGGAGCTTGACGTTGAGGTCAACGGTAGAGACGTCATGAGCGGCCTTCCCAAGACGGTCCGCATTGAGAGCGAAGAGATCCGCCGCGCCCTGGATCGCCCGCTCGACGAGGTCACCAAGGCCGTCAAGGATGCGCTTGACGTGACGCCGCCCGATCTTGCCTCGGACCTCATGTTCTATGGCATTCTTCTCACTGGCGGCGGTGGCCTTCTCCGCGGTCTTGACCAGCGTCTTCGCGAGGAGACTGGCGTTCCCGTGAACGTGAGCCCCACGGCTCTCGAAAACGTCGTGACCGGCTGCGCCAAGGTCCTTGAGGCCAACGCGCTCTCCGGTGGCTTTGTCCAGAGTACGGGACAGTAGGCGTGCCGCTCGGAAGCAGCAGGGCCCCGTCCTCGGGGCTTGGGAACAACAACCAGGGCACGGGCGGGCGCGAGCTTGTCGTGTGCCTCATCATTTCGATCGTGCTCTTCACGGTAGGGGTCCGCACGGGTGACTCTGGTCCTCTGGGGGCTGTTCGTGGCGCCTTCCAGACCATAACCACGCCCGTGAGGCTCGTTGGGTCTGCCATCTCGCTGCCCTTCCAAGGCCTGGGCAACATCTTCTCCAACCTTACCGCTGACCAGGCTACGCTCTCCGAGCTTGAGGCCGAGAACGACCAGCTTCGCAGCAGGAACGCCGAGCTCGAAGAGGCGGAGCAGACGGCTACGCGCCTACAGGGGCTTCTCGACCTCCAGAATACCTATGACCTTCAGTCAACGGCTGCCCACATCATCTCCGGGTCGAGCGACTCTTGGTCATCGACGGTCACCATTGACAAGGGCACAACATCAGGGCTCTCCGTGGGCATGGCGGTGACCTCCTCTTCTGGCGTAATTGGGCAGATTGTCGAGTGTGGTGCAACGTCATCCACTGTTCTTCTTGTGACCGACGAGTCCTCGAGCATCTCCGCTATGGTCCAGTCGAGCAGGGCGCAGGGTATGCTCAATGGCTCTACGGCTGGTGAGGTTCGTCTCGACATGATTCGCACCGACCAGACCGTCGAGGTGGGCGACATCGTGGTCACAAGCGGCCTTGGCGGAGTTTTCCCCAAGGGCCTCCCGCTTGGCAAGGTGACAAGCGTCGAGAAGAACCCAGGCTCGATGTACTACACCATTGTGGTCGAGCCGTACGCTCACACGGAGAACGCCGAGGAGGTTCTCGTCATCACCTCGCTCACCGATTCCCAGGTTGCAACCTCAGAGGACGTTGCGGCTGCGGACGCGCAGGAGACGTCCTCGAGCACCACGAGCACTTCGGACACCTCGAGCACCAGCAACTCGGACTCGAGCGGGTCGAGCTCAAGTTCGAGTACGACTACCTCAGGCACGTCATCTACCTCGACATCCACCACATCGTCAACCGCCACTACAGGAAACTAGGAGGGTCGCCATGCAGGTTGCTGACAAAAACAGAGACCGTCGGGGCACCCTCATCCTTGCCATTGTGTGCGCTGTCTGCCAGCTTGCGCTTGCCCCCAACATAGGCATTGGCAACGGGCGCGCGAACTTCGCCCTTATCTTCACCGCCTGCGTTGCCTTTAACGTTGGCGGCAAAAGGGGAGTCCTTGCGGGCTTCTTTGCTGGCCTCTTCTTTGACCTTTCAACCACGGGGCCTGTTGGCCTCATGGCCGGCTGCTGTGCCGCTGCAGCCTACCTCATGGGCCAGGAGGGCAGAAACCGCATGGCGGGTGAGTTTGGCGCCACCGTTGCAGAGTTCTCTGTTGCCACGCTTGTGGTGTCGCTCATCTACCACTTTGCCATGCTTGTGGTTGGGCAGTCCTCTTCCTTGCTCGACGTACTTGTCTTGCGCACGCTTCCCACGGCGCTTCTCACCATCATTGCCTTCCTGCCGTTTGCCTGGTTCTACTCGCGCTCCACTGGAGGCGGGCCGAGCCTTTCCATGGGCGGAAGGCACCGTGGTGGCGGCTCCCACCTCAGCACCAGGGGTCTTTAGGGACGCGCCATGAGCTTTACGGTCATAATCATCATCGTCTGCGTCGCAGTTGCGGCGGCACTCGTTGCCGTTTTTCTCGTCTTTGGGCGGTCGGAGACAAACTTCAAGTTTGATATCGGCGGGAACGGCCCGAAGGCATCGGGCGGCTCGGATACGTCTGCCGAGACAACCATGCAGGGTCGTCTTGTGGGGCAGGCAGCCGTCTCGGGCGGAATCTTTGCGGTTCTTCTCGCCAAGCTCTGGTCGATGCAGCTTCTCTCGTCCGACGAGTACACGCAGCAGGCGGAGTCCAACCGCACACGTACCGTCGCGGTGCCAGCGCCTCGCGGCAGAATTCTGGACCGCAACGGCAACGAGATAGTCACTAACCGTTCGAGCCTCACGGTGCTTGCCGAGGCAGACGTTGCCAACGATGACATCGAGGTCACGCTCATAGGAAACCTCATCGGCATGCCGGCGTTGGCCGTAAAGCGCAAGGTTGAGGACTCCTCTGCCGGTGCCCAGAACCTGCGCTCTGTTGCCGTTGACGTGTCCCGTCGCGTGGTGGCCTTTCTGGGGGAGCATCCCACGGTTTTCTCTGGCGTCTCTGTCGCGCAGCGCACGCAGCGCTCTTATCCGTATGGCTCGCTTGCGGCACATGTTGTTGGCTATACGGGAACGGTAACCTCCGACCAGCTCAACTCAACCGATTCCTCTGATGAGGGAGCCGTTCACTACAGCTCGGGTGATACGGTGGGCCAGTCCGGCGTCGAGCTCCAGTACGAGAGCGTCCTCCAGGGAGTTGCAGGCGAGCAGACCGTCTACGTTGATGCCGACGGCAACGTCCTTGACTACTCCACCTATGTCGAGCCCAGGAGCGGCTCTGACGTTGTACTCACGCTTGACATTAACGTTCAGAAGGCGGCGGAGGAGTCTATCGTCAAAGTCGTTGAGTACCAACAGCAGATTGGCTATTCTGCGACCGGTGCCTGCGCCGTTGCCATCGACTGTACAAACGGCGAGGTAATCGCCATGGCGAGCTACCCCACGTACAATCCGAGCATCTTTGTCGGCGGCATCTCTACGAGCGACTGGGAATCGCTTTCGTCCGAGAATGCCCACTATCCGCTCATGAACCGCGCCATTGCCGGCCAGTACCCCTCGGGTTCCATCATCAAGGCGCTCACCACGCTCGCCGCGCTGAGCTACGGCATAGCCACGGCCAGTTCCTCCTGGTATTGCACAGGTTGGTGGACGGGCTTTGGCGAGGCCTACGGCATGAAGTGCTGGTGGACCTCAGGTCACGGGGAGATGAACCTTGTCACGGGCATCACCTACTCCTGCGACGTTGTCTTCTACGAGATTGGCAAGGGCTTTTTCTACGACCAGAACAACCCCGATGGTATGCAGGAGACTTTCAAGAAGTTTGGGCTTGGCTCGATCACCGGCATCGACCTCCCCAGCGAGGTTGAGGGGCGCGTTCCCGACGCAGACTGGAAGTGGAACTATTGGTCTAGTGCCACCGACGAGCAGCGCACCTGGCAAGGTGGCGACAACTGCAACCTTGCCATTGGCCAGGGAGACCTGCTTGTCACCTGCATGCAGATGGTCGACGCCTATGCGGGCATCGCTAACCGCGGGCCTATCTATAAGCCGCATGTGCTTAAGAGCGTCAAGAGCGCAACTGGTACTGGATCGGTAATTGACTACAGCCCCGAGGTCATCATCAACGCGGATGAGGACTCGGCTAACTTGGATATCGTGGACCAGGGCCTTTCTGGTGTCATCTACAAGGAGTCAGCAACGCAGGCTACCCACTGGACAAACCTGGACGTGGCCGTCTGCGGCAAGACGGGCACGGCGGAGCAGACGTCGGTTGGCGAGCCGGTAGGTTGGTTCATGGCCTTTGTACCAGCAGAAAACCCACAGTATGTTGTTGGCGCCAACGTTGACAGCGTCCTTTCCGGAGCCACTTCGGCTATGTATGTGGTTCGCGACATCATCGGCGCCATCTATGGGCAGCCAGATGACCAATCGCTCGATTCGTCGAACGTCGACCGATAGGGAGGAGGAAGGCTCATGGCCAACATGGCAAGGCGACAGGGGCTTCTCAACTCTGCGAGCAACCACCTCAACAAGGGCTCGTCAAGGGCCTCTTCCTCTCGGTCGGGGCGCCTTGGCAAGAGCTTGGGCGGCCTGTACTTGTCCCAGCTCATACCCGCGCTCCTGCTCGTTGTCTATGGCGTGGTCGTCATCTGGTCTGCATCGCTCACCATACCCGAGGCAAACTTTCCCCGGCATCTTTTAGGCATTGCCATGGGACTTGTGGGCGCTGTCCTTGTTTGGCGCTACGACTACCGCAACCTTCAGGGGATGACACGGACGCTCCTCATCATCGCGTGCATCCTCATGATCGCACCTAAGATTCCTGGGCTTAGCTACTCGGCGAAGGGCATCACGGGCTGGGTCAAGATTCCTGGAATAGGCATCACGTTCCAGCCATCTGAGCTTGCCAAGCTCGTGGTCATCTACCTCATGGCCGCGCTTGGTGCTCAGTACAACGGAAAGATCGAGTCGCTTCGCGACTACGTGCGCCTGTGTGCCATCCTACTCATTCCATTCGGCCTTATTCTTCTTCAGCCGGACCTTGGCACCGGTCTTGTACTTCTTGTCTTTGGCGCAACCATCATTATCTGTGCAGGAGCCAAGCGGAGCTGGGTGCTTGTGACCATTGCGCTCATTGTTGCCAGCGCCACGGCAATCATTGTGACGTCAATGCTCGATGGCTTCCCGCACCTTTTGAAGACATATCAGCTTAACCGCCTCATCGTCTTTGTAGATCCATCTGTTGACCCAACAAACAACGGGTACAACCTCCAACAGGCAAAGATCGCCGTGGGCTCTGGCGGGCTTCTTGGCAAGGGGATTGGCGGTGCCACGCAGGCGGGCAACGGCTTTCTCCCCGAGGCGCAGACCGACTTCGTCTTTGCGCTTCTCGCCGAGGAGTTTGGGTTTGTGGGTGGCGTCGTCCTGCTGGGGCTCTTTGCGTGGATGATCCTCTCGACCATATTGCTTTCCATGCGTTGCGAGTCTATGTTTGGCAAGCTTGTGTGCGTGGGGTGCGCGGCCATGTGGACGTTCCAGGTGCTTGAGGAAGTTGGCATGTGCATGGGCATCATGCCCATCACGGGCATTCCGCTGCCCTTCATTAGCTATGGTGCCACGTCGATGATTGCGCAGCTCATGGCTGTGGGGATGGTACAGTCTGTATGGAGACACCGGCAGAAGTCCGCCTAGCGGCGGCCTGTCGTAAGGAGGATTATGTCGCGCAAGATTCCATGGGGAAAGATCCTCGAGGTTGCTGGAGCGGGCAAGGACGCCCGCGAGGGCGGCTCTCAAATGGTGCGCCTCTGGGTGCGCATCTCTTCCGATGCACCTCGCGGACTTGTCCTTGCCGTCAAGGAGGCGCTTGTCGCCCGTGAGGCTTCCGGATTCGTAGACGTTAGGCCCGTTGACGCGCCGGCGCCGGATGATGTTGCACCTGACGCCGTCATCGTAGTCTGCGGTGGCCAGGTTGACGTTGAGGCCGCGCTTGCCCGCGATGCCGCCCGCCGTGGCGTGCCGGTAGCCCTTGTCGCCGAGTCGGCGGTTGAGGTTCCCGACGTTGAGCTCCCGGAGGAGGCGGCGCCGTTTCTTGAAGTTCTGGCCTGCGCCGATGCGCTCACCCTTGTTCCTCGACTTGGCACCTGGCTTGTGGATGCAACCGACAAGGGCCTGGCCCTTGCCGCAAACTTCCCCTTCTGCCGGCCGGCCGAGGTCGATGCCCTGGTGAGGCGTTGTGCAATGGAGAACGCCGCCGTTGGTGCCGTTACGCTCATTCCTGGCTCTGACATGGCCGTCATGACGGCAAACCAGGCAAAGCTCGCCCTCGACATCGCTGTTGCCTACGGGCGAGGTCTTGACCCCTCGCGTGCCCTCGAGCTTGCAGGCGTGGTGGGCGCCGGCTTTGGCTACCGAGCGCTCGCCCGTGCTGTCTCTCGACTTGTCCCCGGGCTTGGATGGGCCTTCAAAGGTGCCATGGGCTATGCCGGAACCGTTGCGACGGCCCGTGCTCTCCAGGTTCGCTTTGACTTCGAGGACGGCTCGCTTCGCCCCCACGGCGAGGAGATCTCTCGCCAGGCCCCGGCCCGTCACCTCGAGCTCCCCAAAAAGGTTGGCGACCACGCTGGTAAGAAGGGGGATTCTCACCGCGTGCGTCCACCTCGCACAGCCGCCCCCTCGTATGTGGTTCTTTGCCCCGACGGCTCCGTGGGTAGGGGTGAGTAGCAGTGCGACTAGCCCGAGAGGACCTCTTTAGGCTCATCGAGCCGCTGCTTCCGCTTGTCGAGAAGCCCTCGCGCTACCTTGACCACGAGTGGGGTGCCGTCGAAGACCAGCCCGGTCCGTTCCACGCCTGCCTCATCTATCCAGATGCGTATGAGGTTGGCCAGCCTAACCTTGGCATTTCGATTCTCTACGATGCCCTTAACGCCGCCGAAGGCATCTCGTGCGAGCGCTGCTACCTTCCGTGGCATGACATGGCAGACCTCATGCGCGAGCGCCATGTGCCGCTCCTTGCGCTTGAGTCCGCCGCTCCCGTTGCCTCCTTCGACCTTGTGGGCTTTACCCTTGCCCATGAGCTTGTGGCTACGAACATCGTTGAGACGCTTGACCTTGCCGGCATCCCCGTTCGTGCGGCAGAGCGTGCCGAAGACGATGCGATTGTCATCGCCGGCGGTCCCTCCGTGTGGAACGCGGAGCCGCTTGCCCCCATGTTCGATGCGATTCTGCTGGGCGATGGCGAGGACGCCATCGTTGAGATTGCCGCTTGCGTTCGCGATGCCAGATCTGCCGGGGCATCGCGCGAGAACATCCTCCTTGCGCTTTCGCGCATCCAGGGGGTCTACGTGCCCTCGCTCTACGATGTGGTTGTTGATGACACCTCGACGCGCTGGGGCTATGCCGTGCCCAAGGCCGGTACCGGCGCGCCGGAGGTTGTGCTCAAGCGCTGCGTTGCAGACTTTGCGTCCACTCCGGCCTGCGCAGAGCACATTGTGCCCTACATGAGCATCGTCCAGGACCGCCTTGCCATCGAGGTACTGCGGGGCTGTGCGCGCGGGTGCCGCTTCTGCCAGGCGGGTATGACCTATCGTCCCGTGCGAGAGCGTCCCATGGACCAGGTGGTGGAGGCAAGCGAGCGAGGCCTTGCCGAGACGGGCTATGACGAGCTATCCCTCACGTCACTCTCGACCACAGACCACTCCCAGTGCGCTCCCATGTTGAACGAGCTCGACGCGCGTCTCTCAGGCCGTGGCATCCGCGTCTCGATTCCCTCTCAGCGCCTCGACTCGTTTGGCGTTGACATGGCGAACGCGGCCTCTGGCTCCAAGCGCGGCGGCCTCACCTTTGCCCCCGAGGCGGGCACCCAGCGCCTGCGCGATGTCATCAACAAGAACGTGACCGAGGAGGACCTCGAGCGCGCTGCGAGAAACGCCTTCGAGCACGGCTGGCGCCGCGTCAAGCTCTACTTCATGATGGGCCTTCCCACCGAGACCGACGATGACATCCTGGCAATACCCGCCGCTACGCATCGTGTCCTCGAGATAGGCCGCGAGGTCGTGGGGCGTGGCAAGAAGAGCAAGGTGCAAGTCTCTGCCTCTGTTGCCGTCTTTGTGCCCAAGGCGTACACCCCCTTCCAGTGGGCGGGGCAGCTCGAAGTGGGGGAGGTGGAGCGCCGCGCCAGACTGCTACTGGGCGCCAACACCGACCGTGACGTGAAGATCTCCTATCATGACCCCAGGACCTCGCTCGTGGAGGGAGCTCTCTCCAAGATGGGACGCGCGGGCTTTGACCTGGTGCTTGCCGCCTGGCGCCGTGGATGCCGCTTTGACGCGTGGACGAGCGAGTTCAACTACGACGCCTGGGAGGCTGCCGCGCAAGAGCTTGGCTACGACCTGCCATCCATTGCATCCGAGGGCTTTCCGCTTGACACGAGGCTCCCGTGGGACCACACCTCTCCTGGCGTCTCCAAGGGCTTCCTCCAGCGAGAGTGGCGACGTGCCGCCCAGGGCGTCACCACACCGGATTGCACACGCGACTCCTGTGTGGGCTGTGGCGTGTGTCCCACGCTGGGCGTTGACAACGTGGTTTGGGGTGAGCGTGCATGATTAACACCGCCGCCATCACCAACAGCAAGCTCAACCAGTACCGGCTTCGCGTGCGCTACTGCAAGGACGGTAGGCTCGCGCACCTGGGGCACCTCGAGGTCATCAACACCATCAACCGCAGTGTTCGTCGCTCGCAGCTTCCCTTTGCGGTTGGCAACGGCTTTGCGCGTCGCATGCGCCTGCAGTTCTCGCAGGCACTTCCCGTGGGGGCAGCGTCGTTGGGGGAGTATTTCGATCTCTTCCTTACCGAGGAGATGGACCCCAAAGCTGCGCTCGACCGGCTTGCTACGTCGAGTCCAACGCTTTTGGCACCAATGGCAGCTGGCTATGTGCCCTACGGCCTGCCCGCCCTCGAAGCGTGGCTCACGCGCTCCACGTGGAGCGTAAACGTGATCGACGAAACTAGCGTGGAGACGCTTGCTCGGGGCATCGATGCCGTGCGCGCACAGGGAAGCCTTACGTACCTGCGCGGCGAGAAGGAAAAGCACGTGGACCTTGGGCGCACGCTTGTCTCTTGCGAGATGCGTCCCAGTGGCAACGGCTTTCTTCTCGACTGCTGCTCCACCGAGGAGGGCTCCCTCAGGCCGACAGTTCTCATCGCCGCTGCCGCTCGGGAGGAGGGACTTGCCATGCCGGCACTTTCTGTGTGCAGGGTCGCCCAGTGGCACGAGGATGAAGATGGGAGTCTTGTGGAGCCAATGTAGCGGGTCTCACCTTAGGCTCCTAGCAGGCTAGACTTATCAAGGTTGTGCGGAAAAGCGTCAGGCCTCGGTCACCCGATTCAGTTTCCCTTGCGGCACCGCAGGTCAAGACGATTTTTCGTTGACGGTTTTCCGTGTGGCTAGTAAGATTACTTACTGTTGCACTCACGCCAGCAATGAAGGGTTACACACATGTACGCAATCGTAGCAACTGGTGGCAAGCAGTATAAGGTTGCCAAGGGCGACGTCCTCGACGTCGAGAAGCTCGACGCGCAGCCTGGCGATTCGGTCCAGCTCGACGTTCTCCTCCTGAACGACGGCGAGAAGACCATCGTTGACCCTGCCGCCCTCGAGGACAAGAAGGTCACCGCCGAGGTCGTCGACCAGCACAAGGGCGAGAAGGTCCTCGTCTTCAAGTTCAAGAAGCGTAAGCGCTACCACCGCACCAAGGGTCACCGCCAGAACCTCACCAAGCTGAGGATTTCTGAGCTCCCCACCGCGTAGCCTCACTCACTCCGTCCACTTCAGATAGGCAGGTAGCACTATGGCACACAAGAAAGGCCTCGGCTCGTCTCGCAACGGCCGCGACTCCCACGCGCAGCGTCTTGGCGTGAAGATTTACGGCGGTCAGGCCATCAAGACCGGCCAGATCATCGTTCGTCAGCGTGGCACCCACATCACCCCCGGCGAGAACGTTGGCCGCGGCAAGGATGACACCCTGTTCGCACTCGCTGACGGCGTCGTGCAGTTCAAGAAGGGCACGAAGCACGTCGTCAACGTCGTTACTGAGTAACGACGTACGTCATACGTTTTAGGTGGGCCCTGCTTCGGCAGGGCCCGTTTCATATCGCGCCATGCGCACGTCCCCTGTGAGTTGCCGTACCATCAGGGGCAACCAAGGAGGAAACCATGGTCACATTCACAGACCTGTCTCATATCAATGTAAAGGGTGGCGACGGCGGTGCGGGATGCATGTCGTTCCGCCGCGAGGCCTATGTCCCCAAGGGAGGCCCGGACGGCGGCGACGGCGGCCATGGCGGCGACGTGATTGTCGAGGCAGACCCGCAGCTCTCATCCCTTATCGACTACCGCTACAAGCATCACTTCAAGGCCGAACGCGGAACCCACGGCCAGGGAAAGCGTATGCACGGCAAGGACGGTGCGGACCTAGTTCTTCGCGTTCCGCTGGGGACCGTGGTTCGCGAGCTTGATCCGGCAACGCAGAAGCCCGTCTACCAGATTGCCGACCTCACCCGCCCCGGCGAGCGTGTGGTTGTTGCCCCCGGTGGTATGGGCGGCCTTGGCAACACGCACTTTGTGACCTCTGTGCGCCGTGCGCCTGCGTTTGCCGAGAAGGGCGAGCCGGCCCAGGAGCACTGGATTGAGCTCGAGATGAAGCTTATGGCTGACGCCGCTCTCGTGGGCATGCCGTCGGTGGGGAAGAGCTCCATCATCGCGCGAATCTCGGCGGCACGCCCCAAGATCGCCGAGTATCCCTTCACCACGCTCGTCCCCAACCTGGGCGTGGCTCGCGCTCGTGACGGTCGCTCCTTTGTCTGCGCCGACGTCCCTGGCCTCATCGAGGGCGCCTCCGAGGGAAAGGGCCTGGGCCACGAGTTCCTGCGCCACATCGAGCGCACGGCACTCATCCTGCATGTGGTTGACGTAACAGGTGGCTTCGAGGGCAGAGATGCCGTCGAGGACTATCGCACCATCAACGCAGAGCTTGCGGCCTATGCCTCCGAGCTTGCCGAGCGGCCCCAGATCGTGGTTGCCAACAAGTGTGACATGCCTGGTACCGAGGATGCCGTCAAGGCGCTCCGTGAGGCCGCCGAGGCAGACGGGCACACGTTCCACGCCATCTCGGCCGTCACAGGTGATGGCATCGACGCCCTGGTAAGCGACACGGCAGACGCAGTGGCCAAGCTCCGCGCCGAGGCGCCTGCACCGACGGGCGAGGCGGACGAGGCCTCTGCACAGTGGGAGCGTCGCCGCCAGCAGCGCGACCGCACGATGTCGATCAAGCGCGAGGGCGCACACGTGTGGCGTGTGAGCGGCGCGGCCATCGAGCGCATGGTCATCCAGACCGACTGGGACAATGACGAAGCCGTGGCGTACCTGCAGCACCGATTTGACCGATCGGGCCTAGACGACCGCCTTGAGAAGGCCGGCTGCGTCCCCGGAGATGAGGTGCGCATCCTCGAGCTAGCCTTCACCTACGAGGGGGAGCCTAGCGAGGACGACTACGCAGAGCTTGCCGAGGACGAGCCGGATGTGCGTGACGACGGGGGCGAGGAGTAATGGCCAAGGCCCCTTCGCTTATCGTTGCCAAGGTTGGCTCGTCCACCCTCGTGGACGAGCATGGCGCGCTCGATCGCGCCTTCATTCGCTCGCTCTGCGACCAGGTGGTCGAGCTTGCGCACGAGGGCACGCACGTTGTTCTCGTCTCGTCTGGTGCCGCCGCCGCTGGGTGCGACGAGCTGGGGCTTTCCGAGCGCCCATCGGACATCATGACGCTCCAGGCGTGTGCAGCCGCGGGCCAGGCAAAGCTCACCGAGGCGTACGCCGATGTCCTTGCCGAGCGCGGCATCCCCTGCGGGCAGGTCCTGCTCACGCGCCGCGATGTCGTCGACCGCGAGGCGTACCTCAACGCGCGTAACACCCTGATGCGCCTCCTCGAGCTTGGGGCCATGCCGGTGGTTAACGAGAACGACACCGTCTCGGTTGCGGAGTTCGCCTTTGGCGACAACGATATGCTCGGCGCCATTGTGGCGGGGCTCGTCTCAGCAGACCTCTATGTGATTCTCTCGGACGTGGATGGGCTCTACACGGCAAACCCGCAGACAGACCCCACCGCCAAGCTCATCGATCGCGTGAGCGAGATAGACGGAAGGGTCTCTTCCATGGCGGGAGGAGCGGGTACCAGCTACGGTACGGGCGGCATGGCATCGAAGGTGCGGGCTGCCCGCGCCATGCTCGCCGCAGGCATTCCCACGGTCATCTGTCGCGGCAGGCGCGAGCGTGCGCTCGTGGACGTTGCCCATGGCGTGAAGGTTGGCACGCGTTTCGAGGCAAGCGCAAAGGAGACCCCGCACGAGCTGGGTCGCAAGCTCTGGATTGGCCTTGCTGAAGTTGTTCGCGGAACGCTCGTTGTAGATGACGGTGCGGCGCGTGCCGTCACCGAACGTGGCGCTTCGGTGCTTCCCGTTGGCGTTGTGGAGACCCGCGGCACCTACGTCGCTGGAGACGTGGTGGACGTCCGTGACCTTTCCGGAACGCTCTTGGGAAGGGGAGCAGTTCGCTACTCCTCGGAGGACATGTCACGTGTGCGTGGTCTTAAGCTGGACGTAATCGCCCGCTTCCTGGGCGAGGATGCGGCACAGCCCGCCATACACCGTGATGAGTTGTTGGTCTTCTAGCTGGTTACGGGTTGTCACAAACTAACCGTGGGCTGCTAGGATAGGCGTACTTGACTGGTCTTCGAAGGGGGCTTCCAATGTCTGAGGCACGTACCAAGGCGGGGCTCGCTCGTGCGGCATCGCATGCGCTAGGGCAGGCCGCGGCAGCCAAGAGGTCTGCTGCTATACGGGCCGCCGCGCGGCTCATCCGCGAGCGGACTGACGCCATCGTGGCTGCCAACGGCCGCGACATGGAGCGTTCGCGCAAGGCCGGCATGCCTGGCCCCCTTCTCGACAGGCTCATGCTCGACGCCAAGCGGCTGGATGGCATTGCGTCCTCGCTTGAGGAGATCTCTCGTCAGGAAGATCCCCTTGGCCGTGTGAGCTGGGGCCGCACCCTTGACTCCGGCGTACGTGTTGAGCGCATCTCGGTACCCATGGGCGTTGTTGCGATGATCTACGAGGCAAGGCCCAATGTCACGGCCGATGCTTTTGGCCTCTGCGTACGGTCGGGCAATGCCTGCGTTCTCAAGGGAGGCTCAGCGGCACGTGAGTCCTGCATGGCACTTGCCGCCTGCTGCAGGGACGCACTTGTCGAGACTGACCTTCCTGCGGATGCCGTTCAGTATGTGGACGATGATGCCGAGCATACCCAGACCTCTGAGCTTGTGCACGCGACCGGCCTCATTGATGTGCTCATCCCGCGCGGCGGTGCCTCCCTCATCCGCTACTGCGTTGAGAACGCTACGGTTCCCGTTATCGAGACCGGTACTGGCAACTGCCACATCTACCTGCACCGCGATGCCAACGCCGAGAAGGCCGTGAACATTGTTGTCAACGCCAAGTGCTCGAGGCCCGGCGTCTGTAACGCCGCAGAGTCGCTTCTCGTTGATTCTTGCGCTGCCGAGAAGCTCCTTCCGCCCGTGCTTGTAGCCCTTCACGCGCATGGCGTGGAGCTTGTGGGGGACGAGCTTGCCCGCAAGGTTGCCGCCGGAGTGCAGGTACCCATGGGGGCAGCAACCGAGGACGACTGGGGCAGGGAGTATTTGGACCTCAAGATGAGCGTGAAGTGCGTCGAGGACGTGGTTCAGGCAATCGAGCACGTCAACCGTTATGGCACTGGCCATTCTGAGGCTATTGTGAGCGACTCTTACGCGGCGTGCGAGGCATTTCTCGCCGGTGTTGACGCTGCTGTGGTCTACGCCAACGCGTCGACCCGCTTCACTGATGGCGGTGTCTTTGGCCTGGGCGGCGAGATTGGCATCTCCACCCAGAAGCTGCATGCGCGTGGTCCCATGGGCGCCTCCGCCCTCACCACCACCAAGTATGTTGTGCGGGGGGATGGTCAGGTACGATGAGCGTGGATGTGGGCGCCCTCAGGGAGCGCGACCTGCCGGTGCTTGGCACCGATGACAGCCGGACCTACCGTTTGGGCATCATGGGCGGTACCTTCGACCCAATCCACAACGGTCACCTTGTTGCCGCCGAGCAGGCCTTCGATGACCTTGACCTAGACCTCGTGGTTTTCATGCCTGCGGGGCGACCTGCCTTTAAGCAGGACCGCAATGTAAGCTCTGGCGAAGACCGCTATGCCATGACGCTTTTGGCCACGGCAGACAACCCGCATTTTGTTGCCTCTCGCTTCGAGGTTGACAGGGAAGGCGTTACCTATACGGCTGACACCCTCCGCCTTCTGAGGGAGCTGTATCCGGAAAACGTCGAGTTCTACTTCATCACGGGGGCCGATGCCATAACCGAGATTGTCAAGTGGCGCGACGCCCAAGACATCGCGCGCCTTGCTCATTTGGTTGCGGCGACGCGACCGGGCTACGACTTGGACCGCGCATGGGATGCCATTGATGCTTCCGGGCTCGCCTTTGACGTCACGTATCTCTCGGTGCCAGCGCTGGCCATCTCATCGAGCCACCTCAGGGAGCGCATAAAGGCGGGACAAAGCCTGCGCTATCTCACGCCCGACCCGGTTACGGGATACCTCCACAAGCACGGCCTCTACGGCACCTCGACCAACCGATATGGACACACCTCCGAGGTGGTCGCGTGACGGGTTACAAGGGCGTCATTTGCCACGATGAGCCGGACTACAGCGTCGAGCAGCGTGCGCTCATCGCGCGGCTGGAGTCGGACCTCCGGATGCAGCTTGCCCAGAAGCAGCACCGGCTCGCTCACTCGCTCTCGGTAGCGTCCTGTGCAGAGGGACTTGCCCTCCTCTACGGGGTGGACCCGTTTGAGGCGCGCTTGGCGGGAATCCTTCACGACTGGGAGAAAGCCCTCAGCGGCGAGAAGATCATTGCGCGTGCACGCGAGCTTGAGATTGACATGGGCGTTGACCTCGAGCTAGTCGCACCCTTGCTCCACGGAATCGTGGCCGCGCGCGAGCTCCCGTCGCGCTACCCCGAGGTCCCCCCTGAGGTGTGGCATGCCGTTGAGGTTCACACCACGGCCGCTTCCCAGATGAGCCCGCTCGACATGGTGCTCTTTGTGGCCGATGGCATAGAGCCGCTGCGACCTAAGACGCCTGGCATCGAGGAGTCGCGCTCGCTTGTGGGGGAGGCCACGCTTCCCGACCTGTTCTGGGAATCTTTTGTTGACGGCATTATCTACGTGCTCAAAGGCTCCAGGTACCTCTGGCCGGGTACCATCGATACATACAATAAGCTGGCTGCGGCGCGCAAAGACTCCGCAGCACGATAGGGGAGAACATGGCAATCACACCGTATGAGATCGCTCGAGTAGCCAGTATGGCGGCAGACTCCAAGAAGGCCCAGGACATCGTCGTTCTCGACCTCACGGCCAAGACTGACGTCTGCGACTACTTCGTTATTTGCTCGGCAACCAGCAACCCTCAGACCGACGCCATCGTTGATGAGGTGCGCGAGAAGGTTCGCACCAACTGCGGCGTCACCGCTCTCTCGACCGAGGGACGCGAGGGCAGGAACTGGGTGCTCATCGACTTTGGCAGCGTTGTGGTGCACGTCTTCAAGCCCGAGACGCGCGATTTCTACCGCCTTGAGAAGCTCTGGGGTGATGCCCCGGAAGTCGACATGGGCCTTGAGGATAACCCTGCCTAGCTCATCATTTCCTTAACGTTAACGCTTGGGTCCGCTGTGTGTTCGATGCCGGCGTCATCCCTTCTCGTTTGAACGACTGTGCTATTTTCCGAGAAACCGCAGGTGCGGTGATTGGCACGGAGCACGGTTCTAACTTGAAGGGATGGGTATCATGAAGAGCATTACCGAGCACACCTTCAGCCGTCGTCAGTTTGTCAAGCTTGGGGGCGGCAGCGCCATTGCGTTGGCCCTCTCCGGCTGCGCAAGCAGCGGAAGCAATGCCAGCTCCGGCGCCAGTGCAAGCACAGACGCTGGCTCTTCTTCTGATTCCGCTTCAATCAAGCCGGGCTTCATTACGCTGCATGATGAGAACTCCACGTATGACCTTAACTTCATCAATGCCGCCAAGGAGGCATGTAAGGAGCTAGGCATCAGCGAGGATACCTACATGCTCAAGACCAATGTCCCCGAGGGTCAGGAGTGCTATAACGCCGCAGCAGAGCTTGCCGACGCCGGTTGCAACATCATCTTTGCCGACTCCTTTGGCCATGAGGACTACATGATCCAGGCTGCCAAGGAGTTTCCCGACATCCAGTTCTGCCACTCCACCGGAACCAAGGCGCATACCGAAGGCCTCGACAACTACCACAACGCGTTCGCGTCCATCTACGAGGGCCGCTACCTTGCGGGCGTCGCTGCCGGCATGAAACTTAACGAGATGATCGACTCTGGCAAGATCACTGCCGACCAGGCAAAGATGGGATACGTCGGCGCCTACACGTACGCTGAGGTCATCTCTGGCTACACCTCGTTCTACCTTGGTGCCAAGTCCGTCTGCCCCTCCGTCACCATGGAAGTAACCTTCACGGGCTCCTGGTACGACGAGACTGCCGAGAAGGAGGGCGCAACCAAGCTCATCAACGATGGCTGCGTTCTTATCTCCCAGCACGCAGACTCCATGGGTGCCCCCACTGCCTGCGAGAATGCGGGCGTGCCCGATGTCTCCTACAACGGCAGCACTCAGGATGCATGCCCCAACACCTACATCATCTCGTCTCGCATCAACTGGGTCCCGTACTACAAGTATGCAATCCAGGCCGTGATGGACGGCTCTGCCATCGACACCGACTGGACAGGCACCCTTTCCACTGGCTCCGTTGAGCTTACGGACCTCAACACCTCCGTTGCCGCTGAGGGCACCCAGGACAAGCTCAATGAGGTCAAGGGCAAGCTCGAGGATGGCAGCCTCCACGTCTTTGACACCTCCACCTTCACGGTCAAGGGCGCGAAGCTCGACTCATACAAGGCAGACGTCGACACCGATGCCAATTACACGCCCGATACCGAGGTCGTCTCGGACGGCTACTTCCACGAGTCCGAGTACCGCTCGGCGCCGTACTTCGACGTGCAGATTGACGGCATCGAGCTTCTCGACACCGCCTTCTAAGCTGGCGCGGCCATGAGTGGACGGCCTCCGGTAGTGCGGAGGCCGTCTTTCATTAGTCAGGCAATTCCTTCGAGTGATGGGAAGTCTCGTGGCAGATAGACAACCAGCCGTGCGGATGAGACACATCAGCAAGTCGTTCGGGCAGGTCAAGGCCAACAGCGATGTTGACCTTGACATCTATGGCGGAGAGATCCTAGCTCTGCTTGGCGAGAATGGCAGCGGTAAGACAACGCTCATGAACATGCTTTCTGGCATCTACTTTCCAGATGAGGGCCAGATTGAGATACAGGGTAGCCCCGTAACGATCGCCTCGCCCAAGGATGCCTTCGAGCATGGCATAGGCATGGTCCATCAGCACTTTAGGCTCGTGAATGTGTTCTCGGCTACCGAGAACATCGTGCTGGGGCTCGACGAAGGCGCCGGGCTTGACCTTAAGGGGGCTGCCGAGAAGATCAAAGGCATCTGCGATGCCTATGGTTTCGACGTTGATCCAGACCAGAAGATTTACGAGATGAGCGTGTCTCAGAAGCAGACCGTCGAGATCGTCAAGCTCATCTACCGTGGCGCCGATATTCTCATTCTTGATGAACCTACTGCCGTGCTTACCCCCCAGGAGACTGAGAAGCTCTTTGCCGTTCTTCGCAACATGCGTAATGACGGCAAGGCAATTGTCATCATCACGCACAAGCTTCACGAGGTGGAGGAGATTAGCGATCGCGTGGTGGTACTGCGCAAGGGTGAGAACGTGGGCGAGATGGTCACCGCCCAGTCCACCACGCAGCAGATGACCAACATGATGGTCGGTCACCAGGTGACGCTCAACATCGAGCGCCCCAAGCCCGTCAATCCCACCGAGCGCATCTGCGTCAAGGGCCTCACGGTGAGGGACGACGAGGGGGTGCTCAAGCTCGACGACGTGTCCTTCTCGGCATTTGGCGGAGAGGTGCTGGGTATTGCGGGCGTCTCGAACAGCGGCCAGAAGGAGCTGCTTGAGGCTATCGCAGGCCTTCAAGGCGTCGAGTCTGGCACCATAAGGTACGTTGGCGATGACGGACAGGTCCAAGAGCTTACGGGCAAGGATCCCTATCAGATTGCCTCCATGGGCGTGGCGCTCTCGTTTGTGCCAGAGGACCGCCTGGGCATGGGGCTCGTAGGCAGCATGAGCATTACCGACAACATGCTGCTGCGGTCGTTTCGCGATGGGAAGTCCATCTTTGTCGACAGGAAGGCCCCGAGAGAACTTGCCGAGAAGGTTGTCGACGAGCTTGAGGTAGATACCCCGGGCGTTGACACCCCCGTGCGGCGCCTTTCGGGAGGAAACGTCCAGAAGGTCCTGGTGGGACGCGAGATTTCCTCGTCACCAAGCGTGCTTCTCTGCGCCTATGCCGTGCGCGGGCTTGACGTGAACTCCTCCCACCTCATATATGATCTCATCAACAGGCAGAAGCAGTCCGGCGTTGCCGTGGTGTACGTAGGCGAGGACCTCGACGTCCTTCTCGAGCTATGCGACAAGATCCTGGTCTTGTGTGACGGCAAGGTAAGCGGCATCGTCGACACGCGCTCCACCTCAAAGAACGAGGTTGGTCTCATGATGACGAGACTCAAGGGGGGTGAGGCGGCGTGATTCGCATCACCAAGCGCAAGGAGATGCCTCTATCGCAGTCGATGGCCATTCGGGGTCTCTCGATCGTGCTCTCATTGGTCGTGTGCGGCATCATCACGACAATTCTTACCGGTCTCAACCCCATCGACGTCTACGTGACCTTCTTCAACGGTGCCTTTGGCTCTGCGCGCAAGATTTGGATTCTTCTGCAGGAGATTGCCATCCTGCTGTGCATCTCGCTTGCCCTTACGCCGGCGTTCAAGATGAAGTTCTGGAACCTGGGCGGCGAGGGCCAGGTGCTGGTGGGTGGCCTTGCCACGGCCGCCTGCATGATTCTTCTTGGAGACAAGATCCCCAATCCTCTGCTTATAGCGTGCATGGTTGTGTCTTCGATAGCCGCTGGCGCGGTTTGGGCGCTTATCCCCGCGCTCTTCAAGGCCAAGTGGAACACAAACGAGACTCTGTTCACGCTCATGATGAACTATGTGGCAACGCAGCTTGTTGCCTACTTCATCATTGTGTGGGAGGTCCCCAAGGGTTCGGGCAAAATTGGCATCATCAACCAGTCTACCGAGGCCGGTTGGCTGCCGCAGATTGGCGATTACAAGTATCTGCTCAACATCATCCTGGTGGCTGTCATTACCGTTTTGATGTACGTCTACCTCAAGTACACCAAGCACGGATATGAGATCTCAGTTGTGGGGGAGTCAACCAACACAGCTCGTTACGTTGGTATCAACGTCCCCAAAGTCATCGTCCGCACGCTCTTGCTCTCGGGTGCAATCTGCGGGTTTGCAGGGCTTCTCCTGGTGGGAGGCACCGACCACACCCTTACCACCACCATTGCCAACGGCCGAGGCTTCACGGGCGTCATGGTGGCATGGCTCGCCAAGTTTAACCCGTTCTCGATGATCGGCAGCTCGTTCCTGCTGGTCTTCATGGAGCGTGGCGCCAGCGAGATCTCCACCGCCTACGGACTAAACCAGAGCTTTGCCGACATCCTCACCGGCATCATCCTGTTCTTCATCATTGGTAGCGAGTTCTTCATTACCTACAAGATCAAATTCACCAAGAAGACGGAGGAGGTCGAGAAGGCAAATGTTTGATCTGGTCTCGTTCATTCCTCGAGCCATAGCCCAGAGCATTCCGCTTCTCTACGGCAGTACGGGCGAAATCATCACCGAGAAGTCGGGAAACCTCAACCTTGGCATTCCTGGCGTTATGTACGTTGGAGGAATCTGCGGCGTCATTGGGTCCTTCCTCTATGAGCAGAGCTTTGATGACCCCACGCAGATGAATGCCGCCCTAGGCATTCTGATTCCCCTGCTCTGCTGCCTGCTTGGGTCTCTTCTGATGGGGCTTCTGTACAGCTTCCTCACGGTCACGCTTCGTGCCAACCAGAATGTCACCGGCCTTGCCATGACAACATTTGGTGTTGGCTTTGGCAACTTCTTTGGTGGCTCGCTCATCAAGCTTGCAGGTTCGGACGTCCCCTCCATCTCGTTGTCGACCACGTCTGGCCTGTTTAGGACTACGCTTTCCTTTGCAGGGTCCTTGGGCGACTTTGGGAGCATGTTCCTCTCGTTTGGCTTTCTTGCCTACGTGGCGATAGTAATTGCACTTGTCTCGTCACACGTGCTCACGATGACTCGCATTGGCCTCCAGCTGCGCGCGGTAGGCGAGGATCCCGCCACCGCCGACGCCGCAGGAATTGACATCACACGCTACAAGTTCATGGCCACCTGCATCGGGTGCATGATCGCGGGACTTGGCGGCCTTTACTACGTGATGGACTACGCAAACGGCGTATGGTCAAACGACGCCTTCGGCGATCGTGGCTGGCTTGCCATCGCGTTGGTCATCTTCACGATTTGGCGCCCCAATGTGAGCATCTTCGCTTCGATTCTCTTCGGTGGCCTGTACATCCTGTACCTCTTCATCCCCACGGGTACAGACCTTGCCGTAAAGGAGCTCTATAAGATGCTTCCCTATGTGGTTACCATAGTTGTGCTCGTCATCACGAGCATGCGTAACAAACGCGAGAACCAACCTCCGGAAAGCCTCGGCTTGCCGTATTTCCGAGAAGATCGGTAGCGCTTGGATGAGACAAAGGGACTGTCCCTTTGTCTCATCCTTTGTCCTTTCCCATGGGCGCGGTGCCCGTGGTGTGGTCGCGGAAGCGCAGGTCTCGGCCATAGCTCACGGCGCCGTCGCCAAAGCGGTCACGCAGGGCGTCGGTGAGCTTTGAGAGGGCTGCCTGGTCACGGTGGGCGCCTTCCTCGTAGGGCGTCTCGTCGAAGAGGCCCAACTGCTGGCCTTGGCCGTCCGAGAAATCGGAGATTCCCACGCCCACGAGGCGTACCGGGGTACCCTCGCGCCAGAGTCCCCCTAGGAGGTCTACGGCGACGGGACCAAATACATGCTCGTCGTTTGTGGGCGCGGGAAGCTGCCGCTGAGCCGTTCGCACGTGGAGGTCTGCGTAGCGGAGCTTAAGGGTGACGGTGCTGCCGGCTAGGCCCTTGCGGCGTAGCCTTCTCCCCGTCATTGCGGCTATGTGAAGCACCGCCGCGCGAACCTCGTCACTGGTTGTAAGGTCGTGGTCGAAGGTCCGCTCGTTCGAGACGGACTTGACCTCCTCGGGTACGGCGCGCTCGGCCACGCGGCTCCTCTCGAGGCCAGCTGCGCGCTCCACCAGCCGGGGGCCCATCACTCCAAGGGCCGTACGCAGCTCTTGGGCGTCCGCCCGCGCCAGGTCTCCAAGCGTGTGAATCCCCATTGCGGCAAGGCGCCTCTCGGTTGCGGGGCCCACGCCACTCATAGCGCCAGTGGGTAGGGGAGCCAGAAACGTTCCCTCTGTTCCTGGAAATACAACGGTGAGCCCGCGTGGCTTGTCCCTCTCGGAGGCAATCTTGGCAACGGTCTTGTTCACGCCCAAGCCTATGGAGCAGCTCACCCCAAGGGTGGCAACGCGCGCCTGCACGCGTCGGCATATTTCGATGGGGTTCTCCCGCGAGAAGCGCCCAGGAGTCACGTCGAAGAAGGCCTCGTCGATGGAGACCTGCTCCACAAGCGGCGTCTCGGCGGAGAGAATGTCCATGACTTCGGCGCTTACCTCGCGGTAGCGGGTGAAGTTGCCGTGGGTCCAAATGGCGTTGGGGCAGAGCCTCCTTGCTTGAGCCGAAGGCATAGCAGAGTGCACGCCATAGCGCCTTGCCTCATACGATGCGGTGGAGACAACGCCGCGATGGTCGGCAGAGCCGCCTACAATCACGGGCTTTCCGCGCCATTCGGGATGATCGAGCTGCTCGACCGATGCGAAGAAGGCATCAAGGTCAAGCAGGCCAATAGCCGGCCCGTCCCACTCGAGGATGTCATGTGTGCTCTTTGCCATGGCCCGATTATAGGGTGACGGTGAAGGTGGTGCCCTCCTCGGCGGTGCTTGTGGCCGCAATGGTGCCACCGTGGGCGTCTATGATTCCCTTGCAGATGGCAAGCCCTAGCCCAAACCCGCCGGTCTCCTCGCGGCTGCGTGCCTTGTCAGAGCGGTAGAAGCGGTCGAAGATGTGCTCGAGGTCCTCGGGGTCCATGGGAGCGCTGGCATTATGCACCGTAAGCACCACGTGCTTGTCGGTCTTCTTGAGGCGCACGTCAACGGCAGTGCCCTTGGTTGCGTATTTGGTTGCGTTATCGATAAGGGTGCGTACCGCCCGCGCCATCTGTGTGCGGTCTGCCTGCAGGCGAATGTTGGGTTCGATTTTGCTCTCAATCGAGCACCCTCGCTCAAAAGCCACGCCATCAAACTCGATGGCGCATTCGTCAACAAGCTCCGAGAAGTCGATGTCCTCGAGGGCAAGAACCCGCTTGGCTCCGTCTGCCTGCGCCTCGTCTGTTCGCGCAAGCGTGAGCAGGTCCTCGACAAGCGCCTTCATGTGGCTTGCCTCGTCGTTGGTGCTTTCGACCCACGTACGAGTGTCTGGGGGGACGTTTGGGTCTTCGAGGAGTATCTGGGTGTTTGCAAGGATAACCGCCAAGGGCGTCTTGAGCTCGTGAGATGCATCAGAGACAAAGCGGCGCTGTGAGTCCCAAGACTTCTGTATGGGCTTCATGATCCAGGCGGATATCACCCAGACAATTGCAAACAGTACGGCCATGGCCACCAGAACAATCACGACGTCCGTCATGGTCTGTCGGGCAAGCGAGGAGTCAACTGATTGCGTGTCAACGATCGAGATGCGCCAGCCGGTCTCGTTTTGGGCTCGCATCCAAGAGAGGTGCAAGTTCGCATCGTGGCCCGAGTCTTCGCTCGATGAGAGCACCTCGGCGATTATCTGCGTGAGGACGTCAGGATCGATGTAGTAGGAGCTTTTTGCAATTATGGTTCCGTCTGTTGAGACGTCCGCAGAGAGCGTGAGCCAGTTTGGCCCATGGGGCTCATCCCCATCGCCCTGGTCACCAAAGCGCGGCGTGAAGTCGATGTCCTCCTTGAGCCCATGGGTCAAGGCCGAATACACGATACTGGACTGGTTCATGTAGCTGCTCACCAGCGTAGATCCAAGAGCAACTACAAGCACCAGTCCAACAAGAGCCATGGTGATGACGACGAACTCTCTGCGAAGCTTCTGCAGCATCCGGGGCACCTCCCCCCAACAAGATCCAGCGGGTGCCCGCTAGTCCTCGAAGAGCTCCAGCCTATAGCCGAGCATCCTGAGCGTGGTGATTTGTACCTTGGACCCAACATGTGCGAGCTTCTTGCGCAGGAACGAGATGTACGCTTCCACCGAGTTCTCGGAGGCCTCTGCGTCGGCACCCCAGACCCTCGTGAGGAGGTCCTGCTTTGAGATGACGCGAGAAGAGGCGCTCATGAGCATTCGCATGAGCTCGAACTCCTTGCCGGAGAGGTGAATCTTCTTGTCTCCGCAGGAGAGGTCATGCGTGGTGAGGTCAAGCGTGAGGTCCGCAAACTTGATCTCGTCGATCATCACCTCGCCCTTGCGACGGGTGACGGCACGCAGGCGAGCAAGAAGCTCCGGCGCGTCGAAGGGCTTTGTCATGTAGTCGTCGGCACCGGAGTCAAGGCCCTCGACCTTGTCCTCCGTGGAGTTGAGTGCCGTGAGCATGAGCACGGGCGTCGAGATGTCGGCACGACGCATCTCGTGCACGACGTCATAGCCATTCATGCCGGGCAGCATCACGTCAAGGATGACGGCATCGTAGAGACCGCTTTTCGCACTCGTGAGACCAGACGTGCCGTCATAGACGGCCTCGGCGTTGTAACCAGCGTCAGAGAGGATGCGGACAATGGCGTCGGCGAGGTTTCGCTCGTCTTCGACAACGAGAACGTTCATGGGTTCCTCCTTCATTTCCGTCTTGCCTGCATAATCGTACGTTGTGAGTCTTAAATCCCACTTAAACGCAAACTCGATGCAGCCCGTAAGCGCATGGTTCACAAAATCTGCAACTTGCGCACATGCTGGGTGGGCGTAGAATGTCTAATTGCTATGTGGCTATGCGGTGCAGCCATGACACTACACCAGGGCACCGCTCGTATGGAGGAGTTTTCATTGGCAGTTAAGATTCGTCTGGCCCGTCACGGTGCCAAGAAGCGTCCGTACTATCGCATCGTCGTCGCCGACAGCCGCATGCCTCGCGATGGCCGTTACATCGAGCAGGTGGGCCGCTACAACCCCCTGACCAACCCCAAGACCATCGAGATTGACCTCGAGAAGGTTGACACCTGGATTTCCAAGGGCGCCCAGCCCACCAACACCGTCTCTCACCTCATCGACGTTGTCCGCAATGGTCAGCCCGTCGTTGAGAAGAAGGCTAAGATCTCCAAGAAGGCCGCTGCCAAGGCTGCCAAGGCGGCCGAGGAGGCTGCTGAGGCCGCTGCCGAGTAGGGGCGCCTTTCATGGAAGACACCATTAACGACGAGGTCGACGAGGAGCAGGAGATGCCCTCCGACAAGGTGGCAGACCTTGTCGAGTACATCGTCTGTGGTCTTGTCGACGATGAGGGTGCCGTATCGCTTGACGTTACCGATAGCGACGAGGGCTCGCTCATTGAGGTCACCTGCGCCGAGGCCGATGCCGGCCGCGTGATTGGCCGTAAGGGCCGCACCATTAAGGCCATTCGCACTCTCGCGCGCGCCCTTGGGCAGCGCGTGGGGACCTCTGTCGAGGTCGAGGTCGTAGGCTAGGCAACCTTGCGGGATCGCTACAGAGTCATAGCCCGTGTCGAGAAGTCACACGGAAGAACGGGGGAGGTCGTGACGGTTGCCGTTCACGGCCTTCCCCCTCTTGTTCGCGAGGGCCTCGAGGTCTTTGTGGTGCCTCCTCGTCTTAAGGGGCCCAGGTCCTACGTCGTGACGCACGTCTCCGAAGGGGCACGTGGGCAGCTTGTCTCGCTTTCGGGCGTGACAGGCATCAACGAGGCTGACGGCCTTCGCGGTCGCTACTTCCTCGCACGCGAGAAAGATTTGCCGGATGACGTCGCGCTTCATGATGCAGAGGCGCTCTTTGGCCGCGAGGTCACCGACGAGTGCCTTGGCTTTCTCGGCACCATCGAGGAGGTCATGGTGGGACCCGCCAATGATGTCTGGGTTATCGAGGGGCCGTTTGGCGAGGTGCTTGTGCCCGTCGTGGAAGACGTTGTCCTGGAGGTTCCGGATACAGGCGCCATTCGGGTCTGTGTGCCTTCCGGCCTTGTCGATGGCGGTGACGTCCAGTGATCATCGAGACCCTCTCTGTCTTTCCCGGCGTCTTTGCACCCTATCTTGACGCTTCTATCATGGGGCGCGCACAGGCCAAGGGCATCTTTTCGTTCGAGGCATATGACCTGCGCGACTGGACCCATGACCGGCATCGTACGGTTGACGATGCGCCGTTTGGCGGGGGTCAGGGCATGCTCATGAAGCCCGCACCCATCTTCGAGGCGGTTCGCGACATCTCGTCGCGCGGAGAGCACGTTCCCCATGTAGTGTTCTTCTCCCCCTGCGGACGCCGCTTTGACGAGGAGGTGGCCGAGCGCCTCTCCCACGAGGAGCGCCTGCTCTTTGTCTGTGGTCGGTACGAGGGTATGGATGAGCGCGCCTATCGCCTTGCGGACGATGTGCTCTCGCTTGGCGACTATGTGCTTACCGGCGGGGAGCTTCCAGCCCTCGTCGTTATCGATGCCGTTGTGAGGCTTCTGCCTGGGGCGCTTGGGGACGAGATGAGCGCCCTCGACGAGTCCTTCTCGGATGGACTTCTCGAGTACGCTCAGTACACGAGGCCGGCAGACTATGATGGGCTGTGCGTGCCTGAGGTCCTTCTCTCCGGCGACCACGGTGCCGTGGACGCATGGCGAAGGAAGAGCGCCATCGAGCGCACGGCACGCTGGCGTCCGGATCTGCTTGCTGGAGCCGGTCTCTCCCCGGACGAATGGGAGCTCGCGCGGCAGATAATGGAGCAGGACCATGTCACAGGGGCGGATGGCAACGACGATTCTGCAACAGGAGGCGAGTAGCGTGGCCAAAAGCACGACAAAGGAGAAGGGAAACGGTTTTCTCGACGTTATCGTGACCATCCTCGTTGCGCTTGGCGTGGCGTTTCTCCTCCGCACCTTTGTGGTTGGGGTCTATGAGGTTCCCTCTGGATCCATGCTCGAGACCATACAGGAAGGCGATCTGCTCCTTGGCGAGAAGGTTTCGCTTAACTGGGAGTCACCCAAGGCTGGCGACATCGTGACGTTTGACAGCCCACGCGAGCCTGGCACCACCCTTGTGAAGCGCGTCATCGCTGCGGGCGGCCAGACCGTCGACCTGCGAGACGGAAATGTGTATGTTGACGGCGTCCAGCTGGACGAGTCCTCCTATACCTTGGGCAAGCCCAGCTACTCGCTGTCCGACCAGGCTGGTTCGGCCGGCATAACCTACCCCTACACCGTTCCCGATGGCTGCATCTGGGTCATGGGGGACAACCGCACCAACTCGCTTGATTCGCGCTACTTTGGCGCGGTGAGGGTGAGTTCGGTGACGTCGAAGATACTCTGCATCTATTGGCCGATTTCCGACGTAAAGGGCCTGTAGCACCCGCGTCGGCGTCTTTGCCTGGAGGAAGGACGGATATGAGCGAAAGCCCGCTTACGTTCCAAGACATGATCCTCGCCCTCGAGCACTATTGGGCTGACAAGGGCTGCACCGTGATGCAGCCGTATGACTCTGAGGTGGGCGCAGGTACCTTCCACACGGCTACGCTCCTGCGCTCGCTTGGACCCGCTGCCTGGCGCACCTGCTACCCGCAGCCGTGCCGTCGACCGGCTGACGGCCGTTATGGCGAGAACCCCAACCGCCTGCAGCACTACTACCAGTTCCAGGTGCTCCTCAAGCCCTCGCCTGTGGACTCCCAGGACCTCTACCTTGGCTCTCTTGCCGCCATTGGCCTTGACCCCGCCGAGCACGACGTCCGCTTTGTCGAGGACGACTGGGAGAGCCCAACGCTCGGCGCCTGGGGCCTTGGCTGGGAAGTGTGGATGGACGGCATGGAGGTAACGCAGTTCACCTACTTCCAGCAGGTTGGTGGCATCGAGGTCGACCCGGTGCCCGTCGAGATCACCTACGGCCTCGAGCGCATTGCCATGTACGCGCAGGGCGTGAACTCGGTATATGACATCGTCTGGAGCTACCTGCCTGACGGCACCCCCATGACCTACGGTGACGTCTTCCTCGAGAACGAGCGCGAGTTCTCTGCCTATAACTTCGAGGTTGCCAACGTCGACCTCATGCGCGAGAAGTTCGACGAGTACGAGGCCGAGTGCCACTCCTGCCTCGATGCCCACCTGCCGCTTCCTGCCTATGACTGCGTGATGAAGTGCAGCCACGCGTTTAACCTGCTCGACTCCCGCGGAGCAATCTCCGCCACGGAGCGTGCCAACTACATCCTGCGCGTCCGTACCGTTGCCAAGGACTGCTGCGAGGCCTACCTCGCTGAGGTGGCTGGCAAGAAGGATGCTGCAACCACGAAGGGGGAGGTGGCCTAGATGGCCGAGACGAGGGACTTCCTGCTTGAGATTGGCTGCGAGGAGATGCCGTCTGCCCCGCTCAACCACGCCGTGGTTCAGCTTGGCGAGCTGGTGCGCAAGGGGCTGGACGAGGCCGGCCTTGCGCACGGCAAGGTTGAGACCCACCAGACTCCGAGGAGGCTCGTTGCCTACGTCCATGACGTGGCACTTGCTACCGAGGAGCTCAACGAGGTAAAGCGCGGGCCCGCGGCCAGCATCGCCTTTGACGCCAACGGCGCCCCCACCAAGGCGGCCCAGGGCTTTGCCCGCAAGTTTGGCGTCGATGCCTCCCAGCTTGCGCGCCGCGTGGACTCGGACGGCCGCGAATATGTCTTTGCCGAGAAGCACGTTGACGCTCGTCCAGCAACGCCAATCCTCTCGGCTCTTTCCGAGCAGGTAATCGGCTCCATCGAGTGGCCCAACTACAGGAGCCAGCGCTGGGGCTCGGAGCACCAGACCTTCGTGCGCCCCATCCGCTGGATTTGCGCTCTTCTCGGCTCTGACGTTGTGCCCGTGAGATATGCCGACGTCAAGAGTGCTGGCACCACGCGCGGGCATCGCGTGCTTGGCCCTGGCGACCACAAGGTTGAGAGCCCCGCTGCCTATGCCGACGTGCTGCGCCAGAACGGCGTACTGCTCGAGGACGAGCGGCGCGCCGCCATTCTCGATGGTGTGAGCAAGGTCGAGGCAGAGCGCCCCGGCTGCCGCGTTGACACACCCAAGCGCACCCTCGACGAGGTCGTGAACCTCTGCGAGTGGCCCACGGTCCTGGTCGGCACCTTCGACGAGGAGTTCCTCAAGGTCCCGCATGAGATCATCTGCGAGTCCATGCTCTCCAACCAGCGCTATTTCCCCGTCTACGACGCCGAGGGCAACCTTACACGTGAGTTCGTCGTTGTCTCAAACGCGGACCCAAAGGTCTCTGCAACCGTGGTCGACGGCAACGAGCGCGTCGTGCGCGCCCGTCTCGACGACGCTAAGTTCTTCTACGAGGAGGACCTCAAGGTTCCCATGGACGAGTTCGTTGAGCGTCTGGGTACCGTCGTCTTCCAGGAGAAGCTTGGCACTGTGCGTCAGAAGGTCACGCGCATGGAGGCGCTCGCCGAGGCCGTGGCCAAGGCGGCCGGTGCAGACGAGCGCACGTGCGAACTTGCCAGGCGTGCGGCTCACCTTGCGAAGGCAGACCTCGTGAGCCAGGCCGTGGTCGAATTCACCAACCAGCAGGGCGTCATGGGCGGCTACTACGCCAAGGCGGCGGGCGAGCCCCAAGAGGTCTGCGACGCCATCCGCGAGCACTACCGTCCGCGCTTTGCCGGCGACGAGCTTCCGTCCGGATTGGTTGGCAAGTGCGTGGCCATTGCCGACAAGCTCGACACTGTGTGTGGCATCTTCGCCATTGACGAGCCGCCCACTGGCTCCTCCGACCCGTTTGCCGTTCGCCGTGCGGCAATCGGTGTGATCGCCATGCTGCGTACGCTTCCCTCCGTCCATCTGCGCCCGCTCATTGACCTTGCTCTTGCGTCCTACGCCGAGCAGGGCATCGAGTTTGATGCCAAGGGCGTTGCCTCCTCGGTTGCCTCCTTCTTCCAGGGTCGCCTTGCGGCCATCGCCAAGGACGAGGGAATCGCTCCCGACGCCATCGAGGCCGTGGGCTCCGTGGGCGTCATCGACCCCGATGAGTTCGTCCGCCGTGCTTCCGCCCTTGACCGCGCTCGCTCCGAGAGCCCTGAGCTTTTCGAGGACCTTGCGACCGCCTACGCGCGCGCCGCTCACCTTGCCGACGCCTCGCTTGGTACGGACGTCGACGCAAGCATGCTGGGAGACGCGGAGAAGGCGCTTCTCGCTGCTTGCCAGGAAGGCGAGAAGGCCGTCTCCGCTGCTCTTGCCTCCGGTGACTTTGATGCCGCTTGCGAGGCTCTCGCTGGCCTTCGTGGGCCAATCGACCGCTTCTTCACCGATGTTCTCGTCATGGATCCAGACGCCTCGGTGAGGGACAATAGGTTGCGACTTCTCAACCGTTTCGCTGGCGTCTTTGGTGACGTCGCCGATATTGGTGTACTTTCGAAGCGAAAGTAGGGCAAGAGCGGTTACACTTGCAGCAACGTCCCCGCACGATTGCGTCACTTGGGAGGATTGACTATGAGGAAACTTGATCTGGACGACGACGTCTTCGGCCATGTTGTCCCTGCCATCTACGTGCTCTCCGACGCACGCGGCGAGACTGCCAAGGCCGTTGTGGAGGCTGCCGCCGCACAGTTCGGTGACGGATCAGTCGAGATCATTCGCGTGTCTGGTGTCGAGAGCGTCGAGCAGGTCCGAGACTACTTCGACAAGAACTTTGACCCGGACAGGCCGAGCGCCGTTTTCCACACGTTTGCCAACGGCCAGCTTCGCCGCGAGATTCGCCGCGAGCTTGACAGGAGGGGCATTCCCTCCATCGACCTGCTTGGGCCTGCCGTCACGGTCATCTCCACGCTCACCGGTGAGGAGCCGAGCCACGCCATTGGCGCTACCTACTCCGAGCATCCGGCTGGCAACGAGTAGCTCATAGGTTCAATTTTTAGTCCGTTCAGGGGGCCAGACTCACGTCTGGCCCCAATTTTGTTACGTTCGCCGGCGTATTTTTCCGTCTACCGGTTGGTGCTTGATTTTGGCATCTTCCATAATTGGGTCTGTCTAGAATTGGGCGTTGCGGTGCCCTGAACCTGGCGCCGCGATGTGAGTGCGCGCTGAAAGGCGTGTCAGGTTGTTCGAACAGGGGAGTGAAATGTCTGAGAAGCACGTGTACCGCTTCGGAAAGGACGAGAACGGCAACAACGTGACCGAAGTTGCCGGCGCTACCGTCGACGAGGCGAAGTGGATCACCGGCGGCAAGGGCGCCAACCTGGCGGAGATGGCCAACATCGGCCTTCCCGTTCCTCCGGGATTCTCCATCACCTGCCAGACCTGCGTCGCTTACTCGTCCGCTGGTAACGTCTGGCCCGACGGCGTCCTCGACGAGATCGACGTCTACCGCAAGGACCTCGAGAAGCGCATGGGCAAGAAGCTCGGCGACAAGGACGATCCGCTGCTCGTCTCCGTCCGCTCCGGTGCCCCCTTCTCCATGCCCGGCATGATGGACACGGTCCTGAACCTCGGTCTCAACGACGACTCCGTCCAGGGCCTCATCAAGAAGACCGGCAACCCCCGCTTTGGCTACGACTCCTACCGCCGCTTCGTCCAGATGTTCTCGGACGTCGTCATGGGCGTCGATGGCCAGCTCTTCGAGGATGCCATCAACGCTAAGAAGGCCGAGCGCGGCGTGAAGCTCGACACCGAGCTCAACGCTGACGACCTCAAGGACCTCGTCGTTACCTTCAAGCAGATCTTCTCCGACAACGTCGACCCCGAGAAGTACCCCGAGGTCGTCGTCGACGGCAAGCCTGTGTTCCCGCACGACCCGTACCTCCAGCTGCGCCTTGCCGAGCAGGCGGTCTTCGGATCCTGGAACACCCCGCGTGCCATCCTGTATCGCAAGCAGAACAAGATCCCCGATGACCTGGGCACCGCTGTCAACGTCCAGTGCATGGTCTTCGGCAACATGGGTGACACCTCGGCCACTGGCGTCGCGTTCACGCGCAACCCCGCCGACGGCACCAATGAGCGCTACGGCGACTTCCTGGTCAACGCTCAGGGCGAGGACGTCGTGGCCGGCATCCGCAACACCGAGCCCATCTCCGACCTTCCCAAGACCCCTGGCCTCGAGGAGGCTGGCAAGGAGCTCTACCACGTCTTCGAGATTCTCGAGGATCACTACGCTGACATGATGGACCTCGAGTTCACCATCCAGGAGGGCAAGCTCTGGATGCTCCAGACCCGCGTGGGCAAGCGTACCGCTCTCTCTGCGCTCAAGGTTGCCATCCAGATGTACGAGGAGGGTCGCATCTCCAGGGAGACCGCCGTCATGCGCGTTGCCCCCGAGCAGCTCGACCAGCTCCTGCACCCGCAGTTCGACCCTAAGGCCAAGTACGAGGTCCTCGCCAAGGGCCTGAACGCCTCCCCCGGTGCTGCTACCGGTGCCGTGGTATTCTCGTCCGCTGACGCCGAGGCCTTCAAGGAGGCCGGCAAGCCCTCCATCCTCGTGCGTTGGGAGACCACGCCCGACGACCTTAAGGGCATGGTTGCTGCTGAGGGCATCCTCACCTCTCACGGCGGCAAGACGTCCCACGCGGCCGTTATCGCCCGTGGCATGGGCGCCCCCTGCGTCTGCGGCGTCGAGGCGCTCCACATCGACGCTCCCAACAAGGAGTGCAAGGTTGCCGGCACCGACGTTGTCCTCCACGAGGGTGACATCATCTCCATCGACGGCACCACGGGTGACGTCATCCTGGGCGAGGTGCCCCTGGTTCGTCCGCAGCTTGGCGGCGACCTCGAGACCATCCTCGACTGGGCAGACGAGGTCCGCAAGGATCCTGCCCGCGGCCGCGTGATTGGCGTTCGCGCCAACGCCGACAACCCCGCCGACGCGCAGCTCTCCGCCGACAACGGCGCCGAGGGCATTGGCCTGGACCGCACCGAGCACATGTTCCTGGGCGAGCGCAAGCAGCTCATCCAGAACTTCATTCTCGCCGAGTCCGACGACGTCAAGCAGGAGTCCCTCAAGAAGCTGGGTGAGGCCCAGAAGGGTGACTTCCTTGGCATGTTCAAGGCCATGGACGGCAAGACCGTCATCGTGCGCCTGCTCGATCCCCCTCTGCACGAGTTCCTCGACAACCCGCGCGACCTTGAGGTCGAGATCACCAAGGAGGAGTGCGCCGGCAAGGACTGCACCGAGAAGCGCGCCCTGCTTGCCAAGCTCGACTCCTTCCAGGAGGCCAACCCCATGCTCGGTCTTCGTGGCTGCCGCCTGGGTATCGTCTACCCCGAGCTCAACGTCATGCAGGTCCGTGCCATCGCGGGGGCCGCTGCCGAGCTCAAGAAGGAGGGCTTCGACCCCAAGCCCGAGATCATGATCCCGCTCGTTGCCTTCGAGTCCGAGATCGAGCTCGTCCGCGCCGGCGTCGAGAAGACCCTGAAGGAGGTCGAGGAGGAGACGGGCGTCAAGCTCGAGATCCCCATCGGCACTATGATCGAGCTTCCTCGCGCTGCCATCACCGCCGACGAGATTGGCAAGCACGCCGACTTCTTCTCCTTCGGCACCAACGACCTCACCCAGACTTGCCTCGGGTTCTCCCGTGACGACGTCGAGTCCGCGTTCATGCCGCTCTACCTCGACAAGAAGATCGTCAAGCGCAACCCGTTCGCGACCGTCGACCCCGGCGTCGCCAAGCTCGTTCAGATGGGCGTCGAGGGTGGCCACAAGGCCAACCCGGACATCGTCTGCGGCGTCTGCGGCGAGACCGGTGGCGACCCCGAGTCCATCCAGGTCTACTATGACCTCGGTCTCGACTACGTGTCCTGCTCGCCGTACCGCGTGCCCATCGCCCGCCTTGCGGCCGCACAGGCAAAGATCAACTCCAACGGCGGTCCTGCTAAGGTCGCCTAGCATTCTGGCGTTGATGCACGTCTAGCTCACAAGGGGGGAGGGGCTTTGAGCCTCTCCCCCTGTTTTTAGACCCGGTCTTGTTGGAGGCGTCCATGAGGGTTCACGACAGAGGTGACCAGATTGCCCGCGAGGAAGAGTCCCTCTCTGCGCAGGCGGCAAAGAGCTCGCGGACAAGGGGTAGGGACATGCCCGAGGAGGAGGACTTCCTCAGGCCTTGCTACCAGCGCGACCGTGACCGCATCCTTCACTGCAAGAGCTTCAGGCGCCTTGCCAACAAGACCCAGGTCTTCCTTGCGCCCGAAGGCGACCACTACCGCACGCGGCTTACGCACACGCTTGAGGTGGCGCAGATTGCCCGCACCATTTCCCGTGCGCTTGGCTTGAACGAGGACCTGACTGAGGCAATTGCGCTTGGCCACGACCTTGGGCACACACCCTTTGGCCACTGCGGAGAGCGTGCCCTATCGCGTGCCATGGCACACTACCGCGGAATCGACCCTGAGTCCGAGCAGGGACGATACCTATTTCGCCACAACAAGCAGAGTGTGAGGCTCGTGGAGTTCCTTGAGAAGGACGGTCGTGGTCTCAACCTCACCTGGGAGGTGCGTGACGGCATCTTCTGCCATACGGGCTCGCAGCGTGCTCAGACTCTTGAGGGCAGGGTCGTGGCTTGCGCGGACCGCATTGCCTATGTCTGCCATGACATCGATGATGCCGAGCGTGCGGGTCTTCTTACCGAGAATGACCTGCCCCAACGTCCGCGCGAACTTCTTGGCGATAGCTCTTCGGAGCGCATAGACGTTATGGTCCGGGACATCTGCGCGGGCAGCGCTGCGGCCGGGGACATCCGCATGTCCGATGACGTTTGGGGCGCCATGATGGAGCTTCGTTCGTTCCTCTTCGAGTCGCTGTACACCAAGGGAGACGCCAAGGAGGAGGAACCCAAGGCCACGCGTATGATCGAGCTTCTCTTCGACCACCTGGTGAACCACCTGGATGAGGTTCCGGAGGAGTATCTCAAGCATGACTCCGATCATCCGGACGTGCAGGTGGCCGATTACGTCTCTGGCATGACCGACCGCTATGCCGTTCGCGTCTTTGAGGACCTCATGGTGCCCCGATCTTGGAAGGGCGTAATGGCGCGTGGTCGCTGAGAGCTTGGGCTACTTGGTGCGCATCTCTGCTACGCTTTTGAAGTCTTGCTCACAAGCAGGGAGGGGAGTATGGCTCCAAAGCATAGCCGTAAAACCGAGACAGGCACGGGGCGGGGGCTTCTCGTCGCTGCCTGCATATTCGTGGTGCTTGCCGTTGGGGTGCTCGTGCTTGCCGTGACCGGTCGGCTTCGCCCGTTTGTGGAGCAAGTGGCTCCTGGCTTGGCGGGGAAGCCAGACGTCCAAACCCAACAGCAGGACGCAAGCTCAGACACAGCTACATCGCAGGCGCTGGAACCCAAGTCCTACTCTGAATACAGCTGGGACGAGCTCACGCAGATTTCTGCCAAGATAGCCGCTGCTGCCACGGACAATGAGGGCCTGGAGATTGCGCGCGAGTACAACCTGGCAGATGCCACAGGGGTGCCTGTCAACGAGACGCGTGAGGTGGTTCTCGACGACAATACCCTTGCCTATGCGCGTATCGTGGGGTTCAGGCATGACCAGCGCGCCGATGGCTCGGGCATTGCGGGCATGACGCTCATGGTGTCAATGCTCTCTGAGCAGCCCATGGAGGCCTCCAACACCAACGAGGGAGGCTGGGAGTCTTCCGCCCTGAGGTCGTGGCTGGCAGGTGACGGCATGGCTCTCCTTCCGGACGACCTTGCGACGCATATCGTGAGCGTTGCGAAGGCAACCAACAATGCGGGCATAACGGCGGATTCCGCTTCAGTGACCCAGACCTCTGATTCCCTGTGGGCGTTCTCTGCAGTTGAGGTCTGCGGGCAAATCTCATGGTTCGAGGACGAGTTTGCCTCCGAGATTTCCTATACGGCGGGTCTTGATGCCGTCCTCAATGCAGAGGGGACGCAGTACCCGTACTTTGCTTCCAAAGGCGTCACAGATGAGACGGGGGGCTCTGGGGGCGCGCTTGCCCTTTCGTACAGAGGGTCCGCTCGCTCGTGGTGGTATCGCTCCGCCTATCCCCTGAACTATGCTGACACCAGCTCCAGCTCGTACTTCTTCAGGGTTAGCGAGACAGGATTTCCTTCCTCGGTCGGGCAGGCGGATTCGACGTCTGGTGTAGTTGCGGGATTCTGTATCTAGGGTATGCCTGTACGAGGTGCCGGGATTGATGCTCAAAGGTCGGACTCCCATCAAGTTATGTAGTTCTTGTCCGACAGGTCGTTGTGCTCTATAATTCTCGCTTGTGTGCAAGCCTATGTGTCGTTCGCATGTGCGTCGGCACCTCTAGTCTAGAGATGAGGAAGAGCATGGATTACATTCGCGCCATCGAGCGTCAGCAGATTCGTGAGGACATCCCCACGGTCCTGGTTGGCGACAACGTCAAGGTCCACTATCGCATCATCGAGGGTGACCGCACCCGCGAGCAGGTCTTCCAGGGCGATGTCATCCGCATGAGCGGTGCCGGGTCCCGCGAGACCTTCACCGTCCGCAAGATCAGCTTTGGCGTTGGCGTGGAGCGCACCTTCCCCCTTCACAGCCCCAAGATTGCCAAGCTCGAGGTTGTGCGTCATGGTGACGTGCGTCGTGCCAAGCTTTACTACCTCCGCGATCGAGTGGGCAAGGCTGCTCGCATTCCTGAGAAGCGCTAGGTTTTACCATCGTTCTGTATGGAGGGGCTGCCCAATGCGGGTGGCCCCTCTTCGCTATGAAGGCATAGTGCGTCCTACTCCTGGATTGGCTGGGCGCTCGTTGAGAGGGGTCCCATGGCAAGGTCTTCGGCGACGGCACATGAGGTGGCGGCGTTGTTTGCCTGTGCGGACGAGGACGAGTTTGACCGCCTTGATCAGCGATATGCCGATGACCCTCGCAAGCAGGTGCAGCACGCTCGTGAGGTTGCCCAGAAGCGTCTTGCCCGCGAGCGGGGTGAGCGCGAGCGCGTGCTGGGGATGTACGCAAAGGCTCGTGAGCTCGGCGGGCCGGGTCTCGTGCTTGGCGTGGACGAGGTGGGGCGTGGCGCGCTGGCGGGGCCTCTCACTGTGGCTGCGGTGGCGCTCCCTGACGATCCAATCGTCTGGGGCATAAACGACTCCAAGCAGCTTTCGCCTGCCCAGCGTGAGGTGCTTGCCGCGCGTATTGCAGACGTTGCCCTTGCCATTGGCATCGCGCACATAGAGCCGGAATCAATCGATGCCGTTGGCATGGCAGTTGCTCTTCGAATGGCCATGAAGCGCGCGATTGAGGATGCTGGCGTTGATGCCGATGCCGTACTCATTGACGGCAACCCCGTACACGTGAGCCCCAAGGAGGTTACTCTCGTTAAAGGAGACGCTCGCGTCTCGTGTATTGCGGCTGCCTCCATTGTGGCCAAGGTGACGAGAGACGCCCTGATGGTCTCGCTCGCAGAGGAGTATCCCGGATACCATCTTGCCGAGTGCAAGGGCTATGGGTCTCCCGAGCACATTGCTGCCATACGCGCGCATGGTCTTACTCCCATACATCGCGTTTCGTTCTGCGGGAACTTCCTCGAGACGCCTCCGCTTTTCTAGGATTTCTCAGCACAAATCTCTCTAGAAAAAATCTCACTCCGCACTTTGGTTTTGAAGGATTTCCCTAGGCTGGCGAATTCGAGGGTAGCAAGCTGGTCTTCTCTCATGAGGCATCGTTGAACCGTCGGCTGCATGCCAGCTCGATGTCCGCGCATCGTCAGATACTTGCAAGCTCTCGCTGTCATCATCGCTCTCCCGTTTGGTTGCGAGAAGGGAGTCGACGATGCGAGACACCACGTTTGGCGCACAGGGCATGCCTGGTTGGAGTAGGGAAAGCGGCCCCATCCACAGCGAGTATTGCTATGGACACATTGCCTGGGATCCCGATGAAGATGGCTTTGGCTATAGCGGTCAGAGCGAATCCAGGTATTTTGAGTTTGACGGGGCTGGCGATCCTAGCATTGGGCTCGACCTTCCTAGAAAACCCCTGGAGGAGTACACCACCAAGGAACTTGGAGTCAAGGGGGAAAGAATAGCTGCGAGCTACCTGGCATCCCACGGCTTCCGCATTCTCGAGATGAACTGGAGATGCAAGGCTGGTGAGGTGGATATTGTCGCCACGATGGATGAGCCGGACGAAGACCTTCGGCGCAGCGTAGTGCTCATTGAGGTAAAGACCAGGCTGGCACTGGGCGACGAGGCAGACTACATGCCGGAGATTGCCGTGGACCCCAAGAAGAGAAACAAGTACAGGTTGCTGGGCCTGCTCTATTTGGTCGATCACACCGATGTTGACTCGGTTCGATTTGACGTGGTCGCCGTTAACATCACCCGTGACGAGCACGCCGAGCTTCGCCACCTTGTCTGTGCCTTTAGTTGGGATGACTGATGGGAAGCCCAGACGTTCGCATTCCCACGGCAACGCTCAGGGGCGTGGAGGCGGTCCCCGTAACTGTCGAGGTGAGCGTTTCTGGGGGAATCCCGGGGCTCTCCATCGTGGGCATGCCAGACACCTCGGTTCTTGAGGCTAGGTCTAGAGTGCGTTGTGCGCTCAAGGCATGCGGATACAAGATTCCAAGACTCCATGTAACGGTGAACCTTGCGCCGGCCGAGATTCGCAAGACGGGAACCGCGTTTGATCTCCCAATTGCAGTCGCCGTGCTTGCCGTTACGGGCCAGATCCCACTTGATAGTCTCTCTAAGCTGCTCTTTGTTGGGGAGCTCGCGCTCGATGGGAGCGTTTGTCCTCCCAGAGGGGCGGTGGCATATGCTGCGCTTGCCGAGCGAGAAGGGTTCTCCCTTGTCTGCTCTGAGCAGACGAGGCTGCCTCTCGCGCTTTCAACGGGTGCCTATGGCATCTCGGAAATCTCGCGTCTGAAGGCTGGCGTTGGGGAGCTGCCCCTTCTGGGAACCCGGTTGGGTGCCAATGACCTTGATGTAGGCGATGGGGCCACCGGCTTAGACTTCTCCGATGTGGTTGACCAGGACATCCCCAAGCGAGCCATGGTCATAGCTGCAGCGGGGCGGCACGGGATGCTCATGGTGGGGCCACCGGGTTCGGGGAAGACCATGCTCGCCCGTAGGATGCCCACGATACTCCCGCCTCTATCAGATGCCGAGCGCTCCGAGGCCATGCTCATCCACTCGGTGGCTGGCCAATCCATTGCCACCCTCGAGCGAGGGGAGCGCCCCTTCCGTGCGCCGCATCACTCCATCTCGATGGGTGGTCTTGTCGGAGGAGGCAGGCCCGTTATGCCTGGAGAGGTTTCACTGGCCCATGGCGGGGTTCTCTTTCTGGATGAGCTCCCCGAGTTTGCCACCAACGTTCTTCAGTCACTGCGGCAGCCTCTTGAGGACCATGAGGTCCGGATTGTCCGGGTGGATGGCGTCTATGTCTTTCCTTGCGACTTTCAACTGATTGCCGCGGCCAATCCCTGCCCCTGCGGGCACCTTGGTGACGAAAAACACGAATGCACGTGCTCGCCAGCACGCATTGCCGCTTATCAGGGGCGAATCGGTGGACCACTCATGGACCGCATCGATGTGGTAGTCGACGTCCATAGGCCTGCCTCAACTGACGTGATTAGGGGGTCTCAGGGGGTTGGTTCCGCCGAGATGCTCGATCAGGTCATGGCAGCTCGGGAGTTTGCCTCCTGGCGTGAGGCCAGGGAGGAGGCTCACTATGGCACGTCGACCCAAGGCATTGCGCGGCTTGGTTTTGAACCGGATGCAAGCACCTTCTTTATCGACTCAGCCGAGAGGCTGGCGCTCGGTGGCAGAGGCATCGCCCGCGTGGGACGGGTGGCAAGAACCATCGCGGACATGGACGGTCACGAGCTTGTATCTCGCGACGATGTGGGCGAAGCCCTGCAATACCGTTCTAGGAGGCAGCTATGAGCGCTGACGGCATGCGCAAGACAAACTGTTGGGAAATGAGTGCCGAGGACGAAGGGTTTCCGGCCTCGCTTCTAGATCTTGATCCTGTCCCTGCAACGCTCTATGGAAGAGGAGACCCAGAGGTCCTCGGTGGTCCTTGCCTTTCTGTCATTGGCGCGAGGAGGGCTACTCCCTATGGGATAGCCGTTGCCGAGATGGCGGGTAGGGTTGCCGCCGAATGTGGCATTACCGTGGTCTCGGGCGGGGCGATGGGGTGTGACTGCGCCGCAGGGAGGGCTGCGCTGGAGGCCGGAGGCAAGACGGTTGTGGTTTCGGGCTGTGGTGCAGACATGGTCTACCCAGCGAGCTCTGCAGACGTCTACGCCGGTGCTGTGGCGACGGGTGGTGCCGTAGTGTCGCTCGAGCGTTGGGGGTCTCCGCCAAAGCGCTATGCCTTCCCAAAACGCAATGCCATCATTGCCGCGCTCTCGAACTGCCTCTTTGTCACTGAAGCCGGGATGCGCTCGGGTACCATGAGTACGGCAGACGTGGCGCTGGAACTTGGTCGCAAGGTCTACGGTATACCGGGGTCGATTTTCTCGCCGCTCTCAGCGGGGACGAACTGGCTCATCTCCGAAGGTGCGCGAGTCATCTGCGACGAGGCTTCGCTCGAAGCGGCCATATCCCTAGACTATGGTCGCCTTCGCTTCACCGATGCCCCGGGGAGACGCGAGGACCTTGGTCGGGTGCTCTCGGCGCTCGTCGCGTCGCCGTCTAGGGCAGATGACCTTGCATCGCGTTTGGGTGAGAGTGTCATTACCGTCCTGAGCGCACTTTCAGACTATGAGGCCGCCGGCGTGGTAACCAAGCTTCCAGATGGGCGGTACGCGCCCACGAGCGCGTTTTATTTGTCGCACAATGGTCTGGCTGGGGCCAAGGCGTCCCCGGCCGGAGCGAAGGAGGAGCATGGAGCAGACAGTTGACGTGGTTGGAGCGGGCCTTGCGGGAAGCGAGTGCGCACTACAGCTTGCCGACAGGGGCGTGAGGGTTCGGCTCCACGAGCAGCGGCCCGTGCACATGTCACCCGCGCACCATACCGACCGCTTTGCGGAGCTCGTGTGCTCAAACTCCCTGAAGTCCACCAAGCCGGAGACCGCAGCTGGCGTCCTCAAGTGGGAGCTCGGCGCCATGGGGTGCCGCCTTCTGCCTCTTGCCCAAGAGTGCTCCGTGCCCGCAGGGGGCGCCCTGGCGGTCGATCGCGAGAGGTTCTCGGATGCCGTGACCAATGCCGTCATGTCACACCCGCTCATCGAGGTCGTGAGGGAGGAGGTCACGCGGATTTCAGAGGGACCATCGGTCATTGCCGCCGGCCCGCTCTGCTCCGACGCACTCTTCGAGGCAATCTCGCAGGCCGTGGGGGAGGGGTCGATGTCTTTCTTCGATGCCGCCGCCCCCATTGTCTCTGCCGAAAGTATCGACCGCTCCATTGCGTTCTCGCAGTCTCGCTACGAGGAGGGCGGCGCCGGCGACTACCTCAACTGCCCCATGGAGCGAGACGAGTACGACGCCTTCGTGGATGCGCTGCTCTCTGCTGACCGCGTCATCTCTCGCGACTTCGAGCAGAAAGACCTCTTCTGCGCGTGCCAGCCCATAGAGGAGGTTGCGCGTACGGGGCATGACTCCATCCGTTTTGGCGCGCTCAAACCCGTGGGCCTTACCGACCCAAGGACTGGCCGTCGTCCCTGGGCTGCGGTGCAGCTCCGAGCCGAGAACGCCCAGCGCACCGCCTACAACCTTGTGGGATTCCAGACCAACCTCACCTGGCCGGAGCAGCGGCGCGTCTTTAGGATGATTCCGGGTCTCGCCCAGGCGGAGTTTCTCCGCTATGGCGTCATGCACCGCAACTCGTTTGTTGACTCGCCGCACGCCCTCGACGCAACCTTTGCCATCCCCGGCTCCCACACGCGGCTTGCGGGGCAGATAACGGGGACGGAGGGTTATGTCGAGGCCATAGCGTCGGGCCTTCTCGCTGCGCTCAACACGTACGCGGAGCTCTCTGGGCTGCCCTATCCGGCGCTACCCCAGACCGGCACGTTGGGTTCGCTTGTTGCGTATGCCACGAATCCGGCAACCGTGGGATACCAGCCCATGCACGTGAACTTTGGGCTGGTCCCGCCTCTGGAGGACGCACCAAGGCGAAAGGACGACCGCCGTCGTCGCATGGCCGAGCGCGCACGCACCGACATGGCGGCGTTTGTGGAGGAGAGACGGGACCTCTTTCCCGGGACTGGGCAGGGTATCGCATCATGAGCCCCAAGCGTGACAGCGTCCGTGTCGCCAAGAACCAGGCGGAGTCAGCGGATCACGCTCCACTTGGGGCAAGCGTGCTGCTCGAGGAGCGGCGTGCCTTCCTCGCATACCTTGGGCAGGTCCGTGGCCTCTCAGAGAACACCGTGAAGGCGTATCGGGCAGACCTGGCGTCCTTTGCCTCGTGGGCAGAGCGCTCTCGCGTGGAACCCCTCCATGCGACCCACCGTGACCTTCGCGGGTTTCTTGCCGACCTCAATCGTGCGGGCTACACGGTCCGTACGGTTGACAGGCGCCTCTCGGCCGTTCGCGACTTCTATGGGTGGATGCTCCGAGAGGGAATCTGCTCGGTGGACCCCGCGGCCGCGCTCGCCACGCCCAAAGGGGCCCGACGCCTCCCCAAGACCATGTCCGACGAGGACGTACGGAAGCTCCTTGCCACCTGCGACACGGACGATGCCACGGGTGTGAGGGACCGAGCGTTCTTGGAGCTGCTCTACGCCTCCGGTGCCCGCATCTCCGAAGTTTCGCGCCTCGACGTTGGGTCGGTGGACTTTGGTAGGTGCCAGGTTACGCTCTTTGGCAAGGGCTCTAAAGAGCGAATCGTTCCCCTCTACGAGGTGGCGCTCGACTGGGTGAGGCGCTATCTCGACGAGACGCGCCCTTTGCTGGCCTCCGCTGCCAGGGGAGAGGAGGCCGAGGGTCCATATGGAGCGCTTTTCCTTTCCACGCGGGGCAGGCGCATGAGCGCCGATGCCCTGCGAACCGTTTTCGAGACTCACGTGCGCATCGCGCGGCTTGACCCAACGCTCACGCCCCACGCTATGCGGCACACCTATGCCACCGAGCTCGTCTCAGGCGGTGCCGACCTTCGAAGCGTTCAGGAGCTTCTGGGCCACGAGAGCCTCTCAACCACGCAGGTCTACACGCACCTCTCGGTGGAGAAGCTCAAAGACGCGGCGCGGCAGGCACACCCAAGGGCGCAGTAAGGAGACGAGACGCGCCAAAATCAAGGTAAAACGGTGAACGCGGACAGGTCTTACACGCTGCTTGCCCGAGTTGACTTTTACCTGCTATACTCTTCAATCGCTGTGCAGATGCCCAGCATGTCGCTACCAGGCGGCAACATCACACACGCGCGACGACTCGAAGGCCGTGGTGCCCCAGGCTCTAAGCCAGGCCAGGGGTGGTACTTCGGGGATGACATCGCGCGGAGGACCAACCAATGGAGGTCAAACATGGCTGCTAAGGTTACTATCCAGACCCTTCTCGACGCAGGCTGCCACTACGGTCACCAGACCCGCCGCTGGAACCCCAAGATGAAGCCGTACATCTTTGGCGAGCGCAACGGCATCTACATCCTCGACCTCAAGCAGACCCTCATCGACGCTGACAAGGCCTACACCTTCCTGCGTGAGACCGCTGCCAAGGGCGGCAAGGTCCTCTTCGTCGGCACCAAGAAGCAGGCCCAGGAGCCCATCCAGACCCAGGCCGAGCGCGCCAACATGCCCTACATCAACCAGCGCTGGCTCGGCGGCATGCTCACCAACTTCGTGACCATGCGCTCCCGCATTGCCCGCATGGAGGAGCTCGAGGCCATGGTCGAGGACGGCCGCATGAACGCGCTGCCCAAGAAGGAGCAGGCCCTGCTCACCAAGGAGCTTGACAAGCTCCAGAAGAACCTCGGCGGCGTCCGCGACATGACCGCCCTGCCGCAGGCCATCTTCGTCGTCGACACCAAGCGCGAGGAGATTGCCGTCCGCGAGGCCAACCGTCTGCACATCCCCGTTGTTGGTCTGCTCGACACCAACTCCGACCCTGACGTCATCGACTACGGCGTGCCTGCCAACGACGACGCTATCCGCTCCGTCTCGCTTATGTGCGAGCTTGCTGCCGACGCCGTTCTCGCTGGCACCGGCGAGACTCAGGTGACCGCAGAGGAGATGCAGACCGGCGAGGCTTCTGCTCCCGTCGCGACCGAGGAGGCCGCCGCTCCTGCCGCCGAGGCTCCCGCGGCTGAGTAGCCCTCGTTTTCTCTCACACCAACCAACCCCTTTAGGAGGTTCACATGGCAAAGATTTCCGCCGCTCTTGTCAAGCAGCTCCGCGAGATGACCGACTCCCCCATGATGGAGTGCAAGAAGGCCCTCGTCGAGGCCGATGGCGACCTTGACAAGGCCGTCGACGTCCTCCGCAAGATGGGCCTTGCCAAGGCCGTCAAGCGCGCTGGTCGCGAGACCAACGAGGGCACCATCGCCATCTACGTCTCTGACGATGCCAAGCTCGCTGCCATGGTCGAGCTCACCTGCGAGACCGACTTCGTGGGCACCAATGGCAAGTTCAAGGACTTTGCGCACTCCGTGGCCGAGGTCGTCGCCAAGAACGACCCCGCTGACGTCGACGCCCTCAAGGCCTGCGCCATGGGCGAGGGCACCGTCGAGTCCGAGCTCACCGAGATGATTCACGTCATCGGCGAGAACATGAAGATCAACCGCTTCGCCCGTCTTACCGCTGAGAACGGCGCCATCGGCTGCTACATCCACCACGATGGCAAGCATGCCGACATGGTGAGCTTCTCCTTCTCGAAGTCTGAGACCGCAGAGGCTGCTGAGTTCAAGACCTTCGCGCACGATGTTGCCATGCAGGTTGTCGCCAGCAACCCCGTCTCCGCCGTGCGCGAGGATGTCCCTCAGGACGTCATCGACCACGAGATGGGCATCTACAAGGCGCAGGCTGCCGAGTCTGGCAAGCCCGAGGCCATCCAGGAGAAGATTGCCCTCGGCAAGCTTGAGAAGTTCTACAAGGAGAACGTCCTCACCGAGCAGGTGTTTGTGAAGGACTCCAACGAGACCATCTCCTCCCTTGCGAAGAAGGTCTCCAAGTCCCTCGGCGACGACATCAAGGTTGTCACCTTCGTGCGCTTCAACTTCGGCGAGTAGCCTGCGCGGTCTCATAAGAAGTCGTCTTTATTGCCCCGGCTGGCACACCGCCCGCCGGGGCTTTTCCTTGTGTTGCGCCCAGATTTTGGCCCTTGACGTGTCCTCCGTATGCAGAGACCTTACACTCGCCGAGGATGCGGGGGCGCCTCCTCGGCGCTCTGATAGAATCGGTGGGGTTACGGCTGTGCCATATGACGGCCGCGACGTCCCGACGAATGGAGGATGGCTTGTCGACCTACAAGTACCAGCGCGTTCTTCTTAAGCTTTCTGGCGAAGCCCTCATGGGCGACCAGGCCTTTGGCATTGATCCCAAGGTACCGCAGAGACTTGCCGAGGAGATCAAGCCCGTGTGGGAGGACGGAGTGCAGGTTGCCGTTGTCGTGGGTGGTGGCAACATCTTCCGTGGCATCCAGGGTGCCGCCGCTGGCATGGATCGCGCTCAGGGCGACAACATGGGCATGCTCGCAACGGTTATTAACGCCCTTTCGCTCCAGGATTGCTTCGAGCGTAACGGCATGGATTGCCGCGTCATGAGCGCCATCGAGATGCATCAAGTGTGCGAGACTTACATCCGTCGCCGTGCAATCAGGCACCTCGAGAAGGGGCGTATCGTCATCTTTGCTGCCGGTACGGGTAACCCCTACTTCACCACGGACACCGCAGCCGCCCTGCGCGCTTGCGAGATTGGCGCCGAGGTGCTCATGAAGGCGACCAAGGTCGACGGCATCTACGATGCCGACCCCGTCACTCACCCCGAGGCTACCAAGTTCGATACCATCACCTACAAGGAGGTCCTCGCTCGCGACCTCAAGGTCATGGATGCAACCGCCACTGCGCTCTGCCACGACAACAAGATGCCCATCATGGTCTTTGATATGGGGCAGAACGGCGTCTTTATGAGCGCGCTCGCGGGTGAGAACGTGGGTACCACCGTCATTGAGGAGGACCAAGCATGAGCCAGTACACCGACAAGGCAAAGAAGCACATGGACAAGTGCCTGGAGGCCCTCCAGGCGAACTTCTCACGCGTTCGCACCGGCCGTGCGAACCCCCACATCCTTGATCCCATCAAGGTTGACTACTATGGGCAGCCAACTCCTATCACGCAGCTTGCCGGCGTGAAGGTCCCCGAGGCATCCATGATGGTCATCGAGCCGTGGGACAAGAGCGCCCTCAAGAGCATCGAGAAGGCCATTGAGGCCTCTGACCTAGGCATCACGCCTTCCAACGACGGCGTCACCATCCGTCTGCCGTTCCCCAAGCCCACCGAGGAGCGCCGCCGCGAGCTTGCTCGCGAGTGCAAGGACATAGCCGAGGAGGCGCGCGTCTCCATTCGCAATGTCCGTCGCGACACCAACAACAAGCTCGATCGCGATGAGGAGCTCTCGGAGGACGAGGTCTCCCGCGAGAAGAAGGCCGTCCAGAAGCTCACGGATGACTACGTCAAGCGCGTCGACGCCATGCTCAAGGAGAAGACCGCCGAAGTCATGGAGATCTAGGTGGATATAGACGAGAAGAAGCTCGGGGAATACTACGCCAATCCCCCCGAGGACATAAGCCTTGCCGACGTTGACCTGGAGCGCATTCCCCACCACGTCTCAATCATCATGGATGGCAACGGTCGCTGGGCACAGGCTCGCGGCCTTGACCGTTCTGAGGGGCACGTGGCGGGAGTCGACTCGCTGCGCGAGGCTGTCACCACCAGCGTGAGGCTCGGCCTCGACGTGCTTTCGGTGTATGCCTTCTCAACAGAGAACTGGCGGCGTCCGCAGCATGAGGTTGACCTTCTTATGCACCTCTTTGCCACCACGCTCTTGAACGAGCTTCCGCTCTTCCATCAAGAGAACGTGCAGCTGCGCTTCTTTGGCGACATTGACGCCCTTCCCAAAGAGACGGCCGATGTCTTTCGCGAGGGCCTTGCCCAGACGGCAGACCACACGGGTATGACGTTTGCGCTTGCAGTGAACTACGGCTCTAGGGCAGAGATTGCGCGCGCTGCTCGTGAGCTTGCAAGTGAGGTCGCCGCAGGCACCTTGCGTCCTGAGGACATAGACGAGAGTGTCATCTCTTCTCGGCTTTACACCGCCGGGCTTCCCGATCCTGAGCTTCTCATTCGCACGTCGGGTGAGATGCGTCTCTCCAACTACCTGCTTTGGCAGCTCGCCTACACCGAGTTCTACGTGACTCCCACCCTGTGGCCCGATTTCTCGCGCTGGGACTTCCTGCGGGCAGTCAAGGCCTTTCAGGGACGCCACCGTCGGTTTGGGGGTGTCACCGAGCGTTGAGCGAGAAGGGCCCAGACAGCGGGCGGGACAAGCGCGAGAGCGTTGGCATCGACCGCCACATCGACAAGCTTGAGAACAGGCGCAACGCCAAGGAGGCACAGCGTACTGCTGGTGCCCTTGCTGGGCAGCGCGCACGTGGGTGGACGGAACGTCTGCTCACGCGCACTACTTCGGGCGCCATCTATGCCATTGTCGTTCTCGTCTGTCTCTACCTGGGACCCTTTGCCACAACGCTTATGATTAGCGCCATGGGGTGGCTCTGCTGCTCGGAGTTCTTCCGCATCGCTCGTATGGGCGGTCGCATGCCCAACGAGGGCGTTGGCCTTGCCGCTGCGGTGCTGTTTCCCCTTGCTGCCTACGGGTATGGCCTGAGGGGTCTTGTCATCATTCTCTTCCTGCTCCTTGCGGCGTGCGCGGCTTGGTACGTCTTCACCCCGCGTGCCAACGTGGGGGATGTGGCAATTACGGTATTTGGACCGCTCTACACCTCGCTTACTTTCTCGAGCCTGGTCCTTGTCCGCATCATCGACAAGGGTTTCATGGGAGCCACCCTCACCTTTGGCGTCATGCTCTCCATCTGGGCAAACGATGCCATGGCGTACGCCATTGGCTCGAGGTTTGGGGTCCACAAGCTGGCGCCGCGCATCTCTCCGCACAAGAGCTGGGAGGGCTTCTACGGAGGGATAGTTGCCTCCGTGATTATCTGGGCTATTCTCGCTGCCTTTGGAGTAGCTGGCCTTGAGATGCCGCTTGCCATACTGGGCGGGCTTCTTGTAGGCATAGCGGGCGTCGTGGGTGACCTCTTTGAGTCTCGCCTCAAGCGCGGCGTGGGCGTCAAGGACTCCGGTAACCTCATGCCCGGTCACGGTGGCCTTCTCGATAGATCTGACTCCATGCTCTTTGGCAGCATGGCTGCATACTTCGTACTTTTCTTTGGGGGAATTCTATGAGTTTGTTTGAGCGTCCTGGAGCGCGCTCCCCACGGCCGCATGTTCTTCGAGTTGCGGTCCTTGGGTGCTCTGGCTCCATCGGTATGCAGACGCTCGACGTATGCCGTCAGCATGCCGATCGCCTAAAGGTGGTTGCGCTCTCTGTGAACTCGTCCTGCGAGCGGCTTGTTGAGGCTGCTCGCGAGTTTGGTGCCACTCACCTTGCCGTTGCGGACGCCTCCCGTAAGGGTGACGTAGCGCTTGAGGAGGTTCCGTCTGGATGCGAGCTTGGCTTTGGCCCAGATGCGGTCACGGAACTCGCTGAGCTTCCCGACGTCGATTGCGTGGTTAACGCCGTGGTTGGCGAGGCGGGCATGGCAGCTGGCTATGCGGCGCTCAAGGCCGACAAAATTCTTGCCTATGCAAACAAAGAGTCGATCGTTGTGGCCGGCGACCTTCTCATGCCGCTTGCCAAGCCTGGCAAGCTCATTCCCGTTGACTCCGAGCACAGTGCCATCTACCAGTGCCTTGTTGGCGAGAGGGACCAGGACATCAATCGGATCTGGCTCACCTGCTCGGGTGGGCCCTTCTATGGCATGACCAGAAGCCAGCTTTCTCGCGTGACGCCGGGAGACGCCCTCGCGCACCCCACGTGGACCATGGGTCCCAAGATCACCATCGACTCTGCGACGCTCACCAACAAGGGACTAGAGGTCATCGAGGCCCACCACCTCTTTGGCGTGAGCATTGATGACATCCACGTGCTTGTGCAGCGCCAGAGCCGCATCCACTCGATGGTCGAGTTTGCAGACGGCTCGGTTAAGGCCCAACTCGGACCCTCTGACATGCGCATTCCCATACAGTACGCGCTCAGCTATCCGGAGCGATGGTCTGCCCCAACGGTCCCTGTGGACTGGTGCCACGAGGCCCCCGTTACCTTTGGCGAGGCAGACGAGAAGACCTTTGGGTGCCTCGCCCTGATCAAGGAGGCTGGTCGCATCTCCGGAACCATGCCGTGCGCCGCCAACGCCGCCAACGAGGTCGCCAACGCGGCGTTCAGGGCAGGGGAGTGCGGCTTCCTCGACATTGAGCGCATCATCTCTTCCGTTATGAAAGCCACGAAGGCGGTTCCCGTCGACAACCTGGCACAGCTCGCTGAGGTGGACGCCAGGTCGCGGCAGCTTGCGCGCTCCTTCATCGGGGAAGTTCGCACATGACGGGGGCTGTCTCGGCAATCTTCTGGGGCGTGGTGGTTCTCTCACTTCTCGTCTTTGTGCATGAGGGCGGTCACTACCTGGCTGCCCGCGCGTGCGGCGTGCGTGTGACCGAGTTCTTTCTTGGCATGCCGTGCCGATTCAAGCTATCGCACAAGAGCAAGGACCACGGTACCGAGATTGGCGTGACCCCCATCCTGCTTGGCGGGTATACGCGAATCTGTGGCATGGAGAACTCTGGCGACGAGCTCCTTGGTTCGGCGCTCATGGCCGTGCAGCGCGCCGGCAGGATTTCCGTGAGCGATCTGGCCTCCCAGCTGGGCTGCGACGTCGATAGGGCATACGGGCTTCTCGCAACGCTCGCTGACTGGGCCGCCGTGAGGCCCTACTATGATCCGGCGCTTGGCGAGCACGAGGGCCAGTCGGACTGGCCTGCGAGCTTCGAGACGCTCCGGCGTGATGCCAGCCTGCGCACCGAGTACGACCGTGGGCACGACTTCTCACAGGCAGGAACCACAAACTACGGTGAGCCACGTGACCCCGGCATGGGTGCGGCCGAGTTCCTCGCGCGCGAGCGTGGGCGCACCTACCTTGGGTGCGGCTTCTGGCGCCGGTGCGCCATGCTCCTTGCCGGCCCCGTGGTGAATTTGCTCGTGGCGCTCGTCGTGGTCACGGCCTCCTTCATGGTCATGGGCGTGCAGGTTGCATCGAATGAGCCAGTAATTGGCAGCGTCTCCCCGGGGTCCTTTGCTGAGGCGGCTGGCATTGAGGCGGGCGACCGCATCACGGCCGTGGATGGCGAATCCGTCTCCACGTATGAGGACCTGGTTGCCGCCATCAAGCCGTACCTCGAGTCTGGCACCGACTTTTCGCTTGACTACGAACGCGATAACACTACGTATGAGACCACGGTCGACCTTGTTGATGGCCAGGCCGCAGAGTACCTGGGAATCACCAATCAGGCCTACACCTACTATCCCTCGCTCGGAGAGGCGATTCGTGGGTCTGTGGCGTACGGTGGACTGGTAGCGGAGTATGCCGTGAAGCTCATCGTGCCCACGCACACCATGGAGGTACTCGACCAATCCAGCTCTGTTGTGGGTATCTCGGTCATGGCATCCGAGGCGGCCTCGGCTGGCGTTCCCACGCTCGCCTTCTTCATTGGTGCCATCTCGATGTCGCTCGGCTTTATGAACCTGCTGCCAATTGCACCGCTTGACGGCGGCAAAATTCTCATCGAGATAATCCAGGCCATCTCCAGGCGCCAGGTCTCCGCGCGTGCGCAGACCATCGTGAGCTACGTGGGCCTTGCGTTCTTCCTCTTCGTCTTTGTCGTGGCTATGAGAAACGACATCGTGACCTTTGTGATTGGCGGCTGACATGGATACCAGCACTCAGAAACTTCCTCGTGAGCTAACCAGGCGCGTCATGGTTGGCAACGTCGCCGTGGGCGGTGGGGCGCCCGTTTCGGTGCAGTCGATGTGCACCACCAAGACGGCAGACGCTGCGGCCACCCTTGCGCAGATCAGACGCCTTGCAGACGCCGGATGCGAGATCATCCGCGTGGCAGTTCCCAATGCGGAGTCGCTCGACGGCTTCGAGCGCATCTGCGCGGAGTCGCCGCTGCCTGTGATTGCGGACATCCACTTCGACTACCGCCTTGCCCTGAGTGCCGCCGCCCGCGGTGCGGCGGCCCTGCGCGTGAACCCGGGCAACATCGGCTCTTGGGATCGCGTGGACGCCGTGATAGACGCCTGCGGCGAGGCGGGGATTCCCATTCGCATTGGCGTCAATGCTGGTTCGCTTGACGAGAAGGTCGCTGCCAGGCAGGACCTTACGCTTCCGGAGAAGCTCGTGGCCTCCGCCGAGGGCTTTGTCGAGCACTTCCGTGACCGCGGCTTTCTCGACGTGGTGCTCTCGGCCAAGGCGCACAGCGTGCCCACCACGCTTGCGACCTACCGCGCGCTCTCGAAGGCTCTGCCCGAGGTCCCGCTTCATGTGGGCGTCACGGAGGCGGGAACGCTTCGACAGGGGACGGTCAAAAACGCCGCAGGCGTGGGAATTCTCCTCGAGGAGGGCATTGGCGACACCATGCGCCTCTCGCTCACCGCAGACCCGGTCGAGGAGGTCGCGGTTGCCTGGGAGCTCCTCTCGGCGCTTGGCATGCGCCGCCGCTCGCCCGAGCTCGTGAGCTGTCCCACCTGCGGCCGTTGCCAAGTCGACATGATTCCCATTGCCGAGGAGGTGGGCAAGCGCCTCTCTGCCGTGAAGGCGCCCATCACCGTTGCTGTCATGGGCTGCGTGGTGAACGGGCCCGGCGAGGCCTCCGACGCAGACCTTGGCGTGGCGTGCGGTCACGGGCAGGCCATGCTCTTCGAGGGTGGCAAGCCGCTGCGCAAGGTTCCTGCTGACAAGATCGTGGACGAACTCATGGCCGAGATTGAGCGGCGCTTCCCCGGTGCCCTTGATGCCTAATCGGCCGTAGAATTGCATAGCGTCGGTTTCGGCGCATGACGCCCGGCCAGTTTGCCGGGGGAGAGGACTTTCACCGTGAGAACGTATGCAAGGATGACCGGGCTCTATGCGCCTACGCTCAAGGAGGATCCCGCGGAGGCGGAGCTTGCAAGCCACCGGCTCCTGCTTCGTGCCGGCATGATTCGCAAGTCGGCCTCTGGTCTCTACAGCTACCTGCCGCTTGCGTGGCGCTCGCTCATGAAGATCGAGGCCGTGATTCGCGACGAGATGGAGGGCATTGGCGCGCAAGAGATGCTCGTCCCCATCCTCACCGACGGCGAGCTCTGGCGCCAGTCCGGCCGCTGGAGCGCCTACGGCCCGGAGCTCATGCGCCTCATGGACCGCCACGAGCGCGAGTTTGCCCTTGGCCCAACGCACGAGGAGTCCTTCACCGACCTTGTCCGCAACGAGCTTCGCTCATACAAGCAGCTGCCGGTGACGCTTTATCAGATCCAAGACAAGTTCCGCGACGAGCTGCGCCCCCGCTTTGGCCTCATGCGCGGCCGCGAGTTCATCATGAAGGACGGCTACTCCTTCGACGCCGATGTCGAGGGCATGCAGAAGTCCTATAACGACGAGAAGGGTGCCTACGCGCGCATCTGCGAGCGCGTGGGCCTGCGTGCGCTTCCCGTGGTTGCGGACTCCGGCCAGATTGGTGGCGACACCTCCGTCGAGTTCATGGCACTGGCGGACGCCGGCGAGGCCGAGATTGTCTACTGTGACGGCTGTGGCTTTGCGGCAGATACCGAGGCCGCTAGGGCCCCCATCAACCTCGTCGAGGGCGAGGAGGGAGACCTCCAGAAGCTCGAGACGCCTGGTTGCGGAACTATCGCCGACCTCGCGGCCTTCCTCAAGGTGCCTGAGGCCGCAACGAGGAAGGCGCTCGCGCTTGTCGACGGCGACGGCAAGCCCTGGGTGTGCTTTGTCCCCGGCGACCACGAGATGAACGACGTCAAGGCCGAGCACGCCTTTGGCGCCTACCACATGATGAGCGACGAGGAGCTCGTCCAGTACGGCCTCGTCAAGGGCTTCATCGGACCCATCGACCTTCCCGAGGGCGTGGGCTCCTGCGCCGATGAGTCGCTGCACGACTCCGCGTGGTGGGCAATCGGCGCCAACGATGCTGGCTACCACTACGTGCACGCGAAGCAAGGCCGCGACTTCACGATTGGCCGTTGGGTGGACGTCATAACTGCGAAGGCTGGCGACCGCTGCCCCAAGTGCGGCGCGCCACTCAAGGCCGCCCGAGGCATCGAGGTGGGCCAGGTCTTCCAGCTGGGCACCAAGTACTCCGAGACCATGGGCGCAACCTTCGCCGACCCCGACGGCGTCGAGAAGCCCTTCCAAATGGGATGCTATGGCATCGGCGTCTCTCGCATGCTTGCCGCCGTTGTCGAGCAGCACCACGACGAGCACGGCATCTCGTTCCCCGTGGCGGTAGCGCCCTACGAGGTCGAGGTCGTTCCTCTCGACGTGAACGACGACGTGGTGTGGCCCGTTGCCTCGCACGTGGCCGAGGAGCTTCTCGCCGCGGGCGTCGAGGTCATCGTGGACGATCGCAAGGAGCGCCCAGGAGTCAAGTTTGCCGACGCGGACCTCATGGGCTTCCCGTACCAGGTTGTCTGCGGCAAGAAGGCCATCAAGAACGGCAACGTTGAACTCAAGGTCCGTGCGACCGGCGAGCGCACCGAGGTTGCCATCGACGAGGTGGCTTCGCTCCTCTCGGCACGCATCGCCTCCGAGCGCGCGTGAGACAAAGGGACAGTCCCTTTGTCTCATTCACTGGGTGGAGGTGGGCCGCGGGACTTCCGCGGCCCTCTTTGTATAGGAGGAATTCCATGGGACGCATGAGCTATGCGGAGCTGGCAGAGGCCGCTCGAGGACAGATGGGCAACTGCAAGGCGTGTCGCGTTTGTGACGGGAGGGCCTGCCGCAACTGCATCCCTGGTCCGGGTGCAAAGGGCACGGGGATGGTGGCTATCCGCAACTACGATGCCTGGCAGTCTGTGATGCTTCACATGGACACCATCCACGAGCCGTATCTCCCGGACACCTCCGTGACACTCTTTGGGCGCAAGCTCTCGTTGCCCGTGATGGTTGGGCCGCTGGGTGACGTGAACCGCCACTACGGCCCCAAGTACGACATGGAGACCTACAACGACGTGATGCTCCGTGCAGCTGCAGGGGCAGGGTCGCTGGGGTGGACGGGCGACGGCCTTGCGGCATCGCTCCATGAGGGCGCCTGTCGCGCCATTTCGGGCTTGGATGGCTGTGGCATCTGCACCATAAAGCCCTGGTCCAAGGACGTGGTGCGAGACAAGCTGAGAATCGCCCTGACGGCACATCCCGTTGCTGTTGCCATGGATATCGATGGTGCGGGGCTTCCCTTCCTCAAGGGGCAGCAGCCACCAGCAGGTGCCAAAGGCGTCTCGCAGCTGCGCGAGATCGCTAAGGCCTGCCATGCGGCGGACACGCCCTTTGTCCTCAAGGGCATCATGACCGAGCGAGGCGCCGAGAAGGCCATGAAGGCCGGCGCCGACGGCATTGTGGTCTCCAACCACGGCGGACGCGTGCAGGACGGCGTGGAGGCCACAGCGACGGTTCTCCCCGAGATTTCCCGTGCCGTGGGAGACGACCTTGTCGTACTGGTTGATGGCGGCATCAGATCTGGCGTCGACGTCTTCCGGGCCCTTGCGCTTGGGGCTAACGCGGTCCTCATGTGCCGGCCGTTCGTGGTTGCGGTGTACGGTGGGGGAGGGCAGGGCGTGATGGACCTTCTCGCCCAGCTGCAGGGCGAGCTCGCGGACACCATGGAGATGTGCGGCGCCGAGACCGTATCGGACATCACGGACGACCTTGTGAGCTGGTAGGCATCTGGGGGTAACGTCACGCAGTGGCGACCCCCGTGTCTGCGCTTCTCGGAGTTTAGCTCCATTTATTAAAACCGTTTGCGGTGACCTGCGAAAACGCGGCCTGTGTTTGGATTATTGCACGTAATTTCTTGATGTAATACTTCCCAACTGGGGAAACGCTCTATTGACGAGAAATTTCGTGCAATAACGAGAAGCGGCGGGTAATGCCACCGGCTGGCGTGGCTGCCAGCCGCGCCAGCCACGGAGTTCAGCTCCTTTTCTTAGAACCGAAAACCGCTACCTGCGGAAACGCGATGTGAGTTTAAGAAAAAAAGAGCTATATTCCGCGAGAGCGGGGACCTCCGTGGCACCTTTGGTAGAGGGGTGCGTGAGACCTCCGGGAGAGATGATCTCCGGGGGTTGTTGGTACCGAAAAAGGCCTCGCGGGGATTCCCGCGAGGCCTTGGCCGTTACTTTCCGGTTGTGAGGAAGGTTTCCAGCCGCTGGTTGAAGCGGTCCGGATACTGGATGGCCATCAGGTGGCCGCCCATCACATACGTGGGGGTCTTGGGGCAGAGGCTGTGCCAGTACGGCTCCGCGACGTCTGCCCAGTGCTCGGCAATGAACATGAGCGTGGGAATCTTTTCGGACGCCTCCTGCGCGGTGGCTCGGTAGTCGGAGAGAATCGCGTCGCCAAAGAGCTCGTGAGTGACCCAGAAGGGCGTCTGGTTGGACATGTCGATGAACCACTCGTACTGCTCGTCCGTGAGCGGCCCCTGCCACATGACCTCGCGTAGGTAGCTGTCCCAGAAGCCCGCTGCGGTCTCCGGATGGTTCAGCGTGCGCGTCATGATCTCCGAAAGTTCGGCCGGCGTTCCCTCCGTCCAGGCCTTGGGGTCCTCGTTGTGAGGCAGCGGGGACATGTCAACCGTCACACAACCGGAGACGGACTCGACCCCCGCCTGCTCAAGGTAGCTCCACGCCTCTAGGTTTCCGCAGCTCCAGCCGATGAGCGTTGGCCTCTCGATGCCCTCGTGCTCCACCAGGCGGATGAGGTCACGACCGTGGGTCTGGTAATCATTGCCAAACGGGCACTTGGTAGAGAGACCCTGGCCGCGGGGGTCGACAAGGATCACGCGGTAGCTCTTGGAAAAGTGTTCCAGCTGGTGCTTGAAGACCTTGCCCGAGAAGGTGAGGCCAGGGATGAAGATGAGGGCCGGCGCGTCCTTCTCGCCTGCATCCCAGAAGTGGATTTGGACATCCGGTTCGACTGTCACATAGCGTGACTCCGTGCGCTCTGCGCTCATGGTTCTCCTTTCGTTTGCCTGCTGGCTCCATCCTAGCAGCCAAGGCGGTTGGCGGAGTTTAGCTCCTATTCTTATTACCGTTATTAGTTGCCTGCGCAAATGTGGCAGGTGATTAAGAAAAAGAGCTATTCTCTGCGAGAGGGGCCAGGAACCCTTTCGGAGAGGGGCGGCTGGCCACGCGGACACTGCTCTGCATGGCGTCGAGCCTTTTCTACATCGGCTCGGAAAAGCGTCGGACAAGCGTCATTTCCAACTTTTTCAAAAAAGTTGTTGACCAAGAATTCTCGTCTGGTATAGTAATTCCCGCACCAACCCACGGGGAATTAGCTCAGTTGGGAGAGCGCGTGACTGGCAGTCACGAGGTCAGGGGTTCGAACCCCCTATTCTCCACCATACATTCAGGGCGGCGGCATTTGCCGTCGCCCTTTTTCTTACGGGCTCATGGCGCAACGGTTAGCGCAGGGGACTCATAATCCCTGGGTTGTAGGTTCGAATCCTACTGGGCCCACCATGCCTTGCAAGCTCCTCCATCCTCAGCCGGTGGGGGAGCTTTTCCATGTCTCAAAGACGTGGCGAGAAACCCTTGGCAGCCTAATGGGTATACAAATTCCGTTTAGTTGCCGCGCTATAGCGTGGCCAGCTTCGTCGATTAGGGGTTATCCATGTCTCCGGAAGCAAAGAGGCTCAAGCTCTCTGGCATTGCTGCGCTCATTGCAGGGTGTGCCTGCGTTGTTGCGGGAATAGTCCTTGCGATTCTCGGCGTCGATATCACCGATCTCTTTGTTGTGGTTGCTTCGGTGGTCGCTCTGCTCTTGGGGGCAAGAGGAGCGAGGGTTGCGAACGTTCCTTCCAACGCACCAAAGCTCATGGGTCCCTCAGCCGGGGCTACGGTAGCAACGGGTGCGCTCTGCGCTGGTGACGTTGCGTTTGCTAACGGCCAAGTGGCACCAATCGTTGTTGGTGCCGTGGCATTTTTCCTGGCGCTTCTCGTTACCATCGCAACGTCTGCTGTGAAGAAGAGCGTCGAGAAGGTCTAACCGCGCACGACAAGACTCACACGTGTGCCCTAGGTTGGTTGTCATACCTTAAAAGTACCCCTAGGCCCCCTTGCGCTTTGCCATAGAATAGGATTGTTCGATTTCGGGTTATCGATGGCAAACGTGTGGGAGTAGACAGGCTTGGAAAGTGTGGCAACAGACAGGCGTGGCGGTTCTGTGGGTCCCGCAACCGGTGGAGGTTCGCAGCCGCCCGCAACCCGCGCACGCTCTCGGCGTGTGGCTGGCCTTGACGGCCTTCGAGTCATAGCCATTCTCGGTATTGTTATCTATCACGCGAATCCCACCTGGCTCTCTGGCGGTTTCTTTGGCGTAACGGTTTTCTTCGTAATTACTGGCTACCTTTTTACGCTCTCAATCCAGCGTGAGGTTGCACGCACTGGCTCGATTGAGTACGGGAAGCTCCTTCTCAAACGCGCGGTACGCCTGTGGCCTACGATGCTCGCCGTGGTTGGCGTGACCGTCATCCTCACGGCCATTCTCGCCCCATACTTGCTTCCTAAAGTTCAGAGCGATGCCGTTCCGGCGCTTCTGTTCTACGAGAACATCTACTACATTGTGCGCCAGGTGTCCTACTTTGCCGCCGCTGGTGCGCCCTCGCCGCTCACGCACTTCTGGTACCTGGGCGTAGTCATGCAGTTCTACATCTTGTGGCCACCTGTGGTGCTGTTGCTCTCGCGTGTTGTGCCGTCCCGTCGCCATGCGTGCTACGCATTGTGTGCGCTCATCCTTGCCTCCTCAGTTGCCATGTGGGTGCTCTTTGACCCCACGGCGGACACCGCTCGCATCTACTATGGACTAGATACACGTGCCGCCGAGCTTCTGGTCGGAGCCCTTCTCGCCATTGCAACCGGCGGGCGAGGAATCCGGCTGGAGAGGCTTGTGCCGGCCCTGCGGGAGCGTGGGGTGCCGGGATTTGTGTATGACGTTATTGCGCTTGGGTCGCTCTGCGGCATTGTTGCCATGATGTTTGCCTTCAATGGGTACAGCCACTTTGTGTACCGAGGCGGCATTCTTATTGCCGCTGTCCTCACGGCCCTTCTTGTGGGATGTATGTGCCGCCCTGACCACACCCTCGTTGGCCGGGCCCTTGGCGTTCCCGTTCTGGCAGAGGCGGGCAAGCGGGGCTACGCTCTGTACCTGTGGCACTACCCGCTGCTTGTCATTCTCAACCCTGCCACAAAGACCACGCCCCTGCCCTGGTGGGGATGGGTCCTCGAGTTTGCGGCAATTGTGGCGCTTTCAGAGCTCTCGTATCGTTTCCTCGAGAAGGCGCCGGCGCAGCCGCTTCCAGCCGTCCCGTCGTTTGTGGGCGCTCGCGCTGCTGGTGGGCAGCGTGGCGTTTCTCATTCGAGGCTAACGCGCGGTATCCTCGCGCAGCCGCTTCCGAGGCTCGTCATGGAAGGCGTTGGTATTGTGGCGGTTGCGGTGCTCCTGCTGGTCCCGCTCAATGCAGAGACAGCCAACACGCCGCAGGCGATGGCTGCTGGGCAGGAGTCGCCTCTTACCGAGCAGGCCGAGAGCCTCGAGAGCTACGACGACTCCGGCACCTACTTTTCCGGAACTGCGTTTGACGGTGCCTTCTCGTCCATCAACAACGTGAGCTACGACGTCGACGCCGAGACGGGCGCCACGGACGCCAAGGTCATTCTCATTGGCGACTCTGTTCCCGCGGGAGCGATCAACCAGTTCAATACCATTTTCCCCAACGGTTACATCGACGCCGTGGTTGGTCGCCAGATCTATGACGGCCCAGATGCCTATGCGCAAGACGTAGCCGCGGGACATGATGGCGATGTTGTGGTGTGGTCGCTTGGCGACAATGGCGTTGCCACCGAAGACCAAGTGAAGGCTCTGGTCGAGGCGGTCGACCCAGGCAAACGCGTGTACCTCGTGACCGCCCGCGTACCCCTTGCCCTCCAGGACATCAACAACGACCTGTTCAAGCAGGTGGCAGTCAACTACTCCAACTGCGAGGTCATCGACTGGTACGAGACAAGTGCCGGGCACGACGAGTACTTCTGGGATGACGGTACACACCTGCGTCCCGAGGGCGCGGACGCCTACGTGCTGATGCTTCGAGCGGCAATTACGGGAAGGTAGGAATTCTCGGTTGCCAAACCGGATTGTTTTGGTAATATAACAAACCGCACGGGCGATTGGCTCAGGGGTAGAGCACATCCTTCACACGGATGGGGTCGCTGGTTCGAATCCAGCATCGCCCACCATGAATTTGCGAGCCCACGGATTTTTCCGTGGGCTTTTTTCTTATCTAGTATCTCTACAACACCGATATGCCGCCTGCCGGCCATCTGCTGGCATATATATCTTTTTACATTGCTGTTATGTAGTGCACACGTATACTAGCCACTGTTAGGTAAATGACGTTATCTTTAACTTTGTGTTTGGTGGCGAGATGTCATATTCGGTCGTGCTTAGGTACCGCGGACGCGAATACTTTACGCTCCTGGATAATCCAGGAGATGTTTCCTTTGGCACGTACAAGAAGGATGACATCCAAGTCTCTGGTTCCGCCGACCACCTTATGGTCCTTAAGGCCACCGCCGGCAGTGACCGCATAGACGTCAAGTGCAAAGCGCCCCTCGCAACAAGCAGGCTCGCCGTTACCCTAAACGAGCTCACTTACATTCCCATCGACACAACTAGCCCCCTGGGAGAAATCCCGGACACTGCTGTGGATGACACGTTTAGCACGGCGCAGCTCTACATATCTCGAATTTGTGGAGAGGACACCGTCGCAGTCGACCTGCCATATCAGGGAACGATTAGCGTCGGACGCGCAAGCGACAATGACGTCGTCCTCAAGTACCCAATCGTCTCTGGTCACCACCTGCGTATTGTCTGCACCAGCGGCAAGCCTCACATCGAAGACCTGGAGAGCACGAACCACACGTACATGAACGGCCTGCGCATCACCAAGACCGTCATGAAGAGCGGTGACGTTCTCTCCATCTTCACCTTCCGCTTCACGCTCGAGAGCGGCGCGCTCCACTTCCACAACATGGGGAGCGCACTCACGGTAGCCCCCGGGCTTCTCCAGCCTATCAACCTCCTCGAACCAAAGCTCATCCCGCAGGAACTCCAGGCAAACGGATTCCCAAAATCGCTCGTCTACCATCTCTCTCCGCGAATCCGCGAGATGCTCCCCACCGACACCATCGTGCTCTCAAGCCCTCCCGCCTCCATGTCCCCATCGGCCAGGCAGGGCATGAACTGGATGTACCTCCTCAGCAGCGGTGTCATGATGGCCACAGGCCTGGCAGGCGGCGCACTCAACCCAATCTCGCTCCTTCCTCGCATGGCGTACATGATCTCTCCTGCCGCGAGCATGATCATGTCCAAGAAGATGAGCAAGGAGGAAAAGGAGCAGATTGAGGAGTACATGAAGCTCCGTGAGCAGACCTACCAGGCCTACATCGCAAACGAGAAGGCCCGCATTGGCAAGATCGCGGACGTCCAGCGTCGCATCATGCTCCAAGAGAACCTCGCTCCCACGGCCTGCATCGAGTCGGTGCTCAAGCTCAAGCGCAACCTCTGGGAGCGCCAGCCGGTAGACAGTGACTTCCTCAACCTTCGTCTGGGAATTGGCCGGGACCTCCTCTGCGCGCAGGTGCGTGCTCGCACGAGCGAGGATGGCTACCAGATGGAGCCGGACGAGGAGCTCGAAGCGCTCACCACGCAGATAATCGAGGAGACCCGCTACGTTGACGACATCCCCGTGGAGCTTCCGCTCGAGCAGATCCAGACGGTCGGCATCATAGGGCCAACCGATGTTGTCACCTACGAGCTGAGGGCGCTCCTCGTCGAGCTTACAAGCGAGCACAGCGCATCGGACGTCCGTCTGGTGTGCTTCTTCTCGCCAGAGTCCCGCAAGTTCTGGGCAGCGCTTCGCTGGCTCCCTCACACCTGGGATGAGAGCGGACAGGTGCGTTTCACCGCCTTCAACGAGAAGCGCGCCCACACCATCTGCGACATCCTCTCAGACGTCATCCGCAAGCGCGGACTCACGAGCGAGGACAGCACTGGCGCCCCCGTGGCGAAGAATCACGGTCCCGACGACCCTCCGGTCATACCGCACTTCGTCGTTATCGTGGACAACCCCGATGCCATGCGACGCGAACCTGTCTACGACGTGCTCACTTCGAACAACCCGTCGCTTGGCTGCACGACGATCCTTCTCGCCCAGGATGAGTACCAGCTTCCCCAAGGCTGCCAGTACATCGTGGACATGCGTGGGCGGCCTTGCGTCTTCAAGAAGGACGAGTTCGACAAGCGCATCTTCTTCGAGCAGGACGAGCACGTGCATACGAGGGACCTCGACGCGTACGCACGACGCCTTGCCGCAGTCGAGCTCTCCGGCAGTGCCGCCGAGGCCGAGATTCCCTCGTCCGTCACCTTCCTCCAGGGCTATGGCGTTCGCACACCAGAAGAGCTGAACATCCGCGAGCGCTGGGAGTCCAGCGAACCTTGGCGCACGCTGGCGGCACCCATCGGAGTCATGCGCGGAGGCAAGATCTTCTCGCTGGACGTCAAGGACGGCGACAAGTCGCATGGCCCCCACGGTCTTCTCGCCGGCACTACGGGCTCGGGCAAGTCGGAGCTTCTTCAGACCTGGATTCTCTCGATGTGCGTGAACTTCTCGCCATATGACGTGAACTTCGTGATCATCGACTACAAGGGCGGCGGCATGTCAGACCTCATGGCGCCTCTGCCGCACGTGGTGGGCAAGATTACCAACATCGACCGCAACATCGGTCGCTCGCTCGTGGCACTCAAGAGCGAGCTCAAGCGCCGCCAGAGGCTCTTTGCCGAGGTAGGCGTCAACAACATCAACAAGTACCAGAAGGCCTTCCGGGATGGAACCGCCAAGGTTCGCCTGCCGCACCTCATCCTTGTCACGGACGAGTTCGCCGAGCTCAAGAAGGAGGAGCCCGACTTCATGAAAGAGCTCAACTCCGTGGCGACCATCGGCCGTACGCTAGGCGTCCATATGCTCCTCGCAACGCAGAAGCCCGCCGGCGTGGTCAACGACCAGATCAACGCCAACTCTCGCTTCCGCATCTGCATGAAGGTGCAGGACGTGGCGGACAGCCGCGAGATGATCAAGCGCTCCGATGCCGCACGCATCACACAGTCCGGCCGTGCATACATCCGAGTGGGGGAGGACGAGTTCTTTGACCTCTTCCAATCCTTCTACAGCGCGGCGGAGTACACCGGCGGCACCCAGCATGGCTTCCAGGGCGAGAACCAGGTGCGCATTGTGGAGCCCACCGGCAACCGCATCACGCCCGTCAAGAACGCCAAGCGCAAGGCCACTGGCGAGGACGAGCTCGCCGTGATCGTGCGGCACATCAACGACGTGTGCAGCCAGCTTGGATTGGAGAAGATGGCTGGCCCGTGGCTGCCCGAGCTGCCGCACCTCATCCCCATGGCAGACGTCGCTGGCGCCCAGGTCTACGATGGCACTACATGGCCAGCCCACCAGGACAGGCTTGCCATCCCCATCGGCACCTTCGACGTCCCTGCGCAGCAGCTGCAGGGCACGCAGGTGCTGGACTTCGACAACGTTGGCCACTACGCGGTATACGGATCGCCCGGATCAGGCAAGACGACCTTCCTCAAGAGCATCATCTGCTCCCTGGCCGAGCACTTCGGGCCTGACGAGGTGCGCATGGAGATTGTGGACGCCGGAAGCTGGTCGCTCAGCGAGTTCTCGGGCATGCCACATGTTGCCCATGTGACGCTCAACCAGGACGAGGACAATGTTGCCTCCTTCGTGATGCGCATGCGCCGTGAGCTTGCAACCCGCAAGAAGGCCTTTCTGGCTCATGCAGTCAACTCGCTGCGCGCCTACCACGAGACGGTCTCGCCCGCGCTTCCTGCCATCGTGATACTCGTAGACCAGCTCGGACCGCTCTTCGAGACGTCACCTGAGTTCACTGACGTGATGTCCGACATAGCCGGCTCTGGCGCTCCGTATGGCATCCACATGGTCTATACCAACACCTCCACGATGGGCCTGAGCTTTAAGTTCCAGCAGCTAGTCAAGGGATGTGTGTGCCTGCAGATGTCCGACAAGGGCGACTACACCTCGCTCGTTGGCCCCACCTCGGGCATAAGCCTGCCCAACTGCCCCGGCCGCGCGCTCATGAAGGGCAACCCTCCCGTCGCCTTCCACACCGCCATGTACGCCGAGGGCGAGGAGGAGCAGGACCGCCACGCAACGGTCCTGGAGATGTGCCACAAGATGACCGAGGCATGGCAGCAGATTTCTGCAGAGAAGGAAAAGAACGCGCAAGCCGCGGCAGCCGCCTCTTCTCAGGCGCCCGGCCAAGCCCCGCAGAAGTGGCAGGGACAATCCGTCGCAGATGTCGCAATGCCTGCCGCGGCGCCTGGCATCTATGCAATACGGACGCAGCTTCCTCTAGGCACGCGCTCTGAGGACTTCGAGCCCGCAGTCCTGGATCTGACCGCCAATCCCCTTGTACTTGTTTCCGGAAGCGACGAGAGCCACCTGCGTCAGCTGTTCGACTCGCTGGCTGATTTGCTGTCATCGCGTCAGGATAACGAGGTCATTCGCCTTGCCCCGCAAGATGCCGAGCAGGCCGTTCAATCAGTCGCGAACCTCCTCAACGACCGGCTCAAAGACCGCAGGGCTCGCCAGACGGAGCCGGGCTTTGACGAGAAGTCCTGGCTCTCGGGCCTCCAGCAGGAGTGCCTGGTTATCGATGGCCTACCAACGGTAGCGGGCGCCCTTACCCCTGCCGGCCAGAGGACACTACGCAAGATTCTCTCAAAGGGAGGCCAATTTGGGCTCGTCGCCATAGCCTCTGCAGCCCGAGACCAGCTCGTCGGCGATGAGTTCGACCTTGTCACGGACCTTGCCGTGAATGCCGGGGTGGCAATCGTCTCGGGCGGGGCAGTTGGCGACTACCACTTCCTGCACATCTCACCAGATGACCCCTGTGGCATTGCATACCTCGATGATAACGAGAGCGCACTCGTGGTCGACAACCGTGTGACCCTCTTTAAGAGAGGGGGCGCACTATGAGGGATTTTGTGATCGTCACGGTCTCTGACACCATGAAGAACTTTGACTATGACCTGGAACTGCCAACTGGCGAGGACTCTCGATCCTTAGCGAGTGACATCGCGCAGGTACTCAAGGCTTACGACCCAACTCGTATCAAGTTTGGCCCACCATACCAGCTCTTTTGTCAGCGTCTCAACCGTGTGTTGACAGATGGGGAGACGCTGGCAGATGCAGGGGTCTGGAGCGGGGACCGTCTGGTTATCAACGGCACATACAAGTAGGACTACAGGCATGAGGAAGGAAGGTGGTGCCATGAGAGACCTTACGATAACCCCGATGGAGCTCTACTTCCTTGGAAAGCTCTTGGGCGCTCGCTACATCGACTATGGCTACATCGCCGCCATGCCGGACATCACGAAGCGTCCGGCCATACGCGAGCAGGAGACCATGGAGCTTCTTGAGGACGAGGGACTCATCGAGACCGACTTCTCCGGCGATGCCGAGGTCATGCCTGAGGTGGCAGGTTTTCTCCATCCGGTGCTCTTCTCTGGCAGGGAGGCACGTCTGCGAATCGGGGAGGCCGTCCACACCTTCCATCTGGAGGATGGGCGCGTCGTAGAGGGCACGCTCGATGGCGGGGCAATCGCCTTCCATGAGGTGAGCGACCAGGACATCTATGCGCTTCTGGCAGGCGGGGATGCCGCAGTGATCCAGCTGGCGGATGTCCGGACAGGATACAGCCGCAAGGAATACGGAGAAGACGAGCTTCTGGACGCCAAAGCATGCGCCCAGGCCGTCGCGTTACTGAAAGGAGCTGCATAGCATGCCGAACCTGACGAACGAGAGTGGCGCCGTCATGATCAACAGCGATGCCGCGGCATCGGACATCGCAAAGATCAAGACGGCTATGCAAGAGCTCACGGATGCACAGGATGCAATCGCGAGGCTCAAGAATGGGGCTGCAGACATGCAGGGGAGCATTCCGACGGCCATCGTCGAGCAGTGCGAGAGGCTCGAGAAACAGATCTCTAATCTGAACTCCCACCTCACGGCTGCCCAGAACCTCATCAGCCAGACCGTCTGGAAGTACACCGAGATGGATGCGCAGCTCGCGCAGAAGATCCAAGGAGGGAGCGTCTAGCAATGTCCAGGATCACCATTGATTTCGAGGGGCTCACCGATGCTGTCAACAGGATGAACAGCGCCATCGAGTCCTATTCGTCCCTCAATAGCAATCTGGGCTCTGTCGTGCAGGGCATCGGCGATAGCTGGGGCGGTCAGGCCGCCAACGCCTACACCGAAGTCATGTCCCAGTACATGAAGCAGGCCAACCAGATGGTCGATGTGCTCGATGCGTTCAAGCAGTATGCGGGGTCTGTCGAGAGCGACTTCCAGAATCTCGATCAGCAGTGCGCACAGATGATCCGGAACGCCTTCTAGGAAGGGGATGAGACAGCATGGCAGGTGTGACATTCAATATCGATACCGAGGAGCTGAGGTCGCTTGCCCAGACGGCAAGCCAGCTCAATGACTCGCTGACCGATGCAGAGGCGCAGCTCAACGCCATTACGGTGCATAACGACTGGTACTGCTCGGAGAGAACCAGGATCAACCAGTACACCCTTGAGAACCGCATGCTCGCTACGACGCTGCAGTCCAATGCCGAGGCCTTTTACAACGCGGTCAAGCAGTCCTCGGATCTTGCCGATGAGGCAGAGCAGCGCTACATCCAGCAGCAGGGCAACCTCGACGACGTCATTGCCACAATCGTGAATGCTGTTCCCGCAATCGAGGGGACATCCACGGTGGATACTCCCAACATTGCTGACTTCAGCAATATGATCTTGTACTAAGGAGCGCAATCATGTCAGAGGTCAAATTCTCTCAGATGTCGCTCCAGGAACAGGCGACGGAGATTGCCAACCTTCAGCAGCAGTACGACGATACATTCCAGACGGTCAAAAGCATTCTCGACCTCATGAATGGCAGTTGGAGCGAAGGGCTTGCAAGCAACTTCACGGGTAAAATCGGTAGCGCGCAGAAATCGTTCTCAAGCATCCTGAGCATGCTCGCCAATGGCTCGAGTGCCGCCAAGATCGCAGCCCTCTCGTACTCGGAGGTCGGCTCGGTCCTGCAGTCGCTCATCAGCTCCGTCACGGGCGAAAGCACGGCCACCGAACGGGCAGGTGCCTATACAGCCGGAGGCGGAGGATACTCCGCGGAGGGCGGTGGTGAAGACTCGTTTGGTGGGAACATGTCCGCTATCGCTAACTACATCGAGGGTGCCGACCTTAACTCGAACCAGGCCGCCACTCTCAAGGAGTTCCTCAAGTTGGCTGGTGACGACCCGCAGGTTTTAAAGTCACTTGGTGTCTCGAGTGATGAAGTCGTCGGCTACGTTCAGGATATCGTGAACGGCGATTACAAGACAGTTCTGCAAAAAATCGAAGACAAGGGTCTGAACAAGGTCGTAAGCAAGACTCTTGAATCCGATTGGGCAAAGAACTGCGGAATCACGGGATCGAACGACGCTGCCATCTCGGAGTTAGGAAAAGCGCTGAGCGGCGGCACGATCGATTTGGCTGGCGAGCAGTCATCTGTCATCAAGAACTCTGTCAAAGAGTCAGCTACGGGAGCCGTTAACATCGCGACCACTATTGCTAACGGCGGCTCTCTTGGTGATGTCGTCAAGACAGCAGCTGAAACGACCTGGAAGGCCGTGCCGGGCAACATCATCGAGACGGTTGGCCAAGGAGCCGAGGACTTCATTTTGGGCGACGCAGCTGATGGAAAGGGTCTGAATGCCGACCCTGTCTTCGGCTACTTCCGGAACGTCGCGAAAGAAGAGTATTCAGAGCGTGGCGTGTCCAACATCTATGAGATGGTCGGCAGCTCCATGGACATGGTTCACGAAGCGATAACCGGCGAGACGGACAGCTATTACCAGAACTACTACGCGACCCACAGCGTGGGCGATGTCATCGACGACGGCGTCGATGCGGTTAAGTATGTGGCTGGCAATCTCTTCCATTCAGTGTTCAGCAAGTAAGCAGAGCATCCCATCAGTCCCCAAGATTCCCATTGGAGGAAACCATGAACAGAATCCTTCCCATCGGTTCCGTTGTCATGCTAAAGGGCGGACAGGTGCCAGTGATGATCATCGGGTACATGCAGCAGTTTGGTCAGCAGCCCGATGCGTTCGCAGACTATCTGGGCGTTCCCTATCCCGCGGGTAGCGTAAGCCTAATGTCGCAGCTTGGCTTCCAGATGACTGACATCGACCATGTCATTTTCGAAGGCTACAAGGACGAGTCCTTCGAGCCCTACGAAAAGCTCCTGAAGTTCGTGGAAGCTCGCCACACCGAAGAGCTTGCGGCAGCCGGTGAGCTCACCGCTCAGGACGCCACCGTGGCGCAGAACGAAGACTAGCAGTAATACCATCCTTGTCTTCCTGCACCCACGAACAGAGGGGGATTCGGCACTATGGGCATCATGAATTTCATTGACGCTGCGGTTGGTAGACTGCCAGTCCCCCTCTACTGCGCCTGTGGATGTAATACGGGGAAGAGACGCCCAAAGAACGAAGACAACTTCTGCTTCGATGGTGACTACCTCCAAGACCCAAATAACGTGAAGTCTTTGGGCGACGAGGTGCTTACCATGCGAGTGGGTGGCGTGGACTGGGAGACGGGCTTCCCACGTCTCTTTGGTGTTTTCGATGGCATGGGTGGCGGCGACTACGGCGAGGTCGCTTCCGAGAAGGCCGCACATATAGTGCATGACTGGTTGGTCGGTCGCCGCACAATCCCGGACAGCGAGCTCGATGGGGTTGAGGGCAGCCTCATCGCATTGTGCAACCTGATTAACCAGGAGGTTTACCACACGGCCTTCAACCTTGGCTCTGAGCAGATGGGTTCCACCCTTGCAATGCTCTACTTCCTAAGCGGATGCGTGTGGACCGTGAACCTAGGTGACAGCCGAGTCTTCCGCGTTCGAAATGGGAATATGCGGCAGCTCTCTGTTGACCATACCGACGAGGAAGAGATGCGGGCTGTGGGCATCGTGGACAGGAAGCCCATGCTCACGCAGTACCTGGGAATCGATCCAGAAGTCTTCAACCTCGAACCCTCGGTAAGCAGGAGAACCGTGAAGAGGGGAGACGTCTACCTCGTCTGCAGTGACGGACTGACTGACATGGTTCAGGAAGACCGCATCTGCGAGATTCTAGACGAGGGAAAGAGTCCCGAGGAGTGCGTTCGCCAACTAATCCGCTCCGCACTTGAGGCTGGCGGCAGAGACAACATCACCACGCTTGTCATCTTCGCCGGCTAATCGCCACGTTTTATTACTTCGTTTATCCTAAGAGGAGCAGGACCATGCCCGACACCCCAGACATCGTCATCCCCTGGCCGGATTGGCAATTGGTTCGCCGTCTTGGCCGCGGCTCCTACGGAAGCGTCTGGGAGATTGAGCGCAACGTAGCCGGCGAGCCCGAGAGATGCGCCCTGAAGGTCGTGAGCATTCCCCCGGAGGGCGACTGGGACGGTTCGCTCGGCCTTGGCTACGACGAGGGCACCCTTTCGGAGAGCTACGGCAAACAGGCTGACCAGGTCCTGCACGAGTACCAGCTCATGGCGTCGCTCTCTCATTCCAACATTGTCGCTTGCCGTGATGTGGCCAAAGTGTCTCACGCTGGAGACCCCGGATGCGACGTCTTCATCCGTATGGAGCTCCTTACGCCCCTCCCACGATGGCTTAAGGGCAGGGACGCCGACCCGCGCCTCGCGGCGAGAGTTGGCCGCGATATCGCCAGAGCCCTGGAGGCATGCGAGAAGAGGGGAGTGGTCCACCGCGACGTGAAGCCCGCCAACATCATGGTGGACGAGTGGGGAGACTTCAAGCTCGGCGACTTCGGAGTCGCCCGCACGATGGAGGGTACTCGCACCGCGACCGTAGCCGGCACCCAAAGCTTCATGGCGCCCGAGGTAGAGAGACACGAGCGCTACAACCAGACGGTCGACATCTACTCCCTCGGCCTCGTGATGTGGTGGATGCTCAACGGGTACCGCGGGCCGTTCATGCCGGCCGGGAGCATCGCCCCAGGTGACGTGGCACGCGCAGAGGCGATGAGACTTCAAGGCGAGCCGATCCCCACCCCCGACAACTGCCCGTCCGAACTCGCATGCATAGTCCTCAGGGCCTGCGCCTACAGGCCGGGGGACCGCTACCAGTCAGCCGCGGAACTGGTCAAGGACTTGGATGCGTTCCTAGAAGGAAGACGGATTCCCGCTCCCGAGCCGAACATAACCGAGCCTGTCATGCATGGCGGGAGAGAGACCGGCACCGAGGAGAACAACTGGGTCGACGCCGGAGGCGAGACCATCGGCAAGGACCATGGCAACGGCTCGACTCCTGTAGCCGTCCCTCTTGAGGCCGGCCCCACGGTGGTAGGTCCCTCCGGGCACACTCCCGGCGGGGAGGCTAAGCCGGCAGGCAAGTTGGAGACCGGCGCCCCCCAGGCTCACCCCAAGCAGTCGCCCCGGAACGAGGAGCCCCCGGAGCCCGCTCCCCCTGTCCCGGAGCCGAAGGCGGGCGCGCAGGGAAACGGGGGTACCGGAATCTCCAGGAGGGCCTTCATCATCGGAGGCACAGCAGCTGCTGCAGCTGCGCTTGCGGGATTTGCAGTAGCTGGACAGAACGGGAGTACATCGGGCAGCACACCCTCAAGCAGCAGCACGTCAACATTCTCGGATACTTCCAACAGCGACACATCCTCCAGCGCGTCCTCAACGGATGACGTGGACAATTCGAGCACAACCGTCAGCGCATCCACGTCTGGAATCATCACGCTCCCAGTCGATTCAAGAGGCAGCGACCGGGTAGCCTGCGATTATTCGTCTGCGACTCCGAGTCCCGCGACGCAGATTGTAGGGAAAGATATTGTTGGCTCTGTTGCGGTATTGGTGCTCCGGTGTCGTGACGGCAGCTCCCTTGTTGTAACAGAAGGCGATGCAAACCAAGAGCTATTGGAGGAAGTAGCAGCATGGACTGACCTCCGCAAGGTTTGGTTTGGAGAGCACTCTGACGGCACGGATTACGTGCCATATGCACTCGGGCAACGCGACGACGGGGGCTTCGTCACCACATGGGTTGAGCTCGCCGATAAGATTGCATCCGACACGTCCGGCTCCTGGAGCGGAGTCGCCGACTTCTCTGTATCAGTCAGTGAGGTGGATGTCATCACCGTCGGCGGGGAGTGGTTGCGCACGTACGACGGTGTGGGTGACTTGCCTTTCGAGGTCCTGTCCGCATCGGGTCGGACAGCCCCTGGTGGCTCACTCTATCCCAGCGGGCCGGTGCAGGCCTTCGCTGCCAACGGGTACGGGTCGCGCATCCTCCTCATGCGGGACGGCACCTGCTGGAGCACCTACGAAGAAGGCGGCTTGTGCGGCGATGCCATACGCTCCTGGACAGGTATCGTGCAGTGCATCGATGCGTATCCTATCTTTGCCGCCCTCAGCTCGGATGGAACGGTGCGCGCTGCGACATCTAGTGACGAAGAAGAAGACAGTGATTACGATGAACAACAGCAAATCGTCAAAGAGCTCTCTGGATGGAGTGACATCAGCAAGCTGGATGCCGCCCTCCTTATCCTTGGCGTCACGTCCGGAGGCGATGTGCTGATCCTGGATACTTGGCGTCAGCTCAACACTTTGGACCTCGGCCTCTCCGGAATCGTAGACGCGAAAATTATAGGAGATTGGATCGTCACGATTGACGGGGATGGGCAAGTGAAGGCCACGCGGGCTTACAAACTGCTAATGAGACTATAAGGCAAGGGCTAGCGGCAGGGGAAGGTAACTGGAGCTGACATGCCCACAATAGCCGACTCTCTGAGCAGTTCCGGATGATTGCTCAACACGAAACGCAATACCTGGCGGGAGTAAAGAGATGGAAGAATCCCTCGACATACATATCCCCTGGCCCGGATGGCATGCGGTGCGCCGTCTGGGTCGCGGCTCCTATGGAAGCGTGTGGGAGATCGAACGCGAGGTGGCGGGAAAGCCGGAGCGCTGTGCGCTCAAGGTCGTAGGCGTACCCCCGGAGGGAGGATACGACGACTCCCTCGACATGGGCTACGACGAGGAGAGCGTCACGGCCGCTTACGGCGAGAGGGCAGACACTGTGCTCAGGGAGTACCAGCTCATGGCGTCGCTCGCGCACCCCAACGTAATCTCGGTCAAGGATGTCGGGAAGGTGCATCATGAGGATACTCCGGGATACGATGTCTTCATCCGCATGGAACTGCTGGAACCACTGCCCGCATGGGCACGGGGTCGCAGCGTCTTTCCGGTGGATGTTGCCCACGTTGGCCACGACATCGCCAGCGCTCTAGCCGCCTGCGAGTCCGAGGCCATCGTGCACAGGGATGTGAAGCCCGCGAACATCTTTGCCGACAGGTGGGGGACATTTAAGCTCGGAGACTTCGGTGTGGCCAGGAACCTCGAGGGTACGTGCACGGCCACCATGGCGGGAACCCAGAGCTACATGGCCCCCGAGGTGGCGCGCCATGAGCGGTACAACCAGACGGTCGACGTCTACTCCCTCGGGCTCGTGATGTGGTGGATGCTGGACGGGTACCGGCTGCCCTTCATGCCGAAGGGCATGCTCGCCGCAGACGACGCCGCACGCGCGGAGGTCAGGAGGCTCTCCGGCGAAGAGATTCCCGCCCCCGAAGGCTGCCCGGAAGAGCTTGCACGCATTGTCCTGAAAGCTTGCGCCTACAGATCGGAGGAACGATACCAGTCGGCCACTGAGATGATGGCGGACTTGGATAACTTCCCTGCGAAGGCAGCCATAACGTCCGCAATACCCGAACAGCCCAACCCAGCGGAGCATGGAAGGGCTGACACCCAGATAGATCTGGACTCCAACTGGGAGGATGACGAAGGTGCGACTGTCGGCCGCGGTTTTGAAAGCACCCCTTTGCCCGTGGAGTCACATGAGGTCGGAGAGACAGATGCGGTCTCCTTCGATACAGCGCGCATTGGGCAAACCAGGAAATCGATAGACGGCCGCTCCGCGTTCGGCAACCACGATTCCTGGATACCCTGCGACTACTCGTCCGTGACGTCGAGTCACGCTACCGAGGTTGTAGGGGCCTGCGATGACGGTACCTTTGTACTCCGCTGCGAGGACGGCAGCACTGTGGTCACAACATCCGGGGAAGCGGACGGGGACATGCTGGAGGAGGTTGCGGGTTGGACGAATCTCCAAAAGGTGTGCTTCGGGGAATACTGCAGCAGCGACTCGGGGGACGTCTCATACGCGCTCGGCCTACGCGATGATGGGAGCTTCGTCTCGACCTCTGATGACCTTGCCGAAGCGATCGCGGCCTGTTCTCTCGGCTCCAGATGCGGGATCGTCGACTTCGCGATCACAGGACCTAGTGAGATTCAGATCATCACCGATAGTGGGAAGTGGCAGAAGCTGGCCTTGCTGCAGAACTCAAGCGTTGACATGCCTGATGGGCCACCCTATCTCGATAAGCCTGCACGTGCCTTCCCTGCAAACGCGGAGGGCACTGCTATCCTTCTCACGCAGGGTGGCACCTGTTGGAGCAGTTACGGCGAGGGATTCACATGCGGCGATGCCATACGCTCCTGGACAAGCATCGTGCAGTGCATCGACGGGGCAAGTATCTACGCCGCCGTCGACTCCGATGGCAGGGTACATGCCACCACCTGGCATCCCGTGGACGATGAGGAATATGAGAAATGCCTCAGGCTTGCAGAGGGAATTGCCGGCTGGAACGGCATCAGGAAGCTTGATGGCATCTATGGCACGTTCCTGGGTGTCACGTTCGAAGGCGATCTGTTGCTTGGCGAGTTTGACTACTGGGATGACGCGCCGGCATTCAACACCTACGACCTCGGCATCTCGGGAATTGTTGACGCGGCTGTTGCTGACTGCTCCGCCTCCGATGGTGGCCTGATTGTCGCAATCGACGATAACGGAAATGTCGCAATCGCCAGTGTTGGCGAGCTGGAAGAGGCCCGCTCGGCAATTAGCATACGGCGCTAGAAATTGCGCTGAGACTTTTTATTAGGAGCAAAGATATGGCTGAATCCCTCGACATACAAATCCCTTGGCCCGGCTGGAGGGCGGTGCGCCGCCTTGGCGGGGGTTCTTATGGCAGCGTCTGGGAGATAGACCGCGATGTGGAGGGCTTCACCGAGAGAAGCGCCCTCAAGGTGATGCGCATTCCCGCCGAGCAGTCAGCCGAAGGCTACGCACTTGGCTACGACGATGACACACTCTCGCGAAGCTACGGTGAGCAGGCGAGGGAGCTCGTCGGAGAATACCAGCTCGTGCGGTCTCTGGGGAATCACCCAAACGTCGTAGCGAGTCAAGACGTGGCAACCGTGAGACAGCCCTCCGGCCCCGGCTGGGACGTCCTCATCCGGATGGAGCTCCTCACGCCCCTCGTGCAGTGGATTGGAGGGAGAAGGCTCACGGATGCCGAGGTGGCAACCCTTGGCCGTGACATCGCGCGCGCCCTGGCCGCTTGCGAGAAGAAGGGCATCATCCACCGCGACGTAAAGCCGGCCAACATCATGGTGGATGGCTATGGCATCTTCAAGCTCGGCGATTTTGGCGTTGCGCGTACGTTTGATGGCACCCGGACAGCCACCATGGCCGGCACGGAGAGCTACATGGCGCCCGAGGTAGTTCTCCGAAAAAAGTACGACCGCACGGTGGACATTTACTCGCTTGGCCTCGTGCTCTACTGGGCGCTAAACGGCTATCGGCTCCCGTTCATGCCCGTCGACAGACTATCGCAGGGCGACGGGGCACGCGCCGAAGCCAGGCGCGTCTCTGGCGAGCCGATTCCACAACCCGAGCACGGGAGCGACGCTCTCGTCGCCGTCGTCCTCAAGGCTTGCGCCTACCACCCCGAGGACCGTTACCGTTCCGCAGACGACATGGTCGCCGATCTGGAGGCCCTGCTCGCAGGAGGCACGCCCTCCGTCGCATCAGCTCCAACACAGGCCGCGGCAACAGCCACTATCCCGCATGGGGCCTCTACGGTTACATCGTCCGACACTAATTGGGGGGATACGACAGGTGCCACGGTAGAGAGAGTCTTTGGTAACTCACCTGTCGGGAGCAACGAGAGCTCGTATGGGTCGACTGCCACCGCAGGCAGGTCACAAGCAAGCAGATGCTCAGAACACACCAACACTGCTCCGACTAAGAAAGTTCCCAAACCCGTCGATGCGCCCATGGAATCCATTCCAGTGCCTTTCGCCAGCAAGGGAAGCACCGGCGTATCGAGAAGGGGATTCATCATTGCTGGCGTTGAGGGTGCTGCTGCAGTGGCAGGCGCCTTCCTACTCAGCCAATCAAACGAAGGTATCGGCAATAACCATGGTGCCAATTCTGGCACCACAACGGCTGACAATATTGTCTCTGTTGAAAACATCTTGGCGTCAGACGGCATCGTCGTAGCCTCGTCGGAGGGAAGTAGTGATGAACCCTGGCTGACTTACGATTATTCGGATGCAACAGAGAGCTCTGCTACCTCGATTGTTGGAGTTTGCAAAAATGGCGGCACGAACCTTGGGACGTGCTTCGTGATTCGTTGCGCAGATGGCAGTACCTTTGTCGTCTGTTGGCCTACCGATGCTGATGATGGCGTATCCGCCGACTTTGTGGGGATGATGAAGGAGGTTGCGCAATGGACGAACCTCCGGAAGGTCCGCTTTGGAATCCACGACGCTGGCAGTGGCTACGAGATATTTGCGCTGGGACAGCGAGACGACGGAACCTTCGTCTCCTCCTGGGGCGAGCTCAACGATGAAATCGCTTCAGACACGTCCGGGTCGTGGTCGGAAATCGCCGACTTCATATTGGAGACAACAACGTACGGCGAGGATATCACGACCGACGGGTCTAGACAGTCGTTTGATGTGCCACAGGGTTCTTTCCATGGTATTCCCGCCGGCTCGACTGTTCAGGTGGGAGACAGCGCTGCCTCAACTTGGCCTGACGAACCAGCGCTGGCATTCCCAGCAAACAAGAATAGCAGCGACATCGTCCTCATGCAGGATGGTACCTGCTGGAGCATTTACGGAGAGGGTGACGCCCGCGGGGATGCCATACGCTCTTGGCATGATATCGTGCAGTGCGTTGATGGGGGTGAGGTCTACGCTGCCATTGGTTCCGATGGCACAGTTCACGCCACGCCAAATTATCTTGATGGGAAAGAGTATTACGAGAGGTACCGTCAGTGCGCTGACGAGCTCTCTAGCTGGAGCGGAATCAATAAACTGGACACTTGCTGCGAGGCATTTCTCGGAGTCACATCCGGGGGAAACGTGCTATACGGGGGCTTTGCCTCAAAGAATGACCAATACCTTTTCTGGACGTACGATCTCGGTCTCTCGGGAGTCATCGACGCGGCGCTAGGTAACTATTCCCTTCTTACCATAGACGAGGGCGGAACCGTCAGAAGTGCCAAGGCGTGGTATCTCACGGGTTACTGAACAGCATCGATACGTATTGGTGTAACGTAATCAAGTAACCTTATGATCTGTTCGTCATCCCGAGTCGAACCCAATCAGGAGCGAAGCCATGTCTGAGAACCTTGACGTAGAGATTCCCTGGCCCGGCTGGCGCGTGGTGAGCCGTCTGGGGCACGGTACCTACGGCAGCGTTTGGGAGATCGAGCGCGATGTGGCGGGCGATTCCGAACGCGGTGCGCTCAAGGTGATAGGCGTGCCCCCAGAAGGCGAGGCCGATGACTCGCTCGGTCTTGGATATGACGAGGGGACCCTCTCTGCCACATACGATGAGAGAGCGGACGCGGTGCTGAGGGAGTACCGCCTCATGGCTGGGCTCTCCTCGCACCCCAACGTGGTCTCGTGCAGGGACTTCGCTAAGATTGCGCGCGTGGGCGAGCCGGGCTACGACGTCCTCATACGCATGGAGCTCCTGACGCCGCTCACCAGGTGGGTACGGGGAAAGGAAATCGCCGTCCGTGACGCGGCTCGTATTGGCCGCGATGTAGCGCGAGCCCTCTCGGCCTGCGAGTCCCGAGGCATCGTTCACCGCGACGTGAAGCCCGAGAACATCATGGTAGACGAGTGGGGCAACTTCAAGCTCGGTGACTTCGGCGTGGCTCGCACCCTTGAGGGCACGCGAACCGCAACCACGGCCGGCACCGAGACCTACATGGCGCCGGAGGTCATCCGTCACGATCGCTACAACCAGACCGTCGACATCTACTCGCTCGGCCTTGTTATGTGGTGGCTGCTCAACGACTACAGGCTACCGTTCATGCCCGCTGGCAGGCTTGCCTCCGGTGACGTTGCCCGCGCAGAGGCGAGGAGGCTCGCGGGCGAAAGTATCCCCGCACCGGCCGGCTGCCCAGACGCGTTCGTCCGCATCGTCCTTCGCGCCTGCGCCTTCCGACCTGAGGACCGCTACCAATCCGCTGCCGAGATGGTTACCGACCTTGAAGCGTTCCTTGCCGGCGGCGTCCTATCAGGCTCCACTGTAACCCCAAAGGTCGAAGTTGACGTTGCTGTGCAACAGAGCAGCCCTAACGCCGATACCCCCAACGACACCGACTGGGGTGAGACGACCGACGCCACCGTGGGGAAGAGATTCGGCGTCAATTCGGCTATACATGCAAACTCTTTTCATGACGAGCCAGCAACCGTGGGCAGGACACCGACGAGCGTCCAGTCGCCACACGCTACCGTGACCCCGACAACTAGGAGGATCCCCAAGCCCGTCGAAGTCACCTCGTTTACCGCGTCGGCAAAAAAGAATCTCGTCAACGTATTGAGTCGGGCGGCGGTCCAGAAGGGAGAGAAGATCGTAATCCAGAAGGGGGAGGAGATCGTAACTTCGCCCGTTGCCGGCACGGTGGTGAGTGTTTCGGATTTCAGCATTGGCAAGCTCAAAATAGCGATTGAGACTGACGCGATTGTATCCGGCAACGATCTCATGGTCGTGGCGCCTGTACGGGGCAAGGTTGCATACGAGGGCTGGAGCTATTCAAACGAAAGGCTAGATGGTGTAACAATTCTCACCAATGACGGTATTGATGTAAACGTCAGTTGGAACTTGCTGGACGAATACCGAGACTTTAAAGCTAACGATAATGACGCCGTCTATCCCCTCTACACGACTGACAAGGAGGTCGTAGTTGGCGGACCCCTGCTCCTCATTGACACGGACCAGGTGGGACACAGTAACACATTGTGGGTTTGCGTTGCGGTTCACCACGCGCCCGCTTCGCTTAGACCTACCGTAAGCGTCGGGACGAGAGTAAAGACAGGCGACGCAATTATTTCCACCCAGGAGTCGATATCTGCCAGGTCCTCCAAAGCCGCAGTCAGCACGCTGAAGGAGGAGTCCAAGCCGTCGCAGAACCCCAAGGACGGCAAAAAGTGTGTCGGGGATCTGCTATTCGTGATGCTTTTCCCTTGCCTTATCGGCCCGGGCATTGGGTTTGAGAGTGGTGGATCAGTCGGTGCGGTCATCGGCTTTGGCATCGGGGTGGCCATTGCAGTTTTGGCGTGGCGCGACGTTATCTGAAGCCTCAATCGAAGTCAAGGCAGGTCGTTCGCAACCTTCTGACGCCCGATGGACGAGAGATTGTTTGCGAATGTACAACGTGGGAGAAGACTGTATGAACTACAGCTCCAACATTAGGATTCCTTGGCCTGGCTGGACGCCAGTTCGCCGTATAGGGCGGGGCGGCTACGGCAGCGTATGGGAAATAGAGCGCGATGTCGAGGGGTTCACCGAGAAGAGCGCGCTCAAGGTCATCTCCGTGCCCTTTGACGCCTCAGCCGACAGCTATGCCATGGGCTACGACGAGGGCACGCTCTCGAGGAGCTACGGCGACCAAGCGAGGGAGTTCGTCAGGGAGTACCAGCTCGTGCAGGCAATCGGCAACCACCCAAACGTGGTCGCCTGCCAAGACATCTCCATCACTAGGCAACCGAGCGGCCCCGGATGGGATGTCTATATACGGATGGAGCTTCTCACACCCCTAGTCAAGTGGATAGACGGGCGCAAGCTCTCGTGGCGCGAAGTGGCAAGGCTTGGTCATGATATTGCGACGGCTCTCGTTGCGTGCGAGGTGCGAGGCATCGTCCACCGAGACATTAAGCCCGCAAACATCATGGTCAACGAGTGGGGCAACTTCAAGCTCGGGGACTTTGGAGTGGCCCGCACCATGGAGGGCACTCACACGGCGACCGTGGCCGGCACCGCCACCTACATGGCACCCGAGGTCGTAAAGAGAGAGAAGTATGGCAGGACCGTCGACATATACTCCCTTGGTCTCGTGATGTACTGGGCGCTTAACGAATACCGCCTGCCGTTTATGACAAAAGGCAAGCTCTCGCCAGGTGACTACTCTCATGCCGAGCGTCGCAGGCTCACTGGAGAACGCATTCCCGTTCCGCCTGGTTGTCCTCCCAACATGGGACGCATCGTGCTGCGCTGCTGCGCATACAGCGCGGCCGATCGCTACCAGTCGGCACGAGACCTTCTCGATGACCTTGACCTGCTGCTCTCTGGGGGAGGGGACCCTCAGGTAACCGAGAAGAACGATGTTCCCAGCCAAGAACCAGCTGCTCCCACCGCCCCCTTTGTCTTCTCGCCCGCCTCGGGCGAAGTGAACAAGGGCAATGACTTCTTCAAGGGTGCGGTGGACGAACCGCTCTGGGAGGGATACTGGATAAGCAATGAGTTTGTCAAACTATGCATCCTACGCACTGACACCCTCTATTCCAAATACCTCGCTTCCCCCGTGTCGGGCACAGTCACGATGGTGGACACCAAAGAGGACCCCAGGCTCTTTGAAATCCAGAACGATCTTGTTAAGACCAGCGTCCTTGCCTACATCTACCAGGACTCTGCAACAGTAGTTTCCGAGGTCCACGTTAAGGAGGGGGACCAGGTGAGGGCGGGCGACCGTCTCATGGACGTGCCATCCCCGCTCACGCAGCTCGGATCAGTCTGGTTAGACGCCAGCTTTACCAAGGAGAACACGGTCAGCGCGCTGATTCCCGTCGTAAGTGAGGATGCACAGCTCAAGGTCGGGCAACCGGTCCTGAGAGTGACGGAGAAGAACCCCTCGTCGTCTTCAAAGCAGAAACCCTCGTCATCCCCCAAGCCTCAACAGAAAGAGGCTTCGGGAAATCCGACGGTGAGTGGTGAGAAGCCCTGTGGAGAGGTTCCCGCTGTCAAGAGGGCACATGCCCAGTACGTTCAGAGCGGTACGGATGTGCGTACGAGCCTTTACGTCGTACCGTCAGACAGGGGCGAGAAGGTCTCGTTCGAAGGACCAAACGGCAGGACAGTTCGCCTTGCCGTCCCAGCCAACGCGAGGGACGGGATGACGTTGCGCGTGCGCGGGCTTGGTGCGCGAGACGCCAGCGATTCCCCTGGTTCGCTTTACGTAAGGCTCACTTTCTCCGGCCGGGGCGATGGTCAGCCTGCACCTGCGAATAATGCAAACATGAGAGGCGAGAACGGTGCAGCCAATAATGCACAGGCAGACGATGTCAACTGGGGCGAGGAGGGTTACGCCACCATTGGCAGAGGCTTTGGAAGAGCGCGAAGTAGCAGTTCGTGGCCAGACGAGGAAGCCGGGAAAACCGTCGGCGCCGGCTGATCTCTGATTGAGCTTGTCGAGTCCTTATGGCGCCCGCGGAGTCAGTAGCCACAAACTCGGCTGCGCGTAGGCTATACGTATGGGTGTAATGTATTGGTGATATCAAACCCGTGCGCCCACCCGCACAAACCCCGTAAGGAGCAGAACCATGGCAGAATCTCCCGACGTCCAGATTCCCTGGCCCGGCTGGCGGGCGGTCCGTCTGCTCGGCCGAGGCTCCTACGGAAGCGTGTGGGAGATTGAGCGCGAGCTTGCGGGGAAGCCGGAGCGCTGCGCGCTCAAGGTGGTGGGAGTGCCCCCGGAGGAGGGCTGGGACGACTCCCTCAGCCTCGCGTACGACGAGAGGACCCTCTCCCAGACATACGGGGACCGGGCGGACGCAGTCCTGCGCGAGTACCAGATCATGGCGGGGCTCTCTCACCCAAACGTCGTCTCGGTCAAGGACGTGGAGAAGGTCGCGCGAAAAAACGATCCCGGCTACGACGTGTTCATCCGCATGGAGCTCCTCACGCCGCTTCCCCAATGGGTGAGGGGGAGGGAAGTCGGCCCCAGCGACGCGGCGCGCGTCGGCCGCGACGTCGCGAGGGCCCTTGCCGCTTGCGAGGGGGAGGGCGTCGTCCACCGCGACGTGAAGCCAGCCAACATCATGGTCGATAATTTCGGCCACTTCAAGCTCGGCGACTTCGGAGTGGCCCGCAGCTTCGATGGCACCATGACCGCCACCATGGCGGGGACCGCCACCTTCATGGCGCCAGAGGTTACCAAGGGACGCTACGGCGAGACGGTCGACATCTACTCCCTCGGGCTCGTGATGTGGTGGATGCTGGACGGGTACCGGCTGCCCTTCATGCCGAAGGGCATGCTCACCGCAGACGACGCCGCACGCGCGGAGGCCAGGAGGCTCTCCGGCGAAGAGATCCCCGCCCCCGAGGGATGCCCAGCGGAGCTCTCCCGGATAGTCCTGAAGGCGTGCGCCTACAGGCCGGGAGACCGCTACCAGAACGCCGCGGAAATGGTGGCAGACCTAGATTCGTTTCTTGACGGGAAAGCAACCAGATTGGAATCGGTAGAGCCGACCCAAGTTAATACAGACCTTCAGTCAGATTCGCCCGACACCAATTGGGAAGAAACCGGGGAAGCTACAATCGGAAAGGGATTCGGCGCCGTCCCTGGAAGAGCAGATGAGGCTCAAGCCGAGTCACCTGAGCAAACGGTTGGTTCGGGTTGGACCGGCACGGATCGTCAGCCAGAACGCATAACCGGACAAGATCCTATGTCCGACTATGCTAATAACAATGCAGCAATGAGAATCGATGGCGTGGCGACTAGCAGGGTGCAGGCGACTCCAGTCACAGACGAAGAGGCGTCTCAGCGCGATAAGACTTCTGCAGAGTCATTTTTGTCCGGGCTTTCTGCGGTAGTGGGCGTTATTTGGGCACTTCTGGTGATTGCGCTTTTGGCTTCTATGGTTGCCATCAAATTCTATCCAACGCCCAGCGGGATTAGCTTGGCTTCATTTGATAACCCCGGTTACCTCGTCTTGCTTTCACCGGCTGTTTGCGCAGCTGTTGTGTATGCACTCGAGGGGGACAAACGATACTTCAAAGAGGATTTTCTCTGCTTCTTTTCCAGGGGAGCCTATATCGGGAGCCTCATATTCTTCATTGGGTCTTTGGTACTGCTTTTCATCGTTTTTGCCATAGCGCATAGCAATGGCAGCGATTGGGACAGCACCCTGGCCTTCTCGTTCTTTTTCGTATCCGGACTTAGTGCTGCACTATTTTTCGGATTGAAGACCGGACTCGAATTGCCAGTTTGATGGTAATGTGCTGCAGCGGTCTTCATGGGCGCTCGCGTATCCAAACAGGTCCCATATACTAAAGGGACATGGAGCTCGTTAGCATGTGGGACATTCAAAGCGCGGGAGGGGTTGGTCAGCATGGCAGCCACGGAGGAAGATCCTAAGAAGGCACTTGGCCTGCGCCTTGCGCACGTGGGCATCAACGGCGGCACGCCGGAGAACGCCGAGAAGATCACCAAGCAGCTGGGAACCCTTCTCGGCCTTGGCACCACGGAGCTTGCTCCGTCGTACTTCGTCGACACCTACATCGAGATCATGAAGGGCGCCGGCCGTGGCGAGAAGGGCCACATCGGCTTCCACGTCGATGACATCGACGCTGCCCAGAAGTGGTTCGAGGACCGCGGCTTCGAGTTCAACGAGGAGTCCCGTGCCAAGTTCCCGGACGGCTCCACCCACCTCATCTACTTCAAGGACGAGATCGGCGGCTTCTCGATCCACCTGACGGTAGACGAGTAGCGCCAGGCATCGCGCCAACACCTACAGCACACCCGCAAGGCCGTCGGGGTTCCGACGGCCTTGCTTGAGAAGGACGGAACAGAACAGCTCGTGATAGCACTCGCAGACAAGATTACCAAGTCCTTTGGCGGAAGGGTCCTCTACACGCAGGCAACGCTGCAGCTCAACGCCGGTGAGCGCTGGGCGCTCGTCGGCCCAAACGGCGCCGGCAAGACAACGCTCCTGAAGATCATCATGGGGCAGGAGGCGCCCGACGAGGGCACCGTCTCCTTTGCCAAGGAGACCACCGTTGGCTACCTCGAGCAGGAGACCAAGATCGACGGTGAGAAGACCGCCCTCCAGGAGGTCGTGGACTCCGCGCACGAGGTCAAGGGCTGGGAGCGCCGCGTTGCCGAGCTCGAGGCGAAGATCTCTACCACAAAGCCCGGCCCCGAGCTCGACCGCCTGCTCGAGGACTACGGCCACGCCCAGGACCGCTTCGAGCGCCTGGGCGGCTACGAGCTCGACGCCCGCGCGCGCCAGATCCTCGGCGGCCTGGGCTTTCCCATAGAGGACTTCGACAAGCCTGCCGCTGACTTCTCTGGCGGCTGGCAGATGCGCATCGCCCTCTCCAAGCTGTTGCTCCGCCACCCCGACCTGCTCCTTCTCGACGAGCCCACCAACCACCTCGACCTTGAGAGCGTCCAGTGGCTCGAGCACTTCCTCGCAGCCTACGACGGCGCGGTGCTTCTCGTCTCCCACGACCGCTCCTTCATGGACGCCTGCGTCTCCCACGTGGCGGCCGTCGAGAACCGCCGCCTCACCACCTACACGGGCAACTACTCCGACTACCTGCGCCAGCGCGAGGACAACCTCGAGCAGATGCGCGCCAAGCGCGCGGCCCAGGAGCGAGAGATCGCCCACATGCAGGTCTTTGTCGACAAGTTCCGCTACAAGCCCACGAAGGCCGCCCAGGCCCAGGAGCGCATGAAGCGCATCGAACAGATCAAGAGTGAGCTCGTCATTTTGCCTGAGGGCTCGAAGAAGGTGCACTTCTCGTTCCCGGACCCGCCCCGCACCGGTGACATGGTGGTGAAGCTGGAGGACGTCGCGAAGTCCTTTGGCGAGAACCACGTCTACGACCACGTTGACCTCACGCTTTACCGCGGCGACCACGTGGCGCTCGTGGGCCCCAACGGCGCCGGCAAGTCCACGCTCATGAAGCTCATCAACGGGCACCTCTCGCCCGACGCCGGCTCGGTTGAGCTTGGTCAGAACGTGACCTGCGCCTACTACGCCCAGCACCAGCTGGAGCAGCTCGACCCCGCAAACACCGTCCTCCAGGAGATGGACGCCGTGGCCCCTGGCTGGACCACCTCCGAGGAGCGTCGGCTCCTGGGCGCCTTCCTCTTCCACGGGGATGACGTGGACAAGCGGGTCTCCGTGCTCTCCGGTGGCGAGAAGGCACGTCTCGCTCTCGCCAAGATGCTCGTGGCTCCAGACCCGCTGCTCTGCCTCGACGAGCCCACCAACCACCTCGACATCGACTCGGTCGACGTGCTTGAGCAGGCCCTCGTTCACTTCCCCGGTACCATCGTGCTCATCTCCCACGACGAGCACCTCGTACGCGCCGTGGCCAACAAGGTGGTCGACGTGCGCGACCACAAGGTGACGCTCTACGACGGCGACTACGAGTACTACCAGTTCAAGCGCGCCGAGCTCGAGGCCGCTGCCGCTGGGCAGGATGTGCCCACGAGCAAGGCGGCGCAGGCAAAGGCCGCACCGGTAGCGAGCGAGGCTCCCGACCAGACCTCGGGCCGCAACGTCAAGACCAAGGAGCAGCGCCGCGCCGAGGCCGAGGAGCGCAACCGCAGGAGCAAGGCGCTCCGTAAGACCAAGAAGCGCCTGCAGGAGGTCGAGGCGGCCCTTGGCCCCGCGCACGACCGCTACAACGAGCTCGTGACGCTCATGGCCGACGAGGAGCTCTACAACGACACCGACCGCTTCAACAAGTGCATGGGCGAGTACAACGCACTCTCCAAGAAGATCCCCGCCCTCGAGCAGGAATGGCTCGAGCTCTCCGAGGCTATGGAGGCGGGCGAGCAGGATGCTTAGCCCCTTGCGCATGGGAGTGCGCACAGCCCTCAACGCTGTTGCGGTTGTCGTGCGTGTGCTTGCCGTGGCGCTCTGCGTGCTGGTGGTTGTCGACTCGTTTGACGTGGGTACGCTCCACACAGCGCTTCTCGGTGTGAATGGGCTTGCGACTGGAGCGATTCCCCAGCCCATCCAGGGGGTACTCGTCTTTCGCACGCCCATGGGCGGGGCATTCAGGGGAGACTTCGCCCTTGTCGCGGTTGCGCTCTTTGTCATAGACTGGCTCCTCGCAAGGGCCGCCTATCGCATCTAGGCCAGAAAGGGGCGAAGACGTGTTCTCGACCTCGCGCATCATCTCGATTCTCATTTCGGTTGGGCTCGTCATGCTCTCCGCCATTCCGCACGAGGTGGCCCATGGCTGGATGGCCAACCGCCTTGGGGACCCCACGGCCAAGCGCGCCGGGCGCCTCACGCTCAACCCAGCCGCGCACATCGACCCCTTTGGCTCTATCCTCCTGCCGCTCATTATGGGCGCCTTTGGCGGGCCCATCTTTGCCTACGCCAAGCCGGTGCCCTACAACCCCATGAACTTCGACCCCAAGACGAGCAACCGCGACGAGGCGCTGGTGGCGCTTGCGGGGCCTGTCTGCAACTTCCTCCAGGCGCTTGCGGGCGCCGCCGTGTGGCGGCTTGCCTACTGGGGATTTACCAGCGGACTCCAGTCCGGCTCGCTTGCCGTGGACCCGTGGTATGACGTGGCGTACTGGACCCTCATGATTCTCTCTACCTACGTCTACGTGAACCTCATGCTCATGTGCTTCAACCTCATCCCGCTGCCCCCGCTTGACGGCTCCAAGGTCATCTCGCCCCTCTTTAGGAGCAAGCGCTCTCGTCGCGCCTACTACCAGGTGCAGCAGTACGCCATGCCCATCCTCATCGTGGTGCTCTACCTCATCCCCTACGCCTTTGGCGTCGATCCCCTGGGATGGATTCTCGATTCAACGGCCGGTTCCCTCTACGACCTTCTTATGGGGGCATAACGGCACATGTCGTGGCGTGTGAAGACAGATGCGTACACGGGTCCCTTCGACCTCCTGCTGCAGCTCGTAAGCAGGCAGAAGGTGGCCATTGGCTCCATCTCGGTTGCCGAGGTGGCAGACCAATACCTTGCCGAGGTCGAGCGCATGAGCGACCTGGACTTGGACGTTGCGAGCGACTTTGTGCTGGTTGCCTCCACGCTTCTGGACATGAAGGCTGCGGCGCTTGTCCCCGAGGGCGGCGTCACGCGCACCCAGCACGCTGGGGAGGAGGATCTGGACGAGGAGGACGACCTCGCGGGCCTCTCTCCCGATGAGGCGCGCGAGGTGCTTATCGCTCGACTCATCACCTACAAGCAGTTCCGGAATGCCGGCGCCGCACTTGGCAGCCGCATGGAGGCTGAGTCTCGCATGGTGCCGCGCACCGTGGGACCGGATCCGGAGTTCCTGGGGCTCATGCCCGACTACCTCGAGGGCATCACGCTTCGGAGCCTTGCCGTCATCTGCGCCGACATCGACTCGCATCGCGAGACGTTCCTGCTCGAATCCGAGCACACGCGCCCAAGCGACTGCCCATCGCGCTCACGGTTGCCTCGGTCGACAGACTGGCGCGCTCCCGCGGGCACCTCACGTTCTCCGAGCTTCTCGACGGCTCGAGCGAGCCCGAGGTCGTGGTTGCCAACTTCCTGGCCGTGCTCGACCTCTACCATAGGGACAAGCTCCGCATGCGCCAGGAGGAGAACTTCGGCGAGATCGACATCGAGCACGTGGAGGGTGCGAGCCCCTACGAGATGGACGAGTCGGTCATCTACGAGCTGGAGGAGCAGGGCGTGGACGAGCAGGACCTTGAAGAGCTTGGTTTTGGCGACGTCTTGGTCGCAGGCGAGGACGAAGTTGCGCAGGCGGATGACACGGGGAAGGACGCGTGATGGCAGGTCTCGAGAGGCTTGAGGACGGTTCGCTCAAGGGGCTCCTGGAGGCCCTGCTCCTCGTGTCCGATGACTCCGTCTCGGCAACAGACCTGGCAAAGGCCACGGGCGCCGCGCCGGGTGACGTGGCCTCGGCGCTTGCGGAACTCTCGGCCGAGTACGCCGACGCAAACCGTGGCTTCCAGCTCCGCGAGGTCGCAGGTGGCTGGAGGCTCTTCACGCACCCTGCGTTTCACGACCAGGTTGCCGATTACGTGTTGTCGTGGGACCAGCGGCGCCTCTCGCAGGCCGCGCTGGAGACACTGGCTGTCATTGCCTACCACCAGCCCGTCTCGCGCGAGGGCGTGCGCGCCATCCGCGGCGTGAACTCCGACGGCGTCATTGCTTCCCTGCGCGAGAAAGGCCTGGTGCGCGAGGTGGGGCACGACGCCGAGCACGGCCAGGCGGTGCTCTTTGGCACCACGCGAGCCTTCCTCGAGCGTTTTGGTCTGAGGAGCATCCGCGACCTTCCGCCGCTCGAGGACTTTGCCCCGGACGAGCAGTCCAAGCAGTTCATCCGCGAGCGTCTCTCTGGCCGCTCGCTTGAGTCCACCCTCGAGGAGACCTCCGACGACATCGACGACGAGCGCGACCTTCTCGGTGACGGCTCGGACGAGGAAGATGCCGAGGAGAGTGCGGACACCGAGGCCGCAGGCGGTGACGCGGACGATGAGTGACCCGCTGCGCGAGGACGGGCTCTATCCCATGCGGCTCCAGCGCTTCCTCGCCCGCGCCGGCGTTGCCAGCAGGCGAGGCGCCGAGCGGCTCATGACCGCTGGGCGCGTGCGCGTGAACGGCGAGGTCGTGAGCGAGCTGGGCAGCAAGGTCGACCCTGCGACGGACGTGGTGAGCGTGGACGGCATCGAGTGCCACATCCTCGAGCGCCCGTGCTACCTCATGCTCTACAAGCCCGCGGGCTACGTGACCACCATGAGCGATCCCCAGGGTAGGCACACGGTAGCCGAGCTTGTTCCCACGGACCGCTTCCCGGGGCTCTTCCCAGTGGGGCGCCTTGACATGGACACGACGGGGCTGCTCCTCTTCACTACCAACGGAAACGTTGGCCAGGATCTGCTCCACCCCTCGCGCCACGTCGAGAAGCACTACGTGGCGCTCGTCTCGGGCACGCCCTCGGCGCACGACCTCGAGCGGCTTCGCCGCGGCGTCATGCTCGAGGATGGGCCTGCGTCGCCTGCCGGCGCCGTGCTTCTCAGCAGGGAGAGCCCGCTCTACTCGGTGGTGGCGCCCCACGGCGCCGGCCGCACGGGTGGTGGTGAGCCCAACGCCGTGGTGGGACTCACCATCCACGAGGGCAGGAAGCACCAGGTCAAGAAGATGATGCAGGCGGTAGGGCACAAGGTCTTGCGCCTCCACCGCGATGCCTTTGGGCCGCTCTCCCTCACGGGCGTTGACGAGGGTTCGTGGCGCGAGCTCACACCCCAGGAGGTTGCGGCCATCGAGGGTATTTGCGCCGGGCTTGCCGGCGATCAGGGGGAGGACGACTAGCGTGGACTTTGGCATGAGGCAGCGGATCCTTGTCATGAGGCATCCGGAGACGCCCGCGAACACTGAGCACTTCTTCTCGGGAAGGAGGGACGTCCCTCTCACCTCGCGCGGCGAGAGGCAGCGCGAGCGTGGCGTGGACGCCCTTGTGGCCTTTGGCCCCGAGCGCATTTGGTGCTCGCCCCTCTCGCGCTGTCGTAATCTTGCCGAGGAGGCCGGGGAGCGCCTGGGTATTCCCGTCCGCGTGGACGATGACCTTGTGGAGCTTGACTTTGGCGAGCTGGAGGGCACGCGCTTTGAGGCGAGCAACTCCGGTCCTACGCAGTTCCCCTGGCCGCTTGACGAGTACGGGCACTCGCTTCCTGCGCCCGGTGCGGAGTCCTTCGAGCACGCGACCGCCCGCGCCAACCATCTTATGGACGAGCTGAGGCCGCTTGCCGGCAGAACTGCCCTTGTTACCCACGGGGGCTTCTCTCGCATTCTCATCGCCGCCATGTACGATGTACCGTATGACCGCTTCTGGAATGTGCATCTGGCAAACGTGTGCTCGGCGTACTACACCTGTAACGGGAAGAGCTTCTACCTTGGCGGGTTCAACCTCACCCCCGATGAGGTCATAGAGCGCTCGACCAAGCCAAACCCATACGACCTCAGGGACATCTGGGGCGTCTCGGAAAGGAAGGACGCATGATTGTCGCCATCGACGGGCCCGCTGGGTCCGGCAAGTCTACCGTTGCCCACGCAATTGCCGAGAGGTGCCACCTCACCTATCTCGACACGGGTGCCATGTATCGCTCCGTCACCGCCGAGTGCCTGCGCCAGGGCATTGACCCCGCGGACGCGGCAGCCGTGACACGGGTCGCGCGCGCGACCACCATCACCTTTGGCACCTCGCCCGCAGGCCAGACCGTCACCGCCAACGGCCGTGACGTCACCGCCGAGATTCGCACGCCAGAGGTCGACCGCAACGTCTCCGCAGTCTCTGCCATCCCCGAAGTGCGCACCGCCATGGTCGAGCTTCAGCGTGCCTACGGCGAGACGGGCGATGTAGTCGCCGAGGGCAGAGACATTGGCACCGTGGTCTTCCCCAAGGCGGACGTGAAGGTCTTCCTTACGGCAGACCCCGCCGCGCGCGCCCTGCGGCGCGCCGTGCAGCGTGAGGGCGGAGATGCCGCCAAGGACGCCAGCGCAACGGCCGACCCCGCCGAGGTGGAGCGCATCCTCGCAGACCTAAACCGCCGCGACCAGCTTGACTCTACGAGAAAGACCGCCCCTCTCAAGCCGGCGCCTGACGCGCACCACATCGACTCGTCCTCGATGGGCGTTGACGAGGTCGTTGCCGCCATCTGCGCGCTTGACCCCAGGCTTGAAGCCGCGCTCGCGGGTGGCCGTTCGTGAGCGCGCAGAAGAAGGCGCCCGAGAAGCGCCTACGCGCCTTCCATGGCAACAGCTTCGACGACTACTTCGACACGGGCATGCGTAACTTCCCGCTTCCGGCCCGCATGTTTCTTGGCATTGCCGTCTATGCTTGCATGGCATGGACGCAGTTTCGCTGGCGCTGGAGCGTTGAGAACAAGGAGAAGCTCGTCGACGACAAGACCCCACGCGTCCTCGTCATGAACCACGGCTCGATGCTCGACCCTGTGATCATCATCGTGCAGCTGTGGCTGCACGGCATTCGCGTGCGCACAATCTACAAGAGCGAGTTCGACAAGTCGCCGGTAGTCACCTGGTTCTTCACCCGCGTGGGCGCCATTCCGGTACAGCGCGGCACCGCAGACATGAAGTCCGTTCGTCGTGCTAAGGCAGCGCTTGACCGTGGCGAGTGCGTCCTCATTTTCCCCGAGGGCACCCGCATCAAGAGCGACGACGAGCCCGTGACCATCCACGAGGGCTACTCGCTCATGGCGCAGCTTGGCCACGCTCCGGTCCAGCCGGTGGCCATCGTGGGCGCGCGCGACATCACGAAGCGTGGCAGTCACCTGCACCACTTTTCCCGCGTGTGGCTCAAGGCGGGAGACCCCATCACCTGGGACTCCTTGGACGTTAAGGGCAGGAAGGCCCAGCTCGCTGCAATGTCGAAGGCTGGCATGGACGCCGTCTATGCGCTGAGAGATGAGCTTCGCGAAGAGCACCCGGGGAGGATGTAACCATGGCGACGGTTGAGGTGGCGCGCGAGGCCGGTGCCTGCTACGGTGTCGAGCGCGCGCTTGAGATGACCGAGGACGCCCTTAAGGACGGGGCGTCTCGCGTCCGCACGCTGGGGCCCCTGATCCATAACCCGCGAGTTGTTGCAAGCTTGGCCGACCGCGGTGCCGCCGTTGTCGAGGATCCGCGTGACGCTGCAGGCTGCACGCTTGTCCTCCGCACGCACGGGGTGACTCCTGCCGAGGAGGCCGAGGCTCAAGAGCTCTGCGCGTCCGTTATCGATGCCACGTGCCCCTTCGTAAAGAAGGTGCACCGTGCAGCCGAGCAGCTCTCTGCGGAGGGCTATCGCGTGGTCATCGTGGGCGAAGCGGGCCATCCCGAGGTCACCGCTACCCTTGCCCATGCGCCGGGGGCCGTAGTTGTGGGAACGGCCGAGGAGGCGCTTGCACTCCCGCATGCGCGCAAGACCGGCGTTGTGGTGCAGACCACGCAGTCTGCGGCACGCTTAGCCGAGGTTGTCTCGGCACTGCTCTCGCGCACAGAGGAGCTTCGCGTAGTCAACACCATCTGCGAGGCAACCTCAGGACATCAGGGCGCCTGCGCCGAGCTTGCGGCCCGTGCGGACGTGATGGTGGTCATCGGCGGCCGAAACTCTGCCAACACCACGCGCCTGGCCGAGATTGCCGCCGCTGCCTGCCCCCGCACGCATCATATCGAGGGTGCCGATGAGCTTGACCCTTCCTGGTTTGCAGGGGCGGGCCTTGTGGGCGTCACGGCTGGCGCCTCGACCCCTGCCTCGCAGATCCGCGCCGTTGTGGCAGCAATTGAGTCGATGATGGGGGAGTAGGGGTGTCACGAGACAGGGCAGACTACGCATCCACGCGCGAACGCTCTCTTGGCGCCTGGGTGCAGTCGGTAGAGGAGGAGAGCCCCGCCTGGGAGGCTGGCATTGAGCCCGGCATGCGCATCGAGAGCGTGAATGGCCACAAGCTGCGCGACCTCATCGATTGGCGCTGGGAGGCCGATGGCGCCTCGTGCGAGCTGGAGGTCTTCGACCCCAGGGACGGTGGAACCTATGGCTGCGAGCTCTGGCGCGAGCCCGGCGAGGACTGGGGCATCGACTTCACGGACGTCCTCTTCGACGGCATCCGCACCTGCGTGAACGCGTGCCAGTTCTGCTTCATGAGCATGCTGCCGGCGGACGCGCGCCCGTCCCTCTCGCTGCGCGACGACGACTACCGCCTCTCGTTCCTGCAGGGGAACTTCGTCACCCTCACCAACGTGACCGACGAGGACGTCGAACGCATCATCACCTGCCGGCTCGAGCCCATGAACGTCTCGATCCACGCCATATCCCCCGAGGTCAGGCGCACGCTCATCGGACCGCACGCGCAGCGCGGCATCGACGTCCTGGAGCGCCTGCTCGAGGCCGGCATCGAGGTGCATGCCCAGATCGTGCTCTGCCCTGGTGTGAACGACGGGGAGGAGCTCGCCCGCACGCTCGATTGGGTGGAGGCGCGCCCCGCCATCACTTCTCTTGCCGTGGTGCCTCTTGGCTACACGCGCTTCTCGCGTCGGTTCTCAAAGTCCTTCTCGGATGACCCGGCATCCGCCAAGGCAGTGGTCGAGCTTATCGAGCCCTACCAGGCGCGCGCAAGGCGCGAGCTTGGTACCACCCGCTTCCAGCTTTCCGACGAGTTCTACGTTGCCGCCGGCGTGAAGGTGCCGCCAGCGGAAGCTTACGACGGATATCCGCAGTACTACGATGGCATTGGCATGCTGCGGAGCTTCCTCGACGACTCGGCGGTGTTCGCACGCGACCACGCCGCCGAGCTTGCTGCGAGCGAAGCGGAGCTCTCTCGCTGTGAAACCTCGGTCTTTATCGTCTGCGGAGAGGCGCCGCAGGCAGCAATCTCGTTCTTCTGCGAGCTTTGGTCTCCTTCTGGGCGCGTGCGGACGTATCCCATTCATAACGACTACTTTGGTGGAGATGTCAACGTCACGGGCCTCATCGTCTCGAAGGACCTTCTCGCGCAGCTGCCAGAGGACCTTGAGAACCACGTGGTCGTGCTTCCCGAAGTCATGTTCAACTTTGATCACGTGACTCTCGATGGCGACACGCAGGACCACGTCATTGAGGAGATCGAGCGCCGTGGTGGCAAGGCGATCATTGCGCATGGAGACCCTACGAGCATCGTCTCTGCAGTAACGCAGAGTTTGGGGTGAGGCTCGCCGGCGGCAAGGCGCCCACGCGGTCGTGATATGCTCGAGTGTGCTAAATACGCTAAGAGAAAGTGAGCACCTCATGTCATTGCCTGTCGTCGCCGTGGTCGGTCGACCCAACGTCGGCAAGTCCACCCTTGTAAACCGTATTGTCCAGAGCCGTGACGCCATCGTGCACGAGAGTCGCGGCGTCACGCGCGACCGTTCCTACCACAAGGCAGACTGGAACGGTCGCGACTTTGTGATTATCGACACTGGCGGCATCGAGTCCGTCAAGTCGAAGGACACCTTTGCGCCGCGTATCCGCGAGCAGGCCGTAATGGCCGCGCAGGAGGCAGACGCCATCATCTTTGTGGTGGACGGCTCAACCGGGATCACCGACGAGGACGAGGAGGTCGCAAGGATCCTACGCAAGCAGGACAAGCCCGTGTTCCTCGTGGTCAACAAGAAGGACAACCCCGCCACCGAGAACGACAACCTCTGGGACTTCTACGCCCTTGGCGTGGGCGAACCCATGCCCCTCTCCGCCTCGCACGGCTACGGTACGGGCGACCTTCTCGACGAGGTCGTCGCGGTTCTACCCTCCGAGGACGAGCTCGAGGATGACGAGGACGTGCTCTCGCTGGCCATCGTCGGCAGGCCTAACGTGGGCAAGTCCTCCCTGGCGAATCGCCTTGCCGGCAAGAAGCGCTCCATCGTCTCCGACGTTGCGGGAACCACCCGCGATGCCATCGATACCATGATCGAGTGGCAGGGGCAGCGGATTCGCCTGGTGGACACCGCCGGAATGCGCAAGAAGAACCTGGTTCACGAGGACGTGGAGTACTACAGCATGGTGCGTGGCCTCATGGCCATGGAGCGCGCCGACGTCTGCCTCTTGGTGGTGGACGCCACCGACGGCGTCACCGAGCAGGACCAGAAGGTGGCCAACATGGCCATCGATCGTGGCTGTGCCCTGGTGCTCTGCCTCAACAAGTGGGACCTCATCGAGACCGAGGCCCAGCGCGACCGCGTGGTTGCCTCGATCGAAAAGCGCATGCAGTTTGCGCCATGGGTGCCCTACGTGAACATCTCCGCCCTCACGGGTCGCGCCACCGACAAGGTCCTGCAGCTGGCAGTCTCTGCCGCCCAGGCTCGCGAGACCCAATTGAGGACCTCGGAGCTCAACAACCTCCTCGAGGAGATTCGCCAGGGTGGCCACACGGTCTCTGACAAGGGTCGTCGCCTCAAGATGCAGTACGCCACACAGACCGGCTCCAGGCCTCCCGTCATCACCGTTTGGTGCAACGCGCCGGACCTTGTAGACGACAACTACAAGCGATTTGTGGAGAACCGCCTGCGTGAGAGATTCGACCTCGAGGGTACGCCCATCCGTCTGCGCTTCCGCAAGAAGTCCGAGGGGGACAAGTGAGACTCGTAATTCCTACGCTCATCGCGTGCGCTATTGCCTACTTTGTCTGTGGCATCCCGTTTGGCATGCTCATCGCACGCTCCCAGGGGGTCGACGTGCGGCATACGGGCTCTGGCAACATTGGCGCTACCAATGTGGGTCGGTCCGTGGGTGCCTGGGCGGCAGGCCTCACCCTGCTGCTTGACGCCGGCAAGGGCTGGCTCTGCACGGGACTTGCCACCTGGGCGTTCTCCAGCTTTTTTGCCGAGGCAAAGGCCCTTGCTCCCGGCCAGCCGTTTGACTGGGCGCTCACCTGTGTCTATGCGGCATGCGTGCTTGGACACGTCTTCTCGCCCTACCTTGGGTTCCACGGCGGCAAGGGAATCTCGGTTGGCTTTGGCGCGGCGCTGGGCCTAGACCCGCGCATCGCCTTTGGGCTTCTCGCGGTCTTCCTTGTCTTTGCCCTTCCCACGCGCTTTGTCTCGCTGGGCAGCTCGTGTGCGGCAGTCTCGCTTCCCATCTGGACGGCCGTCTTTGGCTACACCCCCATCGCTGTCCTGCCCATGGTCATCGTGGCCGCCTGCGTTGTGTGGGCGCACCGCGAGAACATCCGCAAGCTCGCACACCACGAGGAGAAGCGCTTCTCCTTCCACCACGATGAGGGGAAGTCAAAGTGAGGCGCGTTGCCGTCATAGGAGCTGGCTCTTGGGGTACCGCCATGACGGGCCTCGTGTCGCCTGCCGTCGACGAGGTAGTGCTGTGGGCGCGCACGTCCCAGGCTGTCGATGCCATGAACCTCGAGCACAGGAATCCGAACCATCTTGTGGACTATACGTTGGCGCCAAACGTTGTGGCAACAAGCGACCTTGCCGTGGCCGTTCGTGATGTGGATGCCGCGATCCTGGCCACCCCGTCTGCATATCTGCGCGAGACTTGCCGCAACCTGGCTTCCCACCTTGCTAAAAACGCCCGTGTGCTCGTTCTCTCCAAGGGTATGGAGCGCGGAACGCACCTCCTCATGCACGAGGTGGCTGCTCAGGAGCTGGGCAATCCCACTCGCGTTGCTGCGCTCTCTGGCCCAAACCATGCCGAGGAGATCTGCAAGGGGATGGTGTCGGCCGCTGTCGTGGCCTCGGAAGATGCGGAGACGGCTGCATACTTCCAGGGTCTTCTCTCGGGTCCGACCTTTAGGGCCTACGTGAGCGACGATGTTCGTGGCGTTGAGTGCTGTGGTGCCGTTAAGAACGTGGTGGCCATCGCCTGTGGCATTGCGAGCGGCATGGGGATGGGGGACAACACTCTGGCTGTCCTCATGACCCGTGGCATCGCCGAGATTGGGCGCGTTGTGGCTGCCTTGGGCGGCAACCCTATGACGTGCATGGGGCTCGCCGGTATGGGTGACCTCGTGGTTACCTGCACCTCCGAGCATTCGCGCAACAGAAGCTTTGGCCGGGCCCTCGTGGCGGGCGAGACGCTTGACGCCTATCAGGCCCGCACGCACATGGTGGTCGAGGGCGCGCCCGCTTCGGAGTCGGTCCTCGAGCTTGCGCAAGAGCGCGGAATCGAGGTTCCCATCACGGCCGGCGTCCACTCCGTTCTCTATGAGGGACGTCCTATCGACGAGGCAATGGAGGGACTTCTCACGCGTGTACCGCGCACGGAGTTCTATGGTATGGAAGAGCGAGATACAGCATCAAAGGAGAACCAATGCTAGAGAATAACGTCCAGGTTGCACCTTCCATCCTCTCTGCAGACCTGGGACATCTTGCGGACGAGCTTGCCTCTATCGAAGGTGCTGTCTATGTGCACTTTGACGCGATGGACGGCCACTTTGTGCCCAACCTCACCTTTGGCCCTGGCGTGCTTGCTGCGGTGAAGGAGGCCACACAGATCCCCGTTGATGCGCACCTCATGATCTCGAACCCCGACCAGATGGTGCCGGAGTACCTTGCTGCCGGTGCCGACATCGTGACCTTCCACTACGAGGCTACGGCGCACGCCAATCGTCTTGCCAGCCTCATTCGCGAGAAGGGCGCCAAGGCGGGCATTGCCATCAACCCTGGTACGCCCGTCTCTGCCCTCGATGCCATCATCGAGGACGTGGACCTCGTGCTTGTGATGACTGTGAACCCCGGCTTTGGAGGCCAGAAGTTCATACCTGGCTCTCTTCGCAAGCTCCGCCAGCTCAAGGCCATGTGCGACGAGCGCCGCGTGAGCCCCATCATCGAGGTTGACGGTGGGATTTCTCCCGCCACTGCGGGCGATGTTTGCGCCGCGGGCGCGCGCCTGCTCGTTGCTGGCAGCGCCGTCTTTGGCAAGGAAAACCGCGCCGAGGCCATCCGCAAGATTACCGAGGCCGGCGAGGCCGGTCTCACGAGGAGAGCGTGAGAAGCGTGACCAACCGCACAACCGTATACCTTGACTATGCGGCGAGCGCACCCGCGCGAGAGGAGTCTCTTGCCGCGGAGCGCGCCTACGAGGACTCTCCCATTGCGGGGGCAAATCCTAACTCGCTGCATACCCTTGGACGAGAGGCGGCTCGTGCGCTCGACGGTGCTCGGCGCGATATTGTTCGCTGCGTGGGTGGCGGTTTTAGGCCTTCGGACGTCGTCTTCACTTCGGGTGGCACCGAGTCCAACAACCTGGCACTTCTCGGCCTCTCACGCGGTGCCCATCAGCGCGATCGCAAGCGCACACGTGTGGTTCTCTCCGCCATTGAGCACGATTCCGAGTTGGACGTCACGGGGGTGCTTCGCGACCGCGGCTTTGATGTGACGCTCGTGAAGCCCGGTAGGGACGGTGTGGTCACTCGTGACGCGCTCGAGGATGTGCTTGGTCCAGATTGCGCGCTTGTCTCGATTATGAGCGCCAACAATGAGACGGGCGTGGTACAGCCTGTGTCTGAACTTGCTGCTGCGGTTCATGCGGCCGGTGCGCTCTTCCACACCGACGCCGTTCAGGCGTTTGGGCGGATTCCTCTTGATGTCTCGCAGGCAGATGCCGTAAGTCTTGCGGCCCACAAGCTGGGCGGCCCGGTTGGTGTGGGAGCCCTGCTCGTCCGTGGGCGCGTCCCTCTCGCCCCTCAGTCCTTTGGCGGCGGGCAGGAGTCTGGCCGACGCGCGGGAACGCAGGACGTGCGCGGCGCGCTTGCCTTTGCTTCGGTCGCATGTGCCTGTTGCGGCTCCATCGCCACCGTGCGCCCGCAGGTTGCCGCCCGTGCCGAGAGACTCTACCGGCGCATCTGCACGGAGGGCACGGGCATCGTCCCCACAACCACGGGTGTGGTCGACGAGCACCGCCTTCCCGGCATGGTGAGCGTCATGGTGCCGGGCATGGACTCGCAGTCCCTCGTCCTTGGGCTGGACGAGCATGGCTTTGAGGTCTCTGCCGGCTCCGCGTGCTCCTCGGGTTCGCTTGACGCTAGCCACGTGCTCACGGCCATGGGCATAGGTCGTGACCAAGCGTTTGGCTCGCTTCGCATCTCCTTTGACGAGCGCGTTGCCGAGAAGGACCTTGATGCCTTTGCCTTGGAGCTTATCTCGCTCGTAAGGCAAACAAAGACACGTCATTAGCAGAACGCACACCCACCAAGGAAGGTGAGGGTCTTATGACCGAAGCACAGGCGCTTGTTAGACTTCAGGAGATCGACCTCGATATGCTGCGCCTTGCGTCTACGCTGGCCGCGATGCCGCAGCAGAAGAAGATGCAGGCAATCGCTCGAGCGCGCCGAAAGGTACAGAGCGAGCAGACCAAGATCTTTGCTCAGCGCAAGGACCTCGAGACCTATGTCTCGGAGAACCAAGAGGACCTCGAGCACTACCGAGCGCGCACCGAGGAGGTCAAGGCCGAGGTTGCCTCTGGAAGCCACGGCTACCGCCAGATTCAGGACTACGAGGCGCACCTCACGGGTCTTGCAAAGAAGATCGAGAAGCTCGAGCACAACCGTGCGCAGCTCGACGAGGATCTTGAGAAGGTCAAGCGCGCCGAGAGCAACGCCAACCTCACGCTTGAGCGCCTCGACGACGAGGAGGCCGCACAGAAGAAGTCCTTCGAGACGGATAGTGCGCAGATTAGGCGCAAAATCGTCCAGCTCGACGCGGAGCGCAAAGACGTGGTCTCCCAGATCTCTGATAAGCACATGAGCGACTACGAGGCCGCGCGCAAGCGCTTCAAGGGCCTTGCTGTTGAGAAGCTCGTGGGCAACGTCCCCTCGGTTTGCCGCGTGAAGCTCCAGCCCGCCTCGTTCCACGACCTCACGCACGGTGACGACGTTGCCGAGTGCCCCTACTGCCACCGCATCCTCATCGTGGACGATCCCTATGTCGAGGGGGAGGGCAAGTGAGCGATAGCACGCACAGGGATACAGAGCCGGCGGCGCCTCGCGTCGTCCTCGCCGTTACGGGAGGCATCGCCGTCTACAAGGCAGTCGAGGTCATGCGCGGCCTGCAGCACGCGGGCTGCGACGTTCGCGTGACTATGACGGCAGATGCGGAGCGCTTTGTGGGAACCCCCACGTTCGAGGCGCTCTCCGGCCATCCCGTGGCGGACGACCTCTATGCCTACCCGGACTCTCCCATTCCGCACATCTTCCTGGCCGACTGGGCTGACCTTGTGGTGGTTGTTCCCGCAACCGGAAACGTGCTGGCTAAGATGGCCATGGGGATTGCAGACGATTGCCTCTCCACCACACTGCTTGCCACCCACTGCCCAGTGCTTGTGGCGGCTGCCATGAACGTCCACATGTGGAGAAACCCAGCCACGCAGGCAAACGTTGTAACGCTTCGCTCGCGCGGCATCCGCTTTGTGATGCCACAGACGGGCCTTCTCGCCTGCGGCGACGTGGGCGAGGGAAAGCTTGCAGAAGTCTCGGACATCGTGACCGCTGCACTTGACGCGCTTGCCCCTGCCAAGCAGGATATGGCTGGCATGAGGCTTGTGGTCACGGCCGGCCCCACGCACGAGGCCATCGACCCCGTGCGCTACATCGCCAACGCCTCCACAGGCAAGATGGGCTATGCCATCGCCCGCGAGGCCTCGCGCCGAGGTGCCGTGGTGACGCTGGTCTCCGGACCGGTTTCTCTCGCGGCGCCGCGGGGAGTCTGCGTGGTGCCGGTTGTCTCGGCCGCGCAGATGCGCGATGCCACGGTTGCTGCCTTCGCAAACGCCGACGCTGCCATATGCGCCGCGGCGGTCGCGGACTACACGCCCGCCTCGCCTGCGGACCGTAAGCTCAAGAAGGGTACGGACGACCTCTCCACGCTTCGCCTTATCAAGACTGCAGACATCCTGGCCGAGCTCTCTCACACCAAGGGAGACCGCGTCGTGGTTGGCTTTGCTGCCGAGACGAACGACCTTCTCAAGAACGCACACGAGAAGCTCGAGCGCAAGGGCTGCGACCTTATCGTAGCAAACGACGTGTCACGTGCAGACTCTACGTTTGGCGCCGACACGAGCCGGATTGCCTTTGTGTGGCCAGACCGCACGGAGCAGCTCGACACGCTCCCGCTCGACCAGGTTGCCGCTGCCATCTGCGACCGTGTTGCCACGGCAGTGGCGGGGGAGGGTGCATGAGCGAGGCACGTCACGGCGAGATCACCATCGGCTGCCATCTCTCGGTTGCGGGTGGGTTTGCGCAAATGGGCAAGACCGCGCTTGGCATTGGGGCAAACACCTTTGCCTTCTTCACGAGAAACCCGCGTGGCGGCCGTGCCAAAACGCCAAACCCAGACGATGTGGCGGAACTTCTCGGCATCCTTGCCGAGAACGGCTTTGGGCGGCTTGTTGCGCACGCGCCATATACCATGAACCTCTGCTCCGCCAAGCCGCAGACGGTTGAGTTTGCTCGTGAGGCCATGGCGGGCGACCTCCAGCTCATGGAGATGCTGCCTGGCAACTACTACAACTTCCACCCGGGAAGCCATGTAGGCCAAGGGGTGGACGAGGGCATTCGCCTTATCTGCGAAGGCCTTGACCAGGTTTTGGTTCGAGGTCAGAAGACGACCGTCCTGCTTGAGACCATGGCGGGCAAGGGGTCCGAGGTGGGTTCGCGCTTCGAGGAGCTGGCACGCATCATCGAGGGCACGCGCGAGGGCGACCTTCTCGGCGTGTGCCTCGACACCTGCCACGTAGCCGACGCAGGCTACGACATTGTGGACGACCTTGATGGCGTGCTCGACGAGTTTGACCGCGTGATTGGGCTTGACCGCCTGAAGGCACTGCACGTGAACGACTCAAAGAACCCGCTTGGCTCCCACAAGGACCGTCACGAGAAGATCGGCCAGGGCACGCTTGGGCTCTCCACCTTCGAGGCTGTGGTGACAAACCCGCGCCTGTGTGGGCTGCCCATGATCCTCGAGACGCCAAACGAGCTTGAGGGATATGCGCAGGAAATTTCGCTCCTTCGGGGACTTGCCCGGGGAGATGGGAAGGACTAATGGGGATTCTCATAGGCTGCGAGCACCTCTCGCACGAGTGGCCGGGCAAGCCTGTGCTTGCCGACCAGACTATAGGCATCAACGAAGGCGAACGCATTGGCGTGGTGGGCAGGAACGGAGACGGCAAGTCGACGCTGCTTGAGCTCATCGCGCATCGGCTGGAGCCTGACTCGGGAACTGTTACCTGGAGAAACGGCATCCACGTGGGGTTTCTTGGTCAGGATGACGAGCTCCACGACGATTGGACCGTTGGCCGCGCCGTTGTGGGGGACGTTCCGGACTATGTGTGGGCCTCTGACCCGCGCGTGCGACAGATTATCTCGGAGCTTCTGGGGGACGTGGACTGGGACGCCACCGTTGGCACGCTCTCAGGCGGTCAGCGACGCCGATGCGACCTGGCACGGCTCCTTGTGGGCACCTGGGACGTTATCCTCATGGACGAGCCAACCAACCACCTGGACATGCATGCCATCCGCTGGCTTGCCGACCACCTCAAGACCCGCTGGCCCGAGGGCACGGGCGCCCTTCTCGTTGTGACGCACGACCGTTGGTTTTTGGACGAGGTCTGCGAGCACATGTGGGAGGTCCACGACCGAGAGATTGAGCCCTTCGACGGTGGCTACTCGGCCTATATCCAGCAGCGCGTCGAACGCGACCGCATGGCCGCGGCCACCGAGGAGCGCCGTCAGAACACGCTTCGCAAGGAGCTCAACTGGCTGGCACACGGAGCCAAGGCGCGCTCCAGCAAGCCGCGCTTCCGCGTCGAGGCGGCGCGAGCCCTTCTCGCCGACGATCCGCCGCTGAGAAACCCCATCGAGCTCAAGCGCCTTGCCGTGAGCAGGCTGGGCAAGCAGGTCATCGAGATGAAGGACGTCTCGTTTGCCTATCCGGATGGCTCGCGCGTGCTCGATGACATCACCTGGACCATTGGACCCGGCGACCGCTACGGCATCCTTGGAGCCAACGGTGCGGGAAAGTCGACGCTGCTCAAGGTCATGACGGGCAAGCTGCCGCCAACCTCTGGCACCGTCCGCATTGGCAAGTCCGTTCGCTTTGGCTGGATGTCGCAGCACCTGGATACGCTCTCCGAGAAGGAGAACTGGCGCGTGCTCGAGGTACTCTCGCGCTACAAGAGCACCTACTACGTGGACGGCAAGCCCCAGAGCCCCACGCAGCTCCTCGAGCGACTTGGTTTCGAGCGCTCCGAGCTCACGAACTTCGTGCGCGACCTCTCTGGCGGCCAGCGCAGACGCCTCGCGCTGCTCACCGTGCTTCTCGACGAGCCCAACGTGCTTGTGCTCGACGAGCCTGGCAACGACCTGGACACCGACATGCTTGCGGTGCTTGAGGACCTGCTCGACACCTGGCCCGGCACGCTCCTCATGGTCTCGCACGACCGCTTCCTCATGGAGCGCGTGACCGACGACCAGTACGCGCTTCTAAACGGTCACGTGCGCCACTGCCCGGGCGGCGTAGACGAGTTCCTCGACCTCCTCGACTCTCACGGGGACGCGGCAGCCCCTTCCTCCGCGGAGTGCGCTTCGCGAAACTCCGCTACGGAAGGGCCAGCCGAGCCAAGCGATTCGACGGGTTCGCAGGAAGCTCCCATGTCGAACCAGGAGCGACGTGAACTCAAGAAGCGGTTCGATGCTGTAACCAGAAAACTGGAGAAGACCGAGGGGGAGCCGGACCGGCTGCGTGCCGCGCTTGCAGAGGTCGACCCTACGGACTACGAGAAGCTCGTTGCCGCCCAGAAGGCGGTCGATGACGCCGTGGCTGCGCGCGAGGCGCTCGAGGACGAGTGGCTCGAACTCTCGGACAAGCTGGGTATCGAGTAGGACCTCGAAGCGCCATACACAATACGAATGGTTGCGTGACAAAAGCCGTATGCGCACCGCAACTGAGCAGCCCTATCATGGGTAGGCTGACAGTCTGAGGAAGGGGCTCTATTGGGCGAGATTCTACGGAGGTTCGTCTTTCCCAAGTACCGGGGAAAGATTGTGTTTGGCACGCTCTGCAAGGCCGTGGAGGTCATCTTTGATCTCATTACTCCGGTTATCGTAGCCAGTATGATTGACGTGGGCGTCACCAATCGTGACCAGGGCTACGTGGTTCGCATGTGCATGGTGCTTATCGTCCTTGCGGTGGTGGGGTTCTGCTTCACGCTCGTGTGCCAGAAGATGGCTGCCGTTGTCTCGCAGGGCTCGGGCACGGACATTCGCCACGACCTGTACGCCAAGGTGAACCAGCTCGCCCCGGCGGATCTTGACCGCATTGGCACCCCCTCCCTGGTCACTCGCATCACGAACGATGTCAACCAGGTACAGGTCACGGTGGCCCTTGGCATCAGACAGATCATCCGGTGGCCCATTCTGGCCATCGGCTCCATGGTCTGCGCCATGCTCATTGACGCCCAGCTTGGGCTTGTCTTTCTCGTATGCACGCCTGCCATCGCGGTTGTCTTTTGGCTCGTGATGTCCAAGTCTGTGCCGCTCTTTGGCGAGCTTCAGTCGCGCCTCGACGAGGTGAGCCTCGTCACGCGAGAGAATCTCTCGGGCGTGCGCGTTGTGAGGGCGTTTAGGCAGGAGGGCCGCGAGGACGAGCGCTTTCACAAGGCCGCTGACGACCAGACGCAGACGGCCGTGACCATTGGCAAGCTCTCCTCGCTTCTCAACCCTGCGACGCTGCTTGTGATGGACCTGGGCATTGTTGCCATCCTTTGGATGGGCGGTGCGCGCATCGACGTGGGCGACCTCACCCAGGGCGAGGTCATTGCCTTCGTGAACTACATGACACAGATGCTCGTGTCCATTGTCTATGTGGCAAACCTGGTGATCACCATCAACCGCGGCACCGCATCGGCCAAGCGCATCATGGAGGTTCTCGACTGCGAACCCCAGATAACTGACGAGGGCACCACGCAGGTGGAGCTTGCCCCAGGCACCCTCACCTCTGGCGTGGCCCTCGCGCTCGACCACGTATGCTTCACCTACGACGGCGCGCCCCGGCCTGCGGTAGACAACGTGACGCTGCGGCTGGGCGCCGGTGGCTCCCTTGGCATCATTGGCGGCACGGGCTCTGGCAAGTCGTCGCTCGTGAACCTCATCCCCAGGCTCTATGACGCAACGGCGGGCGAGGTTCGCGTCTTTGGACACGACGTACGGGAGTATCCCTTCACCCAGCTGCGCGGGCTCGTTTCGACGGTGCCCCAGCAGGCGTCGCTGGTCTCGGGTACCATCCGTTCGAACCTCTGCTGGCGCGATTCCAACGCTACGGACGAGGAGCTCTGGCGTGCGCTTGAGCTTGCTCAAGCCGCGGACTTCGTACGGGGCAAGGACCAGGGGCTTGATGCCGTTGTCGAGGCAGGCGGCAAGAACTTCTCGGGAGGGCAGCGTCAGCGCCTCACCATTGCGCGCGCCCTCGTGGGACACCCGCGCATCGTGGTGCTTGATGACTCCGCATCGGCGCTTGACTTCCGTACCGACGCGAGCCTTCGGCAGTCTCTCCGCAGCCTGCGCTCAGAGCTCACCTGCGTGATTGTCTCGCAGCGTGTCTCGGCGGTCATGTCCTGCGACCAGATCCTGGTCCTCGACCACGGGCGCATGGCCGGGCTGGGGTCTCACACCGAGCTCATGAGGAGCTGTCCCATCTACCGCGAGATCTGTCTTTCGCAGCTCCGCCCTGAGGAGGTGGGTGCGTAATGGCAAACCCGTATGCCGCCGGCGCAAGCGCCGGAACCATCATGGCCAACGTCAAGGGCGACATTGGCAACAACAACGACAACCCCCAGGGCCGCCTTGACGAGATGGGCCTCACCACGGTCGAGGTCACGCGGCGACTGCTGGCCTACACCCGCCCGCACCGCGTGTCGCTGATCGCCTCCTTCGTGGCCTCTGCTGTCTCGGTGGTGCTCCAGCTCTACGTGCCCATCGTGATTGGCCGTGCGATCGATTGCATGGTCTCGGCCGGAGACGTGGACTTTGCCGCGCTGGTAGCCCTCCTCCAGGAGCTTGCGCTTGTGGTTGTGGGCGCCGCGGTAACGCAGTGGCTCTCTGGCTACTGCACCAACCGGCTCACGTACGAGACGGTCCGCGACCTGCGCATCGATGCCTTCTCGCGCTTCCGTGACCTGCCGCTCTCATTTGTCGACGCACACTCGCACGGAGACCTGCTCTCCCGCGTGGTAAACGACGCCGACCAGGTGGGCGACGGGCTGCTCCAGGGCCTCACGCAGCTCTTCACCGGCGTGGTAACCATCGTGGGCACGCTTGTCTTCATGTTCTCAATCTCTGTTCCCGTGGGCCTTGTGGTGGTTATCGTGACGCCCGTCTCCATGCTCGTGGCCTGGCTCATCGCGCGCTACTCGGCCAAGAGCTTCAAGGAGCAGCAGGCCCTCCAGGGCTCGCTTGGTGGCTACGTCGAGGAAATGGTGGGAAGCCAGAAGCTGGTCTGCGCCTTTGCATATGGCGACCGTGCCCAGGCGGGCTTTGATGAGATTAACCAGCGCCTGCTGGGGGTGGGGGAGCACGCCCAGTTCACGAGCTCCCTCTCTAACCCCGCAACGCGCGTGGTGAACAACATCACCTATGCCGTCGTGGCGGTTGTTGGCTGCATCTGCGTCATCTCCGGATGGCCGAGCGTCCTTACGGTAGGCCAGGTGCAGACGTTCCTCTCGTATGCCAACCAGTACATGAAGCCCTTCAACGAGATCTCCAATGTGGTCACGCAAATCCAGACCGCCTACGCCTCGGCCCGGCGTCTCTTCACACTCATCGATGCACCAGCCCAAAGCGCCGATCCCACCGAGCCCGAGGTGGACGAGAACCCCGAGGGCGCTCTGGAGTTCTCGCACGTCGACTTCTCGTACGTCCCCGACCGCCCGTTGCTCCAAGACATCTCGTTTGTGGCAAAACCCGGCCAGACCATCGCCCTGGTTGGCCCCACGGGATGCGGCAAGACGACCCTTATCAACCTGCTGCTGCGCTTCTATGACGTGGACTCCGGTCAGATCCTGGTTGACGGCCACGACACCAGCCACATGCGCCGTGAGGACCTTCGCTCGCTCTTTGGCATGGTGCTTCAGGACACCTGGCTCTTCAGGGGCACGGTTCGCGAGAACATTGCCTACGGAACGCCCGGGGCAACTATGGACGATGTTGTGGCGGCCGCTAAGAAGGCGCACGCGCACAAGTTCATCGAGCAGCTGCCGCAGGGCTACGACACGCTCTTGGGCGAGGATGGCGGGTCCCTCTCGCAAGGCCAGCGGCAGCTCCTCTGCATTGCACGCGTGATGCTTGCAGACCCCACGATCCTTTTGCTCGACGAGGCAACGAGCTCCATCGACACGCGCACCGAGCTGCAGGTGCAGGATGCCTTCGATCGAATGATGGAGGGCCGCACCTCCCTGGTGGTGGCACACCGCCTCTCTACCGTTCGCGATGCGGATTGCATCCTCGTGATGAAGGACGGCCACATCATCGAGCGCGGCACGCACGACGAGCTGCTGCGTCAGGGCGGTTTCTACGCAAGCCTCTACGAGAGTCAGTTCGAGGGGACGCGGTAGCTCAGGACTCCGTTCTCGTTTGCGCAAAATGCTGCTTGGGCGAGAATTTGGCGCCCGAGCAGCGACTTTATACGCACTTGCTGCTAAAACCCACGCTCGGGCGAGAATTTGACGCCCGGGCGTGGGTTTTATACAGGATTGCGTACGAGGTTTGCCTTCGGGCGTCATTTTGGCGCCGGAGGGCTCCCTTTGTGCATCGTTGCGGCGATAACGTGCTCTCGGGCGTCGCCGTCGCCGTGCGTTGACGCTACCCGTGCTGTCGTTAACTGATAGCACCGTTCGCGGACGCTTGGTGCCGTTCTACGGGACGGCACTACCGTCCGTCCACCGCGCAAATACGCTCCAGCCTTCGGGGTGGATAATCTGCCCCGGTGAGACTCGCTGGATGGCCTCGCCACGTCCACCCACCGGGAACGAGGAGAGGTCGATGCAGGAGAACGAACGCCACTACGACGTTGTGGTCATCGGGGCCGGTGTCTCTGGCTGTGCCACGGCGCGCGAGCTTGCAAAGACTACGGCGAGCGTCTGCGTAGTCGAGCGTGAGGACGATGTCTGCTGCGGCACGTCGAAGGCCAACTCTGCCATAGTTCATGCTGGCTACGATGCCACGCCCGGATCGCTCATGGCTCGCCTCAACGTCGAGGGCAACGCCCTCATGTACGAACTGGCAAAGAAGCTGCAGTTCACGGTTAAGAATATTGGGTCTCTCGTTGTGTGCACGAGCGAGCGCGACATGGACGGCCTGCGCGAACTCTTCGCACGAGGCGTGGCCAATGGCGTACCTGACCTCAAGATTGTTGACCGAGACACGCTTCGCTCCATGGAGCCCAACATCTCTCCGAATGCCGTCGGTGCGCTCTGGGCACCAACAGCCGGCATCGTGGACCCCTTCGGGCTCAACGTGGCCCTTGCCGAGAATGCCGCGACCAACGGTGTCGATTTCATCTTTAATGCTCCGGTGACCTCCATCGAGCGTAGGCCAGAGGGTTGCTTTGCCCTCGTGACGCCGCGTGGCCGCATCTTCGCTCGCTGCGTGGTGAATGCGGCCGGCGTCTACGCGGACCAGATCCACAACATGGTCTGCGAGGACAAGCTGGAGATCATCCCGCGCCGCGGACAGTACATGCTCCTCGACACCACTGCTGGCAACCACGTTCACCATGTGGTCTTTGCGCTTCCCTCAAAGATGGGTAAGGGCGTGCTTGTCTCGCCCACCATTCACGGGAACCTAATCGTGGGCCCCACGGCAGAAGACATCCAAGACAAGGAAGGCACCGACACCACTGCCTCCGGTCTTGCCGAGGTGGCCGAGAAGTGCGGGATCACCGTGGCCGACGTTCCTCTCCGCGAGGTCATTACGTCTTTCTCCGGACTCCGTGCGCACCGGGCGGAGCACGAGTTCCTCATTGGCGAGAACCCCTCAGCACCAGGCTTTGTGGACTGCTCGGCCATCGAGTCGCCCGGCCTCACGGCATCCCCTGCCATTGGGCGCATGGTTGCGGGCATCGTGTCCAACATTCTGGGGCTAGAGGAGAGGCCCTCTGGCGAGTTTGTGGACACGCGCCGCGGCATCCCTAACATGAACGACCTTTCGTTCGAGCAGTGGGGGAGCCTCTGCGAGGAGAATCCGCTCTACGGCAGGGTCATCTGCCGCTGCTGCCACGTAACCGAAGCGCAGATCGTGGACGCCATACACCGTCCCGTGGGCGCCCGCTCGCTCGATGGCGTCAAGCGGCGCACGGGAGCATGCATGGGCCGCTGCCAGGCCGGCTTCTGCACGCCAAAGATCATGGAAATCCTCTCGCGCGAGCTGCCCGACGTCACCATGGAGAACGTCACCAAGTCCGGGCCTGGTTCCGAGTTCATCGAGGGTCACGCAAAGAACGCTATCTCAAAGGAGGCCCGCGCATGAGCGACTACGACGTCATTGTCATTGGCGGCGGCCCCGCCGGACTTGCCGCGGCAACGGCCGCACGTGGCGAGGGCAAGCGCTCCGTTTTGGTGATCGAGCGCGACCAAAAGCTCGGTGGCATTCTCAACCAGTGTATCCATAATGGTTTTGGCCTCATCACCTTCAACGAGGAGCTCACTGGCCCCGAGTACGCCGCGCGCTATGAGAGGCTTGCGCGCGAGGCTGGCGTGGAGTTCCTTCTCGACACCATGGTGCTAGACGTCTCGCCAGACCACGTGGTCACCTGCGTGAGCGAGGCACGCGGCATGCAGCGCATTACGGCCGGTGCCGTCGTCCTTGCTATGGGCTGCCGCGAGCGGCCGAGGGGTGCGCTCAACATTCCAGGCTTCAGGCCAGCAGGCGTCTACACCGCGGGTACGGCTCAGCGCCTGGTGAACATTGAGGGACTCATGCCCGGCCGCGAGGTCGTCATCCTTGGTTCCGGCGACATTGGCCTCATCATGGCACGCCGCATGACGCTCGAGGGCGCGCACGTCGCGTGCGTGGCCGAGCTCATGCCCTACTCAGGCGGTCTCAAGCGAAACATCGTCCAGTGCCTCGACGACTTTGGCATTCCGCTGCTGCTCTCGCACACGGTCACGCGCGTGGAGGGCAAGAGCCGTGTCGAGGCGGTGTGGATTGCCCAGGTGGACGAGAAGGGCCGGCCGCTCCCCGGCACCGAGAAGCGCTATCCGTGCGACACGCTGCTTCTCTCGGTTGGCCTCCTACCCGAGAACGAGCTCTCGCGCGCCGCCGGCGTCGAGCTCTCGCGCGTCACGCGTGGCCCGGTGGTAAACGAGAGCCTGGAGACCAGTATGCCTGGCATCTTTGCCTGCGGAAATGTGCTACACGTGCACGACCTTGTCGACTACGTTTCGCAGGAGGCAACGGCTGCCGGCACCGCGGCGGGTGCGTGGGCGGACGCCTGCGTACAGCACCAGGCGCAGGACGAGGAGCCTGGCATTCCCGTTGTGGCTGAGGGTGGCGTCCGCTACACGGTGCCGCAGTCCATCGACCCCGAGCGCATGCCCGAGAAGCTCACGGTTCGCTTCCGGGTGAGCGGCGTCTACGAGGACAGGCGCATCTGCGTTTATCTGGGTGACGAGCGCGTCATTGCCAAGCGCCGGCCCATCCTCGTGCCCGGCGAGATGGAAGACGTCACGCTCAAGCGCGATGACCTTCTCGCCAGGCCTGGTCTTGAGAAGATCGTCGTGACGCTCGAGGAGGCATAGCATGGAGAAAAGAACGCTTACCTGCATCCGCTGCCCCCGAGGCTGCACCGTGACCGTTACCCTGGCGGATGACGGTACCATCACGAGCGTCACCGGAAACTCCTGCATGCGTGGTGACAAGTACGCCCGCGACGAGGTCACGCACCCCGTTCGCGTTGTCACGACAACGGTGCCGGTCGTGGGCTCGGCAACGGAGAAGATGGTCTCGGTCAAAACGGCGGGGGATGTTCCCAAGGGCCGGGTCTTCGACGTTGTGCGAGCCCTCGCAGACGTCACGGCAACTGCACCGGTTCACATTGGCGACGTCATTCTCGCCGATGTCGCCGGAACCGGAGTAGACATTGTGGCAACAAAGGACGCCTAGGTAGCGTGAGGGGCCGGCTATGTAGCCGGCCCCGCCTGGCCCCCGCTTGCGGAGAATAGCTCCATTTCTTAAACCGGCTTTGCGCCAACTGGGCAAACGCAGGGGGCTTTTAAGAAAAAGGAGCTATTCTCTGAAGCGCGAGCAGTCGCATGACGAGAACAGCGCCTATCGCAGGGCCTTCCAGCCCGTAAGTGGCTCCACCCGAGGTATGCCGTAGCTCTCTAGCAGGCTATCGAAGAATGGCCGGTCCTTGACCTGCGTCGGTGTGAAGCGCATCACGCTTCTGCCGCCTATGGTGAGGCGAGATTCCCGTTGCCGCTCTCGAACAAAGGCCAACAGCGTGTCTCCGCCCGTAAGAGACGAGTCCGAATATTTGAGAAGCCCGTCCATCTCGCCGATGACTGTGCCAGCATCGCCAAGATTCCACGAGAAGTCTGCTCGGTACCATTTTCCGGTAACGGGATCCTGGTAGGGGACCTGCAGATCGGGCATCTGGAACCCCAGCTCAATCATTGCTGCGCGTGCCTCGGACTCTCCCCAGCTCTCGGAACGCCCATCTGCCAAACTTGCAACGAGACGCGCGTTCCTTATCCCAGCCTTGCCCATCTGAGGTTTGGCAACCATTGCCTCCAGGCGCTCGCGCGGTTGGTTTGTTTTGCGCAGGTAGGAATCTGCTACTGCCAGCGCAGAGGGGAACTCGAGCGTACACATGCAATCGACAACAGTCCTGTCCAGCGATGTCACTCGAATGCCATCGATGACAAGAACCTCGCATGGCGAGATGCGCTTCCGAATCGCGTTCGCATAGGTCTTGCACGTGCCATTGCCCGTTGTTGCAATGCAAAGAGGCCACAGTGCAGACGGGGGAACTTGCAGGTCGTAGACAAGCGCAGCCGATGGGCCCACGAATATCCAACTGGGGTGGAGCCGGGCAAGCGTGCGCATAACCCGTCGCGTCCGTTGGCTGGGAAGGAGTCGCGACCAGACATCTGCGCTAGCAAATAGTCCGGCATAGGGGCTCACAAGCTCGCCCTTGCGTCTTAGATACGTGAAGCGATTGAGTTCTTCCCGATTGGTCGGCGATGCGCAGAATCCTCGGCGTTCCGCTGTGGCAAGGATCCTCTCGCACGCCGCCCGTGTGTCTTTGCCCACCAGAGTCTCACCCCCGTAGTTGTTAGGGGGGAGAATACCTAATAAACCCACAGCTCAGAGCCTCATTGACCGTCGAGTTTCTGACAGATTCGTGCAAGGCTGGGCCGAGCGTGCACCTTCTGTTCCTGTGCCTTGCGACCGTGCTGCGGAGAATAGCTCCTTTTCCTAAAACGACTTCGCGTCAACTGGGAAAATGCAGGGGTCGTTTAAGAAAAGGAGCTAATCTCCGGGAGAGGGGGATGGGGCGACCCAGAGTACATGGCGGCCAGGAGGTCGTTGGGGCCCGGAAGCCGTGGCTCATTGGGAGACGTGCGTCTCCGTTACCTGCGATACCGCAGAGAGACCTCCAGGAACTCCGCCCTTCCAGCGATGTAGTCGGCATAGGCCGTCTCGGGATCGCGGCCGTGGTAGGCGGCGCAGAACCCGCACTGGTCGCAGTCGGCAATGCAGGGGAAGCGCTCCTTCACGTACGCGCGTCGCTCCTCCTCGGTCGAGCCTGCTACCTGCGGTGCATTGCTCATTGAGCTCGCCTCTCCCTGCATGCAAAAGGTGCCCGTCCCGTGTGGGACGGCAAACTCCCGTTCCCAAAGGGTACCATGTGCACGTACCCCAACGGAAACCGGAGGACATCATGAACATCGACGCAGCCTCGACTGCCCTGCTTGTCGTTGACATTCTCGTGACGGACGCATCTGACTCGCTTTACAACCCAGATCCCCAAGAAGAGGCACTCGTCTCCAAGGCCGTGCAGGTCACGCGCGCGGCGAGAAGTGCCGGCCTTCCCGTGCTCTTCCTCTGCGACCAGCACATCCCCGGCGTGGACCGAGAGCTTGAGCTCTGGGGCGATCACGGCGTGAAGGGCAAGGCCCACCCGCACCCCGCCCTCGAACCGGGTAGCGGCACGCGTGACTTCGTGATTCCCAAGCGGCGCTACTCGGGCTTCTTCCAGACGGATCTCGACCTCACCCTGCGCGAGCTTGGCGTCAAGACTGTCATCGCAGTGGGGGAGGACACCAACATCTGCGTCCTGCATACCCTCGCCGACGCCTGGAACCTGGGCTACGACTCCGTCGTGGTGTCAGACGCCACGCGCACCTTCCTCGTGGGCACCCAAGAGGGCGCGCTCGAGCACATGCAGCGCTGCTTTGGCACGAAGGTTGCCACCACTGATCAAGTCCTCGCCGCACTCGGCACCGAACCCGCTCGCAGCTAGGGGGACGCATGGCTGAGAGGACCTATTCCAAGGGAAAGAAGAGCGTCTCCGATTCGCTCACCGAGTCGATCAAGTCCGTACGCTACGAGGACATCAACGGCGTCAACCGGCTCTTTGGCGGCCGTCTCATGGAGTGGATTGACGAGACCGCCGGCATCGCGGCACGCCGCCACTGCGGCGGGGACGTCACCACCGCCTGCGTCGACCAGCTCACCTTCAAGCATCCGGCCTTCCTCAACGACGTGGTGGTCATTGTCGCAGCGGTGACCTACGTTGGCCACACCTCAATGGAGGTGCGCGTGGATTCGTACGCCGAGGACGTCCATACCGGGGAGCGCCGTCTCATCAACGTTGCCTACCTCACCGAGGTCTGCGTGGACGAGAAGGGTAAGCCCACACCCGTCGAGTACGGCCTCTCGCTCGAGACAGACGAGGAACGCCGCGAGAACCAAGACGCCCTCAAGCGCATCATCTTTCGCAAGACCCGTGCTGCTGAGGGGTTCTAGCCACCATGCAGCAGGACGATGACTCATGTCGTCCAAGGCACGTGAGAAGATCGCTCCGCCACGCCGCTCTGCGCCTCCGCTGGCACGTCAGACGCCTTACACGGCGAGACGTCATTCTCGCCGCCGCACTGGGGGTTGCCGCCGCAGCAGTGATTGCTGCGGTGGTCGCCCTCGTCTCGCCAAAGGCCGAGCAACCCGGAGAAACCGAGGTAACAGCAATCGACACCACCGGTACGCAGCGCACCGTTGCCTATGACGAGGAGGTCGTGCCGGTCACGCAGGCGCCACAGTCCACACCAAAAGACGAGTGGCACCAGGGCTCCATGCCCTACCTCTACCAGATTGACCCGCAGTACAAGGATTACCCGTACAGCAATGGGACCCTGGAGAAGCAGGGTTGCGGCCCCACGTCGCTCTCGATGGTCTACATCGACCTCACCGGCGACACGACCTACGGCCCCACCGAGATGGCCGACTTTGCTACCGAGAACGGCTACTCGACGGATGGCAACGGCTCTTCGTGGCTTCTCATGTCTGAGGGCCCCGAGAAGCTCGGGCTCGCTAGCACGTCAGTCGCCAACACCCCTGAGGCGCTCGCGGCAGAGCTCGAAGCCGGTCATCCCATCATCTGCAACATGGCGCCTGGCATCTTTACCAAGGTTGGGCACTACATAGCCATAGAGGGCCTCGACGACGAGGGCAAGGCCCTCGCGCACGACTCAAACAGCCGCGCCCGCAGTCTCTGGCACTGGGACCTCTCAATTATCTGCGAGCAAGCACGAGCCGTCTGGAGCTTCTCGGTAGCCTAACCTGCGGGCTCCCGGCTACGAGAGGAACTGGTCCCTAAGCATCGCAAGCCCAGTCTTTGTCTTGAAGACCTTGGCCGCGGCGGACTCCGCCATGCGGCGCCTTGCTTCCGGCCTATCCATGGCGTCCTCGTAGATGTTCACGAGGAAGTCCGCCTCGACAAGGACTTGAAGGTCCATGTCGTGGATGTTGGCATAGCTGTGATGGTGTGCCACGAGCCAACACACGCGGTCAATCTCGGCGGGATCATAGCCGGCGGCCTCGAGCAGCGGGCGCGCGACGCCGGGGCCAAGCTCCTCCTGGTGCTTCCCGGAGGTGTCGTGATAGATGCGCTCGGACTCGTGTATGCCGCTGTCGTGCACGATTACCGCCGCCTCAAGCGTGTGGAACGTCTCCTCGTCGAGGCCTTCTGCCAGGCCGATGGTGCGGGCAAGGGCGCGCACCTTCACAAAGTGCTGGATGCGCTTGGGGTCTCCCTTGTCGTAATCGAACATCGCAAGCTCGAGGGCAGTGTGGTCCTGGGGGTTCAAGCTCATTCTCAAAGCCTTTCTCGTGTTGCCCTGTTAGGCTGCTCCATCTTATGACGCCAATGTCTGGCATCGTGCCGGACCGGCGACCTCGCCGCACGGGCGAAACCTTTTCCATTGGCGTGCGTCTAACCGCACACACCTGTTAGGATATGTTCAGATGTGATAGAGATGTCACGGCATGACAAAGGCGCGTCCATTCGGGCGGGCCACGTTCTTCATGGCAAAAGGGGCGTGAGGGGCGTCTGTCTTGCGTGCATGATCGCACAGGAGAGGAAGCGCATGGAGGAAGTCAAAGTAATCGAGCTCAAAGAGAGTGTCTTTGCCGACAATGACGCTGAAGCAGACCGCGTACGAGAAGACCTCAGGTCACGCGGGCAGTTCCTCCTCAACGTCATGAGCTCCCCAGGTTCGGGCAAGACCACGACGCTCACACGTCTCATCAACCTGCTCAAGGACACCTATCGCATAGGCGTGATGGAGGCCGACATCGACGGCGCCGTGGACACCGATCATATCATCAGCCAAACTGGCGCCCGCGCCATCCAGCTCCATACGGGCGGCATGTGCCACCTCGATGCCGGCATGACGCGCACGGGCATTGACTCTCTTGATGCCACGGGGCTTGACCTTGTCTTCCTCGAGAACGTGGGTAACCTTGTGTGTCCCGCCGAGTTTGATACCGGGGCATCCAAGAATGCCGTGATCCTCTCCGTTCCCGAGGGCGACGACAAGCCGCTCAAGTACCCTCTCATGTTCGAGAAGGCCGACGTCGTGCTTCTCAACAAGATCGATGTCTTGCCGTACTTCGACTTTGACCTCGACACCTTCGAGACCTACCTGCGGCAGCGCAATCCCAACTGCCAGCTCATCAAGATATCGGCCAAGACGGGCGAGGGCATGGACCAGCTCGCCGATTGGGTTCGCCACGAAATCGACCTCTGGAGGGCATAAGAGATGCCGGAACAGTTTAAGACGCAGCACTCCATCTATCAGAACGAGGCTGAGCGCAATGCTGCCGTGGCTAAGCTTGGTCGCAAGATCACTGATGTTGTGAAGCACAAGATTGGCGGCGTCAAGACCGACGATCCCGAGTACTGGGGCCTCAAGGAGGTCCTCACCGACGAGATGGTTGACCTTGGCAACCGTATGAAGCTTCGCCAGTTCTACGACTTTGACCAGATGATGGCCCTGGCGCCCGAGATTGAGCCCGCCCACCTGCAGGAGCTCCTCGACCAGATGAGCGTCATTGGCATCCTCGAGTACGATTACGGAGACCACTACAACGATGACGGCCCCATAGCGGATGCACCGCGCATCAAGCGCTGGCGCCTGCCGTTCTTTGTCCCCGGCTCTGCAGAGCTCTTCAACTCGAGCAAGGACCGCATCGACAAGAACCCCGCCGTCGCGAACTTCTTCGAGCGCATGACCTTCATCCCGCTCGCTGGCATCACGCAGATGGTCCCGCCAGGAGGCGACGGCGTCGGCATGCACGTGATTCCCGTCGAGAAGGCCGTCAACTTCCAGAACGAGGCCGTCAAGCTCGAGCGCATCTCCTACTGGCTCAAGAAGTACGAGGGCCACATTTCGGCAGGCATTTGCTCCTGCCGCTACTCTCGCACGAAGCTTGGCGAGGGTTGTGCGGATGACCCGGACGACTGGTGCATCCAGGTTGGCGATATGGCCGACTACACCGTTGAGACGGGCCGCGCGCACTACATCACCACCGAGGAGGCGCTTGAGATTTTCAAGCGCGCCGAGGACAACGGCTTTGTCCACCAGATCACCAACATCGACGGCGAGAACAAGATCTTCGACATCTGCAACTGCGACGTGAAGATCTGCAACGCCCTGCGCACGAGCATGCTCTTCAACACGCCCAACCTCTCACGCTCCTCGTATACGGCCAAGGTCACGCCGGAGAACTGCGTGGCCTGCGGCCTCTGCGTTGAGTCCTGCCCGGCCGGCGCCGTGAAGCTGGGCCAGAAGCTTTGCCGCGCAAACGGTGAGCAGCCCAAGTACCCGCGCGCCATCCTTCCCGACGCTATCCACTGGGGCAAGTACGCCTGGGACGAGAACTACCGCGACACTGCCCGCATGCACAACACCTGGCCCACGGGCTCTGCCCCCTGCAAGGCCGCCTGCCCGGCACACGTCCCCGTGCAGGCCTACCTCCAGAAGGCCAAGGAGGGCAAGTACCAGGAAGCCGTCGAGCTCATCCGTACCATGAACCCGTTCCCTGCCGTGTGTGGTCGCATCTGCAATAAGCGCTGCGAGGACGCGTGCACGCGCGGCACCATTGACCAGCCCGTCTCCATCGATGCGGTCAAGAAGTTCGTCGCCGACTACGATCTTGCGCAGGCCCAGCACGCCGTGCCCAACCGCGCTGTTCCCTCGGTCCACGACCACTTCGACCAGAAGATTGCGATCATCGGTGCTGGTCCCGCAGGTCTCTCCTGCGCGTACTACCTGGCCCTTCTCGGCTACTCGCCCGTCGTGTTCGAGAAGCACGAGCAGCCCGGCGGCATGATGATGTACGGCATCCCGTCCTACAAGCTCGAGAAGGACGTGCTTCTCGCCGAGGTCGAGATCATCAAGAGTCTGGGCGTCGAGATTCGCTGCGGCGTCGAAGTTGGCCGCGACGTGACTCTCGATCAGCTGCGTGAGCAGGGCTTCCGGGCATTCTTCGTGGCCGTGGGCTGCCAGGGCGGCAGGCGCCCCGGAGTCCCCGGCGACACCGCCGAGGGCACGGACGTTGCCGTGCACTACCTCGAGGACTCCATGGCCAAGGGCAACCCCGCCATGTCCGGTGACGTTGTGGTGGTTGGCGGCGGCAACGTGGCCGTCGACTGCGCGCGTAACGCCAAGCGCCGTGGTGCCGCCACTGTCACGATGGTCTCGCTCGAGCAGCGCGACGAGATGCCCGCCACCAACGCAGAGATTGCCGAGACGCTCGAGGATGGTGTCACCGTTCAGAACGGATGGGGCCCCAAGGAAGTGCTCGTCGACGAGTCCGGTCATGTGAAGGGCGTCGTCTTCAAGCGCTGCACGCAGGTCATCGACCCCAAGACCAAGCGCTTCTCGCCGCTCTACAATGAGGACGAGACCATCACCGTGCCCTGCACCCAGGTGGTCTTTGCCATTGGCCAGGCCATCGAGTGGGGCGGCCTTCTCGACGGCCGTTCGGTCACCTTCCATCACGGCAACTACCCGCAGGCAGACGCCCTCACGTTCCAGACGGCAGACAAGGACATCTTTGTGGGCGGTGACGTCCTCACTGGCCCCAAGTTCGTGATTGACGCCATTGCCGCCGGCCACTATGCCGCCGAGTCGCTGCACCGCCGCGTGCAGGAAGGTGCGAGCATGACCATTGGCCGCGATCGCCACAACTACCTTGAGTTCGACAAGGACGACCTTCTTATCGACTCGTACGACAATGAAGGCCGCCAGGAGGAGGGCATGGACACCGAGGGTGCCGACCGCTTCCGCGACACGCACCGCACGCTCACGGCCGAGCAGGTGGCCATCGAGACCAAGCGCTGCCTGAGCTGCGGCGCGTCCGTTGTCGACCCCAACAAGTGCATTGGCTGCGGCATCTGCACCACCCGCTGTAAGTTCGACGCCATCCACCTCTACCGCGACCACCCCGAGATGACCGACATGCGCGTGGCCGAGGACAAGGTGGGAGGCCTTGCGAGCTACGCAATCAAGCGCGCCGTGAAGATCGTGGCAAACTCTGGCTCGGAGGAGGCCAAGATCATGCGCGAGAAGCGTCGCGAGTACAACCGCACGCACAAAGAGTTCAACCGAACGCACCCCTACACTGGCAACTCAAGCGACGAGTCTCGTGAGGAGAACGCGTAAATGCACGAGCTGGGCATCGTCGTGCGCGTAATCGACATGGTCGAGGAGGCCGCTCGCAAGAACGGCGTGAGCAAGGTGGTGCGCGTTGACCTCGAGGTGGGCGAGGTTAGCACCATCGTGCCCAGCTACTTCCGCGACTGCTTCGAGTGGGCAAAGCTCCGCACCGAGCACATGCAGGAGTGCGAGCTCAACTTGATAATCGTGGCGGGCATCTCATACTGCCGCGACTGCAAGAAGACCTACCGCACCACCGAGTACGGAAAGGCCTGCCCCGTCTGCGGCGGTCACAACACCTACCTCGTGACCGGCAGAGACGTGATGGTGAAGGACATCCAGGCTGTATAGGCGAGCGGCCCCGGGTTTGCGCCTGGGGCCGCCTTGTTCTTCTCGTCACAGGTCTCTCGCTGCGAAGTTTAGCTCCCTTTCTTAAAATCGCTATTGGCTACCTGGGCAAACGTAGGAGCCGTTTAAGAAAAAGAGCTAAACTCTGGTGAGCAGCGTTGCGCGTCTTCTTGGTAGGACTGGCAGACAGGGGAGGGAACGTGGCAAAGGCGGTGCTCTTCGATCTCGATGGGACGCTCACCGCATCTGGCGAGGGCATTATTAAGTCCGTCCAGTACGCGCTCGAGAAGATGGGGCGAGAGGTGCCGGACCCCTCTGCGCTCTCGGTCTTCATTGGTCCGCCGCTCGTCCAGGAGTTCATGGACTTCTCCGGCATGTCGCACGAGGAGGCGCTGCGAGCGCTCGAGCTTTATCGTGAACGCTACACAACCGTTGGGCTCTTTGAGAACCACCCGTACCAGGGAATTATTGAGCTTCTTGGCACGCTGAGGGCCGTGGGCATCATCACCTGCGTGGCCTCGTCCAAGCCAGAACCATACGTGCTGAGAATCCTTGACCACTTTGGGATGACAGACCTCTTTGACCAGGTGGTAGGGGCAACGCTGGACGAGAAGCGCACCGCGAAGGCAGACGTCATCAACGAGGCGCTCGTTCGTCTGGGAATGCGTGGCGAGAAGAGTATGGTCACTATGGTGGGAGACCGAGCCCAGGACGCGCGAGGCGCACAGGCTGCCTCGGTGGGCTTTGTGGGCGTCACCTATGGCTACGGGTCCCGAGATGAGCTTCTCCGCGCTGGTGCCACTACGGTGGTAGACACGGTCGATGAGCTTGGGCGCGTTCTTCTCGGGTAATAACCCTACGACGCTTGGGCCGCAAGGGCTTCCTGGAGGGCCGCCTCGACGGCCCCCGTGCAGCGTCCGCAGCGCGTTCCCGCCCCGGTTGCGTTCCCCACATCCTCGAGCGTCCTTGCGCCGTTGATAACGGCCTGCTCGATGTCTGCCTTGGTCACCCCGACGCACGGGCAGACCAGTTCGGAATCCTTCTCTGACTGGCCCTCTCCGCTGGCGTAATCGTGGTGATAGCAGTGCTCGTGATGGCAGCCGCCGTGATGATGACCGTAGTGCCCACCATGCCCATGGCGCTCGTGATAGTCTGCGTACATGCTTCTCTCCTTGTATCAAATATGTCTTGAAAAGTGGGATTAGGTCCTCAATGTGGGATCGATTCTTATGTTACCCAATCTATGGCATATGTCACAAAGGTTGCACATCACTGCAAGCACCCTAACCTTCATGTAAAGCGCCCGACAGCCAGAGGCGGCCGCCGGGCGCCCATCTTTGATGTAGGATTACCTACCTCGTAAAGCTTAGGCTCTGCGGGAGGTGCGGATAGCTTATCGTGCCCAAGAACCCCGCATTGACCGTGGGCAGAGGAGCCACCGTGTCAGGCGCAAAGCCGCAGGCAATAAGGCTAACGAGTGCCATTGCCGCGCCCGCTCCGCAGATGATGGCGCCCACCACCAAGTGTGCAACCCAGCGTCCAAATCGAATGGATGTCTGGTACAGGATGCTCGTCACCTGGATGGCAATGGGAGTCAAAAGCACCGCGGCACCACCAAGTGCAAGTGAGACACCTCCATCCATGGCTCCTGCAACCCAGTTGCCCGACGTTGCGCCAAGAATAAACGCAATAATTGATGAGAGGCCAAAGACATACCCGGATGCGACAAACGCCCACGCAGCAAGAATAAGGCTCCATAGGAGCACATACACCGCAACGGTCATCATCGCGATGGCAAACACAACTGGCACCCAGGCAAGAGCGCCAAGAACGAGAGGCACCGTAACCAGCGCCGTCCTCTCGTGGTTTTGCCGAAGGTTGCAGAAGCTTCGCTGGATGGTTGGCATACTCTCTACCACCGACGTTGCGGCAGCATCGACACTCCCAAGATCATAGACGGCGGCTTCCTCGTCCATGCCCGACTCAATGCGACCACTGTATGCCTCATACTAGTAATTCGCTTTGGGTTTTCAGGGATCCCTGTGCCCAAAAATCGGACTTTACAGTACTTTTTCGAAGTAGTGCTTAGTATCACCCAATAGGTGGCAATTCCCTACCTGCGGCTCGAAAAAATAGCCAGCGTGTTCGTACTCGACCATTTTCTCAAAAAGTACTGACAACCGCACTTTTTGGGCAGGCACCTTTGGGTGAGGCCCTGCTATCCCAGCACGTCGCGGATTGCAGTCAGGGCTGCATCGCTGGATGACGCCCAACTGCCCTGAACCAGCTGGGCTTTTCCGCCGCCACGGCCATCAAGCCTGCGGTTAAGCTCCTTGCATGCTGGTCTCAGGTCAGCATCAGTAGACGCAATCACATACGCAAGCCGGGGGCAATCTTCAACGGGCGAAATGCCAGCGCAAACTGTTGCGTCCGTGCGCTCGAGGACTTGCTCGCACAGGTAGCGGAGGTCCTCAACGTCCAGCTCGGGAAGGCAGCACACAGCCAGCGACCCCTCGGGTGCCAACGTTGCCACATACTGGTCAATCTGCTTGCGACCAGCTTGCTTGAGCTGGTGCTTGAGGTCATCCCTTTCGGTAGAGAGGCGACGTACCGCCTCGGGAACCTCCTCGTCTCCAACCGTGAGGAAGTTGCTGGTGTCACGTAGTGCCGCCATGGCAGCCTCGCATGCCTCCAACGCGCGGCGGCCGCAAAGTAGCTCAAGGCGGGTCCGCTTCTTCTTGGTGGTCACCCGCAAGATCTTGATGAGCCCCACCTGACCGGTGGAAGACACATGCGTGCCGCAGCAGGCGCAGGAGTCCACGCCGGCAATCCTCACCACGCGAATCTGGCCGTCGTGGTCCTTCTTACTGCGGTAGTCCATTTCAGCAAGCTCGGCGGGAGAGGGGAGAAGCGCCTCTACGCTCACGTCCTCGCGAATTGCCGCATTGGCGCGCCGCTCTACGTCGAGCGCGTCATCGGACGTGAGGACGCCGTCAAAGTCGACCTCGATGCAGCGCTCGCCCATGTGAAAGCCAACGTTGTTGTAGCCAAAGAGGGCATGTACGATGCCCGAGACAATGTGCTCGCCGGTGTGTGCATCCATGTTGTCGCGCCGCCAGGTCCAGTCAAGGCAGCCATGGACGCTAGCACCAACGGGAAGCGAAATGTCCGAGAGATGGATAACCTCGCCCGCGCCCTCTCCGGGTACCGCCTCGCGCACGTGGGCCACAACCTGGCCTTCATCCGTACCAACGCTCAACGTGCCCCTATCGCCCGGCTGTCCGCCGCCTGTGGGATAAAACGCGGTCTGGTCAAGCTCGATTGCAAACCCCTCATCTGCAGGCTCGCAGGACACAACAGAGGCATCGAACTCTCGCGTGTAGGGCTCCCGATAGTAAAGCTCATCAAAGGTTTCCATGACTCAATGCCTCCATGCACTGGCACGTAATGCGCGTTTTCCTCACAGCGGCCCATGATAGGCGCAATTGGGATGAAGACGGTCCTGGATGCCGACTCTTTCGTTTTGCGTCACACAGATTCAGCGGCAGACGCCTGTCCGATGACACGGGCATGGTTACATGGTTGATACAAAAAAGCTCCGCCGATCACACACAGCGCTAGCATGGATGCATCTAAGGAACCCAAAGCTCAAACGCGGAGGCAGAGATGGACGAAAAGGCGCTTGCGCAAAGCATTCTCGAACTCGTTGGTGGTCCAAGCAACGTAGAAGGTGTGACGCATTGCGCAAGCAGACTGCGATTCACACTCAAGGATGCCGGTAGGGCAGACGCCGATAAGCTCAAGGCAACGGAGGGCATCCTCGGCGTAGTCGAGAAGGGCGGACAGCTCCAGGTGGTCATCGGCCCGACTGTCGAGACCGTATACACGCCGCTTGTGGGCCTTCTCGACGCCTCGGCCCCGCAAGCACCAGAAGAGCCCACGCCTGCCGAGAAAGACCACCGCTCGGTGATGGCGAGGATCTTCGACTACATCTCTGGCGCTCTCACGCCGCTTCTGCCCATTTTTGCTGGTGCTGGCATCCTTACAGCCGTGCTCATCATTCTTGCGGGACTTGGCGTCTGTCCCGCTGATAGCGGCCAGTTTGCCGTCTGGTATGCCGCCGGTCACGCGATCTTCTACTTCCTGCCAATCTTTGTTGGCTTCTATGCGGCCAAGAAGCTAGGCGTTACGCCCCTCGTTGGCGCAATTATCGGCGCTGCGCTCCTTGAACCCAACTTCACAGCGCTTCAGACCGGCGACCCCAAGAGCTTCTTCTCGATCCCCATTGTTGCCGTGGACTACTCGGCAACCATCGTTCCGAGCCTCCTCGCCGTGTGGGTCACAAGCTTCCTCGAGCGCTTCCTCAACGCCCATCTGGCCAAAAACCTACGGAGCTTCCTCGTTCCCGCAATTGACCTGGCTGTGATGGTACCCCTCACCGCGCTGGTCCTCGGCCCCATCGGCAACGCCGTCGCAAATGGCGCAGGCGCCGCCATCAACTACCTCGTGAGCGCCAATATGGTTGTCGCTGGCATCGTGATGGGCGGGTTCTGGGGCCTTCTCGTTATCTTTGGCGTGCACTGGGCAATCATCCCCATCATCCTTGCAAACCTCAACGCCAACGGCGGAGACCCGATCTTTGCCCTTGCTGCAGCCAGCGTCTTTGCATGCCTTGGCGTGAGCTTCGGCGTCTTCCTGCGCACCAAAGACAAGGACTACAAGACCCTCGTTGGCTCCTACCTCATCTCTGGCATTCTCTCTGGCGTTAACGAACCCCTCATCTATGGCGTCATCATGAGGTACCGCAAGCTCATCCCCATGGTTGTTGTGGCGGGAGCGATTGGCGGGGCCGTTGGCGGCATTGGCAATGTTCAGCTCATTGTCTTCAACTTCCTGGTCAACGTGTTCACGCTTGCCTCGTTTGCACCAATTGGATGGTTCCTGGCAGAGGCGGCAGTAAGCTTTGTCATTGCGCTTGTGCTCGTGCTTGCCTTTGGGTTTGAAAGCAAGGGCGATGCTGCCGAGCAGAGAGCGGAGCAAACGGCGACAAAGGCAGCCTAAGATGCACGTTACTTACGCTCAGCAGGACATAACCCCGGCCGTCCCTTGCCCTATGGACGGCTACGGCCGGCGAGAGGCCACAGGAGTTCATGACAACATCACCGTACGCTGCGTGCTTATCTCCGATGGGGAGGGGCAACTGTTTCGCCAGTTCTGCCTTTGCGTTGCGGACATCTTCTTCCTCGAGCCGTCACTTGCGGAGGAGGCTCGGCAGGCAATTACCTCGCGCACAGGTCTTCCCAAAGACAACGTGCACGTGGCCGCAATCCACACCCACTCTGGCCCAAAGGTAAGCAGGCTCGCAGACTCAGGGTGTCCACCAGATCCTTCGTTCATCGAGGCGCTTCTCGACGCGATGGCCGCAAGTGCCGAGAAGTGCAAGGATCAGCAGGAAGGCCAGGGGAACGCAACAGCTCGGCTTGGTACGTGCGACCTCTCAGGGCTCTTTACAAACCGTAACGGTGCCAGCGCCGGTTGCGACACAACCGGAACCGTCCTCAGCCTTACCTCGGCTGACGGTTCCCAGCGCGTCGACATCCTCCACGTTGCCTGTCATCCCACTGTGCTCCATGGGGAGAACCACCTGCTTTCCACGGATTACGTAGGGGCTCTACGCGTAAAGTACGAGAAGCTTACTGGTTCGCATGCGATTGTCCTCGTTGGCGACGCCGGAGATTCAAGCACGAGGTTCACGCGGCGCGGCGAGGGCTTCGACGAGGTTGAGCGCATTGGCGGAGAGATTGGTCGGCGCTTTGCCGCTGCAACGTTGCAAACCGCCTCGATTGCACTTGGGGACACCAGAGAGGTGCCTGTGCATCTCGACTACGTGCCGGCAGAGGACGAGACGCTCCTCTCTGCCCGTCGCATGCTCACTGGACTTCTCAAAGACCCAGCTGCTGCCAAGGCTTCTGGCATTGCCACCCGAGAGGACGACCTTCGTCAGATGCTTGGCATGGTTGAGGCAAAGCTGGCAATACCCCGGATTTGCCTCGATGCCACGGCCACGCTAGTCGACCTTGGATGCGTGAGGCTTGCCCTTGTTCCCTCTGAGGTCGTCTTCTCTTTTGGAAAGCAGCTGAGAGATGCCTCGACCGCCCCCTTGCTGGTATGCGGCTATGTCGACGGCTATCTTGGCTATGCGGTGGACCTCTCCGAGTACGGCAGGTACTTCGAGAGCTACATCACGGTTTTTCCCAAGGGCGCCGCGGATGAGTGGTTCTCTCGCATGGCGGCGGCACTTCACAGCTAAGGTTTAGCGCTACTTGGCCGGCATGGCAGCCTCGCTCGTGCGCTTGCTTTCACGCTCCTCGGCAGAAAGCTCATGCAGGATTGACCACGCCATGGGGATGGTCACCAAAAACGTGATGATATCGGTTACGGGCTGCGCCAGCTGGACGCCGAGAAGCCCCAGCAGGGGCGGTAGCACCAGCACCACGGGGCCAAGAACAAGGCCCAGCCTGCAAGCGCCAAGGATGGTTGCCCGCCACATGCGGCCGGTCGTCTGAAGCAGGAAGTTGGTGATCATCGCGGTGCCGGTGAGCGGGAGCGTGAAGCTCTCCACGCGCAAGGCGAGCGTACCTATATCGACAACCTCGGTGTCGCTCGAAAAGAGCCCCACAAGCTGCGGTGCCAGGGCAAAGGTCACAACGCCTACCAGGGCTACGGCAATGAATGCCGTGCGCACCGCAAAGTGGTAGCCAGCCCTAATGCGCTCGTAGAGCTTGGCGCCGTAGTTGTAGCCAACCACCGGCTGAAAGCCCTGGCCAAAGCCAATCTGAACGTAGTTGCCAATGCTCGTGATGCGTTGCACCACGGCGAGCGCGGCTATCGCTGCGTCGCCAAAGGGACGCGCCGCCTCGTTGAGGAGCGTGGTAGCCACACCGAGCATGCACTGGCGCACAAAGGAGGGAAGACCGCCGTTCACGATCTTGGTGACCATGGCGCGAGCGGGCCTTCTCAGCCACTTGGGCGAGAGGGGCGTTATCCCCACATGTTGGATCTGCCAGACAAGAATGCAAAAGCTGATGAACTGGCAGATCACCGTAGAGGTGGCGCTGCCTGCTATGCCCAGACCAGCCCCATAGATGAGGAGCGGCTCAAGGCCAATGTTGATGAGGGCGCCTGTCATGATGGCAATCATGGAATGGAGCGCCTCTCCCTCGAAGCGCAACTGCATGTTGAGCATGAGCGAACTGCACATGAAGGGTGCGCCCAGAAGAATGATGCCCACGAAGGTCTTGGCGTAGGGGAGGATGGTCTCGGTCGAACCTGCCACCAGGCAGATGGGCTCGATGAGGATGTTGCCCACAATGGCGATGAGCGTGCCGAGAAGAAGCGTGGTCGCTAGGCCATTGGTTGCCATGATGCAGGCGCGTTCCCGCTCCTTTGCGCCCAGATAGCGCGAGATTGCGTTGCCGGTGCCCTGTCCCATGCCAAAGCCTACGGCCTGGATGGCGGTCATGACTACGAACGAGATGCCAATGGCGCCTTCGGCGGAGGTCCCAAGCGATCCCACAAAGAAGGTGTCGCAGAGGTTGTAGATGCTGGTCACAAGGTTGGAGACGATCGAGGGAGCGGCAAGCGTGAGGATGAGGGGCTTTACGGGCTCCTCAGTCATCTGCCGATACTTTGCTGTTGCTGTGTCTTCCTTACTCCCCATGCGTTGTATGGTAGTACCTGCGGATGGCGCTAAACAATCGGCGAGCGGCATCGTCTTTAAGTAGACATAAAGGGGGTTTGTTGGTGGCAGGCGAGAACAGCATGGACTGGGAAGAAGGAGCCATGGTCCGCGCTCGCGAAGCGCTGCGCACCTACTTTGGCTATGACTCCTTTCGTCCCGGGCAGGAGGAGGTCATCTCGTCGATTCTCTCTGGTCGCGACGCGCTTGCCGTCATGCCTACGGGAGCCGGTAAGTCCATCTGCTACCAGATTCCGGCGGTACTTCTCGGCGGGCTTACGCTTGTGGTGTCGCCGCTCATCTCGCTCATGGGCGACCAGGTGCGTTCGCTCAAGGAGGCGGGCATCCGGGGTTCCTACCTCAACTCCACGCTCACACCTCGCCAGCAGGAGGTCGTGATGGCACGCGCCATAGCCGGCTGGTACGACATCATGTACGTTGCGCCGGAACGCCTTGCTGACCAGCGCTTCATTGCCTTTGCGCGCCAGGTGCGCGTGCCGCTTGTTGCCGTTGACGAGGCGCACTGCGTGAGCCAGTGGGGACAGGACTTTCGCCCGGCCTACCGAGGCATCCCCGCCTTTGTCAACCAGCTGCCACAACGTCCCGTTGTCTGCGCTCTCACGGCAACCGCCACGGCGCGGGTGCGGCAGGATGTCTCGCGCCTGCTTGACCTGCGCAACCCCGCCATCCAGGTGAACGGTTTCGACCGGCCCAACTTGTGTCTCTCGTCTTTTGAACTTACACCAAAGGAGCGCACTCGCTGGCTTCTGGGCTACCTTTCGACGCACCCAACATGGTCCGGCATTGTCTATGCGACCACCCGCAAGAAGGTGGACGAGCTGGCGGAGACCCTGCGCGCCGCGGGAATAACCGCAGCGAGCTACCACGCGGGCATGGAGATCGACGAGCGCGCGGCCTCGCAGGAGGCCTTCGTGCGCGACGAGGCGCGCGTCATGGTTGCTACCAACGCGTTTGGCATGGGCATCGACAAGTCCGACGTGCGCTTCGTCGTGAACTGTGGGTTGCCCCTCTCGCTGGAGGAGTACTACCAAGAGGCGGGACGCGCCGGTCGCGATGGCGAGCCGGCAGAGTGCTACCTCCTGTGGAGCCGCGGTGACATACGCACGTGCCACTTCTTCATTGACAACACCGAGTTCCCACCCGAGACCCCACAGGCCGAGAGGAAGACGCTGCTACGCAACAGGGAGCGGCTCCTCTCGTCCATGATTGGCTATGCGATGAGCGACTCGTGCCTTCGCGCACGAGTGCTGCGCTACTTTGGCCAGGATGCGTCGACGCTTGGGGCAGGTGTTGTCCCGGCTGGTTGCGGAGGCTGCTCCGTGTGCCTGGGCACCTCCGCAGACAAGTACCTGCGTGCCGCACGACCTCGCAGAGCCTTTGGCGCCGCGGGATCTAGCAGTTATCGTACGTGCGAGCTTCCTAGTGAGGCGGAGGTCACCGACGAGGACGAGTGCCTCTTCCAGCGCCTGCGCGCACTGCGAAAGCAGCTTGCGGGCGAGTTCCGCATCCCTCCCTACATGGTCTTCTCGGACGCAACCCTGCGCGCTATGGTGCGACGCCGCCCCACGAGCGAGGAGGAGCTGCTTCAGGTTTCCGGCGTAGGACGTGCCAAGCTCCAACGATACGGCGACGCTTTCCTCGAGGAGATCAACCGGTGGTAGATGGTCGTGATTGAAACAAGAGCAATGCTGCGGTGTTCACCACTCACGGGCAATCGCCAAAGTGGTCATTTTGGCAAGAGTTGCAACATTAACCGCCCTCCGGCGACAAATAATCGCCGGAGGGCGCTGAGTGACGGAAAATGCAATAAACCTGTCCTTCCGGCGACGAGCACAAACATCGCCGAAGCCATCATCATCCCGTTATAGTAACGGTTCCATCCTCGGTCACGCTCACGTCCATGCCGTCATGCACGTAGTCGAGAAACTCGTCGCCCAACTGGTCAACCACGACAAACGGGTGCTCCGTCCAGTTCTTGGAAAGTATGGCTCCCGCTGCCGCAATGGGGTCGATGGGCTTCGAGAAAAGCATGCATGCCGGACCCGCGCCCATATCGCACGCGCACATGAGGACCATGCCGCCCGTGGTGGAGCCTATGGTCTGCGGCAGGCAGATTGCTGCCCCCTGGAGCGGCTTCTTATAGAGGTCGGGGTTGTTCTGGTCGGAGCAGGGCGCCTTTACGTTCTTTAGGATGAGCGGCTGCTGGTAGCTTGCCAGCGTGTTGAAGCCACCATGGCTTACCAGAGCCTTTGCGCTCACGGCACCGCCAACAACGACGCGCCCCCTGAAGGTCTTCTCAGCCATTAGTCGATCCTTCCCCTCGCGATGATGCGAAGCAGGTCGTCCTCGTCAAAGTAGCGCGCGCTCGTGTACGTGCGCAGCTTGTTGGAGCACGTCACTACCGGCAGGTCCGTTGCGGGGTTATCCATGTACATGAGCGGGCAGATGTAGGTGAGCTTGGTGCCTGTGGCCAGGAGCTTGCGCTTCTCTGGCGTGCCGTCAAAGGCTGCAAGCACATCGGGTGCGCTCGAGACAACCGTGGGCACCGCAACGCGCGTGCGCCCCTCGCGGGCGAGGGCCTCGGGAATGCGATGCGCCCAGTCCTTGAGTTGGTCAAGCGAGCAGTGCGGGCAGCCGATGAACGCCAGACGCGGGCGGGCGTCGGGCTTCTTCCAGATGTTGGGGTAGCTCGCTTTCACGCGCTCAAGTTCCGCATCGTCGATCACATAGTGCTTCGTGCCCTCTGCGATGAGGGACTCGCCCATGTCTGCCGCCTCGGGCGTGATGCCTGCCACGTGGTAGAGGCCCACGGCGCCGTTTGACGCCGTGGCGGCCCCCATGTCCTTGAGGTAGGCCTTTGCGGCATCGTCAAGCGTGCAGCCCAGCCACTGGTCAAGCCCACGGATATAGGGGACCTCATCCATCACCTTCATGCCAATGGCAGAGCCCAGCACCTGCGCCTCGGGCCTCTTGGTGCACTCCACGTCCACGATCCATGTGGCCTTGCGTCCCTCATCGGTGAGCAGCCCAAACTCCGGGACCTCGCCCACGATGTTGCCAAAGAGATCGATAAATCCGCTGTTCCGGTTGCACCGCGCGCCCAGGACAGAGTTGGCATAGACCACGGCGGAGGACTCGGCCCAGCTCAGGACGTCGCCGCGCTTTGGGGCGTTGCCAACCTCGGGCAGGTAGCAGGCGCAGGTGAAGGCGTTCTCGTCCTTGAGGCCAACGGCACGCAGCTGGCGCTCGTAAGCGTCCTGCTTACCATACGTAACCGCTCCCACGACCTTCTGGACCACGCTAGCAGGGACATCTGCGTTGTCGATGGGACGCGGGTCTACAGTGAAGGGCTCCTTGGTCTTAAGCCCGGCCTTGATGAGCTCGTCCATGAGGCGGAAGTTCGCCTCGAGGATCGAGATGCCAAAGCTGGTCACCAGGTGACCAGGCGCCGTCACCTTGACCATGCGCGTGGCGCCAAAGGCCTCTCCGTACTCAACGAGCGTTCTCATTACCTTGGCAAGCGTCTCTCCCTGCTTGCCATCGAGGATGTCACGCTCCTCCTGGGTCAGCTCCATGGGCTGACCTCCCTTCCTTCTCGTGATTCCCCCAACTAAACGCGCGAAGCAGCCTCGTAGGCACGCCAAATGACCGAGCGCAAGTTGCCTACGCCGGCGCAGTCGCCAACAAGCTGAACGTGGCGACCGTTTGGCTGCGAAACGGGATCGGGCGTGTAGCCAACGGCGCTCACAACCGAGTCGCACGTGATGCGCTCGAGCGTGCCGTCCTTGTGGGAGATCTGCACCCAGTCTTCGCCAATGGCGCGCACCGTGGACTCCAGATAGACGGGAACCTTCTTCCAGGCAAAGAACTCGCGGAGGTAGCTTGAGTTGGCAAGGCACACACCGTCCTGCGCCACCAGGTCGTCCTTCATCTCCACAATGACTGGCTGCTTGCCGGAGAGGTAAAGTTCGAGCGCCACCTCGCAGCCGGTGAGGCCGCCGCCAATAACCACTACGCGCTGACCAACTTTGGCGCCATCGAGGTAGTCAAGGGCGTCCATCGCGCGCTCGAAGCCCTGGACAGGCAGGCGCTTGGGCGTGGCGCCGGTGGCCACGATGGCATAGTCCTCGTCAAGCTCCTGCACGTCGATGACCTCGCGGTTGTAGTGGATCTCGACGCCAAGCTCCTTCATCTGCCGCTCGTACCAGGCGAGAAGGTCGCGGAGCTTGCCCTTGAAGCTCGCGGACGCGGCCTCGCGGAAGACGCCGCCCAGATGTTCTGACTGCTCGTAGATGACGGGCCAGTGGCCGCGAAGCGCGAGCACGCGCGCAGCCTCCATGCCGCCGATGCCGCCACCCACCACGGCGACGCGCCGGGGCGTGGTGGTGGGGCGGATGTGGTGCTTCTCGTACTGCATGGTCTCAGGGTTCACCGCGCAACGCGAGAGATGCAGCGAGTCCTCGAGCGTCTGCGTGTTTGCGTGCCCCTTGTAGTGGCACATGTTGAAGCAGCCGTTGTGGCAGCAGATGCAGGGGCGAATGTCCTTCTCGCGCCCCTCGACAAGCTTGGTGACCCACTCGCCGTCGGCCAGGAACTGGCGAGCAAAGCCCACTGCGTCAAGCTTGCCCTCGGCCACGGCCTGTGCGCCCACATAGGGGTCCATGCGGCCAGCACACACCACGGGAACGTCTACAAAGCCCTTGATGTGCTCGACGTCTGCAAGGTTGCAGTTCTCGGGCATGTAGATGGGCGGGTGAGCCCAGTACCAGGCGTCGTAGGTGCCGTTGTCGCAGTTGAGCATTGCGTAGCCCTCGTCGGTGAGGTAGCGCGCGGCCCATTCGGACTCCTCCATAGTGCGCCCCACCTCGACGTAGTCCTCGCCGGGGAGCGCCCCCTCGCGGAAGCCCTTGGTGCGGCTCACCACCGAGTAGCGAAGCGACACGGGGAAGTCCCCGCCTGCTGCGTCGTGGATGGCGTGGACAATGCGCACCGGGAAGCGGTAGCGGTTCTCGCGCGAGCCGCCGTAGATGTCGTTGCGGTGGTTCACGTAGGGGAGGGTGAACTGGTCGAGAAGGTAGCCCTCGTGGACGGCGTGCACCTCCACGCCGTCCACGCCGGCATCACGCAGCATCTTTGCGCAGGTGGCAAACGCCTCCACAAGCCGGTCGATCTCACCGATGGTCATCTCGCGTGAGGGGACCTTGTCCGACCAACGGTTGGGCGAGGGGGACGCTGTGGCGCAGATCTTGTCCAGGTCCAGGAAGGGCTTTGACAGCGCGCGCAGCAGCGGGTTGGTGTAGAGCTCCTCCATGGAGTCAGACACCGTGAAGCTGCGTCCAAAGCCAGCCGTGAGCTGCACGAACATCTTGGCTCCCGTGGCGTGCAGCTCCTCCATGAAGGGCTTGAGCTCCTCGTACATGGTGCGGTTCTGGTCTAGCCACTGGCCGCCGATGGGGTTGTAAACGGGCTGGCAGCCGGGAAGGAGTAGCCCCACGTTATTCTGCGCGCGCTCCATGAGGAAGCGGGCGCCGTCCCGGTCGAAGTGGTTTCTCTCCATCCACCCAAAGATGTTGGTACCGCCCATGGACGTCATGACGATGCGGTTCTTGATCTCGCAGCCGTCGATGCTCCACGGAGTGAACAGTGGTTCAAGCCTTGAATCCATTTCCTGCCCTCTCTCTTAGCGTGTGCCCATCATAGTGCGCCTTATGTGTGCGAGAACCGCCAAAAGGACTCGCTGCCGATTAGCGCACGGAGCTCCTCCTCGCTCCCAACCTCCCAAGTTGGGGAGACCCCCCTTGCGTCCTGCGGCCGCATACGCCCACGACGGTTGAACCATACGCACGGCATCCCCGCCGCACATGCACCCACGACGTCCGTGTCCCAGGCATCACCAACATAGATGCAGCGACCGGGCGTTGTACCAAGGTGGTCGCATGCGTAGTCAAAGAGCGCCGGGTCGGGCTTTGCCAGGCCCACGGCCTGTGAGACAAAGACGGCCCCGGGAGAGACCCATTGCGAAATGCCGAGAATTTCGAGCTTCTCGGCTTGAAGCTCCTCCCGTCCGTTTGAAATGACGCCCACGCCCAAGCGGGCACGAGCGCGACACGCGTCCAGGCAGGAAGCCATGGCAGAGGAGAGCGACATGGCCACTCCAGACTCGTCCGCGTAGACGCGCTGCGCCTCCACGGCGGTCTCGTGATTGATCGAGACGCCAAAGTCGGCAAGGGTCTGCTGCATACGCAGGGCATACTCCTCCGTAGTAGGGGTGCGCCGCGCCGAGAAGGCAGCGAAGATGGGGCCGCTATGCCTGCGGCTCGCGTCGTAGAGCGCTGCGTCCGTTGCGCCGGGAATTTCACCACAGACGCGCCTCACCGCATACGCGAAGGGCCTTGCCTGATCGTACAGGGTGTCGTCGATGTCAAAGAAGACAACGTCTACGCAGGTGTGAGCTTTGGCCCCATCGTGTCGCGCCACCTGTCCCATGGACCCTCCTCGCTCGACGCCTTTAGTCCAAGTCTAGCAGCTGACACGTGTGCGTAATTGAATTCCAGCGGATAGAACCACGCGCAAATTCCCACCGTCCGCCTAGGTTATCAAAACGTAACGGATGAAAAGACTCGTCATTTGCCGGCTATCATGTTGAAACATGAGCCGACTACAAGCCGAGCACCTGCGCGGCTGCAGCCGGGAAACCGCGATGTACCAGAATTTGGAGTGATCTACATGGCACGCGTGTACAACTTCTCCGCCGGCCCCGCCGTACTTCCGGAGGAGGTGCTTTCTCGCGCGGGTTCTGAGATCCTCGACTACCAGGGTTCCGGCATGTCCGTCATGGAGATGAGCCACAGGTCCAAGGTGTTCCAGGGCATCATCGACAAGGCCGAAGCCGACATCCGCACCCTTATGGGCATCCCCGAGAACTACAAGGTGCTGTTCCTCCAGGGTGGTGACTCGCTGCTCTTTGCGACCACCTTCATCAACCTGGCACCGCACCGCAAGGCGGACTTTGTGATTACGGGTAACTGGGCAAAGAAGGCCTATCAGGAGGCCCAGATCCTTGGCGACCCTAACGTGGTGGCAAGCTCGGCCGACAAGAACTTCACCTACATCCCTGACTGCTCGGACCTCCCCATCCGCGAGGACACCGACTACCTCTACATCTGCCAGAACAACACCATCTACGGCACGCAGTACCACACCCTGCCCAACACCAAGGGCCACACGCTCGTCTCAGACCAGAGCTCGATGTTCCTCTCCGAGCCTGTCGACGTGACCAAGTTTGGCTGCATCCACGCGGGCGTCCAGAAAAACGTTGGCCCCGCCGGCGTGCAGATTGTGATCGTGCGCGAGGACCTCATCCCCGATGACTTGCCCGGTGTTCCCACGATGCTGCGCTTCAAGACGCAGGCTGACAAGGGCTCGCTCTACAACACGCCCAACTGCTGGGGCATCTACATGTGCGGCCTGGTGTTCCAGTGGCTGCTCGAGAACGGTGGCCTTGCGGCTATGCACGAGAAGAACGCCGAGAAGGCCAAGATTCTCTACGACTACCTTGACGCCTCTGAGCTCTTCCACCCCACGGTGGCCGATACGCAGAGCCGCTCTCTTATGAACGTGCCCTTCGTCACGGGCGACAAGGACCTCGACGCCGAGTTTGTCGCCCAGGCGGCAGAGGCCGGTCTCGTGAACCTCAAGGGCCACCGCACCGTTGGCGGCATGCGCGCCTCCATTTACAACGCCATGCCCAAGGCGGGCGTCGAGGCGCTCGTGAACTTCATGGATGGCTTCGAGCGCTCCCACAAGAAGGCCTAGACCCTCTCGCCAGCGCTATTTCCACCATTCCACAACACCCAAGGAGCCATCCACATGTACAAGGTTCACTGTATGAACAACATCGCCAAGGCAGGCACCGACCGCCTTGGGGCCAACTACCAGCTCACGGACACCCTCGAGGACGCCGACGCCATCATGGTGAGGAGCGCGAGCCTCCACGAGACCCAGTTCCCCAAGGGCCTTCTCGCCATCGCACGTGCCGGTGCCGGGGTGAACAACATTCCGCTTGACCGCTGCGCTGACGAGGGCATCGTTGTCTTCAACACGCCCGGCGCCAATGCAAACGCCGTGAAGGAGCTCGTCTTTGCGGGGCTGCTGCTTGCCAGCCGCGACATCGTGGGCGGCATCGAGTGGGTGCGCGTCAACGCCGACGACCCGGATCTTGGCAAGCACGCCGAGAAGGCCAAGAAGCAGTTTGCCGGTCACGAGCTTGCGGGCAAGCGCCTGGGCGTCATTGGGCTTGGTGCCATTGGTGCGGCTGTTGCCAACACCGCCACCCGCTTTGGCATGCAGGCCGTGGGCTATGATCCGTACCTCTCGGTCTCTGCCGCGTGGAACCTCGACCGCCGCATCGAGCACGCCGACGACCTCTCCCGCCTTGTCGCGGACTGCGACTACATCACCATCCACGTGCCCGCCATGGACTCCACCAAGAACATGATCAACGCCGAGCTCATCTCGCAGATGAAGCCCGGTGCCGTGGTCCTCAACTTTGCCCGCAACACCATCGTGGATGAGCAGGCCATGGCCGCCGCCCTTGGCGAGGGCCACATCGCCCGCTACGTGACGGACTTCCCCAATCCCATCTCGGCCGACATGAAGAACGCAATCGTCCTGCCGCACCTGGGCGCCTCCACAACCGAGGCGGAGGAGAACTGCGCCGTCATGGCCGCAGAGGAGCTACGTGACTTCATCGAGAACGGCAACATCACGCACTCCGTGAACTTTGGTGCCGTTGACCTTGGCCCCATTGCCTCCGGCGAGCGCCTGGCCATCATCCACCAGAACGTGCAGGGCATGATCGGCAAGTTCTCGCAGTACCTGGCGGACTCTGGCATCAACATCGAGAACATGGCAAACAAGAGCCGCGGCACGATGGCCTACACGCTCATCGACATTGCGGGCGAGGTTCCTGCTGACGTCATCGACCACCTCTCGCAGGCCGAGGGCGTCCGTCGCATCCGAGTGATTCGTGCACAGTAACTTCTAGGGCATCTCTAGTAGCAGAAGTCGCCCCTCTCAGATGTTTCTGAGAGGGGCGTTTGCGTTACTCCATGAGTGACTGGTACTCAGCGGCTACGGCATCGAATTCCGTGTCGTCCTCGATGGGGACAATGTCGTTGGTGCCATCATCATGCTCAACGTAACCGTAGAGGTAGAGCGACTTCTGGTCGCCCTCGGGCGCAAGCGCTATGTATTCCCTGCCATCGTAGGGAAATATCCCCAGCACGTCGCACTTCTCGGAGGTTCCGTCGTCGTACTCGAGCGTGATGGTCTCCGGGTCGTCGTCGGCCCAGCCGCCTTGGTCCCCGAGGCCATAGTCGTCTCCCTCAAGCTCGTCAAAGTCGAGCTCGGCGTCTTCGAAGTACTCCTCGTCTTCCGCCATGGCTACTCCTTCTTTCGGGACCGGGCGCCTCCTGCGCCCATAGACAGAGTTTATCTGCATAATCATTTCTTGAACGTGAAAGCGGCGCCTTCTCGGTGAGTAGCCCAAATTACGCCGTCTACCATGGAAAAGACAACTTTGTCAAACCGTGGGCGGTAGAAGGGAAACCATGAGCGGTATCAATGTATACGCACATTACACAAGCGAGGAAGACTACTCAGACCTCGACTATTCCGGTGCCTGCGAGCGTCTTGCGAGTGCAATAGCTTGCAAGACCATAGACCAAGGCGATGGGACCGATAGCGCTCCCTTCGAGCGCCTTCACGCGCTGGTACTCTCATCGTATCCGCACATCATGGCCGCTTCCTCCTTCGAGGAGGTGGGCAGGAACCTCCTCATCACCTGCCCGGGGACTGAGCCTTCGCTTCCCTGTGTGCTGCTCCTGGCCCACCAGGACGTGGTTCCCGTAGTCCCCGGCACCGAGAAGGACTGGCTGCATGACGCCTTTGCGGGAGAACTCGACGAGACGTTCATCTGGGGCAGGGGAGCGCTTGACATCAAGGACATGCTCATGGGCGAACTCGAGGCGCTCGAGTACCTCCTTGCGCGAGGGGAACGTCCACGTCGTACTGTCATTCTCGCCTTTGGGGCAGACGAGGAAACCTCAAGCACCGGCGCCACGGAGCTGGCCGGCCTCATCAAAGAGCGCGGCGTTCGTGCAGACTGGCTGCTCGACGAGGGCACGACAACCATTATTAACGGCGCCATGTGGGGCGCTGCCGGCCACGTCCTTACGGATGTCTGCATCTCTCAGAAAGGCTACCTTGACCTGCGGCTGGATGCGCACGGAGAGGGCGGCCACTCCTCGAACCCCTTTGGCGGGACCTCGCTTGAGCACCTTTGTGTGGCAATAGCTCGCATCGCCGAGTCACGCCCGACGCCCAAGCTCACGCCCATCGTGGAGGACACCTTCCGCACGCTTGCCCCTTACATTACCGAAGAGCCGCTTCATACGCTCGTCCAGGACGTGCATGGCAACGCAGAGAAGATCGCTGCCCTTGCTGCCACCAGGCGTGATCTCTATCCCTTCGTGGTAACCACGATGGCCGTCGACATGCTCCAGGGCGGCTCTGCCGCGCCCAACGTGATGCCAGGTGATGCGAGTGCCACCATCAACTTCCGCCTTCTGCCTGGAACCACGGCAGATGACGTGCTCGCTTGGGTCGAGCGAGCAGCGCAAGGCACCGGCGTCACTGCAACGCTCGTCCACACAACGCCGGCGGGAAGGATGGACTCCACGGACGGCCCTGGCTACGCAGAGGTCGCCGAGGCGCTTGGGCATTACTACGGCAACGTCGACGTGGTGCCATCGTTTGTCTGCGGAGGCACTGACGCCATTCGCTATGAGGCAGTCTGTGACTCGATTCTTCGCGTCATTCCCTTTAGGCCAACGCCCGAGGAGGAGGCAACGGGCGTCCATGGCGTGAACGAGCGCATCTCTCGTCGCACGTACGCACAGGGGATTCGCGTTCTCGTCCGGCTCCTGGAGAGGACCATCCTCTAAACAGACTCATCTTCGTCAATGTATCGGGGTCTGGTCAGCTTTTGGGGTCATTGGCGAAAAGGCGGAGAGCACATGCATTTGGGGTAGTATGAGGACTTCAGGGGCGTCCGCATTCTTGCGGGAGGCCGGGTTTGGATAGCGCCAGAAGGGCAATGCTGTGTCAAGAAAACTCGAGAGCTTGGGTTCCCAAATTAGGAGTGCGACTGACTCCGATGCTGAGTCAGCCCAACAAAGTGGGACCACAACCGCACCGGTTGGAACACCCGATAACCCTTCATTCAAGATTCTCACCGTCGCCAATTTCATTACGGCATGCCGCCTTGCCCTCACGATTGCCTTCCTTGTGCTCTTTGTGCAGGGCACCAACCGCGTTTTGGCTCTTAGCTTCTACGCCATCGCAGCCGTGACGGACTTCCTTGATGGCCAGATAGCGCGCCGTACCCAAACGGTGAGCTGGCTGGGTAAGGTCATGGATCCCATCATGGACCGCGTCCTGCTCTTCACGGGCGTGCTGGCCATCGTCCTTACCGGCGAGCTGCCAGTATGGGTGGCGGTGCTCGTCATTGGACGCGACTGCTACCTTGCCGTGGGCGCCCTCATTCTCCAGAAGTACCGCCGTCGCCCCGTCGACGTGGTCTACATTGGCAAGGTCACCACGGCCCTTCTCATGTTTGGTTTCTGCGACCTCCTGCTGGGCGCGCCTGTGGTGCCTGGCCTGGGGCTGGTTGATGTTGCGTGGCTTCCGGGCCTCAACGCGCAGCCGTCTGCGCTCGGCATCTTCTTTGTCTACGTGGGCCTTATCTGCTCTATAACCACTGCCGTGATGTACACGCGCGAGGGCATCCAGATCCGTCGCGAGGCTCTTGCCGAACAGGAAGGGGAGAAGAAGCAGTGACCTCTCTGCGCCATATGCCCATTGCGGCCGCACTTCTCGTCGTAGCACTGGTTTTTGCGCTGCCGCGGGTGGCACATGCCGACGATGTTTCCCTCGCAGACCCTGTCCTGAGCGAGGCCCAATGCGCCATCGTCGAGGACTCGGCCGGAAACGTTCTCTACTCGAAAAACGCTGACACGCAAATGCCCATGGCGTCCATCACCAAGGTCATGACGGCCATGGTAGCGCTTGACTCTGGCATGGACCTCGATACTCCCTGCCAGATACACGCGACCGACCTAGGCGCAGACTCCCAGACAGCCGGCTTTGTCGAGGGCGACACGCCAACGCTTCGCCAGCTTCTCCGCGTGATGCTTATCTACTCGGCAAATGACGCCGCAGAGAACATTGCCTTGAACGTAGCGGGATCCGAGGACGCCTTCGTCGAACTTATGAACGAGAAGGCCCAGGAGCTGGGCATGACCAACACCCACTTCATGAACCCGCATGGCTTGGACGAGGATGGGCACTACTCCACCGTCTCTGACCTTGCCCTCATGGGCCGCATTGCACTCTCGGAGTACCCGTTCATCGCTGGTACCGTACACACTCGATCGGTCACCGTGAGCGTGGCCGGAGCGCAGAAGACGTTCTACTCGACAGACGAGCTGTTGGGGACCTACAAGGGCATTCGCGGCATCAAGACCGGCTACGTTGCGGGAAGCGCCGCCTTCCTTGGAGCCTGCCAGCGCAATGGGGTCGAGCTCTTCACCTGCGTTTTGGGCGCACAGACCAGCTCTGGTCGCTTCACGGACACGGTGTCGCTTCTCAACTGGGCGTACTCGAACTTCAAGCAGACCTTCGTGGCAAAGAGCTCGTGGGTTGTGGGCGCGAGGCCTTATGCATGTAACTTTGCCATGACCTGCTTGGTTACCCCCACAGACGATGAGACCGCCGTCACGTGGCCGCAGGGTGGAAGCCTCTCCTTTAGCACAACGATGCTTCAGCGAAACATGGTTGTGGATGACGGCCAGCTGGTAGGTTCAACGGCATGGTCACAGGATGGCAGGTCGGCGGGAAGCGTCCACTACACGGCTCGCCTTATCTTGGACAATATTCCTCGGGTGAACGTGTTCACGTTGCCACTCTATGGGTATGCCGCTTAGTGTACGGAAATGTATCTGCACCGAAGGGGGATTTTGTGGCAAACGAGCACGAAGAGGTGAAAGGCGCTTCTCCGCATACCGTAAGGGGCGCGCTTTACGAGGAGCACCTCACCCTAGGTGCAAGCTTTGAGCGTGCGGAGGATACGGGTCTGGCATACCCAAGCTCCTATGCAGGGGAAGAGAAGCTGGAACATGCCCTTGAGGGCGCTGCCATAGCCGATCTCACCGGTGCCACGTATAGGCTTGTCTCCGGGGCTCACCCACAAGAGCTCTGCGAGGCGGCGTTCTGCGCCAAAAAGCTCCGAGTGGGCCAGTGCGCCTTTGAGCCCGCGCTCACGGGTGACGGAGCCATCACCTCCGTGCCGCTCATTGCGCGCACGGGCGCTCACGAGTACGTGCTTCTCGACCCTTCTCGTCGTGGAGCCGTAGTTGCCGGGTGGCTCACGTTTCTTTCGCAGGTAAGGAGCAACGGCAATGCGCCGTACGATGGAACCACTTTGGAGGAGGCAAGCGGAATGCTTGCCCCCGTGCTCGTCATGGGTGCCCGGGCAAACGAGCTTCTCGCAGACTATCTTCCGCAAGGCGCCCGTGCCCTTCCTGCACGTGGTGCCGTTGAGAGTGTGACACTTGATGGCCATATTCCCGCGCTTATCGCAGGCGTGCCGCTCGATACGGCTGCCGGAGTGGCCTCGTACGTGCTTCTTGTTCCTAAGGCAGCCGCCCGTGTGATGTGGAGGAGTCTTCTCTCGTTTACCTGGGTTGAGCCGGTGGGCAGGAGTGCGGTGCTTCAAGCCTGGTCAAAGCTACCTTGGTCACGCGCTCTTGACTCGACGGATGTAGTTGAGATCAGCGAGCAGGACCTGCGCACATGGGGGCTGCTTCGCCATGGCAACGACTTTGTTGGTGTGCGCGGAATACACGAGTGATAGGGGAGCGCATGAAGTACGCAATCAACGCAGCCCAGGCGCCGGATGCCTACGGTTCATGTTCCCAGGGGACAACCGCCGGCCGATTTGTCTATACCTCGGGCCAGCTTCCTGTTGCTCCAGATGGCGAGGCCATTGTGGGAACAACCGTGGCTACACAGACGTCGCGTGTCATCGACATTATCGAGGAGATTCTCGCGGAGGTGGGCTGCTCGCTCTCCGACGTTGCCCAAACCACCGTCTACCTGGCCCACATTGAAGATTTCGATGCCATGGACCAGGTCTTTGCTAAGCGCTTTACCCAACCGGCACCCTCGCGTTCCGTTGTTGCCGTGTCCGCCCTGCCCCTTGGCGCGCTCGTCGAGATGGACTGCGTGGCCTGCAGGTAAGCGGTATCATGTGAGGGTAAGGTTTACTCGAGGGGAGATTCGATGCAGCCCACCAACAACCACTCCACCGACATGGGGGCAACGGAGATTTTCCGCATGCCCTCCGCAGATGCCACCGTCCCCGACCTCATGGCCGAGGAGAAGCCAGCCCATCCTACCCTGACCATCGTCAAGGGCCCCCAGATTGGCGAGACGTTCGAGCTTGATGCGCCCATCATTACCCTTGGTCGCGACCCGCGCAACAGCGTCTTTCTTAACGACATGACCGTGTCACGCCACCATGCAAAGATGGACCTCTCCGCCTGTCCGCAGGGCAGGGCCACGGTGGAGGACCTCGGCTCGCTCAATGGCACCTGGGTAGATGGTGCCATTGTGAGCAAGGCCTCCCTTAAGGATGGATCAACCATACAGATTGGCACGTTCCGCATGGTGTTCCACACCAACGCACGTCCGCGCAGGATCGACACCGAGGGCTAGGCCATGCCTGACGCCGGATACCTCACCATCGGCAAGGTCGTGAAGCGGCTCCAGAGCCTCTATCCCGACCTCACCATATCGAAGGTCCGCTATCTCGAGGACGAGGGGCTTCTCAACCCGTCGCGCACCCCAGGGGGATACCGCCTGTACTCTCAACGCGACATCAAGCGACTGGAGACCATCCTCTACCTACAGAAGAACAGGTTCCTGCCGCTCTCTGTGATCAAGGACGAGCTGGAGCGCGAGGATTCCGGAGAGCCGCCATCGGCTGCTGCAGAGTCTGCCGTCGAGGCGTCGCTTGTTGGGCCGGTGGATGAAGAGATTGCCGAGAAGTTCCATCCCATCGATCGCATGCCCGAGGTTGCAGGCGTCTCGGTAAGCTTCGTCCGCCAACTCTCCGAGGCCGGTGTCATTACGCTCAAGCGTTCTCCTCACGGGCGGGACCTGGTGGATGGTCATGACATTGGCCTCATCCGCACCTGCGACGAGCTGCGCCACTACGGGATTGGCCCCAAGAACCTTCGCCAGTACGTGAACTCGGCAAACCGTGAGTCTGCCATGTTCGAGCAGGCATTGGTCGTCTATGCCAAAAAAGGCGGTGGCGTGGAGGCCGAGGTTACCAACGAGGCACGCGAGCGCTTTGAACAGGCCTTCTCCCGCATGCTTGCCCTCACCGACGTGGTGCGTACAGAGCTCATACGCAGGCTTGTCCACCAGTCATTCAAGGACATGGAGGGCTAGCCCACGGGCCCCCTCCCTGCCATAGCCACAACAATTACCGAGGAAAGGAACCGCACGTGTCTGATTTCGACTACGAGAGCCGCATCGTGAGCATCCCCGACTATCCGGAGAAGGGGGTCATCTTTAAGGACATCACGCCGCTGTTCGCCGATTCCGATGGCCTTGTGCATCTCGTTGACGACATCGCGGACCACTTCCTGGGCCGCGGTATCACCAAGGTCGTTGGCGCCGAGGCCCGCGGCTTCCTCGTTGGCGCTCCCGTTGCCTACAAGCTGGGTGCGGGCTTTGTCCCGGCACGCAAGCCCGGAAAGCTTCCCCGCGAGGTCTACTCCCAGTCCTACTCGCTCGAGTACGGCACCGACGAGCTGCAGATCCACAAGGACGCCCTGAAGCCCGACGATGTGGTGCTCATTGTGGACGACCTCGTTGCCACGGGTGGAACGGCGGCGGCAACGGCAAAGCTCGTCGAGCAGTCCGGCGCGCGGATCGAGGGCTTCTCGTTCATCCTCGAGCTCACCTTCCTGAACCCCCGCGAGGTTATTGCCAAGGAGTTCCCGGACCGCGAGGTCTACACGCTCATCCCCGTCAAGTAGGGAAGTCGCAAGCCTGCACGTCTCCTCGACCGCTCCCTTCACATGGGGGCGGTCGAGTTGCATTCGAGCCTTTTGCCCATCGTATGGAAAGCCATGCGGCTTACCGGTCCCTGACGTAGAATGGTCTCCAAGCGTCGAAAGGACTACGCAATGACCCACGCAAGATGCATCATCACTGCCGGATTGGTTCTTGCCCTTGCCACGCCGTGTGCGCTTTCCGTTGCGCCCACCGTTGCCATGGCAAGCCCCGAGGATGATCTCTCTGCAGCATCTGCAAAGCTCGACTCGCTTGGAGCAACCCTCTCTTCTCTCCAGGATCAGCTTTCCTCCGCCACTTCCGAGCTTGAGCAGACAGGCTATGACATCGCCAATACCGAGCAGCAGATCTCCGACACGCAGACCCAGCTAGACGAGAAGCGCCAGGAACTGGGCGCGCGCATGAAGAGCTCGTACAAGTCCGGCTCCTCGAGCGCACTCGACCTCATCCTGTCCTCTGCCTCCTTCGAGGAGCTCTCCTCTAACATCTACTACCTCGACAAGGTCTCCGAGGCAGACGCTGCCGCCATCTCTGAGGTGCAGTCGCTCTCGAACCAGCTTGAGCAGCAGAAGAGCGAGCTCGAGCAGCAGCAGGCAGACCAGCAGAGCCAGGTGGATAGTCTCCAGTCACAGACCTCTGATTACCAGAACCAGGTAGCGAAAGCCCAGGCTTATTACGACTCACTCAACGAGGAGGTCCAGGCGCAGCTCGCGGCAGAGGCGGCTGCTGCAGCCGAGGCCGAACAGTCCAGCTCCGTTGCCACCGTTGTCCAGGCCATTCAGACCCAGGAGACCATCAGCTCCAATGGCGGTGGTGCCACCGAGAGCAACACGAACAACTCGAGCAACACCAACACCAATACCTCGAACAACACGAACAACAACTCGAACACCAACACTAACAGCGGCTCTAATTCGAACAACAGCTCGAACACGAACAACAGCTCTAACACCAACAGCGGTTCCAGCAGCACGAACGTGCCCTCTGGCGGTGGAGTCTCCGCAGCGTTGGCACTTGTCGGCCACCCCTATGTGTGGGGCGCTGCCGGCCCTAACGCCTTTGACTGCTCGGGCCTCGTTTGCTACGTGTATGGCTACGCACGCGGGCGTGACACGTACTCGATGATTAGCTCCATCAAGGCAAGCGGTGGCTGGAAGACGAGCGTCGATCAGCTCTCCTATGGTGACCTTGTCTTCGAGTACGGCGGCAGCCACGTGGGCATTTACCTCGGCAATGGCCAGATCGTCCACGCTGCCAACCCCTCTTCTGGCGTTATCGTAGGCGGTATCTACGGCTTCTATGGCGGCGGCTCGTACTAACTTGTGGCCATTTGCCATGATGCGTTCCGTCTGATAGCCGGTGCTGGTACTATAAATGCAAAAGCGTGTGGCTCCCGAAAGGGAGCCACATTGGTAAAAGCAAGGGAGGTCACGACGTGACCAAAAACATATCGCGCAGGGCACTCTTTCTTGGGGCCATCTCCACCACGTGGCTTGGCCTTATGTCGGGCATCCAGACCGCCCAGGCAGAGCCAACGAGCGAGGAGCTCCAATCGCAGCTCGAGGAAGCCCGTCAGCGTCTGGAGAGCGTTGGCAACACGCTCTCCTCGCTTCAGGACGAGCTCATGAACGCCCAGGTTGACCTCGAGAACATTCGATATCAGGTCGAACAAACCACCCAGCAGATTTCCGACACCCAAACCCAGCTGGACGAGAAGCGCCAGGACTTGGGCGCACGCATGAAGAGCTCGTACAAGTCTGGCGCTTCTAGCGCGCTCGACCTCATCCTGTCCTCCGCCTCCTTCGAGGAGCTCTCCTCGAACATCTACTACCTTGACAAGGTCTCTGAGGCGGACGCCGAGGCAATCTCCGAGGTGCAGGACCTTGCCAACCAGCTGTCCGAGCAGCAGGCGCAACTCCAGAACCAGCAGGACGAGCAAGAGGCAAAGATCGAGGCCACCCAGCAGAGCGTTGATGACTACACCGCCCAGGTGAGCGAGGCACAGGACTACTACAACAGCCTTGATTCCGCCGTGCAGGAGCAGCTTGCGAAGGAAGCGGAAGAAGCGCAGCAAGAGAGCGCCGCTACAAGTGGCGTGGCTGCGGCAGTGGCCACAGCAGAGAGCGCCAACGGCGCCGTCACGCCATCGACAGCCGGCTCCTCATCGCAGTCTTCTGACAACGAGTCGTCGAGCAGCTCTTCCAGCTCTAACAGCAGCTCCAATTCAAGCTCCAACAGCGGGCCAAGCTCAAGCGGCGGTGGGTCGAGCTCTGGGAGCAGCTCGAATTCCAGCAGCGGTTCCACCTCTAGCTCCAGCGGTGGTGGCTCAAAGACCTACTCGAGCAGCGTCATCGCAAACGCTGCGCAGTTCATCGGCTACCCTTACAAGCGTTGGACCCAAGGTGTGAACTACGGTCCCAACGCAGACGGCTTTGACTGCTGCGGCCTGGTGGCAACGGCCTATCACATGGCGGGCTACTCCACGCCTTCATATGCCACCTCCGTTCCCGGCCTCATCGCCGAGATGAAGTCGCGCGGAAACTGGAAGGACTGCAACCTCTCCAACTATCAGTCTGTGCTCTCGCCCGGTGACGTTATCTTTTGCTCGACGGGCCATGTCGCCATCTACTGCGGCGGCTCCACGATGATCCACGCACCCGTGCCGGGCAGCTACGTTTGCTACGCAAACGTGTACGCCTGCATCGGCGGAGGTTTTGGCGGCTAAGCCGTTCTTAGCCTCACATACTCGCACCAACGCCCCCAGAGGAGTAATCTGGGGGCGTTGTTGTTGCAGATGCTAAGAGAGTGGTGGTTGGTGCATGACTGAGCGTGCGGCGCGCAAGCTCACGGTGGGACGTCGCCTTTCGCGGAGGTTCCAGGTGAACTTGGTGGGGGAGGGCGCGCTCGCGGGACTCCTTGGCGGTGGAGTCGTGACTCTCTATCGGCTCGCGCTTTCGCTTGCAGAGAAGGGTCTGCGCTCCATTACAAGCGCCTTTGCCGGTCATGCGATTCTCGTGGCTGCGTGGTTTGCCATTCTCGCCGTAATTCTCATTGTGGTCTCTAAGCTCCTGCTCTGGGAGCCCTATACGCAGGGGAGTGGCATTCCCCAGATAGATGCTGAGGTAATTGGCCGCATTGACATGCCGTGGTACCGCGTCGTCGGCGCAAAGTTCCTAGAGGGGACGCTCTGCGCCTTTGCAGGCCTCTCGCTTGGACGAGAAGGCCCTTCGGTCCAGCTTGGCGGCATGTCCGGAAAGGCTGTGGCAAAGGCGCTCAAGCGCGGAAGGGGAGAGGAGCGCCTGCTTGTCACCTGTGGCGCAGCAGCAGGCATGTCGGCGGCCTTCCACGCACCGCTTACGGGAGTCCTCTTTGCGGTTGAGGAGATTCACAAGCAGTTCAATGCCCCCCTCATTGTCTCGGTCATGACGGCCTCGGTTGTCTCGGACTTTCTCGTCTCTCAGGTGCTCGGAGTGCGCCCGGTACTCAGCCTCTCTTTTGCAGCAGACCTTCCGCACATCGACTACGCTCTTGTCGTGCTTCTTGGCCTTGCCTGTGGCGTCCTTGGGGCGCTTCACAACCGTGGCATGTTCTTTGCCCAGCGCTGCTACAACAAGATCAAACGCCACCTGCCCTATGCTCGTCTCGCCATACCCTTTGCTGCTGCAGGTGTGGTTGCGTTTACGTTTCCCGAGCTCATGTGTGGTGGCGATGCCATTGTGGAGATCATCCAGCATACGGGTGGCCTTGCATGGTGGACCATCATGGGGCTTCTTCTTGGCAAATACCTCTTTACCACCATCTGCTTTGCCTCTGGGGCACCCGGCGGAACGCTCTTCCCATTGGTAGCCATGGGCTCGCTCGTGGGTGGCCTCTTTGGGGTCATTGCCATCAACGCCCTTGGGCTTCCAGAGGCCTATGTGGTGAACTTTGTGGCACTCGGCGTGGCAGGGTGCTTCTCGGGCGTCGTGAGGGCGCCCGTGACTGCAGTGGTGCTGGTCTTTGAGCTTACGGGGTCGCTCGACTCGCTGCTCTCGGTTTCCATTGTGGCCATTCTTGCATTTGTCACAGCAAACGTCCTTCGGGTGGACCCGTTCTATGAGCACCTACTCGCAGGCCTCCTTGGCGTAACGCCAGATGACCCCATGGTAAACGGTGAGGCTGGCGAGAAAATCCTGCATACCTACACGGTAGGCGCGGGCGCACGCATCGAGAACATGCTCATTCGCGACATCCCCTGGCCAGACAACGTGCGCGTGGTGACGGTCGAGAGAGCTGGACAGGAGATTGTCCCCACGGGAAGCACGCGGATCATGGCGTTGGACAACCTGCTCATCATCATGGATACCGATACTGAGAGCGACGCGGGCCTTAAGCTTCAGCAAATGACGCGGGCGAGTATCGATACGCAGTGGACACCATCAAACGCGCGGTAAGTGTATTCCTAGAAGACACCATTGTTACTTTCATGAGAAGGGGAGAGCGTTAGAGTGGTTGGGCACACCATGCCTCGTATGCACCTTCATCTGTCGTGAACTCGGAGAACCAGACGTCTATGGAGTCGCCAACGTTATAGGTTGAGAGGTTCTCGCGCATGGTCCAAGCCGTGAGGTCAAATGTGCAGGTGGTGTCGGAGGCAATTCCAATGTCCTGAGCGTTAGGCGATGACGAATCGACGGCTAGGGTCACAAGGGCACTGCTACTGTCAATCGATGTGACCTTTCCCTCGCACGAATAAACGGGTGAGAAAGCCAAGTCGTGAGAGGCGGTAAGCGTTGGGTCACGTTCCGAAGGAGAGTCCAGACCTTTGAACTCAATGCAATACCCATCCCGAGCTCCCTCATTGCCGACACAGCCATGGACGTAGCCAATTTGCACTGTTTGGCCAAGGTCAGACTCATACAACTCTTCGCCATCGCGAAAGACGAAGCGGATGGGATCTTCTGAGAAGGGAGCATCGCTAGACATACCGTCTGGATGAATGGACATCGCATGTGACTCTGGTTCAACGGAGACAACGGTTCCGGTGACGTAATCAAGGTGGGCACTGCTTAAATCATTTGAAATGGTATTTGGCCTTGAGAGAAGAGCAACGATAAGTCCAGCGAGGAAGCAAAGGCACATTACAAGCGCAAGCGTTGCGTAGCGCCTCTGCCTTGCAAGCATGATGCCGCCTCCGCCCGATTTGGGGACCTTTATGAAGATAGTCTCACATATTGAGAGAGCTGGGATGAGCACTTTGCTAGAGAAGTAGTGAACGGTCTTCTCCGTTTATTTGATGGCTTTGTTCGCCAATGACTCTACTTTACATAAGATATATTATCGCGGTTACAAAGGGGGAGTTCAAGGAAAAGAAGGGCGTGCCTTTGACGGTGTCTCCTCCGTCGTAAGGCACGCCCTTGACTCGCCAGACACTCTCGAGGGCTTATGTTGCAGCAACTAGCCTTCGACAGGTCTTCCCAGATACGCCGCGGCACTGTTTGCTGCTACGGCACCGTCTGCCGCTGCGGTCACAATCTGGCGCAGCGGCGTCTTTCGAACGTCGCCGGCTGCAAAGAGTCCTGGAGTCCTTGTCGCCATGCGCTCATCAGTAAGTATGTAGCCCGACGGGTCGAGCTCTACCAGACCGCTCACAAGTTGGCTTGCGGGCACGCGACCCACAAAGACAAAGACGCCAAAGGATCCCTCCTCGTAGGTCTCGACGGTGGTCTCGCCAGTCTCGTTGTTCCTGAAGGTAATGGTGGTTGGAAGCTCGCCACCCTCGAGTGACACGATACTCGTGAGATACCTTACGGTTACCTTCTCGTTCTCCTCAAGCTCTTGCGCGACTGCGGCCTGAGCGCGCAGATGGTCCTTGCGCACAATCAAGATAACCTCGTTCGCAAAGCGTGTGAGGAACAAGGCCTCCTCAGCTGCAGAGTTACCGCCACCAACAACGTAGACTCGCTTGCCTCGATAGAACATGCCATCGCAGGTCGCGCAATACGAAACGCCGTGTGAGGCGAACTTCTCCTCGCCATCGAAGCCGGCACGACGTGGCGTAGCGCCGCCGGCGAGAATGACCGACTTGGCTGCGATCTCGCCATCGGGCGTTCTGAGGGAAAAGATGCCATCCTCGCCGCTGTGGGAAATGCCGGTAACTTGCTCCATACGGACCTCGGCGCCAAGGTCGACGGCCTGGCTTCGCATCGCCTCGGAGAGCGTGTAGCCATCTGTGTGCGGAAGTCCCGGGTAGTTATCAATCTCGCTCGTAAGAATGGTCTGTCCCCCAAACGCCTCTTGCTCGAGCGTGACCGCATCAAGAAGCGATCGCTGGGCGTAGATGGCCGCCGTAAGGCCCGCGGGGCCACCACCGACAATGACAAGGTCCTTTACCTGCTGGTTATTGCTTCCCATGTGATTCCAATCCGACCAGGGAGAAAGAAGTGCCTCACTCCCCCGGTCTTCCCTCTTGTTCTTACTCTCCCCTGCTATACCCAACTGGTTAGGTAGCATATACGACTGTCAGGGATGCATATAACAACCCCCATGGGAACCACGCAAGAAGGGATGTCCCATGGGGGTTGGTGCTGGGCAACACTGAGACGAGCTTATGTGCCTTAGTCCTTAGGCTTGGCAGCGCCCGCATTGCCCTCTGCGGGTTCGGATGGCCTATCCGCGGAAGACATGGGAAGCACAAGGTTCATGACGATACCCACGAGCGTGGACGTGGCCATGCCAGGAAGTGCGTACTGGCCAATTGGAATAGAGATGCCGGAGGTCTCCATTCCAACGCCAAGGATAATCACAACAGACGCAATCATGAGGTTGCGGTTGACGCCAAAGTCTACCTTGTTGGTCACGAACATCCTGAGACCGTTGGAGGCGATAAGGCCAAAGAGCAGAAGGCTCACACCACCCATGACGGGCGAAGGGATGGAGCGGATGAGGGCAGAGAGCTTGGGGCAAAAGCCGCCGACGATCAGAGCAAAGCCCGCCGCATACCAAAAGACCTGCGTAGAGTAGACGCGAGTAACACTCATGACACCAATGTTCTCAGCGTATGTAGTGGTAGGAGGACCACCAAGGAAACCAGAGATGACCGTTGAGATGCCGTCACCGGCAAGCGAGCGCGGCAGCATGGGACGGTAGTCCTTGCCAACGATCTCGCCAACGGCAAGGAGGTGGCCAATGTGCTCAATGACCACGACAAGGGCAACAGGCCCGATAAGGGCGATGGCACCCCAGTCCCAAACGGGATGCTGGAACGTGGGCAGCCCCACCCAAGCAGCATCGACAACCGCCTGGAAGTCAACGAGCCCGCAGGCCAGAGAAACAACGTAGCCCAGAATGATGGCGAGAAGCACGGGGACAGTGCCAATAAGCCCGCCCATGCTCGAGAAGATGACGGCAGCAAAGAGGGTGATCGCGGCAATAATCGCACCCAGTCCGTAGAAGACCGTGGAGCCGTCGGATGCCGTAGTCTGGAATGCCATGCCAGCGGCAGTGGCGGAGAGCCCAACGCCGATGACAACCATCACCGAGGCTACGAGCACCGGTGGGAGCAATCGATCAAGCCAACCCGTGCCTACCAGCTTGACAATGCCCGCAACGACAAGAAAGACAAGGCCTGCAACGACAACGCCTGAGAGGGCTGCATTAAGGCCACGCGTAGCGCCAATGATTACGATAGGGCTGATGAAGGCGAATGAACTACCCAGGTAGCTGGGAATCTTGTTTCTCGTGACAAGCAGGTAGCAGATGGTGCCAATGCCGGAGCACATGATGGCCACGTTTGGATCAAGTCCTGTTAGAACGGGAACCAGGACCGTAGAGCCAAACATGCTCATCATGTGCTGAATGCCCAGAGGGATTGCGCGAGAGACCGAGACTCGGTCATCAACGCCAATTACCTCTCGTTCGTGTCGTTGCATGCGATAAACCACACTCCTCCTTGTTGCGCCCGGACACGCCCAGGCAATTGGATACATACGTCACATTGTGTTGGTTAGGCTTGATACATGGTAGAAAAAGGGGACCCGGAAGGAAAGCCAACCGGGTCCTTTGCTGGAGTTTATTGCGATGTGCTCAACCGACGCCTCTTACGAAAGCAGGAAGTAGACGAGGAAGGCAGCGGTAGCTACCCACATGAGAGGCTTAACCTTCTTGCCGCGGCCAGTGACCAGGGCAACGATAACGTAGGCAATGAAGCCCATGCCGATGCCGTTGGAAATGGAGTACGTAAGGGGGATGCCTGCAATGACCATGAATGAGGGGAAGCCCTCGAGAAGGTCGGTCCAGTCGATGTCAACGACGTCGGTCATCATGAGGAAGCCTACGATGACGAGAGCGCCGCAAGTGGCAGCACTGCTCACGATGGAGATGACCGGCGCGAAGAACGCGGCGATGATAAAGAAGATGCCGGTGAAGACAGAGGAGAGGCCAGTGCGCCCGCCGTCAGCTGCACCAGAGGCGGACTCGACGAAGGTCGTGATCGAGGAGGCACCAACGAGGCCGCCAATAGCTGCAGCGGCGGAGTCTGCAATCAGGATCTCGCGAATGTTCTCGACCGTTCCGTCCTCGTTGAGGAACTCGCCCTGCTTGGCGACGGCCATTGCGGTTCCCATGGTGTCAAAGAAGTCAGACATCATAAGCGAGAACGCAAAGACGAGCAGGATTGGCGTGGTGAGCACCCTTACCACGGCGACGGTACCGGTGGAGTCCACCATGAAGGGAGCACCAAAGGACGAGAAGTCCAGAGCAGAGACAATGCCGGTGGGCATCTGCGTGACGCCGAGCGGAATACCGCAGAGAACGGCAATGATGATGCCAATGAGGATGGACCCCTTGACGTTCATCGCATAGAGAATGACCGTGGCAACAATGGAGATGAGGCCCACAAGGAACTTGGGACTTGTCACGTCACCAAAGGCAACCATTGTGGACTCGTTGGCAACGATGATGCCACCGTCGGCAAGGCCAATCATCGCGATGAAGATGCCAAGGCCAACGGAGATGGCATGGCGAAGCGAGACTGGGATGGCATCCATGATTGCCTCACGCAGGCCGCAGAGGACCAGGACGAGAATGGCACAGCCTTCGACAAAGATGACGGCCATAGAAACCTGCCAGTCGGCACCGTTAATGGCAGCAAGGGTAAAGGCAACAACCGCATTGATGCCCATGCCCGAGGCACAGGCGAGAGGCCTGTTGGAGAAGAGGCCCATGAAGATGGTCATGATGCCCGCGCCAACGCAGGTGGAGGTGACAGCGGCGTTCATGGGAACGCCGGCCGCAGCGAGCAGGGAGGGGTTAACGGCAATGATGTAGGCCATTGCAAGGAAGGTCGTAAGACCAGCGCGAAGCTCTTGGCCTGCGGACGACCCTCTTTCCCCGAACTTGAAGAACTTCTCCATGCTTCCCGTCCTTTCTACTCAAAAGCCAGGGATAGAAATAACCAGCCGCGGCCGCAAATGGACGTGGCACGACAAACATAGGTGTGCCCGAAAGGCCTAGACTCCGCTGGAGCCAAACCCTCCGGCACCACGATCGGTCTCATCAAGCTTGTCGACCTCCTGGAGGCGAACGACTGGAACCTGCTTAATGACGAGCTGGGCGATTCTCTCTCCCCGCTTGATGTGTATACTCTTAGCTGAATCGAGGTTTATGGCGCAGACCTTGAGCTCACCACGATAATGAGCATCAATGAGGCCGGGGGTGTTTGCCATGGAGAGGCCCTCGCGCAAAGCAAGGCCACTCCGGGGTTGCACAAACCCGGCATATCCCTCGGGAATGGCTATTGCTAGACCGGTGCCTACGAGCCTCCGCTCGAAGGGCGCGAGCGTGACGTCTTCGTTCGACCTTAGGTCAAGACCCGCATCACCCTCGTAGGCGTAGCTAGGAAGTTCCACGGAAGGGTCAAGGCGCTTGATGGGGAGTGTCACATTGTTCTGTGTCATTTGTTGAGACTCCTCAGCTCCTCGCTAAACTCGTCAACATCCTTGAAGTCCCGATAGACCGAGGCGAAGCGAATGTAGGCGACTTTGTCAACGTCCACTAGGCGCTTAAGCACCATGCTTCCGAGGTCATGAGAGGCAACCTCATTGACGCCTTCATCCCGCAGCTCAGACTCGATGTCATCAATAAGACCATCGAGCGTCTCGACGGGAACGCTTCGCTTTACCGTGGCTGCAAGCAGCCCGCGCATAAGCTTTTGCCGGTCGAAGGTCTCTTTTCGGCCGTCCTTCTTAACAACCAAGAGCGGCATCTCTTCGCGCCGCTCATAGGTTGTGAACCGATAACCACACTTGACGCACTCGCGCCTACGGCGAATAGCGTCATTGCTCTCGGATGGCCTCGAATCAACGACCTTAGATTCCTCACACCCGCATTTTGGACAGCGCATCAAACCTCCTAATGGACTCCATTAGGAACTTAACACAAAGTGTCCAAAATTCCACCACAAAGATGCCAATTATCACGAACTGGAAAAGGAATGCAGGAGTAGTTGGCGACAGGGGATGCTCACGGCAAACGCACGAGGCATCCCCTAAACTAGTTAGATGCCGGAACAAGCAACACTTGTCCCGGTTGCAAGCTAGAGGTACTGAGTGAGTTCTTCTCATAGATCCACTGCGCAAGCTCGGACGTGCTGTACCCATCTACCTGATGTTGGCCGGCAAGGCCCCAAATGGAATCTCCAGGCTCAACGACAACCTCCTGGGCGGGGATAGAGGACAGCGCAGAATCAAGCTTGGCAGAGCCAGAGGCGTTGCTCACCACAAGCGCAACAAGAAGCCCGGCTGCAACCATAAGTGTGCAGACAACAACCGTAAGAGCCTCTCGGCGCGTGAGGCGCGGGCGTACGACGCTCTCATCCTGAGCCTGTGGCTGCTCGCAGACGCCACCTCGCACAATGCCACCCTCGATAAGTGTGAGCATGGGATAAGAAGGAACGAGAGCCGAAGAACCCTCGGTAGCGTACATGCGATTAGTGCTTGTCATGGTGTGCTCCCCTCTTGTGTGTTTGCCGGGACCTTTATACCGGTCGCGCGGGACACAAATAAGCACCTTGCGTTTGTGACCGAACATCTGTACTCTAGTATCAACGTACATTTGTTCGTGTCAAGTCTCATACGAACATTTGTTTGCAATGAATTCCCCAAACGGGTATCATGAAGACAGATGAGAGGAGACGCCATGTCAAAGGGAAAGCTCAGCAAGCGCCAGAGGGCCATCTATGACTTCATCTGCACCTACACAGACGAGCACGGCTATCCCCCCTCGGTGAGGGAGATTGGCGCTGCAGTAGGCCTGGCTTCGCCCTCAACCGTCCACATGCATCTCAAGGTTCTTGAGGAGATGGGGCTCATTAGCAGGGACCCAAAGAAGCCTCGAACCATCGAGGTTGTCCCAGACAAGCAGGTCTCTGAGGACGGTAGTGCCCAGACTAAAATTGTCACGGTACAGGAGGATGTGGATAAGAACGCCATCACGCTGCCTCTTGTGGGCCGCGTTGCTGCAGGCATACCCATCCTGGCAGAGCAAAACGTCGAGGAGACGCTTACGCTCCCCACAAGCATCGTGGGTGATGCGAGCTCCTTCATCTTGCGCGTCAAGGGCGAGTCGATGATCAATGCTGGCATCTTCGATGGTGACTACATTGTGGTGAAAGAGCAGCATGATGCTCATGACGGCGAGATTGTGGTGGCACTTATCGACGACTCGGCAACGGTTAAGACCTTCTATCGCGAGAAGAACAGGATCCGCCTGCAGCCCGAGAATGACAGCATGAGCCCAATCTACGCGGACAACCCGGTCATCCTTGGACGTGTGACGGCGCTCATCAGAACCATTTCATAGCCATGGGAGAGGAGCCCTCTGGCAAAACTGCGGGCACAGGAGTCGCGAGCGGGATCCCAAGGGGTCAGCGCAAAAGGATTGGCATCTTCGACGCGGTGCGAGGCTTCTCCGTCATCTCGATGGTGCTGTTTCACCTTTGCTATGACCTGCGATTCCTAGCTGGGGCAGGCCTCTCATGGTTTGCCCCTCCCTTACAGGACATCTGGCGGGCGAGCATCTCGTGGACGTTCCTCTTTGTCGCCGGCTGCATGTGCTCGCTTTCGAGAAACAATCTCAAGCGCGGCTTAACCTACGGTGCTGTGGCCGTAGCCATCTATGGGGTGACGGCGTTGGCAGCTGTGGATGTGCCCATCTCGTTCGGCATCATCTACTGCATGTCTGCTTGCACCCTCGTAGCATGGCTTCTCGAGAAGTTCCGCTGCATGCCGCGAGGCCCCATTGCCGCCGCAGTTCTCTTTCTGTGCTTTGTATTTTTCCTCGGGCTTCCCTCGGGTACGCTGGGTGTTGGAGCACTCTCGATTACGCTTCCGCAATCGCTCTATGCTCAGCCCGGCCTTGCTTGGCTTGGCATTCCTGGTCCAGGCTTCGCCTCCGGCGACTACTACCCTCTCGTCCCCTTTGTTCTCATGTACCTCGCGGGCGCTTCAATGGGGGCATGGTTCAAGGAGCGGGGCTATCCCACTTGGGCACTGAGCGCCAACGTACCCGTACTCAACTTTGTTGGACGGCATGCACTTCTCGTCTACGTGATTCACCAGCCTGTTCTGCTGTTTCTCACTGGCGTGGTGTAGGAGCAGTGGAACCCCAGGGTTCAAAGTTTTCATCCGGAACAACATAAGGGGCAAGGGTAGAGCGCATCCTTTCAGAGGCACTTACGGTAGCCAGAAGGCCCTTCTCGGTATACACCTCGCGTATGACCTGGCAGCGTTCGTGGACCATCTTCATGAGGATGCCCTTGGAAAACGGCACCAGAACGGTAACTGTGGCATCGCCGCGTGACGCCTCCCGAGCCACTCGATAGAGCAGTCCGGAGAGGCCCGTTCCCTCGCGTGCAGAGATGGTTACCGCATCGGGGTGGCTGGCCTGCAGATCCGAAAAAGCCTCGGGGGTAAGGAGGTCGCACTTGTTGAGGACAAGCACCGATGGAATCTGGCTTGCGCCAATCTCATCCAGGACGGAACGTACCGCCCGCACCTGACGCTCAACCCCAGAATCCGAAGCATCGGCAACAAGGAGGATGAGGTCTGCGGCACGCACTTCAGCAAGCGTGGACTTAAACGCCTCGACGAGCGTTGTCGGGAGCTTCTGGATAAACCCCACGGTATCCGTAAGAGTGACCTTGCGCCCCTCCTCGAGCTCAATCGAGCGCGTCGTGGGATCAAGCGTGGCAAAGAGCTCGTCTCGCACGTACACCTCGGAGCCAGTGAGGGCATTGAGCAGGGTAGACTTGCCTGCATTGGTGTATCCGGCAAGGGCCACGCGATAGACGCCAGAGTCCCAGCGGGCCTTCGACTGTACCTCTCGCCTAGTCTCGAGCCGTGCGAGCTCGTCACGAAGCGTCGATATGCGCTTGCGCACAAGGCGGCGATCCACCTCGAGCTGGCTCTCTCCCTGGCCAAAGCGTGAGCCAATGCCGCCACGCGTCTGCTCGCCCACGAGGTGACTCCACATGCCGCGTAGCCTGGGCAGGACGTACTGAAGCTGCGCAAGCTGAACCTGCAGGCGCCCCTCGCGCGTTGTTGCGTGAACGCCAAAGATGTCGAGAATAAGCGCGGTACGATCGATAATCTTTACTGGCTCACCCACGATCTTCTCGAGGTTTGACTGCTGCGATGGCGTGAGCTCATCATCGAAGATCACAACGTCGGCGTCAAGGTTGCGCACGTAGGAGACGAGTTCCTCAACCTTGCCCTTACCAATGAACGTGCGTGGCACCGGCGCGTCTAGGCGCTGCGTGAGCGTAAAGACGACGTCTGCGCCGTCCGTCTCAGCAAGGCGGCCAAGCTCAGCCATGGACTCTTCAAGCGTCCAGTCGTCATTCTTGCCAAAGTCGACCCCCACGAGGATGGCCCTCTCTCGCACAGGGGCCGTGGACGTGGGCTCAAAGCGCGCCATAGCTAATCGACCTCCTCTTGATTGCTGCTGGAGGCGTCGAGCTGGCCCAAGACATCATGAACGATAAGGTCACAAGCATGGTCCCGGCCGATCTCGTCCACATCGATCCACCGGGCACGGCCATCCCTCTTGAGCCACGAGAGCTGACGCTTGGCATAGTGGCGCGTGCGTCGCTTAATCTGGTCCCTTGCTTCCTCGAGCGTGCTCTCCCCCGCAAGGGCGGCGAGAAGCTCCTTGTAGCCGATTGCCTGGCCTGCAGTGTGAGATCGATTGAGGCCACACTCCCTCAGCCCACGAACCTCCTCCACAAGACCAGAGTCGAACATCTTGTCGACACGCGTGTCAATGCGTTCGTAGAGCCTCTCGCGTGACATGGAGATAGCCCAGATGCGGGCATCGTAGTGAGGTTCTCGGCGCTTGAGGCCCTCGTTGTTCTTGGCATAGCTCACGCCTTCATCAAGCATCTCAAGTGCGCGCACGCAGCGGCGAACATTATTGGGATGAATGAGCGCAGCGCTCTTTGGGTCCCGCGCGGCAAGAAGGCGATGGAGTGCCTCCGGTCCCTGCTCAGCCGCTATTCGCTCATAGCTCTGCCGTCGTTCGTCGCCGATGACACCAGCGGGAAAGTCCATCTGATCAATAACCGCATCAAGATAGAGCCCAGTACCACCACAGAGCACAGGAACCACACCGCGCCCAAGGAGCCCATCAATGCAGGCGCGGGCATCCTTCTGAAATCGTTGGACCGAGTAGTCTTCGTCTACGTCTGCAACGTCCACCATGAGGAGGGGCACGCGCCTCTCGCCTTTTGGCGTCTTGGCGGTTCCCACATCCATCCCTCGATAGACCTGCATCGCGTCAACCGAGACAACAGAGGACCCCAGGCGTTCGGCAACAAGCTCGGCGAGCGAGCTCTTCCCAGATGCCGTTGGCCCGACGATGCAGACGACGCGTCGAGAAGCCATGGGCTCACTCACGTAAGGTCGCCCTCGACGGTGCCACGCAGGTACCAGGTACGCGCCTCTTTCACGCGGACGCGAGCAATCTTGCCAACGGCGTCCTGTGCACTGACTCCCTCGGGCAGCCGGAAGTGGACGGTGCGGTTCTTCTCGCTGTGACCCACCATCACAGAGTCGTCTCGCTTTGACGGACCCTCGACCAGCACGCCAACGAGCTGCCCCAGGTCCTCCTGGTTGGCATCGTGGGCCTGCTGGGCGACCTGCTCGGCAAGTCGGTCAAAGCGATCCTGGATGACCTCGTGTGATGTGTTGTCAACCATCTTGGCGGCGGGGGTTCCAGGACGCGGCGAGTAGATGAACGTGAAGGCAGACGAGAAGCCAGCCTCATGCACGAGGGAGAGCGTTTCCTGGAAGTCTTCCTCGGTCTCGCCTGGGAAGCCAACGATGATGTCGGTGGAGAGCGCAATATCAGGGATTGCGGCGCGGAGACGCCCCACAAGCGCCAGATACTCGTCCCTTGTATAGCTACGGTTCATCGCCTTGAGCACGCGCGTGGAACCCGACTGCACCGCCAGGTGGAGATGCGGCATCACGGCAGGTACCTCCGCCATGGCGGCGATGGTCTCATCCGAGAGGTCCTTTGGGTTGCTGGAGGTGAACCGGATGCGCTCGATGCCCGTCTCGCCCACCGCACGTAGCAGCTCGGCAAAGCGTGGCTCACCGTAGATGTTTCTGCCATAGGAGTTGACGTTTTGGCCAAGGAGGCAGATCTCCCGCACGCCATCGGCAACAAGCAGGCGGCACTCTGCCACCACGCTCTCGATGGTGCGGCTGCGCTCACGACCACGAACATACGGGACGATGCAGTAGGTGCAGAAGTTGTTGCAGCCGCTCATGATGGGCACCCAAGCATGGTAGCGCTCTGCACGGTGGCTGGGCAAATCGGTCGAGAAGCCCGTGCCAGGCTCTTCTGTGTCCACTTCGATGGCGCCGGACTGATCGCCAAAGGCCTCAGAGAGGAGTCTAGGGAGGCTTGCCAGGGCGCTTGTGCCAAATACCACGTCGACGTTGGGAATGTGGGCTCGCAGCCGCTCTCCGTCACGCTGCGCGATGCAGCCACCAACAGCGACGACACGCCTTCCGGAAGGAGGCGTGGGAGCAGAGACCATGGCAGACGCCTGACCATAGAGGCGCTGGTCCGCATTCTCGCGGACGCAACACGTCATGTACACCACGATGTCAGCGTCATCGGGGCTTGCGACCTCGATGCACCCGCACGAGTCGAGAAGGCCTGAGACCCTCTCGGAATCGTGCATGTTCATCTGGCAGCCGAAGGTCTTGATGCTGTACGTCTTGCCGACGAGCACCTGGGTGTCAGAAGATGCCATCTACGCGACCACTCCCCTGTCGTCCATAGCGTCTGCCGAGGTGCTTTGGGGCGTAAGCCTGTGGACGTAAACGGCAAAGCGGATTGCCGTGCGCTTCTCGCCCCCGATGTCGATGTCCGAGAACGTTGGCGCACAGGAGATGTCAACACCGGTAGGGATGAGAAACCCACGTGCGATGGCAAGCGCCTTCACGGCCTGGTTGACCGCACCAGCTCCGACGCACTGCATGTTGACGGGAACCCCGTCCTTAACCATGCCGGCAATTGCCCCGGCGACAGACGCCGGAGATGACTTGCTCGAGACCTTCAGAAAATCCATGCTGTTGATGCTCCAATGGTGCGGTGGTTATCGGTGTGGTGCGTTTGACTTCGCTGATGAGAGTTTATATAGCAACGATTGTAATGTCCCAGCTAGCTAATGCAAATGCAAAGTGAAGCAAGCGGAGTGACAGATACGCGAATACGTCTAATCCGCCTCTTCAAGGTCAAAGGTCACGGTAATGCGGCCCTTGCCAACCCTCACCTTTGGATTGTTGACAAGAGAAACGTAATACCGGTCTTCGATAAACGAGAAGTCCTTCGCAAGGACACGGGAGAACTCTTCTGCGTCAGGCTTTGAGAGCTTAAGGCCGCGACGGTCACGGTAAAGGTCAACCAGCTTGGGCCCCGTGGGGGCATCCGCCTTGCGGAGCATGCGCGAGGCGACGCTTCTCAGAGGGCGAATCTGCCCAGACACCACACGGTGCGCCGTGCGTTCGCTCATCTCAAGTCCAAGGCCCTTACAGACCGAGAGGAGCTCCCTCGCATCCGCAGCTGCCCGAAGTCGTTCAAGCACGGGCAGGGCTGTGAGGTCGTCGATAAAGAGCAGATCTGAGCCGTCGACTGAGGGAGTAACACGAGCGCGAGCGGTGGCAGCGATCTCTGCCGGAGAACCAACATAGACCTCGCAGCTGCCATACTCCTCGAGCGCGAACTCGCAGCACGTACGCACGATGTTGTGAGGTCCCCGAGCGCAGGTGCGCCTTCCGTCTTCGTCTTCACCCAGCGCGGGCCACGTGGACTGATCGGCACGCTCGGTAAGCTTGGTGGCGTCAGTCACAACCGTGATAGACGCCCCTTTCCCCGGGGCAGACGAGGCAACACGCGCTGACTCTGCGTTCTCCTTTACCGAGTAGAGCGCCATGCCACGCCCATGGACACCCCAGCGGTCAACGTGGACACTTTCGAGCTTCGAGGTAACGCGCGCCTCGAAGATATGCTCCTGCATGTCCTCCGGAATGCCAGAGCCATCGTCGAGGATGGTCGTGGTGCGAAGGTCCCCTTCACGAGACGTGGCAAGGTAGATGCGCTTTGCGCCGGCATCCCTAGAGTTGCGTAGAAGCTCGATGACCATGTCCTCCACGCAACGGATATCATGCTTTGCCTGGCGGCGCTCCGCCTCCGCAACGCGGAGGCGGACATAGCCCTCGCCAAGGTTCTCCTCTACGCGGAGCGACCGCTCGCCGCCCATGCGAGCGACGAAATCGGCCAAACCGGCCGCGTTGGAGTCCTGCTCCCCTGCCACGGTAGTACCTCTCGCCTACTTGGCGACGTCAACCGCGCGGGACTCGCGGATAACCACAACGCGCACCTGACCGGGATATTCCATCTCGTCCTCGATCTGCTTGGCGATGTCATGCGCGAGCACGGTTGCCTGAGCGTCAGAGATCTTCTCGGGCTCGACCATCACGTGGAGCTCGCGTCCTGCCTGCATGGCGTAGGTACGCTCGACTCCCTCGTGGGCATTGGAAATCTCCTCAAGCTTCTCGAGGCGCTTGATGTAGGTCTCGGCAGACTCACGACGAGCACCGGGACGTGCGGCGGAGATGGCGTCTGCCGCCTGTACGAGGACGTCGAGGACGGTATCTGGGTCGACGTCGGCATGGTGTGCCTCGATGGCATGAACGATCTCGGGACGCTCTCCATAGCGGCGAGCGAGGTCGGCGCCAATAACGGCATGCGGGCCCTCGACCTCGTGGTCGATTGCCTTGCCAATGTCATGAAGAAGCCCTGCGCGCTTGGCGGAGGCGGGGTCCATTCCCAGCTCTGAGGCCATGATGCCACAGAGCGCGGAGACCTGGATGGAGTGAGAGAGGACGTTCTGCCCAAAGGAGGTACGGTACTTGAGCGCACCCAGGGTCTTCACGATTTCGGGGTGGAGGTCATGGATGCCTGCGTCGAAGGCAGCCTGCTCGCCAGCCTCACGAACGCGCTCGTTGACAAGGTCCTCGGCCTTCTTATAAAGCTCCTCGATGCGCGCGGGATGGATGCGCCCGTCAGCGATGAGGTTCTCGAGGGCAACGCGGGCCGTCTCGCGGCGGACGGGGTCAAAGCTCGAGAGGACTACGGTCTCTGGGGTGTCATCAATGACAAGGGAGACACCCGAGACCTGCTCGAAGGTGCGAATGTTCCTGCCTTCGCGGCCGATGATGCGGCCTTTGAGGTCATCGGAGGGAATGTGGACGGTGGTGACGGTTATCTCGCCCGCCTGGTCGGCAGCGCAGCGCTGGATAGCCGTGGAGATGATCTCTCGGGCGGTCTTGTCAGCCTTTGCACGCACGTTCTGCTCGGACTCGCGGAGGATCTGGGCCTCATCACGAACGCTCTCGGCACGGACGCGTGCGATGAGCTCGTCGTGAGCCTCGTCCTTCGAGAGGCCGGCGATACGCTCGAGCTCGGTGGTCTGTTTGCCCTCGAGGGCATCGAGGTCGTTCTTGCGACGGTCAAGCTGGCTCTGAAGGCCAGAGAGCTGACGCTCGCGCTTGTCGAGTGCATCGTTGCGGCGATCGAGGGACTCCTCACGCTGCATGATGCGGCCTTCCATAGACTGCAGCTCGCCCTTGCGCTTCTTCTCCTCTGCCTCAGAGTTCTGCTTGAGCTGGAGAATCTCCTCCTTGGCTTCGAGCACCGCCTCCTTCTTGGCAGTGTCCGCTTGGCGACGGGCCTCAGACGTGATGCGCTCGGCCTCGCCGCGCGCGCTCTCGATTTGCTCATTAGCAGACTTGAGCTTGGAGTTGCTCTTCCCAGCCAGGAAGAAGTACGCCAAACCCGCTCCTACCGCTAGGCAGATAATTCCTATAACAATTTCCATAGCCGCTCCTCAGATGACGAATTCACGAGATTGTTCAGGAGACCCCAACGCATAGCGCTGGGGAACCCGCCATCGGGGTATCCGGCCGCAGATGCCAAAAACATGACGTTCCATGATGCTGACACGGTGAAACAATTACAATGCACAGCTGGTAAACCAGCGGAAGATACGCTCTCAGGCCTTTCAATCATATGTTCGCATTTGATACCTGTCAAACTGTTAGGGTACCGCCCGCGCCCAAACCAGCCCCGCTTCACGGAATATACGAGAGAAGCAAGAGAGGAGACGAACTGTGGAGAGAACGGGTATCGATTGCGGGCTCGACGCAGAATGCAACGAGCCCGCAGAACGGTTAACTCTCCTCTTGGCGCTCATCTAGGACGCGTCTGGCAGTTCTAGTGGCAAGGCCCAAGGGAAATCCCCGCGTAGACAGGAAACGCACAATCTTCTCGTAGTCGTTTTTGCCAGTAAGGCGACGCCTGGAAGCAAGCTCGTAGGCCGTCTCCTCCTCAGACTCCTGCGTGAGGTAGAGCTCGGGCCAGCCAGGAACATCACCAATGTCTATGCCACGGCGCGAAAGCTCCCGCTCAATCCGAACCCTTCCCCAGCCCTGGGATAGCTTCGAGCGGATAAAGGCGTCGGCAAAGCGGGTGTTGTCCACAAGGCCGCATTCGACTGCCCTCTTGCAAGTGTGCTCGACGGTCTGAGGTGCATAACCATCCCTCAAGAGCCGCTCAGAGAGCTCGCCTTCGGAGTAGTCCCTTCGGTCGATGAGGGAGGCCGAACGCTCCATGGCGCACTTGCGAGAGATCTCCCCCATCGAATACAACAGCTCGGCGCGTGACGAGGGAAGAAGCTCTCGGCCTCTGGCCTTGGCGTCTAGCGAACGCGCCACCGCAACGGGGACGCTAATGTGCTCTTCCCCGTGCTTGGGCGTTCTCACCACGACCTCACCGCGAGGAGCGGCCTGCCCCAGGCCGCGTGATCCGCGCTGGGGCAGGTGAACCTCCCAGTCAAGAGCCGTCTTTGGCCACTCCCTCTTGGCGGAACGCGTCACTGCTGAACGTCCTCAGAGTCTGGGGCGGCACCGTCTACAGGCTCGCCCACGCGCTCGTCCCCAAGGACAAGCCCACAGGCAACGCGCACCTTGTGGTCAATCTCCTCCATGAGGTCCGGATTGGAGGCAAGAAACGCCTTTGCCGCCTCGCGACCCTGGCCAAGGCGCTCTCCCTCGTAGGTGAACCAGGAGCCAGACTTGTCGACAATCTGATATTCAACCGCCATATCAAGCACCGAGCCCTCCTTGGAGATACCCGTGCCGTACATGATGTCGAACTCTGCCGACTTAAAGGGAGGGGCTACCTTGTTCTTGACAACCTTCACCCTTACGCGGTTACCAACAACCTCGCCGTTGACCTTGATGCTATCAACACGCCTGATGTCCATGCGCACCGACGAGAAGAACTTGAGTGCGCGGCCACCGGGGGTTGTTTCAGGGTTGCCAAACATGACGCCAATCTTCTCGCGCAGCTGGTTGATGAAGATGCAGGTGGTGTTTGACTTGGAGAGGGAGCCTGCGAGCTTGCGGAGTGCCTGGCTCATGAGACGGGCCTGAAGGCCAACCGTAGTGTCTCCGATCTCACCCTCGATCTCGGCACGAGGAACAAGCGCAGCCACGGAGTCGATGACGACGACGTCAATGGCACCCGAGCGCACAAGCATGTCACAGATCTCCAAGGCCTGCTCGCCGGTATCTGGCTGCGAGATGAGAACTTCATCGATGTCTACGCCAATGCGTGCCGCGTATCCTGGGTCAAGCGCATGCTCTGCGTCGATGAAAGCCACGACCCCACCCATGGCCTGGGCCTCTGCAAGAATCTCAAGCGAGAGCGTAGTCTTACCCGAGGACTCTGGACCGTAAATCTCGACAATGCGCCCGCGCGGGACGCCACCTATGCCAAGCGCGGCGTCAAGAGCCAGAGAACCAGTAGGGATGGCCTCGACCTCAAGGCTGGCGTTGTCATCGCCATAGCGCATGATGGCGCCCTTGCCAAACTTCTTCTCTATCTCTTGCGTGGTAACCTCGAGCGCCTTATCGCGCTCCTCCGTAGTCTCGGGGTGGTTGACCTCTTTGACAGTACCCTTGCTCCTGGCCATGCTTGCTCCTCATCTATTGGCTGCCACCGATGATATACGAACACCCGTTCGTAGTCAACATCGCTGGCCACAGCTTACGAGGAAGGGCTTGCACCATTTTGACGCTGTACGGACAGGATTCTTTCACAGGGCAGTCACGTCTCTGACGTGCAAAGATATCTACCTGCATAAACAGCATCGCCCAAGGACTGGCGCGTCTAGCAGAAACGCGTAGCGAGAAAGAAAAAAGTTAGCGCTTATCGGCAGAATCTCTAACGCCCTGGATGAGAAGTTCGAGCGCACGCCTCACGGCACGCGCGCGCACCTCAGCGCGGTCCCCCTCAAAGAGGTTTGGGAACGTTTGCGTGAAGAAAGGCGTGGACAGGCCCATCCACACGGTTCCAACGGGCTTGCCGGGCTCTTCGCCGCCCGGCCCGGCTATACCGGTTATCGAGACAGCAACGTCGCACCCTAGCACGCGACGTGCCCCCTCCGCCATGGCTGCTGCGCATTCGCTTGAAACGGCACCAACGCCTGGGGCATCGAGAATGTCGTTCGAGACGCCCAGCACTTCGCGCTTGACGGGTATCGCATAGCTAACAACTCCGCCACGTATAGCCTCGGAGGAGCCTGGAATGGCCGTGATGGCCGATGCCACCAGCCCTCCGGTACAGGATTCTGCCGTGCCAACCGTTACGCCAGAAGCCCGACACGCAGCGACGAGCGACTCGCATGCATCGAGCGTCTCGCCGTCGAAGATGACGGAAGGTACCATGGCTATCGCTCCCCCACTACGTACGACCATGCCTTGACGAAGTAGTCGATACCCGACCAAGCCGTCAGTACAACCGCTGCGACCATGAGCACCTGTCCGAGCAGCTCAAAGGCCTCCGCAGCGCCACCCGTGGGAAGCGCCATGGCAAGGAGCAGCGCGGAGATGGCAACCATCGTAACAGCGGTTTTCCCCTTGCCCAGAGAAGAGGCCGCGATGACGGTGCCAGATGAGGCCACGACCATGCGCAGCCCAGACACGAGGAACTCGCGTGCAACAATAACGAGCAGAACCCACGAGGAGACCTCTCCCCGCTCGAGGAGAAAGCAGAGGGCAACCACCACGACGAGCTTGTCGGCTATGGGATCAAGGAACTTGCCAAAGGTCGTGACCTCGTTCCTGCTGCGCGCAAGGTAGCCATCGAGCTTATCGGTGAGCGAAAGCGCCACAAAGAAGAGAAAGACGCCAAGTGACCACCCGGAGCCCAAGCCAGCAACAGGAGACATCTCGGCGACGAGAAGCCACAGTGGGACGGCGGCCACGCGAACGCAGGTCACAATGTTGGCTGGGGTCCAGATGGAGGACGCATCCCCCTTGGAGGTTGCGCCGCTCATCGCACCCCCTCCTCGCCCTCAACGACCTCACCAACGAGGTCGTACGTGAAGGAGTCGACAAGATCGCAGGTCACTATGTCGCCAACGGAGAGCTCGCCACTCGCGATGTGAACGACGCCGTCGGAGTCTGGAGCCTGGAACCAGGCATGGCCGATGAACTCAGCGCCGTCGGGTCCGTCCTCAATGCCATCAACGATGACGCGCACGCGCTCGCCGACATGTCTCTCGGCAGCGGCAAAGCCAAGCTGCTCGGTAAGGTCGATGAGGCGCTGCGTGCGCTCGAGCTTGACCTCGTCGGGGACCTGATCGGGCATGGTCGCGGCACGCGTGCCCTCCTCGGGGGAGTACGTGAAGACGGAGCAGTAGTCAAACTCCTCATCTTGGAGGAAGTCGAGCAGCTCCTGCGCCTCCTCGTCCGTCTCGCCAGGGAAGCCCGCCATTGCCGTCGTGCGAAGAACCATGCCGGGAATCTCTTTGCGCAGATGCGCAAAGAGATCAGAGAACTCCTCTGCCGACCCCTTGCGGCCCATGCGCTCGAGCACAGTGGCCGAGCAGTGCTGGATGGGGATGTCGATGTAGGGCAGCACCTCGGGGACGTCGCGAATCGTGGAGACGAGCTCCTCAGTCATGCCCTCGGGCTGCAGGTACAGCACGCGTACCCAGCCACCGTAGGGACGCACGACCTCGGCAACCTGGCGAAGGAGCGATGCCAGGGTGCGCGGCTCGTCGAAGTCAGAGCCCCAGATGCCGGTGTCCTGCCCAATGAGCACGACCTCACGCACGCCGCCCTCCATGAGGGAGTGGACCTCCTCGCAGATCTCCTTTGCATCACGAGAGTGGTAGCGCCCGCGAATGTACGGGATAGCGCAGAACGCGCAGAACCTATCGCAGCCCTCGGAAATCTTCACGTAGGCGCTGGCGCCGTCCACGGTGCGCAGCACGCCCTGGGGGACGCCTGGCGCAACGTCGCGCTCGAGCCCCAGCACGCTATCAACGACGTCCACGATCCCGTCCTCGTCGTCGGCGTTCACGAAGGCGGATACCTCGGGAAGCTCCTCAGCGAGGGGAGCGCCGTAGCGGGATGGCACGCAGCCACACATCACGATGGGGAGTGCATGCCCTTCCCCCTCCTCCTGCTGTGCAAGCTCGAGGGTGGTATCGAGCGACTCTTGCGTAGCAGAGACGAGAAAGGAGCAGGTGTTGATAAGTGCAATATCTGCCTTGTCCGGATCGTCCGTCTCGTCGTATCCGGCACCAAGGAGAAGGGCGCGCATGCGGTCAGTGTCGACCTCGTTCTTGGCGCACCCGCGGGTAATGAAGAGAATGCTAGGCATGTATTGACCTTATCGATAGTTGACGTACTGGAGGGGCTGGCCGTAGTCGTTGCCGCGAAGCAGGGCGATGACCTGCTGCAGCGCGTCCTTGGAAGGAGAGCTCACACGAAGCTTGTCGCCCTCGATTGCGGCCTTTGCCTTGATCTTGGAGTCACGGATGTCCTTGGAGATCTTCTTTGCCAGATCGGCATCGATGCCTTGCACGAGGTGGCCCTGCTGCCTAACGCTCATGCCGGAGGCCGCCTGGGGCTTGTCCCAGCGCAGCGCCGTGAGGTCTACTCCACGCTTCACGAGCTTGGAGCCGAGAATATCGCGCACCTGGCCAGCAACAAAGTCAGACGGAGCTTCAACCGTAAACGTACCCTCGCCCTTAGCGAGCGTGAGCGATGCCCCAGTTCCCTTGAGGTCGTAGCGCTGCGAGATCTCACGGGTAGCCTGCTGGTAGGCGTTGTCGACCTCCTGCATGTCAACGACAGAGACGACGTCGAAGCTCGAATCCTTGGCCATGCCATATCCTCCCCCGTTCGCTGCGCAACCATTCTGCCCGCAGCAAACGATTGTCGTAACCATGGGCCCGCATGAGGCCCATTGCCCTAGTTGCTCGTGGAAGTACTCGTAGTGCCAGACGTCTTGGATGACGTCGAGGTGGTGCCCCCAGACGTCCGCGAGCCTGACGTGCTCGTGCTGCCTGTGGAGCTTGTAGTGCTCGTGCTGCTCGATGAGTCGCCGGTGGTACCCGTCGTGGAGTCCGTGGTACTGCCGTCGGTTGTGGCGGCAGGCGTTCCTTGAATGGTGAGAGAGCCAATGCCGGACGCCTTAGAGTCAAAGCTCTTCTGCGTGCCATTCTCGGTGACAGTGACTGCCCCAGGATTGCCAGCTCGGATGGTAATCGAATCCGTGACGGTGTAGGTTTGCTCCCATGGCCCCGTAACGGTACTTGCGACCTCGCTGGTGCCATCGTTTGTGATCTCGAGCCACGAGGTCTCCCCGCTGGCAACGGAGACCGTAACATCCGTCTCGGTTGTCGTGGTGGAATCGCTTGCGGTGGTGTCAGAGCTCGCCGTCCCCTGGGTGGTCGTCGTAGTGGTTGGCGTTGACGAGGTGTCCGTGGACGTCGAATTGGTCGAGCTGGAGTCCGTGGACGTGGTGCTCACGGGAACTGTCGTCTTGTTCTCCTGAGACGTTGACCGGTTGCTCACGCAAGAGCGCACTGAGAAGACCAAGATGAGGGTGAGCGCCAGCGCAAGAGCGCAGATCACGAGGAGCGTCGTGCGGCGGTTGTCCTGAGATGCACGTCCACGGGCGCGCCCGGAGAGGCGACCGCGCTGGTCATCGCGGCGACGTACCTTGGGCCTGTCAACGCTGGCGATGTTTCTCGACGAGCGTCTGCCGGAGATGGTCGACGCGCGATCATAGGGCCTGGCCCCGTCGTCGTAGCGAAGGTCGTCGGTGTACTCGCCGGCGCGCACGCTCCTCGTGCTTACGCTGTCTCGCTCGTAGAGGCGCTGGGCTCGGGACGTATCGCGACGGTAAGCCCGCGCGGTCTCGCGCCTCTCCTCCACGCCGTTTTGCCCCTCGCGCAAGAGGCGGTTCGCCGGATCGTCGACGCGGCGCCTTTGCTGGGCGTACCTGCCACGCTGGCGCGAGGCGTAACGGTCCCTGTCGCGCTCGCGGCTGTCGTCGCGCTCGCGCTCGGATGTGGAGTTGTACGGCCTGCCGTAGACGTACTCGGCATGAGAGTAGGACGGTGACTGGCTACGGGAGCCAGCGGGGTAGCTCGAGCCAGCGAGCGGCACCGAGGATGGCGTGCGGGGCCTGGGCCCAGAGGTAGTGGCAAAGGCACCCATGTCACCCGCGGGTCCACCGGAGGTGGGAAGCAGCCCTCGATACTGCACATATGCCTTGGGCCGCGACTCGGCCTCGTTGACTACGTCGTAGCCCTGGACTCCGCGACCAGACTGCGTGTCGCGCGTACGACGGCGCAGCTCGTGCGAGGAGGTGCCATGCACGTGCTCGTAGAGTTCCTCCTGGAAGAGGTCAACAATCTCACGGGGATTGAGGCCCAGGTAGCGGGCGTACGACGAAAGCATGCCCTGGGCATAGCCGCTTTGGGGGATGTTCTCAAAGTCACCCTCTTCGAAGGCAATGAGGACCTGCTCCTTGAGCTTTAGGACCTGAGAGGCCTGGCCCACCGTGAGTCCAAGTTGACGACGGCGGTCAAGCAGCATCTCGCTGAAGCGCGGACGCGACGGCATGGTGGGCTACACCTCCTCAAAATCCTGCTCGGCGGCCTTAAGGTCCTCGAGGCCCTCCTTGTCGAGAAGCACCTCGCGCGGCTTCGAACCGTTTGCGGGCCCCACGACGCCCTTGTTCTCGAGCATGTCCATGATTCTCCCCGCCCTAGCGTACCCCACCGAGAGCGCTCGCTGAAGGCTGGAGGTGGAACCAAGCTGAGAGTTCACAACGATATCGGCAGCCTCCCAGAGAAGGGGGTCATCCGCCGGAGCAGAAGCCTCGCTGGGGCCGCCGGGTGACATGGGCGAGACGGCAGTGAGAATATCGTCGTGGTAGTCGGTGTCGTGGTGCTCCTTGATGAAGTCGACCACGCGCTCGACCTCCTCCTCCGAGACAAAGCAGCCCTGGGCACGGCGCGGGCGCTTGCCGCGAAGCTTGTAGAGCATGTCGCCGTGGCCGAGGAGGCGCTCGGCACCCGTCTGGTCGAGGATGATGCGAGAGTTCATGCCGTTGTCGACCGAAAGCGCCACGCGGTTGTCGATGTTTGCCTTGATGAGGCCCGTCACGACGTCTGCCGAGGGGCGCTGCGTGGCAACGATGAGGTGTATGCCGGCAGCGCGCCCCAGCTGGGCGATGCGCACGATTGAGGCCTCGACGTCCTTGCCGGCAACCATCATGAGGTCAGAGAGCTCGTCGATCACGATGACGAAATACGGCATGTGCTTTGGAGGGTTCTCCATGTCGGCGTACTTGTCACCGTCAACGTCGCGGTTGTAGGACTTGATGTCGCGGACCTTGTAGTGCTCGAAGACCTTGAGGCGGCGCTCCATCTCGGTGACGCCCCAGGAGAGGGCGCTTGCTGCCTTGTTTGGCTCGGTCACCACAGGCACGTAGAGGTGGGGCAGGCCGGCATAGTAGGTGAACTCGACGCGCTTGGGGTCCACCATGATGAGACGGACCTCCTCGGGTGTTGCGCGCATGAGGATGGTCATGACGATGCTGTTGAGCAGCACAGACTTGCCGGAGCCCGTGGTTCCTGCAACCAGAAGGTGCGGCAGGCCGGCAATGTCCACAACAACGGGGTTGCCCTCGGAGTCGCGGCCAAACGCGGCCTCGAGCGGGCCACCTTTGACGTAGGGCAGCACGTCTCCAAGATAGACAGGCTGCGTTGTCTTGTTGGGAATCTCAATGCCCACGAGCGAGGTGCCCGGGATGGGTGCGAAGATGCGCACCGAGCGGGAGGCAAGCGAGAGCGCAATGTCATCCTGGAGGTTGGTAATCTTGCTTACGCGCTCGCCCTCGCCCATCTCGATCTTGAACGTGGTGACCGAGGGACCGGCAACCCAACCGACCACGCGCGAGGTGAGGCCGAACTCCTCAAGCGTGCCCTGGAGCTTGGCCGCAACGGAGGAGAGCTCCTCGTCGGACTCGGCGCTCACGCCGGAGTTGGGGTTCACCTTGAGCATGTCAGCGGGCGGAAGCTCCTTGCCATCTTCGGCAACGGCAGGCTCGGGCGCCTGCGCGCGCTTGGATGCGACATTGCCGCCAGCCAGAAACGCTGGGGTTGTTCCCTTCTCCTTAGGCGCACGAGAAGCGCGAGCCTTTGGGCCCTTCTCGGGGATGTCGAGGAGGGTCGTGGGAGCAGCGTCAAGAAGCGTCGTGGCCCCGCTGTCCAGCTCCCCCGCCTCGGTTGCCGCGGCGTCAGGCTTCTTGGAGCGTCCACGCCGAAGAACGCTGGTCTTGCGCGCGCCAATGAAGGACGTCTCACCCTCGCCCGTCTCGTCAAAGAGCGAGCCCTGCGCTCGCGCTGCGGGGACAGCTGCCTGCGGTGCCGGCGGCTCTACCTCGCGGGCAGCCTCACGCTCGGCCGCGCGCTCCTCGCGGGCAATGCGGCGGCTCTCGGACGCCTCCTGGGCACGCAGGTGAATCTTGGCGACAGCACCAGAGATCGAGAATCCGCAGACCACGGCACCGGCAATGATGACGCCAACGAGAATGACGTTGCCAACGATGAGGCCAACAAGACGCACGAGCACATAGGCAATGCCGCCGCCCACATAGCCGCCGGCGGACTCAAGCGTGTACTCCGCCAGTGCAATCTGGGGATTATCCGCAACGCCAGGATGATTGAGGGAGAGCATCGCCAAGATGGCAAGAACAATGAGCACAAGGCCAGCCGCCACACGACCGGAGATGGGGCCGTCCTCGTCCATGAAGAACGTGCACGCAAAGATGAAGAGGGCTATGGGGGCAAGAATCGCACCGGTGCCAAAGAGCAGCGTAAGCGCATGGCCAACCATGCTCGTCACGATGGCCGAGGTTGGTGCAACCAGCGAAACGAACATGGCAACGGCAACAACGGCCAAGACCACGCCGAGGATGTCGTTCTGCGTGGATGAGAGACCCTGCGCGGCCTTGTCGGCGGCACGGCCGCGCGATGCCTGGCGTGCGCCGGCACCCCACGACTTTGACCCCTTCTTTGCTGCCTTGCCTGCTGCGTTTGATCTGCGATTCGAGGGCATGTGCCTAGACCTCCATCACGACCGGTATCACCATCGGTCGCGTGTGCGTCTTGCTCCAAAGGAAATTAGAGAGCGAGTTTCTCACTCCCTTGCGAACGGTGTCAATGCTCGCGCCGTTACCCTTCTCAAGACGCTCGACCTGCGAACGCACAAGATCACGGGCATCGCCCATGAGTACCTCGTCCGTGGCAAAGGAGACGCCGCGCCCAGAGAGGTCGATGGTATCGACGGAGTGGTTCCTCGAGCGGATGGCAACAACGCACGTGATGACACCATCCTGTGCGAGGCGCTGGCGATCGCGAAGCACAACTGGGTTGGCATCGGTTATGGAAAGACCATCGACGTAGACCACGCCGGAGTCGACAGAGGGACCGCGACGTGCCTTGCCGTGGCGCACCTCAAGGGAGTCGCCGTTGTCGAGGATGAAGATGTTCCTCTCGGGAATGCCAACCTGCTGGGCAAGCTTGGCGTGCGCACGCAGGTGTTGGGCCTCGCCGTGGACCGGCATGAAGTTGCGAGGCTTCACCATGGCAAGCATGAGCTTAAGCTCCTCCTGGGAGCCGTGCCCAGAGACGTGGACAAGGGCCTGGCTCTTGTCGTAGATGTCGCAGCCCAGCTTGGAAAGCGAATTGATGATGGCCTGGACGCTCTTCTCGTTGCCTGGAATGGGGTTGGCGGAGATGATGACCGTGTCGCCCTCGTGGATGGAGAGGCTCTTGTGCTCGCCGTTGGCCATGCGTGCAAGTGCCGAGAGTGGCTCGCCCTGGCTGCCGGTGCAGAGGACCACGATCTGCTCGTCCGGGAGCTTCTCGAGGTCATAGGCATCGATGATGTTCTCGTCCGCAATGCGCAGGTAGCCAAGCTCGCGAGCAACCTTGGTGTTGGTGACCATCGAGCGGCCCGTCACGACGACCTTGCGGCCAACCGCCACGGAGGCATCGCAGATCTGCTGCAGACGGTGGATGTGGCTGGAGAACGAGGCGACAAAGACGCGGCCGGGTGCGTTCTTGATGATGTGACGCAGCGCCGGTCCCACGGCCGCCTCGGAAGGGGTGAAGCCAGGACGCGTTGCATTAGTGGAATCGGAGAGCAGGACGTCAATGCCCTCGGCAGCAAAGCGGTTGATGGCGGCATAGTTGGGTCGCACGCCGTCGATGGGCGTCTGGTCAAGCTTGAAGTCTCCGGTGTGCATCACATTGCCAGCAGGCGTGTTCATGAAGACGCCAAACGCGGCTGGGATGGAGTGCGTCATAGCAAAGAACGTGATGTTGAAGGCGCCAAGCGTGATGGTAGAGCCGTCCTGGACCTCGCGGAACTTGGGGCTCTTGATGTTGTGCTCGGCGAGCTTGCCCTCGATGATGCCAAGTGTGAGCTTGCTGGAGTAGATAGGCACCTTGTGCGTGAGATCCTGCAGCAAGTACGGAAGCGCACCCGTGTGGTCCTCGTGGCCGTGGGTAATGATGATGCCGCGCAGCTTGTCCTCGTTCTCCAGGACGTAAGTGTAGTCAGGGAGTATGAGGTCGATGCCTGGCTGCTCGTCATCGGGGAACATGAGGCCGGCGTCAATCATGACCATATCGTTTCCGTACTCGAAAACGGTCATGTTCTTGCCGATCCCGTCAAGACCACCAAGCGGGATGATCTTGAGGGCGGAATCTTTCTTTGGCATTGCTGGAGGGATCCTTTCCTCGTGGTCTATACGTGCGGCTTGCGCCGTTATCTAGTGAGCGGTCCTGGTGGCCGAATACCACCAGCCGCAACAGCTACGAATTTGTGAGCCAATGCGGGAAGAAGGCGCATTGGCACTCTAGCCTACCTATTGTAACCAAGACGATGAAGGCGTGACGAGGCTCCACGATGATTGCGGAGTGCGTGCCGCGCTTCCGTGGCGGATTCGCACTTCTACAACTGTTGAGAAGAATATGGACATTTCTCTGTGATTTAGCACCAAAAAGTGTCGGAATTCTTCTCAACAGCGTTACTTGGGGTTGTAGCCGGGAAGCTAGGGGCATCGACGACGGCCTTCTGCCAAAAAAGCGGGCGGCACTCAAAGGAGCACCGCCCGCCACATAAAGCAATGAACCGAGAAAAGCCTACTGAGCCTCGTGGTGACGGCGCGGCTGGCGCTTCTCGCCATTCTCGCCGCCGTTGTTGGTGCGAGAGGAGCCCTCGCCACGGTCGCCGGGGTGACGACGCGCGCGGGGACGGCGCTCGCCGGAGCGCTCGGAACGCTCATGACCGTTGCCCTCGTCGTGGCCGTTGTGGCCGGAGCCGGCAGGAGCCTCGGGCTTGTCGAGGCGGTCGAGGGAAATCTTGCCCTTCTCATCGACCTCAAGGACCTTCACGCGGACCTCGTCACCAATGTTGAGCACGTCCTCGACCTTGTCGACGCGACCCTTGGCAACGCGGGAGATGTGGAGCAGACCGTCTTTGCCGGGCAGCAGCTCAACGAAGGCGCCAAAGGGCTGGATGCCCACAACGCGACCGGTGTACTCCTCCCCCACCTCGGGGACCTTGACGATGGCCTTGATGCGCTCGGCAGCAGCCTCGCCCGCACCGTTGGTGCCAGCAATGAAGACGGTACCGTCCTCCTGGATGTCGACGGTGGCGCCAGTGTCCTCCTGGATGCCACGGATAACCTTGCCGCCGGAGCCGATGACGTCGCGGATCTTGTCCGTGGGGATCTGGAGGCTGATGATCTGGGGAGCGGTGTCCTTGGCGTGCTCGCGAGGTGCGGGGATCTGCTCGAGCATCTTGTCGAGGATGAACATGCGGCCCTCGTGAGCCTGCATGAGCGCCTTGCGCAGGATCTCGGGCGTGAGGCCGGTGGCCTTGTTGTCCATCTGCATGGCGGTGATGCCCTTGGTGGTGCCCGTCACCTTGAAGTCCATGTCGCCGAGGAAGTCCTCGAGACCCTGGATGTCGGTGAGGACAACGGTCTTGCCCTCCTCCTGGATGAGGCCCATGGCAACGCCGGAGACCGGGCGCTTGATGGGCACGCCGGCATCCATGAGCGCCAGCGTGGAACCGCAGGTGGAAGCCATCGAGCTGGAGCCGTTGGACTCCATGACCTCGGAGACCACGCGGATGGTGTAGGGGAACTCCTCCTCAGAGGGAATCACAGGAAGCAGCGCGCGCTCGGCCAGCGCACCGTGGCCAATCTCGCGGCGCTTAGGGCTGCCCATGCGGCCGGTCTCGCCCGTGCAGTAGGGCGGGAAGTTGTAGTGGTGGATGTAGCGCTTGCCGTCGACGGGCTCGATGGTGTCAAGGCGCTGCCACTCGTTGAGCATGCCGAGGGTGCAGATGGAGAGCACCTGGGTCTGGCCACGCTGGAAGAGACCGGAGCCGTGGACCAGGGGCAGGTAGTCGGGCTTGACCATGATCGGGCGAATCTCGGTGGGCGTACGGCCGTCGACGCGCTCGCCGGTCTCAACGACCATCTTGCGCATGGCGTGCTTCTCGAGGCCCTTGAGCTCGACGGCGATGGCGCGGCTCCACTGAGCCTGCTCGTCCTCGGTGAACTCGGCCTTGATGGACTCCTTGAGGGCCTCGACCTTGCCCATGCGGGAGAGCTTGTCGGCGTCCTTGAGGGCGGCGCTCATCTCGTCGAAGTGCGCGAAGATGCGGTCGTGGACCTCGGGGATGGGCTCGTCGAGGACGTACTCCTTCTTGACGATGGGGCCGTTGGCCTCCTCCCACTTGGCGAAGAACTTCTTCTCCTCCTCGCAGAAGGCGGCAATGGCCTCCTGGCCAAACGCCATGGCGGCGAGCATATCCTCTTCGCTAATCTCCTTAGCGCCAGCCTCGAGCATGGAGATGAACGTGGACGAACCGGCAAGCTCAAGGTCGAGGTCGGAGGTGTCGCGCTCCTCGTAGGTGGGGTTCACGAGGAACTCGCCCGTCTCGGGGTTGCGACCAATGCGCACGCAGGCAAGCGGGCCCTCGAAGGGCACGCCACCAACAGTGAGGGCTGCAGAGGCGCCCATCACGCAGATGGTGTCGACGGAGTGGATCTGGTCTGCCACGAGCGGGGTGGCAACAACCTGCACCTCGTTGCGGAAGCCGTCGGGGAAGGACGGGCGCAGCGGGCGGTCGATCATGCGGGCCGTGAGGGTTGCCTTCTCGGAGGGCCTGGCCTCACGCTTGAGGTATCCGCCGGGGATGCGGCCCACGGCGTACATCTTCTCGATGAAGTCGACCGTCAGGGGGAAGAAGTCGTAGTCCTTGCGCTCCTTCGAGACCACGGCGGTCACGAGGACGGTGGAGTCCCCGCACTTCACCAGGCAGGCGCCCGTGGCCTGCTTTGCGAGCTCGCCCGCCTCGAGAGCGTAGTGCTTTCCGTAGAGGTCGAACTCGTGTGTAACCTTTGTCATACGTTTCCTCTTATCTCCGCCTGCCCCATTGCAGACGGGCCGTCTTGCGGGCCTCCGCACCACGCGCGGGGACGATAAAAGCGTGTGCGACGCATCGCACGCCCGCGGCGCGCCCTCGCTTCTCTCGGGCGCACAAGCAAGGGGCGCCCGCAGGCGCCCCCTTAGAACACTTACTGGATGTTGTCGCGGATGCCGAGGCTCTTGATGAGGGAACGATACTCCTCGATGTCCTGAGCCTTGATGTAGGAAAGCAGGCGACGACGCTTACCGACGAGCATGAGCAGGCCGCGACGAGTGTGGAAGTCCTTCTTGTGGCTCTTCATGTGCTCGGTGAGGCCCTTGATGCGCTCGGTGAGCAGGGCAACCTGGACGGCTGCGGAGCCGGAGTCCTTCTCGTCCTTGCCGTACTGCTTGATGAGCTCGGCCTTGCGCTCCTTGGTGACTGCCATGTGAACCCCTTTCGTTCTTTGGATACGCCCCGGACCGAGACGGTCGCCAGGCAGTTGGCGGGCCGCTAGGTGCGGGGTAATGACCTAGGTATGATAGCACGCACCTCGCAGCGGCGGTCGTGCCCACACAATCGCCGCATACGAGGTGCGTGAAGCTACCGGCTAGTAGCTGTAGACCCTGGTGTTAGGAGGGATGTTCTGGTTAATCCAGTACGCGTTGTTGATGTCGAGACGGACGCAGCCATGCGAGGCCGGGACACCAAGCGTTCCATCCATCACCGTACGAGAGCCCTCATAGTACAGAACGGAGTGGAACAGGTAGTTTCCATAGAACTGGGTCCAGTAGTAGCAGGTGAAGCCTTGGCCAAAGCTGTAGCCGCGAGAACCAATGTAATAAGTGCCGCGGACCGTAGGCGTCGATGCCTTTCCGGGCGAGCAAACCCACTTGTAGATGGCGCACCAATCGCCGTTGACCCACTTGAAGACCCAGGTTATGCAGTTCGAGTTGTCAATGAGGAGAAGGTAGTTAGTTGGGCTGCCCACGGACCTGGCAATATTCACGGCAGAGCTGGCCTCCCAGGAATAGCACAGCCAAGCGCCATCCGGGTCAAAGTAACTCCCGGCAGCAAACCCGGTTGCCATCTTCCCGGTTGATGGATCGAGGTAGTACGACTTCCCACCCCAGTTGAGCCAGCCCGTCTGCATGACTCCGTAGCTGTTGAAGTAGTACCAGGCGCCGTTGATGCTTGCCCAACCGGTTGCTTCGGCACCGGAGTCATACGCATAATGCCAGGATCCAGCAGAGGTGAACCAGCCAGACTTGTGAACCTCGGCAGAGAAGCTCGGCTGTGTGCCGTTGGGATACTTCACGTCAAGGTAGATCTCATAGGCCGTAGCGCTGGAGTTAAGGGTGTCACGCGAGAAGCTCACCGAAGCCGTGCTCGACCAATCCTGAAGCGTGCCGGAGGCGGAGCCGTCGGCGGAGGCCCAGCGGAAGCGGTAGAGGGTGCCGGGGACCCCGTGGCCCTCGAAGAGGTCGGCCGAGGCCGTCCAGCCGGAGGCGGCGGAGCCGGAGGCGGAGACCCCCGTCACGCCCCAGGCCACGACCCGCGTGGAGGCGGTGCGCCTCTCGCCGCGCGCTGAGACGGCGTCCACGTAGAGGGTGTAGCGCCCGGGCGAGCCGAGGGCCCCGGTGTGGGAGGCCTCGTCCGTGTCGGAGCCGGTGCAGAGCTCCGTGGAGCCCCAGTCGCCGGACGCCCAGGAGCCCTCCCACTGCCAGACGTAGTTGTACCTGAGGCCGGAGGCGTCTCCGGAGACCCGCGGCGCGTAGGTCACCTCGTCGCCGGCCACGACCTCCGCCGGCGCGGCGGTGACGCCGTCGAGCGACCAGGAGTCGTCGTAGGCCTCAACCTCCGCGGACATGGTGCGCGTCTCGCCCGCGCGGTCGGTCACGTCCACGTAGAGGACGTAGCGGCCGGGGCGGTAGAGGGAGAGGGTGCCGGTGGGGTCGGCTGTCGCCTTGCCCTCGTCCCTCACGGTGGAGCCCCAGAGGTCCCACCCGCCCCCGTAGGACCACACGTAGTTGTACGTGGCGCCGTCGAGGTCGCCGGACACCTGGGGCGTCACGGTGACGGGCTCGTCGACCCTGGCGCGCGGGGAGGAGACCCTTACGCCGGTGAAGGACCACTCGGGGGGCGTCACCTCGAGCGTCGCGGACATCGTCCTCTTCTCGCCAGAGCGGTCGGTCACGTCCACGTAGACCGTGTAGGTGCCCGCGCGGGAGACCTCGGAGGCGAGGGTCGCGGAGGAGTCGGGCGTGCCGGAGCCGCCCGAGAGCACGGTGGAGCCCCACTCGCCCTCCGCCCAGGAGCCGTCCCGCTGCCAGACGTAGTTGTACGTTGCGCCCCCGAGGTCGCCGGTCACCTGCGGGGCGACCGTCACGGGCTCGCCGGAGGTGACGCGGGAGGAGGAGAGCTCGACGCCGGAGAACGACCACTCGGGCGACGCGACCTCGAGCGTCGCGGACATGGTGCGCGTCTGCCCGGAGCGGTCGGTCACGTCCACGTAGACCGTGTAGGTGCCGGGGCGGGAGACCTCGGAGGAGAGGGTCGCGGAGGAGTCGGGCGTGCCGGAGCCGCCCGAGAGCACGGTGGAGCCCCACTCGCCCTCCGCCCAGGAGCCGTCCCGCTGCCAGACGTAGTTGTACTCGGCGCCGCCGAGGTCGCCCGAGGTGACGGGTGTCACGGTGACGGCCTCGCCGGAGGTCACGCTGGAGGCCGAGAGGCTCACGCCGGTGAAGGACCACTCGGGCGGGGCCACCTCGAGCGTCGCGGACATCGTCCTCTTCTCGCCCGCGCGGTCGGTCACGTCCACGTAGACCGTGTAGGCGCCCGGCTTGGTCAGCGTCAGCGTCCCCGTGGCCTCATTGGTGCCCCTCCCGGTGTCCCTGACGGTGGAGCCCCAGAGGTCCCAGCCGCCCCCGTAGGACCACACGTAGTTGTACTCGGCGCCGCCGAGGTCGCCGGTGACCTGCGGGGTGACCGTCACGGCCTCGCCGGAGGTGACGCTGGAGGAGGAGAGCTCGACGCCGGAGAACTCCCATATAGGCTTGGTCGCATCAGCGCTTTCGGATACCGAAGCCTCTTTTCCCGACGCGTCTACAGAATCAGCTGCAAGCGCCATGGAAGGAACCGCAAGCACACAGGTCAAGATGACTGCAAAGACAAGTAGCGCGTTCTTGCATCTCGCCGCAGATCTCATTGGGGCTACCTCCGGGGTCACAAATGGCCAGACATCTAGCTGAACGAAAGTATAAGCACTCAAACCTGCATAATTTCTCAACAATCGCGTTGATGACGTGAGTGGCAGCATCGTCCTTGTTCCTTACAGAGCAAGCATGAACTCAAACGCTTTGAGACGTGCGTCAAGGTGTGTGGCCGCCCACATGTGGGCACACCCCACAAGCCAAAGCGCGCACTCGGCGCTAACGTCTGCGGCAAGGAGCTGGTCAAAGGTCGAGCCGATAAGCGCGCGCATCCAGGCAAGCTGAGACGGCGAGACGGGCTCTGCCCCTGGGACCTCGCGTGCGCAGCTCTCGCAGAGGGCGCCACCGGCCGCTGCGGAGAACCACAGCGGGGATGGGTCCCCACAGGCAATGCAATGGTCAAGCTCTGGCCGCCAGCCTTCATGCGCCAGCACCTTAAACACGTAAGCGGCAACGGAAAGGTCGAGGTGTGCCTGGTCAGCCGCCTCTTCCAGCGCCCTAAGCGCACGCGACAGCAGAGGGTAGACAAAGGAATCCTCGGCGTCCTCAAACGATGTGAGGCGCGCCACCTCGCAGGCGGCCGATGCGGCGCTCACACGCTCCAGGTCCCCGCGCAGCCGCTCGTGCGGGTCCACAAGGGTTGCCTCGGAAACGATGTCGAGGTTCCTGCCCGAGGCCAGAAGGAAGTCCGTCTCGGAGAAGAGCTCCACACGCGCCGCCAGACGACCGCCAGGCTTGCGGGCACCCTTCGCGACGGCCCGCGCCCGGGCGCCGTCGGCCGTGAGCAGCGTCACGATGAGATCTTGCTCTCCCAGCTTAACGTGGTCGAGCACGATGCCGCGGGTGCGGTGTGTGCGCCGGCCGGGCATGGGTGGTCTACTCCCCTAGTCCTCGGCGCTGTAGCCCAGGCGGCGGATCTCATTGGCGTCACGGCGCCACTGGGGCTGGACGCGCACGGAGAGGTCCAGGTAGACCTTGCAGCCGAGCAGGCGCTCGACATCGCGGCGCGCCTCGGTACCCACCAGCTTGATCATGGAGCCGCCCTTGCCCACCACGATGCCCTTCTGACCCTCGCGCTCGACGAGTACGGTCGCCGTCACGGAGGCGTGGCCGTCCTTGGCGTACTCGATGTCGTCGCAGATGACGCCAATCGAGTGCGGCACCTCCTGACGGAGGTTGAGGAAGAGCTTCTCGCGCACAAACTCTGCCACAAGGTCCTCGGGTGTGGCGTCCGTGTCCATGTCGTCGGGGAACCACTTGGGACCCTCGGGCAGATGCGCCGAGACAAGCTTCACGAACGCGTCGACGTTGAAGCCCTCGCGCGCCGAGATGACCAGCTCGTCGTCGAAGTGCGCAAGCTCGCGCGCGGCGGCAAGCTGGGAGGTGACCTGCTCTGGCGTCGCCTTGTCGGCCTTGGTGATCACCAGGAGCTTGAAGTCTGCCTCGGAACCGTCGACGTGGCGTGCAACCCAGGCGTCACCCGTGCCAACCGGCTTGGTCGCGTCGACGAGAAAGGCAACCACGTCAGCATCGGCGAGCTCGGCCAGGGCAGCCTGATTGAGCTCCTTGCCAAGGCTGTCCTTGGGCTTGTGGAGACCCGGCGTGTCGATGATAACGAGCTGCGAGTTGGGCGTGTTCACCACGGCACGCAGACGCTTGCGCGTGGTCTGCGCCACGGGGCTCGTGATGGCAACCTTCTCGCCCATGCAGGCGTTGACCAGCGTCGACTTGCCCACGTTGGGCCTGCCGACAAGTGCCACGAAGCCGCTCCTGAAGGGCATGTTGCTGTCTTTGTTGTTTTCCACGTGCTGCTCCTCAATGAGACAAAGGGAGTTTCCCTTTGTCTCATTCTAGAAAAAGATTGCATTTGCAAAGACGATGATGCCCACCAAAGCGACGAGTACCGAGAGCACCCACACTGCTGCCGCCGCAATGTCCTTTGCCCTGCCCGCAAGCGGGTGGAACTCGGGCGACACCAGGTCGACCACGGTCTCGACGGCGGTGTTGAGAAGCTCCGCTGAGATGACCACCCCACAGCACATGAGCACGATCGCCCAGCTCAGGGGGTCAAGGCCCACCACAAAGCCAGCCACGATGGCGCCAATACCGCCGCCGATCATCACCTTGATGTTTCGCTCGGTGCGCACAGCCGTCCTGAAGCCCTGGATGGCGAAGAGGAAGCTCTTGCGAAACGACGGATGGTCGTTGTTCGACCCGGGAATCACTCGTCTACCCCCTCGCGGTGCCTGGTGAGCGTGACGGGTCGCGTGGTGCCGTCATGCGGGAGCAGGGCGAGCAGGGCATCCTCGCGCGCCTCCATGACCTCAGCCTCATCGTCCTCAAGGTGGTCGTAGCCAAGAAGGTGCAGGGTTCCGTGTACAAGAAGCAGGCGGAACTCGTCTGCCGCCGTAGTTCCAAAGCGCGTTGCCTGGCGAGCAATGTAGTCTGGGGCAAGGACGATGTCGCCGAGCTCGCAGGGCTCGCCGGGAGCAAGGTCCGGGTCATCCGGGCGCTCGCACTCAAGCGAGATGACGTCGGTTGCCACGTCACGCCCGCGCCACTCGGCATTGAGCTCGCGGATGCGCTCGTCGCCCACGATGGATACGGAGACCAGGCAGTCGCGGTCTACGCCTTCCTCCGCAAGCACGCGGTCGAGGTCGGCGCGAATCTCGTCTTCGCTAATGGGTGCGTCCATGCCCTCCTCAGCAGTGATGTCATACTCGTTTGCCATGGTTGGCCCCCTTTCCAGCCGCCTTTGTACCACGCTCGGCCGCTGCGCGGTCGTATGCGTCCACAATGCGGGCTACCAGGGCGTTTCTCACTATGTCATTGCGGTCGAGGTCCACAAACTCGATACCGTCGATCCCCGCGAGTACCTCGCGCACCTGGTCAAGGCCGCCCGGGCCCACCAGGTCGCGCTGCGTGGCGTCGCCCGTGACCACGAACTTGGATGAGAAGCCCATGCGGGTGAGGAACATCTTCATCTGCTGGGGCGTGGTGTTCTGCGCCTCGTCCAAGATTACGAAGGCGTCGCTAAACGTGCGCCCGCGCATAAAGGCGAGAGGAGCGATCTCGATGGTGCCCTGCTCCATGTAGGTGGCGACCTTCTCGGCGTCTGCCATGTCGAGAAGGGCGTCGTAGAGTGGCCGCACGTAGGGGTCGAGCTTCTCCTCGAGCGTGCCAGGGAGAAAGCCCAGGGACTCCCCCGCCTCAACAACAGGTCTTGTGAGCACGATGCGACTCACCTCGTGGCGCTTGAGGGCAGCAACCGCCATTGCCATGGCCAGGTAGGTCTTGCCCGTGCCGGCCGGCCCCACGCCAAAGGTGATGGAGTTCGAACGTATTGCCTCCACGTAACGACGCTGTCCTGCAGTCTTTGGCCGCACGGGGCGCCCATGATGGCTGAGAATGACGTCGCCCGCATGCCCGCGGTCGTGGCGCACGCCGTGCGTCACCTGACCAAGAAGGATGTCGACCTCATCGGAGGTGGGAATTTCCCCTCCCTCGACTGCCTTGATGAGCTGCGAGAAGACGGAGGTTACCTGCTCGACCTGATCTGCCGGGCCAACAATGAGCACCTGGTTGCCGCGCACCACGACCATGGCGTCGTCAAACGCGCTCTCGATGCGGCGCAGATGGCTGTCGGCCGGGCCCATGAGGGCCGTGGGGTCAACAGTATCGGGTATCGTGAGGCGGACGCGGGTGGGTTCCATGCTCCTCCGGGCTAGACGCAGGCGAACGTGCAGACAGTCAAGCGCGGCACGCAGCGCTAGGGTGCGCGGCCGCAGAAACCAATCATAGCCAAACGGATGGCTCGGGGCACGTCACAGGGTGCGTTCCTCCTGCGAGCACACATGGCCCAGAAGGGTGGTCCCGTCAGGCGAGACGCCCGTTAGGCGCACGGGGACGATGGCATCAATGGGAGCCTCGGTATCTAGCGTGACATCGAAGAGCCCACCGGAGACTCCGCGGAACGGCGCCTGCACGCAGACGAGGTCTTCCGTGCCAACAAGACGAGCAGCCTCCTGTGCGCGCAGCTCATGGGCAAGCTCGCGGGCACGGGCGCTTCTCTCGGCCATCACATGGGGGTCTACCTGGCCCTCTTCGGTGGCGGCCGGCGTACCCGGGCGCTTGGAGTACCTAAAGACGTGCATGCGCGAAAAGCCCATCTCGCGGCAGAACGTGAGCGACTGCTCAAACTCCTCGTCCGTCTCGCCCGGGAATCCCACGATGAGGTCTGTCCCCAGGGACGCCTGGGGCAGAAGCTCGTGGGCACGCTCGACGGCGGCGCGGAAGAACGCCGTGTCGTAGGTCCGCGCCATGCGCCCAAGCGTTGCATCACAGCCGGACTGCAGACAGATGTGCAGGAAGGGCGCAATGCGGCCGCTGGATGCTACCATAGTCGAGAGGAGGTCGTCGGTGACGTCGGGCGGCTCGATGGAAGAGAGCCTTATGCGCCCCACAGGCGTGGTCTCAAGCAGCCAGGCGAGAAGCCCGGGAAGCCCAACCTCACGGCCATCTGGCAGCTGGGAGCGATATACGCCCAGGTTGATGCCCGTGAGCACGACCTCGCTGGCTTTGCGCTCGAGTGAGCGGAGCACAAGCTCGCGCACTCGAGCGGCGTCCACGGAGCGAGAAGCCCCTCTCGCCTTCCACACGATGCAGTAGGTGCAGCGGTTGTCGCAGCCGTCCTGGATCTTGATGCCGGGACGCGTGCGGCCAGTGGGCGTGGGGGTTGAGGCAGGTGATGCCGATACGCCGCCGAGAAGCTCGCCGTCATCGCCCACCGCAAAGATGCCCGCTCCCAGGCCTTCGAGGACCGTGGAAGGAACGCGCGACTTATCCCGCTCGACCGTCACGTTGGGCGCAAGGGCGGCAAGCTCGTCGGCAAAGAGGTTTGCCACGCAACCGGTAGCCACCACAAGCGGGGCTTGCGGCAGCGACGCCGCATGGCGCACGGCCTTTCTGGCCTTGGCCTCGGCCTCGGCCGTAACGGCGCAGGTGTTAATAACCACCGCCTGGGCATCTTCCTCGGGAGCGACCGCAAGGCCGGCGCGCGCGAGCTCGTCGGCAATGAGGTCCGTCTCGACACGATTGACGCGACAGCCAAGGTTCACATAGGCAACAGAGGGGAGGCCAGCGTGGGCGCTCTGCTCACCGGCAGCGCCCGCAGCTTCACGCCGCATGGAGTGAGAGGGCCCGGCGCTCACCTGCGACCGCCCTTGCTGCGGGAGCGCGACTTGCGCTTGGCGTCCTTGAAGGGGTTCTTGGGTGCGGTCCAGCGCTCGCCGGCAAGGTGCTCGGCCTCCTCGTCCCTGGCGGGAGAGTCGCCCTCCTCCTCGGCGAACGTCTCGCCCTCGGAGGCGTTGCCCTCCTCGCCAAGCGTGCGCTCCGCGACGATGCCTGCGATGTCGAGCAGCTGGCGCTTGTCGAGGTCGGTGGGGACAACCACCTGCACCACGGCAATCAGGCTACCGCGAGAGATCATGCCCTGGCGCGGCATGCCGCGGCGCTCCACCTTGATCTGCTGGCCGTACTGGCAGCCCGCGGGAATCTCGACCTTGACGCGCTCGCCCCTCATGATGCCGTCGACCGTGACTGTGGTGCCCACGATTGCCTGGAGTGCGTCCACGCGCACGGTGGTGTAGAGGTCGTCGCCCTGGCGCTCAAAGCGTTCGTCCTGCGCGACCTCGATGCTCACAACGAGGTCACCAGAGGTATCGCCGCGCACGCCCGCCTCGCCCTTGCCGGCTATGCGGATGGTCTGGCCCGAGTGGACGCCGGCAGGCACCTTGACCTCGACGGTCTCACGCGAGGGGGTGCGACCCTGGCCCTCGCAGGTCTCGCAGGGCTTGTCGACGACCTTGCCCGAGCCATGGCATACGGGGCAGGTGGTCTGGGTCTGCATCTGGCCAAAGATGGTGCGCTGGACCTCGATGACGCGACCGGTGCCGTGACAGCGGTCGCAGGTGCGCTCATGGCCACCCTCGGCGACGCCGGTGCCGCCACAGTCATCGCAGGGGGCAAGGCGATCGTAGGCGAGCGTCTTGGTGACGCCAGAGGCAGCCTCGGCGAGGGTCACCGTGAGGCGGATGCCCATGTCACGACCGCGCGTGCGAGCGGCACGCCCGCCAGCACTGCCAGAGGCGCCGCCACCGAAGAACGAGTCGAAGATGTCATCGATGCCAAAGCCCGAGCCGTTGAAAATATCGGACATATCGACGTAGTCGGAGCCAAAGCCTGCGGGGCCGTTCTCATCGCCATAGCGGTCGTAGTTTGCGCGCTTGCGCTCGTCGGAGAGAACGGAGTACGCCTGGTTGACCTCCTTGAACTTCTCCTCTGCATTGGGGTCGTCGGAGACGTCGGGGTGAAGCACCCGTGCCTTCTTGAGAAACGCCCGCTTTATCGTCTTTGCGTCCGCGTCACGAGGCACGCCAAGGACCTCGTAGTAGTCCTTCTTCGATTCCACTCTCACCAAACTCCCGAAATCGCCCCGACCCCACGGGGCCAACCTGCAGACAAGGCGCCGCCATAGCGGCGCGTACAAGGGTCTTCTCTACCCAAAGGCGCGCCAAGCGAACGCGAGAAAAGCCAGGCGGCCTACTCTGTGCTGGCTACCAGATGTAGCCGTAGTACCTCACGCCGGGCCCAGCAGCCGTGCACGAGAACATCGAGACCATGAGCAGGGCGATAAGGAGTCCGTTTGCGGCGCCGTTCCCCAGAGAGGCCAGGGCGTTTCTCCACCAGCGGGAGTTGGTCTTGAGCCCACCACCACGCACAATGAACGCGACGCCAACCGCAGCAATAACGAGGATGAAGACGAGAAGCCCCGCGAGTGAGTTAGAGAGCGCCCCAAAGACGAGGAACGGCAGGTCAAAGCCAAGGACCCTGAAGCCCGAAGCCTGGTATGGGTTAAGGCGCTCCTCAGGGACCACGACCCTGCAGACAAAGTCTCCGGCAGCCGAGCCGTTGGTTCCAGCGTTACCCATGCCCTTCACGCGAACGAGGTCGCCGTCGTGGGAGCCAGCAGGAACATTGAACACAACCTCGCTTGCCGTAAGCACGCGACCCGACCCCCCACAGGCCTCGCAGGGGTCCGCGACAACGCGACCGGTGCCCTCGCACTCGGGGCACTTTATATCCATGACGCCAAAGCCAAAGATTCCGGACAGGTCAGCGGAGATGCGACCCGTTCCGTGGCAGGTCGGGCAGGTCTCGGAGTGCTCTGCCTGGACGGAGCCCTTGCCGTGGCACACCTCGCACGCGGCGTAGCGCTGGTAGGTGACGCCACGGCTGACGCCCTTCTCGGCTGTCGCAGCATCGAGCGTAAGGTCAAAGACGACGTCCGCACCAACGCGCGGATTGTAGGAACGAGAGCGCCCGCGGGTCGAGGTGCGGCGCGTATATCCGTTGGAGCCAAAGGGGAAGCCCCAGCCGAAGGGGTCTCCGCCGCCGTAGCCACCGGCATACGGAGAGCCAGCCGAGCCCGTTGCGCCGGCGAACGGGGAGCCGGCACGCATGGCATCGTAACGGGAGCGCTTCTCGGGGTCAGAGAGAACGGCGTAGGCCTCAGAGACCTCCTTGAACTTCTCCTCTGCGTCAGGTGCCTTGTTGACGTCGGGGTGAAGCTTGCGCGCCTTCTGTTGGAAGGCCTTGCGGATATCCTCTGTCGAGGCGTCCTTCTCGACGCCGAGAATAGCGTAGTAGTCCTTGTCGTTCATCGAAGCCATGCGAAGTCTCCTGCCGATGCTTGGGGGCGGGCCCTCCGTGGGTCCGACTTCGCACGATTGTAGCCGGAAGGCAGCAATTCTATACAGCGTGCCTCCCAGCCCAACGCATTTACCACGTGAGACAAAGGGACAGTCCCTTTGTCTCATCGCTGCGACGCGGCCGAGAGGTCGATGCCGATGGGACGATAGGTCACGCCGCACTCGTCGAGGACATGCTTGGAGATGAGGTTGTCCTCGGTGCCTTCGTACTTGTCGTCCAGGTAGACGACCTCGCCGATACCCGCCTGAACAAGGGTCTTCGCGCACTCGTGGCACGGGAAGAGCGTCACGTAGACGGTGGCATGGGCCATGTCCTTGAGCGAGCCGCGGTAGTTGAGAATGGCGTTGGCCTCAGCATGGATGACGTAGCTGTGCTTGTCATGGAGCGGGTCGTTCGAGGTACCCCAGGGGAAATCCGCGTCGGCAAGGGCGGACGGCGTGCCGTTGTAGCCCACAGAAAGGATCCTATGGTTGGTGTCAGCGATGCAGGCTCCCACCTGCGTGTTGGGGTCCTTGCTCCTCAGGCTTGCCGCAATGGCAACTCGCATGAAGAACTCGTCCCACGAGATGACATCGGTGCGCTCACCAGCCATGTTCTCCCCTTCCTGACCCGTCTCCCGCTGAGGCGCATGTCTGCGCAGCTGCAGCTAGCATGCCGCGCGCGCCGCAACAAATCAAGATGTTTCGCGCCCATCCGTGATGTGACAGGGCAAACGTAGTTGCCGCCCGTGCGATGCCGAAGGGCGCGTCTCATACGGGGTTGCTGCTGCAACGGCCCCCTCCGGCGCCGTTTTGGCGCCGGGGCGCGCGTCTCGTACGGGATTCCGTCGGAAACCCTCGCTCGGGCGGCATTTTCTCGCCCGAAGGCGGGTTTTGGTAGCGAGTGGAGGTGCGGGAATCGCAGCAGGTGGCAAGGCTACGTGCTTCGCCTCGTGGCCGTCCCGGTGTCGCCCGCAAGGTCCCACAGCTCCCCATAAAGCTCGTTGCCGAGAAGCCAGCCCTTCTGGGTGGGCGCAAGGGCATCGTCGAGGTATCCCTCCCGTACAAGGCGGTCGAGCGTCTTGTCAACACATGGGCCGAGAAGCTCGCGCGCATAGGTACCAAGCCCAGCGTCAAGCCCACAGGCGAGGCGAGCACCCAGCATGAGGTCCTCGGCGACAGCCTGCCGCTCAGTCAGGAACTCCTCCTCGAACGCCAAAGACGAAAGGGTGGCACCCCTTGCAACCTCTTCTCGACCAGAGACGACCTTGAGACGCGCACGAGCCATACCCTCTGGTAGAGGTCCAAGCTGAGGGCAAGCCTCAAGAAGCCTCTTGTAACCCTCTGCCGTAAGCATTGATGCGGCACCGGTTCCCAATCCAAGGTATGGCCGTCCGGTCCAGTACATCTTGTTGTGGCTGCATTCCTTCTCGGGCAGGCGAGCGTAGCTCGCCACCTCGTACCTGCGGAACCCATAACTCTCAAGTACAGATTGAGCCTGTTCCATACGCGACGCTTGCGTATCCGGAGAGTTCCATGAGGGCTGCTCGTCTCCAACCCTCCGCGCAAGCGCCGTGTCGTCTTCGATCTGGAGGGGGTAGACGCTCACGTGTCCCACTCCCAGAGACGCCACACCCTCAAGCGTTGCCTGCCATGAGTCGGCCGTCTGGAGGGGGATGGCGCACATGAGGTCGCACGAGACGTCCAGCCCGCTCGCGACTGCCACAGAGACACGCTCGCGTGCGCGCGCCGCGTCATGAAGCCTGCCCAGCTCGGATAGCTCGGCGTCGCACAGGCTCTGCACCCCGATTGAGAGCCTTGTGCAGCCAGCCGCCGCAACATCGCTTAGCACGGCGTCCGACAGCGAATCCGGATTGGCCTCGCAGGTGAGCTCGCAAACCCTCGGCGCGCATCTCGTAACGCAGCGGACGAGCCCACCTAGCGCCTCTCCCAGAAACGTGGGCGTGCCACCGCCTATGTAGGCAGTCTCGCACTCTGCGAGAAGCCCAAGGTGAGAGACCTCCTCAACCTGCCTCTCCAGTGCCTCGGCATAGTGCCTAGACAGCGCATCCCCACGCGCTGTAGCCCACGAGGCAAAATCGCAGTATGCGCACTTCCTTGCACAGAAGGGGATGTGCAGGTACAGGGCATCCGCGCCGCTTGCAGAAAGGCGAGCCCGCCACTCGGACCCAATGCCACCCGAACCGCTACTCGGCATCGCAAAGCATCCGCTCTGCCTCGTCGGCAACGGCTAGGTAGTCCTCAAGGGTGAGGCAGGTGACGGCCATGCCACGCAGGCGGGCCGCCTCCGGCATGCCACGCAAGTACCATCCGGCAAGGCTCCGGGCCCGCTTGAGGTTCGCTCCCGTAGCGGAAAGTAGCCGCACGTGGCACCGGAACGCAGCGATCTTCTCGCGCGCGTCATGCGGCGCAGGGCTCTCGCCCAAACGAAGCGCCGCTGCATCGCGGAAAATCCAGGGGTTTCCGTAGCTCCCGCGGGCAACCATGACAGCGGAGGCGCCGGTCTCCGCAAGCATGCGTGCCCCCGCCTGGGCAGACGAGACGTCGCCAGACCCAATGACCGGCACGCTCACCGCCTTGACCACTCGGCTCACGCACCCCCAGTCCGCCTCGCCATGATAGAGCTGGTTGGCAAAGCGCCCGTGGACGGCGATTGCCGAGGCGCCAGCGGCCTCCATTGCCCTGGCAAACTCCGGCGCAACCTCCTCGCCCATACGGCGACCGCGACGAATCTTCGCCGTCACCGGCACCTGCGCACCAGATCCCTCAATGCATGCCTGCACAAGCGAGGCCGCAAGCTCTGGGTTGTCGAGCAGCGCAGACCCCTCCCCCTTTTTGGTCACCTTGGGGACGGGGCAGGCCATGTTGATGTCGATAAGGGCAAGACGGTTTCCCAGGCGCTCACAAACGCTTGCCGCTGCCTCTCGGAAGAGCTCGGGCTTGGAGCCAAACAACTGCACCGCGATGTCCGGTTCCGTCTCCGCAGGCTCGACGAGCTCCCAGGTCTTCTCGCCACCGTAGTGAAGCCCTGCGCAGGAGACCATCTCGGTGTAGGCAAGGCCAGCACCGCCAGCACGGGCCATGGTGCGATACGCAGCGTCAGAGACGCCCGCCATGGGAGCCATGAGAAAAGGCTTAAGTCTAAACCTCGACTTGAGGTTAAGCCCATCTGTTTGCGCTGGCAGAGCAGCTGGTGCGGCAAGCAGTCCCGCAGCCGGCCCCCATTCAGCCAGGACTTGGGAAGGCGTCATTCGTCGTCCACCTTGAGGACGGCAAGGAAGGCCTCCTGCGGTACCTCGACGGAACCGATGGACTTCATGCGCTTCTTGCCCTCCTTCTGCTTCTCGAGGAGCTTGCGCTTGCGCGAGATGTCACCGCCGTAGCACTTGGCGAGAACATCCTTGCGCACTGCCTTCACCGTGGAGCGGGCAATGATCTTGTTGCCGATTGCCCCCTGGATGGGAACCTCAAACTGCTGGCGCGGGATGATCTCCTTGAGCTTGTCGCAGAGGCTCCTGGCCATGTCGTAGGCACGGTCGCGCGGAACGATGAACGAGAGTGCGTCCACCTCCTCGCCAGCAAGAAGGATGTCCAGCTTCACGAGGTCGCTCGTGCGGTAGTCGCCAATCTCGTAGTCAAGCGAGGCGTAACCCTTGGTACGGCTCTTGAGCTGGTCGAAGAAGTCGAGGATGAGCTCTGCCAGCGGAATGTCAAAGTGAATCTCTACGGACTTCTCCGAGAGGTAGACCATGTCGCTGGTCTCGCCGCGGTGATCAATTACCAGCTGCATCACGGCGCCCATGAAGTCTGGCGGCACGATGACCTTGGCCTTGAGATAGGGCTCCTCGATGTGGTCGATGCGCGTGACGTCGGGAAGGTCCTGGGGACTCGTAATGTCGACCATCTCGCCGTCGGTCTTGTACACGTGGTAGTCAACCGAGGGCGAGGTGGCAATGAGGTCGAGGCCAAACTCGCGCTCGAGGCGCTCCTTGACGACCTCCATGTGGAGAAGGCCGAGGAATCCCACGCGGAAACCAAAGCCCAGCGCCACGCTCGTCTCGGGAGCCCAAATGAGCGAGGGGTCGTTCACCTTGAGCTTCTCGAGGGCGTCACGCAGGTTCTCGTACTGCTTGTTGTCGATGGGGAAAAGCCCCGTGAAGACCATGGGCTTAGCCTCGTGGTAGCCGGGGCAGGCCTCTGCGCAGGGACGGTCCTCGTACGTGATGGTGTCGCCGGTCTTTACGAGGGCAGGGTCCTTGAGGCCCGTAACCACGTAGCCAACCTCACCCACGCCAAGCTCGTCAAGCGGGGTCTCCATCGGGCGCTTGCAGCCCACGCCGTCGCAGAGGAAGGTGTCACCGAGCGCCATCATGCGCAGGTGGTCGCCCTTTTTGATGGAGCCGTCAAAGACGCGCACCGTGGCCACCACGCCGCGATACTCGTCAAAGTAGGAGTCCAGGATGAGCGCCTTGAGCGGTGCCTTGGCATCTCCCTTTGGCGGCGAGACAAGATAGACGATGGCCTCGAGAAGGTTGTGAATCCCCTCGCCGGTCTTGCCCGAGACGAGCACCGCATCGTCGGCCGGGATGGCAAGGTCTTCCTCGATCTCCTTCTTGACCTCCTCTGGGTGGGCTGAGGGGAGGTCTATCTTGTTGATGGCGGGCACGATGTCCAGGTTGGCATTCATGGCTAGCGTTGCATTGGAGACGGTCTGCGCCTCCACGCCCTGTGTGGCGTCAACCACGAGCACGGCGCCCTCGCAGGCGGCAAGCGAACGCGAGACCTCGTATGTGAAGTCCACGTGACCCGGGGTGTCGATGAGGTTGAACTGGTAGGACTCCCCGTCGTCGGCATCGTAGACCACGCGCACGGCGTTCGACTTGATGGTGATGCCGCGCTCGCGCTCGATGTCCATGGTATCGAGGAGCTGATCGGCCATGTCTCGTTCGTCCACCGTGTGCGTGAGCTCCAGGATGCGGTCCGAGATGGTCGACTTGCCATGGTCTATGTGCGCAACAATTGAGAAGTTGCGGATGTGTGAGGTGTCTGTCGTCTTCATGCGAGACATAATAGCGCATGCCCCGTGCGTCTTGCCTGCGTCAATGCGTATATGAAAATTGCTCGTGGAAAATTCGAAGCGGGCACATCGGGGCAAATAGATGGTTCCATGGGCGTTTGCTCTGCTATACTGCTCTAGTTGACCTCGCCGTGTCTGGTGCGGAACCCCCACTTCCCACCTACCTAGTTCTTAAGAGGCCTCTAGGAACAAGATTTTTGAAAGGATCCGCACCGTGGCAAACATCAAGTCTCAGAAGAAGCGCATCATCACCGCCGAGAAGGCCCGTATGCGTAACAGGGCCGTCCGCTCCGAGCTGAAGACCTACGTCAAGAAGGTTCACGCCGCCGTCGAGGCTGGCGACGTTGATGCCGCCCAGGCTGCCGCAAACGCCGCCTGCAAGAAGCTCGACAGGGCTGCCGCCAAGGGCATCATCCACAAGAACCAGGCCGCCGACCGCAAGTCCGGCGTCCAGAAGCTTGTCAACTCCATGAAGTAGAGTTGCCTCTCTCTGAGATGAACTGAACTTTGGGAGCCCGACCATGCGCCGGGCTCTTTCTTTTGCCGACAAGGGGACCGGACGCCCTGGCGGGAACCACGAGCTCTCTACCGGGCAGCACCACAGATAGTCGCGATAAGCGAGAGGAACGCGGAATCCGAGTCTGCCGACCCCTTGAGAGCTCGCTCGCAAGACGCGCAGGCCGCAAGGTCACGCTCCAGCTCGCCTGGAGCAAAGCGACGAGCCCAGCGCACGTAATTCCTCACCTGCCAGTCCTGCTTGCCAAGCGCCCGTGCAACGCCACTACCCTCACCGCGGGCGTCAAGCGCCCGTGCGCATATGAGCTCGCGGATACGAATGGTCACAAGGGTGAGGAGCCCCACCTGCGAAGATCCCCTGAGAAGCGCGTAGAGCTCCAAGGAACGGCAGGCATCCTTCTCGCTCAGGCGATCGAGAAACTCCCACGGCTTGACCTCCGCCACGCGAGCGACGCTAGCCTCGACGTCCGCAAGAGTCACCTGGCCCTGCCCTCCCTTGAGCGCCGAAAGCGTGCGCAGTTGCGTATCGAGCATGGTGGTCGACTCCCCCACGCGATCCACGAGCGCACGGGCGGCATCCTGGTCGATGGCAAGACCATGCGAGCGCGCCAGCTTCTGCACGTAACCGGGGAGGTCCCTTCTCGTTGCCGGCGTGCAGTCGATGACCGCCTTGGGGCCAACCTTCGCAACCGCCTTGTAGAGACGCGTCGACTTTGCCAGCGTGGTTGCCGAGAGAAGCAGCGTGCAGGCGGGATTGGGGTCCTTCAGGTACGCAACGAGGGCTTCTGAGACGGGCTTGGGAAGCTTGTCTGCAGGGTTGATGATCACGATGCGGGGCGAGTTGCCCACGGGCATCGTGTTGAGGGACGAGATGACGCTGGTTGGGTCGGTGTCTGCCGTAGGCACAATCTCGTCCAGGTTGAAGGCAGCCAGACCCTCGTCCAGGTAGCCCTTGAGGCGCGTGATTGCGCTCTTGCGCTTGAGCTCGTCCGCACCAACCACCAGATATGCTGGCAGCAGCTTTGCCGTCTTTGCCATGCATTCCCTCCATCATGTTGACCTCCCTACTTTGCCACAACCCGGACCACCTCACATGGCAGATGCCATAGCGGCCGCAGACCCGCCTGGCGTTCGCTCCGTGAAGACCGTGGGTCCCCTGACACCGGGCCTCACCGTGACATCTCCCACGTCCTTGGTGCAGAGAAAAACCGAACCGGCGCCCGCCAGCACATCCATGCACTCCTTGCGCGGGTGACCGTACTTGTTGCCCTCTCCAGCGCTTGCAACGGAGACCTCTGGGTCGAGAAGCGCGGCCTCGTCCGCCGTGAGAGATACTTCAGAGCCGTGGTGCCCCACCTTGAGGAAGTCGATGTCCCCCACATCGCCACGCGCCAGGCAGGCAGCCGTCTCGTCCTTCTCGGCGTCTCCTGTGAGAAGGGCTGAGAGCTCGTCGCCGTTGTGCTCGTAGGAGACCGCCAGCATCAGAGAGTCCGCGTTGTCGCCGCCGTCGACAGGCTCGGTTGGCGAGACAACGCGTAGCGAGAACGATCCGGCACGAATGGTGTCCCCATAAGAAATCTCCTCTGCCTCATGCCCCGAGAGCCGGCTGATGCTTGCAGAGAGCTCCGCAGGGATCTTCTCCGCAACACCTTTGGCCACAAGCACCCGCTCACAGGCTACGCGGCCAACAAGGTCATCCATGCCTCCCACGTGATCGTCATGAAGGTGCGTAAGGACAATCGCGTCCAGGTGGATGACCCCCTGCCGCGTCAGCGCCAGCGAAATCGCCTCGTCTGGGCCCGTGTCCACAAGCACTGCCGCGCTCCCATCAGCCACGAGAATGGCGTCGCCCTGTCCCACGTCGAACACGCAAACCCTTGCAGGTTGCAGGAGGCGAAGCCCCAGCAGGAGGGCGACGGCTCCGCAGGCAAGAACCGCAGCGAAACGAACGAGGAGACGTCGCCGCGGTACAGGCCAAACCACGTAGAGTGCCACGCATGCGCCACAGAGAACTGCGAGCATGGGGGCTGCACTTGCCTCCATGGTCAGACAGGCCAAGGGGAGCCTGGCCAGGGTGGAAAGCACCTTGCAGAACGCCTGTGAGACGCCCTCTGCCGCAGCGAGCACCGGGGACTGTAAGGCAGGCAGAGGCGTAAGCACAGCCGCCCCCAACCCCAAGGAGACGAGGCCCGCGAAGAGCGGGGCCAGCACCAGGTTCGCAATTGGCGCGATGAGCGACACCTCGCCAAACGTCGGACAGGTCAGCGGCAGCGTGAAGAGCTGAGCCACCAGAGAGACGCCCAAAGCGTCACAGGCATTGGAGCGCAAACGCCCTAGGCCGTGCGCCAAAGCAAGCAAGCGCCCACCAGAATGCCTCGGCAATCGCGTGAGCACGTCAAGCGCATAGCTGGCATAGCTCCCAAAGAGGCAGATTCCTACCACGGAGGCAACCGAGAGGAGAAACCCCAGCTGTCCCGAAACGTAGGGATCGAGAAGGGCCATGGCGAAGGCAGCCGCACATGTGGAGGAGAGAGCATGGGACCTTCTCCCCACAAGAGAGCCGCCAAACGAGACGCAGCTCATTATGCCAGCGCGCATGGCGGACGCAGGTGCCCCGCAGAAGACGATAAAGAGCACAATCACACCCAGGGCGAGAGAGCCCCGCACGCCTGGTCCCAGCCTCGTCTTGCCGAGCAACGCCGCAAGGGCTCCGGAAAGAATCGCCAGGTGTCCCCCAGACACTGCCACCAAGTGGGAGGCGCCGCAGGTCGCAAATACGCCATCCAGCCCGCGAGAGCGTATCGGCGCCCGGTCGCCGCAGACGCTTCCGGCAAGCACCGCCGCCCCGTCAGACTCGTCTGGCGAGAAGGACGCGAGCACCGCCTTTCTCGCGCGAAGCACGACGCCGAGCGGGCCATCCGCCTCGCGCGAGGCAATCACATGCACGACTGACACCGTGCCCGCAAGCCCCTGCATGCGCGATGAGACGCCCCATTCGTCATCGCCGTTTGGCTTGAATCGACCCACGCACGAGACCACGGAGCCACACTCGAGGCGGCTTGGGGAACTGAGCCAGACGGTACCAACGTTGGCACCGTTCTCGCCATACACGCCCGCTCGACCCCACCAGCCACGACCTCCCTCTGCCATGTCACCCTCGACCTCGAGGCTCCACGCCGAGACAGGTGACGTCGAAAGCGCCTCTGCTGCCGAGGTTACACGCGCGAGCGCGAGCCACCCCAGGAGCGCACCGGCGAGGCCAGCTGCAAGGACAAACAATGCCGCGACCGGCACGTGATGCTTGTCTCGACCACGGTCTCTCCGCTTTCTGAAGAGCATCGTGATGATAACCGCCGCCAGACAGAGGCTTGCCGCTACTCCCGTCGGCGTCACAAGCAGGTCAAACGATGGCGACATCCCATGGCGCAGGACAGTGCGCTCTGCCAGGATGACCGCCACAAGGCACCAGAGCGTCACGGGGATAGCTGGCCGCGTGGGCATGCGAGTAGCGCTTGAGTCAGGCACGCGCGAGACGCTTGCGACACGCGTGGCCCCCTCCTCTCCCTCACACACGGATCTTGTCCTTGAGCTTGGCGAACTTCTTCTCTCCTATGCCCGAGACGCGCATGAGGTCCTCGATGCTCGTGAACGCCCCATTGGCCTCTCGGTCATGAACGATCTCCGCTGCAGTTGCCTCGCCAACTCCGGGAAGCGTCGTAAGTTCGGCTGCCGTTGCAGTGTTGATGTTCACGATGCCGTCTGAACTTGCAGCGGAGGTCTCAGTAGAGGGCATCGTTCCCAATGAGGGTGAGGTGCCTCCCGTGCCTGCATCCTCTTCCCCTATGGCAGGCACGTGGACCTTCTGACCATCGGAGAGCGGCTCCGCAAGGTTTACGCGAGAAGTGTCTGCGCCATCCGCAAGCCCACCAGCCGCCTCAACCGCATCGTTCATGCGTAGCGATTCGCCTTGTAGCTGATAGACGCCTGGATTGGCGACCATGCCGTCAACGTGCACCACCACAACGGGAGGGCCATTGGAGGGGGCTTCTTCCGCGGCGTCCTTCTCGCCTTGAGCCGAGGCCTCGTCAGTCGCGCTTTCCGCAGCGGGGGCGGCCTCCCCACGCTCAATGGAAAATGAGGGCGTGGGCTGGCCAGACAATAGGCGCGCACAGGCAAGCGTCACAAAGAGACCGACAAGAACAAGCCCAGCGGCAACAGCCTTCGAAACAGGAGAGAGGCCAGCCCTTCTCCCCAACTCATGTGCTTTTCTCCGAACACTAGCGCCCACGCCGCCGCGCCTTGTAGAAACCTGTGCCATAACAACCACCCCCCTATTCCAATGATGGAGGCGGGATTGTGCTGGCAGGCTGCCTATTTAAGAAAGTCCTGCAGGCTTCTGACAGGACACAGGCACATGTCTGACGGATTTCATTGTTACTGCATGAATATTGGGGTGAGCCCTGGTTGATTCATGTTATCTGAAGGCGCCGTTCACAGCGTTTGCCCAGGCGTGAGCGGTCGAGAGCCACCACAGTACAAAAGGGGTGGTTCGGCGCGTCCTCTGATGTACAACGATGTCCTTGCCCAACGTCCCTCTCCCCCCGAGACACACGTGGACGTCTGGGTGGCAACGGAAACTTCCCCTTAGGCGAGAACTTGGTGCCGTAGGGCGCGTTATCGCAGCGATCCCGTACGGGACGGGCCTTCGGGCGTCACCCTGGCGCCGTAGGGCGCGTTTCCGCGGCAACCACGTACAAAAATGCCGCTTCGGCGCCAAATTCTCGCCGAAGCGGCATTTCTTGCAGAGAAGCACGTCGTCACTCGGTGGGCGCATCATCCCTCGGCGCAAGCGATGAGTGGTGCGCGCGCAGCGGCCCCTTGGGCGCATGGTAGCTCGGGCACTGCGGGAAGTCCTCGTACTCGACGGAAGCCACCAGGGCGTTCACCATGGCCTCGTGGTCAAAGAGCTCCCAGGCGTCGAGAACCTCGCGCATGCGCGCATGCGTCTCCGGGCGGCGCGGCATAAACAGCGTGCAGCAGTCGGGCGCCGTCTGGGAAGAGATGTCGTAGGTCCCAAGCTCCTGCGCGCGACGGATAATCTCCTGCTTGTCAGAGCCAATGAGCGGACGAAGCACGGGAATGGTGACGGCCTGGTTCACCGCCGCAATGTTGTCGAGCGTCTGAGACGCCACCTGACCCAAGGACTCACCAGTCACGATGGCCTTTGCACCCTCGAGCTGCGCGATCCTCTCGGATACCTGGTACATGACGCGTCGGTACATGATGATACGCAGGCTCTGAGGCACCACCAGGGAGATCTCACGCTGATATTCGCCAAAGGGCACCACGTACATGCGGCCCACCACGCCAGAAGGCGCAAGTGCGTCAACAATGTCGCGGCACAGGTACTCGCTGGTATCAGACGTCATGGGCCTGCCCGAGAAGTGCACGGGGATACAGGTGGCACCGCGACGTCCCACCATCCACGTGGCAACCGGCGAGTCAAAGCCGCTCGAGAGGAGCGTCACGACCTTGCCGGCCGTCCCCACGGGCAGCCCGCCCACACCCGGCATGGACGCGGCGTAGACAAAGGTCGAACCCTGCACCACGTGCACCACCACGGTGACGTCGGGGTCGTGCATCTGCACGATCTTGTCGGGGAATGCCTCGCACAGCGCAGATCCCACGATGTGGTTCATGTCGATGCTGTGCACCGGGTACGTGGTGGAGCTGCGGCGCGCATGCACCTTGAAGGTGGAGAAGTCCCCCGCCTCACGAAGCGCACGAATGGCAGCGGCGTTGTACTCGCCCTCGTCAAGCCCGCACTTGTAGGCAAGCGAGACGCGAGCGACGCCGGGCACCTTGGCAATGGCATGCGCCATCTCCGGCGTTGCCATGCGGTCCTCGGACTCGACCACAATGTAGCCGGAGATGCGCTGAATGTTGGCGATGGGAAACGCCTTGAGCGCACGGTGTAAATTGGTCACGAGCTGGTTCTCGAAGGTGGAGCGGTTCTTCCCCTTGAGGCCAATCTCGTGATAGTGGACCAGGCAGAGTCTCTCGGTCATGGCCTACTGGATGCCCGTGTTCTCGCCGCGGATGGCCTCGTCGAAGTCATCCTGAACAAAGCCCAGGGTGCCGTCGGCAATCTCGCCCATGGCGATGGAGACCGAGTCCTTGCCGGACGCGACGGTGGTAATGTCGTCAAAATCCTGGATGGCCGTCACGCGAAGGTGCTGGCCACGCAGCATGTTGTTGATGTCGCAGGCGCGCTTGGACGCAACGGAGCAGAGCAGGAACGGGTTGTGCTCAGTCCTCTCGAGCAGGGTGTCGATCTCGGGCTTAATCACTGACATCTTTGGTAGATCCTCCATTTGACTCGTACAGGTCTATGGTGCGCTCCAGCTCTTGTGCGGCACGCGCGAGGTCGTCGTTCACAATCCTCACGTCGTAGGACTCACCCATCTCCATCTCGCGCCGCGCGTTCTCGAGGCGGCACTCGATAGATGCCTCGTCCTCGGTACCGCGACCGCGAAGCCGGTGCTCCAGCTCTTCCATCGAGGGTGGCTCGATAAAGACGAGCACGGCATCCGGATGGATACGACGCACGTTGAGACCACCCTGGACATCAATCTCCAAGATAAGCGACCTCCCCGCAGAGAGGTTCCTCTTCACCTCGGAGACAAGCGTGCCGTAGCGGTGCCCATGCACATTGGCCCACTCGAGGAACTCGCCCTGGCTCACCCGGCGAGAGAACTCGGCGTCATCCATGAAGTAATACGAGACGCCATCGGCCTCCCCGGGCCTGGGAGGCCTTGTCGTAGCGGAAACCGTCAGGCCAAGCGAGGGGCGGTCGTCGCGAACCTTCGCGACGAGCGTTCCCTTGCCCACGCCTGACGGCCCAGATACGACGAAGAGCCTAGCGGAGCGCTCCACTACTTGGAGAGCGCCTCGATGAGCTGCTCGCGCTGACGGGCACCAAGGCCCTTAACGCGACGGGTAGCAGAGATGCCAAGCTCGTCCATGATCTTGGCGGCCTTGGCCTTGCCATAACCAGGGAGGGACTCGATGAGCGCGGAGACCTTCATGCGGTTGGCGATGGGGTCGTCCGAGTCAAGGACCTCCTCGAGGGTGACCTTACCGCTCTTGATCTTCTCGCGAAGCTCGGCGCGCTCGTGGCGAGCCTGGGCGGCCTTCTCGAGGGCTTCCTTGCGCTGCTCATCGGTAAGCTGGGGTAGAGCCATTGTTCCTCCAAACATCGAAACAAACTGTTGTGAGGGGCTGGGAGGGAACCTATGGGCCGCCCCAGCGACACAACTAGCTAGTTTGCCAATTCCTTGCCTAGTTTACAAGCCCTTTGTGACTACTAGCAGCAGGAATGCAGCCTACACACAATCAGAGCGACACAAAGGGTAGATCAGATGGCACGAACGTCGTATTGCGAATGGGACGGCATAGCCCCAGCTAGTGGCTAAGCTCGGCGACAATTGCCTCCATCGCGGCCGCCGGGTCATCTGCCTGCGTGATGGGGCGTCCCACCACAAGCTTCGAGGCACCAGCGGCAATGGCGGCGGCGGGTGTGGCAACGCGACGCTGGTCGCCCACAGCAGCGCCGGCAGGGCGCACGCCAGGAGTCACGATAAGGGCCTGGGGCCCGAGAAGCGCGCGCATCTCGGCTGCCTCCTGCGGCGAGCACACAATACCGTCCGAGCCAGCGCCCACGGCCAAGCTCGCAAGGCGTGCGACCTCCTCCTTGAGCGGGCGCTCAATGCCAATCTCGGAGAGCGAGGACTGGTCCATGCTCGTGAGGACAGAGATCGAAACAAGCTGCGTGCGCTTGCCTCCGCGCTCCTTTGCTGCAGCCTCGGCGCCCTCGCGCGCGGCCGCAACCATGGCCGAGGAGCCCAGCGCGTGGATAGAGAGGATGTCTGCGCCAGAGAGAGATGCGGACTCCACGGCGCCCCTCACCTGAAATGGGATGTCAAAGACCTTGAGGTCGAGAAAGACCGAGAGCCCGCGGTCCTGCATGGCGCGCACAATTGAGGGACCCTCGCGGAAGAAGAGCGTCATGCCCACCTTGACCCACGAGGCGACGCCCGAGAGGGTGTCCGCAAGCTCGATGGCGCGGTCGCGGTCGCAGTCCAGCGCGACGATGACGGCGTCGCGTGCCTCGTTCTCGCTTAGCATTCGAAGGCTCCAATCAGCTCGTTGATGTCGGATACGCCCTGCTCGACAGCCCATGCCTCGAGCTCGTCGAGGACGCGTGAGGCCGCGGCGGGGTCGTAGAGGTTGGCGGTGCCAACAGAGACCGTGGTGGCGCCGGCAAGGATCATCTCCGCGGCGTCCTCGCCCGTGGCCACGCCACCAATGCCGTTGATGGGGATGCTCACAGCCTGCGCGGCCTCCCACACCATGCGAACGGCAATGGGATGGATGGCGGGGCCGGAGAGGCCGCCCGTTGGCCTTGAGAGCCTTGAGCGGCGGGTATGTACGTTGATGGACATGGCGTTCACGGTGTTGACCAGCGAAAGCGCATCTGCGCCGGCAGCCTCGCAGGCGCGGGCAATCTCGCCCACGCGCGCGGGCGCGAGCTTCACGAGGAGCGGCTTCTTCGTGAGCGGACGTACCGCGGAGACAACCTCCTCCGCGTCCTCGGGAGTGCCGCCGAGCAGGCGGCCGCCGCGCGCAAGGTTGGGGCAGGAGATGTTGACCTCGATGCCTGCGGCCCACGGCGCCACCTCGTCCAGAAGCTCAACCGAGCGGCGGCACTCGTCAACCGAGTGGCCCACGGCCTGCACGATCACGGCGCATCCGCGCGAGGAAAGCTCGCCCAGGTAGTCACCGTACTGCTCGGCGAAGGCGCGAGCACCGGGGTTCTCGAGGCCCACGGAGTTCAGGATTCCCGAGGAGACCTCGCACACGCGGGGCGCGGGGTTGCCGGGCCAGGACTCGGCCGCCACGCCCTTGCAGGTAACGGCGCCAAGGCGCGCCACGTCGTAGAACCCCTCGAACTGCCAGGCGTGCCCAAAGGTTCCCGAGGCGGTGTTCACGGGGTTCTTCATGTGAATGCCGCCCAGGTTAACGGCCATGCTCACATTGCTCACCACGCCACCTCCCCGGCGTTAAAGACGGGCCCGTCCATGCAGCACGAGCGGCTCGTGCCGTCGCGCATGGCCACGTTGCAGCAGCTGCAGGCACCAAACCCGCAGCCCATCATACGCTCGAGCGACGCCTGGCAGGCAATGCCAGCGCCCTCGGCGAGACGGGCTACACCCGCCATCATGACGGTAGGACCGCAGGTGAGCACGGCATCGTAGCTGCGCTCGGCGAGAAGCTCCGCCATCGCGTCTGTGGTGAAGCCGGCGCGCCCAAGGCTGCCGTCGTCGGTGCACACAACCACGCGGCTCGCGGGGTCTGCCGAGGCAGCCTCGCGCAGCAGGTCTACGTCAACGCCCACCAGCTTGGAGCCACGCTGGGCGCCAACCACCGCGTCGAAGGTACGCCCTGCAGCCGCCAGCATCTCTGCCGCGGCAAGCACGGGAGGAAGCCCAATGCCGCCGGCAACGAGAAGCACGCGCCCCTCTCCGCCAGGGAGCCTCCAGCCGTGGCCGCAGGGGCCAACCAGCGTGGAGGTGTCACCCGGCCGCATGAGCGAGAGCCGACGCGTGCCGTCGCCCACAACGGCGTACTCGATGCGCACGGTTCCCGCCTCGGCGTCTGCACGAGAGAACGAGAGGGGCACCCTCAGCACCTGCGAGGGGTCACCCGGCACCGAGACCTCGACAAACTCGCCCGGCGCGAGAAGTGCGGCCACCTCGCTCTTGAAGACCATGCACCAAGCGCCCTCGGCGACCTGCTCGTTAGAGACAACGGCAAAGTCGAAGAGGTGGGCGCGGGCGCTGTCCCTTGTCGCCTTCACCTAGGCCACCACGCCGTCGGCCAACGTGCGGCGGCCGTCCACGAAGACGTCGGTAGCCTGGCCGGTGAGGTGCCAGCCCATGAAGGCGGAGTTCTTGGACTTGCCCACCAGGTAGTCCGGCGTGACCTCGAACTCTGCCGTGGGGTCGATGAGCGTGAGGTCTGCCGCAGAGCCGCGCTCGATGCGCACGGGGGCAAGGCGTAGGATCTGCCTGGGGTTCACGGCCATGACCTCCACGAGACGCTTCCAGCTCATGCGGCCCGGGTTCACGAGCTTGGTGAGCATGAGCGGCAGCGAGGTCTCGAGGCCCACGGTGCCAAAGAAGGCGATCTCCCACTCGCAGTCCTTCTCGTGCGGGGCGTGCGGCGCGTGGTCGGTGACCACGCAGTCGATTGAGCCGTCGAGAATGCCCTCGTCGAGTGCGGCCATGTCATCGGGGGTGCGCAGCGGCGGGTTCATCTTGAGGTTGGTGTCGTAGGCGGGGGTGATGTCGTCCTCGTTCAGGAACAGGTGGTGCGGGGTGACCTCGCAGGTCACGGGCAGACCCTCGGCCTTTGCCTTGCGCACGAGGTCAAGTCCCTTGGCCGTGGAGATGTGCGCAATGTGCAGCGGGCAGCCGGTAAGACGGCACAGCTCGATGTCGCGGTAGATCTCGAGCTCCTCGCCAAGCGCGGGCCAGCCAAACATGCCCAGGCGCGTGGAGGCCTTGCCCTCGTTGATCACACCGTGCGTGGTGAGCGTCTCGATCTCGCAGTGGGCCGAGACAACGCGGTCGAACTGCGAGACGTACTCCATGCAGGTACGCATCATGCCGGCGCTCTGCACGCCGTGGCCGTCATCGGAGAAGGCGCAGGCGCCCTCCATGACCATGTCGCCAATCTCGGCGAGCTGCTCGCCCTTCTCGCCAGCCGTCAGCGCGCCGATGGGGCGCACGTGGCAGAGCCCTGCCTGACGCGCGTGGTCGAGCTGGTAGCGGATCTCGGCGCCGGTATCGGTCACCGGGTCGGTGTTGGGCATGGTCGCCACGTCGGTGAAGCCGCCGTGCGTTGCCGCGCGGGCACCGGTCTCGATGGTCTCCTTGTACTCGAAGCCGGGGTCACGGAAGTGCACGTGCATGTCCACAAGGCCGGGCACCAGGTACTTGCCGCGGGCGTCGATGACCTCGCAGCCCTCGGGAGGCTCGAGGCCCTCCCCCACGGCAGCGACCTTGCCGTCGTCGATGAGCACGTCGCAGACGCTATCGAGGTCGACCTGCGGATCGACCGCGTGCGCACCCCTAAGCAGAAAGGCCATTGTTCTCTCCTCCCAGAAGCAGGTACATCTCGGCCATGCGCGTAAGGACACCCGCGTTGACCTGGTTAAGGATGCGCGAGCGCGCGCAGTCGGCAACGTCGGCGTTGATCTCCATGCCGCGGTTCATGGGGCCCGGGTGGCAGATGATGGCGCCCGGCTTCATGCGGTTCACGCGCGTCATGTCAAGGCCGTAGAGGCGGTTGTACTCGCGGCGGGACGGGATTGCCGCGCCCTCCATGCGCTCGAGCTGCACGCGCAGCATGTAGACGACATCCATGTCCTCGATCACGTCGTCGAGGCTCGCCGTCTGCGGGCAGCCAAACCAGTCAGGGTCGTCCACCTGGAAGGTGGGAGGGCCAACGAGCGTGACCTCGGCGCCCATGGTCTTGAGCGCAGGGGCCAGCGAGCCGCACACGCGGCTGTGCGCCAGGTCGCCAACGATGGCAACCTTGAGGCCGTCGAGGTGACCAAAGTTCTTGCGGATGGTGTAGAGGTCGAGCATTGCCTGCGTGGGGTGCTGGTGCTTGCCATCGCCGGCATTGATGACCACGGCGTCGGTGTTCTCGGTGATGCGCTGCGGGGTGCCCGCGAGCTTGGCGCGGCACACGAACATGTCGACGTTCATGGCAGAGATGGTCTGGATGGTGTCGGCGAGGCTCTCGCCCTTGACCACCGAGGAGGTGCTTCCACCCATGGAGAGCGAGTCTGCCGAGAGGCGCTTCTCGGCCAGCTCGAAGGAGCTCTTGGTGCGCGTGGAGGGCTCCAGGAACAGGTTCACGATGGTGCGACCGCGCAGAGCCGGCACCTTCTTGATGGCGCGGTTGTTCACCGACTCAAACGACGCGGCAGTATCCAGAATCTGGGTGATGTCATCCGCCGTGAGGCTGTAGGTGTCAATGAGGTGCTTGACCGAGAGCATTACCTCTCCCCTCCCTCGATGCCCCAGATCTCGACGGCGTCGTGGTCGTCGAGCGGACGCGCGCACACGCGCACGTCCTCCTCGTGCGAGGAGGGGACGTTCTTTCCAACGTAGTCAGCGCGAATGGGCAGCTCTCGATGGCCGCGGTCGACCATCACGGCAAGCTGGACAGACTTGGGGCGACCGTAGTCCATGAGGGCGTCGAGCGCCGAGCGCACGGTGCGGCCGGTGTAGAGGACGTCATCGACGAGGATGATGTCCTTTGAGTCGATCTCGAAGGGGATGTTGGTGCCGTGGACCACCGGCTGGATGTGGCGCATGACGTCGTCGCGGTAGAAGCTGATGTCGAGCGAGCCCACCGGGGGACGCTTGCCCTCGATCTTCTCGATTTCGCCCGCGAGGCGATTGGCGAGGGTCTCTCCGCGGCGAATGATGCCAATCACCTGGATGTTCTCCGAGCCCTCGTTGTGCTCGATGATCTCGTGAGCGATGCGTGTGATGGCACGCTCCATGGCCTGCTCGTCCATGATGACGGCCTTGAGCCTTGGCTCTCCCATGGGACTCCCTTCAAGAAAAAAGATGCCCGAACCGACGTAAGCCGGCACGAGACATCCCATGATGGAAGGCCATGTGTCTGGGTTGGTCGCAGGCGTTGGCTGTGCGAACTCCCCTGAGCCTTGCGGGCATCTCGTGCGCGCTTAAAGGTCGTGGACACTTTACCACGAACCTGTGGCACGAGCGCCAACTTTGATGAAGGCCGCGCGATTCACAGATGAGACAAAGGGAAACTCCCTTTGTCTCATCGCTTGAGGGAGCGGTACGCCTCGCAGACCTCGTCCGTCTCGCCAAGCATGCGCATGTGGCCCTTCTCAATCCAGCACACACGGTCGCAGATGCGCTCCACCAGGCTGATGTCATGGCTCACGAGAAGCACGGTCACGTTGTCGGACTCAACGAGCTCCTTGATGCGGCGCTCGCACTTCTGCTGGAAGAGGAAGTCGCCAACCGAGAGCGTCTCATCGACAATGAGGATGTCAGGCTCGGTTACCGTGGCAATGGCAAAGGCTATGCGCGCGACCATGCCCGAGGAGTAGTTCTTGAGGGGCATGTCCATGAAGCCGTCGAGCTCGGCGAAGTCGACGATGTCCTGGAAGTGCTCGTCGATGAAGTCTTTGCGGTAGCCCAGTAGCGCTCCGTTAAGGTAGATGTTCTCCTTGGCCGTAAGCTCCATATCAAAACCCGCACCAAGCTCGATGAGAGGCGCGATGGTGCCGGAGACGCTGATTTTTCCAGCAGAGGGCTCGAGAACGCCCGCAATGATCTTGAGCATGGTCGACTTGCCGGAACCGTTGGTGCCCACAAGGCCAAAGGCCTCGCCGCGCTTGACCTCAAACGAGATGTGGTCGAGGGCGCGGAACTCCTTAAAGGTGAGCTCGTGCTTGGCGGCAGCGATGAAGTACTCCTTCAAGGAGTTGAACTGCTCGGACGCGATGTTGAAGATCATCGACACGTCATCGGCGAGAACCGCCGTTGGGGCATCCGCAGGGGGCACGGGCGGCCGCATGAAGCTGTTCTGACCAGCTACGATGAGCCATCGTTCGACGTTACCGAGGAGGTTGCCCTGCTGGTCTTCTATGTCAACAATGATGCAGTACCTACCTGGGGACTCTGGGGCAAAAGTCCATGACCCATCCGCCACGGGATGGCCAAGCTCTTTGACGGTAGAGCCCCATTGCCCTTCCTCCCAGTTACCGTCGATATTCCAGACATAGTTGAATAGAAAGTCTTCCTTGTTTGCATCGCGGAAGTTGGGAGTTACCACGACCTTATCGCCTACACGAATGGAGGTCGAGGAGAGGCCGAGAAATACGCTGCCACCGCCGTCCAGATTGAGCGTGTCCTGCACTTGTGCCACCTGACCCTTAAACCTGCGGCTCTCATGCCATTGCACGATAGAGCCAACTCGTATCTGCCTTAGATGAAGAGAATGAACCTGCGCTCGTTTGCGCGAAACACCCAGTAACCGAGTGCCAGCGACACAGCCGCCCATACGACACAGCTCAGGACCACCGAGGATGGGGGCATGGTTGCGTAGACAACGGTGTCGCGCATGAATGTCACGAAGTTATACATGGGGTTTACATACATGAGCGTACGGACAAACGCATATGGCACCTGCTCGATCATCGAGACCGGCCAAAAGAGCGGCGTAGCGTACATCCAAGCCATGAGGAGGACGCTCCACAAGTGAACGAGGTCCCGGAAGAAGACGGCAAGCGCAGAAAGAAACAGCGATAGGCCAACGCAAAAGAACATAAGCAGAATGATGCACAAAGGCGCAAGGAGCATCATGGGCGTTGGGGCCACGCCCTCCCAAAGCATGACAACAAAGACGGCAATAAGCGAGAAGAGGAAGTTCACCAGTGAGAACAAGACCTTCTCAACAGGGAAGACAAACTTCTTCACCCGTACCTTCTTGAGCAAGGGCGCCGCATCGATAATCGACATCATGCCGGCATTGGTGGAGTCCGAGAAGACCTGCCAGGTGATGTTGGCCACGATGAGGTAGAGCGGATAGTGCTCAATGTTGTCGTAGCGAAGGAAGAACGAGAAGACAAGCGACATGACAATCATCATGAGGAGCGGGTTGAGCACGCTCCAAATGACGCCGAGAACGCTGCGACGGTACTTGAGCTTGAAGTCCTTCGTGACAAGTTCGCGGAGGATGAAAAGGTCGCGCTTGCCGGCGGGATACCACGCGTCACGCGCCGAGGTGGTGTGCACGGGGGTCGCGGGAGCCGATGCTTCCTGTGCAGCCAAAGCCGCGTCCTTCTCTGCAGGCTCAGTGTTTGATGCCAAGGTTCCTCCCGTCGAAGGAGTGTACGGGCATGCGGCGCCCGCCTGTGTTGAATATCCTCAAGATGCTAGCACAGGGCTCGCGCACTCACACAAAAGGCAGAGGGCTGAGGCCGATACAGATTCGGGTGCCGAATGTGTGTCCGCTCGCCACAGGTTCGTTACCGAATTTGTATCCCGCGCTGGTCGATACAGATTTGGGTGCCGAATGTGTAGCAGCAACCCCTCGGCGAACCCCCGCGAACCCAAGACGCAGCGAATCCATGCGACAGCAACCCCATCCCCCTATAAACTCAGGACAAAACCAAGCGAGCGAACCAGTCTCGTCCAAGCTGCGAGAAAATATTTCAAAATGAGACTTGCATCCTTCGAGCCGATTCGTATACTTATTTCTCGCGTTGAACATTCCCCGGTGGCGCAGTGGTAGCGCAGCTGACTGTTAATCAGCGTGTCGCAGGTTCGAACCCTGCCCGGGGAGCCAGAGACTTCGCAGGCCACATGGTATTTGCCATGTGGCCTGCTTTGTTATGTGCGCAGAGGTCAGCAGAACCCGGTTGGCTCCCCTTTGCACAAAAAAGGGGAGCCCCTAAGGGCATCCCCCACAAAGACGCGCTAAGGACGTTTACGCTTGGCTAGCATCGATCAGACGAGAAGCGAATGCCGGTTACGCCAGCCAGGGCTGCAGCACCGAGAACCGCAAGAGCAGCTGCAATGCCGCCAAGGTCGGAGTCTCCCGTCTCGGGGACCTTGGGAGCCGCCTTAGCGCGCTTATCTGGACTGAATCGCAGGCTGTCCAGGACATCTAGGGAACGCGGTCTCAGGCCTTCCATTGCGCCCACACTCGCGCATCCTGTATCATCTGCACCGCTGGGCCAACCGCGCCCGGCCGGCACACGCATGCCGAACAACCTGGCTGGGGCGGTCCGGCCGCGCGCCCAGGGAGACCGCTATGCCAATCGCATCCACATGGAACTGCTCGAACGTCGCACTCGACCTGTCACGTCCTCGCGTAATGGGCGTGCTCAACGTCACGCCAGACTCCTTCTCGGAGGGCGGCGCCCACAACGCCCCCAAGGCAGCCATTGCAACTGCTGCGCAGATGCTCACCGATGGCGCCGACCTCATCGACGTGGGCGGTGAGTCCACGCGCCCCGGCTTCACCCCCGTCGAGCCAGACGAGGAGTACCACCGCCTCGAGCCGGTGGTTCGCCGGCTCGTAAAGGAAGGAACGCTCGTCTCGATCGACACGCGCCACCCCACGGTCGCGCAGCGATGCATTGAGCTTGGGGCGCAGATCATTAACGACGTGACGGGCTTCTCGGATCCCCAAATGGTGCAGGTAGCAGCAAACTCAACCTGCGGATGCGTGGTCATGCACTCCGGTCCCGTATCTGGCGCGGCCACGCGCAGCTCCGCTGTTATGGCTAGCTCCGGCCGAGACGACCTCTCCACGCTCATGAACGTCGCATCCGCGGGCGACCGTGCATGGGAGAACGAGCAGGACCAGCCGCTTCTGCCGCAGGTTGACCATGTGATGGGGCTGCTCGAGGGCTACCTTCTCGAACGCGCGAAGGACCTCGAGGCGCAGGGTGTCGACGCCTCGCGCATCTGCCTGGACCCGGGCGTGGGGTTTGGCAAGAGTCCCGAGGACAACATCGTAATCCTGCGTGCCACGCAGCGGCTCTCTGACCTGGGATATCCCCTCATGTGCGCGGTGTCGCGCAAGCGCTTTGTGGGCACCGTGAGCGGTGTCGCAGATGCCGCAGCGCGCGACGACGCGACGATTGGCGTCTCTCTTGCGGCGGTGGCTCGTGGCGCCCGTGTCCTTCGAGTCCACAACGTGGCTGGCATGGCGCAGGCGCTTGACGGCTTCTGGGCCGCGTCCGAGGCGTGGACGGCGCACGTCTCGCTCCTTCTCTCCCCTGTCGCTAACAACGATCGCCAGGTCATCAAGGCAGTCGACGCGATGCCCCTCACACGGGTAAGAGCCACGCAGGCAGCAGGTGACAAGCTTCGCCTTGAGATAGAGACCGGCCTGGACCGCATTCCCTTCCAGCACGCGCTTGACGCGGCGATACGGGGCGTTGCGACCCAGACCAGCTCACCGATATTCGAGAGGTGCGGAGAATGAGCTTCTCGGCAGCCTTGTTGCGAATCATTGGGAACTCAACGTTGCAGGGAGTCGTAGGGAAAGTGTAGTCATCTCGCATGTCGGCTTGACGGGCCGTACGCCGAGCGCAAACATGAACACTGTTCATGTTGCGTCAAATGGTCCGGCGGAAGCACTTCGCGGGCCAAGGAGGAGAGACTCATGGGTCAGGAAGCAGTGACGCCAAAGCAGGAGGGCATGCCGCGCGGCATGCGCATCGGCGAGAGCGTCTTTGATATTGCGTACCTGGTATTCGACCTGGTCGCAGCCATCATTTTCTTTGCAAACGCCAATGGGCGCCTGGTGTTTGTACTCTATGGCTGGCTCACGCTGTGCCTTGGCGGCGGCGACGCCTTCCACCTCATCCCCAGGGTCCAGATGCACCTCTTTGGGGTACGCGAGGACACCCAGAAGAAGCTGGGCCTGGGCACTGCCATCACCTCGGTGACCATGACGGTGTTCTACGTGCTGCTGTACTTCATCTGGAGAGAAATCTTCCCCAACATCGAGGTCTCCCCCGCCATCCCCACGCTGATCTTCATCACCGCAGCCGTGCGCATTGTCCTCTGCCTCTTCCCGCAGAACGACTGGTTCTCTGGCAAGGAGAACATCCGCTGGTCGCTCTACAGGAACGTCCCCTTTGCCATCACCGGGATCCTGGTCATTGTCCTGTTTGCCATCTCAGGCAACACGGGTGGGTACGGCCTTTGGCGCATGTGCATAGCCATCGCGCTGAGCTTTGGCTTCTACCTTCCCGTAACCTTCCTGGCCAAGCGCAAGCCCGCGGTGGGAGCGCTGATGCTTCCCAAGACCGTCATGTACATGTGGGTCATTGGCATGGGGCTCTCGCTCCTCAACGTCCTCTAGGGGTAACGATGAACCCAAAGGCAACGTCGAGAGAAGACATCCTCGAGGTGTGTCGCGGCATCGTCCGGGAACAGGGGCTTTCCGGCATAAGCATGCGTACGGTGGCCTCGGCCTGCGGCATTGCGCCGGGAACGCTCTACAACTACTTTCCCGGCAAGAACGCGCTGGTACTTGCCGTAACCGCCGACGTCTGGTCGGACATCTTCAGCTTTGGCCCGCGCAAGGGCACGGACGCCGAGAAAGACTTTGCCGCCCACGTCGAGAAGACCTTCAATAGTGCACGGGCAGGCATGTCGCGCTACCCGGGGTTTCTCCCCTCTCATGTGCTGGACCTTGCAGCCGACCAGGGCCCACGAGCTCAAGGCCGAGAGATGATGCACTCGTTCTTTGGGCACATCGAGGATGACATACTTCATGCCTTGGATGCAGACAAGCGCGTGCGAGAAGACGCGTTCACGGGAGGCCTCACCAGGGAAGGCTTTGCAGAGCTGGTGACCCAGCAGCTGGTGGTCCTCCTGGTGCTTGGGCAAGACGACTGTCAGCCCCTTGTCGCCCTGGCTAGGAAGGTCCTCTACTAAGGCGTCGATGCGGCCGCTGTCCAACGGCCCGTTCGCCGCAAGGTGGCGCACCGGTCGGGCGGGCCCTAGAATGGGGTGGTTTCACATTACAGGCCTACGTAATTCAGCATCGAGGCGCAAACATGCAGAGCTTCCTCATCCTTCTCGTCCTGGCCCTTCTCGCCAGCTCCTGCGGCTTCCGCAAGTACGTGTGGTTCATCTCATTGGGCTACGGGGCGGCCATCGCCCTCGTATGCATCGGCCTTCTGGTTATCTTCGGGGGCTCCCTCACCGTGGGGACCGCGCTCCAGTGCGTCCTGCTCGTTGTCTATGGGTGCCGGCTTGCCGGGTACCTGCTGTACCGTGACATGAAGACCGCCTACAACCGTCGCATGAAGGGCGAGGTCAAGTCCGACGAGGGCGTTTCCGTCGTGGCCAAGGTGGGCATCTGGGTCTCTGCGTCGCTGCTCTATGTGCTGCAGACGTCGCCCGTCCTGTTTCGCCTGGCAGACGGCAAAGGCACCGATGTCCTTTGCGTAGTTGGCCTGGTGATCTCGGCGACGGGGCTCGTACTCGAGACGACGGCGGACCTCCAGAAGAACCGCGCGAAGAAGGCAAACCCCAAGCGCTTTGTTGACACAGGCCTCTTCCGCCTGGTGCGTTGCCCCAACTACTTTGGCGAGATGGTCTTCTGGACCGGCGTCTTTGTCTCCGGACTCTCCGTGTACGCCAACGCCGTCCAATGGATCTGCGCCATCCTTGGCTACCTGGGCATCATTTACGTCATGTTCGGCGGGGCGCGCCGCCTGGAGATTAGGCAGGACAAGAACTACGGAGACGACCCTGAATACCGGAGATACAAGTCCACGACGCCAATCATGATTCCGTTCGTCCCGCTCTATTCCGTGAAGGAGCACACGTGGCTGGTCGCATGAGTTCCCGCGGAGACAGACAGGGCGATTCCGTCCCGGAGGGCTTCACGCTCTCGATGGCCCTCATGGACTGCCTGCCCGTGGCGTTCTTCGGCGTGGGCGCGGGCGTCCTGGCAACGCGCTTTGACAGCGCGCTGTTCCGTGTGGGCGTTGTTCTCGTCGTGCTTGCCGGCGTGCTCAAGGTGAGCTGGAAGCTCGTTTTGGCGCTGGCGAGAAGAGATGCGCGCTTTCTCAACCGGCAGATGCGCTACCTGATGCCCGCGGGCTTTGCGCCGGCGCTCTGCGCGCTTGTGGTCGACCGCGCCAAGTGGTCTCCCGCCGCAGTCCTGGCACACGTGACAGCCATGCCCTCGCTGCTGTTTCTTATTGCGGGGCTGGCAGGAATGGTTCTCATGGGCTGGTTTGCCCGTCACTTGAACGGCCGCGACGCAAAGGCCAACTGGCGAGAGCAGGCGGTCAATGGGATATCCCAGTTGTGCATCATGCTTGCGATTGTGCTCTGAAGGGCGAGTGGGGCAGCTAAAGCCGAGGGGTGCTACATCAAGAGTTACTCGTCAAACAAGTCAGAATGCGTGCCCGTCCTGACAGCGGTAAGAATGAGCCTGTCACCATCGATTGCATAAATGAGTAGCCAGTCAGGAAGAATGTGGCATTCACGGAAACCCAAATACCGACCTACTAGCGTATGGTCTCTCAAGCGTTCTTCGAGCTTCTCTCCCTTCCGCAATGATTCAAGGACCTCTTCAAGAAGTGAAATGTCATAACCCCGCTTCTTAGCCAGCTTGTAGTCCTTCTTGAACTGAGAAGTGGGAACGAGTTTCAACTTCATGAGGCAAGCCTACTCGTCAATTGCGGAGAAGAGCTCCGAAGCAGATTCGTAGGCAGGGGCGTTAATTCTCCCTGCCATGATATTCCTGGCCTCATCAATTGCGCGCTCAGTTTCCACGTTGTACCGCGGCTGCTTCACCTCGAATGGCAAGCCTCCCTCGATTACAGACATGTGCAGAAATACATTAATTGCCTCAGTAAGAGAAAGGCCAAGACTGCCAAAAACAGACTCCGCCTCACTCTTGAGCTCCGGCTCTACGCGCATGCTAATTGCCGCCGTCTTTGCCATTGATATCACCTCATATGTGCGCAGATGTATGGTTGACGCAATGCAATTCCACACATAGTATACCCTTCCACAGTTATTGCGTTTATCCCGCAATCTATGCGGCTTCCTTTGCCATAAACTCCATGGCCTCGCGCGCTCGACACCGGGAACTTCCCGCACGTTTCTGCTGTAGCCCAGCAACTGCATGTCAAAGGCCCGGCAAAGCGCGGCAACCCGTTGCCCAATGTGGCCCAGCCCGATAAGGCCAATCGTCTTTCCGGCAAGCTCCGAGCCCATGTAGTCGAGCCTGCTCTCATCTCCATGCGCCTTCTTGAAACCATCCAGGTAGATGAGGTTCTTGTACCAGCAGAGGACGAATGCCAGCATATGCTCCGCCACGGCGTGTGCAGTCATCAAGGTTCACGTTGTTGTACCCGGCGCCAATCTGCACGAGCTTCAGAGCCGGGGCCTTCTCCAACAGGGCGGCATTCACTTGCACATGCTCGAGGATCAGTGTATCCGCCGTGCCGATCTCTCTTTCGATGTCCTCCGGCCGCAAGAACGCGACGTCCCAGTCACTGGGAAAGGTGTCGATGATCTTCTCCCGTGCTGTAGAGGGAAAAACGCCTGCGATAACGACCTTCATGCTCTTCTCCCCCACGCGCTGCCGGGCAAGGTGCAGGCGGTAGTCACATCTGTCCCCCGCCGGTCGCCACCGTCGGCACAACCAGCTCCCCCCACCTAGAATGTGTACAATTTGGAATTCAGTTGCCTGAAATTACCTGGTGAGTTTTCTCCAGCAGTTCCAAATTGTACGCATTGAAGAGAAAGGGACCCACCAGGTAGCGACATGGCCTGGTTAGCGTCTCGTAAGCGCGCTCACCAGTTGGAGCATTGCGTTCTCTAGCGGTTTCTGAGAATCGGGAGTTGCATTTGCCCAGTTGGCGAGAAGCGCAATTCTCAAATACCGCTAAAGAACGGAGCAGGGGCCGGCTTTCGCGCCCCAAGCGGGCGCCGGCGTACACTCCCGGAGCAGGGGCCGGCTTTCGCGCCCCAAGCGGGCGCCGGTGTTCGCGCCCCAAGGCCTAGCGGCCTTCCTTCCGGACCCCGCGGCGAATCCTCCTCACAATCCAGAAGGCACGAGAGCCAATGTGGTCCATCAGCTGCCCGATTTCCTTCTCGAAGAAGCAGTTCACAAAGCCGCCGGCAAGCAGTATGTAGAAGAAGCAATACATCCAGAAAAGCGAAATCGCAAAGGCACCGAGTGTCCCGTAGAAGGCAGTGAACTTGTTCACGTGGTTCACGTAGACAGAGAAGACCTCGGAGAGCACGAACCAGGCAACGGCCACAAGCGCGGCGCCCAGCAGCTGGTCCTGGAAGCGCCGCTTTCCGTTTGGCATGAACCAGTATGTGGCGGCAATGAAAAGCCAGGCGATGACCATGGAGAGGACAATGCGCAGGGCCGAGAAGTCCAGCAGCCGGAAAGGAAAATGGTAGCCAGGCAGGTAGGTCTCGGCAAACTCCCTGATCTTCCCGCTGAACACGAGAAGCATGAGGGTGAGAAAGACCAGCATCAGGATGGTTGTCCAGACAAAGGAGATGAGGAGTCTCATCCAGTAGGGACGGGTCTCTTCCACGTTGTAGGCGCTGTTCATGCCCCGCAGAAGAGCCATGTTCCCCTGTATCGAGGTCCATAGCAGGCTCACCACCGAGAGGGGGATGAGGGCCGAGGCATGCTGGAAGGCTTCGGTCACAACCATATCAAGAAAGCCGTTCACGATATCTGGCACGACCGCGTCGATAGCCCGGATTAACTCGCTCTGCCCGATGTCCGTGAAAGGGAGAAGCACCGAGATGAAGATGAATATTGGGATGATTGCCAAGAAGTAGAAGTAGGTCACGCTGGACGCATGCATGCCAAACTGACGGCGATTCCACTCCTGCACGATGCCGGATACCCATGTTGCCACAGGAGAGGGGCCCGATGCTTTGGTCTTGTCCTTGCTATTGTCGTTGCCCATGAGGAGTTGCCCCAGCTCTTCCCGTCTTCCAGAGGAAGCCAAGTTCATTGGCTCTCCCCTACATATTCCCTCGGAGCATCACGCCAAACGAGAACCCAGGAGTTTGAAGGTGCCCTTATAAGCCGGCTGGACTAGGCAATGCCTAAACCACAAAGCGCAATTGTTGCGCAACAGAATCCGCTCTACTCCTCAGAGAATGTGGCCAGCAAGGCACAAGGGCTGGCGTTGCACGGTGCATACGCCACCATCCAGACTGAGGGGGTTCTCATGAGCATGACAATCGATCGCCGCGCGTTTCTCGGCCTTACCAAGGGCGTCGCAGCCATAGCGGCACCGTATCTCGCCTTTACGCTAACGGGGTGCTCGTCTAGCAGCGAAACCGTCGCTTCCCCAAGCAATAGCGATGCCTCCGCCCAGGAAGATTCCACGGAGGAACAGACGGACACGGTCGACGAGCAGCAGGAAGAGGAGACCCCTCAGGTGCCCGGCGTGGAGCAGAAGGCTAACCTCGAGGACTACTCCTGGGATGAGATAGCTCAGATAGCAGCGGCAATCTCTGCTGCAGAGAGCGACGAACGAGGCTTCAAGATTGCCAAGGGATACAACGTTACAGAGCCCTATAACCTTTCTGGCGGAGGGACAAAGACACTCACGTTTGCCGACGGCAGCACGGTCACCGCTTGGGTTGCCGGCTTCAGACATGACGACAAGGCAGACGGCACCGGCAAGGCAGGCATCACCTTTATCACCAGTGCCACGAAGTTTGAGAGCGACTTCGACACTTCAACAGGGAGGCCGTGGGTGAAGTCCGATGTGAGGGACTACCTTGCCAACACCGTGCTTAGCGAGAAGTTTCCTCAGGATCTTGCATCCAAGGTCGTTACAGTTAACAAGGCCACTGTCAGCAAGTTCGGCTCGACGGACCCCTCTGTGTGCACGGCGACGGCCGACGCCGTCTGGCTCCCATCGGCTGTCGAGATTGTTGGCACCTACCCCTCGTTCCTCTCGAGCAAAGACGAGGCATACGATGCGCTGATGAAGGCGGAGGGAAACCAATACACCCTCTTCTTCAATCCCAGCGACGAATCCCTGGAAGGCCGAGATGACTCTTCCAAAATCTTCGTTGATGAAGACACTGGAATAGCTAGGCACGAGGTTGCGTATCGCGTTATGAGCCGAGACAACAATTTCCTGAATTCCCTGGTCGGAACTAGCGACGGGTTCTGGACGCGATCCGTATATCCCACGGATGGCGGTGGCGCAATCTCCTTCTGCAAGCCGGACGGAGAAAATGAGAAAGATTTCAACTGCATCTATCCGTGGGCAAAGCTGAACCTGCTTCTTGGGTTCTGCCTGTAAGGGCCCTGGATGGCGAACGGCCACCGCCAGCCCCCGAGACTGCGACTTTCGCAACCAAGGCCTACCCTGCGAGGCAAACGCACACATTGCCATCGAAATGGCCGGCCACTTTCGTATGAGCAGAGATGAGTCGAGAGGCTACGCCCGTAGATTGGCCACGGTGCTGCGACGCTGGCAAGTGGTTCAAGGCAGCAAGGTATCTCGGGCACGTCGATCAAGGCCGTGGAGCCCAGCCTCGATCGAGGCATCTCTACATGCTAAAGAAAATCGAAATGCCGAGGGAGGAGGACTTCAAAATCTCACCTTGACGAGGCCCAGGCTTGGGCTAAGTCCGTTGGCTATCGAAAGTCGGACGACAACGATGCCATCGCAGCAGTGCGCGCGAGGAAACGCTCATGAGGGTCGTCATCGATACCAATGTTAATGGCCAAAGCCCGAAAGGGTTTTATATGGCGGAGACGCGCCGGCGCCTCCGTCTCATTTTTACCTCGCGGCCCGTTGCCTACAACAACTTCTTACCAGCGTTCCAGGCGCCGCCGACCTCCTCGCCAACAACGCGGTAGACACGCCTCGTGCTGTCATAAATAATCGGGCGCATCTTGGCAAAGTCGACGCGTCCCTCGTCGTCGAGGATCGACTCATCCACACGAGTGTTCACGACGCGTCCAACGATGCGCGCGCCATGCTCGTCTCCCTGGACGTCTGTGACCTCGCACTCCATGGTCAGGGGGAACTCCTCGATCACAGGCGCGTCCACATGCTCAGACTTGACGAAGGTCATGCCAGACGCGGCTGCCTTGTCCACCTTGTTGCCGGTAGCGATGCCAAAGTAATCGGCCTCCACCACGTGGGCAACGTCGGCCGGCGCCACCGTGAAGGCGCGCCTTGCCACAATGTTTGCCGTCGACTTGTGGTTCCCGATGTTGAGGCAAATCTCGTTGTTGCCGCACTCCCCCGCCCATGCCGCGTTCATAGCGTTGGGGGTGCCGTCCTCGCCGTAGCTCGCAACGATGAACACCGACTGCGGAAAGAGCTCGCCTGCGCTTCCAAGGTCCTTCTTCATGCCGTCCTCCTCTTTGGTTCAGCTTGCACGTACCGTTTAGAAGAGTATATTTCGCCGCTAGAGCATGCCGCTAGACCTCAAGCACACTCAGCGTCCCCTTGTGCAGGAACCCCGCTCGGCCTCCGCGCGCGTCCTTGTCCGGCCAGGTCATGAATGCCATAAATGCATTGTTGCACCTTCCCGATCCAGCTGGTTTTATCCATAAGAAGAGAGTCGCCCTGCAAGCGTTATCGAGGTGAACGATGCTTAACGACCTTTCCGGCAACGACCTGTTCTGCAACTACTACAAGGAATGGATATCCGTATACAAGGAGAACGCAGTAAGACAAGTGACACTCAACAAGTACCATCTCGCCCATACCTGGATAGAGAGGCTTGCACCAGACGTGAAGCTATCGGAGCTTGATCGAATCTCCTACCAGAGGATCCTAAATGGGTACGCGAAGGAGCACGAGCGGCAGACCACGATGGACTTCCACCATCTACTCAAGGGCGCGGTGCTCGATGCAGTCGATGATGGGCTCATACCCAGAGACCCAACCAGGAAGGCAATCGTCAAGGGAAAGCCACCGCGCCCGAAAAAGAATCGCTACCTCAACCAGTTCGAGCTCCATCGGTTGCTAGCCGGGCTCGATTTGGGTTCAGAGATCAGCTGGGAGTGGTTTATCCTTCTTGTCGCAAAAACCGGGTTGCGGTTTTCTGAGGCGCTTGCAATTACCCCCTCCGACTTCGACTTCACTAGGCAGACGCTTTCAGTGAACAAGACTTGGGACTACAAGAACGGCGGGGGCTTCGTGCCGACAAAGAACCGGTCCTCCGTGAGGAAGGTCCAGATTGACTGGCAGCTGATAGTTCAGTTCTCCGTCCTGGTAAAGAACCTCCCGGACGAATGTCCCATTTTTGTCAGAGAGGACGCGAAGGTCTACAACTCGACAGCGAACAACACCCTCGCGAGGCTATGCAAGAAATCGGGGGTACCGGTGATCACGATTCATGGGCTGCGACACACGCACGCCTCCCTGCTCCTCTTCGCAGGGGTGTCAATAGCGAGCGTCGCGAAGAGGCTAGGCCACGCCAGCATGAACACAACTGAGAAGACCTATCTCCATATCATCCAGGAGCTGGAGAACAAGGACGTAGACCTGGTGATGCGCTCCCTCACCAGCCTCGTCTGATTGTCAGCGTAAGTCAATAGGGCGGCTCTCGCTGATGAAGGGTGATGAGGGAGTCGAGGCGATCGAACAAGACACCGATCTCGACTTGTTCTTTGATGCTCGGCATTCTTATCTCACTGAGAAGCAGCTTGTCGAAGAAGAAGTAGAGTCTAACGCCGCCCTCTTGCAGGGCTTCTATCTGCCTTGAGAATAACGGCGATTTGAACCAATGCCAGAGGAACCTGTCGTTGCAAGAATCATCACTTCGGAAGACCTCATACAGTGAGCTGACAATGACGTTTTTGCTGGTAGATAGGTATCCTATAGAGCCGACGTTGATTCTGGCCGGGTTGTAGGCAAACGACCCTGGCTCGACGATCCAGTAAGCTCGCTTGTCAGCCTGGCTTGGTGTGCCGCCATTCTCAAACTGCTCGTCCTGGGGGACGAACCCCTTATCGTTAGAAACGGAATAGCTCTCAAAGGGGAGGTTATCGCTGTTCCGAACACCCGAAGGGAAAACGAAATCTGAGAACTTACGCTGTTCCCAAG
>NZ_LOJF01000008.1 GCF_001494635.1 Tractidigestivibacter scatoligenes | reverse complement strand
TGGGAGACCAGGACGCCGCTGGCCGACTGGGGGCGTTTTCGCCACAGGAGGGGCCCCGCGCCGAGCGCGGGGCCCCTCCTTTCTTGCGCAGGCGCGCTGTTGATTTGTGTGGGTCGTACCCCTGCAGTGGGGTTCGGCCCATTTTTTGTTATTAGACCTCTCGTGGCTTGTGTCCGCATGTTTAATGGGGCCTCGGGTCAACTGTCGGAGGTCCGGGTGTCTCTCCAGCTGCTTACGTGATCGCCGGATGTTCTACCTGGCCTCAGTCCCAGCGCGACCGCCTCCTGGACGCCTCCTGCGGCATGGTGCGCGCGGGCGCCTGAGCCCGGTTGTGTAGGAGGTGTGGA
>NZ_LOJF01000007.1 GCF_001494635.1 Tractidigestivibacter scatoligenes | reverse complement strand
TTTTTTTTGAAAATTTGCAAAAATTAGAAAAAGTTTTTGACACAATTTTTTGCAAAATTTTGAAAAATCACTATGCGCGTCAAATAGGCCCGAAAACGACAAATACGTGCCAAATACGCGTTTTTCGAATTTTTGCGTTTTTGACATTTTTGACCATTTTCAAAAAAACCGGTTTTTGGCCATTTTGGCCCAAAAAGGTGAATTTTGGGAAAATCGCAAAGTGCCCGTTCTCGCTCGAAATTTGATCATTTTTAAAACGCATTTCGGCGTTTTCGATGAAAATTAGGGACAAACAAATCCCGCACAACCATTTTTGGAACAGAAAAAATTTTCGCCGAAAAAGTCAAAAAAAAATATTTTTTTACAAAAAAATTTGCAAAAATTAGAAAAAGTTTTTGACACAATTTTTTGCAAAATTTTGAA
>NZ_LOJF01000006.1 GCF_001494635.1 Tractidigestivibacter scatoligenes | reverse complement strand
GGGCAAGGCGACAGCCGACCCCACCGGCACCCTCTCCCTCTACCGCCCCGGCCGCTACGTCCTCTACGTGGACGTGACCGACCGCGCGGGCGAGACGCGCACCATGTCCGCGGAGGTCGAGGCCTACGACGACTCCTGGTCGCTGGACGGCGTCTCCGCCGCGCCGGCGGAGGTCGTGGCCGGCGACGACGTGACCTGCGCGCCGGAGGTCTCCGGCGACGCCTCCGGCCTCAGGTACAACTACGTCTGGCAGCGCGACGGCTCCTGGGCCGAGGGGGACTGGGGCTCCACGGAGCTCTGCACCGGCTCCGACACGGACGAGGCCTCCCACACCGGGGCGCTCGGGACGCCGGGCCGCTACACCCTCTACGTGGACGCCGTCTCCGCGCGCGGCGAGAGGCGCACCGCCTCCACGCGGGTCGTGGCCTGGGGCGTGACGGG
>NZ_LOJF01000005.1 GCF_001494635.1 Tractidigestivibacter scatoligenes | reverse complement strand
CGCTGATGAAGGGTGATGAGGGAGTCGAGGCGATCGAACAAGACACCGATCTCGACTTGTTCTTTGATGCTCGGCATTCTTATCTCACTGAGAAGCAGCTTGTCGAAGAAGAAGTAGAGTCTAACGCCGCCCTCTTGCAGGGCTTCTATCTGCCTTGAGAATAACGGCGATTTGAACCAATGCCAGAGGAACCTGTCGTTGCAAGAATCATCACTTCGGAAGACCTCATACAGTGAGCTGACAATGACGTTTTTGCTGGTAGATAGGTATCCTATAGAGCCGACGTTGATTCTGGCCGGGTTGTAGGCAAACGACCCTGGCTCGACGATCCAGTAAGCTCGCTTGTCAGCCTGGCTTGGTGTGCCGCCATTCTCAAACTGCTCGTCCTGGGGGACGAACCCCTTATCGTTAGAAACGGAATAGCTCTCAAAGGGGAGGTTATCGCTGTTCCGAACACCCGAAGGGAAAACGAAATCTGAGAACTTACGCTGTTCCCAAG
>NZ_LOJF01000004.1 GCF_001494635.1 Tractidigestivibacter scatoligenes | reverse complement strand
CACGGTCCACTCGCCGATCGCCGCGCCGTCCTCCGCGTCGGCGTTGGCCTGCGCGTGTATGCGCCTGTAGCCGTAGGTGCCGCCGCTGGCCCCGGACGCCTCGATCACGGCCTTGCGGGCGGCCGCGTGCTCCTCGGTCTCGCCCTTGGCCTGGGCGCTCCTGGCGCATTCGCAGCTGCTCTTGGCCATGCCCACCGCGGGCAGGACCTCGCAGAGCCTGCATTCAGCCCTCAGCGCCTCCACCATCGCCGCCTTCTCCGCGTTGGTCAGCAGCCCCGGTTCGGCGCCCTGGCCTTCTTTTGCTATCTCGAGGGTCGCCTGGCGCACGCCGGGCTCGGGCTGCACCTTCCTGAGCTGCATCTTCGCCTCTCGCAGCATGTCCCGCAGCACCTCGATGTCGTCGGGCAGGTCGTCGTATTCCTTGCTCACGGGGACGCCTTTCTTCTCGGGGTCCCCGCCATTATCCCCCACAATCTCCCTGCGCCAAATTCAGGGCGCCGTCCTCGACGCGCCGTGCCTCTCCGCGATCTCCGCGGCCGGCCCCGTCCTCGCCTCCAGCTCGGCCACGACCTGCACCTTCCTCTCCACGGGAACGGGGTCCCGCTTCGGGTTCGGGCCCCTGTACTTGCGCTGCCCCGGGGCGATCTCGTCTATCCAGCCGCCGAGCACCTCGCGGCTCTTGGGGTAGCCGAGCGCCCGCATCGCCCTTGCCAGGCTCCTGCCGTGCTCGAGGTAGTGCTCGACGGCGCGCCGCTTCATCTCTGTGGTGTATCTCGGGTTGGTGGTGAACTTGCCTATAGGCACCTCGCCGGTATCCCTGTACTCGTTCCACCAGTTGCGCAAGCACGCCCTCGTCGGATACCCCAACTCTGCGATGGTGTCGGCGTAGCTATGGTCGAACTTGGCGAAGGTCTCTATCGCGATCTTTCTCTGCTCAGCGCTGTGCATGCGGCTTCCTTCCTGTTCCGATTTGGTCCAGGATTCCCACCGCAGTCCC
>NZ_LOJF01000003.1 GCF_001494635.1 Tractidigestivibacter scatoligenes | reverse complement strand
TCACGTCCACGTAGAGGACGTAGCGGCCGGGGCGGTAGAGGGAGAGGGTGCCGGTGGGGTCGGCTGTCGCCTTGCCCCCGTCCCTCACCGTGGAGCCCCAGAGGTCCCATCCGCCCTCGTAGGACCACACGTAGTTGTACTCGGCGCCGTCGAGGTCGCCGGAGGTGACGGGCGTCACGGTGACGGGCTCGTCGACGCGGACGCGGGACGAGGAGACCTTGACCCCGGTGAAGGTCCAGGAGGGGGAGGAGACGACGAGCTGTGCCGACATCGTCCTCCTCTCGCCCGCGCGGTCGGTGACGTCGACGTAGACGGTGTAGGTGCCGGCCCTGGTCAGCGCGAGCGTCCCCGTGGCCTCGCCCGTGCCCCTCCCGGTGTCCCTGACGGTGGAGCCCCAGAGGTCCCAGCCGCCCCCGTAGGACCACACGTAGTTGTACGTGGCGCCGTCGAGGTCGCCCGAGGTGACGGGCGTCACCGTCACGGGCTCGCCGGAGGTGACGCGCGACGCGGAGAGCTCGACGCCGGAGAACGACCACTCGGGCGGCGTCACCTCGAGCGTCGCGGACATGGTGCGCGTCCGCCCGGAGCGGTCCGTCACGTCGACGTAGACCGCGTAGGCGCCCGGCTTGGTCAGCGTCAGCGTCCCCGTGGCCTCATTGGTGCCCCTCCCGGTGTCCCTCACGGTGGAGCCCCAGAGGTCCCAGCCGCCCCCGTAGGACCACACGTAGTTGTACCCGGCGCCGTCGAGGTCGCCGGTCACCTGCGGGGTGACCGTCACGGGCTCGCCGGAGGTGACGCGGTCGGCGGAGAGCTCGACGCCGGTGAAGGACCAGGACGGCGGCGTCACCTCGAGCGTGGCCGACATGGTGCGCGTCTGCCCGGAGCGGTCGGTCACGTCCACGTAGACGGTGTAGGTGCCGGGGCGGGTCAGCGTCAGCGTCGAGGACGCGTCGCTCGTGCCCCTGCCGGTGTCCCTGACGGTGGAGCCCCAGAGGTCCCAGCCGCCCCCGTAGGACCACACGTAGTTGTACTCGGCCCCCTCGAGGTCGCCGGTCACCTGCGGGGTGACCGTCACGGGCTCGCCGGAGGTGACGCTGGGGGCGGAGAG
>NZ_LOJF01000002.1 GCF_001494635.1 Tractidigestivibacter scatoligenes | reverse complement strand
TCGGCCCCCTCGAGGTCGCCGGTCACCTGCGGGGTGACCGTCACGGGCTCGCCGGAGGTGACGCTGGGGGCGGAGAGCTCGACGCCTGAGAACGACCACCCGGGAGTCGCCTCTGTGGACTGGAGGGTGGCACCATCCCCGTCTGGGGGATCCCCAGCGCTGGCGGCGAGTGATGCAACGGGCGCACCAAGAGCTAGACCCAGGCTAATCGCAGAAATAAACAGGGCGTTCTTCAGTCTCGCTACGGGTCTCATGGTCGCAACCTCCGGGCGGCATAAAAAATAACATCATCTTTCAGACGATTGTAAGCCCGTTAGGTTACCGGACCCTCATGATAATCACCCCATGCCGCAAGCGGAGAAAACACGCACCCGAGCGCGTAGTGAAGAATGGGCCTTGAGGCAGCGTTTACAGCCACATTAAACGAGCGATACGTTGCCAGCCCAACCCCACTTGGGCTGTCCAGCCTGACTGTAGAAGTTTAACCAGTCTCGAAGCGTCATCTCTCGCACGTAGCCCTCATCGTCATGTACCAAGCCGTTGCCTACGTAGACACCGATGTGTCCATAGAGCTTGCCAAGGCGCGTGGGCGACTTGTCAACGGCAATGACCATGCCAGCCCTCAGTTCAGAGAGGTTGGAGCTATGGCACCAGGCCCGATACATATCATTTGCGTTACCGTTATACCAGCCATAACCGGCGGCGGCGAATACCTTTGAGACCCATGCGGCGCACCAACCAGACACTCCCCTATAGCTACTCGTCTTGTATGCAGAGTCAACGACAGCCCTCTGCGCGCGGGTGAGGTACTCGATGCTTCCCGAATCAAAGGTTGCGGTGAAGCCGTTCGGGTATCTAACGTCAATCTCAACCTTAAAGTCTCCCACGTCACCGAGAGTTGATGCATCAAAGTTAACGTCACCGTCAACAGACCAATCCTGAAGCGTGCCGGAGGCGGAGCCGTCGGCGGAGGCCCAGCGGAAGCGGTAGAGGGTGCCGGGGACCTCGTGGCCCTCGAAGAGGTCGGCCGAGGCCGTCCAGCCGGAGGCGGCGGAGCCGGAGGCGGAGACCCCCGTCACGCCCCAGGCCACGACCCGCGTGGAGGCGGTGCGCCTCTCGCCGCGCGCGGAGACGGCGTCCACGTAGAG
>NZ_LOJF01000001.1 GCF_001494635.1 Tractidigestivibacter scatoligenes | reverse complement strand
TCGGCCCCCTCGAGGTCGCCGGTCACCTGCGGGGTGACCGTCACGGGCTCGCCGGAGGTGACGCTGGGGGCGGAGAGGCTCACGCCGGTGAAGGACCACCCAGGTGCGACAGCGGACTCAGCAATTGCAGGCAGCGTAACGGCTAGAGTACAGACGAGCGCCAAGGCCAGACCCACTAGACGGTTGACTGGTTTCAAACTCATCGACCTCCAAGAGGTTCTGTTTGGTGACTCTTTTGTGAATTTTTCAGTCACAAGTATAGTCTCTCGTCAATTTGAGCATTGCACACGTTTGTCAGAAGCAACGAATCCAAGCAAAGAAGGCGTGCGCCAACTGCTAGACTTGGGAAAACCCGAAGGGAATAATCTCGGTAATGAGGACTTGCCTATGCCAAGCACCGAAAGCGATAAACCCGCAATTGCCTTCCATTACTTTACGTTTGGCATTGGCGGCGGCGAGAAGGTGACTTCTCTGCTCATCAAATGTTTTGTTGAGCACGGATATCCCGTCACACTTCTTACCGACATTCCGCTTTCCGAAAACCACCAAGAACTGCCCAGCTCAGTTGATTGCGTAGTCCTCCCCTCGGCTGGAGACGCGCGTAGCCAACTTATTCAGGACACAATCGCCCAGCGAAACATCAAGGTTGTGGTGTATGCAAGTTGGCTCTCTACTAAAGCAATCCAGGACGAGGCAGCCATACAGGCGGCTGGCGCCAAATTCGTGTACTTCCCACAGAGCTGCGTCGCTTACTTTGTTGACAAGCCCGACGGCCAATCGCTCCTGCACACCATGAGAACATGCGCTCAAAGCGCAGATGCGGTTGCGGCGCTTGGCCAGTCGGATGTGCTGTTCTGGAAGACTTGGTGCCCAAACTCGTTCCTCGTTACCAATCCCGTTGGCGACTACCTTGCACAAGGCACAACAATCCCCCACGTAAGAGGCACCCGCACTGTCGTATGGTGCGGAAGACTCGATCCGCGCGAGAAGCGTCCCGACCTGGCAATTGAGGTCTTCTCAGCGTTCCATCGTGTGCGGCCAGACTATCGGCTCGTTATCGTAGGCGGGGGCGACGACAACGTTCTTGCGGGTCTCAAGGACCTGGCTGCTCAAAGGGGCATCGCAGATGCGGTGACCTTCGTTGGCTGGGTGAACGACTGCACGCCATACCTCGTCGATTCCGACATATACATCCAGACGTCACCCGTAGAGGGCTTCTGCCTAACTCTTTGCGAGGCAATGAACGTTGGCGTCCCCTCGGTCTGCTTCGAGCTGCCAAACTGCGAGCCAACAAGGGATAGCGGCGTAATGCAAGTTCCCTGGAACGACGTCGAGCAGTTCGTAAACGCGCTTGTCTTTCTCGCTGACTGTAGCGACAACACCTACAGTTCCATCTCGAAACAGGAGTATCAGCGCGTACGAGAACTCTGCGACAAGGACATCTACGGCGAGTGGCATCACGTGCTGGCTGCGGCTCTCGCGCAGGCATCTGCTGATGGCGACAAGGTCGACGACACTCAGACTCGTCTTATGGAATCTCTTGCAGGAGGGTACACGCGGCTTGCAGACGAGACCGCAAGGGCCACGCAGAGGTGCCATGAGCTTGCCAATGATGTGGAGCGCCAGTCAAATGACCTACGCGAGAAGGACTCTCGCATCCAAGAACTAGAGGGGGAGCTTGCCGCCGAGCGTGCGAAAGTCGCCCGATTCGACACCTCAATCTCTTTCAAAATTGGGCGTGCCGTAACAGCCCCACCAAGGTTTATCCGAGATCACCTTGCAAGGCATCGGTAACAGCGCTAAGGAACTCGACCGACAGCTTTTTCAGGCCACTTTGCACAGCCGTACATTAGTCCACGCTCTTCAGGCTCTCCACCATGTCAACGGCGTCGAGGTGGCGCCGCATAGCGAGCATCACTAGCAGCGTGAATCCCATCGTGAGGGCAAATGCAAAGCCATAGCTCGTCGCGTGGATGGTGCGCCCAAACATCACGTAGTCGACCTCGGCAGTGGTGACTACGAAGTTCTCGAGCCACGTCCCCAGAAGCAAGCCCACCGCGTCGCCAATTGCCGCGGTAATGACTATCTCGCGGAAGATGTAGGCGTGAACCTCTCGGCGTGTAAACCCAAGCACGCGCAGGCTTGCTATCTCACGCACGCGCTCGGCCACGTTGATGTTCGTGAGGTTGTAGAGCACGATGAAAGCAAGTGCCGCGGCCGAGACCACCAACACGACGACAACCGCATCCACCACCGAGAGCATGGACCGGTAGAGCTCGATCGTCTCGGACGAGAAAGCCACGGTCGAGACAGCGCCCTCGTCGTGGAGCGCCTCGGAGAGCGCGGTGCGTCCGTCCGCGTCGAGCGTGGTTGCCACCAGAACGGTCGAGAAGGACGGCTCACTTGCATCCACCTTGGTCCAGGCATCGGGCCCCACGTAGACGTAGTTCCCCACGTAGTTCTCGCAGATGCCGGTCACCGTAAGGGCATGCCCCTCGCCCGTTGCGTTGCCCACCTCGTCCACGTCGCGAAGCACCACCGTGTCGCCAACGCCAATGCCCAGGCGGGTCGCGAGCTTCTCGGTAATGACAACGGAGTCGTTGTCGAAGGGTATCTCCTCGTGCGTGGTGCGGCTCCGCAGCGTCACCGCGCCCTCGAAGGTGGACGCATCCTGCGGGACAACCACGCTCACGCGCAGCGTGTCTGTGGTGCCGCTGCTGGCGCCGGCGTGCATGGTGACCTCCTGCACGCGGTCCTCGCGTGTCACCTGGCCGGTCGAGGCAAGGATGTCCTCCACGGCAGCCATGTCTTCATCGGTGGCACCGTCCTTGAGCCCCACAGTGGTGTCGTAGCGAACGATGGGTCCGTACTGGCAGTCGATGATGTCCCAGATGGCATCGTGAAGGCCAAAGCCCACCAAGAGCAGCGCCGTGCAGCCCGCCACCCCAGCCACCGTCATGGCAAGACGGCGCTTGTAGCGGAACATGTTGCGGCAGGTGACCTTCCACGAGAACGAGAGCCTGTTCCAGAGCGGGCGGATGCCCTCGAGAAGAATCCGCTTCCCTGGCTTGGGCGCCAGCGGGAGCATGAGCTGGGCGGGCGTCTCGCGCAGGCTTGAGACAACCGCACCCCAGGTAGCGACAAGCGTCACGCCCACGCCCACGCCACCAGACACCAGAGCCACCGCGGGGTCCACGGGAAGCGGCCATGCCATGGCAGGCACGGCGTAGATAACGCCGTAGGAAGCCATGATGATGGCCGGAAGCGCCTGCGAGAGCACGGTGATACCCAGAACCGCACCTCCCACGCTGGCGATGGCGGCATAGACCAGGTAGCGCGAGGCGATGCGGCCCTTGGAGTAGCCCAGAGCCTTGAGTGTGCCGATAAGGACGCGGTCGTCCTCTACCATGCGGGTCATGGTGGTAAGCGCAACAAGCGCAGCCACGAGGAAGAAGAAGACCGGAAAGACGTTAGCGATGCCGTCCATGCGGCGCGTGTCCTGCATATAGGTCTCGACGCCCTCGTCCTGCGTGCGGTCGAGCAGGTAGACGTCGGGCTTCTCGAGCGCGTCTACCTGGGCCTGGGCATCATCGATCTTCGCCTGTGCGTCATCGAGCTGCGACTGGACGTCTGCTTCCTGCTCCTGGTAGTTGGCAAGGCCCTCCTCGTAGCTTGCCTTGGCGTCCGCCAGCTGGTCTTCGGCCTGGGCAAGCTGGGCCTCGTTCTGGTCGAGCGTGGCCTGAGCAGCCGCAAGCTCTGCCTCGGCGCTCGCGCGCTGCTGGTCGAGCTGGGCATTGGCGGCGTCAAGCTGGGACTGGGTGTCCGTAAGCTGCGCCTGCGCCGAGGAGAGCTGTTCCACGCCCACAAGCGCCTGGTTTACCTGGTCGAGTGATGTCTGCGCCGCTGCAAGCTGAGCGCGCAGGGCCTCGAGCGTTGCCTGATCCGCAGCGTCACCCAGCGCCTCCAAGGCAGAAATCTGCTGTTCGAGGGCATCGATACCTGCGCTGGCCTGCTCCTTCTGGGCAAAAAGCGAGGAGGCCGCCTCGTCGAGCGAGGAGGCGCCAGTCTGCGCGAGCAGGGCGGACGTGCTCGTCTCGAGCTCCTGACGCTGTTGGTCGAGCGTTGCCTGGTTGGCATCGATCTGGTCCTGGGCGTCCTGCAGCTGCGATGCTGCCTCGGCACGCTTTTGTTCGAGCTGCGCCCGGCCATCCTCGAGTTGCGCCCTGCCGGAGGCAATCTCTTCCTCACCCGAGGCAATCTGCTGCGCCGCGTCGTCCAGCTGCGACTTGGCATCCGCAAGCTGCGATTCCGCGTCCGCGCGCTCCTGGTCGAGCTGAGCCTGCGCGTCGTCCACCTTGGCCTGGGCATCCTGGCGCAGATCATCGAGACGTGCCTGGGCCAGCTCGTCCAGGCGTGCGGAGAGCGCCTCCTCCGTGGGTGAGATGGCATCTTCGTAGAACGAGCTTCCGCTCACGGCTGCGTCCGCCCCATCGACGCTCAGGTAGAGCGTGGTCCATGGGTAGTCGTCCGAGAAGGCCGAGGGCAGCACGTAGGCCACCTGCTTCACGGACCCGTCACCAAGCGTCGTGGTGCCAAAGGTGCCTGTGTAGGGATAGCTCGGCGAGCTCATGAGCCCCACCACGGTGAAGGTGCGCACCGAAAGCGTGCCGTCGAGGTCATCCGTACCGTAGAGGACCTCCACCGTATCGCCCACTTCAAGGCCGGGCGTGGCAGCATCACCGTCGAGCAAGCACTCGTCAGCAGACTGCGGCCAGCGCCCCGCCGTCAGGTGCACGCGGTTGAGGTAGGAGTTGTCGGAGGACTCGACCGTCTCGTCAGACGTGCTTGTCGCCGCTTGCGCCGCATCCGCGTCGAGCGACGTGATGCGCACGGCCATCTGCTCGTTGCCAACGCGCGCCATCACGTCGGTGGAGCTTGAGGGCATGACCGCCGTGACGCCCTCGGTAGACGAGACGCGCTCCACGTCCTTCTCCGAGAAGCCCTTCGTGGAAACCAGCCGCAGGTCATAGAGCTTGCAGCCATCAAACCAGCGGTCCGCGGCAAGGCGCATGTCTCGTCCTGACATCTGCAGGCCGGCCAAAAAGCCGCAGCCCAGGGCCACGATGCCCGTGATGGCAAGGAAGCGCCCCATCGAGCCGCGGATGCTCCTCCACACACTTCTTGTGAACGGCGAGGCTGCCACCCCTACCACTCGACCTCTGCCGCATCGAGCGGGTACTCGTTTGTCTCGACGCTCTCGGCGCGTCCCTCTCGCACGTGAATCACTCGGTTAGCGATCTGGGTGAAGGCGGAGTTGTGGGTCACAATTGCCACGGTGCGGCCGCGCTCGCGGCAGGTGCGCTGGAGAAGCCCCAGAATCTGCTTGCCCGTCACGTAGTCCAGGGCACCCGTGGGCTCGTCGCAGAGCAGAAGCTTGGGGTTCTTGGCAAGCGCGCGGGCAATGGCAACGCGCTGCTGCTCACCGCCGGAGAGCTGCGCCGGAAACATGTCCTTGCGCTCGGCGAGGCCAACCTCGTCAAGCACCTCGGCTGCCGGAAGCGGATCCGTGCAAATCTGGCTTGCGAGCTCGACGTTCTCGAGTGCGGTGAGGTTCTGCACCAGGTTGTAGAACTGGAACACAAAGCCAATGTCATGCCGGCGGTAGAGTGTGAGGTCGTGCTCAGAGAGCCCCGAGACCTCGCGGCCCGCAAGCCGGATGGACCCGGAGGTGCAGGAGTCCATGCCTCCAAGCATGTTGAGTACCGTGGTCTTGCCGGCGCCGGACGGCCCCACAATCACGCAGAGCTCGCCCTCCTCGATGTCGAAGGACATGCCGGCAACCGCATGGACTTCGACGCTACCCATGTGGTAGGTCTTACAGACGTCCCTGAACTCAACAAATGCCATGTAACACGCCCAATCCCAGCGGTACCCAGCCATCAGTCCTTGTCCACATTATGCCCGGGACCGCGCTGGATGGCAGGCGGCGCCGGGTGAGGCCACGGCCTTGGCCCGTGGGCGGTACCCTCCTCCTGCTGGCGCTCGCGCTCGGCGAGCATGGCGCGATACCCCTTGAGCGGGTCAAATGGCGAGAAGATCTTTGCCCGCTCCGAGAGGGGCATGGGCTGGCGCGGATGTGGCGTGGCGCGCCCGCCGGCGGCGCTACTCTCCACTGCGATGACCCCCAATCTGCAGGTTGCGCTCGCGCGTGGTTGCCTCGGGGAGAAGGTCCACGCCTTTGAGCAGCGAGTTCTTTCCAAACTTGCGCTTCACGGCGCTGATGGCCTCCTGCCGGCGGCGCTCACGGGCGTCCGCTTCTGGTGTGGCAAAGAGGCTGTCCTGGACGCCGGGGGCATCCTCGGAAAGCACGCCTGTGGCCGTGAGGCCAAGGCGGTGCACCGGGCGCGAACGGTCAACGGAGGAATCGAAGATGCGCGTGATTGCAGCCATGATCTGTTCGCGCGAGCTGGTGGGCACAAGGAGACGCTCGGTGCCGCCGGCGGAGGCAACGGCGCGGTACCAGGCACGAGGGTCCGAGCGGTCACGAATGCCCGCGCGCTCCTCGGCCGAGAGGTCGTATCCCACGTACAGGCTCACGCCACTGGCAACAAGCCGCTGGTCAACGAGGTCGAGCGCGAGAGAGTCTGCCATCTCGCGAGCAATGATGCGCGCACCGGCAAAGTCTCGGTTGCAGCCGAGAACCTGCGCCGTCGAGACGGAATGTGAGCCGGAGCGATAGGCCTTGATGTCTGCCATAGTCACGGGCTCCACGCCCCAGGCGTGGTCGATGAGTATCTCCGCGTCAACGCCAAACTCCCGGTAGAGGGGCTCGGCTGGGTAGGTGGCAACCTGGCCCATGGTATGTATGCCCATGGCTGCCAGGCGCTCGGCAATGCCAGGGCCCACGCGCCAGAAGTCCGTGATGGGACGGTGGTTCCAGAGCGTGGCGCGATAAGTCTCCTCGTCCAGCTCGCCAAAGAAGTCCCTGCTGTGCTTGGCGGTGATGTCGAGTGCGATCTTTGCCAGGTAGAGGTTGGTACCAAGCCCGCAGGTGGCGGGGATGCCAGTGGTCTTCACCACATCCTCGCGAATGCGCTCACCAAGCTCGCGCGCCGTGCAGCCGTAGAGGTCGAGATAGCCCGTGATGTCCATGAAGGCCTCGTCTATCGAGTAGACGTGGATGTCTTCCGGGGCAATCCAGCGCAGGTAGACCGCATAGACGTCACACGAGCGCTCCATGTAGAGCGCCATTCTCGGCGGCACCATCACGTAGTCGATGGTCTGGGGGATCTCGAAGACGCGGCGGCGGTTGCGCACGCCCAGCGCCTTCATGGCCGGCGAGACCGCAAGGCAGATGGTCTTCTCAGTGCGCGAGGGATCGGCCACCACGAGGCGCGTCGCGAGCGGGTCAAGGCCGCGCTCCACGCACTCAACGCTGGCGTAGAAGCTCTTGAGATCTATGCAGAGGTACTGGCGCTCCTGTGCGCGCGCCGCAAGGGCGTCTGCCACGCTAGTGCTCGAGCACGATGCGGGGCTTGAGATCCTCGACGGCGGCATCCCCCAGGAACCAGCGGACAATCTCGAGGCCAAACGGGATAGCGGTTGCCATGCCCTTGCTGGTGATCACGTTGCTGTCCACCACGGCAGGCTCCTCCGAGAGGATGGCGCCGTTCTCCACCAGCACGTGCTGGAAGTTGGGGTTCGAGGTTGCGGGACGGTTGGTAAGAATGCCTAGCTCGGCCAAGATCGATGGGGCGGCGCAGATGGCAGCCACGCCCTTGCCCGCCTGGTCGAAGGCCATGACGGCAGCGGTGAGGGGTTCGCACGCCTTGAGGTTGAGCGTTCCCGGCATGCCGCCAGGGAGCACGAGCATGTCGTAGTCATCGAAGGAGAAGCCTTCGTCCGCAATTGAACGGTCGCAGGTGATGGTAACCTGGTGCGAGGAGGTCACGGTGCGCTCCGGCGTGATGGACACGGTGTCTGTAGGGATGCCCGCGCGGAAGAGCAGGTCAACCACCGTAAGGCCCTCGATTTCCTCGAGCCCGTTGGCCACGAACACTGCGACGCGCTTGTCGGTCGACTGCCTGAACATTCCGTACTCCTCTCATGAGACAAAGGGAGTTTCCCTTTGTCTCATCATAAGAAGGGCGGCGCGCAAATGCGGCCGCCCTCGAAATCAGCAGCTACACAGGACAAGGAAACCCCGTCCCGTTGGCTTAGTCCTGATCGTTAATGCCCTTGTTGATGGCGTCGGCGATAGCCTGGGGATCGTCGGAGCCACGCACGAGGTTCTTGAAGTCGTCCTTCATGAGCAGGACGGCGGTCTTGGACAGCAGCTTGATGTGCGTGGTGCCAGCCTCGCCGGCGGGGACCAGCAGCGAGATGGCAATGTCGACAGGCTTCTCGTCGAAGGAAGGCCAATCGAGGGCGTGGTCGTTCTTGAAGACGATGACGGCTGCCTTCTTGATGGCGGCGTCCTTGGCGTGCGGCACGGCAAAGCCGTCGGTCATGCCCGTCTCGCCCATGTCCTCGCGGGCGATAAAGGCCTTGTAGACGGCATCGGCGTCATCGGTGACGCCAAGCTCGACTGCCTTCTGGGAGATGAAGCGCAGCACCTCGTCGCGGCTCTCGGCGTGCTGGTTAACAAAGACGTCGTTGGAAGTTACGAAATCGCTCACTGGGTGCTCCTTTGGACGTAGGAAAACGTGTGGCATCGCGCATGGGCACGATGACCTCTTTCTACATAATAGTAGCAGGGAAGCTCGTTGCGCCCAAGAATTGGAGCGGGATACGCGCGGCTTACGTAATGGGAAGACCCCTGCCCAGCTTCAAGAGAGAGAAGACCCTTGCTGCGGCAAGATGGTAGTTCCTCTCGGCATGCAAAAGGGCGTCCGTCACGTCACTGCAGTCGATAACCGTGGGCACAAGTGCATCTACGCCCAGGTTTGAGAGGTCAAGGGCACTGGGGTCCATGCCGCCCACGATAGCCACGCAGGGCACACCCGCCTGCTTGCAGCGCGCCGCCACGCCCGAGACCACCTTGCCGTGAAGTGACTGCTCGTCCGCGTGGCCCTCCCCCGTAATGCAGAGGTCAGCGCCGAGAAGCGCCTGGTCAAGGCCCACAACGTCGAGAACCCAATCGATGCCCGAAACCGATGTTGCCCCAAGGAAGAGGCGCACCGCCGCGCCAAGGCCGCCTGCCGCCCCGTCGCCAGGCTGGTCCGCACTGCTGCCGAGCGTACGCTCGAGCACGTTCGCGTATGATGCCATGCCTTCCTCGAGCTCCTCGATCTGCTGCGGGCTGGCACCCTTTTGCGGGGCAAAGACGCGCGTGGCACCGCAGGGGCCAAGGAGCGGGTTGTCGACGTCGCATAGGAGCCGGAAGCGCGCGTGCGAGACGAGCGGGTCAAGGCCGGTGGCGTCGATGCTTGCCACGCGGGCCAGATCTGCGCCGGTGCCATCGAGCTCCCCTCCCGCGGCGTCAAGAAAGCGCACGCCCAGCGCGCGCATGGCCCCCATGCCACCGTCGTTGGTGGCGCTACCGCCAATGGCAAGGGTTACCTCAGTGGCACCGTTTCGCAGTGCGTGAAGCACGAGCTGGCCCGTGCCAAAGGTGCTGGTGAGCATGGGGTTTCGCTCCGCGTGCGTGAGAAGCGGCAGTCCCGAGGCAGCGGCCATCTCGATGATGGCACGGTTCCCGGGGAGCATGCCGTACATTGCCTCGACCGGTCTGCCAAGGGGGTCCTCGACAGTCGCGTCGATGCGAGATCCTCCGAGAGAGGCAACTACGGCATCGACGGTCCCCTCTCCCCCATCTGCCACGGCAAGCCTGGTGCAGGACACGCCGGGAAACACGCGCGTGGCCTCCTCCGCGAGAATGGCAGCCGCGCGAGCAGAGCTGATGGTGCCCTTAAGCGAATCGGATGCGAAGACAAACCTCATGTGCACTCCCCTCTCTGTGCGCGGCGGCACCGACGCCGCTCGCCAGTTGTCGCCCGGCGCCGCTCGCCAGTCGCCAACCGGTACTGTTGAGAACTAATTCGACACATTAGAGCCTCAAGGGTCCGAAAAATGTCCAAATCCTTCTCAGCAGCGTCAGACAAAAGCCGCTTACCCGAGTTTTACCTCTCTAACCACGTTATGAGTGATACTAGACTGCCACAGATAGGCCCGGAGGCAAAAGAAGGTGACGTCATGTCAAAGGCGGCGCGGGCAAGGCTCATGAATCAGGTAAACCGAGCAGCTGCTGGGCTTGCCTTCTTCTCGCCTGATGCGGAGAAGGACGAACGTGTAGCCTCACGAATGGCAGCCGCCGGAGACCTTGTGCGGGTGTGTCCAAGGGTCTACGCAAGCCCATCAGACTGGGAGGGACTTAGGCCCGATGCCCAGCACCTCTGGCTAGCAAGGGCATTGCAGGACAAGCACCCATCATGGGTGTTCTGCGGGACAACCGCCGCTCTCATTCACGGCCTTTCGGTCTCGTATTACCAGCTAGATAGGATAATGCTGGCCGTTGGACCTCACGGACACTCGGGACGGATGGGCACCCTTCGACGAATGGAAACCTCCGCGAGCAACGTGGCGGCCATCGATGGACTCCGTGTGACGCCAATACTCCAGACTGTCTTTGATTGCATGCGCTGGATGCCATTTTCCGAGGGTCTTGTTGTTGCAGACTCCGCCCTTCGGGCCGGGCTAGTCGAAAAAGACCAGCTCATTGAGTACGTCCTGTCAAGGGGAAGAGGGGTAAGGGGTGCCGCACAGGCGTACGTCTGCGCCTTGCACGCCGATGGCCGCGCTGAGAACGGCGGCGAGTCACTCTCGCGAGCAACCATGCTTGAGCTGGGATTTGCTTGTCCAGAGCTTCAGGTGGAGGTTCCCAATCCACTCAACCCAGATCATCCATACCGTCTGGACTTCGCCTGGCGGCTTGCAAACGGGCAGCTCATTGGCGAAGAACACGACGGCTTCGAGAAGTACACCAACATGGAGATGCTTGCTGGTGGGAGCACGCTTGACGCCCTTGTGGCAGAACGTCAGCGAGAATCCCATATTGCCGCGGCGGGCATTAGAGTGCTTCGGTTCACGGCACGCCAGAGATGCGACAAGGTTTACATGTGGAGACTGCTCTCGACGTACGGGGTTCCGTGGGTCGGCACACCAAAGGAAATTGCGTCTCCGCGCGCAGCTGCCCGCCTGCTTGCCAGGGCACGCCAGCAGCGTCGGAATGAGCAGTGGATTCGCAACCATCTGCAAGGCACGCTCCAGATGCAGCTGGGTTCTTGCCTTGTAAACATCGAGGTTATTCAGGGGCCGTGGCACAGGCGCAGCGCCGGACGCCGCACCAAGCGTCCGGAAGCCGGTAATCCAGCAGCGGCAGATTTGCTCCCGGGTACTGTTGAGAAAAATCTGGACAAATAGCGTCGCCCAAAGCCTGAAAAATGGCGAATTTCTTCTCAACAGCCCAGGAGGGTTAGCTCAGAGGTTAACCAGGAGGGTTAGCTCGGAGGTTAACCAGGAGGGTTAGCTCGGAGGTTAACCAGGAGGGTTGGCCCAGAGGAATCCAGAAGCCAAGAGCCCCCTACTCACTGCGCAGCGCCTCTACCGGGTCCTCCCGCGACGCCTTGGAAGCCGGAATCAACCCCGCGAGGAAGGTGAGCAGCACGCTGATGCCAATGAGGATTACGGCATGCTGCCATGAGAGCTGCATGATGTCTGCCACGGCATAGCGGTTGAGCACGTAGGCGTTCACCGGTATGGAGGCCGCAAGCGTTATCGCGATGCCCATCACGCCGGAAACTAGCCCCTCGATCACGGTCTCCGCATTGAAGACCGAGCTCACGTTGTGCTTCGAGGCGCCAATCGATCGCAGGATGCCTATCTCCTTCTTGCGCTCCAGCACCGAGATGTACGTGATGACGGCAATCATGATCGAGGAGACAATGAGCGATATCGAGACAAACGCAATGAGCAGGTAGGAGATCATGTTCACGATGCGCGTGACCGACTCCATGAGCGTCCCCACCAAGTCCGTGTAGGTGATCTTCTTTGCGTCGTCGGTCTGGGAGGCGTTGTACTCGTCCAGAATCCTGATGACCTGCTCCTTGTCGTCGAAGTTGCCCGGATAGATGTCTATCTCGGAGGGGGTCTCGGGGTCTGCATAGCCCAGCTTAACCAGGTTGTCGTCGTAGGTGGCACTGCTGTTAGTGAGCATGCTCATCATGAGCTCGCGCAACTGGGTCTCGTCCACGTTGAGCGAGAAGGCGCTCTTGATCTTGTCGGCGTCGACAGACATCGCGCTCGCCAGGCTCCCCGCGAGCTTGTCCATGCTCGACTGCATGGCAGAAGTGAGCTGGGTCTGAAGCGCGGTGGAGACCTGGGTCATAACCTGCGTCATCGCAGACTGGATGTAGCTCGTGAGGGCATTCGTAATCTGGACCGCAAGCTGGGACGCAATCTGCGAGGCAAGCTGCTTGACGATCTGGGACTTCAGCGCCTTGGCAACAGAGTCACTGACCTTCTCGTCCACAATGGGGTCGAGCTGCTCCTTAAGCTGTCGCTGGATGTCATCGAAGTTAACGATCTTCTCGACGCCTGTCTCTATGGTCTGTCTCCCCTGCTCGGACATGAAGTAGTCCTGGGGGTTTGCGTCAGGATGCTCGCGCATGTAGGCCTGGTACTCGGTTGTGAGCTGGCTCATGAGGGCATCGGCGGCGGACTGGTCGTACTTGATGTCGAGGTTAGAGATGATGCTTGCCCAATCCACGTCCGAGAAGTCCGGCATCAGCTCCTGAAGCTCCTGCGTATCGAGCTTCGACACGTCGACCCCAGAGAGGTCGACGTTCGTGAAGTCCACGCCAGAGAGGTCAAGCGCAGGCACGTCCACCTGCGGTGTGGTCATGGTGCTCATGTCCAGCGACGAGAGGTCCACATCCAGCTTCGAGGTGTCAAAGGAGAACGACGCCTTCAGGGCATCCGCGTCCACGTTAAAGAGGTTCGAGAGGTCGATGTTCTCCTCGCTCGCCCCCGACGCCTCCTCGATGAAGCTCTTCCCCGTAAAGACGTCGGTTGCGGGGTCCGCAAGCTGCTGCTGAACGATCTCACTTTGGGCGGCGTGGTCCATGACCTGGCGCGTGAGGGCGCTTGTGTAGTAGATGCCGGGGCTGAGCGAGGACGAGCTGTCCTTCGCCTGGACAATGCCCACAACCTTCACGTCCATGCCCTGGGAGACAAGCTCCTGCATGAACGCGTCGTCATCCGTCTTGTCGGTCCATACGCCATACTCCGCGTCGTAGGAGTAGACGTCCGAGGGGTAGACGAGCTTGAGCATGCTGGCGAGAATGTCCGCCACGGGATACGAGGAGCCCTCGGACTCGTCGATCGCAGATTCCTCGTCCGCGGAGGTGTTCGACTGCGTGAGCGTGGAGACCATGTAGTCGAGCTGGCTGTGGTCGCGAAGGCCAAGCTCAAACGCATCGAGGTCCGGGATTGTGCCGTCAGGCCTCAGGACCACGAGAAGCTCGTCCGCTTCCGTAGGCCACTCCCCCGCCACAAGGTCGTACTGCCCTTCGATGAGGTCCGTGTCATCGAGCAGCTCGTGGAACGCGCTTGTCTGCGAGGTCATGCTCGAAGTGATGGAGGAGCTCACGCCGGAGCCCAGCTGTTCGAAGGATGACTCGGGGTTTACCTGCACAACCGTCCCGTCATCGTTCTGAAGATAGAGATAGGGCGTGACGTTATAGGAGTACTGGATGGCATGGGCGTACGTGTCGATGCCGCCACCGTTGGCATCCAGGTACGCCTTGAGCGACTTGAGGTCGTTTTTCCCCACGCTCTTGAACATGTTGGTGATGGTGGAGGCCTCACCGATGCTGTCGCTTCCCTCCACGCTCTGAGTATTGTTGGCCGCAAGGGGGTCGCCGGAAGAGGAGCCGCCGCCCGAGCCGCTTACCGAGGAGAGGACGCTCGTGAGGTTGAGCGACGTTCCCTCGATGGTGAGGGGGTAGACAGTGAGCATCTCCTCCTCGGTGTTCCTGATGTAGTTGTTCGCGCCGTTTGACAGGGCGAGAATGGCCGCAATGCCAATGATGCCAATCGAGCCCGCAAACGCCGTGAGGAAGGTTCGGCCCTTCTTGGTCATGAGGTTGTTGAACGAGAGCCCCAAAGCCGTGAGGAACGACATCGAGGTCTTGCGTGTGGGCTTGGCAGGGCGGCGCTCCTCCTCCGGACCGGGCTCGAAGGGGTCTGAGTCACTCGTGATGTGGCCGTCGCGCAGTTCGACGATGCGCGTGGCGTACTGGCGGGCAAGCTCGGGATTGTGGGTGACCATCACCACCAGCCGGTCGCGCGAGACCTCCTTGAGGAGGTCCATCACCTGCACGGACGTCACCGAGTCAAGGGCGCCCGTGGGCTCGTCGGCAAGAAGGATCTCGGGGTCGTTGATGAGGGCGCGCGCAATGGCCACGCGCTGCATCTGCCCGCCCGAGAGCTGGGCCGGTCGCTTGTCCACGTGGTCGGCAAGGCCCACGTCAGCAAGTGCCTTGAGGGCGCGCTCGCGTCGCTCCGTGCGAGAGACGCCCGAGAGCGTGAGCGCCAGCTCCACGTTAGCAAGGATGGTCTGGTGCGGGATGAGGTTGTAGCTCTGGAACACGAATCCGATGCGGTTGTTGCGGTAGGCGTCCCAGTCGCGGTCGCGGAAGCGCTGTGTAGAGATGCCGTCAACCAGAAGATCGCCGGAGTCAAAGTGGTCGAGGCCGCCCACCACGTTGAGCATCGTGGTCTTGCCCGAACCCGAGGGGCCGAGAACCGCCACGAACTCGGAGTCGCGGAAGGCCACGCTGATGTAGTCGAGCGCCACCTGCGTGAAGTTTCCGGTAACATACTTTTTGGAGATGTCCCTGAGTTCGAGCATGCGATTCCTGTCGGTTGACGTTATTCTGGCTCATCCCAGCTTACCCAAGCTAACCTTGGTGAATCGTTCCTGTGGGATAGGTCTACGAAAGAGATACCAAGTTTGAGAGCAGGCCGCACCACGCGTTGTCCAAGCGGATTGGCAGAGTTTAGCTCCATTTCTTAAACAGCCGCCACGTTTGCGCAGGTCGCTGGCAACCGAATTAAGAAATGGAGCTAAACTGCGCTCGTGGCAGCCCCGAAAGGCACTGGCGATGAACCGCCAGCGGCACAACCCTCTCGCCTTCTGCGCCCTTGGGTAGAATTGACCGTGCAACTTACGCGCCGCCCAGCGGCGAGAAGGAAAGGAACGCCATGGCAGACGCCAACGAAGAGAAGATCAAGCGGGAGATGGATGAGGTGCTGCACGGCCACTCGAAGGCGGCGCAGGGCCCGGCCGGCTTCAAGCAGAACGAGTACACCAAGATCCACCACGTGATTGGGGTCATTTCCGGCAAGGGCGGCGTAGGCAAGTCGTTTGTCTGCGGCAGCCTTGCCGTTGAGCTGGCACGCTCCGGCGCACGCGTGGGCATCCTTGACGCAGACATCACCGGCCCCTCCATCCCCAAGATGCTGGGCCTAGCCGGCGAGCGCGCCACCGCAGTGAACGACATCCTGGTGCCTGCAACCACCAAGGGCGGCATCGAGGTCATGAGCGCCAACCTCGTCCTCGAGAACGAGACCGACCCCATCGTGTGGCGCGGGCCGGTGATCGCGGGCGCCCTCAGGCAGTTCTTCGAGGAGTGCGCCTGGGGCGAGCTTGACTACCTGCTCGTCGACATGCCCCCGGGAACGGGCGACGTGCCTCTCACCGTGTTCCAGTCCCTGCCCATCGAGGGCGTGGTGGTTGTCTCTTCGCCGCAGGACCTCGTGCAGATGGTCGTGGGCAAGGCGTTCAACATGGCGTCCATGATGAGCGTGCCCGTGCTTGGCCTTGTCGAGAACATGGCCTATGTCACCTGCCCCCACTGCGGCGAGAAGATCTGGCCGTACGGGCCGAGCCACCTTGCGCAGACGGCAGACGAGTACGGCATCGACGCGCTGGGCGAGCTGCCCATCGACCCCGCGCTTGCGGCGGCATGCGACCATGGCACCCTTGAGGACGAGCTGCCCCAGGGCTTCTTGCCCAAGGCCGTGGATGCCATTGTCTCCACCTGCGAGTTCGATGACGCCAAGGCGTCAGGGGCGGCGGAGTAGCGCATGCCCTCTCGGCCGAGAAGCACATCGCGCGCGGGCCGGGGGCCGTCGCGACTGGCGCGGGAGCGCGTGCTTGCTGCACAGGCACAGGCGGTCCAACTACCTGCCCAGGTAGACGTAGTCGTTGTGGGCGGCGGGGCGTCAGGCCTCGCCGCTGCCATCACGGCTGCCGAGGCGGGCGCCAGCGTGGTTGTCATCGAGCGCGCGCTTGAATGCGGCCGTAGCATCCTCGCCACAGGTGGCGGGCGCTGCAACCTTGCGAACACGTACCTCTCGGCGGAGAGGTACCGGCACCCCGGCTTTGTATCCGCCGTCTGCGGGGAGCGCTTTCTCGCAGACGTGCTGGGCTTCTTCTCGGCGTGCGGACTTGCCGTAGCCGAGGAGGATGGCGGCAGGCTCTACCCCGTGACGCGCGAGGCATCCTCCGTGCGAGAGGTGCTGGTGGCACGGGCGCGCAGGACACACGTGACGCTTGCCTGCGGCCGTGAGGTTGCCGGCGTCTCGCGGGTGGCGAGCGACTATCGTTTGGAGCTTGTGCCCGCGTTTGAGGGTGGCCGGCGAGAGACGCTGGGTGCGCAGGCGGTCGTGATTGCCACGGGCGGCGGAGAGAGCTCACTCGCCCGTGGTCTTGGCCTTCCCCTGGTGGACGCGAGACCAGTCCTGTGCCCCCTTGCGTGCGAGGGGCTCGACTTCCCCGCGCTTGACGGGCGGCGGACACGCGTTGCGGCGACCCTTGTGCGGAATGGCTCCACCATTGCGCGCGAGGCGGGCGAGCTGCTCTTCAGGCCGTACGGCATCTCCGGCATCGTGAGCTTTGACCTCTCGCGCAACGCGCTACCGGGAGACAGAGTAGCTCTCGATCTGCTCCCCGAGGTGGACGCGGGCATTGCCCGCGAGCTTACGATGCGCGGGGGTACAGTGGGCCTGCTCGACGATGCGGTTGCCGCCCAGTTGGGCAAGCGCGGTGGCACAGCAGAAGACGTGGTATCTCGCGCAAAGTCCGTGGAGCTTCTCGTCACGGGTACCGCTGACGAGAAGCGCGCCCAGGTCACGGCCGGCGGCGTTGACGTGAGCGCTCTGGACGCCTTGACGCTTGCGTGTCCGGACGTGCCGGGCGTGTTTGTCTGCGGCGAGGCCGTGGACGTCGACGGCGCCTGCGGCGGCTTCAACCTTGCGTGGGCTTGGAAGAGTGGCATGGTGGCGGGGGCATCTGCCGCGCGCCTGGCTGAGAGGAGATAGCGTGATAGAGGTATCCGGCATTCGCGTGCCGCTCTCGCAGCTGGACGGAACCGAAGCCCGCGAACAGGCGGTTATCCGCAAGGCGCTAGCCCGGCGCCTGCACGTACGTCCCGACGAGCTTGGCCGCGTCACGCGGCGCAAGCGCTCCATCGACGCGCGCAAGAAGGGCGACGTCCAGCTCATCTTCACGCTGCGGACAGAATTTCCGGGTGGCGAGCCAGCGGAGAGGGAACTCCTCGCCGGGCTTGCCTCTAGGCGCGAGTCAGGCAGCGTACGCCTGGTAGGGACTGCCGACAAGGACTTCCCGCTGCCGTGTGCGCATGTGCCACATGACCAGGGCCCCATCGTTGTTGTAGGGGCAGGCTGCGCGGGACTCTTCTGCGCGCTCTCGCTTGCGCGCGCGGGCTTGGAGCCGCTCCTCATCGAGCGTGGCGACGATGCCGCGCGGCGATCGCGCGTGGTACGCCACCACGACGAGACGGGCGAGCTTGACCCCGAGAGCAACATCCAGTTTGGCGTGGGTGGTGCCGGGACCTTCTCAGACGGCAAGCTGCAGACAGGGACCAAGAGCCCCTTTCACCGGCTGGTGCTCAAGACCTTTGCGGACGCCGGCGCGCAGCAGCGCATCCTGTGGGACGCAAAGCCGCACATTGGGAGCGACGTTCTGCCCGAGGTGGTGACGCACATCGTCGAGATGATCGAGGAGGCCGGTGGGACGGTGCGCTGCCGTTGCCGCCTGGTTGACCTCGACGTGAGCGGCGGAAGCGTGCGCGCGGTGACGCTGCGCTCCGAGGACCCGGAGACGGGAATCGTCACCGAGGAACGCGTGCCCTGCTCAAGGGTAGTGCTTGCGTGTGGGCACTCCGCTCGTGACGTCTTCGAGTTGCTCTCGCAACGCGGCGTTCCCATGGAGCGCAAGACCTTTGCGATGGGCGTGCGCATCGAGCACCTCCAGACAGACATCGACCGCGCGCTCTATGGGCCGGCAGCCGGCAACCCCGCGTTGGGCGCCGCGCCATACAGTCTTGCCGTTCACCTCCCGTCGGGCCGCTCGGCCTTCTCGTTCTGCATGTGCCCCGGCGGGTATGTGGTCTCTGCTGCAAGCGAACCGGGCGGTGTCGTGACCAACGGCATGAGCTACTCCGACCGCGCAGGCGAGAATGCAAACTCCGGGCTGCTCGCCAACGTTTTCCCCGAGGACCTTCCCGGTGACGATGTCCTTGCAGGTATCAAGCTGCAGCGCGCCTGTGAGCAGGCGGCGTTCGAGGCGGGCGGCGGTGGCTTTGTGGCACCTGCGCAGCTGGTGGGAGACTTCCTGCACGACAGGCCATCCTCTGCAGTTGGTGGCGTGGAGCCCACGTACCCCAGGGGTGTGGCCTGGGGAGACGTCTCGCGTTGCCTCCCTTCCTACATCACCGAGACCATCCGCGCCGCCATTCCCGAGATGGGACGCAAGCTCCGCGGCTTCGACCGACCGGATGCCGTGCTCACGGGCGTGGAGACAAGGTCTAGCTCGCCTGTGCGCGTGACGCGCGGTGGTAGTCTGCAAAGTGTGGGCGTACGAGGGCTTTGGCCCGTGGGCGAGGGCGCTGGCTACGCAGGCGGCATCATGAGCGCGGCGGCTGACGGTCTGCGTGTGGCCGAGGCCGTTGTAGCCGACGTTACAGAGGACCCGAAGGCATAACAGCAGGTTGTGCGCTACGGCCACGTCCTAGCGCTGCCTGAACGTCACGGATCTGTTGAGAACAAACTGCATGAGCCCCGCGGTCACAAGGGCGGCGAGCTTCGCCACGAATGGCGTCGAGAGGGGCACTACGGCATGCGCGGTGAGAGCGGCAATGACCAGCTCCTGCACGCACATGCCACAGAGCCCCACGCAGAAGAAGACAACGTAGCGCCGGACAGGGCTATCCGTAACGTGAAAGGTGTACTTACGGTTGAGAAAGAAGCTCAAGGTAAGACCAACCGCCACGCTCGCCACGTTTGCAGCGAGCGGCTCTATGTCACCCATTGATGTAAGTGCGAGAAAAACGAGCATGTCGACGGCAGAGCAGACGCACCCAAAGAGCGCGTACGAGACGAGCTGTCGAAATGCCTGGTGCATGGCAACGCTAGAGTTACTTGTCCCTCACTGCATCGGCGAGGCGCTTGAGCTCCTCGTCCTGGTTCATGCCAGTGAGAAACGCGACACCATTGAAGACGGGAACGTCGAACTCGCCCTCGGGGCGGACCACGGCAACGTATGCGTCGGCGTCCTTGAGTGCCTCGTCAAGATTGGCAACGGCAACTGCCTCGACATCTGCATCAATGCCCTCGGCGGCAAGCAGCTTCTTGACCTTATAGGCTACAGTCGCAGAGGTTGCGACTCCGGAACCACATGCAACGATAATCTTTGCAGCCATGATGCCTCCTTGATAGCTTGACAACCGTCACAAAACACATGTCTGGCGACATTCATCATACCCCACGCGTGCAACTGAACTCCCTGGCGCGTTGGCTTCCGAGCCTGGGAGTAACAGGACCAGCAACATATAGCCAGCCGCGCCTTGGCACAGATGTCAGTGCTTCCCGCGGTACTTGCGCCGCGTGGCGTGGGCACTCCCCTTCCTCGCGCCCGCCTTGAGGCGCTTCATGACCTCTTCCTCGCTTGTTCCCTCAAACTGGCTCTTGAGTTCGACGAGCTGGTCACGAATGCGAGCAGCCTGCTCGTACTCCATGTTCGCCGAAGCGTTGGCCATCTCCTCCTCGAGCGAAGCGATGACGCGCATAACCTCGTCGCGCGGGAGCTTGGAGAGCTCGGCGGCAACGGCCTCTGCCGTAGACACCTCCGCGGGAGCGCCCTGCTCCTCTGCCCCCTCCCCCGAGGCAGTATAGAAGGCCCCGTCCTTGCGCTTGCGCTTTCCCACATTGGCCTGTGCCTCGGCAAGGAAGCCAGAGATGTCGTTGATGGCCTTTCGCACCGTTTGGGGCTCGATGTGGTGTTCCTCGTTGAACTTCTCCTGGATGGCACGACGCCTACGCGTCTCGTCGATTGCCTCGCGCATGGAGTCCGTTATCTCATCGGCATACATGATGACCTCGCCCGAGACGTTACGTGCGGCACGTCCCATGGTCTGGATGAGCGACCGACGGTTTCTGAGGAAACCCTCCTTGTCCGCATCCAAAATGGCAACGAGGGAGACCTCTGGAATGTCAAGCCCCTCTCGCAGGAGGTTGATGCCCACGAGCACGTCGATCTTTCCCTCACGAAGGTCGCGGATGATATCCACGCGATCGAGCGTTGCGGTGTCCGAGTGCATATAGTTGACGCGGAACCCCTCATCTAGGAGGTGGTCGGTGAGGTCTTCTGCCATACGCTTGGTAAGGGTGGTCACAAGCACGCGCTCGTGGCGCCCCACACGCTCGCGAATCTCGGAGATGAGGTCGTCAATCTGGCCGTGAACGGGGCGCACCTCAATCTTTGGGTCGAGAAGGCCGGTGGGACGGATGATCTGCTCCACCTCCTGCTGCGTCACCGACTCCTCATAGTCTCCCGGCGTTGCGGATACGTAGATGAACTGCGGGATGCGCGCCTCGAACTCGTCGAAGCGCAGCGGCCTGTTGTCCAGCGCCGAGGGCAAACGGAAGCCATGCTCGACGAGCGTGACCTTGCGCGAGCGGTCTCCCTCGTGCATGCCACGAATCTGCGGAACCGTTACGTGGCTCTCGTCGATGATGCACAGCATGTCCTTGGGGAAGTAATCGATGAGCGTGTACGGCGGCTCGCCGGGGGCTCGCCCGTCAAGGTGGCGCGAGTAGTTCTCGATGCCGTTGCAATATCCCATGTTCTCGAGCATCTCGAGGTCATACGCCGTGCGCTGCGAGAGCCTCTCGGCCTCCAGCAGCATGTTGTTTGCCTTGAGCTCGGCCACGCGCTGCTCGAGCTCCTCGGAGATGGTCTTTAGGGCGTGGGTGATCTTGGGGCGCTCGGTGACGTAGTGCGATGCGGGCCAGATGGGGATGGCGTCAAACTCGCGCACGACCTCACCCGTCACGTTGTCCACCTCGGCAATCTGCTCGACCTCGTCGCCAAAGAACGAGATGCGCAGGGGGTTCTCTGCGTAGGGCGGGAACACGTCCACGGTGTCTCCGCGAACGCGGAAGGTGCCGCGCTGGAGGTCGTAGTCGTTCCTGTCGTACTGGATGTCTATGAGGTTCTTTATGAGGTCATCCCGCTCGAGCGGGACCTCCTTGTCCACATTGGGCGCAAGGCCGGCGTAGTCCTGGGGGCTGCCGATGCCGTATATGCACGAGACGGACGCCACCACAATGACGTCGCGGCGCGAGAGCAGGCTCGAGGTGGCCTGGTGGCGCAGCTTCTCGACCTCCTCGTTGATGGAGGCATCCTTCTCGATGTAGGTGTCACTCTGGGGGACGTAGGCCTCTGGCTGGTAATAGTCGTAGTAGCTCACGAAGTAGACCACGGCATTGTTGGGAAAGAGCTCGCGCATCTCGCTTGCTACCTGTGCGGCGAGCGTCTTGTTTGGCTCCATGATGAGCGTGGGGCGCTGGACCGCCTCGATGGTCTTGGCCATGGTGAACGTCTTGCCCGAGCCGGTGACGCCCATGAGCGTCTGGTAGCGGAGGCCCTCCTCCACGCCGTGCGCGAGCTTCTCGATTGCCTGCGGCTGGTCTCCTGCGGGCTCGAAGGGCGAGACCACCTTGAACGGCGTACCTGCCTGCTCGACACCAAAGCGCTTGAGCTCGCCGCCAAAGCGCTCACCCGTGCCCGAAGCCTCTGCCATATCCTCCCCCTTTCCCTAGAGCCAGAGTATAACAGAACGCATGTTCTATATCTAGGTTGCAGCAAAGTATTTCTCGGCGGTTCTGAAGCCGCCTTAGACAGCCTACTGCTCGACCACCAGACCCGTGGGATAGCTGTCGCGATACCCCTGGTACGCCTCGTTTACGCGGCGCAGGTACTCGCGCGTCTCTGTGTAGGTGATGTTGTCCGCAAGCTCCCCAGGCTGGGCAAGCCACTCCTCGACCTTTCCCATGCCAGCGTTGTAGGCGGCTATCACTTCGTCTGTCGAAGAGAGGTTCTTCTGGAGAAACGCAAGGTAAGCCGTACCATACTCGATGTTTGTCGCGGGGTCGAGGAGGTTTGAGGGGTCGTAGGTGCCAGAGTCAACGAGTCCCATGCGCGCCAGCTCGGAGGAGGTCTGCGGCATCACCTGCATGAGGCCGAGGGCCCCCGCAGATGACTGAGCGTTCTCGTCCCAGCCTGACTCGCACTTGATGACAGCGGCAACGAGCAGCGGATCCACGCCATGGCGATCCGCCGAAGTCTGAATGTCCTGGGCGTGGCTCACGGGATAGAGCGTGCGCCGGGCAAGCGTTGTGGGAGTGGCGGCGAGAATGGCGCACGTCACAACCACGATGCCCACCAGAACGAGCGGGACCACGCGATACCAGCGACCAAACCGGTGGCCGCGCTTGCGCCCACGCCGAGAGCGAGAGCGCCTGGCAGGACGCTTACTCGAGGCAGGGCGGCCGTTCGCTGCAGAACGGCCGCTTGTGGTTGTCCCTCTCCTTACGGCAGGCCGGCTATCCCTTGTGCTCGATGAACGACCGCTCATCGGCAAACTCCACACCCACGCGCCGCACGTCGCACCCAGCCCTCACGCTCGCGCGAGTCCCACCAGGCGCGGACCTGCGCAGCAAGGCCCTTCTCGTCCCCAGCGTTTTCGAAGACGACGTCAGCGTGGGAGCGCAGATACTCGTCAGAAGGCTGCAAGGCAACGCGGCGATCGAAGTCCGCCGCGTCCATGCCACGCCCCTGCGCCCGCACGCGACGCACGTCCAGCGGCGCAACCACAGAGAGCACCTCGTCTACCTGGGAAAGCATGGCCTCGACCCGGTCGAGCAGCGGAACCTCGACCACGCAGACAGGGGCGGCACCGGAGCGCTCCTCCTTGGCAAGCGCATGGGCGAGCGTCTCCGAGATGAATGGCAGTTCGATGGCCTCCAGTCGCGCCCCACCCTCGGACGTGGCAAACGCCCTCTTGGCGAGAAGTGCCCGGTTTATCTCGCCCGTTGTGGGGTTCACGAGGTCTTCGCCAAAGGCCTTGGCCACGGCGGCCGAGCAGTCACTTCTCGGCGAGAGTACGCTTCTTGAGACCTGGTCGAGGTCTATTCGCGAGGCACCCAACCCCTCAAGAATTCGAGCGACGGTCGACTTGCCCGAGGCAATGCCGCCGGCGAGAAATACCTTGTACACAGGTTGCCTCCAGCTGCGATTTGAGTACGTTCAAGGGATACCATCATCGCACGCCGAGGGGCGCGCGTCATCTAGGACTTGACCTCGAACTTCTCGTGGCACTTGGGGCACGTCACGCGCAGCTTGCCCTTCCCTCGCGGCACGCGGACCTTCTGTCCGCACGAGGGGCACTTCACGTGCTTGTAGGTGCGCAACTCGTGGGCAGCGCGGCCAGGGTTCTGCAGCCACGGCCTTACAGGACCCAGGGCCTTGAGGAAGGCGTCGTTCTCGTTCATGCGGGCGTAGACGTTCTTGGAGCACATGCGCCAAACCGCATAGACCACAAGTGCCATCGAGACCCAGCTGAGCCAGCCGGTGTGTGCAAACAGGTCGACAAGGACGAGAATGACGGCAACCCACACGCAGAGGTTGGCGAGGTCGTCTGGTCCACGGCGCCCGTTCATAAACTGCTGCACCTTACGGTTAAAGTCGCCCTGTGCCATGTCTCCCCTATCGCTAACGCACCCATTGCGGCCGCGTGTCCGCTGAATAGCCAACGAACACATGTCTACCCAAATGGGAGGGTGGCATACGGCAAGCCTCCGCAGCATGGAGGCCTCGTGGAGCAGGTGAGAGTTCCGGAGCCTTGAGGCGCTCGGGCGTCGTCTCGCCGCCGGAAGGCACGTTTTGGCAGCAACTACGTACGGAAGGGGCTCTCCGGCGACATTTCGCCGCCGGAAGGCACGTTTTGGCAGCAAGTGCGTACAAAGTAAACGCTCCGGCGCCAAAACGACGCCGGAGCGTGGGTTATCGAGAAAAGCCCGCACGAGAGTGGCCTTCGGGCGCCACGCGTCACCAACCGCCAAGCGTCCCTAGTGCCCCTTGATGGAGTCGAGGAACTCTCGGGCGCGCTCGGTTGTGGGGTGCTCGAAGAACTCGTCGGGCTTACCCTCCTCGATGATGGCGCCGTCGGCCATGAAGACCACACGGTCGCTCACGCGGCGCGCGAAACCCATCTCGTGCGTAACCACGACCATGGTCATACCGCCGCGCGCAAGCTCAACCATGACGTCCAGGACCTCGTTGATCATCTCGGGGTCAAGTGCCGAGGTGGGCTCGTCGAAGAGCATCGCCTTGGGGTGCATGGCCAGAGACCTCGCAATGGCCACACGCTGCTGCTGGCCGCCGGAGAGCTGAGCCGGCATCTTCTCGGCCTGCTCGGCAACGCCAACGCGACGCAGGAGCTCCATACCCTCCTCACGGGCCTTATCGCGCGAAACTCCCAGAACCTCAACGGGGCCCATAGTCACGTTGTCGATGATCGAGCGGTGCGCGAAGAGGTTGAAGGACTGGAAGACCATGCCAATCTCGGCGCGCGTGGAGGCAAGCTCCTTCCCCTCCTGCGGGAGCGGCTTGCCCTCGATGAGAACCTCGCCGGAATCGATGGTCTCAAGCCTGTTGATAGTGCGACAGAGCGTCGACTTGCCCGAACCCGAAGGGCCGATAACCACAACAACCTCGCCCTTGCCAACCTTGAGGTTGATGTCCTTGAGCACGTGGAGGCTTCCAAAGTGCTTGTCCACGTGGCGAAGCTCGATGACGGGGGTGCCCTCTGCGGCGAGTGCCTCACCGGTTTGCGTCTGTGTCAACGTAGCCTCCTTTGGCTAGACGGGGTTCTCGCTCGTACGGGAGATGATGCTCGTGCCAGAGCGACGCGCCAGCGACACCGCCAGGTGGTTGATGGCGTAGTTCACCAGGATGTAGAGAATCGCGACGACAAAGTACACCGAGACAAGCGCGTCGTAGTTAGTGATGAGCACGCGCGCGTTCTGCAGCATATCGGGGAAGCTCACCACGTACGCAACGGTAGTGTCCTTCACCACAACGACAAGCTGCGAGATGAGCGAGGGGATCACGTAGCGCACGGCCTGCGGGAATACGATCTTCATCGTGACCTTCATCTTGCGCATGCCCAGCGAGTATGCGGCCTCGGACTGCCCCTTGGGAACGGCGTTCATGCCGCCACGGAAGACCTCGGCAAGAACGCCTGAGGCCGCGAGGCCAACCGGCAGCGTGATCATCCAGAACGAGCTCATCTTCACGCCGTAGGTGGGAACCACCAGGAAGAAGAAGTAGATGAGGAGCAGGCTCGGGACACCACGGAAGAAGTTGATGATCACGCGGCAGATGCCGGAAAGCACGCGCGAAGAGCTCATGCGCCCCAGCATGAGAAGGAAGCCCAGCACGATGGCGATAAGACCCGCCATAAGCGAGACCTCAATGGTGCCCAGGAAGCCCTTACCAAGGAAGATCCACGTGGTAGGCCGCGCGAAGAGCTCCCAGTAGCGCGGGGCAAGCTGCCCCGTCACGTAGAAGCGGCGGACGATAAGGCCAATGCCCGCAGCAACAAGCACCAGCGAGATGGCCGTCCAGAAGCGAATACGCCTACGGGTGTGGGGACCGGGCGCCTCGTACAGCGCATCGCGCATGGAGGTGGAGTTGGTTGCGCTCATCGGACGATCCTCACCTTCTTGTCAATGGCGTTGCCAATGACGCCAATCACAAACGCCGTGCCCGCATACATGAGGGCCGAGATAACAAAGGGCAGGATGCCGCCGACGGTACGGGTGTTGATGTAGGAGACAAGACCCGTAAGCTCGGGCGGAGAGAGCGGGACCTGGGAGCCAAGGGCCGTGGTGAGAAGAACAGCCACAGCCAGGTTGGTCATAGGCAGCACGGCCGAGCGAAGCGCCTGCGGGATGACCACCAAGCGCAGCATCTTGCCAAAGCCCATACCAAGCGAGCGAGCGGCCTCAATCTGCCCCACACCGATGGTGTTGATGCCACTCATGAAGTTCTCGGACCCAAAGGCCGAGGCAACAAGAGTCACCGTGACAATCACGCAGAGGCGGTAGTCCATCACGATCTTGAGGTACGGCAGCGCGTACACCAGGATGATGAGGAGCGAGACGCCTGGGATGTTGCGGAATATCTGCACGTAGAGGTCGCCCACCACGCGCAATGGCTTGATGGGGCTCACGCGGAACACGGTGATGACGAGTGCCAGAAGCATGGCGAAGGCAAACGACACAAGCGACATCCACCACGTGCCGAGAAGCGCTTGGACGTACATGTCCCCGTACTCAGCAAGAAGCTCCGAGATGCTCAAGGCTCCCCCTCTCCAATTACCAACCAAGGCCCCCTGCGCCTTTGCGACGCAGAGGGCCCATACCAGACGTTACCTGGAGTTAGGCGCCAATCGCGGGCGGCTCGGGAACCTTATCGATGCCAGTACGGTCACCGATGCAGATCTTCCACAGCTTAGCCCAGGTGCCTTCGTCCTCGATCTTCTTGAGCCAGGTGTTTACGAAGGTGACCCCGTCAGAGTCGAGCTGCAGGCCAATGCCGTAGGGATCCTCGGGACCAAAGGAATCGCCAGCAAGGCGATACTTGCCGGGGTTCTTGACGATGGAACTCATCTGCATGGTGGCATCGATGACGTAGGCGTCGACACGACCCTGCTCGAGAGCGGTGCGGGCCTCCTCGTCGGTGGTGAACTCCTGGACGGTCGCGGTGGGCGCATACTCGGCGAGGATGCTCGGGCCGGTGGAGCCGGACTGGGCGGCAACGGTCTTGCCGGCAAGGTCGTCGACGGAGTTGATGTCCGAGTTGTCGGCAAGCACGAGGATGCCCTGCTGCGTGGAGTAGTACGGGCCGGCGAAGGAGATGACCTCCTTGCGCTTGTCGGTGATGGAGTAGGTGGCGAAGACGGCGTCGACCTGGTCGTTCTGGAGGACGGACTCACGCGTGTCCGAGGTCACCTTGGTGAACTCGTACTTGGACTCGTCACCCAGGATGTAGCGGACGAGTAGCTGCGCAAGGCCAGCGTCAAAGCCACGGAGCTTGTTGTCCGTCTCGTCGAGCGAAGCGAAGAGCGTGGAGGTCTGGACGCCGCCCAGACGGAACTTGCCAGCGTCCTTGATCTTCTGGGCCCAGGTGCTCGCAGAGACCGTGGCGTCATCGGCAACGTCACCGGCGGCAAGCAGGCTGTCGAAGGCATCCTTGTCAATCTGGGTCGAGGCGGTAGAATCGGTGCTCGTCGAGGAAGCCGACGAGGAGCTGCTGTTAGAAGCGGTGGAATCGTTGCTGGTGTCGGTGCAGCCGGCGAGGGCAACAACGCCCGCGGCGGCAACGCTGCCAAGGCCAAGGCGGATAGCCTGGCGACGGCTCACGGAAGTGCTCGAAAGTGACTTCATTAGAGTCTCCCCTCTCTTGGTGGTGCGACAACCCCTCCCCCACCCACCTGAGGGCAGCGCAGACAGGGATGTCTCTCGTTTTCCTAGTGTAGCAATCGGAATTGATACTCACCCACAGGGAATTCCGATAGCTAACCATTTGGAAACCAGATACCAGGACAACTTGAACTTTCTTTCTATACCCCAAAGCAGGCGGCTTACGACCCCTAAACAAAAATGCAGGGCCGAGAGGCTCGGCCCTGCGAAGCGTTGCGCCGTTCTCGCCGGCTACGCGCGCTGCTGGCGAATCATCCAGATGGTCTTGGAAAGGCTGGCGATGTAGTCATCCATGAGGGCACTCACCAGGTGGTTGTTCTCCTCATCTGCGGCAACCTTGATTGCGGTCACCTCGTCGAGAAGCGCCGAGAAGTCAGCAAGGACAATCTCGAAGACCTGAGCGCTGCGCACGGGTGAGTCGTCGCGCTCCTTGATGCTTGCCGTTGAGAGAACCTCTCCCAGGCTTGCGATGGGCTTGCCACCCTGCTGAAGAATGGTCTCTGCCACGTCATCGACAATGGGGAGCAGGCCATCGTAGAGCTCCTCGAGCTTTGCGTGGACCTGGAAGAAGTCACTGCCCGAGATGTACCAATGCAGGTTCTGGAGCTTGTGGTACTCGACGGTGACGTTGGCGAGAAGGTGGTTAAGCTTGGATTCCATTGTATCCTCCTGTGTCTGTCCTTATTAGGAACTGTTCTTAATTGTTGTAGTCAGTATTGCACAGGAGGAGGTCTTCATTATCGAGAATTATTACTATTAGTGTTCTACACATCTTGCACACAAAAAGGGGAGCCGCCCGAAGGCGACTCCCCTATCACGTGCATTTGCTCGGCGCTAAGACGATACGAGTAAGAGCTACTCGGCAGCAGGCTCAGCCTCGGCCTCTGCGGCCTCGTCCTTCTCGGCAGGCTTGTCGCTCTCGGGCAGAGGCTTGACCTCGACCTCGGTGCCCAGGGTCTCGGCAGCGGCCTTCATGGAGAGGGAGATGCGACGACGGTCGAGGTCGATCTCCATGACCTTCACCTGGACGGTGTCGCCAACCTGGCAAACCTGCGAGGGGGCGTCTACGTGGCTCTTAGCCATCTCGGAGATGTGGACCAGGCCCTCGACGCCCTCGCCGAGGTCAACGAAGGCACCAAAGGTGACGAGCTTGGTGACCTTGCCCTCAACGATGGCACCCACGGGGTACTTCTTGACGAGCGTGCGCCAAGGATCCTCGGTGGTCTGCTTGAGGCCAAGGGAGATGCGCTCGCGGTTGAGGTCGACGTCGAGCACCTGAACCTCGACCTCCTGGCCGACCTTGACGACCTCGGAGGGGTGGTTGACGTGGTTCCAGGAGAGCTCGGAGATGTGAACCAGGCCGTCGATGCCGCCGAGGTCCACGAAGGCACCGAAGTCCACGATCGAGGACACGGTGCCCTTGAGGCGCATGCCGGGCTTGAGCTTGGAGAGAATCTCCTGGCGCTCGGCCTTGCGGGCCTCCTCGAGCACGACGCGGCGAGAAAGCACGACGTTGTTGCGGTTGCGGTCCATCTCGATGACGCGGGCCTCGATGCGGGTGCCGAGGTAGGCGTTGAGGTCCTTCACGCGGCGAAGGTCAACGAGGGACGCAGGCAGGAAGCCGCGAAGGCCGATGTCGAGGATAAGGCCGCCCTTGACGACCTCGATGACCTCGCCCTCGACGGTCTCGCCGGAGTTGAACTTCTCCTCCACGCGGTTCCAGGCACGCTCGTACTCGGCACGCTTCTTGGAGAGGACGAGACGGCCCTCCTTGTCCTCCTTCTGAAGGACGAGAGCCTCGATCTGGTCGCCCAGCGAGACGACGTCGGCAGGGTTGACGTCCTTGCGGATGGAAAGCTCGCGAGCAGGAATGACGCCCTCAGACTTGTAGCCGATGTCAAGCAGGACCTCGTCGCGCTCGATCTTGACGACGGTTCCGGTGACAAGATCGCCCTCGTCGAAATCGGTGACGGTACCGTCGATGAGGTTGTTCATCTCCTCGTCGGAAATATCATCCAGCGCGAAGACGGACGAGTTCTGAATCTCACTCAAAGGTGGACCCCTCTCGAAACGGGGCCCCGGTCGTCATGGTCTGCGCTTCTGCGCTCGCGCACGAACGCTTAGGCGAACTTACATGCTCTCGGGGGCCGACAGATACGCTGCATGGCGGATGCGCATGCATGGGATAGATTAGCCTGTTAGTAGGCGCAATTTCAAGCGTCAGGTGCCATTTTTTCTGAATGAGCGAAGACTTTGTCCGAAGGCCTATGAGACAAAGGGACAGTCCCTTTGTCTCATTCACCATTATCGATGAGACAAAGGGAAACTCCCTCTGTCTCATGCGTGGGGTGCGTCAGCCAGATGACTGACACACCCACGAAGGCGTACAACTATGCAGGCCCTGCAACTAGACCGTGAGGATCGTGGTGAAGTAGCCCACGATGGAGATCACGAGCATAAGAAGCATGGTCTTGCCAGCAGACCAGTTCTTCTTGACCATGAGCCAGTAGGTCACGAAGGAGATGATCAGCACCGGCAGCTCGGGGAAGATCGAGTCCAGGATGTCGGCGATGTTGATCGTGAGGTCGCCACTGGTATAGACGAGGCCAATGTTGAACTTGGCGTACTGCGCGCAGATGGCGCCCACGACGATAAGGCCAACAACCTCGGCAGCGCGGGTGACCTTGTCCTTGATGCCGCCCGAGAGTACCAGCTCTGCGGCATTGGCTCCGGCCTTGACGCCGTAGGAGAAGAGGAACCAGGTGAGCGGCAGCATGATGGCCAGGAAGACCACGATGTAGAAGATCGGGCCGGTGACCTCGCCGTTGGGCGACATGCCCAAGGCGATGGAGAGCAGGATCGGGATCAGCGTACCGGGGAGCAGCGAGTCACCAATGCCGGCGAAGGGACCCATGAGCGCGGTCTTGATCGAGTTGATGAACTCAGGAGAGATCTCGTCGTTGCCCTCTGCCTTGCTCGCCTCCATGCCGAGGACGATGCCGGGGACGATGCTGCCCAGGTACGGCTCGGTGTTGAAGAAGACCTCGTGGCGCTCGAGCATCTCCTGCTGGGCCTCGGGGTCGCCAGGGTAGAGGTCCTCACGGACGTCAGCCAGCATCTTGATGATGGCAGGGCCCTGCATCCTCTCGAAGTTCTGCACGGATAGGTTGTAGAACATCCAGTCCCAGTACGCGTGGCGAATGGCGCTCTTGCTGAGCTTCTTGGCGCCGCCCATCTCCTGGTCCTCGGTGGTGATGTCGTTTGCCATGTCTACTCACTCCTCTCGGGGGCAGCGGTGGCGTTGGTGCCGCGGTAGTCGAGGTAGGCGATGCCCAGCGCGACAATCACGATGGTGACCATGCCGAGCTGGAGCACGGACATGAGCGCGAAGCCAACGCAGAAGAGGATGAGGTCGACGTCACGCTTGCAGATCATGCGCATAAGAAGCATGAAGCCGACGAGCGGCAGCATGTTGGCGAAGATCTGGAGGATGTCGGTCACCTGGACGGGCAGAGCGTTGACAAGAACGGTGATGAGGTCCTGGCCAAAGAAGTTGATGAGAAGGATCGGGGAGAAGCGCAGCACGAAGTTGGTGATCTGGCCAACGATGGGGATGCGAGCGGCGGCGTCAAGCTTGCCGGCCTCGACATAGGCGTCCTGCTTGTGGACGAAGTACAGGTTGATGGCGCACAGGTCGTAGACGGCGAGGACGCCCAGCGACGACAGCGGCACGGCGAGCGCGAGCGCGTACTCCTTGCCGGCACCGGCGACCATGGCCAGCGGGATGCCAATCTACGCGGCAAAGTTGACGTCGGTGGGCATCGTGCCGCCGGGGGTCACGAGGCCGATATAGAGCATCTGGATGGCAGCACCCATGATGATGCCGGTCTGGACGTCACCAAGGATAACGCCGATGATCATGCCCGAGACCAGCGGTCGACCGATCGTGTACCAGCCTGCGAGTCCTCCTATGAGCACCGGCGAGTAGATGGAGCCCATCCACCCAAACAGTGCCAGGAGCAGTGCCTGTAGAAAACTCATGGCAGTACCTTCCTTTCCTCTGACACCAGGACCTATCCCGCTGCCTACGGGATCTTCTTCAGGCCCGAGGTCCGCGCACGGACCCTAGAACCTGTCCTTCACGTCGTCCCACTCGACGACGGGTTGGCTGGGAACCTGCTGGAAGAAGACGTGGGCGCCCTGGTCCACAACGTCCTTCACGGCCTGCGCCTCGTCGGACATGAGGTGCGAAGTGGGGGTCACCTTCGTGGTGCCCTTGCGCTTGGACATGGGGCCAACGTTGAGCTCCTTGGGAAGCCCTGGCACCTTCTCCAGCAGACGCTTGTACGTGATGGGGGACTTCATGAGCACGAGCGTGCGGACGTCGTCGCTCATGGCCTTCTCGATGAGCGGGGCCGCCTCGTCCACCGTGTAGACGCCGACCTTCATGTCTGCCGGGACGGCAGCCTTAAAGACCGAGCGCAGGATAGAGTTGCTCGCTGTGAGGTCATCGACGACGATGATGCGCTCGATGTGGTTGCCCTTGACTACGACGGTCACGCACTGGCCGTGAATGAGACGGTCATCACACCTAACGAGAACTACCATACGTATCCCTTCCCTCCCGCGCGCACCTACGGCGCGCGACTTGCCGTGGGGTGGCCACGGCCCTATAACCGGCGAAAGCCGGCTCATCCGACGCGCAGGAGCGAGCTTCTCACCTGTGCGGTCATGATGCGCGACATCTCCCGCGAGGTCTGGCTCACAACCACGACCCTAGGGAGCTCTCCGGAGGTGTTCCCCGCCTGGGCAACGTTGCCCAGATCGACGGGGACTCCGGCAAGGAGCGCCTCCTCGCCGGAGCCCATCATGAAGATGGCATCGACGGTGAAGAGGGAGGTAAGAATCGAGAGGATGTCGACCAGGCGGTCGACGATTGCGCCCTCGAGCTCGCCGCTGTTGGCGAGTAGGCGGCTTATCTCGGCATATGAACCGTTGCGAAGGGGCAGGCGCTTACCACCTTGGGCTATTCCCACAAGGACCTCGGAGCCAAGGCTCACGAGCAGGTGGTTGGCGCTTGCCTCCTCTGACTCGTCGTGGAGGATCTTGTACTCGGCGCAGTCCTCTGCGCGCTGCTCGTACGCGGGGACGCCGAGACGACGCGAGAGCGCATCCGAAAGCCCGTGGACGGCGTCCCAGGACTCGTCACAGTGAAGGATGCCCACCGCACGCAGGGTCTTCTCGAACTCGCCGTCAGCGCACGAGAGATGCGCCTCGACCGCGCGAGGGAGGTCTGCCGGGGCGTAGTCTCCCCCGAGGGGGATGGGCTCGGCGCAGGGCTCGAGCGCCATGTCGTACTGGTAGAGCGTGGCTCCACGGTATGCGAGGCTCACGATGGCGATACGGCCATAGGAGGCGTTGATCGTTACGGGAATGCGACTCCTGCCCTCCGTGCGCACGCGGGTGGTGTCCTCGACGAGCACGCCCACCGTCATGAGATAGGCAATGTTGCGGGTGACGGTTGCGGGAGAAAGGCCGCTTACCTGGGCAATCTCCACACGTGAGAGAGGACCGTGATCGACGATGGCTCACATGATGCGGGCTCGGTTGGCGTCTGCGACGTACTCCGTACTGCCCGACATGTCTCCACCTCCAAAGTCGCGTCAGCGCATTGGAACATTTCCAAGAGCCCGTGGGCCGCTGTCGTGTACCTGTTATAGCCGCACTTATTTTCTGCATGAAAATAAATAGGATTCTGGGAGATGAACGAACAGTGGAACCGTCAGCGGTCAAATAGAAACGCAGGCGGGAAAAGCGCCACAAGGCTTAGGCCGATGGGGTTCTCGCGAGTAACCTTGCATCGTAAGCCGGGGTTCTGTAGGGTCACAAAGGGGTATTAGTGCTCACGGGAAGAGCCCGAAGCAGGCAAGACGGGGGGGTTGATGGCATGATCAAGGCAGTTCTCTTCGACCTCGACGACACCCTGCTCGACATCAACTTCACCGCATTCATGACGCGTTACGTGGCGGGGCTCTCCGGGCTTCTCGGCGACATCTCGCGCACGCCGGCGCCGCTCATGGGCGTCCCCTTCACCAGGGGCTACCTTGCCATGGAGGACCGCGACCGTTCTGATGACCTCACCAACCACCAACTCTTTATCAATAAGGTCCATGCGCTCACCGGCATTCCCATGGATGATCCCGCAATTGCAGATGCCATTGACTGCTACGAGCGCGAGTTTGTGCCAGCCATGCGTGGAGGCATAGTTGCGGCGCGCCCCCAGCGCGGCGGGCGACAGGCAGTTGACGTGGTGCATGAGCTTGGCCTCACCTGCGCACTGGCGACAAACCCCGCCTTCTCGGAGGCTTGCGTCGAGGCGCGCATGGGCTGGGCAAACGTCTCGCCCGAGGACTTCGTACGTATCTCGAACTGGGACAACGCCTACAGGCTCAAGCCAAACGCCCGCTTCTACCAGGAGTTTGTGAACTCGCTGGGTCTCACGTGCGACGAGTGCCTTATGGTTGGCAATGACTCGCGTCGCGACTTCGCCCGCCCCGACTGCGGACTGCGCACCATCTACGTTGGCCATGCGTGGCCGCGCCGCGCCGTGTGGCACGGGCCCATGTCTCGTCTTGCCCGCGAGCTTCCCAACATCATCCGGAGGTTTGACGGCGAGGAGACCAACAAGCGTGACATGGCCTCGCTCTAGCGCTACCGTTTCCTCCAACCGCGCGCAGAGCCGCGCACGACAACGGCTGGAGGGCCCATGGATCGCAGCACCTACGACACCTATCTCGACATCCTAAGGCGTGAGCTTGTGTGCGCCCTTGGCTGCACAGAGCCCATCGCCGTAGCCTACGTGGCCGCCCTCTCGCGCGACGCGCTGGGCGCCATGCCGGAGCACCTCGAGGTCTCCTGCAGCGGCAACATCATCAAGAACGTAAAGAGCGTGACGGTGCCCAACTCGGGTGACCAGCGCGGCATTGAGGCCGCGGCTACGCTTGGTGCCGTCGGTGGTGACGCCACGCGAGCGCTCGAGGTGCTCGAGGGCGTGGGCGAGGAGGACCGCCAGCGCACACGCGAGCTTGTCTCGGCGGGATTCTGCTCGGTCTCTCTCGCCGAGGGCGTGCCCAATCTCTACGTTCGCGCGGTTGCCACGGGTCAAGGCCACACTGGCGTGGCCTGCGTCGCCGGCAGGCACACCAACGTGGTCGAGCTCTCGCGCGACGGGCAGACCGTCAGCGTCGACGGCGTTACGGCAAACGAGCAGGACACCTGCAGTAGCGACGGCGAGCCGGAGGAGCCGGGTCTCTCGTCCCTCTCGCTGGAGGGAATCTGGGAGTTTGTGCATGAGGTTGACGTCGAGGACATTCGCGAGATGGTCGAGCGCCAGGTGGAGCTCAACGGCGCCATTTCGGACGAGGGACTCTCGGGTGACTGGGGCGCGCGCATTGGCAAGACGCTGCTGCTCACCCGGCCGGATGACATCTCGTGCCGCGCCCGTGCTGCCGCAGCGGCCGGCTCAGACGCGCGTATGAGCGGCTGCGCCATGCCCGTGGTCATCAACTGCGGGAGCGGCAACCAAGGCATCACCTGCTCGCTGCCGGTTGCGGAGTACGCCAAGTACCTGCGCGTTCCCCACGACGAGATGCTGCGAGCGGTAGCGCTCTCGGACCTCACGGCCATCCACGCCAAGCGCTTCATTGGCGAGCTCTCGGCGTTCTGCGGTGCCGTGACGGCGGCAACCGGCGCCGGAGCGGCCGTGTGCTACCTGCGCGGGGGCTCTTTTGGGCAGTACCAGGCAACCATCGCGAACACACTGGCAAATGTGGGCGGCATCGTGTGCGACGGCGCCAAGCCCAGCTGCGCGGCAAAGATTGCAGCAGCGGTGGACGCGGCGATTCTCGGCTGCGACATGGCGCTGGCCAACGTGGACTTTAGGCCTGGCGAGGGGCTTATCGGCGAGACGGCCGAGGAGACCATCCGTTCGATGGGCTACGTGGGCCGCGTTGGCATGCACCCCACCGACGTCGAGATCCTAAACATCATGATCGGCAAGACCATCTGCTCATGAGACAAAGGGACTGTCCCTTTGTCTCATTCAAGCCCCACCAGGCGATAGCCGGCCTCCTCGACGACCTTGCGGTACGCGTTCTTGTCGATGGGCGACTTCGAGCGCACGTGCGCGCGACCGCCCGCAAGCGAGACCGTGGCCCACGTGCCGTCGACGGAATCAAGCGCACGGGTGACGTTCTCCACGCAATGCTCGCAGCTCATGCCGCCAATCTCGAAATCGGCCTGGTAGGGATAGTGGCTCTCGTCCTTGTCGTCAATCGTGCGCGCGCGGAACTGCTTGCCCGCGGACTTCTTGGCTCCGCTGCAGCAGTCGCGCGTACCGGTGGCGGTGCCGACAAAGCGGCGGATGGCAATGGCGAGAACCACGACAACGGCGAGGATAAGAATGATGTCGATTGGCTTCACGGGGTGCCTCCTCCTGGCGCAGCCGTACCGCCGCTGGGGCATACGTCTGCGCGACCATTAGTTAACAAAGGGAAACTATATCACTGAGAAGGGCGTGGGAACTCCCCCGCCGGTTCATTTACTCCCATCGTTGCGGAGTTTAGCTCCTTTTCTTAAACGTCATCCGCATTTGCGCAGGTCACAGTAAACGGTTTTAAGAAAAGGAGCTAGAGTCCGATGGAGGCGCTTGAACGACTGCGTCGGCAGCGTGCCTCTGGCGCCAAAGCGGCGCTGGAGGCTAGCTTTTGTACGCCGTAGCTGCGATAACCGGCCTTCCGGCGAGGAATTGGCGCCCATGCCGCAATCTCGTACGCACTTGCTGCTAAAACCGGCCTTCCGGCGGCAAAATGCCGCCGGAACAGGGTTTTTAGACGAAATGTCCGCTAAAACCGGTCCCCCGGCGTCACGCGAGTCACGCCCCGTCGCCATACAGGCCGCCCGGCCTCGCGCCTACACGTCAGCGTCCGAGAAGCCCTCGTCATCCACGAGCGCATCCCCGTCTGCCGCCGTTGTGGCAAGCTCGTCGCACCGCTCGTTGAGGTCGTGGCCCGCATGGCCCTTCACCCACACAAAGCTCACGTCGTGCGGAGCCATGGCCGCAAGCAGGCGGTTCCACAGGTCGACGTTCTTCACCGGCTGCTTCTGCGAGGTCTTCCAGCCGCGACGAATCCAGCCGTCAATCCAGTGGTCGTTGAAGGCCTTCACCACGTACTGGGAGTCGGAGTGCAGCTCGACGCTGCACGGCCTGGTGAGCGCCTCCAGCGCGGCAATAGCGCCCATGAGCTCCATGCGGTTGTTCGTCGTGCGCTGATACCCCTGAGAGAGCTCGCGCTTGTGCGTCTGACCTGCAGGATCGGTATAGAGGAGCACCGCCCCAAAGCCGCCCGGACCGGGGTTTCCCCGGGAGGAGCCGTCGGAGTACGCCACTACGCGCATGCGTTGTCCTTGCGCCACGCTGCCCCCTTATTTCGCGTCTGCCCACGTGGCACCGGAGGAGACCTCGGCAATGAGCGGCACCTTGAGCTGCGCCACGCCCTCCATGGTCTCCTTTACCAGCGTGGATGCCGCATCAATCTCGTCAACGGGCACCTCGAGGTCCAGCTCGTCGTGGATCTGCAGCACAAGCTTCGACTTGAGGCCCTCCTCGGCCAGGCGCTTCTCGACGCGAACCATGGCAATCTTGATGATGTCTGCCGCCGTGCCCTGCATGGGGTGGTTCATCGCCGTGCGCTCGCCAAAGGCCACCAGCTGCTTGTTCCTCTGCTGGAACTCGCGGATGTGCCGCTTGCGGCCATACATGGTGATAGCGAACCCATGCTCGTGCGCAAATGCAACGGACTGGTCGAGGTAGGCACGAACGCCGGGATACGCCTCGAAGTAGCGATCAATCATCTGCTGCGCCTCGGCGCGCGGAATCTTGAGCGAGGTGGCAAGGCCGTACGCCTGCTGACCGTAGACAATGCCAAAGTTCACGGCCTTGGCGCGGCTGCGCAGCTGCGGCGTGACCTCTTCGACGGGAACGCCAAAGACGCGCGCGGCGGTTGCGGCGTGGAAGTCCGCACCCTCGTTGAAGGCCGCAATCAGGTGCTCGTCTCCGGATAGGTGCGCAAGCAGCCTCAGCTCGATCTGCGAGTAGTCGCAAGCGAGAAAGACCGAGCCCTCGGGCACCGTGAAGGCAGTGCGCACGCGATGCCCCAGCTCAGAGCGGGTAGGAATGTTCTGGAGGTTGGGGTCGGAACTCGACAGGCGCCCCGTGGCCGCAACCGTCTGGTTGAATGTGGTATGAATGCGATGGTCTCCCCTGATGAGCGCCGGCAGCGCGTCGAGGTAGGTCGACTTGATCTTGGCGCGCTCGCGGTACTCCAGCACCTTGGCCACAAGCTCGTCCGTCTGGGCAAGGTCGGCGAGGACCTTGGCGTTGGTCGAGTAGAAGCCCCGCTTGGTGCGCTTCATGCCAAACGTCGGCAGCTTGCGCACGTCAAAGAGGATGTGCGAGAGCTGCTGCGGTGAATCGATGTTGAAGTCCTCTCCCGCCATGGCATGGATATCCGAGGCCATCTGGTCTATCTCGACGCCCAGCTCGGCGGACTGGCGCGCGAGAATCGCGGGGTCAACGGAGAGTCCAACGCGCTCCATCTGCGCAAGCACCGGCAAGAGGGGCATCTCTATCTTGTCCATGACGTCCGCGGAACCGTCATTGGCAAGGCGCTGCGCAAGCACCGGCACCAGCAGGCGCGAGGCAACAGCCTCGACGGCGGCAGCGGGTGCCGCGTCCTCCTCCGGAAGTGCAGACGAGAGGAACTGCTCGGCAAGGCCGCGCACCTCAAAGGAGGAGCGGTCGGATTCCAGCAGGTAGGCGGCAACACCCACATCGAAGATGCGGTCTGGGACAACGCTTCCGGCTGCCATGGTCTCGGGAAGCGACGAGTCGACCGGTGAGAGTCGGTGGAAGAGCGCCTTGACGTCGCCCGCCGCCACGTGGCCCTCCGCAAACGCCAGCCTCAGCGCGGCGTTCGCCGCATCGCCGGCAAAGCGCAGAAGCACGTCGTCGGCAACGGAAACCCACAGCGTGAAGCCCTGCGAGAACAGCGTGCCTGCGGACGGGTCCTCCTCGACGGCGCAACCAAGCCAAGTTCCAGCCCTGACGGCGTCCTTGAGAGCAGCGGCAGCGGCGTCTGCCTCGAACGGTTTGGGCACCGCGATGACAGCGGGCGCGGCAGGGACTGCAGCAGTCACGGAATCCGCCGCGGCGTTCCGCTCGCCCGCAGCCATAACGCGCGGGGCACTCCCGCCAAGGCGGGTGAGCCTGCCCGTGAGCCCCGTGAAACCAAGCGCCGAGAAGGCCTTGGTGACCTCGGCGGGGTCGAAGGTGGGAAACTTTGCGTCAGAGAGCTCGATGTCGATGGGGGCATCGGTGCGGATGGTCGCAATTTCGCGAGAGAGCAAGGCATCGTCTACGTGCGCGCGGAGGTTCTCGCCCATCTTGCCCTTGACCTCGTCAGCATGGGCAATGACCTCATCGAGGTTGCCGTACTTCACGATGAGAGCGGCTGCCTTCTTGGGGCCAATGCCCGGCACGCCGGGGATGTTGTCCGAGGTATCGCCCTTGAGACCGTAGAAGTCTGGCACCAAGTCGGGCGTGATGCCGTGGTAGAGGTCATCGACGCTCTCGGGGGTCATGATCTGGACCTCCGAGACGCCCTTCTTGGTGGAGACGATCTTCACGTGCTCGGTTGCCAACTGGTACATGTCACGGTCGCCGGTAAAGAGCAGCATCTCGTAGCCCGCGGCCTCGCCGCGACGTGCAAGGGTGCCCAGGATGTCATCGCCCTCCCAGCCCTCAAGCTCGCAGACGGGCACGTCAAGCACATGGAGCAAGTCCTTCACCATAGGGAACTGCTCGTGAAGGGCATCGTCCATGGGCGGGCGCTGCGCCTTGTACTGGGGGAGCTTCTCCATGCGCACCTTGGGCTTGCCCTTGTCGAAGGCACAGATGATGCCGTCGGGATGGAAGGTCTCGACCATCTTGATGAACATGTTGAAGAACCCAAAGAGGGCATTGGTCGAGCGGCCGTCCGGTGCGGTCATGGGCTGCATGATGGCGTGGTACGCGCGATGCATGAGCGAGTTGCCGTCGATGACGGCTATGGTTCGGCGCGCAGTGCCCTCCTCGGCAGCCTGCGCGCCCATTGTAATCTCCTCGGATTCTGACATGAGCCTGTCCCCTCTCGTGTTGACCCATTCATTCTACCGAGGAGCCGGACAGAATTGGCTACGGCGGCACGATGAGCGAGAGGTGCCCACAGCTTCGCAGACGGCGACAGGGAGCCACCCCTCAGGAGAAGCTACACGTACCCCACAGTTCCATATTGTGGTAGAGCGAGAAGTCATCAAAGCCGAGACGCTCAGAGGCAGCCTGCTCTCCAGAGCAAACCCGCTCGAGCAGCTCAAGCAAACGCTTGCCCTCGTCGTGAACGCTCTCTCCCTGGGTGATGACTCCCGAGGCGTCAAAGTCTATGTTCTCGCCCATAGACGAGAAGGTCTCGTCATTGCCGGTAACCTTGATCACTGGGGCAAGCGCACAACCGGTCGGAGTACCCCTGCCGGAAGAAAAGATGACAACCTGAGCACCGCCGGCAACCATGCCAGAGACAGACTCGATATCATAGCCGGGCGTGTCCATAATGATGAGACCCTTGCGGCTCGGACGTGCACCATACTCGATAACCTGCTGAATCTTCGACGTCCCACCCTTGCTGATACCGCCAAGCGCCTTTTCCTCGAGAGTGCTAAGGCCGCCACGCATATTTCCCGGGGAGGGATTTGCCCCGCGCACGTCAACCCCGGATGCTACCAGGTCGTTCTCGAGAGTGCCCACAAGCCGGAGAATGTCATCGCGCACCTTGGGAGAGGCCGCACGACGAGCAAGAATGTGCTCAGTTCCAATGAGCTCGGTAGTCTCCCCCAGAAACACCGTTCCGCCCGCGCCAACCACGGCGTCACTCACATAACCGATGGTTGGGTTGGCGGCGATGCCGCTCGTGGCGTCCGAGCCCCCGCAGTTGGTCCCAAGGACCAGGTCCCCCAGCCCCATCTCGGACGGAGTTACCTTCTCTGCGCGCTCCACCAGCTCTTTTACCAGCGTGCGACCCTTCTCTACCGCCGCGCTGGAACCGCCCTCCTCCTGGATCGTGATGTCATAGACCGGCTTGTCCGAGAGGCTCCTCATGCGTTGAGCCAGTTCGTGGGGACGCATGGTCTCGCACCCAAGGCCAACCACGACCGTTCCAAAGACGTTGGGGTTCTGCGAGAGGTTCACCAGGCAGCGCGACATCATCTCGGCGCTTTTCCCAAGCTGGCCGCAGCCCTTTGCGTTGCGAAGTGACACCGCACCAGGGATGCCCTTCGCTATGAGGTCGGCAACATGATTCGCGCAGCCGACGCTCGAGAGCACCAGCACATAGTTGCGGACGCCGTACCTGCCATCGGGTCGCACATAGCCCATCATTTGCCAACACCCACCTTTGCGCTCACGAGGTTGTGAACGTGCACGTAGTCGCCACGGGTTATTGCCGAGCTCGTAGTCCCAATGACCTCACCGTATTTAGTGAGGCGCTCGCCTGCCCCCAGGTCCCTGAGCGCCACCTTGTGGAAACGGGGAATATCGGCACGCGCTGCCACCGTGTCGACGACGGCACCGTCCGTATCCCTCACTTCTATCTGGTCGTCCTTCGACGCCGGTCCAAGAAGACAGGCAACGTCATCGTGCTCGTTCAGCCGGAGTGCGGGCACGCAGGAACTCGTGTCACCACTCATTGCCCGTCATCTCCAGACTTGCCTTCCTCCTCGGCAAGGCGCTTCTTCACTTCCTGCTCGCGACGGCGCTGCTGGCGCTCCAGGCGCTCCCGCCCCTTCTTGGAGTGGGTGGCAAGGCTGTCCTGGAACCCCGTGCACACAACGTCGGGATTGTAGCGGGCCGCAAGAACCGAGATGTCATCGAACGCCTGCTCCATGTGCTTGTGAGAGACCCACATGCCAGAGAGCTCGAGGAGGTAGTAGCCCTTGCCACCATTCTGCTCGGCCATCTGACGCTGCTCCGGGGTCAAATCGCCCATCTCGTCAATCGTCTTGAAGCCTACGACATCGAGCATGAGAGCCTCGTTGTTGGCTGCCTTGAGATCGATCCTCTCAACGTGGTCCCACGGGACAAAGACGACATCGTCCTTCTTCGTGTAGTCGGTCACGCCCTTCGAATCGGCCTTGAACAGGACGCGCGAGTGAGCGATCTCGACCACGTTGTGAATAAGACCAAGCAGCGCGACCACAGCGACGGCACAGCAGAGGCCAACAACAACCGGCCCATCGGCAACCGTTGCGCCCAAGCCGACGAACAACGCACCCAAAATCACATATGCCACCGATATTGAGACCAGCTTGCCCGTATCGGTACGAATGACCACGTCTTGCATGCCTTCCACCTCCGTTAAGAGTTTGCCTGTTTGATGATTGGAATGACCTCTTCAAGATCATGTGGTTTGAAATCTGCGAGCAGACCTGCGTCGTGCGGGTCGGGAAGGTCGACAAGAATGGGATAGCCACTGGTGAGAGTCCCATATTTGGTCACGTCATCATAGACGAACGCGCTGCGGAAGCCACCCCGGTGAGCTGCCTCGATACCCGCACGGGCGTCCTCGAGAACAAGCGCCTCGGACGGGTCGACGCCCAGCTTGGAAGCAGCGGTTAGGAATATCTCGGGGTCAGGCTTGCCGTGAGTGACCATATCGCCACTCACAATCACCGGGAAGGCATGAACAAGGTATTCCGTCGAGAGGAGCTCGAGGATCTTCTCCTTCTTGGTGGAGCTTGCCAGGGCATAGGGAATGTGCATCTCGTTGAGGTAGCAGAGAAGCTCGAGCAGGCCCGCCTTCTTGCCGGCCCGACCACGCTCGCGAAGGATGACGTCCTTTTGATGGTTGATATAGGAACGCCATCCAACGATGTCCTTGTCGTCACCGAACAGGCGCTTGAGTTCGGCGATAATCTCGGGCTCTGTGCGTCCGCCCAAATCCATGTGAAGCCGCTCGTTAACCTGGAAGCCAAACTTCCTTCCAGCACGGAGATATGCGTTGTATCCAATTGACTCGGTATCGAGCGTAAGCCCATCCATGTCGAACAGGACAGCGCGTATGCATCTCTGGGTCATATGACCTCCAGTCACAAAGCGGTGTCGCCCCGCACAAACATGCAGAGCGACACTGTGTAGCTCACCAACATGCATCCGGCAACGCTATAGATGCTAACGCTTGACCGGCACGTTCTTTGCGTTGACAGGCTCCTCGCCCCTGACGTAGCGCTCGACGTCGCCAACGCACTTCTCGCCCATCTCGACAAGGCACTCCTGCGTGTATGCAGAGATGTGCGTGGTCACAAGTACCTTGGGGTGGTTGAAGTACGGGTCATCGGGCTTAGGCGGCTCGTCATGCATGACGTCGATGGCGAGACCGGCAACCGTTCCGTCATCGAGGGCCTTGAGCATGGCCTGCTGGTCGATGAGGTCCGCGCGGGCATTGTCGACCACGTAGACGCCCTTCTTCATCTTGGAGAACTGCTCCTCGCCAAGGATGTGGTAGGACGTGGGGTTGAGATCGGCGTTCAGGGTAAGCACGTCGCAGTTGCTCACGACGGTATCCAGATCGGTGTACTCGACGCCCAGGACATCGGCCCAGTGCTCGAAGTGCTTGGGATCGCAGGCAAGAACGCGCATGTCAAAGCCGCGCTTGAGAATCTCGACGACCCTGCTTCCGATGTTGCCGCAGCCGATGATGCCAAGCGTCTTGCCAGAGAGCCCGTTGCCGAGGAAGCTGGCGCGCTCCGCCCAACGGCCCTCGTTCGCCGCCACGTGGGAGTCGCTCACGCGGCGCATGCAGTCCATGAGCGTCGCAACGGCGCCCTCTGCAACTGCGTCGCGCTCGACCTTCGGCGAGACGGTGGTCACGAGCGTGCCGCATGCGGCGGCCGCGTCGACGTCAACGTTGTTAAAGCCAATTCCATGCCTGCTCAAGAGAAGGAGGTCGCGCTTGTTGTCGAAGAACTCCTTGTCAAAGAAGGGGGTCACCGACGCGATGACGATGTTGTATCCCTCGAGCGCCTGGGCAAGCTCCTTGCCGTGGCAGTCGCCGGCGACACGAACGCGCTCTACCGGACCAATCTTCTCGAGACGCTTGATGTGCTCGGGAAAGTGCTGCCCAAACGAGGAGGAGTTGACGATAGCGATCCGATAATTCATGCCCTACTTTCCCATCTTCTTAGCAGCGTCATCCATCGAGAGCTTCTCGCTCGAAGGAATGTTCTGGAAATAGACCTCGACGCCCTTGTCAGAAATCTCCTTGAGGTCCTCGTAGTCCTTGTCCGAAAGGTAGACAGTCTTGATGACCTGCACGGTGTTGGGCTTGTTGCAGACGTTGCCCACATCGACCGAGGTGATAGGCACGCCACCCTCAACAGCCGTCTTCACGTAGTCCGCGTTCTTGAAGACCAGCATGAGCTTCCTGTCGCCAAACTGGTTCTTTGCATACTGCTTCACGAGGCCCTTGGCGGAGAAGACCTTGATCTTGAGTCCACCGGTAGACTGGGTCGACTCGTAGATCTCCTTCATGAACGCGTCCTTGGCGGTGTCATCGTCAACGACGTAGATCGTGTTGGTGCCGTTGCCCTTGGACCAGACCTGCATGACCTGGCCGTGGATGAGGCGATCGTCAATTCTTGTGAGGTTGATGGTTGCCATAATAACTACCTGCCTTTTCTTTCGCTATTTCCCGAGCAGAATTGCCCTGTCCTTGACCACAACGCCGTCACGGGCTGCCTGCGCTGCAGTGTTGACGAGCTCGTCGAGGTCCTCCGTATCATGGATGTCTTGAGCAAGCTGGACGAGCATGGGCATGTTAACACCAAGCACGACCTTGCAGTCGCTCTTGCCTAGGCAGGAGAGTGCAACGTTGCTGGGGCTGCCCCCAAACAGGTCGCAGCACACGATGGTGTCGGCGCCGTCGGCATCGTTCTTGGCAACGACCTCAAACGCCTTCTCCCTGAGGTCATCAACAGAACAACCAGGCAAAAGCCCCATTGCCGTGACGTAGTCCTGCTTGCCCATGATCATCTCGACACTCTTGACGAGCTCCTCGCCAAAGTGGCCGTGCGTGATGACGAGAACTCTTCTCTCCTTCAACGGAGGACCTCCTATAGACAGACGGTAAATGGTTTCCTAAAACCTAATCCTAGAGGACGTTCACAAGGCCGAGCACGAGAAGCACGATCGTGTAGATGATCATGGCCTTGGTGATCTTGAGGCCGTTCTTCTTGAAGTACAGGTACAGAAGGACAACGGCCAGGAGCGGCAGGAACCCAGGAAGAATTCCGTTGAGGATGGTCTGGATGGCAAAGGTCTTGCCCGACAGCTCGAACGAGATGGGCGTGGACACCTTGACGTAGCTAGCTGCCAGAATGCCCATCATGAACAGTCCGAGAACGCCCAGGCCATCGATGACGGCCTTGATCTTGGTGCCCTTCATGACCTCAAGCGCGGCACGACGGCCCATCTTGTAGCCAAGCTTCACAAAAGCGAAGCCGTAGATGAACGTTGCAACCGTGAAGCAGATCCAGGGGAGCAGAGCGCCCCATGCGCTGCCCTGCTGAGCGAGCGGCAGGAACATAGCGATGAAGATGTACTGAACGGTACCGGAGTCGATGGAGTCACCAATGCCGGCGAGCGGGCCCATGAGGCCGACCTTCGTTGCGTTGATGATCTGCGGGCTGATTGCCTCGTCTGCCCTGCCCTCGTGGAGCGCCTTGGCGCGCTCCTCCTCGAGCGAAGCGGTGATGCCGGTGATGAGGCCCTGGCCCCAGATTGCCTGGGTGTTGAAGAACACCATGTGGCGCTGGTACGCCTCGCCGAGCATGACCTTGTTCTTGTAGAGCTTCTGGAGGATCGGCATGAGGCCAAAGAGGAATGCGGGTGCAATCATACGGTCGAACGAGTGTGGAACCTCGTTTGCCCACCATCCGCGGAACCAAGCCTTGAACAGGTCGTGCTTGGTAATCTCTTCGGGTGCGTTCTCGTCACCGAGCATGAGAGCGGGGTCGGCCTCAATCATGCCCTCACTGTTGAGGTAGTCATGATAATCGTTGGAAAGCGTCTCACTCATTGTGATTGGTTCCCTTCTAGGTTGCCTTGGCTGGGGATGTCAAAGTTGTTGGTGCTAGTCCTCGTCATCCTCGTCCTCGTCCTCTTCCTTCTTGGCGGTGAAGAGGGTGTACAGGAAGGCGATGATGATGCCGAAGGCAGCCCAGGTAACAGTAGTGATGCTGGACATCGTGACGTCAAGCGACGCAGCGGTGCTCACGGCGTTGATTCCGCTCACGAACTGGTTGGCGGTAACGACCAGGAAGTAGCCCAGGAAGAAGAAGGGCAGGAGCTTCTGGTTGCCGATGACGTGCATGGTGACTGCGATACCGAGGGCAGCCAAGCCACCGCCAACGGTGTTGAGGGCATGCAGGATCGGGCCGTTGCTGATGGAGTTCATGAAGTCGGAGATGACAGGAGCGCCAAGGTAAAGAGCGATGAACATGGTGGGCACAAACAGTGCGAACGAAATCATCGTAGGAACGGCGCCAATCCAGAACGCGAGCTTGTGGCTCTCGCCCTCAGCAGCATAGACATCCATCTTCTGGATGGCGAAGGTGTTCAGGAAGAAGCGGAGCTGGTAGAGATAGCTGCCGAGCAGGCCAACGGGGACTGCGATTGCAACCGCTGCGTTGGGGTCAAGGTTACCGATGACTGCCGCAGAGACGGCGACTGCCGCAGAGATGGACGGCTCAGAGGGAAGCGGGCCACCAGGAGCAACGACGCCCATGTAGATGAGCTGGATGGCGGCAGTCGTGACCATTGCCACCTCCATGTTGCCAAGGACAAGACCAACCCACATGCCCGTCATGAGAGGAGAAAACCTCATTGTAAGAGTCGCGTAGCCAAGGGCTCGGGACTCGATTGCGGCTACGAAGACCGCAATCAACCACAAGTTTGACCAGGAGAAAAATGCTCTGCTGCTAGACAGCTAGTCGAGCTTCTCCCAGGTGTGATGGAAGGACTCGTCGTGCGGACGGTCGTCGCGATGGAACGTGTGCGCGCCAAACCAGTCGCGCTGGGCCTGGCACATGTTGGCCTCGAGCTTCTCGGAGGTATAGCCATCGAAGTACTGCAGGGAGGCGACCATCGTGGGGATATAGAGGCCGCACTCGATGGCCTTGGCAACGACGCGACGGTATGCAGGGATGGCAGCCCTGATCTCCTCGCGGAACTCGTCCGTAAGGATGAGGTTCACGACCTTCTTCCCCTCGCTGTATGCGGACTTGATGCGATCGAGGAAGCCAGCGCGGATGATGCAACCCTCACGCCACAGCAGCGCGATGTCGCCGAGCTTGAGGTCCCAGTTGTGCTCGTCGGAGGCGGCGGACAGAAGCTGGAAGCCCTGCGCGTAGGCGATGATCTTGTTGGCGTACACGGCCTGCTCGAGGTCGGCGAGGAAGGCCTGCTTGTCCTCGATGTGCGCCGCGGGCTTCTCGGAGAAGACCTTGGAGGCCTCGACGCGCTGACCCTTGATGGCAGAGAGGTTGCGGGCGAACACCGCCTCGGCCATGGTTGGGATGGGCATGTGCATCTCGAGGCCGTCAATGGCCGTCCACATGCCGGTGCCCTTCTGGGCCGCCTCGTCGAGGATGTGGTCGATGAGGTCGTCGCCGGTCTCGGGGTCCTTCTCGCGCAGAATCTTGTAGGTAATTTCGACCAGGAACGAGTTGAGACGGCCGTTGTTCCAGCTCTCGAAGACGTCTGCCATCTCGGCGTTGCTCATGCCGAGAAGCTGCTTCATGATCCAGTACGCCTCGTCGATGTTCTGGATGTCACCATACTCGATGCCATTGTGAACCATCTTCACGTACTGGCCAGAGCCCTCGGGACCAATGTAATCGCAGCAAGGCGAGCCATCAGCGGTATGGGCCGAGATGTCAGTGAGGAGCTTGGCAAGGTAGGTGTCGTAGAGGTTCTTGTCACCGCTGGGCATAATGGAGGGGCCAACGAGGGCGCCCTTCTCGCCACCGGAGACGCCCATGCCAAAGAAGTTGATGCCCTTCTCGGCATAGTAATCCATGCGACGCTTGGTGTCCTTGTAGTACGAGTTGCCAGCGTCGATAACGATGTCGCCGGACTCAAGGTAAGGGAGAAGCTCGTCGGTAACGGCATCCACGACGGGACCGGCCTTGACCATGAGGATGATCTTGCGAGGAGTCTCGAGAGAATCGCAGAACGACTTGAGGTCGTAGGAGTCGCTCACGAGCTTCATGCGGTCCTCGTGACCCTGAACGCGGTTCTCCATGAACTTCTTCGTGGCTTCGCCGTGCCTGTTGAAGACAGAAACGGAGTACCCCTTGCTGGCGATGTTCAGGGCGAGACTCTGTCCCATGACGCCCATGCCAAAGACCCCAACGTAACTACCCATATTGCTCCTCTCGTCGGCAGCACTTGCCTACGTAACGGCTACATACTATGACACTTTTCAAGTAATTTTTTTCTTTTTTCTCTAAACGGAGAAATATTTTTTGTGGACGTACTGTTGAGATTTCATTTCTTATATGTGTGGATGGCAATTTTATCTTTTGCGAAGGGGAAGTGATAAGATTGCGGCTTCTTCCACTTCTGCGGATAAATCGCCGTTGACCTGCTAATGTTTATTTAAGGTCACCTGTTGGGACAAGGACTGGAAAGACCCCCTTGGGCCACCGGCGACAAGCCCTACCCCATCGCGCTATTTCTCTGGAAACATTGGAGTGCGCCATGCCCGTCCACAACAGTTCGGTCTTGCTCAAGATCAAGGCTGCCATGCCCTCCTTCTCCTCCAAGGAGAGGGAGATTGCCGAGTACGTCATTGCCAACCCCGATGACGCCTCGCTCATGACAATCTCCGAGATGGCCTCCACCCTTGGCCTGGCGGACTCCACGGTCTTCAAGTTCACGAAGAAGCTCGGCTACCAGGGCTATCGCGATTTTAGGAACGACCTTCTCACCGATGCCTACAATCCGGAGATTTCGGTCCACGAGAACGTCTCGCGTGACGACTCGGCCATCGACATTGCGAAGAAGGTTTTTCGCTCTTCAGTCATGTCGCTCGAGGACACGGCGAAGCTCTTCGATGCAGACGATCTCGACAAGGCAGTCCAGCTTCTGCTTGATGCACGGCGCGTCTCGTTCTACGGAAGCGGCGAGTCGAATGCCGTCGCCTATGACGCTTACCAGAAGTTCCTTCGCTCCCCTATCGAAGTCCAGTTCGCCGCTGACTACCACGTCCAGCTCATGCAGGCCTCTCTTCTCGGGAAGGAAGACTGCATCTTTGCCATCACCCACACGGGCCTCTCAGAGGGAATCATCAACATCGCGCGCATCGCGAAGGACGCAGGCGCAAAGGTGATTGCCGTAGCAAGCTACCCCTCTAAGTACCTGGAGCAATACGCGGACGTCATCCTGCTCTCGGCATCTGAGGAGACGGGGTACCGCTCGGAGTCGCTCTCGAGCAGGATCGCCCAGCTTGCCCTCATCGATTCGCTCTACACGACCGTCATGTTCCGCAAGCCTGGCGTTCCGGAATCCCTGCACGCCATTAGGTCTGCCATCAGCCTCACCAAGTTGGACAACCCCGAGAATTACATGTCCCAGCTGTAGGACAGTGCCCAGTAGGCGCCCAGTAGGGCGGTTCCTGCGCGCGGATAGGCGCATGCGCGCGGGGCTGCACGAACAGACGCCCGCACTAAGACGCGACCCCGGCTGCCTCTCCCCCAAGGCAGCCGGGGTCGTTTTCCCTTCGCTCCGCGGGCTTCCCCACAGACGCGGAATAGGTGTATGAGAAGTGCCTATGCCATCTCGTGAACCGCGTCGTGCAGGCGCTTGCGGTCCGCCGGGTCGGTGCTCGTGAAGTGACGAGAGTTCGCGATGTACTCCTCGAGCTTGTCCATGTTCTCCTCGGTCGGCTCGATGCCAAGGTCGGAGAGGGTCAGCGGCATATCCATGCTGCGCATGAACTCGCGCAGCTCGGCCTCCTTGTCCTCCTGGCCGTTGAAGTAGAGCTGGCAGAAGAGGCCAACTCCCACGATCTCGCCGTGGATTGCGTCAGCCGCCTCCTTGGTGAAGATGGTGCGAACGCCATCGTAGATGACGTGAGCAAGCTCAGACTGCTTGAAGCTCTTGGTGGTGTTGGCGATGACGCCCGTCACCGGCACGTTCATGAACGCGACGTCGTAGAGCGTCTTTGTTGCCTTGTGCTGCCTGTTGTCCTCGATTGCCTTGAGGGCATTCTGCTCCAGCACCGAGTACGTGTAGCACGCAATGCTATAGGCCGAGAATATGTCGATGGGCGTGTCCTCCTCCTTGAGGGCGGGCTGGCCGTTGAGCATCTCGATGCGCTTGGCCATGGCGTCAACGATGCCTGCCGCGTTGTAGCGGATGGGGCAGTTCGCAATCACGTCCATGTCCATGAGGCAGGCATCGATCTCGTGGTCGAACCTCCAGCTGAGCTTCTTGCCACCCTCCGGCGTGTACATGACGCTCATGCACGTGAACGGGGCGCACGTGGATGCCGAGGTGGGGACGTTGACAGTCCCGAGCTTTGCCACCTCGCCAACCGCCTTTGCGAGGTCCATGATCTTGCCGCCGCCAATGCCAACGATCTCCTGCGCGCCGTAGGCGTGGGCCTTGTCGGCAAGCTCCTTTGCCGCCTCAAAGGAGCACCATCCGCCAAAAACCTCCAGCTGGAAGTCAATGCCGGACTCGTTCATGCTTGCGGTGAACTTGTCCTTCACGGCATCCCATGCACGCGGACCGGCAACGACAAGGACCCTGCGGCCAAAGCGGCGAATTTCCTCGCCAATGTGGTCGAGAAGGCCGCTCTCCTGCCGATACCTTCCTGCACCAAACTTGATTGCGCTGTCGAGCTTAGTTGTGCTGCTTGCCATGGAATCTGCTCCTCTCGTCAGCCGTCTGAGCGACAGCCACGTTGCCTGCATGCCGCACCTGGTGCCTACATGCCCCTGATCTCGCGAACCATCTTTGCTGCCTCGGCGGACTTGCGCTCCACCTCGGTGAAGTCACCGTCGCTGAAGAGGGCGGGCTTCACCATCCACGTGCCACCAGCAGCGATAATCGCCTTGTCGCTGAGATAATCGCGGAGGTTATCGGCGTTGACGCCACCGGTAGGCATGAAGCGGTGCCCAACAAACACCGAAGCCAGTGCGTCGATGGCCTTGATGCCACCGTAAATGCCTGCAGGGAAGAACTTGGTGACCTCGATGCCCCGGTTGACCAGGGTCGTGAGCTCGGTCGGCGTCACACCGGCGGGAATCACGTCAATCTTGTTAGCGAGGCACCAATCGACAACCTCGAGGTCAAAACCGGGGCTCACGATGAACTTCGCGCCAGCATCCACCGCACGCTTTGCCTGGTCGAGGTTGAGTACGGTTCCCGCACCAACGAGGACGTCGGGGCACTTGGTTGCCATGGCGTGAATGCAATCGGCCGCCGCGGAGGTCCTGAACGTCACCTCGGCTGCAGGCAGGCCGCCCTTAGTAAGCGCGTTTCCCATGGGAACTGCATCCTCGAGCTTCTCGAGAACGACAACCGGCATGACGCCGATCTTCTCGACATTCTCATAGAAGCCATCCTGCTTCATATAATCTGTCATGAGTGTCTCCTTGGCCCGCTCCGTCCGTTACGTGAACCATTATAGAAAAGTTTTTTCTTTTTTTCCTCAACAATTTGGAAAATTTTCTTTGTTTTTCCCTGTTGTTGCCACGGCTGCGCCCGCCTTCATTTCCCCTCGATAGCCGCACGCCCCTTTTACTCGCGAATCTCTGTGACTCTTGCGAGCGTACGGTGCGGTTGGAGGCGCCAAATGCCCCCAGACGCCCCTCTGTCCCCCAACCTTCCCTTCCTTGAAATTGCGTGGAAACAAGCTCTTCCCGCTTTGGGAAACAAAGCCACGGTACAGTGGTGTGCGTACAAGGGTACAGGGCGGGCAGCAACCCTCGCGCGGTACCTCCGGGAAAGTTCAGGGACAGGAGAAGAGGCAGTATGGCCACAGACAAGGTCTCAGAGGAATACGGGAGCCTGCTGTTCACCGACAAGGACATGCAGGAGCGCCTCCCCAAGCCGACCTACAAGAAGCTCATGCAGGTCATCAAGGAGGGCGCGCCTCTCGACATCGACATCGCCAACGAGGTCGCCCACGCCATGAAGGAATGGGCACTCGAGAAGGGCGCCACGCACTACACCCACTGGTTCCAGCCGCTGACGGGCATCACGTCCGAGAAGCACGACAGCTTCATCTCCCCCAAGGGCGACGGCTCCGTGCTCATGACCTTCTCCGGCAAGGAGCTAGTCCAGGGCGAGCCCGACGCCTCGAGCTTCCCCTCCGGCGGCCTGCGCGCCACCTTCGAGGCCCGTGGCTACACCGTGTGGGATCCCACCAGCCCCGCCTTCATCAAGGACGAGGTCCTCTGCATCCCCACCGCCTTCATCAGCTACACCGGCGAGGCGCTCGACAAGAAGACCCCGCTGCTCCGCTCCGAGGTCGCCCTCGAGAAGCAGGCCAAGCGCCTGCTGGCGCTCTTTGGCCAGAAGCCGCACCGCGTCTACACCACCATCGGCCCGGAGCAGGAGTACTTCCTCATCAAGGAGGAGGACTACCAGGCCCGCCCCGACCTCATCCTCACCGGCCGCACCCTCTTTGGCTGCGAGCCCGCAAAGGGCCAGGAGCTCGAGGAACACTACTTCGGCGCCATTCGCCCCACGGTCAACGAGTTCATGAAGGAGCTCGATGACGAGCTCTGGAAGCTCGGCATCCCTGCCAAGACCAAGCACAATGAGGTCGCGCCGAGCCAGCACGAACTTGCCCCCATCTTCGAGAAGGGCTCACTCGCGATTGACGACAACCTCCTCACCATGGAAAAGATGAAGCTCATCGCTTCTCACCATGGCCTGGTGTGCCTGCAGCACGAGAAGCCCTTCGACTATGTAAACGGCTCCGGCAAGCACAACAACTGGTCGCTTTGCGCTGACAACAAGAACCTCCTCGAGCCGGGCGACGACCCGCAGGACAACCTGCAGTTCCTGGTCTTTCTCGCCTGCCTGGTTGCTGCCGTCGACGACCACGCCGACCTGCTGCGCATGTCCGTGGCCTCTGCCGGTAACGACCACCGCCTTGGCGCCAACGAGGCGCCTCCGGCGATCATCTCCGTCTTCCTGGGCGACGCCCTCACGCCTATCGTCGAGGCACTCGTGAAGAAGGAGCAGCCCGAGGCCCACGATCGCGAGTCCATTGACCTGGGCGTCCCGCAGCTGCCCGAGGTCCTGCGCGACAACACAGACCGCAACCGCACCTCCCCGTTCGCCTTCACCGGCAACAAGTTCGAGTTCCGTATGTGCGGCAGCCAGCAGAACCTCTCCGATCCCAACGTCATCCTCAACACCGCAGTCGCCGAGCAGTGCGAGCGCTTCGTGGACTACGTTGCCGACCGTGCCGACGAGGACTTCACTACCGTCGCCATGCGCTTCGTGCGCCACACCTTCCGTGACCACCAGCGCATCCTCTTCGATGGCAACGGCTACTCCGAGGAGTGGGAGGCCGAGGCAGCACGCCGTGGCCTGCCTAACCTCAAGACCACGCCGGATGCTCTCCCCGCGCTGATCAAGCCCGAGAACATCAAGTTCTTCGAGAAGTACGGCGTCCTCAGCGAGTCCGAGGTCCACGCTCGTTACGTGGCCAAGGCCGAGCAGTACGCAAAGCTGCTCAACATCGAGGCCAACACCATGGTCTACATGACGCGCCACATGTACCTGCCCGCCCTCTTCGACTACTCCGGCGACATCGCCACGAGCGTCGCGACTAAGGCTGAGCTGGGCATCGACGCCAAGGCCGAGAAGAAGATGGTAAGCGTCCTCACCGACGGCATCAACGCCATCTCTGACGCCGTGGATGACCTTGAGGCCAAGAACGCCCAGGCCAAGGGCCTTGAGGATCCGCAGGCAGCCGATGACTGCTACCGCGACGTCGTCATCCCCGCAATGACCGCGCTGCGCACCGCTGTCGATGACATGGAGAAGGTCTGCGGCCACGACTACTGGCCTGTTCCGAGCTACAACAAGATGCTGTTCTACGTGTAAGCGCAGGACGAAAGCGAGCGATTGGAGCCCCGCCGCAACCAACCTTGCGGCGGGGCTCTTCTTTGGCCGCGGCAACCGCTTTGACGTCACTCCGAATGCATCTAGGGGACTTCCCTGCCCAAAATTTGCGGTTGCCGGTCAAAATTTAGGGTCCCGCTTAGTATCACCTCACGAGTACCATTTCCCTACCTGCGGTTCCGCAAAAGGTTAGAGGCTTCGTACTTGGCAATTCATCTAAAAAGGGCCGGCATCCGCAATTTTTGGGCAACGGGGCTCTCAACATCGCGGAGTCAGGCCGGCGAGAATAAGAGTTAAGGCCCAAGTCACGCGCAACTCAACAACTGGCGACTGCCGCTCCTAAGTGTCTCTATGCCAGTCGAGTTTCCCTACGCGCGGTGCTCGCTCGGCATGCGCACGCCATCCACAATGCGCACGATGCCACAGTAGACCAGCGCAATGCCGCAGATGACCACGGTCGTATCAGCAAAGAGACCAGGCGAGAACAGCACCAGCACACCCAGCACGATGGCGAGAATGGCACCCACCTTGGCGGTTCCAGCCCTCGGCAGGCCAAGCGCCTGCAAGGCGTTTGCGCCGTACAGGGAGTTGAGGCCGGAGACCAGGATGAAGATGCCCAGCAGGATGAAGATCCACGTCACAAAGAAGCCTGGGATGTTCACCAGAAGGATGCCAAAGAGCAGCTCGACGATGCCGGCGTAGAGGTCGGCAGTCGAGAGGATCACGCTCCAGCGCGTGAGCGCGCTCGCCAGAGAAACAATGCCCATGACAACCAGCACCCATCCAAGCATGACGGTGATCGTAAGCATGGCGGATTGCGGGTTGGTGAAGAGAATGATGCCCATAGCCGCCAGCGCAACGCCAGAGACGATGGTTCCCAACTTAGTGCTTGCAAACTTCTGGTCCATGGTATGCCTCCAGACGCGCTAACAAACTGACACACTCTGCTCATACCCATCGATTCTACCCGCCAATACCAAGAACGGGCGCCTCCCCCGCCCATGGCGCAGGAAGACGCCCGTCGAATGAGACAAAGGGAAACTCCCTTTGTCTCACAGTGCGTGAACGTCACCTTTTGTGAAGCTCACAAAGGCATCGTCGCCCACCTCGTAGATCTTGTGGGTCTTGGGGTTGAAGTCCTGAATCTTGACAAGGGTGTTGCCTACCATGACCTGATAGTTCTGGTAGCTACCCATGAAGCGCGAGAGTGTGACCTTGCAGTGGAGGACGCCCTCGTCAGCGAGGGTGGCCGCCTCGGGACGCAGCACCAGGGTGATGTCATCGCCCACGCTGTGGGCGGAAACGCCGTCAACCTCAACGCTGTGCCCCTCGATGGTCGCGACGCCCGTGTCACCCTCCTTCTCGGCAAGCTTGCCACGCAGGAAGTTGGACTCGCCGATGAAGTCGGCCACAAACTCGTCGACGGGACGATAGTAGACGGCGTGCGGGTCGCCAACCTGGTCGATGACGCCACGCTTCATGACGATGATCCTGTCGGCGATTGCCATGGCCTCGGACTGGTCGTGCGTCACGTAGACTGCGGTGATGCCCGCCTCCTGCTGGATGCGACGCACCTCGGTGCGCATCTCCACGCGCAGCTTGGCGTCCAGGTTGGAGAGGGGCTCGTCGAAGAGCAGGACCGAGGGCTCGATGACCAGGGCACGCGCCAGGGCAACGCGCTGCTGCTGGCCACCCGAGAGCTGGTTGGTCATGCGATCCTCCATGCCCTCCAAGCCAACCATGCCCAGGATTCGCGTGACCTTGTCGCGAATCTCGTCGGCGGGGAGCTTGCGGATCTTGAGGCCGTACGCCACGTTATCAAAGATGTTGTAGTGCGGGAGCAGAGCGTAGCTCTGGAAGACCATGGCCGTGTCGCGCTTGTTGGGGGTAAGGTCGTTGATGGGCTCGCCGCCCAGGTAGATCTGTCCCTCGTCCGGGCTTTCGAAGCCGGCGATCATGCGCAGGATGGTGGTCTTTCCGCAGCCAGAGGGGCCAAGCAGCGTCACGAACTCACCGGGCGCTATCTCCAGGTTGGCATCGTGGACGGCGTAGAAGTCCTTCTTTGTCTTGGGGTCCTGATAGATCTTGGAGATGTGCTCAAGGCGCACACCCTTCTTCTCCTTGGCCATGGGTTACTCCCCCTCGCTCTGAGCGTTGATCTTTGCGCTGGTGCCAAAGTGCTTGATGAAGACATTCATGAGCACGACGGCCGCGTACGTGATGATGATGAGAATCGTGGCAAAGGCGCAGGCAATGCCATAGGCGCCCTTCTCGGCGTACTCGTTGATCTGCACGGTGATCATGAGCGTCTGCGGCGTGACCAGCAGGATGACCGCCGAGATTGCCGTGATGGAGCGCACAAAGGCGGTGACGAGGCCAGAGAGGAACGAGTCCTTGATAAGCGGCAGCGTCACAGTCATGAAGACCTGGAAGCTGTTGGCGCCCATGTCGTAGGCGGATTCCTCGATGGACTTGTCGATCTGGCGCAGCGCCGAGATGCCCGAGCGCGTACCGGTTGGCAGCGACCTCACGATGAACACGATGACGAGAATGGCCGCCGTTCCGTAGAGCCCCTGCATAAACCCGGAGTGGAAGACGCCGCTCGAGAAGCCGCGGATGAAGCCGACGCCCAGGACGGTGCCGGGCACGGCCATGGCGAGCATGGAGACAAACTCGATGAAGCCGCGGCCGGGGAAGCGCCGCTTCACCACGAGGTAGGCGATGACCATCGATAGCAGGGCCGTAAGCGGTGCCGCAATGAGCGACAGGCCAAACGAGTCGGCAAAGGCCTCGAAGCCGTGGTGGAGGGTAAAGACCTGGATGAACCACTTGGGCGTGAGCGAGTAGTCATAGCCCCACGTCTTGAACAGCGCGCCAAACGGCACGCACACATAGAGCGCCACGACAAAGACGGCAACGGCACCGCACAGGACCGAGAGCGGGATGCGGACAGAGTTGTCGGTGATGAGCATGCGACCGCGCGCGGCCTTGCCCGTGAGTGTTGCCGTGCTCTTACGCTCGAGCACGTACTTCTGGACGATGAACATAATGAGCGTGATACCGAGAAGCACGCACGACATGGCAGAGGCGCCCTGCTTGTCGTAGGCGCCCGTAATCTGCAGGTAGATGGACGTGGCAAGCGTGTCGTAGGAGCCACCGATGATCATGGGGTTCGCAAAATCGGCGATGGACTCCATGAAGGAGACGAGAAACGCGTTGCCCATGCCCGGCAGGATGAGCGGCAGTGTGACGCTGGTGAAGACCTTCCAGCGAGAGGCGCCCATGTCGCGCGCAGCCTCCTCAAGGGAAGGGTCGATGTTTCTCAGCAGTCCCCTGAACATCATGTAGCACACGGGGAAGAACGTGAGCGTCTGCACGAGGGCGATGCCCCAGAAGCCGTAGACGTTGTTGTCATAGATTCCCAGGAGCGTGCGGGTGATGAGGCCCGCCTTGCCAAAGAGCAGGATCACCGAAAGCGACAGTACAAACGGCGGAGAGACCACGGGGAGCATGGAGACGAGCTTGAAGAGCCCGCTCATGAAGCGTGACTTGAGGTTGACGTATACCTCGACGTAGGCAAAGAGCAGGCCGATGAGCGTGGCCACTATGCCTACGAAGAGCCCCAGGACCAGCGTGTTGCTGATGGCCGTCTCGAAGGACGGCATCGCCAGCACGCGCTGGAACACGGAAAGCGTGGGGCCGCTCTCCCCTACCACGGCATCGACGAGCAGGATTGCCAGCGGATATAGGATGAATAGGGTCAAGAACACGATCAGGACGATGATCGTGGTGACCAGTATTGGATCTGCCAGCAACTTCTTCTGGTCCAGCCGAGCACTCTGACCTCGTGCCATGGCATCTCTCCTCTCGCTTGACGCACTCCGCCCCGAGGCATGCGACGCCCCGGGGCGGAAGGCAGGGTGCTACTCGGTCTGGAAGCGGTCGTCGCCGCCACCGAGGGCGTTCATGATGTCAGAGACGTACTGCTCGGTGTTCTCCTTGGCGTCCTCGAAGTCGTAGTCCATGACGTTGTTGGGATCGAGGCCGTACTCCTCGACAACCGCCGGCTGCTTTGCGTCATCGATGACCAGGAACTGGTAGGCGCCAACCTCCTGGGCACGCTCAACGCACTGCGGCGAGAGAGCGTACTCGATCCAGAGCTTGGCGGCGTTCTCGTGCTTGCAGCCCTTGAAGATGGCCGTGGCGCCAACCTCGTAGGAGGCACCGGAGGACGGGATCACAAGGCCGATGTTCTGGTAGCCGTTGTCGACAATCTGGTAGATGGCGTCGTGCAGGAAGCCGATGCCGATGGTGCACTCGCCGGTGCCCACGTTCTTGGACGGGCCAGAGCCACTCTTGGTGTAGACCTGCACGTTCTTGTCCAGGTCTACCAGGTACTTGATGCCGTCGTCGTGGCCGTACTTCTGGATGACGGTGTTGAGGATGAGCTTAGCCGTGCCGGCCGTGTTGTAGTTGGACATCCAGATGAGGTCCTTGTACTTCTCGTCGAGAAGATCGGGCCAGTCCTGCGGGACATCGAGGCCCTTGCGCTCGAGCTCGTCCTTGTTGTAGAAGAAGCCGAGGATGCCCTTGTAGATGCCGTACCAGTTGCCATCGGCGTCACGGAACTTGTCCGAGATGAGGTGCGAGGCGTTCTTTGCCTCGTAGGGCTCGAGGATGCCCTTGGTCACGGCAACGTTGTAGGGATCGGTGGTTCCGCCAAACCAGACGTCCGCGGAGGGGTTGCCGTTCTCCTCTTCCACCTTTGACTCGACCTCGCCCGTGGAGAGGCGCTGATAGGAGGTCTCAATGCCAAAGAGCTCCTGGAAGTGCTGGGCGCAGGCGGCCACGTGCTGCTCCTCGCAGGAACCGTAGACCACGAGCTTACCGTCCTTCTTGGCGGCCTCGATCACGTCGTCGCTCGCGATGCGGGACAGGTCGTCCGAGCCGGAGCTCGAGCTGGTGTCGGTGCCGCTGGAGCTGGAGCCCGACGTGTCTGATCCACCGCACGCGGCAAGGCCAAGGCCTGCTGCTGCGACAGCAGTCGTGCCAAGAAACTCCCTACGAGATACGTTCTTCATGAGACACCCCAATCCGACGGGCCTTCCTGAGGCCCGCTACGTTGCGCCGTGGCATGCCGCGGCTCTCCCTATGCCCCCAAGGCCACGTAGCCTTGGTTCTTTTATCAAGCTTTACACTTCTCGTTTATTTTTCTTACAGAATTCGATTACCGAGGGAGAGGGTCCCCCTAAGCGGCATACCGAGGCCGTGAGCGGGGCTTGGTTGTTCTCGCATGGGGAGACGGCGCCGGGCTTATGCCAGCAGCGCCTTGATGCCAATGCCGATAAGCACGCAGCCGCCAAGGATCTCGGCGCGGTCGCCGAGGATCGTGCCCAGCTTGCGCCCAAGCGCCAGCGCGATGACGCAGCAGATGGCAGTGGTAAGGCCGATGGTGCACACCGAGAAGACCAGGTCAACGGCCTGCGCGCGCAGCGAAACGCCAACCGCAAAGGCGTCGATGGCGGTGGCGATGGCCTGGACGAAGAGGATCCAGAGGGTAAGCCTCCCCTTCGTGGGCGCGGGCTCGCAGTTACGGCACGCGCGAATGGACGAGACGCCCTCGCGCACCATGTTGCCGCCGATGATGCCCAGAATGACCAGGGTTACGATGCCCGCATAGCTCTCGATGAAGTCCGCCGCGACACCGCCCAGATAGTAGCCAGCAACGGGCATGAGTGCCTGGAAGACACCAAAGAAGACCGGCATGAGCGCGAGCCTGGAGATGCGCTCGTTCCTGTAGGCAAAGGTGTTCGAGATAGTGACCGAGAATGCGTCCGCTGAGAGGGCGAGGCCGAGTACGACAATCTCCAGCAGGCTCAATCTGACTCCCTGAAGGCAGACGACAATCAAGCTCTTAATGCTACCCAAGCAATCGCAACGTAAGGTAATGGCTGTACCGCTCCCCAAAACGCACGAGTTAGATTATCCTAAAGGCTTGATTTGCATCCGTTGCTGGCCGTGGGCGCGGCCTGCATGGCGTACCCAAGGAGCGCGAGCATGCCCTCTCTGATAACGCATCACATCTTTGGTGAGGACGCGGCACAGCGTCTTCCCGAGGGCCTTGTCGACGGCGAGGAGGAACTTCTCGCCTTCCTTCTGGGCAACGAGGGCCCGGATCCCTTCTTCGTGCGCTTCCGTACCATCCCGGCACGCGTTGCCGCATGCCGTCACCTCGCGCACGACATGCACGCCAGTCACGTCACCGATGCGTTTGGCGACATTCGCTCCTCGGTGGGACACCTGCCCCTCGAGGACGAGCGGATTGGCAGGGCGTTTGCGCTGGGGCTTCTCGGCCATTACGTGCTGGACCGCACAGCACACCCCATGATCTACGCGCAGCAGTACGCGCTGCTGGAGCAGCCCGGCCTCTCCGACGCCTCGCACGAGATTCACGCAATCATCGAGAGCGACATAGACTCCTGGATTCTCTGGGAGAAGCGCCACGTGACGGTGCTCGAGCACCACCCAGCCTCTGATCTCATGCGCACGGGGCGCATCGACCGCGTTGGCGGGACGATCTTCTCGCAGGTGGCGCTTGCCGTCTTTGGCCTCAACGTTGGACCCGAGGAGTACGGTGCAGCAGTGAGCGACTACCAATGGGTGTACCGCCGGATCGAGCCGGCGGACTCGCCAAAGACGCGCCTCATTGGGGCGGTTGAGCGCCTGGCGCGGCCGCACTCCATGGCGGAGGCGTTTGCCCACCGCGTAACCGAGTCGGACGAGTGTGCATCGGCGAACCTCGAGCGCCGCGAGTGGGCCAACCCCTTTACGGGCGAGAAGCGCCACGCGAGCTTTGCCGATCTGTTCGAGGAGGCTCTTGTGACGTACCCGCAGCTGGCCGAGGCGTTCGTGCGCGGGGACAAGCAGCGCTTCGAAGCCATTGTGGGCGGCCTCAACTACGACGGTCGCCCGGCGTAGGGACGGCCACGTCCACGTGAGACCATCCCCCCCACATTCTTTATCGGTTTCTGAGAATCTTCTCGACGTTTCCGCAGGTAGATTTTGGCGAGATTCTCAGACTCCGATAAAGAACGGGAGGGGGAGACGGAGGCGGGACTACAGACTCGCTCGGAAGATCTGCGCAACCTCGCCGGTCGTGAGCTTGTGGTAGCCGCCATCCAGAATGATGGTTGCCTTCACGGCAGCGGGGATGAGTTCCTCGGTGAGGCCCAGCTCGCTCGAGTGGCGCACCACGCCAATCTCGTCCATCCAGGCACTCAGAGCCTCAAGGCCAGCCTCGGCAAGCTGCTGGGTTGTGCGGCCCTCAGCGGGCACGTCAAATACGCTGGTAGCAAAGCGCGCGAACTTCTCGACGCCATAGGGCATGACAAGGCGATAGTAGGGCAGCGCCACGGCGGAGAGGGTCATACCGTGCGTGGCGTCAGTCACCGCACCGATGGCCTGGCCCAGCATGTGAACCTCCCAGTCGGTTGACTTGCCACAGGCGATGAGCGTGTTGAGCGCCCAGGTGCACGCCCAGCTGATGTTGGAGCGCGCCTCGTAGTTGGTGGGGTCCTTCACCGCGATGCGGCTGGCGTGCACGAGGCTGCGCATGAGGCCCTCGGCCATGTAGTCGGAGGTGTTGTCATCAGTGCCGGAGAAGTACTGCTCCTGGATGTGGTTGAAGGCATCGAAGATGCCGGCCTTCATCTGGTAGCCGGGCACGGTAAAGGTGAGTTCGGGATTCACGATGGCAAACTTGGGCATCACCTCGGGGCCAAAGACGTGGCCGATCTTGAGGCCCTGCTCGTGGTTGGTGATGACGGAGCCAGCGTTCGTCTCCGAGCCGGTGCCGCTCATGGTGAGCACGTCGCCCACGGGGATGACCTTGCCGGTGGGCTGCTCCATGTGCAGGTAGAGGTGCTCCCAGGGGTCGCCCTCGGTCCAGGCGGAGACCGAGACGCCCTTGGCGTAGTCGATGGTGGAGCCGCCGCCCACGGCCAGGATAAGATCGACGTCGTTCTCACGAGCGACGCGGGCGCCCTCGCGAAGCTTGTCGGCGGTGGGGTTGGACATGACGCCGGGCACCTCGACCACGGTCTTGCCGGCGGCAGCGAGCGCTGAGATCACCTTGTCGTACAGGCCGTTGCGCTTGATGGAGCCACCACCGTAGGTGAGCAACACCTTGGGGCCAAACTTGGCCAGCTCGCCGGGCAGGTCGTCCAGGGCGTTGGGGCCAAAGTGCACGCGGCAGGGGTTCTCGTACGTAAAGTTTCCGAGCATGATGGTTCCTCTCGTCTTTTTGATATGGCTGGTATGGCATTTGTGGCGGGTAGGCCTAGAGCCCAAGGCCCCGAATCCAGGCCTCGAGCTCGCTGGTAGAGGGCCTGTCGTTCATCATGCGGCCATCGAGCACGCGTGCCTGGGGGACAATGTCGCGCACACGGCTGGCTGCGCGGTGGATTCCGCTGCTCCCGCTTGTCGCAAAGGGGACCACGGCCTTCCCTCCAAGGTCGCAGGCCTCCAGAAACGTGTCGACAATGCGGGGTTCCACGTACCACCAGATGGGAAAGCCCACAAAGACCACGTCGTACGGGGAGAGGTCCGGTGCGGCCTGGGCCAGTGCAGGGCGGGCGGAGTCATTGCCCATCTCGACAGACGACCTGCTCGAGGAGTTGTTCCAGTTGAGGTCCCGGCTGGAATAGGGCTGTGCAGGCGTAATGCGGTAAAGGTCTGCCCTCGCAGCCTTGGTAAGGGCATTTGCCGCCCCCTCCGTTGTGCCGGTGGCGCTGAAGTACGCAACTAGTGACTAGTTCATCGGGCATGTCCTTTCTTGTGCACAAGGGGCTCATGGGGCGGAAGCGCCCTTGCGTGCCATTCTGTGACCTGAAGTTAGGTTTAGGTCAAGCGGCATGCCGGTCCATCTTGGAAATTGTCAGCCGCGGAAAGGCGGCCCCGGCGCCAAACGACCCCGAAGCGTGGATTTGGAACGTACTTGCTGCGGCAACGTACCCCCGGCTCGCAACGACGCCCGAGCGAGTCTTTCCGACGCGATTCCGTACGAGATGAGCCCTCCGGCGTCGTTTTGACGCCAGAGGGCTCAAGTTAAACGCGATAGTTGCCAACATGAGACAAAGGGACTGTCCCTTTGTCTCATAGCCACACGAGGGTGTTGGGGGGTGTGGGGTCCTCTCCCCCATCGCCGGCACTGTCGGTGCCGCCTGCAGCTCCAGCGGTAGAGCCCGTCCACTCGGACGATTCCTCGAGCCACGTCCTTGTTGGCTCGTCAAGGTCGGGCGCATCCTTCTCGACGCCGCCCTCCATCCATAGGAGCTTGTTGGGCTCGCCCTGCGCGTCCGGCGAGGACCACAGCAGGCCGTCCCTCCCGGCTGCGGCATCTGCGCGCCGGGCCCCACTTCTTTTGAGCGAGAGATGCCTCTCTCGCATCTCGGTCATCCTGAGCGGTGCGGACGAGGCGTGTGACATGGCCTTTCCTCCAATCGGGAACGAGAAGTGGAACAGGCGGGTGGCGAGAAGCGCGCCAGGCAGCGATCCCAAAAGCGCTCGGCCGGCCCCACGCAGAACCGGCCGAGAAGACCCCCCTAGAGCCCCAACTCGCTAGCAACCTCGCCGGCGCAGGCAAGGCCGTCGGAGATAGCGGCAACCACGAGCGACGAGCCCGAACGCGCATCGCCGGCGGCAAAGACGGGCACCTTGCCCTCTCCCACGGTGCGGTGCGAGCCCGCAGCGGCGAGCTTGGGCCTCACGCCACCACGCACCTCCTCAGTCGTGACGCCCAGCGCGTCATAGACCGAGGCCTCGGGGCCGGTGAAGCCCATGGCGAGAAGGACTAGCTGCGCGGGAATCTCGCGCTCAGAGCCCTCGATGGGCTCAGGCTTGCCATGCGACCAGTCGAGCGAGACCACGCGAAGGCCACGGATGCCGCCGTTCTCGTCCTCGAGCACTTCGAGGGTGTTCGTTGCCCAGCTGCGCGGGTCAGCGCCCTGCACAAGCTCTGCCTCGACCTGACCGTAGTCGGTCTTCTTGACGTTGGGCCACTCGGGCCACTGGTTGGAGGCAGCGCGGACCTCGGGCGGGGCCGGCAGGAACTCCAGCTGGTGGACGCTCTTTGCGTGCTGGCGCAGCGCCGTTGCAACGCAGTCGGTGCCGGTGTCGCCACCGCCGATAACCACCACGTCCTTGCCTTTGGCGCTCACCGCCGGCGTTTCCGCATGACCGTCGAGCAGGGCCTTAGTCTGCGCCGTAAGGTAGTCCACAGCAAAGACCACGTTAGGGTTGTCCGCACCGGGGACGCGCAGGCCGCGCGCCTGAGCTGCGCCCGCAGCCACAACCACGGCGTCGAAGCCCGCAAGCTCAGCCGCAACCTCGGGCGAGGTGGCGTCGGCACCGCAGCGAATCTCGATGCCGCTCTTCTCCATGAGGTCGAGCCTGCGCTTAACGACCTCCTTGGGAAGCTTCATGTTGGGGATGCCATACATGAGCAGGCCGCCCGCACGGTCATGGCGCTCGAAGAGCGTCACGCGCGCGCCGCGGCGCGCGAGCTCCCACGATGTAGCCAGGCCGGCGGGGCCGGACCCAACCACGGCGACGCGGGGTGCGTCCTCAGCGGCAGGCGCAAGCGGCGCGGGGCCGCCCGCAGCCCACTCGTGATCGGAGATGGCACGCTCGTCGTCCTTGATGGTGGTGGGCTCGTCCTCAAGGCCCAGGTTGCACGCGGCCTCGCAGGGAGCGGGGCACACGCGGCTCGTGAACTCGGGGAGCGGGTTGGTGAGCGCCAGGCGCTCAGCGGCGTCGGTCCACATGCCGCGCCACATGAGGTCGTTCCACTCGGGGATCAGGTTGTGCAGCGGGCATCCCGAGCTGCGCGCCTTGCCAAACGAGAAGCCCGTCTGGCAGAACGCCACGCCACAGTACATGCAGCGACTGGCCTGCGAGCGCTGGCCCTTCTCGTCCAGCGGCACGGCAAACTCGCCAAAGTCCTTGAGCGTCTCGGCTGCGGGCCTCTCGCCGTGGGCGACCCTTCCGAGGTCGATGTAAGCTCCGACCTTGCCCATGGCCTACCTCCCGTTCCTCATGGTCTCGAAGGCGATCTCAATCGCCTCGTCGTGGGTCTTGCCCGCGGCCTCGGCGGCCTCGGTGAGCTCGAGGGCAACCTCGTACTCGTGCGGGATAACCTTCACGAACTTGTCCTTGATGTCGTCGAACATGTAGAGCATCTTGATGCCGCGCGGGCTCTTGGTCCTTCTCGCATGCTCCTCGATGAGGACGCGGATGGTCTGGAAGTCGCGCTCGGTTGGCCGCTTGAGTTCGACCATGTCGGTGTTGCAGCGGCTAGGCAGCGTGCCGTACTCGTCGTAGACGAAGGCCACGCCGCCGCTCATGCCCGCGGCAAAGTTGATGCCAACCTCGCCCAGGATGAGGGCCATGCCGCCTGTCATGTACTCGCAGCCGTGGTTGCCCACGCCCTCGCACACGATGGTGGCGCCGGAGTTGCGCACGCCAAAGCGTTGGCCGGCCAGGCCGTTGATGAAGCCCTTGCCGCCCGTGGCACCGTAGAAGGCCACGTTGCCAATGGAGACGTTCTCGTCGAACTTGTATGTGGCGCTGGGTGCGGGGGCAACCGTGAGGATGCCGCCCGAGAGGCCCTTGCCAAAGTAGTCGTTGGCGTCACCAATCACGTTGATGGTGATGCCGGCCGGAAGGAAGGCGCCGAAGCTCTGGCCGCCGGAGCCAACGCAGTCGATGGTGATGGAGCCCTCGGGGAGGCCCTCCGGGTGCGCGCGGGTGACCTCGGAGCCGAGCATGGTGCCCACGCAGCGGTTCACGTTGGCAATGTCAGCGTGAAAGTGCACTGGCGTGAGCGTGCGGCGCGCGGTCTCGGTGTAGGGCACAAAGAGCGTGGCGTCCAGCGTGCTCGAGAGCTCGTCTGCCGGGCCCATCTCGGGCAGGAAGTGACGGGCGGCGGCACCGGGAACGCTCTTGCCAAACTCGTTGGTCACGCTTGCGAGGACGGGCGAGAGGTCGATGGTATTGGCCTTCCAGTTGCCCGGGACCTCCACCTGGCGCAGGCACTCGGGGTGGCCGACCATCTCCTGGACCGTGCGGAAGCCCAGCTCGGCCATGATGTGGCGCAGCTCCTCTGCCACCAGGTACATGAAGTTGACCACGTGCTCGGGCTTGCCGTGGAAGCGCTTGCGCAGCTCGCAGTTCTGCGTGGCGATGCCCATGGGGCAGGTGTCCGTCTGGCAGTCGCGCTGCATGAGGCAGCCAAGCGAGAGCAGCGCGGCCGTGCCAAAGTCAAAGACCTCGGCGCCGAGAAGCGCGGCCACGGCCACGTCGCGGCCATCCATGAGCTTGCCGTCCGCCTCCAGCTCCACGCGCGAGCGCAGGCCGTTCTTGAGCAGCGTCTGCTGGGTCTCTGCAAGGCCAAGCTCCAGCGGCAGGCCCGTGTGGTAGATGGAGTCGCGCGGTGCGGCGCCGGTGCCGCCGTTGGCGCTCGAGATCAAGATCTTGTTCGCGCCACCCTTGGCAACGCCCGTGGCAATGGTGCCCACGCCCGCCTCGGAGACGAGCTTCACCGAGACCGTGGCCTTGGGGTTGGCGTTCTTGAGGTCAAAGATGAGCTCGGCCAGGTCCTCGATGGAGTAGATGTCGTGGTGCGGCGGGGGCGAGACAAGCCCCACGCCAGGCGTGGAGTTGCGGACCTTGGCGATCCACGGCCAGACCTTGGTACCGGGCAGGTGCCCGCCCTCGCCGGGCTTGGCGCCCTGGGCCATCTTGATCTGGATCTCCTCGCCGGAGACCAGGTAGCGGCTCGTCACGCCAAAGCGCGCAGAGGCAACCTGCTTGACCTTGGAGTTTGCCGAGTCGCCGTTGGCGAGCGTGGTCTCGCGGTCGGGGTTCTCGCCGCCCTCGCCCGTGTTGGACTTGGCGCCAATGCGGTTCATGGCAATGGCAAGCGCACGGTGCGCCTCGTCGGAGATGGCGCCAAAGCTCATGGCGCTGGTCTCGAAGCGCTTCACGATGGAGTCGGCGCTCTCGACCTCGTCCAGGGGCACGGGTCCCGAGGCCAGCGGCACAAACTCGAGGAGGTCGCGCAGCATGATGGCGCGTCCCTTGGGGTGGAGCGCCTTGGAGTACTCCGAGAAGAGCTCGGGGCTGTTCTCGCGCACGGCACGATGCAGCAGATAGATGACCTGCGGGGTGATGATGTGTTCCTCGCCGCCAAGCGGGCGCCACTTGGTGATGCCGGAGCTTGCCAGCTGCGTGGGTGCGGGGGTCTTGAGCAGGGCCAGTGCCTCGTCATAGCGCTCGTTGCACTCGCGCTCTACGCCGTCCTCGTCGAGGCCGCCCACGCGCGAGACGGTGCCCGTGAAGCAGCGGTCAACAAAGCCCTGGTCAAAGCCAACGATCTCAAAGATCTGCGCGGAGTGGTAGCCCTGCATCGTGGAGATGCCCATCTTGGACATGATCGAGGTGATGCCAGCGTTGACCGCGCGGTCGTAGTTGGCGATGCCCTCCTCGGCACTCACGCCCAGAGAGCCGCGCTCCGCCAGGGCGGTAATGCACGCGTGCGCCATGTAGGGGTAGATGCCCGAGGCGGAGTAGCCCACGAGCGTGGCGTAGTCATGCGGGGTGATGGCGTCACCGCACTCCACCACGATGTCCGCCTTCATGCGGATGCCGGTGCGGATCATGTGGTTGTGAACAGCCGAGACCGAGAGCAGCGACGGGATAGGAACCTGACCCTCGCCCGCGCGGTCGGAGATGACCACCACGTTGGCGCCGGCGCGCACGGCCTTCTCGACGCCCTTGCACAGGGACTCGAGCGCCGCCTTGAGCGCGCCCTCGCCCGCCTCGCGCGGATAGGTGGCCGAGAAGCACGCGACGTGGAAGCCCTGACGGTCAAGCGAGGCGATACGCTGGAACTCGTCCTTGGTGAGAATGGGGTCGTCCAGGCGAAGGAGCTGGCAGTTCTTGCGGGAGTCCTCGAGCATGTTGCCGTGGTTGCCCAGGTAGAGCACAGAAGACGTCACGAAGCTCTCGCGCAGCGCATCGATGGGCGGGTTGGTGACCTGCGCAAAGAGCTGGTTGAAGTAGTCGAAGAACGAGCGCGGGTGGCCGGAGAGCACGGCGAGAGGAACGTCGGAGCCCATCGAGGCCAGGGGCGGCTTGCCCGTGTTGGCCATGGGGCGCACGGCCTCCTCGACGTCGTCAAAGTGGTAGCCGTGACGGGCAAGGCGCTGGGTGAGGGGCACCTCGGCGTCGATTGCCTCGAAGGGGTTCTTCTCGCTCCTGGCGAGGTCTGCCACCGAGAGGGTCTCCTCGTCGATCCAGTCGCGGAAGGGCTTCTGCGCGGCAAAGTGGGCCTTGACCTCGTTGTCCCAGAGGATACGGCCCTGGGAGGGGTCGACGACGAACATCTGGCCGGGGCCGAGCGAGCCCGTCTGCAGGATCTCGTCGGGCTCGACGGTGAGCGCACCCGCCTCGGAGGCGAGGATCATGCGATCGTCGTGCGTGACGTAGTAGCGCGCGGGACGCAGGCCGTTCCTGTCGAGGGCGGCGCCGGTGATGCGGCCGTCCGAGAAGGCGATGGCGGCAGGGCCGTCCCAGCTCTCGGTGAGCATGGACTGGTAGCAGTCGTAGGCGCGGCGCGCGTCGGAGAGCTGCTTGTTCTTGTCCCACGGCTCGGGGAGGAGCATCGTGACGGCGCGCGAGAGGGGCCTGCCGTTCATGGTGAGGAACTCGAGGACGTTGTCGAGGATGGCGGAGTCGGAACCCTCGCGGTTGATGACGGGCATCACGCGGCCAAGGTCCGAGCCAAGCACGGGTGAGTAGAACTCGGACTCGCGGGCGCGAATCCAGTTGACGTTGCCGCGCAGCGTGTTGATCTCGCCGTTGTGGACGATGTAGCGGTTGGGGTGGGCGCGCTCCCAGCTGGGCGTGGTGTTGGTGGAGTAGCGGGAGTGCACGAGGGCGAGCGCCGACTCTGCGGCAGCGTCGTTCAGGTCCAGGTAGAAGTTGCGCATCTGGGTGGCAACGAGCATGCCCTTGTACACGATGGTGCGCGAGCTCATCGAGCACACGTAGAAGATCTTGCCCTCGAGCGCGTGGTGGGCGGCTGCGGTCTTCTCGATAGAGCGGCGGCACACGTAGAGCTTGCGCTCGAACTCGTCGCCTGCGGGCACGTCTGCCGGACGCCCAAGGAACGCCTGGTAGATGGTAGGCATGCAGGCTAGTGCCGTCTCGCCCAGGTCATGCGGGTCGATGGGCACCTCTCGCCAGAAGAGCAGTGGGATGCCCTGCTCAGCGCAACCCTCCTCGAAGACGCGGCGCGCCACCTGCGCACCCTCCGCGTCCTGCGGGAAGAAGACCATGGCCACGCCGTACTCGCCCTCGTCGGGGAGCAGGTGGCCGTACTTCTGGGCCTCCTTGCGGAAGAAGCGGTGCGGGATCTGGAACAGGATGCCGGCGCCATCGCCGGTGTTTCTCTCCAGGCCCTTGCCGCCGCGGTGCTCGAGGTTCACAAGGAGCGTGAGAGCGTCGTCGAGCAGCTGGTGTGACTTCTGGCCCTTGAGGTGAGCAATCGCGCCGATGCCGCAGGCGTCGTGCTCGAACTCCTCCCGGTACAGGCCCTGACCGGTGCTGGTGTCCTTGGCCACCTGGTTGGATGCCATGTATTCCCCTCTCCAAGCGCCCGCGCAGGCGGGCGTGCCATGCGGGTTCCCGCCGCCTTGCTGCGGCGGGAACCCCTTCGTACCGATGGAAGTCTATGCTGGGTGTGTTTCGTCAAGAAAAACGGGGCTAGCTTGCTGTCCAACATACACACGTCTGAAACGCGTTCGAAAAATGGGCGGGATTGAGTTGCCGGGCAATGCAATCCCGTTGCCGAGCAAATCAATCCCGCGTGCGACTCAGTTACCGGGCAACTCAATCCCGTCCGCCGAAGTGGCGATGTCAACTTCCATCGGACGGCGGATGCTGAATCCACGGAGAGGTCTCGTGGAGAGGGGTTGCCATGTCCGAGCATCGCATCACCGGAACCGGCAGGCTTCTTGACGAGGAGGGCCGCCTTCGCGAGCCCGGCTGGGCAACGCGCCCGCCCTTTGCCTACGATCACGCGGACATCCAGGCGCCACCGTGGCGAATCAAGGATTGGGACTACTACCTCATAAACGACGAGCGCTATGCCGTAGCGCTCACCTTTAGTGACCTGGGATACCTTGGGCTTGTCTCGGCATCTGTCCTGGACTTCTCAGCACGAGCCTTCAAGACCACGTCCGAGACGGTACCTCTGCCGCTGGGCTCGATGGGGCTGCCGGCCAGCTCGGACGCCGGCGACATCTGCTGGGAGAACGCGCGCTGCCGCGTGGAGTGGCGTCACGTGGGAGGCGCGCGGCGCCTCTCGTTTGCCATGCGCGACTTTGACGAAGGCGAGGGCCTTGAGGTCGAGGCCCTTCTCGACCAGCAGCCGCGCGACTCTATGGTCATCTGCACGCCGTGGGACGAGGACCCCCATGCGTTCTACTACAACCGCAAGATCGTGGGCATGCGCGCGTGGGGCGGTTATAGGCGGGGCGCGCTCTTCCACGAGTTCTCGCGAAATGACTCGTTTGGCCTTCTCGACTGGGGCCGTGGCGTTTGGACGTACGAGAACACCTGGTACTGGGCAGTTGCGCAGGGGCGCCAGGGCGGGCGCGTGGTGGGCCTCAATCTTGGATACGGCTTTGGCAACACGCGCGCGGCAAGCGAGAACATGGTCTTCGTGGACGGCGTAGCCCATAAGCTGGGACGCGTTGACTTTGGCATCCCTGTTGGCGAGAACGGCTACGCGTACCTCTCGCCCTGGCATATGACCGACAACGAGGGCAGGCTTGACCTGGCCTTCGAGCCGCAGATTGACCGCACTGACAACATCGACCTTGCGGGCATTATCGTAAGCCAACAGCACCAGGTGTTTGGGACGTTCAGCGGGACGGTGCTGCTCGACGATGGTAGCGCGCTCTGCGTGGACGGGCTACGCGGCTCGGCGGAGCACATCTACAACAAGTACTAGCGGCGGGGTGTGGTGGCGGCCGCGGCGGGGCGCGGTGGCAGGCTCTCTGTTTGACAGCACCCCCGGCGTCGCCGGAGCAGGCGTTTTGGCGACAAGTGCGTACAAAAGGGGCCTTCCGGCGACATTTCTCCGGTTCCGGCGGCACGGCATCTCACTCGGGCGTCGGCACTGAAAAAACCTGCGGCTTAATAGCAGTTCGAGAAAAGCCCTGCCGAGAAGAACCACAGGTAGGCGCGCTGCAGCCATTTTCCGAAGTGCTATTAAGCCGCAGGTTTTGGACAAGCTCTTGGACGCGCCCTCTGGTAAGCCCAGGGACAATGGTCACCAGCAACCACACACCCTAGGCGGATGTCGCTGCGGCTAGGTACACCGTGCGGAAGTCGGTCCCTGCGGCGCGCGCGACCGCGCGCACGGACTCGTACTCCGGATAGGCGCGGAGAAGCCCGTCTCGCCGGCAGACCTTCACGCGCACGATACCGTAGCTTGTCTCGACATCACGCCACGAGACGTCCATCACGCTCCGCTCCATGCGCTGCCGCCGGATGCCAATGGTCGTGGTCTCGGCGAACACGATGCGCTCGAGCGCCTCGCGGTGGGCGTCGTCGCAGATGATGGCCAGCTCGTAGGCGGGCCGGTTCTTCTTCATGAAGACGGGCAGGAAGTGGGCGTCGCGGGCACCGGCCGCCATGAGGTCCTCGAGAACCGCGCCGAGCATCTCGCCCGTGCTGTCGTCGATGTTGCACTCGAGCTTCCAGATCCAGTCGCCAGGGGCAGAAGCGCCGCCAGCGAGAACGGGGGCGCTAACGAAACTCGGGGCGACGCTGTGGGCAGGGGCACCGGCGGAACTAGGGTCGGCGCCGTGGGCAAGGCCGCCGCCGGGAGCCGTGTCGTCTCCGGAGTCCATCTCCTCGATGAGCAGCGCGCGCAGAATGCTGGGCGGATCGTAGTCGCGCTTGCCCACGCCCATGCCACACGCCTTCACTAAGAAGCGCTTCGGCAACGAAGTCGAGGTCATGGCCGCAGCGGCAATGGCCGCGCCCGTAGGCGTGACCAGCTCGCCCTGGCGCGAGCCAACGCTCAGCGGCAGCCCCGTGTCAGCAGCGATGTTTACCACGGCAGGCACCGGCACGGGAATCACCCCATGCTGGCAGCGCACCATCCCCGTGCCGTCGACCACGCGCGGCACGATGACCTTCTCGACCCCCAAGCTGTCCAGGCAGACGGCCGCCGCCACAACGTCCACGATGGCGTCGATGGCCCCCACCTCGTGGAAGTGAACCTCGTCCACGGGAACGCCGTGCGCCTTGGACTCTGCCTGGGCAAGCAGGCGGAAGGTCTTCTCGGCAAGAGACCGCGCGCGAGGCGTAAGGTCGAGCGTCGCGAGCACCTCTCGCACCTGCGCGTAGCTGCGGTGATGGTGCGCGCGCTCGTGGCCGCCGCCGTACGCGTGCGGGTGCGCGGCACCGCCAGCAACGCTCCCCTCTCTCGGCGTCCACTCGGGGTCGTACAGGTATGCCATGTCATGGTCGTGGCCGTCGTGCTCCTCGTCCAGCACCACATCAAAGTCGCAGCAGTCGAGGCCGGCCTTCTCCACGCGACCAATGCGCAACTCAAAGCCCTCGCCCGCAAGCGGAGCCAGCGCAGCTCGCACGGCCTCCTCGCTGGCACCAAGGTCCAGCAGAGACGCCACGGCCATGTCGCCGCTGATACCGGTCTGGCAGTCCCAGAAAAGCGTGCTCACGAGGCGCTCCCTCCCACCGCAAGGCGGTTGATCTGCGTGGCCAGGTACGCCGCGCCAAACCCGTTGTCGATGTTGACCGTGGCCACGCCGTTTGCACAGGAGTTGAGCATGCTGAGAAGCGCCGCCATGCCGTTGAACGACGCTCCGTACCCAACCGAGGTGGGCACCGCAATCACGGGCACCGAGACGAGCCCGCCCACCACGCTCGCAAGCGCGCCTTCCATACCGGCGACTGCCACCACGCAGTTGGCCCCACGGATACCGTCCTCGCGGTCCATCTGGTCGAGCAGCCTGTGGAGGCCGGCCACGCCCACGTCGTAGTGACGTGTCACGCGGGAGCCAAAGAACTCGGCCACGCGCGCCGCCTCCTCGGCCACCGGCGTGTCCGCCGTGCCGGCGCACACCACAGCAACGTGCCCAACCAGCGACACCGGCACCTCCGGCGCAACGCTCAGGATGCGCGAGACCGGGTCGTAGCTCGCCTGGGGCAGCACTTCTCGCACAAGGCCAGCCTGGTGCTCGCTCGCGCGCGTGCCCAGGGCCCGGCCGTCCGCGACAACAAGGTGCTGGAAGATTTTGGGCAGGAATGCGTCGGGCTTGCCCTCGCAGAACACCACCTCGGGAAAGCCGGTGCGCTTCTCGCGGTTGGTGTCCAGCTTGGCAAAGCCCAGGTCGTCGTAGCCGGCGCCGTTCTCGCTCATGCGCGCGCCTCCCCCAGCGACTGGTTCATGGAGCCCGTGTGGTAGCCCGCCAGGTCCATGGTCACGTACGAGAAGCCCAGCGAGCGAAGGTCCGCGGCAACCTGCGCGGCATGCGCGACGAGCAGCCCAAACTCCTCGGGCAGCACCTCGATGCGGGCAATGGGGTCCTTCTCGCCGTGGACGCGCACGCGTACCTGCGTGAGGCCCAGATCGAGAAGCTCCTGTTCCGCGCGGTCCACCATGGCCAGGCGCGTGCGCGAGATGAGCTCGCCGTACACGAAGCGCGAGGACAGGCACGCAAAGGACTGCTTGTCCCAGGTGGGAAGCCCAAACTCGCGCGAGAGCGCACGAATCTCCGCCTTGCGCAGGCCAACATGGCGAAGTGGGCTCAAGATGCCCTGCTCGGCAACGGCGCGCAAGCCGGGGCGGTAGTCGCCCTCGTCGTCCACATTGGAGCCCTCGGCCACATGCGCCACGCCCCTCTCGCGCGCGATGCGGCCAATCCGCTGGAAGAGCTCACACTTGCAGAGGTAGCAGCGGTCCTTGGGGTTGTGGTCAAAGCCCGGGATGCCCAGCTCCTCCGAGTCCACGAGCACGTGCGCGATGGCCTCGCGCTCGCAGAAGGCGTCCGCCTCGTGGCGTTCGCGCTGCGGGAACGACTCCGAGCGTGCCGTGACCGCCAGGCACCTCTCGCCCAGCGCCTCGTGCGCGGCATGCAGGAGCAGCGTGGAGTCGACCCCGCCCGAGAACGCCACGGCGACGCTTCCCTGCTCGCGCAGATACTCCACCAGCTGGCGGTACTTCTCGCGCATCTCCTGGGTCACCGGCGGCACGCGTCGCGCAACCGGGTTCTCGCCAACTGTCGTTTTGTCCAAGAGCGTCACACCTCCCGCAGCAGGCGGCTGGCGAGCCCCCCTGCCCGCCTTCCAAAGCACCCTCCATGGTAGGAGATGCGAGCCGGGCCGCCCGGCAGCGATTAATTGCGCAACAAGTTTTAAAAAAATCGGACGAACAATGGCGCTGTCAGCGGATCAAAGAGAAAGAGAGGCAACACCATGTCACGTACCTGCCCTTACTGCGGAAAGAGCCTTGAAGACGGCGCCAGGTTCTGCAAGCACTGCGGACGGAAGGTCGACGGGGCGCCAGCCAGGAGAGTCGCCCCCACGCCGGCAACGCACAAGGCTCGCCCGAGCAGTGCCACCGGGGCCCAGGCCGGCCGATACTCCCATGCGCTGGAGAAGGGCCGCACCAGAACCTATGACGCCGGAAGTAGCTCGGTTGTCATCAGCCGAGACAATATCCAGGTACGCACCACCGAGCGTAGCATCATTGTCACCGACAAGACGGGCTACGAGGTTATCCCCATGCGGTCCGTCACCGCGGTGGGGCTTGGGTCTGCCAACAAGTACATTGGCGTTGCCCGTATGCTCATCATCCTGGGCGCCATAGCCGTGGCCGTGGCCCTCTTCGGGGTAACCCAGGTAGGGCTACTGGGCGTCCTGCTCGTCATTGTTGGCGCGGTTCTCATCGCCATGGGCAACAGGGCAAGCGTCTATGTGGAGAACGGCTGCTCCAAGCACTTCCTGCCCGTGATCTTTAAGGACACTGCCGAGGCAGAGGAGATCGTGAGAACCATCGCCGACACGTCCAACGCCGTGAAGGCCGAGTAGGCCAGTCTGCCGTCGCGCCCCTACCTAAAGAACGCCATCAGAAGCGTGGACGCCACGATTGTGGCTAGGCCTGTGAGCGAGCGCTTGGTGTAGGTCTCCTTGAAGACCGCCGCCGAGAAGGCCATGGACACCACGATGGACAGCTTGTCGATGGGAACCACCACCGAGACCACACCCGTCTGGATGGCGTAGTAGTAGCAGAGCCACGAGGCGCCCGTGGCAACGCCGGAAAGGCAGATGAAGAACAGCTCGTGCCTGTCGATGCCGCGCACCTCGCCCAGCTTGCCACGCATGGCCACAACCACCCATGCCATGACCAGCACAAAGCAGGTGCGGATGGCCGTTGCAAGGTTTGACTCCACGCCCTCGATGCCCACCTTGGCGAGGATCGACGTAAGCGCGGCAAAGACGGCAGAACCCACGGCGTACCACATCCATGAGCGCCCCTGGACGTCGTGGTCCTGCTGCTTGCGCTCAATCATCATCAAGGTGCCAACAAGGATCCCCGCACAGCCCACAAGCTTCACGGCAAGGTTCTCGGTCTCGCCAAAGAGCACGATGGCGAGAAGCACCGTGAGCACCGTGGAGCACTTGTCGATGGGCACGACCTTGTTGACGTCGCCCATCGAGAGTGCCTTGAAGTAGCAGATCCAGCTCGCGCCAGTGGCGAGACCCGAGAGCGCCAGGAAGAGCAGCGAGTTGGGCGTTATCTGGCCGATGGTGGGGATGGAGCCAACCACGCCCGCCATGAGCCACGCAAACGCCAGGACGACGATGGTGCGAACGGCAGTGGCCACGTCAGAGTCGGTGTGGCGGATTCCGCACTTGGCAAGAATTGATGTGATGCCCGCAAAGACCGCCGAACCCACCGCAGCTAGAACCCACATGCGCGTCCCCTCTCGTTGCGCCACATACCTTGGGTTATGTTAGTCGTTCTCGCGCTCGGCGGCATCGAGTTCGGTTGCGTCGCGCTCGGAGCGGTCATCGTGGCCGCCCGTCTCGGCAAGCAAGCCCTGGCGCGCGGACTCCAGGTCGTCGCGCTGCTCGGCGGGCAGCTCCGGGTAGTGCGGGTCGCATGCCTCGAGCGTGTGGACCATTGCCTCCGAGACGAGCCAGCGCGCGTAGAACTTCTGGTCCGCCGGGACCACATACCAGGGCGCCTCCTTGGTAGCAGTGCGGTCGATGCAGTGCTCGTAGGCGGCCATGTACTTGGGCCACAGCTGGCGCTCGGTCACGTCGGACGAGGAGAACTTCCAGTTCTTGGACTCGTCGTCGATGCGGTCGAGGAAGCGCCTGCGCTGCTCGGCGCTGCTCACGTTGAGGAAGATCTTGAGCACGCGGTAGCCGTTCTCCCACAGGTAGCGCTCGAAGTCGCGGATCTGGCGGTAGCGCTGCTCAAAGAAGTCGTCCTTGGGGGTGTCAATCACGCGCTTGGGCATACGGTAGGTCTTCTGGAGATCGTGCACGCGCACCACCAGCACGTCCTCGTAGTAGCTGCGGTTGAAGAGGCCAATGCAGCCGCGACGCGGGAGCCTGGTGACGGCGCGCCAGAGGAAGTCGTGCGCGAGCTCCTCCGAGGAGGGCTGCTTGAAGCTTGCCACCGTGACGCCCTGGGGGTTTATGCCGCTCATTACGTGCTTGATGGTGGAGTCCTTGCCGGCCGCATCCATGGCTTGCAGGATGACCACGACGCCCTCGCGGCCCTCGGCGTAGAGCTTGTCCTGGAGCTCGGCCATGCGCTGGGTGTTTGCCTCGGTGAGGGCCTCGAAGCTGGGTTTGAGCTTCTTCTCCACGTGGACGTCCGTTGGGTAGTCGCCGAGCTTGAAGTGGCCCGACCCGTCGAACCTGCAGTCCTTGAGCTCCTGGAACTCCATATGCATGCATCTCCTCGAGGTTCTCGGTAGGCGCGCTTTTGCGCGCGCCACTTGTCTACCTACCCCATGGGGGCGGGGCTAACGCACGTGGTTGGTGCGCCGGCGCCGCAGCGGTTCTCGCCCTCTTCGCACATGAATGCGGGCATGGCGCCCGTCTTGGCTGCTGCAGCGATGTCGAGAAGGGCGTCGGCAACCGCGTCCTCGGTCACCGCGCCAATGTGCCAGCGCGCCGCTGCCGCAACCTCAGGAGCCGCATTCGAGACGGCGACGGAATTGGGTACGCCCTCGATGATGGCCAGGTCATTCTCGGAGTCTCCAAAGACGCAGACCTCGTTAAGACCTATGCCCAGCTGGTCCATGAGGATTGTAAGGCCACTCATCTTGGAGACGCCGGCGGGCAGGATGTCCAACGTGGAGGAAGCGGCGCTGGGAAAGACGAAGTCGAACTCGGGGAAGTCGCGGACCAGGTCCTGGCGGAGGTCCTCCATGTGGGCGCGCGAGTGGTCGCTGTGGATGTTGTTCTTCACGTACGTGCCGGCCGGAATGTGCGCCGACGTGCAGTGAAACGCGCGAAAGGCCTTGGGGTGACGCGCAAGCTCCTCGTCCGTGATGCCTACGACAACGTCGCTGTCTTCGCGGTCGTTGTCGTAGGCGGTAAGGGCGGTCCTCTCGCCGTCACGTTTGCGCAGGTAGGCAATCAAGCGTTCGAGACTTTTGCGCGCTGGAACCTCCTGGTAGATCACGCGTCCACGCAGGCGCACGACCTGGCCGTTCACAAAGACGCCAGTCTGGAAGCAGTCGGCCGCGTTGTTCTCGAACATCCACGACATCATGGCAACGGTCCGACCGGAGATGGGGCCGGCAAGCACGCCCGGCGCGGCGTTCACGGCGCGCACAGCGGCAATCGCCGCGTCCGACGCGCGACCCTTGCCATAGGGAATCAAGGTGTTGTCGAGGTCCGAGAGTGCGAGCTTTATCACGACGCTTCCCTTCTCGTGCGCAGTCTGCTGAGAAGAGCATACGGCAGTGCGGAGCGTGACACGGGATTCCATTACCGGGCAACAAAATCCCACGCCCCCAGTCGTCGCCAACCGGCGCAAGCAAAAGCCCCGTCGCCACGGCCATCCGGCAGCAGCAACGGGGCGACAAACGCTTACGCGCGAGAGAACCAATCAGCGCCTACTTGGCTGCGCCGACGGCCTCCTTCTCCTCCTCCGCAAGCTTCTCCTCAACCTGCGAGTCAAGCTCGGCGTCCTTCTCGGCAAGCATCTTGGCCTTCTTGTCGACATCCATCATCGAGATGTTGTCCTCGTAGATCTTCTTGCCGGTGGGGTGCTCCTCGACCCAGATGCGGTCGCCCTCGGGCGCCCACTTCTCGGCGTACTTAGCCGTGCGGGCGCACAGGTGGTCGACGTCCTCCGGCGAGGTGTACTCCGTGGACTTGGCTTCTGCCTCGTGAACCATCTTGGGCAGAACCTGCGGGTTCTCGAGCATGGGGCAGGGGCGCAGCATGTTGTCGTTCCAGGGCCAGTTGGCGCGATACTCCTGGAAGATGGGCTGCTGCAGGCACTCCAGCCAGCTCTTCTCGTGAATGTTGGCGTTGGAGTAGTGAATGAAGACGCAGGGCTCCACGTCACCGCGGGCGTTGACGTGGCAGAACACGCGGCCGCCGGCGATGCAGCCACCCACGAACTCGCCGTCGTTCTGGAAGTCCATGGCCATGATGGGCTTGCCGCCCTCGTAGTCGCGGATTTTGCGGATACGGTCGATCATGTACTCGCGCTGCTCGATGGTGGGCATGAGGTCGGCGTTGGCGCCCTCGCCCACGGGCATATAGTGGAAGTACCACTGCCACAGCGCACCGTGCTCGATGATGAAGTCGTAGTACTCGTCGGAGGTGACGTCCTCGACGTTGTTGCGCGTATAGCAGGTAGAGATGCCAAAGGGCACGCCATTCTCAGTCATGAGGTCCATGGCGCGAACAACCTCGTCGAACGAGCCGTCACCGCGGCGACCGTCGTTGGCGGTCTTGAAGCCCTCGAGCGACATCGAGAACACGATGTTGCCCAGGCGCTTGCAGTCGTCGCAGAGCTTCTGGTCGATGAGCGAGCCGTTGGTGAAGAGGCCAAAGATGCAGTCATCGTGCTTCTCAGCAAGGCGGACGACGTCCTTCTTGCGCACCAGGGGCTCACCGCCGGTCATCATGAAGAAGTGCGTGCCCAGCGCCTTGGCCTCGGTGACAAGGCGATCCATGTCATCGAAGGAGAGGTTGAGGGAGTTGCCGTAGTCGGCGGCCCAGCAGCCGATGCAGTGCTTGTTGCAGGCGCTCGTGGGGTCGAAGATGATGATCCAGGGCACGTTGCACTGGTACTTCTCGGCAGACTGGGTGGTCTCGCGCAGGCCGCGGAACGCGGACTCGTAGGCGCCGTTTAGGACGGCGGTCTTCAAGATGTTGGGGTCAACGCGGTCCCTCACCAGCTCAATGAGGAAGTTCTCCCACTTGGAACCAGGGTAGAATGCCTTGCGCAGGGAGTTTGCCATGTCGGGCGCGGTGTCGGCGAGGAGCTTGCCGCCCATGTCCAGGAACTTGTTGATGGCCTCCTCGGGGTGATCGCTCCTGACGCCCTTGATGGCCTGGTCGATTGCGATGCTAAACGCCTTGCGCTCAGCTGCGTGCGCGATTTTCGACTGCATGGTTGTTCCTTTCGCCCAGTGGCGGTGGTCGAACTGCCTTCCACCGATTTTTCGCACCTTTGTATGGACGGTCAAATATTTTGACCCAGATTTGAAAAAAATCAACCCCGGATCGAGAAAGGCTGAAGAAGCGTTAACGCGGGGCGAGAGGAACGCGGCGGCTGGAGTTGGCGGCGCTTCTCGGCGCGCGGTGGTGGCGCCTCTCGACAGGCGAGACGCCGGAGCGCCACTTTTGGTCTCCGGTGCTGCGAAAACCCGCCCTTGGGCGAGAAAATGGCACCCGAGAAGGGGTTTCGTACGTGATTGCTGCGGGAACCCGCCCTCCGGCGTCAATTTGGCGCCCGGACGAGATTTTTTGTCCAGGCCTTCTCGTCAATGCCGCGTCATCTCGCCGTTTAAGAATTTTCCGAACGATTAGACACCTCTAACCGGCGAAATCGCGCGGCACCACAGCGCCAGCCGCGGAGGCAATTCTCGCCGCAAGTGCAATCTCCCCCACCCCGCCACAGCCCAGCCGTCTAGAATGTCAAATGCTGCCGTCGCGCTACACGCGCCCGCAGCCGCCACCAGGCGCCTCCCGCAAACACCGGGTCATTTGGAGGCAACGTGACCATCGTCGACATGCTGCGCAAGAACGCCGAGCTCTACCCCAACGAGGTCGCCCTCGTGGAGGTGAACCCCCAGCGCCACGAGAACCGCCACATCACCTGGCGCGAGTACGAACTCGTCGAGACCACGGACGACGAGCCCTTTCGCCGCGAGATGACCTGGCAGGTCTTTGACGAGAAGGCCAACCGCTTTGCCAACCTGCTGCTCTCACGCGGCATCCGGAAGGACGACAAGGTCGCCGTCCTGCTCTACAACTGCATCGAGTGGCTCCCCATCTACTTTGGCGTGCTCAAGAGCGGCGCCACCGTGGTGCCTCTCAACTTCCGCTACTCCTCCGACGAGATACGCTACTGCATCGAGAAGTCCGACGCCGACATCCTGGTCTTTGGCCCCGAGTTCACCGGCCGCGTCGAGGAGATCGTCCCCCAGATCCAGAAGGGCCGTCTGCTCTTCTATGTGGGCGACGACTGCCCCACCTGGGCCGAGCCCTACCAGGAGCTCGTAGGCCTGTGCTCCTCGGCAGACCCCATGATCCCGCTCTCCGAGGACGAGGACGCGGCGGTCTACTTTAGCTCGGGCACCACCGGCTTCCCCAAGGCTATCCTGCACCACCACCAGAGCCTCACCCAGGCCGCCATCATGGAGCAGAAGCACCACGGCCAAACGCACGACGACGTCTTTCTCTGCATCCCGCCGCTCTACCACACCGGCGCCATCATGCACTGGATGGGATCGCTCGCCGTGGGCGGACGCGGCGTGCTCCTGCGCGGCGTGAGCCCCAAGACCATCCTCGAAACCGTCTCCAACGAGCGCTGCACCATCGTGTGGCTGCTCGTCCCCTGGGCGCAGGATATCCTTCTCGCCATCGAGCAGGGCACGGTCACCCTCTCGGACTACCACCTCGACCAGTGGCGCCTCATGCACATTGGCGCCCAGCCCGTGCCCAAGAGCCTTGTGCACCGCTGGCTCAAGGTCTTCCCCAACCAGCAGTACGACACCAACTACGGTCTCTCGGAGTCCTGCGGGCCCGGCTGCGTCCACCTGGGCGTGGAGAACGTGGACCACGTGGGCGCCATCGGCGTTCCCGGCTACCAGTGGGAGTGCAAGATTGTGGACGAGAAGGGCGAGGAGGTCACGCCCGGCGAGGTGGGCGAGCTCTGCGTGAAGGGCCCGGGCCTCATGGAGTGCTACTACAAGGACCCCGCGGCCACGGCCGAGACCCTCATCGACGGCTGGCTCCACACCGGCGACATGGCACGCCAGGACGAGGACGGCTTCTACTGGCTGGTCGACCGCAAGAAAGACGTCATCGTGATGGGCGGCGAGAACCTCTACCCCGTGCAGATCGAGGACTTTCTCGCCTCTAACCCTGCCATCCAGGACGTGGCCGTCATTGGCCTGCCCGACGAGCGCCTGGGCGAGATACCCGCGGCGATCATCGAGCTCAAGCCCGGCTGCGAGGACACCACCGAGGCGGACATCAACGAGTTCTGCCTGGCGCTCCCCCGCTATAAGCGGCCGCGCAAGGTGATTTTTGCCGAGGTGCCAAGAAACCCCACGGGCAAGATCGAGAAGCCGCTCCTGCGCGAGAGGTACGGGGCGGCACGCCTGGTAGACCAGGAGAACAAGGCCTAGCGGGCCCACCGAATAGGCAACACAGGCGGGCAGTCCGCCGGGAGAGGAGAGCGCATGGGAAAGCAGCTACTGTCGGGCAACGAGGCCATCGCCGAGGGGGCGTGGTCGGCAGGCGCAGGCGTGGGAACGGGTTACCCCGGCACGCCTTCCACCGAGACCCTCGAGAACCTCGTGCAGCACGGCGACGTCTACTGCGAGTGGTCACCCAACGAGAAGGTCGCCCTCGAGGTGGGCATTGGCTCTGCCATGGGCGGCGTGCGCACGCTGGTCACCATGAAGCACGTGGGCCTAAACGTTGCGGCCGATCCGTTCATGAGCGTCACCAACACGGGCGTGAACGCCGGCCTGGTGCTTCTCGTCGCCGACGACCCGTCCATGTACAGCTCCCAGAACGAGCAGGACACGAGGAACTACGCCGCATTTGCGCGCGTGCCGTGCCTTGACCCGTCGGACTCCCAGGAGGCCTACGACTTCACGCGCAAGGCGTTCGACATCTCCGAGCGCTTCGACGCGCCGGTCATTCTCCACGAGACCATGCGCATCGCCCACACCAGGACCATGGTCGAGTGCGCCCATGAGCGCGACCTTGAGGCCGCCGCTCCGCGCGACTACCAGAGCCAGCCCAGCAAGTACGTCATGATGCCCGCCTACGCCGTGGCGCGCACCCGCGTGACCAACGAGCGCGAGGATGCCCTGGTGGAGTTTGCCGAGACAAGCGACCTCAACCGCGTCGAGATGCGCGACACCAAGGTTGGCATCATCGTTGCCGGCGCCCTTTATAACCACGTGCGCGAGGCGCTGCCCGAGGCATCCACGCTCAAGCTGGGCCTCACCTGGCCGCTGCCGCCCAAGCTCCTCGCGAGCTTTGCGGCCTCGGTGGAGAAGGTCTACGTAGTGGAGGAGTCCTGCCGCTACTTCCGCGACCACGTGGCCGCGCTGGGCGTCAAGCTCTCCGAGCCGCCCGCGGCACCGCTCCCCCGCTCCGGCGAGATCTTCCCCGCCGACATCCAGCGGAGCTTTGGCGTGGCCACGCCCGCGCACCTCGAGGCCGCGAAGGACCTTCCTCCTCGCCCGCCCGCGTTCTGCGCCGGCTGCCCGCACCGCCTGGTCTTCAACGAGCTGCGCCGCATGAAGGCCATCGTGACCGGCGACATTGGCTGCTACACGCTGGGAGCCGTCGCGCCCTTCCGCGCCGTCGACTCGGTGATCGACATGGGCGCCTCCCTCAGCATGAGCCACGGCATGGAGCTTGCCGGCATCCCTGAGCGCACCAAGCGCCCCGTGATTGGCGTCATTGGCGACTCCACCTTTGCGCACTCCGGCATCACGTCGCTTCTCGGCACCGCCTACAACGGGGGCAAGGGCACGCTGCTCATCCTAGACAACCGCACCACTGCCATGACCGGCACGCAGGGCAACCCCGTGAACGGCCTTACCCTCTCCGAGCAGGGCGCGCGCATCAGCCCGCTGGTGGACGCGGACGAGAAGCCCTCGGTTCTCGACCGTCCGGCTGGGCGCCCGCTCGATCTGCCCGCGCTCTGCCGCGCCATTGGCGTCGACGAGGTCATCGAGGCCGACGCGCAGGACTTGAAGGCCGTGCGCGCAGCGCTCAAGGAGGCCGTCTCGCACGAGGACCTGCTCTCGGTGGTCATCTTCCGCTCGCCGTGCCGACTGGTTGACCGCACGCACAAGCCCGCGCCCGTCATCCGCGACTGCCGACGCTGCGGCACCTGCATCCAGATTGGCTGCCCGGCGCTGGGCAAGGACGAGACAAACTACGCCATCATCGACCCCACGCAGTGCGTGGGCTGCGGCCAGTGCGAGCAGGTGTGCCCGTTTGGGTGCATCAAGTCCGAGTAGCCCGGCCCAGAGCAAGGGAGGTAGAACACATGCCACACGCAACAGCATCCGCAGCCAGCTCGACCGTCCACATGGGCGAGCGCGTGCATCTTGATCACACCATGACCGTCCTTCTCGTAGGCGTTGGCGGACAGGGCACAATCCTTGCCGGCAACATCCTTGCCATGACCGCCTCGGAGGCGGGCCTCGACGTTAAGGTCTCCGAGATTCACGGCATGAGCCAGCGAGGCGGCTCCGTCTCGACCATCATCCGCATGGGCGAGCACGTTGACTCCATGGTCTGCGACCCGGGTACGGGCGACGTGCTTGTGGCGTTCGAGGCCATCGAGGCCCTGCGCAACCAGCAGTTCCTCAAGGAGGACGGGCGTCTCTTTGTGAACGATGAGACCATCACCCCCGTACCCGTGAACATTGGCAACGCCCAGATGCCGCGGGGGGTGGGCGCACGCCTGGACGAGATTGGCGCCGTACGCATCGACGCCGGCGAGATTGCCCGTGGCGTGGGGAGCCCTCGCTCGACCAACGTGGTGCTGGTGGGCGCGCTCTCGACGGCGCTCCCCTTTGCCGTCGACGAGTGGCGCGACGCCATCAGCCGCCGTGTGCCGCCAAAGACCGTCGAGGCGAACCTTGCCGCGTTCGACGCCGGTCGAAAGGCGGCCGAACGGTAGGTCGCGGGGTTATGTAGCCACTACGCCTGCGGGTGCCCGGGTCAGTCGCTGGCCCGGGCGCTTTTCTCGTCGCTTCTCGCTTGTCTTTCTCGCCCCCTATTTGCTCCCCTTCTCACCCTCCCTCCTCCTCTCGTCCTCTCGCCCCCTCCTGTAAACCTGCGGCTTAATAGCAGTCCCGAAAACTGCCCTAAGCCAACTACCTGCGGGTTTGCTCAATGGCATATGCAGCAGACTGCTATTAACCCGCAGGTTTGCTACGAGGACCATCTATCCAGTTCGAGGTGGCGCATGCCGTAGCGAGACGGAAGCAGCTGGAAGCGAGCCAGTCGGACAACCCCTCTGCCCAAAATTTGCGGTTGCCGGCCCTTTTTGGGCGAATCGCCGAGTACGAAGACTCTAACCTTTTGCGGAACCGCAGGTAGGTAAATGGCACCAGCGGGGTGATACTAAGCGTAACCCCTATTTTTTACCGGCAACCGCAAATTTTGGGCACTTGGCCACCCAGCAGGGGTTATCCACGACGCCGGAGTAGAGGTCTGTAGTGCGCCCGTTGCAGAAAAGCGCCTATCGGCGGCATGGCGGCGCCAGCGCACCAACCCCCCGGCACCACCCTGACCTTCTACGCGTACAGTCCCTTCGAGAAGTACCGGTCGCCGCGATCGGGAAAGACCGTCACGATGGTGGCGCGCTCGCCCTTCTCGGCAAGACGACCCACAAGCGTCAGGCTCGCAGAGAGCGCCGCGCCCGAGGACGAGCCCGCAAAGATCCCCTCCACCCGCGCGATGAGCCGCGACGCCGAGAAGGCCTCGCCATCGGTCACCTTGATGACCTGATCCACCAGCGACATGTCCATGGTCTTGGCCACAAAGTCGTTACCGATTCCCTCGATATCGTAGTCGCCGTGCTCGCCGCCACCCATGGTCGAGCCCACCGGGTCCGCAAGCACGCCCACAATCCTAGGGTTCTGCTCCTTGAGGTAGCGAGCCACGCCCGTGTACGTGCCACCGGAACCAGCCCCCGCAACAAAGTAGTCAACGTTGCCACCCAGGTCGCGCCAGATCTCCGGACCGGTAGTCTCGTAGTGCGCCTGCGGGTTGGCCGCGTTCTCGAACTGACGAAGCGCAATCGAGTTGGGAATCTGGCCGAGAAGCTCCTCTGCCTTGGCCGCCGCCCCAAGCATGCCGCCCTCGCGCGGCGTGTTCACGATGCGCGCTCCCAGGGCGCGCATGAGCGTCTGCTTCTCCTCGGAGATCTTCTCGGGCACCACGAAGACCACGTTATATCCGCGACCGATAGCCGCGAAGGCGATGCCCAGCCCCATGTTGCCCGCCGTGCCCTCGACGATGGTAGAACCGGGCTTGAGGAGGCCCTTCTCCTCCGCCGCGCGCACCATGTAGAGGCCGGCGCGGTCCTTCACCGAGCCGGCGGGATTCCACAGCTCCAGCTTGGCGAAGATGTCCACGCCCTCGGGCGCGCCCACGTTGTTGAGCTTGAGCAGCGGCGTGTTCCCCACGAGCTCCTCGGCAGAGTCATAGTAGTGACGCATGGCTAGGCCTCCCTGCTTGCCGTGATGGCACCCTCGACGTCTGCGAGAATGTCGTCCTTGTCCTCAATGCCAACGGAAAGGCGAATGAGGCCGTCGGTGATGCCGACCTTCTCGCGCACCTCCGCGTGAATCGCCGCATGGGTCATCGTTGCCGGGTGGCAGACGAGAGACTCAACGCCGCCAAGGCTCTCGGCCAGCGCGACCAGGCGCGTCGAACGGAAGAACGCCCGGTAGTCGTGGCCCGGCGCAAGCTCGAACGAGATCATCGCCCCGGCACCCGATGCCTGGCGGCGCTGGACCTCGTAGCCTGGGTCGTCCGGGAGGCCAGGGTAGTGCACGGCCGAGACCTCGGGGTTTCTCGCAAGCGCCTCGGCAATGTACTGGGCGTTCTCCACGTGCCGGTCCATGCGCACGCCCAGCGTCTTGATGCCGCGCACGAGAAGGAACGAGTCCTGCGGGCCCAGGACGCCTCCCGTGGAGTTCTGGATGAAGGCGAGACGATCCGCCAGCTCGCTGGTAGACACAACCACCAGGCCCGCGACAACATCCGAGTGCCCGCCCAGGTACTTAGTCGCCGAGTGCAGGACGATGTCCGCACCCAGCTCGAGCGGGCGCTGCAGCCACGGCGTCATGAAGGTGTTGTCGACAACGGAGAGCACGTTATGCTCGCGAGCCACGTCGGCAATCGCCGCGAGGTGGGTGACGCTCATGAGCGGGTTAGCGGGGCTTTCGACAAGCACTGCCCTGGTGCGAGGGCCAATGGCATGCTCGAACTCATAAGGCTGGGTGGTGTCGACCATGCGGTACGTGATGCCAAAGTGGTTGAAGACCTTATCGAGCACGCGGTACGTGCCACCATACACGTTGGTGGGAATGATGACCTCGTCGCCCTGGGACAGCAGCGAGAGGACCGCTGTGATGGCCGCCATTCCGCTGCCAAAGGCAAAGCCGACGACGCCGCCCTCGAGGTCTGCGATGAGGCTCTCGAGCGCCGCGCGCGTGGGGTTACCCGTCCTGGAGTACTCCCAGCCAGAGACGGTGCGGCCCACCTCCACCTGCCGGTACGTCGAGGTCTGGTAGATGGGGACGTTCACGGAGCCCGTCGCTGGGTCCGTAGTGGTTCCGGCGTGGATGAGGCGCGTCGAGAGGTGCTGCGCGGCGGGACGCTTCTCTTGTGACATTGCTTCTCTCCTATTCGGGTGGCCACAGTTGGAACACCCATCACTACCTGCGCAAATATGACAGACCAGAGCCAAGCCCCGGCGCATGCCCAGGGCCTTCTCGCATGTTCAACGTGCTATGGATTGGGAAAAGGGGCACCAGCCAACAAGCCGGGCTGGACCAAAGGAGTGTCTAACGGCGACAGCCAGTGAACGTGCAACAGGCGCGGGTAGCGAGCGCACTCGTGTATACGAGGTTCTCCAACTCCTGCGCCTCCCCTACGGGTCACCGTCTCTTCAGGCCCCGCTGCCGCGGGAGCCCGATTAATTCCTAGTGTTGCACTGGGGTATTTATACGGCAGCCGACTCCGTGCGCCGCGACTGCCCGCCAATGCGAAACGCAATGGAGACGAAGCCGCCGCGGCGGGCTTCTCGCCAGATGCAGCGACACATCAGTGCCGATTCCGTCTCAAATGCGACCGCTCGCCACCTTGGTCGCATTAGCTACCACATGGGAGTGGAATCTATACCCTAACGACGGCCTATTGGCCCAAAGTAGTATCCGGCGCAAGCGTTTGGGGTGATTGGTATGGGGCAGTACGTACTCAATGAGAACGAAGGGAAGTACCTCTTCAACCTGTGTGCGAGCAACGGTCACATCGTCGCCACGTCCATGGTCTTCCCATCCAAGGACGATTGCCTTGACGGCATCAATCGCATTCGCAAGACCGCGAAGGACGCAGCAGTCGAGGACACGACGTCGCTCGACTGGCAGTCCCTGCCCGCACCGAAGTACCGCATCTTCCAGACCCTCTCGGGCAACTACTTCTTCCGCTTCTATCCGAGCGAGAGCAACGACATTGCCCAATCGCACTCCTATCCCCACAAGGACAGCCTGCTGAGAAGGATCGAGCGCATGCGCGAGGAGTGCGACTCACCGCTGGCGCAGGATGAGGAGTAGCGCGACGGCGAGAGGCGCAACGACCTTCTCTGCGTGAAATGCCGCTCCGGCGAGAATTTGGCGTCGGGGTGGCATCCTTGTACGTGATTGCTGCGGCAACGTGCCTCCGGGCGCCATATTGACGCCCGGAGGCACGTCTCGTACGGATTCCCATATAAAACCCACGCTCAGGCGCCGTTTTCTCGCCTGAGCGCGGGTTTTCGTCACGCCGAGGCGGCCTCTTTTGTCCACGACATGGCGGAGACGGCCTGCCTCAGCGCTCCCCACGCCACTCGGCAACAAACTCCTCGTAGAACCCCTTGAGGTAGGCCCCACGCTCAGCCGCGAGAAGGCGTCCGGCCTGCGTGCTCATGCCCTCGGCGAGTAGCAGGAGCTTATCCTCGAAGTGCGCGACCGTAGTGTCGCGGCATTCTCCGCTCTCGTCCCAGAGAGCCCGCCCATGCGCGCCGCCAAAGGCGAAAGCGCGGCCCACGCCTATCGCGCCGATGGCGTCCAGGCGATCGGCGTCGCGCACGCAGGCCGCCTCAAGGCTGCTTGGGGGCTCTATCCCGTTGGCGAAGAAGGAGACCTCCCGTATGGCCTGGCAGACGCGGTGCCTCTCTTCCCCCTCAACACCCTGGGCATCCAGGAAAGAGACCGCGTGGGCCAGCGACGCGCTCGTCCCGGGAAAGAGCTTGTGGTCGTCCACGTCGTGCAGCAGCGCCGCAAGCCTGCAGACGCCGACGTCCGCCCCCTCGCTGCGAGCGATGGCCGCAGCGTTGCGACAAACTCGCAGGGCATGGTCCGCCCCATGGCCGGACGCATCCCCCGCAAGGAGATCGCGCGCGTACGCGGCAGCCGCTGCGATGGTCCCTTCGTCAATCATGCCTCGAGGCGCGCGGTGAGCAGCTTGTTGAACAGCTTGGGGTTGCCCGAGCCCTTCGACGCCTTCATGCACTGCCCCACCAGGTAGCCCACGACCTTCTTGTTGCCATCGTGATACTGCTGGACCTGATCGGTACAGCGCGCCAGCACCTCGTCCACGATGGGCTCGAGCGCTGCCGTATCCGTCACCTGGCGCATGCCACGCTCGTCCACCACGCGCTCCGGGTCCTTCTCGGTGCCGTTGACGGCCTCGAGCACCTCGCGTGCCTGCGCAAACGTGATGGCGTCCTCGGCGAGAAGTCCGGAGATGCTCCGCACCTGCGCGGGCGAAAGCGCGTCGAAGCTCGGTGCAAGGTTCACCATCACGTTGGCGATGGTTGCCACGGCCTTCTTAGGCGCGCCCTCGAGCGCCTTCTCGAAGAAGTCAGCGACGGCAGGGTCGCCCGCAAGCTGGGCGGCGTCGGCGCGCTTCAGGCCGTAGTCGTGCATGTAGCGGTCGCGCTTGGCGTCCGGCAGCTCCGGGATCTTCTCGCGCGCCTCCTCGATGAAGTCGTCGGTGAGGTCGAATGGCGCCAGGTCAGGGTCGGGGAACAAGCGGTAGTCGTCCGCCGTCTCCTTCACGCGCATCACCACGGTGCGACGACGGCTGGGCTCCCAGTGACGCGTCTCCTGGTAGATGATGCCGCCCTCCTCGAGCACCTCGGCCTGGCGGCAGATCTCGTACTCAAGCGCGTCGTGCAGGCTCTTGAACGAGTTGATGTTCTTCATCTCGGTCTTGGTGCCCAGGCGCGTCTCGCCGCGGCGACGCAGGCTGATGTTGCCGTCGCAGCGCATGGAGCCGTTCTCCAGCGAGCAGTCGGAGATGCCGAGCGTCTTGAACGTCTGCTGCAGCTTCTCCATGAAGAGACGGGCCTCCTCGGGCGTGCGCAGGTCGGGCTCGGTGACCAGCTCGATCAGCGGCGTGCCGCAGCGGTTGTAGTCGATGAGGCTCTCGGTGGCCGCGGTGATGCGGCCCTCCTCGCCGCCCACGTGCACCATCTTGGCGGCGTCCTCCTCCATGTGGATGCGCAGGATGCGGATGGGCGCCACGTAGGAGCCGTCCTTCTCGCGCGAGATGGGCGTCTCGCCGTCGCCCGCCACGTCTTCCCAGGCCGGGCGCTCGGCCGCGCCCTCGCCGGAGACCTCCAGGTCAAGGTGCCCGTGCATGCAGAAGGCCACCGGCCCCTGCGTGGTCTGGAAGTTCTTGGCCATGTCGGGATAGAAGTAGTGCTTGCGGTAGAACATCGAGTGGCGCATGATCTGGCAGTTTGTGGCCAGACCCGCCATCACGATGGACTGGATGGCCGCACGGTTGGGCACCGGCAGCGCGCCCGGCATGCCCAGGCACACGGGGCAGACGTTGGTGTTGGGCGGGTCGTCGTGCGTGTTCTTGCAGTTGCAGAACATCTTGGTTTCGAGCGTGGTGAGCTCGGTGTGGACCTCAAGACCAATGACGGCCTCCCAGTCCTTCAGAACCTCGGCGAGCTTCTTCACGAGAGCTCACCCCCCTTCCCGGCAAACTCGGGCGCAACGGCACCGCGCGCGGAGAAGGACTTCTCGACGGCGCGAGCAAAGCGCAGGAGCTTGCGGTCTGAGAAGGCTGGCCCCTGCAGCTGGACCGAGACGGGCAGGTGGGACTCTGCCCCCAGGCCCAGCGGCACCGAGATGCCGCCGTTGCCGGCAATGTTGTTCGAGATGGTGAACATGTCCGAGGCGTACATCTGCGTGGGGTCGCTCATCTCGCCAAACTTGAACGCCGTGCGCGGCGAGGCGGGCATGAGAATGACGTCGCACTGCTCGTATGCGCGCTTGTAGTCCTGCGTGATGAGGGTGCGCACCTGCTGCGCCGGGTAGTAGTACTTGTCGTAGACGCCGCTGGAGAGAAGGTAGGCCCCCAGCATCTGACGGCGCTTGGCCTCCTCGCCAAAGCCGTGCGCGCGGCTCTTGGACGTTTGCTCGGCAAGCGAGAGGCACCCCTCCTCCTGGTAGCCGTAGCGCACGCCGTCAAAGCGGGCGAGGTTGGAGAAGGCCTCGCACGGCGCGATCACGTAGTATGCGGCGATTGCGGACTTGATGTTGGGGAGGTCGACCTCGACCAGCTCGGCGCCGGCGTTCTCAAGAGCCTTCGCCGCACCTTCCACGGCCGCGCGGACCTCCGTCGTGAGGCCGGCGGCCTCCATGAGCGCGGGCACCACGCCCACGCGCATACCCTCGACGGGATCTTCGAGGTGCTCGAGGAAGTCGACGGCGCAGGGCTGGCTCGTGGAGTCATACGGGTCACGGCCGGCAGCGGTGAGGGCGTTCATGGCAAGGGCCACGTCCTCCACGCTACGGCCAAAGGGTCCAACCTGGTCGAGCGAGGAGCCAAAGGCAACCACGCCGTAGCGACTCACGGCGCCGTACGTGGGCTTCATGCCCACCACGCCGCAGAGGCTCGCTGGCTGGCGGATGGAGCCACCCGTGTCGGAGCCCAGCGAGATGGTGACCTCGCCGGCGGCGACGGCCGCAGCCGAGCCGCCCGAGGAGCCGCCGGGCACGCGCTCGGTGTCCCAAGGGTTGTTCGTGCGGTGGAAGGCCGAGGACTCGGTGGACGAGCCAAACGCAAACTCGTCCATGTTGGCCTTGCCCATGGGCGTGGCGCCCGCGTCGAGCATGCGCTGCACGCACGTTGCGGTGAAGGTTGACTCGTAGTTCTCGAGCATCTTAGAGGCGCAGGTGGTGCGCGTGCCCACCAGGTGCATGTTGTCCTTGAAGGCCACGGGCACGCCGGCCAGGGGCCCGAGCTTCTCGCCCGCCGCGCGGAGGCGGTCCGTCTCGGCGGCGGCAGCAAGGGCAAGGTCGGACGAGACCTGCAGGAATGCCTGGACCTTCTCGTCACGTGCTTCGATGGCATCGAGGGAGGCCTTGGCCACCTCGGTTGCGCTAAACTCCCCCGCGGCCACGCCGGCAGCGATGCGCGCGGCGGAGAGCTGGTCGATGTTGGCCATTAGGCGATGCCTCCCTCGTCCTCGTCGGTGCCCAGGATCGAGGGCACGCGGAAGTAGCGGTCGCGCGTGGAGCCCGCGTTCTTGAGCGCCACGTCGATGGGCAGCGCGCGGGCGGAATCGTCGATGATGTCCTCGCCCATCACGTTGGAGAGGTCGCCGATGGGGTGGAAGGTGGGGTCGACCCCGTCGAGGTCGTACTGGCGGATGGGCTCGAGAAGGTCGATTGCCTCGTTCATGTAGGCGGTCATCTCGTCGAGCTCCTCGTCCGTGAGGGCTATGCGCGCGTAGCCCGCGATGCCCTGCACGTCTTCCCTGCTGAGTGCCATGGATCCTCCTGTCTGGAGCTGTGTCACGCCGTCCATTCTACGGGACTAGGCGCCGACCTGCGGCGTCACATTACCAAGGCGCAACACGAGGGCGAGAGGGGCGCGGGACGGCGGGTGCGCGGGAGGCCGACCACCGCCGGGCCGATACAGATTCGTGCCCGAATGTGTGACGCGCGCAGGTCGATACACATTCGGGCAACGAATGTGTAGCGCGTTCAGGCGCGCTTACAACACATTCGTGCGAGAAGGGCCCTGCTCTGCCGAGAAACCCTAGCTTACAGGACCGTAAGGCAGCCGTAAGCCTGGTCGATGGCACCAAATCCCAGCTCGCGGGAGTATATGGTCAACGAAAAGCAACGACCAAGCGTCGCGTCGGAAGGAGTCACCATGAACGTCCTCGAGCACATCGCCTTCATCGCTATCGTGTGCGTACTGAGCCTCATCGTCATCATCGGCGACAGTGGCGAGCGCAACCGGCGCCCCCTCAGCCATCGCCGCCGCTAGCGCGAATCGCCGCTGGCAGAGCGCCTGCCACAAGCGCCCGCACCCCAACAACGCCCACCTTCCTCCCACGGGGAGAGGGACCCACGTCCCGCTCCCCGGCCCTTATTTCTGGCAGGGTAGCCTTCGTTCCCAAGACACCCGCACTACACGTGCGAGAGTACATCCAAGCCGCCAAGAAAAGGCCAGCGCTAGAAAGGAAATCCATGCAGCTTGCCCGCAAAGGCGAACAAGGCGAAAATAGGCGAACAAGGCGAAAATAGGCGAACAAGGCGAAAGGCACCCACCATGCCACCGATTAACCCCTTCACCCCCGAGTTTGGCAGTGTCCCCCTGGTAATGGCGGGCCGCCAGTCAATAAGAAGAGAGCTGTTCGACGCCTTTGTCCAGGGCAGGGGCAACCCCAATCTCTCCAGCATTCTTGTTGGCCCGCGAGGATCCGGAAAGACCGCCCTTCTCACGTATCTTGGCAAAGAAGCCTCTGCCCAGGGGTGGATCGCGGTCCATTCCGTTGCCATGCCCGGCATGCTCGAGGACATATACGAGCAGACTCTTCTCGCATCCGCCGACGTCTTGGGCGAGGGGAAGGCAAAGTCCCTTCGACTTACAGGCATTGGCGTGGGACCCGTGAGCGCTAGCTGGGAGGCTGCGCCTGCCCCCTCCGAGAATTGGCGCACCCGCATGGGCAGGCTCTTGAGCACAATCGAAGACGCCGGACACGGCCTTCTCATCACCGTCGACGAAGTGGTTGCCACGCTCGACGAGATGGTCACTCTCGCTGCTGTCTATCAGCTCTTCGTGCGCGAGCAGCGTCGAGTAGCCCTGGTGATGGCGGGTCTCCCCCACAACATAAGCGCCCTTCTCAACGACAAGAGCGTTTCCTTCCTGAGAAGAGCGCAGCGGCATACCCTGGGAACCATTCCCGACGCCGACGTGAGGGAGGCCTTCAAGGAGACAGCGGCAATCGGCGGAAAAGACGTCACGGACGACGCGCTCGAAGCGTGCGTCCGTGCGATCGGGGGCTTCCCCTACATGCTCCAGCTCGTGGGGTTCAGATGCTGGCAGGCGACCAGCACGGACGACGTCATATCTGCACAGGAGGCGCGCCGAGGAATCCAAGATGCGCAAGAAGACTTTCGGGCGCATATCCTCGCGCCAACGCTCCGGGAGCTCTCCGAGATTGACCTGCAATTCGTCGAAGCGATGCTCGAGGACGAACGCGAGAGCCGCATATCGGATATCGCAAAGCGCATGGGCGTGGAGAGCCGTTACGCCTCGAAGTACCGAAGCAGGCTGCTTGCCGAGGGGGTCATCGAGCAGGTCGCCCGCGGGGTGGTGCGCTTCGCTCTTCCCGAGTTCAGGGCGTTCGTTCGAGAAGAGCTCGGCGCCTAGCCAGTCTTCGCCTTGCCCCCGCCCTACGCAACCTCCTCGAACTGCGACTGGTACAGCTGCGCATAGAAGCCGCCCGCGGCGAGAAGCTCCTCGTGCGTGCCCTTCTCCACAACGTCGCCGTCGCGCAGCACCAGGATGGTGTCCGCGTTCTTGATGGTCGAGAGCCGGTGCGCAATCACAAAGCTCGTACGCCCTGCCATGAGCTTGTCCATCGCGCGCTGGATGCGCCACTCGGTGCGCGTGTCCACGTTCGAGGTGGCCTCGTCCAAAATGAGGATGGGTCTGTCGGCGAGAACCGCACGGGCTATGGTGAGCAGCTGGCGCTGGCCCTGGCTCACGTTGGCGGCACCCTCATCCAGCTCGAAGTCGTAGCCGCCCGGCAGCGTCTTGATGAAGTGCTCGCAGTGCGCATAGCGCACGGCGGCCTCCACCTCCTCGTCGGTGGCGTCAAGGCGCCCAAAGCGGATGTTCTCGCGGATGCTGCCCTTGAAGAGCCACGCGTCCTGAAGGACCATCGAGAAGTTCTGGCGAAGGTCCTCTCGCCCAACGTTGCGCACGTTGTGGCCGTCCACGGAAAGCGAGCCCGCGTTCACGTCATAGAAGCGCAGCAGGAGCTTCATGAGCGTTGTCTTGCCGGCGCCGGTAGGCCCCACAATGGCCACCGTGCGGCCAGGCTCAACGTCTGCCGAGAAGTCCTGGATGATTGTCTGCCCCGGCAGGTAGCCAAAGGACACGTGGTCAAAGTCCACGGCGCCCGTGGCATGGCCAATCGCCTCAACCGGCGCGCCCGTGGTGGGGTCAAGCTCCGCAGTCTCTTCCTCCTCCGGCGCCTCCAGGAACTCAAAGACGCGCTCGGCGCAGGCGGCCATCTGCTGCAGCACGTTGGACACCGTTGCCAGCTGCGTAATGGGCTGCGTGAAGTTCTTGACGTACTGGATGAAGGACTGGATGTCGCCCGGCTGGATGGCGCCCGTCACGGCAAGGCCAGCGCCAACCACAACCACGCCCACGTAACCCATGTTGCCCACAAGGTTCATGAGCGGCTGCATGAGGCCCGAGAGGAACTGGCTCTTCCACGCGCTCTCAAAGAGCTGGTCGTTCTCCTCCTCAAAGCGCTCCACGGCACGCCCGCCGCGGTTGAACGCCTGGATCACCACCTGCCCCGAGAAGTCCTCCTCGACGCGCCCGTTCACGGCACCAAGCTGCTCCTGCTGCAGACGGAAGTACTTCTGCGAGCGGCGGATGAGCGCGCCTAGGACAAGCGCCGATACCGGCAGCGTCACAAAGGTCACGCCCGCCAGCGGCACCGAGATGGTGAGCATCATGATGGCCACGCCCACCACCTGAGTGACGGAGGTCACCAGCTGGATGAGGCCCTGGTTGAGCGACTGGCTCAGGGTGTCCACGTCGTTGGTCATGCGCGAGAGCACGTCGCCCTTAGAGATGGACTTGCCGTCAAAGTACGAGAGGGGCACCTTGGAGATCTTGTCGGCGATCTGGCCGCGCATGCGGAACACGACCTTCTGCGTGATGCCCGTCATGATCCAGCTCTGGAGGCCAGACGCCGCGGCGCTTGCCGCATAGATGACGAGAAGGGTCACCAGGATCTTCTCGATGAGGCCAAAGTCGATGCCGCCCGTCCCGGCCGCCGCGGCCTGAACGCCACGGATGACCTCGGTGGTTGCGTTTCCCAGGACCTTTGGCCCCACAACCGAGAACACCACCGACGCCATGGCCAGGACCACCGCCGTCACAACCCCCACGCGATACGGCCCCATGTAGTGCAGGAGCTTTCGAATGGTCCCCCTGAAGTCCTTTGCCTTCTCTCCTGGCGCCATGCGGCTGCCAGGCCCGTGCGGACGCGGCGTCTGCCGGAGCTGTTGTGTTTTCTCGGCCATGTCTACTCCCCCTCCGCAAGGCCAAGCTCCTTGGCGCTGAGCTGGCTCTTTGCAGTCTCCAGGTACTCGGGGCAGCTGCGCAGGAGCTCCTCGTGCGTTCCCTGCCCCACCACACGGCCCTCGTCGAGCACGATGATCTGGTCCGCGCCCATGACGGTGGCGATGCGCTGCGCCACCACCAGGACCGCGGTGTCCGTCTGCTCACGGGCAAGCGCCTGGCGCAGCCGCGCATCCGTGGCGTAGTCGAGCGCCGAGAAGGAATCGTCCAGCACCAGGACCTCGGGACGCGTGGCAAGCGCGCGGGCTATGGCCAGGCGCTGGCGCTGCCCGCCGGAGACGTTGGTGCCACCCTGGGCGATCGTCGTCTGGAGGCCGTCTTCCTTCTCGGTCACAAGCTCCGTGGCCTGCGCCACGTCAATGGCGCGGAGCAGGTCCTTCCCGCTGGCGCCATCTGTGCCAAAGGCCACGTTGCTGGCGATGGTGCCCGAGAAGAGAAAGCCCTGCTGGGGCACGTAGCCCACGCGCGAGCGCAGGTCGGCGAGGGACATCTTGCACGTGTCCACGCCGTCGAGCGTAATGGTGCCCGCCGTGGGGTCGTAGAGGCGCGGCACCAGCTGCACGAGCGTCGACTTGCCCGAGCCCGTGGAGCCAACGATTGCCGTAACCTTGCCGGGCATGGTGGCAAAGCTCACATCGCTCACCACGTTGCCCTCGGCGTCCGGGTAGTGGAAGCCCACGTGGTCAAAGACCAGCCTGCCGCGCGGCGCGTCTGCCGCCGGCGAGACGGGCTGCTCTGGCTCCGCCACGGCCGGCGTGACGTCGAGCACCTCCCGAACGCGGCCAACGGAGACCTCGGCGCGCGGCAGGATCACGGCCACCATCGAGACGATGAGGAAGCTCATCACGATCATCATGGCGTAACTGATGAAGGCCATCATGTCGCCCGCCTGCATGGCGCCGACGGCCACCCCGTGCGAGCCAAACCACACGATGGCGACCGTGGCCACGTTCATTACGAGCATCATGAGCGGCATCATGAGGGTCATGGCACGGTTCACAAAGAGCTGCGCGTCGCGAAGGTCGCCGGACGCTGCATCAAAGCGCTTGAGCTCGTGGCTCTGGCGACCAAAGGCGCGGATGGTCATTATGCCGTCGAGCATCTCTCGCGCAAGCAGGTTCACGCGGTCTACCAGCGACTGCATGACCTTGAAGCGCGGCATGGTGAGCGTGAAGAGCACCGCCACAATCCCCAGCACGGCGAGAAGCGCCGCGCCCACAATCCACGTGAGGCCGCCTCCCATGGTCATCACCTGGACCACGGCGACCACGCCCATGACCGGGGCAAACATCACCATGCGCAGCATAATCACGATCATGTTCTGGATCTGCTGCACGTCGTTGGTGCAGCGCGTGATAAGCGACGACTGCGAGAACCGGTTGACCTCCGCAGGCGAGAAGGACATCACCTTTGCGAAGACGTCGCGGCGCAGGTCGCGCGCAACGGCCGCCGCCACGCGGGACGAGATGAGCCCCGAGAGCACTGCAGCCGCGAGCGAGCCCACGCAGAAGCCAAACATCACGAGCGCCATGTGTCCCAGGTAGGCGGAGTTGCCCGCCTCGGACCCAACCACGCCCACGTTCACGATGTCGGACATGTAGCGCGGCAGCGACAGCTCGCAGAGCGCCTGCACCAAGAGCAGCACGAACACCGCCACGACCTCGCCCACGTGCCCGCGAAGGAGCTTAGCGAGCCTCATGCGCGCCATCCCCCTCCATGGGGCAGCCGGTCTGAGAGCCGGCTCCCTCAACGCGCCTGGTGACAACCTCGACCAGGCGACCCGAAATGCGCACCAGCTCACGCGCGTCGTGCTCGCCCAGCTCGCAAAGGACCCCCGCCACGTAGCCGTTGATGCCGTCGATGCGTTGCTGGACCTCGGCCTCGCCCTTGTCGGTAAGGCGCACGATCACGCTGCGGCGGTCATGGGGACTGGCGTGCCGCTCCACCAGGCTGCGACCCTCGAGCTGGTCGATCGTCTTGGTGATGCGCGCCGTAGACACCTGGCACGCGCGCGCCAGGGCAGTTGGGGTCATGCCCTCGGGCTGGTGGTGGAGCGCGTGCAGGGCGTTAATCTCGCCGCGCATCTCCATGTCCTTGGAGTGCGCCCCATGGCCGGCCCTAAGGCCATGAATCGAGGTCATGAGCTGCTGGGCAAGGCCGTCCCAGTCCGTCTTCTCGACGTTCGGCATGCTCTGCTCCTCTCGATTGATTGCTAATGCCGTTAAACAGTTGGAGATGCTACCCCGCTCGAGCGTGTTAGTTAATGGCGTTAGCGAGAAGCAGCGGGCTTACATAAGGTCTACATTTATTAACGGAGTTAGCGATTCTCGCCGGGGGCTTGGCCGGCACCAGGCACCGCTTGCGCGTCCTTCTCGCCGTCACGGCGCGTGAGCAGGAGAAACGCGAGTGCGAGAACTGCCACCACCGCCGAGGCGACAAAGAGCGTCCCCTGCACCCCCAGCACGTTTGCCACCAGCGGCGCCACAAGCAACGGCAGGGTCCCCGCGCTGTTGGTGCCCGCGTTCATAACCGAGGTCACGCGCCCCACGTACGAGACGTCGCAGCTGCGCTGCAGGATGGTGTCCTTCACGGGCCGCATGGCGCCAAAGCCAAGACCGGTCACGAGCTGGCCCACCACGGCAATGGCCACGTTCGCCGTGCCAACGTAGATCATGGAGCCCACTCCTGTCACCAGCAGCAAGACGGAAAGCGTCCCCAGCGTAAGCTGCCTTGTTGGAAAACGCAGAACCAGCAGCGACCCTGCCGTTGCGCCCACGCCGGCGCAGGCGGAGAGCCAGCCCATCCAATCGCCGCTCACGCGCAGCACGTCGCGGTAGAAGAGCGACTCGAGCGAGTCAAACGCTCCGTAGGCAAAGAAGCCCAGGAAGTAGAGGAGGAAGAGCATGCACAGGGTTCTGTGCGAGAAGGTCACGCGAAAGCCCTCGGCAAGCTGGTGCCAGAAGCCACCGTGAGCGGCGGTCTTCTCGCCTGCTGCGCGATCCGCGCGCTGCTCGCCCACGGTACCCGGTGCCTCAGGCGTTGCCCAGACAAGCGCGGCGGCGAGAAGCGACGCAACGGGGATGGTGACAAAGCAGGCCTGGTTGGTGGAAAGCGTGGTCACGAAGCCGCCGATGAGCGGCCCCACGATGACCGCCACCGAGACGGCGGTGCCGCACAGGCTGTTCATGCGCTTGAGCTCGCGCGGGCGAGCGGTGAGGAAGCGCGGGTAGGCGCTCACGGTGGTGCCGCAGAAGCCGTCGGCCAGTCCCTCGAGTGTCGAGACGATGGCGAGCATGGGATAGCTCAGGGGCATGAGCAGAGCAAAGATGCCGAGAAGCGCAAAGCCCGCGAGCGAGGTCGCAAGGGTAAGGCGCGGGCCCACGCGGTCTGTGACCACGCCAGCGAGGGCGCCGCCCACCACCAGGGCAACATTGAGAAGAATGACCAGGGCGGAAACCTCGGCGGCGCCGGCGCCAAGCTGGTAGGTGGCGCAACCGATGAGCCCCACAAAGTACGTGGCAGTGAAGCACACAACAAGCAGGAAATTTGCAAGGACAAGGCGGCGCGTGGGCGTAAAGAGCGGGCGCCGAGCATAGCGAGAACGGGAAGGCATGAGGTCTCCAAGGGTTTGGCGGCGAGAAGGACGTTGCCCCGTCTTGGGGCGGACGATGCATCGCTACTTTGCGAGCTGTCCTCCTGCGATCCCTGCCATGAGTGCCTCCTTGGTTAACCAACGTTCGCACAATGTTACGCGCGTGCCGCTTGCCGCGCAAGGAGGTGGTTGGGGTATTAGCCCTCCGCGTAGATGCCCATAAGCGCCTGGAGCACGTCAACCATGGTCTCCAGCTCGCGCACCGGCACGAACTCGGTCACGCCGTGAGCGTTGTGGTAGCAGGCCGAGAGGTTCGCGCACGGCAGGCCGCGGAAAGAGAGCTGCGCGCCATCGGTGCCGCCACGCATGGGGACCGTCCGCATGGTGACGCCGCAGGCAGCATACGCCCGACGCGCGGACTCGATGAGGTGCGCGTTCTCGGGGCGGGTTATGACCTCGGCCATGTTGCGATACTGGTCGCGGATCTCGATGGAGAGCACGGGCTGGGCGGCTGCCGCGGACGGGCGCAGCGCGTACTCCTCGTTCACCTGGGCCACGGCCGAGCGGAGCAGGTCCTTTCTCGCCTCAAAGCGGTTGCGGTCGTGGTCGCGGATGATGTAGTCCGCACGGGCATCCTCGCAGTTGCCCTCAATGCGCTCCAGGTAGAAGAAGCCTTCGCGGTCCTGCGTGAACTCCGGGCGGTCCTGGGGCGGAATGAGTTGGTGCACACGGAGCAACGCCTCGGAGGCGTTGACCATCACGTCCTTCGCGGTGCCGGTGTGGACCGAGCGTCCGTTGGCGCGGATGGTCGCCTCGGCAGCGTTGAACGTCTCGTAGCAAAACTCGCCCAGGGGGCCGGCGTCGATGGTGTAGCCGTAGGCAGCACCCAGCGCGTCAAGGTCGAGCAGCGCTGCGCCATGGCCGATCTCCTCGTCAGGGACAAACGCCAGCGCGAGCGCCGGATGCGGGATGGCGGGGTTCTCGGCAAGGCGTGCGAGAAGCGAGACGGCCATGGCCACGGCCGCCTTGTCGTCTCCGCCGAGAAGCGACGTGCCGTCCGAGGTCACAAGATCCTCGCCAATGAGGTCTTTGAGCTCCGGGTTTGTGGCGGGGTCGAGGGCGACTTCGGCGCCGTCGCGGCCGCTGCCCAGGACAAGCCGTCCACCCTCGTAGCGCTTGACCTGCGGGTGGACCGGGCTGCCATATGTCTGCCACGCGGTGTCGAGGTGGCAGCAGAACGCGAGCGCGGGGCGCTTCTCGGCGCCGACGCTTGCGGGCCAGTGGGCCGTGACGTAGGCGTGCTCGTCGAGCGTGACGTCTTGGGCGCCAAGGTCACGCAGGTCAGCGGCAACAACGCGCGCCATGTCGAATTGGGCCGGGGTCGAGGGCACCGTTTGCGCGGTGCGCGGATCCGACTGCGAGGGAACCTCGCAATACCTCACGAACCTCTCGAGCACGTCACTTGTCGCCTTGCGTCCCATGCGGTGGTACCTCTCCCCTAGCGCTTACGGCAGGCCGCGGCTGCTGTGGCCGCGCGCACGCCCTTCCCGGATGACTACCCTAGCGCAATGCGTGCGGCACTTCTCGGCACACGTCTCGCGGCGCGCGATAACTGCGCCGCTGGAACGCCACGCGGCAATGGTGTCGCCGAAATGGCGCACGGCAACGATGTCGCCAAGATGCCGCACCATTTCGCCGGTTAGGAAAAATCCGAACGTTTAGGGGGGTCTAAACGTTCGGAATCCGCGACACCTCCCGCGATGCCGCGCATTCCCGACGGTTAGAAGGCCTTAACCGTTCGGAAAAATCCTAAACGGCGAAATGGCGCGGCATTGAAGAAAGAGCTGGCAACGATGCCCGGAAGGACAGGACCAAAATCTTCGCTCGGGCGAGATTCTGGCGCCCGAGGGCGCGTTACCGATGCAATCGCGTACGAAAGGGGCCTTCCGGCGCCGTTTTCTCGCCGGAGGGCGAGTTTCCGCAGCATCGGCGAGAGCTGCCGCCAGCCGTGCGTCGATAAGGGCCACCGGTCGCACGCCGGCGCGCCGAGAAGCGCCGACCGCGGCCACCCCGCCGCGCCACAAGCCGCCGACCCCTACAAAATGCCCCCTTAGCCGTAGGAATTTGTGAAACCGCCGAGAAACCCGTCCCTCACCCTTGCCTTCTATTTCCTACAAACTAGTATGAATTAGGTCGCAAGGGGTACCCTCGAATTAGGTCGCGTGGGGCACTCCCCACAGGTGGCCCAAAGCACTCTCGCGAGCAACCCAAGGCACCTTCGCGGGCAGACCAATTTGTCCCCCGCAGGCAGCCCCAGGCACCCCACGAGTGCCCAACCGCCAAACGCGACTAGGAAGGAACGCACGCGCGCCGGCTCGCCGACCCCGTGCGGTGAGAGGAAACCTGCGTCGGCAGCCAGACAGCCGCAGGCGCATTCGAGCTAGGAGAACAGCATGGCAGACACGCTTCTCGACGTGAGCGGCATCTCCGCAGGTACGGAGGACAAGCCCATCCTCCACGACGTCAACCTCAAGGTTGGCGCAGGCGAGACCCACGTCCTCATGGGCCCCAACGGCGCCGGCAAGTCGACGCTCGGCCACGTGATCATGGGCGACCCCACCTACAAGGTCACCACGGGCACCATCACTTTCGACGGTCAGGACATCACCGAGCTCTCGCCCGACAAGCGCTCGCTCGCAGGCGTCTTCCTGTCCTATCAGGCCCCCGTCGAGGTCCCCGGCGTGCCCCTCTACAGCTTCCTGCGCTCCATCTCGCAGATGCGCCCCGAGCTCAAGTGCACCGCGCGCGAGTTCCGTCGTCGCGTGGGCGCCATCGCCGACGAGCTCAACCTCGACCAGAGCTTCCTCATGCGCGAGCTCAACGTAGGCTTCTCGGGCGGCGAGAAGAAGAAGATCGAGATGCTCCAGCTGCTGCTTCTCCAGCCCAAGCTGGCAATTCTCGACGAGACGGACTCCGGCCTCGACGTCGACGCGCTGGCCACCGTCTCGCACGGCATCCAGCGCTACCGCGAGACCGTGGGTGGTGCGCTCATCATGATCACGCACAACACGCGCATCCTCGAGCGCCTCACCGTGGACCGCACGCACGTGATGGTCAAGGGCCACCTGGTTGCCGAGGGCCCCGCAAGCCTCATCGACGACATCGACAAGAACGGCTTCGAGCGCTTCGAGAGCCAGGCCGCGGGCGAGGGTGATGCAAGGTGACAAAGGAGAGGACGCAGGTCGCAGACGTCGACCGCTCCCTCTACGACTTCACCAAGTCCGAGGAGGGATACGAGCGCTACGCCGACGGCCTCACGCCGGACATCGTGCGCGCAATCTCGGCCAAGAAGGACGAGCCCCAGTGGATGCTCGACCTGCGCCTGAAGGCGCTCGACGAGTACCACCGCCGTCCCATGGCCACCAACTGGGGCCCCTCGATCGCAGGCCTTGACCTCGACCACATCTCCACGTATGTCTCGCCCAAGACCAAGCAGGCCTCGAGCTGGGACGACGTGCCGGCAGACATCAAGGACACCTTCGAGCGCCTAGGCATCCCCGAGGCGGAGCGCGAGAGCCTCGCCGGCGTGGGCGCCCAGTACGACTCGGAGATTGTCTACCACAACATGCGCGAGGAGGTCGCCAAGCAGGGCGTGGTCTACACCACGATCGAGGACGCGCTCCACGACCCCAAGTGGGAGCCCGTGGTGCACGAGTACTTTGGCACCCTCATCCCCATGACCGACCACAAGTTTGCGGCGCTCCACTACGCCGTGTGGTCGGGCGGCTCGTTTGTCTACGTGCCCGCAGACGTCAGCCTCGACTACCCGCTGCAGAGCTACTTCCGCCTCAACGCCCAGGGCGCAGGCCAGTTCGAGCACACGCTCATCATCGTTGAGCCCGGCGCCAACCTGCACTTCATCGAGGGCTGCTCGGCGCCCAAGTACTACGAGGCCAACCTCCACGCCGGCGCCGTGGAGCTCTTCGTGAAGGACGGCGCGCGCCTGCGCTACTCCACGATCGAGAACTGGTCCAAGAACATGTACAACCTCAACACCAAGCGCGCCACCGTGGGCGCAGACGCCAAGATGGAGTGGGTCTCGGGCAGCTTTGGCAGCCACGTCTCCTACCTCTACCCCACCACGATCCTCGCGGGTGACCGCTCCAGCTGCGAGTTCACCGGCATCACGTTCTCCGGCGCCACGCAGGACCTCGACACCGGCTGCAAGGTCATCCTGAATGGCCGTGACACCACCGCCTCGGTGAGCACCAAGTCCATCTCCAAGGACGGCGGCATCAATACCTTCAGGAGCTCGGTGGTTGTGGGCCGCCACGCGGACAACGCGCGCTGCACCGTGAGCTGCCAGTCGCTCATGCTCGACAACATCAGCCGTTCCGACACCATCCCGGCGATGGACGTGCGCAACCCTACCGCCTCGGTTGGCCACGAGGCCACCATCGGCCGCATCTCGGACGACACGATCCTCTACCTCATGAGCCGCGGCTGCTCCGAGCAGGAGGCGCGCACGCTCGTGGTGAACGGCTTTGCCAACCCGGTCTCGAAGGAGCTCCCCATGGAGTACGCCGTCGAGATGAACAACCTCATCAAGCTCGAGATGGAAGGGGCGATCGGCTAATGGCAGACGAGAACACCTCCGTCGTGCTCGACCGCGTGAACGAGCCCCCCGCGCAGACCTGGAACCGCCTGCGCGCCAATGACATCACGCTCACGGTGCCCAAGATCTCTCGCAAGGGCGACGTGTACTTTGCGCTCCCCCAGCTCTTCTCGCGCGTTGAGTGCGGCATGGGCGAGAAAGTCACCAACTGGGTGACCTCGCAGGCCGCCGACGCCCGCTACGTGGAGGTTCGCGCGGGCGAGAAGCGCGAGGAGCCCATCGTGGTAGCCATCGACACCGACAAAGGCGAGGTCGCGGACACCGGCGTCATGGTACGCGCGGGCGCCACGGTCTCGATCGTGGTTGCCGCGGGCGGCACGGGCGCCGCTGACACCACCTCGGCCTCGCTCCTGCGCGTGGTTGCCGAGGAGGGCGCACACGTCACGATCACCGAGGTCGTGGGCGTTGGCTCCACTCAGCAGCACCTCGAGAGCGTGGGCGTGGACGCAGACGACGACGCCCGCGTGGAGGTTCGCCAGTACGCGCTGGGCGGCGGCACCGTGGCCTTTGGCACGGCGGTCTCGCTCTCCGGCGACCGTGCACGCGCCAACATTGGGCTGCGCTACTTCGCAGACGGCAAGGACCGCCTGGACGTGAACCACGTGGTGCGCCAGCGCGGCAAGAACACCATCTCCCACGTGCGCGAGAACGGCATCCTGGACGACGCTGCTGAGAAGGCCCTGCGCGCCACCATCGACCTTGTCCACGGCGCCCGCGGCTCCAAGGGCGACGAGGCCGAGAACGTGCTGGTCTTTGGCGATGACGTGGTCAACAAGACCGTGCCCGTGATTCTCTGCGACGAGGACGACGTCCAGGGCAACCACGGCGCCACCATTGGCACCGTTGGCCCCGAGCAGATGGACTACCTGGCCGATCGCGGCCTCTCTCGCAAGGATGCCGAGGCGCTCTTCGTGCGCGCCCTCTTCGAGGACGCCATCATCAATGCGCCCGAGTCGCACGCGCACGACGTCGCCGTGCGCCAGGCCGAGCTCGTGCTGGGCGCCGAGGTGGCACACGACTTCGACGCGAGCGCGCAGCTCGCAGAAGGCGAGGAGTGAAGTCACCCATGCTGACACAAGACGAGCTCTCCACCATCGAGCAGAGCCCCTACAAGGCGGACTTCCCGCTGCTTGCAGGCAACCCTGACCTGGCCTTTCTCGACAGCGCCGCCACCGCGCAGCGCCCGGCCGCGGTTCTCGACGCGCAGCGCCGCTTCTACGAGACCATGAACGCCAACCCGCTGCGTGGCCTCTATCGCCTCTCGGTCGAGGCCACCGAGGCCATCGCGCAGACGCGCGACAAGGTCGCCACCTTTCTGGGCGCCGTCGACGAGGGCGGCAAGCCCTGCGGCAACCAGGTGGTCTTCACGAGAAACGCCAGCGAGTCCTTGAACCTTGTGGCCCGCACGCTGGGGCGCTCTGTGCTCAAGCCCGGCGACGACGTGGTCATCTCCATCATGGAGCACCACTCCAACCTCATCCCGTGGCAGCAGATCTGCCGCGAGACCGGCGCCAACCTGGTCTACCTGCGCATGGACGAGAACTACCGCATCACGCCCGAGGAGGTTGCCGCAAAGGTTGGCCCGCGCGCCAAAATCGTCTCGGTGACGCAGGTCTCCAACGTCCTGGGCGTCGAGAATGACATCCCCATGATCGCCAAGCGCGCGCACGAGATGGGCGCCTACATGGTGGTCGACGGCGCGCAGTCCGTGCCGCACGTGCGCGTAGACGTGCGCGAGCTTGGCTGCGACCTTCTCGCCTTCTCGGCACACAAGATGGGTGGCCCCATGGGCATTGGCGTGCTTTGGGGCAAGCCCGAGGTGCTCGACGCCATGCCGCCATTCCTCACCGGCGGAGAGATGATCGACTCCGTGACCGAGACGGACGCCGTCTGGGCGCCGGTGCCGCAGAAGTTCGAGGCCGGCACGCAGGACGCCGCTGGCGCGTACGCGTTTGGCGCCTGCCTGGACTACCTCAACGAGAAGGGCTTCGATGCCCTTGAGGCCCGCGAGCGCCTGCTTGCTCGCTACCTCACGGACTCGCTGGCCGCTCTCCCCTACGTGGACGTGATTGGTCCCGCCGAGGGCGAGCGCCACGTGGGATCCGTGGCCTTCAACGTGCGAGGAATCCACCCGCACGACGTGGCGTCGATCCTCGACATGAGCAACGTGTGCATCCGTGCCGGCCACCACTGCGCGCAGCCGCTTCTCGCCTACCTGGGCGTGGAGAACGGTGCCACGTGCCGTGCGAGCATCGCCTTCTACAACGACAAGTCCGACGTCGACGCCCTTGTCGACGGCCTGGGGAAGGTCTGGGAGGTCTTCCATGGACGTGACTAGCCTCTACAACGCCGAGTTCATGGACCACGTGGCCCATCCCGACTACAAGTACCAGATGGAGAATCCCACCTGCACGCACGAGGGCGTGAACCCCTCCTGCGGCGACGAGCTGAAGTTCTCCGTGCGCCTGGCGGACGATGGCACCATCGACGAGGCCGCATTCACCGGGCACGGCTGCGCCATCTCGCAGGCGTCTGCGGACATCATGAGCGACCTTATGGTGGGCAGGACCCCAGAGGAGGCCATCAAGCTGTGCGACCTCTTCGAGCGCATGGTGCGCGGCGAGGTCACCGACGAGGCCGAGCTCGAGCCGCTGGAGGACGCCGAGATGCTCAAGGACATCTCGCACATGCCGGCGCGCGTGAAGTGCGCCGAGCTTGCGTGGCGCACGCTCAAGGAGATGCTCGAGGCGCGCGAGGGCGACGGCGCGGCCGGTGCTGGCGCAGCTGGCGCGACCGCTGCCAAGGACGAGAAGGGGGCCTAGCCATGGCCGGGATGTTCTCGACAAAGGGCATGTACGCCCTGCGCGCGATGGCCGACCTCGCATCCCACGACGGGTGGGTGTCCCTGGGCGACGTCTCGAAGCGGCAGAACATCTCGCGCAAGTACCTTGAGCAGGTCATCTCTCTTATGCACAAGGCAGGCTACGTGGAGAGCCAGCGCGGGAAGGGCGGCGGCTACCGCCTCACGCGCAAGCCCGAGGAGTACACGCTGGGCGAACTCTTGCGTGCGGCCGAGGGGTCGCTTGCGCCCGTGGCCTGCCTGCAGTGCACCAACGACACGTTCTGCTCGCAGATGGACACTTGCACCACCGTGGGCGTGTGGCGCGACCTTGGCCGCGTGACCTCGGCATACCTTGACAGCAAGACCCTGGCGGACCTTCTCGAGCCCACCGACGTGAACGAAGACGCCGCCCGCCTCAACCGCGACGAATGAGACAAAGGGAGTTTCCCTTTGTCTCATTCTTCTCAGCAATGCCGCATCCCCGGCCACCTTAAACGTTCGGATTTTTCCTAAACGGCGAAATAACGCGCGTTCTCAAGGCGATTGCGGGAGACGCCACGGTACCATCACGGCCGCCACGGAGACCTGCGGCTTAGTAGCAGTCCTCAAGAGCCGCTGCCGAGAAGAACCGCAGGTAGCAGGCCTGCAGCTATTCTCGGCACTGCTATTAAGCCGCAGGTTTGCTCGGATCAGCCAGCCCCAGCACCCGCTGCGCACACAAAAAGGCCCGTCCGGACATGCCGGACGGGCCTCATCAACGCTATGCGGCGAGAAACTCTCGCAACACGTAGACGCTAGTTCCAGCCCTTGCCGTCGGAGCCAAACTCCTTGATGAGCTCCTCGGTACGAGCCTTGATGGCCTCGCGACCAGGCTTGAGGAGCTTGCGGGGATCGTAGCCCTTGCCCTCCTTGTCGAGGCCCTCCTCGATGTACTTGCGGGTAGCGGCCGCAAAGACCAGCTGCAGGTCGGTGTTGACGTTGATCTTGGAGATGCCCAGCGAGATGGCCTTCTTCACCTGGTCAACGGGGATGCCGGTGCCGCCGTGGAGGACGAGCGGCAGATCGCCCGTCTTATCCTTGATCTCCTGCAGGCGGTCGAAGGACAGGCCCTCCCAGTTGGCAGGATAGATGCCGTGAATGTTGCCAATGCCACAGGCAAGGAAGTCAACGCCCAGGTCGGCGATGGCCTTGCACTGCTCGGGGTCGGCCAGCTCGCCCTTGGCGGTAACGCCGTCCTCGGTGCCGCCAATGCCGCCGACCTCGGCCTCGACGGAGATGCCCTTGCTGTGGGCAAGCTTCACGATCTCGGCAGTGTGGGCAAGGTTGGTCTCGAAGTCCTTCTCGTGCGAGCCGTCGTACATGACGGAGGTGAAGCCGGCGTCGATGCACTCAAGAGCGGCCTCGTAGGAGCCGTGATCGAGGTGAAGGGCAACGGGCACGGTGATGTTCTTGGCCTCGACGAGGTCCTTCACCATGTCGGCGACGAGCTTGAAGGAAGTCTGCCACTTGGCGGCACCGCTGGTGCACTGGATGATGAGCGGCGACTGCAGCTCCTCGCCAGCGTCCAGAATGGAAGAAGCCCACTCGAGGTTGTTGGTGTTGAAGGCACCAATACCATAGTGGCCCTTCTCGGCGCTCTGAAGCATTGCGGTTGCATTGACGAGCATAGTGTGACCTCCATCTGTTGGAAGCTGAACGATGTGGTACTCCGACAATCATACCCGATGTGAGAACCTTCACACCCTAGAAGGGCTGCAAGAACGCTGATTCCCAAAGGCCTTACAAACCCTGCCAGGCCACCCTGCACGAGAAAGGCCGTGCTTTCAAGAAGGCTTGTCTCTTATTCGTGAGGATGGGTGCGACGCGTTGGCCGCAGCCTATACTCGGGTATCCCAAAAGTGGAGTGGCCGCGCGGGAGACGCGACCGAAGGAGGGATGGGTCTTGGCGCAGGAATCCAAGACGTATGGTAACGATAAGGATGACGAGAGGAACGAGCAGGACGAACGCGCCGGAGGCGTGTTTGGCGACCTCTCGTTTGCGCAGATACTCGCCAGCGCGCTTGCCGCAGGCGTGTCGTTCTCGCTCTCGTCGCAGATAGGCGTGGCAGGCTCGCTCATTGGAGCCATCGTGGGCGCTGCCGCGGCAACGGTGTCGTCCTCGGTGCTCAACAACCTCTTCTCGAAGTCTGCCGAGGCGATCAGGGGCGCCGTTGGCCCCGACGACAGCGGCGAGCCAGAAGCCGAGAAGCCCGCAGGCGCCTCTGCCGCAGGGCAGACAAAGCTCATGCCCCACCCGGTTGACGCAGACAAGACCGTAGCCGCCGCGCCAGCCGCGGCCGCAACCCAGAGCGCGGCGGCCGCCTCCGCCGACGACACCGAGGTCAAGTTCGCACCCTCCGGAACGCGCATCGCGCCTGCCAGCCTGCGCCGCGCCGTGCACGAGAGCCAGCGTCGCGACACAAGAAAGCGCCTCGTTGTGGCGTCCGTGATTGCTGGCGTGGCAGCCGTTCTCATCTCGGCCCTTCTCGTCAACACGCTCACCCAGGGCAAGGGCATTGGCACCACCCCCGGCCGCACGCAGGAGCCGGTAAGCACCGAGCAGACCCAGACCACCCAGGAGCAGAGCGAGGCAGAGAAGCCCGAGGAAAAGGCCCAGCCCGAGAAGACCACGGAGTCCGAGTCCGCCCAGACCACAGACACGAACTCCAACACGACAAGCGGCACCACCGACTCGACCGCAACCAACTCCGGCTCGTCGTCCTCGAGCACCGGCAACGGCAGCTCGAGCAGCACCTCCAGCTCGACTACCAGCAACAACTCCGGCACCAGCAACTCGGGCACAGGCTCCACGACCAACTCGACGGGGTCTGGCTCAGGCACCAACGGCGACTCGTCGAACAGCTCGAGTAGCAACGACGCCACCAAGAACAACAGCTCCACGTCCACCACATCTGGAACGGGCAGCTCGAACGGCTCCGGCGCCACCACAAGCAGCGCCGGCAACAAATAAGAAGCGGCCACAAGCCCCGCAACGGGAGCCTGCGGCACATCGCGTACGCGGCGCGCGGCCTCGATCGGCTGCGCGCCGCTTTTTCTATCCCAGGAGCGCGAGCACCTCTCGCTTTGCGGCGAGAAACTCCGGCGTCAGGGCAAAGTCGCCCTTTCCGGTACCGTGATCAACGCGCACCTCGCCGGCAATGTGGCTTGGCTCGCCTTCGGAGGGGCGTCCGGCCAGCACGTATACGCGGCTTGCCATAGAGACCGCCTCGTCCACGTCGTGCGTGATCACCAGCGCGGAAAGGCCCAGCTCGCGGGCCATATCGCAGAACCAGCGACGCACCTCGACGCGCGTGATGGCATCAAGCGCCGAGAAGGGCTCGTCCAGCAGCGTGACGTCTGCCCCCATGAGGTAGGTGCGCATGAACGCGGCGCGCTGGCGCATTCCGCCGGAGAGCTCGGCCGGCCACTTCTCCTCCGTGCCCGCAAGGCCAAAGCGCTCGAAGAGCGGCTCGGCCTTGGCGCGGGCCTCGGCGCGCGGGACGCCCGCCAGGAGCATGGGCAGGCACACGTTGTCGATGATGCGACGGCTGGGCAGCAGCAGGTCCTTCTGCAGCATGTAGCTCACGTGGCCGGGCGTGCCAGTAATGTCCTCGCCGTGGAGCAGCACCTGGCCGGAGAGCGGCCGCGTGAGGCCGGAGAGCGCGTGCAGGATGGTGGTCTTGCCACAGCCAGAGCGCCCCACCAGGCACACGACCTCGCCCGCAGCCACGGCAAGCGAGATCCGGTCGACGACCGTGGTCTGGCCATCCCACGAGAGCGTGAGCGATCGCGCCTCGAGCGCTGGCGCGTGGCCGGTGCCCGAGGCCGCGTTCTTCTCGGCAGCTGTAACGCCTGCGCCCAACGCTACGCCTCCAGGTACGAGAGGTCGTAGCCCTTGTTCACGTCGAGCTTGTTCTCGACCAAGTTCTGGTCGTTCAGCCACTGGTAGAACTTGGACCAGCGGTTGGCGTCGATGACGCCCCAGGCAGAGGCGTCGGCAACGTACTGGTCCTTGAGGTAGTCCTGGCTTGCGTGGACGAGGTCCGAGTCAAGCTCGGGCACGGCGTCGCAGAGGATGTCGGCGGCGTCGCTGGGATTCTCGACGCAGAACTCGTAGCCCCTCTTGGCGGCACGCAGGAAGGCCTTGACCTGGTCGGGGTTCTCCTTGGCAAAGTCGTCGTTAGCGGCGATGACCGGCGTGTAGTAGTCAAAGACGTCGTCGATCGAGATGAACGAGAAGTAGTTCACGTCGTAATTCTGGACCTTGGCGTTCTGGACAGCCCAGCCCTCGTAGACCCACACGGTGTCGAACATGTTGGCCCTGAGGCCCGAGACCTCGTCGTCCACGTTGTAGGGCACCAGGCTGATCTTGGAGTAGTCGCCGCCGTCGGCCTCGACCACGTCCTTGATGGTGGCCTGCTCGACGGGCTGGTCCCACGTGGCGTAGGTGTGGTTCTCCATGAGCTTGGGGCGCGTGATGCCGTCGGCCTGGCGGCTCATGATGCCGGAGGTGTTGTGCTGGATGATGGCGGCAACGGCAGTGTAGGGCATGGGCTGGTCGGACGAGAAGCTGTTGGCCATAACGTCCTGGTACGAGACGCCCATCTGGGCGCCGCCCGCGCCGATGAGGGCGTCCGCACCGTCCTCGGGCGGCTGGACAATCTCGACGTCCAGGCCCTCGTCGGCGAAGTAGCCCTTGGACTGGGCCACGTAGATGCCCGTGTGGTTGGTGTTGGGGGTGTAGTCAAGCACGAAGGAGATCTTGGCGAGGTCGCTGGAGCTGGAGCTGCTCGCGCTGGACGAGTCGCTCGACGCGGCGGCGTTAGACGATCCGGACTGGGACGCCTGGCCGCAGCCGGCAAGCGCCAGGGCGGCGGAGGCGGCAACGGAGCCACGGAGGAACGAGCGGCGAGAGACGCCGCCGGAAAACACGGAGTTGGAAGCCATTATCGTTTGTTCCCTTCTGCCCTCTTCCAGGGCATACAGACGCGCTGCAGCAGGTCAACAAGCTTCATGAGACCAAGCGACAGTGCAGAGATGACAATGATGACCGCGAACATGCGGTCGTACGAGAAGGACTTGCGCACGCGCGTCATGTAGACGCCCAGGCCGGAGTTGCCTCCGAGCCACTCGGCAATCACCGCGCCCACGATGGCGTAGGTCGCGCTGATGCGCAGGCCGCTGAAGAACTGGTCGGCCGCGGCGGGCAGCTTGGCGTAGCGAAAGATCTGCCAGCGCGAGGCGTTCATGGTGCGCATGAGGTCGATGACGTCGGGGTCAACCGAACGGAAGCCCGAAATCAGCGACACCGTGATGGGGAAGAACGTGGTGATCACGATGAGAATCACCTTGGGTGCCAGGCCGTAGCCAAACCACAGCACCAGAAGCGGAGCGATGGCGATGGTGGGGATGGTCTGCGAGATGGTCACGAGCGGCTGGAGGGCCAGGTAGAAGCCCTCGAAGCGGTCCATGAGCACCGCGATGGCAAAGCCGAGTGCCACGCCGATGAGAAGGCCTATGGCCGTCTCTACCAGCGTGGTTGCCGCGTGGCCCACGATGAGCGAGATATCGGCCACGAGGGCCTGGACCACCTGGACGGGCGTGGGGAGCAGGAAGTTGGGAATGATTCCCAGGTCAACGACAAGCTCCCACACCACGAGAAGGCCTACCACCGTGAGGAGCGGCGTGAGCACGCGGCGCATGCGGGATGCCCCGGCGCGCGGGGCGGGGGCGGCGTGCGGCGCGGGGGCGGCGCTGCTCGCCGGCTCGGCGGCGTTTCTCGGCGTGTCTTGCTGGCGCGACACCGGCTACGCGACCTCCTCGGCCTTCTGGGCAAACTCGGTGTCGGTGGGGTGGTACTTGCCCACCTTGTGCTCGGTGGTCATCACGTCGCCGTTGGGGCGGTAGTCGATCTTCACGTAGGTGGCCATCTTCTTGCAGCCCGCCTTGGCACCCACGAGCTGGCAGTTCTTGACAATCTCCATGCAGGTGTCGTAGTCCGCCTCGATGGCGGTCTCGAACGGGCCAACAAAGTAGTCGACGCCCGTCGAGTCGATGTAGGCGATCACCGCGTCAACCACGCGGCAGACCTCCTCGTCGGTCTGGGCGTCCATGGGCAGGAACTGTATCGCGACGGAGCAGTCCATGCACCCTCCCTTCCGGGTGCCAAAAAAGGCACCCACGTCTTCCGTAGGTGCCCGAACTGTGCGCTCTGGTCCCTACGCCGGCATTACCCGGACAGGTTCTATGGGTCGCGGCATTGGTGTCGCCTCTCAGCCGGGCCGATATCCCAGCTCCCCTTTGCGCGGTCTAGTATAGCGCCCTGCGGGATTATTTTGCCGGGCAACGGAATTCCGTTACCGGGCAGTGGGATTCCGTTGCCCGGCAAATGAATCCCATTCCGGGGCATGGCGAGAAGGTCGCAACGCATTCGCAGCCAAGAGCCGCCAGGCACAAAAAGGGGCGGGACGCTGCAATTCGCGTCCCGCCCACAGACCTCGATAGCACGCCGGTGTACTAGTCCTCGCGACGGCGGCGCCTTCCGCCGGCAAACACGGCAAGAGAGCCCACGCCGGCAACACCAAGCGGCAGATAGGGGTTCCGCTCATCGCCGGTGCTCGGGGTTCCAAGCGTCGCCATGTGCTCGGGCACATAGGTCGCACGCCCAACCCGCACGGAATTTGCCTGTCCCGCACTCGACTCGCGGGCGGCAGCTGCCTGACGGAGCTGTTCCTCAATCTGCTGCTGCAGCTCGCAGTCCGCCTTCGCGGAGGCAAGCTGGGCATCCGCCGCGTTGGCGGCCTCCTGGTCAAGCTGAATCACAGGATCAAGGGCACTGGCTTCGGTGGCAAGCCTGTACGCGTCATCGAGAAGCTGCTCGTAGCGAGAAAGAGCATCCTTCGTCGCTTGGGTAAGGCCATCGGACGCGCCATATGCGACAAGCTCATCCTTCGCGGCGAGGAGCACATCGGGGTTCGCAAGGTACTCGTCCGCGCCCAGGAGCTTGGCGAGAATGGCAGCGACATCGCCGTACTGCTCGGCCTGCCTCTCAAGGCCAGGAACCGCAGCCTCGGCGGATGCAAGGTCTGCCTCTGCCTGCTTCAGCGCAGCCTTGGCATCCGCGAGCGCCTTGTTTGCCGCATCGCGAGTGTCGGCACGAGACTTAAGGTCGGTGTAGGCGTTCTTCGCCTGCTCGAGCTTTGCATTGGCGGCACCCGCCTTCTGCTTGGCTGCGGAAGCGGCGGACTGAGCAGAGGCGAGCCTTTCGGTTGCCGCCTCATATGCGGCCTTCGCATCGGCGGACTTCTCCTGTGCCGCCGACAGGACCTCCGCCGCCTGCGTTGCCTTGGACTTTGCGACAGAAAGCGCGCTGTTCGCGGCATCCACGGCCTTCTGAGCATCCTCGATTTCTGTACCGCGCTGAATGGACGCGAGCTTCTTGGTTGCTGCGTCGACATCCGCCTGCCTTGCGGAGACGTTCGCATCGGCGGTGTCCTTTGTCTGCTTTGCCCGGTCAAACTCGGCGTTTTTCACCGTGAGCGCATCACGTGCGGCGGAGAGGGAGTCCTGCGCGGACGTCACCGCAGCATCGGCATCCGACTTCTCGCTGTTGGCGGAAGCGAGCGCCTGCTGAGCCGCAGACACCTTTGCCGCGGCATCGGACTCGTATGCCTGCTTGGCGGAAGCGTAGGCGTCCTGCGCAGATGTGGCGGCTGCCTTCTTGGCGGTGACGTTGGCGTTTGCCATGGACAGGGCAGTTGTCGCCGTGGTGACGGCAGCCTTGGCATCCGTTACGGCCTGCTTGGCGGCAGCAAGCTCATCGGCGCTCGGCGTGGTGCAGAGGGCCAGGTACTCTTGGAGCTTGGCGCGAAGGTCGCTGGTGGTGTAAAGCACGCGTTCTGAAGCATTCGCGCCATATGCATAGCCACCATAAAAGTTTTGCACAGCAACATACATTCCGTTTGCGTTTCCGGATGTGTTGCACCCAAATCCGGTGAAGTCAACTGCTCGATTTCTAATGTTGTAGTAGTGGCCGCCACCGCCCTCTGCCTCTTCATCGTCATACCAGTATTGGAACGGCTCATAAGGGTTCTTGTCAGGATCGTATCGGCCATATCCGGCCAAGTTCTCATTCGCGGCGATATACCTCGTCCGCTCCCCTAGATCCTCGTCGTAGTATTCGTAATACGCTTTCTCGCCCAAATTAACGGCATGATTATCAGTATCCACGTATGAATAGTTGGCATTAATCTCAGCAAGGGCCATGAGGATAAGGTCAACTTTCAATGCCGATGTCTTAACGCGCTCAGTGCGAATCTTGTTGCACTCGTCGATGTAGTTCAGAGCCCTAGCGAAGTTCTTCAGAGAAGTCGCATCCTCAGAGCTAATCAAATCCGTGTATGACAGGAATGTATGCCCGTTGATGTCTGTACCGGTGTACTTCGAATCGGTCAGCAGCTTGGCCGCCGTCTCGTTCCCCATCCACTTGAAGAAGCCAAGGGTGTTCTGCTCGTACTGAGCCGCATCCTCGCTTGCCTTCAGGAGCTTCTGCAGGTTTTCCTCGGCTGCAGAAAGGGTGGCATTCGCGTCAGAGAGGTTCTTCTGCGCCGCGGCCTGCTGTGCCTGCGCGTCTGCAAGCTCTGCCCTCGCGGCGTCAAACGCGCCCTGGGCCTGCTTTCCGGCGTCCGTGGTAGCGAAGTCAACGCCAGCGTTGGCCCTAGCGGCATCGAGGGCATTCTGAGCAGCGGTTACGGCATCGGCCGCCTTCTTCTGACGCTCGGTTGCCGCGTCAAGGGCGCTCTTCGCGGAGTCCACGGCACTCTGGGCATTGCCGGCGGCGGTAATGGCATTCGTGTACTTCGAGCTTGCATTGGATGCGTCGGCCTGCGCCTTGGCAAGCGCGTCATTTGCAGCGTCAAGCGCTTTCTGAGCATTGTCGATAGCTGCGGCAGTATCCGTAGCGTTCTTCTTCGCTTCGTCCAGCTTAGCGTTTGCAGAATCCAGGGCGGACTGCGCCTTCGTCACATCGGTGTCGGCAGCGTTTTTCTCGTCCTGCTTTGCCTCAACGTCTGCAGTAGCGGAATCCTGCCGTTCCTTCGCGACGTCAGCGTCAGACTGTGCTTTTTGGGCATTTGACTCGGCGTCTTTCACGGCCGCTTCAGCTTGGTCGGCGTTGTCCGCAGCCTGCTCGGCATCGCTCTTCGCCCTGCTGACGTCGGCGTTGGTTATGCCTTGGGCCGCCTCGTTTGCCGCATCGCTCTTCGCCTCGGCGTCTGCCTCGTTCTTCTCGGCGTTATTTAGCGCATTTGAGGCATCGCCAGAAGCCTTGTTGGCGGCATCCACAGCGTTTCTTGCATCGGACGCCTGCTCGGCAGAGTCGTTCCGCGCCGTCTCGGTCTTATCGACGGCCTCCTTCTGATCCTGGGCCTGCTTTGCTTTGTCGAATTCGAGCTGCGCCTGCGCTTGGTCGGCCGCCTTCTGAGCATTTTCCAGCTCGGCCTTATTGTCTGCGGCGTTCGTAGATGTAGTCGAGGGAGTGTCGCTTCCCGCCACACCATCCGCCTCTTCGGCAAGCGCTGGAGCGGCGGTTGATGTGGCTATCATCGCGGCCGCGCTGGCGGCAATAATTGAGGCTCGAAGGCCAACCCCTCGGACTTTGTTGCTTTTCGCAAGATGTTGTGCGGTGCGTTCCTTCATCAGCATCAACCTCCGACTCTTGGTTAGGTACAGAAGCCTGACCTTGCTTTCAGGTCAGGTTGATGCTGACTCCCATGTTGCTGAATTTGTTGCGCAACCTTTCTGTCCCAATGTTGAAGACCTCAAGGCGCCTTGAGCAAAGCGCGACAGCTGCCACCCAAACCGATATGGGATTTAGTTACCGCGCAACGGGATTCCGTTACCCGGTAATGGGATTCCGTTGCCCGGCAAATGAATCCCATTCCGGGGCATGGCGAGAAGGCCCAAAATGCAATCGCACCTACGCAAAGTTGAAGCATAATTGCGTCACCAGGCACGGTAACTCCACCGCACGCAAACAGGAGGTATCGCATGGACGGAAATGTGGTTCTCGGCTGCGTTGTCTGCGCTGTTGTCGGCGGCCTCGTCCTCGTGCTTGCCGTATGGCAGATGCGCACCGGCAGCGTGCGTTTCCTGCACAGCTACCACTACGTGAACGTTCCCGCCGCCGACCGCCCTGCCCTCGCGCGCGAAAGCGGTCGCTGGCTTGCCGCAACTGGCGCGTGCGTGGTGCTTCTGGGGTTCTCGCTTCTGCTGCCCAGTCCGGCGGCAGATGCTGCTGCAATTGTCCTAATAATCGCGTTGTTTGCGGCCATCATCATGACCTGCCGAGTCGTCGTGAGGCGCAATGGGTCTCTCTTTGGTTGATGCCTCAGCCCGTCTGGCCGCACTCGAATAAGGAGGCCCATGGACGCCCTCAAGGCCCGCTTCGAAAGCCACCCCGAGAGACACCCCGGCGTTACCTGGGAAGACGTCGCACGACAGCTCGACGACGCGCGCCTGCGCGCCCTTGCCTACCGCGAGGAGACGTGTGGTGAGCCGGACGTCCTCCTCTACCAAGAGCTCCTCTACGTTGCGGACTTCTCGCCCGAGTCCCCGCAACGCCGGTCCGTCTGCTACGACAGGGCCGCCCGCCTGGGCAGGAAGCGTAACCCGCCGGCAACCAGCGCCTGCGAGCTGGCGGAGTCGAATGGTCTGGAGCTTGTGGACGAGAAGATCTACCTCGCCATGCAGGAGCTGGACCCTCTCGACGCAAGGACTAGCAGCTGGATCAAGACTCCGGAAGACATGCGCGCCCAGGGCGGCGCCCTCTTTGGCAGCAGGCGATACGACCGCACGTTCATCTACTGCAACGGAGCCGACTCCTATTACGCGGCGCGCGGCTTTAGGGCGTGTTTCCCGTTGGAGTGACAGTTGCACGGCCTTCGTGGATGGTGCCATCGCGCGATTTCGGCATCCGCGGGTTGCTCGGAAGCCAGCTTGAGGCCTGCCCGATGTCTCTGCGCAACGAGATTCCTCTAAAGGGGACGGGGAACCCCTTGTCTCGTGCTATTGTTTCAGCAAGGAAAACCACGTTATGGGAGGCTCGCCGTGGGACTCGTCTTTGGCAGGAAGAAGCGCCGCAAGCGCGCCGCGTACGACCCCGACGAGTTTGTGGACACCAGGCCGAACCCGTTCCTCACGCGCGGGTTCTCCAAGGGCGGCTCATCTCGGGGCTACTGCAACGAGGGCGGCCTCTATGCCAACAACGAGAACTGGGACGACTCCCCGCGAGACAGCTGGGACGACGGCTGGGACAGGTAGCAGCCACAACCGCCGATGAGACAAAGGGACTGTCCCTTTGTCTCATGCCTGCATCTCTAGCAGGTGATGCTCGAGCGCGCCATCCACGGCAAAGAGGTACAGTCCGTGAACGCCTCGCTTGAGCAGTACGTTGAGCTCATGTCGGAGGTTCGCCTCTGGGTCCTCGCTGCCGTTAATCGCCTGCGAGTTGCAGCTCTTTGACGGATCGAACACCAGCCGCCCTTCTCGCCAGCAAACAGATGGCCCAATAATCACGCCCGCGTAGTTGAGGTCGAACCCCTGGATAGTGTAAATCGAGCCGCATTCCCCCAGCGTGTGGCCCTGCTCAGCCCAAGCCTTGCCGCGTTCGTCTGCCGCCTCTTCCTCGGTGGCAGACGTCTCGTAGTTCCACGGCATGTGGAAGTACTCCGTGTGCGGGGGCTCCTCGGCCGCAACGGATGCCCGCCCGTGCCGCATCTCGCTCACGTCCCCGTTCTTGTCCAGAGACACCCAGCCGCTCTGCTCGCGATAAATGCGAACCTCCCACACACCCGATGCCGGCTTGGACTTGCTCGAGTACGGCCAGTCATACGTTGCCAGCACGCGCGAGAGCCCGTGCGAGGTATCGTCCACAATCTCTCCCGTAGCCGGATCAAAGGTCGAAGCATGGTCCTCGATTGCCAACTTCAGGTCGTACGGCGAGTCAAAGACCTTGATCTCGTAGGGCCTATGCCCCTCACGCGGTGGGTCGTGAGGAATCGGCCCCACTCCCCGTCCGTTGGCAAAGTCATCAATCCAGCGCACGATCTCGTCGCAGGCATCAATCCGGTACTGCTGTCGCAGAAGCAGGTTCTCCACGTGGAACGGGAACCCGGACACGTCGGCGGCCCTTCTCGCGCAAAGAACCTTCCCACCCGAGAAGCGCCCGTCGGGAAAGAGTGCACACTTCATCGAGGCATCAAGCTCCTGCGACTTTCTCAGCACCTGCTCAAGGTCGTAGACGGCAACCACCACACGCGCACGACGCATGATGTCAACGAGCATGTTCCTGCTGCCCGCGTAGCCCTGGTTGCCCTGGGTGAGAAGGAGGTGGGCCTCGTCGACAAGGGCAATATCGACCGGGCTGCAGGGATAGTCCTGGCGCGCTAGGCCGTTGCCGTGCCCGGCCTCGCTATGCTTGTTGATGAAAGGCGTCGGCTTGTCCACCACCACGTTGTCCCTGTTCTGGAGGCCAAGGCGCTTCATGATGGCGTTGTAGACCGTGAGCTGCTCGTTGTGGTTCACCAGAAGGCAGGCGTTGACGGGACGGCGGGGCCCCGCGGAGACGCCGCCGGCCTCTTGGACCCCCAGCTCGTTCATGATACGCAGGAACAGATGGCTGAGAAGAACCGTCTTGCCGGTTCCTGCCATGCCTTCGACAACGATGAGCTCGCCGTTCTCGACGGGAGCGCTGGGGTCTTGCGGCTGCGACGCGGCGGCCCAGCCGTCCATGAGGTCGCGCAGTCGGCCGAGAATTGCATCTTCCGCCGCAATCTGGTCTTTGCCCAGCGCGCGAAACGGCGATGCCTTGAAGATGGCGGAGTCCCGGATGACAGACTCGGCCGGGAAGAGCTCCGGCTCGTAGTGGTTGAGCTTGCGCCACACGGCAGAGGTGATTATCGGCAGCTCAGGCTTGGTGTAGTAGTTTGCCTGCGGATTGCCACGACCGTTTGCCAAGGTCACGTGCTCTGCGCCGGAAGCGAGAAGGTAGCTTAGGAAGTTGTTCTCGAGGTCAAGGGTAAGCGACTTGTTGAAGTGGTCCTGCCCAATGACCAGCATGCGGCTGCCGGGCCGATTGAGCTGCTGCCACACCCGCTTGCCCTGCTCGGTGCGATATGTGACATCGTCGGTGTAGTGCTCCTTGGTTCGCCGCACAATGGAGTTTGTCTCGCCCACATAGAGCACGAACTCGTCGAACTCATAGCCGCTACGAGCGCGCCTGTGCTGCTTGCCGCGAATGATGTAGACAGTGGGGTAGGTCTTGAGGAGCATCCGCGCGCTGTTTGAGAGCTCGCGGCCATCAACCTCGCGCTGCACCTGATCGATGCTCTGCTCAATCTGGATGTCGTCCTCATGGAACGGAACGTCTATGACAACGGGTTGCCTGACCGACATGGGTTTCTCCCCTACCTTGCTGCATGAGACAAAGGGACAGTCCCTTTGTCTCACAGCTCCGTGTACTTTTTGGCGTTGCCGCGGCTTAGCTCGACGGGATACTTCTTGGCGTTGGCGTCGATTTTCTCGTTCACGATCTGGAGCGGGTCAAGCCCACAGGCGTCGGCCATGAACAGGCAGTATATGAGGACATCCGCCAGCTCCTCCGAGATCGTATCCAGGCGGCCGTCCGCCGAGGTGTCTGCGCCGGACCACTGGAACGCCTCGAGCAGCTCCGCCGACTCGAGGCTTATCGAAATGGCGAGGTCCTTGGGGTTGTGGAACTGGCGCCATTCTCGCTGGTCGCGAAAGGCGCGCAGCCTGTCGATTGTCTCCTGGTAGTCGTACTTGCCCATGAGCATGGCCTCCCCCACGTTTGTTGCGCCGCACCACACCGCCAACGCCGCTTCGTCCATCCCGACACTTGGCTGGTTAGAACCATTATGCGTGACAAAGCCATTGTCGCCACAGCCATCCGCCAGTGACCAGAACTTATCCCCTCAGAATGGGAAAGCTCTCAGCAATGCGGCGGTAGAGCCTATATTGTTGGCCGTTGACTTCCTTCGTTCCACGAGGTTCAAACACTCCGAGAAAGTGATAGCCGCTCACGCCAGTGATGGGATCTTTTACCATGACGAACACCACTCGAGCAGAACTATCTCCATCGCCTTCGTAGTTCTCGCCTTCACGGCCTTCACAGATTACAGATCCGTCCGGGGAGACAATGTTGAGCCAACCCTTTCTCCCCTTTCCCTCAACCGCCATCTTTGTGGGAAACCACGCCATATACGAGGGATAACTCTTACGGAATGGGCCTTGTGGCCTGAAATATGCATGCTGCTGCCCTTGATAGCCCGAGTCGAACACCTCATTGCAGACATCGCAGATAGTCCGAAATGACAGCCCATCTCCCACGGAGATTGACTGTCGACCATCCAGCTTTGTCTCATCTCCCGCGTCAGGAGACCACTCAGTAAAGTCTCCGGCGTCTTTACGCCTCTGGGCCTCACTGCGAATCTCTTCTACAGCCATATCTATCTGGGCATTTACGCTGTCATAGCCCTTGGAGATATCAATATGTAAAGCTTTGTAGCCATGATTTGCATCGATCTGATTGAGAATGTCCATCAGGTCAAGCTCGCGTGCCCTATCGGCAGCTTTTTGATTGTGATGGAATGGCTCGTCACACTCTACACCAAGGTTCACCTGCGGAAAGTACAGGTCGATGAAGTAGCCTTTGCCATCAGGCCTTGCAAGCCACTGCTGCGACACCGGCTTTAGTGTGTCATCCCCCAAGCGATTCCATACAGCGTTTACGACGTAGTTCTCATAGTCCTTACGAGTAGTGCGCGAGAGCGTTTTCGCAAGGTATGCGAGCTTGTCCATGTTTTTCCATCGTCTTCCGGTTTCGTCGGCGTATGCGTCATTCGCAGCTGCCCATACAAAGCATCAATCAATAGCCAGCAATCTGACTCTGGCACCATGAAACCCTATCGTGTGATTTCGGCAAGTATCGTTTTGATAGCAGCGATGTCAGAGTCGGCAAGGCGACCGAAGCGTCCTGCGTTGCCTAGGTATCCGGCAGGTATCTCGGCAATGCGGTCAAGGCGCGCGATGGAGGGCTTGTCGAGCCCGGCGGCCTCCCACTCTCGTATGGGGTAGTCGTGCTCAAGAGCAAGCTTGTTGCTGGAACCCGTCACCATGGCTACGAGCAACCCGTCTGGCCGCGTCGCGAGCACAATGACGGGCCGGTACTTGTAGCCATGACCCTCGGAGAAGTCAAAGCGGGCGTGCCACACTTCCCACGGTTGCGGGACATGCTCACTCATCGCCGTCGTCCCATTCCGCTGGCAGCATGGCGACGCCCTCGGTGTTCAACTCCGGTTTATAGGCTATCGCTGCGATGGCGTCGTATGAAGGCGCCTCCGGCCGCAGGTCGAACGGAAGCCCCCCAACCTCAATTGACTTAATGAGGAAAGTGTTGATTGCGTCGTTGAGACTAAGACCCCAGCGCGCATATACCTCCGTCGCACCCTTCTTCACCTCGGCGGATGTGCGCGTCTTGATCTCCGCGCGCCTTGTCACTGCTGCGGTTGCCATAGAATACCTCCTTCTTGTTGTACCCATATTGTACCCATTTTGGGTACAAACCGCAGCCGGTACATATCGCAGCCAATACCACAAGGAATTCGGTTGCACGAACCCATCAGCCCAGATGCCCTAGCCCAGGGGCCTATCCCCTGGCCTTGCCTACTGCTGGTAGTAGCTCAGGAAGTCCTCGAGCTTGTCCATCGCCTCGTGCAGCGTGTGCTTGCGCGGCAGGTAGACAATGCGGAAGTAGCCGGGCTTCTCCCAGTTGAAACCCTTGCCCGCGGTGATAAGGACGTGCTCGTCCTTGAGCAGGTCGAGCGCGAACTGGTCGTCGTCGGTGATGTGGAACTTGTCCGGGTCAAGCCTCGGGAAGATGTAAAACGCGGCCTCGGGCTTGGTCACCGTGACGCCGTCCATGTTGGAAAGCCGCTCGTAGACGTACTCGCGCTGCTCGTAGATGCGCCCGCCGGGAACGAGAAGCCCCTGGCTGCGCTGGATGCCGCCCAGGCACGTCTGCACGATGGACTGCGCTGGCACGTTGGAGCACAGGCGCATGTTCGAGAGCATGTTGATGCCGTCGATGAGGTCCTTTGCGATGCGCTTGTTGCCCGAAAGGCTCATCCAGCCAATGCGGTAGCCCGCCACCATGTGGCTCTTGGAAAGTCCGTTGAACGTGATGCAGAACAGGTCCGGTGCAAGGCTCGCGATGGAGACGTGCTGTTTGCCGTCCATCACCAGGCGGTCGTAAATCTCGTCCGCAAAGATGACCAGCTGGTTCTCGCGCGCCACGTCCACGATCTGCTCCAGCACCTCGCGCGGGTACAGGGCGCCCGTGGGGTTGTTGGGGTTAATCACGACGATGCCCTTGGTGCGCGGCGTGACCTTGCTGCGGATGTCATCGATGTCAGGGTACCAGTTGGCCTTCTCGTCGCAGATGTAGTGCACGGCGGTGCCGCCAGCCAGCGTGGCGCAGGCGGTCCACAGCGGGTAGTCCGGGCTGGGGACGAGAATCTCGTCGCCCTCGTTCATGAAGGCGTTCATCGCAAGCTGGATGAGCTCCGAGGCGCCGTTGCCGGTGTAGATGTCCTCCACGTCCACGTTGGGGATGCCCTTGAGCTGGTCGTACTGCATGATGGCCTTGCGCGCGGAGAAGAGGCCGCGGCTGTTGGAGTAGCCCTCGCACTCCGTGAGCTGGTCCTGCATGTCCTTCACGACCTCGTCCGGCGTGCGGAAGCCAAACGGCGCGGGGTTGCCAATGTTCAACTTGAGCACGTGGATGCCCTGGTCCTCCATGCGGTACGCCTCGTCCAGCACGGGCCCGCGAATGTCGTAGAGGACGTTGTCGAGCTTGGATGACTTCTTGAACTGGCGACGAGGCATGGTGGATTCCTTCTTCTTGGTGGGGGTGGATGAGACAAAGGGACTGTCCCTTTGTCTCATTTCTGGTGGCGCGGCGGCGTTATCGGTCTCGCCCGAGAGCCACTCGGCGCTCACGCCGAGGGCGGTAGCGAGAAATGCGAGCGTTGCCTTTCTCGGTTCTGTCTTGCCACTTAGGTACTGGCTGAGCTGCGACTTTCCCAGCTTGACGCCATCGGCTGCTGCCATGCGAACGAGGTCTGCCTGACGCAGGCCGCGTTCGTCCATGGCCTGGCCAAGGCGCGCCGAGAAGTCCTTGTGGTTCTGGCCTTCCACGACCTCTCCCTTCCGGGTGCCCGCTGGGCGTGGTGCGAGAAGTTCAATTTCTCTTCTCGGCCGCCAATACGTTGGACCTCAAAAGTTCAATTTCTAGAACGAGAAGTTCAATTTATTGACAGAGTAGCACTGCCCATCACGGCGTACTGCGAGAAATTGAACTTCTCAGTGTGTCCACGGTTCTTTCGGCCTCCGGGAGTCTCGCGCCGCATACCCTTTCGACCCTGCCCCGAGAACAACCGGAGAAAATCGTCCTTACGGCGCCAAAATGACGCTGGAGCGAAGGTTCTAGGGTCGTTACTGCCAAAACGTGCCCTCCGGAGAGAATATGACGCCTGAACGAGGGTTCTCGACGGGATCACGTACGAGATGGTCCCTCCGGCGCCAAAATGACGCCGGAGAGCCGCTATTGTACGCACTTGCTGCGGAAACGCGTCCTCCGGCGCCGCGGGATTAACTTGCCTGGCCATGGGATTCGTTTGCCCGGTAACGGGATCCCATTACCGGGCAACTTAATCCCGCGGCGGGCTCGGGTATCATGGAACAACCAACACCGGCCCTGGAACGCGAGGAGCAGCCATGAGAACGCTTATGTCCGTACTTGCGACCGCCATAGCGTCATTTGTCGCGGTTGCCCTTGTCCCCTCGGCGCACGTGATTGGCCAACCGCAATGGGCGGCGTACCTGGCCTTTGCTCTCATGCTCTGCGTGATGAACGCAATCGTGAAGCCCATCATTCAGATTCTCTCAATCCCAGCGACAATCCTCACGTTGGGGCTTTTCACGTTTGTGATCGACGCGCTCATGGTGTCGCTCGCGTCCAACCTCGCCTCAAGCGTCTTTGGCATGGGCGTGGTTGTCACGGGATTCTGGGGCACACTCTTTGTCGCGCTCATCGTAAGCGTAGTGAGCGGGCTTCTCGGCGCCAAGGACTAGCGCCGCGCCGGCGACCGCCGCAGTCGCCACCGCGGCTACACGCACCCGCGACGGTCACTCGCCCCGTCCCTATCGCAGCTCGACATCCCCCTTGTGCAGGTGCTCGATGTAGCCCTCGCCCCACGTCTCAATGCTCGAGAGCACCGGAACAAAGTCCTCCCCCACCTGCGTGAGCGAGTACTCCACGCGCGGCGGCACCTCCGGGAAGACCTCGCGGCGCACCAGCCCCTCTGTCTCCAGCCGCTTGAGCTGCGAGGAGAGCGTGGAGTGCGTAAGCTCGGGCATGCGGCGCTCAAGTTCGCCAAAGCGCAGCTTGCCCTCGCTGAGGTGATGGAGAATCACGATCGACCATTTGCCCTGAAGCAGCCACTGTGCGGTCACAAATGGACAGACACCAAAGTCTTTGGGTGTGCTTCGCATGCGATGCCGTCCCTTCCTGCTGGTAGCAGATGGTATCTCAACTAATACCAAGTATCGAGAAAAAACGTTATACAAACACTCACATATATTGGGTACACTGATTTTAGTACAGAGTTGCTACCAAGTCGACACACCCGACTGAACAGGAGAGAGCAATGGCAGAGAAGAACGTCCTCATCGTGGTGGGGACCCTCCGCAAGAACGGCTTCAACGAGCAGCTGGCCCAGCGCATCGAGGCGCTGCTTGAGGGCCGTGCCAACGTGAGCAGGCTCTACTACTCGGCACTGCCCCTCATGAACCAGGACCTCGAGGATCCCGAGCGCCCGGAGGTCGCAGCCGTGCGCGAGGCCGTTCGTCAGGCCGACGGCGTGTGGTTTGTGAGCCCGCAGTACAACGCCTCGTTCCCCGGCCACGTGAAGAACCTGGTCGACTGGCTGAGCAGGCCGCTCCCCGGCAAGGGTCGCGACACCGCCGTTTCCGGCGGCATGCGCGCAACCGTCTCCGGCGCGGGTGGCCGCACCGCCACCGCCGAGATGCGTGCCGCGCTCGACGCGCTTCTCGCCTTTGTGGGTGCGCAGGTCATGACCGAGAAGGAGACCGGCATCGCCCTCTCCGGCGAGTCCTGGATGTCCGGCACGCTGACCCTCTCCCCCGAAGACGAGGCCGCCCTTTCCGCCCAGGCAGAAGCCTTCCTTGAGTTCATCGCGTAAGACGCGAGAAATACGCTGCAAGCAGGCCGCCCGGCACCCCCACGTGCCGGGCGGCCACTTCTATCTTGGCAATAAGCTCAAGCGTCCCCATGTAGGGCGCCCCAAACCACGCTCAGCGCTCCACCAGAACCGCACCGCTGGTAAAGTCGTCACCACTCGCCGGCAGCAGTTCCCAGATTCTCCCGCAGCTCGACCGCACCACCCGCGCATCGTGCGAAACCAGAACCACCGCGCCAGGGAAGTCGGAGAGCAAACGCTCCAGCGCCTCAATTGAGTGCAGGTCGAGGTGATTTGTTGGCTCGTCCATCACCAAGAGCTGCGGCTTTGTGAGAACCGCCTCCGCCAGCACGAGTTTACGCAACTCACCAGGGCTTAGCTCGCCCTCCTCAAGCAGCGCATCAGGCCGAGAATTGAGCTGCGCCACAACGGAGAGTACCTGCCCCTTCTCATCGGCGGCAAGGTCCTTCAGCCGAGCGCGGGCACGCCTTGCCGCATCCACGCCAATCTCCTGAGGCACATAAAGCATGGGAACATCCTTGGGAACCGCTGCGACAAGTGCCCTGACCAGCGTCGACTTACCTGATCCATTGGGACCAACAACGCCAACATGGTCCGCCGAACCAAGGAACAGCTCCGGCACAGCAACACCCGGGGCATCTGGAACCCCACCATAGCGCACCGTCCCCCCCGGCAACCGCGCAATGACCGACCTTCTCGACCGCTCGCCAAACGAAGGAACGTTGCCGTCATAGCACCGCTCGACGTATGACGCCTGCACACGGTCGCGCTCGCCCCTAATACGTGCATCAAGTGTTGTGGCAAGATGCGTGGCGCGCCCGTCCTTGCCCGAGACAATCGCGCGGCCAATCTTCTCGCGTGCGTCATGGTCACGCGGGTCAAGGCCGCGCCTGCTCCGCAGGCCGCCCGCACGCGAGGCAGCCTCCACCCGTCGCTGGCGCTCGGCCGCCAGGCGACGCTCCTCTCGCCTCGCACGCGCCTGAGCGTCTGCGGCTGCCGCACTCTCGCGCTGCCGCTGCTCAAAGGCATGCGAGTAATTGCCAGGCCGTACGAGCACCTCTCCTCCCTCAAAGGAGACACATCTCTCCACCAACGCGTCGAGAAGGTCTCGGTCGTGCGAGATGAGAATTCCCACGCCAGAGAAGGAACGCAGCGCGAGTAGGACCGCCTTGCGCGTAGGCGCATCAAGGTGGTTTGTGGGCTCATCCAGCACCAGCACGTCCGGTCGGCTCCAGAGTGCCACCGCCACCTGAAGGCGCTTCTGCTGCCCGGAGGAGAGCTCGCCAAAGCGCCATGCCCAATCGTCGCCAATGCCCAGCGCGTCGCGCAGGCGCACGGAATCGCGGTCCCAAGCAGCGGCAAAGTCGAGAAGCCCCGCAGGAGCAAGCGCGCTGTCCTGCTCGCAGTATGCGGCGACAAGGCCTGTGGGCCCCACGCTCCCCGACGTAGGACGCAACTCGCCCGTGGCAATCCGAGCAAGCGTGGACTTGCCGCAGCCGTTGTCGCCAACCACGCCGGTCCAGCCAGTGGGCAGGCTTAAGGTAACGCCGTGAAGCACTTCACGCGGACTCCCGGCATAGCTGTAGTGGATGTTGGTAAGGTTAAGTTGCATAAAGACCTCACAGACGCAGGGCCAGCGCAACGCGCCGGCGGGTGGGCATGTACTTCTCGCCCAATGGGGCAGCGTCTAGTTGCGCAAGGTCCTCTCCCGTCTCTCGGGCGGCTTGCCAAAGGCCAGCCCGTCTTTCATACAACGTAAGGTAGCCTAAAGGAGAACCGCCCCTCTTTCAAGAGGGGCGGTTCAGGTGAATCAAATTGTTATCTAGTGCTAGTTCTGCTTCTTCTGCTTTCCAAAGCGGGCGACAAGGGCAATCGCGATAGCCGCAACGCCCAAGGCTGCGATCACCTGCATGGTACCAACAGGAGTTGCATCTGAGGTATTAGGGTTCTTTGCCACTTCAACGGGCTTCTTATAGGAGTTCGTGAAGTCAAGACCCTCTGCCTGCTCGCCGTTGTCCTTGGTAATGGTGCGTGTGTAATCGAGGCCATCAACGGTCTCGGTCACCTCATAGGTAACGGTATACACGGTCTGGTCGTAGGTATAGCCTTCGGCATCGCCCGTCTCCTCGTAACAGCGGTATACGTAGCCGGGCTTAGCGAAGCTAACCTGACCAAGCTCGACGGTTCCCTCGCCGTAGATGGTCACCACGAGCTTGCCGTTCTGGGCGCCCCCGGGAAGCGGAGCACCATCAAGCGCCTCGAAGTCAAACGTAAACGTCTGCTTTGAGGAAGGAGCATCACCGAATTCCGGCCCTTACATCTGACGACAACCAGACGGCTATATGGCAGCTTTGACATTACTCCATGCGGTTTTGTATCAGCTCTCTCCGCGCTACCCCATATCCCAAGCTCAAGCGACACGCGTTTATGTTGGAACCCGTCGCAATTCGTTAGTGGCCTGGCGCTGGCCTGAAGCGCACCTTTCGCCAGCCCGCACCCGATGTGCGAGTCCCTTGCTTTCGCTGAAGACAGACGTGCTAAGGCGGCAGCGAATAAAATGACCGAATGGATGCTTATCGAGTCTCAACAGACAAGTCATTTTGTGTTCCTGCGTTTTCGGTATTATATAATGGCTGCTTAATCATAGCGTCATTATCATTTGTGGCTTGGGCCCGTAAAGCTGCTCCATGGCTTGACGCATCAGTTGAGTACCCGGTTCTTTCTCGGCTCCATTGGTTCACGAAAAGGCTCTGTCCGTGCGGGAATTTAATCTCATCGCTTCCACGAAGGATTTTCTCCTCCAGCTATGGAAGGGAAACATGAGTGCGTGCGCGGACATGCTGGCAACCGACTTTTTCTTTGTGGGTCCTTTTGAAGGATCTCTTGGGATTGGCGCCTCCAAATTCGTCGAGCTTCGCATTAAGCTGCAGCCACTGTTCCAGCGCCTTGAGTACGAGACGCAGCGATGCGAGGTAACCTACCGCGACGCAAATACATCAATATGTTTTGTCGTTGTTTCGGTATCGAATGATGCGAAGCACGAGACCAAGCTAACCAGCGTAGCCGTATGGAAAGACACTCTCGCCGGCATCAAGCTGGCTCAACTAATCATATCCGTCCCCGTAGGCGTCAATTTCATGGATACCGACTACGGCCGCTCAATGGGATCGGCCATTGCTCTGGCTAACCTCCCAACGTGGGAGAAACGCCCGCTCGTAATGAAAGACAGCAGTGGCAGGAATCACGTGGTTGATCCCGCCCGCACAAGTTATCTTGAAGCCAGGCACCAGTACAGCATGGTTCACACGGCGCCCGAGCCCTTCAAGATGCGTGAGTCGCTAACTAGCACGCTGGGGCGCTTCCCCTCCTACTTTGTGCGCGTACATCGCAGCTACGCGGTCAATGCGCTCATGGTGTCGAGCATAGGCAGAGACGAGATAAACCTCACTAACGGCGAGCGGGTACCCATCCCTGTCAGGCAATCCACCGCCATTCGCAGCCTTATTCTCTCAACGATCTCTAACGCCCTAGGTGGACCTGCGGGCACTTCGGACGGACTGGCGAGTGCCTCGTGCGGCTCTGGCCTAGCGGTCGATGCCACGGCCGTCGACGAAGACGAGAATGGAAGGCCGGAGGGCATGTGCCAGCCGAGCAAGGGCAAAGAGACGCCCCCGAGCAATAAGTGAGCTTGCGATACCTGTGGCCGCGTACGTTGCTTCGTAGGGTTTGACGGTGGCTCCGGCCGCACGCCGGTTGGGCGGTAGGCCGGCGAGCCGCCGGTGGGGCAGCAGAGCGGCAGGCAAGCAGGCAGGCAACCTGATCTATGGCCCGAATGTACAAAAATGTCTGATAATCGCAAATATTTAGACGCCCGAACGTGGGTTTTGTACGGAGCTCCTGCGATAACGTACCCTCCGGCGCCGATTTGATGCCCGAGCAGCGACTTCGTACGGGACCGCTGCGAAAATCGCGTCCCCAGCGTCGTGCGCGCCCGCGTGCTACGCTCAACTCGCTACGACCAACAGAGAGGACGCGCATGCCAGACGAGAAGCACCCCACCGCAGAAGGCGCAACAGCCGAGGACCTTGAGACCTCGGAGCGCCTCATCGACTTCATCCATCGCTGCCCCAGCATGTTCCACACGGCGGCAACCATCAGCACCTGCCTTGACCAGGCCGGATTCACTCGCCTGCCCGAGGGCGACGCCTGGGAGGTCAAGCCCGGCGGCTCGTACTACACCACCCGCAACGGCTCCAGCGTCATCGCCTTTCGCGTGGGTGAGGACGCCCTCGACCGTGACACCTACCACTTCCAGATGACGGCGGCCCACGCGGACTCCCCCACCTACAAGGTGAAATCCGTGCCCGTGCTCGAGGGACCCGAGAAGTACCTGCGTCTTAACGTCGAGGGCTACGGCGGCATGATTGACTACACCTGGCTCGACAAGCCTCTGTCGCTCGCCGGCCGCGTCCTGGTGCGCACAGCCACGGGCATCGAGAGCCGCCTCTTCGCCCCCGACCGCGACCTGCTGCTCATTCCCAGCGTGGCCATCCACCTCAATCGCTCCGTGAACGACGGCAAGGCGTTCAACAAGGCCGTCGACCTCTGCCCGCTCTTCTCGGCCGGTCGCCTGCACGAGGAGGACTTCGACCGCATGGTTGCCGAGGGCGTGGGCGCCAGCCCCGAGGACATCCTGGCGCGCGACCTCTTCCTCGTGAACCGCGAGCGCCCGTGCGTCTGGGGCATGGCAGACGAGTTTGTCTCGTCCCCCAAGCTCGACGACCTACAGTGCGCCTTCGCGTCGCTCGAGGCGTTTGTCGCCGAGAAGAACCGCCGCTGCGTCACCGTCTTTGCGTGCTTCGACAACGAGGAGGTTGGCTCCAACACCAAGCAGGGGGCCATGTCCACGCTGCTCCACGACACGCTGGTGCGCGCCAACGCGGCGCTGGGCATGGGCGAGGAGGACTACCTGCGCGCCCTCTCGCGCTCCTTCCTTGTGAGCTGCGACAACGCCCACGCATTGCACCCCAACCACCCCGAGCTCTACGATGCCGAGAACCGCTGCCGCCTCAACGGCGGGCCGGTGGTGAAGGAGGCCGCCAACCAGAAGTACACGACCGACGCCTTTAGCCGGGCCGTCTTTGTGTCACTGTGCGAGAAGGCCGACGTGCCGCACCAGACCTTTGCCAACCGCTCGGATATGGCCGGCGGGTCCACGCTTGGCAACCTCTCGAACACGCAAGTGAGCGTTCACGCCGTGGACATTGGGCTGCCGCAGCTGGCAATGCACTCCAGCTACGAGACGGCGGGCACGCGCGACACCACGTGGACCATTCGTGCGTTACGCGAGTTCTTCTCGGCTTACCTGAGAATTACTGGTGCGGAGCGGGTAGACATGGTCTAGCAGGCACTCGTTTGGACGGTCTCGGCACTGGTCCATGCAGGCCGGGCTCGTTCCTAGGAACCAGGAGGCATTGTCATGTGCACGGCAATCAGGTTCACAGACGACAAGGGTCAGATGTACCTCGCGCGAAACCTCGACTGGAGCTGCGGGTACGGCGAGCGCGTCGTGGTGACGCCGCGCGGCTTCAAGCCCAACTCCCCGTTTGGCGCCGTTACGGGCATGCGCGAGCCCGTGATTGGCATGGGCATTGTCGAGGAGGGAATGCCGCTCTACTTTGACTGCGCCAACGCCTCTGGGCTGGGCGTGGCCGGCCTCAACTTCCCGGGCTATGCGCAGTACGCTGACGCCCCGGTTGAGGGCAAGACCAACGTTGCCGCCTACGAGTTCCCACTGTGGGTTGTGGCCAACTTCACGACCGTTGACGAGGTCGAGCGCACCCTTGATGACCTGGTGATTGTTGGCAAGCCCATCAACGATAAGTACCCCGTGTCGCTGCTGCACTGGATCATTGGCGACGCCACGAGGAGCATTGTGGTCGAGCAGACGGCCCAGGGCATGGAGGTCTATCACGACGACGTGGACGTCCTGGCCAACCAGCCTGGCTTTGCCTGGCACCGCGAGAACCTGCGCAACTACATGAACGTCTCCAACGAGCTGCCGCAGAACGTGGTGTGGGACAAGGCCGAGCTTCTCCCCTATGGCTCCGGCGCAGGCATGCGCGGGATTCCCGGTGACTACTACTCTACCTCGCGCTTTGTGCGCGTTGCGTATCTCAACTCGCACTATCCGGTGCAGTCGGGCGAGAAGGCAAACGTGAGCCGCATGTTCCACGAGCTTGAGGGCGTTGCCATGATCGACGGCGCGGCCCGCATGACCAACGGCGAGTTTGAGCGCACCGTGTACACTGGCGGCTACTCCGCGGCCACGCGCACGTACTACTTCAACACCTACGAGGACCCCGCAATTCGTAGCGTTACCATGGACGACTACGACACCGAGGGCACCGAGCTGGTGCAGGTGGCGGACCCGAGGGCGTAGCGCGGGCTTGCTTGCTGCGAGGTATGGGGTCTCGGCTATGCCGGGACCCCTCTTTTTTGGTTTTCTGGGCATCCCGCTATTCCCGGCTCGTCGTGCATCTCGGCTGCCAACTGGGCAGATGCGACGAGCCTGTGACGAGCCGGGAATAGCGGAGCTGCACCGCCGGAGGCTTGTTACCGGCGCATCGAGGTTCTCGACTGCCAACTCGGCGGACGCCGCCGGCTCGCGTCGAGCCGGTAACAACGAACGGGCTGACGCCCCTCTCGGCGGGCAGTCCCTCTCGGCGGCAACATCTTGCCGCAGGATTTCGCCATTTAGGAATTTTCCGAACGGTTAGAGGCCTCTAAACGGCGAGATTGCGCGGCATGTCAGAGATGTCGCGGATTCCGAACGGTTGGGCCCATCTCCTCTGCCATCGCAAGAAGCATCACAAATCAATTGTGTGCAATTGGTTGTACTCAATCGATTAGCGCCGCCAGCCCGCCAGTTCGCGCCATACTGAAGCCGTTACCAACAACACCGGGCCGCAACGCCCAGAGGAGGGAGCCATCATGGCATCCGAGAACACCACCAACTACCTGGACTTTTCTGTTACCGCACAGGACGGCAGCACCGTCCCTCTGAGCACCTACGCCGGCAAGGTCCTGCTCGTTGTGAACACAGCCACCGGCTGCGGCTTCACGCCCCAGTATGAGGACCTCGAGCGCATCTACGCCGCCCACAAGGACCAGGGCCTCGAGATCCTGGACTTCCCCTGCAACCAGTTTGCCGGCCAGGCGCCCGAGTCCGACGACCAGATCAACCAGTTCTGCTCGCTCAAGTTCAACACCGAGTTCCCGCGCTTCAAGAAGCTCGACGTGAACGGCGACACCGCGGACCCGCTCTTTGCCGCGCTTGCCACCGAGCGCCCCTTCCAGGGCTTTGGCAGCGGCCTCAAGGCGGCGGCGCTCGACAAGTTTGCCAAGGCCAACAACAAGAAGTTCGGCGAGAAGGCCTACATCATGTGGAACTTCACCAAGTTCCTCATCGACCGCAACGGCCACCTTGTGGCGCGCTTCGAGCCCACCACCAGCATGGACGAGGTCGAGCGCGCAATCGAGGCGCAACTCTAGTGGATGCCTCGGCATCGTCGCAGGCGTCACCGCAGGAGGCCTCCTTCACAACGGAGGGGGCCTCCCCAGCCGAGCTCCTGCGCCTAGACAACCAGCTGTGCTTTCCGCTCTACGCCTGCTCCAAGGAGGTCGTCCGCAGCTACCAGCCGCTGCTTGGTCCGCTCGGCCTCACCTACACGCAGTACCTCTGCATGATGGTCCTCTGGGAGGAGGGCGCGGCAACCGTGAGCCACCTCGGAGAGCGGCTCTACCTGGACTCGGGCACGCTTACGCCGGTCCTGAAGAAGCTCGAGAAGAGCGGCTACATCACGCGCGAGAGAAGCGTGGCGGACGCGCGCGTGCTTGAGGTACGCCTCACGCCCAAGGGCCGCGACCTTCGCGACCGCGCGGCATCCGTGCCGGTGGCCATGGCGTGCCACGTGCACCTCTCGGCAGACGAGGCCGCAGAGCTCAAGCGGCTCCTCGCAAAGGTGCTCGTCAGCGTGCGCAATGGCGAGCCGACCGGCAGCAACGCATGCGCACAGACAGAAGGAAGCGACAACTAGTGAGCAATAAGCAGGACAGAAGCGCCGAGAAGAGCCAGGCGACCGCGCCCATCCCCACCACCGAGCGCGAGAAGACCATCGTCCGTACCAGCATCCTCGGCATCGTGGCCAACGTGCTGCTCGCCGCATTCAAGGCCGTGGTGGGCGTGGTCTCTAACTCCATCGCCATCACCCTCGACGCAGTGAACAACCTCTCCGACGCGCTTTCGTCGGTCATCACGATCGTGGGCACCAAGCTCGCCGGGCGCGCGCCGGACAAGCGCCACCCCATGGGCTACGGGCGCATCGAGTACCTCACGGCCATGGTCATCTCGATCATCGTGCTCTACGCCGGCATCACCTCGGCCGTGGAATCCGTGCAGAAGATCGTCTCGCCCGAGGCGCCAGACTACTCCGCCGCCGCACTGGTGGTTGTTGCCGCCGGCGTCGTGGCCAAGGTGCTTCTCGGCCGCCATGTGCAGTCTGTTGGCAGGCGCGTGAACGCAGACTCGCTGGTGGCCTCGGGGCAGGACGCGCTCTCGGACGCCGTGCTCTCGGTGTCGACGCTGGGCGCCGCCGTGGTCTACCTGGTGTGGGGCGTCTCGCTTGAGGCCTGGGTGGGCGCCGTGATCTCGGCGTTCATCGTAAAGGCCGGCCTCGAGATGCTCTGGCAGACGCTCAGCCAGATTCTGGGCGAGCGCGTGAGCCCCGATCTTGCAGAGAAGGTCAAGAGCATCGTGGCCGAGGATGACTGCGTCCTGGGCGTCTACGACCTCTTCCTCAGCAGCTACGGACCAGAGCGCAGGGTTGGCTCGGTCCACGTGGAGGTGGCCGACACCACCACCGCCGAGGAGATCGACGAGCTCTCGCGGCGTGTGGCCGAGCGCGTCTTTGCGCGAACGGACGGCCAGGTCATCATCGCGGCAGTGGGAATCTACTCGAGAAACACCAGCAAGGACGTTGCAAGCATGCGCGAGCGTGTGCGCCGCATCGTGGCGGCGCACGACCACGTGCTGCAGTTCCACGGCTTCCACGTGGACGAGGCGCGCCACCTGCTGGAATTCGACGTTATCATCGCGTTTGAGGCGCCTGACCGTCAGGGCGAGTACCACCAGATCGTGCGCGAGGTCGAGGAGGCCTTCCCCGACTACACCGTGCGCGCCGCGCTCGACAGCGACATCGCGGACTAGAAAAAACGGCGCGGAGAGGCCACCCTCCCCGCGCCGATGAGACAAAGGGAAACTCCCTTTGTCTCATCGAGCGATGTTGTAGAAAGCGGAACCGCCGGCGTACTCGGCGGCGTCGCCCAGCTCCTCCTCGATGCGAAGCAGCTGGTTGTACTTGGCCACGCGGTCAGAGCGGGCGGGCGCACCAGTCTTAATCTGGCCGGCGTTGGTGGCAACAACCAGGTCGGCGATCGTGGTGTCCTCGGTCTCGCCCGAACGGTGCGAGACGATCGTGGTGTAGCGGGCACGCTGCGCGGTCTGCATGGCCTCGAGGGTCTCGGTGAGGGTGCCAATCTGGTTGACCTTCACGAGCAGCGCGTTTGCCGCGCCCAGCTCGATGCCGCGACGCAGGCGGGCGGTGTTGGTGACAAAGAGGTCGTCGCCAACCAGCTGCACGCGCGAGCCAAGGCGCGCCGTGAGCTGACGCCAGCCGTCCCAGTCCTCCTCGGCCAGGCCGTCCTCGATGGAGATGATGGGGTAGGACGAGACAAGCTTGTCCCAGTAGTCGACCATCTGCGCGCTGGTGAGTGTGCGGCCCTCGCCCTTGAGGACGTAGGTGCCGGTTGCGGCGTCGTAGAGCTCGCTCGTGGCGGGGTCCATGGCAAAGACGAAGTCCTCACCCGGCTTGAAGCCGGCCTTCTCGACGGCCTTCATGAGGTACTCGAAGGGCTCGGCGTTGGTCTTGAGGTTGGGGGCAAAGCCGCCCTCGTCGCCTACGCCGGTGGAGAGGCCCGCATCCTTGAGGACGCCCTTCAGGGTGTGGTAGACCTCGGCCGACCAGCGCAGCGCCGTGTGGAAGTTGGGCGCGCCGACGGGCATGATCATGAACTCCTGGAAGTCCACGTTGTTGTCGGCATGAACGCCGCCGTTCAGGATGTTCATCATGGGCGTGGGCAGCGTGTGCGCGTTGGGGCCGCCCAGGTAGGCGTAAAGCGGGAGCCCCGCGGAGGCAGCGGCCGCGCGGGCGGTTGCCAGGCTCACGCCCAGGATTGCGTTGGCGCCCAGCTTGCCCTTGTTGGGGGTGCCGTCGGCGGCGATAAGGGCCGCGTCAACGCCGCGCTGGTTGCGGGCGTCGAGGCCGAGGACGGCCTCGCGGGCCTCATTGTTCACGTGGGCAACGGCCTTCTCGACGCCCTTGCCCTGGTAGCGGGCGGCGTCGCCGTCACGAAGCTCGACGGCCTCAAACTCACCGGTAGAGGCACCGGAGGGGACGATCGCCCTGCCAAAGCTGCCGTCGGCGAGCGTGACCTCTGCCTCGACCGTGGGGTTGCCGCGGGAGTCCAGGACCTCGCGTGCGTGGACCTTCTCGATTGCGCTCATGTTGTGCCACCTTTCGTGTGGTTGCCTGTGGCGGTTTGACTGCCGCAGGTATTGTTTAGTGAAGTACGAAGTAAAAGTTACCTTTTTCTTACTTACGTGTGTATACCCGCAGCGCCCCGCCCCCATACCAGAATTGCGGATGCAGCGAAAAATAATGTTGTGAATAGAACACTGTGCCGAGAAGAACGCGCCGCCGACGCAAGAAAGGGGAACGTCGGCGGCGCCTGTTGTGCCGATGGTCCGGGGAGAGGGTCCGGGCACTACGGCGGGAGTCAACGGCTCGTGCTCCTGCGCTGCAGTCGGTGTCGCAGGTGTTAGCCTTACTTAACTCTAAGAGAAGAGTACACCATGGTTAACTTGTTGTGGTCGGGAATTTGCTAAAACTCGACTATTTTTCTCTGCGAAGGCCACGCCGCCTACCCCCGCCGTCAACGCCAAGCGCCCGCGCGCTCCCCTACCCCCAGACCTGCTCGGCCACCTCGTGCACCAGGCGGACCTTTGCCCACTGCTCGTCCTCGGTCAGCTTGTTACCAATCTCGCACGACGCAAAGCCGCACTGGGGCGAGAGGCACAGGCTCTCAAGCGGCACATACTTCTCGGCCTCGTGGATGCGCGCGACCACGGCCTCGGGATCCTCAAGCGCAGGAGACTTGGTGGTCACCAGCCCCAGCACGACCTTCTTGCCCGCCGGCACCTTTGCCAGCGGCTCAAAGCCGCCCGAGCGCGCGTCGTCAAACTCCAGGAAGAAGGCGTCGACATTCTCGCGCGCCAGAAGGAAGTCCGCCACTTCGTCGTAGCCGCCCTCGCAGGCCCACGTAGAGTGGAAGTTGCCGCGGCACACGTGCGTGTTCACCGTGAGGTCGGCGGGGCGGCCCTCCAGCGCTCGGTTGTTGACGTCGAGCAGGGCCTCCTTCACGCGCTCCAGGCCAGCGGCGTCGGTGCCAAAGAACTGCTCGGCGTGCGGGTCCACGACCATGCCCCAAGAGCAGTCGTCAAACTGCAGGTTGCGGCAGCCCGCAGCGTAGACGTCGGCGATGAACGCACGATACGCAGCAACGATGTCGTCCGCCAGCTCCTCGTCAGTCTTGTAGTAGCGGCGCGTTGCCTCCAGGTTGAAGGGCATCGCGAACTGCTCGAAGAACTGCGCCGGTGCCGGGATGGTGAGCTTGGCCACGCACTTCTCGTCCTCGAGGTCCTGCACGAAGCGGAAGTGGTCGATGAAGGGATGGCCGCCGCGGTAGACAATCTTGCCGGTGAGGTAGGTGTCATCGATCTTTGCGGCCTCGTCGTGGAAGGGCAGGCCAGTCTCGGTGGGCTTGTGCGCCACGCCGTCGAACGCCCACATAAAGTCGAGGTGCCAGGTCTCGCGACGAAACTCGCCGTCGGTGATCACGCCCAGGCCGGCGGCCTTCTCCTTTGCCACCAGGTCACGGATGCACTCGTCCTCGATGGCCGAAAGCTCTTCGGCCGAGATGCGCCCGGCCTTCCAGTCGACGCGCGCCTGCTTCAGGCGGGCGGGACGCAGGAAGCTGCCAACCACGTCAAAGCGGTGCGGGGTCTTCTTGTCATATGCGATGCTCATGGGGTTACCTTTCTCTTGCCGTTGACAAGAGCAATGGTGCCCCTTGCGAGAAGTCAAAGGAACTATCGATGTGCTATTGCCTGCCATAGCCAGAGGCTATGTACTTCGCAACGTAGGCGCTCAGGTGCTCGAGGTATCGCTCCGCCATGGGCGAGAGGGGCCGGCGCGGCTGGTGGATGTAGCCCAGCTCCATCGTGCCGCCATCCTCGAGCGGAACGGCCACGATGTTCTCGCCGTTCAGGTCCACGCTCAGGATGCCGGAGGAGATGGTGTAGCCGTCAAGACCAATGAGCAGGTTGAACAGGGTCGCGCGGTCCGTGACCACCACGGCCTTGTCCACCTGCTCGGTGATGTGGGGCTCCTCGGCAAAGTAGAACGAGTTGCGCGAGCCCTGGTCGTAGGAGAGGCGTGGGTACGGCGCCAGGTCCGCCAGCGTCACGGAGTCACGCGCGGCCAGCGGGTTGGTCCTGCTCACAAAGACGTGCTCGCGGGCCTCGAAGAGCGGCTCGAAGCGCAGCTCGGCATCGCGGATGGCGCTGGTGAGCACCTCTCGGTTGAAGTCGTTCCGGTAGAGCACGCCCAGCTCGGAACGCTGCAGGCGCACGTCCTCGATGGTGCCAAAGGTGGTTCCCTCGCGCAGGCTGAACTCGTAGCGGCTCTCGCCATGTTCGCGCACCAACTCGGCGAAGGCATTGACCACGAATGCGTAGTGCTGGCTCGAGACGCCAAAGACGCGGCGCGGCGGCATGCCGTGCTTGTACTGGGCCTCGAGGAGGTCGGCCTGCTCGACCACCTGCCGCGCGTACGAGAGGAACCGCGTGCCGTCCTCCGTAGGCACGACGCCCTTGCTGGAGCGCTCGAAAATCGTGATCCCCATCTCGGATTCGAGCTCTGAGATGGCCTTGGAGAGCGACGGCTGGGCAATGAAGAGTCGCTGCGACGCGGCGGTGATCGATCCGGCCGTGGCGACCTCGACCACGTAGCGAAGCTGCTGCAGTGTCATGGCGGTGCTCCCCTCCCCCTGGCCGGCGACTTTGGCTCGGCGCACGTCGACCGATGGTACCTGACGAGCGCGCTGCAAAGGGGCACGGCCAGTCCTCGGCGGAAAGAGCACATGTTTCTGGAAGCGGGGTCACGGCAGGTACAACAGCGCCAAGCAAAGGGGACGGGCCCAGCCAGGGGTTATGCCACCGGACTGGGCCCGCGCGAGGAGGGGTCATTGGTCGTGTTGTTCGAGAACAAGGGTAGCCGGCGGAGATATTGCGGGCGGAAGCAACCATTAGCCGCGCTGGCAGATGTTGTTAGGGCATTGTTCGGCTGCGGCGAATGGCTGTCGCGTGCACCGAAACCCCCTTCGTTACACTAATTTTCGGTTTGTTGCGCCGAAGTGGCCTTCGTTACACGTTGTTTTGAGAACCTCCCAAGTAGGAGGTTGCCCCCACATACAATATGTAGTGCGTATTTTGAATCATATAGCAAGATGTATGAGCCAATACTCAGATCCCCGACAAAACCTAGTGCAACGAAGGCCACTTCGGCGCAGAATTCCCAAATTTTATGTAACCAAGGGCAGTTCGATGCACTTTGGGGACGCCGCGCTTCCCTTTGCCCTCAAAAGTCACCCCTCAAAATTCCCACCGCATGACTACCGCGCCGCAAATGAGAGCATAATGGTATCTGATACTAATAATAGCAACGCGCCGCACGCGGTCGGCGCACCTCGATGCACGTGGAGGAAACTATGGACATTCGTGAGGAGATGACCAGGCAATTTGGCGCCGAGAAGACCGGCGGCCACGGGGGCCTCGAGATTCTCAAGCACATTGGCCCCGGCTTGCTGGTGACGGTGGGCTTCATCGACCCAGGCAACTGGGCATCGAACATGGCGGCGGGCTCGCAGTTTGGCTACGGGTTGCTGTGGGTAGTGACGCTTTCGACCCTGATGCTCATCCTGCTGCAGCACAACGCCGCCCACCTGGGTATTGCCACCGGCGAATGTCTTGCCGAGGCAACGCATAAGCACTTCCCGCGCTGGCTGGGCACCGCCATTCTCGCCACCGCGTACGCGGCCACCGTCGCCACCGCGATGGCCGAGGTCCTTGGCGGCGCCATCGCACTCCAAATGCTCTTTGGGCTGCCCGTCCGCGTGGGCAGCGTCATTGTGGGCGCCTTCTCGGTTGCCATGCTGGCCACCAACTCATACAAGCGCATCGAGCGCTGGATCATCGCGTTTGTCTCGCTCATTGGCCTGGCCTTCCTTGCCGAGCTTGCGCTGGTGAACGTTGACTGGCCGCAGGCCGCGGTCTCGTGGGTCACGCCGAGCTTCCCCGTCGGCTCCGCGGCCATCGTGATGAGCGTGCTGGGCGCCGTGGTCATGCCACACAACCTGTTCCTGCACTCCGAGGTTATCCAGAGCGTTCACTACGAGCAGCAGGGCGAGAAGGTCATCCGCGAACGCCTGCGCTATGAGCTCTTCGACACGCTCTTCTCGATGGGCGTTGGCTGGGCGATAAACTCCGCCATGGTGATTCTGGCGGCCACGACGTTCTTCACGCGCGGCGTTGTGGTGGACGACCTCGCGACCGCGGCGGCGACGCTCTCCCCCATCCTGGGCTCGGCGGCGACGGTCATCTTTGCCGTGGCGCTGCTGCTGGCGGGCCTCTCGTCCTCCGTCACGGCGGGCATGGCGTCGGGCACCATCAGCGCGGGCATGTTTGGCGAGGAGTACGACATCCACGACCGCCACTCCTCCGTGGGCGTGGCGCTGTGCATGGGCCTGGCAACGCTGGCGTGCCTGCTGGTGGAGAACACCTTCCAGGGGCTGGTCCTCTCGCAGGCGCTGCTCTCACTGCAGCTGCCCATCACGATCTTCACGCAGATTCGCCTCACGAGCTCGAAGCGCGTCATGGGCCGCTACGCCAACTCGCGCCTCGCCAACGCATTGCTGCTGGCAACGGGTATCGTGGTTACCGCAATAAACGTGATATCTCTCGCAGGATAGGAGCCACCGTGGAAGCCTTCGCCCTTGCCGCCGTCTGCCTTGCTGTCGCAGGGCAGCTCTGGTTTTGGCGCCTTCACACGCACGAGCAGCGCAGCCTTTGGTATGGGCTGTCGTTCCTCGTTGCCGTGGGGACGGCCGTCATGGCCATCGAGGTAACCCTCCTGCAGGCGTTCTCGCTCGAGAGTCACCCCGTTGCCGAGCAGATAAACCTTGTGGTCATTGGCGTCATGGCTGTGGCACTCCTGGCGTTTCCCGTTGCGCTGGTGGTGACGCTCGTTGCCTCGGGGGTGCGGCTCATCCGACGCGAGGGCACAAACCCGCGCAACATGCTCTCACTGGGGCTGGGCATCCTCATGGTTGCCTACGTGATCGTTTGGCCGCAGGTGCGCAGCGCCCTTACCAGCGTGCCCGTGCTCGGTCGCGTGCTCGACCTGGTCTTTGGCTTTGCGGCGATACTCCTGGGCATCGCCGGCGTGGCGTTCACGCTCTATACCGTGAGCGGCCTGGTGGCGCAAATCCCCCACCGATACCGCCGCTACCAGCGGATTGTTGTGCTTGGCTCCGGCCTCATGCCCGACGGCTCGGTAACCCCGCTCCTAGCTCACCGCGTTGAGCGCGGCGTGGAGATGTGGCGAAGGAACCCCGGCTCCAAGTTGCTCATGTCGGGTGGCCAGGGCGCAGACGAGGCGCAGCCAGAATCCCACGCCATGCGCGCGTACGCCGAATCGCGCGTACGCCGAATCGCTCGGCGTGCCGTCAGAGGCGATTCTCGTTGAGGACAAGTCCACAAACACGCAGGAGAACCTGAAGCATTGCGCTCGGCTGCTTGCCGAGAAGGACGGAGGCAACGCCGGCCGCATCCTTGTTGTGACCGACGACTACCACGTCTTCCGGGCGCTGCTCATCACCCGCGAGCTGGGCATTCCCGCGGATGGCGTTGGCGCGCACGTACGCCTGTACTTCTCGCTCAACGCGCTGGTGCGCGAGTGGGTGGCGTACGTTTCGCTGCGCCGGAACTTCTACACCAAGCTCACCATCGCGCTGCTGGTGGTCTACCTGGTGGCAAGCGGATTCAATGCGGCGTTAGCGTAGCGGCGCAGGATGCACAAAAACGTTCTATCGAACGGAATTTAGCGTGTCCCTGCACAAAAGTGCTCTATCGAACGGCGCCTCTCTGGACTTGTCATCAAGGATCAAACTTTATTTTCAACAAGGTGCATATTTTCATTAAACTATGCAATGTAGTGCATATGTAGTTGAAGAATTGATGAATCACCACTTAAGGCACCGTTCGATAGGGCATTTTCATGCAGCAGCGGCGAAAACGATGTTCGATAGGACGTTTTCATGCAGCAGCGGCGGTAACCCCGCTCTGCAGAAAAGGCACTGCAGGGCGGTGGGCCACACCCTATCCCTTTTGGTGCCGCTTGCGCGCATGGTGCACCACCACGTCCACGGCAACGCCGACTAGCGCCACGGCTACCACCACAACTGCCCACTCGCGCGCACCCCAGTGGCGCTCAGTGACGGAGGCCTGCTCCTCCGCCTCCTCGGGAACATAGTCCGTGCGCTCGCAGTGGACCAGCAGCCTGTGGTCGTTCACGCCATACGGCGTGCAGGTGACCAGCGTGAGCAAGTCCTCGCCCGGCACAACCTCAAGTGACGAGGTCTCATCTGGCCACACGACCTCGGAGGAGGTAACGCGATACGCGTACACGTCGACCATGGTGTGAATCAGCACCAGGTCACCGGGCTCAAGCTGCCGGATATCGTCGAACATGCGGAGGTTTCGCATGCCGGAGTGAGCCGTAATCACGCAGTGAGTCGACTCCCCGCCCACGGGAAGGCTCGTGCCCTCAAGATGCCCAACGCCAGCCATAAGCGCAGCATCACCCGTGCCATGGTATATAGGCATGCTCACGTCGATGGAGGGAATCTCGACCCAGCTCATCATGGGGTCGCGGTCATAGGTTAGCTGCCCGTTGTAATCAACGATCTGCGAGGCGTCCATATCCGGCTCCTCGCCGGCAAGCACCTTGTTGTACGCGTTGGCCTGGTCGAGATACCACTGCTTCTCTTCGGCTGGCATCGAGTCGACACGCGACGACACCTCAGAGATGGTCGCTCCCACGCCGTACTCCTCGAGCATGTCGACCACCCACGGCCACACCATGAGGCCCACGCCGACAAGGATCAGCAGCAGCGTGATGAGACGGTCTGCCCATCGCGGCAGCCGGCGTCGCTTCCCGTTGTGCTTGGCATGCGTGCCCACGCGCGCCTCCCTACTAGATGGGCCCCGCACGCGGCGGGGCCCACGACTAACCTACCCTAGCACCTTGCTATTGCAGACGCGCTACTCCGCGTTGTCCTCGGAGTTCTTGCGGGAGCGCACGAGATGCGTGATGCCCAGTGCGAGAACGGCGCCGCCAGCGATCCAGGTAATGGTCACGCCCGCCTGGCCAGTAAGGGGCAGAGACATGCCCGGCTTATCCTTAACCGTAACGGTGACCAATCCGTTAGTATCGGTGCTCGCGTCGGCAGCTGTGGAGTTAGAGGAACTCGCTTCTACCTTGGTGAGTGCGCCCGCGGTGTCATACGTCGCCCTGATCTCGAAGTCGAAGCTCGCGACCGTGTTGTAGCTGCTCGGCGCCTGGGTCTCGACTACCGTGTACTTTCCCACGTCGAGACCAGATACGGAGATGTTGCCGGTGCTGTCCGTCGTGAATTCGTAGGCGGAATCGCCCAGCGAACCATCGGCCTGCACGTACTTCGTGCCGGCGCCTTCATCGGGGGTCGTCGCCTGAATGGTGAACTTGGCACCCGCAAGCTTCGTGGACTGCTTGGAGCTGTCGACCTTGACCAGGTTGAGCTTGAAAGTGTAGTCGCGCACGCTCGACGGAGTGGAGTAGCCCTTGCTGTCGGTGCCGGGGTTGTTGGAGTAGGTGAGCATGACGCTGTTGTCGTTATAGCCGTTCGCCACCACGGCGTTCGAATTGAGGGCAGCGCTGTAGGTCACGTACACCTTGGTAGTGCCGTTCACCGGAATCGCCGTACCAGATGCATCCTTGAGGCTCTTCAAGTCGGTGAACTCAACCCCAAGCACACTCGTGTTGTCGGTGTTGGTCGTGAGCGTCGTCGTGTAGTTCGTGTGGATGCCGTCCGTCGTCGTGACCGTCGCCGGGACCATGTAGCTTGTGCCATCGGTCTCCACCGTAACCGCAACGGTTGAGCTATCGGCGGTAAGCCCAGCCGAAAGGGTATCGGTGAACTTGTAGTAGTAGGTGGTGTAGCTGGGGATGGGGTCGGCAACCGAACCAATCAGGCGGTACTGCAGGCTCTGCCCCACCTGAGAATCGGCAACGTTGGACCAATTGGCGCCCGTCGCATCGTTCTTCACTTGCTTGGTCACCGTAGGAAGGGTGGTCTTGGGTGAGACGGTAAGGGCACCGCCGCCGACCACCGCATAGATGGGAGCGGAACCAACCTGGTTCGTGCCAGTGTCGGTGGAAGTCGTGTTAGTGAGGAAAAGCCAATAGCCGGTAGAGAGGTCCTGCGCAACACCGATGGTCAGCTCCGTCGGAGTGAGGTTCGTATCTTCGCGCAGGGCGTTGGCGATGTTGGAGTAGAGCTTGTTGCTCTCGATGATCGTGCTCGTGCCGGAACTGCCCTCTGCGGGCAGGTGGGTGCTCAGGTAATCAGCCGCGTCCTGAGCCGTCGTTCCCGCATAGCTACTGTCAAGCGCCTTGATCTGCTCCACGACCACCTTACCGACTTCCTCACTTGCCCAAGTGATGTTCGAGGCGGTCTTCGAGGTCCCGTTGTCCACCACGTCGGCCTTGAAAATCTGATAGCCAAGCGTAGTCGTTGCGTCGGACTTGTTGTTGGCGTTCTGCAAGATGGTCACGCTGCCATTGGCGGAGGTGGTTGTCGTGTCGTCCGCAAATGCGGCGACCGGCACCACAACCGGGCCCAACGCCATCGCAAGCGCCAGACCAGCAGTTGCTGCCATGCGTGCGATGTTGTGCTTTCTCATTGTCTTTCCTCTCTAACCTGCGGGCGCTTTGCCCAGGTCACATAAGCTTTTTTCGTCTCCCTCTACAAGCCGTAGTGGCTTCCGGCATCAGGACCGGCGCTTTGGGTCTCCCTTCCTTCGCCGGATTGCAAACACGATCAGTGCCACACCGACCACTGCAAGGCAGATGGCAGGCAGGTACGACGTTGAGTCCCCGGTGAAGGGGAAGGAACCACCGAGCGTTTGCAGGATGTCCTTGACCTCGCTCGGAACGGTTACCGCGCCGTTCAGCACCGAGACATCGGCCTCCCCCGAGTCCTTGTCAAAGCTGTCCGCCCTCAAGGGGGATTCGGCAGAAAGGCGCTCATCATTGGTCGAACGGATAATCTGGGGATCAAGCCCCACCGTCAGCGTGATGGAAGGCATGCCCGAGAAGGACTCGTAGCCCTCGGGCGCCTGGACCTCCTCAACCGCGAAGGTGCCGGAATCGACGCCAGCAACCGCGATGGCCCCGTTCTGGTCCGTGGTCACGGTGGCGTCGTCCGTGGTCCAGACGCCATCCTGCGTGAGGTGACGGCCGCGATCGTCGGTCACGCGCAGTACCGCGCCAGCCAGGGCAAACTCGCTCGTAGCGTCACGCTTGACCAGGTTGAGGTCCCACGTGTAGGCAATGGCCTCGTCCTCCTGCGTCTCGGTCAGCATCTTCGAGTACGGCGTGCTTGGATAGCGAAGCGTCACCGTGTTGGGGTTACCATGCGCCGCTCCGCGATCGGCGTCCTGCGCAAGTGGCGCGTCATAGACCACGCAGACCTCAAGGCCCTGGTCGGCGTAGACGCTGTGGTTGGAGGCAGAGACGATAAGGTCCTTCACGGCAACATCAAAGGTTGAGCCATTCTCACCCGCGGCGTAGGTGGTTGCGTATTCCTTCTCGTCCAGCTCGACCCACCCGTCGCCGGGCTCGGTCCCCTGCGCCCACGTCGAGACGCCCGCGGGGGCAATGTACACGTGCACATTGCTGGGCCGCTCAAGGCCCGCGGATAGCACGTCATGGAAGGTGATCGAGTATGCCTTGTAGGCGGAGTTGGGCGAGAGGTTCATGGGCACGGTGGCAAAAAGGCGCCAGTCAAGCTCGTCTCCCACGGTGGCGTCGGCCTGCTTCTGCCAGCTGTTGGACGAGTCCTCCAGCACGTGCTTCTCGACCGAGGGAACCGAGGTCTTGGTGGTTGCGGTTACGTCCGCGCCGCCCACGGCAACGAGAATCGCCGCAGTGCCGGACTGGCCCGTACCCACGGAGTCGCTATTGGCGTTGAGAAGCCAGTAGCCCGCCGGGAGCGTAGCCTGCGTACCTGCGGTAACGCTCGCCGTAGGCGTGCTACCTGCAAGCGTACGCGCAATGGCGGCGGGCACAGAGGAGGCAGTTGGCGCCAAGGCCGCGTCGCTCTCGACGTTCTCGTTTAGCCAGTCGGCGGCATCCTGGGCGGTGGCGCCGCTGTAGGAGGGGTCGGCAGACTTGATGGCGGAGGTGACGGCCTTCTCGGCGGCGTCGCTAGCCCACGAGACGTTAGCAAGGATCTTGTGGCCACTCACGGCATCGCTCACGTCTGCCGAAAAGAGCTGGTAGGCGTCAAGCGCGGTGGACGCGCTCTCGGTTGCAGTGACGGTGAGATGCCCGGTCTGCTCGGCAAGCGCGCGGGCGGGCGAGCAGAGCGCAAGCACGGCGACGGCCAGGCAGCTGGCAAGGCAGGTCGCAATGGCGCGCGAGAGGGTCTTAGTCACGGCCATCGCCACCCTTCCCTGCCGCGTGGCGACGGGCGTGCATCCAGAGCGCCGCTGCGACAAGCGCACCCAAGCCAATCGCATAGGTTGCGCCAAAGCCCGCGCCTCCGGAGAGCGGAAGCGTCGTCATGCCGCGCGTGTTGGTGAAGCTTGCCCGTGCCGTTTCGCCCTTGGCGATTGTGCCCGTGGCGTTCTCGGACGTAGTGGCGTACTTGTCGTTAGACTCCTCGATCACCTCGTAAGTGGCACCGGCGGGTAGGGCGCTCGCGGTCTTGGTTTCGCCGTCTTTGAGCGTGAAGGTGGCCTGGCCGTTGGAGAAGAGCATGTCGCCGTACTGGCCGGTAAGAGTGGCGCCCGAACCGCCGAGCTTCACCGTGAAGGTGAATGCCTGGGTAGAGCCCACCTCGCCCTTTACGTGTTTTGTCACGGAGAGGGAGCCTTCCTGCACGGCGTTGGTCACGGCGACCGTGGCGTCGGCGGTAAGTGCGCCCGTGGCAGCGGTGGTGCTGCCGTTGTAGGCCACGTCGTAGAGCAGCGCGTCTTCAGCGGTGCTCGTGACCTCCTCTACCGTGTAGGTGGTGCCCGAGGGGATGCCAGCAATCGTCACCTGCTGGCCAGCGCTGAGCTGAACCGAGCCCGTACCGTTGGCGTCGAGCGTGATCGTGCCGCTAGCAGGGACCGTGGCGCTGGAGCCGTCGACCGCTCCGCCTGTGTAGGAGTAGGTGCCCGAAAGCGGGTTGCCGGAGGCGTCCTTCAGCGTGATGCGCATGGTGAACTGCTGAGAGGTGCTTGCGGCCTGGCCCGAGACGGTCTTGCTCAGCGTGAGCTTGTAGAGGCGCGTGTTGGTGAAGGCAGCCGTGGCGGCGGTGCCGTCGCTTGGCACCGTGCCCGCAAGCGTGCTGGACGACGCCGCGTAGTCGCTATTCGACGTTTCAGTGACCGTGTAGCCCGTGCCGCCCGGCAGGTACTTTGCCGTGGCGCTCTGGCCGCCCTTAAGCGTGATGGTGGCCACGCCGTTGGTGAAGGTCATGTCGCCGTAGGTGCCGTTGATGCTCGTGTTGTCCAACGCGACCGTGAAGGTGAAGTCGGTCTGAGAGTTCGTCTCGCCTTCGACGGTCTTGGACACGGTAAGGTCACCGTCGGAGGCGGGGGCTGCCTCGAGTGATGCCTTGACAGTCTTTTGCTTGATGACTGCACCAATCATGTGCTGGAAGCTCTTGCCATCGGGCGCGGTATAGGTCTCCGGGTCTGGAGAGTACTGGCGCGTCTCCTCAATCCAGGTGAGAGCGTCGCTAGCAGTCACGGTGACGCTGCTGGTGGGTTTCGTCGACGACACGAGGTAGAACTGCTCTCCCGCTGACACTGTCGACACAGCCGTCGCAGTCCCAAGCGCATCGGAGTAGGCAGTAACGCCGGACGGGAGGGTGAGCGCGTATTCGCCGTTGTAGTTTGCGCCTTCGCTGAGGGTAAGGACTCCCGTGCACCAAGTTTTCGTGGCGGGATCGTAGGTGAACTTCGCATCCGAGGAGGTAATGCTTATCTGCGAGTCCTGCGGCTCCTGGCGGAGAAGCCTGCTGTAGTCAGCGTTGTCGAGAAGCGTTGCCGTAAGCGGGGTCACCGAGACGGCAGCTTCCCTGGTCATATCGTTATTAGGGACTCCATAGCTGGCGAGGGTAACCCAGATGGCATTCTGCGTGGCGTCATATGCGCCCTGCTCGGTAACGTAGTAGTCCGACGCCTGCGAGGCATACGTCACGAACGGATCCTCGCTATTGATGAGGGCATAAACCGCCTTGTAAAACTTTGTCGCAATGATGTCGTTGTACGTTAGGCCAGACGCAGTGGTCCCCCCTGTAAAGTACAGGGAAAAGACTTGCTGCATGAATTCAACGAGCTTCTGATAATTCTCGGAGCTTGAATCCTTGCTGTTCTCATAGGTAAAAACGGTGTCCCCGAGGATAGTTGGATAATCGCTCCTCAGGTTGTCTGGTGCCTGCAGGGCATCATTGAATTCCTGGAGCGTTGCTCTTGGTGTACCAAAAACGACCTTGTAAAGGTTAAGCCCGTTATAGTTATAGCCCGCATAGAGGATTGCCTCCAGTTTGTGCATGCAGGCTTCGTACTCCTCTTTCGAGGTAAAGCTTGCCTCGGTGAGATAGCCTTGCGTGTAATCTGGAACAGTGGGTATTTCATTCGTCGCATGCGGCCAGTGGGCCTGGTTGTTCATGCAATAAAGGATGATCCTGGTGCTCGACGTGTCATTGGGCGTGCTGTACACCGAGTGGATGCCCGTGGTGGTGTCGTAGTAGATCTTCTCGGTCACCGTCGCGTCCGTGGACGCAGCCGCAACAGCGGTGGCCTCGTCGGCCTGAAGCGTTGCGAGAAGCCCCTGGGCGCCGCTTGGTTCGGAAGAAGAGGCCGCTCCGTTTGAGAGAAGCGTCGTGGCAGTTGTAGCTGAGTCTTCGCTGGCGCTGCTCGCACTGGACTCGCTCGCGCCCGCATCCGAGCCAGTGGGCCTGCCTGTCTCTCCCGTTGTTAACGTGGTGCCGGTCGCGCTGGACGCGCCTGTCTCGGTAGTTGAAGAACTAGTACTCGTCGAGGCTTCAGCTGCTGCTGTACTGTCAGCAAATGCCCCAACAGGTAAGCACAGCGCCAACACGAGCCCCACGATTGCCATAATGAAAAGCGCAGGTACATAGGCTCGTTTTGTTCTTCTCATTTAGGCTCCGTTAAGGTATCTATGTTACGCATTTGGTAGCAATACAATTTTGTATTGCAATATAAGGCAATAACATCCTAAGGGGCTCACAAAATCGCGCGATTTCCAGTCGACGCATAAAATGTTGGCGTCCCGCGATTGCGAGACGCCAGCGCAACTACGTCAAACCGGCTAGCCCACTAGGGCAAGGATCTCTGAAAGCCCCTTCTTGCCAAAGCTCACGCGCTCGCCCGTGCCGTCATCAATCACGAGGCACGGCACGCTCATCACGTCGTAGCGCTCGCGCAGCTCTGGGAAGCGGTTGACGTCGTAAACGTTGGCCGTAACCAGCGGGTTGTCCGCCGCCATGCGCTGGCACGCCACCACCACGTCCGGGCACATGGTGCACGAGAGCCCCACCAGCACGCGCAGGCTCACCGGGCGCGCAATGTCTGCGATGCCCTGGCGGTCGGCGTCCGCGATGGGCTGGCCGGGACCCGAGGCGTTGTAGAGCCCCAGCACAAAGGACGTGAACTCGTGGCCGCCGGGAACGCCGTGGAAGGCAAGGCCAGAAGGCGTGCCATCAGCCCGCACAACCTCAACAAAGGGCAGCTCGGCGGGGTCATCGACAGAGGCGTCCGCCTCCTCCACGCGGAGCAGCTCCGTCTGCGCTGCCAGCGCGTCCATATAGGAGCGCAGCTCGGCCGAGACTTCGCCGCCATCGAGGTGCAGGCGCAGCACCAGCGGGTTCTGCATGCGCGAGAAGACCGCCTGGAGCTGGGCCGCCATCGCGTCGTCAATGGGAGAGCCGGGCGTCGAGGCAGGTGCGGCGACCGCCGTAGACGCGGGCTTCTCAGCGACGTCACGCGTGCGGCTGGCAGGTTGCTTGGGCATGATGCCAGTGCGCTCGCGCGCTGCCTTGAGATAGCGCTCCATCTCGGTTGCCGTTGCCGCGCCCTCTCCCACGGCGGTGGCAACCTGGCGCAGGCGCTTCTGGCACACGTCACCCGCGGCAAAGAGGCCGTCGACGCTCGTCATCTGGCGATCGTCCGTGATCACGTAGCCCTGCGGGTCAAGCTCGGCCACGCCCGCCACCAGCGAGGTTGCCGGCGCGTAGCCCACAAAGACAAAGACGCCCACCGGGCCGCCGTCTGCCGAGGAGAACTCGTGCTCCTCGCCCGTGGCGCGGTCAAGCCAGCGGACGCCCCGCACCACGGAGTCGCCCTCCACGGCCAGAAGCTGCGCGTTTGTCCGCACGGTGATCTTCTCGTTGGCATAGGCCGCGTCAGCCGTGGCCTTTGCGCAGGTGAAGTCATCCGTGTAGACCAGGATGGTCACATGCGAGGCGTACGTGGTGAGAAAGACTGCCTCCTCTGCCGCGGCAAAGCCGCCGCCCACCACGAAGACCTCGCGACCGGTGAAGAACTCGCCGTCGCAGGTGGCGCAGTACGCCACGCCGTGGCCGCGGAAGTCCTCCTCGCCCTCGAAGCCGGCGCTTCTCGGCGAGGCGCCGGTGGCGAGAAGAACCGCCAGGCAGCGGATGTCGCCGCGCGAGGTGTGCACCACCTTGACGTCTGCCGCAAGGTCGAGCGATTCCACGGTTGCAAGCAGCATCTCGGCGCCAAAGGCCTCCGCCTGACGGCGCATGGTATCCGTGAGCTGCTCGCCGCTTGCCGTGAGCACGCCAGGGTAGTTCACGACCTCGGAGGTGATGGTGATCTGGCCACCAAAGTGCTCGCGCTCGACCACCAGCACGCGGTAGCGCGCGCGGGCCAGGTAGAGCGCGGCCGTGAGCCCGGCCGGGCCGCCGCCAATCACCACCGCGTCGTATACGTTGTCGATGTTGTTCTCGCTCATGTGCCTAACCTCCTCCGCCGCGCGCGGCGAATCATGGATGGAGCCCGCCGAGCCAGTGCGGCGGGCTCCGGAATGTGTCTGGGCTCTGCTCCCCCGTGTGATTAGAGCTGGCCGACGAGGTCAAGCGAGGGCTTGAGGGTCTCGGCGCCCGGCTGCCACTTGGCTGGGCACACCTGGTCGCCGTGCTCGCGCACGAACTTGGCTGCCTGGACAAGACGCAGGAGCTCCTCGGCGTTGCGGCCGATTCCGCCAGCGGTGACCTCATAGACCTGGATCTTGCCGTCGGGATCGACAATGAAGGCGCCGCGCTCCGCAAGGCCATCGGCGGGAATCAGGACTTCGAAGTCCTCGGCCAAGACGTGGGCGGGGTCAGCGAGCATGGGGTAGGTCACCTTGGAGATGCGCTCGGACTCGTCGTGCCAGGCCTTGTGCACAAAGTGGGTGTCGCAGGACACGGAGTAGACCTCGCAGCCCTCGGCCTTGAACGCGTCGTAGTTCTCGGCCAGCTCCTCGAGCTCGGTGGGGCACACAAAGGTGAAGTCCGCGGGATAGAAGAAGAACAGGGCCCACTTGCCCAGGACGTCAGCCTTGGTGACAGTCTTGAACTCGCCGTTCCGGAATGCCTGGACGGTAAAATCGCCGATTTCCTTGTTGATGAGGGACATGTGACGCTCCTTCTCTGTGATGGTGGTTGTCTGCGTACCCCTATTGGTACTGGGACTTATTATCAACAGTTGATAAAGGATTGCAAGCGGAAATTTCGACTTTTTCGGGGGCGGTATACCTCCACTCCCCCTCCCCCTCGTGTTCTTTAGCGGTATTTGAGAATCGTGTTTCCTGCCAACTGGGCAAATGCAACGGCCGATTCCCAGAAACCGCTAAAGAACGGTGGGCGGAGGAAATTGCGGATGCACGGGGCTAGGGGGATACGGGGGCGCTGCACCAAAATCGGCACTTCTCAGTACTTTTTTCGGTTACTCTTGGTATCACCTCACTGGTCGCTTTTCCCTACCTGCGTCTCCGTAAATAGTTCGGCCCATGTACTCGGCAACTCGCGGTAAAAGTACTGAATAGTCTCGTTTTTGGTGCAGCAGGGTCCCGCACAAGAGAGCTTGGACCTCTTTTGCTCTCGCTCCTCGCCATGCTTTAGCGGTATTTGAGAACCACGCTACTTGCCAACTGGGCAAACGCGGCGGCCGATTCCCAGAAACCGCTAAAGAACGGGAGGGATGCGAGCGGGATAAGAGCTCAGAGCCGTCGGCGACACGTAACTCTCGCGTAGTCGCGCTAAATGGGATATAGTCCTAATATTGTTTGGGTAACATCACCGTGTAAGCCAAAGCCACGCACGGAGAGCGGGAGCACGTCATGGAGAGAAGAAACACGCGCCAGCGCCAGCTGGTGCTCGAGGCAGTGCAGGAGCTGTGCGACCACCCTACCGCCGACGAGATATACCTTCGCGTCCGCGAGCAGGACGACCACATCAGCCGTGGAACCGTTTATCGCAACTTGCACCTGCTCGCAGACACCGGAGAAATCCTCTCGGTGAAGACGCCGGGTGGCGAGCGCTTTGACCGCCGCATGGACCACCACGCGCACCTGGTGTGCTCGGAGTGCGGGACCGTGATCGACGTCCCTATGCCCAAGCAGGACGACTTCTGCCGCCAAATCGAGCGCTCAACCGGCTATGCCAGCGTCTCTACCAGCACCATCCTCACCGGCGTGTGTCCCGCGTGCCAGGAGCGTCTGCGTAAGGCTGCGGGGGCCGAGTAGAGGTAACAGAACGACGGCCCTCCCCCACGGTTTGGTGGGAAAGGGCCGTCCGGAACGTCGCCTACGTGAGTGGTTCCTCGCGACTAGGCGACGGGCTCCTCGGCCAGGTTGTCGAGGATGTGCTCGTCCTTCTCGTCCCACTTGGGCATGGGACGGAAGAGCTGGAACAGCATAAGGGCGAGCAGGACAAAGGCAACCACGGTCCAGAAGCCAAAGTTCCCAAAGACAAAGAGCTCGTAGAGCTGGTTGATGAGAAGGCCAACAACCCAGCCAAAGCCGCACTCGAAGCCAATGGCGAACCAGAACCACTTGGGGTCGTCCATCTGGCGACGGATGGTGCCCATGGCGGCAAAGCACGGCGCGCAGAGCATGTTGAAGGCGACAAACGCGCACATGGCACCAACGTGGAGCGTGCCGGCGATGGTGAACATGTTGGCGAAGCCCTGCCACATGGAGACGGAGTTCTCGGTGGCGTCACCAAGCCCGTACAGGACGCCAAAGGTGGAGACCAGGTTCTCCTTGGCGATGAGGGCCGAGATGGTGGACGCGGTGGCCTGCCAGTTGCCAAAGCCGAGGGGCATGAAGATAAAGCTCAGCGCGCCGCCAATGCCGGCGAGGATCGAGTAGTCCATGTACGTCTCGGGCGCACCGTCCATGGCCTGCAGGAAGCCGAAGGAGCCGTCGCCGCCCTCCCAGCCGGCCAGGCCAAAGTTGGAGAGCACCCAGATGCCCACGGCGGCCGCAAAGATGATCGTGCCGGCCTTCTTGACGTAGGCCGCGACGCGCTCCCACACGTGCAGCGCCCAGCTCTTGATGGACGGCATGTGGTAGTCAGGAAGCTCCATCACGAACGGGACGGGCTCGCCGGCGAAGCGCTTGGTCTTCTTGAGCATCACGGCCGAGATGATGATGGCGGCAATGCCCATGAGGTAGAACATCGGGGCAACCCACCACATGCTGGAGCCGCCGGCAAGGACGCCCATGACCAGCGCGATGATGGGGAGCTTAGCCGAGCAGGGAATCATGGTGGTGAGCATGGCGGTCATGCGGCGGTCGTGCTCGTTCTCGATGGTCTTGGTGGCAAGCACGCCGGGGACACCGCAGCCGGAGGACACGATCATGGGGATGAAGGACTTGCCGGAGAGGCCAAAGCGACGGAAGACGCGGTCCATGACGAAGGCCACGCGGCTCATGTAGCCGCAGTCCTCAAGGAAGCAGAGCATGACAAAGAGGACGAAGATCTGCGGGATGAAGCCCAGGACCGAGCCCACGCCGCCGATGATGCCGTCCACCACAAGCGAGATCACCACGTTGGAGGTGCCGGCGTCGGTGAGCCAGCCGGTCACGGCGTTGGGGATGGAGTCCACAAAGCCGTCGTAGTCGTGCTGGTCGGGCTCGGGGGAGTCAACGGCAGTGGCGAAGTCAGCGGCCGTGACCGTGGGGAGGACGTCCAGCTCCTGGCCCTCGGCAAGCACGGGGTTGCCGTCCTCGTCGAGCGTGGTGATGACGTTGCCCTCCGTGTCGAGGTAGTTGCCATCGGCGTCGGTGACGGGGACGTCCGTGGCCACAACCCCGGCCTTCTCGGCGGCATCCTCGAACTCGGTGATGGTAGCCTCGTCGTCTGCAGTCTGTGGGTCCGCGTCGATGGCGTCCTGCACGCCGTCGGTGTCGACGCCGGCCTCCTCGGCCGCGGCAATATAGCCGGAGATCTGGTCGGTGTAGTGGGCGTCCTGCCAGGCCTCGTCGGCCTCCTCAAAGGCAGCCTGGCCGCTGCTGCTCACAAAGAAGCCGTCGGAGAAGAGCTGGTCATTCACCCAGTCCGTGGCGGGCGTGCCCACGGCGACAAGGGCCACCCAGTACACGCCGATCATGATGGCAATGAAGATGGGCAGGCCAAGCACGCGGTTGGTGACCACGCGGTCGATCTTCTCGGAGACGGTGAGCTTGCCCGGCGCCTTGACCACGCACGCGTCCATGACCGTGGCGATCCACTCGTAGCGCTCGGAGGTGATGATGGACTCGGAGTCGTCATCGCGGTCCCGCTCGATGGCCTCGATGACCTTCTCCATGTCCTCGAGCTGCTGCTTGGAGAGGTTGAGGGGCTCGATGGCGGCGGAGTCGCGCTCGAAGACCTTGATGGAGTACCAGCGGAGAAGGTCGGGCGCGCAGGAGCCGGTAATGGTGTTGGCAATGGTCTGGAGCGCGTCCTCGACCTCGGGCGAGAAGCACTTCACGCCCTGGGCCACCTTGTTGGCACGACCCGAGTCGACGGCGGTGCCCACCAGCGCATCAAGGTTCTTGGAGCGCAGCGCCGAGACCTCAACCACGGGCACGCCGAGCATCTTAGAGAGGCGCTTGGAGTCGATCTTCTCGCCGCGCTGCTCGAGCAGGTCGCACATGTTGAGACCCACGACCACGGGGCGGCCGGTCTCGAGGATCTGCGTGGTGAGGTAGAGGTTGCGCTCGATGTTGGTGACGTCCACGAGGTCGATGATGGCGCTCGGGCGACCGGAGATGATGAAGTCGCGCGAGACGACCTCCTCCGGCGAGTAGGGGGAGAGCGAGTAGATGCCCGGAAGGTCCGTGAAGAGCACGTCGGCGTCCTTCTTCCAGACGGCCTCCTTCTTCTCCACGGTGACGCCCGGCCAGTTGCCCACGTAGCCGTTCGAGCCGGTGAGCTCGTTGAACAGCGTGGTCTTGCCGCAGTTGGGGTTGCCAGCCAGGGCTATGTCGATCTTCTCTGCCATGCCTTGCCTTTCCTGGTTGAGTGTGTGCGGGCTGCGGTGCGCGAGAGGGACGGTATGCGGGCGACGCGGCGGACGGCGTGCGGGCGACGCGATGCGGCGGTGAGTTTCTCTCGGCTAACTGTTACCCGCGTGGTGCTAATTGTTAGTTTTGGTTAACTTGCTAGGCCAAAACATGGGGGCCTGTGCCCCCGGTACTCTCAACGCTGCCTGTTATGCGACGCCCTGGGCAGCTGCCTTCGCCACGTCCGTGACCTCGACGCAGGAGGCCTCGTCCTTGCGCAGCGACAGCTCGTAGCCGCGCACGGTGACCTCGATGGGATCGCCCAGGGGCGCAACTTTGCGCACGTAGATGTGCGTGCCCTTGGTGATGCCCATGTCCATGATTCGACGTTTGATGGCGCCCGTGCCACTGAGCTTCGAGACCGTGCAGGTCTCCCCCACGCGCACGTCCTTGAGACTTGCCATGCTCTCCCTTTCTTTGTGTCGCGGGCGACAAGCGCACCCGCGGCGGTTGATAGACGGTTGCGATTGCGGACCGGCGTGCGGCGCCGGCGCCGGTGCTAGTACGTGACGATGCGCATGGCCATGTCGCGGCCGATGCCAAAGGTGGAGCCCTTGACGCTTACCACCACGTCACCGTTCACGCGCGAGACGACCTTGACCTCGGCGCCCTCGACGAAGCCCATCTCAGAGAGGTGCTGGCGCAGCGTGGCGCCGCCGCGCACCTTAAGGACGCGGATCGTCTCGCCTTCGCTCACCATTGCCAGGGGGAGCTGGGCGCCCCTCCCGGTGGTCGCTGCCTCCACGCGCGCACCCGCCCGGCTGGCGGGGTTGCTGCCTGTCATTGCGGCATCAGCCTCCATGGTCGACATCGCAACTCCCTTCTCGGCTCTCCGCGGCTTTCTCGGCTGTCCGTAGCCGTCCCGGTTGGCCATCGCCTTCCCGGCTGGCCATCACCTTCCCGGCTGGCCGCACGAGTTGTCCATAGCTAACTCACAAGTAGTATATGGTTAACTTGCTGCGAATTGCCCGAAAAGTCAACTCTTTTTAACTATTGCTACAAAAGTGCAGGTAGGATGTCTGTAATGTGTTTGTTTCTAGCCCATTCGGACGGGAATGTGCGAGAAGCGACACACATTGCAGCGAGAGCAGCGAGGCGTTGGAGCTTCTCGACAGCTCCTTCATGCGGATGCCGCACATTCCGAACGGTTAGGCACCTCTAAATGGCGAGATTGCGCGGCATCGCAGCAATGCCGCGTATTCCGAACGGTTAGACCCCCTTAAACGTTCGGAAATTTCCTAACCGGCGAAATCACGCGGCATTGCCGAGAAGGACTGCAGAGCTCTGCCTTCCATCTATATCCCCTGAACATCATCTATTGCCATAGGTGGTTAATATAGACGTCCGCAGGACAGGGTATAAACTAGTACTAAACTAGGTCCAGCATTGGAGGATTCCATGGCTTCAAGGACGGCAGAAGTTAAGTCGTACGTCGAGCCTCAGATCAAGTCGGAGGCATCAGAGGTCTACGCCCGCTGGGGAATGAGCCTCTCGGACGCCGTTAATACATTCCTGATTAAATCGATTGAGGTGGGCGGACTCCCCTTCGACATGCGTCCCGAGCCCAGGCCCGTCTACAAGGCCTCCACGGTATTGCCGGCAGATCCGGCCTACGGCTCCAGCGTCCTACCCGATGATATGGACAATGAGGAGGACGGCATCTATGACAGGCTCGTCGGATAGTGCCATAAGGACGAGCAGACTGGATCCGCGCCCCTGGGAGATCTGGCTCGCTTACGTGCGTTTCGCTGACCATCCAGACGTAGGAAAGGTGCGCCCAATCGTCATTATCGACGAGCGCGTCTCTGCCGTCGTGGCTGCAAAGGTCACAAGCGCGGTTCCTCAGGAGCGCTACTTGTACTGCGAGCTCGCCGACTGGCAGGTCGAGGGCCTGTTGCGCCCGTCGCGTGCCCAGGTTGTGCCGCTCTTCCAGGTTTCACGCGCCGACGTGCTTCGCGATACTCCCCTGGGAACGCTCACGGAGCGGGACCGTGTGGCGCTGCAAGCAGCACTCAACGCGGCAGATGGACAGGGACTATAGGCAGTCTGCGACCCCCCGCATTTTCCGATTGGTTAGGCCCCTCTAAACGATCGAATTGTGCAGGCTATTTGAGAGAGCAGCGCCATTTCCGAGAAGGACAGCGACCCCGCGGAGCAGCGGCATTTCTCGGCACAGCTGCACCCACAAAGAATAACCCGCCGTCGGGCAAAGTGCCCAACGGCGGGTCGTCGCAACAATCGCAAGAGCCGAGTGCCAATAACCTACGCCTCGAACTCCATGTCCTTGCTCTCCTTGATGAGCAGCAGCGCGACAAGCGCAACCACGGACATCGCGAGAAGGTACCAGCCCACGCCCTGGATGCCAAACGCAAGCACCAGCGCAATCGCGATGGTAGGCGCAAACGCGCCGCCCAGGATCGACGAGAGGTTGTATGCCAGGCCGGAGCCAGAGTAGCGCACGTTTGCCGGGAAGAGCTCGGGCAGGTAGGCGCCACACGGCCCAAACAGGCCGCCCATCAGGCAGAAGCCAACAGCGAGGAAGGCAAACACGCTGGCCGCGTTCTGCGTCGCAAGGAGCTGCGGCGCCAACAAGGCGAAAGGTGACCGCTACCCCGACCTCCGCTACGCCTTCTTGCGCCGAGAGGTGCTCGCGCCACTACGCCCCGCGGCCCCGCTTCGCCCCGCGGCCTTGCTGCGCCCTGCGGCCCCGCGCACACCGCGCGCACCGCGCGTGCTGGCGGCGGCCTTCTTCTCCCTGCTCGGGCAGTCCATGTTCACACAGATGCGCCACGGCCCGCGCTGCGTCACCACCTCGACGATGGGTGCACCGCATTCCGGGCAGGTCTCGCCCGTGGCGTGCAGCTCGCCGCGCTGCGGCAGGGGGTAGCTCGTACCGCACTCGTCGTAGTTAGTGCAGCGAATGAAGCGCTTTCCGCTCTTCTCGGACTTGTGCGCCACCAGGTCGCCGTGACGACCGGCCGCCTTGCACGCCGCGCACTCCCCCACCACGATGTCGGGCTCGCGGTTGGTGGGGCACGCCGGATTGATGCACGTCTCGTACGGACGGTTGCGGAACGGATGCACCTTCACGCGCGGCGCACCGCACTCCGGGCACACGCCCGCCTCGCCCTCGATGGGCTCGATACGGCCCTTGGGCAGCGGGTACGTCACGTCGCAGTCCGGCCAGCCCATGCAGCCGGCAAAGCTCCCGCGCGTCTTGGCAGACGTCTTCACCACCAGGTCGCGTCCGCACTTGGGGCACACGCCAATCTTGGCGTCAGCGGTCACGGCGTCGGCGATGGCCTCGGAGAGGTCGTCCTTGTGGTCGATGAGACCGTCCATCATGCCGGCGAGAAGCGCGCGCGAGTGGTCGACGACCTGCGCCTGGGTATCCACGCCCTCGGCAACCTTGGTCATGTCACCCTCGAGCTCGGCGGTCATCTCGGGCGTGGTGATGCGCGGCGCGTAGCTGGTAAGCGCGTCGATAATGGCCATCCCCAGCTTGCTGGGCTCGGCGGGATCGTTCTTGAGGTACTTCACGTCGTAGAGGCGCTGGATGATCGAGGCGCGCGTGGACTTGGTACCCAGCCCGCGCTTCTCCATCTCCTGGATGAGCTTGCCCTGGCTGTAGCGCGCGGGCGGCTCGGTCTGCTTGGCGTCCAGGGCCATGGAGGTCACATCGCACACATCGCCCTCGTTGAGCTCAGGCAGCTGGTCGTCCTTCTTGAGACCGTAAGGGTAAATAGCACGGAACCCCGGCACAGCCAGCACGTTGCCAGTGGCAACAAAGGGCTCGCCGGCAACGTCCAGCTCGACCTTGGTGCCCTCGATGGTTGCCGGCCCCATGAGCGTGGCCAGGAAGCGGCGCGCAATGAGGTTGTAGAGCTTCCACTCCGCCGGCTGCAAGTTGTCCGGGTTGGCGGCGCCGGTGGGATAGATGGGCGGGTGGTCGGTGGTCTCCTGCTTGCCACGCGTGGCATGGAGCGTCCCCTGGCCGAGAAGCGCCTTGCATGTGGGCGCAAACTGCGGCACCGAGGAGAGCGTGCGCACGCACTCGCGCAGGTCGAGCGACGACGGGTAGACGGTGTTGTCCACGCGCGGGTACGAGATGAGGCCGTCCATGTAGAGCGACTCGGCCAGGCGCATGGCGCGCGCGGGCGAGATGCCCTCGGCCGCCGCGGCTGCCTGCATGGACGTGGTATTGAAGGGCACTGGCGGGTTCACGCGGCGGCTCTTGCGCGTGACCGCGCGCACCGTGGCGGTCTTCGCGTCGCGCACGTGGCCATAGGCCTTCTCGGCAGCGTCATGATCGGTGAAGCGCGCGGTGGCGTGCGTGATGCGGAATGGGTCGGAGTCCGCGTGAGTGGCCTCGCCCGAGAGGACCCAGTAGTCCTCGGGCACAAAGGCCATGCGCTCGCGCTCGCGCTCAACCACCAGGGCAAGCGTGGGCGTCTGCACGCGACCGGCCGAGCGCGTGTTGCCCAGGCCGCCAAAGCGCACGCAGGTGAGGTAGCGCGTGAGCACGGCGCCCCAAATGAGGTCGATGTGCTGGCGGCTCTCGCCCGCGTCTGCAAGGTCCTGGTCGAGCGCCACCAGGTTGTCGAACGCGTGATCTATCTCGGCCTTGGTGAAGGCGGAGTAGCGTGCGCGAGAGACATTCACGTCTGGCGCCACCGAGAGGATCTGCTTGAGCGCATCAGAGCCAATGAGCTCGCCCTCGCGGTCGAAGTCCGTGCCGATAATGACTGAATCCGCCTTCTTGGCAAGGTTCTTGAGCGAGCGGATGATCTCCTTCTCGGCGGGGAGCTTCTCGATGGGCGCCCACACCAGGTACGGCAGGCTCGGGATCTTCCAACCCTTGATGTCCACGCCGTCGGCCAGGAAGGGCTTGCGCTTGGTGGCAAAGGGCGGACGAGCAAGGCCGTCAGGCACATCTGCCGGCAGGTGCTCGCCCTCGGCGGTGAGGCCGTACCAGCCCTCCTGTGGGTCAAACTTGAGCTCGGGAGGGAAGTCCGGCTGCATGATGTGGCCGCGCAGGCCTATGGTCACCCAGTCCTCCCCGCCCTTCCTAAAGCGGTAGATGGGCGTGTTGTAGACCTTGTCCGCCTTGGGCTTGCCGGACTCGGAGAGGAGCCTGGCAATCTGCTGGGCGGCATCGTTCTTCTCGGTGACGACAAGGATCAAAGATCATTACCTCGCTTGCTTCGTGACGGCAGAGTCCCCCTAGTTTAAAGCTTGTCGAGCTCTGCGTTCTCGTAGTCCTCGCGAGACCACTTGAGGGCCTGCTTGCCGTCGCGCGCCACAATGACGTTGCGGGCAATTGCCAGGGCAATCTCGTACAGACCAATAAGCGCGGCAAACATGAGGAGCATGGTCACGGGCGAGGCGTCGGGCGTGACGACAGCCGAGAGGACCATGAGGCCAACGTAGATGTAGCGCCACTGGGCACGGAAGGTCTTGTACGGCACGATGTGCAGGATCGAGAGGTAGAAGATCACCAGCGGCAGCTCGAAGGCGATGCCAAAGCCAATCTCAAGCAGCATGTAGATGTTGAGGTAGTCCTCGGCGTCGGCCATGTTCTGGGCGAACTCGAAGGACTGGTCGAGAAGCCAGCCAAACGCGGCGGGCTGGATCACGTAATAGCAGAAGATCATGCCGATAAAGAACAGGGCGACAAGGGCTGCCACCGTGGGGACGACCCACTTGCGCTCCTTGGGCTTAAGCGCTGGCAGGATGAAGGCCATGATCTCCCAGATGATGATAGGGGTGCAGATGATCATCGAGAAGAACATGGCGACCTTGAAGCGGATGGTGAAGCCGCCGAGTGCGGTGAGGACGTAGAGGTCGCCGCCGCGCATTGCCTCCTTGATCTGGTCGATCATGAGGTCGATGAGGGTGGGGGTGGCAAAGTAGACGATGACCGCCACCGTGAGGAGCGAGACCACGATGATGGTGAGCCTGCGACGAAGCTCGCCGAGGTGGTCCATGATGGGCATGCGTGCTGGTCCAATAGGCATGGTGGTATGGGAGCGGGGCGCTAGGCCTGCTGCTCGCCGCCCTCCTCTCCGTCTGTAGCGGTAACGGTGTCGCTAGGCGCGGGGGCCGCGGGGGTGTCGCTGTCAGCGGCGTCGGCCGCGGGTGCGTCGGTCTCGGGTGCAGGCGCGTCGGTCTTCTCGGCCTCGGCGGCTTCTTGCTCGCGACGGCGCTTGGGGCTCATCGCGTAGAGGTCCGCGGCCGTCGTGGGCTTGGGCTTCTCGTCTGCGGCCTTGGGTGCCTCGGCCGGCGCGGGCGCGCTTGCTTCCCCGGCTGCTGCTGGCTTCTCGGCTGCGGGCACGGCATCGGCGTCGGCGTCGCTGTCGGCGTCGGCGCTGGCCTCGGGGGCCTTCTCGGCGGCTGCGGCGTCTGCCTTGGCCTTCTCGGCCGCGGCACGCTCGGCCTCAAGGCGCTTCTTGCGCTCGGCGAACGTCTCGGTCTTGGGGGTGGACTTGGAGGAGCCGGAGCCCTCGATGTCTGCGTCCTCCTCCTCACTGCGCTTGCGGTTGGGCTTCTTGGGCGTGTCGCTCATGGCCTCGGTCGCGGGATCCACGATCTCGGTCTGAACCACCTGTGTGAAGCCCTCCTGGGCGTTTCTGAACTGCCGCAGTGCGCGGCCGATGGTGCGACCCATCCCGGGCAGCTTGTCAGGCCCAAAGATGAGGAACGCGAAGAGCAGGATGAGAGCGAGCTCTGACTCTCCAATTCCAAACACGGTCGGTTTCCTCCAGCGTGGATCGAATTCCTGCAGTCTCCCGCAGCGTGCGGGCTTTCTGGAAGCGCTACTGCTGCGCCCCGGTGACGTTAAGGTCGGCGCCCACGCCAAGAAGCGAGAGGACGCGCGCCACGTTTCTCTGCGGGCGCTCCACCGAGAGGGAGCGGCCCAGGTCCTTGGCACGGTGCGCCGCGCCAACCAGGACGCCGATGCCCGTAGAGTCGATGTAGGGCACGTCGGCCAGGTCGATTGCGAGCATTCCCTCGCCAGAGGAGAGCTGCTCGTCCAGGACGTCGCGAAGCGCGGAGGCATTGGAGACGTCGACTTCGCCGGAGACCGCCACGCGGCAGCCCCCTTCAGTGGATGTGGTTGAGATGTTGATGCTCATAGGGGTTCCTCTTCCTTAAAGTCCGGTTCCAGAGAGGTTGTTCAGCGTGTCCGTAAGGCCCTTCGCCCCGGTCTCGCCAGTAGACGAGGACGTGGTGGAGGTGCTGGTGCTTGTCGTGGTAGACGTGGTGCTCGACGAGGACTCAAGCGCGGAGAGGCGCTGGGTGGCGTAGGACTTCGCGCCGTACTCGTCGTTGGGGTCGTTGTCGATGGCGGCCTGGTAGGAGGCCTTGGCGGCGTCCTTGTCGCCGGAGTACTCCTGGACCATGCCAAGGTTTGCCCAGGCGGGGGCATAGGTGGGCGAGTTCTGCGTGAGCGTCTCGAGGTCTGACTGCGCCTCGCTCCTCTCGCCCTCATAGAGCTTGCAGAGGGCAATGTCCACGCGCACGGCGTCGGAGTCCTTGAGGTCGAGGTACTGCTGGTAGTAGTCAATGGCTTTCTCGAGCAGCTCGTTGCCGTGGGTAGTGTCATCGTCCGAGGATGACGTCGAGAGGACCGAGGCACCCCAGCGCATGTAGTTGCGGCCAAGGTTGAGCAGGGTCGCGAGGTTGGTGTTGTCCGAGGAGAGCTTGGACTCAAGCTCTGAGACGGTGTCTTGGTACTTGGCGTCTACGGCAGCCACGCCCGTGGCAGAGCTGGAGTTGCTGGAGCTGTCGCTCGACGAGTCAGAGCTGCTGTCGCTGGAGCTGCTGTCCGAGCTGGAGTCCTGAGAGCTTTGCTGCTCGGCCTGCTGGTTGTTGGAGAATGCTGTGGAGAGCGTGGGCATCATGAGCGAGACAACCATAAGCACGGCAAAGATGATGATGACGACCTTGGCAGGCGTGGAGAGGTTGTTCGAGGACGTGGGCTGGCCCTTCTTGGCCGTGGAGCCCTTGCCCTTAGCTGAGGACGCACCTGTCGATGCACCCTTCTTGGTTGCCTTGTTGCTTGGCTTCTTCGACATGCCCGAACGATCCCTCCGTGTCCTTATGCGTCTGGCCAGCCCAGGGGCTGGGCCACGCCTCGTGCACTGGCGCCACTGGCGGCGCCACCGTTTGTGACTCTTTAATGTATGCCACATCCGGCCCGCCCTCGCGGGCGATATGTGCGCATCCCGATTCTACAGAACTCCGCGAATCCGTTGGTGTGGGCCAAACGCTAGTCCCATGCTAGGCATCGGCCTCCCGAACGAAAAATACATTCTGGAGGCCGCTGCCATACAAGCATTGTATATGTCCTTGCTTTTCGCCCGCTTGTGGCGAGAGGGACCAGCTATCCTACCCCTGCTGGCCCTCGCGCTCCGCCTTGGCAAGGCGCGCCGAGACGAGCTTCACGGCCACCACAAAGACATCGAGCGCGGCGCCGAGGTCCTCGAGCGAGGGGTACGTGGGCGCAATGCGGATGTTGGTGTCCTCCGGGTCGCGACCGTAGGGCCAGGTGGCGCCTGCGGGCGTGAGCTTCACGCCAAGGTCTGCCGCCAGCCCGACGATGGCCTTCGCGGAGCCCTTGGGGCCGTCGAACGAGACGAAGTAGCCGCCGTGGGGGTTGCTCCAGGTGGCGCAGTCGAGCCCGTCGAGGCCGGCGTGGAGCTTCTCCTGCACCAGCTCAAAGCGCGGACGCACGATCTGGGCGTGCTTCTCCATGTGGACCTTGATGCCATCGAGGTCCTTGAGGAAGCGCACGTGCGCGAGCTGCGAGACCTTCTCGGGCGAGACGCGCATCACCGAGAAGGCCGCACGGATCTCGGCCATGTCGGCGGAGCTGGCGGTGACAAACGCGATGCCCGAGCTGGGGAACGTCACCTTTGCCGTTGAGCCAAACTCGTAGACCATGTCGGACTTGCCGGCCTCTGCTAGCGCGTCGAAGATGTTGAGCAGGTGGTCGCCCTCGCCCTCGAAGGTGTGCACCACGTAGGCGTTGTCCCAGAAGATGCGGAAGTCGGGTGCGGCGGGCGTGAGCGCAGCGAACTTGCGGACAACGTCGTCAGAGTAGGTGACGCCGGTGGGGTTGGCGTACTTGGGGACGCACCAGATGCCCTTGACCGCGGGGTCATTCTCGACCAGGCGCTTGACCATGGCCATGTCCGGGCCGTCCTCGAGCATGGGAACGGGGATGTTCTCGATGCCGTAGTGAGCCGTGACCTTGAAGTGGCGGTCGTAGCCGGGCGAGGGGCAGAGGAACTTGACCTTGCCCTGCTGGCTCCAGGGCTTGTTGCCGCCGATACCGTGCGTGAAGGCGTTGCAGACCAGGTCGTGCATCAGGTTGAGGCTCGACGAGCCGTTCACGATCACGTTCTTGGGGTCGACGCCCAGGATCTGCGCGGCAAGGGCGCGCGCGGAGGGCAGGCCGTCGGGGGCACCGTAGTTGTCAACGGCCACGCCCTGGTCGTCCATCTCGGTGGAAGAGTTGAGGACGTCGAGCATGGGGTGAGAGAGCGCGGTCTGCTCGGGGCTGGGCTTGCCGCGCGCCATGTCGAGCTTGAGGCCCAGCGAGCGGAGACGCTCGGCCTCGGCCTCGAGGCGCGTGATTTCCTGTGCGAGTTCCTGGTCTGACATGAGCTCATATGCGGTGGGCATGGCCCCTCCTCGTGACGGCTGCATGGACGGATGCGGTTGTGGTTGTGCTGCGCCCAGAACGCGTTCTGGGCTGCCGACGCGCGGCAGTTGGCGCGCAGCGGCGAGAAAGAAGTATAGCGCGACGCCCTGTAGGCGTGATGCAGCTGGTACCATGGGTTTCATGATGAGAAACACAGACACACACGAGCACCGCACCGCCCGCAGCGTCACGCACGGGGGGCTGCGCGCGCCGGAGTACGGCGAGCTGCAGCAGCTGGTGAACGAGCTCTACTACCACAACATGTCCGGGTCGGTCAGCAAGATCGACGTACTCACGCGTGCCGAGATCGACGACCTGTGCGATGACCTCATGGAGGTCGTCGACCTTCTCCCCGCGGGAAAGTACAAGCGCGGGAGGCTGTGCGACCAGCTCAACAGCATCGTGACTGCCCACGGCTGGGGCAACGTCTACGGCACGGTTGAGTGAGACAAAGGGAGTTTCCCTTTGTCTCACTCCGAGCGCCGCAATCGCCGGAAGGCCGCGTTTGATGCAATCTGCAACAAAACCCGTGTTCCGGCGATAAAAAGTCGCCGGAGAGACCCGTTTGGATAAACTTTCCTCCATTTGGGCCCTTCCGGCGACGAAACGCAGCCGTATGTGGCGCAACACTAGAATGAGCAGCCGCCACCAATGGTGCACGAGGCGCCTGCGACGGGAGCGTCGCCCTTCTCGCCAGCAGCCGTTGCTGAGAACTCCTTGCCCAGGTAAGCGATGATGTCGTCCGACTCGTACATGGCCTTGCCGTCGATGAAGAGGCACGGCACCTGGCGCTTGCCGCCAACCTCGACCAGGCGCTCGCGGTCCGCGTCGGACTCGTCAATGTTGTGAAGCGGCAGCTCAATGCCGTTGGCATCCATGAAGGCAAGCACCTTGTGGCAGTAGGGGCAGCCGTTCTTGATGTAAAGCTCGAGGTTCTTCTCGGCCATGGCTCTCCTTCCAGAGGGGGTCTCGTGTGACTCTGACCTGCATGTACCCGTAGGGGGCCAGGTCCAGCCCATATGATATAGGACGAGAAGCAAATCTCCACACGCTTATGCACGGTCGGCTCTCCCGACGGCACCGCTCGGCGCTCTCGGCACCGGTCGGCGTCGCCCACGCCGCGGAGCCGAGCCACGCGCAAGCAAACTTCCGGTTGGCAGCAGTTTTGGTTCAATCCCTTATACATCACCACGCGGGGCGCAAATCGCTGACCTACGGTTTATCAAACGTTGAACCGCTAGATACTCAGGGGTACCGCGAAAACCGTAGCCCAACCGTCAATCTGCGCCAACGGACCCTCTCCGGCGGGCCCGGTGCCACCGCGCCGGGACAAGGTGCGCGCCCCAACAGGGGTTTCCGACGGGATTCCGCACGGGAAGCGCCCTCCGGCGCCAAAATGGCGCCGGAGGGCGGCCTCCATAGGCAATAGCTGCGAAATTGCACCTTCACGCGTCATCCGAGACGCGCGAGAAGCACTCCCCCTACAAAAGCCTCAGCGAGACCTCCTTGAGCTGCGCGCCCGTAACCTCAGAGGGCGCCGCGCTCATGAGGTCGGAGCCGCTCGCCGTCTTGGGGAACGCCATGACCTCGCGGATGTTGTCCGCGCCCGCAAGCAGCATGCACACGCGGTCCAGGCCCAGCGCAAAGCCGCCCATGGGAGGCGCACCAAACTCGAGGGCGTTCATGAGGAAGCCAAACTGCGCCTGTGCGCGCTCGGGCGTGAAGCCCAGCTTCTCCAGGACCTTCTCCTGCAGCTTGGCGTTGTGGATACGCATGCCGCCACCGCCGGCCTCGTAGCCGTCCATGACAAAGTCGTAGGTGTGCGAGCCAATGGCCAGAGGATCAGTGTCGAGAAGGTCGATCTGGTCCTCGTTGGGCTGGGTGAAGGGCTGGTGCTCGGAGTCCAGGCACTTGCGGTCCTCGTCCCAGTGGAACAGCGGGAAGTTCACGACCCACAGGAAGTCGTGGCCCTCGCGCGGCAGCTCAAGCTCGTTGGCCATGTGGTTGCGCATGCCGCCCAGAATCTCGTCGGCGTGCAGGCGGCTCTCCACGGCAAACATCACCAGGTCGCCAGGCTCGACGTCCATCTCCGCACGAAGTGCGGCCATCTCCTCGTCCGAGAAGAACTTGACGATGGGGCTGGTCACCGAGCCGTCCTCACGGAAGGCGATGTAGGCCAGGCCCTTGGCGCCAAACTCGGCGGCAACGTCGGCCAGGCGGTCGATGCGCGCACGGGGCCACTTGCCGGCGCCCTTGGCGTTGATGGCCTTGACGAACTGGCCCTCGGTTGCCGCGGCGGTGGCAAAGAGCTTGAACTTGGAAGCCGAGAAGATCGGCGTCACGTCATGGAGCTCCATGCCATAGCGGGTATCGGGCTTGTCGGTGCCGTAGGTGTCCATGGCGTCCCAGTACTCGATGCGGCGGAGCGGCAACTCAAGCTTCACGCCCATCTTGCCAAAGGCCTCGGCCAGCACGTGCTCGAGCGCGCCCATCACGTCGTCCTGCGTGACGAAGCTCATCTCGACGTCCACCTGGGTAAACTCGGGCTGACGGTCCTTGCGCAGGTCCTCGTCGCGGAAGCACTTGGCCACCTGGTAGTAGCGCTCGACGCCGCCCACCATGAGGAGCTCCTTCAGGAGCTGCGGGGACTGCGGCAGCGCATAGAAGTGACCCGGCTGCATGCGGCTGGGAACCAGGAAGTCGCGGGCACCCTCGGGCGTGGACTTGAAGAGCGAGGGGGTCTCGACCTCCATGAAGTCAGAGCCGTGGAAGGCCTCGCGCAGGGCAAAGGTGAAGTCGCTGCGCAGCTTGAGGTTGGACGTCATCTTGGGACGGCGCAGGTCGAGGTAGCGGTAGCGCAGGCGCACGTCCTCGGCGGTGTCGACGTGGTCCTCAATCTGGAACGGGGGCGTCTTGGAAGTGTTGAGCACCACGATCTTGGTCACGTAGACCTCGATGGCACCCGTGGCCAGCTTGTCGTTGTTCTGGCCCTCAGGGCGCTCGCGCACGGTGCCGCTCACCATGATGGGCCACTCGGAGCGGATGGTCTCTGCCTCGTGGAACGTGGCCTCGTCGCAGACCTCGGGGTCAAACTCGAGCTGGGTCACGCCGGCACGGTCGCGAAGGTCGACAAAGATCAGGCCACCGTGGTCGCGGCGGTGCCAGACCCAGCCGGTGAGCGTGACCTCCTCGCCGATGTTCGACTCGCGCAGCTCGCCGCAGGTGTGCGTATGCATGCTATAGGACATGTGGTTCCTCTCGTCTCTTCCGCCCCGTGCCGTGCGGACGGACCAACAGATGACGGCGCGCCGACGTAGACCGCGGCGGCACGCGCAATTGGCCATAGTAAACCAAACGCGCGCGGCCACTGACCAACATATGCAACAGCAACCGCACATTAACGGAAAGCCCGCATCGCGGGGCGTATCGGCGGCGTGGCGGCACGGCGGCGTGGCGGCACCTGGCGCCACCCTACAGCGTGACGAGAAGCTCGCTCTTCTCGCGGTTGTACGCACTGCCCAAGACGTCCGCGCAGAGCTCCTGCGCCCACTCGGACGTCACCGAGGGAAACTTGCTTGTGGCAGCAAGCTTGTCTGTGTAGTCCGCCAGGAAGTAGGTAGTCTCGTTGGCAGGGTCGATGTGCGTGACCAGCGGCTTCATGGCATAGGACGCCACGCGGCACGCGCCCGTGGCATCTCGCTCCAACGTCACACGAGCCATGCCACCAATCATGTTCTGCGGTGCGTCCATGCCGCTCACAAAGTTGCCCACCGACCAGTAGCAGACCATGGTGTGGCCGTCTGTGCCGGTCATGGTCTCGACAGGCCCCATCACGTGCGGGTGGTTGCCCAAGACCACATCGACGCCGCACTCGAGGAATATGCTCGCCCAGCGCTCCTGCTCGCCGTCTGGCCCGGTGACGTTCTCGGTGCCCCAGTGCGGACACACAACCACCATGTCCGCCTCCTCGCGGGCACGCCGGCAGTCCTCGCGCACGCGGGTCTCGTCCAACAGGGCAACGGCACCTTTGGGGTCCTCGTAGCCGTTAAGGCCATAGGTGTAATTGAGAACCGCCACGCGAAAGCCGTCCTTCTCGTACACGTAAATGTCGTTTGAGGCCGCAGGCTCATCCGCCAGCGGGTCCGTGCACCCAATCACCGCCACCTCGGGATGAGCCGTGCGCCAGAACTCCAGCTCGGAGTGGATGCCGTCATAGCCCCTGTCCATGGTGTGGTTTGTGGCGCGCAGCACCACGTCAAAGCCCGCGGCAACCTCGGCATCGCCAACCTCCTGCGGCCCGTTGAAGACGGGGTAGCCAGAAAGCCCCAGCGCGGTGCCTCCCAGGATGGTCTCCTGGTCGACAATGGCAAGGTCACAGGCGGCAACTTCGTCGCTCACGTTGGCAAAGAGGTGCGAGAAGTCATACGAGCCGTCCGCCATGCGTCCGGAGTTGTAGACCGACGGGTGAAGAAGGACGTCGCCTACCATGCAGATGTCGATGGTCGTGGGTGTAGCGGCCGTGGCTGCCCCGGCACCGGCGTCATCCGTAGCCGGCTCTGCAACAGCGGGCTCTTCAGAGCCAGAGGGGCCCTCACTCCACACCGGCGTCCTCACGATCCAGGCACCGTAAGCAAAGCCGCAGACAATCGCGATGGCCGCAAGGACAAACAGCGTAAGCCGCAGGCCGTGGTTCTTGTCGCTGCTGCCGGTGGAGCGATCGACGTAGTCATAGCTGGTCTGGCGAGAGGGACGACGGTATACCGGCAGCGGAGCCACGGCCAGTTGCGGGGTCTCCTCTGCTTCATCTGGGGCCGTGCGGGCCTCGTCCTGCGTGGGCTTCTCGGACACGTCCATCACTCCTTGGCGCCATGCCTGGCTCGAGCCGCGCGCAGCAGGACGGCGCGGCTGGGGTTTGCGTGACGTTGCAGCCAAGGCGAGACGTGCGCGCGCATTTGCGTGTACGCTCGTTTGGCTAGCCAACGACCATGATACGCAAGCGCGCCCGTCACACATGCCCACACGGGCAATGGCTCTGTCAGCGGACGCAGTGGGAGTGATGTGGGATGTCTTATCAGACCGCGATATTCGACCTTGACGGGACGCTGCTCAATACCCTGGACGACCTCTACAACGCCGTCAACCACTCGCTCGTCGCGTACGACCTGCCAAAACGCAGCCTCGCCGAGGTGCGTCTCTTCACCGGCAACGGCATTCGGCGCCTCATCGACCTCTCGGTGCCCGAGGGGACGCCCTCCCACCTCACCGACCAGGTCTTTGACGAGTTCAAGACCTACTACGACGCGCACAAGCTCGATACCACGCGTCCCTACACTGGCATGGCCGAGGTCATCGACGACCTTCGCGCTGCAGGCGTGGCCTGCGCCGTAGTCTCCAACAAGGCGGACTTTGCCGTGCAGGGCATCATCGACCACTTCTACCCCGGCAAGTTCGACTACGTGATGGGCGAGCGCGCGGGGATCAGGCGCAAGCCCAACCGCGACATGATCGACGTGATCCTGCGCGATCTGGGGAGAAGCGCGGACGGCATGGTCTACGTGGGCGACTCCGAGGTCGACATCGAGACGGCCAAGAACTGCGGCTGCCCGTGCCTATCCTGCTCGTGGGGCTTCCGCGACAGGGAGTGGCTCGTGGAGCACGGTGCGACCACCATTGTGGACACGCCCGCCCAGCTTGAGGCCAAGATCCTGGCGTAAGGATAGCGTAGGCGCGACGGCACCGCGGCAGCCCCGCGGCGTCTAGCGGCGGAAACGCCGCTCCAGGCGAAGCATGAAGTCAGCGTGCTTGTGCTCCTGGTAGTACGCAACGGCCAGGGCGCGACGGGCGGCAGCCCCCATGCCCTTGGGTGCAAGCGTCGCCTTCGTGACCATTGCGCGAGTCGTCGCGAGCACATCCATCGAAGAGAGTGTCTTCTCGTCCCAAAACGAGAGGAGCACGGAGCGCATGGCCGCAGCAATCTTGCGGTACCCGGCATCGTCCTGACGGATGGCCTCGCGCATCACAAACTCCATGATGAACTCAATGAGGTTCTCGTCATCCATCCCCATGAAGCCGCCGCGCTGCCAGTCCTTGAGAATGTGGTCGACAATGTTCACGTGCTCGAGCATCTTGGCTGTGACATCTGCATTCATGCGTGCCATGAGCGAGCCCTCGCGGGCAACGCGGTACTCGTAGAGCTTCTCGGAAGAGAGCGCCGTACGAGAAGCGCGCGGGTAGATGGCAAAGTCGAAGACTTGGTCCTCGCCAAAGCGCACGTCTTCCTCAAAGCGGATGCCTTTCTCGACAAGGAAGTCTCGACGGCAGGCAGTGCGCCACGAGAAGGGCCTTGAGGCCTCGTGGAACATGAGCCCCGAGTCATAGCCCTCGAAGACCGCATCACGAGGAGAGAGCACAAACTCCAGCCATTGGTCGCGGGTCTCTGGCGGATTGAGGGTAGAGCCAAAGGTGAGGACGTCGGCGCCGGTCTGGTCGAGAAGGCGCACCATCTCGGCGCACGCGTTGGGATGAAAGCGGTCGTCCGAGTCGAGGAAGCACACGTACTCGGTGGTTGCTGCGTCGATGCCAGCGTTTCTCGCCGAGGAGAGCCCGCCATTAGGCTTGTCTATCACCCGCACGCGAGGGTCGCGCTGCTCCCACTTGGCAAGCACCGCACGCGATCCGTCGGTAGAGCCGTCGTTCACGCAGATGATGTCAATGTCGGCAAGAGACTGGTCCGCAAGCGAACCAAGGCACTCGTCGAGATAACCCTCTACGTTGTAGACGGGCACTAACACAGAGATGCGGCTCACAGCGCTGCTCCCTCCTGATTGGTACGACGCGCGGAATGGCCGCGCGCCTTGAACTGAAGCGCCTTCGTGAGCAGGGGCATCCCGCCCAGCACGAGGTAGCGAGCAACGCTCCCCGCCGGTCCGGTCTGTGCCTTGCGAGAGCGCACGAAGCGCTTGGGGTCCGCAATGAGCGCATCAAGGTCGGCGGCGGCACCGGGCTCGAAGAGCGTGCGATCGACGCGACCCTTTGCCACGTCGTCCGCCATCTCGCAGGAGATACGCTCCACAAACTGAGGGCGCAAGCTTTCATCAAGCCGGTCGTAGTTCCAGAGGTAGCTATCGAGCTTCATGCGCTCGAGGATGCCCGTAAGGTGCGTGGCCTCCGCACCCGAGAAGTGCTCATCCACAAACTCGGCCATAGACTGGTACTCGTCACATACGCAGAAGGCCTTAGCGCTCGACTTCACAGACGAGGCCTCGTTGTCTTGGCGGTAGCACAGCACGCAGTCGGCAATGAAGGTCGCACGCTCGGCAGCCGCCCACACCTTGAAGTTGAAGCCAGCATCCTGGTACGAGGCACCAGGCGTCTCAAGAAAGCGAATGCCGTTCTCCTCGAGGAAAGAGCGACGGTAGACGCCCGACCAGATGGACGGCTTGCGGAAGAAGATCGCCATGTCGTCATCCCTGCGCGGGCAGATGGTCCTCCCTACCAGCGGCGCATCGACAACCGAGAAGGGCACGCGACGCTCGCTGGGGCTTGACCAGTACAGCCAGAAATTGCCCTTCGCAACGTCTGCGTCCGCGGCCTCGGCGGCAAAGACGAGAAGCTCAAGCGCCTGCGGGTCAAAGAAGTCATCGGACTCGAGAATGGCAACATAACGACCGCGCGCACGGTCGAGGCCCATGTTCATAGAGGCCCCGTAGCCGGAGTTCTCCTTGCTCACCAGGGAAAAGCGCTCGTCCCTGTCGACAAACCCACGCACGATGTTGGCCGAGGCGTCCGCGGAGCCGTCGTCCACGCAGATGGCCTCGAAGTCGTCGAAGGTCTGGGCAACAAGGGACGAGAGGCACTTCTCGAGGAAGCGCGCGGCATTGTAGATGGGCACGATGACAGAGACGGCCGGCGTCGCGTCCAGGCTCACTGCGCCGCTCACTTGGATGCCTTGTCACGCAGGACTCGCAGGAGGTAGCGAGGCCCGCCGGCCTCCCAGTAGGTGCGCACGGTCTGCGCGCGGTCGGGGCTTGTCTCGCTTGCAAAGTGCGCCGCAAAGTAGGCGGGCTCGTTCATGATGTCCGCCACCTCATCTATCTCCCAGGGCTCGAAGTAGCGGAAGCGATCCTGGTCGTCACCCGAGGGCCGCAGCGTACCATCGAAGTAGCCGCGCGGAATGGCGCCGCGCTCCACCTCTTCGCGCATTTCTGCCGTATAGCGCTCGAGGAAGGTGGGACGAAGGTCTGGCGTAAGGCGGCCGTAGTTCCAACGGTAGTTGAGGAACTTCACGTGCGCGCGAATGGGGTCGAGGGCGGCCTTGAGGTCGGGGCGGTCCTCATCAAGGAAACGGCGCATCTCGGCGTGCTCGTCGCAGGTGCAGAAGACCTTGCCCTTGGAGTTGACCGAGGACTTCTCGTTGTCCTGTCGATAGTGGACAAAGGCGCGACCGGAGTAGGCAATGCGATGCGCGCACGCAAGCACCTTGAAGGTGAAGCTGGAGTCCTGGTAGGAGGCACCGGGCGTGGGAAGGAAGCGAATGTGGTTCTCCTCTAGGAAGCCCCTCAGGTAGAGGGCGCTCCAGATGGACGCCTTTGACCAGAAGACCTCTGGGTAGTCCACGGGCGCATGGGGGCCCATCTCGATCATCTCGGGAGATGCAAGCGGGAAGTAGAGATTGTGGCGGAAGGAGTGATTTTCGGTGGGCTTGGACCAATAGAGCCAGAAGTTGCACTTGAAGACCTCGAGCGAGGCGCGCTCGGCCTGCTCGACCATGTACTCAAGGCCGTCAGGCTCCATGAAGTCATCGGACTCAAGGATGGCCACGTACTTGCCACGGGCGGCGTCAAGGCCACGGTTCATGGAGTCGCCGTAGCCGCTGTTCTCCTTGTCCACCAGGTGGAAGCGAGGGTCGCGATTCATGAAGGAGCGGATGATCGCGGGCGAAGAGTCGGTGGAGCCATCGTTAATGCAGATAACCTCAATGTCCTTAAGGGTCTGGGCGGCAAGAGACGAGAGGCACTGCTCGAGGTAGGTCTCGACGTTGTAGATGGGGACCAGCACCGAGACGAGGGGCTGATGGATGTCGCTCACGATAAACCTCCGAAAGTCTTACGTTACGCATCCCCGCGAGCGCGGAAACGACTGACGATCCTGTCGAGAAGGGCCTGGCAGGGCTTCACGAGAACCGTGTCGAGAACCACGGCAACCCCAAGGGACAGAAGGACCACCAAGACAATCACAAGAGGATAGAACGCTAAAGAGACCATACCGCAGCCTCCTGGGATGCGGTGTGCAATGGGCATCAAAATCATCAGGTGAACCAAATACACCGTGAATGAGTGACGCGCCACGAAGGAGATGACCGAACCGAGGCGCCCGTCGAGGGAGCCGCGCGCGGCAAGGCGCCTGCCCAAAGAGAGAAGACCAATGTAGATGCCAAATGAAAGCAGCATATAGAGGGGAGAGTTGTCAAAGGCTCCGGTGCGCCATCCCTGGAGTACCAGATAGGTCGTCGCTATCCACGAGAGCGGGGCCACAACCGCCAGCGCCCTCCGGGCACGTCTGCCAGAGAGAAGCTCCTCGATGCTGGGACCAAGACAGAACGGAAAGACAAAGCCCGAGAAGAGGAAGTCCCAGGAGAAGTCAACGCCCGCGTTGTTGCAGACAAAGAGCACCGCAAACCAGGCAAGTCCAATGCCCAGGAACGCCTTGGCGCGCTTGGGAGATAGGTGTGCGAACGCAGGAGCGAGGAAGGGGGCCGCAAGCAGCAGCTTGGCAAGCGAGAAGATAAACCAGTACTCGATGCCAGAGTACTGTCCCAGGCTCCCACGAACGAAGTAGCCCACCACGTGGCGCAGCGAGACCGGGTCTGCACGCAGGTCGTAAAGGGCGCGGACAAAGAAGATCACCAGCGCCGGGAGAATAACGCCACGGAACTTCTTGAGGTAGAAGTCACCAAGCTTGCCCTCGGGAACATCGCGCAGGTTGAAGCGGCCAGAGAGCAGGAAGAAGAGGGCATTGGCGGTGAAGAACAGCGATTGGCCCGCCACCTCGGTAATCACACCGGCACGCACAGAGGTGTCCACCACCATGAGGGAGTGCACCGCCACCACAAAGACCATGGCGACGACGCGGACAAGGTCGTACTCGGGGAGGCGTCGCGATGACGCCTTGCCGGCAGCGGGAACAGCCGCAGCCGTGGTCTGAGATGCTGCCACACTAGTCCCCAATCTTGTACAGGCGCATGTCGCCGCGGGCGAGAACAACCGTGAATCCGGGGGTATCGTCCGTAATGTCCTCGATTCCGTTCCACTGCTCGTAGTAATACGACCAGAGGCGCGGGCGATCGTTTCCCTGCCCTTGGTCAAGTACGAGCACGTACGTAGCGCCAATCGACGAGACTGCATCGCGAACGTCCTGCCGCGTGGCGTATTCGCTGAGGTGATGGCGAATGAGGAGACTCTCCTCGGTCTCGTTGGGAGTGCCGTCGAAGAACGCAAATGCGTGGTAGTAGATCTTCGCATCGAGGAGCGGATAGAGGAAGGCGCTGCCATCGTTTGGCTCGTTTATCACCAGGGAGCCCTCTGGGATCATCGCAAGTGCCTCTTTGGAGAATTCCATCTCGCCTGCGTCGAGAAGAACATTGTCAAGGCCACTCTGACCTTCAACAGTTGCCCCAAGGCTTGCGAAAGCAGTAGGACCCTCGGTAGAGGCAACGGGGAGATACGAGGGGAAGGTCACAACAAGGCCGGCGGCAACCGCCACTGTCAGAGGGACGGCAGAGCGTTTGGTACGTCCAAGCACATTTGCCAGCTTCTCGCCCAGCCACGAGAGACCAAGGGCTGCAAGCGGAATTGCCGCAAGGCAGAGATTTGCCGCAATGCGATGCGGATCTGCATACCAGAACCCGCAGGTAACGCGCTTGAGCGTGCCTTCCGTCGCCACATCTATCACAAAGCACGCTGCAATGAATGCCCAGGAGACCGAAAGCCACCAGTAATCACGCGAACGGTCTAGCATGGCGCAGACAACGCCCACAATCACTATGGCCGCAAGCACCCACTGAGCCGGATGGCCGTTCATGCCCAGCGAAAGGGCGGCAAGCCCTCCTCCGCGAAGCCCTAGGGTAGCTGGCCAGTTAAAGGTCACAACCTTGTGGAGCATGGGGAGCTTGTAGCAGCCAATCCAAATGCATCCAACGGCAAAAAACGCCAGGACGCCCGCAACCAGTGGCGAGGGTGCACGCCGTCCCGCCTCGCGCGCATCTTTCGCAGCCCTCATGGCTGCCCACACAAGATACGCCGCAAGCAGCGCCGCCATCGTGAAGACGCCGTTTGGCTGGGCAAATGCCTCGGCTATGCAGGCAGCAAAAAAGACGAGGAGCATACGCACGCGCACGCCTTTCTCGCTGGCAGGACGCATGAGGGCAACAAATGCGCCAACGCCAAGCGGTACCAGGGCGTTTGTGAGCAGATTGGGGTAGAGCGGCCCCCAGGTGAGAAAGTCCCACGGATAGCAGGCAAAGGCAGGGGCGACGAAGGCGCCGGCAACAACAACGGAGTCCTTCCCCGGAAAGAGACGTCGCAGAAGGAAGAATACCGAGACAGGGAAAACCACGCCCGCCAGCGTAGCGTTGACCACGTTCACGGAAAGGGTCACAGGCACAGAGAAGGTCTGGGCGACAAGGGCGCACAGGTCATGCCAGGCGCTGGGATAGAACCCGCCCTGCGAGACCATGGGCATTGCCTCTCCAGGGACGTAGTAGAAACTCGAGAATGACGAAAAGTTGCCAGTGGAGAGATAGGTCCTTATAGCGGCAAGGTGAAAGCCGTTGTCGTAGGACTGGAGGAAGGCCTGCGGATCTCCCAGATTGCGGACAAACACCAGGCAGCATATGCTTCCACCCAAAACGCCGTAGGCAACGAGGACGCTCCAGGCAGGAACGCTGTGGCCACAGACCAAAAGGCGGCCCGTCTCGGATAACGTCTGCCCTTTGACTTGTCCGGCCGCCTTCCGCCTGCGCACCGCGGCGACCGCATAGGCAATCACTCCAAACGCGAGTGCCGGCACAACAAGCGTGAGGAGCGAAGCCGAGAGGCCAATGTGCGGCAGAATCACTGCATTCAGCGAGATAAGAGCCACTCCGTAGATGGGGGCGCAGGCAACAGCATCCTCAAGGCGAAGTCCCAGGGCGCAAAACGCAAACGCACCCGGCAGATAGAGGATAGCCACCATTAACAAGCATGCAAGGAAGAACAAGGGCCACATGAGGGCGCCGCTCCCATCCCCTCCTCGTGGGAGGACAACAAAAGGGGCGGGCGGTATGCCAGCCCAGCAGGTAGTCTATCATGCACCACGTTATTGCGTTCCGTATGCATCCTCATGGACTACGATGGGAGGGTTGAACTCGCGGGACATCCCGCGCGCGTCCACCCTCGAGCGAAGCGGACAAAACAGGATATGTGGCTCTCCTTCTACCTCACGGTGTTTGTGACACTGCTCTTCCTGGACGTGCCAGGGTACCTGCTTGGCCGCACCTTGGGACTCCCCCGCATGACGGCCCTTCTCGCAGCAGCACCGCTTGGCATGGCGGTCATATGCGTTATGGGCCAGGTACTTTCCATGGCAAAGGTCCCGGCAACGCCAGCCATGATGGTGGGGCTGCCCTCCGCACTGCTGCTTGTGGCAACACTTCTCCGCAACCGCTTCTTCCCCGGGGCACGTGACGGCGCACCAGCCGTGCACCCCGCCCTCGTAGCCCTTTTCCTTGTGGCAGGACTAGCCGCAGGCTACGTCTTTCTCGCGGGGATACTCCCCTCCCCCAACGCCTTTCACCAGGATTACGACTCGGTGCACCACATCAATTCCATCCGCGCGATGATGGACTCGCTCTCGATGTCGCCGCTCGACGGCAGTTCCTACTCCACGGAGTCCGACGCACTTGTGGCCGTTCAGCCAACCGGCTACTACCCTTCGGGCTGGCACGTGCTGTGCGCTACCGTTGCCCTTACCACCAATGCGAGCGTGACCAGCACGATAAACGCGGTGAACCTTGCCCTTATGGCCGTGGTCTACCCGCTCTCCATGCTGCTTCTCCTTTCGACCATCTTCCCGGGGCGCACGCGCGTGGTGGCCCTTGGGACCGCCGCGTCGCTTACGCTCACCATCTTCCCCTGGGGCATCTGCAACTGGGGGCCCGTCTACCCCAACATTGCCGCGTTTGCCATGCTGCCCGCCCTCTGCACCCTCTTTATGCGTGCCTTTATGCAGGGCGGCAGCCGCCGCGCGGCAGCGAGCCACCTCGCCGCCTGGTTTCTTGCAACCTGTGGCGCGGTGCTTCTCCACCCCAATGTGGTCTTCTCGATAGCAGTCTTCCTGGCACCGTGGATTGTTGCCCAGCTTGGCAGCTCCAGCCTCCGCATAAGGCTTGGCTCGCGGGCAACCATTGGACCGCGTGCGCTCGCCACGCTCTTTGCCGTCTTCTTCGTAATCGTCTGGGTTGGCGCCACAAAGATCCCCGCCTTCGCCGACCTCGTGAGCTACCACTGGGACTCGTTCGCCGAGGGCGACGGTGCCATAGCCAACGTCTTGCACCTGAGCTACATGCGTGGCATGTGGCCCGCACCCGACGCCGAGCAGCTCTTTCCCGCGGCGATTCTGCTGGTAGGCGGGGTGCTTCTTATCTCTCGCCGAGACACGCGCTGGATTGTGGTGCCTTACGCCATTGCCGCCTACATGATGTACGTGGCCTGCTGCTCGACGGATGACGCCTTTAGGTCCGTCCTCATTGGGTACTGGTACTCGGACCCCTACCGTATTGGATCTTTGGCAACGATCTTCTCGGTGCCGCTCATCTCGTACGGGCTGGATGCCATGGCCGAGGGTGCGTGCAGGCTCGTGCGCCTGACGACGGCGCGCAACTGGCGCGCGCTTCCAGCGGTCGCAGCGCTTGTCGTGGCTGCGGCCTACGTGCCGCTTGCGCTCTTCTACCCTGGCCAGGCCCGCAACGGCTTTAGCTACGAGAAGAGCAGCCCCTGGGCCACCTACGTAAGCTACGCCTACCGCGCCTACTCCCACGACGCGCCGCTCACCTACCAGGAGACGGACTTCATGGAGAGCGTCCACCGCCTGGTGGGTGACGAGCTTGTCATCAACCAGCCCTTCGACGGCAGCGTCTTGGGGTATGGCGTCACGGGACTGCGCTGCTACTACCGCTACTACTCGGGTTACGGTTCGAGCAGCGAGACCTGGCAGAGTCGCGTGATTCGTCAGAGGCTCTACAACATTGCGGATGACCCGCAGGTGCAGCAGGCCGTGGAGTCCGTGGGGGCGCGCTACGTGCTGGTCATGAGCACCGACGAGCGCAACAACACCTTCGTGAAGGGCACCTACGACGCCGCCAAGTGGCGAGGCATCAACTACATTACCGACGACACGCCTGGCTTCGAGCTGGTCCTCGAGGAGAACGGCTACAAGCTCTACCGCATCACCGCAACGGAGAAATGAGACAAAGGGACAGTCCCCCTGTCTCATCGATGACTTTGAATGAGACAAAGGGAAACTCCCTTTGTCTCACGCGAGCAGCCGCTCGACCTCAGCGAGGGTGGGGATAGAACGCTGGGCACCCTCGCGGGTGGTTGCCAGGGCACCGGCCACCGAGGCCCAGCGCATGGCGTCGATGATATCGAGCCCATGGGAGAGCTGGGCCGCAAGGGCACCGAGGTACGTGTCACCAGCGGCGGTGGTGTCCACCGCGTCCACCTGATAGGGCTCCATGCGGTACATGTCGTCAGCGATAAGCGCGACCGACCCGCGCGACCCTAGTGTGATGACCGTGGTTGCCACCCCACGCGCCGAGAAGGCCATGAGCGCGCGCATGCAGCCCTTCTCGGTCTCGGGAGAGATGTCTGTGAGTGCCTGGCACTCGGTCTCGTTGACGCAGAGAAGGTCAATCGACTGGTAGATGTCCGAGGAGAGCGGCGCCGCCGGTGCTGCGTTCAAGATGGTGTAGAGGCCAGACTCGCGTGCGTAGGCGATGGCATCCACAGTGGCGTCCATGTCGCACTCGAGCTGCGTGAGGAAGATGTCGCCCGGCTCCGCGATGTCATCGATGACAGAGCAGACCACGTCGGCATGGGTGGTGGCGTTGGCGCCCGGGTCCACCACAATGCGGTTGTCACCCTGCGCACGAAGGATGGTGGCCGTGCCTGTGGGCACGTCCTTCAGGGCGCGCACGCGCTCGCAGAGGACGTCCGCCTCCACAAGCGACTGCACCAGGCGCGTGCCAAAGACGTCCTTGCCCACGGCGCCCACCATGTGCGTGATGGCACCCATGCGCGCAGAGGCCATGGCCTGGTTGGCGCCCTTGCCGCCGGGACTTGCAAGAAAGCCCTGGCCGATGATGGTCTCGCCGGCCTCGGGGACGCGGGGACAGCTCACCGAGAGGTCCATGTTGAGCGACCCAAAGACGATGACCTTCGACATGCGTCCTCCATCCCTCTTGCTGCGCGGCGGCCCGCAGGTCACGCGGGCAATTCGCGACGCGTTAGCTCTCCTGGACCTCTCCCGCCATGAGTCGATGGTACATGACCTGGTTGGCGGCAAGCTCCTCGGTATCGTCGAGCGGCTCAAGCTCTGTCGTACCGTACTTGCGCTCCATCGAACGGGCTATGAGGTAGTCCGCGACGCCGGGGTTCTTGGGCAGGAGCGGCCCGTGGACGTAGGTGCCCACCACATTCTTGTAGAGCACGCCCTCGTAGCCCGTGACGCCGTCATTGCCGTGACCGTAGAGCACGCGTCCCAGCGGGGTAACACCCTCGCCCAGGTGCGTGCGGCCGGCGTGGTTCTCATAGCCCACGATGGGCTGCGGCGAGATGGAGCTCTCCACAACGATGTTGCCAATGAGGCGCGGGTCACCGTGGTCGGTGTAGAGGTCCACAAGCGAGAGGCCCTCCACGCGCTCGTCTGCCATGAGGTAGCTCGAGCCCAACAGCTGGTAGCCGCCGCACACGGCCGCAAGCACGCCGCCGTCCTCCACAAAGGCCCTAATCTCTGCCTGCTCGGCCAGGAGCTTGTCGCACACAATGCGCTGCTCGCGGTCTGAGCCGCCGCCAATGAAGGCGATGTCCACGCCCGAGAAGGACGGCGTATCGTCTACGTGGACCTCCATTACGTCCGGCGTGATGCCCCGCCACTCCATACGGCGGCGCAGGCACAGGATGTTGCCGGAGTCGCCGTAGAGGTTCAGGAGCTCCGGGTAGAGGTGGGCAATGCGCAGCGTGCGGCCGCCCCTGTGGGTGGTGTTCTCTGTGGCCTGGCTAGTCATGGCGCTCACCCATCCCCTCGAGCTCGGCCTTGGCTGGCCACAGCGCGGAGTAGTTGCACAGCACGTAGAGGGGCCTGTCCAACGGCACCGAGCCAAGGCGCCCCAGCACCTCGCCCACGGTAGACGCCACTGGCGCCTTGATGCCCACGTACTTCATGCGCACCTGCACGTCGTTTGCGCGATGGCCGCCCGCAAAGGCGAGAAGGTCCTTCTCGGAGAGCAGCCGCTCGAAGTCGACGTCCCAAATCCAGGAGATGTCCTTGCCGTCGTTGAAGTCGTCGTTAATCACAAAGAAGACGGCCTTGGGGCGGGTGTCCGTCTGAAGCAGCGAGATGTTCTGGTTGAAGCCCGTGGGGTTCTTGGCCAGGTTGAGCACCACCTCGCGCCCACCCACCGTGAAGTGCTGCAGGCGGCCGTTCTCGGGGTGGTAGCCGTCGAGCGCCGCCTGGAACGAGGCCGCATCTACGCCGGCGAGGTGCGCCGCCGCGGCGGCCGCAAGCAGGTTGTAGACCATGTACACGCCGCCAAAGCTCGCCGAGACGTGCGCCGTGCCTCCCTCGGGAAAGGCCACGCCAAAGGCCACACCGTGGGCGTCCACGCGCACGCCGGTGGCAACAAAGTCGAGCTTGGGGCGCTCGAAATCGCCGTTGGGACAGCGGAAGGCGCCCAACTGGGCGTAGGCGCGGTAGTCGTAGGCAAGCTCGGCTCCGCACACCTGGCAGAAGCGTGCCTCGGGCACGCGGTCGGGCGGCAGATGGAGATCCTCCCCTATGCCAAAGGCCAGGACCTTGGTGCCCGCCTTCTTCGCGCGGAGCGCCACGCCCACAGAAAGTGGGTCGTCTCCGCACACCACAAGCGTGGTCGCGGGCGAGGCCGCAAGCGCAGCGACGATGGTGTCCTGCACGTGGTCTATCTCGCCCGCGCGATCGAGCTGGTCGCGGAAGAGGTTGAGAAGCACCAGGTAGCGGGGCTGCAGCTGCGGCAGGATGTGGATGGTCGAGAGCTCGTCTGCCTCCATGACCGCCCAGTCCGCACCGCTGCCGGGAAGCAGCGCAGCGGCAACGCCGGCCGCCATGTTGGCGCCCGCGCGGTTGCACAAAACTGTGCGGCCCGAACGCTCGATGGCATTGGCCAGCACGTTGTTGGTGGTTGTCTTGCCGTTGGTGCCGCATACCACAATGGCGCCCTCAGAGAGCTTGGGCGCCAGGTGCGCTATGGCGTTGGGGTCTACCGCCAGAGCTACCCTACCGGGCATCTGCGAGGCGTTGCGATGGAGCACGCGTCGCAGCCCCCAGGACGTAAGGCGCCCCAGGCCAACGGCGCAGCTGTTACGAACCCCCATGCGCTACGCCTTCCCGCCGCGCTCGGCGGCTGCCGGAGCCTTGGTTTCAGCGGCATCCGCGGCGGGTGCGGCCTCCTCGGCATCCTTTTCGGCCTCGACGCTGCGCTTGTACTCCTCGGGCGTAAGCACGTCCTCGATGCGCAGGTTGACGCCCGCAACCTCCAGGCCCGTCATGCCCGTGACCTGTTTCACGATGGCCTTCTTGACGTCCTCGAAGACCTGCGGCGCGTAGGCGCCGTACTCGATAAGCACCGAGACGTTCACCTTGACGGCGCTCTCGGGCGTGACCTCGACCGAGACGCCCTTCGTGGTGTCGGAGGCGCCAAACGCGTCCTGCACGCGGTTGAGCCAGCTGCCCTTCATGCCCACCACGCCGGGTACGTCGCGCATGGCGATGGCAACGATCTTCTCGATGACGCCGTTGGAGAACGTGAGGGAGTCCTCGGAATCAGAGTCCTCCGCAATGTCGATGTCCTGGCCCTGGATGGGCTCGGGCTGGACGGCTGATGCCGTGCTGGCTACAATGCCGGCCTCAACCGGGGCCTCGGCCTCCCGCTTGCTGTTCTCGGTGTCCATGCTCGCTCCTCTTGATATGGGCTGATGCTTGCGATGTTACGATGCGCGGTCCCAAGTCCTAGCGGCCGTCACGGTCCCTAAAGAGCTTGCCCAGGGTCCGCAGAATCTTGGGGTCGCCGTCTGCCTGCTGGCCAATGGCCACGCCAATGAGCACGAGAATCACCAGCAGGAGGGTGCGCCAGAAGCCGATAGCTGCCATCACAATGGCAACGAGGAAGCCGCAGACGCCGCCCAAGAAGGCGTTCTCGTGACCGGGGAAGGTCCTGCTCACCCAGGCAGAGGCCTTGCCAACCCCGTTCTGGGAGTCCGCAACGCCGTCACCTGCGGCGTCCCCATGCGGCGCACCCGTAGGTGACGGGCTTTGCTCAGCACTTCTCGGCGTTGATTCTTCGTCCTTCTCGACCTGGTGGACCTGCGGCTCTTCTGCCTCGACCTTCGCCCGAGGCGCCTTGGTGAACTCGTCGCTCATGGCTAGGCCTCCCCGCTCTGGTCGTGGTTGTCATCGTCTGCGGTTGCAGCGCCTCCATCGTGCCCCGTACCCATGGGAACCGTAATGGCACCATAGGACGCCGTCTGCGGCACGGACGCTGTGATCTCCTCGTCATAGGGCTCCGCCTGATAGTCCGTCGCAGGGAGGTCAACGGTAGTCGACACCGCCTGCGATGAGGTGGGCACACTCACGTCGCCCGCCGCCGGCGAAGCCGTGGGCTCCTTGGGCTCCACGAACTCTAGGCTCACGTCCTCGAGCTTGTCACCGCACACGGCAGTAAGGCCCTGGACCAGCTCCTCGTGGAGCTGCGTGCCCTTTTGCACCACGTCTACGCTCTCGTGCGGCAGCACGCGAACGTGCACGCGCACGTGCCCGCGCTTTTTGGCACTCACGTAGACGCGGTCGGCTGAGCAGGTGCCGTCGGCCTCGACCACATGCGTGGCCTGCGACGCGATGGCGTCGCGCGAGACGGAAATGGTGCCTCCGTCGACCGTGGTCACCTCAACGGTGCGCACCCGGCGCGAGAAAATCGAGCGAAAGAGCAAGATGAGCAGGCCAACCACCGTGATGAGGAGCAGCACCTCCACCACGGTGTAGTACTCCGGCAGCGAGAAGAGCGCCGAAGCCTGGGCCGTCCAGGGACCCAGCCACGTGAGCGCGAACGCGGCCAGGCACAGAAGTCCTGACAGCGAGAAGACGAACATGCAGAAGCGCTTGAACCCACCCATGCGCAACTCCCCTGTCGAGCGCCGTCCCGACGGCATGACCGTCGGCCTGACAAAGAAGAGCATACCCCTTTGGCGCGACACTAATTAGGCTGCCAGATTGCGGGCCGTTGCCCGCAGGAGCGCAACCTTAGTCCGTGAACGTACGTGCCGTGGGTGTCTGGCGCACCTGGAGCGCGCTTGCCCCGGCAGCAGTTGTCACCTGGTACTCGATGGTCGCCGTCTCGCCAGGCTTGGTGCTCACGCCAAAGTAGTGCCCATCGAGCCCTTCGAGCTGCCCATTGGAGCCGCGATTGTCAAGACCAGAGACGGTTCCACCTGCCGGACCAAGAACTATCACGAGAGAGACCATGTCGCCTGCACCAGAGGTCATGTCGGAGCCACCGGTAATGTATGCCGGCGCAGATGCCGCCTCCTCATCGGTCATGCGGTTGGTGATGGTGGTGGTCACGTCATACGTGGTGGTGCCGTCGCTGTTCTGGTTTGCCGCCCCAACGGTGGTGCGCAGGTCCATGTACCAGTCCATCTTTGCCCAGGTGTTGTCGTTCACGTAGACGCCAAGCACGGGCTGGGTCGGGTCGCTGCCAAGCTCGCCCGCAACCCCCAGCTCCTTCATGGCGGCCTCTTCCGTGTCGTCCGCCATCCACGCCTGGAGGCGACGATCCTCGCCAGACTGGCGGATGAGCTTTGCGAGGTCATCCAGCCCCACCGAGCCCAGAGAGGTCATGAGCTGGTTAAAGCAGAGGCCTGCCACCTCGGCAAACATCGCGTCCTGCTTTGCACCCTCGGGATACTTCCAGTAGATGTCCGAGAGCAGCACCTGTGCCGCGTTGGTGCCGTCGACGGCGGTTCCGTCGGACGCCACCACGCCGCCGGTAAGCGCAAGGAGGTTCTGCAGGAACACAGGATCGACTGCGATAACGCCCTCCACCTGCTGGTCGCTGTGGTACTGGTTCCAGCCCTCGGCAAGATAGGCGCCAGCGTGGGTAAAGTCCGGCGTGAAGTTTGACCAGGAGGCAGCAATTGCCGGTGCGTCGCCGAGAAGGGCGCGCTCCTCGTCGGTGATGTTGATGTTGACGTCAAAGCCATCGCTCAGAGAGGCCGATTCGCCCAGGCTAATAGCCCCGTCCGAAACGGTGACGGGGATGCGAGCGCCAGCTAGGCCGCCCGTGGCCCTCAGCTCGGAGTTGTTCTGCGCCACAATGAGGTAGGTGCGCGTGGTTCCGTTCGCACCGAGAAGCCCGGGCAGGCTGGGTGCAATCTTGTTGGCCGTCTGAGCAGCCTCGTCCGCGGTCGAGAGAAGGTCCTGGGCCTTCTCCACGTAGTTATTTACTTGTGCGATGGAGCCCGACTGGATGTCGTTTGCGCGCTGCAAGCAGTCAGAGATTGTGGGCGAGACATTGGATAGCGCATCTACAAGGCTCTGGATGGCGTCCACGTCCACCTTGCCGTCAGAGAGCAGCGAGGACATGGAGACCCCCGAGAGACTCTGTGACATGGGCACAAGGACCTTGGAGCCCATGTCATCCGCAATGCTCGCAAGCTGCTGCGCGTTCTTTACATCCTGGCCAACAACGGGCAGGGTGGAGGCAACGCCCCAAAGAGCGCCGCTGGTCTCCTGGTGCATGTCCGCCGCTGCGCTGGCAAACGAGTTGGCATTGGCGAGCAGCATGTCACCGTCACCGGAGGTGAGATTCTCCTTCATGGAGGAGGCAGCTGAGGTGATTTGTTTGGCATCAGCCTCTACCGCCTGGGCCGAGCGGTAGAGGAGGAAGCCGCACGCGCCAACAACGGCAACAAGCGCGAGAACAATCACGAGCACCACGCGGCCGGGGTGATGAGACTTCTTGCCGCGATTGGGCTGGTTGTGGTCGTCTAGGTACACGTTCATCTGCGACAGGGGCTCGAAGGGCGTGGTCACCTGGTTCTCCACGAAGCCATGCTGCTGGTCAGCGTCAGAGAACTGCTCGTCAGAGGACTGATAGGTGTCCTCAAAGCCCGAGGTATCGCCTGCGGAGGGGCGGCTGAACTGCTCGTCTCCTGCGTCCTTAGGATTATCTGGCTTTGCGAAGTGCGCACCGCGTGGGCTCTCTGCCATACTGTCCCCAATACGAAAGCCGACCGCGTGCTGGGCCGGCGAGCCACCTTTTGCTGCTTTTGCCTGCTCGACATTCTCGCATGCGATTTTAAGATACGCGTGTCACGCGCCGGCAAGGGCGCCAGCTGGCAAGGTCCAGACAACGGGCATGTGAGACAAAGGGGGGTTCCTTTGTCTCATGCTTTGTCTTATCGCAGCTTTACTCCAAGCAAGCCCGCGAGGTCGGGCAGCTGGTCGATACCCACGGTGGCGTCGCGCAGCTCGCGAAACGTGTCGCTCATGCGGATGCCCGCGATGTTGCAGCTGGTAAGGTCGACGCCCGCAAGGCGCGTCTGGAAGATCTCTGCGCGCGTGAGGTCGCAGCCCTCGAGGAGCAGCCGGCTGCGCAGGCGAAGCTGCGAGAGGGACGCCTCGCGCAGGTTGCAATTGGTAAACGAGACGCGCTCGAGCTTTGACTCGGCAAGGCCCACGTACGAGAGGTTGCAGCCCGTGAAGCGCGTGCGCACCAAGACGGACTTGTGGAGGTCGGCGCCAACCAGGCGGCACTCGGACGCCCGCGAGTCTCGCCAGAAGCCGGTATTGCCAGCAATGTTGCCCAGGTCGCAGCCCGTGAGCGTGCAGCGCTCGAAGCTAGGGCGCTCCATGCGCGCAGACGCAAGAACGCAGCCGTCAAACGTGCAGTCCTCAAACTCCACGTGGCCCAGGTTCTCTCCCGAGAGGTCCTCCCCCACAAACACGCAGCCGCGAACATCCCCGTCACCCTGGGCTATGGCTTCGAGCAACTCGCTCATAGTCTTCTACTCCTCGGGCCACACGAAGTCGAAGCTTCCGGCCTCGCCGCCATCGATGAGGAGGTTCTGCCCCGTCATGAAGCGGTTAGTCACACCAACGAAGTAGATCCACTCCGCAATCTCCTCGGGCGTCGCCCAGCGGCGCAGCGGCGTGAGGGACATGATGCGCTCCCAGAGCACGGGGTCGTCCATCACGGGACGGTTGAGCTCGGTCAAGACGCCGCCGGGATCCACGCTGTTGCAGGTGGCCTGCGGTGCCAGGCGCTGAGCGAGATTCTTGGCGTAGGCAAGCACGCCACCCTTCGAAGCGGCATACTCGGGGAACTCCGCGCCCGTGTGGCCGCTCGAGGAGCCCACCAGCACAACGGCGCGCACCTGCGACGCAGGCGCGCGACCTCCCGGCGCAAATGCGTAGCGCTCGCACACGTTGATGGCACCCTTGAGGTTGACGTCGATGTCCGCCCCGCTGTCCTGCACGCCCGCGTTGCTCACGATGACCTGCGGCGCAAGGTCTGCCGGCAGCGCTTCTCGGCCCCGCACGTCGGCAACAAAATGCTGGTAACGCGGATGCTCAATCGAAGCTGGAAGCACGTCGAGCCCCCACACGCGATGCCCGCGCGCAAGGAAGAGCTCCGCCGTTCCCCGGCCGATGCCGCGCGACGTGCCTGTGACCAGCACGTCCAGCGAACGTCCCCCAGCGTCAAGCGGCAATGAGACAAAGGGAGTGTCCCCTTGTCTCATCTCGTGGCCTCCGCGGCATGCAGGCGCAGGTAGTCCTCGCCCACGTCCTCGCGCTCCCAGCTGCGAACCACGCGGAAGCCCACCGGCGAGAGGAACACCTCGCATGCAAGCTCAACGAGCGCGCCTGTGAGCGAGCACATGACCACCTGCGCCCAGGTCCAGCCAAAGAAGGTGTGGCTCACGATGGTGGCAAAGACAAAGTTGTCCACAAACTGGCCCACCATCGTGCTCACGTAGGAGCGCAGCGCAAAGGTCCCAAAGGTGTTCTTCTTGAGCCTACGGCCAATCCCCTCGTTGAGCAGCGAGTTCGCGACAGACGAGCAGAGCATGGAGACGGTCGAGCCAAACACCACGTACCAGGTGCCGCCAAAGGTGGCGTTGAGCGCGTCATTCACCTGGATGCTGTCCGTGCTGTAGTAGGCTCCCCACATGCCGGGCGTGAGGCTCATGAGCCAGAAGAGCAGGCACACGGCCAGGTTGATGACCTCGGCGAGAACGCTCACCTTAATGGAAGCGTTGGCTCCAAAGCGCTTGCAGATCATGTCCATGCAGAGGAAGCTCACCCAGCTCACGGTGATGCCGCAATCGAGCGCCAGCCATGGGAGCGACACCAGCTCCTTGTTCGCGAGGAGGTTCATCACGATGACGCTCACCACAAAGAGCGTAACGGTACCACTGGGGATGTTTCTGAGGAGGACCTTGTAGTCCTCAAGGGTTCGCTTGAGCATGCGCTGTCTCCCGGTTTTGGATCAGCAAGCAGGTTTTACCTGGGACTGCTTGGAGGGCCGCCCGTGCGGCCGGAAAACATACTAGCGCAGGAACCGTAGTTGCCGCTTGGTGAAAATCAAGCCACCTTCTCGGGAACCGAAAGCGCGTGCGCCATCGCGCGAGGCGCCCGCGTACGGATTCGCTACCTCCCGAGAGGCCCATACGAGCCCGTCAGACGCTTCCGGCGTCGCAGCTGCGCGACAAAGTTCGCGAGCACCACCAGCACGCCCGCCGCCGCACACGCGTAGCTCACGGGCACCAGCCAGAAGTCCTCGTGCAGCATGCCGCTCGCGTCCACGTAGCTCACCGAGATCTCGGCCACCACGGCCAGCACCGCCGCGACCACGATGAGCACCGCTCCCACGATGGACATCGTGAGGCTCATGCGCATCCACCTGCCCTCGCTGCCGTCACGGATGAGCTTGTCGGCCATGTCGTTCTGCTCGCCAGTCTTACGTGTCATGTCTTCTCCTCCCAGGATGAGTTCGTCAAGGGAGACGCCGAACGTCTGGGAGATGGCGATGACCACTTCGATGTCGGGCAGGTTGCGGCCGTTCTCCCAATTGGAGACCGCCTGCCGCGTCACCCCAAGGCGCGACGCGAACTGCTCCTGCGTAAGGCCCGCGCCCGTGCGCACGGCCTTGACCCTCTCGCCAAATTCCATCGGTTCCTCTCCCCTCCTGGGCCCAGCATCACCCGGGCGAAGACCCCACACAAGAAAGCATAGCTTGCATGGGCAAAAACGGCACGACAGCAGAACTGTCGTGCCGTCTACCTGGTGTTTTTGTATGTGCTGTGCTCGAAGATGGTGACTCGATGTGCACGCGGGGAATCGCGTAAGCTAGTCCCTCGCACGTTTTCCCGTTGTTAGGAGCACCACTTCATGGCCAAGCGCCGCAGCACCACCGCATCAACCACCATCACTGCCGAGAAGGACCTCCCCACCCGCTTTGAGGATCTCGGCCTCTCCAACCGCGCCCTTGCCGCCGTGAGCGACATGGGCTATGAGGCACCAACGCCAGTCCAGGCTGCCTCAATTCCCGCCGTTCTCGCAGGTACCGACGTCATGGCCGCCGCACAGACCGGCACCGGCAAGACGGCCGCCTTCCTGCTTCCCGCACTCGACCGCCTGGGCCACGCGCGCCACGGGCAAGGGCCGCTCATGCTTGTGGTCACGCCCACGCGCGAGCTTGCCGCCCAGATCGAGGAGGTCGCAAACGCCATATGCGCACGCACGGGGCACACGGCAACGGTCCTCGTAGGCGGTGTCTCTTACGAGCCGCAGCGCACCGCACTCCGCAAGGGGTGTGACCTGGTGGTTGCCACGCCGGGGCGCCTTATCGACCTCATCAACTCGGGCGACTGCAACCTCTCGCAGGTAGAGACCCTGGTTCTGGACGAGGCGGACCGCATGCTCGACATGGGCTTCCTGCCCGACATGCGCCGCATCGTGGCCAAGACGCCCGCCTCGCGCCAGACCTTGCTCTTCTCGGCAACGCTCTCCGACGACGTGCTGGACAACACCAAGTCGCTGGTCAACAACCCCGTACGCATCGAGATTGCGCACAAGGGCACAGCCGCCGAGACGATTGACCAGTATGTTCTGCCCATCTCGCATGAGGCCAAGAACGACGCCCTCATCGAGATTCTGCATCGCGAGGGCGCAGAGCGCGTGATTGTCTTTGTGCGCGGCAAGCACCGCGCCGACGCCGTCTGCCGGCGCCTTCGCAAGGCCGGCATCGAGTGCGCCCCCATCCACGGCAACCGCAACCAGAACCAGCGTGCCAGCGCGCTGAGGCGCTTTGCCGACGGCGAGGTTGGCGTGCTGGTAGCCACCGATATCCTGGCACGCGGCATCGACATCCCCAACGTGTCGTATGTGGTCAATCTCGACGTGCCCTCGGACGCCGAGGACTACATTCACCGCATTGGACGCACCGGACGCGCGGGCGAATATGGCTGGGCGCTCACCTTCGCCACGCCCGAGGAGGAGTTCGACCTTCGCGACATCGAGCGGCTCATGGGCAAGAACATCCCTGTGTACCCGCGTGCGCAGGGCATCGCCCTAGGCGAGAAGCCGCTGGTACTTGACCCCGGTCGCACGCCAACGGACCGTCTTCCCGGCAAGAAGGAGCGCAAGAAGCTCGTAGACGAGCGACGCGAGGAGCGCATGGCACGCACCGCAGAGATTGTGGCGAGCCGCTCCCAGCGCAAGGCGCAGCCGCAGCGTGCGACCAGCAAGAGCATTCCAGCAGCAGCCGCCATTCCGCCCGAGAAGCCCAAGGCGGGCCGTCGTCGCAGCAAAACCGCATCCCGGCAGCGCACTCAGGCGAAGAGACCCGAAGCCGCTGGCAGGGCAGGCAGGCCACAGGGCCGACGCCACCCCGGCGACCATGGCGGCATGGCGCGTCGCTAGGTCTATTGGCGACGGTTGGGCCACCGCACTGCATCGAACAGCCCTTCGTTACACGAAAATGCTCTCCGCTGCGCCGAACTGCCCTTCGTTACACGCAACTTTTTGAGATTTCAAAGTATCGACTCTTGGATGGCACAATATGTTGTGTCATCCAATTTTTTCGCACACAACATGCATTATCTGTACTTCACCTAATGCCTAAACTACGTGTAACGAAGGGCAGTTCGGCGCACGGAACGCGAAAAATGTGCAACGAAGGCCCTTTCGATGCAGCGTAATTATTATAGAAGTTGTGACCACAACAGTTTGCTGCTCCTTACTCTCATATGCTGGCCCCGACAAACGGCGCTAGTCCGCGAAACACCACCACCCGCGGCACGGCGCACCAGGCCCTACGGCCTGGCCAAGAGACCAGGAGCAGCCATGAGCAAGATACTTGACCTCAACAAGAGCGTTCACGACCTCGCCGAGGAATTCCCCGAGTTCACCCAGGTCATGGTGAGCCTCGGCTTTACGGATATTGCCAAGCCCGCCGCACTCAACACGGTTGGCCGCGTGATGACCGTTCCGCGCGGGTGCTCCATCAAGGGCATCAGCCTGGACGACGCCGTGAAGGCATTCGAAGCCGCCGGCTTCACGGTCGAGGGCGCAGGCGCCAGCCAGGACGCGCCCGCCACCGAAGCCGCGCCCAAGGCAGACGCCACCATCAACCAGCAGGCAGACACCCCTCTCGGCACCAAGGTCGAAGGCCTCGACGAGGCCGGCCGCGCAAAGCTCCTCGAGAGCTACATCGCGCGCCTCTCGTCCGGCGAGTCGCTCGAGGATGTGCGCGCGGACTTTGTCGCGAATTTCAGCGACGTGGACGCCGGCGAGATTGCCCGCGCCGAGCAGGGCCTCATTGAGGGCGGCGCGAAGATCGACGACGTCCAGCGCCTCTGCGACGTCCACTCCGCGCTCTTCCACGGCACCACCCGCGAGGAAAAGATCGCCAACGCCGAGGAGGCGGTGATGGGCTCGCTCACGCAGGGCGCGGGTGACCTCAACACGAGGTTCCTCACCAACCTCCCCGGCCACCCCATGCACGTCTTCTCCCTCGAGAACCAGGCCATCTCCGAGCAGATCGCCCGCACGCGCGCGGCGCTGGGTACCCCCGACGCCATGGATGAGCTGCGCACCCTCTCCCAGCTGGGCGTCCACTATGCCAAGAAGGGCGACCTCCTCTACCCCGTCCTCAAGGTCCGCCACGGCTACTCCGGCCCCTCCGACGTCATGTGGGGCGTCGACGACGAGATCCGCGCCGAGCTGCGCGCGCTTCTCGGCGCCAAGGAGCAGGACGCGGCCTGGCTCGAGCGTGCCGAGAAGGTCCTCACCCGCGCCGACGAGATGGTCTACAAGGAGGCAAACATCCTGCTGCCCCTGTGCGCTCAGAACTTCTCGGGCGACGAGTGGCTCCAGATGTACGCCGACCTCAAGGGCTATGACCTGTGCCTCATTGATGATGCCGGCACCTGGGGCGCGGGTGAGGAGTACTGCCAGCAGCGCGCGGCGGCAGCCGAGAAGGGCACGGACAACCAGGACCAGGCTGATGCCGCGGGCGCGGTGCAGCTGCCCACCGGCCGCCTGACCCCCGCCCAGCTCGACGCGATGCTCAACACCATCCCGCTGGAGATCACCTTCGTCGACGACACCGATATCAACCGCTACTGGAACGACGACGGTGAGAAGAAGCTCTTCAAGCGCCCGTCTTCGGCGCTGGACCGCGAGGTCTGGAGCTGCCACCCGCCCAAGATCCAGGAGATGGTGCGCCATGTGATCGCCACGCTCAAGAGCGGTGAGCAGGACTCCGTCGACATCTGGATGGAGAAGGAGGGCGAGCCCGTGCTGGTGCGCTACATGGCCGTGCGCGACCGCGAGGGTTCTTACGTTGGCACCATGGAGGTGGTCCAGCGCATGGGGTTCGCGCGAGACCACTTCAAGGCATAGGCGTCGCGGGTTTTCCGCGCGTCACAAGATAAAACATCGAACCGTAAGATTAAAGGAGCAGCACATGAACGAGATCCAGAACGAGCTCGCCGGGGCCACCGTCGCTCTTGGCGCAACCATCACCGCCGCCATGGACGACGCACCTGGCTTTGTCCCCTGTGGAACTCCCGCGCAGGTGGTTCTCGACGCGCTCAGCGCCGCCAGCGTGGCCGAGCCCGAGGCCAACCTGGAGCAGCGCGTCGCGCAGGTGCGCGGCTTCGTCGAGCACGTCTCCGGTCACCGCGGAGTGCCTGCCCACGTCGGAACGGACGTCGCGGCCCTCTCCCCTACCGGCAAGCAGCTTCTCGACGCGCTGTTTGGCTTTGCTGCCAGCGCAAACGCCGAGACCCTTTCGCCGGAGGACACCTCTTGGCTCTATCGCTCGCTGGCGGCCCTCGAGACCGGCGATGACGAGAAGGTCGGCGCGCAGCTCGCCGCAGCCCCGCGCGCGTAGCCGCAGACACCTTACTTGCAATATAGCGGCGCCCAGGCTAGTTCTGGGCGCCGCTTCTCGTGAAATAGCCATCCTGGCCGAATCGCGCATCTCCTAGAGTTGGCTCCTGCTGGCGTACGCGCCGGAGCACTCGCATGCAGAAAATAGGGATCCGGCGCGTGGTTTCCGCGAAACACAAAGACTACGTTGAAGCGGGATACCGGGCTGACGCATAAAAAGGTCCTATCGGACGGGATTTTCGATCTTGCTGCATCCCGTTCGATAAGGCATTTTTGTACATGCAAAAGAACACCGACATTCATCGATCCCATTCGTTCATCCACTAACCACTGCATATTGTGTTGTCGAACAAACTAACCACAACCACTGGCATTTATTGTCACTAATCTGATAGCATATATTCCCGACGGCTGGACGGCCGACCAACCGCGAGCAAAGCGGAGACACCACGCATTCAGCGCGCCGCCCGTCGCCCAGCTCACGCACACGCGGCACCCGCGCCGCAGATCGGGGATCACATGCAGGTAACCAAGCGAGACGGCCGCATCGAGGCCTACGACAGACAGAAAATCGCCCGCGCCATGGGCAAAGCACTCGCCGAGACGGCAGACCCCGTTGCCAGCGACGCGTCCGCGTTGGAGGCGCTCCTCGCACGCGTGGAGCAAGCCCTCGTCGCAACGGGCGCAACGGAGGTCGAGCAAATCCAGGACCTGGTAGAGCGCACGCTCATGGAAACCGGCCACTACGACGCCGCTAAGGCCTACATCCTCTACCGCCATCGCCGCGCGGAGCTGCGCGCAGCCCGCCGCTCCATCTGCGCGCTGGCGCTCGCCGAGCCCGCAGGCACCGGCGCCAGCCAGCCCGCCGGCGCATCCGGCGCTGCCCGCGACTTGGACGCCGTTCTCGCCAAGATCTCGCGCGACTTTGACCCCACCACCTACCCCCTCTCTGCGCTCGCAGCCAAGTTCCAGGGCTTCGCCAAGCCCTCGATGTCCGCCGACGACCGAGAAAATGCGCTGGTACGCGCCGCCGTCGAGCTCACGACACCAGAGGCTCCCGCCTGGGGCCTCATCGCCGGTCGCCTCCTCTCCTTTGTCGCCCAGCGTCGCCTTGCCAAGGAGGAGCAAGCCCGCGGCCTGACCAGCCTCTACGACAAGATCCGCTACCTCACCGACCAGGGCCTCTACGGCAGCTACATTCTTGAGAACTACTCGCGCGAGGAGATCGGCCAGGCCATGTCCTGGCTCGACCCCACGCGCGACGAGCTGCTTGACTACCCCGGCCTTGACCTGCTGCTCAAGCGCTACGTGATATGCAGCCACGACCACGTGCCCCTGGAGTCCCCGCAGGAGATGTTCATGGGCATCGCGCTGCACCTCGCCCTGCGCGAACGCCCGGAGGCACGCATGGAGTGGGTGCGCCGCTTCTACGACATGCTCAGCCGGCTCGAGGTCACCATGGCCACGCCCACCATGTCGAACGCGCGAAAGCCGCACCACCAGCTCTCGAGCTGCTTCATCGACACCGTCCCCGACAGCCTCGAGGGCATCTACCGTAGCGTGGACAACTTTGCCATGGTCTCGAAGTTTGGCGGCGGCATGGGCATGTACCTCGGAAAAGTCCGCGCCAAGGGCGGAAGCATCCGCGGTTTCGAGGGCGCTGCCGGCGGCGTGGTGCGCTGGATCCGCGTGATCAACGACACTGCTGTGGCCGTGGACCAGCTCGGCGTGCGCGCAGGCGCCGTGGCCGTCTACCTGGACGCCTGGCACCGCGATCTGCCAGAGTTCCTGCAACTACGCACCAACAACGGCGACGACCGCATGAAGGCGCACGACGTCTTCCCGGCCGTCTGCTACCCGGACCTGTTCTGGCGCATGGCCGAGCAGGACCTCGACCAGCCCTGGCACCTCATGTGCCCTCACGACATCCTCACGGTGAAGGGCTACGCGCTGGAGGACTACTTTGGCGAGGAGTGGGAGCGCCGCTACCTCGAGTGCGTTTCCGATCCGCGTATCCCCAAACGTACCGTCACGGTGAAGGACGTCGTGCGCCTGGTGCTGCGCAGCGCCGTCGAGACGGGCACGCCGTTCGCGTTCATGCGCGACACCGTGAACCGCGCGAACCCCAACCCGCACGCAGGGATGATCTACTGCTCCAACCTCTGTACCGAGATTGCCCAGAACACAAGCGAGATCCAGAGCGTCTCGCAGGAGGTCGTGACCAAAGACGGCGACACCGTGGTGGTGACCACCACGCGCCCCGGCGACTTTGTGGTATGCAACCTCGCGAGCCTCTCGCTGGGCCGCCTGCCCGTCGAGGACGACGCTCGCCTTGCTCGCACCGTACAGACTGCCGTGCGTGCCCTGGACAACGTGATCGACCTCAACTTCTACGCCCTCCCCTACGCCAAGGTCACCAACAGGCGCTACCGCTCGGTTGGCCTGGGCGTCTCGGGCTACCACCACATGCTGGCCAAGCGCGGCATCATGTGGGAGAGCGAGGAGCACCTGCACTTTGCCGATGACGTCTTCGAGCGCATCAACCGCCACGCCATCGAGGCCTCCTGCCAGCTGGCCGAGGAGCGCGGCGCGTACGAGAAGTTCGAGGGCTCGGACTGGCAGACAGGAGCATACTTCGAGAAGCGCGGCTACACGTCGCCCGCGTGGCGTGAGCTCGCAAGCCGCGTGGCCGCTCACGGCATGCGCAATGCGTACCTGCTCGCCGTGGCCCCCACCAGCTCGACCTCAATCGTTGCCGGCACCACGGCCGGGCTCGACCCCGTGATGCGCAAGTTCTTCCTCGAGGAGAAGAAGGGCTCCATGCTGCCGCGCGTGGCACCCGAGCTCTCGCACCAGACCTGGTGGTACTACAAGCCGGCGCACATGATCGACCAGACGTGGAGCATGCGCGCCGCGGGCGTGCGACAGCGCCACATTGACCAGGCGCAGTCGGTAAACCTCTACATCACCAACGAGTACACCATGCGGCAGGTGCTCGACCTCTACCTCGAAGCCTGGCGCGACGGCGTCAAGACCGTCTACTACGTGCGCAGCAAGTCGCTCGAGGTCGAGGAGTGCGAGAGCTGCTCCAGCTAGCGGCCCCGCCTGAGTCACGCCCCCCGATCCGCCGCCCCCGCAGCACCCCATCCACATCAGAAAGGCAACCATGCAGCAAGCTGACAACACGCGCCTCTCGCCCAAGGCGCTCTTCAACCCCAACGGCGACACCGACGTGCGCGCACGGCGCCTCATCGGCGGCAACACCACCAACCTCAACGACTTCAACAACGTGAAGTACTCCTGGACCACGAACTGGTATCGCCAGGCTATGAACAACTTTTGGATCCCCGAGGAGATTAACCTCTCGCAGGACGTGAAAGACTACCCCAACCTCCTGCCCGCCGAGCGCACCGCGTACGACAAGATCCTCTCGTTTCTCGTCTTCTTGGACTCGCTGCAGACGGCCAACCTGCCCAGCATCGGCGAGTTCATCACCGCAAACGAGGTCAACCTGTGCCTGCACATCCAGACCTTCCAAGAGTGCGTGCACTCACAGAGCTACTCGTACATGCTTGACACCATCTGCAGCCCCGAGCAGCGCAACGACATCCTCTACCAGTGGAAGACCGACGAGCACCTGTTGGCGAGAAACACGTTCATCGGCAACCTCTACAACGAGTTCCAGGAACGCCAAGACGCGCCGACCCTCCTGCGCGTGATGATGGCGAACTTCATTCTCGAGGGCGTGTACTTCTACTCGGGGTTCATGTTCTTCTACAACCTGGCGCGCAACGGCAAGATGCCCGGAAGCGCGCAGGAGATCCGCTACATCAACCGCGACGAGAACACCCACCTGTGGCTGTTCCGCAACATGATCTTGGAGCTACAGCGAGAGGAACCGCAGCTCTTCTCGCCCAAGGCCGTCGACGACCTGCAGCAGATGCTCGAGGAGGGTGTACGCCAGGAGGTCGCGTGGGGCCAGTACGTGATTGGCGACGAGATTCCCGGCCTCACGGGGCAGCAGGTGAGCGACTACATCCACTACCTGGGCAACCTTCGCTGGAGCTCGCTGGGGATGGGGCAACTCTACCCGGAGTTTGCCGAGGAACCGGCAGACATGGCCTGGGTCTCGCAGTACAGCAACGCCAACATGGTGAAGACGGACTTCTTCGAGGCGTGCTCGACCGCGTACGCAAAGTCAACGGCCCTGGTAGACGACCTGTAGGGGCGCGGACGATTGCGGGGCACCGCCGCGCGGCCGTGCTTCTCGCCGGCCGGGGCGGGCGGATGCCCCGCTGCCACGCACGACCGCGCTTCTCGCCGATACACATTCGTACCCGAATCTGTGACGCGCCCAGGTCGATACACATTCGGACAACGAATGTGTATCGACCTCCGGCACGAAAAGCGCGTCTCACGCCACCGCCGCGACTGTCTTCCTCACAACGCGTCAGGAAGCACGTCGGCAGCAAAGAGAGGCAGATTTACGAGCCATCCCTCGTCCTTGTAGCCGCGCAGAGAAAGCCGCTGGCACCTCTCTATCCCAAATTCCTTGGAGAACTTGGCAAGACTCCTGCTGCGCACGTTGTCGTCGGACTTCACCTCAAGCGGAATCACTTTTCCCTGACATTCGTAGACAAAGTCCACCTCGGCCTTATCCGTCCTTCCGTCAGCGGACCAGTAATACGGAACGCAAGAATTGCTCGCCACAAGCTGCTGACACACGTACTGCTCGGCATAGGCACCCTTGCCTTGGGCGTAGAGGGAATCACCTCGCACAATAACGTCCTGGTCAAGGCCATAGGCAGCACCTAGAAGACCCACGTCGAGAAGGAACAGCTTGAAGGAGCGGTCTTCGAAGTACGTAAGAAGCGGGATGCCAGGCCGAGAAACCCTTGGCACCCTTGTGACCAAGCCAGCATCGACAAGCCAGGAGACCGCATCCCTGTACTCTCGTCCCCTACCACCCGCCTTGACCTTAGAATACGCGAACTTATTGATGCCAGTCTCGCGCGAAATCTGTGTGGGAACGGAGCGCCAGACCTCTCGAATTCGCTCGGAATCCGCCGGAGCCGAGACGTGCTTCGAATAATCGAACTCATAGTCACGAAGCAATCTTTTCTGCACCTTACGCGATTCACCAAGAAGGCGCGTGTCGATATATGCCTGCACCGCCTCTGGCATGCCGCCGATGTAGAGATAGAGCTTGAGCAAATCCTCGTACTTCTCGCCAAGCGCACTTGCCAGGTCGAGCGAATCCCTTCCGAGTAGCTGGGAAAGTCGTGGCTCGCCCATTGCTTCCACGAATTCTTTGAAGGTCATGGGATGCATGTCGAGGTAGTCGACCTTGCCAACCGGCCACGAAATCCGCTGGGCATCCTCCTGCTGCGAGGAGAGCCTGCTCATGGCGACGCCCAGGAGAGACCCCGCTGCAACAACGGGAATGTCTGGGCGCAATTCGCAGAACTGCTTGAGAGACGCAATGGCACGCGGGCACTCTTGAATCTCGTCGAAGAACACGAGGGTACGCCCGTTGGAGGCATCGGTTCCGGTATATGCCGAGATCGCCGTGAGAAGACGAGCAGGATCAAGCGATCCTGCAAACACGTTCTTCATTACCTCGTTGTCAAGAAACGTCACGTGCGCGACGGCATCAAAGTGCTCGCGACCAAACTCCAGGACAAGCCAGGTCTTTCCCACCTGTCGCGCGCCAGTCACAACAAGCGGCTTGCGTTTTGGAGACTTTGCCCACCGCTCAAGATCGCTCATTGCCGCACGCTTCATAACGATGCCCCCCGAAAAAGAATCTGTGATGACGTAACGGTCTGGTAGTGTGGGATACGTCTCATACTCTATCGCAAACAGACGGTATTGGCGATTTGCGATATCGGATACAGCCATAATTGGCTATTTGCGAAATCTTAAACGTCAATTTTTGGCTGTCTGCGAAACTTCATGCTATCAAGACGTCACTGATCGGTCCCCAGCTGAGAAAAGCAGGCGACCCCTCCTCCGGAGCCGCCCGCCAATAAAGACCGCCGTCGCTGCAGCGCCTATTGCCGTCGCTGCACTCCGCCTATAGGTTGTGCTTCTTCAACTTCTGCTCGAAGATCCCGTTCACGATCTGGCTCAGCTGCTCGCGCGCGTCAGCCGGCAGCTCGCCCTCCTGCGCCGCGATGGCGTAGAGGTCCGGATGCTCAAGCTCGATCTTCTCGAACGTCTTGCTCAGCGCGTGCTTGCGCACGAAGAACGGAATCCGCTTCACGCTCTCCTCGGGCACCAGCGCCAGAATCTTCTCGTTAGCGGCCTTGCTGCTCGACGAGCCAATCGGTCCGACTTCCTGCTCTGCCATGATTTCTCCCTTCTCGAAGTGACCGGAGCCATTCTATCCGCACGAGGCAAACGCTATACCGCAGCTCGCAATTCCACGGCGGCTCCACGCGCGAGGGGGAGCAGCGCGCGTGCTCCGTTACCATGGGGGCAGCAAAACAAGCAGAGGAGACCCATGTCAAACGAGAACCACGCAAAGGCAAAGACGCACGTCAAGCTCCGTCGCGTAGCGCTGGGGCTGCTCGCGGTGCTCGCAATCGTCGTGGTCGCCTTTCTCGCCTACGCAAGCACCTACTCACGGGCAACCACGCGTGCGGAGGCTGCGCTCGCGGGAAGCGACTCCGTCCGCGTGACAGCAACCGCAAACGGTTACCTCTTTGATGGGCCTGGCACAGAGGACGCGCTGGTGTTCTATCCCGGCGGCAAGGTCCAGTGCGAGGCCTACGCAGCCCAGTTAGAAAGCATCGCCGAGAAGGGAACGGACGTGTTTCTCGTGCGTATGCCGCTCAACTTTGCGTTTCTCGACATGAACGCCGCAGACTCAATCATTGGCAGCAACGAGTACCACTACAGCCACTGGTACGTGGGCGGTCACTCCCTTGGCGGCGCGATGGCCGCCGTCTACGCCGCCGACCACACCAGCGAGCTTGACGGGCTGGTGGTTCTCGCCGCGTACCCCACCAAGTGCCTGCGCGCGCCGGGCTTTAGGATGCTGAGCGTCTACGGCTCCGAGGACGGCGAGGTAGACAAGCTGCAATCCCATGCCGACCTGCGGCCGGACGACTACGCGGAGCTTGTGATCGAGGGCGGCAACCACGCCCAGTTTGGCGACTACGGCGCGCAGGACGGCGACGGAGTTGCCACGATAAGCGTCGAGGAGCAGCAGGGGCTCACCGCAAACGCCGTTGCCGCGTTCACGCAGGGCGAGTAGGGCCAAGCAGGGCGCCAGTCTCCCCTATCGCCTTGCCCGACCCTCCAGCACCAGCATCACGGCGCCGAGCAGCACAATCGCCACGCCACTGATGCCAAACCACGCGCTCACGCCAAGGACCTCCGCAACGGGTGAAGCAACGGCAAGGCCAATGGGCGTCGAGATCATCGAGACAATCTGGAACGCCGAGAAGGCCCGGCCAAGCTTCTCGGGCGCGATGCTCTTCTGCATGTACGCCACGATTGGCACGTCGTAGCAGGTCGCGGTTGCCCCCATCGCGCCGCAGAGAACAACGAACGCCACCCAGCCGCCAAAGCTCCGGGGCAGCAGCCCCGAGGCAAGGCAGGTCGCGCCCAGAGCCACCGTTGCCCAGAACGACGCGCGAACCTCGTTCTTGAGGTTGGCCTTCGCCACCGCGATGCCCGCCACCAGCATCCCCAGCGCCCAGCTCATCTCGACGAGGCTCCCCTCGAAGGCCCCAAGCCCAAAGAAGTCGCTGGTCATGAGCGGATAGAAGGACGAGAGCGGCATGAAGAACACCATGAACACGAGAAGGGAGACTATGACCTGCGTGAGCACGCGGTCCTCCCAGAAGACCGAGAGGCCATCGCGCAGCTCGCGGACGGGGTGGAGCTTGGGGCGCTCCCCCTCCGCACGATGGTCGGGCACGGGGACAATGCCCAGCGTGACGGCGGCAGCCACCGCACCAACGAGGTCCGTCACCAGGATGAGCGCCAGCGGGAGCGCCGCAAAGAGCGCACCGCCAACAACGGGGCCAAGAATATAGGAGGCGCTGCTTATGGCCTGCGCCATGCCGCCGGCCTCAACAAGGGACTCGGCGGGCACGACCTGCGGTACCATCGCCTGCATCGCGGGAGCCTGGAACGAGGCCGCTGCCGCACGGGCGGCGAGAAGCGCAATCACTGCGGCGACCGAGACGCCCCACGAGCCCATTGCCAGCGCAAACGCCGTCGCCATGATGCCCGCGGCAAGGTCCGCCGCGATGCAGACGCGCTTTCGGTTGTGGCGGTCTGCCACGATTCCGGCCGCAGGCGAGAGGATCGCGCCGGGTAGGAACGCCGCGAGGCCCGCAAGTCCCATCGCAGCGGGCGACGCCGTTTCCTGCGCAAGGAACCAGACCAGCGCAAACTGCACCGCCGAGCTTCCCACCTGCGAGACTGCCTGACCCGCTAGGATGGTGTAGTAGCGGCGCCGCCACGCGGGGTTAGGGCGCACGGCCTCCTGCGGGCTCTTGGTTTCCTGGTCATCCACGTCGAGGCTCCGTCCTTCTCGCCAGAACGAAAATGGGGCGAGACTATAGCACGCGCGGGCGAGGGTGTCTAGGGACCGTCACTCGCACCAGGTGGTGCGCACCGCTGCCGCAGGGGTACCATGAAGCCGTTTTGCAACGCAACGCTGGGAGGACGCATGGGCGAGCTCACACTGGAGGAACGCGGACAGAGGATTGTCGACGCCTGCCTGGGCGAGAGGAGCGCGAGCCCCTACGAGGTCTTCCGCAATGTCGCACGCAGGGACTTCGTGCGCATGCACGGACCCGAGCACCACGTTCTCGACGGCGCGGCCGTGCTCACCGCGTACCGCAACGCCGGCGGGGAGGTCGACCTTCCCTCGGCGCTTGCCGAGCTCATGTCGCGCGGCCTGCAGATGCCCGGCGCCATGTGTGGCCGTTGGGGGGTGTGCGGCGCCACGGCATCCGTTGGCGCAGCGCTCTCGATCCTTGAGGGGACCGGCCCGCTCACGAGCGACGACTCGTGGGGCAGCCACATGGTGTACACGTCCCGCGCGCTCGAGGCCCTCTCGCGCATCGGCGGGCCGCGTTGCTGCAAGCGCGACGCGTACGTCTCGCTGGAAACCGCCGTCGACTACATACGCGAGCGCTTTGGCGTTTGCCTCGAGAAGGACGACGTCCGCTGCGAGTTCCACCAGCAGAACGCCCAGTGCCTGGGCGAGCGGTGCCCGTTCTTCCCCACAAGCAGGGGCTAGCGCAGACCTGGGGGGCGACAGCCTGGCTCGCCCGCCCGGCTCGCCCAAAGCACACGCAAGGCCGACAAGTCCTTCTGCAGCGCCTGCCCGCAGCCCGCCAAGTAACCGCCTTAACTCGTCCATAATGGGCTCAACAACATTCGGGGCACGCACCCCGCCAGCGGAAGGCGAATCATGAACGACTTCATTTTCCAGTCCCCCACGCGCTTTGTGTTTGGCCGCGGCTATGCCGACAAGATTGGCGAGGAGGTCGCCGCGCTTGGAGCCAAGCGCGTCCTCCTGGTGTACGGCGGAGGCTCAGTGGTACGCACAGGGCTTCTCGCCCGTGTGACCTCCTCGCTCGAGGCCGCCGGCGTCGCCCACGTGGAGCTCCTGGGCGTCCGCCCCAACCCCGAGGTTGGCCTGGTACGCAGGGGCATCGAGCTTGCGCGTGCCGAGAAGGTCGACCTCGTCCTGGCAGTGGGCGGCGGCTCCGTGATCGACTGCTCCAAGGCAATCGCGTTTGGCACGCCCTACCAGGGCGACGTTTGGGACTTCTTCTCGAAGAAGGCAAGCATCGGCGCGTGCCTGCCCGTTGCGTGCGTGCTCACCATTCCCGCCGCGGGCTCCGAGGCCTCGGCCTCCTGCGTCATCAGCAACGACGAGCTCAACCTCAAGCGCGGCGTCAACGGCGACGTGTTCCGCCCGCGCGTGGCGATCCTCGACCCCGAGGTCACCTTCACGCTGCCGCAGTACCAGACGGCGGCCGGCGCGGTGGACATCATCTGCCACATCTGCGAGCGCTTCTTCAGCGCGGCCGGCCCCGTCCCCGTGACGGACAACATCGCGTGCGGCATCATTCGCGCGGTGATCGACGCCGCGAACACCGTGGCCGAGAAGCCCGATGACTATGACGCCCGCGCCACCATCATGTGGTCCGGCACGCTCGCCCACAACGACCTCTGCGGGTGCGGCCGCGCATCCGCGCCCGAGAAGCGCGCCGGCGGCTGGGAGAGTCACGGCCTTGAGCACGAGATTTCCGCGCACCGCCCCGAGGTCACGCACGGCGCTGGGCTGGCCGTGATTCTCCCCGCCTGGATGCGCTACGTCTGGCGCGCAGACCGCGAGCGCTTCCTGGCGTTTGCGCAGGGCGTCTTTGACGTGGAACCGGTGGACGAGACGGACGAGGCCACCGAAGACGCCATCACCTACGCCATCGACGAATTGCAGCGCTTCTTCGTTGGCCTGGGCATGCCGCGGACGCTCGCTGACCTTGGCCTTGCGCCGGAGGAGGTCGACGGCTGGCTGGAGACCCTGCGCCAGAACAAGGGCGACCGCTTCGGCGAGCTTAGGCCGCTGACCATGGACGATGCGCGCGCAATCTACCTCTCGGCGTTCTAGCGCGTGCTGGGCGAGGTCGGAGCCGGAGGCGAGGTTCTCCTCCGGCTCCGACGCGCCTCGACAAGCAGCCGGACCCTGCCGGGGCAAATTAGGGACATTTTTTGGGTTGTGACCGAGCCAAATCGAGCGCTCCGAGCTGGCAACGACGTCATGTCCCAGGGCTCTGCCCAAAATTTGCGGTTGCCGGTCAAAATTCGGGGTTTCCCTTAGTATCACCCCGGAAGTGCCATTTCCCTACCTGCGGCTCTGTAAAATGTTAGAGGTTTCGTACTCGGCGATTCGCCCAAGAAGGACCGGCAACCGCAAATATTAGGCACAGGGAGGCGCAGCAACGGGCAATGGTACGAGATGGGCGCCCGAAGCCCCGCCCATCAAGCATTCCGTGTGAGAAATCTTCGCCATCATGGCAGCCCGTCGACCCACACGCAATGCCCCCGCAGAGAATAGCTCTCTTTCTTAAAAGGCAGTCGCATTTGCCCAGTTGGCGGGAAGTCGAGTTAAGAAAAAGAGCTATTCTCCGCGGGGGCACCGGGCATGGGGGCACAACGCGGGACACAGCGGGCTCGCAGCCCGCTGTGTCCCCGGTGCTACTGGAACAGCCGAATGTCATCGACGAGAAGCGCGAGGTACGGCCGCGAGTCGATGCGAACCTCTCCGCCTACCAGATAGAGCGCGAACCTTCCGTCGTAGTCAAAGGTCCTGATGTGCGAGAAATCCAGCGCACCAGTGGCGCAAGCAGAGATCGCAGCCTCGCTTTTGACCTCGCCGCCCTCGTTGTCGAGGTTCAGTTTAATGGTCTGGAGCACCTGGTCAATGATGCACTTATGCCCTTTGACATCGAGAAACTCCAGCCCCTCAAGCTCGCGGAACTCCTTGGACAGCCTCAGAGAGAGATTGGGGCACATGAAGGAATCGTGGTCGTCGAGGGGGCGAGTCTGGGCACTGTCGGCACGTTTTGCCTGGTCAAGCGTGTTTGTCCACATTTCCGAGAAGGACCCTCCCCTCGGCGAACGAACAAGCACGACGCTGTCACCCTCCTTGGTCTGTAGACTCACCGCGTGATGCTGCCCGTCCTTGTAGTAAAGGGGCTTCACCTGCTGCCGCATCTTGCGGCTAAGGCGTTGGTCCGGGTCGTACGCCTCAAAATAGGTGACGCATACGTCCTCATCTCCCCAGGGCTCCTCTTCGCAGACTCCAAACGGCACAAGGAACGAGAACTTGCGGTACAGCATGCAATAGAAGAGGAGCGAGGTCATGCCCGGAGAAGGCTCCGACCAGTCGAGCTGGTCGAGAACCTCGCTCGATTGGCCAAAGCGGCGCCTGACCTCGGTTTCTATCTCTCTTCTTGCCCGGTTGCTCTTTGGTCCGGAATACGCATAGAAGTGGTCTCTGGGCAGCGCATCCCTCCCAAGCTCGCTGGTATTGAGTGCCCTGACCAGCTCGTTTGCGCCTCCAAGCGGGTTCAGCGGACTACCATCGCAAAGCGTTTCCAGCATGTTGTCCCAGCAGATCTGCATGGTGGCGCACCACGCAGCAGACCCACGAACCGCCTGCACGTCCGACGCAACGACCTCAATGCCCCTGTTCGTATTGCCACCTGAACTCGTCATTCGCGGTCCCCCTTCCCGTTACCGTGCGCAAACGCAACCTCTTCCCCATCCCACGCAAGCGGCAGCCCCGCATCCGCGACGGCACGCAGGAGCTCGGCCATCTCGCGCGGAGCAGCGTTGTCCCCACAACAATCGAAGTACCGACTCACCGCACACACCGTCATATCCCAGCTGTAGCCATCAAGCACGAGCTCCTTGGGCTCAAACGGCTCCGTCCAGGTGTCCGCATGGGTTGTCAGCACCGCGGACAAGAGCTTCTCAGCAGCCGCACCCTTAAGAGTCCGGCGCTGGTCAACCGTGCAATCGGCGCTTCGGACAATCACGTCCACGGCCACGTTCCGCCTCCAGATCACGATGACCGGGCGCTCGCCAATACAGAAAAACGAGTGGGAGACCAACACGAGAAAGTCGAACCCCTCGAGCAGCGTCCGCCTGTCCGCCGGACCAACCTCCGTGGGTCTCTCGGCCTGCAGCGCCAGGTACTCCTCACGCTCGGGCTCGGGGAAGCCAAACTGGTACCAAGTCTCGCCATCGCGCGCGTCATTCTCCGCCATGCCGACCGCCCTCCTCAATCCCAGGATCCGTAAGAGGTCGAGACATTCTTGCTGCCGCACTTGGGACACTCCGTAGAAGCAAAGCCTTCGCAACGGGCGGATAGCTTTCCCTCGCTCATGGGAGGCATGCACTCTCCAGCCTGCAGCGATTCTCCGCACGAGGGGCATTTGTCGGGGATGGCGTGATACTCAAGCCACCCATTGCTTCCGTCCTCGATCTGCAATGAGGTACCCAAAACCACCCCTCCGCAGAAGGGGCACTCGTAGTAAGAATTCTCTCGCAGAACCGACCATCCCTCGGGGATGCCGTTTCCAAGTAGAGCCTTAAGAGCTGGCCCGAAGTCACCACACTTGGATTGCTCTACCGCATCCGCTGGATTGAAGTCAGAGAAACCCCCGCCGCAAAAGAAGCTCTCACCGGCACCGCAGTCTCTGCAACGCCACTCGAACAAGCAGCCCATACCCCGCGCCCTCCTCACCGCTAGATGACGAAGAACCCAACTGGCTGTATTATTTATCGCCCACACGACATTAATAAAGGCACCTGAAACGCAGGACGGACGCGGGAAGCAATAGCACCAGGTTCGTTGTACTGGGAAGATGCCAGACACCCCCAAACGAGAAGGCCACCCCCGACGCCGTCCGCATCGCGGAGTTTAGCTCCTTTTCTTAACTCGACTCCCCGCCAACTGGGCAAATGCAGAGTCCGTTTAAGAAAAAGGAGCTATTCTCCGCGGACCGAGTACGCGCACGGCACACAAGGCGGCACGAGAACCCCAACCTCACCGCACGACTCCCGAGGCCCCGTCGGAGCCCAGATCCTCGGCCCGATAAGCGTCATAGCCCTCGTAGGCGTACGAGGCGTCGACGCTGCGGACGAGAAGCGCGACGCTGCGCAGGTCGTCCGAGAGCGCCTGCCCGAGAAGCGCCTTAATCTCGAGGTCGCGCACGGGACTGCAATCCATTGCGAGCAGATAGTCTTCACGCCCAATGCGACTCCAGTCGACCGTGCGGCCAAGCTCGCGACGGAACATGTGGTCAAGCCATATGCGCTCCGAGCGCCCGTTGCCCTCGCGGAAGGGATGGGCAATGTTCATCTCGACGTACTTCTCGACAATCTGGTCAAAGTTTTCTTGCGGCATAGTCTCGATTGACCTGATAGCAGACTCAAGATAGATTGCAGAGGCAAATCGGAAGTTGCCCTTCGCTAGGTTCACCGTGCGAATCCTGCCCGCAAAGTCGTAGATATCACCAAAAAGGGCCACGTGGATGGTCTTGAGCGCGGAGAAGGTACCCGGAACAAGTGTGTCCAGCGTCCCATCGCGGTAGAGGGCGAGAGCGGCCAGCTTCGACACGCGCTCCTCCTCATGGGCGAGTTCTACCTCGTCGGAGGCGTCGAGCTTGTTCTTGAGCGTCATGGCGCCGCCTCGCACGAGTACGACCGGTATTAGGGCGTCCGGCTAAAAGCCCGGCAGTTGCAGCTGCCGGAACACAGGACTCCCAGATGCTAAATGCAGTGCTGGTACATCATATTCTAGCGAAGGGCGTGCAGAACAATAGACAACCCCCTACCGCGCGTCGGCGTACTTCCTGAGCTCATCCCCGCGCGGTAAAGCGCCCCGAATCACACCCTCGTTCCCGGGTGCCGGTACTGGCCGTGCTCGCGGGTCCTGTCGTCGTATTGGATGGCGAACTTGGGGCAGCGGTGCAGACAGCCCAGGCACATGATGCAGCGCTCCTTCACCCAGACGGGCCGCCCATCCCTCATCTCGATGGCCTTGTCGGGGCACTTCCTCGCGCAGAGACCGCAGCCAATGCAGGTATCGTCCAGCGTGAAGTGGGACGTCTTGCGCATCTTCTCGTACTCGGGAAGGGCAACTCGCGACGTGAAGTAGGGCATGGCGTGCCTTGTGAAGTTGCCATGCTCGCGCCGCTCGATCCGCCCGATGACCTCGCAGACCTCCTCGCTTCACGCGCCCCCACATTCTAAGGCGCCGCGGAGTTGAGGCGGGACGGATACTTCTCTCGTCACATTCTATGCGGGGGCTGGCGTGGGCGAGAGACCCTAGGGACGTTGCGATGCGAGCGGCCCTCCCCTACCGCGCGCCGGCGTACTTCCTGAGCTCACCGCGCACGATCTGGTCCATAGTCTCCCGACTGAAGGTCTAGCCCTGTTGCGCCGTCAGCTTGGGCGATAACGCCTCTTCGGGCCGTTCTTGGCCCCGATGTGCTCCAGCAAGCCCTCGTTGAGCAATGCCTTGATGTATCGCAGCGCCGTCTTGGTCGACGTGCCAGAAGCCTTGGCGACCTCGCAGTTACACGCGACCCTCAACCTACTTAGGAACTCTGGAAGGTATGACTTCCTAAGTTCCCAAGTAGCTTCCAAAGCCGTGCCTGACTCGCATAGCGTCACCACTCTGCGCAGCTACGGCCCGAGGTCCACAGCATCCAGTACATCCCGCTCGCCAACACGGGACAACTGGGCGTCAATCGTGGCGCGCGAGCGTGGCCATGTCCTCGGGGCTCACGAGCCATTGCTTCAAAGGGTGAGCATACGCAACGTCATCCCGATCGAAAATCGCAAGGGATGTCTCCGAGAGCTCGGCACGATACCAGTTCCCGAAGGACTTCGAGGGATTGTCGAATGCCTCTCTGCTTATGATGCGGGGCGTGAGGAGTGGGTTGCCACAGGCGTACTCGGCATCAAAGAACTCGTAGTCGGGCGCCTCGCCTCGGTCGGCCTTCTCCGTAAGGTACTCGTCAACCTCGTCAAAGAAAAGCTCCTCGTTGTAGAGCACACCACGGTGGGCATCAGGCCCAACGGGTGGCGTACCACTGCTGACTCTTCTCATGAAGCGTGTAACGTATTTGCGGTCGTCATCGAGAATGATGAGCCGGTCGCACTCCTTGCAGTGCCAAACTTCTGATTTCTCGCCGGCGCGGCACTCGAGGCTGAAGAACGCTTGGCTATCGGCCAGCTCGTCCATGAGCGAGTCCGCCACAAAGAGCCACACGCTGTCGAGGTCGTTCTGACGAACGTCGTTGCCACAGGGGCATCCTATGCGCGACATCGCATCTTCCTCCCCTCGCCTCACGTATCAACAGTGCATTCTACCAGCCTCTTTCCCCACACCGGGGCCAATGAGAGAATGTGGATGGATGACGCACCGAAACGAACGGGGGCGAGAGGGACGGGCCAGTACTACATCTGGGCAAACCCGGACAAGCGTGAGTACATAGACGACGAGCCGTTCGGGGACTCCGGCTTCACACTGGGGTGCTCCACAGCGGTCGCGCAGCCGATGACAGACGCAGCGTGCACGATGATTGCGGGTCCTTGGCATGGCGACACGGTCATCTACGTCGGCGACTACTGGACCGAAGACTCCTTCGACGACGAGCGCTCGCGCAGGCTGTTCGCGAAGTTCGACGGCTACCCTTATGAGGACATACTAAGCCGCTTCGAGAACGTGACGGGGCACTTCGATGAGGCCAGGGGCCACAGTTGTAGTGATTACCTTCATTCCGAGGAGCGAGGCGACATATTCGACGAGGAATATACCGGGCCGTTCGACCTGCGCGTGCGGAGCTGGCACTTCGCGGTGAACCGCACGAGGCACGAGTTCGTGGACAGAAGACAGGGACCTATCTCCAATGTGTACCGCTGGCACGGGAGATACGAGTTCGGGCGCATCGACCCCACCGTGCTTCTCTACGCAATGGGGCCAGTCGATGACGAATGGGGTGGCAGGTGGTGCAGCGATCTGGTGGACATGAGTGACAACGCGCCCGAGCAGGACTACCGCGACGTAACCGAGGAAGCTTCCGCGAGCTGGCTGCTGGGACCCACAATCGTGGCAGATGACAGTATGGTGGAGCGGGCGCTCGCGAGCGACGAGTTCCATGCCGCGCTTGCCGCGCGAGGCTCCAGCAATCAGTTGGAGGACGGCAAGGACATTCCAGAGGCTCTTGAGGTTTTGGCGTCGCTGCTCGGGGCGAGCCATGCCGAATGGCGGTGACAGCACGCACGACTCCTCGCAAGACCATTCCCTCTCCAAGTCTGTCTTCGGAGGCAGACGAGGGCCAAAACGGAGCAAGTCGAATCGACTAGGGGGCAACACCCTTATAACTGAAGCAAGGAAGGTTCCGTCAGGTACTCTGACCTGCGAATAAAGGAGCAGAACGGAGTGAGCGGGGAGCTGGGGCTGCGCATTTGAGCTCTAGTGCATCGATTCCTGCGTTTGACACTACCCCTGCCACTCGTTGTCAGGACGTACGGCGCTGGTGTCCTACATGGTGTCTTACAAACAGAACGTATGGCCTCCCCCACTGCCCGCTCATCAACGGGGCGATTCGGGTGAGATACGAATATTCCTCTCCGCACGACGTTCGACCAGGATAGGGCGACGGGTGCGTGCCGACCCCGTTCGGCAAGGTCCCCACGAGCACCGCGCGAAGTTGTATGGGAAGAGCTCAGCCGCATCGGCAGCTTGGAATGCGCAAGATTGTGATAGCCCCGTTCGATGCCCGCTGGCCCATGAGGAGCTCAGACTGGAGGAGTTCGGGCGCGACCGCGACGGGACCTGGGCGGACGAGATTCCCGATAGGAACGATCACAGCGTCGACATGGTGAGGTACACCATGATGGACGACGTCCTGCGCGGTGCGTGCGAAGCCTAGAACGTTACAGACCGAGCTCGTCGATGACCTCGCGCATGGCGAGAGCCCATCCTAGCTGCTGCTTTATATAGCCAGGCCAGGATTTTTCATTACCCTTTATTTTGCAATTCTCCTTAAAGAAGCGAAGGCCCGAGGCCTTCTTGGCTTCGTACGGTTCCGCTTTGAGGTCAAGGCGGTCCTCGAATGTCGAAGCGTTCTCGATTGCCTTACGGCCTATCGCCTTGTCGCCTGGTACACAGAATTCAACACCAATTTTGTTCCTCTGTGTGTTTATGAGCAGAGCGATGTGATATGCAGAAGACCCGCAGCTAAGGTCCGACCAATGCTGCGCAGCCGGCTTGTGCGGGCGAAAAGCCTTGAGGAATTCAGGCGACTTCTCCGCAATGTCGTTGTACATAGTCCAATAAGAGAGCTTGATACGTTCAGTATCATTGAGCCCCTCGCTAAGCTTAATTGTCCTAGCCCATTCGTTCGGCTGCTCCACGACGTTGAAGCGTGGCGCGGGAAGTGAGCTCCCAATGGACAAAAGCTCAATTTCCACGAGGAAGAAACCGAGGTTGTCGTCAGTGCGTTCGTTCAGCCACTCGATAGCTTTACGATGCTCATCCCGCGCATGTTTCACGACCCAGATGACAACGTCTGCACCCTTACCCGCGGCGTAGGTGATTATCTTTCCCAGATGGTCGTGGTTGGTCTCCTCAAGCTGGTTTTCGATGATGACTGTTCGCCCTGTTCCGCTCTCTCTCGCAAGGATGTCGGCATTGAATGACCCCACTGAGGACTCCGTCTCGACAAGCTCAAGTTCCATGCCAACGGAGAGCCCAAGTGAATTCAGGTTCTCATCTTCCGACAGCCACTTCGTGAAGTCATGGGCTTCGTGCGGCCAAACCGTACGCAGGTCTACCTCATCCAGTTTGCCAAGGTTGTACTTCTTGTTCATTCGCGCTGTCCGCCATTCCCGTTATTCTCCGATTACTCGATTTTCACTTTCACGAGCTCTTCCTTCAAGAGGAAGAGCTCCATCGCTTTATGAGATATCACGTTGGTCGTGGATGCATCGAGATCGTCACTAACCAGTCCCACCAATGAGTGGCGCCGCCTTACCAAGGTTGAAGACTTCCCTGCTCGTCAAACTTGGCAACGACGCGGAAGCCCATGTGCTGGTTGACCTTCGTGAGGGTCACCCGAGAAATCTTCTCGATGGCGATGCTGGCAGCTTTCACCCACCGTTTTAAACACAACTGCGACGATATCGCTGACGAGGGCAACTCCGCAGTAGTCTGTACCTGGTTGGACTTCACGTTGCGCCAGCCGGGGCGGGCGATTAGACAACCATGCGCACCTGCGCGTAAGCAACACTGGGGAGGTTCGCTGGGAGGGCGGCGGGCAAGACGCCGAGTCCCGTGACGAGGCCAGCCGCGATGCACTTAGCTATCTGCCAGCACACATGGTTGGATTGCGCGTCGAGCGCCTGAACCATCTTCTTCTGGCCGAGAACTTCCCTGTTCTGCTCGCCGTTCTTGACGTCATTGCTCACCACGAACACCTCCTCTGAGTAACTCGGAAAGAGCTTCGTAGCTCGACTGAGATACGTCAATTCAAACGACAACGTGACCAGATTAATTCGCACTTGCGACGATGAAAAACGAAAGGGAGCAGGCATGCATGACGGCATCGGAGGGAGACATACCGGATGTCGGAGTACGTGAGGTCGTACCTGCGCGAAGCGGGATACTCGACGAGGGCGCTGGAGGAGATGGAGCCCCACGTTAGGGAGTGGGACTCGTGGATGCGGGCCGTCGGGGAGTTCTACGACTATCGTGACACCGATGGGTTCGGGCGGGTGTACCAGGTGCATCGGCGCACGATCATGCCGGCCATGCGGGTGTGCCGGGAGTGGGGGTCTCTGCTCCTGGACGAGAAGACCGTCGTGGCCTGCGAGAGCCGGGAGTGCGCCGACTGGCTCGGCTCGTTCTTCTCGTCCACGAACTTCTGGGGAAGGGCGCAGGAGACCGTCGTGCGAGCGTTCGGCCTGGGGACCGGGGCTTTCGCCGTGTGGCTCGACGTGGGGCGGCGCCTGGTGCGCGTGCGTCACTACGACGCGCGCATGGTGGTGCCGCTGTCGTGGGACGCGGAGGGCGTGAGGGAGTGCGCGTTCGTAACGAGGTGCTTCTCGCGCGGCGCGCTTCTCGACCAGCTGCAGATGCACGTACTCGGACCCGCTGGCACTTATCACATAAGGACTGTTTGCTTCGACAAGGACGGGCGCGAGGTCAGCGTGCCGAACGTGGCGCCCGAGGTGGAGACGGGATCCTTATTCCCCACCTTCGGCATCGTGCGGCCGGCGGTGCCGAACACGAGGGTGGACTTCTCGCCCTACGGCCAGTCGGTGTTCGCGGACGCGGTGGACGCAGTGCAGTCGGTGGACCTCGCCTACGACGCGCTCATCAACGAGGTTGACGCGGGCAAGATGCGCGTGTCCCTCTCCGACGTGATGTTCGACCAGGACAGGGCCGCCGACGGCAGGCGGGTGCCCATCCCCTTCGGCAAGGGCGACTGCACGGTGTTCAGGAAGGTCATGTCGACCGAGGACACGATCCAGGAGTTCGCGCCCGCGCTGCGCACCGAGGCGCAGGGGAAGGCGTTCCGCCTGGCGCTGCAGGTGCTGGGCGACCTCTGCGGCCTGGGGACGAACTACTTCGACCTGGACAACGTCGGCTACGTGAAGACGGCCACGGAGGTCTCGAGCGACAACTCGGCCCTCATGAGGAACATCCGCAAGAACGAGAGCGCGCTCCAGGGCGCGCTCGCGGACGTCTCGTGCGCTGTGCTCTCGTGCGGCAGGCTCATGGGCGCCAAACTGCCTGACAAGGGCGACGTGTCGGTGATCTTTGACGACAGCATCGTCCAGGACACGGCTTCGGAGAATCGGCAGAACATGGCCGAGGTGGCCACAGGTCTCATGACGCGCGAGGAGTATCGGGCTCGATGGCATGGGAAGATGAAGGACGGCAACGATTAGAACGCTTCTTCAACCACTCAAACAGCCCTGCAATAATGAAACCGAACCTACACGTCATGGCTGATAGCCGGCCAGAAACGACGACAGCATCGACTCGAACTTCTCGGGCGGTATGGTGGGCTTGTCATCGTAGACGTCGATATGGTTGCAGGCGCGTATGCCCGCAATGGCACGTTCCATGTCTATCGACTCGTCGAACGCGACGATTTCATCCGTGGCCTTAGAGAACGCCTGATAGTCATCTTGGATGTCAACCAATTCCCATCCCGGCCAAAAGCGCTGGAAGTACTCTGACGGCCTGTCCTCGTCCACGTACCAGTACGTGAGGGTTCTACCGTCGCAGTCGATGAGAGCGGACGAGCAGAGCCCGTCACCATCGATGCCGGAAACGAGCTTGTCCAAGCCTGGCTTGAGAAGCGGCGCGACAAGCTCCTCCCCATGATCGAGGATGTCGGTCACGTACATGGAGTCGATAGTATGCAGGTAATGCGCACCACCTTTTCTCACCATGATCGCACTCGAAATCTCGCCATCGTTGAGGCTGTCCAGACGCGACTCACTGCCGATCCAGTACTTCAAATCATAGAGGTCTGGCGCATCACCTAGCCACGGCGTCATCGGGCTTTCGAGCCCCAACGCCTCCGCGAAGTCCACAAGATGGCGAGGACAGAACCGCACATTCCAGCCCGGCCAGAGGGAGCGCTCAAGGAAGGCGTCGAGCACTTTGCGGAACCCTATCTCCCAGGTGCTGTCATCGCTGCCGAAGTAGAGCAGCTGCTTCCCGTCTGCGTCCATAAGGATGCCCGTCTCGCTCCAAACGTTATTGAGGCCGCCTAGATCGAAGCGGGTGGAATCTGCAAACGCCTTCAACTGCCCAGGCCGCAGGAACAGGTATGGAAGCGGGTCATAGAGGCTCAATCCGTGAAAGCTGCTCTTCCCGCCTTCCCTTATGACGATGCTCGCGCAATAGCTCATGGCAGTCTACGCCGGCCACCAGATGCGGACGAGAGGCAGGATGGCGCGGGCGTCCTCGTCGGTGCGGTCGTAGAAGTCGGCGTAGAGGCGCGCAAAGCCGTCGAGGTCGAGTAGGCGCACGGGGACGTTGGAGCGGTCAGCCTCGTAGCGGGCCTCCTTCGTGAAGCCGCCCGTGCTGACGTAGAGCCCGCGGTCACCGCCGCGCAGCCCTCCGATGAACGCGCGCAGCTGCAGAGCGCCCATAGAGCCCTTGCGGTGCTTCACCTCGCAGATGATGCGCGGCACCTCGAGGCCCAGTGCGTCGGGCGAGGCGATGACGTCCCTGCCACCATCGGGACCCTTCGGCGTGACGCGGGCGTGGTAGCCCATCGCGCGCAGGAGCCCGGCAGTGAGCTGTTCCATGTCGTCGGGGTGGACGGCGAGAAGGCGGTCCTTTATTCGCTCAATGCCGTTGTCGAAGGTCGCGTAGCGCGCCTCCTCCTCGGTGCCCTCGTCGTCCTGGTCTGCGGGCGCCACGGGAGCTTCGGACGGCTTTACCGCAGCGCGCCTCAGGTCTGCCAGCGCCTCGTCGGAGACCGAGAAGATCGTGGATATGCCGCCGAGGGAGTTCTTCGATGCAGTGGAGAGCGCGTCGCGCTGGGCCTGGCCCTGCCAGGAGACCGTACGCACGTAGGTTGCGCCGTCCTGGGTCGTCGGCGTGCAGGGACCCGTCACCGTGCCGAGGTGGTAAAGTCGCGTCTCGGGGTCGTACATGACGACCGTTGAGCCTTCGGCCATGTCGTGCGCGAACTTATAGACCTGGGAGACCGCCGCACTGACCTTGCCCTTGGACTCGCCGGGATGCGCAGCTACGTATGCCTCGCGTATCCGGCCCTTTGGCATGCGGGCTAAGTCCGCCCCGCCGAAGTCCCAGCCAATGCCTATGGTGGCGGTCTCGAGCCAGCTCTGCGCGTACACGCCCCCGCGTCCCGCGCGAATCATCCATGCCGTCATGTTGCAACCTTCCTTGTGCATGCCTACGAGGGCATTATCTCGCCGCCATTGACGCGCGTATAGATGCGCCGACGGCGCGGCCGATGACTCTCGGTAGCCGTAGCCCTCTCCGCGCCGTGGGGGGCGCAGGTTGGCTATCAGGAGTCTGAGCGGTTGCTGTGCGTTGTCCGAGGCTCCAATGCGCTTGCGGGCTCGTCCGCTGCTGCCATGTGGCCGCATCGCGTCAGGTGGAACCTCGTGCGGATTGCAAGGGGTCGTCTCGCGGATGGTGCCAATCACCTGGTTATCGGCGCCCCTGCCAGGGGTTTCTGGCCGCTCGCAGCTCGCTGCGGTATATTGAATAATATTTGATTCTGTCGATTTTCGTCCGGAGAGAGGGGTGCGGTGAGGCTGGAGGAGCTCAAGGCCGGAATGCGCGTGGAAGGCGTGCTCCCCACCGAGGTGGTGGAGGTCGTGGCCGTAACACCCAAGGGCAGCGCGGCCAACCTCGTGTACCAGCGGCTCGACGGGTCCTTCGACTCCGTGTCGCTCTACCCGGACGACCTCGCGCACGTGCGGCCGATCGTAGCGCAGTCCGGGCGGCGCTACGACGCCGACCCGGACGCATTCCTTTTGGCCTCCGAGGCGCTGCGCATACGCTACTCCTACGTGTTTGACCCGCGGCTCGCTATGCACACCTCCATCATCGAGCCGCTGCCGCATCAGATCACTGCCGTGTACGAGGACATGCTCCCCAGGCAGCCGCTCAGGTTCCTCCTCGCAGACGACCCCGGCGCGGGCAAGACCATCATGGCGGGGCTCCTCATCAAGGAGCTCATGATCCGCGGCGAGGTGGAGCGCTGTCTCATCGTGTGCCCGGGAAGCCTCGTGCAGCAGTGGGTGGAGGACGAGCTGGGGCCGAAGTTCGGCCTTGAGTTCCGGATGCTCACCAACGACGTGGTGGACTCCACGCGCACGGGCAACCCCTTCCGCGACATCCCGCTAATGGTGGCCTCTATGGACAAGCTCGCCCGCGACGAGCGGCTGCAGGCGATGCTCCGCGACGTGGGCTGGGACCTCGTGGTGGTGGACGAGGCGCACAAGATGGCCGCTCACGTGAACGGCCGCAAGGTGGACTACACACACCGCTACCGGCTAGGACAGCTGCTCAGCTCCACGACGCGCAACCTGCTGCTCATGACCGCCACGCCGCACAACGGCAAGGAGGCCGACTTCCAGGAGTTCATGAAGCTGCTCGACCCCGACCGCTTTGAGGGAGGGGCCCGTTCCGGACTCACCCGCGACCTCGGCGGCCTTATGCGGCGCCTGCAGAAGGAGGAGCTTCTGACCTTCGAGGGCAAGCCGCTCTTCCCGATACGCGAGGCGCGCACGGCCGCCTACACGCTCACGCCCGCCGAGCAGGCGCTCTACGAGCACGTGAGCGACTACGTGCGCGAGGGCTTCAACCGCGCCGAGGCAATCGTGCGGGCCGACCGCAAAAACGCCGTGGGCTTCGCGCTCACGTCGCTGCAGAGGCGGCTCGCATCCTCGCCCATGGCTGCGTGGCGCTCGCTCGGGCGGCGGCGCAAGCGGCTGGAGGAGCTGGCTCAGGAGGTGCGCGAGCACGGCGCCTACACCGCCCACGACAGGGGCCACGGCCAGGGCTCGCCCGACTGGGACGAGTGGGACGCCGACGACCTGGAGGACTTCGAGGACAGCGACACCGTGGTGCTTGACGACGCCACGGCATCGGAGACCCTGGAGGAGCTGGAGTCCGAGATCGCCGAGCTCAAGGCGCTCGAGGCCGAGGCGGCCGACGTGCTGCACGCGGGCGAGGACCGCAAATGGCACGAGCTGCTGCGCCTTTTAGAGAGCCCGCAGATGCGCGACGCCGAGGGGCGGCGCGAGAAGCTGCTCGTGTTCACCGAGTACACCGACACGCTGGAGTACCTTGAGGGCAAACTGGGGAGCTACCTGGGGTCTGCGGAGCGGCTGCGCGCCATACGCGGCGGCATGAACCGCGACGAGCGCCGGCGCGTGGAGGCCGACTTCAAGCAGGACCCCGAGGTGAGCGTACTCGTGGCCACCGACGCGGCCGGCGAGGGTATCAACCTGCAGGTGGCGCACATCCTCATCAACTACGACCTGCCGTGGAACCCCAACCGCATCGAGCAGCGCTTCGGGCGCATCCACCGCATAGGCCAGCGGCACACCTGCTACATGTACAACCTCGTGGCAGACGGCACGCGCGAGGGCGACGTGTGGCACCGTCTCTTCGACAAGCTGGAGCAGGAGAGCGTCACACTCAATGGGCGCGTGTTCGACGTGCTGGGCCAGGTGACCTACGACGACAAGTCGCTCGGCGACCTGCTTTTGGAGTCCATCCGCGAGGACCAGACGCCGGAGCGGCAGGCCTACCTGGACACCGTGATCGACAACTCGCTCGACACTGAGACCCTGCGGCGCATCATGGCACGCGACGTGCTGGCCACCGACTCACTCGACGTGGAGGACGTGCGGCGCGTGCGTGCCGACATCGAGCGCGCCAACGCGTTGCGCCTGCAGCCGCACTACATCCAGAGCTTCTTCGCCTGGGCCGTGGAGGACCTGGGCGGGCACTTGGCCTCGAACCGCGACGGCACGTGGCGCATACGCAAGGTGCCGCTCGCGCTGCGCGTGAGCTCGATCACCGGGGCGCGCAGGCCCCTCGCGGACAGTTACAGCTCGCTCGCGTTCGACAAGGAGGACGTGGCCGACCCCGGGCGCACCGACCTCGTGGCAGTGGGGCATCCGCTCCTGGACGCGGCCGTGGAGGAGACGCTCGCCAAGCACGGCGGCGCGCTCGACCATGGCACCGTGCTCGTAGACGACGGCAACCGCACGCTGGGGCCGCGCCTGATGCTGGCCTACTCGCTGTCGCTTGCCGACGGCGGCGGGCAGGAGGTAGAGCGGCGCATCTACTACGTGGAGGTGGAGCAGGGCCACGAGCCCGCGACCTTCGGGCAGGCACCCTACATCGACTACCGCGCGCCCAACGCGGACGAGGTCGCCGCACTCGACCGGGGCGTGGCCGACCCGCTCGCCATCCCCGCTGACGCCGAGGCGCAGGCCGAGGAGCTGCTGATGGCGGGACCCGTGGCCGAGGACGTACGCAGGCTCGGGGCCGAGCGCCAGAAGCGCGTTGACCGCGTGGCCGAAGCCGTGAGGCAGCGGCTCAACCACGCCATCGCCGCTGCGAGCACCGAGGAGCAGCGCTGGGCCGAGAAGGCGCGCCGGGGCGACGAGGGGGCGCGGCTTACGGCCTCCAACCGACACCGGGACCTGGACGCGCTCAAGATGCGCCGCGACGTGCGCCTGCGCGAGCTGGAGGCCCAGCGCGTCGTACGGCCCAAGCCGCTTCGCCTGGTGGAGGCGGCGCTCGTGTTCCCCTCGCGGATGCTCCGGCAGGCACCGGACGCGGCGAAGGACGCCTTCGAGGCACGCAAGGCGAGCGAGCAGCGCGGCATGGACGCCGTAATGTCCATCGAGCGCTCGCTGGGGCACGACCCCACCGATGTCTCGCGTCAGAACTTTGGCTGGGACGTGGAGTCGGTGGTGCCGCGCGAAGACGGCACCGAGGACATCCTCTTCATCGAGTCCAAGGGCGTATGCGAGGACGCCGACACCGTGACGCTCAGTGCCAACGAGGTGCTGAAGGCCGCTGGCAACCAGGAGAGCTTCGTGCTCGCCGTTACGCGCCCGCACGGCAGCGGCTCCACGACCACATATTACTGGGGCGCGATACGCAACGACTACAACCGCGCGCTCGACTCCTACCCCTTCAAGATCGCCGAGATCGAGAGGCGGGCCGAGCGCCACGAGACCTATGTCACCGAGGGAAGCACATGCACGCGAAGAAGCTGATAGAGACCTCGATCCCGCTGGACGAGATCAACGCGCAGGCCGTGAGGGAGAAGTCCATACGCAAGGGGCACCCCTCGACCCTGCACCTGTGGTGGGCAAGGCGCCCCCTCGCAGCCGCGCGCTGCGTGATCTTCGCGAGCACGGTGGACGACCCCGGCGAGCACCCCGAGCTCTTCCCCACGGAGGAGGAGCAGGACAGGGAGCGCGACCGTCTCTTCGGCATCATCAAGCGCCTCGCCGACTGGGACAACATCGGCGACGAGCGTCTCTACGAGGAGGCCCGCGCTGAGATGGTGAGGTATGCCCCCGGCGGGAAACTGCCCGAGTTCCTCGATCCCTTCTCGGGGGGAGGTGCACTACCGCTCGAGGCTCAGCGCTTAGGGCTTAAAGCACACGCGGCCGACCTCAACCCGATACCCGTGACCATCAACCGCGCCATGATCGACATACCGGCGCGCTTCTGCGGGCACGACCCCGTGAACCCCGACGCCAGGAGGCGCTGCCTCACCAGCACCTACCCGCGCGCCACCGGGCTTGCCGCCGACGTTGAGTACTACGCCAACCTAATGCGCGAGAAGGCCAAGGAGCGGATAGGTGCGAACTACCCCGACGTCGAGGTGACGAAAGGAGGCGTGACCAAGAGGGCCACGCCCATCGCCTACATCTGGGCGCGCACCGTGACCTGCCCGAACCCCGCCTGCCGCCACGAGACCCCATTAGTTAAGTCTTTCTGGCTCTCAAAGAAGGCGAAGCATCGTGCCTACATCGACCCCATTGCCAAAAACGGTCAGGTCCATTACGAAGTGCACTTCGAGGGTGACGGAAGACCAGCTGACTTCGCTCATGTACACAGAAATACTTTTGATCGCCGAGGTGCAGTCTGCCTGCACTGCGGTTCTCCAATATCGCTCGACTACATACGCACTGAGAGCCGTGAGCACAGTCTCGGCAACCAGCTCATGGCCATCGTGAGCAAGAATCCCCTCGGTCAGGGACGCTGGTATTCGTCCCCGACGGAGGCGGACAGCGCGAACGCCGACATATCAGCTCCGAAGAACGCACCCATGCAGAAACTCCCCGATAAGGCACTCGGCTTCCGCATCCAAGCATATGGGTACAGATACTGGAAGGACCTCTACACCAATCGGCAGCTGACAGCGCTGATGGCGCTTTCAGACCTTGTGGCCGAGATGCGATCAACAATCGAAGCTGATGCTCTAGCAGCTGGCATGGCAGATGACCACGTTGGGCTTGCAAATGATGGTTTGGGCGCAGAAGCTTATGCAGAAGCCGTCTCGGTTTATCTTGCCTTCATGGTGGACAAGGAAGCAGATTACTGCTCATCAATCTGCATATGGCATACCACTGGCGAGAAGATGGCTAATACGATGAGGCGTCAGGCCATAAGCATGACATATGACTATGCGGAAGTTAATCCGCTTTCGCTCTCTTCGGGATCGTTTCACAGCATGATTGGCCAAATATGTGAAGCAATAAAAACACTACCTGCGAAACCTCTCTGTGATGCAGTCCAGCGGGACGCCACTCAAACGGACAGACTAACCAATCTGCTGATTTCCACTGATCCGCCCTACTACGACAACATCGACTACTCAGATCTTTCTGACTACTTCTATATCTGGATGCGCAGGAGCCTGAAAGATGTATGGCCCGATACCTTTGGCACGATGCTCACACCAAAAGCCGAGGAACTCATAGCGACGCCCTATCGCTTCGACGGCGGAGCCAAAGCAGCAAAGAAGTTCTTCGAACATGGAATGAAGGAAACCTTCACGCAACTTGCCAAGGCCATGTCCGATAACTACCCGATGACCGTCTACTATGCCTATAAACAATCTGAGAATACCAACGAAGGAACAACGTCATCCGGCTGGGAAACGATGCTCCAGGCGCTTATCGATGCCGGAATGAGGATTACTGGTACTTGGCCGATGAGAACAGAGCTTACGACTGCCCTTAAAGGCACGCGAAATAACCTCGCCTCCTCCATCGTCCTCGTCTGCCGACGGCGTCCCGCGGACGCCCCCATCACCGACCGGCCCGGGTTCCTGCGCGAGCTCAGGCGCAACCTGCGCGACAGCCTGGCCGACATGCAGGGCGGCTCCATCGCGCCCGTGGACCTGACGCAGGCTGCCATCGGGCCGGGCATGGCGGCGTTCTCGAGGTACGCGCAGGTCATCGAGGCCGACGGGCGGCCCATGAGCGTGCACACGGCGCTCGGCATCATCAACGAGCAGCTCGACGCCCTCATGGGCGAGAGCGGCGAGGACCTGGACGGCGAGACGCGCTTCTGCCTTTCGTGGTACGCGCAGTACGGCTTCGACAAGGGGCCCTTCGGCGACGCCGAGACTCTGCGCAACGCGCGCGGGGCCTCGCTGGAGGCGCTCACCCATGCCGGTGTGCTTGAGAGCGGCGGCGGCAAGGTACGGCTCGTGCGGCCCACCGAGGTCGCGGACGTGGCGCAGGCGCGGCTCGCCCCCTCGTGCTGGAGCGACCTCATGGCCGAGGTGGCGGCGTTGGAGTCGCGCGACGGCGTGGGAGGTGCTGCAAAGGTGGTGGCCGCCTTCGACGATGCCCGGGCCGAGCGCACCAAGTCGCTCGCGTACCTGCTCTTTCAGAGCGCCGATCGCGGCGGGCGCGGCGAGGACGCCCAGCTCTTCAACGACCTCGTGACCTCGTGGGACGACATCGCCGAGCGGGCCGATACGCTGCGGCGCCAGACACCGGTGCAGCAGACGCTCGACCTGGGCCTCGACTATCCCACCGACTGACTACCCATATGACTTTGAGCGAGTGAGTGACATGGACATCACGACCGACAACAACACGCTCATCGAGAGCGCCTTCAACGCGATGAGGCCCACGCTGGGCACCTTCATCATGCGCGAGATGATCCGCAACTACCACGACGCATGGTGGGAGGAGGGCGTGCTGGGGCACCTCTACGAGGACCAGCGGCGCGACGTGGCAGGTCCCGGCGTGACCGACGACACTGCGCGCATCGACTCGCTCGACATCTTGCTGATGCTGCGGCTCATCGCGCAGTCGTGGAAGGACGTGTTCCGCCCCGTGATGGACCGGCGCAGCCAGTCGTGGGCTCACGAGCTCATCGACACACGCAACTCCTGGGCGTACCGCACGGCGGACGGCTTTTCCGACGACGACACCGAGCGGGCGCTCGACACCATGGCGCGCTTCATGGACCAGATAGACCCCGAGACGGCCGTGGCCATCCGCGACTACCGCCGCGAGCTCATGGGACGGCACACCGTGGAGGCCGCACCCGCGCCCGAGGAGACGCGCGCGCAGGGGTGGAGCAGCGTGTCGCCGAGCAGACCCGCCGACGAGGCGGAGGCCCTGCGGCCCTGGCGCAGCGTCGTGGCGCCCAAGGACGACGTGGCGCGCGGGCAGTTCAAGACCGCCGAGTTCGCCATCGACCTGGCCAACGTGGCCAAGGGCGAGGCGCGCTTCGAGTACCAGGACCCCAAGGAGTTCTTCTCGCGCACCTACATCACGCAGGGCATGAGGTCGCTGCTCATGAGCGCGCTCAAGCGCGTGTCGGTAACCGACGACGATGACGGCGACCCCGTGGTGGAACTCAAGACGGCCTTCGGCGGTGGCAAGACGCACAGCATGCTGGCCGTGTACCACCTGATGCGCACCTCGAAAATCGCCCGGGAGCTGCCCGGCGTGGCCGAGGTGATGGACCAGGCGCGGGTGCCGAACCTTCCCGACAAGGTGTACGTGGCGACGCTCGTAGGGACCGACCTCGACCCCTCGTCCTCGAAGAATCCACAGTTCCTCCAGGGCAAGGTGAACACGCTCTGGGGTGAGATGGCCTACCAGCTGTGCCTGCAGAAGGGAGACCCCGCGCCCTACGCCATCATCCGCTCGGCCGACTCCAAGGGCGTGGCACCCGGCGCGGACGCGCTCAAGCGGCTCTTCGACGCCATCGGGCCCTGCGTCATCCTCATGGACGAGTTCGTGGCCTACGCGCGCACGCTCTACGACAACGACTCCAAGCACCTGCCGGCGGGGACCTTTGAGAACCTGCTCAGCTTCCTGCAGCAGCTCACCGAGGCCGTGAAGCGCACTAAGAACTGCATGCTCATCGCCTCTCTTCCCGAGAGCGAGCGCGAGCTGGGCGGCGAGGGCGGCAAGATCGCCCTGCAGCGCGTTGAGCAGATCTTCGGGCGCGTAAACTCCATCTGGCGCGCGGCCACCAACGAGGAGGGCTTCGAGATCGTGAAGAAGCGCCTCTTCGGCACCTACGACGAGGGGCTGGCTCGATCCGTGGTGGATGCCTTCATGGCCTACTACGCGGCCGACCCCGACAAGTTCCCGGTGGAGTGCCGCGACGAGGCCTACCGCGACCGCATGATGCGCTGCTACCCCATACACCCGCAGGTGTTCGATAGGCTCTACAGCGACTGGAGCACCCTTCCCAGCTTCCAGCGCACGCGCGGCGTGCTGCGCCTGATGGCGACCGTGATCCACAACCTGTGGGAGGCCAACGATGCCGACCCGCTCATCATGCCGGGCTCCATCGACTTCTCGGACGCGCGCATCAGCGAGGAGATCTTCCAGTACCTCGACCCGGCATGGAATGCCGTCGTGGACACCGACGTGGACGGCGCGCACTCCATACCGGGCACCATCGACCGCGGCAACGGGCGCTTCTCTCGCCCCAAAGCCGCCCGGCGCATGGCGCGGGCGATATTCCTGGGGAGCGCCCCCACCTCGCGCGGCGAGAGCCTGCGGGGGCTCGACGTATCGGACGTGCGCCTGGGCGCGGCCGTGCCGGGAACGAACGTGACCATCTACGACGACGCGCTGGCCAAGATGCGCGACGAGCTGAGCTACCTCTACACCACGGGCACCCGCTACTGGTACGACACACACCCCACACTGGAGAAGCTCGCGCGCGACCGGGCGAGCCGGCAAGACGCGGCTGGCATCGAGGCACGCGTGGTGGAGATCCTGCGTCAGGGCGAGCGTCGCGCGGGAAGCGGCTTTGCCAACGTGAACGTGTGCCCGCTGGACGGCTCCGAGGTGCCCGACGAGCCACAGCTCACGCTCGTGGTGGTGCCGCCCTCCAAGACCGTGGGACGCGACGTGGCGCGCTCGGCCGCCGTAGCCTGGGCCGCAGACTGCCTCACCATGCGCGGCGGCAGCATGCGCGCCAACCGCAACATGCTGCTCTTCGCCGCAGCGGACAGCACGGCGCTCGACGACGCGCAGGACGCCGTGCGGCGAGAGCTCGCCTGGAGGAGCATCGACGCCGAGGCCGACGCGCTGGAGCTCACTCGTCACGCCCGCGATGACGCGCGCGCCAAGCTCCAGACCGCGGCCCAGCGGGCGCAGCGGCTCGTCCTGGGGGCCTACAAGCACCTGGTGTTTCCGCAGCAGGACCCGGGCGACGCCTCCACGATCGAGTGGGACGCGGCGCCCATCTCGGGCAACGACGCCGTCTCGAAGCGCGCCTACCAGCGGGCCAAGGACGACGGCCTCGTGGTGGAGGTGTACACACCGTTCCTGCTGCAGCGAGACCTGGACTCACTGCTTTTGGGCGGGCGCGACTGCGTAGCGGCCTCGGAGCTGTGGGACGACTACTGCCGCTACTGCTACCTGCGACGACTGCGCGACGGCTCCGTGCTGGCGGAGTCCATCGCCAACGGCGCCACGACGCGGGACTTCTTCGGCTACGCGGACGGGCGCGACGAGGACGGGCGCTTTTTGGGGCTGCGCATGGGCGAGCGGCCGAGCGTGGACATGCGCGAAGGGCTCGTGGTGGCGCGGCAAGCGGCGCTGGAGCAGCTGGCATTCGACCGGGAGCGGGAGCAGCAGAAGCCAGGAGTGGACGTACCCGGCCCGTCCGCGGAGCCGGGTGGCGAGCAGCCGAGCAGCAGGCCCGGCGCGGAACCGGGCGAGAAGCCCGGTAACGAGCCCGCGTCGCCGCCCGAGCCGCCGAAGCCCGTCATGCACGACATGGAGCTGGAGGCCACCCTCGACCAGTGGTCGGCAGGCTCCGACGTGGGAACCATCGTAGAGGAGATCCTGCAGCGGCTCTACGACCTGCGCGGCTCGAGCGCGCACCTCACGCTCTCGGCCGAGGTGAGCGTGCCCGGCGGCATCGACGACACGACGCTCAGGATCGTGACCGAAAACGCGAAGGCACTCGGAGTGACGATCAGGGTGAGGTAAAAGAATGGAGGAGCGATCACCAGCCGATGACATCATTGCTGAGCAAACGACTGCCCTCGATAACCTGATGGCCTATTACGGCGACCTGCATCGCGCCGACCTCGTGCGTCTCGACCCTGATGACTACTTTGACCGTCAGCTGGATTTGAAGCCACTCACGGAGTCGAAGGACTAGAGCAAACGACAAACTAGTAAAGGCGCAGGAGTCACTCTTCTCCTTCATTTGCACTCTGTTTTCAGCAAAGAAGCAAAGGCTCGGCTTGCGGAACGTACGGCCAAGGCAGACGCGCTACAACGTGAATACCCGGAAGCTCATGCAAGGAATGTCGAGGAAGAACGCACCTTCTATCAGCGGCAGCAAGAAAGGCATAACCAGCAAGTCGATGCGCGAAGACACAGCTTCCTCATCGGCAATCCTGAGGAGGTCATGGCATATTTCGACCGGGTCCTCTCTTCAGATAGTTTCGCTTTGGAGTTTGATCCCAATCGGCAGGGACGTCGATACGAGTCGTGTGCAGAGTCGCTGGAATACGACCCCGACAAGAAGGAACTCGTTGTTCGGTACAGGATTCCCAACCTAGGAATAATCTACACCATTGGCTCATTCGTGGACAGCAAGAAAGAACAGACAGTCGTGGCGAAAGAGCTCCCAGCCAAGAAGGCTGGCGAGCTTCGTAAGCATGTTCTCCACGCCATCCTCATTCGGGCATCGGCTGAGGTCTTCTACTCGGACCCCTTTGGTCTGGTTAGCCGCCTCGTCATCGCTGGGTTTCTTGACTTCTACGACCCGGCTTATGGAACAAGACGAGTCATCGATGCTGTCAAGACAGCTGTCCCTGAAAAAGGAGTTCTGCCGGGTCGATTTGGGACGAACTGACCCAGAGGCGCTGTTCGACAGATTGTTCACGAAAACGATCGCCGCCGGTCTCTACAAGAAGGAGTCCTACTAACTCAAGGCCATAAAAGACCCCAAGGAGACTAGCTGGGTACTTTGGCATCGTTTCGGGTGTCTCAGACGGGCGTTACCTAGACCTGAAGCTGGGGCAGAACGAATGCGCACCAATCATACCGACTTGCTGGTGAAGCGCGCTGTCACCGCCGATCAGCTGGAACGAGAGAAAGAAGAGTACCCAGAGACGAAGACACGCATCGTACCGTAAGAGAGAACTGCAACGCGCTGCGAATCGGGGACTACCGGTTCGATGAGTAGTGCCCCCCGACAGAACGAGCTTGCTACTGGCCGACCATAGTGCGCACTTGGTTGGCCAGTAGCAATAGCTGTCTCTACCGCCTAAATCACGGAAGTACGATGCCCGGCCACAGGAGATTCGATACAGCTTGCCAACAAAATGGCGACAGCCTAGGCAGCCTGTGACATAGTTGTAGTTTACAAACGGGTTCGGTCTGATGAGTCTCGAAATCTTGACGGCCTGTGTAGATGTGTGGACTGTGCGAGCAGATGGAGGGTGAGGCGCATGCGATTTAGGGATGATAGTAAGCCGCGCTCCCGGTACACCAAGTGCCCGCTTACCGAGGTCGTCTGTCAGCTGCGGTTTCCGGTGATTCTCAGCATTGACAAAGACCTTCCCGTAAGTTTCCAAGAGCTTATTCGAAGGCAATATCCTGAATACACGACCAATATCGAGCGACAGCAACAGCTTGATTTCGTTGCAACGCCAGCCGGTGTTATTACGCAGCCCCCAATTCAGCAGGAAAACATGAACCATTGTTTTACCAGCGAGGATGGAAACTGGCAGATTAACCTTACCAGCTCCTTTTTGGCTCTCTCGACCAGGGCATACGATAGGTGGGAAGCTTTTCGGGACAGACTTTGGCTTCCAGTCGAGGCGCTCAGGCAGTGCTATAGCCCTGCCTACTACACGCGAGTGGGCCTTCGTTATGTAGACGCCTATGACCGTCAGAAACTTGGATTGCAGGGAATTCCCTGGAAGGACTTGCTCAATTCTAAGATTCTGGGCATGGCTGCTGCAGTGGATGATGAGAGAGACATACAGAACATCAGCCAATATACCGAAATCAAACTCGACCAGCATGACGCAACAATGCGCGTCATCACGAACTTCGGTGCGACAGCGGATAATCCTGCCCAAATCACGCCTGACACTTTTATCGTGGACACTGATACCTATTCTCTGAGTCGCTTTCCAGTTGGTAAAGAAGGAATTCAGGGCTGTCTCGACTTCATGCACGCCAATTCTACGGACTATGGTCGATGGATGGTGAAGCAGAAGTTATTTGAGGCCATGGAACCGGAGACAATCACTGAGGAGGATGCATCATGACCAGCTCATTGTCCGTAGCGGAGTATCCCAGGCATGGAGCCTATTCGGCATCCGTCCTTGATAATAATGTCACGTCCAACGGCATGCGCAATGCTGTTACCATGATGCCTCAGCTTGTGACTACTGCTGGCATGGGCTCCTCATACTATCAGCCTGCCCTGCCTCGGAACCTCGATATATTCTCTGAGGTCGAACGGGGCCTCGGTGATTCCTCGATCAAAGATGACCAGCGACTGCTTGCTCGGAAGCTTGCTGCGTCGCTGAAGACGAGCCTTCTGAACAACTACCGCCAGATGCACATGGATTTGCCTTACTCGGAGCTTCATCTGAGCGTGCTGGATGACTCTGCCGTTCTTATTGAGTGGACCTATCTCAATCTGAGGGCAGGCTTTTCAATTGAGCGAAACGTTGATGACTCTTCATATTACGTTCTTGTCCGCGACATGGAAAACGGCGTGAGTACCATTGTGCCTGAGTACGGACCGCTTAATGGGAAGAACGTCGATGCTGTAGCAGCTAAGGTAGTTGCGCGCATCTCGGAGAAGCTTTGATGGCCGCTAGATGTCCGGAGTCTACGAACACATCAGATTATCCAGACAGCGTATATCGTGGTTTTACACAACAGGCGATTCAGGCGGATGGAACCGTGGGTGGCAACGCCTTCGATTTCAAAGAGTTTGAGAATCGTGGGATAGAGGAATGTTCAATCAACTGGAGTGATGACGAGGGAGCCTTGCTCCAGATCGCATCCCAGGAAAAGGACGATGGAAGAAAACAATTCAAGTATGGCGCCTGCCGCATTCCTAGGGCTGAGCTTGACCATAGCAGGGGATTTGCAGCTGCGATGGCCTGCGGTCTCGATTATGAAAGACGTCCGGTGGAAGGTAATCCCTACCACGGGAACCTCCTTTGCAAAACCGGTCTGACTTCAGCAAGCAAAAGAGCCCTATGTGGCATGCTTGCCATGCTTTTCGATGAAGTCTATACACGCGAAGACCTCGATCGACTGTGTGGCTGATTTGAGCTTGCAATAAAGACGGCTCCCAGAAGGACTTTGTGACGGTCCCTTAGCCTAAAGGCATCAGGTTGAGGGGCCGTCCTCGTTTGTCGGCCCCGCGTACAGGAAGGCTGGCCGGCATGGCGGGTGATACGAATGGCGCGGAAGAGGCGCGCTCGGCGCAGGGCGCGCAGGCAGCGGACAACGCGCAGGAGAAGCAGCAGGCGGAAGTGAGCGGCGGTTCCGGCGGCGGCGGTGCTGGCGGCACCGACTACGAGTGGGCCATCGGCGAGCGGGACGCGCGGATCGCGGAGCTGGGAGCGCATCGCCGGGCTGACCGAGGAGGAGGCATGACTCATGGCGAACTCGATCGCATACAGGAAGAACTATACCGACATCCTGGACCGCGTGTACCAGAGGGCCGCGTGCTTGACAGTGCTCAACTCGCCGCACTCGATGGCCCGCGCGGGCCGCAACGCGAAGGAGATCATGATTCCGAAGTTCTCCGTCTCGGGCCTGGGAGACTACAAGCGTAACGTGGGATACAAGACGGGTTCCATCACCTTCGACTACGAGACGAAGTCCTTCGACTACGACCGCGGCATCAAGCTCCTCGCCGACATGATGGACGTGGGGGAGACGGGTATCCTGAACTGCTTCGTGCAGGCGGGCGCCGGCGGCGTAGCGACACGGACCGCCCACGGATATCGATCGCGAAATCCGGCTTCGACCACTAAACGCGTAACGTGAGAAGAGCTGTCCGAGAAATCACCTGGCAAAAATGAACTTCTCGCTCACTGAAATACGACATATATATGAGTCGCTACAGTCGCAAGTTTCTCGAGCCGTGAGAGATGCGTGATGTCCGCGCACTGCCGCCTTTATCTGCTGCTTTATGCACTTCTCTACATCCTCGGCACAGGCACGCCGAAGTCGCAGGGGTCATTGGTCCCGACCATCTGGGCCCAGCGGGCGGACAGCAGCTGCGCATACAGCTCGGGCCACAGACCGTACGGGCCGAGCGAGTAGCCGTCGTTCACCTCCACGAGCAGCGTCCTGCCGTCCGAGGTGACACCGAAGTCAGCGGCGTACCCGGCCGGTGCGCTGTCATACGCGGCAATTGCCTGCTCAATGGCCGCCCTGCTCGGCGCTTTCGACCAGTCTCCGCGGTAGTGGCGCACGTCGAGAATCTCCCCGTACTTCACGAAGCACCGGTACTCCGAGACGAAGTCGACCACCTCGCTGCAGATGACGGGAAAGTCCTCCCCGTAGCAGCCCTTGCCGACGAGGTCCTTCGAGCTAGCGACTACGCACCCGGTGAACCGCTTGCCCTCGACGGGCTTCACGAACAGGGGCCACGTGCCCACCTCGGTGTTCACGTGGTCAATTGTTGTCTTCCAGAGCCTCCTGCCCAGAAACGGACGCAGCTCCTCGGGATAGTTGATCTCACTCGCGTCGACGCCGAGGGCACGGAGCCTGGCTCGGACAACGCCCAGACCGCCCACGACCACGTCCTCGCGCTCGCAGACATTCAGGTCGTCGACGGTTTCGAACAGGACCGTCTCTATCCCCATGTTCTTGAACCCGAGCCAGGCGGTGTACTGGCTCGTGCCTCGAGGCATCCCGTTCCTGCTCTGTATGTATGCCTTCATCGCCTTGCGCCTCTCGCATCATTGGACCATAAATGGTATCAATCCGCCAGCGGCGATTGTCGCACGCTCATCGCCACTGTGACGTTCGACGCCCCCGAAAGGAGTCCCCATGCCCGCCTCGCAGCATCCCTCCCCCGCCCTTCGCGACTGCGTCTACGGCCAGGCCGTAGGCGACGCGCTCGGCGTGCCGTACGAGTTCCGCGCCCGCGGCACGTTCGAGTGCACGGGCATGGTGGGGCACGGCTCGCACAGCCAGCCCGCCGGCACCTGGAGCGACGACACCTCCATGGCGCTCGCGACCTGCGACAGCATCCGCGCCACGGGCCGCGCGGGCGAGTGCGACAACAGCAACGGGTCCCTCATGCGCATCCTCCCGCTCGCGTTCGCCGGCGCGACGGACGACGAGGTGCGCGCCGTCTCCGCCATCACGCACGCGCACGCCACCTCCTGCGAGGCGTGCGTTCGCATGGTGCGCGTGGCCCGCGGGCTCATCGCCGGCGAGGGGCCGCGCGGCGTCGCGGGCGACTTTGTGGGTGTGCCCGCGAGCCAGATCCGCTCCGGCGGCTTTGTGCCGGACACCGAGCGCGCCGCCCTGTGGTGCCTCGCCAACACCTCGTGCTACGCCGAGTGCGTGCTCGCGGCGGTGAACCTGGGGAACGACACGGACACCACCGCCGCGGTGGCGGGTCGTGGGCGTGCCGGGCGTCGTGTACGGCATGGACTCGATTCCCGCCGCGTGGCTCGATGCGCTCCAGGGGAAGGGCGTTATCGAGGAGTGTTTGTTCTAGAAGCCAACGAGGAGGACCGCCGCTCCCTTCTTACTGCTCGCCGCCGTACTTCTTGAGCTCCTCGCGCACGATCTCCTCCATGGTCTGCTTGGTAATCGTCTGGTCGATCTGCTCAGCCGCAACCGAACGGTCGGCAAAGGTGTCGAAGATCCGCTGTTTGTCCGCAAGTATCTTCATGATTCTCTCGTCGATGGTGTTCGCACAAAGCAGCCGGTGAACAAACACCTTCCTCGTCTGCCCCATACGATAAGCACGGGAGATAGCCTGGTTCTCTATCGAAGGCTTGAACTGCGGCTCGCAGAGGATGACCACGCTAGCCGCCTGAATGTTAAGGCCCGTTCCCCCAGCCTGTATCTGGGCGACCAGGACCGTCCCAGCAGGCTCGTCCTCAAATCGGTCCACCATCCGTTGCCGTTCCTGCGGTCTAATGCTGCCGTTGATGGGCCCAATGCAGTGATCTGGCCCAAGGAACTTGGCAACGTCGGTAAGCGTCTGCCTGAAGTACGAGAAGATCAGCACCTTACGACCGTCATCTTTTGCCAGTTCCACAATTTCCTTAAGACGTCGCGCTTTCCCCGATTTAGAGAGGTCGCCCACATTCCACGAGACTCTCCGCGCGGACATGAAGCTCTGCCGGAGCGCTTCCACATATGCGGGAATCTCGTCTGCGGATAGTTCGCACCATTCCTCGTTTTCGGTAAGTTCGGGCAGCTCGTCCAACACGTCCTCACGCTTGCGTCGATAGTAGACCGGCGCAATGGCATTGCGATAGGAATCGCCAAACGGCCTCCCCACCAGAGGTGCCGCCTCTTCGGCAACCTCAGGCTGCAACATGCTGATGAGCCACACCATCTCCTGAGCTTTGTTCTCGAGAGCCGTTCCTGTCATGAACAGGACGTAGTCAGAGATGTCCACGAACCGCATGAGGTTTTTGGTTCTCTTTGCCTCGGGATTCTTGGCGTAGTGGGCCTCATCGACAACAAGGAAGTCAATGTCTATTAAATCTGTCTTGAGGCGGGCTAGGGTCTCGTAGGTCGTGACCGCCACCTTCTGGTAGCCCCTCTGCCACAGCCGGTACTGGTCCTCCCAGTCCCGCCCATAAATCTTTACGGGCGAAAGGTCGCTCTTGGCCGCAATCTCACGGCACCAGTTTTCAAGGACGCTCAGCGGGCAAACGACCATAAACTTTCGGTAGCCTATCGCGTGTAAGGCGACCATAACGGCGAGAGCCTGAATCGTCTTGCCCAATCCCATCTCATCGCCCAGCAGAACGCGCTTCTGAGCAAGGGCGAACTTCACGCCCCACACCTGGTACGGCCTGAGCGTGACCTTGATGCCAACGCTGGAGAACTCGACCGCGGAGGCCTTCTCGGCAAGCTCATCAGAAAGGCCATAGGCACCGTTATCCCCGCCCATGGCATCGGGAACGAGCTCCTCGAGGGTGGAGACAAAGCCGACGGGGTCATGCGAGAAATCCTCGCGTGCCTGCTCGACGTCTACCGAACCGACTTCGAGGGCAAAGTGCACCGCATCCCAGAGAGGCTCCGTCTCCGGCCCACCGAGATAGTCCGCCAACTCTTTCCCAGCGTCAATGTGGTCTTGCCTGTCCTCCGGAGTCATGACGACCCACACCAGGTCGGGCTTTAGCTCCTCTACCTTGTTCCTGAGCTGAGCAATCTTGTTGATGATCGGCCCCGCAGCCCCAATACGCTTCTGTGCGCTGGACATCGCACGATACGTTGCCACCGCTGCGAGAAGGCCATCCATAGCGGGGCTCGTGTCATCAAGGCTGAGCTGAACCCTGGCGCTCTTTTGCTGGTACTCCGCATAGTCCCGTGCCATCTGCTTGGCCTCGTAGGCAACGCCGCGACCCATTCCCGGGATGTTCTCGAGCACGTATCCGGACACGTTAAGCACGGAGCCAACCGTGGTATAGCCAGCCTCCTTCAGGCCCCTGAGCTGGAACTGGCGCGACCCTTGGTTGATAACTTCAATCGGAGCATTTGCGACTGAGTCTTTTGCCTTCTCACGCTTGTATGCGTCAACCGCCGCATCGACGGGTTGCGGATCGGGCTCTACTGCCTTTGCCTTCTTGACCTCCCCGAGAATCGAGTCGACGTCCTCTACTGCCTTTGCGGCGTACAGCCCCATCCTCTCGGTAAGGCCGCCTACGCTGCTTTCATCGGCTATGGCCTCCGGTGCAGCCTCTCTGAGAACGGAGACAATCTCCCGAGAAGACCCGAGCATATCTTGCTCGGCAGCGTCCCAATCCAACCGCTCGGCCTTCGCCGCGTCATCACATGCCGACCGCAAGGCCGCAGCATCATCGCTGTTAAGGAAACGGGCAAGGTCGTTGCTTGCCGTGAGGGCATCCTCCTTCTCATCATCGCTGAGAAGGAGCCATGGCAGGCCCTGCTTCACCTTTGCGGCCCGCGCTCGTAGAGTCGCGAGGGTATCATCGGCAACCGACTTGGCGGGAAGTCCTTCAGCAACTCTCATTCTGAGCCGATACTTGTCCGCGGCAATAATGAGTTGCCTCATAGACGAAGTCGCGTTGATGGACTTTGGCCCAATCTTGAGCAGCTCTCTGGTGGAATCTCGCAGCTGAGCGGGCTTATAGAGCTTGGATAGTTCCTCGTAAGCCTTAGATGTCGTTCCCTTGGTTATCCCGTCAGTCCAGGAGTCGAGATAGGCGTCGACGGCATAGCAAACCTCCTGTATGTCTGGCGCAATCGCTCGGGTACCCTTCACCTTTTCGAGCAGCTCATCCGTTTGACTCACAAGGCTCTCCGCATGTGATGCCTGAGAATCGCTCAGACCTGCGATGCCCGACTCGTCTTCCAGGAGCCGGGGTGCAATCTGCTGCAGAACCTCGGAAAACTCCTGTGGCCGGGCTGCCAAATCCTGTTGTGCCCGCTTCCAGTCAAACCGATTCAGGCCTTGGCAGTCGCTGGATAGCCGGCCAAGCAGTACTCCTGCATCGCTCTCGAGTCGTCGCTGAATCTTCTCGCAGGACTCGTAGAGATGCTTCCTCGTCCTTGTGGGGAATACCCACCAGCCAGCTCGCATGCCCGAAGCGGTCTCATCGACCAAGTTTGATAGGTTCTCCGTAAACGGAGCAATAGAGTTGGAGGAAGCAGCAATGTCCTTTACTCGCAGATAGCGGTCAACCTTCACAAGCATATCCTGTACCAGCGGTTGCGAAATATCTGGAGTCAGATGAAGCCGGATGCTATCAGTAACGAGCTCGTTGAGCCCATCCCTGCCGTAGCGACGCAACCCCTCGCGCAAAGACTCTGACGGACCGCTTGTAATAAAGACGCTCGCCGTCTTGTTGCGGTACTCATCGACGGCACTTGTCACGGTAGCCAAATCGGCCTCGGGACCAGTTACCGTTCGAAGATCATCAAGCCAGCCCTTTGCTCGGGCGACAATTTGCTGCGCTTCTTGGTGTGTGAGAGCCACGTCCGCTTCCAATCAGTCGGTAGGGCTTCAACGGTACCATCTCCGACGGGCTCAGACGAGGCTCAAAGAACACTACGCTCCCAGCTAAATGGGGGAATCTCGATGACAAGCCGTTGCAAAACGGCAGCTCTCGAAAACGAGAACTGTATCCCAGCTCTGGAAGACTGAGCAGCGGATTGCGGTGCCTGCTTGCGGGCGGTACCTGAGGGGACCCGATGCGTCGGGTCCCCTTTTGCGTGGGGCAGCGGCGGTCGGCTTCAACCGAGGATCAGTCGGCGTCGCCTTCCGCCCTGTCCACCTGCACCATCTTGATGACCAACTCATCCTGGCTCACGCCGAGAAGGTCGAAGACCTTCCTCAACAGTTCGACCTTGAGCCACGTGCTGTTGCTCGATTTGACGAAAAGCCCGTCGCTCACCTTCGAGAAGCCCTGTCTCTCCTCGTGCTCGAAGGCGCTCCCGGGAAACGAGCTCTCCTCGGATATCGTATAGAGCCGGCCGAGGTCAAGGTCGCAAAGCGAGCGCAGGACGCCGACCTCCATCTCTTTCCAGGTCTTGACGGGAGTGTCGTCCCCCATGAACGAGTAGGAGACTATGTCCCTGCCCGTGAACTCCGCGTCATCGCCGAGCGTCGCCTCGTCGGGGACCTCAAGGGTTGGCTGGTATGAGCTGGAGATGGGCGGCCAGAGCTCGACGAACCTGTCCTGGAGCACGCTCTGCCGGCTCTCCAGCTCCCCCTCGCCCCACGCCTCCTGCTCCCCAACCCACCTGTTCATCCTGAAGACGCTGTCGGAGAAGCCGTTCTCCATGTCGCGCTTGGTCGCGAAGTCCCTGTTGCTGTACTCGGAGTTGTACGCGGTGAGCGTCAGGTTCGCGATGCGGTCCTTCCACTCATCGTGAACCTCCTCGCACCTGTCCCCCAGCGACTTCCTCCAAGAGGCGTTGAGCGTCTGGGGCATGATGTGCTCGACCGAGAACCTACCCTCCCTGAGCCCGCCGACGACGTCGACCCGCTCCTTGCTGTCGCCGTTCTCCAGACGGTCGTAGAGGTAGAGCTTCCTGTTGCCTATGCGGTAGAAGTCGCGCGTTGCCAGAGAGGCGCGGAACTCCGAATCCGAGGGGAACCTCCCGGTCCCCGACTTGTGGAGCAGCGAGTACCTCATGGCCTCGGGGTACGTGGCACCGTCCGCCACACCGCGCATCGCGTCTCCGTGCAGCGTCTCGAACACCTTGTTGAGCGAGTTCGCCGGAATCCCGCAGGACCACCTCCTGAACAGGTACGACTCCACCGCCTCCAGGCACTCGACCGCCTGGCCCTCGCTAATCCCGCCGCTGTCGATGGATGCCAGGAGGTTCAGGACGAACGGGATGATGACGCCCATCTGCAGCAGGCCGAGCCTGTAGAGCACGCCGTCGAGCTCGCTCCGGTCCCGGTCCGGGCTCACGCACCTCCCGTAGCGCTCGGAGAAGCCCCTCAGGTCACCGAGCATGGCGAGGGTGTCGAGCCTCCCGGACTGCGCCGACGAATAAGTCCTGCGCGCGTAGTCGACGTATGACTGGTAGACGCGCCCCACCGCGGGGGTCTTCCCCATCTTTGCCGCGAGGTAGTAGCGGACGAAGTCGCTCACCTGTCCCAGCGTGTTCCTCTCGATCGGGATCCAGTGCTCCTCGTAGCACCTCTCCTGCTCCCTCTCGTCGAGGTCCATGAGGATGAAGTTCCTGATCTTGTCCGCCTCGGTCAGGTCGAGGCCGGTCGAGTTGAGGCTCTCGAAGACCCTCTGCGCGTCGTCGTGCTCGTCGAGCTTCACGTCGACTACCTTCAGGCGCTTGACCGCGTCGAAGAGCTGGTCGCCCGTGATGGGCATGTCGGCAATGCGCTTGAGGAAGTACCTGTAGTTGCGGGTCACGTTCGACCCCTCAACCAGGTTCACGCCGCCCGCGACGACGGCGCTGAAAGCCCCCATGTCCCCCTTCACGAGCTTGAGGCGGAGCTTCTGCTCGTCGGGGTGATAGGTGTCGACCAGGAACTGTCCCTCGATGTAGTCCGCTTTGCTGGCCTCCACTGAGGTGACGTCGCTCTCGGGCGAGCGGAGCTGCGCGACGAGCGCGGCCAGGAGGATGAACACCGTGGTGATGCGCTGCTGCCCGTCGATCACCACGCGGGTGTCGCCCTCTCGTTTCGAGACGATGCTCCCAAAGAAGTGCTCCCCCATGCCGGTGGTCGCCACGCTCTGGAGGTCATCGAAGAGCCTCTCGCACTGCTCAATCTTCCAGTCGTAGTTGCGCTGGTAAACGGGTATGACGAATCGAGTCTGCTTGCCCTCGATGATGTATGTGAGGTACTCGTCCTCGCCGCGCATATAGCCTCCGTTGGATATCATCGGCAAATTATCCATCAGCCAATAAAACGACTCAGAGCAAACTATCAACAACCCAGAGATAGATATGAGGATAGGCCAATTCCCTTTGTATTAGCGATAATGTCAAACGCTAAATTGCTCTGTTGAATTCGTAGCAGCTCTCCGTCCCCCGAAAGGAGTCCCCCATGCCCGCCTCGCAGCATCCCTCCCCCGCCCTTCGCGACTGCGTCTACGGCCAGGCGGTTGGCGACGCGCTCGGCGTGCCGTACGAGTTCCGAGCCCGCGGCACGTTCGAGTGCACGGGCATGGTGCGGCACGGCTCGCACAATCAGCCCGCCGGCACGTGGAGCGACGACACCTCCATGGCGCTCGCGACCTGCGACAGCATCCGCGCCACGGGCCGCGTCGACGTGCGCGACATGCGGGAGCGCTTCGCCCGCTGGTACCGCGAGGGCGCGTACACCGTGAGCGGCCTTTTCGACATCGGCGGCACCACCGCTGACGCGCTCTCATCCGGGCGCGGTCGCGCGGGCGAGCGCGACAACGGCAACGGGTCCCTCATGCGCATCCTCCCGCTCGCGTTCGCCGGCGCGACGGGCGACGAGGCTCGCGCCGTCTCCGCCATCACGCACGCGCACCGCACCTCCTGCGAGGCGTGCGTTCGCATGCTGCGCGTGGCCCGCAGGCTCATCGCCGGCGAGGGGCCGCGCGACGTCGCGGGCAGCCTCGTGGGCGTGCCCGCGAGCCAGATCCGCTCCGGCGGCTTTGTGCTGGACACCGAGCGCGCCGCCCTGTGGTGCCTTGCCAACACCTCGAGCTACGCCGAGTGCGTGCTCGCGGCGGTGAACCTGGGGGACGACACGGACACCACCGCCGCGGTGGCGGGAGGGCTCGCGGGCATCGTGTACGGCATGGGCTCGATTCCCGCCGCGTGGCTCGAAGCGCTACGGGGGAAGGACGTCATCGAGGGGTGTCTGTTCTAGGAGGGCACATGGGGGCGGCGCCACCGCACGCCATTCCCTGTCGCGCCGCGAGGACATCGCCCTTCAAAATGCCATAGACCAGGTGCTCGATCCCAGCGTCTCCACCAGGCCGTGCGCCCTGATGGCCTCGTCGAGGATTGGCGACAGTACGTAGGCGGCATAACTCTGGTGGCATCTCGGTCTCCAATAAAAATGAATGGCCCCGGAAGAAATCCGAAGCCATTCAAAGAGGAGCCCTGCTCAATCCAAAAACAGAGGAATCCCTTTGTCAAGATTTGCTCTGGCATAATTCCCCTGCAGTTCGTCTTATTCCGTCTCTTTCTTGATAGGCAGCATCACCAGCCAGTTAATGATGACAACTACGAATGCAATGGTAAACGCCAGGTGCAAGCCATTCTCGATGCCATATGCACTCATGAGCAGGCCGTAGACACAAGTTGCCGTTGCCGAGCCCAAGTTCTGGCCCATGGAAATGATGCCGATTCCCGTAGCACGATGCTTTGCCGCCAGGATGATCTGAGGGCCAACCGTATACAGTGATCCGGCCATAGCGGTGTAGAGACCACCAATGGAGAACACGACTATGGGCACCCAGATGGGCATAGACGGTGTCAGGAAAAACGCAAAGAAGCCGATGACCAGCAGGCGCACGATGCCGCCAAAGTTAACGGGCATCTTTACGCTCTGGTGCTTCCCAATCCAGCCGCCCACGAACGCACCAAGAATAAACCCAGGGATGGAGTGAAGCAATGTTGCCAAACCCGCTTCCGTAGCAGTCCCGTTCATCGCATACATCATATATGCAGGCAGGAAGAGATAGCAGGAGAGGATAGCGAAGTTGTTGGTAAAGTTGCCGAGGAAGAAGCAGAGAACGTTACGGTCTTTGAGCACTCCGACGGGAAGGATGCTCTCGTCACCCTTCTTCTTGATTGCGAACGCAAGGGCTATGCAGCCAACAATTGCAATGACGAGGAACGCCCAGCTTAGCGGCGTGCCAAAGGGAACCAAGCTACGCCCAAGGGCGACAAATGGAATGAACCCGCCCATGGTGACAACTAGCGAGATAAGACCGATAGCATCAAACGGGGAATTGGTTGCGTAATCACGCGCACGCTCCGGATACGTAATGTTAGAGAGAACAGCAACGACAGCAGGCACTGCAGCTGCGACTGCCATGATGACGTACATCCAACGCCATCCAAACCCATCGACGATAGCTCCGCCGAAGGTTGGGACCACGATGTTCGAGCCGAGCATGACGGTGTTCATCAGTCCCATGTAGACGCCAGCCTGCTTCGCATCGTACAGTTCGCGAATAATCGTAAAGCCGCACACATACACGGCAGGGAAGCACATGCGAGCGAGCATCATGCCCACAACGATCATGGCGTAGTTCTGAGCAACGGCCATAATCACTCCGCCGATAATGGTCATTACCCACTCACCGACGAACAGCTTGACCTTAATCGTCGGGTTCCTTGCCATCAAAAAGCCAGAGAGGGGCATCATGACAATGGTCACAATCGAGCTGAGCGGCATGGCAACAGAGTAGTAGTCCAGTGCCCCAAACTCTTCGGCTGCCTTAGGCAAAAGAACTGAATCGGTTCCCGAGAAAACCATCGACGTCACGGCGCTGAGATACATTGCCCCAAGCAGCAGACGTCTCTTCGAGTTTGGCAGCTCCGACAGCAGGGGCGCATCTTCCCGGCTGCTCTCTTTCTTAGAAGAAGATGAGCTTGCTTCTACTTCTTTCATGTCTCTCCTCACCTCTGCTTCCTAGAAGTCCACGTGCTCCTGCTTTTCCGGCGGGTAGTAGAAGACCGCGCGGCAAAGGTCGCAGCCGTTGCACACGTTCTCAGGCGACTCGAAATAGACGTACTCGGGCTGCTTGCCATCGGTGAGAAAACGAATCGCCTCCGCATACATCGCCTGCTGGCATTTCTGGCAAAGGTTCTCGTTCATTTCAACTAAGCCGCAGCTCTTAAGCAGGCAGGTGCAGATATTGCCGTACAAGCGGCCAATGCCAGAATCGGCCTCAAATTTCGACCCGTCCCAGCTTGCGTGATACTCTCGCTCGCGAACAAGGGCTTGCTTTCCATCAACTTCTTTATAGAACTCTCGCTTGAGGTTCTCGCGGCTCTGCTCGTTCTTGTTCAAGAACGCAACCGCTTCCTCCATGGTCAGGTCGGTGGGATATGGACCGCTTTCTTTCTCTCGAATTTTACGGTTCACGTGAAAACAGGTCGCCCCGATTGCATCCCACAGGATGTCTTGAGACTTCTCGTCAAGCTGGGGAATAACGTCAAGGATTGCCTTGAGAAAGGCGGGCAGTGAGGTGAGGTACATATCGAGAGTTCGGTTGCCAGTAGACTCAATCTCGATCATGTTGGGCTCTTCAGCCATAACTCCTCCTTAGCCGAACAACATGCTCTTCCCTTGTCTGCAGACGCTCACATCATCCTGGAAAGAGGCCGGAAGAGAAATGTTGAAAAAGATGAGTTTTCAAACCGCAAATTATTAACGATTCACAATTCGATTTTTCCAATATGGCGAAGATACACGAGCGATATCAGGTCCATACGAAGTGCAAATCTGACATTTTCGTCTTTCAAATCGCATGAGAGGCACTCTTCGATTTTGGCAATTCTGTTTTTCACGGTGTTGATATGTATGTCAAGCCGAAGAGCGGTTTGAGTTAAGCTCTCCGAACAGTGCAGATAGAAGTACAGGGTAGCGAGAAGCTTCTTATCATGGAGAAGGTCGCCAAAAACTTCCTTTGCGGCTATTAACTGGAACTCAATCGGGGTGTTGACGATATTGATGTGAGTTCTCCAGTCTGAGTAAAAGCGCAGCACTGATTTATTGTCAAACACCAATGACGTGCGGAGGGTTTCCAACGCCGTCGAGTAGCTGTGCTCGAGGGAACTGGGGCTCGTCGAATATGCCCCCACCGAAACATATAGCTGTCGCCCATCAAACTTTTTCTCTAGCTTTATTACTGCTTCGGTAATGGCATCCTCAATTTGCTTCCTGGTCGAGTTCGACGCAAACGGGACAATGGCCACCAAGTCGTGCTCTTCTGTAAACACAAACGGGGCATGGGGAAATAGGCGTCCCTCTCGAATCTCACTTTTCAAGGCGGAATACATCTTTGAGTTCAGGGGGTCCGTCTCCGGATTGGCATTGCTTTCGGAAAAGTTGAACAAGATGCACTCGAAGCGCTCAATATCGTTGCGGTCAAGGGATTTAGAGAGTTGTTCGCAAGCCATCCTATCGCCATGACAGGTTCTCTTGAACGGTTCAGCCAAGAGCTCGGTGGATGAACGCTGAAGCACGGAAAGCAAGCTGAACTGTTCGAAAAAGCAACTCGCACTGACCTTTTCGGGCATCTTCAATAGAGCAATGCCGTTCTGCTCTGCCGTTGAGAGCAGCCCGGGATGGTTGTCCTTAATGTGCCAGGCATCTCTGGCTGATTGGAAGACGCAGATACAGCGAGGCCCTTTTGCATTCAGGTAATCTTGAATCGAGCCCCCGTAAAAGTTCCCTTCGGTTGCAAACAGCAATACCATTTCGTCGTCTTGAGGACGATGCTCGAAAGGCGGGCATGCCGTATTGAGCGCGCAGGATGAATAGTTGCGATCAAGCGCCGCTCTTAGAGCCAAGACATCCGCTCCAGCTAGATTCAACTCGTTCAGTACCATCTCGAGATTAGGCATAAATCGCATCTTTCACGCAGGAAACGTCAACATGCTGCAGATAGCGGTGAGGTAGCATGGGCCATCACATGATTACCTAAAAGCATGGTCCTAGATTATACGCATGCTGCTCTTTGTGCTGACGGTGAACGCCACAAAGGGAATAGCGTATGCAGCAATAACGCGCTGAATCCGGCCTGCTCTCACGTTGAGATACAGTGCCGGATTCAGCGCGTTATCTGAAGCAGCCCTTTGAGAGCGGGCCTACTCGTCCTCAACCGTAATGGGAGATTGGGCAAGTTCACCCGAGCAGCCGCAGCAAGCAGACTTGCTCATCTCTGAATAAAACGCTGCCACCGTCTGGCCCAGTTCGCTTTCGCTAAGATTGGCCTGCCTACAGACTTCCATTGCCTCAGAAAGGGCATTCACGGCCTCGCCTCTGTGTCCACGTTCAAACTGAATGACGCCAAGGTCGAAAAGACAGGCGATGAGCGGTTCGGCTTGCTCATACTGCCGAGCGATACTCATCGCACGATTCAGATATTCAATCGCAGAATCGTAGTCGCCTATCAAGCGCGACTCATGACCAATGCCCACACAGGCGTCATAGAGAATGGGGGCGTCATCATCAGTGTTAGATTGCAGTTCACACAGCTCTCCCAGGAGATCTCTTGCTTTCTCATGATCTCCCATGGCACTGTACGCACGAGCCAAGTTGGTCTTGATGCTCAGCGCCTCGCCACTCTTGGCTCCATGGGTTGATGCAAAGTATGTCTCGGCGCTTAATAGATGCTCAACTGCCTCGAGTTGCATCCCTCGCTTCATGCAGCAAACGCCGAGCTCGTTTTCAATGGTGGCATGCAGCTCTGGATCGTTTGACGTCTCGTTCATCATTGCGTTGAACAATTCTTCGGCTGCGTCCCAGTCTTCGTTGTTGTAAATTGCGTCAACTTGGCGGTAGAACTCATTGATATCCACTGTCGTCCTCCACTTCATGGCTAGTTGATGATGCATTTCACACCGTGAGCTTCAATGATGTCGGCCAAGTGGTGCATCTGGGCATCGCTCGGAGGCTGAACGTTGGGAAGCTGATAGGTTGACCCCAGCCTCTCATGCTTGGTAACACCAAGCTTGTGATATGGAAGGATGTTCATCGTGGGAAAATGGCATTCCGCAGCAAAGCTCGCTATTCCATCAATATTCTCATCGGAATCAGTGAATCCAGGAATTATCGGGGTCCTGAGCACCATGCGTTCAGGACAACGCTCGCCAATCAACCGCAGGTTCTTGAGAATGATGTCGTTGCTGACCCCTGTGATCCGCTTGTGCTCCACTGGATCGATTATTTTGCAGTCGGTGTAGTAATAATCGATGTAGGGCATCACTCTTTCCAGATTTTTCGTTGGTACACAAAGCTCCGACTCGAGAGCAACGTTATAGGCCTTCTCGTGGCAACGACAAAGCAGCTCCTCTAGGAAATCGGGATGCAGGAGCGGATCGCCCCCAGATACCGTCACGCCTCCCTTGTTCCTGTAGACGACGGCATCTCGGTCAATCTTCTTCATTACGTCATCGACGGTCATCAGTTCCCCTGCGATTGACAGGGCTTCCTGGAAGCAGGCGCTGAGGCACTCGTGTGTTGTGCACTTATCACATTTGGACCTATCGTGGTGAACGTAACCAACTCTCTTAATCTCATCGGGGTCCGTTATCGCGCTAACAGCCCCATACGGGCACGCCCTGGCGCAACACATGCATCCGATGCACTTCATCTTGGTATATAGGAGCTGAGGGTTGCCCTTCTGGGATTCGGGATTTGCGCACCACGGGCACCGTAGGGTGCAACCTTTGAAGAAGACGTTTGTCCGGATACCAGGGCCATCATGCGTCGAGAAGCTCTGGATATCAAATATCATCGCTTTGAGTTTGCCGTCTTCGTTCTTCATCGTCGTTTTCCTTCCAGAATGGGCATCCGTAAAGCAACGCACCTGGGCGGACCCCCTGCCCAGGTGCGCGGGGGCAGAATATGGATCTACTGCTTCCCCCAAACCTCCTCGCGCGTAGGCTGCTTAACGATGTTCACAAAGAAGCACGCAAGCAGGTAGAAGATCGTTGCCAGCCAGATTGCTACAAAGTAGCTGCCCGTTGCGTCGCGCAGTGCACCTGCAATATAAGGCCCAAGTCCAGCTCCGCCAGCCATGCCGATGAGGGAAATGAGACCCCAGCTCTGCGGCATCTCCTTGCGGCCCATAACAACTCCGACCACACCAGCAACGGAGGGGATGTACATGCCGTAGAAGAAGCCGAAAATCAGAGCGTACACGACAAACGCCCAAACAGAGCTTCCGCCATTGGCAGTGAGACGCACGCCGTAGTTCAGCCAAAGCGCCATCGCCGCGCATCCAATATAGGATACGGTCAGAACGCGCTTGCGCGCCTTGAGTGGATCGCCAAGCCTCTTGGTCAGCTTGTCAGTGAAGCCGCCGATACCAATGGCGCTGAAGATGAACACCAGGCCAATCAGGCAGTAGATGTAAGTCGCCGTCATTTTGTTGTAGCCAAGGTCCATCGTGGTGTACTTGATGGCATGGGAAAAGACGATGAACTCGGCGAAATTGGAGCAGAACCAGAGAATGGAGAGGATCCAAAACGCCTTATGCCTGACCGCCCACTTAAAGGGAACGTAGAACTCATCAGCCTTCTTGGTGCCTGAAGAATTAGCCTGGCGAGCCATGAACTCGTCGTAACCCAGCGGCTTCTGGCCAACGTCTTCGGGCTTCATGATGGTGAACTGCGAAGCTATCCCAATTCCGACAATCAGGATGATTGCAAAGACCCTCATCATCATTTGCCAGGACTGGCCGGCAATGAGATTCATCGACACAATGGGGCCCAAGCACATTGCAGCGCCTGCCGCAGCGGTGGTGAGTCCCATCGCGATGCCAAGCTTGTCAATGAACCACTGGCGCACCATCGAGGTGACGGGCGCCCAAAATGCGCCAGAGCCAATACCGGCAATCACACCGTAGAACAACCAGTACTGCCAAGGCTCGGTAGCAAAGCTGCAAAGGAACAGGCCAACTGCCATAATGCAGCCATGAAGCAGATAGGTCTTGCGCGGGCCAAGTTTGCCGATATACGTTCCCGTGACGAAGGCAAATATGCCGTAGAAGACCATGAAGAGCGAAGAGCCAAGAGACACAACCCCCGTAGACCAGCCAGTGCTCTCGCACATGCCATGGATGAGAGTTGCAAAAGAACCGCGCACCATCATGTGACACAAAACAATGACGACGGCGGCAACGGTAACACTCCAACCCGAGAACTTCACTTTGCTCTCGGAGACGGGATTGGTGTTTGCTTCCATCTCGATTTCCCCTAGATGTAGGATGGGAGACGCGCTCATTCGATCACGGCGACGTTTCTCCCGTTGATTGATGAGAGCATGCATAAAGGTGGCGCCCGGTTAGCCGTCAAACCATACCGGGCGCCACGCCCAAGAGACTCTTAGAGAGCGTCGTATTCCGTACGAGCAATGACCTCGTCCTGAATGGGCTTGCCAAGCTCGTTCCAGTAAGCGGAGAAGCCTGCGACTCGAACCATGAGGTCGCGATAGTTCTGAGGCTTATCCTGGGCATCGCGGAGCATCTTGGAGTCCACGATGTTGAACTGGACGTGATAGCCGCCCATGTTGAAGTAGCTGCGGATGAAGTCGACGAAGTTCTTCGAACCCTCCTCGCCCCTAATGGCAGAGGGGTGGAACTTCATGTTAAGCTGCACCGAAGCAAACGTGGTGGGATCGAGCTTAACGCCAGAACGGATGAGAGCGATCGGGCCGTTAACGTCAGTGCCGGGCGAAGCGGAGAGGATGCCGTCGCAGAGGGTGACGCCAGCGAGACGTCCGTCAGGAGTTGCCCCGGTCACGCGGCCATGAGGGCCATGCGCGGAGATGGACAGCGCTGCGGTAATCCAGCGATAGCCATTGTAGGTAGTCTCGGAACCCGTGACCCTGTCGTAGTCCTGCCACACCTTGACGAAGATATCGTCGACGAAGTCGTCGTCGTTGCCGAACTTGGGGCAGTTCAGGATGTCGCGGTGAATCTGCGCATACTTCATGTGCTTCTCAGGATCAATCTCCTGGTTAAGCATCGAGAAGTTGCCCTTCTCAGCACCGAGCACAAAGCCGAAGTTGTTATCCATGGCCTCTTTGAACTCGGCGTAGGTGTACTTGTGATCCTCCCAGATGAGCTTCTTCATGGCAGCAAGGCCGTTGACCACGTTGACGGTACCGGAATCCAGGAGCGTCACGGAGCCGTTATAGCGGCAGCCAAGGTTGTCGACAGGTCGGCCGTTCTCGACGCAGTCATGCATGAAGATGGAGCCCATAATCTTGGGGTGAATGTCGCGCTGGCAGGCGACGACCTCGTTCCAGTAGCGCATGTAGACGCGCATGAAGTGCTCGCGGATCTTTACGAAGTTGTTCCAGACATCCTCGTAAGACTCGACTGGCTTGATGCCGTCCATAACCTTGATGCCGGTGCGAGGATCGACGCCCTCGTGCAGGGCAAGCTCGATTGTCTTCCCCTCGTTGTAGAACGCCGGGTGTGCGATTGGGTGACCAGTGCCGGCAAGGCCGTTCTCGACGCAACCAGAGAGGGCGCAGTTGCGGGCATCCTCCATGGTGATTCCCTCGTCAGCGTAGCACCAGAGGTTGTGCTCGACCATCATGTCGTAGTTGAACCATGCAGGATAGCCGTTTCCTGCCTTGGTGCACTCTGCGGCCTTGAGGGCAAGGTGATCGCTGGTCTTGTTGGACAGCAGCATCGACAGCGTCGGCTGCGGGGTGGGCATGTTGATGCCCGCCTGAAGGATAAGGTCTTCCAGCTCGTTGTCTGTGCACTGACCGGTCTTGGGATCAAGGCCACCAACTGCAAGGTTCATGAACGAGTTGGAGGATGCCATTGCCGCCCACAGCGAAGGGGTGATGTACTCCTCGGTCGAGAACTTGATGCGGAGCATCTCCATGACCTCGAGTGCCTGCTCCTTGGTAATGACTCCGTCAGCGAGGTCCTTCTCGTAGTAGGGCTCGAGGAGCTTACCCCAACGGCCAGGAGAGACTCCGAGGGCAAGGGAGTCGGAGATGATCAGAATCTGGGCAGTCCACAGTGCCTGAACGGCCTCCATAAAGTTGCGGGGAGGCTCAGCCGGGACGCGCTCGAGACGCTCAGCCATCTGGAGCAGCTCGGTCTTCCTTGGCTCCGGGGTGATTTCGGCAAGACGACGGGCTTCCTTGGCATAGTTGTTTGCCCAAGCAATCGCGCCCTCGCATGCATAAATGCAGCCCTGCCAGAAGAACACCTTGTCAGCAACGTCCTTTGTCGTAACGACAGTCTTGGCAATGTTCTTCTTGCACTCGTCGATGACCTTGTTGAGACCGCCGAGAACAACGTCGTATGCCGGAATCCAGCGGCCGTCACAGCCAGCATGCAGTCCTGATCCAGGGAACAGGCCGACCTTCTTGGCGTTAATGTAATCCTGGTACATGGGGAAAGACGTCTTCATCCACTCGTCAGAGACGTTCTCCACGCAGCGGGTCTTCCAATACTCGAGAACCTCGAGCATCGGCTTGACCTCCTCCTCGCGAATGGAGAAAAGCTGACCAACGGGAGTCCAGCCCTCCTCGTCAACCGTGTGGGCCTCGTCCTTGCCCTCAACGGAGAAGAGCTTTGCCTCATCCTTTTGGTCCTCAGCCTGAGTGAGGAACGAAATCATGAAGTCAGTGGCGAACTGAGGAACTTGGGTAGCCCCTCGGTCATAGCGAGTCTTGGACATGGTGATGAGCTCGTCCGGGCGAATAACCGGCGTGAGGTGCTCAAGCATGTACTTGTACGAAAGACCCCTGCGAACGTAGAGGGGCTTGCCCTCGTACATGCGCCAAGCCTTGGTGTAGGCGATAGGAGCCTCCATGTCCATCTTGCACTTTGCGTTCATGAAGCGCTCCTTCATGCGCTTGGTGCGATCGGTCGACGGAACCCCCTTCACCTCCTTGTCAACGAATCCCTCGCCGTCCTGAGTGCCACTGTTGGCAGGCCACGTTGCGGTCTTGCCGGTCTGAAGCATCTCTAGAACCAAAGACTCCTGCATGACTCCTCCTTCAACGCTTGCCATTCTTTCCAAGGCAATGTGCCTCGGCTTCGACACTTACTGGTATAGGAGAAGTTGTCAGTGATTTAAATCGTATTTTCATCCATATTTTGATAGCAATTCCAAAAAGGATGCAGTACTTAAGTTCTATAAGTTAACTCTTATAGGACTTTCAGCTATTTAAAATCAATTATTTATCTATTAATGTATGACGTACACCTTTGAACATCTCAGGGCGCATCGGATGTGAGGCGGCATTCAGATGCGATCTATAAGATATGGAGCTGTGCTTGACGAGTAAATGAGATCTAAGCTAAGCAAATTAACCTCAAATTATGGGATTTATCAGGCGTAATTTGATTAGTATTAGAGGCCAATTCAAAGTCATTCTTTGATGATATGCCCTGATCGATGCGCTGCCGGTAGCGCTGCAGCATCTGCAATACTCGGCTCCTGCTTGTGCTCTGATTCTTTCACACGCTGCAGTGAATCTGAACTTTAAATGTCCACTCACCGATAATAATCTACCACTGATATAAGGCGGATATTTTAGGAATGACTCTTCAGTATTAGTATTTGAAATATACTTGTAATGTATATAATTTTTATTTTATACAATGTATATTGAATGGTATGCAGTTTGGAGTCCAAGTGGAAGATCATGACCATGCCGCCGCGCGCTATCTGGCTAAACTCCAACAAATGCAGGACCAGTATTCTCGTTATTTCTCTGTGAGCATCCGTGTGGTTACTAAAGATGCGGAGGGGGCTCTAACAGTTGAATCGAACGGGAGCTCACTTTGCATGGTCAAGCGTGACGACCCCTCCAGTTTCTGCCAGGCATTCATGTCAAGGGTACTGGACGCGTCGGAACCATTTCAGGTGTACACATGCCCATATGGGCAGCTCATGGCTGTGGGTAGGCTTGCCGTTTCAACTCACATCGTATCCCCCCCCTACTCCAATTCCGTGTATTACCTCGCGATCGTTGATAGGACTTCATCGCAAGACGGGGGCTCATCCGATGCGGATTCTCTTCGAAGTCTCATGAATGATACCGACGCTCAGAAACGGATTGACTTCATTGATAGAGCGAAGATTATTTACAGTGCATATTCTCTCGCGTTTTCCTTTGCCGGGAACCATTCAGACTCAGACAACAGCAGCCACCTCGATCGCGAGCAGCGAGCAAAGATCCTCAAGCGTCTGACGAAACGCGAGCTTGACGTATTGAGGCTCGTGTGCACAGGGCAATCAAACCAGCAAATCGCAGAGCAACTCGTAATCAGCGAACACACAGTCAAGCTGCACATCGGGAACATCCTGAAAAAGACTGGCCTTACCAATAGAACCCAGCTTGCGATTATGGGCTTGGAGCTCTTCTGATGCGCCGTCTTAAGATTGCGACTTACATCAACGCATGCATGGCGCTCGTCCTTACAATCGCACTCGCGCTCTTCGCGATAGTGGGAGTAGCCCTACTAAAATCAGCCGCCATTGACAGCACGGTCTCTAGTCTTCAGGTGGCACTCCAGACCGCCTACGACAGGATTGAGCTAAAAGACAACTCCGCGATACTCCGTATTAGCGAAGTGTTTTCTTATGAAGATGTGGGAAGCTATTTCGAGACCGGTGACGAGGAAAAGCTCTCCGAGATGCTCAATCGCTGTGCCCCCGTCGGAATGGGTACCCCATACACTGCCGCCATCGACGCTTCGGGAGTCGTGCTGGCGAGTAACGCGCAACCCGCTGGAACTGATTGGCCGCTTTCCCAACTCCTCAAAACTCTCAGCGAAGAGACCGCCGCAATCACCAGCACCGAGGTGATCCCAGAAGAGCAGCTCTCCATCTGTTATCCCTCGTTCAAGCAGAACGTCAAAGTACAAATTAGCGAAAATGACTATCTCAACGACGCGTACATTCGAATAGTGGCATACCCGGTTCGCTCATCTGAAGGTGTATTTCTAGGTGCCATAATCGAAGGATATCTGCTCAATAATAACCAGCTGTTGCTCGGCGACTTCTCTTCCATTGTCTCGAACGCATACCTCTCCATTGGCACGTCAGATGGAACAAGAATTTGCTCAAACATCCAGGTAGATGATTCCGCATTCTTCTATCCTGCGGGCACTCAGCAGATGCAAGAATTCGTTGACACAATCAACAAGGGCGAAATCTGGCGTGGCGTAGTTACAATGACCGACGGAAAGCTCGGTGTCGTTGTTGCCGGTTCGCTGAAAGACCAAACTGGGAAGATCATAGGAAACCTGGGCGTAGGGATGCCAGTCACAAGCATTCCGACAATCTCGCCTTCGCTTCTAACCACTCTAGGTATTTCTTTCATTCTTATCTTGGTTGCGACAGCCTTAATGGGACATATCCTCACGGGGCTCATTACCAAGCCGATTGCTAGCCTTGAGGCCAACGCGCGAGCAGTTTCAACCGGCGAGTTTCCAAACCTCGAAAGCATTCTCAAGCGAAAGATTCTGCCAAAAGAATTTGCTGAGCTAGCGAATGACCTGTACGTCATGGCAAACGAACTCACAAGCGAAAATCAACGACTTGAGGACAAGGTTAGCAAGCGCACCGAGGAGCTTCTGGCCACAATTGGCGAGCTTCGCGACGCAAATCAGCACAAGTCCCAGTTCCTAGCAAACATCTCTCATGAGCTGAGGACTCCCCTGAATTCGATCATTGGCTTCTCATCCCTCCTTCAGGATGGTCTAGCCGGAGAGATGAACGAGAAGCAGCACGAGTACGTATCAATCATTATCCAGAGCGGGAATCACCTGCTGGATCTTATTAACGACCTACTCGGCCTCGTGAAGATAGATACGAATGCAGACAAGCTGTCCATTTCTGACGTCAATGTGAGACGGCTCATCGTAGATACAGCGGCGACCATGTATCCACAGGCAAAGGCGAAAGGCCAGTCCCTATCGGAAGATATTGACCTCCCCCAGGGGACGTCCAACGTCCGCTGGGATGAGGGGAAAATGCGCCAAGTACTCATCAACCTCATAGCAAACGCAATTAAGTTTACTCCCCAGGAAGGTTCCATCTCCGTCAACTGTCGATTCGCCGGAACCGACAGTATCGAGTTGGACGTCGTAGATAACGGCATAGGCATCGATGACGGAATGAAAGAGCGGGTGTTTCTCGCCTTCGAACAGGCCGATAACAGCTACACGCGCATGTACAAGGGCGTTGGGCTTGGCCTGGCAATCACCAGAAGCATCATCTCCATGCATGGGGGGCATGTGTGGATAGAGGATACGGAGGGAGGCGGGACAACCGTTCGAATGGTTCTGCCGATGAACGCTGACGCAGAAAAGGGGGATGACAATGGAGAAGATACTGGTGGTCGAGGATGACGCGCCGAGCCTGATTCTCACTACCGAAGTCCTAAAAAACTACAATTACCTCGTGGTTTCGGCTGTCGATGGTGAAGAGGCCATTGAAGTTGCGGAGCGAGAGAATCCCGATCTTGCGATTTTGGACGTGATGCTTCCTGGGCTTAACGGCTTTCAGGTCTGCGAACGGCTACGTTCGATGCCGCAATTCCGCAACATGCCAATCCTGATGCTCACGGTATTAAACGAGGATTCACATCAGCTCAGGGCAATAGAAGCTGGCGCGAATGGCTTCCTGACAAAGCCATTCAAGCATACCGAGCTCATCATGAGGATAAAAGCGTTGCTCTCGGTAAGCGGGAATGTCTCAGAAATGGTGTCAATAAACACTGCTATCTCCGCTTTGCTAACCGCTCTCGAGCTTAGGCGCCCAGGCTCAACCATGAGCAGCCGGAGATGCGCCAACCTGGCAGAGCACCTCGCTACTGTCAGCGGGGTTTCTGATGAGGTGACCAAGAGTCTTAGGAGAGGAGTTCTCTTAAGAGACATTGGCTTCATTGCTTGTAACGATGAGGTTGCTCTCACAGATGACCACGACCCCACCTCTAGGGAGCACGCCCTCCTCGGACTAAAAATAATCAGCGGGTTTGGCAACGAGATTGTTGAAGCAATCGTGCGGTTTCATCACAGCACCCTAAATAGCAGCGATTATCCTTCTCATCTGCCTCCCGACGTTAAGAAGTGCGTCAACATTGCACTCGTGTGCAATCGCTTTGAGGAGTTGATCTACGGAAGCGAGCCACATTCGAAGAAGGATGCACTCCAGATAATTCAATCAGAGACCAGTGATGGAATATGGCCATGCGAGGAGGTCGGACTTCTCACCAGACTTCTCGCCAGCTGATTCTGACTGGCCGTCATGCTTTCTTAATACTTGATGGCTGGGGTAAGGCGTTTCCGCGACTTCCCCAGCCATCCTATGGATCAATGCGGTTGCACAGATAAACTTTCGGCGCCAGGTTCGACCTACCCAGAAGTCTATGTCCCAATGGCCAAACCGCTGGGAGGAGAATGGTCCACCCTCACAACTTCGAGGCACCATAGGAAACTGTCGACCAAAGTCCAGATTGACCGCCTCGTGCTCGCAGTCAATGATTATTACAACGTGTTGTATATCTTTGATTGGCTGAGGTACAGGCATGGATATGGACATTCAACCGCAGTCGCCCACGCGCAAGAAAAGCAAGCTTCCCCTGCTCTTATGCATCGTTGTAATAACGCTCATGGTCTGTCTCGACACAAGCATCGTCAATGTGGCCATGCCCGTGATGGCAGACGAGCTCGTCGTCACCATGGCGCAAATCGAGTGGATTGCCACTTCATATCTGCTCATGGTGTGCTCGACGCTCCTCTTCTTTGGGAGGCTTGGAGACATCCTTGGAAAGGCTGCGGTGTTCCAAGCGGGTGTCGCAACATTCACAATTGGCTCTCTCATCTGTGGTATTGCGCCAAATCTCGTGATGATCATTATTGGGCGTATTGTTCAGGGCGCCGGGGCCGGCGTGTCATTCTCGAACAACCAAGCTCTCATCTTCGAGAACTTCGATACCGATGAGCACGGAAGCGCAATGGGGTTGCTAAGCACGGCGGCCGCAATTGGATCCCTTCTCGGCCCTCCACTTGGAGGAGCGCTCGTTACATTTGGGCACTGGGGATACATCTTCTTGATAAACGTTCCCATCGGAACAGCTGCATTCGTGGCTGGGCACAAGCTCCTTCCAAATATCCGTCCCGAGAAGTCAATGACGCTAGATGTGCTGGGGTCCATCCTGCTCTTTGTCTCTCTCGCTATGACCATAGCCTCCGTCACGCTCATGCAGCAACAAACGACTAACCGCGAGCTTGTCATGCTAGTTGTTGGCCTTATTCTTCTCCTGGTATTCTTCTTCTTTGAACGGCACGCAGCATGCCCAATCTTTCCCGTTCAGGCAGTCAGGAACCCTGCACTTATCATCAACCTTGGAACGCTCTTCGTCATCTTCTTCATCATGGCTGCCCAAAATCTCATCCTGCCCTTCTATTTCCAGAGAGCACGCGAGCTGACGCCCATGCGTTCTGCGATGTACCTCAGTATCATTCCCGTTGTTTTGGGCATTGGGGGGCCAATTGGCGGACGCTGGTCGGATAGGATTGGGCGTCACATCCCCACAATCATTGGCCTTGGCCTTGTGCTTGCAGCGATGCTCACGATTTCCTCTCTTTCACTTACCGCTCCTCTTGTCATCGCGGCTATAGGCCTTATTCTCTACGGCATGGGCGAGGCGCTCTTCATTCCACCCAACAACTCGCTCATCATGGAATCCTCTCGTCCGGAGGAGCTTGGCTTTGTGGGTGGTCTTTCGGGCTTTTGCAGAATGTTTGGCCAGACGTTAGGCATCACGGTTGCCACTTCAGCACTCTACGGCCATATGAGCGATGAGGCAGGCATGTTGGTCTCAGATTTCGTAGATGGTCATCCAGAGATATTCATGCATGCGATGTCGTTTGTGTTTTTCATCCTTGAAATAGTCGTCCTGCTTGGCTTCATTGCAACAATCTACCGCTACGCGAAGTTTCTCCATGATCAGAAGCTCAACTAGTGGTTATGGTCAGCTCCGTACGGGAGGACAAATGGCAGACGACTTCCATCTCATACGAAAGATTGCCCGAATTAGCAGCATTACAAATAATATGTGCATAGTCCGCCTTCACAAGCTTGAGCTGACGCCTGCGCAATCAGAAGCCGTATTGTTCGTACATGAACATCCAGAAGAGAGCATCTCTTCACTGAAGAACTGCCTTGGCATATCACACCAAGCAGCTCAAGCGTTAGTCTCGCGCATGAAGCGGAAGGGAATCATCCAGACAGAAATCTCTCCCATAGACTCCCGCCAAGTGACTATGAGGCTCACGCAGCTAGGAAACCAGACATACACCGCCATTCTCAAAGACGGCGCAGATGCGTTGAGCGCAATCACCGTAGGCATGACAGAGGAGGAAAAGGCGGCCCTTGAGACCTTGCTTGACAGACTTCTGTCAAACCTAGATAGCGCAAGGTACTAGAAATGGTCCTTTAGGAGTCGCGGCAAGCAGAGTCACAAGTTGCGTATTACCCGTCGTATGGGCTTACGCCATCGAACGCCCCGGCGTGAACTCGCTGCGCACGCCCATCTTCCCCCAAAATGGTCAGCATCGTCCGCAGGGGCGAGTGTTCATTTGAAAGAGGATTTCACCGAGGATGACATCATCGCTCGGACTAACACGATTATCGAATCCTTTATCGGCTTCATGGACGCGAATAGGCTGATTGCTTAGCCAGCTTGAGATTGGAGCAACGCATGGCCACTTCGGATGGCTGCGAGGACGAGAGGCCCGACTACGTTCGTGCCCACGACCTCTCGAAGTACAACCAAGACATGATTGAATCTGCAGATATGTGCGGCTGCTTCTACTGCCTGGCAGCCTTCAAGCCAGGCGAAATCACCGAGTGGGTTGACGATGGCGATGGCTACACAGCGATTTGCCCCAGGTGCGGAGTAGACTCAGTCATCCCCTCCAGGCATGGGTATCCGATTACGCGGGCCTTTCTGGGAGAGATGAGGGAGTACTGGTTCTAGCGAGACGGTCAGCACCAATAAGGGACATTTATAGACACTCAGACTCCGAACTAGACGCTATTTACGGTTTGATGTTCTTTATTACTTGGATCACCTTCGGGCCATATTCCTTCACAACAGGGGCCATTTTCTTCGCGGCAGCTCCAATTTGTTTTCTAAAACCAACCAGCGCCGCTCCAACGCCAAGCCCACCTGTAAGGATGAGGCCGCGGCGTTCCCTCTTGTCTTCAAGGCATCTGTCGCATAGGTCGGATTCGTTCTCAGATGGTATTGGTCTCCCACAGGCCTTGCAGAAGCGGCCGGCCGTCGTGCCATCAATCTTCTCGCTTATTTACTTCATCCCCGTCGCTGGAATCGGGATCTGCAACGTCTTGCGTACCATCCATCGCGTCAGAATCCGAAGGCAGTTGTTCAGGATTCTGATCCCGGCAAGTAAGTCCTAGAACAGTCGACTCGATGTGGCCAAAGCGACCCGCGAGATCATTCACCGTCTCGCTCATGTCCTCTCGAGCGGCGCTGTTGAGCATGAGCAGGGTATCCCTCTTGTCGAGTCTCCTCTCAACTATGAACTCCTGAACTTGGCTAAGCGCCTGTACCGCCGGCCCCCTTTCTCCGAGGACGAGCCAGCCGACAACCTCCACGTAGCAGTTATCGACGATGTCCTCGAGATCCCCGAAGGCCTTAGCGGCGTCATCCCCCTCCTGACCACTCGCGATTGACTTAATAGTCCCGATGAGTTGGCCGAAATCCTGATTCCCGACCATATCCTTGTGGCGTTTGGCGATGAGCCTCTGCTTTCCCTCGAAAGAGGACATATGCTCCGCGCGGGCAACGGTCGCCTTCTGAATTGCTGCAACGATTGCAGCCCTCCGAAGCCGGCGATCCCGTATACAGTTTGCCTGAGTAAGCGCTTCCATTGCCGCAATACCAAGAGCGTGCCGGTCACCCCTAATCTCCCCTTGAATTCTCGCGCAGTCCTGGCGTACGCCCTCAATTTGCACGAGCACCTGCTGCATCATGGATGCCATGAGGAGGTTGTTTAGGGCCTGGTTTGCATCGGGAGCAAGCTTCTCTGCGTCGAGCGGGACCTGTCTGCGGATTGCCTTCCTGCCGGCATCTCGAAGGATTGCCCGCGTGTCACCATCCTTCCCGACAAGGAACTCGAGTTCCCCACTGCGGAGCCTCCGTCTCATCTCTGGAGTAATTCTGGCGACCCAGGTTGTCTCGTCAGTCAGGAGAGCCTCGGCGTTTGCGACGAGTTCGCTGAGGAGGTTCCAGAGTTCTCCCCTCTTCCCATAGGCTTCTCTCGCCACAGCCTCCACGTCCACGCTGCTCACCTGGACATGTGGTCTGAGCCGCAAATCAATACTCGCGAGGCTGGTTTCCGCCTTGGCAAGCCTTTCCTGTTGGGCGATGGGCACAGACGGGTCTGCAGAGTGATAGCCGCACGTGGGACAGACGCATGCCACCTCGGAAATATCGCCACCGCACTCGGGACACTTAAACAACGACATGGAGAATCAAGCCCTTCTGTCTTATTGGCGCATGGCTCCCGCTCCAGAACATCAACGACATCAATCCGTTATCCGGCTTTTCAATTTAGCGCAACAACAGAAGGCGGCTTCCTTGCATTCTGTAGAAGGCCTGACCGGAAGCAAAATGATTCAGCAATGCAGTCTGGACATCTCTCCTATATGCCGAGCAATGGGGAAGTTCGTGCACAGGGAGCGTCGGCATAGACCAAATGCCCGATGGAATACCTAACTCTCAAAGAAATCAGTGTCAATCGCCTTGATGGTGTACGTCTCCTTAACCGTCACGCCAACGTTGTAGTCAATCATGAGGTGAGCAAGAACCTTGCCATCCACAAGCACAATCCGCTGGCCCGATACGGTATCTGCAAAATCGCAGGCGCCGGAGCTAAACCGAGCCGTAGTGATGAAGAGCCCCTTCTGCGCATGTCTCTCGTTAAGTGCCCCTGAGAACTTTTGTACCTCTGGCTTGGAAACCACAGAACCCAGAGCCCACTTCTTGGCCTGGTAATAGACGTTGTCAAAGCCTAGGCGGTCTTCTTTCACGATACCGTCGATTCCGCCGTCATTGCTCTTTGGCGTTACCGTCGCAGGCTCTTCGAGCGACTGGCCATACCCCATCGCAACAAGCAGCTTTGCGACGAGAAACTCGAAGTCGTACTCGTTCATCCCAACCACATTCTGGAGGAGCTCGTCAGCAAGGGCGTCACGTATGTCTTTGTCGGCTTTGGCCATTGCCTCTTGCGGGGACATCTCCTCCTCTTCGCTATGAATCGACGTCTGAGCCTGTCTGTACTTCTGATTCTTCTCCAGGTAGGCAGTCTTCCATTTCTTGAAACTAGGGCACTCGTCCATGAGCTCTTTCGGCCCAAAAGGTTTTGAGTGCCTTGATAGAAAAGCGATTCCATCGTCAGTAATCTTGTAGGTGCCGTGCTTCTCGCCGTATTCGAGAAGGTTCGCCTTTCTCAAATCCATGATTGCCCAGCTCAGACGATTATGAAAGCGTTTCTCTCCACTCTTGATTCTCTCATCACGCTCGGCTCCGGTGAGATGGAATTCCTCTGCGGTTGTCTCGTAGAGCTCTGAAGATGACAAGTAGTCTCCTGCCTCATTGAGAACAACGAGAACCGGCCGCATTATCTCGTGCCACTTTGGCATTGTCATCGTGAATCCACCTCAAACGCTGAGAAGGGCCTGGTCGTAATTGATTCCAATTCGTTCATTCCGCTATTTCCAAGAGCCGACGAGGCGATTATCTTTATATCAAAGCTCATGCAGGACAGGATGCCAAGGAATCTGGGCGGACGACACGCCGGACGGCAAGCAGTCGATGGCGGTGTGGCGGCGCGAGCTTGGTTTGAGGGTAAGACCTGCTCGGAAGAGCAACATGAGGCGCCTCTCGTACGAGTGGCTGGCGGGGCTGCGTAAGATCGTGATAGACCCCGTGCGATGCCCGCTGGCCTACGAGGAGCTCAGACTGAAGGAGTTCGAACGCGACCGCGACGGCACGTGGGTAGACGAGATCCCGGACGGGAGCGACCACAGCATCGACTCGGTGTGCTACGCCATGATGGACGATGTGCTGCGCGGGGCGTGATGAGCAAGCTACTCAGCTATTCTCGACTGCAGTGAATCTGCTTTCCCAGCAAGCGAGCTTGTTCCCAATGTCCTTGTCTGACACATTGGACTTCTTAAGCTGATGTCGGACGTGTTCGTGGTCGAGTTTGTCGAGGATGACGAATACGCACTGCGCACAGGCTTTCTTCTCGTCATAGCTATAGCGGGAAAAGTTCAGAGGCGTGTTAAGCGCCGAAAGCCTCTCCCGCATATGGCTCTCGTCATTAAATGCGAGACGGTACATGACGCTTCCTAGCAATGGAGCGAGATCTCCGAAGCGCGCGCTAAGCTCCGGGTTCCTCGATATTTCTTCCATGCCCATACCGTAATTGAACGTACCATAGCCTTCGAGAATGCGTCTGAGTACATTTCCGATTACTTGGGTCTCCCGTTCGTCTTCGGTTTGGGAAGACGCAAAGTCGTAAGCCCTTTTCAATAAGGCGGTATATTCCGCAATATTCATCGGGCGATCCCTCGTGCCATCCCGGGCGAGATCAAGGTAGTCGATAATGAAGGTTTTGCCCGTTGATATCTTGATATCTTCAAACGTGTGCTTGAGCTCTGTAACGACGCCAGCGTCATGAGTCAGCACTGTTATGCGACTATCCGGATTCGAGCAAATAAGGTGCTCGGCTCTTTCGCGTATCAGGGAGCAGATTCCTATCCTATTCTCCATATCGAAGCTGGAGACCGGGTCATCCAACACGATGTACTGTGGGTCGTTGTCCTCGCTGCCCTCACGCTTGTTTTCTCCTCCTTCGGAGAAGAAGTAGCAGAGAGCCAAGATGTTCCTCTCGCCGGTGGAGATGTCTTTGGGCATGACGGGATTGCCATGGGAGCGAATCGCGTACCTTTCGTCAGACGGAACCAGCCTGAAGCGGTTGACGTCAAAGTACACGCTCGCCAAGTAGCGATTGATTATGTCTGCCGCAATGTCGACTTGGCGTAGCCGCGCCTCTTGTTGTCTTTTGTCTGATTGGTGGGACTTCTTCAGAGACTGTTGTTCGCTTAGCCTTTTGTTTACGTCTGCCAGTTCTTTCTCTGCCTTGGCATGCAATTCGATTTTGGCGTGCGCGTCAATCCATGCTATTTGGTCGCTTAGCTCTAGGAGCTCTTGCTCCATTCTTTCCCTGTTACGAAAGGCCTCGTTAATAGTGTCGATTTCCCCGTTGACCGACACGATGGAATCGTTTAGTAGGTCAATCGCGTCCGCCAAGCCGTGAGGAATCTCGTCTAGCGGCGTATAGAGGTTAGTCTCTCGTTTTCTGATCAGTTCGCGGTATCCCTCAACCAATGACCCCGCCTTGCTGCAGGCAGATGCATAGGCGGCCTTGGCATCGCCAGAAACTTGCTGCGGTATCTCGGCCTCTTGTATGTCGGGCAAGGCGATGGCCCGCAGCTCCGTCTTATATTCGTCTACCTCTTTGCCGAGGACTTTTACGATGCTTCTTTCGAGCGACTCTCCATACTCTTTCGAAACCTCCTGCTGGCATAGCGGGCACATGGTGGCCTCTCCGGAAGCAAACTCGACACGCGCCATCTCAACCATATCCTGACGGCCGTTCTGAACCAGTGACAGAATGCGCCGCTCTCGATCGGTCAGCTCTGGCTCATCTAGCACCCTCCCGAGAATCCGGATGAGCTTCTCCTCATCATCATGCGTGTACTTAATAGGCTCAAGGCGCGTGTCAATCAGAGACCCGGATGCTTGCGCCTTTCGATAGCCTGCGAGCTTTGTCCGGTACCGCTCATCAACCTCATTTCGTGAGGCCGTCGTGCTGGCCTGCAGGATGGAGCTCCATCTGTTCGCGTTGAGGACCATCTTTGACTTGAGCCTCTTGACGTCTTGGCCTCTTTGCCCCCAGCCGCCATTTTTCGCATCATCCATTGCGTCTGCCCTGAGCTGGTCGACCGATGACGGGCCGCTTTCCAGTGCCTTCTTCCGATTCTCAAGCTCCGCAATCTCTTCTTCGTCGGTCTCGAGCTTCTCGTTGATCTCCGCAATCTTGGCTTCTGCGTCGGCCTGGTCGCCCAGCATTACGATTGCTTGAAGTCCATCGTCTTTGATCCGAATCTTGCTCTCGATATAGCTCTCATCAAACACCCGTACGCGCTCGGCCTCGGCAAGGTCCAATTCGAGCTTGGCATTGTCGCCGTCGTAGAAATAGGACCCGCTGTCGCGCTTTGCCGCTGACGCAATCTGCCGCGCAATCGTCGTCTTGCCGGAGCCGTTATGACCGAATATCACCGACACGCGATGAGGTTTCTCGTGATTGGAGATGTTCCTTTTTCTAAAGAGGTCGAAATCGCACCCGGCTTCACCATAGATGCTGCCACATGCATGAACACCAAGAATTGATGGGATATCTCCAGACATAGGGACTCCGATGAGCACTTGTTTCCAATGGAGCGGCAGGTGAGTGGCACCGTTTTTCCAATTATACGCACTTGAAAAAGGCCTGGAGGAACACCGGTAGCCCCCGAACGGCCCCCTCTCTGTGACGCCATTCGATGATTCGACCGAAGTCACGATGAGCGGAGGACAATATGGAGATGCTGAGCGACAACGAAGTGTACTGGATGCCGGAGGGTGTGAGGGCGTATCTGCGGGGCGCCGGGTACAGCACGCGGGCGCTGGAGGACATGGAGCCCCACGTGCGCAAGTGGAACTCGTGGATGCGGGCCGTCGGCGAGTTCTACGACTACCGGGACACCGATGGCTTTGGGCGCGTGTACCAGGTACACAGGCGCACGATCATGCCGGCGATGCGGGTGTGCCGGGAGTGGGGCTCCCTCCTCCTCGACGAGAAGACGACCGTGGCGTGTTCTGCTCAACAGTGCACGGACTGGATCAACTCGTTCCTCTCGTCCATGAACTTCTGGGGGCGGGCGCAGGAGGCGGTCGTGCGGGCTTTCGGGCTCGGAACTGGGGCGTTCGCCATATGGATGGACACCGCTAGAAAGAGCATTAAGATCCGGCACCACGACGCGCGCATGGTCGTCCCCCTCACATGGGACTACGAGGGAATACGCGAATGCGCCTTCGTTACGAGGTGTTTCTCGAAAGGTGGGGTTCTGGACCAGCTGCAGATGCACGTGCTTGGTGACGATGGCGTTTATCGGATCCGCACGGTGTGCTTCGACAGGGACGGTCGCGAGGCGAGCGTGCCGGGCGTGGCGCCCGAGGTGGATACGGGCTCGGCCTTTCCAACCTTCGGCATCGTGAGGCCCGCGGTGCCGAACACGCACGTGGACTTCTCGCCCTACGGGCAGTCGGTGTTCGCAAGATGCCATCGACGCGGTGCAGAGCGTGGACCTCGCCTACGACGCGCTCATCAACGAAATCGACGCCGGCAAGATGCGGGTGTTTCTCTCCGATGTCATGTTCGACCAGGAGAAGACACTCGATGGGAAGAGGACCCCATCCCCTTCGGCAAGGGCGACTGCACGGTGTTCCGCAAGGTTATGTCGACCGAGGACACCATCACCGAGTTCGCACCTGCCTTGCGCACCGAGGCGCAGGGCCGTGGCACGACCGGCCAGGCCCGCGATGTGGCGCGGACGGCCCCGAGGCGCGAGCATGCGGCGGTGCCGGAGATCCCCGGCGGCAGGCGGCGGGCAGACTTAACGCTCTTCTCCACTCATGAAAGCGCCCCGTGCGTCTTGCACGGGGCGTAGCCAATCTTCTCGCTCTTCTCGTCCTTCTCGGTGGCGGCTAAACAGCGAGCGGGCGGGTGCGATCCTCTCTCGTACGGGATGCCCCAGAACTCGAGGGCGTCGGCTATGTCGCACAGGAAGCAGTCGTCCCCGCTCGTCGCGACGCGGTCGGCAACGTCGTCCAGGTTGTACGCCTTCGTGGGACGGAAGAAGAAGGTTGTCTCCCAGAAGCGCTCGCCGTACGCGAACTCGGTCACGGTGCCCATCGCCGTCTCGCGGACGTATGCGAGGCCGTCGTCGGCCTCTCCCCATGACATCGTCCTCTTCTCATCGTCGTCCTCCATCACGACCAGCTTCTTCTGGTGCATCGCTCGCTCCTCTCGTCTCGACCCGCCTTTCCGATTCGACGGTAGCGCGGATGAGCTGGGCGCGTTTCGGACGGTCTCGCCCAGTACGTGACGCTTCTCTACTCAGCACGCCACAAGCCGGCACTCCTGCCGGGTTACGCTTCACCCTGTGGCTCTTCTGTCGCGGTGCTGATATTTGCATCAGTTTGCACGCCTGCCGTTAAACCATCGTGCGTCCATAAACGCATTGCTGCGCCGCGCTTTTGCACGACACTGATTCACGCCTGAGCGCAGGCATCCTCAATGAGCCTCGCCCAATGGGTCAGCGTACTTGGACGCACCACCAGTCTTGCCGTTAATGGCTTGGGATTCCCCTTCGCATCGGTGCTCTTGCCATTGCTATCTTCCAGCAGCAGGAACTCGCCCTCCTTGCGCATGCGGCCATGAGCTACCGCGTTCCGGATATGCCTGAGCAGCGAGTCAAACGTGTCCGAGTAGTCCGTTGAGTCATCCAACCGTTTCGAGCCTTGATAGAACAGACCTTTCTCCTCGTCAAACGCAAGGTTCTGATCGGCCAGCTTCTTCTCGCTTGCCCAGCCGGACTCCCTGGCAACACTTGTCGTACCTCGAAATGACTGCATTCGTTCGCCCATCATCCTGACATAGAGGAGGGACATCCCCTCGGAACCTAGGACCGAGGGGATGTCCCACGAGAGCGTCGAAACGTTAGCAGGTGCCGCCCTGTAGAGATAGAACGGCACTATGGTCGAGAAGTCTTCGAACAGGAGAATTCGGCTTGGCATCTGGTACTCATGCTGCGTCTGGACCGTCCATTGAGACTTCTCTTTGGCCATCTCACTTCACCGCCACGCTGTGTAGAGTTGTGCGGACGTCGTAGATGAGGTCGTCCACGCCGAGGGCCGCGAAGTGCTTCTTGGCGCAGTCGACCTTGAGCTGCTCGGTCGGGCGCAGGTGCGGGTCGTTGTTGCCGCCGCCCTTTGTCTCGGTCACGAAGTAGACGCGATGCTCGCCGTCCTCGTTGACGACGTAGGCCCAGTCGGGGTTGTAGGGCCCGAGCGGCGTGTCGATCGTGAACTTGGACGGGAGCTTGGCGAAGACCTCAATCTCCTTGGTCTGGTCGAGCTCCACGGCGAAGGGCTTCTCGACCGTCGAGGAGTCGTAGACGACGTAGTTGTAGAGCGACTTGCCATGCTCCGGCTCCCAGGCGTTCTGGCCCAGGTAGGCGCGGATGTCGCCCGGCTCGAGGTCCTTCATCGTGTACCACTCGTCCTCGGGCAGGCGCACGTACTTGATGCCGCGGCTCACGATGGCGGACTTGGCCGTCTCGATGCGGCTCGCGACCTGCGCGAGGAACGTCGCCGGATCGTTGGGGAACTCGTCGTAGCGGCCGCAGCCTACGAGGATGCGTTTGAGCGTGTGGCGGGTGAGGTCGACCGCGTCCTGCAGCTCGGCGATGGGGTCAGGCAGGTCGTAGGCGCGCACGGTCTTGGTGTTGACCGTGGACTGCTCGGTGCCCTGGGCGGTGACGCCCGCGTCGTCGACCGAGAGGTCGGCGCACATGCTGAGCACCTCGAGCGGGCGCACCGGCGGCATCTTCTGGATCTCCTCGATGCAGCGCGCCACGAGCTCGTCGGAGTCGACCTCGACCTGGAACTTGGTGCGCCTGCGGATGCGCTCCCAGAGCGCCTGGAACGCGGGGCTGAGGGAGACGTCCTTGTCGAGCCTGACGCGGACCTCCTTGGACTTGTCCTTGATCTCGAGCTTCTGGGCCTTGTGCAGGATGATGGCCTCCACCTGCTCCTTGGCCTCCTCGAGGCCGGCCGGAAGCTCGACCTTGCCGTCCTGGGCAGCCTTCTTGAGCTCGGGTGTGATCTCGCCCTTCTTGCTGACGAGGCCGGCCTTCTGCAGGGATTCGAAGACCTGCTTGGACTTTTCGAAGCCGATCGGGCTCTCGGCGCCGCTCGCCGCGCGCACGGTGACCTTGGAGAAGGACTCCGGCGCGATGACGCCGAAGCGGACGCCGTCCTTGTCGAGCTCGGACTGAAGCCCTCGCGCGAAGGCGTCGTAGGACTCGTTGGCGACGACCGTGAGGACGTTGGCCTCCGGGTCGAGGCAACGCTCGCCCGACTGGTCGACCGGCAGGCGCAGGCCGCGGCCAACCTTCTGGCGCTTGGTGAGCGTGTCCTTGGTCTCCACGAGCGTGCAGATCTGGAAGATGTTGGGGTTGTCCCAGCCCTCCTTTAGCGCCGAGTGGCTCCAGATGAACGAGACGTCCTTGTCGTGGTTCTTGCCATCGGGGAAGGCGATGAGCGTCTCCTTCTCGCGCATGATGAGCTCGAAGGTGGAGGTATCGGCGTCGGTCGTGCCGCTCGTGTCCTTGAAGCGGCCCTTGCCGTCCTTGGAGAAGTAGCCGCTGTGGACGGCCGCCGGGTCGTCGATGAGCGGGACGCCGGCCTCCTCGCAGCGCCTCTTCCAGCCGTGCTCGAGGAGGTCCGCGTACTCCTGCTCGAAGACCTCGGCGTACTCGCCCCTCTCCCAGCCGTCCTTGGTGTAGACGCGGTACTTCTCGACCTTGTCGATGAAGAAGAGCGAGAGCACCTTGATGTGACGGGGCCACATCTCGAGCTGGCGCTCCAGGTGGTCCTCGATGGTGCGGCGGATCTGGGCGCGCTTGACCGCCTCGGCCGCTACGTCGCCCTCGGCGGCGCCGGGCGCGAGCCGATCGCCCACGGAGAGCTTTGGGGCCAGCTCGTCGATGTCATCTATGTGGGTAGTGCCTGCGATGCGCGTGTCCGGCACAAGGCAGATTGGCTGCGAGAAGGGCTTGGGGATCTCTATCCCCATGCCGCCCTTCCCGTGCATCGCCTGGATGATGGCACCGGCGCCGCCGGGACGGACAGGCACCAGACCGGCCGAGCTGCTCGGCGTTGCTCCGTCAGTCCCCATCGATGGCCTCCCTCAGCTTGGCTACGCGCAAGTCGAACTCTCGCTGGGTGCGCTCCCACTCCTCGATGGCCTCGCGCAGCTCCGCAGTGCGGGAGCTCACCCACTCCGGGTCTTGGAGGAGCTTCCCCAGCTGCATGTCCTCGCAGTTCTCAAGCTCATTGAGCTGCTTCTCCATGGCAGAGCGCTCGACCTGCTGGAGCTCCAGCTCCGTGGCCAGGGCGTTGGTGTCTTCCTCCTCCGCGAGGTCATCCTTAGGATCAAAGTGCCGCGTCGCAGCCTCGAGCGAGCGAAGCACCACAATGTCACCGTCCTGGTAGGCCTTTTGGGCAAGGGCGAAGTACTCGGCGCGCTTCTCGTCTTCTCCCACATGGACGTCGGGGTGCAGGCGCTTCATGAGCGTACGATACAGCGTGTGCATCTCCTTGGCGTCCGCCTCCGGCATGGCAACCCTTCCCAGGCGCCAGGCAAGCGCCTGCTCGTAGGCCTCTTTTGCCTCCTCGGCGGCCGCGGTCCAGGCGGAGAGCTCCTCGTCGAGCTGGGCTTCGATCTTCTCGTAATCTGGCACCTGGCCTTGGTTTGCCTGCGCCTGCGCAAGGGCGTAGCGCCGCTTTGCGCGCCGAGCGGCAACCTCCGCCTCGAGGAGCTCCTTCTCCCAGCAGCCGATCTTTACGGCGTAGTCCGCGTAAATCTGCGGGAGCTGCTGGAGCTTGATGTCCTCGATCTGCGTGACTATGTCCAGGATGTCCGCGCGCACCTCGCGGATGGCGCTCTTGAGCTCCTCTGCTGTGGGCGCTGCTTCTGCCATGGTGGCCACCATCCTCTCGACGTATGGTGCCTCACACCATAGCCGAGGGACGCGACAATAATTAGGGCATGAGACAAAGGGAAACTCCCTTTGTCTCACACGGTGCGCACGTCTTTCTCGCCTGTGCCACGGCGCCACGCCACGTGAACGGTGAAGCTATTGGCACCAGCGTCTCGCCTGTGGGCCACGGGGTCTGCTGTCACGGTGACGATGGCGGCGTCGGGGTCTAGGCGGTACGTGGGCGCGACGGGCACGGCGGGCGCGGCAGCAAGCGCCACGCCGACGGTGACGTCGCCCACCTGGTACACGCGCCAGACCCCGTGCTCGCTGGCCCCCTGCGCGACCGCAGGGCCAAAGTCGTACCGAAGCTCGACCTTCTCGCCAACCGAGAGCGGCAGCACGTCCGCCTCCAGCGCGAGCGCACCGTCCGACTCGTCGCGCACCACAAACGGGTACGGCTCGCCCGCCACCTGCATGGCCACTGAGCCCGCTGGCGTCTGCACCTTGGTTGCCATGTCGCCCAGAATCACGCGCGTCATGCGGTACTTGCGGAGCCGCGCGATGTCCTTTGGCCCCACATCGTCCAGGCGCGTGAGGTCACTGTTGTGGCGCAGGTCAGCCACCTTGACGCGGCGCGCGATGGGATTCTCGCCCGCTGCGCGCACGTAATCAAGATAGGGCACGCCGTCCTTGTGGGTAAGGAGCTGGACCGCGGCCAGTGCTTCTGGCGAGATGCCCAGAGCGAGAAGGTCCTCCGGGGTAGCTCCGCAGTCCTCCATCACGTCGTGGAGAAGCGCGACGCAGGTCTCGTCCTCGGTGGACATTTGCTCCGCAAGGTGAAGCGGGTGGTTGACGTAGGGCAGGCCGGCCTTGTCCAGCTGGCCGGCGTGCGCCCGATAGCAGAACCTGATCGCGTTCTTCGTGACGGGCGTGTACAGCATTCCGTGCCTCCTTGGATGCGGCTTTCGGTCGCACGGCTTTGTCGGCTCCATGCTACGCGCTCGGCAATCGGTAGGAGGTCAACTGTCAGAAACCTCATACTAAAGAAAACCTCACACGTGATATTTCGTTATTGATTTTCGCTACCTATCAACTGGCCTTTTGTCTTCCCTAATCAAATAGTAAATATCACGTGTGAGGTTTGCCAATTCGAGGGAGCCAGACGCTGGCAGTGAGCACGCCTGGAACTACGCACGGTCGCAGGCGAGAGGAGCAAAAGCCCAGTAATCCACAAACCTGAATCACGACCGTGCGTAGTTCAGGAGATCGAGAACAGCGCAGGCAGCGAGACGGGAACAGCTACGCCGCACCACACGCGCCGAGCTGCTAGATGAGACAAAGGGACTGTCCCTTTGTCTCATCCGCACCAGGAACAACGCGCAAGGGCGATAATGGAGCTCAAGCAAAAGACGTCCGGCCGGTGCATTGCCCTTGCTCGCGTCGGCCAACCGCAAAGGAAGGGACACGCCATGACCCCAGAGGAATTCGACGAGGCCGCAGAATACTGGACCAAGGGGGACGCGACCTCTGCCCGCATGCCCGAGGATGAGCTGCGCAAGGCAATCGACGCGTTTCTCGGCGAGCATCAAATCTGCGCCATGGCAACGGCGTCGGCCGACCTCGTCCGCTGCACCCCGCTCGAGTACACCTACCGTGACGGCAAATTCTGGATCTTCTCGGAAGGCGGACTCAAGTTCCATGCGCTCAAGGAGAACCGCAACGTGTGCCTTGCCGTCTTCGAGCCCTCGTACGAGTTCGGCAGGCTCGAGAGCGTGCAGGTCACGGGTACCGCAGAGGTCGTCGACCCCATGAGCGAGAAGTTCTCGCGCGCCGCAGCGGAAAAGAAGCTCACCGGCGAGAAGCTCGAGAAGATGCGCACCGTGCTCCACCTGATCGAGGTCACGCCCACGCGCATCGACTATCTGTGCAGCACGCTGCGGAAGCGCGGGTTTGGCGTTCGCCAGTGGATTGAGCTGTAACCGAACGGCTTGCGGCCGCGATGAGACAAAGGGACTGTCCCTTTGTCTCACTAACGCCCATACTGCAATCAGGCAGCCGCGCAGAGCGCGCAACCAGAGGAGGCCCCATGGAGTTCACTGACGTCATCAAGAACCGCTACTCGTGCAAGAAATACAGCGACCGTGCCGTGGAAGGCGACAAACTGGAGGCGATCCTCGAGGCCGGGCGCGTGGCGCCAACCGCGAAGAGCCTGCAAGAGCAGCACGTCTACGTGCTGCAATCCGCCGATGCGCTCGAGAAGTTCGACGGGCTCACACCCTGCCGGTACGGCGCGCCGACCGTCCTTCTCGTCGCCTTCGACAGCGAGAACGTCTACACCTACCCAGGCAGCAAGCGCACCTCGGGCATCGAGGACGCAAGCATCGTGGCGACCCACATGATTCTTGCTGCCGCAAACGAGGGCGTTGACTCCTGCTGGATAAACCGTTTTAGCCCCGAGGAGGCTGCGAAGGCCTTTGGCCTGCCGGCAAACGAGGTGGTTCTCTGCGCGATCGACCTTGGCTACGCGGCCGAGGGCGCGGGCCCGCTGCCCAACCACTCCTCGCGCAAGGAGCTGGCGCAGACCGTCACGCGGCTGTAGGGACTGGACCTCGGCGCGAGCTTCTCGAACCGCATACCTCACACGCATACCTCACACGTGTTGTTTCTTTTTTGATTTCTCATCACTCTCAACTGGGATTTTGCCGTCCTACGCCTCAAAAGAGAAACCACGTGTGAGGTTTTATCTGCGCGAGAAGGATCTACTTGTGACTGGCAAGGTACCTCATCGCAGCAGGTCGCGCAGTTCGTTCGGTTCGAAGTGGTAGTGCTCGCCGCAGAAGTGGCAGTACACGTCGGCGGGCTCGTCCTTGGAAATCATATCCTCCAGCTCCGCGCGGCCAAGCGCCAGCACCACGCGGGTGGCGCGCTCGCGGTTGCAGCCGCAGTGGAACTCCGCCGGCATGACGTCCAGCTCCTGGTACGAGAGGCCGTCCAGCACGTGGCGGAGGACGTCCGTGGGCTTCAAGCCCTCCTCGAGCAGGTCCGTGACGGAATGCGTGCCGGCGAGGTTCTTCTCCAGGCGGTCCACCACCGCGTCCTCGCATCCCGGCATCAACTGCACGATAAATCCGCCCGCCTGGCGGATGCTCTGGTCGGTGTCAACCAGCACGCCCACGCCCAGCGAGGTAGGCACCTGGTCGCTAGCGGCAAAGTAGTACGTGAGGTCGTCCCCTATCTCGCCGGAGACAAGCGGGACCTCGCTGGAATACGGCTCCATGCCCGGCAGGTCGTGGACCACCGAGAGTGTTCCCATGTGGTTCTCCCCAGCCACGGCCTCGCCCACGCTGAGCTTGCCCGCGCTGTTGAGCGGCAGCCACACGTGGGGATGGTTGGCGAATCCCTTGGCCTGGCCGCGGTTGTTCGCGGTCACGGTGAGGCCGCCCACGGGACCCTCGCCGCGAATCACAAGGGTGATGAGCTCGTCGTCGTTCTTGGACATGGCGCCCATCATCATGCCCGCCATCAGGAGGCGCCCCAGCGCGGCGCTCACGACGGGCGAGGTCTGGTGGCGCTCGTGCAGCTCTTGGACGCTCGCGCGCGCCGTCACCGCAAAGGCGCGCACCTGGCCGTCGGCCGCCGTTCCACGCACAATATGGTCGCCGAGACGAACCGCCTCAACGTTGAAGTTAATGACGCCGCTCTCGCGCGCGGCCTGCTCGCTGTTCTCGCTCTTTTCGTCTGCCATGAGTTCTCCCTCTTCTTGTCTAATGAGAACCATGGTAGCGAAACGAGAAGAGCGTCGGCCGCAGCGAGAGGCGCGACGCCAACCGGCGCAACCGGGCTTCCGGTTGGCACCAGTTATTGTTCAAACCCTTATGTGGCCGCGGCTTGGTGCCAATTCGCTGACCTGCGGTTCATCAGGCTTCGAACCGCTTTGTACTCGGGGCACCCCGGAAAAACCGTATCCCAACCGCAAATCCGCGCCATCCGGCACCCGGCAGGCGCCCACGCAGCGCTAAGTTTGCCCACCCCGAACCGCCCACCAGCGCTGTTGAGAAGGATTGGGACAATATATGAGTCCGAGGGGCGGAAAACGTCGATATTCTTCTCAACAGCACATTGAGAGCGAAGTGGAGAAACCACAGAATGTCCGATTTCTGCCCAACAGCGCGCGGGGAGCGGAGTGGACAGCCGCACGGAAGCCGAGAAGCCCCGGCGACCCAAATCGAAGCGCTTCTGACCTCACCCGCGCTCGGCGTCAGCAACCTCCACCGGCACGCTAAACGCCCCGTCTCGCCAAACGCACTGATAGACGGCACAGTTCCCAATGAACTTCGACCAGTAGTCCCCACGAGAACCCGGCGTGAGGTACTCGAGGATGCCCTTCATCAGGATTGCGTGCGTGGAGACAAGGACGCGCTCCCCGGACGAGCGAGCGACTTCCTCGATGAATTTGCCCGCTCGAGCCGTCACAGACGAGAGCTGCTCCATACCGTCAGGCGCCGGATTGCGGACAAAGTCGCTGAAGAACGTGACGACCTCTGGTGCGGGTTTCCGCAGGTTCATGCCCTCGTAGGGGCCGTAATCCATCTCCAGGAGGCGGTCGTCCGTCTCAACCGGCACGCTTCCGCCCGAGACAATCTGCGCGGTCTCGACCGCACGACCCAGCGGACTCGAGTAGACCCGGTCAAAGAAGATTCCGCGCTCGTCGAGAAGCGCCCGCACGCGCTGCGCCTGCTCGCGCCCGCGCTCGTTGAGAGGGATGTCCCTTCTCCCCTGCAGCTCGTGGCGCAGGTTGGCGTCGGTCTGCCCGTGTCGAATGACGTAGATGTCCATGCCTGCCCCCGCCGCGCCGCGCCCTTCTCGTCCATCGGAGCAATGGTAGCGAAACGAGAGGAGCATGCCAGAGGAGTGTCAGACCGCTACCGCCACATCAAGCTTATAGCCCAATGCCCTAACCACCTTCTGGACCGTGGCGAAAGACGGATTGCCCGAAGGAGATAGCGCCTTGTAGAGGCCATCTCGCGTGATGCCTGTCTCATTGGCGAGCTGAGTCATGCCTCGCGCGCGAGCAACGTCACCGAGCGCCGCAGACACAAGGGATGGGTCACCGTCTTCGAGCGCTGCGTTAAGGTAGGCGACAATGTCCTCGTCCGTATCCAGAAACTCTGCCGCCTCGTAAGCGGCTGCCTTCTTCGCTTCCATTGCTTGCCCCCTCGATCTACTCGTACTCCTTGTTGAGCTGTTTGGCCTTGGCGTCGGCATCCCGCAGCTTCCTGAGCCACCTTGAGAACTCGTCTGTCCTAGTTATCTCCAACATGGATGAATTGTATACTGTGGTATACGCCTTTACAAGAGCCCGCTAGTTTTGTGGCGCACGCAATCACGCAGCGCGGCACTGCTCTCCCCAGACGCGCTCTGCGATGCGGCGGACCAGGGCGATCTTTGCCCACTGGTCGTCCTCGGTGAGGACGTTGCCCTCTTCGGTCGAGGAGAAGCCGCACTGCGTGGAGAGGCGCAGGTGGTCGAGCGGCACGTACTTCTCGACCTCGTGGATGCGCGCGATGACGGAGTCCTCGTCCTCCAGCTCGGGGAACTTGGACGTCACCAGGCCCAGGACCACAACTTGGTCACGGATGTGGCGCAGCGGCTCAAAGTCGCCCGCGCGGTCGGAGTCGTACTCGAGGAAGAACCCGTCGTAGTTGGCGTGCGAGAAGAGCGTCTCAGCGATCGGCTCGTAGCCACCCGAGGAGAACCAGGTCGATCGGAAGTTGCCACGGCAGATGTGCGTCGTGATGGTCATGTCCGCCGGCTTTGCCTCGAGCGCGCGGTTGATGGTCTCCACATAGCGCCTGGCCACGGCGTCGATGTCGATGCCCTGCGCCTCATAGGCGGCGCGCTTGTCCGCGTCGCAGAACTCTCCCCAGCTTGTGTCGTCAAACTGCAGGTAGCGGCAGCCTTCGTCGTAGAAGGCCTTGATGGCGTGCTGGTACGCCACGGCGATGTCCTCAAAGAGGCGCTCGTCGCCGTCCGACCCCGCGTAGCGGTCGATGGGCCGGTACGTGGCCTTGCCGCGCACGCAGGGAATGAGGTGCAGCATGGAGGGCGCGGGGATGGTCAGCTTTGTGGGGTAGCCGTCCGCTATTTTCTGGAGGCGACGGAAATGCTCAATGAACGGGTGATCCGGCCCAAAGTCGACCTTGCCCGTGAAGCGCAGCTGCGCGCCCTTGGGCTTGGAGCCCTTGAACTCCACGGACCAGGTGTCGGCAGAGATCTCCTCCACGCCGTCGAGCGCGGCGAGAAAGTCCAGGTGCCACATGGCGCGACGGAACTCGCCGTCGGTAACGGCGCGCAGGCCGGCGGCCTTCTCCTTTTGCACGAGCTCGGCGATGCACTCGTCCTCGACAGCCGTGAGCTGGGCCTGGTCGATCTTTCCGGCCGCATACTCGGCGCGGGCCTTCTTCAGGCGCTCCGGCCTGAGGAAGCTTCCAACAATGTCGTAGGCGTAGGGCGGCTGCTTAAGCGTGGAGGCGGACATGGTTGCTCCTTGTCACGAGGGATGGTTGCAAATTTGTTCTCCATCCATGATGGCAGAGGGGCGGGGCATGAGAGCGTATCTATCTTCTATCGCGTTCCATAGCCTGTGGCTATAGTGTTGGGCGATATAGCAGGCCAGCCAATCGAAACCTGCGGCTTAATAGAAGCCTGGCGACAAGGGTCAAGCCATCTACCTGCGGTTCTTCTCGACACACCTTGTCCGAGACTGCTATTAAGCCGCAGGTTTTCCTGAGCCACCCCAACCGCCAGCCACCCGCAGCCGTCCACCAGCCAGAAGCTGCGCAGCCGCCGCCTCGCGACCGACTAGGATTGCCTCAACCCACGCGAGGAGGCAGACATGGCAGCGTTCGATCGTGTACCCAGCGGCATCGACGGCCTGGACGAGGTGCTCGACTCCATCCGCCTGGGCGACAACGTGGTCTGGCAGGTCAGCTCGCTCGACGAGTTCCGCCCCATTGCAGACGCCTTTGTCGGCCGCTCGGTGGCAGACGGCAGAAACGTTATCTACCTGCGCTTTGCTTCTCACAGACGAATCATCGCCCGCGGCACGCCGGGCGTAGTCGAGGTCGACCTCGACCCCAGGAAGGGCTTCGAGACCTTCACCATGCAGGTGCACGACGTGATCACGCGCGAGGGGCCCGAGGCGTTCTACGTGTTTGACAGCCTGTCCGACCTGCAGGTTGCGTGGTCCGCCGACCTCACCATGGGGAACTTCTTCCGCCTCACCTGCCCGTACCTGTTCTCGCTCGACACGGTGGCGTACTTCCCCATCATCAAGGGCGACCACTCCTTTGCCGCCATCGCAAAGATCCACGACACGACGCAGGTCCTCATCGACGTCTCGCCGGACGAGGGCGGCCTCTTCATCCACCCCCTCAAGGTCTGGCGCCGCTACTCCCCCACCATGTTTCTCGCGCATCGCCTCGACCTTGCCACGGGAGAGGTGCGCGCCCTCACCTCGGGCGTCGACACCAGCCGCTTCTACGCGCGCATGAGCGATGAGATGAGCGGCGCCGCCGATCGCGACATAGACTCCTGGGACCGGTTCTTCTTGCAGGCGCGCGCCAGCTACCAGCACGGCGAGGACATGCGGCGCGCCTGTCGCAAGATGTGCAACATGATGATGACGAGAGACCCGCGCATGCGCGCGCTTGTGCAAAAGTACTTCTCGCCCACCGACTACTTTGACGTGCGGCGGCGCATGGTGGGGACCGGCATGGTTGGCGGCAAGTCCTGCGGCATGCTTTTGTCGCGCAAGATTGTCGAGAAGAACCTGCCCGAGGTCGTTGGCCTGCTGGAGCCGCACGACTCGTTCTACGTGGGCACGGACGTCTTCTATACGTTCATTGTAGAAAACGACCTGTGGCCGCTGCGCATCGCGCAACGCGGCGACGGCTACCTGCGCGTGGCGGATTCTTTGGCGCAGGGCATCGAGAATGGAACCTTCCCGCCCGAGATTGAGCAGGGCTTCCGTCGCGTCCTGGACTACTTTGGCCAGGTTCCCATCATTGTGCGATCGTCCAGCTGCCTTGAGGATGCGTTTGGGAACGCCTTCGCCGGCAAGTACGACTCGGTGTTCTTGCCCAACGTGGGTGACCCCGAGCAGCGGCTTCGCGAGTTCGAGCGCGCCGTCAAGCGCGTGTACGCGTCGACCATGAACCCCTCGGCGTTGGAATACCGCCGACGCAACGGGCTGGACACGGCCGAGGAGGAGATGGCACTTCTCGTGCAGCGCGTGAGCGGCTCTCGCTATGGCGACGCGTACTTCATGCCCACGGCCGCGGGCATTGGCTATTCTCGCAGCGCATACCGATGGCTTCCGGACATGGACCCCTCCGCCGGCATGCTTAGGCTGGTGATGGGCCTTGGCACAAAGGCGGTGGACCGCACCGAGCGTGACTACCCGCGGCTTGTGAGCCTGGACAGGCCAACCGCCACCACGATGGTCGCGGACGCGGACCGGCACCGCTTCTGCCAGCGCGGATGCGACCTTATCGACCTCGCGGGCAGCGCATTTGCCGAGAAGCCCTGCACAGACATTGCGCCCCTCATGCCGGCGTCGGTGCGACCCATGGTGATGGAGCACGACCGCGAGGCCGAGCGCATGCTGCGCGAGCGCGGTCAGCGGCGAGAGGTGACGTTTGCCTCGTGCGCGGGGCTTGCGGGCGACCGGCGCTTCACCACGGCCATGCGCAAGATCCTTCGCGCGCTGCAGGAGGCGTACGACTACGCCGTCGACATCGAGTTCACCGTGAACGTAGACAGGGCAAGCGGCGAGGGGGCCGAGCCGCGCTTTGTGATCAACCTGCTGCAATGCCGGCCGCTGCAGTCCTTCAAGGGCACGGGTTCGGTCGAGGTGCCAGCCGCGTCTGGGCCGGTGCTGCTCCGCGCTGCCGAGGACACCATGGGCGCCTCGATGCAGGCAAGCGTCGACTTTGTCTGTGTGGTCGATGCCGCAGGTTATCGGGCATGTCCGCACGGCAAGCGGCCGGGCGTTGCACGCGCTGTTGGCGAGGCCGCGCGCAAGGTGCGTGAGGTGACGGGCGCAACCGCAGTGCTTCTTGTGCCCGGCCGGATTGGTACCTCGTCCCCTGACCTGGGCGTACCCGTCACCTTTGCCGAGATAGCCGCCTTCCGGGCGATTGTCGAATACGCCGATGCCGCCCACGGGTTCTCCCCCGAGCTGTCGTATGGCAGCCACATGTTCCAGGACCTCGTCGAGCAGGACATCCTCTATTGCGCGGCGCTCGAGCGCGGAGCGACCGTCTTCGACCGCAGCGTGCTTTGCGACCTGCCACAGGTGGGGCTCGATGCCGCTGCGGCAGACCCCGACATCGCGGCATGCATTCGCCTGTACGACGCGCGCGGGCGTGGCCTGGGGCTGTGGCACGACCTCATGAGCGGAAAGACGCTCATGGCGTTTGCGTGAGAGGGGCGGGCAGTGCAACGCACACTTCTTGGCTATTGAGAAGCGCCCGAACTACGCACGGTCGCAGGTGCGACTAACAAAAGCCCAGCACTACACAAACCCTAGCCACGAGTTTCGAGCCGTTCGATACTTGGGGTACCCCCGAAAAAACATAGCCCAACCGTCGATCTGCGCCATCCGGCACCCGGCGGATGCCCGGGCAGCCCCCAGGCCTGCCCACCATGCAGCCCCCTGCGCGCTGTCGGGCAGTTTTCGGACATAATCCGTGCTAGCACGGCCCCAAAACGTCCGAAGACAGCCCGACGGCGCCGGGGGGGGCGAAGCGGGCTGCCGCGCGCGGCAGACCCAGGCAGCCGGCAGAACTCAACCTACCTACCCCCACACACCGGTCCAAGCTCCCCAATAATCCGCAACAGCTCGTCGATGGACTCCACCCGTCCGTGCTCAGCCCACGTCGTGAGCACGCTCAGCGTGAGTCCGGTCCTCACGGCCAGAAAGTAATCGCTATGCTCCATCCAATACGAGAATGACTGCACAGGAGCTCTCGGTGGAAGGGGCATGAGGATGCGAATGCCGTCCACGTCATGTTTGTACGTGCCTTGCCGCACGTGGCTAGCAACGCTGCCGCTAACGCACTGCCCGCTGGTTCACAATGCCAAGAACGTCGACGACCTCTTCGCCATCGTTACCCTTCTCGCCACGCTCATAGAGCACGTCATAACCTTCAGCTACCACTTTGAGGCAGGCAGAGCCATATGCATGTCTAAGCGAGGGTTCCACCAGGGACGAACCCACTCCCGGAAAGCCCTGTACGAGCGCGAGCTTCTTCCATACGGACTCCTCGACCCGTTTATCAAGCCCGGCGAGAGACTCGAGGAACTCCTCGGAGAACCTAAGCCGCGCCACGGGAGGCCCGCTTATCCGCAACGGCAGCCTTCGCCGCCTCGATACCTTCCACATACAGGCCGGTGGCAATATCCGCGCGACCACGGTCTATTGCATCGGAGACACGCTGCGCATAGAGCGCTCGTTCAACGGCATCGTCCACTTCCCGTTGGAAAACCTCCTCAGAGCAAAACACGTAGGCACCGTTGCCATTCTCCGTAATCCTCACGAGTCGTTCGCGGGCAGCCTGCTTCACTTCGCGCGGATGATCACGCAACGCAGTCGCAGAATAGATGGCATCCATGTGATTCCTCCCATGATGTGTCCAGTTATGTACATGATAATGCACATGATTAGAAGGTACAGGCGAAGTACGATACGTTACTCCGCAGAATCTGTCATAGGCATGCCACAGCGCCTAAGCTGTGCGATGAGGTTCGTAAGAATGATTTCCCATGCGGTAAGCGCATGCCGGAAGCAGGCTAGCCTTGTAATGTTGGCAATAATGCCCACGCTTGCCGCCTTTACTCAACCGCAACTGACTCAGTTATGACTGAGTAAACCGAACCTACTGATATGAGTCCCAGCACGAAAACGGCGTGACCCACACCACGGTGTGAGTTGGGAGACTAGAGGCAGCGCACCCTCGCGCACTACTCCTGCGAGCTGCGCAGCCGGCGCACTTTACGCGAGAGCTCGGCCAGCTCCCCCTGCGTCAGCTGGTCCAGGTGCTCCAGCTTGTCCAGGTACAGGGCCAAGCTCTCGTTGCGCCGTGCCAGCATGAGCTCGTTGCAGTAGCTGACCACCGCCGCCGTGAGCACCGCCACGAACAGAATCCCCACCACGCTAAGCGCCACCACAATCGCGCGGCCAACGGCGCTTGTGACGGTGATGTCCCCGTAACCGATGGTCGTGACTGCCTGGAAGCAGCACCACAGCGCGTCGCCAATCCAGACCTGCTCCTTGCCCTTTGTGTAACGGTTCGAGTTCACCTGGTCAGAGGTGAGGCTGATGCTGCCGAGAGTGTCGAGGCTCACCCCAGCGGAGAGACTGAACGAGTAGATGTCCCCACCCATGAGGACGTCGTCGTTCTCGGCGGTACCCTGGTTGAGGCCGTCCAGGCGTGCGGCACCCAGGGCGAAGGGTGCCAGGGTCGGACGGTATCGGCCATCCTGGTCCGAGTCCTTGAAGGCGGTCTCGGTGATGTGGGAGGCATCCTTGCCAAGAGCCTTGCGGTAGTAGTCGGAGACGACGAAATCGTCCTGGGACGTGTCATAGTACACGTAGCAGTAGCCAAAGTTGGCGTACTCCGCGTTGGAGCTGCCACCGCAGTCCCAGCCGGCAATGATGAGGGCCGTAGCCGCGGCGGTCGAGGTCGCCGCCGGCCAGGGTGACCACCGGGGCCATCATGAGCTGCATTCGGTCGGTGGGGTCATCTTTGCTGTTGCGGATCTCGGCAAGTTCATGTTCTGTGACATAGTAGGACGCCTGGCCGCAGTCCACCCACTCCTGGGTGTGGCTCCGAGAGCTGTCGGGCTGCAGGTCCCACATGTCGATGCAGGCGAGGCGCTCGCCGTTCTCGTCCTTGTAGCAGCCCGTGTAGCAGAAGACCTCACCCACGCCGTCGCCATCCACATCCGCAGCGGCCACTTCGAAGTAGGCATCGTACTCCTGCAGGTAGCTGGCCCGGAGGTATGCCAGCTCATCAGAGTAATTGCTCGCCTGGATCTGGCTTTCGTTGACCGTGGGGCGAGGCTCGCGACCTCCGTACGGTTCCCCTCGGGGTCAAGCGAGAATACCTTTACCGCAAAAGCGCCGCTCGGCTGCTGGTTGCCGACCATGGTGTAGTACTGGCTTCCATAGGCGCGCAGCTCGACGACGTGGTCCTTGTAGCCGCTGCCGAGGTCTGCCGAGACGCTGGTGGCATACTTGCCACTGAATCCGTTGTTGGTAGACCCCTTGATGACGTCATTCTCGTTGTCGCTGAGCGGCGAGTAGTAGCTAACGCCCTTCTCAATCATATCCACGGCCGTCCCAGGATTGCTGCTCGTACCGTAGAGCTCGTTGATAGGCCAGAATAAATAAGCTCCGCCCATCCCTCAATAGTCGTCAGAGATCGTGGTGTAGCCAACCAGACCTTCCGCGCTCGTATTGGCATCGCAGAGCTGATTGAGCTTCCTCCTGAGCGTATATACATTTTTTCTGGCGCCGTTGGCGGCCATGTAGACCTCATCGTCGCTCAGCAGGGTGGTGCTCACGTTCTTGTCGCTGCCATAGGGTGCATAGGTGCCGGCATCACCAGTGTCGTCCGAGACGGTGAGGCCAAGGGCCGAGTATGCATCGGTGCTCAGCTGATTACTCTCCGAGTAGGGACCGGGGTTCAGCTCGTCGTTTGCCAACGCCGTCATGGGCAGGGCGGCAAATGCGAGCACCGCCGCGACCGCACCGGATACGACGGGCAGCCACCGCGTGCGTGTGAGACGCGTTGTCATGGTCGCTCCAATCCTAGGAGGTCTACCTGCTTGGTTGATTCTTTCTGCAGACTAGAGACGTCAAGCTTTTAGGTGATTTTCAACGGCATACAGGCAACGCGCGTCGTCCCAAAGTATGAGGCGTCCGGGACTTGAGGCGATTGCGGCGAGCAGGTGGACGGACCGGGCACGACGTCTAGAGCGGTGCGGCTTTATCACACGATCAGTGTTCAATTTGGCTTGTATAAAAAATCGGAGGTCCTAAAAAGGGCCTCCGATCTGCGTGTATGGTGGGCGTTAGAAGATTTGAACTTCTGACCTCTTCCCCATCAAGCTCGAGGCGACTCGCCGCGCCCATGCTCACACCCGAAAGTTTTTCGTGCTCAGACCCGAAATCTTTAGGCGCCCAACCCGCAAATCCGAGGCTATCAAACACACTTCTGGACATGCTCTGCCAGTCGTGGGTCGAAACCCCGAGTGGTGGTGGGATGCGCTCATTGGTGAGGCGACCCACTGTATAGGGAGCTTGAGGTCATCTAGCTACAGTGACGAGTGCTAAGGAAAGCCCTTTTGACCGAAACGGCCGGGAGGGCTTCCATTCGATGGGACATGATGGGACAATGTCCTATCATTATTAGGACATGTCCTAACAATGGTCTATAATGCGTCCAAGATGACCATCGCATCGAAAGGCGAAGAATGCCGAAGCGGCGAGAGATTCCGTCCAGGGAGACCATAGAGGTCGAGTTCAAAAGCGAGTTCAAGAGAAGCCCGAATGGAGCTCTAAAGCCCAGTAGGTTGCCTGACGGAGAGCTCGTGGACACGGTGGTCGCGCTCAGCAACACCAACGGCGGGGAGATATACCTCGGCGTTGAGGATGACGGCGAGCCCACGGGGGTTTACAAAGACCATCGCGACGTCACGCAGCTCGCAGCGCTCATCGCCAACAAGACGGTGCCGCCCGTTCCGGCGCGCGTCTCGACCCTCTTCCTCGCATCCGATGGATCCGTCGATGACGCCGGCAAGCAGGTGACGCTCGTGGAAGTCCCGAGGTCGATGGCAATCGTCTCGTCCTCCGAGGGCAAGATCATGCGCCGAAGGCTCAAAGCCGACGGCACGCCTGAGAGCGTCCCCCTCTATCCCTACGAGATCATCACCAGGCTCTCCACGCTGGGCCAACTCGACTACTCTGCATTCCCGGTGCCCGACACCACCATCGACGACTTCAGCCCGGAGGAGCTGAAGCGCCTGCGCGATATTCTGGCTCGAAACCGTAACAGTGACCAGGCGCTTTTGGAGTTACCCGACGAGGAGATCCTGAGCGCCCTCCGCATGACGACGCTCACCGACGGCAAGGTCACACCGACGGTTACGGGCATCCTGCTCGCGGGCAGGGCAGAGGTCATAGCCCGCACCATACCGACCTCGGCCGCCACCTTCCAGGTGCTTGCGGGCACGGAGGTGCGCGTCAACCAGGATTTCGAGCAGCCGCTCCTCTACACCATCGAGAAGATGCGCGAGATGCTCGACCCCTGGAACCCAGAGCGGGAGTTTGAGGACGGCCTCTTCAGGCAGTCGGTGCCCGAGTTCGACAGGAGAGCTTTCCGCGAGGCGCTCGTCAACGCCTTTGGACACCGCGACTATGCCGCCTTGGGGCGCGTGCGTGTGCTCATAGACGACGAGGGGCTCACCATCGCAAACCCCGGCGGGTTCATCGAAGGGGTCACCATCGAGAACCTGCTCACCGTCGAGCCCCACGGGCGAAACGAGTGCCTGATGAACGCTCTCAAGCGCATTGGCCTCGCCGAGAAGACCGGACGCGGTGTCGACCGCATCTTCGAGGGATCCCTGTACTACGGAAGACCCCTGCCCGATTACACCGGAAGCACGTCGGCTAACGTAAGCGTCTTCATTGCGCGGAGCGCGCCAGACGAGCTGTTCATGCGGATGATCAACGAAGAGCAGCAGAAGACCGGCGAGCAGCTGTCGCTCAGGTCACTGCTCGTGCTCGACGCGCTCAAGCAGCAGAGGCGGCTTACGGTCGCAGACCTGTCCGCGCAACTCCACGTCACTGATGCGGCGGCGCGTGCGACGGTGGAAGCGCTGCTCGAGGCCGGGCTCGTCGAGGCTCGCGGGAGCTCGACCGCACGCTCGTACATGCTCAGCGGAAAGGTTTACTCGCAATCGGGCAAGGAGGCCGGATACGTTCGGCAGTCCGACATAGACAAAATCCGCTATCCGGAGCTCATCATGAAGCTGGCCGAGAGGCAAGGCGGGTCTGTCGCGACGCGCGACGTGGAGAATCTACTGCACCTGCACCGGAAGCAAGCGTACAGGACCCTGGTCAAGCTCGTCGAGGATGGCAGTCTCGTGCTTGTTGGTCGAGGCGGAGGTGCCCACTACGAGATTACGGAAAAGGGCTGGGAGAGAATAGGACACTGATAGACATGATGGGACAATAGTCCATCAGGTTAGGACATGTCCTATTCGCGTCCAATCGTCGTCCTATGCTATCGTGATGTACCCTGGCGTGCTGGCCGTGTCGATGCGGAAGTACGTGTACGCCGTCTTGTTGGTGGCCCACACGGTGCCGTTTCCGCTCACAAGTGACGTGGAGCACGAGTAGAAGCACTGAGATCCCGTGAGGCCGCTCGAAGGAAGCGTCCAGGTCGAGTCGGCATAAATCGTCTCCAGAGAAAAGCAGATGGAGAACATCTGGTCGGCACTCGCCATGCCGGACAGGTTCTCGAAACCCCGCACCTCGGTGCAGTTTGCGAACGCGTTGAACCAGTAGCTGCAGTTCTAGATTACCAATCCGGCGATGGTCGAGTCGATGTAGACCTTCTTCACCAGCAGCTTGATGGAGTCGTAGGATCTCGCGCTCGCGGAGGAGTAGCCCGCCGGGTCGATCTCGAAGACCTGCACGATACGCCCGTCGGTTACGGAGGTCCGCCACTCGTAGTAGTTGATCTCCAGCGTGCCGTCGTCTAGCAGCAGCGCCCGAATCTTGTAGCCCACGTCCCACTCGGGCGCCAGTATCGCGGCTGCCGTGTCGCCGGGCTGGTAGAGGCCCGTTCTGCCCGCGTATGGCATCGGCTATATCCGAGTAAAGTGGCAGAGATTTTGAGACAGGCGGACCCTCGCTCTTCCGAATCTCTGTCCTTTGTTACCCTTGCATCCTAGCCTACGCGACCTCCGCTATGCCGCCGGAGTACCACGTTGACGGGGTCGCGTAGCCCAGCGACTGGTGGGGCCTCGTCGTGTTGTATTCGCCTACGAACCCCCGGATCATGCCCTCGAGCTGCGCCGGCGTCTCGTACTCCGCGTTCCTGAGGCGCTCGCTCTTGAGCGTCCCGGACCACCTCTCCATCAGCACGTTGTCGGCCCAGCGCGCCACGCATCGCAAGATTCGGAGGGGAGGTCAACGCGGTATCTCAAAGACGCCAACCACATCATTCGTTGCTTCCCAGGCATCTTTTTTCTTCAAGCCGATCCTTTCAAAACAGACATCGAAATGTCTTCACGATGATTGCGCAGTACTCTTACGCTGCACGCGAGTAGAAATACTCGTAAATCTCCGACCTGTACGTCTGTATTGAATCATCCGGATAGCTGGCAGGTAGCTGCTTGTACAGCTCGTTGCGGATCAGTGTGTCCACCTCGGCGCGCGTCTCGGGCTTCTCGGTCCAGTGGGTCATGCTGGCGAGGCTTTCCTGAATCTTGTCCACGAGATCCCGCGCAAGCTCCTTCACCTGGACTATCTCGGCCTTGGTGAGCGAGTCCTTGTAGAGCATGTCGAACACGGCAAGCTGCCGCTCGTCGGAGAAGCCCTCCCGCACGTACCGCCTCTGCTCATCGTCCAGGTCCTCCGAGAGCTTCATAAGCTTCTCGAAAGTCGCCTCGATAGATGCGCGGTCTTGCTCTCTGTTGTATTCCTCGATAATCGTCTGGTAGCGATTGTAGAAATCAGACCTCATAGGGTTCACCTTGAGCGCCTTGATAAGCCTCTCCTCGATAACGCCTCTAAGATCACCCACGAGCAGGTTTTTCTGCTTGACCTTGGAGAACTCATTGTGCAGCAGGTCGAAGTCAATCTTGGAGATGTCGAAGCGCCTGTCCCTGTCGTCGTCGGACTTTTTCACTGAGATATGCTCGTCGATGATCTGCTGCAGGCTGACCATGATATCCGTCGTGTCGGCAGTGTCGCGACGCTTGGTAAGCTGCCTGTAGATGGCATCGATTGCATCCCGGCGCGCCCAGTCATCCCGACCCACGTCGCCGCGCTCGACGAACTTGAACATCCTGAATAGCTCGCGGGCCATGATGCCAAAACGCTTGCGCGCCTCATCATTCCCAGCCACGGCGTCGGCACCGTCCTTCACCTTGGCGAGCCTGTCGAAGTCGTCTGCGGAGAGCAGGCCAGACAGGTTGAAGCCCCTCTCGGCAAGGAACGCCTCGATCTCCGAAAGGAGGGCCATTATCCTCTCCACGAGCTCGTCCTTGTCCATCACGGGGTCGCTGCCCGCGCCCTGCGCCGGGTCGCGCGTGTAGTCTGCGAGTGCCTTCCTCAGGGCCTTCACGACGCCTATGTAGTCGACGATGAGGCCATTGCTCTTGCCCTCGGACACGCGGTTGGCGCGGGCGATGGCCTGCATGAGCGTGTGGGCCTTCATGGGTTTGTCGAAGTACATGACCCCCAGCGGCTTCACATCGAAGCCCGTGAGCCACATTGCGCACACGAAGACGACCCTGAACGGGTTGTCGGGGTCGCGGAACTCCTTGTCGAGCTCGCGGTCCTTCATCTTCTTGCGGTGTGGTCTAATGTCAATCCCCCACTTCGCGAAGGTGGAAACCTCGTTCTGTTCCTCGCTTATCACGAGACACATCTCGGTATCGCGCATCCACTCAATCTTGCGTCGTCGTTCCTGAGCCTCTTGCTGGCTGTCCCTCCTCAGGGCACGCTCCTGCTCCTCTATTTCCTCAGCCCAGTACTTCTGCACCAGGACGTGCATGCGTGCAGCGGTGACCTTGTCCACACTAATGAACATGGCCTTGCCGCACTCCCAGATTCCCGAGTAATGCTTCACGAAGTCGCGGGCGATTCTGTCGAGGCGCTTCTCGGAGGTGATCACGTGATACTCGCGCGAGAGGTCGTGCTCCAGCTTCTCCCGCTGGTCTTCGTCGACGTCCGCGGCCTCCACAGCCTCGGCGAGCTCGTCGTTCATCTCAGGGTTCTCGATGTCGAGCAGGTCGCTGCGGTTCTCGTAGAAAAGCGGCACAGTCGCACCGTCCTCGACCGCCGTTGCGAAGTCGTACACGGAAACGTACCCGCCGAACGTGCGCTCTGTGATGTTGTCGTAGGAGAAGAGCGGGGTTCCCGTGAAGCCTAGGCGCGACGCAGTCGGCAGCATGCGGACCATGTTTGCAGCAAACTTGCCGTTGTTGGTCCGGTGCGCCTCGTCCGAGAGGATGACGATGTCGTAGTCGGGCTCGATGGGCTCCGCGGCCGGGTCGTTGAACTTCTGGATGAGCGTGAACACGAAGCTCGGGTTGCCCTTGAGCCGGCGGCGTAGGTCCTCGCCGCTCGTGGCGATGTAAGCCGAGGCGTCCGTGCCCGAAAGGAGCCCACATCCGGCGAAGGTACCCGCTATCTGCTTGTCGAGTTCGTCTCTGTCGGTAACAACGACAAAGGTTGGCGAGCCCTCGAACTTGCGCCTCACCTTCTGCGCGAAGAACACCATCGAGTAGCTCTTGCCAGAGCCCTGCGTGTGCCAGAACACGCCGAGTTTCCCGTCGCGCAGCTCGCGCTGGCGGTACGACTCTATGGCCTGGTTGACCCCCAGGTACTGGTGGTTGCGCGCCAGAATCTTGGCGGTCTTGGGCCCCGAGTGGTCGAAGAGGATGAAGTTCTCGAAGAGGTCCATGAACGCGGCCTTGTTGCACATGCCCAGGAGCATCGTGTCGAGGTCGACGGCGCCGGGCTCGCCCTCCGCCAGGCGCTTCCACTCGCCGAAGAACTCGTACTTGGACCCCAGCGTGCCCACCCTCGCCTCGAGCCCGTTGGAGAGCATGGCGAAGGCGTTAAAGTAGAAGAGCTGCGGGATGGTGTCCTGGTAGTCGGAGTAGTTGTCCTCGTAGGCGCGCCGCACATCCCTGTCGTGCCGCTTGAACTCCACGAACAGGAGGGGGATGCCATTGACGAAGCCCATGAGGTCGGGGCGCCTGTGGTACACGCCGTCGGCGCTGTAGACCCACATCTCCTCGACGGCCATGAAGCGGTTTGCCTCGGGATGGTCGAAGTCGAAGACCTGCGCGTACTCGATGTAAGTGGTGCCGTCCTCGCGTGGCATCTCCACGGGGATGCCGTCGCGCAGCATCCGGTACTTCTTCTCGTTGGTCTGAAGGAGCGAGTCGGTGCTGAGGGTACCCATGAGCGTGTCTATGGCCTCCGCGCACCGGTTCTCGTCCAGCCACTCGTTGAGCTCTATCAGCGCGTACTCGAGCTGCGGGCGCAGCACCACCTCGCTGTAGGAGCTGCGACCCATCGTGCTCTGCTCGCCGACGCGCTCGTCGTCGTAGGCGTAGATAAGCTCCCAGCCGAGCCTCTTAAGCCTCTCACCCGCGGGCTTCTGTACCGCCTCTTCTTCTGAGTACCTGCCGGCCATGCGTCACCACACCCCTAAGAAACTTCCCGGTATTCCGGGCTGTATGGAATAGCCCTGTTCACTTCGCAATCATGTCGGAGCGCGATCTCATACAGCGCTATGCGGGAAAGCATGTACAACTCCTCGTCGCTGTCATTGTCCAGGTCCATCGAGACGTACCTGCGGAACACGGGCTCGAGCTCGCGAAGCTTCAGACGACCCCACGCTGCATCGCTCGGTCCGCTGTGCCCCGCGAGATAGCCAAGCTTCTCGAGTTGATAGTCATATCCGTCGAGCTCGTCGCATGTGCAGTCGGCGTATATGAGGTGCTCGAACAGAATCCAGTCCGTATCGTTGTCCGCAACTCCCGCATGCCCCACGCCGTTCCGATCCATGTCGCGCAGAACGTTCAGCTGAAGCCCCAGGGCAAATCTCCACGCGTTCTTGTATCGCTCAGACGCAGCCCTGTTGCCGGCATTCGTCGGCTCGAATGCCATGACCCTCTCGGCAAAGTCGTAAACAAAGTCGTTGTTCGACCCAAAGCGCTCGATTTCAACGTTCTTGAGGCGTTCTATGTAGTCGATTTCCGACTCGTCCGCACCGCAACCCGGAACCGGCGTATTGCGATATTCTTCAATCCTTCTCTCCTGGTATCGCTCTAGAGCCGCCCCAATCTTTCTGAGCAGGCTGTAGCGGTACTTGATGTGGGCGAACACCTGGTCCATGTGCACGCAGACGTCCTCACCCCAGCTGTTCGACTCGTTTACGAAGGCATGCCCGTGCAAATCGCAATGCCAATGGTCTTCGAGGAACGTTCCGCCCACCCATGTGAGATAGGGGCATGTGACGATATCCGTCTCGTGATACATCCCCTTATAACGGTTTGTCTCCATGGGATGCACCGCGCAGAGTGAGCGCAGGAACTCAAAGTACTTCTTGTCGGTGCCTTTGCCGTTATCTCCCAGCTGGTGGAACGCTTCCGTCCTGGCATCCTCTACAGTTAAATCGACGCCGAAGATACGAGCCAGCATGTCGACGCTGTCGAGCACCACAGACGTGTTGTTGATGAAGTTGATGAAGTCGAAGGCGCTGCGATAATTTTGCTCACCAAGAGTCTGATCGTTCAAATACTCAACGGTGTCGCGGATGCGATGCACACATGCGCAGATGCAGTCCCATGCGGGCACGCCCCGGTATTTCTTCTTAGCAAATGCCTTCTCGACGAATGAGACCTGCTCGGTAATGTGCTCCTGGGCGTCGATGGCCTCGCTGAAGTCCTCGATGAGCTGAGGATCCAGATGAATCTTGTACCTCTTCCTCTCGCTCATCACAATGCCTCGATCTCGCCCGACATGAGTTTGGGGAGAAGGCGGTTTCGAGCCTCGTCGGCATAGAAAACCTTTTGTTTAAGTAGTCTCATATTGTGATAGATTTGCTGAGCAATACTCTCAAAGGTATTTAGACATTCATCAGTTGGAACTATCACTTCAAGCTCATTTATTTGTGATGGGTATACATGCGGCTGAGCAGAGCCACGTTGCAGATGCTTAAAACCTCGGCCAAGTACTTTCACAGACAGATAGATGAAATAGATTGATGACGTCATCGATGAGTCAACATAAGAACAATCAGATGCCCAGATATCACTCTCGTGTAATGCAGTATATCCCGCATTAGCACCTGAACCACTGACTGTGATTACTGGAGCCTTCGTGTTAGCGGTATCATGGCGGTAAGCAGCCGCCAGCCCTCCCGCTATCACAGGGATGTCACCATCTCGCGTTTGTTTGGCAGTAATGACCTTCCCACGCCTAAACTCAACAAGTTCAATCAGCTTTGTTCTCTGCCATCCCTTCGGTAACCCACTGATATATTCAGCGTTCTCATACCCAGGGAACCGCAGGTCGACGAACCACTCCTTGTAGAGCCGCTGCGCCGCTTCCTCGAGCAAGGCAATCTGCTTGCGGTTGTTCTCGATAAGATTGTCGTATGCCATCAGGATGGATGCGATGCGTCGTTGGGCTTCCATACTCGGCATGTCGACTGGCAAGTTCCTGATGGTGGGCATGTTCACGTGGGAGACAGTTGCCCCGTTCGCGTTGCTCAGAAGGCGATGGCGCTGCCTTGGCGCGTTCAGGTAGTAGTTGAGGAACCAGGGGTCTACCTTCTTCTGGTCGGGCCGAATGAGCACGGTTCTCTGACCAAGGCACACCCATTGTCCCTCCCGAATGATTCCGACGTTTCCAGCAGGCGCTTCACGGGCGAGTATCAGGTCCATGGGCTGCGGAACTGCACGTGCGTTTCGTATGTCGTATGTCTCCTTCGACACACGGTGTACATCGGTTAAATCGAGATAGCCTGGCCCGATGTTGGGCGTGCGGATGAGGGGGTAACCTTCGCCTTCATCCGGCGCCGTGGAATGCGGGCAGTCAACAATCAGCTCGCACAGCTTGTTTAACGGTGTGCTCATAGCCCAAGCTCCTCGAAGTTGCGAGTTATAGTAGCCATGAGCTCGTCGCTCTCGGCTTGGAGCCTCAACAGCTCGGAGTGGATCTCGCCCATGCGCTCGTGGAAGTCGACCCCGTCATCCTCTACTGGCGGCACACCCACGTGTGCCCCCGGCGTGAGGCTCCAGTTCTTCTCCTCGATTTCCGAGCGCGTCGCAACCTTGCACAGCCCAGCAACGTCCTCATACTCACCAGCGTCGAACTTCTCGGTGAGCCAGAGGGCTTCGTCGACAATTGTCAGCTGCTCTTCCAGCCCTGCAATGCGCTCGTCGAATGCGGCACGGACTTTCTTGCGCTCGTTACGTTTCGCAGCTTCAACAGCATCCTTCGCCTCGTCTTTCACTTCGGAGATAAACGTGGCTAGAGTCTCCTTTGCGCCTGCAAGGTCATCGATTCCAGAGACCTTCGCCAGCGCTGACCCCGCCTCACCGCCAATTAAATCCCCGGCTTCGCGTATCGCACTGCAATAATCGTCTATCAGCTCCTGGTACTTCGCGGTCTCTCCACGGTAGAGCCAGACGATCGCGGTAAGGTTCTTCAGCTGCCACGGACTCCACTCGTTGTGGGTCGTGTCTATGGCGGTATGGTAGTTCTGAGCATCGATGAAGAGCACCTTGTCCTTCAGCTCTTCCGGTTTTCCCTTGTCGAGGAACCACAGCGTGCAGGGAAGGCTCTTAGTGTAGAAGAAGTTGTTGCCCACGTAGAGCATCACGTCGACGTGGCCGCTCTTCACCAGCTTCTCGCGGAGCGCCCGGTCGGGTTGAGGTAGCTGTAGAAGTAGTTGATCCACAGGTAGTTTCCGTTGGAGAACTCGCCCTTCTTGTTGATGCTCGAGAGCCCCAGCGGCATGCGGCCTGCGCTCTGCGCGTCATCGGCTTTCACCTTATCCACGTTGAAGGGCGGGTTTGCGGCGACGTAGTCGCACTTGCCGTCGAGCGAGTGGGCGTCGTGGTAGAAGGTGTTCGCAGCGTCGCCCGAGACGATCTTGCCGTTCATGCCGTGCACCGCCATGTTCATGAGGCAGAGCTTGGCGTTGTACTCCACCTTCTCCTGACCGTAGTAGGTCATGGACTCGGCGGGATTCCCGCCGTGATCGCGCACGTAGTCGCTCGCGGAGACGAACATGCCACCCGAGCCGCAGGCGGGATCGAGCATCACGCCGCGTTCGGGCTCTATGACGTTCATGATCATGCGGACCAGCGACTTCGGCGTGAAGAATACCCCATCGTCCGAGGCCACCGCAGGGGCGAACTTCCCCAGGAAGTACTCGTAGATGCGACCGATAATGTCGTCGCCGTCCTCGTCGAGAGCAGGGTTGTTGAAGATTCGCAGGGTCTCGGCGAGGAGATCGTCTCCGAGTTCGGTGTAGTTGTTCGGGAGGACACCGGCAAGCTGCTTGTTTTCCGCCTCTATAGACGCCATAGCCTCGTCGACCCTCTTGCCAAGATTCTTCTCGCCCTTGGGCAGGTTCAGGAGGTAGTCGTAGCGCGCCTTCTCGGGGAGATACATCGCACCGCGTTTGGTGTAGTCGGCAGGCTCGATGGGAATCGGCCTGCCTGTTGCTTTCGCCCGCTCTTCATGAATGGCCTTGTCGGCTGCCTTGAAGCGGCCCCACGCGTATCGCAGAAAGATGAGACCGAGGACCGGCATGCAGTACTGCTGGCTCGTGAGCTTGGAGTTAGCGCGGAGGTTGTCCGCTGCCTCCCAGAGCTCCTTCTCTAGTTTCCGGATGTCGGCCATTACTTGTTTCCCTTCGTCAGCTCGTCGATCATGCACATGCGCGAGAAGGCGCTGAAGCTTATCCTGCGCAGCGCCGCCTCTTCAGCAGCCGCCTCTTTGAAGTTCACGGGGATACGTATTGCGATGGTCGTCATCCCACCGCCAGCGAGACACTCTAGCAGCTCCATCTCGGTGGCGCCCAAGCTAACGAATTCTGAGCACTTCACAAAATGCCCCCGCTCAGTCAGGCTGAATACATAATGAATACATTCTAGCAACAGCCGTATCGCAGCCTATCAGCTATCCGACCATCTGCGTTTCTAATCAGCCCTAAGCAAGCAGCCTGTCTCGTGCGTACACGCCCGAGACAGCGCTTGTCGGCGCCTGGCTAGCCCCGGATTCCGGCGAAGCGAATCCGGGGCCGCGCCGCACCTATCCGGAGCGAGGGTCACATATCCACGTGCGCACCGGCTACGCTCCTCCAAGCGGGGGATGCCCCGCGCCCCTGGGATTCGCGGGCTTTCTCGCTCGCAGGGAAGATCGGAGCAGCATGGAACGATGCACGCGAAGGATATACGTGCGGGGTCACCGACGCCGACCTCGCCCGCGCCAAGGCGCTGGCAGGGGGACGGGGCTCTCGGTGTCCGACCTCGTCCGGCTGCTCCTGCAGCTGCAGGCGGACGACGTCTCCGCACAGCGCGCCGACGTGCTCGACGCGCTGACGCAGGCAAGGGGCCCCTCGACTCGGTACGCCGGGCCGCCGGGCCGCTTGCCTCCAGCGTGCGCTCCGTCGCAGAGTCGCGGATCCTCTTCCTCTAGGGGCCGCGATGCAGACCTTGAAGCCCATATCCGGCCACACCTCCTGCGCCGGGATATACAGGTACCTCACCAAGAACGGCAGAGCGCTTGCGCGCGACTTCCTCAACATCGACGCGCCGCAGGAGGAAGGCTTCGACTGGGCAGCCGTCATGGACGAGACCCGCCATGCCTACCGCAACGACACGCCCTGGGGCGGCAGGCCCGCTCGGACCTACAAGCACTACGTGATCTCGCCCGATCCCGGCGACGCCGCCCCCCTCGAGAGACTGCACTGCCTTGCCGTCGCCTGGGTACGGGAGGACTTCCCCGACTACAAGGTGGCCATCGTCTACCACGACGACAACGCGGGCCGCATCCCGCACGCGGTCGAGTTCAGAAGCGTGCTCTCCGCCATCAGCGTCGAGGTCGCAGACAACTCCGTGAAGGCGACACGCCGAGACTGGGTCTACTCGATGGAAGGCCACCCGATGTGGCGCATTGCCAGTGGATTCCGATAATAACAAAGCCTCCCGAAGGAGGCTGTAACGTTTGGTCGCGGGGGCTGGATTTGAACCAACGACCTTTTGGGTTATGAACGAGTCAAGCTGGAGGCTCCACAAGTTCTCCCTCGTCTACCTCGTCTGGATACACTGCGTTGAGCAGGCGTTTTGTGTTTTTTCGCGTCTCCAACGGTCTGTAGGAGTCTGCTTCTTCTGCATCTCCAACCTCGTTTTGGTGGTCATTTGGTGGTCACTTTAGCGGTCACAATGCCGGTCAGAAACGGCTGTTGAAAACCGAGTGGAAGGAAGTGGAGATGCAGAACCTTACCTACGCCAGCCGTAGTCTGAGGAGACGGAGAAACAGTGACCGATGGGAGGCGGTCCTCTCGCACACAGACCCGTAACGGGCGAGGTCGTGAGGACGTTCCACACGGTCGAGGGCAAGACGCGCCGGCAGGCGGAGCGCAGGCGAGACGCGCTTACCAGGCGCACCCTCGACATGCTGCGCCTCGCGCGGGCGGGCGCCGTGCGCATCGCCAACGAGCTCGCATTCCCCTTCGGCGACCCCTGCATACCGGGAACGCAAGAGGAGAAGAGCGGGCCCTACAACCCCACGCAACTCGGTAAGGACTTCGCCGACCTCTGCTAGACGAACGGCTTCAAGGGCACCTCCCGCGACCTCGGGCACGCCTTCGCCACCATGGTGATCGCGGGCGGCTGCGACGCGAGGGCCGCGGCGAGCTGTATGGGGCACGCGAGCGTGAGCACGATGTTGGATATCCACGCCGGCGTAGACCCCGACGCGAAGTCGGCAGCGCCGGAGGTGGAGGGGAGCTTCGACGCCGACGTGACCTCGTCGGCACTCTAGGAGCCGCAGACGGCGACGACAGCTGCTGAGCCAAAGGATCTCACGTTCACCGGCCATGCTCGCCGAGGTCAAGCGAAGGGAGGCCGACCATGAGGGTGCTTAGGGTACTGCTGCGGTTGCTGAAGGCCATCGCATGCATCACGCTGCGCTGGATGTAGCCGCGCCGCCAGAGCCTACTCGAACCCGAGGTTCGACCTCCGTGGGCCTCTTTACCTGCGAGGACCTCGGACGGGCCAGCTTTACTCGAACCTACTTGGACCTACTTGGACCTACTTCCGTCCTCCCAGTCGATGCCGATGCGTCCGTCGACTACACCGCGCAGCCGAGACGGGACTTCGGACCAGACGTCTTGCGAAGCGAGTTTCTCACACGATTAGTATCCAATTCACCTTGAACAAAAAATCGGAGGTCCAAAAAAGGGCCTCCGATCTGCGTGTATGGTGGGCGTTAGAAGATTTGAACTTCTGACCTCTTCCGTGTCAGAACGCTTATATGGGGTATCCGCATCGTGCTCATTCATGCCAAATCGTGCCAAAAGGGCTGGTAGACAGGCCAGATGACCGTCCACCCAGTATCATTTCGTGTCGAGCTTAACCGGGTTGCGTGCACTCCGCGTGCACTCTTCGCGTGCACCCGCGTGCACTCGGGGCGGAGGGTAGCTTTTCGCATACATGGCCCCTCCACTTGCAGGTTCCGAACGCCGGGGAGCCGACGGGGGCGCCCGCAGCAGCGTGGCATGGAGGCAGGGGATGTACCAGGTAAAAGAAGACATCTGGTCCGAAGGGTCGCTGATAGACCTCGGCAACGGCCGCTGGAAGTGCCGATACTCCCGCACGGAAGACGGCAAGAGGCACCAGACCACCCGCAGCTTCCGAGCGTCGGGGAAGCGCGCCGCGAGGAGGAGGGCAGACGAGATACGAAAGGAGCTCGACGACGAGGTGCGCCGGCAGGAGCTCCCCCTAGGCATCACGAGGGAGGATATGTTCGTGCCCACCTTTCTCGAGCGTTACATTCGCTCGCTCGAGAGCGGGGCAGGAATCGCCCAGACCACCGCCGCGAACTACCGCCACTGCGCGAAGCACGTCTCGCGCTATCTGAGCGCCATGCGGATAGACGAGATCACCGGGGACACCATCCTCCAGATGCAGGCGGCGCTCCTCGAGGACGGGCTCTGCAACAACACGGTCGCCAAGGCACATCGCTTCCTCAAGCAGGCGCTCCAGTACGCGGCAGACAGCGGGATCATCGAGCGGAACCCCTTTACGAGGCGGATCAAGCCGCCGAAGCGCGAGGCGAGGGAGCCGAACGCCCTCGACGCCAATGGGCGTGAGAGGCTGCTGCTCGCACTCGACTCCATGCAGGACACCGAGGTGACGCTCGCGATAAGGCTGGGGCTCGCCTGCGGGCTGCGCAGGGAGGAGATGTGCGGCCTCAGGTGGAGGGACGTCGACCTCGACCACGGAGTCCTACGGGTGAGGGTCGCAGTCTGCCAGTGCGAGGGCAAGGCTGTGGTGAAGGAGCCCAAGACGCCAACGAGCCGGCGCGAGGTCCCGCTCGAGCCGGACCTGGCGTCGAGGCTCGCGAGGCGCAGGCGCCGCCTCGTCACGCTGAGTGGCGGAAGGCCAGAGGCAATAGAGGACCTCTACGTCCTGGGCGACTCCAGCGGCGCATTCTACTACCCAGACCGCCTCACGAAGGAGTTTGCCTCCATCGCGAAGATGCTCGACCTGGTGGGCACCACGGGGAGGAGGGTGACGCTGCACGACCTCAGGCACACCTATGCCACCTACCTCGTCGCCGCGGGCACCGACATCAAGACGGTGAGCTCGCTCATGGGTCACGCGAACGCGGCGATGACGCTCAACACCTACGCGAGCGCCGACCCGCACGCGAGGAGGTCCGCCGCCAGGACGATCGCCGAGCAGATGGCGGCAAGACCCGGCAGCGGACAGGACGAAGGGAGCGAGACGATGCTGCGCGTCGTGTAGCCGGGCGGTTGTGTCCCCTTTCTGGTGGGGAACGCACGGGAAGCCCGGGAAACGCAGCGCCCCGAGGCGACGGCCGCACACTTCGGCATGCGACGTAACGTCTCGGCATGGCACGGAATCTCGAAGGAGGAGGTACGCGAGATGGACAGGAAGCCGACGGGCCCCACGGAGAGGTCGCTTTCGGACACGTCGCCGCTCTGCGACAGGCCCGAATGGCTCGGGCCAAGGGACATCCAAGAGGTGTTCGGCGTCGGGAGGACGAAGAGCTACCAGCTGATCAATGCCCTCCCGCACATCCGTGTTGGCGGGCTCCTCAGGGTCAACAGGAGGACCGTGCAGAAGGAGCTCCTCGACAAGGGTAGGCTTCCGTAGATGTGAACGACAACTCGTACGTGTGACTAATCCATCGCGCAGAGTCATATTTCAATCGGAGAATCGCCGCGGGGACGCGTGACGCATCGGTCACGCGTCCCCGCTTCTCTTCAGAGAGCAGCGTTTCCGACACGCCGCTGCGCCGGGGACTGTGAGGGGTCCCCTGTCCTCGCGCCCCGTCGAAAACGCAAAGGGCAAGGGCATGACCTCCGGGCCCCCGTTGGGACCAAGGTAGCACAGGGGGCAAGCACCTCTTCCCGCCCCCTGGCGCCACGTCACCGCGGAGCCCGCAGCGCCACGCCCGCAAGGGCGCGGGCTCCGCGGTGACGTGGCTTGCTCCCTGGGCCCCAACGGGGGCAAAGGGAGCCCCCACGTCCTAGAGAGGGGTCAGCCATGACCACCACAAACGAGAGCCAGGCCGCAACGACCATGTCCGAGGAGGAGCTCAGCCAGACGGCGCTCGGGCTCTGCACGGACTACCTGCAGGGCAGGTGCTGGAGCGACGTCCACGCCGACGGCGGCCGCATCGTGGGCACGGACGGCGGTGAGGTCGTCCTCGTCACCGTCAGGGCGACGATGGAGCCGGGCTCCGAGGCCCTGCCGACGCTCGACCTCGCGGACGACGACGTGGCCGCCATGCGCCGCGCGTGCCTACTCTACCTCGCGGACCACGGCGACGTGGACGCAATCCGCCACGACGCCATATCCATCGCCATCACGGGAGAGCGCCGCGCGAAGCTGCGCCACCTCGTGGGGGTCTGGCAGTGGGCGGAGCGTATGTGACCTAGGACGTCAGGACGATAAAAACCGCTCACGGTCGGATAGGGGCCGCTCGGGGAATCCCGAGTGGCCCCAATCTCCTCCCGCCACGGCCGCAGCCAAGCCCTCCCGCGGCCGCCCTCCCCGCCGTCAGGAACACCTAACGACGGCGGGGAGGGAAATGCGAGCTCCCGCCAGCGAGTAGGGGTATTTGCTTCACTACCCACTATGGGTTTGCGCCATTCTCGCCATCAAACTGCCGTTACCTTGTGACCCGTATCGATTTGTCACCATCGGTTATGACTACCCGATACCCAAGCGGTCCGAGAAGCTCCGAGAGGGTCTCGACCCGCATGCTCGAGGAGCGGAGGCGGGTGTCGAGCGCCTGGGGCGAGATGCCGAGCTCGTCCGCGAGTGACTTGAGGGTGCGGCCCTGGCGGCTGCAGATCGCCCTCACTACCTCCGACGCGCTCGGCTCGCAGCTCACTTCTCCCCCCTGTACAGCATGCGGCCGACGGCCTCCATGATCGCCCGGTACTTCTCCTCGTCCGTGAAGATGGAGTCGTATGCGCCGTTCTGGGCGGTGTAGGCGTCCATCATGATCTGGCGGAAGAACTCGCGCCAGCGGTCCATGAACATCGGCTCGTCGTCGTGGCGCGCGAGCGCGTCGGCGACCTCCTTGTTGTCGCGCGAGCGCCTGTAGACGCTCCTGGCGACCTCCTGCTCCTCCTCGGAGAGGTTCCCCGCGTACTCCTCGTTGATCCGCTCTATCAGGACGTCCAGCGGGTCCTTCCTCCTGTCGGGCTTGCCCTTGCTGCCCGGGGCGGGCGGCTCGATGGTGGCGGGCCTGTCCGCGAGCTCGATCGCGTACTCCTTATATACCTTGAGCTTGTAGTACTCCATCCTCACCTTGTCGTCGATGTCGGTGACGTCGACCCTGTCCGCGATGAGGAACTTGGAGAGGTAGCGCAGGAACGTGTACTCGCGGTGCATGTCCAGGTCGAACATGCGGACGAGCTGCGTGACGAACCCGTACCACTTGACGAACGAGCGAACCTTGCGGCGGAACTCGTAGCGCTCGTCCGCCGAGCCGAGGGCGTCGTAGCGCCTGATCGCGGGCGTGAGGGCAGACTTCAGCCTGCCCTGCGCGTTCCTCCTGTCCTTGCCGAACTCTATTGCGCAGGCCTCCCTGACCTCGGCGTCCGTGTAGACGCCGTAGCCCCTGATCTCCTCCAGGAGGGCGTAGATACGGTCGACGTCAAGCGGCTCCGCGAGGTCCGTCTCGGCGTAGTAGGGCTGGAACGCCTTCTGGATGTCCTCGCGGCTGTTCACAAAGTCGAGGACGAGGGTGTCCTCCTTGCCGGGGCATATGCGGTCGATGCGGCATATGGTCTGGACGGCCTTCACGTCACGGAGGCGCTTGTCGATGACCATGGTGTGCAGCAGCGGCTCGTCGTAGCCGGTCTGGTACTTCTCGGCGACGATGAGGACGGAGCCCCAGTAGCGGAACTCCCTGGTGGTCTGCGACTCCTTCACGTGCTCGCCGTCGTGGCCGACGTTCATCTCGGGCTCCGTGTACGTGGGCGCCCCCGAGACGTTGGGCGGGTCCTGGACCTCGCCCGAGAACGCGACGAGGACCTCCATGTCGTCGTAGCCCCTCTCCCTGCAGTACCCGCGAACGGCCTTGCAGTAGCGCACGGCGGCGAGCCGCGAGGCCGTCACGACCATCATCCTGCCCTTGCCGCCTATGGCCTTGGAGGTAACGCTACGATACGTCTCGACGATGACCTTGGCCTTCTGCGCGATGGCGTAGGGGTGGAGCTCGGTGTACTGGCGGAGCAGCTTGAGCGTGGGCGACGTCGGCAGCTCGGGGTTGTCGGGCACGGTGCGGGCGAGCCTCACCGCCTCGTCGTAGGTCTGGTAGTGCGCGAGCGGGTTCAGGATGAAGTGCTCCTCTATCGCCTGGCGCATGGAGTAAACGTGGAACGGCCTGAATCCGCCGCCCGGCTGGGGCGTACCGAAGAGCTCGAGCGTCTTGTCCTTCGGGGTTGCCGTGAAGGCCACGAAGGTGAGGTTCGAGAACCTGCCGTGGCTGAACACCTCGTCGAGCAGGGCCGCCTCCGCCTCTTCCGCCTCCTCCTCGGCGTCGCCCTCGAGCTCCTCGTACTCCCTGAGCGCCTCGTCGGTGTCGGCGAGGGCTCGCTTGAGGTTGCGGGCGTGGCTCCCCGCCTGCGAGCTGTGCGCCTCGTCCACGATGATGCAGTAGCGCTTGCCGACGCCGCTGACCTGGTCGTAGATCTGCGAGTACTTCTGCAGGGTGGAGACGATGAGGCGGTCGCCGTCCCTGAGGGCCCGGAGCAGGTCTGCGGACGTCATCCTGCTGCTGATTACCGTGACGGCCCCCCTGGCGTGGTCCATGCCGGAGACGGTGTCCTGTAGCTGCCGGTCGAGCACCACGCGGTCGGTGACGATGACCACCGAGTCGAACACCGGCCTGTCGTCTACGTCGTGGAGGCTCATGGCCTGGTACGCCGTCCATGCGATGGAGTTCGACTTCCCCGATCCCGCCGAGTGCTGGATCAGGTAGCTCCTGCCCGTGCCGTTGGCGCTGATGTCGGCGACGATCCTCCGCACGCAGTCGAGCTGGTGGTAGCGCGGGAAGATCAGCACCCGCTTCTCCCTCGTCCTCTCCTCGCCGGTCTTGACGTCGATGTAGCTCTCGGTCTTCCTCTCCACGTGGACGTAGTGCTCGATCACGTCGAGGAGACGGTCCCTCTGGAGAACGTCCTCCCAGAGGTAGCTCGTCTCGTAGCCGTCCGGGTTCGCTGGGTTCCCCGCCCCGCCGTCCACGCCCGGCCCGTTGGATCCCTGGTTGAACGGCATGAAGTACGTCTTGCTCCCGTCGAGGTGGGTCGCGAGCCACGCCTGGCTCATGTCCACGGCGAAGAAGGCGACGATGCGGTGGTCGAACCTGAAGAGGAGCTCGCGCGGGTCTCGGTCGGTCCGCCACTGGTCGATAGCGTTCTCGTAGGTCTGTCCCGTGAGTTGGTCCTTGAGCTCCAGGGCGACGACGGGGATGCCGTTGAGGTCCAGGACCATGTCGACGGTGTTGCGGCTCTCCTTCCCCTCCGAGTAGTGGAACTGCCTGATGCAGCGCAGGCGGTTCGCCCCGTAGAGCTCGGTAGACTTGGCGTTGAGCGAGGAGCGGGGCCTGAAGTAGCAGACGCGGAACTGGACGCCCCGGGTCTTGAACCCGTGGTGGAGCACGCTGACGATGCCACCCTGGCTCTCGACGGCGTTGCCGAAGGCCTGGGCGAGCCGCAGACGGGGGTCCTGGACGCCGCATATCTTCACGAAGCGCTGCCACTGCTTGGGCTGGGTCTCCTCGAGGAAGCCCGCCAGCTGGTCGGCGTCGACGCCGTAGCGGAGCCAGCCGTGATCCGTGTACACCTTGTCGGTCGCCTTGTCGTAGCCGCCCTCGGGGGACGTGAGGTAGGCCTCGATGTCAGCCTCGAGGTTCCTCTCCTTGGCATCCGTCGCCATCAGCGAACCTCCCTCTTCCCGGTCACGACCTCATACACGAGTGACTGCTTGTACGTCTTGAGGTCGGCAATGATGGACTGCTTGGTGGATAGGAGCTGCTCCAATGCCCGTAGCCGATAATCCAAGTACTTTACAATTTGCATCTGCTCATCCATTGGGGGCAGAATTATTGGTGACTTTCGTACGTCACCAAGATTGTACTTGGCAGCAGAGTTTTTCCCATCTACCTTGACATGCTGGATGTACTCCATGTAGTAGCTCGACTGCATTACATAGGAAAGATATTCGGGGACAATAATTTCCTTTTTCGGCTTTACGATTCCTAGACTAACGAAGATGTCGAACGGTGGACAATTGCGCACTACAACGCTCTTTCCCAGAGTGCCAATCCGCGTGAAGAGAACGTCTCCATCACCCACTGGTGTTGACTTAGAGAGAGCCTCATGGGCATCCCAAGATATGTATTTGCAGTCATCGAATCGAATCTTTCCGCTCGAGACATCCTTAATCGATATGAATGGCACTCCCTCAAGAACGTACTCTGGTGTTTGATGCACTCCATCACTGACATACGTAGACAGGCTTTTCAACTGCCGGATTGACCATCCATCAGGAATCGATTTAATCCACCGAGAGCTTGTGCTTACCATTCGGTTGCCATCGTCAACTCCCCTTGTAACAGCACTGGAAATTATTGCTGTACGCAATTGCTGGTAATCAGTCAAATTGCTACTAGCCGCGTCGACGGCCACGTCGATGTCGGCGCACCTCTCGTCCAGGGAGTCGGCGATGCGGCGCTGTTCGTCGAGGGGCGGGTGCGGAATACAAGTGTTCAGAAAGTCTTCGACGTGAAGGTCCCATTGGCCAACTCGAAGACCCGTTGAAAGTCGACGCCACTCGTCAGCAAATGAACGACAGCGAAGAAGATAATGCGCATACTTTGGATAGAGCTCACTGCTACGGAACTTGAACACGTGATAGGCGGGGCTAACAATGCCCTCGTATGGCGATAGGGCCATCGAGCCCTGCCACCCCTTCATCTTGTTGATGACAAAGTCGCCCACATCAACATGCTTGTACTTCGAGGTATCAAGCGAAGTCACATTGTGGTTGTCGTCTCGGCTGTCTTTTGGGATAACACCGTAGTCTCGGTACAACGAGAGAACCGTGTCGTCAGGGTGGTTCGTAACGTTCGACTTTTCAAAGAATTGCTTGAGCTTGCCGATTGACCAAGCTTGCGGAATCTGGCCAATATAGCCAAACCCGCTGTCCCTCATCTCCCTCATCTACGACCTCACCCCACCAAAGAGCTTCCCGAGGCTCTCCTCGAGCGCCCTCTCGTGGCCGAGGATGCGCTTGGCAATCTCATCGGCAGGCTCGAGCTCCCTGTACTTGTAGAACGCCCTGGTGAACGGGATGGTGTAGCCGACGACGGTCTTCTTGGGGTCTATGAACGCGCCGGGGTTGTACGGCTCGACCTCGCGCGCCATGTACTCGTCCACGTCCTCCCTGAGGGGGATGTCCTCCGTATCGGAGACGACGGTCTCCCTCTTGCCGTTGGACTCGGTCTTCCTGACGGGGCGGCCCTTCCTGTCGCGGACGACGTTGCCGTCCTCGTCTCGCTCGGGCGTGTAGACGGTCACGCGCCGGAAGCCGAAGTCCTCCCCGTCGAACAGCTTGCTCTCCACGGTGATGGCACTGCCGTCCTCCGCCTTTCCCGTAAGCGTCTGCGTCCGGTACTCGCCGTACGCCTTGACGATGAGGTCCCGGCACGCGTCGGTGATGTCGTTCTTCTTGTTGTTGATGCCCTTGCGCCGCTTCATGAAGGCGTTCGAGGCGTCGACGAGGAGCACCTTGCCCCCGTGGCGCTCGGGCTTATCCTTGTCGAACAGCCACACGTAGGTCGCGATGCCGGTGTTGACGAAGGAGTCCGTAGGCATCTGGACGATGGCGTCCAGCCAGTCGTTCTCGATGACGTAGCGGCGGTAGTCATCCTCGCCCTTGCCGGGGTTGCCCTTGTAGAGAGGGCTCGCGTCCTGGACGATCGCCATGATACCCTCGTCCTTGAGCTTGGCGAGCCCGTTCAGGGCGAAGAGCGTCTGCCCGTCGCCCACGGCGGGCAGCTCGCATGGGAAGCGGCCGGCCGCGCCCTCTGCGTGCTCTGCCTGTATCGCCTTCTGCTGGGCCTTGTACGAGATGCCGAAGGGCGGGTTCTGGATGACGTAGTCGAAGTGGAAGCCCGCGAACTGGTCGTTGTCGTAGGTGTTGCCACGGCGCATGTTGTTCGCGTCCTCCCCGCGGATGAGCGCTGACGCCTTCGCGATTGCGAAGGTGAACGGGTTCAGCTCCTGCCCGTAGGTGGCGACGGTGGCGTCCGCGTCGAGCGCGTGCAGCCTCTCGGACATGCAGGAGAGCATCTGGGAGGTGCCCATCGAGCCGTCGTACACCGACCGATCTATGTGGTCGCCCTCGAAGATGCGCGGGTCCGCCGCGATGATGAGGTCTGTCATCAGGTAGACGATGTCGCGGCTTGTGAAGTGCTCTCCCGCGTCGTCGGTCTCGGAGAACCTGGCGACGAGCTGCTCGAACACGTAGCCCATATCCACCGCGGAGACGCGCTCCGGGGAGAAGTCGCCGCTCTCCTTACCGAAGTCGTCGATGACCTGGAAGAGGACGTTGTTGTCCGCGAGCCTTTCGATCTCCGCCTCGAAGTTCATGCCGTCCTTAAAGAGGATGTCGCGCACGTTCTCCGAGAAGCCGTTGAGGTAGTCGACGAAGTTCGCCCTCACGTTGTCGGGGTCGGCGCGCAGCGTCTTCCAGGTGAACTTTGACGTGTTGTAGAAGGGGTAGCCCGAGGCCCTCGTGAGGAATCCGTCGCGGACGTCCTCGGCCTTGATCCTGGCGTACCTCTCGCTCGCCTCGATGACCTCGTCGTGGGTCGGCAGCAGGCAGTCGTGGAAGCGCTTGATGACCGCCATGGGCAGGATGACCTTGCCGTACTCCACGGGCTTGTAGAGCCCGCGCAGGGCGTTGTCCGCGATGTTCCAGATTAGCGACGCCTTGCGGCCCGCCTCCGTCGAGGTCTGCTCGTTAAGCTCGTTGCCAGACATAGGCCAAGTTCTCCCCAGTCTTTGGATTTCCTTCAATCAACCTATTCGTTGATTCTCTCACACTCGTATGCAAGTTGGTAGGTATCTGATCGAAGCGTATCCGGCCATCGGGCACCACTTCGTGCGAAGCTCTTGGCCACATGACAGGTAGTTCAGCAAGTAGCCTAACTTGTACGTACCGTCCAAGTTAGTGGGGTCCACGGCGCCCTCGCGCGGCACCTCGCCCGCACGGGCCGGCGCACTGCCTCGCAACCGTCGCCCCATGACGTCCCGTCATGGGGTCTCCTCGCGGGGGATCCCCCGCGCCCCTATACTTGTACGTACCGCGCCAGGCACGTCACAGCCCCCACCCCTTCCCCCGGGAGGGCCATGGGCAGGTACACCTCCAGGTTCGAGCTCAGGCTCGGCGAAGGCGACGAGCGGGCACTGCGCGACGCCGCCGCGCGCTTCGGCATGGGCAGGGCGGAGCTCGTGCGCACCCTCGTGCGCGCTGCCGCCCAGTCGGACGCCGGCGACGCGGGCCAGGTGCTCGTGGACCCGCGGACCGCCGTGCGCATCGAGCGCGACGTGCGCTCGCTCGGCTACCTCCTGAACCAGTGCGCGCACGCCCTGAACGGCATCGCCAAGTCCTGCCGGGAGCAGGAGGTGGACCCCGCCGCGCTCGCGGAGGCCCTCGAGGGCGTGAGGTGGGACCTCGCCGCCGTCTCGGAGGGGGCGCGGGCCGTCCAGGAGGGCCTGGGGCGGCTCGCCGGCAGGCAGGCCCTGCGGATGCGGCCGTGACGTACCTCAAGGCCATATCCGGACACACCGGCGCCGGCGGGATCAGGCGCTACCTCGAGAGGGGCGGGCGCGCGCTCGCCGTGGACCTCCTGAACCTGGGAGACCCCGCGCTCTGCGAGGACTGGGCAGCGGAGATGGACCGCACGAGGAGGCTCGCCGGCAACGACCGCGCATGGGGCGACAGGCGCGCTCGGACGTTCAAGCACTACGTCGTGTCCCCCTCACCGGAGGACGGCATCGGCCTGGACGCCCTGAGGGAGCTCGCCACCGAGTGGGCGCGGCGGAGCTTCCCCGACCACGAGATCGCGATCGTCTACCACGACGACAACCAGAACCACGTCCCCCACGCCCACGTCGTCGTCAACAACACCAACCTCGAGACGGGCCGCAGGCTGCAGGACCCCGACCCCGGCGCCCTGAACGGGTCGCTCCAGGAGATCTCCTGCGGGCTCGGCCTCTCGCACTTCCGCGGTCGCGTGGACGGCGGGCCCAGGACGGATGACCACACGCAGAGGCGCGCCGAGGGCAGGCAGGAGCGGGCGATCTCGGGACGCGACGCCTACTCGTGGGTCGCGGACATCCGCTCGCGCGTCGCCGTCGCCAGGGACACCTCCACGAGCGAGCGGGAGTTCCTGCAGGCCCTCGAGGGGCTCGGCGTGGAGGCGAGGCCCGCCAGCGCTAGGACGGGCGGCGGCTGGGTCTACCAGCTCGCTGGCATGACGTCTCGTCAGGTGTCGGGCGCGAGGCTCGGCACCGCCTACACGAGGGAGGGCGTGAGGGCGCGCATGGCGTCTGCCGCCCTCCCGCGTCAGGTGGCGTTCGACGCCGTCGCGGCCGCCAGGGACGCCGTCGAGGTGCGCGACCTCTCGGAGCTCGCGAGGGTCGCCTCCGCCGTCGAGGCGGTTCGGTCTAGGGGGCTCAGGAGCCTGCATGGCATCGACGCGGCAATCGCGAAGGCGGAGGCGGAGGGGCGCGCCAAGGACGCCAGGCTCCTCTCTGACGTGCGGGAGTGCTGCGAGGAGCACGGACTCCTACCCGAGGCGGCACCACGCACCAGCGGAAGCGCGAGGGCCTCGAAGCGCCACGCAACCAAGAGGCGCTCCACCGTCGCAGGCGGCACGCCTCACACGGACGGCACGGGACGGAGGCAGCGGGAGGTCCGGAGGGACGGCCGCGGGGAGAGGGGCGACTCAAGGTGAGGATCACGGTCTGGTACGAGGACGGCGGACTCGAGGAGTTCGACACGACGGCTCTCACCACCGCCGGGGCGCTCGGTGCGCCGGACGCGATGACCGACGTTGCCGTCCGGCTCGTGGAGGGCGACGGCATGTGGGCCGAGCTCAGCTGGTACGACTCCGCGTGCAGCGGCGGCGGTGACGAGCAGCTCGCCCCCAGGCGCGCCGGCTGCAGGGCGCACCTGCTCTCGGAGGACGAGCTCGCGCGCGTGAGGTCGTGCGACGTCGACGGCACGCGCTGGCTCACGCGCGTGGGGCCGGACCTCGTCGACGAGCGCAGGCTCTCCGAGCTACTCTCGCTCCTCTACGAGCCCCCGGTCGAGGGGATGTCCCTCGCGAGGAGGGCCGTATGGCTGCTCGGACACCTCGCGGACGCGGACGACGGCCTCGGCATGGATGGTGCACTCTCGCTCATGGGCATGACGCGGGCGAGCTACCAATTCCTGTCCCGCCACGATGCTATCGTCCCAGACGAGGTGGGATAGCCGTCCGGCAGGAGGGGGCAACCATGGCAAGAAGACTGCTCAGGCTCGTGTTCTCGTTCTTCCGCTGGCTCTGCAGGGTCGTGCTCTTCTGGGTGTGAGGAGGGGCTCTAACGAGGAAGCGGCGTGAGCCCGCTCGATCACAGCCTCTCGAACGCCTCCTTGATCAGCCTCGCCATGAGCACGCGCCTCTTACCCAGGAACTCCTCGTAGTCCATGTTCTCGAAGCCGAGCGGGAGCGCGTGCTCGCGGCAGTTGCGCTCGTACTCGTCCTCCCCCAAGTCCTTGCGGTACCTGGCGACGTACTCCGAGGGGGCGTCGTCCGAGATGTAGATGTTGTTCTGGTAGTCGACGAGCGTGAAGTTCGCCCTGTTGCTCCTGTTGCCGAGGTATCCCCTCTCCTCCAGGTAGTGGTCCGGGAAGATGTGGTGCTTGTCGACGGCATTCTTCGACCCCGACGAGCCGATGGTGATCAGCTGGGAGATCGGCATCGTGCTGAAGAGTGCCTTGCACCCGAGGACGACCTGCGCGGCGACGAAGCCGTGCCACGACGGGCCGTTGGCCTCGCGCGCGTCGAGCTCGTTCACGAGGGTCTGCTCGAAGTAGTCGTCCGTGAGGAGGGCGGAGATGCTGCGGTCGAAGTAGCCGACGAACTCCTCGGCGGTCCCCATCCTCGAGATTTCGACCAGCTGGCGCTCGAAGACCGTCTCGAACGACCCGACGTAGTACCCCGTGAGGCTCGAGGCGAAGAACCACCTCCTCGCCAGCCTCTTGAGCGAGAGCGGGTCCATGCCGAACTCGTGCCTGCCGATGAGGTAGAGGGCGTAGTTGTACATGAGCGCGTTGTCGGAGGAGATCTGCGACGACGACACGTACCCCGCCTCGCCCACGGTGTTGATGAAGGCGTGCCAGTTGTTGAGGTCGAGGACCCTGTCGAGCGCCGCCCCGAAGGTCTCGAAGCTCTTCTCCCTCGTCTCGGGCGAGGTCTCCTTGGTCTCGAGGTCTCTCCCCCTCAGGATCTGGTAGGCGTAGCGCAGGCGGCCGCGCTTGAAGCCGACTCCCACGGTGGCCCTGATCACGTGCGTGGGCGTGACCGTGATGAGCGGGTTGTACGAGGTCCCCTTGGCGGGCCTGTGGCTGTCCTCGCAGAACCCCTCGATGCGGTTCCTCATCCCGGGCTCGTAGACGGAGAGCAGGGTCATGATGAAGTCGTCCTGCTTGAGCGTCTGGCCCTGCGAGTTCACCCTCACGAAGATGTCGGCGACCATCTCCTCGTCCGCGCTCTCGCTGATCTGCAGCGTTGGCAGGAGGTAGCGCTCGAGCCCGAGGAGGTCGTTGAGGCCCTGCTCGATGGCGTCCTCCTCGTCGTCGGTGAGCGGAGCGGCGCCCTTCTTCTCGTTCGAGGCGTTGATCGCCTTGACGAACTTGCGGCGGAACTTGCTCAGGCCGTTGAGCCGGTTGCTCTCGAACACGTCCGAGACGGAGGAGATCCAGCGCGGGTCCTTCTCCGTCGAGGCGTCGGCGTTCTTGAATGCCCTGCCGATGGGGTCGTAGGCGATGCGTATGGAGCGTCGCTCGAAGTTCTTGTCCATCACCTCGATGCCGTAGAGCGCCGCGAGGAGGGCCGTCAGGCGCTGCTGGCCGTCTATGACGAGGTCCTTGGGGGCGGAGAACGCCTTCTCGTTCGCCCCGATCTGAGACTTCTTGTCGTCCTCCGCCGGGGAGTCCCAGAGCATGATGTAGCCGATGGGGTACCCCCGGAGCATCGAGTCGAGGAGGTCCCTCACCTTGCTGTTGGTCCAGACGAACGGCCTCTGCAGGTCGGGCAGGCCGATCCTGCCCGACTTGACGTCCTTCAGGATGTTCCCCACCTCGAGGGTGACGGGGTTGTAGATCGAGTTTGCCATGCTCACGCTCCACGGCTCGCGACGGATACACGGGAACCATTCTATTGCGCCGCTGGCACGCGAAGGCGCGTCGAATGGATGGCATGGGCGCTGGCCCCGGCCTAATGCCGCCGCACTGGCCCGTCCGTCCCTCGAGCGTCAGGCTCCCGCCTGAACACGAGCGCGTGCGAGAGGAGCGTCCTGGGCTCGACGCCGAGCTCCTTCGCCAGGGCCCGGAGGCGGTCGTCTATCAGGCCGAGGCTGTTCTCCTCGATGAGGGCGAGGAGGCTCGGGTCGGAGAATATCGGGGCGTCGACTCCCACGGGGGCGAACCCCAGCCCGCTGAACAGGCGCTGGCTCGCGACGTTCCCCGAGTCGATCTTGGCGACGAAGGCCTGCGGTCCGGAAACGCGCTCGACCCCGCGCATGAGCGCCCGCACGGCGTCCGTCCCCACGCCCCTTCCCCGCCATTCGGGAAGGAGGCGGACCCCTATCTCCGGGTCCTCGTCGGCAAGGTCTTCGATGCAGCAGAACCCTGCGCGTTCGTGGCAGGCGTCATCCACGATGGTGCAGAAGAGGGAGCCCTCGGACATGACGTCAGACCAGTAGCCTTCACGTAGCTCCTGGCCCTTCTCGCCCTCCTCGAGGTACGCGTCCCTGAGGCCGGGAGCAAACGTGCCGATGTAAGAGGCCAGGTCCGAGCGAACGGGTGCGCGCAGGACGATTCGGTCCGTATCGGTCAACGTCCCGTCAGCACCGAAGAAGTCTCCTGCTGTTTGCTTCATGATGTGGCATCTCCCATTACATGTCCAAGCCCCTGCATGCCGTATCCCAAGACAAGCGGAAACGACCGCACAACACGCAGCTCGCTCAGGGCAATGCGGACAAGGCGGCATGGCGCATGCATGTCAACACGCTTCCGAAAGGCTGCCTCCGCTTTCTAGACGGAGATGATGTTGTCTCTGCTGCGCTCCGCCCCGTCGGCGTCAATCCACCTCGTGGTGATGTGAAACTTGCTGGGTGAGCCACCGACAAAGGTGACCACCTCGTCGAAGCTCTCGCCGGGTTCCAACCTCTCGTATGGCTCCTTGTCCTGCCGGAAATAGTAGGGACCACCTTCGCAGGAGCAGGTTATGTCAGTCACCGTCGTGCCGCCGGTATTCGACACCCTGATGCGATGAGACTTCGCTCCCATCAGTACGTGCCGGGCCTCCACCTTGGACGACGCCCGCATGCGAGCTTCCTCTTCTTCTCTCTCGAGCTGCAGTTCGCTAAGATGTGCTTGCAGCCTTCGCAGTTCGGCGCCCTGCTCCTCGTCGCGCTTGTGCAGACGATAGTTCAATATGAACTCGACAATTGAGAGCGCGAGACTGATTGCCGAGATTGCGATGGGAACCACTTCGGAAAAGGTCGTCAAGTCCTTCACCTCACATCCCAGCCCTGCTTCTTGAAGGCCCTCCCCAGCTCCTTGGAGAGCGCACTTACCAACTCGTCCCCCATTTCGTCGACGGCCACGCTGATCGACTCTTGGTTCGACTCTATGAGCTCGGCGTACGTGAAGGTCCTTCCGCAGTGGGCACACGTGAATGGCCAATCGTCGGGATAGTCCTGTTCCTGCTCGAGAATCTCAAACTTGAACTCCGTGCATCCGCACGTCGGACAGGAGAGATTCACCTGCATTGACAAATCGTCCATTGCCGCTCCGTTCATGGCTTTTCCGTTATTCCGACCACTTTACAGCCATGCCGGGACATCAAAACTCTCTCGTAGTGTCTGCCTCGCCTCACAGGCAAGATCATGCTTCTCAAACGCTTGTTCTGCATGGCCTGATTCTTGCTCCTGTGGGAAGCTGACAAATGCTCAGCCCTCACGGCGGTGGGGCCGTCTGCTAAAGCAGGAAATTCTTCTTGTAACGTCATTATTGATCCAGACGATATCGAGTGGCCGACTGGCGGAGGCAGACAATGGCGGCATGATATTCCATCGAGCTCTTACTCTTGTTCTTCTTCCTGCTGTTCGGGGTTGTGTAACCGCAAGGGGATGCTTGCCGTCGGCATTGGGCTCCGATTCTCCTAGCGTGAGGGTCGCCACGTTTGCGGTTACATCTGAAGAAAAACTTATGGCAGCACTGTAAACTACTGTTCATGGTTGGTATCGACCGCAGTCGGACCGACGGGACGTTTTCATGCCGATTGAAACGGAGAACTAGGTATGCCTAATCTCGATCCCAATCCTCGCATCGCGACGGAAGAGCTCAAGGAATTCAAAACTGTGACTCCCGACAGTGAGTTCCAGTGCGATGACGGCACGGTGCGCACGTGGTCAGAGATGGTTGACGGCATCGATCCTGATCTTGCTCCTGACGCATCCGACATCCCGGACGACGAGCGCGCTTCGAGGTACCACGAGCTGCTCTGGAGCTTCGGCGCCCAGCGAATCTCCTAGCGACTCCTTGACTTCGTACACCCTTTAGTCTCGCGCGGCACGGGGCATATGCATTTAGAGAACCGTCCAGCAGGAGCGACAGCTAGGCTAGTGCCGTTGTCCTTTCGCGGGCTCCACCAAAGCATCCTTTCTGGGTAAACGGCTTGTAGTGGGCACGGCTGAGTCTGCACATTTCTTGGCGTTGAGGCGTTAGCTTACACAAAACATCGACAGCTAGTGAACGGAGTACCTCATCGAGGAGCAAACGAATGACGTGCAGAGCAATCCAGATGCATCGGAGGTAACGGCTCGTCAGGGGAACGGCGAAGCCATCTCAATCGGTAACCATGAGAAAGATGCCTCTGCTTCCAGAGATCTCCCTCAATGCAACAGAGCTGAGGCGGAAGAGCCCTTCTCTGAGAGCGGCGAAGCAGAACTAGGCAGGCCAGCAAGCACGGTCGTCAGCCCAGCAGTTTCCATACTCGGCGGCATCGACAGAGAGAGGCTCGTCGCGCTCTCGCGAAACGTAAGTGCGACAGCAAACCATATTGCGGCGATGGGCGCGGCTGTCCAACTGCCAGAGGTGAAACCCCCTATAGCGAATATCCAAGGAACCTCAGAGCTGCTTCGAGGGTTTACGAAGGATATCGTCACACAGATGTCGGGCGTTGACCGGCTCTCGAGCGCCATGGTCAGCACTGTTCAATCCGCCATCTCGACGGATTCTGCCATCTCTTCTGCCATGGGCGGGATTGCTGCAATCATGCAGAAATTGACCTCAAGTGGCAGCACCCTCGCGAACGCCATTACCACAGCGTCGAGTGTATCTTCGGAGCTAGGACAGATATCAGAGTTTCAGCTCCCAGGCAGTCTAGAGTTCGGTAAAGACATTGCAGCCAAGATGGCGGCCAACAACGAGGCCATCGAGTCGTCCGTCGGCAGCATGGCGAAAGCGCTCAGAAGCGTCTGGGGCCACTATGGCGGTATTGCTGACGCGGTCGTCGCAAGGCTGAGGTCGACGATTCCGCCAGTCCTCGACCAACTTGCAGTGCTGCCCGGTTTCGATTGGAACTCGATTCAGGATGGACTCGTCAAGTGGGGCGAATATGGCTGGGTCTTTGTCGCCGAGGCACCGATAGACCTCCTACTCCACGTTCCGGGGAGTCGCAAAGATGCCGACAGGATCATGCGCTCATACGCATCGCCGAGGCACCTCGTGAAGGTGCGGGCAAGGCTGGCGGAGAAGGCACGTAAGAGAAGGGACCTTGAAGAGGCCCTTTGGCTGTTCGATAGCAAGCATTACAAACCCTGCGCGATGATGCTGTGCGCGCTCATCGAGGGCGAGCTCCTCGTCAGGGCGCGCAAGGGAGAGGGACGAAGGGGCAAGCGTAGGCCCAAGGAACCCATAGAAAGGATGAAGAGTCAATGTCGCCCGACTGACCCAGAGGCATTTGAGGCTCTCGGAGCCTTTGCCTCGTTTGATCACTTCTTCGCACAAGGAAACGACTTCGACCGTTCCGTCGAGGACGACCTGAACAGGAACTTCCTCCAGCACGGCATGATGTACAAGCCAGTAACCCGTACGGTATGCGTGAAGCTGATCCTCTTGCTCAACGCTCTGATCGTCTCGTTCGACACGTATCTCTAAGATAGCCGGGCCTCTTTACGTCCGGCCGTCTGCCGAATATTTTGCGGCTCGATTCCTCTGGCATTTGTCTTTACGCTTCTCGCAGACTCTGTTGCCTCCCGTGCGGACCGCGCGCGCGATGTGAGCGGCACCCTATCGAGGGCATTTGCCCTTGCGGCATCCTCTCTCGAGGCCACCAGCCTCTCCCTCCTGTCCGTGACGAAGTCCGCGGCCTTGGACGCCTGGGTGGCGGCCTTGGCGAGCGCGGACGGGTCGTCGCGAATCGCGGTGAGCCAGCTCTGCAGGTAGGCGGCGTGGTTCTCGAGGAACGTCCTGTCCATGTCGGCGTTGGCGTAGGCGCCCATGTCCAGGTCCGCGTCCGCCGCGGCGAAGGCGGAGCCCAGCTCCGCCACGAGCTCCTCGCGGGCGTATCCCTCCTCCGACCGCTCGACCTCGCGGCCGACCTCGCGCGCCGTCGAGTGGCACATCTCGTGCAGCAGCGTGCGCGCGAAGGCGTCCATCGAGGTGAACTGCGAACGGAGCGGGAGCGTGATCGTGTCGGTCGAGGGGCGATAGTACGCCTCGTCTACGCGCTCTTCGCGGACCGGGCACCTCGACGACTCGATGAGCTCGTCCGCCACGCGCTCCACCTCGGCGTTCTCCGGGGCGTGCGCGCTCGGGTCGTAGGGCTCGATCCCCTCCACCTGGGAGGCGTTGAACACGTGGTGGAGCCTCCCGCGGAGGAAGGCGTCCTTGAGCGCCTCCTCGGGGAGTCTCCCCGTGCGGACGAGCTGCTCGGCCCTCTGGAGGGTGACGGCGCCGGAGCCCGGGACGCGCACGTACCAGCTCCAGAACTCCACCGTCGCCGGCGAGCGGGCGCCCCTCGCCACGTGCCAGCCGGCATCCCTCGCCTGGTTGAACGTGCACCACCTGGGGTCGTCGAAGCCGCCCCTGCGCATCGCCGCCGCGAGCGAGAGCCTGTTCATTCCTCGGTAGGTCCTTCCCGTGGCGGCGTTCACGGGCGACCAGCACCCCTTCCACTCCGCCGCCCAGGCGAGCCCGCCTCGCTCCATCGCGGCGGAGATCTCCTCGACGACCTGGCGCCTCGCCTCGGCGATCGCCTCCCGGCTGCCCCCTGCGTCCCTTGCCATGCGAATCCCCCTGTCACGGTGGCAGGGCGGCCCCGTGGGACCGCCCTGCGCGCCTCGCCTATGCCCCGTCGGTGCCGTCGCCCGCGGATGCCGCCCTGCACAGCGCGAGCGCCATGAGGGCCGTCCCCGCGGTGGCCATCCCCGCGAAGAACCAGATGAGCGGGACGAACGGGTTACTCATCGCCGTCGCCTCCCCCGAGCGGGTCCGGTCCCGTCGCGGGCCCGCGGCGGATCCGGATCCCGGCGTCCCCGTCCGCGTCGCGGCGTCCGCGGCGCCTGAGCGCGCGTGCGCCCGCGAGGGAGAGCCCCGCGGCGGAGCAGAGGCCGGCGATTGCCGCCAGGGGCGCGCCGGCGTCGCCCGTCTTGGGCAGCTGGCCGCCGCCCTTGGTGGCCTTCTCCTCCCTGGGGGTCTCGGGCGGGGCCTCGGTGATGCTCACCGTCTGCCCCTCGTCCTCGAGGTCGGCGTGGGTGGCCACGGTCCTCCCGTCGTGGGCGATGGTCTCGAAGGCGACCACGTCGTGCCCGGCGAGCGCACTGCCGTCGAACTCGAACGTGACGTCGGTGCTGCCGGACTCGGCGTCCGCGGTGAAGGTGGCGCTGGCGGTGACGGGGCTGCCGTCCCCTCCCGTGACCCTCTCGCCCGTGGACTTGTCCATGAGCGTGCCCGTGACCGTGTACTCGCGGCCCTTGACGAGCCCGGACCACTCGACCCTGTCCGTGATGGCAACCTTGTCCGCGGCCGTGGCCTCGTGGTCGCCGTCCGCCGCGTCGGTCGCCGTGGTGTGGATGCCGGGCAGGCTCACGGTCTGTCCCTCGTCCTTCAGGTCGGCGTGGGTGGCGACGACCTTGCCCGCGCGGGAGAGCTCCTCCGTGCAGACGAGCTTCCTCCCTTCGAGTCCGGTGCCGTCCACGTCGAAGGCGACCTCGGCGGTGCCCTCGGCGGACTCGGGGGTGACGGTCGTCTCCGCCGTGGCGAGCTCCTTGCCCGTCTCGGCGTCGAGCAGGTGCCCCCTGACCCTGTACTCAATCCCGGGGGTGACGTTGGAGTAGGAGACGGTGTCGGCGACGCGCTGGCCAGGCGCCGCGTCTACCACCTTGTCGCCGTCCGTCGCGTCACTTGCCGTCGTCCTGACCTGGGGGAACGCCACGCTCTGCCCCTCGTCCTCGAGGTCGGCGTGCGTGGCGTACCCGTGGCCGTCGCGCGAGAGCTCCTCGAAGGCGACTACCGTGCGGCCCGCGAGGTCGGAGCCGTCGAACCTGAACGTGACGGTCGCCTTGCCGCTCGGCTCCTCGGGCGTGAGCTTCGTGGTCGCGGTGACCCTCTCGCCCTTCGCGTCCTTGACGGCCTCGCCGGTTTCGCGGTCCATGAGGGTGCCCGTGAGCTCGTACTCCTTCCCGGGCACGAGGTTCTGGTACTCGACCGTGTCCGTGATGGTCACGTCGTCGTCGGCAGCCGCGTCGTGGGAGCCGTCCTCCGCGTCCGCCGCGGTGGTGCCGATCTTCGGGAACAGGACCGTCTGTCCCTCGTCGTCGATGTCGGCGTGCGTGGCCACCGCCTTCCCGCCCTGGCTGAGCTCCTCGAACGCCACGACGGAGTGGCCGGCGAGCCCGGTCGCGTCGAACTCGAAGGTGACCTTTGCCTTGCCCGTGGAGAGCTTGGGGGTGAGCCTTGCGGTGGCAGTGACGGCCTTGCCGTCCGCGCCGGTCACGGCCTTGCCGGTCTCGCGGTCCATGAGGGTGCCCGTGAGCTCGTACTCCTTCCCCGGCACGAGGTTCTCGTACTCGACCTCGTCGGTGAGCTCGACGTGCTCGGCGGCCTCGGCCAGGTGCTCTCCGCCCTCGCCGGTGAGGGTGGTGGCTATGCGCGGGCCCTGGTCGTCGTCGACGGTGCCGAGGTCCACGGTGGTGGCGTCGCGCGTGACCCGCGCGGTCATGCTCACGAGGCGGAGCCCCTGGTTCGCGGCGCACGGGAGCTCCTCGACGTGGTACGTGTCGTAGGGCAGCGCGCCCTTGGAGTCGTCCGGGGCGGTCTGGGAGTCCGCGGCGCCGCTGAACCACACACCCGCGGAGGCGTCCCAGGACCCCTCGCCCGCCGAGTCGTTGGCGTTCGTGCGCGTGGTGTGGGCGGTCCAGGACGACGCGGTGCTCGCCTGGCCGTTCTCGTCGGTCACGATGACGTGGGACTCTCCCGTGGTGGCGGAGGTGATCCGGAACGGGACGCCCGCGAGGCGCGCCATGCTGCCGGACTCGGCCTTCACGAGCTCGAGGTCGCCGCGCCTGACCTGCTCGGCGACCGTGGGGGTGGCGTAGGTGGAGACGGTCTCAGCGGTGCCCTCGCCGGTCACGTGGACGACGTGGGTGGCGTCGTCCCCCAGGTATCCGTTGGGGGCGGAGGTCTCGGTGATGGCGACCGTTCCCACCGGCACGCAGGCCTCGCCCCTGGAGTCTCGGTAGAGCGCGTCGCCCGTGGCGGACCCGAGGTCGGCGGTGCCGTCCTCGCCCGTGGTGACTGTCCAGATGCGGGTGGCCTTCGCGGGGAGGCTCCCCTCGTCGTACTGCCCGTCGTAGTAGCGGACCTCGAAGGTGGCGCCCTTGAGCGTCGCGGCGCCCAGCGGGGACGCCTTGCCCGTCTCCGCGTCGGCCTTCGCGAGCACGATCCCCAGCGGGTTCACCTGGGGGGCGTCGGTCGCCGTGGCCTTGGTGGTCCTCCCCGCCTCTACCGTGAGGGGGATCACGTCGGTCGAGAGCGCGTAGTTCCTCGCGGGCTTGGTCTCCCTCGCCCAGTAGCTCCCGGCGCTCAGCCCCTGGGCGGAGCCGTGCCCGCTCGCGTCGGTGACGATCGTCGCGACCGCCTGGGTGCAGGCCTCGTCGGAGTAGACGGTGTAGGTCGCGCCCTCGAGCGAGTAGCTGCCGTTGGCGTCGGACACCTCGTGGTTCGCGGACGACTTGGTGAGCTCGACGCCGCCCGTGGGGAGCACCTCTACGACGCTCTGGACCGTGCCGTTCGGCGAGTACCAGACCTTGCTCGCGCGGTCCCAGGCGCCCGCCTTGCCCGCGTGGGCGCGTGCGTCGGCGACCGCCGCCTGGATCTTGCCCGCGTCGGCGCGGCTCGCCCTGCCGCCGGCGCCGCTGTAGACGTTGCCCGACATCCTCCCGACGCTGTAGGCGCCGCTGGAGAGGTCCACGTCCATGCCGCAGAGCATCCACACGGCCACGTTGATCGCCTGGTCGGGCCTCTCGAGGCCGAGCGGGTTGCCCGGCGCCATGATGTGGACGAGGTACGCCAGCGCGTGCGGGTCGGGCAGGATGCCCGTGGCCTCGCCCGTGTAGTCCCACCTGGTGAACGTGGTCCCCGTGGGGTTGTGCGCCTCGGGGCTGATGCAGAAGAGCTGGCTGCCGGAGTCGCTCCCGAACGAGAGGAAGCCCTCGCCGCCGTTGGTCTCCGTCGTCACCCTCATGGTCCCGGTCGAGGCGTACGCCACCGCGGGCGCCAGCGCGCCCAGGGCCTGGCTGAGCACGAGCGCGGCCGATGCGATGGCCGCGACCACCCTCCGCGCGATCGTTCCCCTCGCCCTCTTTCTCACTCGTCCCATTGCCCGCGTCCTCCCTGCTCGCGTGCCTGTCTTGCGTCCCCCGCGATGCCGCGCGAGCCCTCCCGCGCCTCGCTCGCGCGCGTCCCCAGGGCCCGCCCCTGCGAGTGCTCGCGCGCCCAGCGGCGACGGCCCTCCACGATCGCGTCCCTGAGCTCGGCGGGGTCGACCCGCGCGCTCTCGCGCACGCGCCTCCCGTCCTCGCCGAGGACGGGGTTGCCCTCGGCGTCGAGGACCGAGCGGCGCAGGAGCACCTGCCGGTCCGCGGGGAGCGGCAGGTCTCGCCACCTCTCACCGCGCAGGGCCGACGGCCCCGCCGACAGCGGCGTGAACTCCCAGCCGCCGTAGTCCGTCCCCCCGACGACCGTCCCGGAGGGGACGCGGGCCTGGTTGAACTCGCGCTCCTCCCCGGTCCTGCGGTCCGTGTAGCGGATGTGCTCCCGCACGAAGTTCTCGTGCAGGGTGACCACCACCCGGCCGTCCCTCTCTCCTTCCATTCCTTCCTCCTATCCTTCGGGCCCTCCCGGGCCGCCCTTTGGGAGCCTGTTCGCTACCCGCCGAGGGCGTCCCTGGCCCATGCCCCGCTCTTCGCGAGCGAGAGCACGAGCAGGACGCACATGGCGAGGTACTGGAGCGCGTAGCTGAGCCCGCCCACGACCGAGTCGACGGGCGTACCGGTGCCGGCGCTCGCCGCGTTGAGCCCGCCGAGCACGACGGGGAACGCTATGAGGAGCAGCGTGATCACGAGGCCCGCGAGGCACACGGACGCGAACTGCCTGAGGTAGCCGACCCCCATCTGCCTGGTCTCGTCCAGGCCCAGGAGCGCCAGCGGGATGGGGCTGAGCGCCGCCATCACGTAGAGCTGGATCGCCCTGGCCCAGGTGACGACGAGGGCCACCACGTAGGCGACCACCACGACGAGCCAGCTGACGAGCGCGACGACGACCATCGCGAGGAGCGCCGCCACGTCGTCGTCCTCGGTCACGATCGAGACGGCCGAGAGGTCCATGGCCCCGCCCGTGCCGAACAGCGCCGTCACGCGGGTTATCGCGAGGCGCGCGACCTCGTAGAGGGCCCTCATGAGCTCGAACGAGTTCTGCACGAGGAAGAGGTTCACGGCGAAGAACACGAGCAGGAACACGACCTCCCTGATGGCCGGGACGGAGGCGTTGCCGTCCATGCGCTGGGAGATGTGCACGAGCTGGGCCGTGAAGACCATGGAGAGGACCCCGCAGCCGATGGGCAGGACGGCCGCCTGCCAGGCGCCGCGCGCCATCTCGGCGAGCGTCGTTCCGCCCGCCGTGCCGAGCATCGACGAGAAGGGCTTGGAGAGCACGCCCTCCACCCCTATCGACGCGAGCACCCTCGCCTGGGCGGCGAAGATCCAGTTGCAGGTGTCGCGCAGGACCCCGCACATCCACGAGTTGATGTCGTCGGCTATCGAGGCGAAGGCCGGGTGCGGGACGAGGAGCGCGACGGCGAGCGCGAGCCCCGCGGCGGCGGCGAGCCGGAGGGCCCCCGCCCTCTTTGCTCCGCGCATGGCTAGCCCGTCACCGAGAACGCGCCGCCGGACCACTCCACCGAGACGACGGTCCTGCCGGGGTCGTCGCAGGTGAAGGTCGCGGTCACGCGGTCCTCGTTCGTGTCGAGGAAGACCTCGCCGTCGAATGCGGCCTCCGACGCGCCGGGCACGTGCATCGAGACCCAGAGCCTGACCGCGGCGTCGAGCGCGGTCTCGTCCCCGCCCACGAGCGACAGGTACTCGTCGTCCACGCCCGTGACGCGGACCTCCCCGTCGGTCGGCGCCGGGACCCAGTCGAAGGCGACCTGCAGCTGCTCGCAGCGCAGCCTCGCGTCGTCCCCGTCGCCCGTGATGGTGGCGGTCGCCTGCACCACGGTGCCGTCCGCGCGCGTGATCGAGAGCTCGCAGCTCCCCGCGGAGTCCTCCGTCACGCGGTAGCTCGAGGTGTAGGTGTTCGTCCCGTCTGTCTCGACGATCCGGCCGCCGGACGCCGTGAGGCGCTCGGACGCGTCGTCGGCGCCCATCCACTCGCGGGACTCGAGCGCCGACGCGCACGACCCCGCCTCGCCCGTCTCGCCGGCGCTCCCGCCCGCGTCCGACCCCGCTGTGTCGGTCGTCGTCTGCGCCGCGGTCGCCCCGGAGGTCCCGGCGTCCGTCGCCGACGCACTCCTGGCCGCCGAGCAGCGCGCGAGCGTGGCCGCCACGAGGACGGCGACGGCCCCCGCCGCCGCTATCGCCACGGCCCTCTTCCGTCTCTCCATGTCCCCTCTCCCTCCTAGTACCTGATCGCGCAGGTGAAGTAGCCGATGCCCGTGCCCACGAGCACGTGGTCGCCGGGCTTCGGCGCGTGTATGTACGAGTCGCCGCCTATGTAGATGCCGACGTGGCCCGGCTTCCAGAGGATGTCGCCGGGCTGGGCCTGCGAGAGCGGCACGCGCGTGCCGGCGGCCGCCTGGTCCTCCGAGTTGCGCGGGATCCGGATCCCCGCCTGCGCGTAGCACCACTGCGTGAGGCCGGAGCAGTCGAGCGCCCTGTAGGGCGTCGTCCCTCCCCAGACGTAGGGCGTGCCGATCTGCGTCTGGGCCGCGGCGACGATGGCGCCACCCCCGGTGCCCGCGGTCCCAGCCGCCTTGAGGTCCGCCGCCGTCATGGAGTCGAACCTCCTGAGCCCGTAGGCGTCCATCGCGGACTTGAGCGAGTCCACGTAGGAGGACGACGTGGCGTAGCCCGCCTCCTTGAGGCCCTCCGCCATGAGGTCGGAGTCGCGGGCCGCCACGGCCTGCCGGATCTTGGCGTTGTCGCGGTAGTTGGCCGCCTGGAGCAGCACGCGCGAGCGGAACCTGATGCAGTCCTCCGCGGACCTGAACCTCGTGAACGCGGCGGCGACGGTGACGCTCGCGCCGCCGTACTCCTCGCTCGTCTGCCACGACTCTTTCCCGGTGACCTCCGGGCAGGAGGCGAAGCTCGAAGCCCACTTGATGCCGAAGAGGTTGTTGTCGCGGGTGGCGAGCCCGGATAGGTGGTCCCCCACGCCGGACTCGACGATGACCTGCGCGAGCGTGCACCCCGCGGGGTGCCCGTACTCGTCCTGGCACTCGAGCGCGGCGAGCACCATCGAGTAGGTTACGTAGGGCGGCAGCCCCTCCACCGAGCGGCGCGCCTCGTCCTCGTGCTCCCAGAACCCGAACACGGACCCCAGGGACTGCGAGACGAGGGTCGCGGCCAGCACCGCCGCGAGGATCCCGGCCACGGCTCCGGCGAGCGGCAGCGCCGCCCCGGACGCGGCGGCGGCCTTGCCGGCGGCGCCCCTGCGCGCGGGCGGTGCGGCTGCCGCCCCCTGGGCCGCCGCGCCCGCGGGGGCGGAGGTCCCCCGGGCGCGGCGGATCGCGCGCCGCACGCGGGACTCGCGGAGGCCCCCACGGCGCCTGCCGCGCCCGCGCCTCGAGAGCGAGTCGCTCGTGCGCGGCTCGCGCGCGACCCTCGCGGCCCCCGTGGCGGCGCCGCGCCGCGTGGCGGCGGGTGCGGGCGGCCTCCCCTCCGTGGCGGCAGCGGGCGGCGCGGCGCCGTTCCGGGCAGTGGTTTGGCCTTGCGCCGCCGGGTCGGGCGGCGCCTCGCTCTCCGTCGCCTCCGCCTGCGCGCCTCCCGTGCCTGCGGCGTCGTGGCCGGTGCCGCCCTCGCGGGCCCTGCGGACTGCGCGGTCGCGCGCCGAGCGTGCGGCGCGGCGGAGCGAGTCGTCCCCGAGGTCGTCGTCGCCGTCCGCGTCGGCCCCGAAGGCGTCCCGGCGTGCGGCGGCAATCGGTCCCGCGGTCCGCCCCGCCCGCCTGCGGGCGGTCGCGCCGCGCCCGCGCCGGGGCCCGCGCCTGCCCCCGAGGGCCCGCGCGGGCTCCGCTTCCGCGTCGCGCACGATCCCCGCGCGCACGGCGTCGGTCCTGCCCTCGAAGGCGACGGACGCCGGGTCCGGGGCCTGGGACGCCAGGTTCCTCTCGGCGTCCCTCGCGCCGGCGCTCATCTGGCGCCCCTCCCGCCAGAGGCGCGCTTGAGCTCGGCGACCTCGTCGGGCTTCGTGTTGAAGAGGTCGTAGAGCTGGCCCCTCGGGAAGTCGTCCTTTATGGGCACGCGGGCGGCGCCGGCGATGAGGAGCCCCTCGCCGGGCTTGGCGGACTCGTCGATGTATCCCTCCTCGCGCTCCGAGAGCCCCAGCAGGTCAGCCCAGGCCCTGCGGTCGAGCGGCGACTGCTTGTGGAGCAGCACGAAGTCGGAGTTGAGGACCATGTTGCGGGCCTCCTCGTGCTCCAGCATGTAGACGGAGTTCTGCGTGATGCCCGTGCAGATCAGGTTGAACTTGCGGCCCTCGGCCCAGAACTTCGAGAAGTAGCTCACGATCGAGGGGTGCTCGAAGAGCGACTGCACCTCGTCGATGTAGAGCCAGGTCGTGACGCCTCGCTCGAAGTTGGCGTACATGCGGTTGCGCACGCTCTCCAGCGCCGTGAGCATGCCGAAGGTGCGCATGTTCTGCGAGAGGTCGCGCAGGTCGACGCAGGTGATGCGCGCGTCGAACCCCACGTTGCTCTCGTGGCTGAAGAACGAGGTGGCCCCGCGCACGTAGCGCTCGTAGCGCAGCGCTATCCCCCTGGCCTCGGGCTCGGGCTGCGCGAGCAGGCCCTCGTAGAGGTCCGCGAGGACGGGGACGCGCCCCTCGGCGGCGCAGCGCTCGTAGGCGTCCTCGACGCAGCGGCTGATGATGGACTTGTCCGCCTCGGGCAGGCCCTGCCGGCCCTCCGCCATGGTCGCGCCGGACAGCGCGAGGAACGCGTCTATCTTGAAGGCGCGCTGCGAGGCCGTGGCGTGGCCCTCCACGTCCGCGAGGTCGAACGGGTTGAGGTGGGCGTCCGAGTCCGGGCCGAGCCTGATGCACGTGCCGCCGTTGGGCACGACGACCGAGGAGTACTCGCCGGCCGGGTCGAAGACGATGACCTGGTCGTCGGGGTACGCCAGTATCGTGTTCTCGATCTCGCGCTTGACCGAGAAGGACTTTCCGCTGCCGGGCTTTCCCGCCACGTAGCCCATGGGGCTCGCGAGGCGCTTGCGGTTGCAGATCACGAGGTTCGAGCTCTCCTTGTTCTGCCCGTAGTAGCCGCCGCCCTCCTGGTTGAGCTCCTGGGTGGCGAAGGGCATCTGCACGGCGATCTCCGCCGTGGTCATGAAGCGCCCCACGTCCACGTGGTTGTTGCCCAGGGGCAGGATCGAGTTCATGCCCTCGCGCTGGCGGTAGTCGAGCGCCTCGAGCTCGATGGAGTTCGACCTCGCGGCGCGCGTGATCTGGAGCACGCGCTCGTCGAGCTCGGCCTCCGTGTCGGCGTAGGCCCATGCGAGCCCCGTGTAGCGGAAGAGCCGCTGGTTCTTGTTCTGCAGGTCGTCGAGGAGGTCCTCCGCCTCCTCCTTGGAGTAGCGCAGCTCCGAGGGCAGGATCGTGTAGTCGTAGCCGCGCTTCACGGCGGCTCGCTGCTCGTCGATGATCTCCTTGTCCATCCAGGCGAGGCGCTGCTTCACGAAGGAGACCGCCCGCGCCTTGTCCATGCCCTGCACGTGGATGGAGACGGAGAGCGGGATCGGCAGGTCCACGATCTCGGCGATGCAGCGGTCCATGAGCTCGCTGCCGAACGAGCGGAACACGAGCGCCTGGCACCAGGTGCCGTCGATGCGGAGCTTGGAGGCCGAGCCCCCGGGCTTGGTCTCGATGCAGCCCGGGCACACCAGGTCCTTCGCCCTGAGCCCCGTGTGCGCCGCGAGGAGCGACCAGTCCGTCGGGATGCGGCGGCCCGGCCGTATGAGGGCGCCCATCGCCTCGAGGCGCGCCGGCCCGTCCAGGGGCTCGACCTCGCACCTCACGCGCTGGAGCGCCTGGGTGACCTCGCCGCGGATCCTCGCGAGGCGGGGCACGGCCGACTCCACGTCGCGCGCCCCGACCGCGTAGGTGAGGTGGCGCGTGCGCACGAGGTTCGAGATGCCCTCGCGCATCTTGTCGTTGAGGATGCGGTTGTACTCGGCGGCGAAGCGCCCCGTCACCGGGTCGGACTCGTCGAAGAACGATCGGCTGCCGATCTCCTCCGCGGGGATCGGCGTGTTGGTGATGGATAGCTGCACCGACGAGTCGGCGCCGAACCCGTCCAGGAGCTGGCACCAGGCGGAGAAGACCGCCTCCTGCGCCTCCTTGCGGGCGCTCTGGTAGCTGATGTCCGAGAAGGCCACGGTCTGCGAGAAGAGCCCGCGCTCCACCTCGCAGATCCCGTCCGCCCACATGGACTCGAACCCGATGGCGTCGTAGACGCCGCGCGCCGCGTGGCGGCGGCGCCTCTGCTCGGCGGTGGCGTCGGCGAGCTCGCGGTCCTGCTCGCGCATGCGCTGCCCGACGGACTTGCCCCTGCCGGCGAGCCTCAGCCTCGGCCCGCGCCCCCTTCCCTCGCCGCTAGCTTCCTTCCTTGCTCGGCTCACGGAGCTCCGCCCCCCTCCTCCTGGCGCGGCGCCTGTGGCGGCGCGTCGTCCTAACTGCGATCGGCACGTCCGGGAGCCGGTGGGGCTCCGGGCCCCTGTAGAGCAGCACGCCGTCGCCCGTCGCGTGCTCCCACAGGAGCGGCAGGAACCGCTCCGCCCGCATGCCGTGCGGCCGCCAGAACCCGGCGAGCCAGAACGGCAGCGACGCGCACATGACGGGCAGGCTCGCGTCCGCGGCCTCGATGCCCAGCAGGAGCTGGCACGCGGCCGCCGCGGCGACCGACGTGGCGAGCCCGCCCGCGACGCACAGCAGCGTGCGCAGGCTGAGCTTGCCGACGACCTTCTCCTGGTACTCGCCTATGTCCTTGTGGACGGCGACCGAGAGCGGCATGGCCGGCCCCCTAGGCCGGGAGCCAGGACGTGTCGATCATCCCGAAGTAGACCGCCGCGGCGACGACGATGGCGCCGCCCGCGATGGTCGAGATGGCGCTCGCTATCTGCGAGCCGCCCGCCTCGGGCCCCCTGATCGCGATTCCCAGGGCTACCGCGCCCCAGACGATGAGGAAGCTCCCGAGGAACGTGACGCACCCCGAGACGAGCCTGATGATGTTGGAGAGCATCGCACCCCTCCCGTGTCGGATCCCTGCATTGCGGCGGCCTTTCCCGGCCGCGGCGCGGGTCGGCCGCCGGGTCCCCGCGCGGCCGTGGCTCATTTCATCCGTCCCGCCCCCTCCCCGCCGCCCGAGAGGGCGCCGCGCGAGAGCTCGCCCGCCCTGGGGTGGGACTCCGGGCTCAGCTTGCGGTCCATCACGGGGTCGCATCCCGAGACGAGGAGGATCGCCATGCGGCGGTCCATCCTGCCGACCTCGGACGCCTGTATGAGGTCTCGGGCCTCGTGCTGGTAGCTCCTGGAGGAGCCTCCCGATGGCCCGCGGCTCTCGGTGCTGGAGAGGGTGGAGACGGTCTGCTGCCCCACCTGCTCGGATATGGCCTTGTTCGTCTTGGTGGACTTGCCGCCGAGGAAGAGCGTCGTGTCGCAGCAGTCCGCTATGGTCTCTGCGTCCTCGCCGTAGCGCGCGGTGAGCTGCGAGAGCGACTGCACGACGAGCGTCATCCCGATGTTCCTGGACCGGACGGTGGCTATGGTGGTCTGGATGTCGGGGAGCTTGCCGATGGTGCAGAACTCGTCGAGCACGAGGTGCACCGGCGTCGGGAGCGAGCCCCCGTAGCGCACGAGCGCCCGGTCGCAGAGCCTGCCCACGCACTGCCACGCGAGGATCGCGTAGAGGAAGTTGTACGTGCTCTTGGTCTCGGAGGGCGTCGCGAAGATCGCCACGCGCGCTCCGGGGTCGCCCATCCCCTCGAGCCCGAGGTCGTCGTCCGAGAGGACCTCGCGGAGCTCGGCGGAGTCGAGCTTGCCCAGGCGGGCGTTGCAGCTGATGATGATCGACTTGAGGGTCTTCCCCGCGGCCGTCTTGAACGCGTGGTAGCGCGAGAGCGAGAAGTCGCCCTGGGCGGGCTCGGTCACGGGCACCCAGCGCACGCCCGGGCCGCGCCCGCGCGTGACAGACCGGCCGTCGCCCGCCGCGGCCTCGCGCACGGGCACGCACGCGCAGCCGGTTCGCAGCTCCTCGAAGAGCACGTCGAGGGGGCTCATGAACGACTCGTCCTCGTCCCTCGCCTCCGCGAGCGACAGCAGCGTCATGAGCCCCGGGAGGTTGCGGTCCGCCTCGGGGCAGTGCTCGACGAGGTACCCCACGAGCGCGGTGTACAGGAGCCGCTCGGCGTTCTCCCAGAAGGGGTCAGCCGAGCTCGTCCTCTCGCCGTTCGTGTTCTCTATGAGGCAGTCGACGAACTCGAGCACGTCCTGCTGGGTGCGCACGTAGGCGAGCGGGTTGTAGTGGCTCGAGCGCGAGAAGTCCACGGTGTTGAGCCACGCCACGCGGTAGCCGTGGGCGCGCAGCATCGCCCCGCAGGTGGGCTCGAGCGTGCCCTTGGGGTCGGTGACCAGGTAGGACGCGTTCATCTGCATGATGTTGGGGAGCACGTAGCCGCGCGTCTTGCCCGAGCCGGAGCCGCCCACCACGAGCACGTTGCGGTTGCGCTCGTAGCGCGCGTCGTGGTCGTCCCGGGACATCGCGAGGGACACGCCCTCCGTGAGCAGGATGTTGTGGTCGGGGTGCGCGCGGTCCGCGAAGGGGCGCATCTCGCGGGCGTCCGCCCAGCGGGCGCTGCCGCCCTCCTCGCCGCGCCGCCAGTTGCCGGAGTGCGCGAGGGCGCGCGCCCACGCGACCCACACGGCGCACGCCGCCACAGTGCCGCAGGCGAGCTGCGCGGGTCCCGCCGCCGGCAGCAGGTGCCGGGCGAGAGCGTGCGCGGGAAGGCCGGCGAGGGCGGACTCGACGGCGCCGACGGGGTCCGCGCCGGACGCGGCGGCGAGGTCCGCGAGGAGGTCGGCTGCGTCGAACGCGGCCGCGGAGCCGATGGCCGCGGCCAGTGTCCCCTTTGGTTTGCCGGCGCTCACTTTGACCGCTCCTCGCGCCTGGGCGCTAGGTCGCGCCCGCGCTCGCGGTCGCGCGCGCCGGACCCGTCGCGCATGGCCTCCGACGCCTCGCGTGCGCGCCTGCCGCGGTCCTCCAGGGGCTCCGCGTCTCGGTCCTTCCGGGCAACGGCCTTCCCGTCGCCGCGGGTCTCGCCGGTGTGGTCGTCGTCGCGCGCCTCGTCGGCGTGGCCCCTCTCGTCGCGGTCCCCGTCGTCGCGGGCGCGGGCGTCGCGCTCAGCGCGCTCGGCGGCCCTGCGGGTCTCCTCGATGAGGCGGTCCAGGCACTCGGCCACCCTCGGCGCGTCGTCCAGCCTGAAGACGAGCTCGGTCCTGCCGTCCCGTCCCTCCATGAAGCCGTTGCCGACGCCGTGCGCCTCGAGGTCCGAGTGGATGATCCCCTTGAGTTCCTCGAACCCGTCGATGGCCTTGAGCTCGCGGACGTCGAGGCGGGCGTACTCGGGCGTCGCGCCATCGCGCGGCTCCTCCCTCGCGGGCCCCGGCGTCGCCTGGTCGCCGAGCTGCCGCCTGAGCGCGGAGAGCGCCTCCTCGATCCTCGCGGCCGTCTCGCCCATGGCGCCGTCGCGCGCGGAGAGCCCGGAGCGCTCTGCGGCGACCGTGCCGGCGCGGACGATCATGTCGTAGAGCCTCTGTCCCGAGTCGTCGCCGTAGTCGTCCGCCATGCCCGCCCCCCGTTCATCGCGTGAGGGGCGGGCCGCCGGGACGGCCGCGCCCGGCCGAGTCCCCGCCATGTCCTGTGTGGCGCCGCGGCGACGCCGCCCCACACCCTTCTACAGGGGATGGGGCGGCGCGTGTCGGCCCGACGGGGCGCCTGGCTTCCCCGGGCTTCCCTAGGGTATCCCGTCATAAACTCTCCGCATCTGCGTGGGCGTGGCGGCGGCGCGCCGCTTGTCCGGACCGCCGAGCCTCACGTCGTCGCACGTCTGCCTGATCCGCGAGACTATCGCCCTCGCGGTCTCCGCCTCGCCCCGCCTCGCGAGCCGCGCCTCGAGCTCGTCCATGGTGTACTGGGTGGTGATGACCGTGGATCGCATCCCCTCGTAGCGCGCGTTCAGCAGCTCGAAGAGCGTCATGACCGTCCAGGGCGACTGCGTCTCCTTCCCCAGGTCGTCGAGCACGAGCACCTCGCACGAGAGGTAGCGCTCCTTGACCGAGGCGGCGCGGGCCGGTGAGGCGTCATCGAAGGTGTCCCTGATCCTCGCGAGGAGCTCGACCGAGGTCGTGAAGGCGACGGTCTCCCCCCGGTCGAGGAGCACGGACGCGATGCCGGCGGCGTTGTACGTCTTGCCCACGCCGATCCCGCCGTGGATGTAGAGGCCGTTGCCTGTGCCGTGGCGGTACCCCATCGCGAACGACGCGCACGCCTCGTCCGTGGGGAGCGCCGATCGGAAGCGGCGGCCTATCCCGCACCGTGCGAGGCGGGCCTCGCGGTCTTGCGCCTGGCGCTCGCCCTCCGCGCGGCGCGACTCCTCCTCGGCGGCGGCGGCGCCGCTGCACGAGCAGCGTTCCCTGGAGACCCACACGACCCTCTCGCCGACGACGACGCCCCTCGCCTCGAGCGCCCTCCCGCAGAACGGGCAGCGTGCGGCGGGCGGCTCGGGGCCGAGCCCCAGCTCCCTCGCCTGGGCCGGCCCGATGAGCGAGCGCCTGGGGTCTGGCGCCTTTGCTGTCTCTCCTTTCATGTCCCTCCTCTTTTATCGGGTGACGCCGCGTCACCCCTGCCGCTGACGCGATGTCATGGGAGGCCTGGTTGGCGGCGTGACGTCCCGTCATGGGTGCGGGGCCTCCCGCCATGCCATGCCGTCATGGGGGAATCAGCCTCCCACGGACCTGTTCCTCCGTTCCGTGACCCTGACCGCCCGTTCCACCGCGCTGTCCACGAGCCCGTACCTCTTCGTGATCCGCTTGTTGGGCAGCACGTGCTCGCCGAGCTCGACGATGAGGCCCCTGGCCTCCAGCGCTGAGACTGCCCGGTGGACCTGTCGCTCGCTGACGCCGAGCATGCGTGCCGTGCCCCTCTTGCTCTCGTAGAACTCGACGCCCTCATGCCTGCAGAAGCCGAAGATCCTCGCGTAGACGAGCAGCTCGCAGCCTCGGAGGCCCATCCCCTCGGTCATGAACCGGTAGACCCGCACGTACTCGACGGCGCGCTCGTGCGCCCTCCCGTCAGTGCCCCGTGCCATGTGAGGACCTCTTGTAGACCGTCGCGTTCCTCCCCGCGGGGGAGTCCTTGTAGGGGACCGTGTTCCTGTCCCACCAGAGCTTGAACTCGTCCGCGTGGACGAGGGGGTTCCTGCGCTGGTCCTCGAAGATCCTGAAGGGTATCGGATCGACGTCCCTCAAGGCGAGCTCACGGACCGTGGTTACCTTCACGTGCATCAGCTTCCCCACGTCCGCTATGGTCAGGTAGTCCTGCACCATCTGCAGGACGTAGATTACCCTCTCCTCTTCGCCGCCTCTTCCACTCATCGGAATCGCCCCCGTTCGCCTCGTTGGGTTCCGACCGGCGTCCGAAGCCGGTGGTGGGGGCCTGCTGGCAGGCCGTTGGAGACGCGGGCCCGGCCTGCCGGCCGCTGCTCATAAAACGTTATACGAGCGACGTTGCCTTGTTCTTTCGGGGGCACGGCGGGTCACCAGACCAGACCTGCCGCTACGGCGGCGTCGAGGGCGCGCTTGCTCACGCGAATCCTCCTGCCGACCCTGCTCACGGGTATGGCGCCGTTCTTCACGAGCCGGTACAGGGTGCGCCTGGAGATCCCCAGGTAGAGCTCGACCGAACGCGTGTCCATCCAGAGGTCGCCATCGGCACCCGCCGCGCAGATACGGGCGATCCTCTCGAGGTCCTCCTCGTTCCTCGGAACGGCGGGGGATTCTCCCCGATGCCCGTTGTCCGTGCGGCTCCCGGCCTGATCCGCAGCCATGCGAATCCCTCCCAAATGTTCCCGTCTCGGGTGACATCGTGTGCCACCATGTGCCAGTCGTGCGCGTCGCCATGAGTGGCGACGACACATGTATATGACTGGCACTTTCGACCATGCGTGCCTCGCGTGGACGCCTGGCTTCCACGGGCTTCCCGTGGCTTCCCGACCAGAAAATCGGCACAGCTACGGTCAGCTGGAAGAAGGATCATGGACGACCGTCATGCACGCGGGGCGGCACTGCGGACTCGAAAAATGTGTCTGCATAATGGAGAGTTCAAAATGTATAAGGTAAATTTTGACACGCAGATGAAACGGCATTCCGCGGAAGCGTCCTGGATGGGTTGTGTGCACTCCGCGTGCACTCTTGCGTGCACCAAACGAAAACAGGCCAGAGGACATAGCCTCTGACCTGCGAGTTTATGGTGGGCGTTAGAAGATTTGAACTTCTGACCTCTTCCGTGTCAGGGAAGCGCTCTCCCCCTGAGCTAAACGCCCGAATCTCTGCTGCTGGGGTTGCAGCGAGGAGTATCTTACGCGAAAACGCTCATGTAACGCAACCGTCAATCGCAAGTTTTTCTCACATCACAAATACTGCTCAGCGAGAAGGGCAACGAGGACTGGCTGACGGCGGGGCAAGCGGCCCTTCTCGCCCCACAAGCTCCGTCACCGGCAAGCGGCCCTCGATGCAGAGAATAGCTCCTTTTCTTAATACCGCTGCGCGACAACTGGGCAAATGCGGTGCCCGATTAAGAAAAGGAGCTATTCTCTGCGAGAGGGGACAGGGGCGGGTCCTAGAGGCGGCAAGCGGGGCTCCAGCGGCAACGGAAAACGTCCAGGCGGCGACAAACAAGGCCCTCCCAGCGCCCCCCAAACCAAACCTGCGGGTTAATAGCAGTGCGCCGAGAAGGGCCAGCCCATCTACCTGCGGTTCTTCTCGGCAACGTCGTCGCACGGGTGCTATTAACCCGCAGGTTTCCTGGGGGAGGGCTGGCGGCAAGGCGAGCACAGGACGAAAGTCTCCCTCGGGCGTCAAAGCGGCGACCGAAGGGTCACTTTGGACGTAATCCCTGCTAAGACGAACTCCCCGGCGCCAGAACGACGCCGGGGAGTGGCTTTCAAACGCGATAGCTGGAAAACGCGCCTTCGGGCGTCACCGGCCGCGGGGTGGCCACGCACCGGCCGTCCGCCGTCCTCCGGTCGACCTCGCCGTCACCCCGTGTTCTGCAGGCCGGCGGCAACACCGGACACGGTGCACAGGATGAGGTAGATGAACCGCTCGCGCTCCTCCGGCGTGAGGTGCTCGCCGCGGGTGCGCATCTCGCGCAGCGCACGCACCTGCGTCACGGAGAGCACGTTCACGAACGGCAGTCTTGCGCGAATCACCGGCCCCAGCACGCGACGGTGCTCCAGCGGCCACGCGTCACCCACAATGGCCAGCACCCACTTGCGCGTGAGGCGCATCTCCTTCAGAACCTTCTCGGACAGGTCGTCGCGCGAGCCCAGCGCCAGGTACATGCGGCCAATGCGCTCGTCGGTCTTGGAGAGCGACATCTCAATATTGTCGACGAACGTCGTGAACAGCGGCCACTCCGCGTAGGCCTGGCGGAGAAGGTCGAGGTCACCCAGCTCCTCGCACGCCGTGCCCAGCCCGTACCACGCGGCCAGGTTGATGCGCGCCTGCGACCACGAGAAGATCCACGGAATGGTGCGCAGGTCGTCCAGGGACTTGGCACCCAGGCCGCGCTTTGCGGGACGCGAGCCAATGGGCATGAGGCCAATCTCGGTAAGCGGCGTGACCGTGGAGAACCACTCCGCAAAGCCCTCGGTCTCCAAGAGCTCGCGGTAGCGACGGCGAGAGGCGCTGTCCAGCTTGGCGGCCAGGTCGGCGTACTTGGCCGTGGTCTCGGTGTTCACGTACTCGATGGACGGCGAGGACTGCAGCAGCGTGGCGCCGGCAACGGACTCCACGTGGCGCCTGGCCAGCGTGGGATCGCCGTAGCGAGCAAAGATGACCTCGCCCTGCTCGGTGAGCTTGAAGCGGCAGTTGACCGAGCCCTTGGGCTGCGAGAGAACCGCGCGGTTTGCCGGGCCGCCGCCGCGTCCCACCGCGCCGCCGCGGCCGTGCATGAGCACCAGGTCGATGTCGTTCCTCTCGGCCCACTGAGCGATAGCCGCCTGCGCCGCGTGCAGCACCAGCGTGGCCGAGGTAGGGCCGGCGTCCTTGGAGGAGTCGGAGTAGCCGAGCATGACCTCCATGCGCCTGCCGGTCTGGGCAAGGCGCCTCTGCACGGGCTCAAGCTTGATGATCTGGTCCAGCGTGTCGACGGCGTTCTCCAGGTCCTCCACCTGCTCGAAGAGCGGAATCACGTCGAGCACGGGGACGTCCGCCTCGTGCGCAAAGGCAAGGCGGGCCAGCTCGTAGACGTCGGCCACGTTCTGCGCCGACTGCGTGAAGGAGATGATGTAGCGCCGCGCGGCCTTCACGCCGTTGATGCGCTGGATGCTGCCGATGGCGCGGAAGGTGTCGAGAACCTCGCGCGTCATGGGCTGCAGCTCGCCCCTCTCACCCCAGCGCCCGTGCTCGCGGATGTCCTCGAGCGCGCGGGCGTGCACGAGCGAGTGCTGGCGGAACTCCATCTCGACCAGGTGGAACCCAAAGGTCTCCGCCTGCCAGATGAGCTTCTGCAGCGGGCCGTACGCCGTGCGCACGGCACCGGCCGCCGCCAGCGAGCGCTGAACAATGCGCAGGTCGGCAATGTAGTCGTCGGCCGAGGCGTACATGATGTCAGCCGTACGCTGGATGGTGGCGCGCAGGCGGTCAGAGATCACGATCATGACGGCGCGGTGCAGCTCGGAGGTGGAGACCTCAAGCGCGCGCTGCGAGAGGACCTCGCTCATCTCGACCTGGTGGTTCCACAGGTTCACGAGGGCGTCGGAGGGCTTGGTGAAGCGCGCGTCCAGCGTGAGGTTGCGGCCCACGTAGTAGGTCCTGTCGGCCAGGGCCTCAAGCACGTGCACGCGGAACTTCTCGGCCACCTTGCGGCTCACCTTTGCGGTGACGTTGGGGTTGCCGTCGCGGTCGGAGCCAATCCAGCTGCCGGGGTGGAAGAACGCCGGGCACACGGGCGGCACGGTGCCGGCGCGCTCGCCCAGCTCCCAGTCATCAAAGCGACGATAGACCTCGGGCACCATGTCGAAGAGCGTGGCGTCGAAGATGTCGATGACGGTGTCGGCCTCCTCGACGGGCGTGGGCTTCTTGTACGCGATGGGCGAGGTGCGCACCAGCGCGTCAATCTCCTGCAGCATGAGGCGTTCGTTCTCCACCAGCTCGACGCCGGCGAGCGTGGAGCGCTTGGCGAGAAGCTCGGAGATGCGGCGGATCTTGCCCTCGACGGCCTTGCGGCGCGCCTCGGTGGGGTGCGCGGTGAAGACGGGATGGAACTCAAGGCGGTTGAGAAGCGCCGTCGCCTTTGCGCGACCGCACTCGTCTACCAGCTGGCCATAGGCCACCGTGAGGTCGTTGATGGGATCGGCTGTCTCGGTGGTGGGCACCTCGCTCTCGCGGCGGCGCAGCGAGGACACGCGGTAGTTCTCCTCGCAGATGTTCGCCAGATGGAAGTAGGTGACAAAGGCGCGCATGAGCAGCGTCGCCCTGTCCATGGAAAGCCCGTCGATGGTGGAGACAAACTCCTGGAACGCCTGCTCGGCCAGGGCGGCCTTCTGGTCCGTGTGCGCCACGCCGTCGGCGTACGTCACGCGGATGGCGTCACCCAGCAGCAGGTCGAAGGTGGCGAGAAGGTCCGGGTCGTTCTCCTTGAGCACCTTGCGAACAAGGCGCAGGAAGAGCGCCAGGTTGTCACGGAGCTCCTCGGGCACGTCGACCAGCGCAAGGGCAGACTTTGCCTGCTCCGCCTCGCTTGCCCTCACGAGCGCGCGTCCCTCCCCTTGGCTCGAAGCCTCGGTTGTTGTCATGTGTCCTCCCTCAGCTCCCGCCGGTCCCGCCGACGGGCTTGCACGTGTGCCGCATGTCGCTGCATGCAGAACAACCTTAGCAAGCCAACCCACGTTAGGTGCCAATCCCACCGAGCGTCCGCAAAGGCGAAACGCAACGTACACGATGGGGCCAGGTGCAAGACCGCTTTCACGCGGCGCGATACAATGGCCCCTATAGTTGACCGGCGGACGAGAGATGCTTGGCCCCAGTGGCTGTGAGAGGATGGTCGGCGCATGGCACGAACGAGCAGGCGGCGCGGGAGAGCCCAAGAGACGGGTCTGAGCTCACTCGTTGGATCGCGCGCCGGCAGGCACGAGAGCCGCTCCAGCCGCGCGGCCAAGCCCAAGAAAGAGGGCTTCCTCCGCCGCGTCACCAACCACTGGTGGGACCGCCTGATCTCCTCGGTTTTCTCGGGCAGCATCTCTCAGCAGTCCGAGCAGTACCTCTCGCACCAGACCACGCGAGACTACGTGTGCAACTCCATTGGCCAGGCGTGCTGGGGAGGGTTCTTCCCGCTACTCACCATTGTGGCCACGCAGTTTGTGGGCGCCGAGAACGCCGGCCTCTTCTCTATGGCCATGGTCGTGGGTACGCTCCTGTTCTTTGTGGGCAACTATGGCGTGCGCACGTACCAGGTCTCGGACATCGACGAGATGGACTCGTTCTACGACTACCAGGTCAACCGCATTGCGACCTGCGTTGCCATGGTGCTTATCGGCCTTCTGTACTGCCGTATCCGTGGCTACAACGGCGACATGACGGCCATCGTGTGCGGCGTGATGGGATTCCGCTTCTTCGACGCGCTGGGCGACGTCTACGAGGGCAGGCTGCAGCAGAAGGACAAGCTGTACCTGGCCGGCATCTCTCAGGCGGTCCGCTGCGCGCTCTCGTTTGTGGTCTTCACGGTGCTGCTCTTTATCACGCGCAACATGGTGGCCGCGAGCATTGGCATGGCGGTGGGCGCCGCGGCGTCGTTTGTGCTGCTCACGCTGCCGCTGGCGCTCATGGAGACCGAGCGCTCGCTGCCGCTCACGTGGCGCGGCGTGAAGGAGATCTTTGTCAACTGCTTCCCGCTGTTCCTGGCGGCGTTTCTCTACAACCTCATCGACTCGATGCCCAAGTTTGCCATCGAGGGGGTGCTCTCGTACGACAACCAGCTCTACTACAACGCCATGTACTTCCCCGCGCACGCCATTCTCATGGCTGCGGCCATGATCTACAAGCCGCAGCTGCTGCGCCTTGCGAGCATCTGGGACGACCCCGAGCAGCACAAGCGCTTTGACCTCATCATCCTTGCGATGATAGGCGTGATTGCGGGCATCACCGTGATTGTGGGGCTCTTCATGGGGTGGCTGGGCATCCCCATCATGAGCTTCCTGTACGGGCTGGACTTCGAGCAGTTTAGACCGCTGGTCTACGTGATGGTGGTAAACGGCGGCATCTGCGCGGCAATCGACTTTCTGTACCAGATCATCACCGTGCTGCGCGAGCAGCAGGCCGTGAGCAGGCTGTACCTCATTGCGTTTGCCTTCTCGGTGCCAGTGCTGTGGCTGCTCGTGGGCTTCTCGGGGCTCTCCGGCGCCGTGGTGGGCGCCGTAGTGGTGATGAGCATCCTTCTGGTGCTGCTGCTCTCCGAGTACTTCGCCATCCGCAAGCGCCTCGAGCGGTACTAGGCGGGGCCTCTCATCTCCTCCCCCATCTCCTCCCCCGCATTCTTTAGCGGTATTTGAGAATCGTGCCGCTCGCCAACTGGGCAAATACGAACTCCGTTTCACAGAAACCGCTAAAGAAGGAGATGGGGGGTGTCGGCATACATGTCAGAGAGAAGTTTAATCGGCGAGTCGAGGTGCAAAGAAAGCCGCACGCCCGCCCAAAAATTGCGGTTGCCGGTAATAATTCGGGGTTCCGCTTTGTATCACCCCAGAGGTGCCATTTCCCTATCTGCGGCTCCGTAAAAAGTTAGAGGCTTCGTACTCGGCGATTCGCCCAAAAAGGGCCGGCAACCGCAAATTCTGTGCACGGGAACTAGGCAAGAAGGAGTGAGCGGAGACGGAGCCGAAGACCGCCGCCGACCCCCAGCAGCTACGACGCGTCGTCCATCTCGAGGGCGTTCTCGCGGGATTCTCGCCGTTCCTTCACGGCGCTCGCCACGTGCACAAAGAGCAGTCCCAGGATGGCCGAGGTAACGGACCCGGCGAGAATGGCGCACTTGGCGGCCATGACCTCGTTAGGGTCGGTGAAGGCCAGGCCAGAGATGAGGATCGACATCGTGAAGCCCAGGCCGCCCATGATGCCTACCGCAATGATCTGCAGCCAGTCCACGTGCTTGGGCAGCTTGGCAAAGCCAATGTGCACGAGAAGCCACGTCACCAGGATGATGCCAATGGGCTTGCCAAGCACGGCGCCAAAGTAGACGCCCTTGGTAACCGGGTCCGCGATGATCGTAGCAAGGTCCATGTCCACGATCCTCACCTGCGCATTCACAAACGCAAAGATGGGCAGAATCACAAAGTTCACCGGCACCGAGATGTAGCGCTCCATGCGCTCCAACGGCGGCGTGACGTGGTGCATCACGCGCTCCACGCGCACGGCGGCGGTGGTGAAGTCGTGCTGGCCAAGGACGTGGCTCTCGTCGTCATACGTGTCGTCCAGCTCGCGGGCGCGGGCGTCAAGCCAGTTGCCCAGCTTGGAGAGACGCACGTCGGAGCGCGCAGGGAGGAAGAACGCCAGGATCACGCCGGCCAGCGTTGCGTGGATGCCGGAGTTGTACATGCACACCCACAGCGCCAGCCCCACCAGCATGTAGGGCTTGGCCGAGTAGACCTTCATGCGCGCAATGATCCACAGCACGATGACCACGCCGAGAGACGCCGCCACCCAGGCCACGTTGGGCGTCTGGCCGTAGAAGAGTGCGATCACCACGATGGCCAGAATGTCGTCGGCGATGGCCAGGGTCTGGAAGAAGACCTTGGTCGCGGGGGCAATGCGGTCGCCGAGAAGCGACATCACGCCCAGAGCAAAGGCAATGTCGGTGGCGATGGGCGTGGCCCAGCCGTGCACGGCGCCGCCGGCGTTGATGATGAGGTAGATCACCGCGGGCGCAGCCACGCCGCCAACAGCGGCAAGCATGGGAAGTGCGGCCTGCCTGGGCTTTCTCAGCTGCCCCACGGTCATCTCGTACTTGAGCTCTATGCCCACCAGCAAGAAGAAGATGGCCATGAGGAAGTCGTTCACAAAGGCCTCGATGGTTATCGAGAAGGTCGCGGGGCCAATGCCCAGCGAGAGGGGCGCGTGGAGCACCTCCTCAATCACCTCGTAGGCGGGCGAGTTAGCCGTGATGACCGCCGCGATGGCAGCGAACACCATGACCGCAGCAGCAATGGTGCCGTTGGAGGTCACCTTGTGGACAGCGCTGCGCTGTTCGATGCGCCTGATGACTGCGGGCTCACCGTAGATGCTTGCCATTGGTTGTGTTGTCCGTTTCCTTGAGGAGAGGCCGCTCGGGCCCTTCGTTACCCTCTTATCCTACCCAACCAATGATGCAAAATTATTTTACCGTTGTTACGGCAGGTGGCGTGGTTGCTGCTGCGTGGCTGTCGCTGTCCACGTGCGCGCCGGGCTGCCCGGCGGCGGCCACCTCCCCCAGCGCCAGGACCTGCTCCACGTAGATCTTCGCCGCAAGGCTCACCACCGCGGCCTCGATGGTCCGGTCAAGCGGAGAGTCGACCTTCTCGCCGTTGGCGTCACGCAGGTCGATCACCGGCTCCACCGCCGGGGCAACAAAGTCCGGCCCCACCGCGAACTGCTCGGCAAGCGCGCACTCCAGCGCCGCGCAGAGCTCGTCGTAGGTGTGGCGAAGGTCGAGGTTCTCCTCCTCCACGTGGCGAATGAGGCGCGTGACCTGCTCGATCGAGAGCACGCGCTTGAAGAGGCACACGCAGACCACGTAGCAGACGTGGCGCCTGGTGTAGCGGTGCTTGACGGGCGCCGGCACCACGTGGCGCTTCACGTAGTTGTTCACCATGGAGCCCGTAACCAGCGGTCCTTCATCCGGCAGACGCATGAACGAGAGCTCGTCGTCAACCAGGGAGAGAAGCTGGTCCAGGTAAAGCTCGATTCGCGGGAGCTCCGAGAAGCGCGAGATGTGGATGCTCGTCATGCGCTCGGCAAGCGTGCGGTAGGCGTCACGCGTGCGCCGGTCACGCCCCTGGTTCTGCTCGTCCGCCATGGCCGCTCCCCTCTCGCAAACACTTGAATTCTGTGTGATTAGATTATCTAGTATTAAAAACTAGATGCAATGGCTATAGTTGTGACAACGAAAAAATCGGACGCGCTTTCCTTCTCCGATGTCCATTGGGGGAAACGTTGAACAGCCAGAGAATCGCAGTCATCACCGACACGGGCACGGACACGCCCGCCGCCTTCGCGTACGAGCATGACGTGCGCATTGTCCCGCTGCGCATCAACTTCTCGGACGGCTCGACGTACGAGAGCGGCGTCACCATCACACCCGAGCAGCTTGTCGAGCGCATGGCAACCGAGGTGCCCTCGACCTCGCTGCCCTCGCCCGCGACCATTCGCCGCGAGTTCGACCGCGCGCATGACGACGGCTACGTGGCGGCTATCTTCGTGAGCATCTCCTCGGGCCTCTCGGCCACCTGCGACACCGTGCGCATGGTTGCCGATCAGCTGGACGACTTCCCCGTTGAGGTCGTCGACACCAAGACCATTGGCGTTGCCGCCGGGCTTGTGGTGATGGAGGCCGTGCGCATGGTCGAGGAGGGCATCACGCTGCAGCACATTGGCGCGATGCTCGAGCTGGTGGCACATAAGAACTCTGTGTTCTTCTCGGTAAAGAGCCTGGACTACCTGCGCAAGGGTGGACGCATCAGCGCTGCCGTGTATCGCCTGGGCACCGCGCTAAACATCAAGCCTGTAATCACCTGCAACGAGGAGGGCGCCTACGTGGTGGCGCGCAAGGCGCGCGGCTGGGAGCGCTCCATCGACACCGAGATTGCCCTTGTCGAGGAGCAGGCGAGAAAGTATGACAAGGTGCGCGTGGCCATCTGCTGCTCGAGCGCGTGCGTCGACATGTTCGACGAACTTGAGGAGCGCGTGCTGGCGCAGGTGGACAACGCGGTGGAGGTCATTCGCTCGGGAATCTCGGCGGACCTTCTCGTGCACACCGGCCCGGAGATCGTGGGGATCGCGATCCAGGGGGTGTAGCGCCGCGGGGGCCGACGCGGCGGGGCGTAGCGGCAGCAACAGACAGGACATTGTCGCCGGAGAGCCGCTTTTGGAGAGATTTGCAACATTTAGGCGCCTCCGGCGACAGCCGCCAGCGGCGGCCCCGGTGCCCTCGCCCTACTCGCCCAGGCGCGACACCATTCGCGCGACGATGGCGGCGCAGTGCTCGGCCGCAGCCGTCTCGAACGCGGCGTACTCCACGGGCGTCGTCGACCCCGGCTTGTCCGAGATCGCCCGCACCACCACGAACGGAACGCGGTTGAGCCATGCCGTCTGGGCAACAGCAGTGCCTTCCATCTCGCAGCACATGCCGCCAAAGTCGTGGGCCAGACGCTCCTTGTCGTGCGCGTCGGTCACAAAGACGTCGCCCGAGACCACGCGCCCCTCGAAGGCCCGCACGTCACCCGCCACGTCGTGCACAGCTGCCACGGCCTGCGCACGAAGCCCCTCATCTGCCGAGAAGCTCACGCATCCCAGCTGCGGAATCTCTCCCGGCTCGTAGCCAAAGACCGTCGCGTCCACGTCGTGGTAGCGGCAGTCGGTCGAGACCACGATGTCGCCCACGTCGATGCGCGCATCGAGGGACCCGGCGACGCCGGTGTTCACCACGTGTGTCACGCAATAGCGGTCTACCAGCACCTGCACGCACACGCCGGCGTTGACCTTGCCAACGCCGGAGCGCACCACGACCACCGGCACGCCGCCCAGGGTGCCCGCGTGGAACTCCATGCCGGCCACGGTCGAGACGGACTCGCCCTCAAGGCTTGCCACGAGGTGCGCCACCTCGACCTCCATAGCGCCGATGATGCCAACCTTGATATCGCTACGCATTGTGGGACTCCTCGTTGTTCTCGCCGTCGAGCAGGGCAGGGTACGTGAGATGCGCGTCATCGATGACCTCGAGCGTGTTGGCGAGGTAGCGGCGCGCCCACCAGTGCGCCAGGTTGAGGTCAGCGTCATGCCAGTTGCCGCAGGCCTCGGGGCGGGCGCCCGGGATCTCGCCCTCGAAGTCGCGCACGAACTCAAAGCAGCGACGCACGAGCGGCAGCACTTCGCGCGAGGTGCGCTGGCCAAACACCACCAGGTAGAAGCCCGTGCGGCAGCCCATGGGGCCAAAGTAGACTACGCGGCTTGACCACTCGGGGTCGTTTCTCAGGAAGGTCGCACCCAGATGCTCGATGGCGTGGACCGCCGCCGTGTCCATGACGGGCTCGCGGTTAGGCGCCGTGAGGCGCAGGTCAAACGTGGTGACCACAGCGCCGGTGGCGGGGTCCTCGTCCACGCGGCTCACGTAGACGCCGGGCTCGAGCACGAGGTGGTTCACGGTGAAGCTTGCGATGGTCTTCATAGTCGTTGCCTTTCAGTTGGTTGTGTTGGATGTTGCGTCTGCCGCGGCGGCAGCCGCGGCAGACGCCGGCCGCGCGACCCACGGCGCGCGAGAGATGGCACGCACAAGGGCGTCGGCCTGCGCGGAGTAGTTGGAACCGGCAACAAGATGCAGGTGGGCGGTACCGTGCATTCCCAGGGGGCCCAGGGCGTCGAAGAGGACCTCAGTCGTGTAGTCGGGGGCAAGCGCGGCGCCGCAAGCCTTGCTCGCAAGGTCCTGCACCTCGCGGGTCACAGCGTCCAGGTCGCTTCCCGGCTCGGCGTAGAACTCGACCGGGCAGTCCGTGACCGACCAGTCCGTCTCGCGCGTAAGGGCAGTCTTGTTGAGGACGGAGTTGGGGATGACCTCGACCTTGCCGCCCTTGTCGCGCACCATAGTCGAGCGCCACGTGACGTCCACCACCTCGCCGGTAAAGCCGCCAATGGTGACCTGGTCGCCGGGGCGCACCACGCGCCCCATCATGAGCCCCAGGCCAGCGACGATGTTTGAGACCGTGTCCTGCAGGCCAAAGGAGATTACCACGGAAGTCACGCCCAGGGCGGCCACAAAGGCGGTGGGCTGGACGCCAAAGACGGGCTCGAGCACGGCGAGCAGAGCAAACACCCAGATGACGGCGCGCACGATGTTCACGAAGATCGACGCCTTGGGCACGCCCGCCGCGTCGAGCGCGCGTTTGAGGCCGTGTACCACGACACGCTGCACGAGCAGCGCGACGCCAATGACAACGGCGAGAAAGACAATCTTCCCTATGAGCGCCGACGTATCAATGTCCGCGAGAATGTCCCCCATCACGCCCTCCAGGTGGCCAAACGGTTCGTGGGAAGCCATGATACTCTCCCGAATGAGACAAAGGGAGTTTCCCTTTGTCTCATCGGGGAGCAGCGGAGTTACCCCTCAATCTTCACGATGGGCGCAAAGCCCTTCATGAGCTTCTTGGTCTTGCCCGTGCGAGAGAAGCGCACCTCAATGGTGTCGCCCTTGGCGGCGATGACCACGCCGGGACCAAAGGTCTTGTGCGAGACGTGATCTCCTGCCGAGAAGGACTCCGCCGCCTTCGCCGCATCGCGGCGCGGGGCCTGCGGGCGCGGCAGGGGCGCGGAGGCCACGGCGCTTGGGGCGACAGAGCCGCCCGTCGAGCGCGTGCGCGAGCCAAAGACGTGGCCACCATAGACCTCGGAACCGCGCCCGCTGCCAAAGGTGCCGTGCCTGTCTCCGCGCTTCTCCCAGCCCACACCCGAGAAGCCCGACGAACCCACGCCCACGGCCTCAACGTCTGCCGCGGGAATCTCGTTCACAAAGCGGCTGCGCGGGTTTGCCTGCACCGAGCCAAAGGTGCGGCGCGTGAGGGCGTAGGTGAGGTAGAGCCGCTTGCGGGCGCGCGTGATGGCCACGTACGCCAGGCGGCGCTCCTCCTCGATCGACGCCGGGTCGCCCTCGTGCGCCGAGTGCGGAAAGATTCCCTCCTCCATGCCGGCAACGAAGACCACCGGGAACTCCAGGCCCTTCGCCGAGTGCACGGTCATCATGGTGACGGCGCTCGCCGAGCCCGCAAGCGAGTCCAGGTCCGAGCGCAGCGCGAGCCACTCCATGAGCGCCGGAAGCTTCTCCGCCGCAACGGCGGGCAGCCCGGCATCCCCCTGCGGCTCAGCGCTCGCGTCTGACGACGCTCGCTCGCTCGCTTCGCTCACGAAATCGCCGCTGGGGGAAGCCGAGCTGTCCGCCAGTCCCGCCGCCCGGAGCTGCTCCAGGCTCTCGAGCGTCTCGGCTGCGTCATCGTGGGTCTCGTCGAACTCGGCCGCGACGCCGTAGAACTCCTTGATGTTCTCGATGCGGCTGTCTGCCTCGACGGAGTGCTCGGCTTCCAGGGCGCGGATGAGGCCGGAGCGATCGATGATGGCCTCCACTACGTCCGAGAGCTCGCCCGTCATGTGGCGGCCGGCCTCGATGGTACCCGTGAACTCGGAGAGGGCGTTGCGCACCTTGGGCGAGAGCAGGCCCTGCTCGGCAATGCACGCCTCGCACGCGGCAAAGAACGAGATGCGGTTCTCGGCGGCGTACGTGCGAATCTTGTTGATGGACGTGGAGCCAATGCCGCGGCGCGGCGTGTTGACCACACGCAGCGCGGCCACGTCGTCATCCGGGTTCACGACGACCTTGAGGTAGGCCATTACGTCGCGGACCTCCTGGCGGTCGAAGAAGCGTGTGCCACCCACGATCTTGTAGGGCACACCGGCGCGCAGGAACATGTCTTCGAGGATGCGCGACTGCGCGTTGGTGCGGTAGAAGACGGCAACGTCGTCGTAACTGGTGCCCTTGTCGTGCAGCTTCTCGATCTCCGAGCCAATCCAGCGGCCCTCGTCGCGCTCGTCCGCGGCCTGGTACACGCGGATCTTCTCGCCATCGCCCGCGTCGGTGAAGAGGCGCTTGGCCTTGCGGTGCGAGTTGTGGGCCACCACGGCGTTGGCCGCGTTGAGGATGTGGCCGGTGGAGCGGTAGTTCTGCTCGAGCTTGACCACGTGGGCGTCGGGATAGTCCTTCTCGAAGGAGAGAATGTTCTTGATGTCCGCGCCGCGCCAGGAGTAGATGGACTGGTCGTCGTCGCCCACGACCATGAGGTTTCTGTACTTGCGAGCCAAAAGGTTGGTGATGGCGTACTGGACGCCGTTGGTGTCCTGGTACTCGTCCACGCTGATCTGGCGGAAGCGCTCCTGGTAAGCGTCGAGTACCTGCGGGTTCTTGGCGAGAAGCTCGAAGGCCTTTACCAGGAGGTCGTCGAAGTCCATGGCGTTGGCGCGCTCCAGGCGGCCCTGCAGCACGCGGTAGACCTGCGCCGCCTTGCGCTCCAGCGGCGTCTGGGCCTGGCCTTGCATCTCATCGGGCGAGACGAGCGCGTTCTTGGCGCCCGAGATCTGCGAGCGGATAGCCTGGATGGGGAACTGCTTGGGGTCCACGTCGAGCTCGGACATGATGGTCTTGACCAGGCGCTTCGAGTCATCATCGTCGTAGATGGTGAAGTTTGGCTGGTAGCCCACCAGCTCAGGGTCGTCTCGCAGCATGCGAACGCACATGGCGTGGAAGGTGCACACCCACATGCCGCGGGTGCCACCGGGGAGAAGCGCGTTGAGACGCTCGCGCATCTCGGCCGCCGCCTTGTTGGTGAACGTAATGGCGAGCACCTGCCACGGGCGCACGCCCTCGTCGGCGACCATGTGCGCGATGCGGTACGTGAGCACGCGCGTCTTGCCCGAGCCCGCGCCGGCAAGCACCAAGAGCGGGCCGTGCGTGCAGAGCACGGCGTCGCGCTGCGCGCGGTTGAGGCCGTCGATGTCAACGGCGGAGGGGCGATTGGCGGCAGGCGGCTGGACGGCACCGGACGCGGCGGGCTGGACGGCGGGCGCCTGCTGGTCGCTAGCTGCGGAGAAGAACGAGAACTGCTGGTCAGAGGGCATGCATGTCTCCTGTGGTATCGAGTTGACTCACAAGAGTCTAACGCCCGGAGACGACACTAATTGGAACCTCCAATGGAATCCCATTGCCCGGCAATGGGATCCCACTACCGGGCAACAAAATCCCGCGGTTCTTCTCGCCCCGCCACACATTCGCACTCGAAGCTGTATCCCGCCCAGGTCGATACACGTTCGGATGCCGAAGCTGTATCGCCCCGCCACACATTCGCACCCGAATCTGTATCCCGCCGCGAGCCCTACGCGCCCAGGACCGCGGAGTACGCCGCCATGGTGTAGTAGTTGTACGGCTGGTTGAAGTGCGGAAGGAAGAAGACGTCGAGCAGCGCCAGGCGGTCGATGGTCAGCCCCTCCTGAATCGCCAGCGAGAACATGTGGATGCCCGCGCTCATGTCGTAGGTCGAGGCCATCTGCGCGCCAAGGACCCTGCGCGTGGTGCCGTCGAAGACCACGCGAATCTTGACCTCGGGGTTCTCGGTCTCAACGAAAGTCGCCTTCTGCACCTGCGAGAAGTCACTCACGCAGGCATCGTAGCCCGCCCTGCGCGCGGCCGCCTCGGTGAGGCCCGTGGCCACCATCTTGAGGTCGTAGATGCAGATGCCCGAGGAGCCCTGCACGCCCACGCCCTCGATTGCCATGCCGCAGGCGTTGTGACCCGCCACGATGCCCGAGCGCACGGCGTTTGTCGCCAGCGCAATGTAAGCCGGCTCGCCATCCTTGGCGTTGCTATAGCAGCTGGAGCAATCCCCCACCGCATACACGCCTCGACGGCTGGTCTCCTGGTGGTGGTCGACGAGAAGCGCGCCGTTCCGCAGCGTGTCAAAGCCTGCGCCCTCGAAAAGCGCGGCATTTGGCTTGAAGCCAATACACAGGCACACGAGGTCCGCCTGGTGGGTGCCCTTGTCGGTTACCACGCGGGCCACCTTGCCGTTCTCGCCCTCAAGGCGCAGGACCTTCTCGCCAAAGGCGAGCTCGATGCCGTGACTGCGGAGGTTCTCGGCCATGAGGTCGCAAAACTCCTCGTCAAAGTTGCCGGAGACGCAGGCAGGCGCCATGTCGACGAGCGTTACCTCGCGGCCGTTTCGCTGGAAGGCCTCCGCCAGCTCGACGCCAATGTAGCCCGCGCCAACCACGGTCACGCGGCGGATGGCGGGGTCCTTGAGCTTCTCGACCACTGCCTGCGCGTCCTGGAAGAGCTTCACGCGCTGGACGTTCTGGAGGTCTACGCCCTCGATGGGCGGGATGATGGGCAGCGAACCCGTGGCCAGGATGAGCTTGTCGTAGGGCTGGTCAACGCGCGTGCCGTCCGCCGCAACGGCGTGGACCACCTGCGCGTCGTAGTCGATGGACTCGACGCGCGTCTCCATGAAGACCGTTGCGCCCTTGGCCTCGAAGCCCTCCTTGGTCTGGTAGAAGAGGCCGTCCGGACCAGAGATCTGCCGACCAATCCACAGCGCCATGCCGCACCCCAAAAAGCTGATGTTGCTGTTCTGGTCGATGATCACGACCTCGTTGCCGGGGTGGTTGTCGAGAATGGCGTTGGCCGCCGCGGTCCCCGCGTGGTTGGCGCCGACGATCACGATCCTGCTCATGTGCTCCCCTTCCCTTCCCTCCCGCGGGCATGCCGCGCGGACGGACGTGAGGGACGCAGCGGACAGACGAAGGGCAGCTGCCGGCAGTCCCTTGGGCTAATGTTATCTTCTGTATAACATATTGCCCGAGCAGTACAGCCGGCTTCTAATTGCTATTCGGCGAGTGACACATATACGCGGCGGGATGCCCCTCCGGGAGCGGCCCTAACCGACAAGAGCTTCTACATGCGGAAGCTTGGTAGTATCAATTGTCTTTAGGTCATAGGTCGACTGCAGGTTGAGCCAGAATTGAGCGGTGGTCCCCAGCGCCTCCCCCAGAAGCCATGCCATCTCAGCTGTAATGCCTCGCCGACCATTCACGATGTCGGATATCGCAGACTGCGGCTTGCCAATGGCTTTGGCAAGCCGGTACTGGCTAATGCCCATCGGCTCGAGAAACTCCTCGAGAAGAATCTCGCCTGGGGTGGAAATATAGCTATGAATGGTAGTCACAGAGCTCAACTCCCTTCGCTTCCCCATCTCGCCAGGTAAAGCAGATTCGCCATTGGTCATTGACGCGAATGCTATAGAGCCCCTTCGTGTTTCCACGCAATTGCTCAAGTCTGTTTCCAGGAGGCACACGAAGGTCATTGATATCAGCCGCCGCATCGATCATCTGCAGCTTCCGAAAAAGCGCTTTCCTAACTTCGGGAGGAACCCGTCGCGGCGGATGAGCTACGGGGTCTTCCCAGAAGAGCTTGATGTCCTGCTGGGCAAATTGCATGTCCCCTCATTACTTCCGAAATTCAGTAGTAATCATACCCCAAAGCAACTGCTTGAGTTTGCGAATTGAGAGAAGGATTTACCTTTTCACCCGCACGCAGAGCAGGTCGAGCGGCTCCACAGCAAAAGGAAGCCTCAGCTGGTAGAGCTCGCCATTGGTGACGAGAGGCGCGTCCAGCTCAAAGCTTCGCACCGGCTGGCCGGGCGAGAGCACCTCAAGCTCGCCGCCGACGTCAGCACGGTTGCGGCAACGGACGCAAGCGACGCACGCACCGTCCGCGCCAGCCGAGGCCTGCTCCACCACGCCCACGAGGCGCCTCTCGCGCTGGTAGTCCACCCTGCCCGGGTTTTGCTGGGGTTCTCCCAGGTAGAAGCCCGTTGAGTACGGGCGATGGCTCACGAGGTCCAGCTCCTGACGCCACGGTCGCGCGTCCTCGCCATCCAGCACGTGGCGGTAGGCGTTGGTCACCGCCGCCGCGTAATAGGCGCCCTTCGAGCGACCCTCCAGCTTGATGGCGTCAACGCCCGCCGCGCGCAGGTCACCAAGGTGCTCGATCATGCAGAGGTCATTCGACGAGAGCAGGTAGCTCGCACGGCCATCCTGCTCAACCGGCAGCACCGCCCCAGACCTCTCCTCCGTGAGCGACCACGCCCAGCGACAGGGCTGCGCGCAGGCCCCGTGGCCGGCGGAGCGCCCTGGCCCCATGAGCCCTGCCGAGAGCAGGCACCGCCCGGAGTACGCCATGCACATCGAGCCGTGCGCGAATGCCTCAAGCTCGAGCTCCCCCGTCACGCGGCGCCGCAGCTCGGCGATCTGCCCAAGCGTCATCTCGCGGGCGAGAACCACGCGCCTGGCCCCAAGCCGCGCGTACTCCTCGGCCGCGGCGGCGCTCATAACCGATGCCTGCGTTGAGACGTGCACCGCCACCTGCGGCGCGTACCTGCGCGCAAGCGCAATGGCGCCGAGGTCGGCCACGATCACCGCGTCTGCGCCGGCCTCTGTCAGAAGCGAGAAGAACACCGGTAGCGCGTCTGCGTCCCTATCGGTCATGACCGTGTTCACGGTCACGTGGACCGCAACGCCCCGCGCGTGCGCGTAGGCCACCGCCCTTATCAGCTCCTCGTCCGAGAAGTTACGGCTACCGGCGCGCATGCCCCAGCGCTGGCCAGCCAGATAGACCGCGTCTGCGCCAAAGTGGATGACCTCGCGCAGCTGCTCCGGGCCACCCGCAGGCGCCAGAAGCTCCATGGGGATCTGCTCACCCATCTCGCCCATTTCGCCCATCGCTAGCGACCCTCGCCCCTGGCAAGCAGCTTGTCGAGCATCGCTGTGCAGCCGGCCATCACATCGTCAAAGGTGGCATCGAAGTTGCCCGTGTACCAGGGGTCCGCCACGTCGCGCGGGTGGCCGGTCCAGTCCATGAGCAGCGAGACCTTGTGCAGCGGATCCGCCTCGCGCACAAGCTGCGCCGAGACGGGCGGCCACGAGAAACCCATGCCCCTCTCGCCCAGAAGCAGCCGGTACATGCCGTCATAGTTGTCTCGGTCCATGCCAACGATGTAGTCGAAGCGGTCGTAGTCCCTTGGCCCCATCTGGCGAGCGGCGTGGTGGCCACAGGGGATGCCCGCTCGACGCAGGCGCTCGCGCGTGCCGGGGTGAACGTCGTTGCCAAGCTCCTCGCGGCTGGTCGCGGCAGAGTCGATCTGGAAGCCTCCTTCGCGGCCGGCGCGACGTACCAGCTCCTCCATCACGAACTGGGCCATGGTCGAGCGGCAGATGTTGCCGTGGCAGACGAACAGGATACTCGGCACGATCACGATTCCTTTCACAACAAAAGTGCTGGCAGACAACGGCAATTGCCTGTCAGCACTTTACACCCAAGCAGGGATGGCCCCCAGGGGCGCGATGATGAGCATCACGCCACAACTGAACAGCCTCTAGCCGACTACCTCGCGGAACACCGTGCCGTCAAAGCCGATGCGCGATACCTCTGCGCCACTGGACCAGGTCCCCATGCCATAACCATACAGAAGCAGGCAGTCGCAAGAGTTAGAAAGTACGGGATCCATGCCCGCAAAGCTCGTATCGAGTGTAGCTGAGTCACCACCCGAGAGGGGTACGCTGATAAGACTCGCCAGCCTTCCGTCATTGGTTTCCGCCAAATACACGCTGTTGCCAGCAATGGCGCTCAACTTATAGTAAGAGTTGCGACCCGTCTTCCCACTCCAAATTACACTTGGAGCGTTTCCTGACGTATCCATACGTGTCAATTGGAAGCTCCAATCGCCCACGGCATAGTTGGTTAAGTTGCTTTCCGTTACGTAGACAAAACCGTCCTGAACGATGGGGCCATCCGCAATCCAATCCAGGTTGCTCACATAAATCTCCTGCTGGTCAGACCCATCCAAGTTCTGGGAGAACACGCTGCTGCGCGAATAATCTCCAGGATTTTCAGTGTCTGGACAGTTATAGGAGTAGTAAACCTTCTCCTTCGTCACAAACAGCGTAGAAGCACCTACATGCTGTATGCTGCAGCGCTTTTGCTGGTTTGATCCATCCTCATCCATCGTATACACATCGTACGTGTAATCTGAATACATTGACCCACCGGACATGCTCTCCACGACAAAGTACAGCGTGTGATCGTACAAGTAGAGTCCGCTGATGTAGGAGTATGACCCCGTGCTTTTATCCGTCGATGGGATTTCTAGGAGCGTGGTGAAGCCCGAGCCATCGGCACCAACCGAGCAAATGGCAAACGAACTATCCGAGGATTCATTATAGCGCGAGTATATCTCCATGAAGTAGAGAGTGTCACCGTCTTTGTTGAGGTAGAAAGTTGTGTGTGAGTTCGCGCTCTCGAGCTTGCTGGTAGGAAGGATGACATCCACCTGCGAGCTGCCCTTCTTTGCCCGGCAAAGGCCGCCCTCGCTATCGGAGTAGAAGTAGTCGTAGTCAGAATCGCTTACGGTTTCAGCTCGCTGCCCATAATTCGAAGGGGTGTTCCCGCACTCCGTCCCATCTTGGTCTACGTAAGGCGAGGTGTCATTCCCAGACCAGAGAGCGGAGCTCACCACGGTAGTGTCAGGCGAAGTCTTGCCGCCAGAAGCCTGCGACCCCGCGCTTGAAGAAGCCCCAATGTGCACAAGCCCCAGCAGGTTTGCAGCCAGAACCGCCACCAGCACAACGGCCACAACGGCTATCACCGCCACCAGAGCTTTCTTTGAACTCTTATTGGAATACGTGGGTACAGCTGTGTCTACAGTTGATGTGGCATCTGCCAAGGGCGCTCCGCATGTCTTGCAGAACCGGGATCCGTCGGCGTTTTCGGCCCCGCACTTGGGACAAATCATGCCAGCCTCGCTCTCAAATAATTAGTTCGGGATTCTCCAACCGTCTACTGAATGGTATCAGCACAAAACCACGCGTCTGTTGCGCAACAAAAGCTTACGTGTGGCAAGCGAGGCAAAGTCTGAAAAAGTGCCACCGGGGCATTTGCCTCTCCCAAAGGTTGCGCAACGAACGCCAAAGCATTGGGCGATAATCTTGCCATGGCATTTGAAGTTGACCTAAGGAGGACTTGCCATGTTCTGTCCAAAATGCGGAACGAAGAACGTCGACGGAGCGAAGTTCTGCCAGAAGTGCGGCCAGCCATTAACGCAGAGTAGCGCTACCGGCACGCAGCCAATTCCGAGCACCAACCCCGCACCGCAGGTCAACGGCCAGATGCCTAACGCCGGGTCCTTTGGCACAAGCCCTGCCGTGCCTCCCTATACTCCAGCCACCGGAGCAAGCACCATGGGCACCGCCGCTAAGCCAAAGAGCAAGGTCCCCATGTTCGCAATCATTGGCGCCATTGCGGTGGCAGCAGTCCTCCTTGTCGTGTTCTTGGTTCTCCCCGCGATTGGCTCTTCCAACGGAATGCTTGGGAAAGTGATGAGCGGAGATTCCACCGCGCTCTCGTCTGCGACCAAGGCAAACGTAGCCGACGAGCCGGTCTACTTCTCAAACCAGGATGCTGCCAAGCTTGTCCAAGAGAAGGTGAACTCCGGGTCGGGCAGCTACGGCAGCGGCCTCTCCCTAACCGATGACGACGTAAAGACGCTGGACGGCCAGTGGGCGCTCGTAAACATCAGTTCCTCTGACAACATCACCGAGCAGAGCACGGGCTGCGTTGCATACGTAACGGTCATCAAGAAGACCGACTTCAAGGCCAAGGATCTTGCTGACTGCATGAGCAAGGCCGGGCTTTCAAGCGACCACGTGGTTTCCGCAAGCGCGAATTCAGAACTCGCCTCCAACGTTCTCTCGAGCTACAATCTGAGACCGATGGCTTCCCAGGCACAAGGCATGTGCCTGGCTGCGGGAGAAAACAAGAACTACTTTGCGGTTGCCGCATCCTTCACGTTCTCCAACTACACCGAGGTAGTCATCTTCTCTGCCACCCCGGACTTTGTCTCGGGCACCGGCAGCAACATGTCAAACTTCAAGAGCGCATATCAGCAGCTCGTCTCCGATATCTACGTGAAGTAGGAGCAACGCGCGCTCAACGGCTTAGGAAACCCCAATGATTCAAGCTGAGTCGATCACAAAGCGCTACGGGAGCCAGCTCGTTCTGAGCCGGCTCTCGCTTTCTTTTGGCAGTCGTGGGCTCGTGGCGATTCTCGGCCGCTCGGGATGCGGAAAGACAACGCTGCTCAATATCCTTGGGGGACTCGAGCATGACTACGAAGGCTCGCTTCAGATAGACGGCATGGCATCATCCTCGTTTGACGAGAAAGACTGGGATTCCTATCGAAGCGATCTTGTGGGCTTCGTATTCCAGGACGCTCACCTGGTGGATTATCTCAACGTGGCCGACAACGTGCGGTTGGCGCTTGACATGGCTCAAGATCACGAATCGCTTGCGTACGATAATGCTGACGAGCTTGTGCAGCGCGCGCTCGACGAGGTGGGGCTTTCGGGGCTTGAATCGCACATGCCCTCCGAGCTCTCTGGCGGACAGGCACAGCGCGTAGCCGTTGCGCGAGCACTCGTGAAAAATCCCCGAGTGATACTCGCCGACGAACCCACCGGGGCGCTTGACATTCAAAGCAGCCGGCAGGTCATGGACCTTCTCGCTCAAGCGTCAAAATCACGCCTGGTCATCGTGGTAACCCACAACCGCGAGCTTGCCCATGAGTATGCGGGTCGCGTCATCGAGCTTGGCGAGCGCTGCGTGGTTAGCGACACCAAGCCTGGAGAAGAGCCACCTGCCGAGAAGCCCGAGCCGCAGGAGACCCCAGAGCCAGAGTCGACAGGCGCGGAAGCCGGGCTCGCATTCCACAAGCCGCAGCAGCGCAGCAGACTCATTCGCAGGACAGCCCTCAGCCACATGCGCAACAAGCGGCAGCGGGCAATCATCACAACCGTGGTGGCCGCGTTGGGCATCATGGGCATGTGCCTCGCGCTTTCGGTGCAGGACGGCGCACGCGCCTACACGCGTCAGGTAGCGGCAACCACTCTGGCTACAAATCCCATCGTGATACAGCAGAACGGCACAGCTGCTGCAATATCCCAAGTCGCGATCAACGATGTTGACAGCACTTCCGGGACAGACGAAACCCCAACTGAGGTGACAACCTCCCCCATCGCCGAAGACGTGACCTTTGCCGCACTCCAGGGAAGCCGCGCGAGCGACCTGCAAGAGTTTCTGTGGTACGTAAACTCAGCCCAGTCAAGCATCTGGGACAATGCATATGACGTGCAGGTGGGCTATGACGAACCGCTGGACCTCTATGACTCTGCAGGAACCTGCATTGTGGACGATGGCTCCGCGACGCTGCTGAAGAACCTCTCGCTGAGTCACGTGTTTGGGAGCGACGGGGAAGATGCGCTCTCGAACGTGCTTCCAGACCCAACGTCCCTCGTGCGCGAGCTTCCGTACAACGAGCATACCGGCAAGAGCCCGTATGAACTTCTCGCCGGAAAGATGCCAACGGAGTATGACGAGGCGGTCATCATTACCGACCGGCAAGGTCGCGTTTCCGACTACTTCCTCTATGCGACCGGCATCGCGGACCTTCAGGCATTAAAGGACGTGTCAGCCGACCTCCTCCTGAACAAGCAGGACACGCAAATTCCAGGAATCAGCGATTCATATTCGTTCGATGACCTGCTCGGGCGCGAGTTCACCATCATGCCTGCTTGCGACTATTACGTACAAAGCGGCAGCGGCTGGATGAAGGTCACACAAGGCAGCAGTCAAATGGACCAGGCGCTAGCGAACGCCCCCAAACTCAAGATTGTGGGGATCGTGCGCGAGTCCGCCGAGATTAAAGACGTTGCAGAAACCGGAGCAATCGGATACAGCTCGACGCTCATTCCCTGGCTTGTCGAGCACTGTAATCAGAGCGAGGTCGCAGTTGCCCAGAAGGCATCGCCAGATGTGGACGTCTTTACCGGGCGGAAGTTCTCGGAGGAATCGCGGGGTTCCAAGCAGGCTGCCGAGGCCGCTCGGGCGCGCGGGGCATTTCGTGCGGTAGTGGACGAGATGGAGCTTTCCCCCGCCAAGCGAGCCTACATCGATAGTCTAAGCGACGAGCAGGTCGTTGCTCTGCGAGAGCACTTCAAGGACTACTTTGATGAAAACGGCAACCTCACCATTAGCGCAGAGGACGTGGCAACGGTTTCTGCCCTCTCTGACGAAGACTTCGTGCATGACATCGAGTCTATCGCACCACCCACGCTGAACAGCGCATATGCTCAGAACATGGAAGAGTTGGGTGCAGCCGATATAGACAAGCCAACCTCCATACGCATCTATCCCGCTGGGGTCGACGAGCGAACGCAGATTGTGAACGAGATCGACAGCTTCAATTCGAACGTCGTGGGCGATGACTCGGCACCGCTGAGCTACGAGGACATGAGCCAGCGCGGGGTCGAGCAGGTGACCAAAGTAGTGGGCGTCGTGAACAACGCTCTTGTCGCGCTCATGGTGCTAGCGTTGGCACTGAGCGTGTTCATGCTGTTCTCGGTGACCTCGGTCGCGGCCATCGAGCGTCGTGCTGAAATAGGAACATTACGGGCGCTCGGAGCCGCCAGGCGTGACATTGTCAAGCTGTTTAGCTGGGAGAACGCCCTGATTGGCCTCATTGCAGGCTGTGTAGGTTCGTTTGCCGCACTCATTGCCAGCTTCCCGCTGTCCTACACAATTGCAAACCTCACCGGGGAGACACGCCTGGTATCTCCCACCCCATGGACCGTCATTCCCGCCTTGGCGGTGGGCATTATCCTTGCTGTGCTCTCAGGTCTCGTACCCGCAATCCGCGCCGCGCGCAAGGACCCCGTGCAAGCGCTTCGATAGCGCAGAAACGCCCCTGGACCTGCTCGCGAGTTACGAAATCAGCACCCTCAAGCAGAGCTGCCACCTTGCGACTCGGCCGACCGCCGCGCACTGCTAGGATTGCAGAAGCAAACTGCGAAGGGAGGCCGAAGTGGACGAGGCGGAGGACAAGGACCAGGCACGCCAGGCGCTCGCTCGGGCGGCGCAGCGCTGCGGCTGGCCAGCGGAGTTTGGCGAGGCGCTCGCCCTCTACCTGGGCTCCGTTGGCGCCATGGAGCGCATGGCCGCCTACCTCGCACAGGCGCGGCCCCAGTCGATGGAGGAAGCCGCCGACGAGGCCGTCGCCATCGTCGAGCAGCGCGACGCCTGGATAGAGCGAAAGAAGGGCGAATACTACAACGCCAAAATCACGGAGTTCTACAACCGCGAGCGCGACGAGTAGAGAAGGCACAGACATGCTGGGCTGGTTCCGCAAGCAAGGCAACGGGAGCGCTGCTGGGCAGAAACCCACCAACGGCGGGCAGCTCCTTCCCGTGGGCGACAACTGCCGCGACCTAGGCGGCTATCCCCTGCCCACGGGCCCCGGCCGCGCTGCCGGCGCAACCACGCTCACCCATCGCTTCCTGCGCTCTGGCTCCACCTCGACGCTCTCGCGCAAGGAGGCCCACTACCTGCGCGAATACGGCGTCACGCGGGTGGTTGACCTGAGAAGCACGCAGGAGTGCGCAAGCTCGCCGGACGTCTTTGCCTCCTACCCCGGTGTCACCTACACAAACGTGCCGCTCTTTGGCGTCAACCTGCACGACCCCAGGCTGCACCTTCCCGGAGACGCGCGCGACTACCTCGCCTCCGGCTATCTCAGGATGCTCGACAACCACGAGGCCATGCGCCAGATCTTCTCAGCCTTTGCCGATGCGGCACCCGAGGAGTGCGTGCTCTACCACTGCGCAGCCGGGATGGATCGCACCGGCATCACGTCGATGCTGCTTCTAGGCCTGTGCGGAGTGGACCGCACGAGCATCGTGGCGGACTACACCTACTCGTTTGCCTCGCGCGAGGAGGTCGACGCCTACATCTACCGGGGCGTATCTCCCAGCTTCACCACCGTGGACGTGCTGGCCAAGCTCATGGGCCGCGTGTACGACGGCCTGCTTGAGAGCTACGGCTCGATTGGGGCGTACCTTCTTTCCTGCGGCGTCACCAAGTTGCAGCTCGCACGCGTGCGCGAGCACCTCGCGGGCTAGCCGACAAACACAACGAAAAGCCCCGACGCACAAGCGCCGGGGCTTCATCAAACTTCTAATGAGACAAGGGGAAACTCCCTTTGTCTCACGAGAGGGCCTTCTCGGCGGCAGCCTGCAGCTTGGCGCGCACGGCCTCAGCCTCGGCGCGCGTGGCGCCCTTGGCGAACAGGTATGCCTTGACCTTGGGCTCGGTGCCAGACGGACGGAAGATCACCTTGTTGTCGTCCTCCAGGCGATACTCGATCACGTTAGCAGCCGGCAGCTCCTGCGCGGGCTCCTTCTGCAGGCCGGAGACGCGCGGCATCTCGGCGCCTTTGCCAAAGTCGGTCATGCCCACGACCTTGTAGCCAGCGATCTCGGTGAGGGGCTTCTCGCGCAGGTCGGTCATGATCTGCGCCATGCGCTTGGCACCGGCCTCGCCCGGGAACTGCGCGTTCACGGTGCCGTTGAGGTAATAGCCATACTGCTTGTAGAGCTCCTCCATGGCTTCGTAGAGGTCCATGCCACGCTCGGCGTAGTACGCCGCCATCTCGACGCACATCTCCACGGCCACAATGGCGTCCTTGTCGCGCGCGTGCGTGCCCACGAGGTAGCCGTAGGACTCCTCGAAGCCCATGAGGAAGCGGTCCTCCTCGCCCTCGTCCTTGAGCTGGTCGATCTGGTCGCCAATGTACTTGAAGCCGGTGAGCACGCGGCGCATCTCAAAGCCGTAGTGCTTGGCCAGGGCGTCAGGCATCACGGACGAGACGATCGTGGACACGGCGACCTTGCGCTTGGGGTCCTCGCCGCGGTCGATTGCCATCTTGATGAGCCAGTCCATCATGAGGACGCCCATCTCGTTGCCGGTGAGCAGCTTGTACTCGCCGTTGTGCGGAATGGCGGTGCCCATGCGGTCAGCGTCAGGATCAGTAGCCACGACCAGGTTGGGCTTGACCTTCTCGGCAAGGTCGAGCGCCAGCTGCAGCGCCTCGCGGAACTCGGGGTTGGGGTACTTGCACGTGGGGAAGTTGCCGTCGGGGTTGGCCTGCTCGGGCACAACGGTGACGTCGTTCACGCCAATCTCCTTGAGGATGCGCGTGACGCACTCCATGCCGGTGCCGTTGAGCGGAGTGTAGACAACCTTGTAGCCCTCGGGCGCCTTGAAGCCGGGGACCGAGACCTTCTTGACGGCGTCGATGAAGGCGTCGAGAACCTCCTCGGGCGTCCACTCGATGAGGCCCTGCTTGAGGCCCTCGTCGAAGTCCATCATCTTAACGCCGCCAAAGACGGGCGTCTGGGCAATGGAGGCGCTGATCTCATCCGCGGCCTCGTTGGCGATCTGGCCGCCGTTGTCGTTGTAGACCTTGTAGCCGTTGTACTGTGCCGGGTTGTGCGACGCCGTAAGCACGATGCCCGCGGAGGTGTGCAGGTAACGCACCGCAAAGGAGAGCGTGGGGACGGGCTCGATGCGCGGGTAGACGTAGACGTGCACGCCGTTGGCAGCAAGGACGCCGGCCGCCACGCGCTGGAAGTCCTCGCCCTTGAGGCGAGAATCGCGCGCGATGGCAATGGTGGGGTGGTCATAGTGGGCGTTCAAGTAGTTGGCCACGCCCTGGGTTGCCTGGGCAACCACGTAGACGTTCATGCGGTTGGTGCCCACGCCGAGCGTGCCGCGCAGGCCCGCAGTGCCAAACTCGAGCGTGCGATAGAAGGCGTCGTTGAGCGCATCCTCATCGCCAGCGCTGACAAGGGCGTCAAGCTCGGCCTTGAGGTCTGGCTCGTTGACGTTGTCCTGCCAAAGCTTGATGGTTTCCTTCACGCCTGCGTCCATGGTTCCCCCTTGCTTCCCGCCGCACGAACACGCGTGGTGCGCTGCGGCTGTCTACGAACAAGCACGAACAATGCACCTTAGATTCTATCCGTGACGGCGCGGCGCGGGGCGCTCATGCGGACGAACGACTTTGTGGAGCTGTGAGCGGATGGTCGGGCGCCGTCCGCCGCGCGAGGCCGGCACACGTATCATGGTCGCAATGGTTTTCTCGGCGCGTGGGCGCCGCTGGGCGCGCCGACTGGCGCGCAGGTCACGGGCGAAAGGTGTCCCGATGGAGTTTGTCGCAACATGCCCCAAGGGCTTCGAGTCTCTGCTGGCAGGAGAGCTGCACGCGCTTGGCGCCGAGGGAGTGCGCCCGCTTGTGGGCCAGGTCTCGTTCACGGGAGGCCTTGCGGACGCCTACCGCTGCTGCCTGTGGTCGCGCCTGGCATCAAACGTGACGCTCGTGCTGGCGCGCGTGGGGGCGGCCAATGCGGACCAGCTCTACGAGGGCCTCTCGGCCATCCCCTGGGAAGACCACGTGGCACCAGGCGCAACCATGGCCATCGAGGCGCGCGGCACCAACGACCAGCTGAGAAACACGCAGTTTGTGGCCCTGCGCTCGAAGGACGCCGTGGCAGACAGGCTTCTCTCGCGCCGGGGCGCTCGGCCCCTGGTGAACACGGACATGCCGGACGTGGGCATTGTGGTGCGCCTCTCGCGCGAGCGCGCGCTCGTGGGCATAGACCTCACGGGAGAGCCGCTCTTCAACCGCGGCTGGGAGGCGCCCCTGGGTCGCGGGCGCCTTGCTCCGCGCCGGGCGGATTACGCAGCGGCGCTTCTGGAGGCCGGCTGCTGGTTCCGCGACGTGCGACACGGCTCGCCCGTGCTGGTAGACCTCTTCTCCGGCACCGGCAGCGTGGCCGTGGAGGCGGCGAGCCAGGCGCTCGACCGCGCGCCGGGGCTGCTGCGCACACGCTGGGGATTTGCGCACTGGGCCGGCCACGACGCCGAGGCCTGGGACGCGCTTGCCACAGAAGCCGCAGACCGCGCGGCAGCGGGCGCCGAGAACAGCGTGGAGCTTCTGCTCTGCGACACGCGGCCAGGCGCGGAGGGCGCGGCGAGAAGGGCTCTTCGCGCCGCTGGCATGGACGTGGAGTCGCGCTTCCTCGCCGCAGGCGAACTTGCGGCCGCCGTGGTCGACGGCTCGCCGCTCCTGGTGGCAGACCTCGCGTGGCCGCAGCCGGACGACCTTGCCAGCGAGGCCGAGGCGCTCTCGCTCTTCTCGGCAGGGGCTGGAGCCGTGGCGGGGCACGAGGGCGCCGGCGTGGTAGCGCTCTCCCCCGACGACGCGGCGGACGCGGCCGCAGGCGGCGAGCCCGCGGAGGCGATCCCCGTGATCTTGGGCCGCGACGACGCAACCATCCGCTGCTACGACCCCATGTCCCTCTCGGCAGAGCACCCGATGGTGCAGCTGCGCGGAGACGCGGGCAGCGTTCCCGTGCTGGTGGGGGCGTCGGACCAGTTTGCCGCGCGCCTCGCCAAGGTGGCCAAGCTCCGCGCCAAGTGGGCGGCGCGCGAGGACGTGAGCTGCTACCGCGTCTACGACGCGGACCTGCCGGACTACGCCGTCTCAATCGACCTCTTCCGTGGCTCGGCCACGCCGGGCCGCTGGCTCTACGTCTCCGAGTACGCCGCGCCGCGCGACGTGGACGCGGGGCTTGCGCGCAGGCGCCTTCTCGACGTGCTGGCCATCGCGCCACGCGTACTGGACGTGGATCCCGCCAACGTGCACGTGCGCGTGCGCACACGGGCCCGCGGCGGCTCGCAGTACGCGGACGGCGGGCGAGAGGGACGCGGCCCAGCGGCGCGCGACGAGCGCCCCGCGCGCAGGCGGGACGGGCGCGTGGAGCTACCCCGCGGCGCGCACCTCGTGGACGAGGGCGGCCTCACCTTTGAGGTCAACTTCTCCGAGCGCCTTGACTGCGGGCTCTTCCTCGACCACCGCGAGACCCGCTCCATGCTGCGCGAGCTCATGAAGCGCACGCCGGGCGGAAGCTTCCTCAACCTCTTTGCCTACACCGGCACGGCAAGCTGCTACGCGGCGGACGGCGGCGCGGGGCTCACCACCACGGTAGACCTCTCCCGGCCGTCGCTCGACTGGGCGCACCGCAACATGGAGCGCAACGGGTTTGTCGGCCGCAACCACGAGTTCATCCAGGCAGACGTGCTGCAGTGGGTGGCTGACCGCCGCCACGAGCACCGCTACACCTGGGACCTCATCTTCTGCGACGTTCCTACGTTCTCCAACTCAAACCGCATGCACTCCAGCTCGTGGGACGTGCAACGCGACCACGCGGACCTCATCATCTCTGTATCCAGGTTGCTCTCGCGCGGCGGCTGCGCGATCTTCTCGTGCAACCTGCGGAGCTTCAAGCCAGACGTCGAGACCCTCGAGAAGGCCGGCGTGGAGCTCGAAGACATCACCGCCAAGACCATCCCCGAGGACTTCTCGCGCAACCCCAAGATCCACCACGCGTACCTGGTGACGCGCCGAGAGGATGGCATCACGGCGCGCGAGCTGGGCTTCTAGGCGCCGTGCCTAGCGAGGAGGCCGACCCCCTTGCGCAGGAGCCGGCCTCCTCATTGAGACAAAGGGACTGTCCCTCTGTCTCATGCCTTCTGGTAGAAGTCGTGGATGTCGCGGTCCATGGCGGCCAGCGTAGGCTCGTCCACGTATGCCATGTGGCCGCAGCCGTAGCGCAGCCAAGTCACGCGCTCCTTGAGCGCGGGCGAGAGGAACTGGCAGCTCAGGTCGTGGCGCACGTTCCAGAACGTGGTCGCCGCATCATAGCGACCGCCGATGATGGCAAGCTTCATGGTGGGGTTGCGGCGCAGCGCAAGCGCGACGTCGCCGGTCACGTTGGGCGCGCCGACCTTCTCGCCCGTACCGGGAACCTCGTGCTGCCAAATCCACTTGTGGCCCACGCGCTCCCAGTTCTGCCCCAGGTAAACCGAGGGGCCCTGGTAGCCCAGCTCGTCCGCGCAGAACGCGCGGAAGGCGTTGGTCCAGTTGGCCTCCACGGCGTCGTCAGCGGCATCCTCGCCGCCCAGCCAGTCGAGGCTTGCCTGCATGGGCGACGGCTCGTCCGAGCAGAAGCGCATATCCAGGCGGCCGCACACGCGTCCCTCGTCGCGCAACAGCTCGCGGCGAAACTCCGTGAGCTCCACGCGCAGGTGGTGACGCGCAAGGAAGTCGACGGGCAGACCCACGAACTGCGAGAGCTCGCGCGCCACGTCGCACTCGCGTTCCGCGCCCAGGCGGTCGCCGCGGAGAAGCGCCGGTGCCAGCGTCTCGTCGGCAAAGTCCATCGCGCGGTCAAACCACTCGTCGGGGTCCACGCCCTCGCCCGTGCGGCCAAAGAACTGCGCCGCAGCCGCGTAGGTGGGCATCATGCCCAGGTAGTAGAGGTCCTCGCCGGGAAGCGTCTGCACCCAGTCCCAGATGGCCGAGAGCATCACCACGCCGGTGAGCTTGACGGACCTCTCGCCCAGGAGCCTCATGAGCACGGCGTTCCTAAAGGTGCCGTAGGACTCACCATAGAGGTAGATGGGGCTTGACCAGCGGTGGTTCTTCTCGAGCCAGTCCATGATCGCACGGGCAAAGGCGTCCGCGTCGCCGTCGACCGAGAAGACCGTCGCGGGGTCGCAATCGTCAGCCACCACGGACCAGCCGGTACCTAGGGCGTCGAGAAACACGAGGTCAGAGTCCTTGAGCAGCGTATGGGGGTTGTCGGCCACCCGCGCGGATGCCGCCAGGTGGTTGGTGCCGTCGGTCTCAACGCGGCGGGGCCCAATGCCGCCGAAGTTGATAGGCACCGAAGCCGAGCCCGGTCCGCCGTTGTAGGCAAAGGTCACCGGGCGGGTGGCGTTGGGCTGGCCCTCCGCGTCCACCGCCACGTAGGAGAGCGAGAACATCTTGCCCTCAAGGCGCCCCGAGTCGTCACGGACGTCGAGGTGGGCGGCCGTGGACACGTAGTCGATGGTCCTCTCGCCGTCAGTCCACGAGAGGCGCGCGCTCGCCGGGTTGGGCACGCTCCTCACCACGTTTGCGGGCACGCCCTCGTATGGGCGGCGCGACGTCTCCGGGGCGGGCGCCGTCTGAGGCGCCTGCGTGTTCTCGTCTGCCATAAGAACCCCTTCCCTTGTAGAGCCTCGACCAAGTTGCACAAGACCACCCAGCCGAGAAAAGCGACAACATGCACTATTCTACTCGCTCCCCGCCGTCGCCTCTCGCTCCCCGCCGTCGCCTCTCGCTCCCCGCCGTCGCCTCTCGCTCCCCTTCCCTTCTTTATCGGTTTTTGAGAATCTCAACGACGTTTGCGCAGGTAGAATTCCGTGCGATTCTCAGATACCGATAAAGAACGCCAGACGGGGGCGGCGCCGGGGCGGGGGCGGCGGGGGCGGCGGGGTCCCAGGCGGGGCGCCGGCGGCCGGCGAGACAACACGATTTCCGCCGAGAGGAGCCGCAGGCAAACCCCGCTTCAACTGCATATACTTGTCAGAGGAGTGAAGCACTCACCTTTCTTTAAGGAGAGTGCTATATTCAACGATTTGTATTTGGAATAACCACGGATTCGCAGGTAGAACCCACGGAAATTGGAGCGTCATGGTTACATCCAACGCACCGGCCCCAACCAAGCGAGCCAGAAAGCCCATCAAGAAGGGCGGCATTCCACTCTCAGCAGGTATGGTGCTTGTAACGCTGGGCGTCGTCTACGGCGATATCGGCACCAGCCCCATGTACACCCTCAAGGCCATCATGTCCGGCAACGGCGGACTGGCCACCATGAGCGAGGACGTGGTTCTTGGCGCACTGTCGCTGCTCATCTGGACCATCACGCTCATCACCACGGTCAAGTACGTGCTGGTTGCCATGAAGGCCGACAACCACAACGAGGGCGGCATCTTCGCGCTGTACAGCCTCGTCAGGCGCTGCGGCAAGTGGCTCATCATCCCCGCCATGGTCGGAGGCGCGGCACTTCTCGCCGACGGCATCCTCACCCCCGCCGTCACCGTTACCACCGCCATCGAGGGCCTGCGCACCATCGACTTCTTCTACGGCATCATCGGAGACAACCAGGCCATCGTCGTTGGCATCACCCTCGTTATTCTCTGTATCCTCTTTGCCATGCAGAAAGCGGGCACCTCGACAATCGGCAAGGCGTTTGGCCCGGTCATGACCGTGTGGTTCCTCTTCCTGGGCATCACCGGCCTTCTCAACGTGGGGTTTGACCTCAACGTCTTCCGTGCGCTCAACCCGCTGCGCGGCATCATGTTCCTCTTTGATAGAAACCTCAACGCAGCCGGCCTCATGGTGCTGGGCAACGTCTTCCTGTGCACCACCGGCGCCGAAGCCCTCTACTCGGACATGGGGCACGTGGGCAAGGCCAACATCTACGTCTCCTGGCCGTTCGTGAAGCTCTGCCTCATCCTTAACTACCTGGGCCAGGGCGCCTGGATCATCGCCAACCACGGCAGCGCAGAGCTTGCCGCCATCACGGACCTCAACCCGTTCTTCCAGATGCTGCCCGAGCAGTTCCGCGTCTTTGCCGTAATCCTCTCCACCTTTGCGGCAATCATCGCATCGCAGGCCCTCATCACGGGCTCCTACTCCATTGTCTCCGAGGCCATTCGCCTTGACCTCATGCCCCACATGAAGATCAACTACCCCTCCGAGACGCGCGGCCAGATCTACATCCCGCTGGTCAACAACATCATGTGGGTTGGCTGCATGGGCGTGGTGCTGCTCTTCCAGAGCTCCGAGCACATGGAGGCCGCCTACGGCCTGGCCATCACCTGCACCATGCTCATGACCACGCTCCTGCTGTTCACCTACCTCTCGCGCATTCGTCGCAAGCCGGCGGCGGCAGTGGTGTTTCTCGTCTTCTTTGGTGCCATCGAGCTGATGTTCTTCTTCTCGAGCCTCACAAAGTTCTTCCACGGCGGCTACGTGACCGTGCTTCTCGCCACCGTACTGTTCCTTGTGATGTACATCTGGCGCCGCGGAACGGCCATCGAGCGCACGCAGTCCGTCTACCTGCCGGTTCGCGAGTACCTCGACCAACTCTTCGATCTCTCGCACGACGAGTCCTACCCGCTACTTGCCGACAACCTGGTCTTCCTCACCAACGACTCGTCACTCGACAAGCTCGACCGCGACATTCTCTACTCAATCCTGGACAAGCGTCCCAAGCGCGCGAGGGCGTACTACTTCCTCAACGTCCAGGTTACCGACGAGCCCTACACCCACGAGTACATGGTCAACACCTTTGACACTGACTTTGTGTTCAAGGTGCAGCTGCGCCTGGGCTTCCGCGTGAACCAGCGCGTGAACACGTACCTCTACCAGATTGTCGAGGACCTGGTGGAGCACAACCAGCTGGCACCGCAGAACCACAGGTACTCGATCTACCGCAAGCACAGCATCGTGGGTGACTTTCGCTTCTGCCTGATTCGCAAGGTCCTCTCGCCCGAGACGGACATCTCGGGAACGGACGCGCGCACCATCGAGGCCAAGTACTTCATCCGCCGCCTGTGCGGCACGCCCATGCGCTGGTACGGCCTGGAGAACTCCTCGGTGATCTTCGAGTACGTACCGCTGTTTGCCAAGGCCAAGCGCCAGCACAAGCTCACGCGCATTCCGCTTGACGCCAATGCCGTGCTGGCGGCGGCCCCCAAGAAGATCGAGGCAAAGCCTGCCGAGAACAGCGAGGACTCCGACGACGAGGACATCTTCTCTGCCTCCATGCACAACGAGCGCGAGGAGAACGCCAACGACGCCGAGAAGACCCTGGTGGGCGGCGATACCGCGAGCTTCAAGCCGCTGCGCATCGACGAGGATGAGGGCGACGAGGACTCCGAGGAAGAAGAGCTCGAGTACGCCGTCAAGGCCGCCGAGGCAAAGATTGGCGAGCAGGACCAGGGCGACGACAAGTAGCGTGCGGCCCAAGTAACCCGCAGGTCTCATTGCCATATGGCGAGAAAAACGCGGCTCCGGCGCAGAATTGGCGCCGGAGCCGCAACTTTGTACGCACTTGCTGCCAAAACGGACCTTCGGGCGTCAAAACGGCGCCGGAAGGTACTTTTATGCAGCTACAGAGTCTGCTCGATGGCGCTGACCTCATCGTCGGTAAGGAACGTGCCGGCAGAGATCTGATCCTCGTACTCCTCAATCTTTTCCTGTACGTCGGCGGGCACCTTGTCCGAGAACTTTCCCAGCGAGACGCCTCCATTGTCCATGCTTGCGGTGATGACTTCGCCGTTCCCAAAGGTACCGGCCTCAACCTCATCCAGGACTTGAGCAATCATCCAGTCCAAGACGGTAGAGGCGATAACCGTAGGCTCACTGTCACCAACGATGTCGATAGGTTGCGCAATATCAAAGTGCGTCTCCGCGCCTGCCTGCTCAAGGGCCTGTCGTGCGCCGTTGTCTACGCCCGAAGCGTCACCCCACATCACGTCCACGTTGTTCGAAGCGATCCACTGATTTGTGAGGTTCGCCCCAAAAGCGGAATCAGTAAACCCGGCGTCAAAGTTGTACATGCCGGTCACCTGAGGATTGACCTTCTGCGCGGCGGCAAGGTAGGCAGCATACTTTGCCGTTGAGGACGGCAGCTTCATGCCAGCAATGAACCCAATGCTGTTGCTGTTAGTCATGAGACCCGCAATAACACCCGCAAGCGCACCAATCTGTATGAAGTTGGGAAGGACGGTCTCAACGTTGGCAAGCGTGGTATAGTCCGCCAGCTCGTCCATGGGATTGGTGTTGGTAAGAAGAAAGTGCACATTGGGGTTGCCGTCCGCAGCGCTCTCGATAACATCCTTCCAATCCGAGGCAAACTCGTTGCCTGCACCAATGATGAGGTCGACATCCTGGTCCACATAGCTCTGGGCTGCATTTGCCGCATCAGCACTTGCCGTGTTCTCCCGTGGCTGGAGCATGGTCCAATTTGGATGCGACTCGACGGCACGTTGCAGGGACTCATAATGCCCTTGGCCCCAGCCGCGGTCGGTGAGCGTTTCGCTCATAATCATGGCAACTTTGTAGCTCTTCTCGTCTCCCCCATCGGATGAGCCGCTGGACTGGCCATCCGTGGACGAAGAACTGCAACCAGAAACGCCTAATACCCCGGCCAGGCCAAGGATGCCCGTCGCCCCCTTAAGCGCTTGTCGCCTTGTAACCGCGTGAAGACCGTGATCGATGCTCGACATGGATGGTTCCTCTCCTCCTTGGGCGGACAGTGCCTGCAGCGATTATCGATGGGACGACATCTACATAGCATTAAAAGGTATTATCTTTTTTAAAAGCTGTATGTGTCGAGAAATACTCTGGTTAAATTCGGTAAAAGATTGGTAATACCTAGCGGACGGTATCTATCGAGAATTGCCCTTCGCCCGTTCATCTCCTTGATACAAGGGTAGATAATCATGCGTCTTTACCCAACAGAAGGCCAGGAGTGCGGAGGCGGGCGTGGAACTCGTTCGGACAAACCTCAGCGGAACCGCAAAGCAGCAGCTCACCACCTATGTCATGTCCCTGTATCGCAAGGGGCAGACAAAGCTTCCGCCCGAGAACGACCTTGCAAAGCTCTTTGGCGTGAGCAGGATTACCATCCGTCGCGCGCTTGGGGAGCTCGAGCGAGAAGGTCTTGTACTCAGGGAGCAGGGCCGTGGTACCTTCATCAATCCTGCCTCTGCCAGCATCAAGATTAACCTCGTTCCCGGCGAGGAGTTTACCAAGCTCATCGCCGGGAGCGGGCATCAGGCGACCACCGCGGTCATGGACATTTCCACCAGGCCTGCAACACAAGACGAGGTGAAGCGCCTTGGTATTGCGCCAGGCACCGAGCTCTGCTCCGTCGAGAAACTCTACTGCGCAGACGGCACGCCAGCAATTATCAGCGTGGACAGGTTCCCCACGACCCTTGTCGAGAATCTCCCAACCGCAGAGTATCTGTCGGGCCATCCCATATTCGACTATCTGAGGGATGAGGCGGGCCTCGCCATTGTGCGAGACAAGATCGAGATTGAGTCCATCACGCACCTCAGGGCCTGCCAGCTTGCCAAGGCGGGTGCGCAGCTGTGCTGCGAGACGGCGCTCGCTTTCAATGGCATCAACTACAACCGTGACAACGTACCCGTGATGGTGGACACCGAAATCTACGACACGAGCATCGTAAAGTTTGAGCTTCTCCGCGTTAAGGACGTGTGTTAGAAGCCAACGTGCTGCGCACAAACCGTCGCCGCCTATGAATCTTCCCTTCGCCGAGGTATCCTTCACATTGACATTATAGGTATTACCATATGTCCTTAAGATTCATTTCTATCGGCAGGCACGCTTGCAGGTACCGTAGCAGAAGGGAGGGACGCCGGGGGCCATCCCCGCGGCGCACCAGCATGAGGACATTCGATGAAATCAAGGCGACCATCGAGGCAGGGCTTAGCCGACGTCCCTGCGACACCAAGCTTGCTAACGTCCGTCTCGTCAACGTCTTCTCCGGCTCGGTGTACCCAACGAACATCTACATAGCCAACGGCAGAATCGTCTCGATAGACCCCGAGGCGCATCTGGAGGCGCGTGAGGTCATCGACTGTCACGGCCAGTACGCCCTGCCTGGCCTCATCGACGCCCACATGCACTTTGAGTCCACGATGCTCTCGCCCGAGGCGCTGGCCAGTGTCGTTGTGCCGCAGGGTACCACCACGCTCTGCGCCGACCTCATGGAGATTGCCAACGTTGCCGGCAAGGACGGCCTGCGCACCATGCTCGAGTCCATCAGCCGGCTCCCCTACCGCATGCTCATCGAGGTGTCCTCGCGCGTCCCCACGGCACCGGGGCTCGAAACCACAGGCGCCGTTCTCGACGCCAGCGAGGTCGCGGACATCATGGGCTGGGACGAGAGCGTGAGCCTGGGCGAGCTCGACCCCTCGAAGATCCTCTTCGTGAAGGACGAGTACCTCCACAAGGTCGCCGACACGCTCGCGCGCAGAAAGATCGTGAACGGCCACGCCATCGGGCGCCTGGGGCAGGAGCTCAACGTCTATGCCTCGGCCGGCATCTCCGACGACCACGAGTGCGTAAACGCCGAAGAGATGGAGCAGCGCCTCAAGGTGGGAATGTGCGTCTTCATCCGCGAAGGAAGCAGCGAGAGAAACGTCGATGCGCTGGTAAGGGGCATTCTCGACCGACGCCTGACAACAGATAACATCATGTTCTGTACGGACGACAAGCACGCACGCGACATACAGGTGGAGGGTCACATCAACTACAACGTCACCCGGGCCATCGAACTGGGGCTTGACCCCATGCGTGCCATCCAGATGGCAACCGTAAACGCCGCGCGCCACTTCCGCCTTGAGGACGAGATAGGAAGCATCACGCCGGGGCGCCTGGCAGATATCATCCTAGTGGACGACTGGAGGGACGTGCGGCCCACCACGGTAATCTTTGAGGGCAAGGTCGTGGCAGAGAACGGCTCGCTTACCAGAGAGTGCCCCGTGGGACCGTATCCCGAGTGGATCAAGCACACGGTGCAGCTTAAGCGCCCCATCACGCCAGAGAGCTTCCGCATCCGCACGCACGCGCCCAACGGCACAGTGCGCTGCCACGTCATAGACCTCATCCCGGACCAAATCATCAATAACGATGCGGTGGAAGAACTAGAGGCCAAGGGCGGCGAGATTCTTCCCAGCACTTCTCGCGACATCCTCAAAATGGCAATCGTCGAGCGCTACGGTAAAAATGGCAACGTGGGGCTTGGCCTGGTGCGTGGGTTCAAGCTCACGCGCGGGGCGCTTGCCTACTCCATGTCTCACGACCACCACAACATCGTGGTGGTAGGCACAAGCGATGAGGACATGAGCATTGCGGTCAACGAGGTCGCTCGCCTCTGCGGCGGGCTGTGCGTGGTCTGCGAAGGCAAGGTGACAGGAAGCATGGAGCTGCCCATTGGCGGCCTCATGAGCGAGTGGCCTGCCGAGAAGGTCATGGACCGCATGGACGAGCTCAACGCTGCCGCGCGAGAGCTTGGGTGCCAGATGGCGGCGCCGTTCATGTCGCTGAGCTTTGTCTCGCTTCCCACGGTGCCCGAGCTTGGGCTTACTGACAAGGGCCTGGTCGACGTGTTGGGCGTGAGGCTAATTCCGCTTGAGGTGGATAGCGACACGGGTGCGGCGCCGGCGCAGAAATAGCGCCGCAGTTCGAGGAATGTGTACAATTTGGTAAGCATAGCGCCGAGAAACCCCAGTTGACGGATTTCTCGGCGCTTCTATTTGTACACATTTGACCAGTACGGGGAACTCAAGGGCGAGAAAAACGCGGCTCCGGCGCAGAATTGGTGCCGGAGCCGCGACTTTGTGCGCACTTGCTGCCAGAACGTGCCTACGAGCGTCAAAACGGCGCCGGAAGGTGCATCTCCGTACAGGCTTGCTGCCAAAGCGCGCCTTCGGGCGCCGACAACCCTACTCCCTACCCGAGAAGTGCCTCCAGGTACGTCGCGAAGCCGCTCTCGGCGTTGGTCGCCGTCACGTGGTCCGCCTCGGCGAGCAGCGCCTCGCACGCGTTACCCACGGCCACGCCGTCGCCCGCAGCGCGAATCATCTCAAGGTCGTTGGGTGAGTCGCCAAACGCCACGCTCTGCTCGCGCGCAATGCCAAGCCTGTCGCAGAGCCACGCCAGCGCGGAGCCCTTCGACGCCCGCGCGTCCACCACTTCGATGGCGCTCCCGTAGGAACCCGTGTGCCGCAGCGTGGGGTCCTCCTCCACGGCCAAGCGCGCAGCACAGGCGACCTCGCGCGCGCCAGCGCCAACGCCCCAGCACATGCCTACGCGCTCGACCGTGCGAGCGTCGAGGATCACCTGCTCGAGTGGCTTGTCCACCAGCGTGCGCGACGCCTGCATGTACGCAGTCTGGGCCGCGGACAGCCCCAGCTGCCCGATAAGCTCCCAGCTCGCCCCGTTGGTAAGCACGCGGCCGTCGGCAAACACCTCGAAGGTCATGCGGTCGAGAAGCCCGCCCACGCGCGAGAGCAGTGCCAGCGCGCGCCGTGCGCCCAGGCTCTGGTCGAGAAGGACCTTCTCGGACGCGGCATCGATCACCACGGAGCCGTCCGAAGGCACGCCGTAGTGCGTCGCCGGATGGCGGCGGACCTCGGGCGGAATCGCGTGCCACGCGCGTCCCGTGCAGGGCACAAACTCGATGCCTTCCTCGGCCAGGCGATCGAGCATAGCCATGTTGCGCGGCAGCAGCGACTTGTCAGGTGCAAGGAAGGTGTCGTCCATGTCCGAGAAGACGATGCGCGGGCGCACGGGGGCGCCCTGCGCATCAGTGCGAGAGCTACTGCCCATCTGTCACGCCAGCGTCCTTCTCACCTGCGGCGCCCTTCTCGTCCGCGGCGTCATCGCGCTCCTCAAGCGGCACGTACTCGCGCATGTCGAAGACAGAGCGATATGCCGGCCTGATGATGCGGCCCGCGCCGTAGAGCTCCTCCATGCGGTGCGCCGCCCAGCCGGCGACGCGCGCCATGGCAAAGATGGGCGTGTAGAGGTCCTTGGGCACGCCGAGCATGGAGTAGACAAAGCCCGTGTACATGTCGATGTTGGCGCAGATGGGCTTCTTGGTGCCCTTGACGTTGCGCATGACCTCGGGCCCCAGGCGCTCGATGCTCTCGATGAGGTCGAGCTTGTCCTCGGCACCCTTCTGGTGCGCCAGCTTGCGCGCATAGCGCTTGACCAGCTGCGCGCGGGGGTCGGAGAGCGTGTAGACGGCGTGACCAAGGCCGTAGATGAGGCCGGTCTTGTCAAAGGCCTCGCCGCGGACAATCTTCTCGAGATAGCCCGCCACCTCGTCGTCGTTGGTCCAGTCGGCCACATGGGAGCCAATGTCGTCGATCATCTGGCCAACCTTGAAGTTGGCGCCGCCGTGCTTGGGGCCCTTGAGGGAGCCCAGTGCCGCCGCGTAGGCAGAGTAGGCATCGGTCCCCGAGGACGAGAGCACGCGCGTGGTGAAGGTGGAGTTGTTGCCGCCGCCATGCTCCACGTGGAGCATGAGCATCACATCGAGCATCATGGCCTCGTCGTGCGTGAAGCCCTCGTCACCGCGAAGCACGTCGAGCACCGTCTCGGCCATCGAGAAGCCCTCGCGCGCGGGCGGCACCACCAGGCGGTCCTCGTTCATGGCCGCCACGCTTGCGGCATGGGCCACAGCTGCCGTGCGCGGCCAGCGGCCAAGGAGCGAGAGGGCCACGTCAATCTCGTGCTCGGGCGAGGTGTCGTCCGGCGTGGGGTCGAAGGCGTACAGCAGGAGCGTGGCGCGCTGCAGCACATTCATGATCGAGTGGCTGTACGTGGTGCGGGGGAAGATCGAGAGGTAGCCGTCGGGCAGCTGCCTGCGCGAGTCGATGCGAGCGCGGAAATCGTCCAGCTCGGCGGTAGTGGGCAGGTGCCCGGTGATCACGAGGTAGGCCACCTCCTCGTAGCCAAAGCGGTCCTCGCGCTGCGGTCCTGCCACCAGGTCATCAATGTGGTAGCCACGAAGGATGAGGTCGCCCTTGTCGGGCACGACCACGCCGTTCTCCTTGGTGTAGCCGTGGACGTTCGAGATGGTAGTGAGACCCACGAGCACGCCGGAGCCATCGGCGTTGCGCAGGCCGCGCTTCACGTCGTAACGGCTGTAGAGGTCGCCGTCCAGGACGTCGGCGTCCTTGTAGCCGTCATAGAGGCCATCGGAGACGGCGGGACGGCCCAGGGCCTGGGACGGCATGGGGTAGGCATCCGCCACGTGCGTCATGGCGGAGGTGTCGAGCGTCGAGAGGATGGGCCCAAAGACCTCGTTCCTGCTGCGGTTTGACTTGAAGAGGGGCATGGCCTAACACCTTTCTCGCCGTCCCGCACCGCGAGACGGACGCGCCGAAGACCGTTAGCTTGCGCTGGGAGGAGCTACAGGCGGTACATGTAGCGGAAGACTTCCTCACGCTGGATGCGAATCTGGACGCCCAGGCGCTCCGAGAGCGCGTCGAGGGCACCCTTGAGCTCGGAGAAGTCTGTCTTGACCTGTGCCAGGTCCACGAGCATGGTCATCGTGAACGTGCCCTGGAGGATGGTCTGCGAGATGTCGAGGATGTTGGCGGAACGCTCAGAGAGCTCCGTGGACACTGCTGCAACGATGCCCGGGCGGTCTTCTCCCAGGACGGTGATGATTGCACGGTTCTGGTCTGTCTCGTCTGCGGTAGGCACGGATCCTCCTTGGTCGAGGCCATAAGGTTGAGTGAGACCAATTCTACCCAAGGTGAGCGCTTTGCCCACGCTTTGGCGAGAATGGCAACGCAGCGGAAAGAATGTGTCGGGCGCATGCTGTGAGCATAACGCCTTCGACAAGAAAGCCGGCCGCGCGTGGCGGCCGGCTTTGCATGCGAAAAGTGCCTGGAAACGTGCTAGCTAGTTCTCCTCGTCAGCGGCATCAAGCGCGCCCTCGAAGAGCGCCTGGACGTCCTCGGGCGTGGTATCAAGCGCAACGGAGAGCTCCTGGAGCGAACGGGCCGTCGCCAGCTTGAGGATGCGGTCAAAGGCAACGGGCGGCTTCTTGTTGCGGGCCTTGACCTCGTCGATGCGCTCGCGGAAGGTTTTTACGATGCGTACGGAGTCCTGGCAGCTACCACGGCGAATCTCGTCCTTGAAGTGCTGTTCCTCCAGGGTTCCACTGTGCTCGGAGTAGGACTCCACCTCCATGGTGGGGTACTCGTCAATGATGGCACGAGCTTCCTCCGCCGAGAGAACCGGGCGCAGGCGAGACTCACTGGAGACGGGATAGCTGATGCGCATGGGATGGCGCTCCCCAACAGGCATGAGCTGGTAGCAAGGGGTGGGACCATCTGTCACATCCTCAACGCGGCACACGCCCTGGCCGGGATGGACAACGTACTCACCAATCTCATACATGCGAAAACTCCTTTCTCATGCATATGATATTAGCACGATAACGTCGTTTTCTATACCGTTTGGATATATGCCCTTGCCTATTGCGGCAAAGCACACTATCTTGTTTGGTTTATTTCGTTGTGGCGAGGAGTGCAGGGCGTGCCCATCCCTAGTCGACCATCGTGATGGAGGCAATGACGGGCTGGTCCTCCTTGGGGAGGATCCCGTTGGAATCGCCCTTGTCGGCCGTTGCGTCCACGATGGCATCGACCACGTCCATGCCGTCCGTCACGTTGCCAAAGGCGGCGTACCGGCCGTTGAGCGAGGCCGCCGTCTTCTGGACGATGAAGAACTGCGAGCTGGCCGAGTTGTAGTCCGACGAGCGTGCCATCGAGATGGTGCCGCGCACGTGGGCAATGTCGTTCTTCACCCCGTTGGCCGAGAACTCGCCCTTGATGGTGGTGTCGGAGCCGCCGGTGCCGTCGCCGTTGGGGTCACCGCCCTGAATCATGAAGTCCTTCACCACGCGGTGGAAGGTGAGCCCGTTGTAGAAGCCCTGCTCGACCAAGTCGGCAAAGTTGGACACGGTGATAGGGGCGACGTTGGCGTTCAAGGCAACCGAGATGGTGCCGTAGTCCGTGACCTCGATGGTAGCATGGTGGACGCCCGAGGCGTAGGGGCCCGTGGGCTGGTCACTGGTGTCCGTAGCATCGCTGATCGTCGAGGAGTCAGACGACGTGTCCGAGGAGGACGAGGAGGTGCTTGCGCTCCCCTCTCCGCTCGCGCTGGATGAGGCTCCGCAGGCGGCAAGCGAGAAGGACGCCGCAGCAAGCGCCAGGCCCATGAAGCCGCGCCTTGTGATGGCCGCGTATGCCGTACGTACGTTGTTCTCGTCAGTCATATTCCACTCCATGAGACAAAGGGACTGTCCCTTTGTCTCATTCGCAGCAGGAGGCGATCCAGGAGAGGAGGTTGTCGCTCGCGGTGCCCGAGCGCTCCGCCATCACGTGGCCCTGGCCCCACACGGGTTCGTAGGCGACGTCCTCGACGCCGCTGAAGTGGCGCAGCGCCAGCACCAGGTTGGCCGAGGTGGCGAGCGAGGTCGAAGTGTCAAAAACGCCCTCGTTCACGCGCCAGTGCGGTGCCACAGAACCAGTGCCATAGCCGCCGTAGGTACCGCTCAGGAAGTAGAGCGGGTTGACCATGGAGACGCGCGTGGGGATGTCGGTGTCGAGAGAGTCGGTCTTCTCGAGGTCGTCCTGCCATGCCGTGGCGTAGGACTCGTCCCAGCCCTCAAGCGAGGCATAGGCGTCGGCGTTTGCCGCCACACGATTGCCAACCGTCTCGTCAAAGTGCAGGGTGCTCTCCTCGCCAATGCCAAAGAGCTGGTTGGTCTTCGTGGAACGATCGGCAGCATCAAAGGCGGGAACCGAGAGCTCGGCGGGACGCAGGTGCGTCGAGAAGTCACGCAGGCTCGAGATGGAGACCGTCTGGCGACTCACGTTGTAGTTGATCCACCAGTAGTCGGAGTTGAGCGCCGCGAAGTAGTTCTGCACGGTGTCATAGATGGTGGACTGCACCTGTGTGGTGCCCGTGGGGAGCGTCGTGGTGGTCGTTGCGGCAGCGTCAGCCGAACCCGTGGCATCCGTGCTCGTGCCGTCTCCCTGGGCGTCCGCAGCAGCAGAGGACTGCGCCTCCTGCTTGGCAGCAGCCACGGCAGCCTCGGTCGCGCGGTTGGTCGCAAGGTTTGGGTCACCGGGGAAGCTTGGGTCGTCCATGTGCTGAGGCGTGTACGTGTACGGGAACGTGGTGTCGGCGACAAAGTTGGTGGCAGACTCGTCGAGAATCGAGAGGAGCTGGCTTGCGTAGGAGCCAAGCGTGTAGACGCTGCCTTCGGACTCGTCGAGCGTGAGCTGGGAGTCATCGGAGTCGCGCAAGTCCATCGCATTGATGTAGCTCGCGTAGTCTGTGGCCAAGCCCTGCGAGAGCGAGGCCGTCCACGTGCCATCCGCGCGATTTCCAGCCGTCGAGAACTGCCCCATCATCCACTCGTAGGACGCGTCGGCGGTGTCGAAGGAGGTGACGGGGCACCACGACGCGCTGCCAAAGACGGCGTCCGAGACGGCGTTGCCCTCGGCATCGTGCGTGATGGCGCCAATGGAGTCCAGATAGGGCTTATAGATCTCGGCATCTCCAGCAGAGCCGAGCAGCGCGCTCACGCCGCCACCCGCAGAGAAACCAAACGAGAAGACCCTCGAGGTGTCGCAGGGAAGCGCGTCCTTGTTGTAGCGGAGGTAGCGAATGGCCGCCTTGAGGTCGACCACGGGCCAGGGAGCGCCACCAGGGTAGAGGTCGGTGGAGCCGGTCGAGGAGTCATAGCCAGCGCTCCTGCCGCGGAAGCCTGCGTACACGTAGACGCAGCCAGCATCGAGGAAGGTGCCCAGGCCGTCGTAGCCGTACTTCGTGGGGCTCGCCTGCGGTGAGAGCGTGCCGCTGTTGATGGGCAGAAGGACGGGCGCCGTGGACGGCGTGAAGCCGCCCACCACGGCCTTCTCGTTCACCGTGCAGGAGTAGGTGTCGCCTTTCTTCTCAGCCGTGAAGAACTTGCCGGGGACAAAGACCGCCAGGGACTCGTAGGCCGTCGTGGCGGGCTTCAGGCAGTAGGTAAGGCCCAGCTGGTAGTAGACGTCGTTGTCGGCGTCGTACTTCCAGGCGTTGGTGTCGAGCGTCAGGCTCTTGAACTCGCCAAGATCCACGTTTTCGGTGGGCTGCGTGGTGGTCTCTGCGGGCTGATCGGAGGTATTGTCGGTCTGCTGTCGCGCGGGCGCGCTGCAGGCGGCAAGGCCCATGCTTGCGGCACCAGCCGATGCAAGCTCGAGGAATTCCCTACGTGTCCAGCTCATCGCAGACCCCCTAAAATGGTAACGGGCCGCGGTGCGGCCCGGCAAACGTTAGCGAGAGGCACGGCGCCTACTTGGCCGCCTTGCCCTTGTTCTTGGCATCGTTGTACTTGTCGTCACGGCGATCCGGCCCCCAGAAGCAGCAAGAGTACATGCCGGGTCCCACGTGGCAGCCGATGGTGGGGCCAATGCTCGAGCGGTAGACCTTGAGCTCGTGCTCGGTGGGCTTGAGCATGCGGGCAAGCGAGTCGCCGTCGGCCACGCAGTCCGCGTCTCCAATGGCCACCACGTGGCCCTCGTAGGCAGAGTCGTGGAAGTCCTCGTAGAACTCCGCCATCTTGCGCATTGCCTTCCGGCGGCCGCGCGCCATGCCCATGATTGCCAGCGAGCCGTCGAGGTTAAAGGTGAGAAGCGGCTTCACGTCGAGAAGGCCGCCAACCACGGCGACGGACTTGGGAATGCGGCCGCCGCGGTGGAGCGCGTCGAGGTTGTCCACCATGAAGATGGTGTGGACGTGGAAGCGGGCGTCCTCGGCCCAGGCAACCAGCTCCTCGGCCGTAACGCCCTGGTCGCGCTTCTCGATGGCAGCGTGGATGAAGAGGTTCTGCGTGGTGGATCCTATGAGGCAGTCGACCACGTAGATGGGCGTGGGAAGCGTGCCGCCGTGCTTCTCGCGCACGCGGTCAAGCGCCGTCACGGCACCGTTGTACGCACCGGAGATGCCGCTCGAGAGGGCAAAGTGAACCGTGGGGATGCCGGAGGCAATGGCCTTCTCGAACGCCTCCTCGTAGACCATCTGGGAGGGCTGCGAGGTCATGGGGCAGGCGCCGTTCTCGATGGCGGAGTAGAAGTCGTGGGCCGAGCGGGACTGGAAGAGGTCGTCGACGCCGGAGAGACCGCCGTCGGGCTTGCTTGCCTCGGTATAGGTGAACGAGAGGCACGTAATGCCCGCCTGCTCGACCTCCTCGGGGGAAAAGTCGCAGCACGAGTCCGTCATGATGTTGCACTTGGTCGCCATGTGGTCTCCTCGGTCGCCCTAGTTGTCCGGGTAGTATTGTAAGCGTACCCGCGCGTGGGGTCGTTTGCACAGGCAACAACCACGATAAACGGAGAGCTTGCGGGCGGGCTCGTGAGGGCAATGGGCAGGCACTCGAGGGAGACGCTATGTTCGCAAGAAGGAACAGGAACGAGGTCGAAAACGGCGCGGCTGCGGGCGGCGCGGCTGCGGGCGGCGCGGCTGCGGGCGGCGACACGCGGCGGATCCACGTGCGCTTCGTGGGGCAGGTCCAGGGCGTGGGCTTTAGGTGGACCAGCCAGCGCGTGGCCTTTGACCTGGGGCTTACCGGCTGGGTGAGAAACGAGCCCGACGGCTCGGTAAGCATGGAGCTCCAGGGTCCAAGCGAGGCCGTGGCCACGTTCTTCACGCGGCTGCTCGAGAGCTACCGGCGCTTCCCCATCAGCTACACCATCGATTCCAAGGAGGACATCCCGCCCGTGCCGGACGAGGCCGAGTTCTCCGTGCGCTTCTAGGCGGCCGCATGGCAGCGATTGCAACAACGCTCTTCTCGCTTGACGCCATAGCCGCGTCGGGCCAGGTGTTTACGTGGCGGCGCACCGAGGACGGATGGCTCGTGGCCAGCGGAGAAAGGCGGTGTCTGCTCTCGCAGGAGGGCGATGCCGAGAAGGGCGTTGTCTTCGTACGGCGCGCGGACGGAAGCGACGTCAACGCCGACGAGCTTGCCTATTGGCGCCACTACTTGGCCCTGGATGTGGACTACCAGAAGATTCTGGACGAGCTTGCCATGCCAGCCGAGGTCATGGAGGTGGGCGCCGGGATTCGCGTGCTCGCGCAGGACTGGTGGGACACGGCCGTGAGCTTTGTGGTGTCGCAGAATTCGAACATCGTGCGCATCCAGCGGACGATGGACGCGCTGCTCGACGCCGGCGGAGGATGCGTACCGGGGCCAGGCCGGCTGTCGGCACTTCTCGGCAACGAGGCGTTTATTGAAGGGCTCAAGCTGGGTTACAGGAGGCCCTATCTCGAGGCGCTTGCGGCGCGGGCGCAGGCTTGGCACCCCACGCGGATTGACCGGTGGGACACCTCGCTTGAGGAGTCCATGGCCGAGCTCGAGGAGAGCCCAGGCATTGGCCCCAAGGTTGCAAGCTGCATCTGCCTCTTTGGGCTGGGGTACCTCGAGGCGGTGCCGCGCGATACCTGGATCAAGCGGGCGGAGCGCGAACACCACGTAACGTGGGACTCGCGGTGGGGCGGAATCCAGCAGCAGTTTGTCTTCGCGTGGATGCGCGAGAAGGGGCGTGGGAAATGAAGGTCGTCAACATCCTTGAGATTGCCGATGTGAACGAGACCCTGCTCAACGCCGGGGTGCCAGCGCGTGTGCGCCTGCGCGACGCCTGCGGCGGGCAGTCGCTGTGGGTGGAGGTGAGCCGCGAGGCGGTTGCCGAGAAGGACGATGACGCCGTGCTGGCGGCGGCGCGCGAGGTCGTGAGCTCGTACTTTGCCGGAAGGTCGAAGCCCGTGGCGTTCGACGAGGATGGGAAGTCCTTCCGCCTAGCGTAGGGGCCAACGGAGTCTCAGAAATACCGGCCTACGGCTTGCGGAAGCGGGAGTGGGAGCAGGGCGGCGTCTCCTCGCCGCACATGCCGGGTGCAGCGCCGTGGTATCTGAGCACTTTGTAACCCAACCGTGCCTGGCCTCGCAGGTTAACTGTTACTCTTCTGGTCCGCAATGCCAGACGGGAGCGTGGCGGGGCAATAAAGTCGCATCGAACTCGCCCTCGTTACACATTTCTGGGTTCTCGTGCACCGAACTGTCCTTCGTTACACACGGATTCGGGCACACCCCAGTTAGCGGCAGTCCGAGGATGCCGCGAACGCCCAGGTAGAATAGCAAATCAAATGCGCAACCACTTCCGAGGGCGGCCCCGGTCGCGAATAAGACATGTAACGAGGCGCAGTTCGGCGCAATCGCAAGGAATTTAGTGCAACGAGGAGCAGTTCGATGCAACCTAGAAGCAGCGCAGACCTTCAATGCCACCAACGCTTTGCCTTCTAACGCGACTCCACACGGTGATTTTCTCGGCATTGCAAAGATTCTCGTTGACGTTTCCGTACGGTTTGGTATAGTAAACGAGCTTGCAAGAGCAAGCCTTTGGCTGGGTAGCTCAGTTGGTAGAGCAGGGGACTGAAAATCCCCGTGTCAGGGGTTCGACTCCCTTCCCCGCCACCAGTAAAAAAGGCCCGCCTACCTGCGAAAACGGTAGGCGGGCTTCTTGTTTCGAGCCTCATGTACACCACGCTGTACACCAAGATGTACACCAAATCCTGCAATCCACCCGGCCTTAGCCACTCCGGGGCGCGCCTCCTCGTCATGGCGGCATGCCCTCCCACAGAAAAAAATAATGCGCCGTCGCTCGGAATCCGGGGCCTGTGCGCCGGTCGGGGCGGTTCGAGCGGCGAGGGGGTTTGGGGCCTCGGGGCGTGGCATCCCACACGCGGCGCGCCTCCCCCGGCTCGCGCGCACGAACGAACGACCGGCGCTAAAGAGAGTCTGTTCGTACGTTCGTCGGGCGGGACGCACGCACGAACGGTAGCCCCTATAGGGGTGCTCGTTCGTGCGCCGCCTCCTGCTGCCCCTCGCCCCCGGACTCGTCCGGAACGACCACGCCCCCCTCCGTGTGGAACGGGAGGCTCACGCAGCCAGGCTTGAGCCAGTTGCGGATGGTCCCCAGCCCCGCCTTCTTGCCCAGCCCGTGCTCGCCGTGGTGGGCCTGGTAGTAGGCGGACACGTACTCGGGCGTGGGCGACGCGCCCTCCCGCGCGGCCTCCTCTAGCGCCGCGCCCACCAGCTCGGCTTTCGCCGCCCAATCCTGCTCGGCGCGCTCCCGGTTGCCCCGTGCGCTGTGAGCGCCGTTCGCCTGTGGGCTTCCGCTGACGTAGTAGCGGGACAGGTCTCCGCCCGCGTCCGTCACCAGGCGCGGCCCGCCGAACAGGAAGTCCACGCTCTCGTCCTCCTCCGCGTTGCGCATGACGCACGACAGGCGGCGCGGGCGGAGCTTCTGCTCCCCGGCCTGGCGGATGAACTCGTCCTCCTCGTCCGCGTCCAGGTAATCGAGCGAGAACACGTTGTCGACGAACCGCGACACGACGCCGGACCCCGCGCCACGGTCGATTACGGCCTTCTGCCCGCTAGCGCCCTTAGCCTGATGATGGACCAGCAGCACGCCGGAGCATCCGCCCTCCGTGAGTAGGCGGTCGAACTCCATGACCATCGGCTGCAAGGTCTGCGCGGAGTTCTCGTCGCCGCCGTGCAGCAGCATGTATAGGCAGTCGATAATCACGAAGTCGCCCGGCCTGACCCTCCCCAGCAGGTCGTTGACGATGCACCTCGCTTCCCTCGCGGTCCTCACGGCGTCCTTTCTCGGCTCCCACATGAAGCGGGCCTGCGCCTCGCGCGGGATGCCCCGCGCACGCCATATCAATCGCATGCGCTTCCTGAACTTGAGGTCGGTAATCGGACGGTTCCTGGCACGTCCTCTCCGTCGAGGAGCACGACTACGCACAGGAGGGCGAGGAGGAGCTCGAGAAGCAACTTGAGCGGGTCGGAAAGATGCGCAGACTTCTCCCGGGAGATGAAGGACGTAAGGAGGTCATGGACTCTCTACTTCACTACGTCTACGACGAGTCCCCCGAGGCAAAGGCCAAGGCCGAGAAGCGCTGGCAGGAGGTCCAGGAGAACGTCGCGCGCGAGCTAGCCGAAGCCAAGAACGCAAAGTACAAGAAGCCCGAGAGGCCTCCCGTCGAGCGCAAGCCCAACAAGAGGGGGGCCCAAGTTCTTCACGGGACTCTTCATAACGTTCGGTGGAGACAAGTAGTGCCCGCAAGGATGGCCCCACGTTCTTCTCACCAAAACGACCCGCAGCGCACAGGCGCCGCGGGCCGCAACGTTGTCGTCCGGTGGCAAACTTGGAACTGGCCGTCTTCCCTACTCCGCGAGCTTCGCCACGATGGCAGCGGAAAGGGCATCGATCTGCTCGAGCGCGCCCTCGTCCACCGCGGAAGTCACGTGCACCTCGGCGTCGAGCACCTCCATGCCCTTCATGCGCTGGATGGCGTCGAGCATGAGCGAGCCCGCCTGCGGTGCCCACGAGCCGTTGTAGATGACGCCTACGGTGCGGTTCTTCATCGCGTGGGCGTTGAGGTCCTCGAGAAGCTCGCGCATTCCGTCGAAGATGCCCATGTTGTACGTGGCAGAGGCGAAGACCAGCACCGGCGAGCGGAAGGACTGCGAGAGCATCTCGGAGACGGGGGTCTTGGAGACGTCGTAGACGCGGACGTCGTGCACGCCCGCCTCGGCAAGCTTGGTCGAGAGGATGTCTGCCGCGTTGGCGGTTCCGCCGTAGATGGAGCCGTAGAAGATGGCAACGGACTTGTCCTCGGGCTCGTAGGCGGCCCACTTCTGGTAGCGGGAGAGAATCTGGTCGAAGTCGCGGCGCCAGATGTGCGCGTGCAGCGGCGCAATCTCCTTGATGTCCAGCTTGGAGGCCTTCTTGAGCAGCGACGTCACCTGCATGCCGTACTTGCCCACGATGTTGGTGTAGTAGCGGCGCGCCTCGTCCGCCCAGTCGCGCTCCCAGTCGACCTCGTCGGCAAAGATGGCGCCACCGGTGGCGCCAAACGCACCAAAGGCGTCTGCCGAGAAGAGCGTGCCCGTGAGCTGGTCGTAGCTCACCATGACCTCCGGCCAGTGGACCATGGGGGCGAGGACAAACTGCAGCGTGTGGCGGCCAAGCGAGAGAGTGTCGCCCTCCTTGACCTTGATGGCGTGCGGCGTGGGGTCAAAGCCATGGAACTGGCGGACAAGGTCGAAGGCCTTGGGGGTGCCGACGAGCTTGAGGTTGGGCCACCTGCGGACAAGGTCGGGGATAACGGCGCAGTGGTCGGGCTCCATGTGGTCGATCACCAGGTAGTCCAGGGGACGGCCGTCGAGAACGTGGGCGAGGTTCTCCTCGAACTGACGCGAGACAGACTCATCCACGCCATCGAGCAGGCAGGTCTTCTCGTCCATGATGAGGTAGTTGTTATAGGACATGCCGTTGGGCACGGGGTAGGTGTTCTCGAACAGCTGAATCCTGCGATCAGACGCGCCCAGCCACCAGGTGTCCTCGCCAATCATGCGCACGTTGTACATTGCTCTCCCTTCGCCCGCTTCCGGGCGGCACGGGCGGCGCCTTACCACCCGACTGCCATGTCCACACCAAACGCCCCGCTCGATACGCCGGGGCGTTTGGTAAGCGCTTGAATAGTCCGCTCTGATGATATTCGATTCCACGAGGTTTCGCGCCCAGGGAGCTGAGAGAACTGCAAAGTCGTACGGCGACGGGGCCGTTCGTTGGGTTCCAGAATCCGGATAGGTGCGAAACCTTGAGCTGCGGAGCTGCGGCTTAGCAGCTGCCGACGCTAGAACGCGCCGCCGCCTCCGCCACCGCCAAAGCCGCCCCCTCCGCCAGAGGAGAAGCCGCCTCCCCCGCCGCTGCCGCTTGCGTCGACCGAGTTGGCAATCGCAGCCACAGAAGCATCGTGGATAGCACCGCTGAAGACATCTGCGGGAGAGCCCACACCCGGCTGGCCGATGTAGTACCAGTAGTAAATCGGCATAAAGTCCGGATCGTCGATGAGCTCCGGCATGGCAACCTTGAGTTGCTCGATGACCTTGTCCGCAACGCCGAGCGCCACCGCCATCACCAGCAGGCGGTTCCAGAGGATAACGTCGCTCGGCACCGCCTCGTCCAGGCGGGTGAACTCCTGGAGCCAGCGCTTGAGGGCCAGGACCTTGGCCTTTGTCTCGACCCCCTCGACACTAATGTCCTTGAAGAACCTGTCACTGAGCAGGAACAGCGAGATACCACCGCTTGCGCCGCAGACCGCGGTGACGCCAAGTGCGAGAAGGATGTCGGCCTCGAACATGATGCCAACAACGAACAGCTCCAGGAATGCCGCAAGGATGGAGAACGCACTAAGCCCAACGGCAAGCCCATGACCCGTCCCCTTGAGAGAGCCGTTGCCTGCGAAGCGCTTGAGGTACTCAACCCTGATCGAGGACTGCCAGGACTCGTAGGCGTCCGAGTACGCCTCTGGCGAGGACTTTGCGTACTTCTTGATGGCCGAGAAGTACAGGGCAGGCTCGCTTCCGGTGTACGAGAGATCGTTAGGCGCCTGTATCCTACGCGCAACGCGGTGGAAGAGGAATTCCACGGCAGCCTCATCCGCGCGCTTGGCGGACTTGCACTCCGCGGGCGTGCCAAAGGTCCCCTGGGGAATTGGTCCCACGATTGACGCGCGGTAGTCGTCGAACTGCTTGGAACCGAGCATCTTCTTCTTACTCACCTTGACCTTGTCAAGCTGCACGGCGTGCTCGTCGGTAAGGCGCATGAGCGAGGCGGTGAGACCGTCGGAGCCGGGGTCCTCGCCGGTGGCGAGCATAGCGAGAACAACTGGGTGGTCGCCCGTGGGCACATCGCGGAAGTACTTGTCGTCAAACTGCGCAGTGTGCGAGGCCTTGTAGCGACGCTTTGCGATGGCGGTTGCAACGATGGTCGCCACGGCAACGGCAAGGCAGAACCCTGTGACCCCATACACGGCCGCGCGTGCCGCGGCGCGACGCGCGTTTGCGTCATCGGCGTTCTTCTGCTCCTCCGCAAAGATGGAACTGAGCACCGTACCCGAGGTCTCTGGGCAATCGGAGATCCAGCTTGCCGGGAAAGTGATGCGCGCCTCGGCATACTCGCTGGTGCCGACGCCCGGCACGGAATAGACCACGTCGTTTCCGTCGAATGCAAGGCTCGCATCCAGGGGGCCGTGGCCCCAGGCCCGCACGTTGTCACCACCCGCCACGGACTCTCCGCTCGGAACGGGCAAGTGGATGGTGCAGGTGACGTTTTGCGACTCGGCATCCCAGCCGTCAGAGACAAACTTCCAGTACAGCTCGCCCGTGTCCGACCAACGCGTGGCTATCCCATCGGCAAAATAGGACACGTAGAACTGCACCGTTGTGTCACTTTGGGCAGAGTAGAGCTTGATTTGCAGATAGGAACCCTCGTCTGTGATGGAGTAGGTCTCGTTGGCGCCAGAGTTGGACTCCGTGAAGGAGCGGGCGTTGCCGTTCTCGACAATGCCAGCATCCAGCACTTGGACGCTCACCGTGCGCCCGTTGGAGCTGTTCTCCCCCTTGGGAATCTCCCAGTAGACGCCATGGAAGTCCCCGCTGAAGTCGAATGTTCGCACTTCGGTCACGGTAAGACCACCCGACGTGTCCAGCGTCGCGTCGATGTCCGTCTGGTCCATGCTGTAGTCATCCGCATGTGCGGGAGTGACGCCAAGGACAAGAGCAAAGAGCATGACCAGGAGCGGAAGCACGAGAAGCGCAGGCCTACGGCGCCTAAGGACGCCGGCGGGGTGCCGGTTACTCATAGAATCCCCCAATGAACGGTTGTGGAAGACCTTGTGGCATCGCGGTCCCAGAATACCAGAGCAAGACTCATACCTAGGCGCGCATCGGCGTGGCGAAGGCTCCGCAGATGGAGACCGTCCAGCCAAGGGGGACGAGAACCTCTCCCCTCACCTCCCTCCCGGAAAATATCGCGGGGTTGGTGGCCCCCAAGTCTATGACGCGCATGCCCTCCTCGCCATCCTGCGCGGGAAGTATCCGAACGTGCGAGCGGGACACGGCACGCGAGCGGAGCACAACGTCGCACGTCTGATCACGGCCTATGACCAGGCCCTCATTGGGTATGGGAAGCCTTACCTCCATGGAGGGCGTACGCACCCAGCAGAGCACCTCACGGGAGGACGGCTGGGTATCTGGGCTTGATGCAGCCGTGGCGATTGCCTTATTACCAACGCCCGAGAGATCAAGCGTGTCGTCCTCCCAGCCGATCTCGGCAGGGGGCAACCCCACATCCCAGAGGAACGGCTCGTCTTCCACAAGCTCTGGCAGCAAGGGCTCCTCGGCGGCAGAAGCCGTCTCCTCTGTCTTGGGCACAGCTGGACTAGCCGGTGCCGGAACGTCCCTCCCGGGCGGAAACTCGTAAAGGCAGCCGTAGCAGACGTGCATGTCGGCAAAGAGCTCCTCCCCGCAGCGTGGGCATACCTTGGTCGCGTACTCCTTCATGACCCAGCCACCTCCCTCACCGGCTCGGGGAGCGCCGCACACGGTTGCGCCGATTTCTCTGGCTCAAACAAGAGCGAGTTCACGCGCAGTGTCTCTCCCACAAGTGGCCACGGGAAGGGACTTGCCGGGCGCTCGAAGGCACAGAACGCCGCGGCGTGGGAGAAGACGCGGCATGGCGGCAGCGCACGCTCGGAGGCAAGCACCTCTCCGCGGCTGCCTACAAGGGCCACGTCAATGGGATAGGCCATCCCGTACGTGTGGATGGAGCCGCACCTCATGAGCACCACGGGCTGAGCGGATGGCCCGGTGCCGAGAAGCCCCACGAGCCGCTCGAACCAGGACGAGAGAACCCTGAACCCCAGCATGGGAGAGCCCTTCTCGACCGCCGGGCTCTCTATTTGGACGAACATCCACCTCATCAGACCACCACCCCCGGACGATACCTATCGATGACAAGCGTCCGCTCGTGCCGCAGCTCAAGCGGCGCGGAATACGTGATGCCCGGAAGCCGAAGCTCCCTGGGCCACGGCCTAAACACCAACGTGCAGGTGTAGCGCGTGAGAAGAGGCGCCACAGAGAGCAGACTCTCGCCTTCCCCAGCCGAGACGCGCTCTGTCCTCACCTCGACATCGCAGGAACCCTCACGGCCAAGCGCCGCGCGAATCGCATCCTCGACCGCAGCAACGGATGCCGTCACGTTCTGCTCGCCTGCGGGAGAGACACCCTCGGCAATGACCTCGTCCAAGCTCAGACGGTCAAAGGCCGCGCAGGCGTCGACAAACTCCATGAGGTTCCCCACAATCAGGGCAACCACAATGACCACGGGCACCAGCACAGCGAGCTCCACGGTCATCTGCCCGGATTGCATCCCTTCGCACCTGTGGCACCACCAGCGCCAAGCCACCATCACCCGAGAGCCGCTCATGATGCCTCCAAGAGGTCATCAAGCCTGATGGTAAGAGGTATGGAGATGTCCGTCCCTGGAATGGTGAGCTCCGCCACAGTGATCTCTCCGTAGCCAAGGGAGTCTGCCGCCCAGACGCCCAGGGTCTTTGCCAAGTCGAACGAGCTTGTCCCAGGAGGCAGTGCCTCAATCATCTGCCGCGCCTTGCCAGCCGCGTCATAGCCAGATTGGTCGAGCACACGAGTCCACCCCACCAGCGCGGGCTTCATGAGCCTCATGTCCACGGGTTCAAAGCCACAGGCGGCGACCGTCTCCTTGATCTTGCCGCGCAGCCACGAGCCCACCGTCCCACCAAACACGTTGTCGAGCCTGTCGAGAAAGTCCCCCACCGAGGCAGAGGCCGAATCGTACCTTGAGCCATACCCCACGAGCAGGCGCCCCCAGAGCTCGCAGACGCCGTCGAAGGCGCCTCCCAGCGCAGAGCCCGTTCCTTGGGACGTGACTCCGTCAAAGAAGCTGGCAAGCACGTTGTTCTCGGCAGTCGACTCGTCCGGCGCAAGCGCCGCAGCCGAGACCGCAGACCCCGCGGGAAGCTCTCCCGAGGAGAGAAACGAGGCGGTGAGCTCGGTGGGAACGGTTGTTGCCTCCGTCCTGGAGACCACGGCAACGCAGCCCCAGGCTCCTGGCGGGCAGATGCGCGGCCGCACGACCGAGAGCTGGTCCACGGCGCGCTCGAAAGAGCCGCGCGCGTCCTCTGCCTTGTCGCGCAGGTCCTTCTCGGCATCCGCCTGCTTGTTGCGCGCGGCCTCGTACTCCTTAGATGCCGCCACGACCTCGCGCCAGTAGTGCTCGAAGCCGTTGTCCGTTGAGGTCGACGCAGCGGCAACCGCACCCATGGCAGCAAGGTCCATGCAGCATGTTTCGCACCTCTTGACCGCCCCAGCATCGAGGTCCTGGAGGGACGCGCGTCCCGCCGAGGAGCCAATTGCGCCCGGACACGCGGGTGACGAGTGAAGCACCGTCCCCGCCTCCTCTCCGGTACAGGGCCAGAGGTCATCGGTGTAGAGACTGCAGGCTTTGGTCTCCTCGGCATTGTGCGGGAGGCTCGGCAGGTCGATGTCAACCGAACCGTTTTCGTGCTCCGTATAGGTCCCAACACGCACCTGCGCGAGCGCAAAATCGTAGAAGGCAGTTCGGGCTGCAGAGTTTGTAAGCTCATCCACAGATGCATTCAGCGGTCTCTCCTGCGCAAGGCGAATTACGTAGTATGCGCGAGCCCGCAATAGGGGAACGCCGAAGCCCCACCCCTCTGCGCTTGGGTAGTGGGGGTTCTTCTCGCCAGAAAGTCCGGCGAGCGTGGCTGCGCGCTCTTCAAGGCAGTAAGGCGTGCTCCCACAGTCCGCAATCCACCCACGCAGGCGTGCATCATCTGCCAGGGACTTGGCCTCGTCCACCTGCCGCGCGAGGTTCCGTAACTCTTCGGCATCCTTTTCCATCTCGTCTGAGGAAAGCTCTGCAGCAAGAGACGAGAAGTCGGACTGCGACTCCGTGGGAAACGGAATGGCACAGCCAACATACGGCAGGCCCTGCGCCCGCGCGTTCTCCGCGACGCAGACGGCCGAGTTTGCAACCACAACCGCAGGCAGCACCTTTTCCAGACGCTCCAGGCCCTCCGACGCGCTTCTCGCGAAGTCCCGCCGGGCATCGAGGACCTTCCTTCCCGCATCGCAGACGCTTCCCCCAAAGGTCGCAGCGCCCGGTACGCACGAGAGCACGAGCCCCGCCCCAAAGACCGTCACGCCAAGAAGCCCCAGGCTAAGCACGCAGGCATCGAGCACCCTGGCAATGGTGGCATAGGCTGCCACGGAGTTTGCCCCGGCCATGGCCGCGGCATCTGCCACAGGCTGGACCTCGTACGAGCGCGCCATCACCCACTCCGCGGATGCGGCCGCAAAGACCAGCGATATGCTCACGAGCAGGGCAACCGCCACGGCGACCGTGGTGTATCCACCCTCGTCGTCCAGGAAGAGCGAGAGGCCCAGGCGCAAGCCGCCCTGCCTCGACGCCGTTCCGGATACGGCCACCTTAGCCCCACGCTGCAATCCAATCACCGTAGTCACCCCCAACCCACTCGGCCCGCGTGCTGCGCTCGACCTTGGCCGATAGGAGCACGCCCTCGCCATCCATCTGTCCAACCAGCCCCGCCGTCACCCCCATCAGCGGTAACGGCCGGGCATGGCCAACAACGCAGACGCGTACGCGATTCCCGTCCTGCTCGACGGAAACGTTCCAAGCGTCGGCTCCTCCCTCGTGGAAGCAGGCGACGTCCGGCACGGCCCTGAGCCTCCGTCTCACGTAGGAGTCGACGAGAGACACCTCCTCGTCGTACGTTGCGGTCGTGGCAAGCCGGGCCCCCTCGGCAGCTGCCCCGCTCATGACCGCACGCGTGTAGAGGAGCATCGCCGGTTGGAGGAGAAGCGCGAGCACGACCATCACCGTGGGAATGAGCACGGCTGCCTCGACCGTTGCCTGTCCCTCCTCGCCCACGTGGCCTACCCACCACCGCCTGCGACCCATCTCAGAACCCCAGAAGATCCTGGAGCCAGGCAAGCGTCCCGCCAGAGGCCTGATGCGTTGCCGCATTCGTTGCCATGCGCACGAGGGTCCCGTCACGCGCCGCATGCCACGCCAGCCCCAGGGCAGCGACCATGGAGAGAAACGCCACCAGCACCAGCGCGTACTCAAGCGTGGACTGCCCAGAGTCCCCGGCTAGCCACCAAGGCCAAGCTCGCCCAGGGACTCCCCCCACTCTGCGGCGTCCATGTGCATGACCTTGGTCTCGCTCGTCCCGCCGTCTGCACTTTGGACTATGCACACGTCGACCCATCCCGATCCCTCCACAACCATGCTCCAGACCCGGCCCGAGAGGTCGAGGTACCCAGACCTCACGAGCACACAGTCGCCTCGCTGCTCGTACTGACACACGAGCTCGGTTGCCGCCTCTTGCACCCCATTGGCAGCAGCGGCCAATCCGATATCCGCCTCGCTCGCGGCGGCATCCCCGGATAAGGAGACGAGCTCGCCCCCAATCGCCTCGCCAGGGCTTGTGTCCAAGCGCTCCTCGCCAGTTGCACCCGTTCCAGTCGCAGGCGACGGTCCGCCCGTCTGCCCGCGGCCGGAAAGCACCACCACGCCCGCTGCAAGCGCGCAGGCAACCACCGCAGCGACAAGGACAGCGCGTCTTTTTCTCACAGCGAGTTGATGCCGTTCGCTATGGCGCTCCACAGCTGCGAGACCCGCTCGCGGAATGCCAGGATGGCCACGATGGCAATCACCACCAGAACCCCAACGAGAATCGCGTACTCCGTGGTGCCCTGCCCACGATTGTCGCGGAGGGTGCCTACGGCCACCCTGCGAACCTCTCGACCCATGCTTTCCCATGTCATGTGACGCTCCTTTCCCTCGCACCGCCGTCTACCTTCCAAACGAGGCCGCCGAGGCAAGCAGCGGCCCCAGAATCGCGAGAAGCATGGCAGGCACAACCAGGACGCCCAAGGGGACGAGCATCTTGACCGGCGCCTTCTCGATCTCCTCCTCCACCTGCGCCCGCTGCTCGTCGCGGATGGCCTTCGCCTGCACCTCCAGCGCAGATGCGAGCGGCGAGCCAAAGTCGAGCGACTCCCCCACGACCGTGGCAAAGCGCGCCAACGCGTCAACCCCCAGCTCGCAGGCCATCGCTTCGAGTGCCTCCTCCCTGCTTGTGACGCCCATCCTCCAGCTGAGCATGGCCTCCGAGAACGCCTGCGAGAGCTCCGTCTGATAGCGGTCACAGTAGAGCGAGAGCGACGCATCAAACGAGAGGCCCGCGGAGAGCCCCAGCGTGAGGACGTCAATCAGCGTGGGCATCTCGCGCAGGCAGGCAGACCTCCTTCGCGCAAGACGTTCTCGCTCCCTCGCCTGGCGTACGGCGGGGATGCCCCGGATCGCCTCTCGCGCGCTGGCAAAGCAACGTTCGAGCCCCGCGCCCAATGCCGCGCCCTGGACGTGGCCACCAGTCCCGCTCACCACCAGCAGCCCCGCCAGGACCGCGCTGGACGCGCTTGCCGCAATGAGTGCGATACCGGCCATCAGAGCACCGCCCTCATGAGGCGCCTGATGACAAGGACCGCAAACGAGTCGAGCGCGGCGGCCACGGCAACGGAGCCAAGCCCAACGGGCGAGAGCAGACCCCGCTGAAAGTCGGGCGAGATGACGGCGAGAAGCGCCACCATGAGAAACGGCAGGCTGCACACGATACGGGCAGAGAGACGCACCTGAGCCGTCTTCACCTCAAGCTCGCGCTCGAACTCTCCCTGCCGCTCGACGAGCGCGGCAGACCGCGCGAGCAGGTCACGCAGCGGGCTTCCCGTGCGATGCGAGATCACGAGCGCCGTGGTGAGAAGTCCCATCCCTGGCGCGTCGAGAGTGCGTGAGAGCGACTCAAGCGCGTCCTCTGTCGATACGCCACAGCGAAGCCCCAGCGAGGCAGATGCAAAGCCCGCAGAGACCGGCCCGTGGCCGTGCGACCCCACGTACTCGATAGCCTGGGCCAGTGTCTGGCCAGCGCCAAGCGCCACGGAGAGCGTCCGGAACACGCCAGGCATCTCCTGCGAAATATCGTGCACACGACGCCGGTCACGCGAAGAGCGCCATGCAGATAGGGCAATCCTCTCCAGACAGGCAAGAACGAACGCCGAGACGAGCGAGAGGAAGAGCAGGCCTCCCACGCAGGCAATCCCCACCCCAGCGACCAGCAGCGCAGCGCACGCGGACTCCCTTCTCAAGCCCGGCCTGCCCTCATGGGGAAGCGCGGCAAGGGCGTCCGACGCCTGTCTCCAGTCCTCACCCTCGAGAAGCGCAGCCACCATGCCACTGCGCCCCAGGGACTCGAGACGTCTACCTGCCCAGCGCTCGCATGCACGGAGCGTTCGAGACGCCATGGTCTTGGCGCCACGCTCGCCGCTTGCGATGAGTATCCGCACGGCCGAAAACGCGCAGGCGGCAGCCATCAGCGGAAGGAAGACCTCCATCGCTCCACCTCGCCTTCGTCGAGAATCCCGTCGCACACCGCCTGTGCCACAAACGCCGGCTCGCGGACGAGCTTCCAGGAGCGCTCTGCCACGTCAAACGATACGCACTCGACGAGGTCCACCGACTTTGCCCCTCTCGACCACCCAACCTCATGCGTCGTAGTGATGTAGCGCGACCCATCCGGCGCACGCCGCGACATCACGATGAGGTCGAGCGCCGAGGCAATCTGCTCCTCGATGATGTCGGCGGGCAGGTCCATCCCAAAGCGCGCCATGAGCACCAGGCGAAGCACGGCCTCCTCGGCGGTGCCCGCGTGCAGCGTGGTCATCGAGCCGTCGTGTCCGGTCGTCATTGCGGCCAGCATGTCGATGCACTCCTCGCCGCGAACCTCCCCCACCACAATGCGGTCCGGCCGCATGCGCAGCGAGTTCTTGACCAGGTCGCGAATCGTGACCTCGCCGGACCCCTCAATCGAGGCGCCCCTTGCCTCAAGGCTCACCACGTCCGGATGCGCATCAAAGCGCAGCTCGGCGGAGTCCTCTATGGTCACAATCCTTTCGCCGGGGTCAATCTCGCACGAGAGCGCGTTGAGGAGCGTGGTCTTGCCCGACCCGGTGCCTCCGGCTACTGCTATCCCCTTTCGCGTCCTCACAGCCCAGCGCAGCAGCTGCGCGTACCATTCAGGCAGCGAGCCCAGCTCGACCAGCGTGCCCAGCGACGTGATGCGGTTGGAGAATCGCCTGATGGTGACCACCGGCCCGCCTATGGCAACCGGGTCCGCCACGGCGTTCACGCGGTCGCCGTTGGCAAGGCGCGCGTTCACAATGGGGCAGCTCCTGTCGAGCCTTCGCCCAAGGGGTGCCAGAATTCGGTCGATCACGATCATGATCTGCTCGGGTGAGTCAAACACCGCTGGTGCCGAGAAGACCTCGCCCCCACGCTCATAGAAGAGCGCATCGCAGCCGTTGATCATAATCTCAGAGACATCCTCGTCCTCGAGAAGTGGCTGGATGGGGCCAAGACCGCAAATCTCGTCCGTCACCTGGCGCACGAGACGCGCCACGTCCTCGCGCGAAAGGCCCTCGTAGCCCCCAGTGTTTATGATTGCGTTGCACGTCACGGCAAGTGCCGAGCGCGCCTGGGTGGCATCGCCCGCAGAGAGCATCGAGGCAATGGTCGCAAGCCCCAACCGCTCCACCAGGGCGTTCTTGAGGCTCAGCCGCTGCTGGCGAAGGTCGCGTCCCTCCGTTGTGGCAGTCCCTCTCCGCGCTTCCTCCTCGCGGACCATCTCGAGTACAGACACCTAGACCGCCTCCCTCCTGCGCCGGAAAAGGCCCCTGCGCCGCGGGGCAAGCCCCTGGGCAGCGCGCTGTGCAGGCTCGGCCTCTGGGAGCGACCCAAGCTCCTGGAGGAGCTGCGCCAGGCAGGCGGCAACAGACTCCGCAAACGGCGAGCCAACCTCCAATAGGCCTGCCGCATCTCCATATCCCAGGTAGTCAGAAACCTCGTCCCCGCCATCGAGCGCCGTGAACGCACGCGCAGCCTCGAGCCCCACCTCTGCCCTGCCCAGCGCCGGGTCTGTCCTGTCCCGCACGTCCACGCGGTTCTCCAACCGGGCAATGCGCGTGCGCGCAACGCCCAGCCGCACGGCAAGTCCGCTCGTGCGGGCAAGCGCTGCCAGTGATCCGGGCCGGCTGTCATGTACGAGAACCACGCGGTCGCTCTGGCGAACGGCAAGCGCCACCGCCTCAGAGAATGTGGGAGACGTATCGACAAGCACCAGATCGGCATCAAGCGCAAGGGTGCCAAGCAGTACAGACACAATCCCCGAGACAAGCTCGGAGGTTTCCGGACGCTCGCATGGCCCCCACACGCGGATGCGCTCGCCGCACGGAGCACCAAGCCTCCCCAGGTGCTCTGCGTCCCCCAGGTCTTCCGCCGAGAGGCGCGAGAGGTCCGTCCCGCGCGCAAGGCCAACCATCGCGTAGAGGTTCCCACAGGAGAGGTCCAGGTCAACCACCTCTACTCGCATGCCCCACGAGGCTGCGGCAACCGCAGCGCACGCCACGACGGACGTCTTGCCAACGCCGCCTCTTCCCGAGCAGAACGTAAGAATGGGCGCGCGGGCCCCCTCGGGCGCCAGCGCCGGCCCCGGAGCAGCCGAGGTGCGACCCCCATCGCTGTTCTGCAGGGGCTCCGGAACCGGCGCGGCGTCCATCTCCGCAGACGGCGCAGGGGACACGCCGTCCAGGTCAACGACAAGGTCGATGCCCGCCCTCGCAGCGCGAGACCTCAGCGACCCAGAGGGTGACCTCAGCGCAAGCACGACCTTCTCGGCATGGCCGTCGGACGCAATGGCGGCCGCAAGGTTGACGTCCGAGACACCGCTTTTGGAGAGGCCGATAAGGGCGGACCGCTCGCCGCTGGCGCACTCTGCCATGCGTTCCCGCAGTTCGCTGGCATCCTGGGCAAACTCGCACTCTGCCAGGCCGTCTATCGTCCTGAGCGCCTCGACCATCCCGGCGCGCTCCTCCTTTGGGCACAGCACGCTCCACGCATGTCCCATCACTCGCCCACCTCCTGGTCAACCTTGGTTGGCGCGGCGGGCACGCCCACCTCAGCGCCCTCGACGTCGCTTGCGGGAAGGCCAAACCGAAGGCTCCCCTCGGTCGACGCCGCCAGGACGCTCGAAACGTCCGTCGGAGCAAGCGCAACGGTCATGACCTGTGATCCCGATGCAAGCGTGCGCGACCCCTCGGGCATCGAGAGCACCGTTGCCTCCTTGGCAAGCACCGTTGCTGCGCCATCTGCCACGCGGTAGGCAACGAGCCGGTCACCCGCTACTACACCCTCGCCCACGCCAAGCTTGTCTGCCATGGGAACAGAGACGGCAATCTTTCCTGACGGCACCTCGACAGCGGCGCCCGTCTCCCTAAAGTTGAGCTGGGTGAGCGGTGTCCCAGAGGCAGCGGCAACCGTGATCTTCTTGCCAATGGCATCGTCCAGGTTCGTAATGGCACCTTCTGGCACCAGGTCAGAGACCCAGTCTCGCTTGGCAACGTCACCCGCCGAGATGACCTGCCCCTCCTCCAACTGGGATGTGGCAACAACCAGGCTCACCACCTCGCCGCCGTAGCGCGTGAGCGTCTCCTGGCGACGCGCCTCCTCCTCCGCACGCACGCTCTCGCCATATGCCAGGCACAGCACAACGGCAAGCAGCGCAAACGCCCCAGAGAGCACGATCTTGAAGCGGCGTGACATGGGCTCCCCCTTTCCCAACCTCCGTTCCTGGCTGAGAAAATTGTCCGGTGGGAGAAGCCCCGAATCGCCATCCTTCCAAGAAAGAGCTGCCAGGAACGGGCATCTCTCTTGCAGGAAGCTGTCACATTTTGTTGTTATCGCGGGATTTTTGCTATGAGAAATCGCGATTTGCTGTTATTGCCTGGGCATGCCAGAACCGCGCCCAGCACGGCCCCGCAGCCGCATTTGCGCAGCTCAGATGGCATATATTTAAATGTGTAGGAATTGTGTGCGCACCGCGACAGAGTCCATATCAAATATTCGCTGTTCTGCGCATGCACGCTGCGTCACGCGGCGCCCGCCGCGTACAGCCGCCCAGCTAAAGCACGATATCCGGGTCGAGTGTCCGCGCGCTCTCGCGCATCTCGGCGGCCAGCGCCACGTACGCGTCGTAGCGACGTTGAGAGATGCGCCCCTCGGAGAGAAGCTCGCGCACCTGGCATCCCGGCTCGTGCGTGTGCGTGCAGTCACAGAAGCGACACCCACGCGCGGCATCCGCCACCTCGGGAAACACAGCCGCAAGGCCACGCTCGTGACCCACGATGGGAAGGCTCCTCAGCCCCGGCTCATCCACGATCACGCCACCGCCCGGCACAGAGACCATGCGGCGCGCCACCGTCGTGTGCCGGCCCGCGTCATCGGACCCGCGCACGGCGCCGGTCTTGAGCACGTCATGTCCCAATAGGGCGTTGAGCAGCGTTGACTTGCCCGCGCCGGACTCCCCCAGCACAATGGCAACGGTACCTGCGGGCGCAAGCGAGCGCACGGCGGCGGGACCCCAGGCAACTCCCAGGGCGCCCGCGTCCTTCTCGGCACGCTCGGCCTCCACGCCATCCGCCGAGGAGGTCATGACCAGCCCGCACTCCTCGCCTAGGACGTCACGAACGGCGGCAACGTCCTCTGCCAGCACCGCGCTGGGGGCGCGGTCCGCCTTGGTGAGAACAACGGCGACCCGCGCGCCACAGTCGCGCGCAATCACGGCAGAGCGCGCGATTCTCTCGCACGAGATGGGCGCCGCTCCCAGCTGCTGGACAACGAGCACCACGCTCACGTTTGCGGCAAGGGTCTGCCTCTCGCCGCGCGAGCCTCCCCGCCAGCGGGCAATGTCGCTCTCGCGCGGCAGGATCTGAAGGATAAGGCCCATGTCGTGGCCCGCGGGCACGCGCGCCAGAACCCAGTCGCCTACGGCCACGCGCGAGTCCCCACCCTTGGTGAGGTGCGCCGAGAACTCCGCGCGGAAGAGCGCATCTGCCGTCACCACGGCAGGAAAGCCGCGGTCCAGCCGCACCACGCAGCCAAGCGCCATCTCGTCCACGCTGCAGCCCAGAGCCCGCGCGGCCTGCGCTGCCGCCTCGCCAAAGGTGCTCCGCTGGCGCTCGGATGGCGTGAGCTCGGAAAAGCGAGGCAGGTCCGCGAGAGAAGAAAGGGCCGGCAGGCCCTGCTGGGACCTGCCGGCACTCGAGACACTACGCTTGCGCGAACCCTTCTGGGAACTCTTCTTTGGTGCGCGCTTGCCCATGAACGACTAGTTCCTGCCCTTCTCGACCGCACGCATGATGGCCTTGTAGATCTCCACCAGCGGGATGATAGCTGCGGCGAGCAGCATAGCGATGCCGTACTCGAACGCGTTGATCTCGGCGAAGTCGAATGCCTGGGCGAGCGGGGTCTCGATGACCACAAAGGTGAGGACGAGCGAGCCCGCGAACGCGAACCACAGCCACTTGTTCTGAGTGGGCAGCTTGAAGACGGACTGACGACGGCTGCGCATATTGAACGAGTGGAACATCTCGACCATCGAGAGCGTGAGGAAGGCCATGGTCATGCCGTCGAGGCCCTTGTCGGCACCAGACAGCACGGACGACAGGGGCACGCCCTCGATGTTGAGGCCAATGAAGTACGAGATGAGCGTCAGCGTGCCAATGAAGGCACCCTGGATCAGGCAGTCGAGGCCCATGCCGTTGGCAAAGATGCCGTCGTCGGCGTTGCGGGGCTCGCGCTTCATGATGCCCGGCTCGGCCTCCTCCATGGCCATGGCAAGCGCGGGGAAGCAGTCTGTGATGAGGTTGAGCCACAGGAGGTGCGTAGGCTCAAGAATCGTAAAGCCAATGAGCGACGCCACGAAGACCGCGATGACCTCGGCGAGGTTGGACGAGAGCAGGAAGGCGATGGACTTCCTGATGTTGTCGTAGATGCGACGGCCCTCTTCGCAGGCGTTGATGATGGTCGCGAAGTTGTCGTCGGCAAGCACCATGTCGGCCACGTTCTTGGTGACGTCGGTGCCGGTGATGCCCATGCCCACGCCAATGTCGGCGCGCTTGATGGATGGGGCGTCGTTCACGCCGTCGCCGGTCATGGCAACAACCTTGCCGAGCTTCTTCCAGGTGTCGACGATGCGGGTCTTGTGCTCGGGCTGAACGCGGGCGTACACGCCGTACTTGGAGATGTTCTTCGCGAACTCCTCATCGGACATGCGGTCAAGCTCTGCGCCGGTGATAGCCTGCGAGCGGTCAACAATGATACCCAGCTCCTTGGCGATGGCCACGGCGGTGTCGATGTGGTCGCCGGTGATCATGACAACACGCATGCCGGCGGAGTGCGCCTCGGCCACGGCCTGCTTGACCTCGGGACGAACCGGGTCGATCATGCCGCACAGACCCAGGAAGGTCATGTCGTGCTCAAGCGCCTCGGGCGAGAAGTCCGTGGGGGCCGTCTTGCCGTAGTTCACGCGGGCGGCGGCCATCACGCGAAGTGCGTCGTCAGCCATGGCCTTGTTGGCCTCCATGATGCGCTGACGCCACTCGTCGGTCATGGGCACGTCGCCGTTGGCAGTGTGGACCATGGTGCAGCGGGCGAGAATGACGTCGGGGCCGCCCTTGGTGTGCTGGATGTAGTTGCCGTCAGGCGCCTTGTTGACCACGGACATCATCTTGCGACCGGAGTCGAAGGGTGCCTCGCCCACGCGGGGGTTGGCGGAGTCGAGGTCACCCGAGGTGAAGCCGAGCTTGGCGGCATCAGCCACGAGCGCAGCCTCGGTGGGCTCGCCCACGGCGGTCTCGTGCGCAGAGTCCCACTTGGCGTCGGAGCATAGCGCCATGCAGCGAACGAGGCGATCCTGGTCCTCGGTGAAGTGGCGCACGACGGTCATCTTGTTCTGCGTGAGGGTGCCCGTCTTGTCCGAGCAGATGACCTGCGTGCAGCCAAGGGTCTCGACGGCGGAGAGCTTGCGGATGATGGCGTTGTGCTGGCTCATCTTGGTGACGCCGATGGAAAGCACGATGGTCACGACGGCGGCCAGGCCCTCGGGGATGGCGGCAACGGCAAGCGACACAGCGACCATGAAGGTGTTGAGCACGAGCGTCATGTTGTCAAAGAAGCCCATGCCATGCTTGAGCCAGGTGACCACAAAGACCAGGGCGCAGATCACGATGCAGATGATGGAGAGAATCTTGGAGAGCTCGTCCAGCTTCTTCTGGAGCGGCGTCTCCTCGTCCTCGGCACGTGTGAGGGCGTCGGCGATCTTGCCCATCTCGGTGTCCATGCCCGTGGCAACAACCACGGCGCGGCCACGGCCGTATACCACGGTGGAGCCCATGTAGCACATATTCTTACGGTCGCCGAGAGGAACGTCCTTGCCCTCGTCGAGCACGTCGAGAACCGTGGCAATCTTGTTGACCGGCACGGACTCGCCCGTGAGGGCGGCCTCTTCGATCTTCATGGACGCGCTCTCGATGATGCGGCAGTCCGCAGGGACGGAGTCGCCAGCCTCAAGAATCACGAGGTCGCCAACGACAAGCTCGGAAGACGGCACGGTAACCACCTTACCGTCGCGCACGACCTTGCTCTGTGCGGCAGACATCTCCTGGAGCGCGGCCAGGGCCTCCTCGGCCTTGGACTCCTGCACCACGCCGAGAACCGCGTTCACCACAACCACGAAGCAGATGATGATCACGTCGGCGAAGTCCGCCTCGCCCTGAGCCATACTCGTAAGGGCCGAGATGACCGCGGCCACGATAAGCATGATGATCATCGGGTCTGCCATCTGGGCAAAAAAGCGCTTCCAGAGCGGGTCCTTCTTGGCTTCCTTGAGCTTGTTGGGACCGTTCTTCTCGAGGCGTGCAGCCGCCTCATCTGCGGCAAGGCCGTAGGTGTCATCTGACGCAACATCCTTGATGACTTGCGCAGACTCCTGCAGGTACTCCTTCAATTCTCCTCCTGGGGTCACGGGCGCCCAGCAGATTGATGCCCGATCATAATTCCCCAGGAGGGGCAAGGGCTCACCAAGGCTGCCATGCTGGACGCATGGTTGATACCGCATCATTCTACCCGATGAAACGCGCGTCAGTCTTTATTGGATGAAGGTGCAATTTGGTGGTGAAGCCCCCTCTCGTATCGCATTCGTAAGGACTTATCGACGTATGCCCCACGGCGCTTGCCCCATGCGGTAAACTTTCGCTAAGTCAGCACGTAACCGCGTGCGAGATTGATTCCACAGGGTCTCGAGGAAAGGGCAACGATGAAGATTCTGTTCTACGGAACCGCCAGCTATGACAAGGATTCTTTCACCAAGGAGCTCAAGGACTACCCGGACGTCAAGATCGACTTCACCGAGACCAACCTCACCCCCATGACCGCACCCCTTGCCCGCGGGTATGATGCGGTCTGCGCCTTCGTGAACGCGGACTGCGGCGCCATGACCCTCGAGATCCTCTCCGGCTTTGGCGTGAAGCTCGTCCTCATGCGCTGCGCCGGCTTTGACGCCGTGAACGTCGAGGTCGCCAAGGACCTTGGCATGAAGGTCACCCGCGTCCCCGCCTACTCGCCTGAGGCCATCGCCGAGCACGCCATGGGCCTTGCCCTCTGCGCCAACCGCCGCATCCACAAGGGCTACATCCGCGTCCGCGAGAACAACTTCGACCTCACCGGCCTTGTTGGCGTGACCCTGCACGGCAAGACCGCCGGCATCATCGGCACCGGCCGCATTGGCGCCGCCCTCTGCCGCATCTGCAAGGGCTTTGGCATGTACGTCATTGGTGCCGACCTCTACCCCAACCAGAAGCTCATCGACGAGGAGCACGTTGTTGACGAGTACGTCGACATCAAGGATGGCAAGGTCGACTACGACTCGCTCTACGCCCGCGCCGACCTCATCTCGCTGCACGCCTTCCTCAACGAGGAGAGCTACCACATGATCAACGACGATTCCATCTCCAAGATGAAGGATGGCGTCATCTTTGTGAACACCGCCCGTGGCGCTCTGGTCGACTCCAACGCGCTCATCCGCGGAATCCGCGCCGGCAAGATTGGCGCCGCAGGCCTCGACGTCTACGAGGAGGAGAACGCCAACGTCTACCAGGACCGCGAGGACGAGATTCTCGGCAGCTCCATCACTGCGCGCTTCTGCTCCTTCCCCAACGTGGTCATGACTTCTCACCAGGCGTTCTTCACCAAGGAGGCCCTTGGCGAGATTGCCCGCGTGACGCTCGACAACGCGCAGGCATTCGCTCACGGCACGGACTTCGTGCCCAGGAGCGTTGTCTGCTAGCCATAGAGACATCGCACCAAAGAGGACAGGCAAAAGGAGAAATATGGCATTTAGCAAGAAGACCAAGATCGTGTGCACCATGGGCCCCGCCACCGAGAGCGATGACGTTCTTCGCTCCCTCATCGAGAACGGCATGAACGTCGCCCGCTTCAACTTCTCCCATGGCAGCCACGACTACCACCGTCAGATGATCGAGCGCGTCCGCCGCATCTCGGCCGAGCTCAGCATCCCCGTGGCAATCATGCTCGACACCAAGGGCCCCGAGGTTCGCACCGGTCTTCTCGAGGATGGCAAGAAGGTCACCGTCAACACTGGCGACGCCATCGTGGTTACCGCCCAGCCCACCAGCGAGGACTTCCACGGCAACGCCGGTCACATCTCCCTCGACTACCTCAACCTCCCCAACGAGGTCGAGAAGGGCTCCATCCTCCTCATCGACGACGGCCTTGTCGGCCTTGAGGTCGACCACGTGGAGGGCTCCGACATCCACTGTGTGGTCACCAACGGCGGCGAGATTGGCGAGAAGAAGGGCGTCAACGTTCCCAACGTGAACATTGGCCTGCCCTCCGTCACCGACCAGGACCGTGCGGACATCATGTTTGGCTGCGAGCTGGGCATCGACGCCATCGCTGCATCCTTCATCCGCGACGGTGCCGCCGTCAAGCAGATTCGTGACATCTGCGTCGAGATGGGCGCACCGCACGTCCAGATCTTCCCCAAGATCGAGAGCGCCCTTGGCGTCAAGAACTTCGACGAGATTCTCGAGGCCTCCGACGGCATCATGGTCGCCCGCGGCGACCTGGGCGTCGAGGTGCCTGCGGCTGAGGTGCCCCACATCCAGAAGACCATCATCCGCAAGTGCAACAACGCATACAAGCCGGTCATCACCGCAACGCAGATGCTCGACTCGATGATTCGCAACCCGCGCCCCACGCGCGCCGAGGTCGCCGACGTTGCCAACGCCATCTATGACGGCACCGACTGCGTCATGCTCTCCGGCGAGACCGCTGCCGGCAAGTACCCCGTGGCTGCCGTGCGCACCATGGCAGAGGTCGCCAAGGAGACCGAGCGCTACCTCGAGGAGCGCAAGGTCTACCACGACCGCGGCGGTGTGCGCAACGTGAACGGCGCCACCGGCTTTGCGGCCGTCGAGATGGCCGACCGCGTTGACGCCAAGTGCATCCTGTGCCCCACGCACTCCGGCCGCACCGCGCGCATCGTCTCCAACTTCCGTCCCCGCATCCCTCTGTACGCCATGAGCCCGAGCGAGGAGGCCATTCGCCGCACCTGCTTCTACTGGGGTGTCTACGCGTTCAAGACCACGGAGCAGGGCTCGCTTTCCAACACGCTCTACAACGCCCTCAACGTTGCCAAGGCGAACAAGGTCGTTGACCCCGGTGACATTGTGGTCATCACCGCTGGCGATCCGCAGACCTCCCCGCGCCAGGGCGACTACACCACCAGCACCAACATGGCCATGGTGGCGCAGATCCAGTAGGGTTTACGCTAGGTTTTGTCGCATTACGCAAACCGCCTCGGGTTTCTCGCCCGGGGCGGTTTTCTTTGGCGAGAAGGACAAGAGCCGCGGGACGCGCAGTGCCGGCGCGCTGCGAGAATGCGCCTATCGGCGAGAAAACGGCGCCCGAGGGGGGCTTCCGTACGCAATTGCCGCGATAATGGGCCCTCCGGCGTCAAAACGGCGCCGGAGGGCACGTCTCGTACGAAATCCCGTACAAAGCCGCTGCTCGGCCTCTTTTTCTCGCCCGAGGCGCAATTTCTGTCAGGGGAGGCAAGTCGCCGACAAGCGCGACCGCATCCGGCCGCCGCCAGTCCGCTATCGCTCGCAGAGCCACCAGTACGCCGAGAAGGGCGCCAGCTCGGAGCCGCCGCCAAAGTCGTGCGGCTCGCCGGTGATGAGGTCCACGGCGCGGCCGCATCCCGCATCGAAGTGCGCCACGGCAGGCTCGGCCGACGCGTTTATCGCCACAATGACCCGCTCGTCCCCATGGCAGCGCTGGAAGACAAGCTGCTGCGGCTGGCACTGCAGCTCGTGGTAGTCGCCCCACACGATGGCGTCGCTCTTCTCGCGCGCATGTGCCAGTGCGGCCACCCAGTCCGTGAGGTCATTCCATTCCGGCGCATCGAGTGCGGGGCGCAGCTCGTAGTCGCCGTAGTGCTGCTCGCCCTCGATGCCCCACTCACTGCCGTAGTAGACGCAGGGCACGCCGCACATGGCAAACAGCAGCCCGTAGAGCGGCTTGAGCTGGCGCTTGTCGTCCAGCCTGGTCGCAATGCGCGGCACGTCGTGGTTGTCGAGAAAGTCCAGCAGGTGCTTACCCGTGTAAAGGTCCCAGGGCTTGGAGCCGCTCTGGCGCTCAAGCGCATAGGCCACTTCGTGCATATTCGCGCTGTTGAAGCTCGACCAGAGGCCCTTGTAGGCCTCGTAGTTCGTCACCGAGTCGCATAGGCCGTCGCCCATCCACTGGTTGTAGTCGCCAAACATGGTCTCGCCAACCAGCACGAACTTCTCGCCACGCTCCTGCGAGATGCCATCGGCAATCTGGCGCAGGTAGCCCAGGTAGCCACGGTCAAGGCAGTAGGCCACGTCCAGGCGCAGGCCGTCGATGTCAAAGTCGCGCACCCAGCCGCGAATGACGTCGGCCAGGTAGTCGTTGAGCTCGAAGTTTCCGTGGTTGAGCTTCACGAGCGTGGAGACACTCGCCCAGGTCTCGTAGCCAAAGCCGTCGTTGAACTCGCTGTTGCCGTTCCAGTCAATGTTGAACCAGCCGGCGTAGCGACTCTGCTGGCCCTTCTCGCGCACGTCGCGGAAGGCAAAGAACTCACGACCCACGTGGTTAAAGACGCCGTCGAGAAGCACGCGGATGCCCGCCTTGTGGCAAGCGTCCACAACAAAGCGCAGGTCGTCGTTGGTGCCCAGGCGGCAGTCGACGGTCGTGTAGTCCGTGGTGTCATAGCCGTGCGAAAGGCTCTGGAAAACGGGGTTGAGCATGAGGCAGGTTGCCCCAAGGCGCTTCATGTGATCGATCCAGCCGTCGTCAACGAGCTTGCGCAGGCGCGGGACCGTGACACCGTCGTTCTCGTGCGGTGCACCGCACAGTCCCAGCGGATAGACCTGATAGACAAAGGATGGCTCGTACCAGCTCATCGTTGCTCCTCTCGTCGTGGGCGAGACGCCCGTGCGGACGGCGTCCAGGGGGCGCCATGCCAGCCACTCAACCATACGCGATAAACGTTGTGCAAACGTGAACGGATTTGTACGGGGTGTGCGAGAAGTGCGTAGCCGCCAGGGCTGCTTGACCTCAGAGGTTTCTCGCCCCCTTCCTTCTGCAAACCTGCAACTTAATAGCAGTCTCGCGTGGAAGCTCCCGAGAAGAACCGCAGGTAGATGGCTTGCAGCTCTCGTCGGCACTGCAATTAAGCCGCAGGTTTCTCTGTTGGTCGAAGTTGGACCAAGGGCTGGTTGCAAATCCCTTGTTGCGGCATCCAGCCAAGGTCGGCATCCAGCCGAGAACTGTATCCAGTCAACGTCGGCATCCAGCCGAAATCTGGATTGAGCCGAGATTATTGCGCGTTTTTCCGGCTATTCTTCACGTTCAACTGACCAAATGTGATTCTGGCGAGAAATAACGTTCAATAACTGAGGGGCCTTGGAGAGAGCCTTGAGGGAACCTCGGAGAAACCCGAAGAGAAGGCCACGGAAAAGGCCTCGGAGAATCCTGAGGAACGCCTTGGCTAACCGGCCACCGATGCAGATGAGACAAAGGGAAACTCCCTTTGTCTCATGCGAATGGCCGCGGTCTAGGGCCGCGGCCACCGGGAAGGGGTCCCTCGAAGACCGAGGGACGGGAGAGACGGCCGAGTGTTCGGGGGGGACCCAGCCGTTCCTCTCCCATGGTGGTCTCCACGGGTTGCGGAACGGTGAACCGCGGGTAACAACGGGTGCAAGATTGGCAACGTAACACGTAACGCCGCAGGCAGAGGGGCAAGTAGAAGCCCAGTTACGAGACCTGTCCGAGAAGTCCCGCCACTATCGTCGCATTGGCCTCCTCAGACGCCGCCGAGAAGAACTCCGGCGTGAGCAGGTCGTAGGCGGGGACGCTTCGAATGAGACCTTCGTGGTTCTCGTCCACAATGCGCCCCGCCACGGCAACGGCCTCGCGCACGTCCGCCTCGATCACGGGGTACTGCGGGTACGCAGCACAGGCGGCAATGATCTCGGGCGTCACTCGCGGACGCAGCGAGATATCAAAGGTTCTACCAAAGAGCGCAAAGTCGCGCTGCTTGCGCTTGCGGGTGACGTCGCCAGCCTTCACGCCAATAGAGGCGATATACGCCCGCGTGCGCGTGTTGTACACAGAGTCGCACACAAGGTGCGCCCACGCGCCCAGCACCAGGTCATGCAGGGAGGAGCCCGCGGTCTCCGCGTCGCAACCCACAACAAAGCGATCCCAGAACGCCTGGTAGTTTGGCGAAGGAATGGCACCGCCGTCGGCAAAGTGCGTCTCGCGGTAGTCGCGCAGGCGCGCGACGGGCACCGGCACCATGTAGCCCACATAGATGTCGGGCAGAAAGTTGCCAAACAGGAAGGCGTTCACGTCGCGCACGCCCAGCCGAGCGGCCCCCTCCTCGCGAAGGAGCCGTTCGACGTGGGCGGTATGTATGTTCCAGCTAGGCACGTGCGTGCGTCCTTGCGGCGCGCGGACAGCCCGCTAGCCGCGGACCTCTCCGCCGGTTGCGCGGCAGACCTTGTCCACGAGCTTCTTGTGGGCGCGGTCCACCTCCTCGGAGGTCAGCGTGTGGTCGGCAGAGCGATAGGTGAGCGAGAAGGCCATCGACTTCTTGCCCATGCCAACGCGCACGGGATCACGGTAGACGTCAAAGAGGCGCACGTCCGAGAGGAGCTTGCCGCCGGCACTCTTGATGCGCTGCTCGAGCTGCTCGCAGGTAACGGACTCGTCGACAACGATGGCCAGGTCAACGGACACACCGGGGAGCGTGGGCACGTCGACGTAGGGCAGCTCGCGGTGCGCAAGGCGCAGGAGCGACTCCACCGAGAGCTCGAAGGCGACCACGGGGGCGTCGACGCCAAATGCCTTGAGCGCCTTGGGGTGGACGTTGCCAACCCAGCCCATGAGCTCGCCCTTGTTGCCGTAGACCTCGGCCGCGCGGCCGGGCTGAAGCCAGCCGTAGGTCTGGGGGTCTGCCGCCTTGAAGCGCACCTTGGTCACGCGAAGCGCTGAGAGGAGCTGCTCCACCACGCCCTTGGCGTCAAAGAAGTCGTAGTCCTCAAACTTCTGGCACCACTCGTCATCGCGGTGGCCGGAGAGCACGCCGCACACAAAGCTGGGCTCGTCGGGCTGGCTCTTGTTCTCGTGGCCAAAGAAGACGCGGCCAATCTCGTAGAGCGCCACCGCATCCACGCCGTGGTCGAGGTTGTACGCCACCGAGCGGAGAAGCCCGGGCAGGATCGAGCGGCGCATCTCGGCCTGGTCGGCCACGAGCGGGTTGATGATCTTGACGGGGATGCCGCGGCCTTCCTCGCTCATACCAAGCTTGGAGAGGTCGTTGGCGTCGGCAAAGCAGTACGTGGTGGTCTCTGAGAGGCCACAGGCGCGCAACGTGCGGCCAATCTTGCGAATGCGCTGCTGGTCAACGGTCAGGCCACCGGCGTGGTTGCGCGCAGCGGGAAGCGTGGGCGTGATGTCGCCCTCTCCCCACAGGCGCACGACCTCCTCGATGAGGTCGACCTCGCGCGTGAGGTCGGGTCGGTTGGTGGGCGCGGTCACCGTATAGGCGCCGTTCTCGGCAGGCTCGACCTTGCATCCGAGGCGCTTGAGGCGCGCGGCCATGAAGTCGTCCGGGATGTCCGCACCGGCGAGCGCACGCACGCGGGCGGGGCGCATGGTGATCACGGGCGCGGGCACGGGACCGGGATAGACGTCCACGATGCCCGGGCAGACCTCGGCCGAGCAGCACTCCTCAAAGAGCGCCGCGGCGATGTTGGAGACGTCCGCGCAGCCGGCGCCGTCAACCTGGCGCTCGTAGCGGATGGAGGCCTCGCTCATGAGGTCAAGGTTGCGGCTCGTGCGGGAGATGTGGCCGGCCGAGAATGTCGCGCTCTCGAGCAGGACGTCGGTCGTGGTCTCGTCAATCTCGGAGTTGAGGCCGCCCATGACGCCGGCAAGGGCGATGGGCGTCTCGCCGCCGTCAGTGATGACGCACATGTCGGGCGTGAGCGTGCGCTCCTTCTCGTCGAGCGTGGTGAGAAGCTCGCCGTCGCGCGCAGCCCGCACCACCACGTGGCGCTTGCCATCCTCGCGCTTCTGGAGCTTGCCCAGGTCGAAGGCGTGGAGCGGCTGGCCGGTGAGGTACATCACGTAGTTGGTGACGTCTACCACGTTGTTGATGGGCCTGGAGCCGGCAGCGATCACGCGACGCGCGAGCCACTCGGGGCTGGGGCCAATCTTCACGTTGCGCACCACGCGGGCGGTGTAGCGCGGGCAGAACTCCGCGTCGTCAATCTGCACGTCCACCAGGTCGTGGGCGTCTGGGCCCTTCTCCTCCTTGATTGAGGGAAGCGTGATGTGGGTGCCCTCGTCGAGAACCGCGGAGGTCTCCACTGCCATGCCCACCATGGAGAGGCAGTCGGGGCGGTTGGGGGTGATCTCGCAGTCGATCACGGTATCGGAGCTGCCCAGGTAGTCCGTGTAGAGCATGCCCACGGGTGCATCGGGCGGCAGGATGATGATGCCGTCATGGTCGTTGCCCAGGCCAAGCTCGCGCTCGGAGCAGTTCATGCCGAACGACTCCACGCCGCGGAGCTTTGACTTCTTGATCTTCACGTCGCCGGGGAGCACTGCCCCGATCATCGCGGTCACAATGTGGTCGCCCTCGTTAAAGTTCTGGGCACCGCACACGATCTGGAGCGGCACGGGGTTGCCGTTCTCGTCGACGTTCTTGTCGCCAACGGAGACCTGGCAGAGCCACATGTGGTCGGAGTCTGGGTGCGGCTTCTTGCTCACCACCTGGGCAGTGTAGACGTGGTCGAGGTCGGCGCCAACGCGCTCGACGCCCTCGACCTCGGTGCCGGTGCGGATGTACTCGTTGACCAGGTCCTTGGGGTCTTCGGGCACGTCCACCATGTCCTTGAGCCACTCATACGAAACGCGCATGGTATCTGCAATCCCTTCTGGGCGGGCTTGGTGCGGCCGCCCTGGTTCTTCTCGTCCTGCCGCGGGCTTCTCGCCCGGGCGTTCCTCGCTGCCCTGGTCCGGCCTAGAACTGGTTCAGGAAGCGCATGTCGCCGGTCATGAGCATGCGCAGGTCGGGCAGGTCGTAGCGGAGCGCGGCCACGCGCTCGACGCCGATGCCAAAGGCGAAGCCAGTGTACTTCTCAGGGTCGATGCCGCAGTAGCGGAAGACGTTGGGGTCAACCATGCCGCAGCCCAGAATCTCGAGCCAGCCGGTGTTCTTGCAGAAGCGGCAGCCCTTGCCGTGGCACACGCCGCAGGAGACGTCGACCTCGCAGCTGGGCTCGGTGAACGGGAAGAAGTGCGGGCGGTAGCGGGTGGCGCGGTCCTTGCCAAAGATCTCGCGAGTGAAGTAGTCGAGCGTGCCCTTGAGGTCGCCAAAGGTGATGCCCTCGTCAACGACAAGGCCCTCTACCTGCGTGAACTGCGGCAGGTGGTTAGCGTCGGCGGTATCCGGACGAAAGACGGTGCCGGGGCAGATCATGTAGATGGGAGGCTCGTGGGTCTCCATGGTGTGCACCTGGACGCCCGAGGTCTGGGTGCGCAGCAGGATGTCGGACTCGCCCTGGACGTGGGTCTCCTTGCCCTCGGGGGCGTTGTCCACCACGTAGAAGGTGTCGCGCGCGGAGCGGCTGGGGTGGTCCTCCGGGGCGTTGAGCGCGGTGAAGTTGTAGTAGGTGGTCTCGACGTAGGGGCCATCCTCGACGGTGTAGCCTAGTCCGCAGAAGATGTCCTCGATTTCCTCGCGAATCTGGTTGATGAGGTGCTGCGTGCCCGGCGAGAGCGTGCGGCCGGGAAGCGTGACGTCAACGGCGTCGGCGGCCATGCGGCGCTCCAGGAGCTCGTTTGCCAGCTCCTCGCGGCGAGCGGTGATACCGGCCTCTACCTTGGCGCGCACGGTGTTGGCCATCTGCCCCATGGCGCGGCGCTCCTCGGGCGGGACCTGGCCCATCGTGTGCATAAGGGCCGTGAGCCTGCCCTTGCGGCCGAGCATGGAGACGCGCAGCGCCTCCAGGGCCTCCATGGTCTCAGCGCGCTTAAGTCCCTCCTCTACCTGCGCCTCAATGGACTTGAGGTCATCGGACATCGCCATAGTGCAATCCTTTCCAAAGCCAATAAAAAACCGTCCCGGGCCAACGCTGCCCAAGGACGGATGTCTCCGCGGTACCACCTTGATTGACGTGCGCGTTTTCTCTCGCGCGCGCCCACTCGTTGCGCCCCGTGCCGTGGGGCCTACGGCTTCCCTACTCGCTGGCCGTGCGGCCCGCTTTGAGGTTGCGGCTGGTGGAGTGAACTCTGGACGTCAACCTTGGAGGAGCCTCTCAGCCGGTGAGCCCCATCTCTTGTCCGCTGGCGACGCGACGACCAAACCTCTCCGTCATTGCCTAGGGGGCATGGTAGCACGATGGGGCGCTGGCGAGAACGACGGGGCGAAAACGGGCGTAAGCTCTGCACGATTCCGGGCGAGGGCCGGGGCGGCGGCTGGGAGCGCGCCAGCGGTGGGCGCGCCTAAGATTCCCGCTCCGGCGCGGTTTTCTCGCCGGAAGACCCATTTCCGCAGCAGCGGCGTACGAAGTCTTTCCTCCGGCGTCATTTTTGCGCCGGAAGACCGATTTCGGTGCAGTATACGCATTCGAAACCCCTGCTGCAGCACACCCTCGGCCCCCCTTATCATGTGATGCGGGCATTGCTCATCCCTTTCACAATCCCCGTGCAGCACTGCAACTGCAAGCCACGCGAAAGACGGAGCGCTTCATGATCGACATCCACGGCCACATCCTGACGAAGGGCTACCTCGACCTCCTGGAAGCCCATGGCGCGACCCGTGAGGACGGCTTCCCGCTCCCCGTTTGGAACGAGGACAGCGCCCTCGCGTTCCTTGACGAGATGGGCATTTGCTACCAGGTTCTGTCCCTTTCCTCCCCGCACCCATTCTTCGGTGATGCCGCGGAGTCGGCAGCCTTTTGCCACGTTTTCAACGACGAGACGGCCCGCGTCGTTGCGCGCCATCCCGACCGCTTTGGGTTCTGCGCCGTCGTGCCCCTGCCCGATGTCGATGCTGCAATCGTCGAGGCCACACGCGCAATCGAAGACCTCAACGCTCTTGGCGTCAAGCTCGCCAGCAACAGCCGGGGGCTCTACCTCGGCGACGAGCGCCTCGACCCGCTTTTCGGCAGCCTCGAGTCCATCGCGGAGAAGCGCGGCTGCGATGTCGTCTGTCTCATCCACCCGAGCCGTCCCGAGCCTATCGCGGAAGGTGTGTTCAGTGCGGGCCCCGTTCCGCTCTACGAGTTCCTCGCCGACACGACGCGCGCCGTGCTCAACATGATCGCCCACGACGTTCCCCGCCGGTTCCCCCCGCGTGCAGGTCGTCGTACCCCACTGCGGGAGCTTCCTGCCCAACGTCGCGCGCCGCATCGAGGGCGCCGAGCCCATCCTCGAGAAGGCGCACATGATGAGCCACGTGGACGTGCCTGCCAACCTGGCGCGGCTCTGGTTCGACACGGCAGGCGACCCTGTTCCCGACCTGCTGCCATTTCTGCTCACCATCACAAGCCCCAGCCACGTGCTATTTGGCAGCGACTTCCCGTTCACACCGCACGAGCGGGCTCTGGCAAATGCGCGGCGACTGCAGGAGTTTCTCGCCAGTGACGGGCGCGTTGCGGCACACGAGGACGACATTCTCGACAACAATGCCCGAAAGCTGCTGGAGGCAGCGGGCGCTCGTCTTTGATGCGGGCGGAGCGTACCGCGTCGCCTGCTGCCGCGCGGGCTTAGGCACCATTTTCTGGCCCCCTCCGCAGAGAATAGCTCCGTTTCTTAAACAGCCGCCACGTTTGCCCAGTTGCCGCTCATCGATTTTAAGAAATGGAGCTAAGCTCCGACAAACGCGCACGGGAGCAAGGGACGAGGAGGCCATGGCCACCCGAGCTTCAACGATTCAGTTTCGAAACTCAAATAATCTTATAGTTTCGAAATCGCAACCTCAACATCGTCCTACCAACGCTCCCCTTTCTTTAGCGGTATTTGAGACTCGCCGTGCCAACGACCTGCGAAAACTCGACGAGAGATTCACAGATACCGATAAAGAACGCGGGCCGGCGTAGGCCACAGCCCCGCGGGAGAGACGGGCAGCGAGAGAGCCAGGGTCCTACCACACCAGCTGCGCCAAGCCCACCACCAGGGGAATCGAGACCACCGAGAGCAGCACCGAAACCACGACGGTCTCCACCGCATAGACGTAGTCGGAGTCGTGGAGCTGCGCGTACACTGCCACGTTGAGGCCAACCGGGCACGCCTGTGCAATCAGAATCGCAAGCTTCATGTCGAGCATCGCGGCGGGAAGCAGGCTCAGCAGCGCCAGCGTGGCAAGTGGCGTCAGCAACAGGCGCGCCAGGGCAACCTTGTAGAGCCCCACGCGATGAATCATGTCCGCCGGATGAGATTGCGCCAGGTAAACCCCTATGGCAAACATCGCCAGCGGCGTGTTAAGCGCCGAGACGTAATCCAGGCAGCTCGTCACCACGCCCGGAAGCTGCAGCTGGGTCGCAAAGAGCACGAGGCCAATGAGCGTCGCCACCATGAACGGCGAGCGCACCAGGGAACGCAGAGACACCCTCCCCCGCTCGCCTGTGAGCAGCGAGACACCATAGGTCCACTGCCCCAGATTCATGAACGCGATGTAAGCAGTCATGTAAAACACGGGGCCCTGCCCCAGAATCGAAACGACCAGCGGAATCCCAAAGAAACTGGGGTTTGAGAAGGTCGCCGCAAAGTTGCCAATGGCGTCATCGCGAAGGACGAGACGTGCGACAAGCGCGGAGACGAGAAGTGCAGCAAACCCCATGAGCGCGGAGAGCCCCAGCGCAAGGACGTTTTCCGCTGTACGCTCGACCATGAGCCCCTTCACGATGACGCAAGGAAGGGAAAGATACACGAGGATGTTCCCGATGGTACGGTTGCCCTCCATCGTGATCTTGCCGGTGCGAAACATCGCAAACCCCACGCCCACCAGCATAAACATGACAACTATCTGCAGGGCAAGCGTGGCTGACATGGACATGTCGAGGTACCTCCGGGTAGGATGCCGTTGACGTTACGGGGTTAGCCCCGTGCAACCATAGCACCGGGGGACAGGCAGGCGCCATTATGCTGTCGGGAGCTCCGGTTGGGGTACCGCCACATCAAGAAGGAAGAGGTCATCTCGCGTACTTGCAACAAGGGTACCGCCATATCGCTGCGCCGTGCGCTCCATCGAGCGCATGCCAAAACCGTGATTGGCATCGTCGCCCTTGGTCGACTTTGGCAGTCCGCCAACAAACTCGAGCGATCCCACAAAGTAGTTCTCGACGTGAAGCGAAGCCATGCCCATATCGCTTCTCAGCACCAACGCAATCCTGCGCTTCTCGGGATTGGGAACCTCCCCCACCGCCTCTATGGCGTTCTCTAGAGCGTTACCAAAGAGGGAGTAGATTTCGGTGGGCTGCATGAACGAGATGGCAGAGCCGTCGGCCATGCAGGAAAGCGCAATGCCTCGCCTCTCGCACACAAGGGACTTCTCGCTCAAGATCACATCCAGGGCGTCGTTTCCTGTGCTCACCGTAGAGTCGTAAACGCGCACCTCCTTGGCAATGTCATCAAAGATGAGAGGATCTACCACAACCGCGCCAAGGCCGTCAGCCATGTGGCGAATCTGATGCCTAATGTCATGGCACTTCACGTTGATCGACTCGACCGTCTCCTTCGAGAGACGGTACTGGCGACGCTCGTCGTGCAAGAGCTGCTGGCTTTCTGCCATCTCCGTCTTGAGGCGTGTCTTGTAGAGCATCTGATACTCGGCAAAGAGGACAAAGGCACAGACAAGAGCGTGCACAATTCTCAGCGTGATAAACGTCGGGAAGTCAATGCCCGCCACATAGCTCGACTTAATGCAAACGTCCAAGCCAATGACAGCAAAAATCACCACCAACACCATGAAGAGCATACCGTGGTCTTCCTCAACAACAAGCCCGTTCCTATTCATTCGGCGAACCATCACAAGGTAGATGGTCATGTAAACAAGCGCGTACTCGACAAGGTTCGTAATGACGTAGAAGACATACTCCGACGGCACCCATCCGCCAACTCGGTTAATAAACCCCATTACACCCGAGGCAAGGTTCTGCGTAGCGTATCCCGCAGTTGCACAGAAGAGGATAGTCCAAGTAGTTGCCTCATGACAAAGCCCGACAATCGCACTGCAGAGCACAAGGGCCACCGCATACAGCACAATGAGTCCAAAGAGATGGGAGGCGCCAGGCGATGCAATCCCGTCCATGAACGTCCCGATAACAAGCGCAAGAGCAATGGTCGCAATCGCAACTCGCGCCGCATAGGCACCCCGACGAGGCAGGCCGCTAGCAAACAACAGCGTTGCTGCCACAAGCTCAACTGCCGTAAGCAGGGAATTGACGATGGTCTCCACATCCATCAGATGGTCCTTCCCATGTACTGGGCTATACGGTTGAGACAGTCGCGCTTGCACCGGCGACTAAAGAAGAGCGTGTCCCCTCCCGACAGCGTCAGGCTGCTGCCGGCAACACGCACCACATGCATCATGTTGACGAGCTGACCTTGCGAAACGCGAATGAAGGGCTTATCCGCAAGGCTCTCTGCCAGGCGTCCAAGGCTATCCCGAACGCGAATTGGGCTGGCGCCCGAAGAAAAGTGGTACACAAGGTCATGACCGCTGGTCTCGACATACTCGATGTCTGAGACGGGAAAGAGGTACATCCCCGATTGCGTCCGAATGGTAATTGACTCTCCCACATTGCGCGAGATGACTCGCCTTACCTTATCGAGACACATCGCCATGTCGTAGAAGCGCACTGGTTTGACGATAAAACCAGCGGCATCGACCTCGTAGCCTTTGACGGCATACTGCGCGAGACTCGTCACAAAGACAATCTGCGTGGTGGTATCGCAGCGACGCATCTGGGTGGCCGCGTCCATGCCGTTCATCCCTGGTAGGTCGATATCCATGAACACCACGTCAACGTCATAGGGGGCGTCGAGAAACGCCTCGGCGGTCCCGTAGTGCACGCATGACGTCTCGACGTTGCGATCGAGGCCATAGCGAGCGAGCTGCTCTTCAAGCAGACGCTCCTCATCCTCATCGTTCTCTACGCTCGCTGCCCTGATCATGTCCCCCAACCTCCCCAAACGATTATCCCATGCGACCGCGGCAGGCGAACGGCAAGCTTCACCCGAAACTGCCATCTGGAGAACCGAATCCGCCATGCCCCCTTTCTGGCCACATAACCCGGGCCTTACGATGCGCGCGACAAGCCCCCAGTGGGCAAGGGGAAATGGAAGGCGAGAAGGGAAGGACATGGGTACCATCTCACGCAGGCAATTCGTGAAGGGCGCTGCCGGCATTACGTCGACCGTGTTTGCGACAACGTGCGTAGGCGCACCAGTCGCGGAGTCCTATCGCGGAAGGATCAACACCGCTCTGGGCATCGACACCACAAGCGTGACGTCAAGCGGGTCGGGCGGTGACACCACCTACTACAAGAGCGACTACGGCACCGACATCTACGATGCCACAGCACTTCAGAAACTCGAGGATGACTGCGCCGCTGCCGCCATCGAGGAGGTTGAGGGCGGGGTCGTCCTGCTCAAGAACGAGAACGGAGCTCTGCCGCTCCAGAAGGGAGCAAGCGTCACCCTCTTTGGCCAGAACTCGTTCGAGAATCCCGATGTCGACACCGCGAGCATGGGCTTTGGGTACACGGGCCCAACGTATGGTCCCTTCTACAGCTACCACACGCCCAGCGACACCAGCACGGTGAAGTGGGTCACGTACCTCTCGGCCATGCAGGAGGCATTCGACGTCAACCCCACGGTCACCGAGGCCTACCAGACAAGCGGATACGGCAGGGTGAAGGACGCCGAGAATCCCGAGGTGGGCGAGGCACCGGTGTCACTTCTCACCGATGACCTTCGCGCGAGCTGGGCCTCACAGTACAACGACGCTGCAATCTACATGATCACCCGCCAGGGCTCCGAGGACTGTGACCTGGTGCTCGAGGACTCCGAGGGCATCAGTCAGCTTGCCCTGCATCAGAACGAGAAGGACCTTCTCGCGCTCCTTCAGGCCGAGAAGGCGGCAGGCACCATCAAGCGCATCATAGTACTGGTGAACTCCAGTTGGGCCGTTGAACTGGGTGATCTTGCCAACTACGACGTCGACGCAATCCTCTGGGTGGGAACCCCCGGCGTTGTCGGCTTCACCGGTGTCGCCAACGTGCTCGACGGCGAGGCAAGCCCCTCCGGTAAGCTCGTTGACACCTACGCTAAGAACTCGCTCTCGGCCCCCGCAATCACCTATGCTCAAGCCAAGAACACGCAGAAGTGGTCGAACCTCGACGAGGTCCTCGACACCTGCAACGATACGGACAGGTTTGTCCAGAGCTACCTCATCTACGCCGAGGGCATCTACGTGGGATACAAGTACTACGAAACCCGCTACGAGGACGCAATCCTTGGCCAGGGCAACGCCACGAGCACCGCGGGGTCATCGACGGGGTCTGCCTGGAATTACACGGACGAGATAGCCTACCCCTTTGGCTATGGCCTCTCGTACACAACCTTCCAACAGACTCTGGACAGCTGCTCGTTTGACTCGACATCCGACACGTACACCCTTTCGGTGACTGTTACAAACACCGGAAACGTTGCCGCTAGGTCGGTAGTCGAGGTCTATGCACAGACTCCCTACGGAGACTACGAAAAGCAAAACAAGGTCGAGAAGTCCGCTGTGGTGCTGGTTGGCTTTGCAAAGACCAGCGAGCTTGAGCCAGGTGCCTCCGAGACGGTGAGCGTCGAGGTTGAGCAGTACCTGCTGGCAAGCTATGACTACACAAAGGCAAAGGGCTACATCCTCTCTGCGGGCACCTATTACCTGGCAATTGGCGATGACGCACATGATGCGCTCAACAACATCCTCGCTGCCAAGGGTGCCAAAGGCATGGTTGCGGTAGATGGCTCAAGCACAAGTGGGGATGCATCGAATGTCTACTCTTGGAGCACCTCCGATGTTGACGCCAGCCGTTATGCCATGTCGCGCTACGTCGACAGCCAGCAGGTCACCAACTGCTTTGATGACGCGGACCTCAACAACCTTGGAACGGACACCATCACATACCTCTCGCGTAGCGACTGGGACGCCACCTTCCCCACCGAGCCCGTTGCCGTTCGCGCCACGCCGGACATGATGGAGGTGCTCGACGGCAACTTCTACGAGACGCCTGACGACGCTCCCAGCGTGTCTGACTTCACCCAGGGTGAGGACTCCGGAATCACCTTCGTGGCAATGCGCGATGTTGACTACAACGACGAGGAGACCTGGAACGTCTTCCTCAACCAGCTGACCGTAGAGGAGATGGCCTCCATCCTCCCCGACCAGAACGGCTCGGTTGCCATCGACTCCATCACGATGCCCGCCTCCTACCGTGGAGACGACATGGACCAGCTTCAGCAGGTGGTCTTTAAGCTTAACGGTGAGTCTGGCTTCAACTGGCCTTGCGCAATCGTCGAGGCATCGACGTGGGACATCGACCACATTACCAAGCGCTCCAACCTTACTGGCAACGAGAGCATCTTCATGGGTCTCACTGAGATTTGGTCTGGTGGCCCAAACATTCACAGAACGCCGTTCAACGGTCGCGCGTCCGCGTACTACTCCGAGGACGGCAACCTTGACTACCTGATTGGCGAGGTTGTCTCGCGCGAGTGCCAGAAGTACGGCGTCATTCTGGGCTACAAGCACATGGTCCTCAACGACCAGGAAGCAAACCGCGAGAGCGCGGCAACCTTTGCAAATGAGCAGGCCATCCGCGAGGAGTATCTGCGTGCGTTTGAGGGTGCCTACGCAAAGGGCGGATGCATGGGATGCATGACCGCATTCAACCGCATTGGTGTCACTTACGCCGGCAGCTGCTCGGCAACCATGCAGGACGTGATGCGCGGCGAGTGGGGGTTCAAGGGCGTCATCTGCTCCGATGCATGCGTTGGCTCCGACTACAAGACACACTATGCAACAAACCTGGCAAACGGTCTCGACTACTGGTGCTGGGACATGGCGGGCTTTGGACCTGGCTCTGACTCCTCCACTGCCAAGCTCAGCAACACAGTGATTGCCGAAGACATCGAGAACGGTGACGGCTATCTCCTCAAGGCGCTTCGCGATGCGACCAAGCACACGGTCTACGCCCAGGTGCGCACCAGCAACATCAATGGCCTGGACGACAGCTCGCAGATCGTCCACGCAAACGCATGGTGGGAGAACGCCATCACGGGCACCCAGATTGTGAGCGGCGTGCTAACCGCAGGCCTTCTCGGCGTGTATGTCTACGACACGGTAAAGGCCCACAAGGCACAAGACGGCGAGGACAAGAAGGGAGCTGAGGCCTAATGGCTCAGGTCAAGGGAATCAAGATTCAAACGGCAGGCGCTTGGCTCAGCCTTGTCTGTGGTGCACTGTCGCTTGTCACCGGAATCTACTACGCCGTCGCTGCCGGAGCGGCAAACAACTTCACTGCAACCGTCCTTGCATGCTTCCTGCTTGGCGCCGTCTGCGCACTTGCCTACTCACTGGTGCCAAGCGATTGGGCGGACATTCTCAACCTTGTTGCCGTGGTATTTATCGTTGTTGCCATCCTCGAGTTCATTGTCTCGAGCATTGCGACCCTGGCCGACGTGCTCTCCGGCATCACCATGTTTGGGTCATCCGGCGGCATCCAATACATTGCAATCACGCTGGTCCTGGGCCTTATCGCCCTGGTTGTCGAGCTTGTCTCCTGCTTCATGAAGCGTACGAAGTAAGGCCAGACCACCCGGAGCTTTAATACAGCCCTCCCTCTTCTCAAAGGACCCCTCCCGGCTTTCAATGGGAGGGGTCCTTGTTGAGAGAAGTTACTTCCTGTAGAACTCGCGCAGGTCGGCAGCCATGGCGTGGAGCGTGGGCTCGTCCGTGTATGCCATGTGGCCGCAGCCATAGCGATGCCACGTGATTTGGCGCTTGAGCGCGTCAGGCAGGTAGAGCTGGGACATCGTGTGACGCACGTTCCACCAGGGGGTTGCCGTGTCATAGCGGCCGCCCAGAATGCAGAGCTTGGTCGTGGGGCTGCGCCTCAACGCTACGGCAATGTCATACGCAAGGTTGGGCGCCGCAACGGTGGTCTCGTCAAAGCCCGGCTCGTCGTGGACCCAGTTCCAGCCAATGCCAATCTCCCCCCACACAGAGAGGCGATACTCGGCAGGCCCCTCATAGCCAAGGTCGCTGCGCAGGAAGTCGCGGAACGCCGCATACCAGCAGCTCTCGAGCGCATGGTTGGCCGGGTCCTCACAGGCAAAGTAGAACGAGGCACGTTGGCCAGGGAGCAGCGAGGTCTCGGTAAAACGCTGGTCAAGGCGTCCGCACACAAGGCCTCGACTGGCGAGAAGGTCTTTCCTAAAGTCCTCAAGCTCAACTCGGTTGTTGCGGGCAAGCAGATAGTCCTTGGGAAGCCCGACGAACGCAGACAGGTGCTCTGCAAGGGCATCCTTCTCGGCAGGGTCAATCTCATCGCCCTGGAAGATGCCGCGGGCGTACTCCCCTCCCGCAAACGCAGAGGCCTTGTCGAACCACTCGTCCTCGTCGACGCCCTGGCCAACAAGGCCAAAGTACTGTGCCGTAGAGGCAAAGGTGGGAACCATGCCCACGTAGTAGAGGTCGTTGCCGGGCAGGTTCTGCGTCCAATCGTAGTAGGCAGAGAGCATCACGACACCCGCCAGGGGCACATGCGCCTCGCCAAGATAGCGCATAAGGACGGCGCTGCGCATGGTTCCGTAGGACTCGCCAAAGATGTAGAGAGGGGAACCCCAACGGTCGTTCTCGTCAAGCCACTGGCAGATGGCACGGCAGAAAGTGCGTGCATCCTCCTCCAAGCCGTAGACGCGCTTGGTGTCGTAGCCCTCGGCCACAAAAGACCAGCCTGTGCCCAAAGCGTCCGGGAAGACGAGGTCGGACTCGCGAAGCAGCGTGCCGGGGTTATCCACAACCTCATACCCCGCACCCACAAAGTCCATCCCGTGGGTCACCACGCGACGCGGCCCCAGACCGCCAAAGTTAATGGGCACCGAGGCGGAGCCAGGACCGCCGTTATAGCAGAAAGTCACCGGACGCGTATGCGAATCTACCTCGCTGCCATCGATTGCCTTGGCAACATAGGAGACGTTGAACATCCGCCCCTCAAGGACCTTCTCGCGGTCGATGATGTCCAGGTGGCCAGCTGTGGCCACGTAGTCAATCGTCTCGTCACCAACATGCCATGTGAGCTGCGCGCTCTTTGCCTCGGGAACCTCGTTGGCAGAAGCCTCGCAATTGCACTCACACCCGCACCCGCACTCGCACTCTCCCACGTTAGACCTCCCTACTCGATACCAAGCATGTCGCAGAGGGTGAGCATGTAGATCTCGGCGGCATGCACCACGTCCTCCACGTCCACGTCCTCGTTGTAGCCATGGATGCCCGCGTTGTTGGCCGGCCCAAACTGGATGGTGGGGCAGCCGAGCGCGCGATAGTGCGCGGCGTCGCTCGACGCCCACTGGTAGGCGGGCAGGCACTCCTCGCCCCACACGCTCTCGATGTTGTCCTTGAGACTCGTCACCAGAAGGCAGGTGTCATCGGTGTAGTTGCCCTCGGCAATCCACTCGTAGCTTGCCTCGACACCCTTGACGCCACTCTCCTCGATGATGCGGTCGACGGCCGCCACCACGTCCTCGTGTTTGCAGCCGTAGGGCAGGCGCACGTCCACCTTGCAGCTGGCAAGGTCGGGCACCTGGTTGATCTTGCCGCCGCCCTCGATGATGCCCACGTTGGCCGAGCAGTGGTCAATAACGTTGCCCACCAGGGGGTTGTCGATGGTGCGCTCGGCAATGGTGCGGGAGTTGGCAACAGCTTGGGCTTGGCTGGGAAGGTAGTGGCCAGGCACAGAAGTGAGCTCGTCTATATGGAGAATAACGCGCGCCAGCTTGGTGATAGCGTTGTCGCCCTTGTAGTTGCCGGTCGAGCCGTGACCAGGCGTGCCGTGCGCCGTAAGCGTAAGGTGCAGGATGCCCTTCTGCCCAATCTCGATGGTGTCGTGCCCGGTTGGCTCGCCCACCATCACGGCATCCGCGCCATCCGCATAGCCGTGGTCGCAGAACCACTTGGTGCCGGTCCCCGCAATCTCCTCGTCCGTGGCCACGTGCAGACGAATGTCGCCCTTGAGGTTGGCACCGGACTCATTGAGCAGCGCCATCGAGAAGAGCAGCACCGCAAGGCCACACTTCATGTCAGAGGCACCGCGACCATGAATCTTGCCGTCAAAGACCTCGGCCCCAAAGGGATCAAAGTCCCAGCCAGAGAGGTTGCCCACGGGAACCACGTCCACGTGACCGTTGAGAACAACGTGGAAGCCCTCGTCGGAGCCAATGCGCGCGTAGATCACCGGGTAATCCTCGCCCGCATAGGCAACCAGGCGCTGCGAATCGATGCCGTGGCTAGCAAGGTATCTCCTCACAAAGTCAACGGCAGGCTCCTGCGGGTCCAGCGGGCTCTGGTTCTTGATGCGGATAAGATCCTGGCAGAGAGAGACAAGCTCCTCCTTGTGATCGAGGACCTTCTTGTGGAGCTCTTCCTTCGTGACCTGTGGCATATGTGGCAAACACTCCCCGAACTTTCAGACGGACACTTCATTTTCGCGCGGCTACTCCGCAACGACGTCGTGGTACTTAAAGCACGCCACGCGGTGGCCGGGCTCGACCTCCTCGAGCGAGGGACGCTCGTGACGGCAGCGCTCCATGCAGAAGGGGCACCTCCCGGCAAGCGGGCAGCCCACCTGCTCACCCACAGGGCTTGGAATCTCTCCCTGGAGCTTGATCTCTTGCTTCTTGTCGAAGGGACTCTCGGGCGGAATGGCCGAGAGGAGCGCCTTGGTGTAGGGGTGCAGAGGATGCGCATAGATCTTGTCGGCAGGGCACAGCTCCATGACGCGGCCCAGGTACATGATGGCAACGCGGTCGGAGATGTGCTTGATGACCGAGAGGTCGTGGCTGATGAAGAGATACGTGAGGCCACGCTCCTGCTGCAGGTGACGGAAGAGATTGAGCACCTGTGCCTGGATGGAGACGTCAAGCGCCGAGACGGGCTCGTCGCAGACGATGACCTTGGGGTCGAGCACCAGGGCGCGGGCCACGTTGATGCGCTGGCGCTGCCCGCCAGAGAACTCGTGTGGGTAGCGCTGGAGGTGTTGCACGTCCAGGCCCACCTCGCGCATTACCTCCAGCACGCGCTGCTCGCGCTTGGAGGCGTCCGACTCGGTGCGATAGATGAGCATGGGCTCCTCAATCGTCTTGGCCGCGGTGTAGCGCGGGTCAAGCGACGAGTAGGAGTCCTGGAAGATCATCTGGATGTCCTTGCGGACGGCCTTGAGCGGCTGCCCGGAAAGCTTGGTGATGTCCTGCCCGCCGTAGACGATCTGCCCCGAGGTGGCCTGGTGCAGCTGCACCACGCAGCGGCCCAGCGTGGACTTGCCGCAGCCGGACTCGCCAATGATGCCCAGCGTCTCGCCGGGATAGACGTCCAAGCTCACGTCGGAAAGGGCGTGGAGCACCTGCGGCTTGGAGAAGAGCTTGCCCCCGCGCAGGCGGAAGTCCTTGGAGAGGTGCTTGATGGAGAGAATTGGCTCTCCGCTCGCAACCTGGGGTCTCTCGGCAACAGCGGCTGCCTGCGTCTCACTCATGGTGGTTCACCTCGCCTCTCACGAGCCTGTGCTCGCCGTCCTGCCTCAGGCACGCCACAAAGTGCCCCGGCTCAACCTCCTTGAGTTCTGGCACGCGCCTGTGGCACTCCTCCGTCGCATAGGGGCAGCGGTTGCAGAAGTTGCAGCACGTACCGGTGAGCCTGAGGTCGGGAGGCACGCCCGGTATGGTCTTCAGGTCGGTCTTTGCGGTATCGGAGAGCCGTGGCATGGAGTCGAGAAGGCCCCAGGTATAGGGATGGAGCGGGTTTGAGTAAAGCTCCCTCATGGAGGTGTACTCGCAGGTGCGCCCTGCATACATCACCATAACGTCATCCGCCATCTCCCACACAATGCCTAGGTTGTGGGTGATGAGGAGAATAGCAGTGCCCAGCTCGTCCTGAAGACCTCGCAAGAGTGAGAGGACCTGAGACTGCACCGTCACGTCAAGGGCAGTCGTTGGCTCGTCGGCAATGATGAACTTAGGGTGGCAGCTCACCGCCATGGCGATGATCACGCGCTGGCACATGCCGCCCGAGAGCTCGTAGGGGTAGGCGTCCATGCGGGCCTCTGGGTCGGGGATGCCAACGAGGCGCAGCATCTCGACGGCGCGGTCGTAGGCCTCCTTCTTTCCCAGGTCGCTGTGCGCGCGGATAAGCTCGACCATCTGAGTCCCCACCTTGAAGACCGGGTCGAGGCCGCTCATGGGGTCCTGGAAGATCATCGAGATGTCGCTGCCTCGAAGCTTGAGCAGCTCGCGTTCCGGCACGTGGACCATGTCGATGCCATCGAACTCGATGGAGCCGTCCTCGATCTTGCCCGTCTTGGCAAGCAGGCGAATGACGGAGGAGGCGGTCACGCTCTTGCCAGATCCGGACTCGCCCACGATGGCAAGGGTCTTGCCGCGGTCAAGGGAGAAGCTCACACCATCGACCGCCTTGGCGATGCCGGCTGCCGTGTGGAAGTACGTCTTGAGGTCGCGTACCTCGAGGATCCTCTCGCCCGACTTTGTTCCGGCGTCGTCGAGAAGCCCCGTGTTCTGCTCGGTCATGGTCATCACCTACCGCTTCTGCTTGGGGTCGAAGACGTCGCGGATGCCGTCGCCAAAGAGGTTGAAGCCAAGCACCGTGAGCAGGATGAAGACACCCGAGATGGTGGCGATGTGCGGCGCGGTCTGGAGCGTGCTCTTGCCCTCCGAGAGAATCGCGCCCCAAGACGCGGTGGGCGGCTGCACGCCAAGGCCGAGGAACGAGAGGGCCGCCTCGGAGATGATCGCGCTTGCGATGTTGAGCGTGAAGTACACGATGACCGGCGACATGGCGTTGGCAAAGATGTGCTTGAAGAGGATGCGCGCGGGAGAGGCGCCTATGACCCTCTCGGCATTGCAGTACTCCTCGTTCTTCACCACGTGCACCTGGCCGCGCACAACACGAGCAAAGTTGGGGACGTTTGCCACGCCAATGGCGATGATCACGTTCTGCGTCCCCTGTCCGAGGATAGTCATGAGGATGAGGGCGAGGAGAATGAACGGGAAGGCCATCATGCCGTCCATGACGCGCATGATGATGGAGTCAATCGCACCGCCAAAGAAGCCGGCGACAAGGCCCAGAAGCACGCCGATGATGGCACCCACGATGGTGCCGCCGATGGCGATGAAGATCGAGATCCTCGCACCATAGATGATGCGCGAGAGCAGGTCGCGACCATAGGAGTCGGTGCCAAAGAGGTGGCCCGCCTGCCCCGGCGCCGCGAACATGTTGGACATGTCCGTCGCATTGGGGTCATAGGGTGAGATGATCGGGGCGAACACGGCAAGAAAGACCATGAACGCAACGATGATGAGCCCCACGACAGCCATCTTGTTGCGCGTGAGCTTGTGCCAGACGTTGTTCGCTCGCCGCTCGCGCTTGAGCATCTCGAGGTTGGCGGCGTCGCTCAGGGCCTCCGGCGCAGTCGCGTTTGTCTGCTCTGCCATTAGCGGGCACCTCCCTCGTAGCTCACCTTGGGGTTAATGATCATGTACACGATGTCCACGACCAGGTTCACAAAGACGAAGACCACCGCCGAGAAGAGAACCACGCCCTGGATGAGGGCATAGTCGCGACCGTTGACCGCGTTCACGATGAGGGTTCCCAGACCAGGCCAGGAGAAGATCGTCTCGGTGAGGATGGCTCCGGCAAAGGCGCCGGCGAGCTGGATGCCCAGCACGGTGACGATGGGCGGGAGGGCGTTCTTGAAGGCGTGCTTCCAGATGACCACGGACTCCTTGATGCCACGAGAGCGAAGCGCCTTCACGTAGTCCGCGTTGATGGACTCGAGCATGCTGGAGCGCGTGATGCGGGCAAAGGTTGCGGCGGGAATCGTTGCCAGGCAGAGGCACGGCAGGATCATGTGGCTCACCACGTCCCAGGCGCCCTTGGCAGCATTGCCCATGCCCATTACGGGAAGCCACCCCAGGTTCACGCTGAAGGTGAGGACGAGCATCAGACCAAGCCAGAAGATGGGCATCGACACGCCGACAAGCGCCAGCACCATGAAGATGTAGTCGAAGGCGGTGTTCTGCTTGACCGCAGACTCGACGCCAATGGGAATGCCCACCAGGATAGCGAGCACGAGTCCGGTGATGGTGATCATCAGCGTGGACGGGAGGCGGCTCAGGATAATGGGCATCACCGCGCCGTTATAGGAGTAGGAATAGCCAAAGTCCCCCTGCAGGACGCCGAGGACGTAGCTCGCATACTGCTGCAGCATGGGCTCGTTGAGGCCCATCTTCTCTCGCATGGTCTCGATGGCATCTGGCGAGGCCTGGGGACCGAGCATGGTTACTGCCGGATCGCCCGGAATCATGCGCGTGAGGACGAACGTGAACGTTACGACAACGAGCAGGACGGGGATGGTCTGAAGCGCCCGCCTGATGATTGTCTTGGCCATCCTGCTACCACCCCCTGGGTGTTCTCGTCCGAATGCGACGCAGGATGGCCCCATTCGGTGCCGAGGGGGCGCAGGTCTCGCCCGTGCCCCCTCGACTGGCTAGAAACGATGGTGCTGCTACGCGGTCTTCGAGACGTTGACCTCGTCGTTCACGATGACGATCTTGCCGTCGGCGCGCTGCTCGTAGCCCTGGACCTTGGTGGTGAGGCCGGTGTTCACGAACTCGGAGGCGTAAACCAGCATCGGGTCGTAGGAGACAATCGCCTTGAGCGCCTGCTTGTAGTAGTCGGCACGCTGGTCCTGGTCGGTGACGGCAAGGGCCTTGTCGAGAAGGTCGTCAACGTCCTGGTGGCTAAAACCAGCGCCGTTGCCGAGCGCGCCCACCTCGGAACTGCTGAACAGCTTGTTGAGGAAGAAGAACGGGTCGGGGTACCAGGTCCAGCTCATGCCGTACATGTCGGCAGTGCCAGAGGCGGCCGTGGCGCTGAACGTGCCCCAGTCGGACGGGTTGATCGTGAGGTCAATGTTTAGGGTCTCCTTGAGCGTCTGCTGGAGGATGGTTCCCATCTTGATGCGGGCCTCGGTGTTGGAAATGTAAAGGTTGAGCGAGAGACCGTCAGCGTATCCCGCCTCTGCCATCAGCGCCTTCGCGGCGTCGGGGTCGTATGCGGGAACGTCGCTCTCGACGGAGGCATCGTAGCCCCAGCTTCCCTTGGGAAGCGGCAGCGAGGCGGTCTCGGCCTCGCCGTACGGATAGACGCCCTTCACCAGGTCATCGCGGTTGATCGCCATGAGGATGGCCTTGCGCACGCGCTGGTCGGCGGTGGGGCCGTTCACCTGGTTGAAGTAGACGTAGGCGATATGCAGGGCAGGCGTCTGCTGCATGACCAGGTCGGAGTTGTTCTTGATGGTCTGGATGGACTCGCCGGTGAGCGAGGTGGCCATGTCAAGCTCGCCGGTGGTGAGACCATTTGCAGCCTGGGTCATGTCGGTGACGACCTTGATGGTCACGCCGTCGAGGTTGGGCGTGGGACCCCAGTAGGTGTCGTTCTTTGAGAGGTCGGACTCCTGGTCCTTGAGGAACTGCTCGAGCTTGAAGGGACCGGAGCCAACGAGGTGGTCGCCGAAGGAGTCGCCCCAGCCCTCGACCTCCTCCTTGGGGACAATGACGTTGCCGGCGTCGGTGAGCGCGGTGAGGAACGAGGCGGCGGGGGCGTTGAGGACGCAGTTGACGGTCGTGTCGCTCACAACGTCAACGTGGTCGAGCATCGCCAGGCGGTTCATCGAGGACTGCTTGGCGGAGCGCTCGAGGGAGTACTTGATGTCCTCCGCGGTGACGGCACGGCCGTCCTGGTACTGGCCCTTCTGGAACTTGGCGTCGCTGCGCAGGTTGAAGGTGTAGGTAAGGCCGTCGTCGCTGATGGTCCAGTCGGTCGCGAGCACTGGCACGATCTGGGACAGGTCCATGTTGTAGTCGACGAGCGTGTCGCACACGCAGTTGATGATCTGGGACTCGTAGGTGCCCGTATAGAGGATGGGGTCAAGGTACTTGGGCGAGGAAGGCAGAGAGATCACGAGGGTGCCACCGGTGGTGGTTCCGTCGGCTCCCGCAGAGGCCGACGAAGTGTCGGAGCTGCCGCCGCATCCTGCAAGGCCCATCGCCGCAGCGCCTAGGCCGAGCATTCCCGCCGTACGCAGGAAGCCACGCCTCGAGAGGCACGCCATGGACTCCTGCACGTTCAACCTGGTCTTGTTCTGAGCGCTCATCGCCAGCTCCTCCCTCACGCCGGGCGCAAGCGTCCCGGCAACCAACGCGGCATGCGCGTTGACCCACCTCCTGCGGGTCATTGGATGCAGCATGCCATGCTGGTGGCCGTGGGGTTGTTTCAGGGAGGGTGTATTTCACTCGAATGAAACAAGTTACATCGTGCTGTAACAATTAAAGGCGCTTCTCGGGCTATGGTAGACGCTAAACAGGCCGGATTCTGGCACTGTTTGCGAATTGCCCGCCACGTGGATTGAAATGTATTTCGTTGAAAGGATTTCCAATGCTGCTTCGCCAGATGCTCGACATCTATGACCTCATCGATAAGCCCTCCGCCTCTGGCAACGAGGTCGCGGACTTCCTCCGCGGCCGCGGTGCAAGCGACGTAACCGTCGAGCGCGTCTCCGGCGAGCGCGGCGGCACCGACTGCATGAAGGTCCTCATTCCTGGCTCCAACGGCAAGTCCTCTGGCGGGGACGCACCCACCCTCGGTATTGTCGGTCGCCTTGGCGGACTGGGCGCTCGTCCCGAGCTCATCGGCGCCGTATCCGACGGCGACGGTGCGCTTGCGGCACTCACTGCCGCGCTCAAGCTCGTTGAAATGCACAAGCGCGGTGACGTCCTTACCGGCGACGTCATTGTGGCCACCCACGTGTGCCCCGACGCGCCCACGCTCCCTCATGAGCCCGTGCCCTTCATGGACTCCCCCATTGACATGGAGACCATGAACCGCATGGAGGTTGACCCCCGCATGGACGCCGTGGTCTCCATCGACACCACCAAGGGCAACCGCATCATCAACGTGAACGGCATTGCTATCTCCCCCACCGTGATGCAGGGCTACATCCTCTCGGTCTCCAATGACCTCATGGACATTATGACGCGCGTGACTGGCAAGATGCCGCAGGTCTTTGCCCTCTCGCAGCAGGACATCACCCCGTACGGCAACGACCTCTACCACCTCAACAGCATCCTGCAGCCCGCAACGGCGACAAGCGCTCCCGTCGTGGGAGTAGCAATTGCCACCGAGCAGATGGTTGCAGGCTGCGCCACCGGTGCCACACACGGCACCGACGTCGAGGAGGCAGCGCGCTTTGCCGTTGAGGTGGCAAAGGTCTACGGGCAGGGTGCCTGCTCCTTCTACGATGCGGAGCAGTTTGACCACCTGGTCGAGCTCTACGGCACCATGGAGCGCTTCCAGACGCCGGGCAAGGCGCGCTAGGGATGGCACGCACCAGGATTGCCGGCATCACCGTGGGGCAGGCGCCCCGCACGGACATGACGGCCGACCTTGAGTCGCGTCTCGCGCCAACACTCGAGCTCGTGCAGTATGGGGCGCTCGATGACCTCACTGCAAGCGAGGTCGAGCGCGACCTTGCGCCCGAGCCCGGCGATGAGGTCTTGGTCTCGCGCATGCGTGACGGCTCGCAGGTTACTTTCTCTGGCACCAAGGTGCTCCCCCTGGTGCAGGCGAGAATCGACCAAGCCGAGCGTGAAGGCGCCCGAGCCATCATCGTACTGTGCACGGGGTCTTTTCCCGAGATGCGCCACGAGGTTCCTCTCGTCTATCCCCAGCCGCTCTTTCACGCCGTCGCTCGCACCCTTGCGAGCGGCCGGCGTGTGGCCGTGATGGTGCCCGAGCCATCCCAGGTAGAGCAGGCCAAGACGTGGTGGGGCGATCACGGCGTGGAGGTCGACGTAGTATCGGCTAGCCCGTACGCGGGTATCGACGGCGTGCGCAAGACGGCAGCCACGCTGCGCGGGTCGAGCGATGCCTTTCTCTGCCTTGACTGCATGGGATTCACCACGCAGATGCGCGACGCCGCGCGCGAGGCGTCCGGCCTCGACGTGCTTCTTCCGCGCACCCTTGTTGCCTCGGTTGTCTCCGAGCTTCTCGGCTAGCGCTCTTCTTTTTCCGGACGGGGGTTCGCTCCCCCGTCCGGCGCGCTTGTGTCGTCGTTGGCGCCCTCGGCCTTGCTCTGCAGGTAGGCAACCTCGTCGAGAAGAATCTCCAGGTACATGTAGATGGTGAGCTGGGCGTCTGCAAGGTCTGACCGCCTGCCGTTCATGATGCTTGGCAGCACGATTGCATTAGACGCGTGCGAGATGAACTGGCTTCTCGCGTTCACCGTGACAAAGAAGACCTCTCCGCCGTTCTCGCGTATGGCATCCATGAGCAGGGCATAGGCATCGTAGTCGCGCCCCTTCTGCGAAATGACCACGCAGACGTCACCCTTGCCCAGAATGCTTGCCACGTCATCCATCACCGTCGTGTCGTTTGTCACGCTGTTGAATATGCCCGCGTGCATGAGCCCCGCAGAGAGCTGCAGCGCTCTCTCGTACATGCGGTCCACGCCCCACACGGCAACGCGTGGCGCGGCGCAGAGCGAGGCTGCAACGTGGTTGAGCAGTGACGCGTCAACTGCCTCGGCGACCTTGCGCAGCTGGACGGCATTGATGTTCACAAAGCGCGAGAGAAGTCCGCCCTCGTTCGCGCCGCCTTCCTCCTGCGTGCCGTTGGAGAGAAGCTGGCGGTCCATCTCAAAGCGGAACTCAGAGAAGCCGCTATACCCCATGCGCTGACACATGCGCACGATGGCCGCAGCCGAAAGACCCGAGAGCTCCGAGACCTTCGAGACGGTGTTGCCAACCACATCCATAGGGTGACCGGCAATGTAGCGGGCGACGGCAAGCTCGGACTCGGTAAAGTTTCCCTCCTGAGACTTCATGCGCTCTATCAGGTCCACCTAGTGATCCGCCCTCCGCTATCGAAACGTATATCACCGTTGCGTGCCAGATGCGTTGGCACACGGAACTTCGAGTATGGTGCCACAGAAGAGTTTCGCGTGCCATTGTCCACTTGGCCCACGCCCTACTCCGCAGAACTCGCCTCGCGACGCAGGATCTCGTCCGCAAGAATCGAGTCGCCGTGCTTTGCCAGGGCGATGAAGACGCACATGGCCGCCCCCATCACGGTGATGTAGAGGAAGAGCTGGGACTCGGCCACGTCCATGACCAGGCCGGACAAGATGGGCGTCACGACCTGCGCCGCCATGCTCACCGTGTAGTAATAGCCCGAGTAGCGGCCAACGCTCCTGGAGCTGCAGCCCTCAAGGATCATGGGATACACGCACAGGTCGACAGCGCCAAGGGAAGCGCCCATGAGCAGGAAGAGCACATAGTAGAGGGGCGTGAACGACGGGAAGAGCCACATGATGGCCGGGCAGATAGTCATCACCAAGCCGGCAACGAGGGCAACGCGCTTCCTGCCCACCTTAAGGGAGAGGTTGGCCACCGGAACGTACGAGAGAAGCCCTCCCGCTATGGTAACAATGTTGATGATTGCGTAGGAGCCGCCAAGCATCGAGAAGAAGTCAGACGCGTAACGCGAGATGTTAGTGGTCATGGCGTTGTAGGACATGTAGTAGAAGAAGACCGCGCCAAGGAGCAGGGCAATCGAGCGCACGAGTTCTGGGTCGGTCACGCGCTCCTTGCCTTGCCCGGCGTCGTCATCCACATCGATCGAGTCTTCCTTGATGCCCATGGCAAGGCTCTCCTCGTGCATCTTAGCCACTGCTTTGGGCTCGTTGAGAAGCACGCGGTACACCACGGCCGCCACGGCGATCACAATACCCTGCAGCAGGAAAACCGGCACGTAGTCCGGGTTCGCCACCGAGGGGACAAGGACCGAGATGGCCACCAACATGACGCCAGTACCCGCATAACCCACGATCTTGTCGACCGAGTCGCCCTTGGTACGCAGCGGACGCGGCGTGATGTCGGCGACAATCGCCAGGGTCGCCGTGCGATACGAGCAGATGGCAACCAGGGTCACCAGGATCATCGCAATAAGCAATGGCAGGCTGCCCAGGTTGTTGGCCACAGCGATGAGCGGCACGGAGACGGCTGCAACGGCAGAGCCGGCCAGGATGAAGGGGGTCCTTCTCCCCAGGCGCGACCGGCAGCGGTCGGAGAGGATGCCAAACCAGGGCAGCAGGAAGAGGCCAAACACGTTGTCGAGCGCCATCACCACGCCGGTGAGCCAGTTGGAGAGACCAAAGGTCTGGGTGAGCATCTTGGGGACCAGACCGTCGAAGACCTGCCAGAACGAGATCATCCCCATGAAGGGAAGGGAGGCAACCGCGCAGCGCTTCCAGTCGAAGGGAATCTTCTGCTTGGGCTTGGCACCCCGTTCCTTCTCGGCCATCTTGGCGCCTCTCGTCTGGGCGCGCTAACGGGCGACGCGCCGGACAGTGGTTGCGTTCCTTATGCCTTCAGCTGGTCAAGCCCCCGAACAAACGCCACGTAGAACTCCACGCCGCGCTTGTAGTCGTCAACCGGAATGCGCTCGTTGGCGCTGTGGATGAGGGTGCGCGCCGTGGGCGTGTAGATGAAGGCGGCAAAGCGGTACACGTGGTCACAGATCTTGGTGAACGAGCGCGAGTCCGAGCAGCTAGTCTGCACGTAAGGGCACACGCCTGCCTCGGGGTAGACGCCGGCGACGCAGCGGCGGATGTAGTCAAACTGCGCGTCGTCGTGCGGCGAGAAGGGCGAGGGCTCATTGACCAAGCTGTTCTCGGCAATGTCCACGCTCACAGCGTCCGCGGCAACACCGGATTCGCGGCACTCCTCGGCCGCTTGTGCGCGGGCGCGGGCAAGCGCGGCGTTCACGTCCTCGAACGGGGCCACGCGCACGTTGAGGTTGGCCGCAGCCTCGGGCGGCAGGACGTTTCTCGCAGGCGAGCCCGCGAGCTGTGTGAGCGCGTAGGTCGAGCGGACCATGGGGCCGGTCTCGGTGCCGGCGGCAAGGATGCGCCCCACCAGCGGCCGGAAGAGCCACATGTTTGCAAAGATGATGCGATAGGCAAAGCTTCCGCGGGCAGCAAGCTCCTGGAGCATGGCTGTGACAGCATCTGCCACCTGCGGCTTTCCGGGATGGGCGCAGATGCGCTCCGTGGCGCGGGCGAGAAGGCGCGTAGCATCGTTGTACGAGGGCGCAGACGCGTGCCCACCCGTACCGTGCGCTGTCACGGTGACGTCCACGTGGCCCTTCTCGGATACGCCCACCATGGCCATGGGCGAGGTCACGCCCAGGGGTACGCCGGTGGCAACGGCGCCGCCCTCGTCGAGGACCATGCACGGATGCACGTTGTGCTCGCGCAGCCACACCACGGCGTGGTCTGCCGTGGGGCCGGAGGTCTCCTCGCAGCAAGACGAGAAGAACCAGATGTCGCGCGGCGGAACGTAGCCCTCGGCCAGCAGGTGCTCGAACGCCTCCATGCAGCCGCAGAAGCAGAGCTTGTTGTCGAGCGTGCCACGGGCCCAGATCTGCCCGTCATGGACCTCGGCCGCAAAGGGCGGGTACGTCCACTCCTGGCCGTCCGTGGGCACCACGTCGTGGTGGGCCATCATCACGACGGGCGCCAGCGAAGAGTTGCGCCCAAGCCAGCGCATGAGGATGCCGTACTCGTCGATGCGAGTGAGCTCGAACGCCTGGAACGTGCGCGGATAGAGGCGCTGCAGCGTAGGTACCCAGCGGTCGAAGGGCTCGCGATCGAGCTGGGCCGGGTCGTCGCGCGAGACGGTGGGAATGCGCAGCAGCGTGCGGAAGCGCTCGACCTCCGCGTCGCCGGCGTGATAGCCGCCCGCGTCGATGGGCGAACCGGCGGGGAGCGTGGGCTTCATCGCCGCCGCGCGGGCAACGCAGACGACGAGCAGCACGAGAATGACTACCAAGACGAGAACAAGGACAACCATGGCGCCTCCAGTCACATTGGGGCCATGGTAGCCATATCGCGTGAGCGCAGACCATGCGAGGCTGTATTCGTCACCCACCCGCAACAGCTCTCGATTCCACAGGAGATGCCGCAATCACTCAACCCGTGAATTACCCACAGGAACGGAGCGGGAAGAGGCGACATGCACTGTTTCCCGAGTGAGCCTCCAACACAGCGCGCCATCTCAGCTCGACATCTCAGCTCGCTATCTCTGTTGAGAAGATTTCCGACATAATCTGTGGCCTGCAGGCCACGAAATGTCGAAATCCTTCTCAGCAGCCCCTTGGTGCCACCAGACTATTGCACACCGAAGACTCTTGCCGTTGCGCGCCCGGGCGACCCTCGGAATGCCATGTCAAACAGAGCAGGAAACCTCACACGTGTTATTTCTACTTTGATATTAGGTCATTCTCAACTGGGGTTTTGCCGACTCACATCAAAAAAGAAATATCACGTGTGAGGTTGCCGTACAAGGCAGCCATGCGAAGTTGCCGTGTGAGGTTGTCCGGCGCGGGGGGCAGTGCTACGCCGAGAAGGGCCACTCGCCGGCGGCGAGGGCCTCAACCGCCGCGGCAACGGCGTCGTCCTCACATCGGCCAATGTGCCAGCGAGCCGCGCGAGCCGCCTCGGGTTGGGCGTTGGCAACCGCCACGGAGTTGGGCACCACCGAGAAGAGCGGCAGGTCGTTGCCGGCGTCGCCAAACACCACAACCTCGCTCTCGTCAATGCCGAGAAGCTCGAACAGAAGACGCGCACCCGTACCCTTGTTGTATCCGTGCGGCATCACGTTGGAGAAGCCCGCATGCGCGTAGTCCAAATCAAGCTCGGGAACCTCGCGTGCCGCCCGCGCGATAAGCTCCCGCGTACCAGCCTCGTCCGTGTCGACAAACACGTTTGACTTCACCACCACATCCGGCACGGCATCGACCGGCACGCACTTCTCAGCGTATGCAGGGAAGGGGCGCCTAAGGTCTTCTCGGCTTCCGGCAACCAGCAGCGGCGTGCCGCCGTCAAAGCAAAGAAGCCCGGAATGGGGAACGTCCGCGAGCATTGCCGCCAGCCGGACGAGCGCGTCGTGCGGCTGATGCTCCTCGTGGACCAGCTTGCCGCCAAGGTAGACCTGCAAGCCATTGGTTGCAAGGCAGGTGGCGCAGCAGGCGGCGTCTCCGCCAAAGAAAGGCGGAATCCAGTCGATGCCGCGGCCGCTTGCCGGCCCAATGGCAATACCTGCGTCAAGCGCTGCGTGGAACGCCGAGACCGTGCGCAGAGAAACCTGCGTGTTCCCCTTGGGAAGAATGGTCCCGTCAATGTCGCAAAGGATGAGTTTGGTGTTTCTCGGCATTTCTCCCCCGCAATCTCCGCACCGCCTGCGCTACAGGGCGGTCACGGTAACGTCTCCCATCTCGGCGCTGACATCAACGATTCTCTCGCCAGTACCCCTAATCACTGTACCCGGCGAAACCTCGTTTCCGTCGAGAATTATCTCGCCCATGTCAACGGAGAGCTTGAGCGTTGCATTGGAGAGGTCGACATCGCTTACGTCGACATCACCCATCTGAGAAGAGACGGTCATGCGAGCTGCCTCCACGCCCTGCAGGTCGACGCTGCCAAGCTGCGTCGTGGCATCGATGGACGAGAGCTCGGCAGTCGAGGGGACCACGACGGTGATGACAATGCCGTCCGACGCCTGCGTGCCCGCGCTGCTTGTCTGCGTTTGCGTCACGTGGAGCACGCCATCTTGCACCTCGTACTCAAACGAAGTGTTCGCGGCGCCGCTATAGCTCACCCGCGCAACGTCACCGCTCTTGATCACCACGTCTCCGCAGGCCGCGCTCACATCTACGGATGAGAAGTTCTCTCCGATGGTAGCGTCCACGTTGCCAGCATGCGGATCTGCCTCCGCACGGCCACAAAAGGCCACCCAGCACACGCAGCACACCGCAATGACGCCGAGAACCACCGCCACGATGCGTCCCGGATGCCACTTGCGTGCTGGTTGCGGCGTTACCCCAAGCGACTCGAGCACCTCGTCTGGGTTGCCAAACTCGGCTATGGTCGCTTTGGCCGCGTCTTTCTCGGGCATGCCCTGGGCGAGAAGCTCGGCGTACTTGTCTTCCATCATCTGGCCAAGCTCGTCCTTCGCGCGGTGCGCCTCGGGCGTCTGGGGAAGCTTTGAGAACACAGACTCGAGATAATCCCTGATGTCATCCATCACGCACCGCACCCTTCCATAAACCGGCCGACAACGTCCTTGGTGAGCTTCCACTCTCGGCATCGTGCCTGGTAGTGGTCAATTCCCGCTGGTGTGATGCGATAGTAGGTGCGTCGTTTGCCGTTCTCCGCAACCTGCGGGAACGACTCAACGAGGCCGCCCTTCTCCAGACGCGCAAATGCCGAGTAGAGCGTAGTCTCCTTGACCGTGTAGAGGTCACCCGAGATTTGTCGGATGCGCTTCGAGACCTCGTAGCCATAGGACGGCCCCTGCAGGAGCACGCAAAGAATCATGGGGTCGATGTATCCGCGGATAAAGTCGCTGCTTATCTCGTCAGGCACGAGACACCTCCCGCAACGTACTACGTCTGTCGTAGTATCTTCGCTACTAGAAGGATACTACGACAGACGTAGTAAGTGACGAGAGAGGCTTTCGCTGCCGCAGACGTTTGGATAACGCCGGCAGACGGCGACCTGCGTGCAGCCTTCTCAGCGTCCAACGTCCTTCTCGCCAGGCCGTTCGGCTCTCTCGTTGCGGAGAATAGCTCCTTTTCTTAAACGTCGGTCGCGTTTCCGCAGGTCAGCGTAAGTGGTTTTAAGAAATGGAGCTATTCTCCGCAGATGAGAGCAACATGCGCACGGTAGCCAGCGACGGGATGCGGGGCCATCGCGCAGAGAAAAGCCCTCCGGCGCCAAATTGACGCCGGAGCCGCAGCAATAGCGGAAATCCTGACCAAAACGGGCCTTCAGGCGCCGCGCGGTGAGAAGAGCGAACACCGCATGGCGAGAAGAACGCCCGCTGCCCGTAGAGCCTTACGCCACGGGCACCAACTCGCCGCCAACATACGTCGCCGTGAGCGACATGTCGGCCGCGTAGACGTTGAAGTCGGCGTTGCGCCCGGGCAGCATGCTGCCGCAGACGTCATCCACGCCCGCTGAGCGCGCCGCAATCTCGCTGCCCATCCGGATGGCCTGCTCGGGCGTCACGATGCCCCAGTCGACCATGTTCTTCACGCCCTTGGCCAGCGTGAGGACAGACCCGGCGATGCTGCTCATGTCGGCCAGGTAGCAGAGGTCGTCCTTCATGACCACGGGCAGACCGCCGCTCATGTAGTTGCCCTCGGGCATGCCGCCGCAGGCCAGGCAGTCCGTGATGAGAACCACGTGCTCCCAGCCCTTGGCGCGCACGAGAGCCGCGCACGAAGCGGGCTGCACGTGGTGGCCATCACAGATAAGCTCTGCGTACGTCTCGTCCGTGGTCATGGCACAGCCGAGAACACCCGGCTCGCGCTGGTGCAGACCGCGCATGCCGTTGTAGGTGTGCACGAACACGGTGGCACCGGCGTCCACGGCGGCGATGCTCTCATCGTACGTTGCATCGGTATGGCCGAGCGCGGTCACCACGCCCTCGGCGGCAAGGCGCGAGATGTACTCGGGCGCCTCGGGATACTCGGGCGCAAGCGCACTCTTGCGGATAAGGCCGCGCGCCCTGCGCTGCCACTCCGCAAAGTCGTCGTACGAGGGCGGCACCAGGTACTTGGGGTTCTGGGCGCCCTTGTGCTTCTCGGTGAAGAAGGGTCCCTCAAGGTAGATGCCCGGAATGCGTGCGCCCACAAAGTCATCGTCGCGCTCGTCCACCGCGTCCGCGATGACCTCGCACTGGTTGCCGATGTTCTCCACCGAGTCGGTGAAGGTGGTGGGCAGCCACGCCGTGGTGCCACGCTGCGCGAGCGCCACGGAGGCATCGTTGATGCCGGCAGGGTCGATATCGGTGGTCGCGTGGTTGTGGAAGCCGTGGATGTGGGTGTCAACCAGGCCGGCGCCCACATAGGCACCCGCGTAGTCGACAATCTCGCAGTCAGGCTTCTCGGTCGAGAAGGACCCAAAGCGACCGTCGGTGATGGTGAGGTAGCCCTCTCCGGTGAGCCTACCGGGAAGAACGAAGTGAGCGGCGTGGACCGCATACGTTGCCATGATTTCTCCTTCCTGGGCCAAAGCCCTCGGTGCGGGGATAAGTTAACCATGGTATACCCAAGGCTCCCCGCACCGAAGCAGGACTACAGGCTAAACGGGTGAATGGTCACGCCCTTGACCACGCGGTTGACGGTACCGGTGGGCGACGGGGTGTCGGGGGTGTTGCCAACCTTGATGGAGGCGTTAAGGGAGATGGTCTGCGCAAACATCACGAAGGGCAGCGCGAGGTAGACCTCGGGGAGAAGTACGTCGCCATCAAAGGAGAAGTTCTCGCCCTCAAAGTCATCGCCGGTACGCTGCTGGATGCCCACAGTGGCAAGCGCAATGTCGTCGCCCTTGACCTCGTTCAGGATGTCAAGGTCATACTGACGCGTGTAGGGACCGTTGCTCACGAAGTCGAACACGAGGGTCTTCTCGTTGACAAAGGACTTAGGCCCGTGACGATAGCCCATCGAGGAGTCAAACGAGGTGGCGATGCGGCCGGCGCACAGCTCCAGGATCTTGAGCTGCGCCTCTCGGGCCAGGCCGGAGAGCGACGCGGAGCCGAGGTAGGTCACGCGGTCGAAGTCGCGGTCGAGCCAGCTCACAATCTCGGGCTCGCGGGCAATGACCTCGCGGCCCATCTTTGCGGCGCGGGCAACCCAGGCGCGCTTGTCCTCGATGGATGCCTGGTCAAAGATGAGTGCCGAGAGGAGCAGCATGCAGGAGTAGCTGCCCGTCATGGCAAAGCCCTTGTCGTTAGCACGCGGGATGAGCAGCGTGAGGGCACGCTCGTCATCTTTGGACTGCTGCGCGAGCTTGCCCTCGGGGGCGCACGTCACGTTGAGGTAGAGAAGGTTCTTGGCAACCTGCCCAACGCGCTCATAGGCAGCCACGCTCTCGGGGCTGTTGCCGCTGCGCGCAAACGACACCATAACCGTGGGGTCCTCGGGACGCACGTAGTCAAGAGGAGCGCAGACAACGTCGGTGGTGGCAACGGGCGCAAACTCAAACGCCTCGTTGTCGCCAACGCGACGCAGATATGGCACGAGGGTGTCGCTCACATACGCAGAGGTGCCAGCGCCGCAGAAGATCACGCGGGTGCGGCGCTCGCCACCAAGGGCGCGAGCCTTGGCGAGAAACTCCTCGATTGCCGACAGGTTGTCCTCGTAGATCTTGAAGGTGTCCTCCCAGAGGTCCGGCTGCTGCTTGATCTCCCTGGTGGTGATCTGCGCGCCCATCGACGTGAGCGTAGCCTCATCCTTCTCGAACATGTTCTTCTCCTCTCGGGGGCCTTCCCTAGCCCCGATAGTGTGAAACCTTGTATCTGAACTGGTCGGCTCGAGCAACACTTCTTGTGTACTCGATGGCCGTGTTCTTCACGTTGAAGGTAGTGCGATAGAGCTTGAGTACGGGTGCCGCCTCACTAATGCCGAGAAGCTCCGCGTCGTCCTTCCGGGCAACGCTCGCGCAGAACTCCTCCTCGGCCACGCGAATGGTCTCGTGGTAGACCTTCTCCACGATGTCGTAGAGTGGCTGGTTCTCGACGTCTGTACGAGTAAGACCGAGAAACTCAGACGCAGGAAGATACGTGCGCTCCACCATCATGGGGATGCCATCCGCAATGCGCAGACGCTTCATGCGAATGACGGGGTCCCCAATGCGCAGGCCCAGGCACGCGGCGATGTGCTTCGGTGCCTCCCTGGTATCGAACTCGAGCACCACCGTAGTGGGAACTCTCCCCATGCTCTTCATCTGCTCGGTGAAGCTGTAGGTCCCCATGAGGTTCGTGGCCTCGCGCACGGAGTCCGAGACAAAAGTGCCGCGCCCATGCTGCCTGGTGACAAGCCCCTGCCGCTCAAGCTCCGCAAGAGCCAGGCGTACGGTCGTACGCGAGAGGCCGTACGTCTCGCAGAGCTCACGCTCGGAAGGAAGCATGTCGCCCGGTCCCATCTCGTTTTCTATCTTCTCGTGAAGAAGGTCGACAAGCTGGTCGTAAAGCGGCTGCTTTCGCGAGATGGGGGTCATGTCTTCACCGTCCTGAAAATGGCGCGAGCACGCGTCAAGCGTACCCGCGCCGCCTGTTGCCATAGAACCTGCTGCGCACGCGTGCCGGATTGGATTCCGGGCACCCGGGGCGGCGGGCCGCCCCGGGTACGCAGCAATTGTAGGACTTAGCCCCAGATGCTCGGCCAGATGCCGAAACCGGCACCAACAATACCGATGATGAGCACGAGAACAATACCCTTGATGGGGGTGAAGTTCTTCTTGGAGAACAGGTAGTACAGGAGCATGACCAGCGCGAGCGGGACAAGCTTGGGGCAGATGCTGTCGAGGATCTTGGCGATGTCGACGTTGACCGGCGAGGTGACGGTCTCCATGTAGGTGACCTCGCTCATGCCGTTGCCAAGGTCAGTGGCGCCAGCGGTCACGGCGTTGCCGTCAGCATCGGTGGTAGCCAGGGGGTTGCCGGAGGCGTCAACCATGCCGGAGAGCGTGGTGCCGTCGGTGTCCTTGGAGATGACCTCGAACTTGCTCACGTCCTCGGTGGGGACGGTCGCGGTATGCGCGACGTAAGCCTGCGTGGTGCCGTTGGGGATCGTGAGGTTGATCTGCGTGCCGCCCATGGTGACGGTGAGGCAGCCAACGACGAAGACGCCGAGGATGGAGGCCGCGCGGGTGAACGCCTTCATGTGCTCCATGAGGGTGTCGAGCGCGTTCATGCCCATCTTGTACGACCAGTTCATGAGACCAAAGCGAAGCGCGAACTGGATGATGTTGAAGACGATCAGGAACAGGATGGGGCCAAAGATGTTGCCTGCGATAGCCATATTCGAGGTGATGCCGGCCAGAATAGGCACGAGGGTCATCCAGAAGATGGCGTCGCCGATGCCACCAAGCGGGCCCATGAGGGAGACGCGGACGGCACGGATGGTGGGGATGTCAACCTTCTTCTGCTCCATGGACAGGATGATGCCCATGGCGAAGGTGACGAGGAACGGGTGGATGTTGAAGAACTCCATGTTGTGGGTCATCGAGAGCGCGAGATCTTCCTTGTTATCCGCGTGAATCTTCTCGAGACCGGGAAGGATGGAGTAGAGCCAGCCTGCGGACTGCATGCGCTCGTAGTTGAAGGACGCCTGCAGGAAGCAGGAACGCCACGCCATCTTGTTAAGCGTCTTCTGGTCCAGATCAGGGGCGGGCGTGAGGTTCTGGTAGTGAGTCACACCCTCAAAACGGTTGACGGTCTGAGCAGTCGTCTCGTTAGATGCCATCTTCCTCACCTCCGTCGGTGTCAGCAGCAACGGCAACGGAACCCTTGAGCTCGGTGTTCTGCTGGTAGTCCCAGTAGGCGAAGCCAAAGCCGATGAGGGCCAGGATCAGCAGGGCAGGAGTCGCCAGGCTGGAGATGCCGGAGACGATAATCGCGAGGCCAAAGCCCATGAAGTAGAAGCCCCACATGTCGCGGTTCATCATGAACTTGAGCAGGATTGCGAAGCCGACGAAGCGCATCATGCCACCGGCAGCGGAGAGGCCATTGCTCAGCCACTTGGGGATGGCGGCAACGACGGCGGAGCCGACGGCCTGGCCGCCGATGAAGAACAGGGTGACGACGACGCCAAAGATGAGGCCGAGCAGGCACATCGAGAGGTAGTTGATGTGCTCGATGCCCTTGGGGTTAGCCTCGGCGGCGTACTGGTCGCACTTGGACATGAGCGGCGACATGATCGTGAAGATCAGGGTGACGCCGTACTGGCCAAGCAGGGAGAACGGAATAGCAGTAGCGACAGCAGCGTTCGGGTCAAGCTTGAGGGTGATTGCCAGAATGGCTGCCATGATGCCACCGACAACCGCGTTGGGCGGCTGGGCACCTCCGATTGGCATGTTGCCAATCGTCATGAGCTGGTACGTGCCACCAACGATGAGGCCGGTCTGCACGTCGCCAAGGATGAGGCCGATCACCATACCGGTGACGATCGGCTGATACAGAGACTCGAGGAAGCTGAACTGGTCGATAGCCGCGATGAACGTGACGATGAAGACCAAGATCACCTGGAGAGCTGAGTATTCCATCCTTGTTCCTCCTTTCCTATGGTTCCTAGTACCACGTGCCACGGATAGAGACAGAGCTATCGCCAGCACCCGTCCCTCACGGGTGCGCACGACCAAACTAAGTTGTTGCGAAAAGCGCTAGATGGCTACTCGAAGAGCTTTGCCGTAGGCTCGACCGCCGTGCTCGGAACGCGCTGGATCGAGAGCTCTACGCCTGCGTCCTGCAGCGCACGGAAGGCAGCGACGTCCTCGTCGTTCACGGCAACGGAGGTTGCGACCTGGCGCTTGCCCTCGGACATGTGCATGTTGCCGATGTTGAGCTTCTTGATGGGCACGCCGCCCTTGACGAGGCGCAGCGCGTCCTCAGGGTTCTCGACAATGAGGAAGATGTGCTGGCGAGCAGCGGCCTTATGGATAACGTCGATGGTCTTCTGGATGGAGAAGTACCTGGTAGCAACGCCCTGAGGCGCGGCCATGTCCATGAGCTTCTGGCGCATCTTGTTGCCGGCAACCTCATCGTTGGCAACGAGGATCAGGTTTGCGCCGATGGTGCTTGTCCACTGGGTGGCGACCTGGCCGTGAATCAGGCGGTTGTCAATCCTGGTAAGAAGAATGTTGGGCTCAGCCATGCTTGCTTCCCCTTTCTCGTACTCGCTCGCATATTTGCGGGCGAGAGTTTTCCTTCAAACTACGAACGGGCCAACTGGCTTGCGATGACACGACCTACTTCTTTGAGATCTCCTGGATCGCAAACCTCGAGACCTCCACGACCGCACCGGACTTGACCTCGACGTCACAGGTCTCCTCGCCCACACGGACTACCCTGCCAAAGAGACCACCGGCAAAGGCGACGCGCTGCCCAACCTTGAGGTTGGCGTGGAGCTCGGCGAAGTAGGCCTTCTGCTTGTTTGCCTTTACCGCGCTGTAGATCGCATAGACAACGCCCATGATGGCGATGAGGATGAGCAGCGCCGCGCAGGCCGCAAGCACGTTCTGCCAGAAGTCCATTACAGGCCCAGATCGTCGGAGTCGGGCTCGTCGTCAACGGTGAGGACCATGTGGACGACGCCCTGCTTGCCGGCCTCAACCGCGCAGTCGATGAGCTCCTGCGTGGTGGACTCGGGCGTGCGGGTGGCGAGGACCTCGAGGAGCATGGGCAGGTTGGTGCCCGCGATGACCTCGACGCCAGGAACGAGCTGCGTGTTCATCATGGCCTGGTTGAACGGCGTGCCACCCATGAGGTCGCAGAAGACAATCACACCGTCGTTCCTCTCAGCGGAGGCGGCAATGGCGTCCGCCAGCTTCTGGGGGAACTCGCCTGCCTCGTCCTCGTGGAACGGTACGACGTCGAACTCCTCCTGCGAGCCCGCGATCATCTTGACGGAGCTGTCGAGACCAACGGAAAAGTCTCCGTGACCAGTGAGCACAAATCCGACCATGCAAGTCCTCCTCTGACGGGGTCTTCGTAACGCTCTCTAGGCTAGAAGACTTTTGGTTCCAACAAGGAACCTCTTTGTTACGCCCGTCGTGCTTCTCGGTTACTGGTTACTACCACATTTCAACTACGGCTACTTTACAAGACCTCCGCATTTAGTCCAGAGAAAACTTGGTTTTTATTTCTTGAATGCCGCTTGCGGTTAAATTCATTACGGTCACGGCGTGTTATCGCAGGTAGTGGTACCAATTTATCGATACCAGCATACCCTGACGGAGTTTTTCTCGCATAGATACGTTAGATTTCTGGTATATCCAGTGGTTGTTACCAAAGGACAAAACTCATAGGTCCGGTTTGTTATTTTCAGCAACTGGTATCTATTTTGCACCCCAGAGTTGCAGGGAGGAACACCATGATTCTCACCGTCACGCTCAACACTTCCATCGACAAGGCCTACCGCATCGCTTCCAACCTCGAGCGCGGCACCGTCATGCGCGTGGCGGAGTGCATCGACAACGCGGGCGGAAAGGGCCTTAACGCGTCGCGCTCTGTTGCCACGTGCGGCGAGGAGGTCCTTGCGACTGGCTTTGTTGGTGGCAACAACGGGCGACTCCTCTGCGAGTTACTTGACTGCGATGGCATTCCCCATGATTTTGTCGAGGTGACAACCGAGACGCGCTGCTGCGTGAACGTGCTCGAGCCCGACGGCCTCTCCACCGAGTTCCTGGAGCCCGGCCGCGAGGTGACGCCCGAGGAGCTCGCCGCCCTCGAGGAGCGGCTCGTCTCGCTCGTCTCGCGCGCGGACGTGGTCACCATGAGCGGCAGCTTCCCCAAGGGGCTGCCCGCCGACACCTATGTGCGTCTCATCAAGCTAGTTCGCTCGCAGGGCAAGCCATGCATCCTCGATACCTCCGGCGCCACGCTCAAGGCAAGCATCGATGCGCTTCCCACCATGGTGAAGCCCAACACTGATGAGATTGGCCAGATCCTTGATCGCAATGTCTCCTCGGTGGAGGAGGTCATCGGCGCGGCGCACGAGCTCCACGAGCGCGGAATTGCGCAGGTGGTGGTCTCGCTCGGTGGCGACGGTGCCGTGATGGCATGCGACACGGGGACCTTCCGGGGGATTGCCCCCAAGATTGATGTCGTGAACCCCGTGGGGGCCGGTGACACCATGGTTGGGGCCTTTGCCGTTGCCATGGCGCGAGGGATGGAGCCCGCCGAGCAGCTGCGCTATGCGATGGCCTGCGCAAGCGCCAACTGCATGTCTGCCTCGACCGGCCACTTTGACATGGAGGTCGCGCGCGGCCTCATGGACGGCACCCGCGTGGAGCGCATAGCCTAAGGTACCGCCCCTACTCACCCGCAAGGATCAAGTCTTGTTGGAAGATCCCCGAGGCAGCCGGCAACGGCGCCCTCGGGGTCTTTTTCCATCACTATGACATCGGCGTCACCCACGTCGCCAAAGAAGAAGAGGCCACGGGCGCCCACCTTGCTCGCATCCATGAGCACGCAGGTTGTGCCCGCGCAGGCGAGAAACGCGCGCTTGAGTTCCGCCATACCCTCGTAGCCAGTCATGAAGCCGCGGCCGGGGGCAAAGGCGGTTGGGCACACGAAGGCAACGTCTGGCCGAAGCATCGAGAGCGCCGATACAGCCACGGCCCCAGAGGTGTAGCGGTGGCCTTTGCGCAGGGCACCACCTAGGAGAACCACCTCGGCGGAGGGCATGGAGCGATCGACGTAGTCGGCAATGGTGAGGTCTGCCGTCACGATGGTCACCTCACCGCGATCGCCCAGCGCGCGCACGAGCTCAAGGCCCGTGGTTCCCGTGTCCACGAGCACGGACTGGCCTGGCTCGACAAACTTCGCGGCTTCCCGGGCGATGGCGCGCTTTGCCTCCACGTTCACGTTGACGCGCAGGTCCTGGATCGACACCGTGAGCGTTCGAGAGAGCGAGACCGCCCCACCGTGCGTGCGGCGCAGCTTGCCGTCGCGTGCGAGGGCATCAAGATCTGCTCGCGCGGTGACGCGAGACACGCCAAGGGCATCTGCCACCTCGGCAACCTGCACAGATGAGTTTCTCTCAAGCATCGAGAGAATTGCCGCGCGCCTCTCCTCTGCAAACTCGGTCATGTGCTCCTCCTCGCCCGCGGGATTAAGTTGCCCGGCAAATCAATCCCACTGCCCGGCAAATCAATCCCACTGCCCGGCAAATCAATCCCACTACGCATGTGTGCAAACTGTGTTTCCTTCTCTTTGTTTAAAAGAAAGATATCACAAGCAGAATTCTTTCTTTTCTGCGTTTTGGAAAGCCCTGGGGAGCCCTTCCGGACGTCTGCGGCCACCGGCGCCTTGCGGTCGCTTTTCGTTGCTGACCAGTACCGCCATTTGCCCAAGACCACGTCTGCAAGCAGGCACGATACAATCACGTTGCAGATAAGGAAGCCCCACGGCACAGCCCGTGGGAACGTGAAGGGAGAGCGCGATGCTTGTCACAACCAAGGAAATGCTGCTCGACGCCCAGGCCGGCCACTACGCCGTGGGTGCGTTCAACGTGGAGAACCTCGAGTTCGTGATGGCCGTCATCAAGGCCGCCGAGGACAAGCACTCCCCCGTCATCATGCAGACCACCCCGGGCACCATCAAGTACGCCAACCTCGACTACTTTGCCGCCATGGTACGCGTTGCCGCCGAGAGCGCAAGCGTCCCCGTGGCGCTGCACCTCGATCACGGCGACGGCTTCGATCGCTGCATGCAGGCCCTGCGCGCCGGCTACACCTCCGTCATGATCGACGGCTCCCACGTGCCCTTCGAGGAGAACATGGCCCTCACCGAGAGCGTTACCAAGGTCGCCATCGCCATGGGCGTGCCCGTGGAGGCCGAGCTTGGCAAGGTTGGCGGCAAGGAGGATGACGGCCCAGCGGTCAAGGGCGAGAACCCCTACACCGACCCCGATGAGGCCGAGGAGTTCGTAAACCGCACCAAGTGCAGCTCGCTTGCCGTTGGCGTTGGCACCGCACACGGCGTCTACAAGGGCACCCCGCACATCGAGCAGGGCGTCCTCAAGGAGATCCGCAACCGCGTCGACGTGCCGCTGGTCCTTCACGGCACCTCCGGCGTGCCCGACGACCAGGTCGCCGAGGCCATCAAGAACGGCATCTGCAAGGTGAACTATGCCACCGAGCTGCGCCAGGCGTTCACCCGTGGCTTCATGGGGTACATGGCCGAGAATCCCAACAACTTCGATCCCAAGAAGCCCTCGAAGCCCGGCATGGAGGAGATCTACAAGGTCGTCGCCTCCCACATGGACAACCTGGGCTCCACCAACAAGGCGTAGGCGCACGCACAGAGCAACGTACGGCCCGGACGGCATATGTGCCCTCCGGGCCGTTTTCTGTACCGCAGGGCGCCCGTTCTGCTCAGTTATTGCACGATATTTCTAGCTAGCACTGTATTTGTCCAGTTAGAGTTCATTCTGCCGTGAAATAACGCGCAATAATCCCTTCTTGAGCCGCTCGTACTTTCTTATTGCTATTACAGGGTGCCAGTCTCTCTCGATTATTGAACGTTATTCCTGGAAGATTCTGTATTTGACCAGTTGTGCTTCAGTACGCTCTGAAAAATTGCGCAATAATTCTGCCCGATGTATAGACGCCGAGACACACTGAGCCCCTTGCAGCACACTCGCCGCTCGCTGGAGCGTTGCTTTCGCTCGGCTACCGTTCAGGAGGTCCGGCCAGCCTGCCATCTAGGCCTTCTCGGCGCCCTTCTTCTTGATGCCAACCACAAGGCGCCAGGTCGCAATGCCCACAAGTACCACCGAGACCACGCGCAGCATGGCAAGCAGGGTACGCCCGGGCGTCGTGATGGTCGAGCTTCTCGGCCGCGCTGCAGAGATGTCCCCCGTGGCATCTGCGTAGCTCTCGTTTGCCACGCGCGCATCGAGATAGGCGTAGAGGAAGTCTTTTGTCGCACGGCGAAGCTCGCTCACGTAGCTGGCAGAGCTTGGGTTAGATGCGAGAGACCCGCCGGACATCTGCATCCAGAGGTCTCCGCCATGCCGGAGCATCTGGTCACCGTTCATGTAGGCGGTGTGATCCGAGAAGTCGGTCACCACAACCCCGTTGAAGCCCCACTCGCCACGAAGCACGTCCGTGAGCAGGGCCTCGGAGCCACCCGCCCACACCGCGCCAACGCGGTTGTAGGAGCTCATGAGCGCCGTTCCGCCGTAGTCCTCCACCACAGTTCGGAAGGGCTCGAGGTAGACCTCGCGAAGCGTCTGCTCAGAGAGCCAGGTGTAGACGCCATCGCGGTAGACGTAGGCCTCGCCGTCGTTGAGCGCCAGGTGCTTAACGTAGCAGTACACGCCCGCGTCGCGCGCGCCCGCCACTACGTTGCCGCAGGTCTGTCCCACAAGCTGGGAGTCCTCGGAGTAGTACTCGTAGTTGCGCCCGCCAAAGGGGGTGCGGTGGAGGTTCGCGCACGGCGCGTACCAGCCAGAAAGCCCACGCTGCGCCGCCTGCTCCCCACAGGCAAGCCCCACCTGCCGGGCAAGGTCGCGGTTCCACGTCTGCGCGAGAACAACCGCGCTAGGAAAGCCCGTCCCGGGGTTGGTGGGCACGAAGCTCTCGATCTGCGCCGGGCCGTCAAGCTCGCGGGTCTCGGACGTTCTTCCCACCGAGGCGAGCGGCGAGGCGCCAGAGTACGCGTTGGTGACAAGCTGCTCCATCTCGGCAACCGTAAGCTGGTCGAGGAGAGAGTCCCACTGGGGGTCGCCGTAGTTGGCGCCCAGCTTGCGCCCCAGGCCCGTGATGACGCCGTTCCTCTCGATGGCCAGGCCGTTGCGTGCCCCGGTTGTAGGCATCGTCGCGCTGCGGGCGTCATCAGCAGCTCGCTCCTCGTATGTATACAGGTTGAGCGCGGCGACGCTCGTGGGCATGACACGCGTCGAGGCAACCTCTGGATAGGTTCCCGCAAAGTCAGCGCGCGAGAGGTACGTAATGTCCTGGCCAGTGCCAAGCCCGTCCGCGCTCACGCCATCCGCGACATCCTGGCCGGTGAAGCGATTGGTAACCTGAGCTCCGGTCTTCTCGTCCGTGGGAAACTGCCGGCCTTGAGAGAGCCCAAGCGAAAGCGTTGCGCCCTCGGCGTCATCCACGGTATGGGCGTCATGCCGCAGCGTGAGCGTGTACGTTCCGGGGTCAAGCTCCCACCCGGCAAAGCCGTTGCCGTTTGCGTCGTAGCAGTCGTAGCTCGCCATGGCGCGAGCGCTCACGGTAAGCGTGACGTCCTCGGACTCGCCCGGCGCAAGCTGGCTGGTCTTGGCGTAGTCCCCCAGCACCACAGCGCTCTTCTCGATGCCGCCTGCAGTGTAGGGGGCACTGTAGTAGAGTTCGACCACGTCGCGCCCGGCAACGCTGCCCGTATTGGTAACGCGAACGGTGACCGAAGCGCTGTCTCCCAGCTCAGAGCCCTGCGGCGGCGCATCGACAACCTGCCAGTCAAACGTGGTGTACGAGAGTCCAAAGCCAAACGGGTACTGAACAACGCCCCGGTAGCCCGTGCCGTGATCGTTGGATACGTTGCTCCAGAAGCCCTCGGCGTCCGCCGTCTCGTACCACTTGTAGCCCACGTAGATGCCCTCGGAGTAATCCACGTACGAGACCTGGTTATAGGCCTCGGGCAGGGAGAAGTTGCCGTTCTGGGTGCCGTCCGCGGGATAGAGACCATCGGCCGAGATATACGCACCAACATGCTCGCTTGCGCTGGCATAGGCCGGCGCGGTCGAGAAGTCGTACGCGTAGGTGTCTGCCGTGCGCCCGGAGGGGTTCACCTCGCCCCACAGAATCTGCGGCAGCACCTCGGCGCCGTACTGGCCCGTGTAGCCTGCAAGCAGCACGGCGTCAATGCCGGGCGTGGAGTCAAGGGCGCCCAGCACCATGGCGTTTGTCGAGTTCACCACCACAATAACGTTCTTGTACGTGGCGCCCACATAGGCGAGAAGGGCCTCCTCCTCAGTCGAGAGGTCAAGGGAGGGCCTGCTGGCGTCCGTTTCCACCAAGCCGTTCTTCTCGGATACCTTGTACTGCACAAGCGGCATGTCGTTGCTCTCTCCCGCATAGCGTTGCAGCACCACGATGGCAGTGTCCGAGAAATCCTGCGCGTTTTGAAGCAGCTCGTCGGTATAGCACGTACGGTCCGCAATCGAGGGCTCGTAGAGCACGCTCGACTCCTCTGGTTTGCTCGAGAGGGTCTTGGGGCGCTTTCCGGAGGCACGAAAATCCTGGTACATGGCCGTAAGCTCGGTGTTTGTCTCGATGCCGGCATCGTTCAGCGCCGAGATGAGGTCCGTCTCCACCGAGGTCACGCAGCCGGAACCCGAGCCGCCGCCCAGCCAGTCGACGGACGCCCACCCAAAGACGTTCACCTTGGTGACGTCGCTCGAGAGTGGCAATGTGCCGTTGTTGGCGAGAAGGACGGCCCCCTGGGCCTCGACCTCGCTTGCCAGCTGGCGCGCGGAGTCATTGGTCGCAGCAACGGTTTCCTCGGAAGGCTTGTCCACAAGCGTGCCGAAGAGCCTCGTGACTACGGGGCTCACACTGTTCTCGAGAATAAATCCCACGACCATCACAGCGACCATGAAAGCCACGGCAAGCGCGAAAAAGACCTTCTTGCGCGTCACGTGCACCCCTGGCGTCGCCGACCTCCTCCCGGCACCTCGCTGAATGTCTCTCCTCGAATGGGCCATTCCCGTACCTACCCTTTCTTGGGGACATCAAGCGCCCCGGGGGGCCACGGCTCCTGCGCTACGCGAGAACCACGCGGCTCCTGCCGTCCTTGCCAGCCGTGGCACTGGCCACAATGCCACCTGGATCCCTGTCCATGATGACCATGTCAACCTCAGTGGGAGCTGCAAAGCGCACGAAGGAGCGGGAGGCGCCAACCTTGGAGGAATCCATGAGGATGATGGTCTTTCTCGCATGGCGCATGAACTCGACCTTCGTGGTGGCCGTGCGCTCGAACTCGGCAAGGAAGCCAAAATCTGGCTCGAAGGCGTCCGCGCCGAGAAAAACCTTGTCGAGGTAGATATCGGAGAGCGACGAGGCCACCATGGGGCCGGCAAAGTGTCGGTATTCGCGGCCCAGGATGCCACCCGTACACACAGGCGTGGCCTGCGGGAGAAACTGCTCGACGTAGATGAGCCCGTTGACATCGTTGGTGATGATCGTGATGCCACACTTCTCGCCCAGCCAGTGGAGAAAGGCCAGGGTTGTGCTGCCTGAGCCGACAAGGATTGTCTCGCCATCTTCGACAAGCTCTGCAGCACGACGACCAATGGCGTCTTTGGCACGGGCGTTCTTATGCACGCGCTGCGGAACTGCCGGAATGACATGCTGCGAAACAGGTACAGCGCCCCCATGCGTGCGCTTGAGCTGCCCCTCGCGCTCCATGGCGTCAAGGTCGGTTCGAGCAGTCACCGAGGATACGCCGCAATGCTCGCTGATCTGAGCAACCGAAACGGTGCCGGTCTCGTGGATCACGTCGAGAATGTACTTTTGCCGCTCGGCGGCAAGCATCCGGTGATTCATTGACGAATGCATGGCTCCCTCTACTCCACTACCTCCACGCGGATTGACTGCGCAAGCTTGTCGACAAGGGCAAAGTCCCCAAGGCCCGCGCTCATGGCCACGTTGGCGCCGGTTGCCATTGCCCGCGTGAGCGCAGGCTCTACCAGAGTAGGATCTTCCAGCCACAGCGAGAGGAAGCTCGCAAGCGTGGCATCGCCGGCGCACGCCGTGGAGAGCACCTTGACCTTGGCGGCATTGGCATGCCAGACGTGCTCGCCGTTGAAGAAGTAGGCGCCATCGCCACCGAGCGTGAGGAGAATGTTCTTGGCACCGGCATCGTGGATGGCATGAAGCGCCGAGACGATATCCTCCTCGCTCTTCACGTCCACGCCAAAGATGGCCGCGACCTCCTCGTCGTTTGGCTTGATGAGCAGGGGCTGCTTCTCGACCAGCTCGCGCAGGTGCGGATGAGAGATGTCCAGCACGAACTCCGCGCCCTTCTCACGCACCACGCCGACGAGCTCGTCGTAGTACGAAGGGTCAATCCCCGTGGGCAGGCTCCCGGAGACCACGAGGCACTCAAGGTCATCCAGGCCACGGATGAGCGAGAGCATCTCCTCCTGCTTGGCACGGTTGACCTCGGCGCCGGCATTGGGGAACTTGTACTCCCCCTCCGGCGTGGTGAGAAACACGTTCACACGGGTGATGCCATCAATCTGGACCGGCATCACCGGGCAGATCTTGTCGGCCTCGCGAACGATGTAGTCACCCGAGAAGCCCCCAAAGAAGCCAAGTATCTTGGAGTCGATACCGTAGTGCTTGAGCGTGAACGAGACGTTCAGGCCCTTGCCGTTCGGCGTGTACACCGCGTCGCGCGTCCTGTTGACATGCTCGGTCGATATGGTGTCCGAGGTGATGTTCATGTCGATTGCCGGGTTGGTGGTAAGTGTGTAAATCATTGAGCTTCCCTTGATCGTTCTCGACGCGTGTCACGCGATTGATATCGCCGTACTAGAAAGGGGACCCGACGCGCAGGCGACGGGTCCCCAGCACGAACCTCAGACCGGATGCCCGGTCATCTAGCTCTCGAGACCGCTGTTGATGAGACCCGCGATCTCCTGCGAATCTGCAGAGGCAAGTACCTTCTCGCGGAAGTCTGCGTCCATGAGAAGCACGGCCACCTTGGAGAGCAGGCGCAGCTGCTCGGTCTGGGTGCCGTCATCGGGGATGAGCAGGGCGATGGCGCAACGGACGGGCTTGGAGTCCATGGTTGCCCACTCGACCTCGCCGGAAAACTTCACCACGATGACGGTTGGCGTGCTGACCTCTGCGGTCTTGGCGTGCGGGATGGCGAATCCGCCCATCATCCCCGTAGTTCCCTCGGCCTCGCGCGCCTTGAAGGCCTCGAAGACCTTGTCGGCGTCGTTGGCCACCCCGTAGGAGACGGCCGTCTGGGAGAGGAACCTCAGAACCTCGTCCACGGTGCTTGCGGGGTTGTCCACGTAGACATGGGATGCTGGAACGAACTCGCTCATGCGCTCTCCTTACTCCACGACCTTGTCACCGTTCTTATGGTATTCGTTGCGCTTGAAGATGACGTAAAGAATACCGCCAACAAGGACGCCGGCAAAGATTGCAATGAGCCACAGGTACCAACCGTCAACGACGGGCAGGACCAGGAAGCCGCCGTGAGGCGCGGGGTCATGGACGCCAAAGAGGATGGTGAGAATCGCGGCAATCGAGGAGCCGCACATCATGATGGGCATCACGGGCCAGATGTTCTTGGTCATGAACGGGATTGCGCCCTCGGTGATGTGGGTGCAGCCCAGGACGATGTTGACGATACCGGCGTCATGGTCTTCCTTGGAGAAGTACTTCTTGCCCACGATGACGGCAAAGGCGGTGATCAGCGGCGGGACGATGCAGGCAGCGGAGACGGCAGCCATGAAGTTGGTGCCGAAGTTGTAGGTCGGGGTGCCGATGCCAGCCTGAAGCGCCTCGGTAAGAAGCGCGGTGCCGGTGACGTAGGCAGCCTTGTTGACTGGGCCGCCCATGTCGAACGCGCACATGCAGCCAATCGCCAGGCCGAGGACGATGGGGCCGGAGGCCTCGAGGCCCTCGAGGAAGCTCATCATGCCGGTGTTGATGGCGGCCATGGGGCCGGAGATGCCGAGCATGATAAGACCGGTGATGAAGGTAGAGAGCAGCGGGTACAGGAAGATGGCCTTGAGACCGTCAAGGTTCTTGGGCATGCCGGAGAGCAGCTTCTCCAGGCCGACGATCACGTAGCCGGCAACAAAGCCGCCGACGATGCCGCCGAGGAAGCCAAAGCCCACGCCCGCGCCACCGGCGTCGATGAGCCCGGTCTCAGGGGAGACGGGCAGGCCGGTGATGGCGATCATACCGGCAACAAAGCCAGGGACCAGTGCCGGGCGCTTGCCGATGGACTCGGCGATGTAGGCAGCGAGCACCGGGACCATGAGGTTCATGGCGATGCCGCCGATGATCTTGAGCATTGCCGCGAACGAGTTGTAGTCCGCCGCGGTGGAGTCGAACGACGTGATGCCCCAGAGGAACGAGACGGCCGTGAGGACGCCACCGGCAACCACGAAGACGAGCATGTGGCTGACGCCGTTCATCAGGTGCTTGTAGATGATGTGGCCCACGGACTCCTTCTCGTCGGAGGAGCTGTTGTCGCTCGAGGCGTTTGCGACCTCCTCGCTGAGCTCGCCCTGAGCCTTGGCCGCCAGAGCCTTGTCGATGAGGCCCTCGGGGTCCTTGATTGCGGCGGTCACGCCGACGCTCACCATGGGCTTGCCCGCAAAGCGCTCGGCCTGGACGTCCTTGTCGGCAGCGACAATGACGGCCTTCGCAGCCTTGATCTGCGCCGGCGTCACCTCGTTCTCGATGCCGACCTGCCCGTGGGTCTCGACCTTGATGGTGAGGCCCTTGGCCGCGGCGGCCTTCTCGAGGGCCTCCTTAGCCATGTAGGTGTGGGCGATGCCCGTTGGACAACCGGTAGCGGCAATGAGGTCGTATGTCGTGTCTTCGGCCATACCTTCACTCCCCTCTCTTGTGGCGCCCATAGCGCCAATCAGACGGTCCCGTGGGGCCGTGTCCTGCGGTGGAGATGCTGCTTCTTCACATCTCCTCCTAAAACTGGACACAACTTTATCACGTAATCGCAAGCAGGCGAGATAAAACGAAGAAAAACGAAAGTACAAGGCCCCAATGGCGGCTAACGGTAGTGCATTGACCGGGGAACGGCATGTTAGTGCCGGAGAGAAGCGCGTCTGCGCGGTGAACGGTCACCTCGCAGGCGCGCGCTTCTCGCACTGAAATGTCTACCTTACTTGCCTGCCTGGGAGCGCTTGCGAAGCTCGAGCGCCTCATACGCGCAGCCGTACATGGCGGCCTGGTTGCCCAGCGAGGCCGCCTCGATGGCAACGTCCTTGCACGTGGGAAGTGCGTGCGCCTGGAAGCGGCGGCGCAGCTCGGGGGCAAAGGTTGCAAACGAGCCGGCAACGCCGCCGCCGATGAGGTACATAGCCGGATCGACCACGCAGGAGACCTGCGACATCGCCTGCGCGAGGTACTCGCACATCTGGTCGACGGCGATCTTTGCGCACTCGTCGCCCTTGGCGAGCGCGCGGAAAACCGAGAGGGTGTCGGTAGCGTGCTCAACGTGGACCGGCGTCACGCCGCGGTGCTCGCACTCCTCGAGGTAGAGGCGCACGATGCCCTTGGCCGAGGCGTACTGCTCGAGGCAGCCGTGGCGGCCGCACCCGCAGGTCTCGGTCTCGTTGGGGTTCACGGTGATGTGGCCAATCTCACCGCCGGCGCCAAACGCACCCGCCACCAGGCGCCCGTTCACCACAACGCCAGCGCCCACGCCCGTGCCCAGCGCGATAAGCACAAAGCTCGAGACGCCATGGGCCACGCCGGCCCATAGCTCACCAAGTGCGGCGGCGTTAGCATCGTTCACAAAGGCAATCGAGGCGTTGGGGAAGGCAGCACTTATCGCAGCGACAAGGCCGTCGGGATCAAGCTGGATGTTGGGGAGAAAGCCCACTTTGCCGTCATCGGCAACGGGGCCGGGGATGTCCAGGCCGCAAGCGATAACGTCCTCGGGGGTGTTCTCGTGCGCTGCAAGAAGGAGCGTCAGGCCGTCGGTCACGATAGCGAAGGCCTCCGCGTTCACCAGTGCGGGCGTGGGGATCTTGCGCTCCTCGAGCAGCTCACCCTCGGGCGAGAAAAGCCCTGCCTTGATGCTGGTTCCCCCAATGTCAATGCCAAGGACGGCTTGCATGTCTTCCCCTCTCGGTTGGCTCTCTGACAAGTGATCCCCTTACCACAGGCGGCAGGGAGCAGTTGGCCACTATCATCCCACGACGATGGAGACCATGCACGACTCATGGCGCAGAAATGGCGAGGGCTGTCGCAATCGGCGGCGTACGCGTGACGACTACCGGCAAGCGCACGGGGCGCCCACAGCCATGGGCTACACTCGTTGTTCGTGCAGTCGACTCTTTGCGCCCCTCGGGGCAGTCTGGAGGCATCATGACCGACAATACGCCCTCCGCGATCAACGCGGCGCTTCCCAATCCCAAGCAGGACATGGCAGACCTCGACCGGCTGGAGCACCGGCGCTTTGCCCTGCGCTACGCACTTGACGAGATAGCCACCCTTGGCCCCTCCATTGACCCGCCCAAGGCAACGGAAGAGCGAGCAGAGGCGTCTGCGGTTCTCGACGAGGAGGCAACGCGCATTCTATGCGCTCCCGAGGTTGGAGCCCTGCTCAACCGCCTGGAGTCCAACTCTGGCATCATCGGCGAGACACGCGCGGCGCAGGTCAAGATCTTGAAGCGCGATCGCAGCTCGCTGGTGGACGTTCCCGCAGACGAGCGTGCGGCCTTCTGCCGCCTTGCCGTCGAGGCCAACGACGTCTGGCGCCGTGCAAAGGCGGCAAACGACTGGGCCAGCTTCGAGCCCTACCTCGACCGCCTCGTAGCTGCCCGCGTGCGCATGGCAAACGCCATGAACCCGGACGCAGACCCCTATGACGTCTGGCTGGACCAGTACGAGCATGGCACAAACCGCGCCTTCTACGACCCCTTCTTCGAGCAGGTCAAGAAGTGCGTGGTTCCATTGCTGGCAGAGTGCATGGCCGCACCGAGAAAGCCCAGCCACCGCGTGGTGGATGGCACCTTTGACGAGCGCCGCCAGTGGGACCTCGCGCGTGACCTCATGCATCTGGAGGGGGTGGACACCGACGCCCTCTGGCTTGGCTCGACCGAGCACCCCTACACGGGCGGCCCCTCCATTGGGTTTGTGGCCATCGCGACCCACGTCTATCCGGAGAACGTCCTCTCGAACGTCTTCAGCATGCTCCACGAGGGCGGGCATGCCATGTACGAGCAAAGCGTTGACCCGGAATACCGCTTCACCTCACTCAAGGGAGGCACCAGCTCGGGCATGCACGAGGCGCAGTCGCGCTTCTTCGAGAACTACGTGGGCAGAAGCGAAGCATTCTCCGAGCCCCTTGCGAGACTTCTCGCCAAGCACTTCCCCGGGCAGCTTGGCCGCATGACCCCACACCAGCTCTACATGGCAGAGAACTGCGCGGAGCCGGGCCTCATCCGCTGCGACGCCGACGAGCTCACCTATCCCCTCCACATCCTGGTGCGCTACGAGATCGAGCAGCTGCTCTTCTCGGGCGAGGCAAAGGCAGCGGACGTTCCCGGCCTCTGGGCCGATCGCTACCGCGAGTACCTGGGCGTGGAGGTGCCAACAGACACCGAGGGCGCCCTCCAGGACACGCACTGGTCCGACGGCGACTTTGCCTACTTCCCCACCTACGCGCTGGGCAGCGCCTTTGGCGCGCAGTTCAAGGCCGCCATGGTGCGTCAGGGCGTGGACTTTGACGGCTGTTGCGCCGCGGGCAATCTTGCACCCATTCGCGAGTGGTTGCGCGCCAACATCTGGCACTGGGGCCGTGCCAAGGACTCCGCGCAGCTCATCCGCATGGCCTGCGGCGAGGACTTCGAGCCGCGCTACTACACGGACTACCTCGTCGAGAAGTTCTCGGACATCTACGGGCTGGCGAGGTAACGTGCGTGCGCTGATCCAGCGAGTCGAGCGGGCATCGGTCGAGGTGGAAGGGCACGAGGTGGGTTCCTGCGGGGCAGGCTACCTCGTGCTTCTCGGCGTTGGCCCCACCGATACCGAGGACACGGCGAGGCGCATGTGGGAGAAGGTCCGCAAGCTCCGCATCTGCGCGGACGAGAATGGTCGTACCAACCTCTCGCTTGTGGACGTGGGCGGGTCTCTTCTTGTGGTGAGCCAGTTCACGCTCTATGCGGACGCGCGTCACGGCAACAGGCCTTCCTTCTCGGGAGCAGCACCAGCAGAGCTCGCAGACCATCTCTACGAGTTCTTCTGCGAGCAGGCCGAGAAGGACCTGGGGCCAAGCCGCGTGGGTCGCGGCGTATTTGGCGCACACATGCGGGTAAGCCTCGTAAACGACGGCCCCTTTACCGTGATGCTCGACTCAGAGGAGCTTGGACTGTAGTGCCCGAATTCTGGCATGAAGAGCTCCCCTCTACGTACGAAACCCCCAACGTGGTAGAGTTTTTTGACTATGGATAACGACATGCAGGTAGGCGTCGTTACCCTGTGGCCCCGGCCCAATGGTTTTAGAGAGAGGATCATCATGAAGGGCTTCTTCAGCGAATTCCGCGAGTTCATCTCACGTGGCAACGTGATGGACATGGCAGTTGGTGTCATCATTGGCGGCGCATTTACAGCCATCGTCAACTCGCTGGTTGGCGACATCATCCAGCCGCTCATCTCGGGCCTCACGGGAGGCGGCGAGCAGATTGGCCTCGTGGTGAACGTTGGGGCTGCTCAGCTCAACTTTGGCGCGTTCATCTCGGCAATCATCAACTTCATCATCATTGCGTTCATTATCTTCTGCCTGGTCAAGAGCATGAACAAGCTCGCCGAGGAGGCCAAGAAGATTGCCGGCAAGCAGGAAGAGGCAGAGGAGGCGGCAGCTCCAATCTGCCCGCACTGCCTTGAGGAAGTCAAGGCTGGCGCCACCCGCTGCCCGCACTGCGGCGGCGAGATCCCCGGCGGCGCGAAGTCTGCGGCTTAGCGACCGCACAACAACGAAGTGCATGCGGCGCCCGGAGGTTCAGGCCTCCGGGCGCCGTTGCTATGAGCTCCAAACACCAACCAGGGCCCCGACACCGTTGCCAGGTGCTGTTGAGAAGTATTTGGACACATAACAATGTCTAGCCGAGCAATTCTGTCCAATTCCTTCTCAGCAGCGCCTGATGAGCTGGCGCGGACCCTAGGTCAGATGGCCGAGCGGACAGGCAGAGCTCCTCTATGCGCGCTCGGGAAGGTGCGAGGTAATGAGCGTCATCTCACCTGTCAGGCGAACGTCGCCAGAGCCGGAAGGAGCCAGGAAGTGGCTTCCGGCGCGCACTGCGTACTCGACACCGGCACCGTCGCAGACGCTGCCGGAGCCCTCAATAACCGAGAGGCACATGAACGGCCACGGCTGGGCAAGCGTCTTCTCGCCAGACACACGCACGCGCTCCACGTCGAAGTTAGGGCAGGCCATAAGCTCGGTCACGCCGTCCTTCTCGGGCGCGGTGACCTTGCCGCTGGTGGGCGCCACCTGGTCGTAGTCAACCACGTCGAGCGACTGCTTGACGTGGAGCGGGCGCTTGGTGCCGTCGGGCTGCACGCGGTCGTAGTCGTACACGCGATAGGTGACGTCAGAGGACTGCTGGGTTTCAAGGATGAGGGTGCCGCCCATGATGGCGTGCATGGTGCCAGGCTCAATGCGGAAAAAGTCGCCCGGGTGGATGGGCACGTAGTTGAGCATGTCATCCCAACGGCCCTCCTCGATCATGGCGGCAAGCTCTTCTCGGCTCTTGGAGCGCTGACCCACGATGATGCGCGTGCCGGGTTCGCAGTCGATCACGTACCAGCACTCGCGTTTGCCCAGCGAGCCGTTCTCATGCTCCGCGGCATAGGCGTCATCCGGATGCACCTGCACAGAGAGGTTATCGCGCGCGTCAAGAATCTTGATAAGCAGCGGGAAGCGATCTCCCTCGGCACCAGCAAAGAGGTCGTGATGGTTTGCCCAGAGCTCTGAGAGATGCTGACCATCATACTCTCCGCCGTCTACCACGCAATCGCCATTGGGGTGGGCAGAGATGCCCCAGCACTCACCAATGGGGCCATCTGGAATGTTGTAGCCAAAGCGCTTCTCCAACTCGCGCCCACCCCAAATCTTCCCATGGAAGATGGGCACGAGAAATATGAGGTCCTGTGCCGTACCAGTTGTTGCGTCTGCCATTAAAGCCACCCTTCCCATGGTCACCATCAACGCATTCATCATACGATTGACGGACAGCCGAATCCCTCACGGCAGACGCTGCAAAAATCTGACATATTTAATTTTCTAAGTTAACTGAGACAATCACGAATCACCGTTGCCGGAGGGGCCGTCGCTAGGCTCGTCTCCCCCATGGCGGGCAATGTACTCGGCAGACGAGAGGGTCCTGCCAAGCTCGCGCCTGCGACGGGCGCGCGCCGCCTCAAAGCGCCTGCGCGAGGTCTGCATGGCTCGTCGCTGCCGCTCCAACGCCTCGTTTGCGCTCTCCTCGCCCGAGACAATGCTGCTGAGGGCATGCACGGGATGCGCCGGCGCAGTCACGCGAACAAGCGAGGTGAGAACGGGCACCACCAGCACCGTCACGGCACCGGCAGTCACAAGGACCGAGGCATCCTGGCTGGTCATGGCACCCGCATCCACCACAAGCTGGGTGATTGCAACCACAAGTGGCAGCGCCATCACACAGTATGCTGTTGTCACAAAGCGTTCCTGCGGCTCCATCTCACGCGTCTCGGGGTTCACGTGAAGCGATATCGCAACCGAGACCCCACGCACGGCGACAAGCAGCCCAATGAAGAGGAAAAGCAGGCCAGGGTCGGCAACGGCAGCAGAAAGGTCGATGCCTGCACCAGAGATCACAAAGAACGCCGGGATGAGAAACCCGTTGCCAATGGCTTCAAGGCGCGTCTCCAGGTCCTCGCTGCCATCTGGGAAAAAGACGCGCAACACAAAGCCGGCTGCAAAGGCACCCAGCACCGAGTCAAAGCCGGCCGCCTCGGCAAGGAAGAGCAGAAACACGAGAAGCAGCACAACCAGCCGAAGAGGCGTCTGGGTGCTGGCACCCGCGCTCGACCTTACAAAGTCACGAAAGCGCGCACCGATGCGCGCCGTGGACGTGGAGAGATGCGCAATGCGTACGCAGACCAGGAGAAACACCACAAGGACAATCACCGTAACGAGCAGAGACCTCGTGGAGAGAAGCAACGCCACCGCAATGACCGGCAGTACCTCGCCGGTGGCGCCATATGCCGTGACAGCGCGGCCAACGCGCGTGTTGGTGAGGTCGCGAGCGCGCATGATGGGTGCTAGGGTGCCGTAGGCCGTGGTGGTAAGCATGATGGCAAAAGCGATACCCGCCATACCGGTAAAGCGGCTAAAGCCCGTGAGACTCACAAGCGCAATGGCCGCTACAAGCGAGATGCCCCAGCAGATGGAGGCATGGCGTCCCATAGGGCCAACCAACTCGGAGGGCTTTATCTCATAGCCAGCCATCAGGAAGAGAAATGCCATGCCCAGCTCAGAGACAAGGGAGAGGGCGCCTCCACTCGTCCGGATGACATCTGCCCCATAGGGGCCAAGAAGGGCTCCGGCAAAGACGAGAAAGACAACCTCGGGAATGGCCCTGCCAGGTACGAGGCTTGCCACAAACGGAGCAAGCGCCGCCACAAGCATGGTCACGGAAAGCGAGAGGAGCTGACTTACCACCGTGCCATCTCCTCTCGCCTCGCTTGGCTTTTCGCCTTACTTTTTGAGCGTGGCCTCCAGGCCACCGCGCACAAACGCCGACACCTCGGAAAGGTGGCGTGCAATGACGTCAAGGTCATCGTCGTTGGCGAGGACCTCGATGAACGCGTCCGCACACATGGTAGCAAGAAGGCGTGGGGAGAAGCCGTCGGAGGTGTGGCCGTCCTTGCGCTCGGCACGGCTCGCGATGCTCTGGGCAATCTCGTCTACCTTGGCATCGAGATACCCCTTGATTACGGGGTTATCGCGGTTGCTCATGACAATCTTGGGAACCAGCGGATACTGCTCGAGAAGTTCTGCAAGGCCGTCGGGAAGCTGCTCGACATTCGTAGGCTCACCCTTGCCGTCACAGATCACAGAGAGATCGTGCTCGATCCACGTGGCAAGAATGGAGGGAAACTCGGTCATCAAGGGAGAGACAACGCTCTTGAACAGGTCTTCCTTGCTATCGAAGAAGAAGTAGAGAGCACCGGTCGTCACGCCAGCCTTTGAGCAAATCTGGCGTAGCGAGGCTCCCTCGTACCCGTACTCAGCAAACTCCTCCGTGGCTGACGCAACGAGGCTCCTCTTAGTCTCGCCACTGTCGGTCTGGGCCTTTCTCGACATCTGGCTACCGCCTTTTCTCCCTCTTGAGCATGTGGCTAAACACTGCTAATGCCCCCTCGGCACTAGCTCTTACCTGCAGTGCATTATGAACACAATACGTTATTCGATACACATTAGAAGTGAAGCATTTGATAGAAATTCAAGAAACTTCCCCTTGGCTTACTTATTCGCCGTATGGCCGGGCATCTTGGGGGCGCAAGAAGTGGTTGCATACGTTGGTCTGGCGAAGGTACTCATTCCCGTACGGATCGATAACGGGCACCAGCTCATCAGGGGTGTTTGCAAAAAACATATCGGGCTCCTTGTACACATGCGGGACCGCCAGCGTAAAGCCGCGACTGCAAGAGCCTTGGTACTTCCCGGTATCCTCATTAATAGAAAAGGAGCCGTACATGCACTCGGAACAGTGAAAACCAGCCATGAGAGAAACCTCCCACTAAAAGACAGCAGATATTGGCGCTGAAGAAACGGGCAGCCGGCCCCTTTGACTAACCCATTTCCCCTTGGGCGAGAAGGTCGCGCACCTCGAGGAGGCTCGAGCACACACGCGAGGCAACGGAACGAATCTCGTCATTGGGCTGAGCGAGGTCTGGAACCATCACCGTGAAGAAGCCACCTGTGGCCCCCGCGCGAACCCCATTGAAGGAGTCCTCGAGCACCATCGTACGAGGGGGCTTGGTGCCAAGGCGTCGCGCCGCCTCGAGGAAGATGTCAGGCGCGGGCTTGGCATGAGCGACTTCGCTCGAGGGGACTATTGCCTGGAAGCAGTCAAGGTCACCAATAAAGCGCAGGTTGCGCTCTATGCCCTTCTTGGACGAGGATGACGCCACGGCGCAGGGAACGCCTCTCTCCCCCAGATATGCCAGGAGCTCGTCAAGGCCTGGCTTCTTATCGACGCCTTGGGAGAAAATCTTCTCGGCAAGAGACGAGAAGTAGTCCCAGAATGCCCTTGTGTCGAGCTGGGGACTAACCATCTCGTGAAGAATGCGAGAAGCGGTGTCGCCGGCCGATCCGCGCACTGCGTCAGCAAGCCCAGGAGGAACCGCATAGCCAAAATGGGCCAGCGCCGGCTCCCAGCACTCCATCCAGACTGGCTCGGTGTCAACCATCAGGCCATCCATGTCGAAGATGACGCCGTCGAACATGTGGCGCACCCCTTCCGTCGCTTTCCCAGGCAAACGCCTCGTAGTAGGGTACCCTAACTGGGAAGCCTCAAGAATCTCTTCACTTCATCGATACCTTTGTGACGTAACTGAGGAGGCTTGACCGTGATGCCGAGCGTGGGAACTGCAGTGGCTTGCTCGCTTGCCATAGGCTACGTCTGTGGGTCTTTCCTCACGGCAGAGCTGGTGAGCAAGCACGTGAGCGGCAAGAGCGCCTTCGAGGTGGGGCTTGGCAACCCTGGCATGGCAAACATGGGCGCCACCTATGGCACCACGTGGGCCGCCGTCACGCTTGCAGGCGACATAGCCAAGACCATCCTCGCATTTGTGCTGGCGCGGGCACTCTTCCCAGACGTTGCCAACGTCACGGGCACGGCCGCGGCGGTGGGAACCACACTTGGGCACGTTTTTCCCGCTTGGCACCGCTTTCGCGGCGGAAAGGGGGTTGCCACAACCTGCTCTGGAATCATCCTCATGACGCCTATCGCAGGGGGCGCCGCCGCCATAGCGGGTCTACTCGTAGTGCTCTTTGGCGGGTATCTCTGCCTGGGAGCCCTTGTGATTCCCGCAGTATGGCTGGCGATTGAGCTTGTCAGCGGAGACATGCTTCATGCAACCGCTGGCGCAGTGCTTGTAGCCGTGGCCATCTGGTGCCATGGAGGTCCGGCGGCGGGCATTAGGACCGGAGAGACGCCCCGCGCATCAATCAGCAAGAAGTTCGTCTCGGCATTGTTCAAAAATCGCCATTAGCCCATCTCAATGAAATGGTTTGTCGAAGGTGTGATGTTCTGTTCTCACATGATGTTGTTCGGTTCTTACGTTATCTTTATACGCACTGAACAATTACCAAACAATCGCCTTCTAGGGCGAGCGAGGAGACAGGTATGCCACAAGCCACCATTGCGGCTAACGTCCAATCCATCGATCCAGAGACGCTTTGCAACATTTGCTCCACGCTTGGATGCGCACCACAGGACGTTACGGAGTTCTCGCCCATCGACGAGGGGCTTACCAACGACTCCTTCCGCTTTGTTGCCGCCGGCAAGCCCTACGTCTACCGCAGGCCAGGCGCTGGCACCGAGAAGATCATCAGCCGTGAGGGAGAGGCCTTTGCCCAGGGCATTGCCGCAAAGCTTGGACTAGACCGCACCTTCATCTACGAGAACCCTCATCAAGGCTGGAAGATCTCGCACTTTGTCGAAGGGTGCAAGCCCTTTGACTATCACAACACCGCTCACGTCGCGCGCGCCATGGAGATGGCCCGCGAGCTTCACTCCAGCGGTGTCACGTCCAAGTGGAGCTTTGACATCTTCGAGAACACGGCGGGCATCCTCAAGCTTCTCAACAATGACGAGAAGGCACGCTACAACGACTTCGAGCGCATCCGCACCCGCATTGAGGACCTTGAGGGACGCGTTCGCGCCACCTCGGGAGCACCGGTGCTCTGCCACAACGACTTCTACGACCCCAACTTCCTTGTGAGGGGCTCGGACATCTCGCTCATCGACTGGGAATATGCGGGCATGTCAGACTATGCCAGTGACCTGGGGACCTTCATCTGCTGCAGCGACTACAGCTACGAGGAGGCCATCGCGGTGCTTAGCAAGTACTTCCAGCGCGAGCCCACCAGCGAAGAGCTCTTCCACTGCATCTCCTACGTTGCGTTTGCCGCCTGGTACTGGTTTGTCTGGGCGCTCTACAAGGACCAGTGCGGGGACCCCGTGGGAGACTGGCAGGACCTCTGGCACCGCTATGCCTCCGAGTACGGTAGGCGTGCGGTGCAGTTGGTGCACGAAATCTAGAGGGCAACAAAAAAACGCGGTTGCATGCGACCCGCTCAGCACCCACGGGGTGCGGCGGGACAGGCGTGCGCACTCGCGACGTAAGGGGCAGCATGGAAGTCTTTGGCAGGGTCGTCGTCTTCATCATCATGGGCTGCGCGGCGGCGGGATGCATTGCATCAATCGTTCGCCCCGAGAGCGAGCTAGGCAAGGAGTTTGTCGCTGGCATAGACTCCATTGGCCCCATCTTCCTGCCGGTGGCGGGCATCATGGCGTCTGCCCCCTACCTCACGGCCTTTGTCTCCACGGTCTTTGGGCCGCTCTTTGGTGCGCTGGGCGCAGATCCCGCCATGGCGGCCACGACCTTCATTGCCGTTGACATGGGTGGCTACCAGCTGGCAGACGCACTCGCACAGACGCGCGAGAGCTGGATCATGGCCATGATGACCGGTTACATGGCCGGCGCGACGATTGTCTTCACCGTCCCCGTGGCGCTCAAGATGCTCGAGGTCAAGGACCGCAAGTACCTGGCCCTTGGCGTCATGAGTGGGCTTCTCGCCATCCCCATTGGCGTCCTTGTGGCGAGCGCCATCATCGCGCTTGCAAACCCCGTGATCCGCGAGACGGTCTCCACCAACGCCGCAGCCACCTACCAGCTGGCGCTCACGTGGTCCCAGATTGCCCACAACCTGGTGCCGCTAATCATCATCTGCGTGGCGCTGGCTGTGGGCCTTGCCACCAAGCCCGATGCCATGATTCGCGGCTTCATCGTTTTTGGGCGCGCACTTGACAGCGTGCTTAAGGTGGTCTTCGTGGTGGTGGTCATCGAGTACTTCACGGGACTCTTCTCCACCATCTTTGGGTCCTTTGGCTTTGACCCCATCATTGCGGACGAGCAGGACCAGTTCCGCGCCCTGGAGGTCTCCGGCGCCATTGGCATGATGCTCTGCGGGGCATTCCCCATGGTGTGGCTCATCAAGACCTACCTCGCCAAACCCCTCTCGAGGGTTGGACGTGCGGTGGGCCTGAGCTCAGATGCCACGGCAGGACTTCTTGCCGCCTCCGCAAACGTACTGGCCGCACTCGCCATGGTCAAGGACCTCAAGGCGCACGACAAGGTCATCGTGATTTCCTTTAGCGTCTGCTGCGCCTTCCTCTTTGGCGACCATCTCTCGTTCACCGCAAACTTCCAGCCCACGCTCATCGTGCCCGTGCTTCTGGGCAAGCTCGCGGGAGGCGTGTGTGCGATCTTCTTTGCGACGCGCCTGGCAACGAGAAAGGCCGATGAGCTCGAAGTGCAGGACCTTGCCCTCGAGGCCCAGTCGGAGGCCTAGGGGTCCCGGCGTCGCTGACGTACGCACGTTGACGCTTGGCTCCTACCGCTCGCCGTCAACGCCTGCCCACACGCAGCCTCATACCGTGCGGCCACGGACATCTGCGCGCGCCTCTCGCGGCGGCAAACAATAATGTTTGCTCAGCCACGACGAAGGAAGGGGCAGCATGTCCACAGAGGTCACCCTTGAGCGCTTTACGTTCCCCTCGACGGATGGCACATCGACCATCAGCGCATGTGCCTGGTGGCCGGCTGGCATGGCACCGTCACAGTCAACGGAGAGGCCCGCGCCCCACGGCGTGGTGCAGCTTGTGCACGGCATGGCCGAGCACATCGACCGCTATGACGCCTTCGCGCGCTTCCTGGCTTCCCATGGCTTTCTCGTTGTAGGCCATGACCAGATTGGCCACGGGCGCTCCTGCTCGCCCGAGCATTGGGGAGAGCTGCCCGTGGGAAGCGGGGCACAGGCGCTTGTGGAGGACATCGACGTCCTGCGCGGCATGACGCAGCAACGCATTGCAACGGGCACTCCATACATTGTCTTTGGCCACAGCATGGGCAGCTTTGAGGTGCGTTCCTACATCGCGCACCACGGAGAGGGGCTGGCTGGCGCCATCATCTGCGGTACCGGCTTTCTCCCTGCGGCAACATCAAAGGCGGCACTCGCAATTACGTGGTTCGAGTCGTTCTTCAAGGGTGCCGGGTACCACTCCTCCTTCGTTGACTCCATGGGGGCCGGCGGCTATGGGAAGGCCATTCCCAATGCCCGGACCAACCTGGACTGGCTCTCGTACAACCGCAAGAACGTTGATGACTACATTGCAGACCCATCTTGCGGCTTCATGTTCTCCGTGGGTGCCTACCACGAGGTCGCGGTTCTCACCTCCGAGGTCAACTCCCCAGCGTGCGCCGCAAGCGTTCCTCACGACCTGCCGCTGCTCTACATTGGCGGCGCCGAAGACCCAGTTGGCAACAATGGAGAGGGCGTCGAGAAGGCCGCGGCACTTGCCCGCGGCGCCGGTTCCACAGACGTCACGGTGAAGATCTACCCGCGCATGCGGCACGAGATCTTGAACGAGACGGGTCACGAGCAGGTCTTTGCCGACGTGCTGGCATGGGTCGAGAAGCACGTTGCCCAAGCTCCCGCGCCACAGGCCACCGCCAGCCAGGAGGCATAGCCATGGCAGCTGAGAAGTACGTCATCGCGCTCGACCAGGGCACAACCTCCAGCCGTGCCGTGCTCATCAACCGTGAGGGCCGCATGGTCGACTGCGTGCAGCGCCCCTTCCAGCAAATCTTCCCCAAGCCGGGGTGGGTGGAGCACAACCCGCAGGACATTCTCTACTCGCAGCTTGGCTCGCTCACGGAGCTTCTCGCCAAGCGCGGCCTCACGGCAAAGGACATCGATTCCATAGGCATCGACAACCAGCGTGAGACCACCATCGTGTGGGACCCCACCACCGGGCAGCCCGTCTACAACGCCATCGTCTGGCAGTGCCGGCGCACGGCAGATCTCGTGGAGCAGCTCTGCGGCACGCCTGAGGCGCGCCAGATGATCCAGGAGAAGACGGGGCTTCTCCCCGACGCGTACTTCTCAGCCAGCAAGATCCGGTGGATCCTTGACAACGTGCCCAGCGCTCGTGAGCGCGCCGAGGCGGGCGAGCTGCTCTTTGGCACCGTTGACACCTGGCTTGTGTGGGTGCTCACCGGAGGCCTGGTGCACGCGACCGACGTCACCAACGCCAGCCGCACGATGCTCTATAACATCCACGAGAACTGCTGGGACAAGGAGCTTCTCAACCTCTTTGGGATTCCACTCTCAATGATGCCCGAGGTTCGGCGCTCGAGCGATTCGTTTGGCGAGACGAGCTACCCCGGCGTGCCCGCAGGCATCCCCATCACCGGCGTGGCAGGCGACCAGCAGGCGGCATTGTTTGGTCAGTGCTGCTTCGAGCCGGGGCAGGCCAAAAACACCTACGGCACCGGCTGCTTCATGCTCATGCACACCGGACACGAGGCGCGCCTCAGCAAGAGCAACCTGGTCACAACCATCGTTGCCTCCGCGCCCGAGGTAGAGGGGACGGAATACGCACTCGAGGGCTCGGTCTTTGTGGCGGGCGCCCTCATCCAATGGCTTCGCGACCAACTGGGCATTGTCCAGAATGCCGCCGATACCGAGTGGATGGCAAAGAGCGTCGAGGACACAGGCGGCGTCTACATTGTGCCGGCGTTCACGGGCCTGGGTGCACCCTGGTGGAAGCCAGACGCCCGCGGAGCCATTCTCGGCATCACGCGCGGAACCACGCGCAACCATATTGCCCGCGCGGCGCTCGAGGCACTTGCGTATCAGATCTATGACCTTGCCGACGCCATGGCAAAGGACGCGGGCCACCCGTTGGGCGTGCTCAACGTGGACGGCGGCGCCAGCGCCAACAGCTTCCTCATGCAGTTCCAGGCAGACATCCTGGGCTGCGAGCTGAGAAGGCCGCAGAACACCGAGACCACCTCGCTGGGAGCTGCGTTTCTCGCGGGGCTTGCGACTGGCTACTGGAGCGGCATCGACGAGCTTAAGGCCCTGCGCGAGACGGATGACGTGTTCCGCCGCCAGATGGATCCCCAGCGCGTGGACAAGCTCGTGGCCGGCTGGCACGACGCCGTCCGCCGCGTGATGTAAGAACGCGCATTGTCACGTGTCACGTTCTTCTCGGCGCGCTCTTTAACCTGGAAAATCACCGCACGCGCACACAATCGGCACCGAATGTGTGACGTGTACAGGTTGATACACATTCGGACGACGAATGTGTATCAAGGACGCCCCCGAGACTGCGTCGGTGCCCTACCCCAGCACCTCTGAAGCGATGCGGGCCGTCTCCGTGGCGTCCTTCGCGTAGAAGTCGGCGCCGACCATCTCTGCATACTCGGGGTTGAGCACGGCTCCGCCAACCACGACCTTGCACCAGGGGGCCTCTTTGCGGAGAAGCTCGATGGTCTCGGCCATGGCGGGCACGGTTGCCGTCATAAGAGCAGAGAGGCCACAGAGCAGCACGTGGTCTTTGACCACGGCGTCCACGACCACCTGAGGCGGCACGTCTCGTCCGAGGTCAATCACGTTGTAGCCGTAGTTCTCAAGCAGCATGCGCACGATGTTCTTGCCGATGTCGTGGATGTCCCCGTGGACGGTGCACACCACGATAGAACCCTTCTCGGGCACGTTGTCGCCCTGCCCGCTGGCGTCCACGGCGGCCTTGATGGTTTCGAAGCCTGCCTTGGCGGCCTCAGCAGAGGCCATGAGCTGCGGCAGGAAGAAGACGCCCTTCTCGAAGCGCTCGCCCACCACGTCAAGCGCGGGAATGAGAACCTCGTTGATGGCATACATGGGGTCGTGTTCGGCGATAACCTGGGCGACCACCTCTGGCATGGGACCCTTGCGACCAGCAAGCACAAGCTCGCGAGCGCGTGCGGCGGGGTCTGCGGGCTCGGCGGGCGTCGCAGGGGTCACTGCAGAAGCGGCGGCTGAGGATGCGGCGGCCTTCTCAACGGGCAATGCTTGCGCCGGGGAGCGGTCGCTCCTCTCGGCGTAGTTGGCCACAAAGTACTGGGCACTCTCGTCTTCGCCGGAAAGCACGCGCCAGGAGTCGACCACGTCCATCATGCGGGTGAGGCAGGGGTTGATAATGGCCAGGTCAAGGCCCGCGGAGAAGGCCGCAGCAAGGAAGGTCCCGTTCACAAGCGGCCTGAAGGGCAGGCCAAAGCTGACGTTGCTCACGCCAAGCACGGTACGCACGCCAGGCAGCTCCTGTTTGACCAGGCGTATGGCGTCGAGAATGGCCTTGGGCTGGGTCTGGTCGGTCGAGGCGGCCATGGTGAGACAGTCGATGACCACGTCGTGACGAGGGATGCCCAGCTGCTCGCACTCGCGGACAATCTTGCGAGCAACCGCGAGACGTCCCTCCGCCGTAGCGGGGATGCCATCCTCGTCGAGCGTAAGACCCACCACTGCGCAGCCATAGTGCTTCACGATAGGCAGCACGTCGGCCATGGTCTGCGCCTTGCCGTTGGTGGAGTTGACCAGCGCCTTTCCGGGATAGCTGCGCACGGCTGCCTCGATGACCGCCGGGTCTGCTGCGTCAATCTGCAGGGGCAGCGTGCTCACGCCTTGAAGCTCCGAGACGAGCTGGCACATCACGGCGCGCTCGTCTATCTCGGGAAGGCCGGCGTTCACGTCGAGTATCTGCGCACCAGCGCGACCCTGTTCGATGGCCATGTTCATCACGTAGTCGTGATCGCCCGAGCGCAATGCCTCCTTCATCAGGCGCTTGCCCGTGGGATTAATGCGCTCGCCAATGACACCCACCTGACCGTAGTCAAGCGAGCAGATCGCTTGGGCGCTTGAGACGGCAAAGCTGTCGTGCACGTGACGCGCAGCAGGCATGCGGCCCGTAAGGAGCTCGCGCTCGCGGGATATGTGCTCGGGTGTGGTGCCGCAGCAGCCGCCAAACACGGTGACGCCCGCATCCAGCATGTCTGCGACGGCGGCAGCATACTCCTCAGGCCCCACGTCGTAGGTGGTCACACCGTCGACCACGTGCGGGAGGCCAGCGTTAGCCTGAGCCATCACGGGACATGACGCCCAAGGAAGCATGCGCTTGACCAGCGGCGCCACCGCCGCAGGGCCAAGACCACAGTTGATGCCCACGGCATCTGCCCCAAGGGAGGAAAGCGTAACTGCAGCAGCCTCCGGCGTGGTTCCTAGGAAGGTGCGGCCGTCCTCCCCAAAGGTCATCGTCACAAATGCCGGAAGGTCGGAGTTCTCGCGCACGGCGAGCAGCGCCGCCTTTGCCTCGGCAAGATCTGTCATGGTCTCAATCACAAAGAGGTCTGCACCAGCGGCGTCGGCGGCACGGACCTGCTCGGCAAAGAGGTCGTACGCATCGTCGAAGGGAAGCGGCCCCATGGGCTCGAGAAGCTGGCCCGTGGGACCAAGGTCCGCCGCCACGTAGCGGGCGCCTGCCTCGCGCGCGCAGGCAACAGCTGCCGAGAAGACGTGCTCGACGCTTGCCGCGTCGCCCAGCTTGGCAGCGTTGGCGCCAAAGGTGTTGGTGGTCACGACCTCCGCGCCCGCGGAGACGTAGGAGGCATGCACCTCGCGGATCTCTGCGGGGTTGGTAAGGCAGAGCAGCTCCGGAAGCTCGCCGGCGGCAAGGCCGCGCGCCTGCAGCTGCGTTCCCATGGCTCCATCGAAGAGCAGAAACTCCTCGCCACGCAGCACGGCCGCGAGGTGCTCGTCGCGCACACGACGCGAGCGGAGAACAAGGCGATCCTTTGGCCAGCGCGAATCTCCCTGTGCGGGACTTTTGGCACTCATGATCAGCTCCTCTCGCCGCTATCCTCGGCAGGTGTGGCCTGTTGGCCGAATGGTGCAGAAGTCAAAGCAGGGGCATCCCGCGCAGCTTGCGTGCGTGGATGGCTGGATGGTCTCGAAGAGGCCCACCACGGCGGTCACGCTCTTGGTTGGGACCATGAGCAGGGTGTCGGTAAGGGTGATGCCCAGCTGGCGCTGCGCGTCGAGGGCCTGCAGGAGAACGGGCTGCGTCGCCATGGGCATATCACCGTAGCCGGGGCTAAAGCGGAAGTTGGCAAAGAGACCGCGCTCGTGGCCCGCCGCAACGATGGACGCCTCGCAGGCGTCGGCCGTGCGCTCGACAAGCGTCGTGGCGGCGGCGTCAAAGACCACCTGCGCCACGCGGTCGGTGAGCGAGAGGCGCCGCAGCTCGCGCTCGACCCCCATGCCCACGGTTACTGCCATTACCCCAACCGCAACGGCACCGTCCATGTGCTTTTGCATGGAGGTGCCGAGAAGCTCCAATGACGTGCCGGCAAGCCGCACGAACGGCGTGCCGTCCTCCTTCGCGCCGCGCCCGTCCACGTCGAAGATACGCCAGACGCCACGCGGTACGCCGATGGAAAGGCAGCGCTCCATATTGGCGTTGATGCGTCCCTCTAGCTCCGAAGACATACTCTGCCCCGTATAGCCCATGTAGCGTAGGACCTCGGAGCGGTCGATGGAGTCTATGGCATACGACTCGACCATGGGACTACCCCAGGTAGCCCATGGCGACAAGGGCGTCGTGAGTGGCGCGGGCAATCTCCGGGTGGTTCATGCTGTAGATGTGGATACCGTCAACGCCGTTCTCAGCAAGGTCACAGATCTGCTCGCACGCATACTCGATACCCGCATGGGCCTGGGCGGCAGGGTCGTCACCCGCGCGGACAAGGCGCTTCACGACCTTGGCGGGGATGGACGCGCCGCAGTTAAACGCCATGCGCTGGATCTGCTTGACGCTCGTGAAGGGCATGATGCCGGCAACAACGGGGAGCTTGATCCGATAGCGCAGGCACTGCTCGCGGAAACGGTAGAAGTCGTCGTTGTCGAAGAAAAGCTGAGATACCAGGAAGTCCGCACCCGCTTCCTGCTTGATTCGCAAAGCGCGCATGGACTCGTCAAGCGAGGCAGACTCAACATGACCCTCGGGGTAGCACGCGGCACCAATGCACAGCGAGGGCGCGGTCTTGCGCAGGTGGGCGATAAGATCGGATGCATGCGCGAAATCGACCACGTCTGCGCCCGGCCTGCGATCGCCTCGAAGCGCGAGCGCATTCTGGATGCCCGCCGCGCGAAGGCTGTCCACGTAGGAATCAACATCGCTAGCGGTTGCGCCCATGCAGGTAAGATGCGCAAGCGCAGTGACCCCAAGGTCGCCCTCAATCCTGGCAGCTATGGGAACGGTGTTTGCCGAGTTGCCTGAGCCACCCGCAGAGTACGTCACCGAAATCCAGTCCGGCTTGTTCTCCGCAATCTGGGAAGCTACTCGATACGCTTCTTCAAGCGGCATCTCTCCCTTGGGCGGAAAGATCTCGAATGAGAGCGTCTGCCCAGCCGCAAGCTTGTCGGTAATCCTCATGACTCCCCAATCGCACAGAAATGGCCCCGAACTTGTAACAACACATGGTAGCCCTGACCAGCGACGAGCCATGACTGGTTTACGAGATGGCTACCGAGAGACGTTGGGCGCAGGTGTGCGCCGCCCTTAGTCACGCATGAACGAAGGCATCTTGCCCGCCTGGGTAGACCGGGCAATGTCGAGAATGGCATCTGCCACCGCATCCTCATCCGCTCGTCCAATGTGCCAATGGGCCGCCTTGGCGGCAACCGGCGTGGCATTGGCAACCGCCACGGAGTTCTTGAAGCGCGTGAAAAGGGGAAGGTCATTCTCGGCATCGCCAAAGCAGCAGACCTCGTCATTCGTGATGCCAAGGTTGCGCGCCAGCCACTCCCCCGCCACTCCCTTGTCCCAACCCGCAGGCAGGATGTCAATGTGTGGACGCTCTTGTATGGGAAAGACGAAGTCGAACTCGGGGCAGGCATCCTTAAGGGCAGCGCGCACCTCATGTCCGCGCTCAAAGTCGCCCACAACACGAACGTTCGCCTTGACGGTTGGACGGTCGGGCACCTCATCGACGCTGCCCGTCACCGCAAAGAAGTACGGCGCCCTATGCTTCTCGAGATAGTCGACGGGAGCCCCAACCGCGTACTGTTCGCCCGTATCGACGTAGTCAACAACAAGCCATGCGTCATCCATTCCGTCAAGCGTTCTCGCACAACGACGAAGCACCTCAAGATCGAGTGGAACCTCGTGAACGAGTTTGCCATCAACGTAGATGAGCTGGCCGTTGTCAGCCAAAACGGTTGCAAGGCAGGCCTCATCGTCGTCGAACATCCAACCGAGCGCCGAGGGGGCCCTTCCCGTGGCGGGGGCAAAGTGCACGCCCGCAGCCTGTGCGGCGTGGATGGCAGCACGAGCATGCGGTGTAACGATGTGCTCGCCGGCCCACGCAAGGGTGTTATCAAGGTCAGAAAGGATGAGTTTTATCACACGGTCCCCCAATCGGCACGTGCCGAACTACATACAGGCCTTGCCCCACGAGTGTAACGCGATGCAAGCGCACCGACATTGCGGCCGTCAAGCACCCCGACGTAGGGGGAGACGACCGGGGCGCGAGGCCGCGCACTCGAAGGGCAAGACCATTCGACAGGGGGCGACACGGGGCCGCAGGTCCCAGCCGAACCGCCGGCGGGTGTTGGGGGGACCGCCAGTGGCTCACTTATGGTACGACTACCGCAGCCCTCCCAACACCAAAAAACTTTTTATGAAACAAATTGGAATGAGCACAAGGTGCGAACGGTCAAAATGCTCGGTAGGCGGTCAGAATGACTATTGAAGCCAACACGAGTGGAGCAAGTGGAAACGCCTTTGGAAACGGCCCTCTCACCCCGCATAGTTGCCCGATTGCCCAGGCGCCAAGGCAGCATGCAAGGGCAAGCAAGCACGAGAGGGCAACGCATGCCATTCCCCCAATCGGTCCCAGGTACACCCCGCATGCCGAAAGGAGCTTGGCGTCGCCGCCGCCAAGACTCTGCCGAGGGCTACCCCTCACTCGTATCCATAGAGCGCGCGTAGCTACGAGAACAGACAGCACCGTCGCCCCGCCAAGAAGGGATATCTCCAACTCTTCCAGAGCATCACTAGACCACATGCTTCCGGCACCTGGAAACGTGGCCTTCAACCAGAGATACACGCAGCGTGCCATGATGGCTACGGCTACCAAGCTATTGGGTATGATGCGCCGGGCTAAATCAGTTACGCTGCAGGCGAGAAGCACCGCCACTAAGGCCGTAAGCTCTGCAAACTCCCACCAGCTCGTTGCAGTTGCACTCACGCAGAGGCCCGCAAGCGCACCGCAAAGACTTGCAGAGGCTCGCGTCCACACCGGCCATCCGGCCAATTCGCGCTCGGATACAGCGCGTCCCACCCCGCCCACAAAACACGCGCCAAGCAGGCAAGTTATCGCCAGCAGAGCGCCCCTTACTAGCACAACGTTCATCGCATCCTCCCCCTAGTAAGAATACATAGCCCGATGGTATACGAACACACGTACGTAAATTGGACTCGTGGTGCTGCGGCCAACGTCATTCCGCCAGCGAAAGTCTCGAATAATGGCCTCTGAACTGCAGAAAGAACACTGGGGGCCATTGGCCGTCAGATACGTGACAGATTCGCATACGGTCGAATCGTGACGCTTGGAGGGTTCATCGTCCCGCTCACGGAAAAGGGCTAGACTCATGCCCAATTGCCCAAATCGCAGCAGCAAGCAACGGTGCTTGGGTATTGCTCAGTGAGGGGAGATGGCAACGATGACCGATTGGCTTGTACGTACGTTCCTATCTGGCGTGAGCACGACAGAGCCAGCAGGCAGAACGCGTTATGGGCAGTTTGCCGGCATCGTCTGCATCATATGCAATGTGGTTCTCTGCATAGCAAAGGGAATCGTGGGCTTTATTGCGGGCTCCGTCTCAATCATTGCAGACGCCGTAAACAACCTGTCCGATGCCTCCAGCAACATAGTCGCGCTTCTCGGCTTCAAACTGGCAAGCAAGCCAGCAGACGACGAGCACCCCTACGGGCACGGGCGCTTTGAGTACCTGGCCTCGCTCACCGTTGCCGCGCTTGTGCTTGCCGTTGGCATCAACCTGGTCATCACGTCGGTCCAGAAGATCATCTCCCCGGAGCCAACGGAGTTTGGGCCCGCAGTTATCGTCGTTCTCGTGCTCTCGATGGCCGTGAAGTCATGGATGGCGTTCTTCAACGGCTCGATGGGCAGGCGCATCTCGTCCGAGACGCTTAAGGCCACTGCCATTGACTCGAAAAACGACGTCATCACCTCGGGCGCCGTCCTCGCCGCCGCCGCGATCTCGTACTTCACAGGCTTTGACCTCGATGGCATTGCGGGCACCGTGGTAGGCGCCTTCATCTGCTGGAGCGGCTTCTCCCTTGTGCGTGACGCCATCGACCCGCTCCTTGGCCGCACGCCGGACCCCACGCTCATCGAGCACATCCACGACAAGATCATGAGCTACCCCGGCGTCCTGGGAACACATGACCTCATGGTGCATGACTACGGCCCGGGCCGGCAGTTTGCGAGCGCCCATGTGGAGATGGCCGGCGAGGGTGACGTCTTTGCCTCCCACGACCTCCTGGACAACATCGAGCAGGACTTCCTCAAGGAAGGCCTGGTCATGACCCTTCACTACGACCCCATCGTGACGAATGACCCGCGCGTGGCAGACATGCGCCACTGGATCTCGATTCACATCAAGGAGATAGACCCGCGCCTCACGATCCACGACCTGCGCACCGTACCCGGTCCCACCCACACCAACGTGATATTTGACTGCGTGCGCCCGCATGACCTGTCGATGACCAATGACGAGCTCCGCGCCGCAATTTCGAAGATCGTCACGTCCAAGTACCCACAGGCAATCTGCAAGATCACCATCGACAACAGCTACGTATCGTCGCAGCAGTAAGGAATAACATGACAGGCTACAAGTCCAAACAGATGATTGTCATGAGGCGCGACCTTAAGATGCGCAAGGGCAAGATTGCGGCCCAGGCAGGGCATGCCTGCGTGGAGGCAACGCTCATGGCGCTTGCGCGCGAGAGGCGTCTTGACCAGGTACGCGTTCGCACGGCGCCAGACGGGACGCCCGCATGGGTCTACCTCGACCACCCTGAGGCAGACTCCACCGCGCTCTCGGACTGGTTCGACTCCGGTGTGGCAAAGGTCTGCGTATACGTAGACTCGGAGGACGCGTTGCTCGACATTGCCGAGAAGGGCCGTGAGCAGGGCTTTGCCGTAGCGCTCGTGCGCGACGCCGGACTCACCGAGTTCCATGGCGAGGCAACGCTCACCTGTCTGGCCTTCGAGCCGCTTCCGGCCGAGAAGATCGACCCCATCACTGGGAGCCTGCCGCTCTACTAACGTTGCCTTCGCTACGCGGCCACCGCGAGCATGAGACAAAGGGACAGTCCCTTTGTCTCATATCCCACCGTTGGAATGGGATTTATTTCCATTCATTAATTCCTACTTGTGGAGTGGGTTTATAAGTGTCACCCTTGTTCCTGACGAGTTGTCCGGCGGAGGAGCCCCAGTGGGGGCAGCCGACTTGCCTCGTCACCAGACGCACAAGGAGTAGAAAGATGAAGGCAGCAAGGAAGATCGAGGCCCTTATTGGCTCAACCCCCCTGGTAGACCTTTCGGAACTCGCAGATGGCGCAGCAACCATCTACGGCAAGTACGAGGCTACCAACCCCGGCGGCTCCGTGAAGGACCGCATCGCGCGCGCGATGCTCGACGCAGCCGAGAAGGACGGCAGCCTCAAGCCTGGCGGCACCGTGATCGAGCCCACGTCGGGCAACACCGGCGTTGGCCTTGCCATGCTCGCGGCCGCGAGAGGCTACAAGATGATCCTCGTCATGCCCGAGACCATGTCAATCGAGCGTCGTAAGCTCGCCGCGTCCTACGGTGCGCAGATTGTCCTCACGCCGGGCAAGGATGGCATGAAGGGCGCCGTCGCCAAGGCAGAGGAGCTTCGCCAGGAGACCCCGGGCGCCATCGTTGCCGGCCAGTTTGTGAACCCCGCAAACCCGCAGGCCCACTACGAGACCACCGGCCCCGAGGTTTGGGCAGACACCGAGGGAACGGTCGACTTCATCGTGGCAGGCGTTGGCACCGGCGGCACCATCTCCGGCACTGCACGCTTCCTCAAGGAGAAGAAGGCCTCCGTCCAGGGCATCGCCGTGGAGCCCGCAGAGTCCGCGGTCCTCGAGGGCAAGCCTGCCGGCTCCCACAAGATCCAGGGCATTGGCGCGGGCTTCATCCCCAAGACGTATGACGCCTCCGTTGTCGACGAGGTCGTGCCCGTCACCTCCGCAACCGCCATCGACACCAAGAAGCGCCTCGCTGCTGACTACGGCCTGCTCGTTGGCATCTCCTCGGGCGCAGCCGTTGCCGCCGCCGTCGAGCTTGCCAAGCGTCCCGAGAACGCGGGCAAGGTCATCGTTGCCATCCTCCCGGATACCGGCGAGCGCTACCTCTCGATGGACCTCTAATGGCCACCGCAACGACTGGCGTCGCCAGCACTGCTGGCTCCGTCGAGGACACGCGCACCGTTGACGAGATGTCGCTCTTCGAGGTCATGCGCGAGGACGCCCATGCGGCGCTCGAGCGCGACCCGGCGGCAAGCTCAATCTGGGACATCGTGTTCTACTCGACCGGAACCCATATCGTCTGGGCCTATAGGCGTCACCACTGGCTCTACACCCACGGCATGAGAAGCCTTGCTCTGCTCCTTGCCAAGCGCACGCGTCGCAAGCTTGGTGCGGACATCTTCCCCTCTGCGCAGATTGGCCGGCGCTTCTCGATTGACCACGGTATTGGCGTGGTCATTGGCGCCACGTCGATCATTGGCGATGACTGCCTTATCTACCAGGGGGTCACCCTTGGCATGACCGGCAAGCACGGCGGTAAGCGCCACCCCACGCTGGGCAACAACGTCATGGTGGGCGCCGGCGCCATCGTGCTGGGCAATATCACCATAGGCGATAACTCCAAGGTTGCCGCAGGCTCCGTCGTTGTCCACGACGTGCCACATGACGTCACCGTTGCCGGCGTTCCGGCGAAGGTCGTACGCGACCGTCGCTTCACCGGACCACGCCTGGTGGAGGACGACTTCGATCCCAGCAAGCTGGACGACGAGAACATCCGCTGGTCCTGCGCACTGTAGCTTCTCGGCAGGCTTGTTCAAGGAATATCGGAAAGCGAGCGCTCCCGCGTCTTTCGACGCCGGAGCGCTTGTTTTGTTGCAACTGACGTCAAAGTGTGCCCTCCGGCGACAAGTTGTCTCCGGAGGGCCATATCTGTTGCAATCGTCGCCAAAAGGGGCCTTCCGGCGACAAGGAGCGACAAGGAGCCGGCATCGCAGCTACCGCTTCTCCCCCTCCGCCGCAGCCTGACGCTCACGCACCTCGTCCATCGTGAGCGAGTCCGCGTTCTTCACGAACAGCAGCGGCACCGCCGAGATGGCCGCGCAGATGGCCACGTAGATGTAGAGGTACTGGTAGCCCACAAACTGCATGACCGCACCAGAGAGAATGGGCGTCACCACCTGTGCGGACATGCTTGCCGTGTAGTAGAAACCGGTATAGCGCCCCGTCGTGTTGGCGCTCGCCAGCTCCATGATCATGGGATACACGGTAAGCGAGACCGTCGCCATGCCAATGCCAAAGAGCGCCACCCACACGTAGATAATCGCCGAGAAGCCCGTGGCACCCGAGATGAGCAGTGGGGACACCACCATAAGCGCGATGCCAATATACGTAGTGACCTTCCGGCCAATCTTGCAGGAGAGCTCGGCCATGGGCATGTAGGCGACAATCGCCGCAAGCGTGGCCACGGTCTGCACCTGCGCGTACGAGCCGCCGGCCATCCCCCACACCACGTCCGCATAGCGCGAGATACCGCTGGTCACAGCGTTATTCGACATGAAGTAAAAGAAGACGCAGACAAGCACGCACACAAGCGAGCGACGCTTGACAGGATCCGTCTCGCGCTCCTTGCCGCCCTCGTCGGAGGCCTCGATCTCATCCTCGGGAATGCCCAGCTCGGCACTCTCGCGGTGCATCGCCGCAACCTCCTTGGGCTCGCGGAAGAACACCATGAAGATAATGGTTGTCACCAGCAGCATGAAGGAGATGACAAGATAGACGGGTATGTAGTCCGGGTTCTCCTCAGCTGGGACGAGAAGCGCGATGGCGACAAGCACAATCACGCCACCCACCGCAGCCATGAGTGAGTTGAAGGCGTCCGCCTTGCTGCGCACCGGGCGTGGGGTGACGTCGGGCATGAGCGCCACGGAGGGAGAGCGGTAGATCGAGAGCACCACAAGCGTCGCCACAAGCACAGTCACAAAGAGCGGCAGGTTGTGCATCGCGTTTGCCACGGCAATGAGGGGCGTGAGCGCCGCGGCGAGAAGCGCACCCACCACGATGAACGGCGTGCGCCTGCCCCAGCGCGTGGTGGTACGGTCAGAGAGCGCCCCCATGAGCGGGAGCATGAAGAGCGCAAGCACGTTGTCGAGCGACATGAAGACGCCGGTGAGCGTGTCGCCCATGCCAAACGTGTTCTTGAACATGAGCGGCACCAAGCCGTCGTAGGCCTGCCAGAACGTGAGCGCTCCCATGAAGGGCAGCGTCACCAGGACGGTTCGCCTCATGTTGAGCTTGGTGAGACTTCGGCCGACGGCCTTCTTCTCGTCGAGTTTCTCTCCGGATTTCTCGCCAGGTCTCTCTTCAGGCTCTTCTTTGGGTTTCTCTGCCATTTACCTGCCCCTTCTCTGTCGCTTTGCCACGCCGAGCGCAAACGCTGCGATTGCCGCCGCGCCAAGCACCGGAAGCGCTGGCCGCGCCATCTCGCGCGCCTCCTCCGTCGAGACGGGCACGCGCTCGGAGGCCCAGTCGGTGAGCGGGCGCTCCGTGCGAGACCCCACAAGCTCCGCATACGTGAGCAAGCGCGTGGTGTAGAGTGCCGCGTTCTGCCCGTCAAAGGAAAAGAGGCGCGCCGCTCGCATGGCCCCAGGTCCATAGGAGCCAAAGCCGGCAGATGGCGCGTATCCCAGGTCGATGTTTCCGTAATGGGAGACAAGCGTGTTCTTGTGGTCGTGACCAAAGTAGACAGCGAAGGTGCTCCCCTCGCGCGTAAGGGCGGCAATCTCGCCAGTATCCGCATCCGGACTGCACACGGGCTCTCGAAGCCCTCCGGAGACGCGAAGGTCGTCGATAGGTACAAGCGTGCGACCGGGACGGTAGTGAAGGCGGAACCCAGGGACGCCATGCTCGCCCTCGCAGGCATCGCGCAGGCAGTCGTAGACCTGGACGGGGGGAATGTGCTGGTAGAGAATACAGGGCACCTTATGGCCTGCCCGTTCTGCAAGCTGCTGCGCGCAACCCGTAATCCAGTTGGTGAGTGCGGGGTCGAAGGGTTCGTAGCCACCACTGCCCGAGCCCGCGCCGGAGTCCGCAACCAGCACAGCTAGACACACATCCTCGCCCATGTGCGAAAGCACGGGCACAGCAAGCGTGCCGGCCCCGTGGTAGAGCTTGGGCTCCCGTGCGGCAACGATGCCGTTGAGGCATCCGGGAATGGCCTTGTACCAGCTCTCCTGCTCATCGTTTCCAATGCCGCACTGGCGATCGTGGTTGCCATAGGTCACCACAAAGGGAATGTTCCGCTCGACCATAGGCAAGCAGATCTTCCTCACCACCGTACGCGCTCGCTCCGCGTTCTCCCCCAGAGCGAACTCCACCGCATAGCCCTTCACCTGGTCGCCGGTAAGCACCACAAGGTTGGGCTTTGCCTCGTCGAGCGCCGCGCGAAGAAGCGTCATCGTGTCCTCGCGCACGTGAGACGTCTCCTGGATGTCCGAGAACTGCAGCACACGGAAGTGTCCATCGGAGTCAAAGCGCAGCGGCCAAGCGCCCTTATCTATCTCGTCAATCACACGTTCCTCCTTTTGCGGGATTAATTTCCCAGGGAGAAAAACCCGCCACGGCAGCCTTTATGCCTTGCGGCCAGCAGGCTGGCCATAGGTCTCGAAGCGCTTTGAAACGCCCGTGACCTCTTCGCCCGAAAGCACGCGCGGCGTCCCCACGCACTCGGCCTGCCACTGGATTCGCGAGACAAACTCAAGGTTAACGGCAAGCCCAAAAGCAACGTCCATGCTTGGGCCACATGCAATGAGCCCGTGATTTTCCATGAGCACGGCGTTGACATGGGGGTGCTCGCCAAAGGTCGTGCCCACCGAGGCGGCAAGCTCAGGCGTGCCAAACGTGACGTAGGGCGAGAGCGGCACCTCCTCCGCGCCCGAGTCCGCAATCGTGAAGTGCACCGCACGAATGGGCTCGCCAAGCGCGGCCAGCGTGGTTGCGTAGGGCGAATGCGTGTGCACCACGGCACGGGCGGCCGGGCGGCGACGGTAGACCTCGGCGTGGAGCGGTGCTTCGGAGGAAGGCCGGCGGCTCCCCTCAACTATGCTGCCATCCAGTCGGAGCACCACAACATCTTGAGGAGTGGTCTCGAAGTACCCCAGCCCCGAGGGGCTGATGGCCATAAGGCCTGTCACCGGGTCATACTCGGAGAGGTTTCCACTCGTCCCCACGGCAAGGCCCTCTGTGGCAATCCTTTTGCCAAACACGACGATGCGTTCGCGCGCATCCTCCATCAGCATGGCGTGCTCCCTTCCGTGCCGGTCACGTGACGCGACACTCCGCCCAAGAGCTTACCCCATGCCCCTCGCCGCATTCGCCCAACCGACACGTTCGTCATCTGGTATCGTTCTCATAATGCGTGAGGGGAACGCATGCGCATGAGGGAAGGCGGGGAGTGTGGACATAAACGAGATCGCAAAGCTCGCGGGAGTCTCGCGGGCAACCGTCTCGCGCTATCTCAATGACGGTTACGTCTCAAAGGAGAAGCGCGAGCTTATCTCGCGCGTCATCAACGAGACGGGCTATGTGCCTTCTCAGCAGGCGCGCACGCTGCGCACGGGCAAGACCAAGCTTGTGGGCGTCATCATCCCCAAGATCAACTCGCACTCTGTAAGCCGCATGGTTGCGGGCATCACCAAGGTGCTTGGCCAGAACGGCTACCAGGTGCTTCTCGCCAATACAGACAATGACGAGAAGGTCGAGGTGGACTACCTCAACCTCTTTGCCGAGCGCAATAAGGTAGACGGCATCATCCTCATTGCCACGGTGTTCACGCATGCCCATCACAAGGCGCTGGACTCGCTCAACATTCCCGTGGTGATACTTGGCCAGCGCCTGGATGGCCACTCATGCGTCTACCAGGACGATTACCACGCTGTCTACGACCTCACACGCTCCATCCTCAAGACCTCCCACACCCCAGGCTACATTGGCGTCTACGAGAAGGACGTAGCTGCCGGGCGAGAGCGCCACCGTGCATTCGTGGACGCCTGCACCAGCAAGGGCGTTGCCGTGAGCCCCAAGGCACAGCAGAGCGCCACCTTCTCGGTGGACTCCGGCTACCTTTGCGCCGAGAAGATCCTTGATGCCGTGCCGGACGTTGACGCCCTTGTCTGCGCCACCGATGACATTGCCTTTGGCGCTATGACCTGCCTGCGCGAGTACGGCAAGCGCATCCCCGAGGACGTGCAGGTGACGGGAGTGGGAGACTCCAAGCTCTCGAAGATCATGACCCCCAGCCTCACAACCGTCCACTTCTACTACCTCACCAGTGGCGTCGAGGCGGCAAAGATGCTGGTAGACGCCATGACCGATGGCGATGGAGTCCCCCGTGAGCTGCGCATGGGCTACGAGATCTACGCCCGTACCAGCTCGCGCTAGCCACCGTGGCGCCAGCAGCGCCACTGTGATGTGAGACCGTTCACACCCGCATTTCTACCACTCACCGTTATTCCTGCAATCCACATTTGCTCAGCCGGCCATTGGCTACTATTGGACATGTGAGAACGATTTCATAGACAGCTGATTCAAACAAGTTTTCACGCGATGAAATCAGCTATGAGAACGGTTTCATAAGTATGGCCACTGGTTCGGGAAGGGAGACCACATGGCTCTGGACTATGCAGAAGCGGCACGCGAGGTTCTGGAGGCGATCGGCGGCTCGAGCAACATCGTCTCGGCGGCGCACTGCGCCACCCGCCTACGCCTGGTCATCGCAGACGACAGCAAGGTCGACAAGGCCAAGCTCGATGACGTGGTTGGTGCCAAGGGCAACTTCCAGGCAGCGGGCCAGCTCCAGGTGATCTTTGGAACCGGCACCGTGGACAAGGTCTATGACGAGTTCATCAAGCAGTCCGGCGTCACCGCCGCCTCCAAGGCGGAGGCCAAGGAGGCCGCTGCCAACCAGGGCAACGCGTTCCAGCGCGCCATCAAGGTCCTCTCGGACGTCTTTGTGCCCATCATCCCCGCCATCGTGGCATCCGGTATGCTCATGGGCATCATGGGTGCCCTCTCCTACATGGGATCTCAGGGCATCATCGCGCTCGACACCACGAGCGTCTGGTGGCGCATCGCGTCTCTCATCAACGCCTGCGCCCTTGGCAACCTCCAGATTCTCCTGGGCTTCTCCGCCGCTACGGTCTTTGGGGGCAACCCCTACCTCGGCGCCTCGCTCGGCGCGCTGCTCATAAGCTCCGACTTCATCAACGCATACAGCGCCAGCACCGCCATCGCCGAGGGAACCATGGTCACGCTCGACGTGATCCCGGGCATCTACAGCATCGACTGGGTGGGCTACCAGGGCCACGTCATCCCCATCCTGGTGGGCGTGTGGATCCTCTGCTTCTTCGAGAAGCGGCTCCACAAGGTCATCCCCGAGATGTTCGACCTCTTCCTCACCCCGCTGCTGTCGGTCTCTCTTGCCGCCTACATCACGATCCTCTTCGTCGGCCCCATCTTTGTCTGGCTTGAGAACAACATCCTCGGCCTGCTCATGTGGCTGCTCCAGGTTCCCTTCGGCATTGGCTACATCATCATCGGCCTGATCTACTCGCCCTCCGTTGTCACCGGCCTGCACCAGATGTACACCGCCATCGACGTCTCCATGCTCGCCCAGTACGGCGTCACCTACTGGCTGCCCATCGCCAGCGCCGCCAACATCGCCCAGGGCGGCGCCTGCCTGGCCGTTGCGCTCAAGACCCACTCCGAGAAGACCAAGTCCCTCGCCGTCCCCGCCGGCATCTCCTGCCTGCTCGGCATCACCGAGCCCGCAATCTTTGGTGTGAACCTGCCCAACATGAAGCCCTTCGTGGCAGGCATGATTGGCTCTGCCTGCGGTGCCCTGTGCTGCTTCATCTTCAACCTCGCCGCTTCCGGCACTGGCGTCACCGGCATCTTTGGCATCCTGCTCTGCATCGCGCAGCCGCTGCAGTACATCGTGATGTTCGCCGTGGCGTTTGGCGTGGCCTTTGGCCTCTCCTCCATGGCATACCGTGACAAGGAGACCGCCGCGGCGCCCGCGAAGGTTGCCGCCGAGACCGCTGCTGCCGCCGACGAGGTGCGCGCCCTCGAGGCCGAGGAGAAGGCTGAGGCCCCCGCAGCCGACGCTCCCAAGGCTGAGACCATCGGCGCCCCCGCCACTGGCACTGCCGTCGCTCTGACCGACGTCTCCGACCCCGTCTTTGCCTCGCTCGCCATGGGCAAGGGCATCGCAGTCGAGCCCAAAGATGGCAAGATTGTCTCGCCTGTCGACGGCACCGTGACCGTGGTCGCCGAGACCGGACACGCCCTTGGCCTGCTCTCCGATTCCGGCGCCGAGATTCTCATCCACATTGGCATCGACACCGTTGAGCTTAAGGGCGAGCCCTTCACACCCTTCACCAAGGTGGGAGACCACGTGAAGCGCGGCGACGTCCTCATGGAGGCCGACCTTGGCGCCATCAAGGAGGCCGGCAAGAAGGCCACCACGATGCTCGTGATCACCAACACCGACGCATACTCCTCGGTTGACCAGCTCGCAACCGGCGAGGTCAAGGCCGGTGACGCCGTGGTGGCCACGCGCTAGGCGCAACCACTGCTCCACATACGGGCGGTCGCCTCTGGTGGCCGCCCGTCTCGCATATCCGCACCCACTTGAGAGGAGCCCCATGTCCCCCACGCACGAGCGCTGGACGCCCCACTTCCACCTGGCCCCACGCCAGGGGTGGCTCAACGACCCCAACGGCCTCTGCCAGTTCCACGGTACCTACCATGTCTTCTACCAGGCAGACCCTGCCTGGCCAGCGGCCGGCAAGAAGGGCTGGGGCCACTTTGCGAGCCGCGACCTGGTGCGCTGGGAGGACCTGGGCGAGCCCCTCATGCCCTCGATCCCCGAAGACGCCGACGGCGTCTACTCTGGCTCGGCGCTCGTAGTGGCGGGCGGTGCACCGGACGGGGGTGACCTCCTGCGCCTCTACTACACCGGCAACGTGAAGTACGAGGGCGATCACATCCACACCGGGCGCGACGCCAACCAGATTATGGTCACAAGCGAGGATGGAATCTCCCTCTCTGAGAAGAAGGCCCTGCTCCGCCCCGAGGACTATCCCTCCGACCTCACGCGCCACGTGCGCGACCCCAAGGTCTGGGAGCAGGACGGCCGCTACTACATGGTGCTGGGCGCCCGTCGCTCAGACGACGTGGGCGACGTTATTCTCTACGAGTCCTCCGACGCCGTAACGTGGACGTACCGCGGGCGCATCGAGTCTGCGCACCCCTTTGGCTACATGTGGGAGTGCCCCAACGTCATCCAGGTGGACGGCCATGACTACCTCGTGGTTTGTCCGCAAGGCCTGCCCAGCGAGCCCACGCGCTGGCAGAACCTCTACCAGGCCGGATACTTCCCGCTGCCGCGGGGCATCCTTGCAACCACGCAGGTGGATGAGACGAGCTTCGTCGAGCTTGACTGGGGCTTTGACTTCTACGCGCCGCAGGTCTTCGAGGACGAGAAGGGCCGCTGCATCCTTATTGGCTGGATGGGCATGCCAGACGCGGAGTATACCTCGGCGCCGGACGGTCTTACCTGGTGCCACTGTCTCACCGTGCCGCGCGAGGTCACGGTGGGTGCGGATGGGCTTCTCCGCCAGTGGCCGGTTGCCGAGATAGACGGCCTTCGCGGCTTTGCCCAGCCCGTGAACCCCACCGTGGGTGCGATCCTCCCCCATCACCATGCCGACATCGAGCTTCTGGGCATCGAGGGCGACCTCGAGATGGGGCTGGACGGGCAGCTCGAGCTTTCCTTCTCTGCCAGCGATGGACTGCTGAGAATGACGTTTGCGGACGAGACGGCCGCCTCCGGCCGCACCGAGCGTGTGCTTCCGCTTGCGACTCTGCGCGAGCTCCGCGTGCTGGTGGACGGCTCCGCCGTGGAGGTCTACGTGAACCACGGCGAGGCGGTCCTCTCGACCAGGTGGTTCCCCACCGCGGACACGCTGCTGGTCACCCTGCACGCTACCTGCGAGAGCGCCCGCTCCTGGGAGATGGGCGGCGAGCCACCGCGCGCGTAACGACGCCGTGGGGGACGCCCGATGCACAGCGTCTCTCGCGTGGCGCCCGAAGGCTCATTTCGTACGGGTTTTCCGCTATTCCCCACGCTCCGGCGACAAAATGTCGCCGGAGCGTTTACTTTGTACGCACTTGCTGCCAAAACGGGCCTTCCGGCGGCGGGCGGCGGCGTCCCACTTCCCTTTACGAGTACGTAACCCTCACAGTAGGCAAGATCCCGTTCATGGCATTGGAGTTGACCACCACGTAGAGGTACCGATGCACCGATCTGCGCAGGTTGTTGAGGGTATAGGCGCTTCTCGGATCAGCGACGGTACCCGTTGCGGCGGTTGCGAGCATGAGATCCGTCCCGGCGGCAATCCCCTGGTCGTGGTCCATGTAGTAGTCGTCCACGCTGAAGTCCGAGAGGACAACGCCGTCAAAGCCCCACTCGTCACGCAGCAGCCCCGTTTGAAGGTCCTCTCGGCCACCGCCCCAAGTGTTTCCAAGGAAGCTGTAGCAGCTCATGATCGAGAGCGGCACATTCACCTTGGCCAGGGCCTGCTCCCCCGTCGACACGTCCAGCGCGGGCACCGCGTGCCGCGAGGACGACTTGACCACCATCTCGAACGGTCGCGCATAGATCTCGCGGACGACCTGCTCGGTGGCCCAGGTGCACAGATGCTCCCTGCGGCTGGTCTCCTGGTCGTACACGCAGAAGTGCTTGAGCATGTTAACCATGCCGCGCGAGGCGCCACCATCCACCATGGCCCGGGCAAGGGCCCCCGTAAGCAGTGGGTCTTCCGAGTAGTACTCGTAGTTCCTGCCCGAGAAGGACGAACGGTGCATGTTGATTGCCGGACTCCACCAGCCAAAGATGCCAGACGAGAGGGACTCCTCGCCAACGGCCTCGCCCATGCTGCGCAGCAGGTTAACGTCCCAGGTCTCCGCCACCAGGTACTCGCTCGGCCACACGCAGTGCGAGCCGCCGCGCTCCATGCCGCCCATCGCCACCGGAGAGTCGTCCCAGTCGGTTGCCGGCTTGCCTACGGAGTCGATCTTCTCGCCAGCATTGGTGCAGACAAGGGCAACCATGTCGCCAGGGGACAGCTGGTCGAGAAGCACGTCCCACAGGGGGTCGTCGAACGTGCGCCCCCTCAGGTCGATGAGCGAGACCCCGTTCTGGGCGCCGGTTTCCGGTGCCGTCGCCGTCCCGTCATCCTCCGCCGCCGCGTCGTACATGGAAAGCGTCACGCCGACCGATGCAGCAGTCTTGTCCTGCGCAGGTGCCGGGAAGCTCCCCTGCATGTCTTTGCGGGTGAGAAGCACCGGTGTACCATCGGCACCGGAGGCAGCCGGGTTATCGAAGTACTCGTCAAGATCGGGAAACCGCGCGACAACTTCTGCGCCCGTCGCGTCATCGGTCTGGTAGCGCCTCTCGTCCAGATCGAGCGTGCTCGTCTCCACCACGTGATGGGAGTCTGTGCGAAGGGAGACCTGGTACGAGCCGGCGGCAAGCACCCAGCAGCCATCCGCCACAGACCAGCTTGCCATCTGGCGCACCGGCCAGCTCAGCTCCAGCCTTTGGGACTCGCCCGGCGCAAGCTCGCCAGTCTTGGCAAAGGCGACAAGCGCCACCGAACTCTTCTCGACGGATCCGTCCCACGGGGCACCCACGTATGCCTCGACAACGTCTTTGCCCGAGAGCTGCCCGGAGTTGGCAACCTGCACCGAGAGTGCGACGTTCTCACCGTCCAGTCGGCAGTCGAGAAGCGACCACGAGAAGCTCGTGTACGAGAGACCATAGCCAAACGGGAAGGTCACGGCATTGTCGTAGTCGAGCGCGCCCATTGCGGCTGCCGTCTCGAAGTAGCGATAGCCCACGTAGACGCCCTCGAGGTACTCCATGAAGCGCGCGCCGTCGCCGGTGGTCTCGTTGCCGGGGTAGAAGTCGTGGACGTCGGTGTAGCGATGCTCTCCCATGGTGTTGAAGCTCGGGGCAAGACGCATGTCGCGAGCCCAGAGGTCACAGGTCCGGCCGCATGGGTTGCGCCTACCGCAGAGGACATCGCCCACCACCTCCGCGCCCACCGCACCGGGAAAGCCCACATGAAGCAGCGCGTCCACCTGGTAGGGGCTGCCATCCTCGACAAGCGGCCCAACCTCGAGCGTGGTTCCCGTGTTGAGAAGCACCACCACGTGGTCCGCAGCCTCTCGCGCCCCCGCAACAAGGCCCAGCTCCTCCGACGTGAGCTGGAGCGAGTGCTGTCCCTCGGCATAGCTCGCAGTCTCCTCGTTGGGGACAAATGACGAGAAGCGCTCGTCTGCCAGCGAGGCGTTAAGGTCAAGCGAGAGATCATACCCTTCCCCGCTCGCCCTGCCGAGAACCACCACGGCAACCGTCCCAGAGACGCTTGCGCGCACGTCCTCCGGATAGCTCGACCACGGCAGCTCCCCGATGTAGTACGTGGTGGTTGCGCGCACGTCCAGCGTGTGGATGCCTCCGCGGGGACGGTCCTGCACGTGCGCGGAGAGCCACTCGTGAACGGTGGGATTTACCTCGAGTCCCGCCCCGGCAAGACCATCGTAGAAACCGGTGCACACCGCATCTGGCGCAACCGATCCTGCCCCGTAACCGCCAAAGAGCGGGTCCTCGGCGCAGCGGCCCAAAAGGCTCACCGCGCAGCCCTCCGGCAGAGGAAGCACGCCGTTGTTCGCCAGAAGCACCATGCCCTCTGCCTCAATCGTGCGCGCGACCTCATGCGATGCGAGAACTGCCTCGTCGAGCGACGCGTAGGCAGGGGTGTAGTACGCGCTGTCCCACTCAGCGGTTACGTTGGGGTCAAGCGCCTCGACGCTCTGTACGCCGTGGACCTTCTCGGTATCATCGCCCCCGTCCTGTGAGGGCGTGGTGGCGCACCCCGCCTGCGCAATAGCTGCAAGCGCACCGACAGCAAGGCCGAGCGCCTGACGACGTGTAACATCCCGCATATCGACCCCTCACCAATACTCGATAGAAGCGCACCCACGCGCGTCTCGGCAAGGGTATCCGCCATACGGCAGCCAAACCCAGACGCGTCGCGAATGGTCGAGGACGTAACGCAAAATGCCGCGCCCGCCACTAGATGGCAGACGCGGCATGGAGTCGCACTTCTGGGCCCCACTCCGGCAGCTACCTGAGAACGCGGCTCTTGAGAATCCAGAACGTCGCAAACACGGATAGTGCCAGGGAAAGGATGACCGGGAACACCCAGGTCTCATCCATGGGAAGCCCGGTGTTCATGCCGTAGAACGAGAAGACCGTCGTGGGAACCGAGAGCACAAGCGTGATGATGGCGAGGGTACGCATCGTGAGGTTGAGGTTGTTGTTGATGATCGAGCCAAACGTCTCCATGGTCTCGTTGTAGACCTGCGTGTATATCTCGCACATCTCGATGGCCTGCTTGACCTCAACGGACGTGTCGTTCAGGAGGTCCCGGTCCTCGTCGTAAAGCTTGAGGATACGTCCGTAGCTTATGCGCTGGATGGTGGTGTCGAGCGCCTTGAGCGAAGTCGAGAAGTACACCAGCGACTTCTCGAACCCCAGCATCTTGATGAGCTCCTCGTTGCGCATGGACCTCCGAAGCTCGCGCTCGTTCTCACGAAACTGGCGGTTTACCGACCGCAGGTCAATCTGGTAGCGCTTGGAGATGTGCAACAGAATCTGCAACAGGAAGCGCGTGCGCTGCGTCGTGTTGATGTCGCGGACCCGGCCGCTCTCAAGTGCGGAGACAGTCCAGTTCTCCTTGAGGCTCACGGTCATGACCAGGTCCTTCTCGGGCAGGAAGAGCACGGCGAGCGGATGCGTGTCGTACTGGACGATCGACGTACTCTCGGCCTCGCTCTTGTCCTCCACAAAGGGGCAATCCACGATCACGAGCACCTGCCTGGTCTCGTCGTCCCGCTCGATGCGCGAGCTCTCCTCGTCATCGAGCGCAGAGGCGACAAAGTCCGGGATGACGCCCATCTCGTTTTGCATCCAGGCGCGTTCCCGCTTGGTGGGAGCTACGACACTCACCCAGCATCCCGGGCAGGGCCCCGCCACTCGAGAGGTGAGAAAGACCTTCTCGCCGCTCTCGTCCTCCTCGACGGTTGTCTTGAAGCACTCGATCACAGGCCCTGCCCCTACTCTTGGCGCCCTTAGAAGTCCGCGTTGCCCACGGTGCGCGGGTGCGGCAGCACGTCACGGATGTTGTCGACGCCCGTGAGGTACATGACCAGGCGCTCGAAGCCCAAGCCAAAGCCCGCGTGGTGGCAGCCGCCATAGCGCCGCAGGTCAAGGTAGTACTTGTACTGCTCGGGGTCCATGCCCAGCTCCTGGATGCGGCGCTCGAGCACGTCCAGGCGCTCCTCGCGCTGAGAGCCGCCGATGATCTCGCCAATGCCGGGCACCAGGCAGTCCGCGGCGGCTACGGTCTTGCCGTCATCGTTCAGGCGCATGTAGAACGCCTTGATGTCGCGCGGGTAGTCCGTCACAAACGTGGGACGCTTGAAGTGCTTCTCGGTAAGGTAGCGCTCGTGCTCGGTCTGGAGGTCGACGCCCCAGGAGACGGGGTACTCGAACATCGTGCCGGAGTTCTGGGCGTCCTCGAGGATCTTCACGGCGTCGGTGTAGCTCACGCGCGCAAAGTCGCTCGTTGCCACGTGCTGCAGGCGCTCCTTGAGGCCCTTGTCCACCCACTTGTTGAAGAAGTCCAGCTCGTCGGGGCAGTGCTCCATCACGTAGGCAATGACGTACTTGAGCATCTCCTCCGAGACGTCCATCTCGCCCTCAAGGTCGCAGAAGGCCATCTCGGGCTCGACCATCCAGAACTCGGCGGCATGACGGCGCGTGTTGGAGTTCTCGGCGCGGAAGGTGGGTCCAAAGGTGTAGACGTCGCCAAAGCTCATGGCAAAGTTCTCAGCCTGGAGCTGCCCGGACACCGTGAGGTTGGTGGGCTTGCCAAAGAAGTCCTTGCTGTAGTCCACCTTGCCGTCCTCGGTGAGGGGCGGGTTGGCCGGGTCGATGGTGGTCACACGGAACATCTCGCCCGCGCCCTCGGCGTCCGACGCGGTGATAATGGGAGTGTTCACGTAGAGGAAGCCACGCTCCTGGAAGAAGCGGTGGATGGCGAAGGCAGCCACGCTGCGCACGCGGAAGACCGCGCGGAAGAGGTTGGTGCGGCTGCGCAGGTGCTGCTGGGTGCGCAGGAACTCGCGCGTCTGGCGCTTCTTCTGCATGGGGTAGTCGGGCGCGGAGGCACCCTCCACCGTGACGGTTGCCGCCTGCAGCTCGAAGGGCTGGGGGCGATCCGGCGTAAGCTCAAGCTTGCCGCGCACGACAAGCGCCGCACCCACGTTCTGCGAGACGATCCCCTCGTACGTCTCGTCCCCCAGACGCTCGCGGTTGACCACGACCTGCAGGTCCTTGAAGCAGCTGCCGTCGTTCAAGGTGACAAAGCCAAAGTTCTTCATGTCGCGGATGGAGCGCACCCAGCCGGCAACGGTAAGCTCGGTGCCACCCAGCTGATCCATGTCCGCGTAGAGCGCGGCTATTCTCGTGCGATTCAAGGAACGTCCTTCCTCTTGGAATTGTGTCATGCTCGTTAACCGTCCTATCTTATCGCGACGAGCTGGCGCCGCATCCATCATTCTCCGCACTGGAAGGAGATGCCATCATGGACAACCCGCAGGCCACAGACTACGAACTTCTCGCTCAGCAGGTAGGCTCACTTGCCGAGGGAACGCCGGGCTGGCTGCCCGCGCTTGCCAACGCAGCCGCCCTCCTAGGCGAGGCGCTGCCAAGCATCAACTGGGTGGGCTTCTACGTTGCCACCAATGGCCCCGCGGGCAAGCAGGACCTTGTCCTTGGCCCCTTCTGGGGACGCCCCGCATGCGTGAGCATCCCCTATGGTGCCGGTGTCTGCGGAAGGGCCGTCGAGACAAACAAGCCCCGGCTTGTGCCCGACGTCCAGGCATTCCCAGGCCACATTGCCTGTGATGCCGCTTCGCGCTCGGAGCTCGTGGTGCCCATCCACGCAACCGCCGCGGACGGCAGCACCGCCATCTGGGGCGTCCTCGACTGTGACAGTCCCATACCCGCGCGCTTCTCGGCAGCAGACCTTGAGGGCTTCTCGCGCATAGTGCACGCGCTGGAGAAGTCTGCAGACCTTCTTGGTCCCGCCGTGGTTCCCGTTCGCCCGTAGTCGCGTAGAATCTCTTGCGAGACGATCGTCACCACCGAGAGGAGACGTCAATGGAGGAGTACAAGCGCCAGTTCATCGACTTCATGGTCGAGAGCAAGGTGCTCAAGTTTGGCGAGTTCACCCTCAAGAGCGGTAGGAAGTCGCCGTTCTTCATGAACGCCGGCGCCTACGTCACGGGCTCGCAGCTCAAGCGCTTGGGAGAGTTCTATGCCCACGCCATCCACGACAACTTTGGCCTGGACTTCGACGTGCTCTTTGGGCCTGCCTACAAGGGCATTCCCCTGGCGGTCTCCTGCGCCATTGCCTTCCACGACCTCTACGGCAAGGAGGTGCGCTACTGCTCCAACCGCAAGGAGGTCAAGGACCACGGTGCCGACAAGGGCAACCTCCTGGGCAGCGAGCTTAGGGACGGCGACCGCGTGGTGATGATCGAGGACGTCACCACCTCCGGCAAGTCCATCGACGAGACCTACCCCATCGTGACCGGCGCGGCTGCGGTCGAGGTCAAGGGGCTTATCGTCTCGCTCAACCGCATGGAGGTGGGCAAGGGCGGCAAGGTGAGCGCCCAGGAGGAGATCCAGGAGCGCTACGGCTTCCCCGTCGCGAGCATCGTGACCATGGCAGAGGTCGTCGAGGCACTCGACGGCACCATCATTACGCCGCAGCTCAAGGCTGCCATCGACGAGTACTACGAGAAGTACGGCGTAAAGTAGCACGCGGATACAAGCGCCGCTTCACGCGGCACAGAAACGCGGGGCGTCAGCACAAGCTGGCGCCCCGCATGCGTTGCGAGTGGCTTGCCTTGCCCTGCTCGTCCTACGCCGCCAAGTCCGCGCGACGGGCCGTGGCCTCCTCGAAGTCGCGAGTGCCCACAAAGACGTCCTGCTTGTAGGGATTGACGCCCAGCTTCTTGGCACGATAGGCGATTGTGATTATTGCCGCCACGTTTGCCATGAGCGCGATCACAGAGACAACGGTCGCCGTGGTGGGGTTGAGCGTGGAGTGCGTCACGAAGACCGACTCCTCCTGGAACGCGGGGAAGACCTGCGCAAACATGCACCAGATGGCCAGCGTGTTTGCGCGGTTCTGAATCCAGGCGCCCTTGTTCCAGAGCGCGTTTGCCACCGTGGGGGCAAGAAGCAGCGCCAGGCCGCAGTACCAGGCGTGGTGCGGCAGGCAGTTGTAGGTGTAGCAGAAGTTCCAGATGTCATAGGCAACAATGAAGACCCAGGTCATGTCAGGCCAGAGCATGTCTCGCCCGTCCTTGGAGGAGTAGACGTTCCACCAAGCCGTCATGCAGAAGATGTTGATGATGCCGGCGATGCCGTTGAAGACGTTGTTCCAGCCCGCGAGCTGCGTCGCGCCCTCTGAGGTCACCCACGTGGTCTCGCCTAGCGCAAAGAAGTGGTAGGCGCTCTCGAAGTCGGAGCATACGGCAATGAGGATGTTGATTGCGACAATCGCAAACGGGAAGGCGCGGAACCAGTGGGCGCGACCAAGGCTTCCCCACTGGTACTTGATGACCATGAAGCCAATGCAGCCGGCAAGTGCGGCGTACACCTTTGCGTAGTGGAACCAGCTGTTCTGGTAGATGTGAGTGGGATTGGTGAGCGCCCAGTCCTGGCCCTGCGCCACGCCCACGGCAATAGCAATGCAGTAGATGGTCATGGCCACGGGCAGCACGCCGAACATGATGAGGCCCCCAACCTTGGACCTGCGGGCGAACTCGTTGAGCACGATGAGCCCAACGAAGACCATCACCCACCCCAGGAGCTGGAACGGCAGATTGGCGCTGTGGTCGAACAACATGGCACTTCCTCTCTCTTGCTGTCTTTGGGGAAACGCTACTGTCGCGCGTTGGCGCGGCTAGTCCTGTTGGGAGCCAAGGTCAAGGTGGAGCGTGTCAGCGATGAGGTCGGCAACAAGCTCGTCCGAGGCGTCGGGGTGGGTCCTCATGTAGCTCATGAGGCCAATGATGAGCAGGTAGAACTCCTCGTAGGGATGGTGTATCTCCACGCGGTGGTACCTAGCGTACTCGGCAACGGTGGTGCGCGTGAGGTATTCGGCAAGAGTGCGTGCCGTCTGTTGGCTAAAGCGCTGGTAGAGAAGGGCGTTCTGGCTCTTGAGAAGGTCGGTCCTAAAGCTGTCCGTGTCAAAGAGATGGCGGCGGAGCATGGCAACGCATGTTTTGAGCGCGCCATCGACGTCCCCGCGCACGCGCTGAGCGTTCCACTCGCGCACAGCTGCCACGAAGGTGTCTACGTAGGCGTCGAGAATAGCGTCGGTGACCTCGTCGCGACTTGAGAAGTAGTGGTAGAAGAGGCTGCGCGTGATATTGGCCCGCTCGGCGATGTCCTTCACCGAGGTGTGGTCGATGCCCTTCTCCTCGTAGAGTGAGCGGGCGGCGGCAATGATCTGCTCGCGTCGCGTTTCTGCAATCTCGCCGCGCATCGGCCGCACCTCCTTTGTTGACACCATGTCAACGACGGGGCCAATAATAGGATGTGAAGAGAATGTGTGGCAACGAACAGTTTTCGAGAAACGTCAACAAGCCGCAGCCCAGGGGGTGCATGGCATAAAAAACGCGGCGACCCGCTTGGGGCCACCGCGCTTCTCGGCTCTGATTGTATTGCAGAGACTTACATGGGCATTGTGGGGGCAACAAAGGTGCGGGCCTGGTACTCGCGATCCAGGTCGTAGAGGCCCTTGGGGTCGGAGCCAAAGAGCTCCATGTTCTTGATCATGTCGGAGGCGTTGGTCTCCTCCTCGCCCTGCTCCTTCACGAACCAGTCGAGCAGCTGCATGGTGCGGAAGTCATGCACATCATAGGCGGCCTGGTAGCACTCGTTGATTGCGGCCGTGATGTAGCGCTCGTGCTCGAGGCCAGCCTGCAGCGGCGCAAGGTCGTTGGTGAAGGTCTTGTCGGGCTCGGCGATGGCCGCCATCTTGACCTGGTAGTCATTGTCCAGTAGGTAGCGGCGGAGGATCTTGGCGTGGGAGACCTCCTCCTGCACCTGCACCATGTACCAGTTTGCGAACCCCTTGAGGCCGCGGTCCTCGTAGTAGTCGGCAAACGTGAGGTAGAGGTATGCCGAGTAGAGCTCCTTGTTGATCTGGGCGTTAAGGGTGTCGCCGACCTTCTTGTCGAGTGCCATGGCAACCTTCTTTCCTGCCCCGCAGGGCGTTTGGGAAATGCATTCCATAGAAAGTCTACCCGTCAGAGTGAGGGAATGTCAGCTTCTTGAAACTTGCACCGACGGGCGGTGGAGGAAGGCCGCGGTGGGCGGCGGCGCCCGAGAGCCTCTTTTCGACGAGAAGGCCACCGAACCGTCCCTTCCAGAGCCGTTTTGGCGCCGGGGGTCGCATCTCGTACGGAATCCCTTCGGAAACCCCTGCTCTGGCGTCATATTGACGCCGGAGCAGCAACTTTCGACGTAATCCCTGCAAAAACGTGCCTTCGGGCGCCAACTCCAGCAGCGACGCTACCTCACGCCCCCGTCAGCGCCCACGCTCCCTCGCGCCGCCTCGCGCCCCCCCCAGCCCCGACGTTCCTCCGCGGAGAATAGCTCCTTCTCTTAAACGACAGCCGCATTTGCCCTGTTGGCGGACATTACCTTTAAGAAAAGGAGCTGAGCTCCGGGCTCTGAGCTAAGCTCCGGAGGCCGAGCTAAACTTCGGGCCGTGAGATAAACTCCGGAACAATGACGCAAGCCAGGTCATCGCGGCCCGGCAACGAGAGGAGAATGTCGTGACCAAGCTCATGGAGTACCTGCTGGAGCCGCAAACCGTCGTGGTTTTTGACATCGACGGCGTCCTTGCGGTCTACGAGTTTGGTGATCTCTCACACAGCGCCTGCCCCGACGAAGACTGGGAGGACTACGTGCGCACGCACGACCCCTACGCCAGTTCGCGCTCGGTTCCGCAAATCCAGCGCTTCATCAAGGACAAGGGCATCGACCACGTATGGGCATGCTCACAGGCAAGTGACGTCGAGGCACCAGGCAAGCGTGCCTTTGTCACCCGCTGCTACGAGCTTGCGCCCAGCCACGTGGTAACCGTTGCACAAAAGGCCGAGAAGGTCGGGTTTCTCCGCCAGCTAGCTCGAAAGCTGGAAATCCCCGAACGACGCGTGGCCATTGTGGAGGACACAGTGAAGACGTTGGACCTCATTGGCCAAGAGACGGACTGCGTCACGGTGCATGTCTCATCCTTCTTTGACTACGGGATGTAGCCCCGCGTCCGCCTGCGCGCCGAAGCGCCTACGCTATCCCCTCGTGGACCTCGCGCTCGGTACCATCTGCGTCACGTATGACCTCCACCCAGCGCTCTATTCGCTCCCCATCGAGCAGCCGCGCTGCCTCTTCCACCTTATCGGCGAGAAGGTCGAGCGCCTCGGGCGAGACAGACCCGCTTGCCGCCTGAAGGGCGAGTGCCCTTGCGATTTCGGCACAACCACGTAGCGCGTCTTGTGGGCTTTCCAAGATATCACCTGCCACATAGCGTTGTTGTCCTGGTAGACACCAGAATATTCTATTTTTGAATGTCTCGCGCGCGGGTCTACATTCCGGCGCATGTACGAGATTGCCGACAGACTAGTGGGGAAGGTCCTCCGTAAGTTGAGGATAGAGTCCGACCTGAAGCAGGAGCAGGTCGCGGCTCGCCTTGGCACCAATCAATCGATGATCTCGAAGTTCGAGTCTGGCGAGCGTTCGCTTCACCTGGGCGAAGTCTACGCATATGCCGAGGCACTAGGCACCACGCCTCAGCGCATCCTGCAGGAAGTCTGGGACAGCCAAAAGCCACCGCATGGCAACTGAGGAGGAACACCCAAAGTCTCTTCTCCGCGACGCAACCAGTTCCAAGCCGCGCTACCCTAGGCTGGAAAGTCACAAGGCAGCAAGCAACTAACGGGAGCCGCATGGACAGGGGAACGTACGCCACGGGAACGCAGCTCATGCGCATAACCAGGGCCCAAGAACTTCTCGCCAGCGCGAACAATCCCCTTGTCCACTTGCTCACGTCCGCAGAGCTTGCACAGGCAAACACGCGCGAGAATCCCGCCGAGTACGTGGCCGGCCACCTTGCTGCAAAAGGAGCGGCAACGGATGCCCTGGATCAACTCCTTCCCCCGGGCACGACAATCGACCCCTTGGAGCTAGAGACCCTCGACGCCACCTCCGGCGCGCCGACGTGCACGGTGCGCGGACGCCTGGCCGCCGTCCTTGCCGCACACGGCATGAAGCCGCCGCTCATCTCCATCACCAACGAGGCGGGTGCCGCGCTGGCAACTGCCGTGGCTTGGGCCCATGCCACAGGGAGCGATAACGCGTGATCTATGACCAACCTCTTGCCGTAGGCAATCTCATCCTCAAGAACCGCCTGGTCATGGTGCCCATTGCCACGGGGAAAGCTGGAGCGCGCGGCCAGGTGACCCAGGCACTCTGCGACCACTATGCCGTCCGTGCGCGCGGCGGTTACCTGGGCCTTGTCGAATGCGGCCACCACTTTGTCTGCGAGGAGGGCCGCGCTACCGCGCGTCAGGCGTCCATTGCACACGACGAGGACGTCGAGGGCCTCAAGCGCGAGGCCGCAGCCGTCCACGACCAGGGAACTCCCGTCTTTGTGCAGCTCTCACATGCAGGTTCGGCAGCAACCGAGAGACTCACGGGCACGCAGCCGCTGGCGCCTTCGGCCGTCACGTGCCCAGGCGCCAAGGTGGGCCACCCCCTCCCCCGCGCCATGAGCGCAGATGACATCACGCGCCTGCCGGAGCTCTTCTCGGCAGCGGCACGGCGCGCCCACGCGGCCGGCTTCGACGGCGTCGAGATACATGCGGCCCACGGGTACCTGCTGGACCAGTTCCTCTCGCCCCTCACCAACCTGCGAAAAGACGCCTACGGCGGCTCGCTTGAGAACCGCGCGCGGCTCCTTGTGGAGGTGCTCCAGGCCGTGCGAGCAGAGCTGCCCTCAGGCTACCCGGTCTCCGTGCGCCTGGGCGGCTGCGACTACATGCCCGGTGGCAGCACCATCGACGACGCGGTGGCATTCGCGCGCATGGTTGAGGCGGCGGGCGCGGGCCTCATCTCCGTCTCGGGCGGCATGTGCTACTACGGCAGGCCCGGCCACGAGGACACCCCAGGCTGGTTTGCGGACTCGTCGGCGCCCATCCGTGCGGGCGTGGGCGTGCCGGTGCTTCTGGCGGGCGGCATAAAGACGGGTGTGGCGGCGGAAGCGCTGCTCGAGCAAGGCGCCTGCGACCTTGCGGGCATTGGACGTGCAATACTGAACAGGCCCGCGTGGGCACGGCGCGAGACCACCAAGCTTCGCGCCGCCAACGCGCCCGCACGGGACGCCACAAGATAGCGAGGACACCGGCCGTGCAGGCCGAGGAGGACAGCATGGACGAGAGCGACATGAAGCTCGCGGAGCAACTGCGCGAGCAGCTCGAGGCAAACGGTGCAAAGACGGCCTTTGGCGCGCCAGCAGAGGCGCCGAGCAAAGCCGTCCCGCAAGACGAGCAGGACGATGCAGGCAGCCTCGTGGAGGGGCCGTTTGCCCAGGCAATGGCCGCCTACCGCAAGGCAAAGCGCTCGGGCGACGCCGAGGCAACGGCGGCAGCCGAGCGCCACCTCCAGGACGTAGTGCGCGCGGAGCTTGCCGGCGGCACCGAGCCCTGCTCGGGAGACGAGCGATGAGCGCCGAAGAGACCGGCGCCGGCGCCATCGCCAGCGTGCCCGGTCCCGCCCACGTGGACCTTGGCCCCAACGGACCTGGCTCGCTCGGGCGCCTCATCCCCTGGCCAGACGACGAGACCTATCCCAACATCCCCGCCGAGGACGCGCTCGAGCTCTTCCTTGGTTGGATCGAGTCGCGCGGCATGCAGCTCTGGGACCACCAAGAGGAGGCCCTTCTCGACCTGGCGTCCGGCGACCACGTGATCTTGGGCACCCCCACGGGCTCCGGCAAGAGCATGGTTGCCGTAGGCTTGCTCTTCATAGCCAACTGCACCAACCGTCGCGCCTACTACACGGCACCCATTAAGGCGCTGGTCAGCGAGAAGTTCTTCAACCTGGTTGACCTTCTCGGCAAAGACAACGTGGGCATGATTACGGGCGACGTGGTGATAAACAGCGAGGCGCCCGTCATCTGCTGCACAGCCGAGATCCTTGCCCAGGACGCGCTGCGCTTTGGCGAGCACGCGGACATCGGCTGCGTGGCCATGGACGAGTTCCACTTCTACAGCGACCGCGACCGCGGCTGGGCTTGGCAGGTGCCACTGCTGGCGCTACCCCACACGCAGTTCCTGCTCATGTCCGCCACGCTGGGCGACGTCACCGACATCGCCACCGCGCTCGAGGAGCACACCGGACGCGCCGTCGACAAGGTGCTCGATGCGCCCCGGCCGGTGCCCCTCTCCTACGAGTTCGTGGAGACACCGCTCGAGGGCACGGTCGAGCTGGCCCTTCGTGACGGCGACGCGCCTCTCTACATAGTGCACTTCTCGCAGGAGGCTGCCCTCAAGAGCGCGCAGGCCCTTTCGAGCTACGGCGTCTCGTCGAAGGAGCAGCGCGAGGCCCTGAGGGACGCCGTCAAGGGGGTGCGCTTCACCACCACGTTTGGCAAGACCCTGAAGCGACTCATCCTCACGGGCGTGGGCGTGCATCACGCCGGCATGCTGCCGCGATACCGCCTGCTGGTGGAGAAGCTCGCCCAGCAGGGCCTGCTGCCCGTAATCTGCGGCACAGACACGCTGGGCGTGGGCATCAACGTCCCCATCCACACCGTGCTTCTCACCCAGCTCACCAAGTTCGATGGCAAGCACATGCGCCGGCTCAACGCGCGAGAGTTCCACCAAATTGCGGGGCGCGCCGGCCGCGCTGGCTTCGACACCGAGGGGCGCGTGATCGCGGAGGCCACCGAGTACGACATCGAGCGTGCAAAGGCGCTGGCCAAGGCCGGCGGAGACCCCAAGCGCGCCCGCAAGATCAAGGTCAAGACGCCGCCCTCTGACTTTGTTGGCTGGAACAAGCAGACTTTCGAGCGCCTCATTGCGGCAGAGCCCGAGAAGCTCCGCCCGCGCCTGCGCATCACGCACTCCATGGTGCTTGCCGAGATCGAGCAGGGCGGGGACGCCTGGGCACGAACGCACAAGCTCATCGAGGACTCGGCCCAGACGCCGGAGGAGAAGGCCGCGCTCTCACAGCGCACCGACGAGGTCTTTGCCACGCTCATCGACGCCGGCGTGGTCGAGCGCCACGAGGAGGATGACGGCACTGCCTCCTACCTGCTCACCGTTGACCTACCCGAGGACTTTGCGCTTGACCAGCCCCTCTCGCCGTTCCTTCTCGCCGCCATCGAGCTTCTGGACCCGGAGAGCGAGACCTACGCGCTCGACCTCATCTCGATGGTAGAGGCCACGCTTGAGGACCCGCCGCAGATCCTGCGCGCCCAGGAGCGCGAGGCACGTGGTGCCGCCATCGCGGCAATGAAGGCCGAGGGTATCGAGTACGAGGAGCGCATGGAGCGCGCGCAGGAGGTCACCTACCCCAAGCCGCTCAAGGACCTTCTCGACGCCGCCTTTGCGGAGTACTGCGAGAAGGTCCCCTGGGCAAGCGACTACTGCCTGCGCCCAAAGAGCGTCCTGCGCGACATGGTCGAGACGGCAAGCGACTTCAAGACCTACATTGGCCGCTACAAGATCGCCCGCTCGGAGGGCACGCTTTTGCGCTACCTCTCGGACGCCTACCGCGTGCTTGATCGCACGGTGCCTGCCGAGAAGCGCGACGAGCGCTTGGAAGACATCGTGACCTGGCTGAGGCTGGTCGTGCGCACCACGGACTCCTCGCTCGTGGACGAGTGGGAGGGCTCCGGCACCGAAGATGGCGCCACGGTTGCCGCGCCAAGCGTGGACGAGGTCGTCCACGACAGGCGCGGCCTCACCCTGCTCGTGCGTAACGCCCTCTTCGCCCGAGTGCGCCTGGCGGCGCTGGGCAAGGTCGAGGAGCTGGGCGACCTCGACGCGGACTGGGGCTACCGCTCGGTCGTGTGGCAGCAGGCGCTCGACGCCTTCCATGCTGAGCACGAGCAGATCCTCTTGGACGCTGACGCTCGATCCTCTGCCTACCTCGACATCGACGAGAAGGACGAGAAGACAGACCACGTCTGGCACGTCCACCAGGTCTTCCGCGACTCCGACGACGACCATGACTTTGGCATCTGGGGCGACGTCGACCTCGATGCCACGCAGGACGAGGGAGCCGTAGTTTTCAAGACCTACCGCGTGGGGTTTGTCGACACGCTCGCCTAGGGGCAGGAGCATGCGGCAGGCCTACCGTTCGGGGCGCAAGACGCGCGTCTCCCCGTGTTTCTCGGGAAAACCGCCCCAACGGCGGGTAGAACGAGAGCGCGGGGCGGCGCGCAAGGCGTCAGCCTCAGGCACACTCGCTAGGGAGGACGCCATGGCAGAGACAAACCAGACCTACCAGGACCTCGGATACGACAAGATTTTCGTGTCACTCGACGGAACGGATCGCCAGGCAAAGGTGCTTCATCGCGCCATTGTGATGGCGGCAAACGACAACGCCGAGCTCTACATTGGCCACGTCATCGACTCGACCGCGCTCGAGACTGCAGGGACTTACCCTGTCGACCTCATTCCCTCGCTCGAGAAGGACTTCCGCGAGTCCATCGCCGAGCAGGTTGCCGAGGCAGAGGCGGAGCCGCAGATCAAGAGCGTCAAAGTCATCGTGAAGGCGGGGCGCATCCGCGAGACCCTGAAGGACGACATGCTCGACGTCATCAAGCCGGACCTCGTCATCTGCGGGGCGCGCGGGCTCTCGTCCATCAAGTACGCAATTCTCGGCTCCATCTCCACCTTCCTCACGCGTTCCACGACCTGCGACGTGCTCGTGGTAAAGTAGCTCACTCACAGCGGGTCACAGGCCGTTCACGGATTTCTTGGGTACCTTCGCGGTATCCCACAGAAATCCCACAGCTTGTTCTCCACAGAGGCGTCGTGGTTGGAAAGTCCAACAAACTCGCTGGTAAAAGTCGCGTTTTTAAATGTGGCCCCTTCCACTCGAAGGGGCCACAACCCTATATGAAGACTTGAGACTTTTGCAGGAAACGTGATACCTCACTTTTCACGCTAAGGTTATCTAGCTGCGTTCTTGGCATGTTCGCGCCAGAGCGCACCGTCAACGTCGGCCTCGGAGGTAACCTTTGTCGCTCTCGTCTACAACCCGAAACGGAGTCCTTGCGCTTGCCCTCGCCAGTACCATGGCGTTTGGAATTGTCGCGGTTAGGCCCGCAGTTGCCTTGGGCGAAACGCTCGATGACCTCGAGGCAAAGGTAGAGCAGACAAACGACGAGCTCACTACGGCAAACGACAAGGTTGCCCAGCTCCAGCAGCAGATTGACGATAACCAACAGCGCATCGCCGAGATTGAGGCCCAGCTTCCCGATGCGCGTGCCGCCGCCGCGCAGAGCATCCGAACCCAGTACAAGATGCAGCAAGGTTCGCAGGGGCTTGTCGAGCTAGTCCTCTCCTCTGAGAACTTCTTCGACTTTCTCGCCACCATCCAGTTCCTTGACTCCGTGACCTCATACAACAGCGACCAGATTCAGTCGCTTGTCGACCTCACGACCGAGCTTTCGAGCACGCAGGAAGATCTCAACTCCCAGCTTGCGCAGGCCGAGACCGAACGCCAGAACGCCCAGGATGTCCTTGACTCTGCCGTTGCCGCGCGTGAGGCGTTGCAGCAGCAGATGGCGGAGGAGCAGGCAGCGCAGCAGGCCGAAGCTGAGGCCGCGCTGCAGGAAGCAGCACAAAGTGAGGGCGAGACCTTCCAGACCGAGTCGGGCAACACGGCAACCGTTGAGGTGCCCGAATCCTCTACCAGCTCCTCGAGCGATTCCAGAAGCTCCAACAGCTCCAGTGAAAACGTCAACTGGCAGAGCGACAAAGATAGCTTTGTGGCGCAATGGGGTGCTCGCATTGACGCCTACCTGGCAGGCTCCCCGCTCGCTGGCTACGGCAGCACCTTCGCCGCAGCGGCTTGGGACTATGGCATTGATCCGCGACTCTCGCCCGCAATCTCGGCCGTTGAGAGCAGCAAGGGACTTTACTGCGCCTACTCCCACAACGCCTGGGGCTGGGGCAGCGTAAGCTGGAGCAGCTGGGAGACGGCGATCTATGCACACACCGCCGGCCTAGCCTCGGGCTACGGCGGTTACCTCACCTACTCCATGGCACAGAAGTACTGCCCGCCCAACGCGGCAGCGTGGTACTCATCCGTCGCAGCCAACATGGCGATGATCTAGGGGTGTTTCCGGACCTACCGCATCCTGCGGGCCCGCCGTCGGCCTCTCGTCGGCGTTTCGTCGGCCTTTCTCTCACGAAACCTGCGGGTTAATAGCAGTTAGCCTCGTGCGCCGCCGAGAGAAACCGCAGGTAGACGACTTGAGACCTTTTCAAGAGGTGCAATTAAGCCGCAGGTTTTCCAGCGCCCCCGGAAGGTCTTCTCAGACATTGCTGCTAACCCGCAGGTTTTCCAGCCGCCGCCCCCTGCCTACGCCGTGAGGTACACCATCGCAAGCACCAGCGCAAATCCCACAAGGTCTGCCACCGAGAAGCTCGTGCCCAGCCACAAGACCGAGGTCACTGTGGCAGTGAGGGGCTCGATGGTCCCCAAGAGGCTCGCGCGCATCGAGCCCGCGTCTTTCACTCCCTGCAGGTAGAGCGCGTACGCGCCAAAGGTCCCCACGACCACCATGAAGGCGAGCAGCGCCACAGCAGCCACATCCAGCTGCGGCATGTGCTCCCAAGGCCTATACGCAACAAGCAGGATGGCGCCCGAGAAAAGAAACGCCAGCCCGTTCACCACGAAGTTGCCCCACTTTGCCAGCTGGCGGGCAGGCAGGATGGAGAGGCACGCCGAGGCTGCCGCGCAGAGAAGTCCCCACACAAGCCCGCCCACAGGCAGGCTGAGCTGCCCGGGATTGCCTCCCGTTGCCAGCAGATAGGTCCCCACCAGGGCAAACGCGATGCCCAACACCTCTCGCCGCTTTGGCCCGCGGCGCATCCTCGCGCACACGTAGGCGAGCACGGCGAGCATCCCCAGGCTCTGCATCACCGTGGCCGTGGCGGAGTTGGTCCAGCTGATAGCCTCGAGGTAGGCCACCTGCGAGAAGAGAATTGCCCCTAGGCTCACGCCAAAGATCCCCACCAGCGAGCGCGGGTCGCACAGGGCGCGGGTGACCTGCCCCTTGTTGGTGACGCGCGCCGCTGCGAGAAAGAGCCAGCAGGCGGAGAGCTCGCGAACGCACGCGAGCCACAGTGGGTCGACCGCATACGCGTCCATGAGCAGCTTCGACGCCGTCCCATTGATGCCCCAGAACGTGCCGCCCACAAGCGTGCACACCACACCACGCAGGATGCGCTTACGACGCTGCTCGTCGCTGAGTGGCGCGGCGCCAGCCGCCATGGGATGGCTGTCCCTCTCGTCGAGCGAGCCTTCGTCAAGCGCCTCTGCCATTACGCGTTCCCCGTCCTTCTCAGATGAGACAAGGGGACTGTCCCTTTGTCTCACAGCGACATGTGATTCTACAGCGGAATGCATCATCCACAGCACGCCGGTCTGCTTACCGGGAAAAACGGGCACCATACCATGCGTGTTAAGCTTCTTCTCGAAACAAGATATCGGCGGCCAAAGGCCGCAAGGAGGAACCATGGCATCCGAAGGCATCACCGCAACACCCCAGCGTGACTTCCTCACGCCCGACCCGTCCCTCGCCCCCGGCAGCGTGCACGCCGGCTTCGAGGTTGTCTCCGCGACACCCATTCCCGAGGTCTCCGGCACCATCTACGTGCTGCGTCACCAGACCTCCGGCGCCCGCGCCATGTGGATCTCGTGCGCCGACACCAACAAGTCCTTCTCGATTGCCTTCAAGACGCCGCCCGCAGACGATACGGGCGTCTTCCACATCATCGAGCACTCCGTGCTCTGCGGCTCCGATGCCTACCCCGTGAAGGAGCCCTTCGTCAACCTGCTCAAGACGTCCATGCAGACCTTCCTGAACGCCCTCACGTTCCCGGACAAGACCATGTACCCGGTGGCCTCCACCAACACGGCCGACCTCGAGAATCTCATGGGTGTCTACCTTGACGCCGTTCTCCACCCCGCCATCTACCACCGCCGCCGCATCTTCGAGCAGGAGGGCTGGCATCTCGAGGCGTCAGACGACGGCTCGCTCTCGTACAACGGCGTGGTCTTCAACGAGATGAAGGGCGCCCTCTCCGACCCGGACGAGGTCCTGAGCCTGGCGCTCTCCCGCGCGCTCTTCCCCCAGAGCCCCTACCGCTTTGAGTCCGGTGGCGCACCGCGTGCCATCCCCACCCTCACCTACGAGGGCTTCCTTGACGCGCACGCCCGCCACTACGCCCTGCCCAACAGCTACACCATCCTCTACGGTGACATGGACATAGACCGCGAGCTGGCTTTTATCGACGAGCGCTTCCGCGGCGCCGAGAACCGCAACGCAGGTGCGCCCAACCCCCTGCCTCTCCAGCCCGCGGTCACCGCCGCCCCGGTGAAGGTCGAGATGGCAACCACCCCCGACAACGCCTCCGTAGGCTTGGCGTACGTTGTTGCCACGTCCAACCAGCGCGAGCGCGTGCTTGCCGTGGACGTGCTGCTCGACGCGCTCTGCGGCTCCAACGAGGCGCCGCTCAAGCGTCGCGTCCTCGACGCCGGCCTTGCCAACGACTTCCAGGCCGCGCTCATCGACGGCGTCGCCCAGCCCGAGGTGGTCTTCCAGCTCAAGGGCGCCCACGCGGACGTGTCTGAGCGCTTCCGCAAGCTCATCGAGGACTCCTGCCGCGAGTTTGCCGAGAACGGCATCCCGCACGACAAGCTCGAGGCCTCGCTTGCCCAGGCGGAGTTCAACCTGCGCGAGCGCGACTTTGGCTCCTGGGCAACAGACGGCGTGGCCCTCTCGATGCAGGCACTCTCGAGCTGGCTCTACGACGACAACCATCCCTTCGACTACCTGCAGTATGAGGACGCGCTGGCCGACCTTAAGAAAGGCCTGGACAACGGCCTGTTCGAGGGCATGCTCAAAGAGATCGTGTGCGAGAACCCCCACTCCGCGCTGGCGGAGCTCGTTCCCACCGAGGGTGGCGACGCTGCCGAGGAGGCAGACGAGCTTGCCCGCCTGCGCGCGCAGATGAGCGACAAGGACGTCGAGGACGTGCGCCGCGAGGTCGAGGCGCTCCGCGCCGAGCAGGAGGCGCCAGACTCCCCTGAGGCCCTGGCCACGCTGCCCACGCTTACCGTCGCGGACATCGAGCCAGCACGACCGGACCCTGAGGTCGCAGACGTAAAGGCGCCACTCCCCTGCCTCGCCCACGAACTTGACACCCGCCACATCGACTACGTCTATCACTACTTTGACCTGCGGCGTGTTGGCTTTGCCGAGCTGCCCTACGTGGGTGTGCTCACGGACCTTCTCGGCAAGCTCGACACCAAGCTCCACACGGCCTCGGACCTCGACACGCTGGTCGAGGCAAACCTTGGCAACCTCGGCTTTGGCTACGAGACCTACGGCCGCGACGACGACCTCTCGTTTGCCCGCCCCATGCTTGTGGTGAGCGCGAGCGCCCTCTCCGAAAAGGTCGACTCCCTGGCCAGCATCCCGCAGGAGGTCTGGGGCAAGACCCTCTACCTCGACGGCAACCGCATGCGCGACATCCTCACGCAGCGCAAGGTGGCGCTCGAGCAGTACTTCGTGAACTCTGGTCACGCGGCGGCCGCAGCGCGCGCAACGAGCTACTTCTCGTCCGCCTCGGTGGCATCGAGCCAGATGGGCGGCATCGACTACTACCTCTTCCTCAAGCGCCTGCTTGCCAACTGGGACCGCAGGCTCCCGGCACTCCGGGAGATCCTCCCCAACCTGGCAGACCGCATCTTCACCGCAGACGAGGTCACGGTGAGCTTCACCGGCCCCGCCGAGGACCGCAAGCGCTTCTGGGAGCTTGGCGGCACGCTGGGCCTCGAGGAGCAGGGCGAGAACGTCTGCGAGCACAGGCTCCAGATTCCCACCCCCAAGGTCTCGCGCGAGGGCTTCGTGATCCCCTCTAACGTCTCCTTCGTGGCACGCGCCGCCGCGCCAACCACGGCAGACGCAGGCACCCTGGGCACCTGGCAGGTGGCAACACGTGCACTCTCCTTCGACTACCTCTGGAACGAGGTCCGCGTGAAGGGCGGCGCCTACGGCGTGGGCTTTAGCCACACCACCGAGGGCATCCGCAGGTTCTGGTCGTTCCGCGACCCCAACGTTGCCTCCACGCTCCAGCGCTACGACGGCGCCGCCGCATGGCTTGCCAACTGGGCCCCCACGGACGACGAGCTCTCCGGCTACATCGTCTCCTCCGTGGCCGCGCAGGACGCTCCCGAGAAGCCCCGCGCGCTTGCCCGCAGGCAGGACATGCAGCACTTCAACGGCAGGCCCGCCAACTGGCGAAACATCATCCGCCAGCAGGAGCTCGACACCACCGCCGAGGCCGTGCGCTCGCTCGCGCCGGCGCTCGAGCCCACCGCCGCCCCCGCGGGCGTCTGCGTCTTTGGCCCGCGCGAGGCCATCGAGGCGTCCGGGCTCGACCTTACCGTGCACGAGCTCGTCGGCAGCGAGGAGGCGTAGCGTGGCGGGCGCCTCGGCAGGCGAGCGCCTCATAGGCTGGTACGGAGGCGTGGCCGAGAAGAACCTCTCGACGCGCCCAGACTTTGTGCGCAACTGGCTCATGCTGGGCTTCCAGGCCATGCGCGGCAAGGTCCACCTGGCCCCCTACGGCGACCTTCTGCCCTCGGGCAACCACGGCTACCAGCTCTTCATGGACTCCGTGGTGGGCGCGCTCGCAGACTTCGACAACGCCGTGGTCACAAGCATCTTCACCCCCAACGAGATATTCCACGCGCTGGGGGCGCGCCCCGTGACGGCAGAGGCCGTGGCCTCCTTCGCAAGCGGCGCCCAGGCGGAAGGCGGCTTTATCGCCGCAGCCGAGGGGCGCGGCGTCCCCGAGACGTACTGCTCCTACCACCGCATCCTCATGGGCATGGCAACCTCGGGCGTGCTGGGCAAGCCACGCATGCTCGCGAGCTGCTCGGTAGCCTGCGACGCCAACAATCTCACCTTCAAGACCTTGGGCCGCTTCTGGGACGTTCCCCACGTGTACGTGGACGTTCCCTACGACGTCTCACGCGACTCGGTCCTCTATGTGGCGGACGAGCTTCGCGAGATGGGCCGCGCCGCCGAGGGCGCGTTCTCACGCAAGCTCGACGAGGGGCGTCTGCGCGAGGCCTGCGCATGCTCCGAGCGCACCATGCGCGAGCTTGCGGCTACGCTCCCCACGCGCCGTGGGCGCTACCTGGCAAACACCATGACCATCGACATGATGGAGATGCTCGACCTCCATCTCTCGCTGGGACTTCCCGAGTGCGAGGAGCTGGCGCGAGAGATGCGGCGCGACTTTCTCGCTGCCTCGCCGTACGAGGGCGTAAACCTGGTGTGGGCGCACGTCTCGCCCTACTTCCTGGAATCTCTAGGTGAGCTCGTGAACACCAGCCAGACGTCGCAGATTGTGGCATCGGACATGATGTTCGAAAGCGTTACCGCAGGCGAGGCGTGGTTCGATGCATCGAGCCCCTACGAGTTCATGGCCGAACGCCTGGTGCGCAGCTGCTTCAACGGCCCGGCGACGCGCCGGGCGGACTGCATCGAGCATCTCGCACGCGAGACAGGCGCGGATGCCGTGGTACTTTTCTGCCACTGGGGCTGCAAGCAGACGGCAGGCGCGGCGCAGCTCATCCGCCGGCAGCTCGAGGGGGCAGGCTGGCCCGTGCTGGTACTCGATGGCGACGCCTGCGACCGTGCCAACTGCATGGAGGGCCAGATGTCCACGAGGTTCTCGGCCTTCCTCGAGATGGTCGAGAAGCGCAAGGAAGCTGAGAGACATGGCAGCTGAACAGCAGAAACATAACGAACTCTTCTACGCGTGCAAGTACACGCCCATCGAGCTCCTCGCGGGGTTTGGTGCCGCGCCACGCATCGCCGAGGCGGACGTTGCCTCCTTTGCGTACGCCGACGCACTGGCCCATCCCAACCTCTGTGGCTACGGCAAGGGCCTCATCGAGCGCATGATGGCGACCGATGTGCACGAGGCCGTACTTGTGACCTGCTGCGACGTGGTACGCCGCGTCTACGACGTGCTGCAGGCCTCTGGCCGCATGGACTTCCTGTACCTGCTCGACCTGCCGCACCGGAGAGGGCCTGCGGAGATTGCGCTCTTCCGTCGCCGTCTGCGGGCGCTCGCAGACGCCTATGCCGCGTACAGCGGCGCGCAGTTCGACGTGGGCGCGGCATGCGCCGCTTGCGGGACGGGCGTGGCGCGCGCGGACGACCGCGTGACGCTCATGGGCGCGCACGCTTCGGCATCGCTTGTCGCCGAGGTGGAGAAGGGCGTGGGCATGCCGGTGGAGAACGCCACCTGTACGAGCCGGCACCTCAAGGTCTCTCCCCCGCCCCAGCTCGCGCGGATGGCTACGGGTCCTGCCTGCGGCGTGTGCTGCGATGGCGGTGCAACCCCCGCAGCTGACCCCCTCGACGCTTTTCTCGACTGGTACGCACCGGCGCTTCTCGGCCAGATTCCCTGCATGCGCATGGATGACATTGCCGAGCGGAGCGAGCTTGTGGGCGAGCGCGGCCAGCAGGGCGTGGTCTACCACACCATGAAGTTCTGCGACTACTATGGCTTCGAATACGGAGCCCTTGCGGAGAAGGACGAGATTCCCATGGTCAAAATCGAGACGGACGGCACGTCGCAGAGCGAGGGCCAGCTGCGCACAAGACTCGAGGCCTTTGGCGAAACCCTGCGGGCCCGCGGCGGTGCCGCGCACCAGGTACAGCCCGCGCCGACGGCGTCAGGCGATGCACCCGCAGGCCCCACGGCAGCGGCCTACGTCATGGGCGTGGACTCCGGCTCCACCTCGACCGACGTTGTGATTATGGATGCAGACAAGCACATTGTGGCCACGGCCATTGTGCCAACCGGTGCCCGCGCGGCAGACGCCGCGGCTCGCGCCATGGACGAGGCGCTCTCCCAGGCAGGCCTTGCTGCAGGCGACGTGGCCCTGCGCGTCTCGACGGGCTATGGCCGTGACAACATCGAGGGCATGGACTCCTCGGTCACCGAGATCACCTGCCACGCGCGCGGCGCCCACTACCTCGCGCCGGATGCGCGTTCGGTCATCGACATTGGCGGACAGGACTCAAAGGTCATCCACCTGAACGCCAACGGCAGCGTGGCAGGCTTCGTGATGAACGACAAATGCGCTGCAGGCACCGGGCGCTTCATGGAAGCCATGGCGCGCGTGCTTGAGATGGACCTCGACGAGTTCTGCCGACGAGGCCTTGAGTGGCGCCATGAGGTGCGCATCACGAGCATGTGCACCGTGTTTGCCGAGAGCGAGGTCGTCTCGCTTGTGGCCGCAAACACCCCCACTCCCGACGTGATCCACGGGCTCGACGTATCGGTGGCGAGAAAGACCGCCACGCTCGCAAGCCGCGTGGGCGCCGAGCCGCCCTACCTCATGACCGGCGGCGTCGCGCAGAACGAGGGTGTGGTACGCGCGCTCTCCGAGGTGCTCAAGGCGCCAGTCGCCACGCACGAGGACTCGCAGCTCTGCGGGGCCATTGGCGCAGCCCTTATCGGCCTGCAGTCGCTGGGATGAGACAAAGGGACTGTCCCTTTGTCTCATCTAGATGAGAAGGTTCTCCAGCGCGAGCTTGGGCACGTGGTGGGTGCCCTCCTCGTCGCGCCAGTACGCAAGCCCATGCTCGCTCTCGCTCGTCTCCAGCACCACGCGTTCGCCGCGCACGCCCAGAGCAAGCACCAGCTCGGTAACGTAGTCCTCAGCCGAGACCCCCATAACCTCGTTCACGTCGGGGTCAAAGCTCTTGAGCATGCAGCAGCCAAGCCCGCGCGACGCCGCAGCCAGCGCGATTGTCTGCGCCGCAATGCCCGTGTCGATGAGGCGGACGAGGTTGGTTGCAAGGGCCTTGGGCGCGCACACGGCAATGTAGCCCGTGGGCCTCTCGCCTGCGGCGGGACCGTCCCAGTCGCGCAGCAGCGCTGCCCAGTGCAGGCGCGAGAAGACCGCCGAGCGCTCCGCAGGCTCAACGACAATGTGGAAGCGCAGGACCTGCATGTTGTTCCCCGAGGGAGCAAAGCGCGCTGCGTTTACCAGCGCTGCAAGGTCCCCGTAGCAGAGCGGTTCCTCCTCGGCGAATCGTCGATACGAGCGAGACGATCGCACCAGGTCCTGGAAGTTCTTCGAGTTCATGTCGCCACCCCCTTGCCGGGCATGCCCGACGGACTGCCGCCGGGGCCGCTCCCCGGCAGCGACAACGCACTCGGTGCCGCGCCCGCGCTTTCGCAGACGCGACCCCGCTAGATCCCAGACTCGCCAATCCTTCGGCATGCCTCGCGCAGGCGCTCCGGAGGCATGACCAGGGCAAAGCGCACGTAGCCCTCGCCCGAGGGGCCAAAGCTCGCGCCCGGCGTCACTATGACGCCGGCCTTCTCCATAAGCTCGAGCGCAAATGCCTGGGAGTCCATGCGACCATGCGGAATGCGCGCCCACACGAACATCGACCCGTGAGCGTTGGGGCGTTCCCAGCCAACGGCCTCCAGGCCGTCGCAGAGCGCATCCCTGCGCTCCTGGTAGAGCAGGCGCTGACGCTCGACCGAGTCGCGCGGGCCGGTGAGTGCGGCAATTGCCGCGTCCTGCTCGGGCAGGAACATGCCAAAGTCCACCTGGCTACGGAGCTTGCGCGTGGCGGCCACGATGTCCTCGCGCCCCACCAAAAACGAGAGGCGCGCGCCGGTCACGTTGAAGGACTTGGAGAGCGAGAGGAACTCCACGCCCACGTCGAGCGCGCCGGGATAGTCGAGGAAGCTCCCGCCGGCCGGGCCGTCGAAAACGATGTCGGAGTAGGCGTTATCGTGAATAACCACGATGTCGTGAGCCTTGGCAAAGGCGATGATTTGCTCGTACACCTCGGGCGTACCCACGGAGCCAACGGGGTTCGCGGGAAGCGAGACCACCATGTAGCGCGCAGCATCCGCAACGTCATCGGGGATGCCCTCCACCCACGGGAGGAAGTCGTGCTCAGCCGTAAGTGGGTAATACCAGGGCTTTGCTCCCGCCAGAAGCGTGCCGGTGGCAAAGACCGGGTAGCACGGATCGGGAATGAGAGCCACATCGCCGGGATCTGCCAGTGCCGCGCACACGTGACCCATGCCCTCCTGCGTGCCGCGGCAGCTCATGACCATGGAGGGCGTGATGCCCTCAACGCCAAAGCGCGTGCAGTAGTAGTCGCAGACAGCCTGGAGCAGCTCGTCCTTGTCGTGCAGGGCGTACTTCCAGTTGGCAGGATCTTCGGCGCTCTTTCGCAGCGCCTCAACCACGTGGCGCGGCGGCTCGAAGTCCGGCGTGCCAACCGAGAGGTCAAACACCTCGCGACCCTGTGCCTCGAGCTCGCGACGCTTGGCGTTAAGAGCGGCAAAGACCTCGTCGCCAAACAGGTCGAGCCTCTTTGAGAACTGCATGCACACCCCTCCCCGGATGCAGGCGTAACGTACGCATGGGACTGTAGACCACAAGCGGGCAAATGGGGACGCCTGTAGGCAATGACGAGCCCGATTGTTACATTGGGTGGGGCAGGCGGCGGCCAAGGGAGGGGCCAACGGTAGGGCGGAAGCCCGTCCGAGTCCCCAGGACCGGCTATCTGGCAGCTTGGACCGCATGGCACAAGAGGCCCACAAGACACCTCCACCGTTCACCGAAAATCGAGTCGATAAATGGCATCGTTATCTTAAATGTTTGAACTTCCGCCCTTTTCTCACCTGCGATGACTCTGCAATGTTCCAACGCAATATGAAATATCGAGATGCAATATCCGGTATTTATCTCATGCTCTGGGCACAAGATATTGTGGCATAGTAGACAGCGCCGCAACGCAGCACCGGTTGCAGCACCAAGAGAGACACACCAAACGCATTGCCAGCACCTGCACGTTTTTCTTCTGCCAGGCACTGTGCAAAGGGAGAGTGAGCACATGAAGATCATCAAGCGCAACGGTTCGGAGGTCACGTTCGACGTTGCCAAGATCGAGAACGCCATCCGCAAGGCCAACATGGAAGTGCCCGAGGACGAGCGTCTCACCGAGCGCGAGATTCGCTTCGCCTCGCTCAACGTCACCGACGAGTGCATGGAGTCTGGCCACACGGTCACCGTCGAGGAGGTCCAGGACCTCGTCGAGGACCAGCTCATGGCCCTCGACCACTTCTCTGTGGCCCGCAAGTACATCATCTACCGCTACGTCCAGAACCAGAAGCGCCAGAAGAACACGACGGACGACAAGATCCTTGCCCTCATCGAGTGCAACAACGAGGAGGTCAAGCAGGAGAACTCCAACAAGAACCCCACCGTCGTCTCCGTCCAGCGTGACTACATGGCCGGCGAGGTCTCCAAGGACCTCACCATGCGCGACCTTCTCCCCGCTGACATTGTCCAGGCGCACGAAGAGGGCATCATCCACTTCCACGACGCGGACTACTACGCGCAGCACATGCACAACTGCGACCTCATCAACCTCGATGACATGCTGCAGAACGGCACCGTCATCTCCGGCACGCTCATCGAGCGCCCGCACAGCTTCTCCACCGCCTGCAACATCGCCACACAGATCATCGCCCAGGTGGCCTCCTGCCAGTACGGCGGCCAGTCCATCTCGCTCACGCACCTCGCGCCCTTTGTCGACGTCTCCCGCAAGAAGATCCGTCGCTCGGTCTATGCCGAGATGGAGACCATCGGCTACAAGGCATCGCCCGAGCAGATCGACGAGATGGTCGAGAAGCGCCTGCGCGACGAGGTCGCGCGTGGCGTCCAGACCATCCAGTACCAGGTTGTCACCCTCATGACCACCAACGGCCAGGCGCCGTTCATCACCGTCTTCATGTACCTCAACGAGGCACGCAGCGCGCAGGAGAAGCACGACCTCGCCCTTATCATCGAGGAGATGCTCAAGCAGCGCTACCAGGGCGTCAAGAACGAGAAGGGCGTCTGGATCACCCCGGCGTTCCCCAAGCTCATCTACGTGCTCGAGGAGGACAACATCCACGAGGGCGACCCGTACTTCTATCTCACCAAGATGGCAGCCAAGTGCACCGCCAAGCGCATGGTGCCCGACTACATCTCCGAGAAGAAGATGCGCGAGTACAAGCTCTCCAAGGGCGAGACCGAGGGTCACGGCGACGTGTACACCTGCATGGGCTGCCGCTCCTTCCTCACGCCCGACCGTTCCGGCAACGGCTACGACAACGTCGCCAAGGCCAAGAACTACGAGCCCGGCAAGCCCAAGTACTACGGCCGCTTCAACCAGGGCGTCGTGACCATCAATCTGCCCGACGTCGCACTCTCGTCCGATGGTGACATGGACAAGTTCTGGAAGATCTTCGACGAGCGCCTCGAGCTCTGCCACCGTGCCCTGCGCTGCCGCCACGACCGTCTCTGCGGCACCCTCTCCGACGCGGCGCCCATCCTCTGGCAGTATGGCGCGCTGGCCCGTCTCGACAAGGGCGAGAAGATTGACAAGCTCCTCTATGGCGGCTACTCCACCATCTCGCTTGGCTACGCCGGCCTCTACGAGTGCGTGAAGTACATGACCGGCAAGAGCCACACCGACGAGGAGGCCAAGCCCTTCGCGCTCTCCGTCATGCAGCACATGAACGACAAGTGCGCCGAGTGGAAGGCCGCCGAGAACATCGACTACTCGCTCTACGGCACGCCGCTCGAGTCCACCACGTACAAGTTCGCCAAGTGCCTGCAGAAGCGCTTTGGCGTGGTCAAGGGCATCACCGATCACGGCTACATCACGAACTCCTACCACGTGAACGTGCGCGAGAAGATCGATGCCTTCACCAAGCTCAAGTTCGAGAGCGAGTTCCAGCGCCTCTCCCCCGGCGGCGCCATCTCCTACGTCGAGGTACCCAACATGCAGGACAACCTCGAGGCTGTCATCCGCGTCATGCAGTTCATCTACGACAACATCATGTACGCCGAGCTCAACACCAAGTCCGACTACTGCCAGGTGTGCGGCTACGACGGCGAGATCAAGATCGTGGAGGACGACGGCAAGCTCGTCTGGGAGTGCCCGCACTGCGGCAACCGCGACCAGTCCAAGCTCAACGTGGCCCGACGTACCTGCGGCTACATTGGTACGCAGTTCTGGAACCAAGGCCGCACGGAAGAGATCAAGGATCGCGTGCTGCACCTGTAAGCTCGATGAGGGCCGCCCCCGCGTGGACATGCTCGGCGCTCGTGCGTAGCGCTCGCTCGCTTCGCGACTCGCCGTCCACGAGGGGGCGGCCCCTTCTTACAGGCAAAGCACGCGAAAAGCATCCTAAGAGCAGAGGGGCGAGGCGCCTCCTTACGGGCAGCACGCGCTTGGCGGCTGGCGGGGGCAGAAAAGGCTCCCTGCTCGAAAACCGCGACTTAATAGCAGCTCTCTTGGCAACCGCAGGTGTTCTACCTGCGGTTTTTCTCGGCACGCGACCACCAGGGGGGGCGAGTAGCTTGGCGTGTCTCGCCCGCGCGTCTTGGCTTGACCGCGCTGACACTGAATTATTGCACGATATTCCACGATGTTACTGAGCTCAACTGGTCGAATGTCGTTCTTGCCAGGAATTTCGCGCAATAATTGTGGCGGTCTTGAGCAACCCCCTGCAAGAGACAAGTCACAACTCGCTTCCGTACGGGGATTTGGAACGCAACTATTCGTCAAGCCGCCATACGGTACTAATTAAGTACTCAATTTGGTACTATATTTGGTATCCAATTGCGTCAGCAAAGGAGCTCCCATGACTGCCATCTATTCCTCCGCAGCCCTCAAGACGCGCCAGCGCGAGATTAAGGACATTGCCCGCAAGGACGTGGTCCATATAACGGAGAACGGCAACGCAGCCTTTGTCTTCATGAGCGAGGAGCTCTTTGAGGAGCAGCTCAACAAGGCCGCCGAGGAGGCGGCGCTCACGGAGCGCATGCGCGCGTGCATTAAGGCCTCTGATGACTGCTTTGAACAGGGGGAATGCATCGAGGGAACTGATGCATTCTTCAGTGTGCTCGACGAGAGGCTGGCAGCCAATGGCTAAGATGCTGTACGCGCTCTCGTTTCTACATGACGTCGAGACCATCTACTCCCCTCGCGTTCGCAAGCACCTCGAATCAGTCCTCTCGATGCTCGAGACCTTTCCGGAAAGTGGCACGCTCGTCTCTTCGGAATACCTTACAAGCAAGTATGGAGGAGAAGTGCGCCGGTGCAATGTTGCGCCGTTCTATATCGTTTACACCTATGAGCGTTCAACCGATACGGTGCGCATACGTGGCCTTGTCCGGCAGCGCTCTACCCACTAGCACGTCTCAATCCAAAAGGGGTCTTCCCATGAACTACGCAACCATCAAGTACTGCGACATCGCCAACGGGACCGGGGTACGTACCTCGCTCTTTGTCTCCGGCTGCCGTCTGCACTGCAAGAACTGCTTCAACGAGGAGGCCTGGAGCTTCTCGGCCGGCAAGCCGTTCACACAAGACACCGAGGAGGAGATCCTCTCGTCGCTTTCCGCACCCTACATCGACGGGCTCTCCGTCCTGGGCGGTGAGCCCACGGAGCCAGAGAACGCCGCGGCCCTGGCGCCCTTCCTCGAGCGCGTGCGGGCAGCCTATCCCGAGAAGAACATCTGGATGTACTCCGGGCGCACCTGGGAGCAGCTCACAGGCAACGGCGACCACGCCTCACCTGACATGAACCGCATCCTCGACTGCCTGAACGTCTTGGTAGACGGCCCCTTTGTGCAGGAGCTGCACGACATCACGCTGCGCTTCCGCGGCTCGTCCAACCAGCGGCTCATCGACGTTCCCACAACGCTTGCCACGGGCGCAATCACCATCTGGGAGGATGATCCCCAGTTTGCCCAGCACGCGTGGGCATAGAAAGCGGCGCCCCGGCCAAAACCGGGGTCCCTTTTTCATCAGTTATCGCACACAGAGCACAGACGGAGCAAAATGCCCCAACTTCGCAGAATGGATTGCGAAGTCGGGGCGTACGTTGCGGAGAAGGCCTTCCCTACTCCAAGAAGCCGCCAGTCTGACGGTTCCAAAGGCTCGCGTACTCGCCACCACGCTCGACCAGCTCGTGGTGGGTGCCGTCCTCAACGACCTCACCGTGCGCAAGCACCACGATGCGGTCGAGCGACGCCACCGTGGACAGGCGGTGCGCAACCACGATGGAGGTGCGCCCGCGCATGAGGTTCTCAAGCGCGCCCTGCACGAGTGCCTCAGACTCGGAGTCCAGCGCAGAGGTCGCCTCGTCTAGCACCAGGATGGGCGCATCGACCAGAATGGCACGGGCAATTGCCACACGCTGGCGCTGACCTCCCGAGAGCTTGACGCCCCTCTCGCCCACCATGGTGTCGAAGCCGTCCGGCAGCCGCTCGATGAACTCGAGCGCATTTGCCTCCTCGGCAGCGCGACGAATCTCCTCCTCCGTGGCGTCAGGCTTGCCGTAGGCGATGTTCTCACGGATAGAGCGGTGGAAGAGCAGCGCCTCCTGCGGGACGTAGGCCACCTGGCGGCGCAGGCTCTGCTGGGTGCAGTGGCTCACGTCCTGGCCATCCACCAGCACGCGCCCCTCCTGCACGTCGTCCAAGCGCAGCAGGAGCTTGGTGAGCGTTGTCTTGCCAGAGCCGGAGCGCCCCACCAGGCCAACGCGTTGGCCTGCGGGAATGTGAAGGTTGAGGTCCTCAAAGACGTAGTCGTCCTTGGGTGCGTCCGGATAGCGGAAGCGCAGGTTCTCGAAGTCGATGCGTCCCTCGGTCACCTCAAGCGGCTTTGCGTCCTCGTCGTCTGCCACGAGCGTGGGCTCGTCCAGCACGCGCGTCATCTCGGCAGCGTCGCCAAGGGCACGGTTGATGCGCTGCATCATGGAGTTGAAGTAGTTGAAGCGCATTGTGAGGTTATACGTGTAGGTGAACATCATGACCAGCGTGCCGGCACTAATGCCAAACCAGGCATTGCCGCCCACCACAAAGATCGAGACCACAAACATAATCACGGTAATGAGCGCCGACGTGGTAAAGCCGCGCCGCATGGTCGCGCGCATGTTGATGTTCTCGGCCGCCATTGCCTCGCGGTCCGCCGTAGTAAAGAGCCCGCGCTCGTAGTCCTCACGGCCGTAGGTCTTGACGGCAAGAATGTTGGTTACGGCGTCGGAAAGCACGCCGGAAAGCTTGTTCTGAGCACGCGAAGCCTCTGCCGAGAGGGGCAGGATGCGCCGGTACATGCCGTAGGCGATGACCACATAGAGCACAAGCATCACCACGAGTATGGCAACAAAGAGCGGCGCGATCGGCGCGAGAATGCCCACCGTGAGCACGATCGAGGCAAGCGTTGGCCACAGCGAGTACGTCACCACGTCAACCAGGCCGGAATAGCCCGAGACAAACCGCGAAGTCTGGCTCACCAGGCTGCCGCCAAAGCGGCTGTTGTGGAACGTCATCGACTGGTTGGATAGTGTGTCGAAGCACAGGCGAGAGAGCTGGTAGTCACCGTTGATCTCCAGCTTGTAGACCGAGTAGTCCTGGAGCTTGGAGAGCGTCTGGCCAACAGCGTTCACCACGAGAAGCGCCAGCACATAGGGTCCAAACACGGGAAGCACCTGGTCTGCCGAGACGGGCGAGGCCTGCACGCGGTCCACAATGAGGCCCATCACGTAGGTGTTCGCAAAGGTGAGAAGCGCGATGTAGCCCACCGAGCTCACAATGGAGAGCACGAAGGCACCCATCTTCTGGCGCGTGACTCCCCAGAAGTAGTGCAGCGTGCGACGGATGGTCGCGCGGTCGTTCTTGTCGGTTGGTCGAACAGCCAAAACAATCCCCCTCAGGTTCCTTCGCCACAAGTGGCATGGGTGTAACTGACGTAGCTTGCCCCAAGCAAGCCAAACGATGCGCCGCATGCCTGTCATCGCGGCTAATTCACAAACAGGCGGGACGTAACGGCCCCGGACTACTTCAGCTCGAACATCCCCCTAATGGCAGACATGATGTTGAGCATTGCGTCACGGCCGGCGACCCCAACAAGCCGGTACCCACGGGCCGAGAGGTCAAGACAGCGCAGCTGCTCTACGCAGGCGTAGCCCTTCACTGGGCTCTTCCCCATGTCGAAATGGAGGGGGTACCCATTGTTCGTCGTAGTCACAGGGACCACTGCCGTCATGCTGGAGCGGCTGTTGAAGCCGTATCCACTCACAACGACGGCCGGCCGGTACTTGGCCGGCTCGTGACCGTAGGCCGAGCTAAAATCCACCTCGACGATGTCACCCTGTTCGAGATGAGTCACTCCACGACCTCCCCGCCAACGTCCTCGCCCCAATCCACCTCGGTGGGCTGGGAAGCATCCTCGTGCCCCCTGAAGAGGGAGTCAATCGACACGTAGGGAGCGTCGCAATAGCACCTGTGGCTCTCCTCGGCTGGACGCATCATGATGAAGGGGCCGTTCTCGTCTGTCCCGCAGCTAATGCTGAGATTGGACCCCACGGCAAGTCGCAGCGAGTCACAAACTGCCTTGGGAATGCGCACCGCCTTGGATGCGCCCCACGAGCAGAGCTTGGCCTCGCACTCCTCGACAACTGGCATAGCGCAACCTCCAATTCAAAAGATATCTTGAGAGATATCTTACCCCGTTGCAAGATGAGACAATCGCCACACGCCAGCGTCATGGCAACAAAGCGCATTCTTGATGTCAAGACCTTGCACCCCTCTCGGCGTGATACAGTGAAACCACAGGAAACGCGCTGTTACTGACGGATAATCGTGGGACACCACGGGGAAGCAGCGTGAACACAACCCGCCGACCGTCTGGGCAAGCGCACCTGAGTGGGTGCTTGCCCGCTGCTGTCTTTTGGGACCAGACCCGCTCGCGTGCGCACGAGAGAAGAGAGGACCCATGGTGGATCTGCTCGAGCTACTGCGCGACAACCCCTATCCCGGACGCGGCATTGTGGTTGGTAGCCGCTGCGTCTACTACTGGATCATGGGACGCAGCTCCAACAGCCGAAACCGCGTGTTTGTGAAGACCGAGGACGGCATTCGCACCGAGGCGCACGACCCTGCGCTTCTCGAGGACCCCAGCCTCATCATTTACCACCCCGTTCGCACCATGGGTGACGACCTTGTGGTGACCAACGGCGATCAGACCGATACCATCGTCGAGAAGGGCGACTTTATCGCAGGCTGCATGGCGCGCGAGTACGAGCCGGACGAGCCCAACTACACGCCGCGCATCAGCTCGGTGCTACACCCCGATGGCTCATTTGAGCTCTCCATCCTCAAGCGTGCCCGAGACGGGCGCTGTACCCGCGAGTTCTTCTCGTACGAGGGTGCCGACGGCGGCTGCGGCTACTTCATCAGCACCTACCAGGGAGACGGCAACCCGCTTCCCAGCTTTGCGGGAGAGCCCATCCACGTGGGCATGGGGAGCCCCGAGGAGATCTGGGAGGCGCTCAACACGCAGAACAAGGTCTCGCTCTACACCAACGTGAAGGGCGAGGTGCGCATCTTCAATAAGAACCTCGGCGACTAGGGCCGGCGGTGGGTTGGCACGGCATGTCTTTCCTGCGGACTCGAACAGCGCTTCGCGAGCTCGCCGCAGGAAAGATATGCCGTGCGCCCGCCGGTCCTCGTCGCCTCCACCTCCTGTTCCACTTGCAGCTCTTTTAGGTTTGCTTGCGTGTCACGGCTGATGGTCTTGCAGCCGTACTACGGTAAGCCTTGCCGTTCTTCTCCGCTGGCCTTTGCCTCTTTGCCTGCGGCGAGTTCGCGAAGCGCTGTTTGAGCAGCAGGCAAAGAGGCAAAGGCACAATACAGGAAAGGAAACGTATGAACTCGCTTGAACTCAAGTACGGCTGCAATCCCAACCAGAAGCCTGCACGCATCTTCATGGCGGATGGCTCCGAGCTGCCTGTGACGGTGCTCTCCGGCACGCCGGGCTACATCAACTTCCTCGACGCCCTCAACTCCTGGCAGCTCGTGCGCGAGCTGCGCGAGGCAACCGGCATGCCTGCAGCCGCATCGTTCAAGCACGTCTCGCCTGCTGGTGCCGCCGTGGGAACGCCGCTCTCCGATGAGGACAAGAAGGCCTTCTTCGTGGATGACGAGGGCGAGCTCACGCCCATTGCCTGCGCCTACATCCGTGCGCGCGGCGCAGACCGCATGAGCTCCTTTGGCGACTGGGCGGCCCTCTCGGACACCTGCGACGAGCGTACCGCCCTCTACCTCAAGCACGAGGTCTCGGACGGCATCATTGCGCCGGGCTACACGCCGGAGGCACTCGAGATCCTGCGCTCCAAGAAGCACGGCAAGTACAACGTGGTCCAGATTGACCCCAACTACGTCTGCCCCGCCGTCGAGCACAAGGACGTCTTTGGCATCACCTTCGAGCAGGGACACAACTTCTCAAAGATTGACCGCGACCTTCTCGGCAACGTGGTGACCAAGAACAAGGACATCCCCGAGGCAGCAACGATCGACATGATTGTGAGTCTCATCACCCTCAAGTACACGCAGTCAAACTCCGTGTGCTACGTGAAGGACGGCCAGGCCATTGGCGTTGGCGCCGGCCAGCAGAGCCGCATTCACTGCACGCGCCTTGCCGGCAACAAGGCCGACACCTGGTGGCTGCGTCGCCATCCCAAGGTGCTTGGCCTGCACTTTGTTGACGGTATCCACCGACCGGACCGTGACAACGCTATCGACCTCTACATCTCGGATGAGCACGACGACGTCCTGGCCGACGGCGCCTGGCAGCGCGTCTTTGCCGAGAAGCCCGAGGTCCTCACAGAAGACGAGAAGCGTGCATGGCTCGCCCAGCAGACCGGCGTGACGCTGGGCTCCGACGCCTTCTTCCCCTTTGGCGACAACATCGAGCGCGCGCACCGCTCCGGCGTGACCTACGTGGCGGAGCCCGGCGGCTCCATCCGCGACGACAACGTGATCGAGGTCGCCGACCGCTACGGCATGGCCATGTGCTTCACGGGCCTGAGGCTGTTCCACCACTAGGGTTTAAGCTCAAGCTCCCACAAGCGGCATCCGTTCTTCTCGCCGCCCTGCCAGATACCTTTGGCAGGGCGGCGAGGCTTCATTACCACGGCCTGGCACATCTCGGTGGCAATGCCCCTCCCCCACCAGCGGGAATCGATCGTGTAGCCCAGCTCGCACGAGCCGTCGGACGTCTCGATGAAGACCATGCCCACGAGCTCTTTGGTGTCCTTGAGACATGCGGCAAACTTGAGGTCAAGTGGCAGGCCGCCGGGTCCCGTCTGGCCCGCATCTGCCTGCGCGTATGCGGGCAGGAAGAAGCGCTCCAGTTGGCTTATTGCGTCCTCCTCGGACATCATTGGCCCAAAGGGCAGGTACCGCGTGACCTCCTCGGTAGAGTTTATGCGGTAGATGGAGGGCGCATCCGCAAGCGTGTAGCAGCGTAGCATGAGCCGCTCCGTCTCTAGGGGCAGGCGCTCGATCACATGCATGGTGGTTGCCTCTCAACTCATATAACTGGGCTCCAGTATCACACGAGAGACGTGCAGACTTTAACGCAGCATGTCCATCCAGCCTCTTTGCAGCGTAGTCTTTTTAGAGCAAGCCGCCCCGGATACCTTGAACGCGGCATCCGGGACGGCATCAAACCGCAAAAGGCGTCTTGGTGACAGGAGCCACCTAAGCGAAGGCGCGGCGAAGCACGCCGCGAGCCTTCTCGCTCGCAAAGGCAAGGATGTTGTCGCCCTCGCAGAGACCAGTGTCCCCCTTGGGGATGATGACGTCACCGGCGCGGTCGATTGCGATAATCACAGTCTCGTCGGGGAGCTGCAGCTCGCTCACGCGCTTGCCGTCTGCGCTGGAACCTGGACGAATCTCGATCTGCACGAGCGCGTGGTTGTCCTTACCCAGGCGCATGATCGTGAACACGTCCTCCATGTCGAGCCCCTCCTGAACGGAGCGCGCAAGGAGGTCTGCCTGGTTGATGCCCACATCGACACCCATGGACTCGTTGAACATCCACGCGTTCTTGGGATTGTTAACGCGCGCAACAACGCGAGGGACCTGGTACTCGACCTTCGAGAGGGTCGAGACAACAAGATTGACCTCGTCGCTTCCCGTTGCGGCAATGACCACGTCGGCATTAAGGATGCCAGCCTTCTCGAGAATCTCGGGGCTCGTCCCGTTCCCGCAGATGATGTCCAGGTCAGGCAGGGCGGCACGGAACTTCTGGACAGCCGCCTTTCTGTTCTCAATGACGGTGACAGAGGAACCGTCATCCTTGAGGATGGGCGCAAGATAGGCCCCCGTCTTACCACCGCCCACAATGATGATCTGCATGAGAGATCCCCCTACTCCGTCTTGCCCAGAATATGAGCGAACTTCTCCAAGGAGCCGCTCGACACTGCCGCATACACCACGTCACCGTGGCCCAAAAGAGTCCCAGACGTTGGAATGAAGGTCTGGTTGTTGTGGGAGAGCGCGATGACCTTGATCTCACCGACTACCGTGATCTCCCTGACTGGCCTGTTCTCAAGCAGGGACGGCACGTCGGCACGCACGATCTGCACCTCACCCGTGCCCACTTCGAATACCGAGTCCTGCTGGTGATAGGCAAGAAGCTCGCAAGCCCTACGCACACCCCAGTCGGTCGTCGAGATGGTTTGGATGCCCAATCGGCGATATGTATCGGCCTTGGTCACGTCGTACATTCGGGCAATGACGCGCGGAACCCTGTAGGAGTCGCGGGCGATGCGCGCAATCACGATATTCGCCTCGTCTGAGGTGGTGCAGGAAATGACCGCCTCGGCGCGGTCGATGCCGGCCTTCGCGAGGACGTCGCGGTCGAAGCCGACGCCTGCGAGCTTGCGGCCGGTGTATCCCTCGCCGAGCTCCTCGAGGCGCTCGGGGTTCTGGTCGATGGCGCACACGTTGTGCCCCTGGCGATCGAGCTTCCTCGCGAGCCCTGTGCCCATGCGGCCGAGCCCAACGATAATAACGTTCATGACGTCCTACCTTTCACTCTGGGTGTCCATGCGGACGCCGTTGCGATCATAGTGGCCTTGCCTGCGGACAATGGCCTTCCTCGCCTCTTCGAGCGCAAGCACCGCAGGGGGCAGAAGCACGAGGTAGAGGTAGTCCCATGCGTTGAGCGGGCAGGTGTGGAAGACGTCCTGAATCGGCGGGAACAAGGTGATGAACACGATGAGTGCCACTTCGAACAGTATTCCCTTATTGACCTGCTTGTTCGAGAACAGGCCCACCGAGAAGACAGAAGCAAGCTCCGTGCGGCAGTTCATGACCTCGCCGATCTGCGAGAACACAATGGCCGCGAGCGCCATAGTCGTTGCCCTCACGTACGTGGGGTCGAGGTCCGCACCAACGCCGAACATTGTGGCACCAGGACGCCAGCCCGCCGCCCACTGGGCAAAGAAGAACGCACCAAGCGAGGAGAGAGCGCCGAGAATGCCGTACCACAGGAACGCCTTACGCATGACCTTCCCCGTGAGCAGGGGCTCGGAGGGGTCTCGCGGAGGACGGTTCATGACGTCCTTCTCCGGGGGCTCGGAGCCCAGGCCGAGGGCAGGGAACATGTCGGTACCCAGGTCGATGGTGAGAATCTGCATCGTGGTGAGAGGGAGCGGCACGGCGCCGCCAGAGAACAGGTAGACAGCGGAGGGGACAGCCTCGGGCACGTTGGAGTTGAGGATGTAGAGCATGAACTTCCTGATGTTCGCGTAGACGGCCCTGCCCTCCTCAACCGCGCTCACGATGGAGGCGAAGTTGTCGTCCGTGAGAATCATGTCGGCAGCTTCCTTGGCGACGTCAGTACCCGTAACACCCATGGCAACGCCGATATCGGCCTTCTTGAGCGCGGGGGAATCGTTGACGCCGTCACCCGTCACTGCGACGACTTCGCCCATTGCCTGGAGGTTCTCAACAACGCGGAGCTTCTGCTCAGGAGCCATGCGAGAGAAGACAACCTCGCCCTCGAGGGCCTTGCGCAGCTCTTCGTCCGAGGTCTTCTCGAGCTCAGGGCCGGAGAACACCTTGGGGTGAGCGCTCTTCACGATGCCGATCTTCCTGGCGATGGAGACTGCAGTCAGACCGTAGTCGCCAGTAATCATGATGACGCGGATGCCAGCGCGACGACATTCAGCGACTGCAGCGGCAACCTCGGGACGCGGGGGATCCTGCATTACCTCGAGGCCAACGAAGGTCAGGTCATGCTCGATGACGTCGGGGGTGTACTCGCTCACAGAGGTGGGGACGCCCTTCTCGTCACGATGAATCGGTCGATAGGCAACCGCAAGCACGCGCAGGCCGTCCTCCGCATACCCGTCGTTGGCGTGCATGATCTTCTCGCGCAGGGAGTCGGTCATCTCCATGACCTCGCCGTTCACGCGAACCTTCGTCGAAAGACGCACCAACTCGTTGGGGGCGCCCTTCACGAACGCCACGCGGGTAGCCCCATCGAGGGGACGCTCAAGCTGGTGGATAGTGGACATGCGCTTGCGACGGCTCTCGAAGGGAAGCTCGCGCACGCGGGGAATGTGGCGCTCCACCTCCGAGAGGTCAAGACCGGCCTTCTGGGCCGAGACAAGCAGGCACGCCTCGGTTGGGTCCCCAAGCACCGTATAACGGCCGCCCTCCTTCTCGGGGGCAAGCAGACGAGCGTTCGAGCACAACGCGCCGCCAACGAGAAGCAGGCGAAGGTCATCGTCGTCTGCAGCAGCGAAGCTGCGCCCGTCCGCGCGGACCTCGCCCTTAGGTGCGTAGCCGACCCCCGTGACCTCGTACTCGCGAGATGGAGTCCACAGGTGGTTTACGGTCATCTCGTTCTGGGTGAGCGTGCCCGTCTTGTCGGTACAGATGACGCTCGTCGAGCCCAGGGCCTCGACCGAGGACAGCGACTTGACGAGGGCGTTGCGCTTGCTCATGCGTTGGACGGCCATTGCAAGCGAAAGCGTGACCGTGGGGAGCAGGCCCTCGGGAATGAAGGCAACCACCATACCAAGCGCAAAGATGAAGGACGCAGCGATGCTGTTGTGAACGAACGCCACGTCAAGCACGAGAAAGACGATGCCCATGCACAGCGCAAATACGGTGATCTGCTTGGTGAGGTGATCGAGCTGCTTTTGGAGGGGGCTCTGCTTCTCACCCATGTTCTGGGTAAGGCTCGCGATCTTACCAAACTCGGTCGACATGCCGATCTGCGTCACGACCACGCGGCCATTGCCCTCAGAGACGGAGGTCCCCTCAAACACGAGGTTGGGGGTTTCGGATGTCGTAAGGTCCTCGTCGAGCACCGCATCGGAGGTCTTGCGCACGGGGTTGGACTCGCCCGTGAGCGTCGACTGGTCTACCTGTAGGTCGCTCGCGCGAACAACGCGGCCGTCTGCAGAGATCTTGTCGCCCTCCTCGAGGAGCATCACGTCACCAGGGACGAGGTCCTCCGCAAGGATCTTCTGCTCGTGACCGTCACGAATGACGTTCACGAACGAAGGAAGCATCTTCTTGAGCGCTTCGGTCGCCTTGTCTGCCTGGTGCTCCTGCCAGTAGCTGAAGCACCCGTTGATGACATTCACCAGCCAAACTGCCACACCAAGCTCGGGCATACCGGCAATGAAGGCAATGATGCCGGCGACCCAGAGCAGTATGGCCATAAGGTGCGTGAAGTTTGAGAGAAAGACGACAACCTGGGACTTCTTCCTGGTTGCTTGAATGGTGTTCTTCCCGTACTTGGCTTGGCGGCTTGCTGCCTCGTTGGACGCGAGACCAGCCGAAGCCGTTCCCATCGCAGAGAAGACCTTGTCAGGCGTGAGCTTCGCTATCTCCTCGATTGGAGAGGACGAAACCTGCTTGGGAGCTTCCACGAAGGCCCTCCTTTCAACTAGGTGCACGCCGTCCCGACATGGGCGGCGCGCATGGCATCGACGATGACGCCGACGCAAAGGAAAGCCTATCCATGGCGGCACATCCCGACACCAAGTTTGAGAGCGCGGCCGAATTCAGCATATCTGCAGCATAAAAAACTAATGAATCAACGATAAAGATGCCATTAAAGCCGCAGGTAATAGTATATGTGATCTATTTTGTTATTCCTTATTGAGCGAGAGCCAGCCCGGAAGCGCTATTACCCATCCCAAGCCTCTTTGGGCTAGGCGTCGCGCGTGGCGCCCTCACCCTGGCCCATGCCAACCATGCGGTAGCCAACGCCAACATGCGTCTGGATGTAACGAGGATGGGCGGTATCGGCCTCGATCTTCTTGCGGAGAGACCCCATGTACACCCGAAGCGAGGCAAGGTCGCCCCCTTGGCCATCTCCCCACACCTCGTGGAGGATGTAGTCGTGGGTGAGGACCTTCCCGACGTTGTGCGAGAGGAGGCAGAGGAGCTTGTACTCGATGGGGGTGAGATGCACCTCATTGCCAGCCAGCGTCACGATTCCCGCGTCGTAGTCGATGCGAAGGTCGCCGTCCTCGAAGACAGACGGGCTGGGGGTGGCCTCAGTAGCGGCTGCCCCGGCATAGCTCAGCCGACGCAGAGCGCTGCGAATACGGGCGAGAAGTTCCCCCACCGAGAAGGGCTTTGTCACATAGTCGTCGGCACCGGCGTCCAGGGCGTCGATCTTGTCGGCATCTTCCGCTCTGGCGCTTACGACGATGATGGGCATCTGCGACCACCCGCGTATTGAGCGCACGACCTCCACGCCATCGATGTCGGGAAGTCCAAGGTCAAGGAGAACCAGATCTGGGTTGTCCGTTGCTGCCCGCGCTATTGCCTCGCGACCGGTGACGGCGACGACGCGCGCGTAACCATATGAGTCCAGAGCGGTCACGATGAGGTTGCGCACTGCTGCGTCGTCCTCGACTACGAGTATTCTGGGCTGGCCATTGGCAGTTGTCACCGGCATTCCCCTCCAGACAGGTCCCGCGCGGGAAGCGTAAAGGTGAACACGCACCCATGCGGCCTAGCGGAATCAAGGCGAATCGAGCCACCATGAGCCTCAACTATAGACTTGCAAAGCGAAAGTCCAAGGCCGAAGCTCCTACGACCATCGGCGAGACCATGGCCCACAGTATAGAAGGTATCGAAGACCCCATCACGATCCCCGGGCGGTATCCCCGGGCCATCGTCCGATACGCTGGTCTTCACCCAGCTGCCGTCTCTCCGCAGGGCAATCGTGATGTGCGAGCCAGCCGGCGTGTACTTTACCGCATTGTTCACCAGGTTTACTATCACCTGCACCATGAGACGCGCGTCCACGTCTACCAGGCAGTCGCCATCCGAAGGCTCAACGACGAGCGAATGCTCCGAGACGCGCCTGTCCACGTGGCGAAGTGCTTCCTCGACTACGTCATCCATGAGCTCGAGGCTGGTATTAAGACGCATCCCCCCATTCTCTAGGCGGGTGATTGCCAGGAGGTTCTCCACGGTTTCACTGAGCCAAGCTGCATCAGACCGCACGCCCTCGAGGAGACGACGGGACTCAGTGACACCGAGAGACCCATCCCTGTCGAGAAGAATGTCGGCGCTACCGATGATCGAGGTCAGAGGCGTCCTCAGGTCATGCGAAATGGAGCGGAGGAGATTGGCACGGAGCCGCTCCTTCTCCGCGCTCATTTGCGCCTCCTCGCGTTCCCTAAGCGCTCGAATACGACCCAGTGCGAGTGTCGCCTCACCAATGACGGCCGAGGCGACACTTCTCTCGTTGGGTTCGAGGGGCCGGTCGCCCATGAGGATGCCCATGACGCCCTCAGGCGGTCGCTTGTCCCCTACGGGCAAGTAGAGTCCGGAGGCAGAGGAGAAGCGGGGCGTGCCTTCTCCCGCCGGCTCGCCATTTTCGAAGGCGCACATCGCGACCGACGGTTCGGTTAGCACATCAAGACCCCAAGCCGGGCTCTCCCCAGCAGGGGTGAAGCTCCGTCGAGGCTCGACCTTCTCGCCCGTTGACTCATACCAGACCACATCCCGGTCGAGGAGCTTAGCGAGCTGGGCTCCTGTCGCCTCGAGAACCTCCGTGGGTCCCTCGAGCCCCTGGAGCATGTGATCGGTCTCGAGGAGCACTCTCAGGAGCCTTGAGGTCTCCTGCTCTCCTCGAATCCGCTGACGCAGCTCTACGGAAAGCTCGCTCGAGACGAACGCGACTATACACATGACGATGAACTCTCCGGGATACTGGCTGCCCCATGCCGCAAAGGAGAGTCGCGGTGACGTGAAGAAGTAATTAAACGCGAGTACCGAGAGGGCAGTAGAAATCACGCTGAGGAGGCGGCTGTTTGTGAAGAGCGCAACTAGCTGTACGGAGAGCACGTAGACCACAACGATTGACGCAGCACCCATCCCGAGGGAATCAAACCCAATGCCCACGGCCGTCGCAACCACAAGGAGCCCAACCATCACGATGGCGTCGACGACGTGGCGGGTACCGCAGGACAGCCTCTCGCGAAACTCGACGATTGATGAGAGGTGCCCGGATTGGATAACCGACTCGTGCCTCATCGCTCTGGGACCTCCCGTGCCTTGGGGTCGCAGCATGCGTAGGCCAGGCGCTCGTCGCCGTTGCGGCCCAGCCTGATGACGCCGCAGTACGAGAAACCCCTGCTGGCGAGAAGCCCCTGCATGGGCCTGTTGTCCCGATGGGTGTCCGCGCGAAGGTTGCGCCCGTGCTCAAGCGCCCAGTCGAGCATCGCGCCGCCAACGCCACGCCCCTGGCGAAGTACCGCAAAGCGATGCACGAGGTCATAGGGCTCGTCGTTTGGCCAGGCACCCTCGTAGATGTGTGCGTAGTCAGGCTCCGGCCCGGGGAGGAACGCGAAGCAGCCAAGGACGTTGCCGTTCTCGTCCACGCAAACGCGCGGGACGCCCGTGGCGATGTCCTGCTCCACCAGCCCGCGCGACGGGAAGGAGTTTCCCCACTGGTTGGGGTTGCCGGCCTCTCGCATGAAGGCTCGAGCTCTCTCGTACACGGCACGGGCGCCGTCGAGGTCTGAAGTCGTAGCTGGACGGATATGCATGGGCGCTCCCCAAGAATACGGGACTTGACATGCAACCCATTGTAGTAGAGGGCCCAGCCGCACTCATCGCATTACCTTGTGCGCATGAGACAAAGGGAGACTCCCTTTGTCTCACTCCGTGGTCAAGACCTCGGTATCAACCTGGGAGCCATAGACCGTGGTCAGCGTTCCCCAGAACACCACGTCAGCATCGCCAGCGTCCTCGTAGCGCACCTCGACGTTCGATGGGTCGAACGCCGTGATGGCATCGCCTTGAAGGGTTTCGACCCAGTTGCCCTCGGAATCGAAGTAGTCAAAGACCGGCGTCAGCGTGTCGCCTGCCTTGAGCTGCCCAAGGCCGCGACCGAGGACGTAGCCCTGTCCAGACATCCGGTAGCCCTGGACATACCCGATGGCCTCGCCATCACCGCGCTCGCTCGCCGTGGGCCAGGTCACCACCAAATCGATCCGCTCTCCGTCGTTGAGAATCGCCGGAATGGTTCCGGAGTAGCGAATCTCGCCATCCTCGGTCTCCTCGGGCTCGTCGCATTAGAACGAGAAGAAGCTGCCGTCAATCGAGAGCCACTCGCCGTCAAAGTCCACCGCGATATTACCGTCATCCGTTACCTGGTAGGCATCATCGGTGCCCAACATGAGGTAGCCGTCGCCATAGCTCTGCATGACCGTGATCTGGAAGTCCGAGAAGGCATCTCACGGGTTGTCGTCCATCTCTACAACCCAGTTAGATCCGTCCCATGTCGGAGTGCAGGATGGGGCTCGCGCCCTCTGGCTTCGCCGCCATGGGCATGGCGGACACTTCCTCCTGCTGGGCGAGGCCCGGGCTCTCCGAGATGGACCACGCGACGATCTCCTTGCTGCCGAAGTCGTAGACCGGCGCGAGGTAGGCCTTGCCGAAGGAGCGCTTGAACTCGGTGACGTCAGTGCCCATCTTCTGCCACGGGCCGTCCGCGGAGAAGTCGCGTCCGAGCACGTTCTCGAACACCTCGCCGACGACGCCCCTGTATGAGTTGTACCGGTGGTGGTCGGTCTCCCTGCGGATGCCGCACCTGAGCCCCATCTCGTTCATCATCTTGAGCACCGTCTTGTCCGCTATGCGGGCGCCGTCGACGGCGCGCAGCTCCATCGCCACCTGCGCCTCGAGCCTGCGGACGCGCTCCTCGAGCTCCTGCTCGCGCGTCCTCGGGGCTGCCTTGGGGCCGGAGCCCCTGGGCCTGCCCTTCGGCCTGGGCCGGAGCGACTCGTCGTGCCTGCACCTCAGGTCAGATGCCATAAAAAGGCCTCCCATTCCTTGGACTTCAATTTCCGTGTCCAAGAAATGGGAGGCAGTTCAGAGCCGCCGGGGGTCGTCTTTTAGGACAAGGGCGGAAGCCCTGAGTGAACAGGGCAACGGCGCCTTTAGGGCTGGTGCGGGCAATGAGACAAAGGGGAACTCCCTTTGTCTCACTAGTGCTGGTGCGGGCGCTCGGAAGCGGGGCGCAGTTCCGCACGGCAGCGAATCATCTCCGCCGCAATCGAGATGGCGATCTCGGGGGGCGTCACCGCAAGGATGGGGTCGCCAATGGGCAGGTGAATGCCCTCGTCGACCCAGGTGGGGTCGACCCCGCGCTCCTTCAGGGTCTTGCGCGCAAAGGCCGCCTTACCCCTACTGCCAATGCAGCCCACATAGGCGGGGTGCACGCGCGCAACCTGCTCGAGCACGTCGATATCCCATGCGTGCCCGTGCGTGGTCACCACCACGTAGTCGCGCGACGTCACCTGCGACTTCTCATCGAGCTTCGTGAAGTCGCCGAGCACCACGCGCTCCGCCGCCGGGAAGTCTCCAGAGACCGCAACGCCCTCGCGGTCGTCGAAGACCACCACCCTAAAGCCCACGCTGGCAAGGACGGGAGTAAGGGCACGACCAACGTGTCCGCCGCCAAAGATGTAGGCAATGGGGTCGGGACCGGCAGGCTCTGCGTAGGTCTTGCTCTCCTCGTCCCAAAGGGTTGTCTCCGTAGTAGCACGGGGGTCACCCTGGGGCAGCTCGTCGAGGCTGGCAAGCTCAAGGGTCACGTCCGAGAGGTCCGCCCAGTGCTCAGTGATCACGAATGGCTTGCCAGAGCGCAGGTGCTCCAGCAGGTCACCAAGCACGTCCTTGGCAAACGTGGGCTCCCACAGCTTCACGCCCACCAGGGCGTCGCCGCCGCAAGCCATGCCCGTCTTGGCATGCGTCATCCACTCCAGCTGGTTGGGCTCCTCGCCTGCCAGCACGTGCTGGCACCTCTCCTGCATCTGCTGCTCTATGCGGCCGCCGCCAATAGTGCCCAGCCAGGTTCCATCGGCGAGAAGCGCCATGCGCGCGCTCGCGCCACGTGGCATGGAACCGCGTGTGGCAAGGATGCTTGCGAGGGCAAAGGCCCGGCCCTCCTCGGCCTCCCTTAGGAGACGTCCTACAAATGCGATGTCGCGCAGGGTCTCGTGCGAGTCTGTCATAGGGTTCTACCTGCCATTCGTTTGGTTGGCGTTAGATGTGTCAAGACGCTTCTACCCAGCAAAGCTCAAGCGGATGCGCGGGCCGCCGTCGTAGGCCTCCACACGGCCCACCACGCGCGCGTCCGGAACGCGTCCGTCGGCGAGAAGGTCGGCAATCAGCGAGTCCGCATCGTCCTCCGCAACGGCAACCAGAAGGCCACCCGAGGTCTCCGGGCAGAAGAGGAGGTCGGCAAGGTCCTGCGGCACGCCCATCGCGTCCACGGATGCCTCGGCAAAGTGACGGTTGCGATACATTCCCGCAGGCAGAATGCCCAAACGCGCCCAGTCGCGCGCGTGGGCGAGAAGCGCCGGCGCGCCGGCGTCGATCGCCACACGAACGTCTGCGCCCTGGGCCATCTCAAGCGAGTGGCCCATGAGACCAAAGCCCGTGACGTCGGTGGTCGCGTGGACGTCGTGGCGCACGATCACGTCACGCGCCCAGCGGTTGAGGCACATCATCTGGCGCTCCGCCGCCGCGACGTCCGCGGGGTCTGCCAGGCCGCCCTTCTCGGCAGTGGTGATGACGCCCACGCCGAGCGCCTTGGTGAGCACCAGGACGTCGCCCGGGTGCGCGCCCGAGTTGGTGAGCATGCGGTGCGGGTCCACAAAGCCCGTGACTGCCAGACCGTACTTGGGCTCCTCGTCGTAGATGCTGTGGCCGCCAACGATGGAGGCACCCGCCTCGTAGACCTTTTCGTAGCCGCCTCGCAGGATCTCGTGGACAACGTCGGAGGACATGTCCTCGGGCACGGCCATCACGTTGAGCGCCACCTTGGGCTCGCCACCCATGGCATAGACGTCCGAAAGCGCGTTGGTTGCGGCAATGGCACCGTAGGTGTAGGGGTCATCGGCAATGGGCGGGAAGAAGTCGACCGTCTCAACAATGGCCACGTCGTCGGTCACGCGGTAGACCGCCGCATCGTCCGACTTGTCAAAGCCAACCAGGAGGTTGGGGTCACGCTGGACCTTGATGTCCTTGAGGAGCTTCGCAAGCTCGCCCGCGCCCACCTTTGCGCCGCAGCCGGCACACTCGGCGAGCTTGGTGAGCTTGACGTCGTTGCCGCCAGCGGATGCCACGTTGTTCTCTGCCATTGCTATCCCTCCAGCCTGTGCGAGAAGTGCAGCAGCGCCTCGAGGACGCCGCCTCCTACGGCGCGCGCCTTGTCGGAGACGCTGAAGCAGTGCCCCACCTTGCAGCGCGGGTCGATGTCCCCGGACTTCATGCCCTTGGTGACAGGGCGGCCCTCCTGGAGAAGGCCGCGCAGCACGCCGTCGATGGTCGCGTAGAGGGGCTCGCCAGAGACCTTGGCCACGAGGTCGCCCTTCTTGACCTGGTCGCCAATCTTTGCGATGGGTTCAAAGGGGCCGTCTGCCGGCGCGCGCAGCACGCGCTCGGTGGTGTAGCCGCCAATGTTTCCCGGCACACCGGTGTTGGGGATGGGCGAGCCGTCGTAGATAACGCGCCCCAGGTAGTGGCCGCGCTTGGTCTCGATGGCGGCATGGCAGTCCGCGCTGGAGTTCTCGCCCGCGTGGAAGCCCGGACCCACGCCAATCACCACGGGCGCCATGTCCTTGGTGGTCCCCAGGTTCTCTTTGGCGAGAATGGCGTCAACCACGGCCTCGGGCGCCAACTCGGGAATACTCTCCCCCTTGGGGTCCACCAGCACGGCGATGGTACCTGTGGCCGCGACCTCGGCCGCCTCGGACGCGCTCTCGCAGCGCACGGCGCGGATGCCCTCGACCTCGGCCTCGCCAAGACGCACGGCCTCCGAGAAGCACACGGTGCGGCGCACCGAGGTTGGCACCGCCACGTCCAGCATCACGATGGACGCTCCCGAGCGGTGGAGCCTCACGGCAATGCCCGAGGCAATGTCTCCCGCCCCTCTCACAACAACCAGCATGTCTCCCCCTCCGTCCAACTAGGAGCAGACGCCCCTAGAGTTCTAGCTCGTACAATCCAGCGCAGGCAAAGCGGCCCTTTGCGAGCCGCTCGAAGTCACCGCGCACCTCCGGCGGCATGGACCAGGCAAGCCCGCAGTCCGCGCGGATGCTCACGGGCGTTGGGATAATCCTTCCCGCGACGCCCGCCTCCTTGCAGGCAGCCTCGCAGGCCAGCGCCTCGTGCGTCGAGTCAAACGACGCAACAACGCGTGGCTCGCGCCTATGACGTGACATCGTCGTCGCCCTCCCCCTCTGCGGCCAGCTCGGCCAGGGCGGTAAGCGCCGCGTCCACGTCCTCCTCGGTGGTAAAGCACCCAAACGAGAAGCGCACCGCACCCGAGTCCTGCGTCCCCAGCGCCCGGTGCATGCGCGGCGCGCAGTGGCCGCCCGCGCGCACGGCGATGTCGTAGTCATGCCCAAGGGCATCCGCAACCTCGGAGGAATCCCAGCCCGGCAGGTTCACGCTCACCACCGGCGCGTGGTCAAAGCCGGGGGCGAGAAGCCCCTCCTCCGTTGCCGGGAAGTTGCCATAGATCGTGGCGCCCACACGGCGCACACCCGTCACGAAACGCCTCACAAGCGCGAGGTCGTGCGCGTGGATGGTGTCGAGGCCCTTCTCGGCGATCCATGCCGCCGCAGCCGAGAGGCCCGCGATGCCATGGCCGTTGAGCGTGCCTGCCTCCAGGTGCTCGGGGTAGCCCGCGGGCTGGCCCTCCTCGAAGGAGAGCACGCCCGTGCCGCCGCGCAGCACCGGGTGAACGTCCACGCCAGGCGCCACGGCAAGGCCGCCCGTGCCCTGCGGCCCCATGAGGGCCTTGTGCCCCGTGAAGGCCACGAGGTCAATGCCCAGCTCGTCCATGCAGATGGGGCGAGCACCCGCCGTCTGCGCGCAGTCGAGAAGCACCGGCGCCCCCACGCCATGCGCCGCCTTAACCACGCGCGCCAGCTCCTCGCGTGAGAGGACGTTGCCCGTGAGGTTCGAGGCATGCGTGAGGCACACGAGGCTCGTACCAGGCACGATAGCGTTTACCAGGGCGTCTATGTCAAGCACGCCGCGGCGGTCTGCTGCCGCGAAGCTCAGGGTCACGCCCCTCTCGTCCCTAAGGCGGTAGAGCGGCCGCAGGATCGAGTTGTGGTCCCAGTCCGTTGCCACCACGCGCCCGCCATCAGGCACCGTGCCCAGGATGGCCATGTTGAGCGCCTCGGTAGCGTTGGCGGCAAAGACTAGCCGCTCGGGGTGGCCAAAGCCGAGAAGGGCCGAGACCCGCTCCCGCGCAAGGGCGATGGAGCGAGCCGCGGCAAGCTCGGACTCGTGGGCGCCGCGGCCGCACGAGCCAAAGGTGCGCAGGGCGTCCGCGACGGCGTCAATCACGCACTCGGGACGCTGGTACGACGTGGCGGCGCAGTTGAGGTAAATCATGGTGCAGGCCTTGTCGCTACAGGGTGGTAACACCCGGCTCGCCCGCCATGACCTTGGCAATCTCGTACAGGTTGGTCACGCCGCCCACGGCGAGCTTCTCGCGAATACCGTAGAAGTCCAGGCAGGTGCCGCAGGTGAGGATCTGCGTACCGCGGCTCTCGAGCTCCTTGATGTCCTCGAGCGACTCCGAGCCCTCGCAGGTAAGGTGCGCGCCGCCGTTGAAGAAGATCATCTTCTTGGGAACGGACTCGCCGTGCGCCAGGGCGTAGATGAGCCCCTTCATGAGGATGTGGCCGAGCTTCTCGTCACCGCGACCCATGGTGTCGGTGTCCACGGCAATGACGGAGGCACCGGTAGCAGGCAGGTCGCAGAAGGCTTGAGCCTCGGAGGCGGCATTCTCGGAAGCGCTCACCTCACCGCGCGGGGTGAGGGTAAGGGTGGTCTCGTCACCAGATGCGGTAGTAGTGAGGTCGCAGTTCTTCTCAGCCGCCAGACGCGTGAGGTTACCCAGGGCAACAGAGTCGTTGACAACGACCTCGAGAGACTCGCCGGCTGCGAGCTTGGGCAGAGCCTCCAGCGTGAGCACGACGGGCTTGGGGCAGGTGAGGTTGCGTGCATCGATCTTCATGGTGACTCCAATCTGTTTGCCGGCGGAGCGCTGCGACTGATGTCAGGCGACGTCGGGCGTTAACCACACGAGTGTATAACGTTGGGCCGAAATGAGACAAAGGGACAGTCCCTTTGTCTCATCCGGTATGCTATGGGGCAAGGGAAACTCCCTTTGTGAGACAAAGGGACTGTCCCCTGGTCTCATTAGAGCATATGACTTTTTGTAAGGGTTCCTCATGAATCTTGCGGATTTGCTGCGAACGGATAGCGGCGTTCTATCAGTGGTTGGGAGCGGGGGCAAGTCAACCCTCGTGAACGAGCTGGCACGCGAACTGGGATGCACCGTGGTCATCACCACGTCCACGCATATGCTGGCGCCCGAGGGCTGTCCGCTCTTGCTTGACGCTACGGAGCTCGACGTTGAGCAGGCGCTCTGGTACACCCGCGTTGTCTGTGTGGGGACTCGCGCACCGGGCGCGGAGGGAGCCGCCGGAAAGCTGTGCGCGCCGTCGCTTGGCTTTGGCACGCTCGCCGTGCTTGCCGACCGCGTGCTGGTAGAGGCCGATGGCGCACGCAGACTGCCCCACAAGGCACACGCTGCACACGAGCCCGTGGTTCCGGCCGAGAGCAGCCAGACCATCCAGGTGGTGGGAGCATCGGGGTTTGGCGGGTGCGTGGGCGAAGTTGTGCATCGGCCGGAGCTCATGTGCGCAGCCGTGGGCTGCTCCGCGAGCGACGAGTGCACGCCCGAGCTGTACGCGCGCTTTGTTGCTGCAGAGCACGCGGCTGGCGTGGTGCGCGCGGACGACATCGTGGTGAACCAGGCCGATGACCAGGCCGGCATTGAGCTTGCCGTGCGGTTTGCCGCCGAGCTGCGCGCGTGCGGGGACGAGACGCCCGTCGCTGCCGGCTCCGTGCGCGAGCACCGCCTGGAGCGGGTGTAGCGCGAGGCCGGTTCCGCGGGCGCTTCTCGGCGCGGGCGATTCTCGGCCCTGGTCTCCCAGAAACCTGCGGCTTAATAGCAGTTAGCCTCGTGCGTCGCTGAGAGAATCCGCAGGTAGACGGCTTACGGCCTTTTCGGGGGTGTGCTATTAAGTCGCAGGTTTGCCAAGAGAGGGGGCGGAGCGAGGGGGGCGTTTCGGACGCAGCGGGAAGCCCTGCCAAAAACCCAGCGGGGCCCAATAGGGCCTACGCCCCAGCGGGCAGACAGCACGCTATCACAACACTCACGACGCCGATAAGCGCCAGCGGCACGCACCCGTCGACAAACGACGGCAGCGGCTCGAGCCGGTAGTAGAGCACGTAGCACACCAGGCTCACGACAAACCCCACAACTGCAAGGACAGCCACCAGCGCGGCGGCCCCGGTCTGTCCCGCGCCTCCAAGGGCCAGCGCGCAGCAGACCTCCATGCCAAGCCACGCCACAAAGAGCACCAGCTCGGTGGTGGGCTGACGCTGGAACATGCGCTGCGTGATGCCGAGAAGCGCCAGGTAGAGAACAACGGCGCCAACCAGGCACCCAACCACAACCCCCGTTGGAGCTAGGCTTGCCGCTCCCCCGCAGGTGCGCGTGGCCCCAAAGACGCCGCACGCCACCGAGCCGAGAATGGCCACGATGCCGATGGTCCTCAGCACCCCGTGCGCAGAACCCCCGCTCACCTTGGGCCAGAAGAAGATGACCCACCAGGCAAGATACAGCGCACAGCACGCAGCCATGAGCGCGTGCCCCTGTCTCATCTGCTCAAAAGCAATCGCGTCCACAATGGCCTCCCTTTACAGATGCCGCGGGGCCTCGTTACGAGAACCCCGCGGCAATCTGATAATAGCAGGAGGCTAGATGTAGCATGGCCCTATCTGCATGGGCATCCGATGTGAGCGAGAACAGCGCGCTCTCTTACTCTCGGACACCCGTCAAGGCAAGGTGAGCGCCATTCACGCCAAGCAGAGACACCTTTCTAGCCTTGAAGCTTTGCAGAGATTTCCTTCGCCATGGTCTGCAGAATCACATTGCAAGAGGTGGCACCCGCATCGAGATGACCGATGCTACGCTCCCCCAGCCTAGCTGCGCGACCGAGCCGAGCCTGCATGCCCTCCGTGCTCTTCCAACCTGCCTCGGAAGCCTCTGCCATTGCAGAGAGGCAAGACGAGAAGCCATCGCCCCTCTGCTCTGCGGCCTGGAATGCTTCACTTGCGGGCACCGCCACGTCCACTAGCGTCTTGTCGCCGGGCCTGGCTCCGGCAAGGTCCTCAAGCGCTTGTGCAGCGTCTGCGAGAGAATTACCAAACTCCTTAGCATTAATCTCATCAGAAGACGAGAGGTTCTCTGAAAGACTCATGAAGAAAGTTCCGTAGATTGGCCCCATCGAACCGCCGATGTCATCCACTAGAGTATCCGCGAGCACTTCAAGAGCATCTGAGAACGATGAGCTCGCGTCGATGCGCTGGCTGGCAAGTGTAAAGCCCTTATTCATGTTCACGCCGTGGTCACCATCTCCGATGGCTCCATCCACTTCGCTGAGGTAGTCTTTACTCTCGTGGATTGCGGCGCACAGGGCGAGCACGATGTCAGCGCTGCCCGCGTTCGAAAACTTCTCGGACATTCGTCCCACCACCAATCAATCGAATGGCAACGGCCTAGAGCTGCACTAGGGCAGGAGTGTTCACTGAAAAGTCCACACACTCCCTCAGCTCGTCATCTAGCTTCATGAGAGTGAGCGTCACCCCTCCCATCTCAAGCGAGGTAAACCAATTGCCCACGTAAGACTTGTACACTGAAATACCGCGATCCTTCAGGTCCGAGAAAACTCTTGCTGAAAGGATGTACTGCTCCATCACCGGAGTGGCGCCCAAACCAGAAATGAGAACAACTACGTCATCCCCACTCCCAAATGGAAGGTCGGAGCATACCGCCTCGACCATCTCGTCCGCCATGCCGTTGGCATCCTTCAGGGGCTCGACTTTGATGCCTGGCTCTCCGTGGTGGCCAATGCCTACCTCCATAGATCCGGGCTCAATCGAGAAGTTCGGCTTGCCGTACGAGGGAATGGTGCAGGGAGAGAGACCAATTCCAATGGAGCGCGTGTTATCGATTGCCTTCTGAGCGCAAGCAATAACCTCTTCAAGGCTGCCACCCATTGCGGCGCGAGCGCCACCGCACTTCCACATGAGGACCTCGCCCGCGACGCCCCTGCGCCTGTCGCGCTGGTCGGAGGGGGCTGACGCGACATCGTCGTTCGCCACCACAGTCGCGACGTGGATACCCTCCTTCTCCACGCGGCGCAGCGCCATCTTCACGTTCATGTTGTCACCAGCGTAGTTGCCGTAGAGAACTGCCACGCCCTTGCCACTGTCCGCCTCGCGGATGCACTGCTCGAATGCCTTAGCCGTCGGAGACGAGAAAATCTCACCGACAGCAACCGCATCTACCATGTTCTGTCCGCAGTAGCCGATGAACGCTGGCCAGTGGCCCGAACCGCCACCGGAGACAATACCAACACGCGGAGCGCCCTGGCCGACAAAATTCGAGACAACCGTCCTCGGATTTTCACTCGAGGCATGTACCAGCGACTTGTTCGCCTCAAGAAAGCCGGGCAGCATGTCCTCCACGAGCATATCCGGATCGTTGATCACTCGTTGCATTACCGCACCGCCTCCCCCGCGTGCCGGCTCTCGACCTCTGCTATCTCCCTGACCTTGGGTGCGCTGCCGCCCCCTGCAAACTCGAGCCCAAGCCACTCGTCAAGCATCCTAGTCACGTACACATACGAGACAATCCTTGCGCCGAAGGTAATGACTTGGCAGTCGTTGCTGCACACACTGCGCTCGACTGAGTAGGCGTCATGTCCCACGGCTGCCCGAATGCCCGGAATCTTGTTGGCTGTAATTGCCATTCCGATTCCCGTGCCGCAGACGAGCACAGCACGCTCGGCCTCCCCGGATACTATCTTCTCGCAGGCAGCCTCTGCAATATCGGGATACAGGACGGGGTCGGTAGAGTAGCACCCAACGTCGATGATTTCCTGCCCCTTCGATGTGAGGTAGCCCTTCAGCTGTTCCTTCAGGCTGAACCCAGCCTCATCGCTCCCAATCGCAATCTTCATCGCGACACCCCCCTCAGAAACGACGGGGATGCATCCGCATCCCCGTCTGAACCAACTGTTAGAGCTTGGTAATTCCAAATACTGCCTTTACAGGCTTAGCTTCAAAATTCACAAGCTGATACGAGGTCCCCGCAGGCAAGAAGAACGTATCGCCCTCTTGAAGTACGAAGCTTTCCTCAAGCTCGTTAAGGTTCACTGTGATGGGGCCATCCACGCAGTACAGGCAACCATCGCCTTCATGCTTATCTGGCTCAGAATAACGAGGTCCAAACCCTCCCGCAGGAAGGATCATCTCGCCAAAGTTTCCGAAGTCATTGCTCGTAATGAAACGGAGCAGCATGGGATGCTTGGTACCGTGAATGTTGTTTAGCTTGTCATAATTGTGCACTGCGTAGATTGCGCCAGTCTTGCGCATTTCTTCGCCCTCGGCTGGGAAGTGGCCGATGTCATCGGTGCAGGCCGGACGACCAAGCCCCGCGATTGCTCCACGCATATCGGGCAGGTTGTCATTGTTCTTGCCCTTGTAGTACTTGGTCTCCTCGTCGGAGGGAATCACTGCGGGCGGAATGTCCTTGCTCCAAGCCTTGGGCGCAATGAAGTACAGAATGCGCGTCTTGTGGTCGGTAAAGTTGTGGCCACTGTGCCAGGCGCCCTTCGGCATGCACAGGCCATCGCCGGTATCAAGCCATACGAACTGTCCGTTGCCGCTACGCTGAATGACGGGGCCATCCAGGATGTAGTAAGACTCATCCCCGGGGTGGATATCGAGCGGCATGAAGCACGATCCAGGTGCCAGCTCGTAGATTCCCAGCATAAAGGTATCGGTGGAGATGATTGTAAACGTGTTGTCAGAGGTGGAGGCATCGTTTGGCGGATAGAGCGCCGTCGAATAGTCCTGCTGTCGGATAAGCGTGGGAGCCTTCTTGTCGGGGTCAAACGGGAAGTGCTCGAGAATATCTGCAAGCTTTGCCATATCACTACTTCTTTCGTTGACTATTTTGACTACAACCTGAGGGAGATAGAACGTTTCAGAGTGCTAGCGTCTACTCCTCGTCATCGTCCTCGTCGTCATCATCGAGGTACTCAACCTCATCCTCAGGATCGACCTTCTTCTTGAGTGCCAGAAGGAGCACCGTCGTAACAAGCGCGCCAATGATGAGTGCGAGGAGGAACAGGGGCACGTTGTTAAGAGCGAAGAGAACGAACAGGCCACCATGGGGAGCCATCATGGTGAGGCCAAAGGCATACGAGAGTGCGCAGCCAGTTGCGGAACCGGCCATAAGAGCGGGAATTACGCGCAGGGGGTCGGCTACGGCATAGGGGATAGCGTACTCGGTAACCATTGCAATGGCGCCAGTGAACAGACCGATGATGCTGCCGGAACTCTTCTCTTCCGCGTTCCACTTGTGCAGCCCCATCTTGTTGCTAATCAGAACGGCAATCGCAATGCCGAGGGGCGGAGTCATCGAACCAATGAAGTTTGCAGCCATAGGAGCGAAGTTGTTGGCATCCATTGCGGCAAGGGCGAAGGCATAGGCAACCTTGTTTACGGTTCCGCCCATATCGAATGCAAGCATGCAGCCCTGGACAATTCCGAGGAGCACTGCAGAGCCTCCGGCGAGACCGTTCAGCCAATTGGTGAGTGCAGCGGTCAGGGCAGAAAGGGGAGCCCCAATCACGTAGAACATGAGGCAGCCCTCAATTAGCATGCCAACTACCGGGATGATGAGGGTGGGAACGATAGATTCAAAGCCCTTGGGAAGCTTGATCTTCTTGAGGAGCAGGACAATGTATCCAGCGAGAATACCGGCGATGATGCCACCGATGAAACCAGACGCCTGGCCAACACCCCAAGGATCGCCGGCAAGGAACCCGCCGAGCATACCAACCGCGATAGCCGGTTTGTCAGCTATTCCATAGGCGATGAAGGCGGCAACTATTGGCACCATGTAGCTGAACGCGCCCTTGCCGAGCCAGAACACCGTCGACGCAAACGTAGATCCGTAGGGCTCAACGCTGGGGACCTGATATGTTCCGAACAAGAATCCAAGTGCAATAAGGATGCCGCCGCCAATGACAAACGGAAGCATGTAGGAAACGCCGGTGAGCAGGGCGCTTTGGATTTGGCGCCCGACACTCTGCTTCTCTGATGCCATGTTCTCTCTCCTTTGCTGTGGCTCACAACAAAATGCTCTATTTAATCAAAAATTGAATCGGGGTTACGAATTACTCCATCAGGCGTAATACGCTTGATCTTGTCCTCGTACCCCTTGAAGCGCCCCATGTCAGTAATCTGGACATCGTTCGCAAAGACGATTAAGTCTGCCGCCTTGATGTTCTCTTCGGTTAGGCGGTGCTCGACTCCAACTGCGCCTTGCGTCTCGACCTTGACCTTATAGCCGCGCTTCTTGCACGCCTTGCGAATTGCATTTGCTGCCATATACGTGTGAGCTATGCCTGTCGCACACGAAGTCACTCCTATGACGTACATGTTCCCCTCCCAAAATGACAGCCCGGCCGGCACGAGCTGTCGTCGTGTTCAAACCTCGAAGGCTACTTGCCGTTCTTGAATACGGTGAGCACGTGCTTTGCATACTCCTTGATGAAGTCGACCTGCGCCTCCTGGTTCTCGTGCCACTGGCGCTGGCGACCTTCGCCGCTCAGCATCTTCGCCATGTTTTCGGTGGCAGCCATGCCCAGATAGCTGTAGTAGTTGAGCTTGGAGACGCCAGCGGTGATGGCCTCCTGGACCTGCTTCTCATCAACGCCGGAGCCGCCGTGCATAACAACGCGAGTCGTGTCTGGCATGGCCGCACGGATGTCGCGAACGCGCTGGATATCCAGAACAGGCGGCTCGGCATAGATACCATGGGCAGTGCCAAAGCAGACTGCGAGGGCATCAACGCCAGAGCGCTCAGCGAAATCCGCAGCCTGCTGAGGATCAGTGAAGGTGGTCTTGATCGTCTCGTGTGTCCAGCCCTCACCCATAGCGAGAGTCATGATGCCAAGCTCTGCCTCCACAGAGATGCCTGCCTTGTGGGCATACTCAGTAAACTCCTTGACCTTGGAAAGGTTCTGCTCGTAGGGAAGCGCAGAGAGGTCATACATGACCGAGGAGAAGCCGGCGCGCAGGCAGCGGATGATGAAGGAGAAGTCAGAGCCGTGGTCAACGTGAACGCAGACGGGAACCTTTGCCTTCTTAGCATACTCCACCATCAGGGGCCCAATAACCTCGACCTTGATGCCGTTCTCATCATGGACCTGAGCGTGATCGATGATGATGGGGACGTTAACCTCTTCCGCTGCGGCGAGGACCCCGCGAATCGTCTCAAGGTTGGGGGTGTTGATGCAGCCAATGGCATAGCCGCCTGCCTCGGCGTCCTTCAGAATCTGAGTCATGTTAACAAGCATTGATGTCTCCTCTCGTTGGGTGGGTGCACTAGGCCCACACGTCATTAATTGGCAGGCAAATTCGCTCTGCCAAGTGATGCCACATATCGAAAATGCGCCTAATCAGCCAGTTGGAGATCAAGCTGGGAATCCCTGCGGGAATCTACCTCATCTGCAATGCGGCGCAGATTCGCGAGACCCTTAACTGCAAGCTCCTCACCCGTCGGAGCAAAACGCCTCCAGATAGCGCAGTTGCGCGACAGCTCCTCGAAGTTCGGGTCAAAGGACTCGATGACGCAATGTCCTTCGTAGTCGATATCTTCCAGTGCGTTAAAGAACGCATGAAAGTTAACCATGCCGGTACCAGGGATTCCGCGTTGGTTCTCGTTGACATGCACGTAACCAAGCCACTGCTTACCGCACGTGAAGACTGGATCAGTCCAGTTGCTTTCCTCGTGAGACATATGGAAACAATCGAGGTGCACCCCCATATTAGGGGTACCCACAGCCTTGCAGTACTCGACCGCCTCCACCGCGGTGTTGAGGAAGTGCGTCTCGAAACGGTTGCAAGGCTCTACGCAAATGCGCAGTTCGGGATAGGTGTCGAGCGCATAGTTGGCAACATCTCGCATGCAGGAAACGGACCAGTTCCATTCCTGGCGCGTCTTCATCTTGCCAGTGAGGTAGCCCCACCCTGCATAGTTCACGCCCCCGGTCACTTTCGCTCCCAGCGCCTTGGAGATATCCACCATGCGCTTCATATGAGCTACAGCAGCTGCCCTCACCTCGGGATTAGGCGAGATGGGGTTTGTGTCCGCCCCAAGTGTGGTTGTTGTTACGGGTGTAAGACCGGTCTTTGAAAGCTCCTCGGCAACCTCCTGGACAGGAAAGGTGTCAGGGTGCGCCACGGCGAAGTCAATACTATGAAATCCAAGATCGCTTGCCTTGCGGATGACCCACAGGTCTTTCTCGGAGAAATCCTCGCTCCAGATAAAGGTGTCGACGCCGAAATCAAACTTTCTCATGGCATCCCTTTCGCTTGCATCCTGTTGAAGATTACTTACGCGCCTTTAGGAAACCGTGTCCGTCGTATCGCTTGCAACTGGACTCAATATATCGAAAGGAATGCACAATAGTTTGAAAATGTTTCGTAAGTCGTAGGCGGCAGTTACTGGTAGATATTCGTCAGTTTCGAAAGATGAGCTTCGATGTAATCTGGCCGTGCACAATTTACCAGCTATTTATTGGCGTTTACATCGACGCGTAGTATTTTCGTTTCTATGGAAGCAAAATGCTTGGCGAAGGATACACCGTGCTAGCAGCCCTTGATACAAGACCCTCAGGATCGCTGTCCATTACCACATGATCAACTTCGCCGATATCAGCAAACTTAATAAAGCTATGAATGCCGATTTTGCTCGAATCAATGAGAATGATTGAATGACGAGCATGCTCTATGAAGGATCGCTTCACTTCACTCCCATACGGGTTCTCGGTCATGAAGCCTTGAGATGGAGAGAACCCGTTTGAGCCAATAAAGGCTTTGTCTACGTATAACTGGTTTATCACGCCAATCGTCAGGGGCCCCCAACAATAACCGTGTCTAGGCCGAAGGGCTCCCCCCAACAGCACCACAGATGCACTCGGCAATTCGGAATCTATGAACATTGCCGTGTTGATGTCTTGCGTAAGCACGGTAATGTGCCTCTTGTTGACCAAAGTCTTGGCAAACTCAAACGCTGTCGATCCTGAGTCAATGATGATTGAGTCACCATCTGACACCAATGAGTTTGCAAGCTGAGCGATTACCTTTTTCTTGTCAACATTAATGGTCATTCTGCTCTGGATGTCGGCAACATCTCGCATACGGTCTAGCATTACGGCTCCGCCACGAACTCGTTTGAGCTTTCCTCCCCGCTCAAGAACTTCAAGATCAGACCGTATCGTTACCTCAGAGACGCCAAATTCTTTGGCCATTTCCTTTACGGTAATTCTGTTGCCATCGTTTAAGCGCTCGACCATTGCCTTGCGCCTGTCATCAGACCTAAGCTCTCTCGGCTCACCTATTTCTCCTGCAGTCATGCGGAGCTCCTCTCTCTACGGTCACTAATTTCGGGAGTCTTGGCAGCAGATGATGTCGTCGGGCAGCAACACAAACGTTCTTTTGTTATTCTCTATTATTATCTTCGATATGCTTTCATAATTCTGAGTTATTTCTTTCACCGACTTTTTCATTACTTTCACCTTATTGCTCATCTCAAAGCATCTCATCACTTCTAGGGTACGAACCGTTACTTTGAAAAACGCCGATTCGCCTGCAACCATCGGAATGAACAGTTAATAGCTCTGTCCTATGGGCGGAGTATATAGAGTGACCTTGGAGACATGCTATGGGTGAATTCATTTCCAGCAAGAACGTATTTGTGGACCAGGACGAGGATTCTCGTATCGATGTTCTTAAGGCAATTTCAAAGCGTGCAGAGCAGCTTGGTATCACCGATGACGCAGAGGCAGTGTTTCAGGCATTTCTCTGGCGCGAAAACCAGTGCGAGACCGGGATGGAAGATGGATTTGCCGTTCCCCATGCAAAATCGGCAGCAATCAAGTATGCATCAGTCATTGTATTTAAGACCAAGAAGGCGCTAGAGTGGCCGTCTTTCGATGGGAAACCTGTTGACATCTCAATAGCTCTCTTGGTTCCCGAGGCAGAAGCGGGCACCACTCATCTTAAGCTTCTCTCTAAAACTGCCATTCTTCTTATGGAACCGGACTTTAGAGAGTTCGTACGCAATTCGAATGATGCAGTGGCAATTGCCAAGCGCGTAGACGAGGGCGTTTCTTCCATTGAAGACGACGAGGACGAGGACTAACCAAATCCGAACTATTGCTCCTCGGAACGTTTGGCAACCCAGATTAAACAGCCCCTCGCACCACTGCGAGGGGCTGTTACTATAGGAATATTTTTATAACACATATTCCATTATGTATATATATTTAGCTATTTACTTCATAGTTTGCATGTATTGTCAATCTCGTTGTCACTTTCCGCGTTTTTCATTGTCACTTTCCGCGACCGCAGCCGTCCCACACGCCGAGAAAAACGGGCGGCGCCAGCACCAGCCAGCACCGCCCGCCTTGGGGAGCAATACTACTGAACGGACCAGACCTACACCCTCGCGACAGCCTTGATCTCGACCTTGCCGCCACCGGGGAGCGCAGCCACCTGGAACGCCGCACGCGCGGGATACGGGGCCTCAAAGAACTCGGCGTAGATCTCGTTCATGGCGCCAAACTCGTTGATGTCGGCGAGAAGGACGGTGGTCTCGACCACGTCGGCCATGGAGGCGCCAGCGGCCTCGAGGATGTTCTTCACGTTGGTCAGGCTCTGGCGGGTCTGGCTCTGGATGTCGTCGCCGGCGAGCTTGCCGGTAGCAGGGTCGATGCCCAGCTGGCCGGACACGTTGATGGAGCCGTTGGACGCGACACCCGCAGAATAGGGGCCAAGCGCCTTGGGGGCCTTATCGGTGACGATGGCGGTCTTGCTCATGAGAAACTCCTTCGCTTCCTGCCCGCAAACGCGGACGACCTATGGATGAGAAAACGGGGCCGAGAAACCCGCGGAGCTCGCTGCCCGCGGCGCGCACGGCCCTAGCGGGCCACGTAGCGGCCGGGCTTCTCGCCCGTGGGCTCGCCGTCGCGCACGGCAAGCGTGCCGTTCACAAAGACGAGCTTGGCGCGCCCGTGCGCCTCAAAGCCCTCGTAGGTGGTGTAGTCGACGGCCTGGTGCTGGTTGGCCGCGCTGATGGTCCAGCGCGCCGAGGGATCCCACACGCAGATGTCCGCGTCGGAGCCAGCGGCAAGCGCGCCTTTGCGCGGGTACATGCCAAACACGCGCGCCTGGCCCTCGGAGAGCAGGTGCAGATAGTCCATGGGACCAAGCTGCCCCTCGAACGTTGTCATGATGAGCGCCGGCCTGTGCTCAACGCCAGGTCCCCCGTTGGGGATCTTGGTGAAGTCGCCACGGCCGCGATCCTTCTGGCCATGCAGATTAAACGAGCAGTGGTCGGTCGAGATCTGGTCCACCTCGCCGTCTGCCACGGCCTCGCGCAACGCCGCGATGTCCGTGGGCTTGCGCAGCGGCGGGCTCATCACGTACTTGGCGCCGGCAAAGCCGTCCTCGCCCTGCTCCAGGTAGCGGGTATCGTCCAGCAGCAGGTACTGCGGGCAGGTCTCGAGCGACACGCGCACGCCGCGCTCGCGGGCAGCACGCACCTGCTCAAGGCCCAGGCGCGTAGAGCAGTGCACCACGTTCACGCGAGCGCCCGTAAGCTCGGAGAGGTACATCAGGCGGCTGATGGCCTCGGCCTCGCACTCGGCAGGGCGGCTCAGCGGGTGCCCCTCGGGCCCTGTGATGCCCTCGGCAAGCACCCTGCGCTGCAGCTCGTTGACAAGCGTGCCGTTCTCGCAGTGCACGCAGAGAATGCCATCGAAGGGCTTGATGGCCTCGAGCACCTCCATGGTCTGGGCATCATCCAGGCGCAGGTGATCGTAAGCAAAGTACGTCTTGAACGAAGTGATGCCCGCTTCGCGCATGTCCGCGATCTCCTCGCGGGTATGGTCGTTCCAGTCTGCGATGGCCATGTGGAAGGCATAGTTAGCCGTGCAGGTTCCATCGGCGCGCTTGTGCCACTCGTCGAGCGCCTGGTGAAGGGTCATGCCTTTGTCCTGCGTGGCGTAGTCCACGATGGTTGTGGTACCGCCGCAGGCCGCGGCGCGCGTGCCCGTCTCGAAGCTGTCAGCGGTCCAGTCCATGCCCGTCCAGCACTGCATGTGTGTGTGCGCATCAATGAAGCCCGGGTAGACCCAGCAGCCCGTGGCGTCGAAGACCTCAGCGTCCGCAAGCTGCGCCTCGTCGACGCCACCGGGAACAACGTCCGCGATCTTGGCGCCCTCGATGACCACGTCGCCGAGAAAGACTCCCTTCGGCGTGACCAGCTGGCCGTGCCTCAGGACCTTGCGTGCCTGTGCGACCATACAACCATCCCCTTACAGAGAAGAGCCCAGCTCGCCGGGGGCGCTGTCCTTCTCGCCCGCAGCGGGCCATATGTCCTGCCCGGATTCTATGGCCTCGCGCACAGCCACCAGCTCGCTGGCAACCCGCTCGAGGTCGGATGGGGTGTCAATGTCATCTAGCTCGGCCGGGTAGCGCGCCTCGACGAGCCGCGTGGCAGCAGCAAGGTCTGGATTCCTACGCAGCAGCTCGCCTCCACCCACGTCTCCCTCGAGGCCGAGAAGTGCGTCTGCCAGGTAGCCCGGAAAGATCACGGGGCTCCCTGGCTTGCCCTGCCACGCGAGGCGCGCCACGCAGTCAGGATGTGCGGCAAACTCGTCGAGCAGGGCCTCGACACTCGCGCCAGAGAGCAGCGGCTGGTCGCCCTGCACAAAGAGGTAGCCCGCGCGCGTGCCCAGCGCCTTGACACCTGCATGGACGGTCTGGCTCTGGAGCGCCCCCGCAGGCTCCGCGCAGGCCACATGCCTGGCCTCGCACACAGCTCGGACGCGATTCCACCTTGTGGAGACCACCACGTCCAGGCGCGGTGACACCAGTGCGTCAAGCGTGTGCGAGACCACCGCCCGGCCACGCAGCGGCTCCACGAGCTTTTGCCTGCCAAAGCGCGTAGCCTCGCCGTTTGCCATGACCACGCAGCCCAGCCTGGGCACCCCAGCAACGCCGGCAAACGCTGCCGAGAAGCCCACGTTTGCCGCAGCGGTAACGCCTTGTCGCCACGCCTCGTAGCGATGGAGGAAGTCCTCCCCCTCGGGCGTAAGGCTCGAGCTCCCGCCCTTTTCGCCACCAATTGAGCGCACGGTAAGAGAGCATCCCAGGGCACGCTCGGCATCATGCAGAATGCGCATGGCCTTGGTGTAACTCATGTCCATGGCCTTGGCGGAGGCAGAAAGACTACCCGTCTCGCGAACGCCAGCGAGCAGGGCCATGGGACCCGGGCCAAAGAAGCGCCCGCCATCCTCATCAATGAGGAACGAGAATACCCGTGGTTCCATGGCCCTCACCTCGTGCGCATTGCCGTTGCGATGTCTACATGCTACCCACGGACGATGGTACCAGTCTTGCCGGCAATACCGTCCGCCGCACGGTCGAGCTCGGTGATGAGCGACATACGTCCGGAGCCGGACTGTGCAAACTGCAGCGCCGCCTGGACCTTGGGCAGCATCGAGCCGGGCGCAAACTCGCCCGCGTCAATATAGCGCTGGGCAGTCTCGGGCGTGAGCTCGTCAAGCTCGGTCTGGTCGGGCTTGCCAAAGTGGATGGCGACCTTCTCGACGGCCGTGAGGATGACAAGCGCGTCGGCATCAAGCTGCTCGGCAAGGCGGGCTGCGGCAAAGTCCTTGTCGATGACGGCAGCAGCGCCCTTCAGGTGGTGGCCCTCGGTGTGGTAGACGGGAATGCCGCCGCCACCGCAAGCAATAACCACGTGGTCGGCCTCGACCAGCGAGCGGATGGTGTCAAGCTCGACGATGGCCTGGGGCTTGGGGCTTGCGACCACACGGCGCCAGCCGCGGCCGGAGTCCTCGACCACCGTGTAGCCGCGCTCGGCCACCATACGGTCGGCCTCCTCCTTGGTCATGAAGGCACCAATAGGCTTGGTGGGGTGCTCGAAGGCAGGGTCGTTTGGGTCGACCTCGACCTGAGTGAGCACCGTGGTCACGCCGTGGTGGATGTCGCGGTTGGCCAGCTCCTCGCGGATGGCGTTCTGGAGGTCGTAGCCAATGTAGCCCTGGCTCATGGCAACGCAGACCGAAAGCGGGCAGGGGATGTACTTCTCGGGATCAGAGCGTGTGAGCTGGGTCATGGCCTCCTGGATCATGCCCACCTGCGGTCCGTTGCCGTGCGCCACGATAACCTCGTTGCCCTCGGCAATAAGGTCGACGATGGCCTTGGACGTGTGCTTCACGGCCGCCATCTGCTCTGGCAGGTTCTTCCCCAACGCGTTGCCGCCCAGTGCGACGACGATTCTCTTGCCCATGCGTTCCTCTCCGTTCTCCCCTAGTCGTGTTCGTGTGAAAAAGAGCGCGGGCCGGCCAACCGAGCTCACCGGCTCGGCCCGACCAGCCCGCGCGTTCCCTTGTGGGTACTGCGCCAGTCGCCCCGATACCCGGCTTTAGGCCTCGAGCCAGCGGCTGCGGCCGCGCTGCTCGAGCTCCTTGAGCATGGCAACAGGATCCTTGGCCTTCTGCAGGAAGATCATGGCTGCCACTGCGTACGGCTTGTAGCTGGCCTCCTTGTACAGGCCATCGCGGTGGGCCTCAAAGACCTCGTTGGCAACCTCGCCGTGCTCGCAGGAGACGCCCTCGATGTCGGCCGGCAGCGGGTGCATGTAGATGGTGTCCATCCCGTTTGCGGTCTTGGTCATGAGCTCGGGCGTGCAGTGCCAGTCCATGTGGGTGGCGTTCTGGGCAAGAAGCTCCTTCTCCAGGGTGTCGATACCCTCGGAGTCGCCGGCGGCGTAGAGCTTGGTGCGCTTCTCCATGGCCGCGTAAGGAGCCCAGCTCTTGGGGATCACGATGTCAGCGCCCTCGAAGGCCTCCTCCATGGAGTGGGCCTGGGTGAACGTGGCGCCAGACTCCTGAGCGTAGACGCCGGCCTGCTTGACCAGCTCGGGCATGAGGTCGTAGCCCTCGGGGTGAGCCAGGGTGACGTTCATGCCAAAGCGGGTGAGCAGCATGATGAGCGACTGCGGGCAGGAGAGGGGCTTGCCGTAGGAGGGGCTATAGGCCCAGGTGACGGCGACCTTCTTGCCCTTGAGGTTGTCGAGACCACCAAACTCGTTGATGAGGTAGAGCAGGTCAGCCGAAGACTGCGTGGGGTGATCGGAGTCGGACTGCAGCGAGACGAGCGTGGGACGGTGGTCGAGGATGCCGTCGGCGTAGGACTGCGCCACGGACTCCGCGACCTCCTTCATGTACGCGTCACCCTCGCCGATGAACTTGTCGTCGCGGATGCCGATGACGTCAGCCATGAAGCTGATCATCGTGGCGGTCTCGCGCACGGTCTCGCCGTGGGCAATCTGCGACTTGGACTCGTCGAGGTCCTGGAGCTGCAGGCCCAGCATGTTGGTGCCGGAGGCAAACGAGAAGCGCGTGCGGGTGGAGTTGTCGCGGAAGTTGGAGACCGCGAGGCCCGAGTCGAAGATGCGCGTGGAGATGTTGCGCTCGCGCAGGTTGCGAAGGGCATCGGCGACCAGGTAGAGGGCGCGGAGCTCGTCGGTGGTCTTGTCCCACGTGTGCAGGAAGTCGCTGTTGTACATCTTGGAGTAGTCGAGCTTCTCGAGCTGGTCGAGGTAGTTCTGGAACGTGGCGTCCATTCGTTTCCCTTTCTTTGATACGCGTGACTGGGTCTTCCCGGTGACCGCTGGGTCTACGTGCAGAGGACCCGGTCGCAGCGGTGCGCCGCGACCGGGACGCAGTTAATTACTTGATGTCGTTGCCGGTGAGGCTGGCGCGGAACTCGGTGGCATCGCCGGTGGCCTGGCTGGGGTCGTAGAGGTTCACGGCCGCAACGTAGAGCGCGGCGCAGGTGGAGAGGTCCTGCTTGTAGGTGACCTCGTTGGGCGCGTGCGCCTGGGACTCGGCGCCGGGGCCAAAGCCAACGCAGGGGATGCCATAGCGGCCCTGGATGGAGACGCAGTTCGTGGAGAAGGTCCACTTGTCGCACAGAGGCCTGCCCTCACGCTTGTCCATGGACTTCTCGCAGCCGATGCGCTTGTCGCCAAAGAGGGCCTTGTGGGCGTCGACCAGTGCCTTGACGTGCGGCGCGCTCTCCTTGTTGATCCACGTGGGGAAGTAGGCCTCGGTCTCGTAGACCTCGCCGGTCCAGCTGGGACGGTCGTACATGTACATGGAGACCTTCACGTCGTCGCCGTACTTCTTGACGGCGGGGAGGTTGCGGACCTCCTCGAGGCAGGACTCGTAGGTCTCGCCGGCGGTCATGCGGCGGTCGATGGAGATGGCGCAGGAGTCAGCCACGGCGCAGCGCGAGGGGCTGGTGTAGAAGATCTGGGAGACGGTGCAGGTGCCGCGGCCCAGGAAGCGGGCGTCCTCGTAGTGCTCGGGGTTGTACTTGGGATCGAGCATCTTGACGAGGCCCTTGATGGAGGTGGACTCGTCGCAGCCGTTGTTGTTGAGGGCGCGGACGTCGTTGATGATGTCGGCCATCTTGTAGATGGCGTTGTCGCCGCGCTCGGGCGCGGAGCCGTGGCAGGAGACGCCCTTCACGTCGACGCGGATCTCCATGCGGCCGCGGTGACCACGGTAGATGCCGCCATCGGTGGGCTCGGTGGAGATGACGAACTCGGGCTTGATGCCATCGACGTTGTAGATGTACTGCCAGCACATGCCGTCGCAGTCCTCTTCCTGGACGGTGCCCACGACCATGATCTTGTAGCCCTCGGGGATGAGGTCCATGTCCTTCATCATCTTGGCCGCGTAGGTAGCGGAGGCAACTCCGCCCTCCTGGTCGGAGCCGCCACGGCCTCCGATGAGCTGGTCGTCCTCAAAGCCCTCGTAAGGGTCGAAGTCCCAGTTGTCGCGGTTGCCAATGCCCACGGTGTCGATGTGGCCGTCGATGGCGATGATCTTGTCGCCCGTGCCCATGAAGCCCATCACGTTGCCGAGACCGTCGACCTTGACCTCGTCAAAGCCGAGCTTCTCCATCTCGGCCTTGATGCAGGCCACAACGTCGCCCTCCTCGCAGGACTCGCTGGGGTGGGAGATCATGGCGCGCAGGAACGCGGTCATGTCCGCGTTGTAGGCCTTCGCCGCTTCCTTGATCTTGTCGTAGTCGAGTTCCTTCATTGGGTCCTCCTCGCATCGAGCAACGTTCTTGCTGACTTAGCACCATAAACAATAAGTCTGCTTACCAAACTTTTTGTTTGGTTGACCTTATTAAAGCACGTGCGAGAGGGAATTCAAGGGCCTTTGGCAAACTGTTCACTTTTCTCGCAGACGGTCTTTTTGACGCGGTAGACGGTGGGTGCGAAGGGTGCTTCCCCGCTCGGGAATCGGAGCGGGCCGCGGCACGAGACAGGTTGCAGCCCGCGAAGGGGCGTTGGGGGCGTCCCCGGCCAAACCTGCGGGTTAATAGCAGTGCGCCGAGAAGGGCCGGGCCATCTACCTGCGGTCCTTCTCGACAGGCCCCGCTCGCGACTTCTACTAAGCCGCAGGTTTCCCTCGGGGCAGTCGGCGGGGGACGGCACACGCGGCGGGGGACGGCCCGCGCAGGCGGTCGGCGAGTTCAGCTGGGCGAGACGGACCCCGCGCCACGAAAGGGCCCCGGCGACAAGATGCCGCCGGGGCCTAGGCTCCACGTTCTTCTCGGCAGCGCTACTGCTGCTGGGCGCGCCAGCGCTTCATCTTCATGTGGCGACGCACGAAGTACGTGCCCAGCAGGGCAATGATTGCCGCAAGCACAACCTCAACCGCGGTGATTAGCGGACTCTGCCCAAACATCCCCACCGTAAACGTGCTCGAGGAGTTCGCCTCGGTATAGAAGATGTTGTGGCAAGCGTTACGCAGCGCCTGGTGCCCGGCTGCCGTTTCCAGCGTGTCGCTGGTGAGCATATTGTTCTGCATGAACGCCAGGTAGAGGTCATTGCCCGCGCGCAGCCCGCGGTTGATGTTCACAGTATCAGCGGACAGTATGCAGTCCGTCACGACGGACCCGCGGAAGCCCCACTCGTTCCTCAGCACCTGGGTGAGCAGCGCGTGGCTCTCGGCAGTGGGCGTGGTGCCCAGGCGGTTGTAGGAGCTCATTATCGCCATGGTGCCGCCGTCCTTCACGGCAATCTCGAACGGGCGCAGGTAGATCTCGCGCATGGACTGCTCGTTTGCCCAGGTCACAAGGCCGCCGGCATCGCCGCGGTGCGTCTCCTGGTCGTTCAGGGCAAAGTGCTTGACGTAGCAGTACACGCCCTGCGACTGGATGCCGCGGACCTCGGCAGCAACGATCTCGCCGGTGAGCAGACCGTCCTCGCTCACGTACTCGTAGTTGCGGCCGCCAAAGGGCGAGCGGTGCGTGTCGGCACCGGGGGCGTACAGGCCGCCGACCTTGAGCGCCGTTGCCTCCTGGGCAAACAGCTCGCCCACGCGCTGCGCAAGCTCCTTGTTCCAGGTGTAGCCAAGCACGCTCTGGCCCGTGAGCTGCGTGCCGTTGTAGCTCGCCATGATGTTGTTCACGCCATTGGGACCGTCGCACTCGACAATCGCGGGCTTGCCCACGCTCTTGGCCGAGAAGGTCATCCAGCCGCCGTTGGAGACGAGCATCTTCTGCTCGTTAAGCGTCATCTGGTCGAGGAGCTTGTCCCACTGGGGGTCGTCATAGCTCAGGCCGGTCATGTCGGCCAGGGTAAGGCCGTTCTTCGCGCCATAGGTCACGTCGTCGACGTCAGGGTTCTCGACTGGCGCGGGGTTGTCCAGCGCGTCCTTGATTTCGGCAGGGGCCTCCTTCTCGGCAGGGGCCATCGTGGGGAAGGTGCCGGCCCAATCCGCACGCGAGAGGTACGTGACGCCGCCGTCAAAGCTCACGTCGTCAAACTGGTTGGTTGCAGCCACGCCGTCAGAGGAGCGGGCACCGTCGTTGGCGTCGTTGTAGATGTAGTCACGGTCGATGGTCACCGTACGGGTATCCACCACGTCGTGAGAGTTGCGACGCAGGCTCACCTGGTAGTCGCCGGCCTCCAGGACGTAGGCGCCGCCCTTGGCCTTGACGCCAGTGTAGTCGTAGCTGGCCATGTCCTCGTGCGTCCAGCTGATCTTGAGCGTCTGGGTCTCCCCAGGCTCAAGCAGTTTTGTCTTGTCAAAGCCGGCGAGAACAACGGCGCTCTTCTCGATGCCGCCGGGCGTGTAGGGTGCGCTGTAGTAGGCCTCGACAACGTCCTTGCCCGCAACGTCACCGGTGTTGGTCACGTCGACGGTCATCGTGATGGTGGTGCCGTCGTCCGAGAAGTCCGCGATCTTCTCGTCGAAGGTGGTATACGAGAGGCCGTAGCCAAACGGGTACTGAACCGTTGCGTCGTAGTCGATGTAGCCATCTGCCGCGGCGGTCTCGTAGTAGCGGTAGCCCACGTAGATGCCCTCGACGTAGTCCACAAAGTGGACGTTCTCCGTGCCGGCAGTCGCGTCGCCAGAGCCAGCGAACATGGACTGGTTGGTGTGCTGCACATTTGAGTAATCGTGTGCACCAAAGTTGTAGTAACTTGGGGCGCTCTCAACATCGTATGGGAAGGTGTCCACGGTGCGACCGCTGGGGTTCACGGCACCGGTGAGTACCTTGCCAATGGCCTCGCAGCCCGTAGCGCCAGGCGTGCCCACCCACAGGGCCGCGTCCACCTGGGGGGCGTCAACAAAGCCAAGCTCCATAGCGTTAGGACTATTGAGCACCACGATTACGCGGTCAAAGTTCCCCTCGACCATGGCGAGAAGGTCCTCCTCGTTGGGCGAAAGCTCAAGGTAGCTGCGGCCGGCCTCGGAGCCCTCATAGGCGGCCATGTCCGTGGGAAGGTCAAAACCTTCGCCGCCCTTGCGGGTGAGAACCACGATCGCTGTATCCGAGTACGCCTTGGCGTCGTCGATGACGTCCTGGGTGTAGCTGGACTGCGGCAGCTCGTAGAGGTTCCAGTCCGTGCCAACGAGGCCCATGTCTTGGGCAGAGATGGCATTCTCATCGTAGAACTGCTTGAGGTTGGGGTTCACGGAGAGGCCCGCATCCTCAAGCCCCTGGTAGAAGGTCACGTTCTTGCTGGTGTCGCCAGATCCGGAGCCCGTCCCGCCATAGCTGAAGTTGTTGTCTGCGGTCGAGCCAAACACGTTCACCTTGGTCACGCCCTCGAGCGGCAGGGCGTCATTCTCGTTCTTGAGCAGCGTGACGCCTTCCGCCTCCACCTCCTCGGTGATATCGCGCGTGGCCTGGCTTGCCTGCTGGACCTCGGTTGATGCCATATCCGGCTTCGTTGTAAACGTTGTCACAAGGTCAAAGTACGGAGACGCCACAACTCCCACCACAAGTGTCACCGCAACCACGAGCACCGACAGGATGCACATGATCACAAACAGCGCCTTCTTGGGACGCTTTACCGGCTTGGTCGGTTTTGTCGGCTTGTCCTTCTCGTCTGCCATCTCTCCCCTTTCCCCTGGGATCTTGCCTTCCCGCCGCATGATCGCGGTGGGAGTTCCGCTAGATGGTCCCATGATGGTCAGGACCCCCGCAGACTGGGGGCTGCTGTCATAATCGGGTGAGGGCCACGACTTAGTTGGGAGGCAACCGTGGCATACCGAATTCTTATCGTGGAAGACTCCCCCGCAGAGGCGGACGTCCTTCGAGGGCATCTAGACCGCTATGCAGCAGAGAGGGGTCTCTCGTTTGCCGTGACCGTACTCTCCTCGGCGGTGGAGTTCGTGAACGGAAGCCACCCGGCAGACCTCATCTTCATGGACATAGACCTTCCAGGCATCAACGGCATGGAGGCGGCGCAGATTCTTCGTGGCTACGACGAGCAGACACCGCTAGTGTTTGTGACCAACCTGGCACAGTACGCCATCAAGGGATACCAGGTAGATGCCCTCGACTTCATGGTGAAGCCCGTCCAGTACGATGACTTCTCGCTTCGCATGGACCGCGCCATGCGCCTGGTCAAGCGGACGTCCAAGGGCACCGTGGCCATTCCCACTCAAGACGGCATTCGCGTGGTGCGACTCGAGGACGTTCTCTACATCGACATCATGAAGCATGACCTGCACTATCACCTTGCCGGCGAGAATAACCCGCTGCGCGTGCGAGGAACAATCGCCAAAGTCGCAGAGGAGCTGGCCGACAAGGGCTTCCTCAAGATTGCCGCCAGCTGCGTGATCAACATGGCGCAGGTAGCACGGATACGCTCGACTTCGGTGGTCATGTCGGACGGAACGGAGCTCTTCTACAGCAGGTCACAGCGAAAGGCAGCGCTCGAGCGCCTTGCCGCTTACGTTGGACGGAGCGCATGATGGAGCAGCTGTTGCCCGCAGTACTCAGCATGACTGGTCTACTCGTGCGCGTTGCCTTGGGGATAGCCCTCTTTGCGGGAGCGCTAACCCCGCGCGAGCACTTCGCACGGCGTATGCTGGTTATCGCGCTCCTTCTCGTCTTCGCGATTGCACTGGTCTTGTCTGCAGGAATCGCATCCCCAGCTCTGTCACGCTCGCAGACGTATGTCGTCGAAGTAATGCTTTTCTCGGCCCTGCTTGTTGCCTGCTCATTTGCGGTGACCTACCTGTTTGACGCCTCCATATGGACGGCGCTCTTCTGCTGCTCCGCTGGGTACGCGATACAGAACCTAGCCTCTGGCTTGGGTGAGTTCATCTGGCTGTTTGTTGAGGGAACAGGCCCGGCAGCAGCTCTTTCGCGCGAAACGCCCCTAAGCACGTTTGCCCTGCTCACGTGGCTGGTCACGCTTGGGACCTATGCCATTGCCTACCCGCTAGTCACACGTAGGCTGAGCAAGCGCGGACTAGAGCAGGTAAGCGACCGGTCGATGATCACGATGATGGCCGTGGTCATTCTCATGGTCATAGGGTTTGACCTGGTGATCAAGGGCCTCTGCGAGATGGGCATCCCCGTTGCCTACGCGGTGCTCCTTCGGCTTGTCCATGGGTTTATCTGCGTCTTCACCGTGTGGATGGAGTACGAGCTGCTGGTTAACCGCAAGCTTGCCTCCGAGCGGGATACCACCGAGCGCGTGCTCGCCGAGCGCGAGCGCCAGTACGAGCAGAGCCGCGAGAGTATCGAGGCAATCAACATCAAGTGCCACGACCTGCGCCATCAGATACGAGCGCTGGCAAACGGGGGTGCCGTGGTTGATCCGACCGCGTTAGCAGACGTCGCACGTGAGGTCGACGTGTACGATGCGGCAGTTCGCACGGGCAACGAGGCGCTGGATACGATACTTACCGAGAAGAGTCTGGTATGCCAGCGCGAGGGCATCACGCTCACCTGCGTGGCAGACGGCTCGGCACTCGACTTCATGGCGCCGGCAGACATCTACGCGCTCTTTGGCAACGCCCTGGACAACGCCGTCGATGCTGCTCGCTGGGCGAGCCGGCGGTCGATTTCCGTGGTAGTGCGCCGTACGATGGGCGTTACGTCGATAAGCGTCGAGAACTACTACGACCTGGGCGCCCAACCCACCTTTGAAGACGGCCTGCCGCAGACGACAAAGGCCGACAAGGCCAACCACGGGTTTGGCATGCGCTCAATGCGCGCGATAGCAGAGCGGTACGGCGGCACGCTGGTTGCGCGGGCAGAGGATGGAACGTTCTGTCTCGACATCATGCTGTAGGTGCGGAGAGCGACGCGCCTCGGGGCGGGGCGGCTCGGGGCGGGGCGCTACACATTCGGACCCGATTGCGTATCCCGCACAGGACGGTACAGGTTCGCGAGACGAATGTGTGGCGGCGGGAGGCCCGCGAAGGGGCGTTGGGGGCGTCCCCGGCCAAACCTGCGGGTTAATAGCAGTGCGCCGAGAAGGGCCGGGCCATCTACCTGCGGTTCTTCTCGACAGGCCCCGCTCGCGACTTCTACTAAGCCGCAGGTTTCCCTCGAGGCAGTCGGCGGGGAACGGCGAGTGCGGCGGGGACGGCGGCCCACGCGGCGGGGACGGCGGCCCGCGCAGGCGGTCGGCGAGTTCAGCAGGCCGAGACGGACCCCGCACCACGCAAAGGCCCCGGCGACAAGATGCCGCCGGGGCCAGGGCCCCACGTTCTTCTCGGCAGCGCTACTGCTGCTGGTGTGTCACCGCCGCGCGCACGCGTCCGCGCGGGTCTTTCACCAGAAGCGTCACAACCCAGATGACCAGCCCAAGAGCAACCACGCAAACACCGAGGAACGCGTCGTTGGATAGTTGCTCGCCAGACGGCTGGAAGATGGCCACGCCCTCCTGAAGATACTCGGCCACCGCGTCGACCAGCCACATGAGCGACGCGCCCCAGAACATGAGGCACGGCAGACCCAGGCAGAGGTCGTCGTCGCGGCGCAAGTACCACACAAGCGTGAAGGCGACGGCCACCAGGACGGTGATGGCAAGCGTCATCGGCTACACCTCAAGCGCCGGGGCCTGCTCGGAGGCAGCGCGCTGCTCAATCGCGTTCGCGACGGCGCACAGGCCACCCCAGGCGGCGGTCACCACGACGGCCATCGCGACGCCGGTCGTCGCCATCTCGCCAAGCATCGCCGCAGCGTCCGCAGGCGTGGCCATGGCAGAAAGGAACGGGAAGAACGGCACGACCTCGCCATGCCAGACGTGCTCAAAGGCGAGAAGGGCGCTGCCGCCCCAGAGCATCTTGGAGAGCCAGCCGAGACGCTCGACACGGCGGGCGCATGCCTCGGTGTTCTCGCCGCTCTTCTTGGCCTTCTGCTCGATGACCTTCACAGCGGCGCCCTCGGCGGCGGGTACGACAAAGCAAGCCATGGCAAATCCCTTCGTTAGGGTGTGGTCGACACTTGTGCGTTTCATTGTACGTTGTTGTGCCGCGTTAGCGGAAGCCGCACCCAGCTTTGTAACCAAGTTTGTTGGACTCTCGCCCGAGTTTAGCCCATTTCTTAAAACGAAAATCGCCGACCTGCGGAAACGCGGCCGGCGATTAAGAAAAGGAGCTATTCTCCGCGCAAGGGTCAGCACCGAGTACCGCCGGGCGCAGCGGCGTAGCACCCGGCGACACCGTGCCACAACGATTACCGCCATTGGCGGTATAATCTTGGCGGTAAAGAGGAGGCCAGGATGCCGTACGAGCCGCCATTCGAGCGCAACGACAACATCGATTCACTCTGCATGGAGATTGCGGAGCTTGTCGGTTCCCTCTCCCCGCAGGCACCGCTCGCAAAAAGCCCTACCTTGCATCGTGAGCTTAGGATTAAGACCATCCATTCCTCGCTTCTCATCGAAGGAAACGGGCTCGACGAGGGAGCGGTGACCGCAATTCTCGACGGCAGGCGCGTTCTTGGCGACAAGCATGACATCCTCGAGGTGGAAAATGCCAAGCGCGCATACGACCTCATTCCAGAACTCAATCCGCTCTCCCTCGATGACCTTCTTCTTGCCCACCGCACCATGATGGAAGGGCTTGTTCCCGAGGCCGGTCGATTCCGCTCAGGCAATGTGGGGGTATTTGACGGCGAAAATCTCATCCATACGGGCACGCCCGCAAAGTATGTGCCGCAGGTAATGAAAGACATCTTCGACTGGCTGGGGTCAACGTCCATGCATCCCCTTCTTGCCTCCTGCGTCTTTCACTTTGAGTTCGAGTTCTGCCATCCCTTCTCCGATGGAAACGGCAGAACGGGCAGGCTCTGGCACACCCTCCTCCTTTCCAGATGGAGGCCGGTGCTAGCCTGGCTCCCCATTGAGAGCACCATCAGAAGACGGCAGGCAGACTACTACGCTGCCCTCGCACAATCCGACGCGGAGGGGTCAAGCGAGATCTTTGTGGAGCTCATGCTCGAGTGTATTCGCGACGCCATGCTTCCGTTTGCGAGAACGGCGAGCAAGCCTCAGACCGAGACGAGCGTCGCTCTTGACTTCTTCAAGAGGAACCCTCGCGGAACTATCCCATCGCTCGCACAAGAGATGGGATGCTCGCAGAGAAGCGCAGAGCGCCTCGTGGCACAACTGAAAGACAAGGGATTTCTAAAGAGAGAAGGCAGCGCAAGAGCAGGTACGTGGCTCGTGCGAGAGGGACCAGCAGAGTAGCCGTGCGGTCGCTGCCGTCCCCCGGCGGAGGCCGGTAAGAGCCCGCTCGTCGGAGTTTAGCTCCATTTCTTAAAACGAAAATCGCCGACCTGCGGAAACGCGGCGACCGTTTAAGAAAAGGAGCTATTCTCCGCAGAGAAGGGCAAACAGGGCCCGGAACCTCACCGTCAACCAAGGGCAAGGCACTGCACCAGGACGAGAAGCACCGGCGCAACCGAACAGCCCGCGCCAAAGACCCATCCGACGATCCCCGCGGAAATCCTGAAGACGAGAGCCATCAGGCCCACGGGTACGATGACGGCAAATACGGTGATGGCAAGCAAGAGTTCCATGACGTATTCCGTTCGCGTAAGGAGATACATCGACCTGCAAAAATGCGCCTTCCGGCAAGAAAACGGCGCCGGAGCGAGGGTTGTACGCACTTGCTGCGAAAACGGCCCTTCGGGCGTCAAAATGACGCCCGAAGGAAGGTTCCAGCGGCTTTCTCGTCGAAAAGGGACCCTTGGGCGCCCCGCGCCCCGCGCGTTGGCCCCGCACGGCGCCCGGCGCCAGGCGAGAAGACACCCTCCCCTACAGCGCGCGGCGCGTGGTGCGCACGGCGGAGCGCACGATTCCGTGGGCCATCCGGTACGTAAGTGCCAGGTACCCGCCGTACACCAGCGCAAACAGCACCAGCCCCAGGGTCATCCCGTCAAGCGCGTCGCTGTACCCAAAGGCACTCACCAGCTCGTTCACCACGCTGATTGCGCAGAGCGAGTGTGAGAGCCCCACGGCAAGCGGCAGCACGAAGGCAATGGCCACCTGCGCCCGCAGCGACCCAAAGATTAGACGCTCGGAGCACCCCAGCTCAGAGAGGGTGCGATAGCTGCCCGCAGAATCGCTCGCGTTGGAGAGCTGCTGGATGGCGAGAATGGCGGCGCAGGCAATGACCAGCACAAATCCAATGTAGATGGCCATGTACGAGATGAGCCCCGTTGTGGTTGTGCCATCGGCAAGCACACTCGTGACGGTGTCGACGGTCGTAAGCGCCGATCGCTCGCCCAGGCTATCGCCCAGTCTCTCCTCCAACCCCTTGAGCGCGGCGTCGCCCTCCTCGGTGGGGCCAGCGTACATAACGTCAACCACCTGCTGGTACGTGGGCAAGCTCGCCGCCAGGTCATCTGCCACTACAAACGTGCCGGGATTGGCCCCCAGGCCGTTGTCCTGGAGCACTGCTGAGGCGTCGTCGATCACCGTGGTACGAGCGGGCGTGAGCGTGGCCGCACCCACCGTGACAGAGAAGCCCTTCTCAAGCCCCCCGTTCACAAATGGCTCGACCTGGTCCATGTTGCAGAGCAGGAGGTACTGGCCCTCATCCAGCGATACGGGCTCCATTCCCAGCAGCGCACGGACGGCGTTGAAGTCGGACAGGCTCACGACCTCACCAACCATGGCGTGCTCGAACCCCTTGGGGATGGTCTCCCCAGTAAGTTCCGAGATGCGCTGGAGGGTCGAGGTGTCGCCCTCGAGCTCGGACGGGACAACGGCAATTCTCACCGTGGCGTGGCTTCCCACCGCAGAGAGGTCGACGCCCACCTTTGCAACCTCTGCCTCAAGGTCTATGGGGTCCGCAACGGGGTCCGTCGGGAGCACCGAGATCGACGCGCTGTAGGGGGTTCCCTTCTCGGCCATGGCGTTGAGGGTGTTGCAGATGCTCATGCCCGTGGTCATGGCCGTCATGGCAAGGAAGAGTATGAGCGCAATGACCCCCATGGAGAGCGCGGTGGTGTTCACGCGAGAGGCAATCTGTCGCGTCGTGAACATGTGGAGATCGCGCCAATAGAAGCCCCTCATGTGCGTGAGCAGCGCGGTAAGCGTGCCTGCAAGGCCATAGAAGAAGACGAACGTGCCTACTGCGACCATGACGGTGGTGATAATGAAGCCCCCCTGCATGGAGTTATCCATGGGGAATCCGTCCCTGATAAGGCGCCAGTACGCAACGCCCATGAGCACAAGGCCCGCCGCCGTCAACACAATGGAGAGCGGCAGCCTGCGCACAAACTGCTTCTCGTTCTGTCGCGCAGAGCTCATGAGGTCGATGAGCCTCACGCGGCGCAGCGTTATCCAGTTGAAGAGCATCATCACAACAAAGATCACGCCAAAGCACACCAGGGTGAGCATAAACGCGTCCGTTGAGAAGAAGAACGAGAAATGCTGGACGGTCGTCGCAAACATGCGAGCCGTGACAAAGAGCAGGACCTGCGAGACAAGCACCCCCAGGGCAATGCCCACGCCAAACGAGACTGCGGCCACCAGCAGCGTTTCCAGCGCAAGAACCACGTTCACCTGCCCCGTACGCATACCCAACACCTGGTAGAGGCCAAGCTCCTTCTTGCGCCTGCGCATGAGGAAGTTGTTCGCGTACACCATGAGAAAGCCAAGGATCACGGCGAGAAAGACGGTAAGCCCATCGAGGATCTGTCCCACCTGGCTGAGCGTCTCGCCCACGTCGCCGCGGAGAAAGTCGCCCTGGATGCTCATGGTGTTGAACGCATAGAACACGGCCACGCCCAGCACGAGCGTGAGGAAGTACACGGCATAGTCATGCAGGAGCTTGCGCATGTTGCCAAAGGCAAGCTTAGCGAGCATCGTCGACCCCTCCCTGCACGGCCACAACCTGCATGATCCGCTCGAAGAAGGCGTGACGGGAGTCGCTGCCGCGGTCGAGCTCGGTGAAGACACGCCCGTCACGAATGAAGAGCACGCGGCGGCAGTAGCTCGCGGCGGTCTCGTCGTGGGTAACCATGAGGACGGTGGCACCTCTCGACTGGTTGATTGACTCAAGGCTCTCGAGCAGGAGCTTGGCGTTCTTGGAGTCAAGGGCGCCGGTGGGCTCGTCGGCCAGCACCAGCTCCGGGTTGGTGACTAGGGCACGCGCGGCGGCAACGCGCTGGCGCTGTCCGCCGGACATCTGATAGGGATACTTGTCGAGCACCTCCTCGATGCCCAGCGAGGTGGCTGCCGCAACCACGTCGGCCTCAATCTGTGCGGCGGGCACGCGCCCAATGGTCAGCGGCAGCGAGATGTTCTCGCGCGCGGTAAGGCTGTCCAGCAGGTTGGAGTCCTGGAAGATGAACCCGAGCTTCTCTCGGCGAAAGTCCGCCAGGCGCGAGCGGGAGATGCGCGAGACGTTCGTCCCCGCAAGCATGATGGTGCCCGAGGTGGGCGCGTCGATCGTGGCAATGCAGTTGAGCAGCGTGGACTTGCCCGAGCCCGAGGGGCCCATGAGGGCGACGAACTCCCCCGCCGCAATGGTAAGGTTGATGCCGTTAAGTGCGTGCGTGGTGGCGCTGTGACCGCCGTAGGTCTTCGTCACGTCGCGCACCTCGAGCACGGGCGCCGGGGCGCCGTGGGCCATGCTCGCGCTGTCGCTGTCCATATGGCGTGCCATGTGTGGCTCCTTCTCGTGTTGGTGCAGGTGGGCCGTTGCGGCCGCCCGCCTTGTGATTGCGAGATACATGGTGGACCGCAGCCGTCTGGGCTGCCATCGATTGCCGTGACACAACCTTACGTTTGTGTCATGTCTCGCACGGCACGAGAAGCGCCTGCTATACGACGCGCGACCGCTCCCTGGGAAAGGCGATACTCATGGTCGTGCCAACGCCTACGGCGCTTGTGGCCCCCACGGCAAGGCCCATCTTCTCGCAGAGCGTCCGCACAAGGTAGAGCCCCATGCCGGTAGAGCGCTCGTGCGACCGGCCATTGGTGCCGGTAAAGCCGCGTTCGAAGATGCGGCCAAGGTCCGCCTCGGAGATTCCGCACCCATTGTCGGCCACGTTGAGCACCACGCGCTCGCTGGCGCTGCCGGCACCCTCGACGCGTGCCGAGAAGCTCAGTCGCGCCTCTCGCCCGTCGTGCTCGGGCACGGCGCGGTAGCGCACGGCGTTGTCGATGAGCTGTCCCAAGATGAAGACCATCCACTTAGGGTCGCAGAAGACCCAGAGGTCATTCTCGCCTTCAAGGACGCCCAGGTCAACGGCCATATGCGCCTCGATGAGAGAACGCGCGCGGGACTTCACGGCCTCACGCACCAGGTCGGCCAGATTGCAGCGGCGCAGGAGGTAGTCCTCGGCCACCGAGGTGCTGCGCGCATAGTAGAGGGCGTTCTCCACGTCCGCCTCCACGCGGGCAACCTCGCGCGAGAGGGACCGAGCGTCCTCGCCGCGGCTGTTTGCCAGCGTGAGGTTCATCGCGGCAAGCGGAGTCTTAATCTCGTGGACCCAAAGCTCGACGTAGCGGCGATAGTCCTGCATCTCCTCCGCAAGCTCGGCACCCTTTCGGTGCGAGGCCTGGGCCACGCTCTGCAGCGCATCCCAAGCAAGCTCGCCCTCGGGGTAGCTGGGCTCCGGCAGGGTGTCGACGGCATCGAGCACGTCGCCCTCACCCTCGGCCAGCCGCGCAAGTCCCCGCATAAACGAGCGCTCGCGCAGCCACTCCCACACAATGCTCACCAGTTCAAGCACAGCAACGAGAAGCACCACGAGTTGAGTAGCGCCCGTCTCCACGCCAACCATAGGCAGCATGACGGCGAGCAGGGCAACCACTGCCACGGAGCAGACTAGCCGCAGCGCGTGGCTGCGAAGGTACGTAAGAGGGCTCATACGTTATCGACCCGCAGCGAGTAGCCCATGCCGCGATGCGTTGTGATGGCGTGCGGCAGTCCCACCTTTCCAAGCGCCTGGCGCAGGCGGGTGACGTTGACCGTAAGGGTGTTGTCGTCCACAAAGGCGTCGGTTGCCCAGAGAGCCTCCATGAGGTCCTCGCGAGAGACAATGGCGCCCGGCTGGCGCATGAGGCACTCGAGAATGCGCAGCTCATTGCGGGAGAGCTCGACGGTCTTGCCGCCGTAGCTTGCCTCTGCGCGCACCACGTCGAGGCTCAGGCCACCCGCGCTGACACGGGAAGCCTTGCTCGGCTGTCTGCGGCGCAGCAGCGCCTCAAGGTGCACAAGGATGAGCTGCGGGTTTGCGGACTTGGCCACAAAGTCATCGGCGCCCATCGAGAGGCTCATGAGCTCGTCAAGCTCGGAGGTGCGGCTGGTGAGCACCATGATGGGAACGTCGCTCCTCTGCCTGAGGGCACGAGCCACGTACTGGCCGTCGGTTCCAGGAAGGCCCAGGTCAAGCACTACGGCATCGGGCGAGGCGGCAGTGATGTCCTCGACCAGGTGGTCAAAGTGGGTGGCGCACTGGACGTGGTGACCAGCGTTTGAGAGAAGTACCGACAGCTGCTCGCGCACGCTGGGGTCATCCTCAACGAGGTAGAGATTGGCCATCGCGCCCTCCGCATCCAGACTTGGTTATCTCGTACGGACAATCCTAGCATCGAGAAGGACGCGGCCGGCACGCTTGCGCGCACCGGCCGCTGTAGCCCTGGGAGGCAGGGCTCGTCCTTTGCAATGACGCCCTCAGGCGCTGAGGTGGCCCTACTCGGCGTCCGCGCTCTGCCACGCGCCGTCCCAGACGATCTGGCGGTAGCGAACGGGATCAGTGTCGCCCTCGGTCGAGAAGAGAAGCACCTGGGAGTCGGGACCAAGCTCGAGTGCCTCGCGCAGCTCAGCGTAGGCCGGATCGGTCATGAGCGTGGAGATGACGCCCATGCCCACGGCACCGGACTCGCCAGAGGTGACCGCGGGGTCACCCTTCACGGGCGCGGCAAGCATGCGCATACCCTTGGAGGAGACCCAGTCGGGGCAGCTCACGAAGGCGTCCGCGTGGTTGCGCAGGATGTCCCAGCCAATGGTGTTGGGCTCGCCGCAGGCGAGGCCGGCCATGATGGTCTGGAGGTCGCCACCCACGATGCGCGGGTTGCCATCCGCGGCAACGGCGCCCTGGTAGAGGCAGTCGGCGGCGCCGGCCTCCATGATCACGAACTTGGGCGGGTTGCTCGGGAAGAGGTTGGAGAAGAAGCCGACCATGGAGCTTGCGAGCGAGCCCACGCCAGCCTGGACAAAGACGTGAGTAGGACGGTTGACCTCAAGCTGGCGCAGCTGGTCCGCGGCCTCGGCGGCCATGGTGCCGTAGCCCTGCATAATCCACGACGGAATCTTGGTGTAGCCCTCCCACGCGGTGTCCTGCACGATCACGCCATGCTCGGTCTGCTCGGCCTCCTTGGCAGCAAGGCGCACGCAGTCGTCGTAGTTGAGCTCCTCGATCGTGACCTTGGCGCCCTCCTTGGCGATGTTGTCGAAGCGGGTCTTCGTGGAGCCCTTGGGCATGTGCACCACAGCGTTCTGGTGCAGGCGGTGGGCAGCCCATGCCACGCCGCGACCGTGGTTGCCATCGGTTGCGGTGAAGAAGGTCGCGTGGCCAAAGTCGTGCTCGAGCTGGTCGGACGTGAGGTAGTCAAAGTCGCAGTCCGCCACGTCGCGGCCGGTCTCCTCGGCGATGTAGCGCGCCATGGCAAAGGAGCCGCCGAGCACCTTGAACGCATTGAGGCCAAAGCGGTAGCTCTCGTCCTTCACGTAGAGACCGCCCAGGCCAAGGCGGCTGGCCATGCCGGAGAGGTTGGCGAGCGGAGTCACGGAGTACTGCGGAAAGCTCTTGTGGAACGCGCGGGCCTTGGCAACGTTCTCCAAGCTCATGACCTGCAGGTTCTTGTCCTCGCTCTTGGGCATGTGATTGGTGACCCACTTGAACTTAGGCTCCATGGTGCTCCCCTCTCTACGCGCCGACCCCGGCGCCCAATGGACTAGAAAAAGAAAAACTGTCTTACTGCCAAACTTTTTGTTAGCACACCAATTACACCACTTCCGGGACACATTGCAAGGGCTATTGTCGCCCCGCCGGCAAAAGGTCGGTCGCAGCCTTTGGACGGGACGGATGAGACAAAAATGAGACAAAGGGACAGTCCCTTTGTCTCATCGACGCTGCCCCGCAGGCAATCCTGCGGGGCGGCGAGCTTTTTGGTGCAGGTTGTGCAACGGGGAATTACTTCTCGTCACTCGAGCCGTTGCCGCCATTCCGGAGCGGCTTGAGGTTGCGCTGCTCGGGCGTGTTGTCCTCGGGCGGCAGGACGCTGTTCAGGATGATTGCCATAACCGCGCACGGTGTGATGGCCGAAGTGCCAAAGATGGTGGAGATCCACTCGGGCATGCCAGGGCCGGCCAGCGAGCCGGAGACCTGCGCGATGCCGATGCCAAATGCCACCGAGATGCCAAAGACGGTGCAGGCACGTGGGGTAAGGCCGTCCTTCACCAGGATTCGGATGCCGTTCAGGGTGATGGTGCCAAAGACGCTGATGGTGGCGCCGCCAATGACCGGCTGGGGGATCATGAGCAAGAGCGCCGAGAGCTTGGGGCAGAGTCCCGCGGCGAGAAACACAAACGCCGCGCCGCCAAAGACCCACTTGTTGATGACCTTGGTGCTCACGATGATACCCACGTTCTGGCCAAAGGCCGAGGTGGGAAGGCCGCCGAAGAAGGACGAGATAATGCTCACCATACCTTGGGCCTTGATGGCGCCGCCAATCTCGCGCTCGGTAGGCATGCGATCCATCGAGCCCGCGGATGCCGCGGAGAGGTCGCCGATAAGCTGCACGTTGACCATGATGTAGACCACTCCGAGCGTGATACAGGCGGCCGGATTGAACTCGATGGCGTAGGGCATGAACTGTGGAAGCGAGAACCAGCCGGCGCTCAGCACCTCGGAGCCATCCACCATGCCAAATGGGATGGCCACGATGCAGCCAATAATGATGCCAAAGAAGATTGAGCCGAGCTTGAGCACGCCCTTGCCAAAGTTGGCGAGCGCAAAGACAACGGCAAAGGTGATGAGGCCAACAATCCAGTTGTAGATGCCACCGAAGTTTGCCGAACCGGCGCCGCCAGCCATGTACTTGATTGCCGTGGGATACAGCGAGACGCCGATGGTGAAGATCACGGTACCGGTTACCAGCGGCGGAAAGAGGCTACGCACCTTGCTGTAGAAGATGCCAAAGAGTATGGCAACGATGCCGCCTACGAGCTCGGCGCCGAGAAGCACCGAGAAGCCAAACTGCGCGCCCACTGCCTGAAACGCAGGCAGGAAGGCAAACGAGACACCGGTAAGGATGGGAAGGCCCGAACCAATGCGACCAAAGAGCGGGAACTGCTGCAGCAACGTATCGATGGCCGAGAGGATGAGTGCCACCTGGATGATGGCCGTCTCCTGCTCCTGGGTGAATCCGCAGGTGGTGGCTATCATCATCGCCGGCGTGATGACACCTGCAAACGAGGCCAGGACGTGCTGGAGAGACATGGGGACAAGCGACCCTACCGGCGGTAGACCGTCTCGTCTGAAGAGCGACTCGTCGAGCTCCTGCTCTGCCTCTGCCTGTGCTGCCATGTGAGCCCTCCCCCGGGCGCCTCTACGCCCCGTCGGATGTCCTTGACGTGCTCAAGCGTGCCATAGGCCGCTTTGCCGCGTCAAATTATTAGTCTGCTTGTCATACAAATTGTTTGACAATCGACTGGGGACCCCCAACGGTAGGAATACGCCCGCCAGCGGTGAGCCTTTCGCCCCTCGCCCTCCGAGCCACGGCTGCTCTACCCTCGTTCTTTATCGGTATTTGAGAATCTGAGGTCGCGTTTGCCCAGTTGGCGAGCATCGTGATTCTCACATACCGCTAAAGAACGAGAGACACAGAAGGGGCCGGGCAACCATCGGCCACCCGGCCCCACAGGGAAAATGCTGCAAGCTGCTAGATCATCTCGAGGAAGGCCTGAATGCGCGTTGTGAGCTGGCCGTCGCCCTCGGCGGAGTAGTCGGTCGAGAGGTGCATGTAGGGGATGCCAGCCTCCTGCGCGGCCTTCTCCATGTCGAACGCCTCCATCTCGTAGATGGTGCAGAACGAGAGAGACGCGTCGATGATGCCGTCGGCGTGGAGCTCGCGCGCCATGCGAATGACGTCGTCGCGACGGCCCTGGTTGGGCGTGAAGATGGCGCACTGGATGTTGAGGTAGCGGTCTGCGATGTCGTCGAGCATCTCATCGACGGTGGCACCGTCCTCGGGCACGAGATCCTTGTAGTAGCGGCTACCGGTGCAGCACTCCTCGCCTACCACCACGCCACCGGCCTTCTCGATGATGTTGAAGAGTTTCCAGTTGGGCACGGCCATTGGCGTGCCGGTGTAGAGGATGCGCTTGGCGCCCTTGGGTGCCGCGCCAATGCCCTCTGCCGCACGCTTCTCGCACTCGTCGGCCATCTGGTTGATTGCGCCGGTTAGGCGCGCCGAGTCATCCATGAACGCTGCTTGCACGGTAAGCAGGCAGTCAAGGCCCGAGATGGGCACGGGGTCGGCCGCGCGGGTGGCCGAGAGGCGCTGCAGGGCACGGCGCTTGTCGTTGGCAAGCTTGATGGCTGCGCGCAGGCTCTCCTCGGTGATCTTCTGGCCGGTCTCCTCCTCGATGCGCGCAGCAAGCGCGTGAACCTGGTGGCGCCACTGGAGCTTGGTATCATCGTTCCTCACGTGCGGCACGTCCATGATGTACATGGGCTTGAGCTTGGAGAACTGCTCGTAGGCCTTCTTCTTGCCATCGCAGGTGTTCTCGCCAACCACGAGGTCGGCGCTCTCGATGTAGGGGCACACGCGACCCAGCTTGAAGCCCATGAAGCCCTTGATGAGCGGGCAGGTGTTGCGCGGCACGTACCTCTCGGCGTCCTCGGGCGCCCACTCGGCACCGGCGCAGAGGCCAACCTCCACGGCACCCGCGGCAGTCACAACCTCCTCGGGCACGTAGAGGCAGAAGCTGCCGATGATCTTCTTGGGGTTGCCCTCGCTGCGGCCGTCGACCATCTCACGGATGCGGCCGGAGTGCAAGTTCGCGGCAACGCCGTCCAGATAGGATGTGGATGCGGGCCTGTTCTTCTGGGTGAGGAACATGGTCTGGTACATCTCGCCCACAACGCCTAGAAGGCCATCGTGTGCCTCAACGTCCATGCCCAGGTCGCCCCACATCTTGTGGTAGTCGTACTCGTCTGCCATGGTGACTCCTCTCCTGTGTCCACGCATGGCCGACGTCCTCACGTCCAGGCAGAACCTTGCGAGAGACCCACATAGCTGCAGCACTGAACCCGTCTGGGAGCGTCCTCACGCCAACCCAGCCCGGACGGGCAATCTCTATGCGTCCACCGTTATCTAATTATTTGAATATCGGTGGTACCACATCATCATAACGGTTTGTAAGGTTGCCAGACTATCTATTGGGCGTATGGCAGACGGTCGGTGCCGTAAGGATGAAAAGAGACCGCAAAGCACGGCGAGCGGTGGCCTCGCGCCCCCAAGCGAACTGCCCCCAGCGCAAAGACACATCGCAGTATTATCTGCTCAGCAAACCAACGTCCCGCCAGGTGCGCCGCCCGCAATGCGACGCCAGAACGGAGAAGCCATGAACGAGACAAACGCCAAGATGCCGCAGCCAACGGAGCTCATCTCCGCCGATGACGCGCGCGCCCTCACTGCAACTGCCAAGCCCGGCCGCTCGCAGGCCGAGGCAGACACCCTTGCCGCGAATGCCCTGCGCTGGGCCATGCATAACGCGGAGGGTCAGACCAGCACGCGCATCCGCACGTACGCCATGTACGGCAGGACGTCAGTGATGCTCAAGTTTGCGCCCGGCGAGACCGACTGCGCTGGCGCGGGCAACGCCTTCTACAATGACCTTCTCGCTAACAGCAACGTCCTGGTGGCCGATGCCATCTCGAACATCATCCACGGCCGGCCGCAGGGACTCATCTCTCCCCTGCAGGAGATGCGCCTGCTCAACGAGTACAACGCCAAGCTCGTGGCGTTCCTTAGGCGCCTGCGCCGAGCCGGCTACGACGTAAAGGCCGGTGATGAGCTTGCTGCCGAGGGCGTGCATGACAACAGCACCGTCGTGGTGAGCTGGGGCTAGAAACGAGGGGGGTCTCCTCCACCCTGGCACGAATTTGCGGTTGGGCATCGTCTGCCAGAGCATCAATGCCCGTCCGTATGGCCTCACTTTGCGACACATTCGTCGCACGATTCTGTAACAAGCAGGGCGCGTCACACATTCGTCTCCGATTGTGTGACGCGCCCTCAGATGAGACAAAGGGAGTTTCCCTTTGTCTCACGATATGCCGGTCAGAGCTACGCGCTCTTCTCGGTTCCCTCGCCCACGACACCGTCCATCACGTCGACGGCCTTTTCCACCGCGTTCACGATGTTCTCGTAGCCCGTGCAACGGCACAGGTGGCCCGAGAGCTGCTTGCGGATCTCGTCACGGGTGTAGGTCTTGCCCGTGCGCTCCATCTCGATGGCGCTCATGATGATGCCGGGGATGCAGAAGCCGCACTGAACGGCAAATTCGTCAATGAAGGCCTGCTGAACCGGGTCAAGCGAGCCGTCCGCCTTCTGGACGCCCTCGATGGTGAGGATGTCCTTGCCCTGTGCCCAGTCCGTGAGGTAGAGGCAGGAGTCGGTTGCCACGCCGTCGATGAGGACGGTGCACGCACCACACTCGCCAACCTCGCAGCCACGCTTGGTGCCCGTGAGGTGAAGGCGATCGCGCAGCGTGTCGAGCAGCGACTCGCGAGGGTCGTAGCCAACCTCCACCGGCTTGCCGTTGATGGTGCACTTGAGAATGCGCATTGCCATTAGATATCAGCCCCTCCCTTGCGCGCGGCCTCGATGAGCGAGCGACGCGACATCTCGCCAATAAGCTGCAGGCGGAAGTCCTTCGACGCGCGCCAGGAGTCGCGCGGGTGCGTCTCGGCCTGGGCAAGCTCGCCGATCTTCTCGACTGCCTCGGCCACGGAAAGGCCGCGCACCGCGTCCTCGGCACCCGTGGCACGCATGGGCGTAGGGGCGGCGACGCCAAAGGCGAGGCGGATGTCGTCAATCGTGGACTTGTCGGCGCCGAGCTTGACCAGGCAGCAGCAGCCCATGGTTGCGATCTCGAGCGCACGACGCTTGCCGTACTTGAAGTAATGGCCGGTGAAGCCCTCATAGTGGTCACGCGGGATACGAATCTTGACCAGCACCTCGTCGCGCTCCCTGTAGGAACGACCAGGGCCGGCATACCACTCCTCAATGGGGATGGTGCGCTTGCCGCGCGTGCTCACCACGTCGAGCAGGGCGCCGTACGCAAAGAGCGTCGAGGCGCTGTCTGCCGAGGTGGCAGCGTTGCACACGTTTCCGCCAATGGTTCCCGAGACGCGCAGCTGCGGGCCACCCGGCGTGTCGCAGGCCTCGCCCAGCGTGGGAACCGTAGCCTGGATGACGGGGCTCGTAGTGACGTGGTGGAACCACGTGATGGGGCCAATCTCGACCGTGCCGTCGTCGGCCAGGGTCACGCCATCCAGCTCGTCGTGCAGGTTGTGAATCGAGACCAGGTGTGCGCCCGCAAGCTTGCCGCCGCGCACCTTTACGAGCACGTCGGTGCCGCCGGCAATCACGATGGCCTGGGGGTCCTCGGCCAGGGCGCGGCAGGCGTCCTCGACGCTCGTCGCCTCGTACAGGGATTCAATGTCGTACATCAGATCAGCCCCTCCCTCTTGAAGCCCTCAACAAGACGCTGCGGGGTCATGGGCATGTGATAGAACTTCACGCCGGTGGCGTCGAGAATGGCGTCGCGGATGGCGGGCGCCGGGGAGATGATGGGGGTCTCGCCAACGGCCTTGTTGCCGTAGGGGCCCGTGGGGTCGTCGGACTCGACGAAGTCGGCCTTGAGGTCGGGCAGGTCCATCATCGTGGGGATCTTGTAGTCGAGCAGGGTATCGTTGAGCACGCGCCCGGTCTTGGGGTCCACCTGGACCTCCTCGGAGAGCGCAAAGCCAATGGACTGGCCCATGCCGCCGTGCACCTGCTGCTCCACGAGCTTGGGGTTGATCAGGCGGCCGTTGTCCTGTACGGAGATGATCCTGTTGACCGTCACCTTGCCAAGCGGCATATCCACCGTGACGTCGGCAAAGGTGCAGCCCGTGGCAATGGCGTTGGTGTGGACGTTGGCCGTGGCGTAGGCGCTTAGCTGGTCGTTCGCGTCCACGTTGTAGTAGGCCTCAAGGGCGAGCGAGGCAAGCGTGCATACCTGGCGGCCGGTGGCGTCCCAGATGGCGTGGTCACGAAGGTCGAGGTTCTCGCCGGCGGCCGGATACAGGCGGTGCGCAAAGGCGAGGATCTTCTCGCGCAGCTCAAGGCCCGCCTTCTTGACGGCCGTGCCAGAGACGTAGGTCTGGCGCGACGCGTAGGCGCCAGCGTCATATGGAGCCACGTCGGTATCCTGGAACGAGACGATGTGGACGTCCTCGGTGTCGACGCCAATTGCCTCGGCAGCCATCTGCGAGAAGACCGTGTCGGCGCCCTGGCCAATCTCGGTGGCACCCATCTGGAGCTGCACCGAGCCGTCCTGGTTGAGCGTCACACGCGACGTTGCCGTCTCGAGCGCGAACGGCGCGACCGCCGTCTTGTACACGAAGAACGCAACGCCAACGCCGTGGCGGATGGGGCCTGTCTGGTTGGCGTACTCGCGCTTCTTCTCGTCCCAGTGAATCCACTCCTTGCCCTTCTCCACGCACTGCGGAAGCGTGCAGGTGTGGGCGGCAACGGCGCCACCGGGCGTGAACTCGTCCACGAAGCCCTCGCGGATGCAGTTCTTGAGGCGGAACTCGACACCGTCCCACCCGTTGTCATGGGCGATGTCGCCCATGAGGCACTCGGCCGTCCAGACGCCCTCGGGCACGCCGTAGGCGCGCATGGCGCCCGTGTGCGGTCCGTTGGTGTAGACGGTCCAGGCCTCGCTTCTGGAGGCCACCTCGTTGGTGTGGTAGAGCCAGCGGAACGAGTTCACCGAGTTGAGCACCAGTGCATGTCCGTGGTGGATGTAGCCGCCGGTGTTGGACCAGCCACGGATGGAACGGGCATGCAGGAGCATGTCGTCTCCGTAGGAGGCCTCGACGTCAAAGGACTTGGGCTGACGGCCCGAGGTGTCCCAGAAGAGCTCCTCGCGCGAGAGCTCGAGGCGCACGCAGCGCCCGCCGAGCTGCTGGCAGATCCAAGCGTTGAGCGGCTCGTAGTGGATGTCCTGCTTGGTGCCAAAGCCGCCACCGATGTAGGGCTTGATCACGCGCACGTCGCCCCAAGGGATGCCCAGGGCCTGGCCAATCACGCGGCGCATGATGTGCGGGATCTGGGTGGAGGCCACGCAGACGATCTTGCCGCCCTCCATGTAGCAGAACGAGGTGCAGGTCTCGATGTGAACCTGGGACTGCTCGCCCGTCTCGGTGTGGATGGCGATGTGGTGGTACGCGGGGTCGTTGATGGCGTCGTCCACCGTCTTGTAACCGTACTTGGCGAGGTTCTCGGGGCTGGTGAGCGCGCAGGTGTGGGCCACCAGGTTGTCTGGCTTGATGTCCTGAACCGGGTGCTCGGTACCCTTGAGCGACTCCTTGGGGTCGTAGACGACCGGCCACTCCTCGTACTCGACCTTGATCTTGCGCAAGGCGCGGTCGCAGGCCACGGTGTCTTCGGCCACGACCACGGCGATGTTGTCGCCATAGATGCGAATGCGGTCGTCGAGGAGCTTCCTGTCCGCAAGGTCGCGCTTCTCGGCGTGGCTGTCGGCGTACCAGGGGTGGCCCGCCACAGGGTAGGGCCTATCGGGCACGTCGAAGCAGGTGAAGACCGCCACCACACCGGGAACCTTCTTGGCCTCGGTGGTGTCAATCGAAACCACCCGCCCGTTGCCGATCGTCGAGTGGAGGATCCTTGCCTCAAGGCAGGGCTTGGGGCAGAGGTCGTCGGTGAACTTGGCACGCCCCGTGACCTTGTCGTACGCATCGACACGCGTGATGGGACGTCCAACCTCCCTCAGCTGTTCCATGACAAGCTCCCTCTCCTAGAAACATGTATTGCTGCATAACAAAATGTTAGTGACCCCGCGAGGGGCCGCGGTGTGGCAGCGGCGAATGGTCACAAACCGCTGCCGACCGTTCATCTATCTGCAATCGTCTCACATACCCTCTGAGCTGGGCGTTATTCACGTAAAAAAGCAACGCCCCCTAGAGCAAAGAAGCGCCGGACGCAGGGGCGTCCGGCGCTGCAACACCAGCGCAACCTACAGCACGCGCGTACCCGCAACGTACTTCTCGACGATGCGCCCGCCCTCCTCGGCGAGGTACATGTAGCGCTCGACGCGCTCGGCGGGGTTGCACTCGAGCGTCGTACGCAGGCCGGAGTCATCCAGGACCAGGACGTCCGCGTCATAGCCCTGCTCGAAGGTGCCCACCTTACCAAAGAACGCCCCGCCGCCAACCGTGGCAATGTAGAACGCCTCGGCGGTAGAGAGCGGCTTGAGGTTCTGGTCCACCAGGCGCCAGCGAAGCTTGGAACAGCCCACCAGGTCTGCCACCGCACGGAACATCGAAAGCGACGCGCCGCCCGCAACATCGGTGCCAAGGCCAACGTTCATGCCCTCGACCAGGTAGCGGCGAATGGGAGCGATGCCCGAGGACAGCTGCATGTTGGACTGCGGGCAGGTTGCGATAAAGACGTTGTGCTTCTTGAGGATGGCGATCTCCTCGTCCGTGGAGTAGTTGCAGTGGGCCATCACGGTCTTGCCCTCGCCGTCAAGCTGGCCAAAGTGCTCGTAGGTCTGGCCGTAGCAGGTCGACCACGGCGCCAGGCCATGCACCCAGTCAATCTCGGACAGGTTCTCGGAGAGGTGCGACTGCAAGGGCAGGCCCCTCTCCTGCTTGAGCTTGCCCAGGCCCTCCATGAGCTCGTCGGAGCAGGTGGGGGTGAAGCGCGGCGTAAGGATGGGCTTGGTGTTGGCGTAGCCCTTGGCCTCGACGTCGTTGAGCCAGCGCACCGTGTCGGCAAGCGAGGTGGCGGCGTCCTTCTCGCATAGATAATCCGGGCTGTTGCGGTCCATGTTGACCTTGCCCACATAGGTCTTGAGGCCCGTTGCCTCGAGCTTGTCCATGAGGAGCTCGGTGGGCTCCACGTGCATGGTGCCAAAGACAACCGCACGCGTGGTAGGCGAGTGAAGCAGGTCGTCGCTAAAGATGTCGTAGGCACGCTCGGCGTACGAGAGGTCCGCGTACTTGCTCTCCTCGGGGAACGTGTGGGTGTTGAGCCACTCGAGAAGCTCGAGGTCCATGCCCATGCCACGGAAGCTGTACTGCGGGGCGTGGACGTGGATGTCGTTCATGCCAGGGATAACGAGCTTGCCCGTGTGGTCAACAATGCGAATGCCCTCGTACTCGGCAGGAAGCTCCTGGTAAACGCCCTGGACAACACCATCAACAACTACCAGGTAGCCGTCCTTTGCCCAAGAGAGCGTGTGATTGTGGCGCGACCAGACGATGTCGCCCTTGATTGCAAATGCGTTCTCGTTCATGACGTACTCCCCTCACATAAGGCGCACAGCGCGTGTGCCACCGACTAGATGAAGAAATACTTGATGCAGAACAGCACGAACAGAACCCACATCACGCCAGAGATCTTCTTGCGGTTCTCAGCACCCGAGCAAGCGTTGATTGCCACGTAGGAGATGATGCCCAGAGAGATGCCCTCGGCGATAGAGTACATGAAGGGCATAGCAACAATGGCGACAAACGCAGGCACGGCCTCGGTCGCGGTGGCCCAGTCAATCTGCGTGACGGCGCCAAACATCATGAAGCCCACGATGACAAGGGCAGGCGCCGTGGCGAACGACGGGATGGCAAGGAAAATCGGCGAGAGGAACAGCGACAGCAGGAAGAGGATGGCCGTTGTGATGCCCGTGAGGCCGGTGCGTCCGCCCTGGGCGATGCCTGCGGTGCACTCGACGGCGGTCGCGGTAGACGAGGTGCCAATGAGGCCGGCAAACGTGGTGGCCAGGGACTCGGCGAGCAGGGCGCCCTTCACGTTGGGAAGCTTGCCGTTCTCGTCGAGAAGGTCTGCCTTGGACGCGGAGCCGATCAGCGTGCCAATGGTGTCAAAGAGGTTGGTGAAGAGGAACGCAAAGACCACGGACGCAAAGCCAACCGAGAAGAAGTTGGAGAAATCCAGCTTGAAGGCAATGGGTTCAATCGAGGGAACCGAGAGGCCGCGCGAGAAGTCGGGCAGGAGGCTTGCGAAGCCGGCGTCGGGGTTGGGCACGTAGACGCCGGTGAGCTGGCAGATGATGCCGATGCCCCAGGTGATGAGGATGCCAAGCAGGATGTTGCCACGCACGTTGTTGCACACCAGGATTGCGGTGATGATGATGCCGATAAGGGCAAGCAGCGCCGAAATGCCGGAGGTCGAGAAGGTGCCCGCCTCGATAGAGCCATGGAACGAGAACATCGAGACAAGCGTGGCCTCATTGGAGATGACCAGGCCGGAGTTCTTGAGGCCGATGATCGTGATGAACAGGCCCACGCCGGCGGTGATTGCGTACTTGAGGTTCATGGGGATGGCGTTGAAGATGGCCTCACGCACGTTGGTAAGCGAGAGGATCACAAAGATGATGCCCTCGACAAAGATCGCGGTGAGCGCCGTCTGCCAGGAGTAGCCCATGCCCAAGCACACCGTGTAGGCGAAGTAGGCGTTGATGCCCATGCCCGGCGCCAGGATGAAGGGGTAGTTGGTGAGAAACGCCATCATCAAGGTGCCGATGGTGGAGATGAGGACCGTCGCGGTGAACAGGGCGTCCTGCGGCATGCCCGTGGCCGAGAGGACCGAGGGGTTCACGGCAAGGATATACGCCGCCGTGATGAACGTTGTAAGGCCGGCGAGAAGCTCGGTCCTTACGGTGGTTCCACGCTCCTTGAGGTGGAAGAACTTATCAAGTGCACTCTCCATGTCACACACCACTTTCTCGTTGTTGGATGCCAACACGTACTGCCCGCAGACGGCCTTGGCAGCGTCCGCGGGTTGGTTCCACGCTTGATGTGTGTCTGAAGGTGCCGCGCTCTTGGCGAGCCATCGGGTCTCGCTCATGCAGCCATCGTGACTGCCGGCAGGTGCGCGGTTGAACTGACATTCGAGGTAGGTTGCTTGCTGGAAGGGCTTCTCGTCTCAACGGGTGATGGCGGGCATTGCTCTGCACCATCGTCGTGCCGTTTTGCTTGGGGTCTACCAACAAGTTTTGTTATCGCACTATTTGTTTTTTGTAATGTCGATATTAAGGAAACGTTTCTGATTGGTGTCATCGCGCCCGCAGGCGGTAGGCACTACTCCGCAAGCGGCTGCATATTATTTGAAGATTGATTTACCGTTATACATAGAAATGATTAACGGAAGGGCGAGAAAACGGCGCCCGAGAGGCGCTTTCGTACGTGGTCGCTGCCAAAACGGGCCTTCGGGCGTCAGATTCTCGCCGGAAGGCCCGTTTTCATCATGCGACCAGCAGGAACGTCGTCCCAGACGTCAGCGCTGCTACAGCGTGCTCTTTATCGCATCGACGTCGTCGTCGGAGAGGAACGTGTCCGCCTTGATCTGCTCGGTGTACTTCGCAATCTTGTCCTGGACCTCCTGCGAGACCTTGTCGGAGTAGCTGCCCAGGTAGACACCGCCGTTGTCCATGTTGGCCTCTATCACGGCACCGTTGCCAAAGGAGCCGGCCTCGACCTCGTCCATGGCCTGGCCAAACATCCAGTCGGTAACGGTTGAGGTAATCACGCTGGGGTTGTCGGGCCCCACCGAGTCGATGGGCTGAGCGATATCGAAGTGCGTGTCGACGCCCGCCTCCTCGAGCGCCTGGCGCGCGCCGTTGTCGACGGCGGAGGCGTCACCCCACATGACGTCGACGTTGTTCGATGCAATCCACTGGTTGGTGATGTTGGTGCCAAAGGACGCATCGGTGAAGCCCGCATCAAAGTTGTAATGACCCTCGACCTGCGGGTTCACCTTCTGCGCGGCAGCAAGGTAGGCAGCGTACTTGGTGAGTGTGGTGGGAAGGCGCATCCCGCCAATGAAACCAATCTGGCCCGCGTTGGTCATGAGGCCAGCCACCACACCGGCAAGGGCACCGGTCTGCTTGAGGTTCACCTGCACCGTCTCGACCTTCTCGAGGGTCTCGTAGTCTGCAAGGTCGGTGGCGGGATCGGTGTTGGTCATGAGGAAGTGCACGTTGGGGTTTGAATCCGCCGCCTCGGCAACAACGTCGCCCCAAGCTGAGACAAACTCATTGCCGGCAGCGATGATAAGGTCGACGTCCTGGTCCACATAGGACTGCGCCGCAGAGGCCGCATCGGCAGAGGCAGTGTTCTCCTTAGGCTCAAGCATCTCCCAGTTGGGATGTGATTCGATGGCCTTGGTAAGAGACTCGTAGTGCCCCTGACCCCAGCCGCCGTCGTTCTTGGGCCCGCTGATGACCATGGCCACCTTGTAGCTGCTCTTCTCAGCAGAGTCCGTGCCGGATCCGTCAGACGAGGACCCGCATCCCGCAAGTGAAAGCCCGCATGCGGCAACGGTCCCTCCCAGACCAAGCGAGATGGCATCCCTACGCGTAACGTTTGTTGCCATAGCAACCTCCCTCTCCCAGGCAGTCCTCCCTATGCCTGCTCTAGTCCCAATACCCCGCGTGAACGGCTGCCGCCTCAGCCTCGAGCTCGGGGAACGGTCCCACGACCTCGATGGGTTTCTGGCCAGCGGCAAAGATCTTCCTGCACGGCAGGTCAAACGTGGGGTTTTGCTCATTTGAGCCCGTGAGCTCGAGGAGCCTGCGCTCGGTCATAGCATAGACCACACGACCCACGTTTCCCCAGTAGATGGCGCCAGAGCACATCGAGCAGGGCTCGGCCGACGTGTACAGCGAGCAATCCCAGAGGTAGCTCTTCTCGTACTGCTGACTCGCACGCTCCATGAGCTGCGTCTCTGCGTGTCCGGTGCACTTGTGCGTCTCGATCTCGACGTTTTCCTGCTCGAGGAGGACCGTGCCTTCGGGCGAAACCAGAATTGCCCCAAAGGGCGTGTTGCCGTGCTCGCGCGAGCTCTTAGAGACCTCTATGGCCCTTCTCAGCAGTACCAGATCCTCATCGTGCGAGAACTCCTTGCGCGCCATGCGCTCTCTCCTCTCCGGCTCGCAGCGACGGGCAAGACCACCTGCCGCCACATTCGCGGTTACAAAAAAGGCCGCCCCCAAACGAGGGGACGGCCTTCAACGCAATGCAGCGTTACAGCGTGTTCTGAATGGCAGAGACCTCGTCGTCGGTGACGAAGGTGCCAGCCTTGATCTGCTCGGAGTACTCCTTGATCTTGTCCTGGACGTCCTGGGAGACCTTGTCAGAGAACTTGCCAAGCGTGATGCCACCGTTGTCCATGTTACCGGTAATGGCCTTGCCGCCGCCGAAGGACCCGGACTCGATCTCGTCCATGGCCTGACCAATCATCCAGTCGGTGACGGTGGAGGTCACAACGGTGGGCTGGTCGGCACCCACGATGTCGATGGGCTGCGCGATGTCGAAGTGCGTGTCGGCACCGGCGGCCTCGAGCGCCTGGCGTGCGCCGTTGTCGACAGCCGAGGCGTCACCCCACATGACGTCGACGTTGTTGGAGGCAATCCACTGCTGCGTGAGGTTGGTGCCGAGAGACGCATCGGTAAAGCCGGCCTCGAAGTTGTACTGGCCCTGAATCGACGGGTCAATCTTCTTCGCCGCCGCCAGGTATGCGGAGTACTTGGTAATCGTGGAGGGGAGCTTCATGCCGCCGATGAAGCCGATGCTCTTGGTCTGCGTCATGAGGCCAGCCACCACGCCGGCGAGGGCACCCGTTTGCTGAAAGTCGGGAAGAACCGTCTCGACGGGATCGAGGGTCTCGTAGTCGGTCATCTCGGTTGTGGGGTCGGTGTTGGTGATCAGGAAGTGAACCTTGGGGTGGCTGTCGGCCGCGTCGGCGACAACTTCGGCCCAGTCGGAGGCAAACTGGTTGCCGTTGCCGATGATGAGGTCGACGTCCTGATCGACGTAGGTCTGCGCCGCGGTTGCAGCGTCGGCGTCAGCGGTGTTCTCCTTGGGCTCGAGCATGGTCCACTTGGGGTGAGACTCCAGGGCCCTCTTGAGGGACTCATAGTGGCCCTGATCCCAGCCGCCGTCGGTGATGATGCCGCTCATGATCATGGCGACCTTGTAGCTGCTCTGCTCGGAATCGGACCCAGAGGCGGAGCTATCGGACGAGCTGGAGCTGGAGCCAGAGCCGCCGCAGCCGGCAAGGGCGAGCGCGCCCACGCTGCCGAGTCCCAGGACGATTGCCTGGCGCCTGTCGAGCATAGCGGCGGACAGAGACTTCTTGATTTCACTCATGATGTGCCCTTTCCTTCCTCCGTTATGAGAGGCGCAGGGTGCGCCCCTCATCCCAAACTCTTCCCCTCTGAACGTTACTAGGACGCAGGGGGAATGAAACCACAGAGTAACCTAAGCGGCACCCACCCCTCGGTGACGGGCCGGGTACCTCTGGGGGACTAGCGCTGCTCGCGGAAGTACGGCTGCCCGTTTGCCTTGGGGCCGGCGTGCTTGGAGCCAAAGAAGATGAGTGCCACGATGGTGAAGATGTACGGGATCATCTTGAAGAACATGACCGGGGCAGACTGGAACTGAGCCTGAAGCGCCACATTGAGACCGTCGAAGAAGCCAAAGAGCAGGCTGGCACCCAGGACGCCAAGCGCGCTCCAACGGCCAAAGATTACCGTTGCCAGGGCGATGAAGCCGCGCCCCATCACGATGCCGTCGGTGTAGATGGGCGTGTAGCACAGGGTGAGGAACGCGCCGCCGGCAGCGGCGAGTGCGCCGCAGACGATGCAGGCCAGGTACTTAACGCGCACGACGTCGATGCCAAGGGTCTCGGCCGCGTGGGGGTTCTCGCCCACGGAGCGGAAGGAGAGGCCGGCGCGGAAGTGCTTGAAGAAGTAGCGCACCAGGGGGACCAGGATAAACGCCAGGTAGGCAAGAAGCGTCTGGTTAAAGAACGCGTTGCCTATGAAGGGGATGCTCGAGAGCCCCGGAATGGCAATGCTCGCCATCTGGTCGCCGGTGGCGTTGGCCGAGTTGGAGCCGACGAAGAGGTTGTAGCCAAAGAGCGCGATGGCCGGCGCCAGGATGTTGATTGCCATACCGGTGACCACCTGGTCGGCACAGAGCGTGACCGTGCAGAACGCATAGAGCATGTTGATGAGGACACCCGCGAGCATGGCAACGACAAGGCCCAGCCAGAGGTTGCCGGTCATCTTGCCAACGGCGAAGCCCACAAATGCGCCAATGGCCATAACGCCCTCGAGGCCAATGTTCACGAGGCCAGCTCGCTCGGAGAAGACCTCACCTAGCGCCGCCAGCAGAATAGGCACGGCGCCCATGGTCATGGCCTTGAGGATGGTGGGAAGTGCAGTCATGAAGTCCATTACGCGTTCACCTCGGCCTTCTTGGCCTTAGCGTCCTGCCTTGCGGCGACGTAGGCCTTGATCTTGGGGAGCTTGACGGCGGCCATGCCGGCGACGGCGAAGATGATGATGAGGCCGCGGATGATCTCGACGATGGCGGTGGGAACCCCAATGACGCTCTGCATCATGGTTCCGCCGGTGGAGAGGACGCCAAAGAAGAACGCCACGAAGATGGCAGCGATGGGGTTGAGCTGAGCGATGAGGGCAATTGCCACGCCGTCAAAGCCAAAGCCCGAGCCAAAGCCATCGGCCAGGCGGTACGGGGTCTTGCCGAGGAGCTCGACGGCACCGCCCAGGCCCGCAATGGCGCCCGAGAGGATGAAGGCGAGCAGAACCAGGCGACGCACAGGGAAGCCGTTGACCCTCGAGGCGATGGGGTTCATGCCAACCGCGCGAATCTTGAAGCCGAAGGACGTGCGGAAGATGACGTACCAGATGAAGATGCCCAGAACGATGGCGAGAATGACGCCCACGTGCGTGCCAAAGACCTCGGGCAGGCGCGCGGACTGCGGAATGGCGATGGTCTTGGGCAGGCCGTTATCGGAGTAGACGTTCTTGTAGATGTACTCCATGAAGTACATGGCCACGTAGTTGAGCATGATCGTGGTAATCATCTCGTTGAGGCCGCGGGTGATCTTCATGATGCCCGGCAGGAGCCCCCAGATGGCGCCAGCCACGATGCCGGCGAGAAGCCCCAGCGCAAGGCCGGCAGGGCCCTCGAGCCCCAGGCCGAGCACGCACGTTGCGGTGGCGCAGCCACCCATGATGAACTGTCCCTCGCCGCCCAGGTTAAAGACGCCGCACTTGTAGGCGAACGCCGCGCACAGGCCGGTGAAGATGAGCGGGCAGGCGCGCTCGAGCGTCTTGCTCAGCTTTGCGCCGTCACCCAGGGAACCCTGGATCATGGCCGCATAGCCCTCGAGCGGGTTCTTCCCCAGGCATGCGATGATGATTGCGCCGATGATCAGAGCCAGGAGCACGGCGACGACCGGCGTGAGGATCATCATGCGCCTCTCGCTGCGCTCCTCCGGGCTCAGAGCCTTCTTTGCCACGTTAACCCCCTCCTACTTTCCTGCCATGGCGAGCGAGATCTCCTTGATAGGAGGATTCGCACCCGGGTACGTCCCCATGATCTGGCCCTCGAAGAGCACCACGATGCGGTCGGAAAGCTTGAGCACCTCGTCGAAGTCTGCCGAGATGAGAAGCACCGCGCACCCGGCGTCGCGCTGGGCCACGATCTGGTTGTGGATGAACTCGGTGGCGCCAATGTCCAGGCCGCGGGTGGGATAGACCGCCACGAGGAGCTTGGGGTGCCCCTCAAGCTCACGGGCAAGAATGACCTTCTGCTGGTTGCCGCCGGAGAGGCTGCGGGCCGTCTGGTCAACGGAGGTGCAACGGATGTCGTTCTCCTCGCGCAGGCGCTCAGCATAGGAGTGAATCTCGCCCATCTTGAGCCACTTGCCATGGCCGAGTGAGAACTGGTCGGACTCGGTCTGCTTGAGCACGAGGTTCTCGGCGATGGTCATGTCTCCCACAAGGCCCATCTTGTTGCGGTCCTCGGGGATGTTGCCCAGGCCGGCATCGATGAAGGTCTCGGGCGAGAAGACCGCAATCTCGGTTCCGTCGGGGCCAATGACCTTACCGGAGTCCGGCTTCACCAGGCCAGTCACGACCTCGGCCAGGGGCGTCTGGCCGTTGCCGTCGATGCCTGCGACACCCAGGATCTCTCCCTTGTGGATGGTGAGCGAGACGTCCTTCAGGCCGCCATGCTTGATCTCGGGGTGATACGAGACGTTCTGGAGGACAAACTCGTCCTTTGTGGCACCGGTGACCTTCTCGTAGGTGTTCTCGACGAACTTCTGGCCAATCATGAGGTCCGCGAGCTCTTGCTCGGTGGTGTCGGCAACGCGCAACGTCTCGACCGTCTCGCCGCGGCGAAGAACTGTGACGCGGTCGGAGATGCGCATGACCTCGCGCATCTTGTGGGAGATGAAGACGATGCCCTTGCCCTCGGCGGTGAGCGAACGCATGATGTCGAAGAGGCCCTCGACCTCGAGGTCGGTGAGGACGGCCGTGGGCTCGTCGAGGATAAGCAGGTCTGCCCCGCGGAACAGCACCTTCATAATCTCAACGCGCTGCTGCATGCCAATGGACATGTCGCCGACCTTCTCGTCGAGGTCAATCTCAAGGCCGTAGCGGTCCATGATGTCCTCAACGGTCTTGCGATCCTCGCCCTCCTGCAGAAGCGGCGAGTTGTGGCGCTTGTCGCCCAGGATGATATTCTCGAGGCCCGTCATGTCATCGATGAGCATGAAGTGCTGGTGGACCATGCCGATGCCCTGCTCCACGGCCACTCGCGGCGAGGAGATGCTCACCTCCTTGCCGTGCATGAAGATCTTGCCCTCGGTGGGCTGGTAAAGCCCTATGAGGACGTTCATGAGCGTGGACTTGCCTGCGCCGTTTTCGCCCAGGAGGGTGTGCACCTCCCCCTCCTGAACGTCGAAGGTCACGTTCTTGTTCGCGTAGAACGAACCGAAGCGCTTGCTGATGTTCTCCATTCTCAGCAACTCGGCCATGCCTACCGCCTTTCGCCGACAAACGCTATCAAACCGTCAGTTGAGCAAACGAATTGTTGCATCCGCGTGTTACCGGGACTTTTCCGCCTCCTTGCCAGCCGTCTTCTTGCGGGAATATGGCGTCCCCTCAAGGGGAAGCTTGGTACGAAGCACACCATCGACCCGGTGATAGGCGTTCTGGATGGCGGGTGCCGTGGGAATGGTGGCAATCTCGCCAATGCCCTTGCCGCCGTATGCAACCGGGAGCAGGTGTTCCTTCTCGACGTAGATGGCATCGATGTGGGGGATCTGGTTGGCGCGGAGAAGACCCAGGGTGCCATAGTGCGCCTGGGGGACGCAGTCCTTGAGCGGGAAGTCCTCGGTGAGCGCATAGCCCATGCTCATGAGGACGCCACCCTCGATCTGGCCCTGGATGGCGATGGGGTTCACGACCTTGCCCGAGTCGTGGGCAGCATAGACCTCGCTCACACGGCGGTCCTTGTCAAGAATCACGCAGGTGGTGGCGTAGCCGTAGCACACGTGGCTCTTGGGGTTGGGCTTGTCGGCACCCAGCTTGTCCGTGGGCTCGAAGTAGACATAGCGGAACTCGTGGCCCTCGAGCGCAGCGAGCGCCGCAACCGGGTCTTGGGGCACCACGGCGTGGCCGGCCGTGAGGTCGCCCGGGTGGTTGTCCACGTAGGGGGTGTCATCGTCGTACTCGATGGTGGCGCCGTCTCCATGGGCGCACACGGGGGTCGCAGGAACCTCCTGGCCGCGCTCGACGGCAAGCATGGCGTCGCGCAGCAGGAAGGCGGCACCGCGCACGGCCTCGCCGGTGATGACGGTCTGACGCGAGCCCGAGGTGGTGCCGGAGTCCGGCGCGGCCTCGGTGGAGCACTCGCCGTTCTCGATGGCAGACTTGGGAAGGCCCGTTGCCTCGGCAACGTCCTGCTGGAAGATGGTGTTGCAGCCCTGGCCAATGTCGGAGGTAGCCGAGTAGATCACGGCGCGGCCGCCCTCGACGCGGATGTTGGCGCGGCCAGCATCGGGCAGGCCAACGCCCACGCCGGAGTTCTTCATGGCGCAGGCGAGACCGGCGTGGTCTGCGTTCTTCTCGTACACATCCTTGACCGCCAGCAGGGTCTCCTTGAGGGCGGTGGAGCAGTCGGCTATCTGGCCGTTTGGCAGCGCCTCGCCGGGCTCGATGGCATTCCGGTAGCGAATCTCCCACGGTGAGATACCAACCTCGTCGGCGAGGAGGTCGATAAGGCACTCGAGAGCAAACTCGCTCTGGCAGACGCCAAAGCCGCGGAAGGCGCCGGCGGGCGGGTTGTTGGTGTAGTAGCCGTAACCGCGGATGTCGGTGTTCTGGTAGGTGTAGGGGCCAACGGCATGGGTGCAGGCGCGCTCGAGCACCGGGCCACAGAGGCTCGCGTAGGCGCCGGTGTCGAAGTTGATCTCGCAGTCCAGGCCGGTGAACTTGCCGTTCTCGTCGCAGCCCAGGGTGAAGGTGCCCAGCATGGCATGGCGCTTGGGATGGAAGTCGATGGACTCCTGGCGCGTGAAGCGGCACTTGATTGCACGCTTGAAGCGGTAGGCGGCAAGCGCGGCAAGGTGCTGGGCAGAGACGTCCTCCTTGCCGCCAAAGCCACCGCCCACGAGCATGGTCTGGACCACCACGCGCTCGGGGGTCTTGTCCCAGCCAAACATGTGGGCGACCTCCTTGCGCGTGTCGTAGGCGCCCTGGTCGGTCGAGAAGATCTTCACGCCGTCCTTGTAGGGAATGGCAACGGCGCACTCCGGCTCGAGGAAGGCGTGCTCGGTGAAGGGAGTCTCGAAGGTGTGCGTGACCACGTGCGCCGAGTGCGCGAGGGCTTCCTTGGCGTTGCCGCGGGTGACGTGGCGGCTCTGACAGACGTTGTCGTGCAGCTCAACGAGGTTGCCAAAGGCGTTGAAGCTCTTGTGGATGATTGGGGCATCGGGCGCCTTTGCCTCGGCGATGTTGCGCACGGGCTCGAGGGGCTCGTAGTCAACGCGCACAAGGCGCTTGGCACGCTCGAGAGTCTTGGTGTCCTCGGCAACAACCAGGCAGATGGCGTCGCCCACAAAGCGGGTGATGTCGCCCTCGGCGATAAAGACGTCCCAGTCCTGGATGAGGTGGCCAACCTGGTTCACCGGCACGTCCTTGGCCGTAAGGACGCCAAGAACGCCAGGCAAGGCCTCTGCCTTGGATGCGTCGATCTTGAGGACGCGGGCGCGGGGGTACTTGGAGCGCACGGCAGACGCGTACGCCATGTCCGGGAAGTCGCGCTCGTCGAGGTCATCGGGATACTTGCCGTAGCCCAGGACCTTGCGACGCACGTCCACGCGGAAGGCGCGCTTGCCCACGCCGTAGTCATCGCCGCGCTCGAGGTCCTCGTCAATCTGCTTCTCGCCACGAAGGACGGCAGCGGCAAGCTGGATGCCCTCGATGATCTTCTTGTAGCCGGTGCAGCGGCACACGTTGCCGCGAATGGCCCAACGGACCTCCTCCTCGGTGGGGTTGGGATTCTGGCGCACCAGGGCGGCACCGCTCATCACCATGCCGGGGATGCAGAAGCCGCACTGCACGGCGCCCACGGCGCCAAACGCATAGACGAACGCCTCCTGCTCCTCGTGGGTAAGGCCCTCGACTGTGAGGATCTGCTTGCCCTGGGCAAGCTTGGTGGTCATGACGCAGCCCTTGGTGGCAATGCCGTCGATGACCACGGTGCAGGTACCGCAGGCGCCCTCCGAGCAGCCATCCTTCACGGAGGTGAGATGCAGGTCATCGCGCAGGAAGCGCAGGAGCGACTTGTTCTCCTCGGTCGTGACCTCGCGACCATTCACATAGAAGCTGTAGGTTGCCATCTCTCCTCCTCCCTAGAGGCCCTTGGCAATGACGCCGAAGACATCGTGGATGACCCCGCGCGGGCACTTGGACGCGCACATGCCGCAGGAGATGCAGTCCTGCTGGTCGATAACCGCAAGGTTGTCGGTCACGTGGACCGCATCCGACGTGCAGGCCCGCTCGCAGGCACCGCAGGCGATGCAGCTTACCTGGCACACCGCGCGCACCGCAGAACCAATCTCGTGGTTGGAGCAGAGCACCTGGATGCGCTGGTGACGCGGAACGATGTCGATGATGTGCTGCTCGCACATGCGTGCGCACAGGCCGCAGCCGATGCAGGCATCGCGGTTCACGTGCGCCACGCCGTTCTCGTTGAGCTCGATCGCGTGCATGCGGCAGGCGGCAACACACGCGCCACACCCAATGCACCCATATGAACAGCGGTCGGGCGCGGGTCCCCCTGCGCACCTCACAACCGCGACCATGTCCCTCTTACGTGCCATATCTCAGTCCCCCGTATGCGTTGCGGCGGGACGGACACGCAGCCGCCCCGCCCGTGTGTTTCTCGTGGCTCCGCGCTTACTTGGCAAGCAGGTAGCCGTAGCTGTCACGGACCGCCACGATGGTGGCGCGCACCGCCTCGGGAAGACCGCAGGTGACGTCATCCACATCGTAGACCGCAGTGGTGCCGTCAAGCCTCACGAGCATGCCACCCTCGACGGGAAGGAAGCCCTCGTTCTGGGAGTTGTCGAAGTCCTCCCTGCTCCAGAACAGAGTGAGCTTGTCTCGGTACGGCCTGCCCTCGGAGTACGGGCAGAACACGGCGCAGTTACCGCACTCGTTGCACATGCCGTCCACGTGGACGATCTGGCGCTCGCGCATGCCGGGCACGCGGATGGCAACGTTGGCGCGGTTGGGGCAGACCTCACAGCAGGTCTCGCACACGGTGGCGCAGCCAAGGCAGCGCGTGTGGACGAGCGACGCGACGTCAGCCTCGAGGGTGCCACGGGACGCAAGGGGCGCCTCGTAGCAGGGATTAACGTTTGCCTCGCCCTTGGCGTCAAAGGAGGCCCCGGCAATGGCGGTAGTAACGGTCATGGCGTCGGCGATGGCCTTGACCACGGTAGCGGGCCCGCGACGAGCGTCGCCAGCGGCAAAGACGTGCGGCACGCTGGTCTCGAGGGAGTCCGAGACCACGGGGCGGCCCTTCTCGTCCAGCTCGCAGCCGGTTGCCTGATAGAGGCCCTGTTCGATGCGCTCGCCCACGGCTGTGATGACGGCGGTGGCGGGCACGCTTACGGTCTCGCCCGTAGGCTCGGGAGCGCGACGGCCAGAGGCATCAGGCGCGCCAAGGCGCATGACCTCGCAGGTCAGCGTGCCGTTGGCAAGGTCGCCCGGCGAGAGGAGCTCCATGAACTCCACGCCGTCCTCGAGCGCCATGACGAGCTCTTCCTCGTCGGCGGGCATGTAGCGGCGGGTGCGGCGGTAGACCAGGCGCACGTGCTCCACGCCGGGCACGCGCTTGGCGGCGCGGGCCACGTCCATGGCGGTGTTGCCGCCACCGATAACCACAACGTCAGACCCAAGCTTGCACTGGGCAGGATCCTCCTTGAAATCGCGTAGGAAGTCGATGGCGTCCAGCGCCTCGCCGCTGCGCAGGGCCGGACGACCCGGAGCCCAGGCGCCAATGGCCACCACGACGTCGGTGAAGCCCTGGTCGAGAAGGTCGCGCGCGTTGGTGACCTCGACGCCCGTCTTGAACGTAGCGCCGTATGCCGAGCAGAGCTCAACATCGTGATCGATGGCCTCATCGGAGATGCGGAAGCCGGGGATCACGTGACGGACGATGCCGCCAAGCTGGCCGGTACGCTCGAACACGGTAACGTCCACGCCGGCGCGCGAGAGGAACGATGCCGCAGCAAGGCCGGCAGGGCCGGCGCCCACAACGGCCACCTTGCGACCGGTCACGCTGCCGCGCACAGAGAGCGTGGGCAGGACCTCTGCCAGGCCCTTCTCGGCAGCCAGGAGCTTGAAGTCGCGGATGTGCACGTGCTCCTCGTAGTAGTTGCGCATGCAGGAGTTGCCGCAGGTGTGCGGGCAGATGGTGCCCGTGGTGAAGGGCAGGGCGTTGCGCTCGAGGATGATGTTGAGGGCGTCGGCATAGCGACCCTCCTCGCAGGCGCGAAGGTAGCCGGGGATGTCCTGCTCGATGGGGCAATCCTCGCGGCAGGGGGCCGTGAAGCAGTCAATGAGCGGCAGCTCGTGGCCCACGTGACGCTCGGGCGTAGGCTTGACGGGCTTGCGGTAGCGGGGGTTGGTGAGAGCGTCGTCCACGATGGCAGCAACCTTGGCGGGGTCAACGCCCGAGAATGGCTTCTCGTCGATGCCGGAGAGGGCCTCGTCAATCTGGCCAAGGTGCTGGTAGCCACCGGGCTTGAGGAGCGTGGTTGCCACGGTGACGGGCCAGATGCCCGCATCGACGAGCGAGCGAACGTTGAGGGCGTCCGCACCGCCGGAGAAGGAGATGCGCAGGCTGCCGTCGAACTCGTCGGCGATGCGCTTGGCAAGCGAGACGGTGAGCGGGTAGAGCGAACGGCCGGACATGTACATCTCGTTGCTGGGCAGCTCGGAGCGGGTGACGTCCACCGGGAAGGTGTTGGTGAGCTTGACGCCAAACTCGACGCCACGCTCCTTTGCCAGCGCGATGAGGCGGTTGAGCATGGGCACGGCATCGGCCCACTGCAGGTCCTCGTTGAAGTGATGCTCGTCGAAGACGATGTAGTCGAAGCCCAGCGAGTCGAGCGTCTTACGTGCGTACTCATACCCCAAAAGCGTGGGGTTGCACTTGATGTAGGTGTTCAGGCCCTTCTCGGTGATGAGGTGCGTCGCGATGCGCTCGATCTCGGCCGGCGGGCAGCCGTGGAGCGTGGACTCGGTGACGGAGCGGGAGACGCACGGCGAGATGGAGTCGACAAACGCGGCGTCAACGTGCTGGAAGCGGTCGAGGTTGGCCTTGGCCCACGCAATGGCCTCCTGGAAGGCAGGGGTGTTGGAGGCGTCCTTCATGTTGTTGATGTAGGTGTCGACCTTCTCGCCCTTGATGCCCTCGAGGTCGTAGCCAACCGACATGTTGAAGACGAAGCCATCGGGGTCGCCAAAGCCAAACTCCTGGGCAAGGAGCTTGCAGGCAACCCACGCCTTGACGTACTCGTCAAAGGCGCCGGGCACGGTGAGCTCGGTGGACCACTCGCAGTTGTAGCCCTCGTCGGCAGCAAGTATGCAGGGCTTGTTCACGCAGGCAGAGAGCTCGGCGCCGTCCATCTTCTGGACGGTCTTGAGCTCGAAGAAGCGAGCGCCGGTGACGTAGGCGGCAATGATGTTCTGCGCGAGCTGGGTGTTGGGGCCGGCAGCCGGGCCAACGGGCGACTCGACCTTCTCGCCAAAGATGGGACGGGCGTGGCCGCCGAGCTTGGCGAGACGAGACTCGCCAAAGATGGTTCCCTGGGTCTTCTTCTCGGTAAGGATCCAGTCCATGAGCTGGTCGAACGGGATGGGACGCATGATGTCGCTCATTGCGATTCCTCTCCAGAAACGCATTTCCGTGGGGACGTGAGGCGTGCGCGGCGCCACGGGATCCGCGCACGTCGTGGCAGTGGCGGCTTTGGAGCGCCGCTGCCGGGAAGGTGCCTAGTACTCGCGGTCGTTGAGCTCTCCCCAGAGCTTCTTGGACTGGTCGAGCACAAAGGCATCAATCCTATCCTTGTCAATGTCCGTGAACTCACGGTCACGGTAGACCACGCGACCGTTCACGATGGTGGTACGGCAGTCGTGGCCCTCGACGCCAAAGAGGATGTGGCCGTCGATGTTCTCCGCGCCAATGGGCGTGGGCGCCGGATAGTCAAACACGGCGACGTCCGCGGCGGCACCGGGCGCAAGCACGCCCAGGGGCTTGCCCTGCGGCTTGGAGGCGAAGTACATGTTGGCTACCTCGGCGTTGTTCTTGAAGAGCATGGTCATGGCCTCGCCCCAGGCCACGTTGGGCAGCGCGGAGTTGAGGCGCTGCAGGGGCACGAAGGCCTTGAGGGACTGCAGCATGTCGTGGGTGTAGGCGTCGGTGCCCATGGTCACGGTGATGCCACGCTTGAAGAACTCGAGCACCGGGGCAGTGCCCACGGCGTTGTTGGCATTGGACTGCGGGTTGTTGACGATCTTGGTGTGGGTCTCGGCAACAACGTCCATGTCGGCGGGGGTGATGTGGATGCAGTGGCCGAGCATGGTCTTCTCGCCCAGGATTCCGTGGTCGAGGAGGCGGTGAATCGACGTGCAGCCGTGCTTCTGGGCCGAGTCGTAGACGTCGTTCATGCCCTCGCACACGTGGATGTGGAAGCCGGTGAGGCCATTGTTCGCCTCGACCATGCGGTCGAGCGCCTCGTCCGGCAACGTGAAGAGGGCATGCCCGCCAAACATGGCAGCAATCATATCGTCCTGCGTGGCCGCCCAGCGGGCGAAGTCGGCATTCTCCTGGATGGACTGATCGAGCTTCTCCTTGCCGTCACGGTCAGAGACCTCATAGCACAGGCAGGCACGCATGCCCATCTCCTGCGCCACGTCCTTGATGGCAAAGAGGGAGCCGGGGATCTCGCGGAAGCTTGCGTGGTGATCGAAGATGGTGGTCACGCCATTGCGGAACGACTCCATCATGGTCACGTACGCGCAGGCGCGCGTGCCATCGAGCGTGAGGTGACGGTCGATGTTCCACCACTGCTGCTCGAGGTTCTCGAGGAAGTTGGTGGGGTTGCAGCCCTTGATGGCAAGGCCGCGCGCCAGACCGGAGTAGATGTGGGTGTGGCAGTTGATAAGACCGGGCATGATAAGGCCGCCGTGGGCATCGATGAACTCTGCCGTGGGGTAGGCGGCATCCATCTTGGCACGCGTGCCAACTGCCACGATCTTGTCGTGGTCGATGACAACGGCACCATCCTCGATGAAGGGCACCTGGGGGTCCCTGGTTACGACCCGACCGTTTCCAACAAGTAGCATAGGACCTCTCCTCCTTGCTACATGCCGCAGATCAGCTACGGCCCAACCTGTGTTCATCGCGGCCCTCTCATGCCGCGACGGCCGGGCGTTGCGCGAACGCGATTGCGCCGCATGGGCACCCGACTACCCAGCTGCAAACGAAGCGCAGGTACAAGGTCCTTCCCCGTTGGCCTCTCCCTGCAAATCACCGTATTGGCGAATCTTCGCACTACTTGTAATACAACCTAACAAATATTTTGCTTCAAATTGGCGTCCTGCTCGTCGCGGTCTGGAGAACATCGGCGTACGGTCGATTGCCGGTGTGGACGGTAACGTTATATTTTGAGAAAACTAACGTAGACGCGCCGGTCGACCAAGCCTGCACGCCTTTTTGATAAAACAATACCAATGAGCTGGGAATTGTTTATGGCGCAACGGCAGAGGAACCCATGGTGGTAATAAGCGGAAGGACGATATGATGCCGCTCTTGGACAACATCATGTCGCGTTCGTAAGCGTTTACGTTGAAACGGGCGTTCCCTTACATTCAATAAGCCCCTCGTGGTGCTAGTATTTTCTAACTGTTGGCTTCCCCGCCCATGTAGATGACTGCGCCATGCAGCCCGCGCCCGTGCGCTAGAAACTCATGCGCCTCGGCTGAGCGGGCCCGCCAGAAAGGGATCGAGGAATCATGAAGAAGTCCGAGGTCGAGTTTCTCTCTCGCCTTGCAAAGGGCATTGCCGCACAGTTTGGCAGCAATTGCGAGGTCGTTGTCCACGACCTGGAGTCCAAGGATCCGGACAGCACCATCGTCGCGATAGAGAACGGCCAGGTCTCTGGCAGAAAGCTCGGCGATGGCCCCTCCAACGTGGTGCTTAAGGCCCTGAGCTCAGACCCAGACAAGCTCCAGGACCACTTTGCCTACAACACGCGCACCGAGGACGGTCGCGAGCTGCGCTCGAGCACGGTCTTCTTCCGCGACGAGACGGGCAAGCCCGTGGCGATCTTCGCCATCAACTACGATTCCACGCCCATCATGGCGCTGCAGAACATGCTCAAGGACTTCACCTCGCTTGCCACCCCTGCCACGGACGAGCCTGATGTCATCCCCCACAACGTGAACGACCTTCTCGACGAGCTTATCGACCAGAGCGTGCGGCTTGTGGGCAAGCCCGTTGCCCTCATGACCAGGGACGACAAGGTCAGGGCAATCGGCTTCCTCAACGATTCCGGCGCGTTCCTCATCACCAAGGCGGGACAGAAGGTATGCAACTACTTTGGCATCTCTAAGTACACGCTGTACAGCTACATGGACGAGGCCAAGGCACAGAAGAAGGAGTAGGTACATGTCCAACGAGTGCCGCAATGACGACGAGGCAACAGGGCTCACGTCACGGCTCGTGGGCATAGAGAGCACAGACCCCGGTGCCTTTGAGGGCCACATCGAGGACTTTGTGCACACGTTGCTTGAGGAACGTCGCAAGCGCGCCGGCAGCCTTGCCGAATCCGTGCGGATCGAGGAGCTTGAGGCGCTGCCGGGACGCCGTTGCCTGAGAGCGCTCATTCCCGCGGAAGGAACGAGCGACGCCTCTGCCGGTCCTGCTGACCTCACCCTTCTCTGCCACATGGACACCGTGCGCGTGGGCGCCGGCTGGAGCGAGGACACGCCGGCCTTCTCGCCCGTTCTGCGCGATGGCGAGCTCTATGGCCGCGGCTCGTGCGATATGAAGGGTGGTCTGGCCTGCGCGCTTCTCGCCTTTTCGGATGCGCTTGACGAGATTGGTCGGCGCGGGAGCCTGCCTGGGCGCTCGCTGGCGATTGTGTGCACCGTGGACGAGGAGGACGAGATGCGCGGCTCGGAGGCCGCCATCCGCGCCGGCTGGCTGGGTGCCACCGGCTGGGTCCTCGACACCGAGCCCACCGACGGCCGTGCGCGTGGCTCGCACAAGGGACGCACCTGGTACGTCATCGACATGCACGGCGTTACCGCGCACGCCAGCACGCCCTGGCGCGGCGCAGACGCCATCGCCGCCCTGGCAGAGGCCGTCTGCCGAATCCGCGGATCTGTTGCGGCACTGCCCTCCCACCCCGAGCTTGGCCGCTCAACCGTCACGTTTGGGCAGATAAAAGGCGGCTACAGCCCCTATGTGGTGCCCGACGAGTGCCACGTGACCATCGACATGCGGCTGGTGCCGCCCACGGGCTCTTCGGATGCCGAAAAGATCGTACGCGATGCCTGCTCCGCGGCAGAGGCAGCCGTGCCTGGCGCTCATGCGGACGTGCGCTGCACCGGGGACAGGCCGCCCATCGAGCTTGACCCCGCATCGCCGCTGCTTGCGGCCCTTGCGCGGGCAAGCGAGGAGGCATGGGGCGAGACGCCGGCGACGGACGTCTTCACCGGCTACACCGACTCTGCCGTGGTGGCGGGTACCTGCGGGAACCCCACGTGCCTCTCGTACGGGCCGGGCAGTCTCGAAGTTGCCCACAAGCCCAACGAGCACGTTCCCGTTGCAGACCTCGCGCGCGTCCGCGCGGTGCTCTCTCGGCTTGCCGCCAATACGCTGTGGGGCTAGCGGGCCCTTCTCGGCAACGGATTCCGGCGGCAGGCCTCACCTGCAGCACCCATCCTCCTGCGACGTCCACCCTTGCGGTTCTCGTAAATGCTACTGTGCAAGTAGGGTATAAGGCCCCCGATGACCAAAGCCACACCACGGCCAATCAAAGGAGAAACCCATGCTCAGGCATGCAGCCAACGTCGTTAAGGGGTACCGCACGCAGGACGGCGCAGGAGTGAGCCTCGTACGCGTACTGGGTGACCAGACCGCACGTGACTTTGACCCCTTCCTCATGCTGGACTCGTTTGACAGCACCAACCCGGACGACTACACCGCAGGATTCCCACTCCACCCTCACCGCGGCATCGAGACCGTAAGCTACCTGCGCGAAGGCGCGATGCACCACCGAGACACCATGGGATTCGAGGACACCGTGACCTCGGGCGAGGTGCAATGGATGTGCGCCGGCTCGGGCGTGGAGCACGAGGAGACCATCCCGGCCGCACGGCGTCTGCTTGGCGTGCAGCTGTGGCTCAACCTCCCCGCCGCCGAGAAGATGACGCAGCCCACCTACCACGCCGTGAAGTGCGACGCCATCGAGTCCGTGCCGCTTGACGGTGCTGTACTGCGGCTGCTCGCCGGGTATTATGTTGACGAGAATGGCAAGTCCCACCAGGGGTTTGTTGGCAGCCACCTTCCACTTGACTACTACGAGCTCACCGTGGAGGCGGGCCACAGTGTCGAGATTCCCGTAGACGAGGACCGCTCGGTCCTGGCGTTCACGCTCGAGGGGCCCGCGCTCATCGGCGGCCTGCCGCTGGGCGAGAAGACCGCGGTCAAGCTTGTGGAAGGGGACCGCGTGGGCATCACCGCCACAGACGAGAAGCCCTCGGTGGTGCTGCTCATGAGCTCCGTTGCCCTGCGCGAGCCCATAGCATGGGGCGGGCCCATCGTGATGAACAGCACTGCCGAGCTGCGGCAGGCCTTCCGCGACCTCGACGAGGGGACGTTCATCAGGGAAGACGTCCGGAGCCTGTAAGTAGGCCCCTCTCGTCTCTGCCTCCCTCCCCCCTCCGTTCTTTAGCGGTTTTTGAGAAATGAGACCTGTGTTTGCCCAGTTGGCGAACTTTACAATTCACAAATACCGCTAAAGAACGGAGGGGAAGAGGAGAGAAACGGGACTACGGGAGCGAAGGGACTACGGGGGAGCGAAGAGGCTAGCCCCGCTCCGTGGCGCAGTCGGCGGGGCCTCCGCGCAGAATACGCAGCCCGTGCGCGATGGGCCCAATCACCGCAGAGATGTTCTCGCACGCAGCTTTGGAGCTACCGGGCAAGTTCACCACGAGCGTGCCCCCCAGGATGCCCGCCGCCTCGCGCGAGAGGCAAGCGTGCGGCGTGATGGCCATCGAAGCGGCTCGCATGGCCTCCGGAATGCCGGGCGCCATGCGCTCGCACACTGCGGCGGTAGCCTCAGGCGTCACGTCTCGCGGCGAGAAGCCCGTGCCGCCCGTGGTGACAACGAGCGCCACATCCGCAGCAGCGGCCTCGCGGATGGCGGCCTCGATCTGCGGACGCTCGTCAGGCACCACGCTCGTAGAGACAACGCGGTAGCCCTTCTCGCCGAGAAGCTCCGCGAGCGCGGGGCCAGAGGCATCCTCGCGCTCGCCGCGCGAGCAGCGGTCACTCACGGTAATCACCGCCGCGGTGTAGGACTCACCTTCTGTGACCTGCGGCTTGTTTGTCTCACTGTGGCTCATGTCTCCTACTTTCCAAACGGGCACACGGGGAAGGTGCATGGCGAGCAGTGCAGGCACAGACCGCCCTCGCCCATCTGCACCAGGTCGCGGCGGCGTACCTCCACACCGGCAACAAGGCGAGGCAGCACCAGGTCGAAGACCGTGGCCGCGTTGTACATGACGCAACCCGGAAGCCCCACCACGGGCACCGTGCGGGCCTCGCCCTCCGCGTCCTTCTCGTCAAAGTAACCCACCAGGAGCATCGCTCCGGGAAGGACCGGAGCCCCGTAGGTCACGATGCGCGCGCCGGCGCGCTTGATGGCGCCAGGGGTGTTGTCATCGGGGTCAACGCTCATGCCACCCGTGCACACAACCATGTCAACGCCAGCAGCGCGAGCATCGTTTATGGCCGCCACCAGGGCATCCATGTCGTCACCAGGCGTGGCATGCCAGGTGGTGGCAATGCCGTAGCGCGCGAGCTTGGCCTCGACCACGGGCGTAAAGCGGTCCTCGATGAGGCCCTTGGCCACCTCGGAGCCTGTGGCGATAATGGCCGCCGTCTTGAGGCGCCACGGCTCCACGCGCATGAGCGGCCCGTTCTTCTCGACGTCTGCCGCGTGCTCCGCCGCCTCGACCACGGACTCCTTCACCACGAGCGGAATCACGCGCGTGCCAGCCAGGTCGTCGCCCGCAGAAACGGCAAAGCCTCCCTTGCGGGTGGCCACCATGACCTCCTCGCAGTCGTTCACGGCAACAAGGCGCTCGGAATCGACGAGAAACACGCCGTCATGCTCCGCCTTGATGCCGATCTTGCCCTCGCGGGGCTCGCCGGCGGCAACGCAGCCCGGCCCAAGGCAGAGTGCCGCCAGGCGCCGCGCTGCGTCATCCTCGTGCAGCATGCCAGGGCCGGCCTCCCACACGTAGAGATGCTCCTTGCCCATCGAGAGCAGCACAGGCACGTCCTCGGCGGTGACCACGTGCCCCTTCTTGAAGCGCGGCCCCTTGTAGCGCGGCGACCCCTTGCCATCGCCGGGCAGAATCTGCGTCATGTCGTGGCACAGAACGTGCCCGATGGCGTCCTCGGTTCTCACAAGCTTCATGCCAGTTCGTCCTCCCCCATCACACGAACCTCGTCGCCGGCGCGCACGATGCCGCCGCGCGTCACCACACAGAAGATGCCGTCGGTGGGCATGACGCACATGCCGGTAAGACGGCGAATCTCGCAGTCGTTGTGGCAGGTCTTTCCAATCTGCGTCACCACCATGCGCGCGGGGCCCATGGCCACGGTGGTGCCCACGGGCAGGCTCTTCACATCAATCCCGCGTGTGAGCACGTTCTCGGCAAAGTCGCCGGGCGCAAGGTCGATGCCCTTTGCGCGCATGAGGTCCACGGACTCGTTTGCCAGCAGGCTCACCTGACGGTGCCAGGTGCCGGCATGGGCGTCGCCGGCGATGCCCTTGCCCACCACAAGCTCGATAGAGTCGACGGGATGCTTGCGCGTACCCTTCTTCTCCGAGATGCAGGTGGCAACAACGGTGCCGTGCGGCAGCTCCGACGCGGCGGGCGCCGCAGCCGTAGACGCATCCAGCGGCGCCGTGGGGTCGTCCCCCTCGGCGCGCACGAAGTGCCCGGACTTGCCGCCGTCCTTCTCGAGCAGGCGCACCTCGGTGATCGCCATGTCACGCTGGTGGGCCTTGCACATGTCGTAGATGGTGAGGCCGGCAACGGACGCCGCCGTGAGCGCCTCCATCTCAACGCCCGTCTCGCCGCAGCAGCGCGTGGTTGCCGTAAACGCTATGCCGTCCTCCTCGTACGCAAACGAGACGTCAACGCCCGTGAGCTGCACGGGATGGCACATGGGCACCAGCTCCCAGCAGCGCTTGGCAGCCATGATGCCCGCAACCTGCGCCACGGTAAGCACGTCTCCCTTGCGCACGCCGCCCGTGCGCACAAGCTCCAGCGTGTCTGGCCGCATGAGCACCTTGCCGGCGGCACGGGCCACCCGCTGGGTCTTTGGCTTATCGGACACGTCCACCATGCGGGCGCGGCCCTCCTCGTTGAAATGCGTGAGCCCCATGGCTCATCCCCCTATCTCGTTCATGGCGCGCAGCGAATCGCTTGCGCGCCCGTCATCCATCCTGTGCCCGCGCGGCTTTGCCGCAATGCCCGCGCGCATGGCATCGACCAGCTCTTGGCCCACAAGGCCGCGCAGGTTGACCTCAGTTGCGGAGTGCAGGCAGGGCTTGAGACGCCCGTCCGCCGTCACGCGTATGCGATCGCAGCTGCCGCAGAACCGGTGGGTCATGGGCCGGATGAGACCCACGTTGCCCTTCCAGCCCGGCGCGTGGTAGAGCTCCGAGACGCCCTGGCCGCCCACCGGCGCAAGCTCCGGCACGGCCGAAAGGACCCCATCTGCCGAGACAAAGCGTCCCTTGGGCCAGCCGGCGCACTCCCCCATGCGCATGAGCTCGATGAAGCGCACGGTGAGGTCGCGGTCGCGCGCAAGCTCGGCCAGCGGTCGCAGCTCATCGTCATTCACACCGCCGACAAGCACGCAGTTAATCTTGGTGTTGGTGAAGCCCGCAACGCGGGCCGCCTCGAGACCGGCAAGTGCGTCCGCAAGCGAACCACGCCGCGTGATGGCCTCGTAGCGCGCGGCATCAAGCGTGTCCAGGCTCACGTTGAGGCGCGTAAGCCCCGCGGCACGCAGGTCGCCAGCAATGGGCGCGAGCAGCGTGGCGTTGGTAGTCATGTCCACCTCGTCGATGCCCGGCACAGAGGCAACCATGCCCACAAGGTCAACAATGCCGCGCCTCACCAGGGGCTCCCCACCCGTAAGACGCACCTTGCGCACTCCCAGTGACGCAGCCGCAGCCACAATGTCGCGCATCTCCTCAAAGGAGAGGATGTCTGCGTGCGAGAGCATGGGCACGCCATTCTCAGGCATGCAGTAGACGCAGCGGCAGTTGCAGCGGTCGGTCACCGAGAGGCGCAGGTAGCGTATGTCGCGGCCGTAATCGTCACGCACGAGGCGCGCCTCCCTTCCCTGTGTTGTCCAAAGTAATTGCGTCAGGCGTTTCGCCGTTACCCGCCGAGACAAGCGGCATGACCGTCTGGGGCGGCGCCACAAGCACCAGCTGCGCGGGATTGCCAAGCGCAGCCCAGGCGTCCTTCTCGCACTCGTAGCGAAGTGAGGCGCCACCGGGCGTGCGGGCCATCACGATCGTCGAGAACGTCGAGTCTATCACCCGCTCAACGGTGCAGGGAATCGCATTCCCGCCAGCGGCGCTCGCAGCGCCGTCGCCTGCCGCATGCGCCTGGAAGTAGTGCGCGCGTATGCCCACGTGCGTAACGCCCTCGGACACGGGAAGCGACGTCTCCAGCGTGACGCCCCAGTCGTCGCACATAAGCAAGCCGGGGCCCGCCACCCGCGCTCGGCTCACGTTCTTGCAGCCGCTGATGAGGGCCGCCGCCAGCGTTGCCGGAGAAGCAAAGAGCTCGCGCACGCCCACCTTGGCGTCCGAGCGACCGCGGTCAAGAACGCAGACCGTGTCGCACATGCGGTAGACCTCGTCGCGGTTGTGCGAGACGTAGACCGCCCCGCCGGGAAACCCGCGCAGGACATCCGTCAGCTCGAGCTCCAGCTGCCAGCGCAGGTACCCGTCGAGCGCCGAGAAGGGCTCGTCAAGCAGGATGAGCTCCGGGTCGCTCGCGAGGATGCGCGCCATGGCGCAGCGCTGCTGCTGGCCGCCGGAGAGCTGGGCGGGCTTACGGTGCTCGAGGCCCTCCAGGCGCATGGCGGCAATCTCCCTTGCCGCACGCGCCGAGCGCTCCTCACGCGTGGCGCCAGCCGCCCCGGCGCGCACATTCTGCTCGACGGTCATGGTGGGAAAGAGCGCATAGCTCTGGAAGAGGTAGCCCACGCGGCGCTGCTGCGGCGGTAGGTCTACGTGCGCGCTGGAATCGAAGAGCGTGCGGCCCCCCAGCACGATACGCCCCGAGTCAGGGCGCTCGATGCCGGCGATACACTTGAGCGTCATGGACTTGCCGCAGCCCGAGGGGCCGAGCAGCGCCATGATCTCGTCCGGGCGCTCGATGGCAAACGAGACGTCAAGCGAGAAGGACCCGAGCCGCTTGGTGATGTCGACCTCGAGCGTCGTCATGCGACCGCCCCCCTCGCGCGGGCGGAGCGAGAACGCGCCTCGAGCATGTTCATGGCGAGAAGCACCACGGCGCTTATCGCCAGGTTCACGAGGACCCACTGGAACGCAAGACCATCCTCGCCGGTACGCCAGAGCTGGTAGACCGTCGTGGAGACGGTAGCGGTAGAGCCCGGGGTATAACCCGCGACCATCGAGGTGGCGCCATACTCGCCCAGCGCCCGTGCGAAGGCCAAGACCGAGCCCGCGATGATGCCCTGACGGCAGGCCGGCATCTTGACGCGCCAGAACACCCAGGTATTGGATTTTCCCAGCGTACGGCCAGCGTCGGCCAAGCTCTGGTCAAAGCCCTCGAACGCACCGCGCGCCGTGCGGTACATGAGCGGGAAGCTCACCACCACGGTGGCAAAGATGGCCGAGTACCAGGTCATGGTGAGCCTCACGCCAAAGGCGCCCATCGCCCAGGCGCCAATGGGGCGCCTGGGGCCGAGAAGCACCAGCAGGAGGTAGCCCACGACGGTGGGTGGCAGCACCAGGGGCAGCGTGAGCACCACGTCGAGGATGCCCTTCACCACCCGGGGCGCCCGCGCCACCACGTCCGCGAGCCAGATGCCGAGAAGATAGACGACCACCGTGGAGATGGCGGCTATTCTCATTGAGTTGAGGAGCGGGTACCAGTCCATGCCGCGCTACGCCTCGGCAAGCGGCGTGAAGCCGACCTTCTCGAAGCAGTCGCTGGCATCCTTGGTCTTGAGGAAGTCGAGGAAGGACACGGCCAGCTCGGGCTGGGGGGCGTTCTTGGTGGCTGCGGCCGGGTAGACCACGCGGCCGCACATCTCCTCGGTGGCCTCGTCCACCATCGCGAGGTTTGCCGAGGTGGCGTCGGTCTTGTAGATGACGCCGCAGTCGACGGCCGCCTCGGTTACCTGCGAGGTGACCTCCTTCACGTTGGTGCCGTAGGTGATGCAGCCAGCGTTTGCCAGCTCGGTCTCGTCGAGGTTGTAGTAGGCAAGGATCTTCTGGGTGTACTGGCCCACGGGCACGTCGGAGTTGCCCATCCCCAGCAGGATGTCGTGGGCCTGGAGCTTTTTGGCCATGTCATCGAAGCCCTGGACGGTCTTGGGGTTGCCGTCGGGCACGCAGAGCGTGACCTTGTTCTCGAGGATGTCGAAGCGCGTGTCGTGGTTGATGAAGTCGAGGCCCTCGTCGTTGCCGGAGGTGGCGCTGGCGTCAAGCTGGTTCATCTGCTTCTGGCCGGCGGAGATGAAGACGTCGCAGTCTGCCCCCTCCTGGATCTGTGTCTTGAGGGTGCCCGAGGAGTCGAAGTTGAAGCTTATGTCCACGCCGTCATTGGCTGCTTTGAAGAGGTCGCCCGCCTCGGTGAGAGACTCGGTGAGCGAGGCCGCCGCAAAGACGACGAGCGTCTTTGTCTCTGCCGCGGACGCGGTGTCTGCCGCCGTCGAGTCTGCAGACTGGGACTGCGTGCCTCCGCACGCCACCAATCCAAGGCCTGCCGCGGCTACTGCCGCCAACGCAAACGAACGCCTGGTGATGCTGGTGCCTGCCATGGTGCCTTCCTTTCCCTCGGTGTAATGCCTGCCTGGGGCGCATCTCTGGTGCGATGCTTTTTGCGTGCTGCCCATGTGGTGCCTGTGGGCTTCGCCGCCACAGATGTGGTGCCTGTCCGATGACGGCGTTCTTGCTTACAAACTATAACGCCATCCAAACAAAAAGTATGGAAAAGGTGGTGGGCGGGTCACAGGCGGCGCGGACGGCAGCGCGGACCGCACGACGCGGGCAACACAGGCAGCAGGTCAAGCGAGCCACTACTTCCCCGCCTCGCGCGAGCGCGTCTGGTCGTAGGCAAAGACCCACCAGCGCAGCTCCTCGGGTTGCCCCGCCGCCGGAACGGCGCTGCGTCTCTCTAGGTAGAGCTCCGTCTCGTGCCCACCAAAACGCACGTGGTAGCAGGCCTGCCGCCGCCCGCGCGTCTCGGCGCCAAACGTGCCCTCCTCCGTTACCTCATCGATTGCAAAGCTCCTCCCGTCCTTCCAGATGACCGCAACGGGCTCCAGGGAGCCGTCGCGCCCAAAGCGAGCGACGACGTCCACGTACTCGCGGTGCACACGGCGCCGCGTCCCGTCTGTGAGCGTTCGATATTCCATGGCCAGAGAATAGAACATGTGTTCCCTCTCGACAAGCGAACGAGTAGTGAATTCTCCGAGCGGAACACGCTTATTTGTGTCGCGCGGACGCCGTATAACCTTATGCGAGTTAGAACATGTGTTCCTAGATGGAATGGAGGAGCCATGGCACCAGATGCGCACGCACTCGAGAAGACCTACCTGGCAATCGACCTCAAGTCGTTTTACGCAAGTGTGGAATGCGCCGACAGGGGCCTGGATCCCTTCGCCACGGACCTTGTGGTGGCAGACCCAACGCGCAGCCCCAACACCATCTGCCTGGCCATAACCCCCGCGCTCAAGGCCAAGGGGGTCAGGAACCGCTGCCGCGTGCGCGAGATACCCCAGGGCATCCCCTACATCACTGCCATGCCCAGGATGTACCGCTACATGGAGGTCTCCGCGCAGGTGTACGCCATCTACTTGCGCTACGTGTCCAGTCAGGACGCCTGGCCGTACAGCGTGGACGAGGCCTTTCTCGATGTGACGCCCTACCAGGCGCTCTATGGCCCCAACGCACGGGCGCTCGCAAAGCGCATCATCGCCACGGTACGAGAGGAGACGGGCGTCTCGGCAACGGCGGGCATAGGCCCCAACATGTTTCTCTGCAAGGTGGCGCTCGACCTCATGGCCAAGCACGCCGCAGATGGCATAGGACAGCTGGACGAGAAGACCTTTCGCCGCGACGTGTGGTTCCACCATCCCATCACGGACATCTGGGGCATAGGGCCCGGCATTGCGCGCAGGCTCGCTCGGGCGGGCGTCTACGACCTTGCGGGCATCTGCGCCACGGACCCAACGTGGCTGCGCGGGGAGTTTGGCCGCAACGCCGAATGGCTCATTGACCACGCCTGGGGGCTCGAGCCCTGCACCATTGCGGACGCCCGCGGGTACGTGCCCATGGCGCGCTCGCTCTCCAACGGCCAGGTGCTCATGCGCGACTACGGCTTTGGCGAGGCGCGCGTGGTGCTGCGCGAGATGGCCTGGCAGAGCTGCCTGGACTTGCGGCAGCAGGCACTCGCGTGCGACACGGTGGGGCTCTACGTGGGCTACTCGGGCCAGGCCGAGCTCTTTGGGCACGGCGGCGGGCAGAGGGGCCTCGGACACCAAACGGCCGGCGAGCGAGAGGTGACGGACGCACTTCTCGCGCTCTACGACCAGACGGTTGCGCGCAACGTGCCCATACGCCGCGTGTGCCTGTGGCTGGGCGGCGTTGTCCCGGTGGCCATCGCAGCCCCCACGCTCTTCGACAACCCCGTGGCAGACGCGCGTGAGGCAAGGCTGGCCGGCGCCGTGATGCGCGCGCGACGGCGCTTTGGGCCCAACACCGTGCTTTCTGGCACGAGTCTTCTTCCCGCCGCCAATGCCCGTGAACGCAACCTGCAGATCGGGGGCCACCGTGCGTGAGGACGTGCGCCAAGAGATCGGCCGGCTACCTTTGGCATCCTCGTGGCCAGACATAGGCGAGCGCGAGCAGGAGCGCAGGGAAGCGGTGCTTAGGGGCATTGTCCAGCGCATTGTTGAGGACGGGCCGCGCCGTGCCATGGCCTCCCCCGAGCGGGGGCGCCAGTTCATCCCGTTTGCCGCCCTCCGTGGCTACGACGAGATGCTCGAGGAGGTGGAGCTCCGCGCCGCCGGCGCCGGAGGGAGCGCCTCAGCAGCCGCGGCGGAGAGAAACGCGCCTCCGGTGCAGAAATGACGCCGGGGGCGCGTTGTAGCAGCAACCACGTTGCCGGCGGGGTTCTCGGCGCCCACCAACCCCAACGCAGCGTACACATCGGCAACGTATACTGTCTTCTTGGCTTATTCGCCGCGAGGTACCTTGTCACAAGACCCGAAAGGAAACCCATGAGCGAAGCAAAAGACCCAAAGAACACCTGCGTGCTCGTCACCGGCGGCGCCGGCTTCATTGGCAGCCACACGGTGGTGGAGCTCCTTCAGGACGGCTACAAGGTAGTCATTGTCGACGACCTCTCCAACGCGTCGGAGAAGGTCATCGGCCGCATCAAGACCATCGTGGGCGACGCTGCTGCCGCCAACCTCACCTTCTACCGCGCCGACGTCAACGACCGCGAGGCCATGAACGCCGTCTTTGACGAGAACCACATCGACCGCGTGATCCACTTCGCCGGCTTCAAGGCAGTTGGCGAGTCCGTGAGCAAGCCCATCGAGTACTACACCAACAACCTGGGCAACACCCTCACGCTCGTGGACGTGATGCGCAACCACGGCTGCAAGGACATCATCTTCTCCAGCTCCGCCACGGTCTACGGCGACCCGGACAAGCTCCCCCTCACCGAGGAGAGCCCCAAGAAGCCCGCGACCAACCCCTACGGCTGGACCAAGTGGATGATCGAGCAGATCCTGACCGACCTCCACACCGCAGACCCAGAGTGGAACGTCGTGCTTCTCCGCTACTTCAACCCCATCGGCGCGCACCCATCGGGACTCATGGGCGAGGACCCCAAGGGCATTCCCAACAACCTCCTGCCCTACGTCGCGCAGGTTGCCATCGGCAAGCGCGAGTGCGTGCACGTCTTTGGCGATGACTACAACACCCCAGACGGCACCGGCGTCCGCGACTACATCCACGTCTGCGACCTTGCCACCGGCCATGCCGCGGCTCTCAACTGGATGAACGGCCGCACCGGAGTGGAGATCTTCAACCTCGGCACCGGCAAGGGCACCTCGGTCCTCGAGATCATCAAGGCCTTCTCGCGCGCCTGCGGCAAGGACCTCCCCTACCAGATCGACCCGCGCCGTCCCGGCGACGTCGACGCCAACTACGCCGACTGCTCCAAGGCCAAGCGCGAGATGGGCTGGGAGGCCAAGTACACGATCGACGACATGTGCCGCGACTCCTGGAACTGGCAGTGCAAGAACCCCAACGGCTACGAGGGCTAGCCATGGCAGCAGGCAGTGCCACAGACACGGGCAACGGGGGCAGGCTCTTCGCGGAATACCTCGCCGAGAAGCGCCCCGCCATCGAGGCGTACCTCGTCGGACACGCGCCCGCACCCCTGTCCGACGAGACGCACGCGGGCGATGACCTTTCGCGTTACCTTTACGACCCATTTGCGCGCTTCACGCGCTCGGGCGGCAAGCGCACGCGTCCCGCGCTGGTGCTGCTTGGCTGCGAGGCCGTTGGCGGAGACGCCTCGTGTGCCCTCTCGGCCGCGGCCGCAATAGAGGACTTCCAGTCCGCAGCCCTCATCCACGACGACATCGCCGACGAGGGCGAGATGCGCCGTGGGCAGCCCTGCGTGCACCGCACCGAAGGCGTTGGCGTGGCCATCAACGTTGGTGACCTCGGCATCGTTCGCACCTTCGGGGGCGTGCTCGAGGACGAATCGCTCGACGGCACAACCAAGCTGCGCGTGCTCGAGGAGATTGCGCAGATGGAGCAGCGCACCGTCGAGGGTCAGGCGCTCGACCTCGGCTGGGCGCGCGACGAGCGTTGGGACGTCACCACGGGTGACTACCTCACGATGGCCACGCACAAGACCGCGTTCTACTCCGCCGCCTCGCCGCTCTCCATTGGCGCCATCTGCGGTGGCGGAACGGACGCACAGGTGGAGGCGCTTGGCTCCTTTGGCATAGACGCAGGTCTCGCCTTCCAGCTGCAGGACGACCTCCTCAACCTCGTTGGCGACGCCGAGGCCCAGGGCAAGGACTTCCGGAGCGACATCACCGAGGGCAAGCGCACCATGATCGTGTGCTGGGCGCTCGAGCATCTTACAGGCGCCGAGAGGGACGAGCTTCTCGGCATCCTCTCGTTGCACGCAACGGACACGTTGGCGCTAGCCCGCGCGGTAGAGCTCATGGAGGGCGCGGGGGCCATCGACGCAGTGCGCAGCTACGCCCATGGCCTCGCGCGCAGCGCAAAGGCAAGCCTCAAGGGCGTCGAGCTCGCAGGAGACGCACACGCTGTTCTCGAATCTATGGCAGACTTCTTTGTGGAACGCAGGGGCTAGTCCGGATGCTGCCTCACGCCCACGATATCGAGGGGAACTAGGGTATGGAACCAATTCGCGAAGGCGCGTCGGGCGCCGCCGTGGAGGACATCCAGGAGCGCCTGGGCTCGCTGGGATACAAGATCGACGAGAAGGAAACTGCCGAGAAGACCTTTGGCCATTCGACAGCCACCGCCGTCGCGCGCTTTAGGCTCGACCACGGTCTGTCGCTGGGCGACGTCATTGATACTGCTACCTGGGCCGCATTGGTGGATGAGTGCTACCAGCTTGGTGACCGCACGCTCTACCTGCGCCTCCCAAACTTCCATGGCAACGATGTGCGCCAGCTTCAGGAGCGCCTCAACGTCCTGGGCTTCTCCTGCGGCGCGGTCGACGGCCAGTACGGCGCCCACACCGAGGCCGCGGTCAAGCAGTTCCAGGAGAGCGTTGGCCTTTTGGCAGACGGCATGGCCTTCCCCGACACCTTTGATGCCATCGACCGCCTGAAGCACGTGTGGGGCGGCAACCCCGCTGCTGGCCCACACCCGCAGGGCGGCATGGGCTTTGCCCGCGCCGCAGGCGTGCTCGAGGTCGTGAAGCTCTGCATCACCGGCGAGGACCCCATCTCGAGAAACGTAGCGGGCCGCATCTGGAACCTGGCAAGCGCCACGACAAACGCCTCAGGCCTCGAGCTTGTGGACTCCGCGGCATCCGACGCCTGCAAGGGCGCGCAGGCCGTGCTCGTGCTCTCGGCCGCTCCGCTGCCGGAAGGCAACAACACCTCTAACGTGGTGATGGATGACGTCGACACGCTGCCGCTGCGCCTGCGCACAGCCGTTGAGAGCTCGCGCGAGACCGTGCCCGTGGTGCGCATCGAGCTGCCCGTTGGCCCCAACTTCGAGGGCACCTTCACCATCAGCGACGCCCAGACCTACGCCGTGCTGCTGCTCGACGCCATCTGCGCCGCGTTCGAAGGGATGTGAGACAAAGGGAGTTTCCCCTTGTCTCATGGCGCAACTCATATAACGACGGCCCCGAAGCAACTTCGCTCCGAGGCCGTTTTTATGAGACAAAGGGAAACTCCCCTTGTCTCACAGGTGCCAGATGTCCTCGTTGTACTGACGGATGGTGCGGTCGGACGAGAAGGCACCCGCCTTCGCAATGTTCACCAGCGACTTCTTGCGCCAGGCATCGCGGTTCTCGTAGTCGGCAAGCACCTGCTCCTTCTTCTGGATGTACTCCTCAATGTCGAGAAGCGCCATGAACCAGTCCTTCCAGGCCATATCGTCGTGCAGGCGATGCAGGCGCTCAGCGTTGCCCAGCGCAAGGAAGGCGGGGTTGGCGATGAAGTCCACCAGGAGCTTCACACCGGGGCGCAGGTAGTGCGCGTGCGCATCGTAGGCGTGCTCGGCGTACAGCCGCTCGACCTCCTTGGAGGAGGTACCAAAGGTGTAGATGTTCTCGTCACCCACAAGGTCGGCAATCTCGACGTTTGCCCCGTCCAGCGTGCAGAGGGTCACGGCTCCGTTGAGCATGAACTTCATGTTCGAGGTGCCCGAGGCCTCCTTGGAGGCAAGCGAAATCTGCTCGGAGATGTCGGCGGCAGGAATCACGCGCTCGGCAGCGCTCACGTTGTAGTTCTCGATCATGACCACCTGCAGGTGCGGCGAGACAACCGGATCTGCCGCAATCCAGCGGGAGAGCAGCAGGATAAGGTGGATGATGTCCTGCGCGATGGTGTAGGCGGGAGCCGCCTTGCCGCCAAAGATGATGGTGAGCGGACGCGCGGGGATGTTGCCGTTCTTGATGTCGAGGTACTTCCAGATGATGTAGAGCGCAAGCATCTGCTGGCGCTTGTACTCGTGGATGCGCTTCACCTGCACGTCGATGATGGCGTCCTCGGGGATGCGCACGCCCTGCGTCTCCCACAGGAACTCGCGCATGCCGGCCTTGGCCTCAGACTTTGCGTCGTCCAGACGCGCGAGGACCGCATCGTCGTCCTTGAAAGCGAGAAGCCCGGAGAGGTCGCAGCTGGTGCGCCAGTCGGTGCCCAGGACGTCGTCGAGCACGCCCGAGAGCGCCGGGTTGGCGTCCATGATCCAACGGCGGAAGGTGATGCCGTTGGTCTTGTTGGAGAACTTCTCGGGATAGAGCTCGTAGAACGGGTGCAGCTCGGTGTCCTCGAGGATCTTGGTGTGCAGCGCGGCCACGCCGTTGATCGAGAAGCCGTAGTGGATAGCCATGTGGGCCATGTGCACCACGCCGTCGCGTACGATGGCCACGGCGTCGTTGCTGCCATTCTCGGCGCGCTCGAGCTCATCCAGCTTGACCACGATCTCCGCGATGCGCGGGGCAACGGTCTTCAAGCTCTCAAGCGGCCACTTCTCGAGCGCCTCGGCAAGGATGGTGTGGTTGGTGTAGGCCACCATGCGGCGCACCACCGAGACGGCCTCGTCGAACTCGAAGCCGTGAACGTCCACGAGCAGGCGCACAAGCTCGGGGATGACCATTGAGGGGTGCGTGTCGTTGATCTGCACCACGGCGTAGTCGGGCAGGTCGTGCAGGTTGGAGCCGCGCTCGACGGCCTCGTCGAGGATGAGCTGGGCCGCGTTGGAGACCATGAAGTACTCCTGGTACACACGGAGCAGGCGACCGGCGTCATCGGAGTCGTCGGGATAGAGGAAGAGCGTGAGGTTCTTGGCGAGCTCGCCCTTGTCGAAGTCGATGGAGTTGACCGGCACCAGCGAGTCGTCGACGCTCTCGAGGTCAAAGAGGCGCAGGCGGTTCTTGGTGGTGCGGCCATAGCCCAAGACGTCAATGTCGTACAGGCGCGACTTCACCGTAAAGCCGCCGAACTCGACGGTGTAGGCCTTCTCGTCCTTCACGAGCCAGTCCTGGCGGTCCAGCCAGCCATCGGGCTCCGCAGCCTGCTGTAGGTCAACAAAGCGCTGGTGGAAGAGGCCGTAGTGGTAGTTCAGGCCCACGCCGTCGCCGGGAAGTCCAAGCGTTGCGATGGAGTCCAGGAAGCACGCGGCAAGGCGGCCCAGGCCACCGTTGCCCAGGGACGGCTCGACCTCGCGCTCCTCGACGGCACCCAGGTCGTGGCCGGCGGCAGCGAGCTGCGCCTTAACGTCGTCGTACACGCCGAGCTCGATGAGGTTGTTGGTGAGCAGACGGCCAATGAGAAACTCGGCCGAGAGGTAGTACAGGCGGCGCTTGCCCTCGTTGAGGGGCATGGTCGCCGCATGCTCGCGGACGATGTCCTCAAGCATGGTGCAGATGGTGGTGTCGTCGAGCTCGGCGAGCGGACGGCCAAACTTCTCCTGGGAACGTGCCTCAAGATCGATCTTCATGCGTTGCGATACCTCCAAGTGTCGCGGTGACATGACAGAGTGGACGGTGGCCATGCGGCATCCCGCACTCCCCTATTCGGGAAGCTCGGGCTCCTTCGTGCCGGGGACCCGGTAGTAGGTGGTGGTCAGGTCAGAGAGCTCTGCCTCAACCTCGGGCGTCACGGCGTCAGGCAGCATGCGCCAGCGCCAGTTCTTCCCCACGGTCGAGGGGGTGTTGATGCGAGCGGAGTTATCCAGCCCGAGAAGATCCTGCATGCGGAAGATGCAGGTGTCGCTCACCGAGGCGGCAATGGCGCGGTTGCAGCCCTGCGCCACGGTCTCACCGGGCCCAAGGGCCAGGTAGCGCATGGTCTTCTCGCGCACGTCGGGCGTGGCGGTGTCCTTGAACCAGCCCATGGCAGTCTCGTTGTCGTGCGTGCCCACATAGGCCACGGTGTTGGCAACGTAGTGGTGCGGAAGGTCGAGGGAATCGCCCTCGGAGTCAAAGCCAAACTGCAGGATCTTCATGCCGGGGAAGCCCGTGTGCTCGCGCATGGCTATGACCTCTGGCGTCATGAAGCCTAGGTCCTCAGCAATGATGGGCAGCTCGCCCAGATGCTCGGCGACGGCATCAAAGACGTCGCTGCCGGGACCCTTGGCCCAGCGCCCAAAGCTCGAGTCAGGCGCGCCAAAAGGCACGGACCAGTAGGACTCGAAGCCGCGGAAGTGGTCGATGCGCAGGATGTCGTAGAGCTCGAGGCTAGCGCGCAGGCGCTCGACCCACCAGGCAAAGCCGTCCTCGGCCATGCCCGCCCAGTCGTAGATGGGGTTGCCCCAGTACTGACCGGTCGAGGAGAACTGGTCGGGCGGGGTACCGGCCACGCACGTGGGGTTGCCCGTGGCGTCCACGCGGAAGAGCTCCGGAGTGGCCCACATCTCCACGGAGTCGCGCGAGACGTAGATGGGGATGTCTCCAATGATAAGGACGCCGCGCTCGTTGGCGTAGTCCTTCAGGCTCTTCCAGTGACGATAGAAGAAGTACTGCGTCATCTGGTGGTAGCGCATGCGCTCGGGGTGCTTGGCGCAGAGCGCTGCGCTCGCCTTGCCGCGACTGCGGTACTGCTGCGGCCACTCGTAGTACGCCTTGAGGTCAAACTCCTCCTTGACGGTCATGAACTCGCAGTAAGGCTCGAGCCAGGAGCCATTCGCCTCGCAGAACTCCTCGAAGTCCTCGGGCGGCGCCGCCGAGAAGCTCGGGAGCGCACGCTCGAGCAGCGCCCTGTGACCGCGGAAGAGCGTGCCGTAGTCGACATTCTCTGGGTCGTCTCCAAAGGGCAAGACAACGAGGTCCTGCTCGGTGAGGTAGCCAAGGCGAACGAGATCCTGGATGTCTATGAAGTACGGATTCCCCGCAAAGGCGGAGAAGGACTGGTAGGGCGAGTCGCCAAAGCTTGTGGTGGTGAGGGGTAGCACCTGCCAGTAGCGCTGGTGGGTGCGGGCAAGGAAGTCCACGAAGTCATACGCCTCGCGACCAAAGGTGCCAATGCCCACAATACCCGGAAGCGACGAGACGGGCATGAGAACGCCGCTTGCTCTCTCCATGTTTCTCTCCTTCTCTCGTTCTGCGCTCTCGCGCAGGCCGTCATCGATGTCGCTCCCGCAAAAGGGCCCCGACCCGTCCGAGAAAGCGGGCCGGGGCCGCACCAAGCCGATGTCGCGGGAGGGAGGGAAGGCTACGGCTTGATGATGTTCTTACCGGACGCCTTGTCAAAGAAGTGGACAGCGTTCGGCTCGAACTTGAAGGAGATGGGTGCGCCATCGGCAAAGGACCTGCCCAGGGCGCCGTCGAAGTCGATGGTGGGAATGACGAGGACAAAGTCGTAGCCCTCGACGCTCGCGTGCACGTGGACCGTCGAGCCCATGAGCTCGGAGACGTCGATGGTGCCGGACATTGCGCCCGGCTCGTCCGCGTTGGCAAGCTGAATCTGCTCGGGACGCACGCCTGCGGTGACATCGAGCGAGGTGACGCCGGCTGCCTCAAGGGCCTTGCCAGTCTCGGGCGAGATGGCAATCTTGGTGTCGAGCGCGTCGAGCACGTAGCCCGAGGCGGTCTTCTCGAGGTGGCCATCGAAGAAGTTCATCTGCGGCACGCCGATGAAGCCGGCCACAAAGAGGTTGGCGGGCTCGTTGAAGACCTCCTGCGGGGTGCCAACCTGCTGCACCACGCCGTCCTTCATGATCACGATGCGGTCACCCAGGGTCATGGCCTCGGTCTGGTCGTGCGTGACGTAGACGAAGGTGGCGTTGATGCGCTTGCGGAGCTTGATGATCTCGGCGCGCATCTGGTTGCGGAGCTTGGCGTCCAGGTTGGAGAGGGGCTCGTCCATGAGGAGCACCTTGGGGTCGCGCACGATGGCGCGGCCGATGGCGACGCGCTGGCGCTGGCCGCCGGAGAGGGCCTTGGGCTTACGGTCAAGGTACTGGGTGATGCCCAGGGTCTCTGCCGCCTGGCGGACCTTCTGATCGATCTGGTCCTCGGGGACCTTGCGGAGCTTCAGCGGGAAGGCCATGTTGTCGTACACAGTCATGTGAGGATACAGGGCGTAGCTCTGGAAGACCATGGCGATGTCGCGGTCCTTGGGGGCCACCTCGTTCATGACCTTGCCGTCAATGGTGAGCTCGCCGCCGGAGATGCTCTCGAGGCCGGCAATCATGCGCAGCGTCGTGGACTTGCCGCAGCCGGAGGGGCCGACAAGGACGACAAACTCGCGGTCGGCGATGTCGAGGTTGAAGTCCTCGACGGCCACGACGCCCTCGTCGGTGACCTTGAGGTTGCTCTTCTTCTCGGGCTCGGCGGCCTTCTTGCCAAAGTGGTGCTTCTTGGTCTTCTCGATATTGGGATAGATCTTGGTGATGTGCTTAAGGCTGACTTCTGCCATGGTTCTCGGATTCCTTCCTTAGGTCGCAGCCGGGGCCCGCGTCCCCACGATAGGCTGCATGTCTTTGAGGAGGTCCCCCTCCGCGGGGCCCAGAGCGGGTCCCGCGAAGAGAGTGGGAAAGAGGGGGCGAACTCAGACGTGCCCGGTCGTTGGCCTAGCCCTTGACTGCGCCGGCAGCCACGCCCTTGATGATGTACTTCTGGCAGGAGAGGTAGAACACGATGACGGGGATGATGGCCATGAGGATGATTGCCATGGTTGCACCCAGGTCGACCGTTCCGTAGCTGCCCTTGAGGTACTGGATCTGGATGGGGATCGTGCGGTACTGGTTGATGTCCAGGACCAAGTACGGGAGGAGGTAGTCGTTCCAGACCCACATGATCTCGAGGATGCCGACGGAGATGAGCGTAGGCTTGAGCATGGGGAGCACGACCAGGAAGAAGGTGCGCACCGGGCCGCAGCCGTCGATGGCGGCAGCCTCCTCGATCTCCAGCGGGATGGACTTCACGAAGCCGACGAACATGAAGATCGCAAGGCCCGCACCAAAGCCCAGGTAGACGATGGGGATGGTCCAGGGCGTGTTGAGCTTCAGAGTGTCAGCCGTCTTGGACAGCGTGAACATGACCATCTGGAAGGGCACGACCATCGAGAAGATGCAGAGCGTGTAGATGACCTTGCAGAACTTGGAGTCCACACGGGCAATGTACCAGGCCGCCATGGAGCAGCAGACAAGGATCAGCGCGGTGGAGAGCACGGTGATGAGGGCACTGTAGCCAAACGCGCTCCAGAACGGGTAGTTGCCGAAGGTCATTCCGGTGATGAAGTTGGACCAGCCGGCAAAGCTCTCCTCGGTGGGCAGGGCAAACGTCTCGGTCTTGACGAAGGTGTTCAGCTTGAAGGAGTTGATTGCCACGCACACAACGGGCAGGACCCAGATGACGCAGATGATGGTAAAGACGATGGTCAGAATCTTCTTGTGACGCGCCTCGGATGCGAGCGTCTGTGGCTGCTGGTTTGCCATTACTGCTGCACCTCCCTCTTACGGGTGTACGAGAGTTGCGCAAGGCCCATGGCTGCCACGAGGATAAAGAATATGACCGCCTTTGCCTGGGCAACGCCACGCGATGCACCGGTACCGGAGTAGAACGTGTTATAGATGTTCAGGGCCATCATCTCGGTTGTGTTGATGGTCGAGCCATCGGCGAGCTGCTCGTACGGCAGGCCTCCCGTAAGCGCGAGGTTCTGGTCGAAGAGCTTGAAACCGTTGGTGAGCGAGAGGAACGTGCAGATGGTGATTGACGGCATGACGTTGGGGATGATCACCTTGAAGAGCGTCTGCGCCTTGGTTGCGCCGTCGATCTTGGCTGCCTCGATCATGTCCTCGGGAACGGCCTGGATGCCGGCAATGTAGATGATCATCATGTAGCCGATCTGCTGCCAGCACATGAGGATGATCAAGCCCCAGAAGCCGTACTTGGTCTCAAGGACCACCGACGTGCCGTACTGCTGCAGGATGCCGTCGAAAATCATCGACCAGATGTAGCCCAGGACGATGCCGCCGATGAGGTTAGGCGCAAAGAAGATCGTACGGAAGATGTTCGAGCCCTTGATGCCCTGCGTGAGCGCGTAAGCCACAGCAAACGCAATCACGTTGATGAGGACAAGGCAGACGATGGCAGTGAGCGCCGTGTACCAGAAGGAATGCTGGAAGGACTCGTCCGCAAAGGCGGAGGCGTAGTTGGAAAGACCCACGAACTTGGCGCTCGAAACGGTCTTGAATTTGCAGAAAGAAAGGTAGATGCCCTGGATAAACGGCCAGACGAAGCCAATGCAGAACGCAGCCGTCACGGGCAAAAGGAAGAGCCACCAAAAATGTCTGGTCGACTTTATCTGGGAGCTCTGCTTTATGGCTTTGCTTTTCATGCTTTTCCACTCCCGCGTGAGAAAAGGAACGGGGACCAGGCGCCGTAAGAACGCCCGGCCCCGTATGCCAGTCAGAGGTCAGATGAGACTAGGCGTTCTGAACCTTGTAGTTCTGAGCCCAGCCGTCGACGAACGCGGTCTTGAAGGTATCCCAGTTGGCGTCGGACTGATCCGCCGTGTAGGCGTTGAGTGCGGACACCAGGCCCTTGCGGTACTGGTCAACGTTGGGCTGGTAGTTGGTAGCCCAATCCATGGTGTAGTTTCCGGCCTTGGAGAGCTCCTCCGCCTTGTTGAGGTAGCCGTTGTCGCCCTTGGCGGCGTCGGTGTAAGGAAGGACGCCCAGCTGAGCGACCATTTCCTTGGAGGCCTCGGGGTCGGTCACCATCCAGAGCCAGAAGTCCATCGTGGCCTTCTTGTCCTCATCGGAGGCCGCGTCGTTGATGGCGAGGCGGTTCTCGGTACCGTTGTTGAGACCGGCCTTCTCCTCGCCGGACACGCCGCAGTAGTACGGAATCATCGTGGTGTTCTTCTGGGCCTTGGAGATGGTGGCGTAGTCCCAGGAGCCGGTGAAGAAGAACGCAGCCTTGCCGGAGGTGAACTCGGTCGAGGGGTCGTGACCACCAGTGGAGAGGGTCGAGGGATCCTCAGCGGAGTTGTTGATAGCAAGGTCGAAGATCTTCTTGTAGTTGGGGAGGTAGGTGCCCTTGATGGAGGCAGGGGTCTCGTCCCAGCCGCCGTCGTCCTTCTCCTCGTAGTAGTACTCAAGGTTGGCGAGGTGGCCAGTCACGCGCCACGAAGAGGAGTCGTCGAGGTCGGTCGCCGCGAAGGCGTCAAAGCCCAGGGTGGCAGCGTTCTTGTGGATGTCCTCCACGACCGCCTTCAGGGAGTCGAAGTCCTTGATGTCGTCGACGCTGTGGCCGGCCTTCTCGACCAGGTCGGCGTTCACGACGATGCCGTAGGTCTCATAGCAGAGGCCAGCGCAGACCAGGCGGCCGTCGGAGTCCTTGTAGGTGTACTCGGAGGTGGAGAGGGCCTTCTCGATGTCGGTGCCAGAGAGGTCCATGGCGCTGGAGCCCCACTCCTTGACGCCGGCGGTGGTGCCAATGTTGAAGAGGGTGGGGGCGTCGGTCTTGTCCATCTCGGACGTCAGGGTCTGCTCGTAGGTGCCGGATGCGGCGGTCTGGACCTTGACCTTGACGTTGGGGTACTTCTCCATGTAGCTCTTGGCGAGGGCCTGGGCGGTCTCGTCGAGCTCGGGCTTGAAGTTGAGCCAGTAGACGTTGCCTGAGCGGTCATCAGTGCTGGAGCTGCCGGCGTCAGACGAGCTGGAGCTGTCGCTGCTGGAGCTGCTGCCGCAGCCAGCAAGGCCAAGGACCGCCGCCGACGCCGCACCGAGCGTGATGAACTGCTTCCTCGAAATGTTCCCCATCGTGATCCTCCCGTTGCTTCCTGTTCGAACGACGCCTTCCGCCGTTCTTGCACCTGCGCGGAGCTGGTGGTCGAGGTTATTTCTCGGGCACCGCTCCGTTTCTTGCCTATGACAATAGCGTGACGGAATTCTTGTTCAAACAAGTTTTGACTGAGCGGTATCTATTTTGTGGTGAACGGTAGGCATGAGTTGTCATACATCTATTGTTTTCGCAGGTAGATTGCTATTTTGGTGCAATCGGCCACCGGTTACTCGTCCAAATAGCTTTCAGGAGTTCTAGGATATCCGGTACCGCACATGTTCCGCTCCCGCCACGCCCCCTGGGCCCGGCGGTCCGCAAGCAAGGAGAGATTACATGCCTAAGGCGATCTTTGAGGGCATCTACCGCGACCTCAAGGGCAAAATTCAGGAGGGTACCTATTCGTACCAGGAGCTCCTCCCCTCCGAGGGCGAGCTCACGGCAGAATATGGGTGCTCGCGCAACACGCTGCGCAGGGCGGTCTCCATGCTTGCAGATGACGCCTACGTTCAGCCCATGCACGGGCGCGGCGTGCGCGTTATATGGCAGCGCGAGGCTCACAGCGCTCAGGGATCGCTTGAGGGCGTGGAATCCTTTGGCGAGTACGCACGAAGGAATGGCTTTGTGCCTGGTACTCAGGTCAAGTCCTTTGAACATGTCACCTGTGGGGCAGGGCTGGCGCGGCGCACCGGCTTTGCCGAGGGCGTCGAGCTTGTACGCGTGGTACGCGTACGCACGCTGGACGACGTCGCACGCCAGATTGACCACGACTACTTCCTGGCCTCAGCCGTCCCTGGTCTTACCGCTGAGCAGGCCGAGAAGTCCGTCTACAGCTATCTCGAGCAGAACCTGGGAATGCGCATCCTCACAAGCCGGCGCCGCATCACGGTGCAGTTGGCAACCGACGAGGACTGCAGCTACATGGACCTCGACCCGTACAACTGCGTGGCGGTTGTGGAGAGCCAGTCCTATAACTCCGACGGCGTGATGTTCGAGTACACGCAGGTACGCCACCACCCGGAGCTCTTCTGCTTCACCACCGTGTCGAGAAGGTAGCTGCCGCGAGGGCGACGATTGTGTAGCAGGTCGATACACAATCAGGGCGCGAACGTGAATCGACCTGCGCTGGTCACAGCTTCGGGTGCGAACGTGTAGCGAGAGGGTACGGGAAAGCCGTGTCCCCAGCCACCCCCAAGCGGAGAATAGCTCCTTTTCTTAATATCAATACTCGCGACCTGCGCAAACGCACCGGCAATTTAAGAAAAGGAGCTATTCTCCGCAGCTGGGCGCGTCCTGGAACGGGCCCGGCACCGGCAACGGGACGGAACAGGCACCGGACCCGGGCCGGCACCGACAAGACCCCTACAGCCATCCCGCAAGCAGCGCGGCAACGGCAGCAACGCCCAAGACGAGAAGCACGCCGTCCACCACACCCCCAACCTTGCACAACCCCAGCGACTGGCCCCTTGAGACGGGCCAAAAGAGACGCTCGGGCATCTTGTTGAGTAGGTCAATCACGAGATGAGAGAAGTATCCAACCGTCAGAGCCAGCGCGAGCTCCGGAACTGCCAGGAAAGCGCCGCCAAAGAAGAGTGCCGTTGCCACGAGCGAATGCGAGAAGCCCCTGTGACCCGACGCGCGCCCGCAGGCGAGAATCGCCACAATCACCGCGACGCCCGCAACCTGATACACCCCCGCTGCTCGCACAAACGCAACGGCGCGCGCCCAAAGATCGGACCCAACAAGCGCATCGGCGCCAAACGATGAGGCAACCACGGCAACAAGAAGCCACCACGCCCTTCTCAGCTGGCGAGAGGCCTCACTGGTTGAGACGTCGGTATCGGGGAGCAGGCCACCCGCCGCCCCTGCGGCAAGGCAGGCAAACGTCGACGCATCGCCAGTAATCACCGGCACCCCACCCGTCAGCGCAAGCGGAATGTATTTCGCCGCCGCAAGCGCGGCAGCCGCTCCAACGGCAATGTGCGTCTTTCCGGTCATTGCGACACCCGCCCCAACAGGCCTAGATGAGCCCTAGCTTAGAGAGGGCAGTTGCCACACCGTCGTTCCCAACGGTGCCAGTCACGAATGCAGCCGCAGCCTTCACGTCCGGCGATGCGTTACCCATGGCAACCGGAACATCAACCTGTTCAAACAGGCTGAGGTCGTTCTCGGAGTCGCCAAAGCCATACGTGGTTCCCGCATCCCCCAGGTAGTCGAGAATGACCCTCACTGCACCGCTCTTGCAGTTCTCGCGCAGACCAACCTCGCTGTTACCCAGCTCCAGCTCCATAATCGAGACGTCCACCACGCCGGCAAGCCGCTCCACCACAAGCCTTGCCGCGGGTGTAGGCAGCACAACCTTGTGGGCCCGACCGCCCGGGATGCACTCGAGGGCCTCGGATACGCTCTCGGGTGAGGGTCGGTGCGTGCCAGCCGTGCCTCCGCACACGTCAATGGAGCCGCATGCAGACTCGAGCATCGCGCCCGCGCCCGTCTCGGCAAGCACCTCATCCACACACGACAGCACCTCGGGAGGCAGAGCAACGTCACGAAGAACCGTATCGCCCACCTTAACGTAAGCGCCGGCGAGGCAGGCCATGCCCGAGAAGGGCAGCGAAGCCATCTTGGGGTGAATGTCGAGCGGTGAGCGCCCCGTGCAGATGAACGCGCGGTTGCCGGCTTTCACAAAGCGCCTGATGGCATCTGCCACGGCAGGACTGGGGACCGGCGAGAGCTTTCGCTCCTCGTCTGCCATCTGCTCCCGGGCAACTGGGTCGGTCCAGCCCAAGGTCCCATCGATGTCGAAAAACGCCGTCACACGCTCGCCCAAGAAAGCCTTGCCCCTCACCACACGCGGCGCGGTACGGACGGCCTCAACAGCGACACCGCATCTTCGCCGAAACAACCTTTTTCCATGCCATTCAACCACTTGTTCAAACTTCCAACAAGAGGAGGTTGCTAATAAGTCATGTCAACTATATAAATTGACGCGACCTAATGTCAGCAATGCAGTCTCACTCATCACGCCCCAAGACCTTCTCGACACGTTCTGCCACCTGCGTCACGTTGAGGCCCACGATCACCTGCACCGCACGGCCAGTGCACACGGCGCCACGCGCTCCGGCAGCCACAAATGCACCGCTTGCCGCGACCTTCTCAGGGTCGTGCACATCCACGCGCAGCCGCGTGGCGCAGCTGGTGATGCCCTCGATGTTCTCGGCACCGCCAAGGAGCTCCACCAGTCGTATGGCATAAGCGTCCTCCTGGCTGGCGTCGGCCTTCTCGCCCTCTACCCCAAGGCGCTTGCCATCTTGCGCGCGCGGCATGCCATGGGCGTCGCGGTACTCGTCCTGGGTGCGCAGCCGCACGTCCTCCTCGTCCGCCCGTCCCGGCGTCTTGAAGTCAAAGCGCAGGATGAGGAAACGAAACACCAGAAAGTAGATGACCGTGAAACACAGACCTATTGCCAGCGCCACGAGGTAGGTCTGACCATGCGTTGCCGAGAGGGGCACAAAGTCGAGCGAGGACATCTCGATGAGACCACCCGAGAAGACGCCCACCACGCCAAAGGCGTTCATGGTCATGGAGAGGCAGGCCGCAAGCGCCGCATGCACCACAAAGAGCTGGGGTGCCACAAAGAGGAACGTGTACTCGATGGGCTCTGTCACCCCGCAGAGCACCGAGGTCAGCGTCACGGGCACGAGAAGCGCCAGCACGCGCTTGCGGCGCTCGGGTCTGGCGGTGACGTAGAACGCGGCAGCTATGCCCGGAATGCCAAAGAGCTTTGACCAGCCCGTAGCCGTAAGGGAGGCCCATGGCGCAAGCTCCGCAAGCGGACGCGTGGACGCGGCAAGATCTGGCAGCGCATTTGCCCAGGCAGCGTAGATGCCGCCCTGCACAATTACGTTGTCATAGTAGAAGGGCGCGTAGAGCAGATGGTGCAGACCAAACGGAATGAGCACGCGCTCGAGAAAGACAAAGATCCCCACACCCGCCGAGCCGGCGTTGAGTATGACCTGCTGAAAGACATGCATGCCCACCTGCACCTTTGGCCATACCAGCACCACCACGCCCGCAAGGGGCAGCATGACGAGAAACGCAATCATGTACACGAAGGTCGAGCCCGAGAAGACCCCCAGCCACTCGGGCAGACGCGTGTCGAAGAAACGGTTGTGGAGCGCAATCACCACTCCAGAGACGAGAAGTGCACCCGCAATGCCCATGTCGAGCGTTCGAATGCCGGCAATGGTTGCAATTCCCTCTGCACTGCCAGCAGTAGCCGAGAAGTCCACGCCAAGCTCTGGCGCCCATGACGAGAGCATCGAACTCACGAAGTAGTTGAACGTAAGATACGAGACAAACGCCTCCAGACAGCAACGGCCGGCCTGTTTCTTGGCAAGGCCAATGGGAAGCGCCACGGCAAAGAGCAGCGGCAGCTGGTTGAAGACCGTCCAACCTCCGTCGAGAATCACGGTCCAGAACTTGGTCCAAGTGGTATCCGCAGCTGCGATGGGCCCCATGATGGACTCTGTGGTGAAGAGCGTGCCCAGGCCCACCACAACCCCCGCGAAGGCGAAGAGCATGGCGGGCGTGAAGAGCGCGCCACCAAACCGCTGGATTGCCTTCATCATGTTGTGATCCCCCTCTCGGCGCGAGGAACGCGCGGCACCTCGCACTCCCACACTCTGATACACTAGCCGAGAAGCCCGCTTGGCGGGCGCCACGCGCACTGGGGTATCGTCCAACGGTTAGGACACGGGTTTTTGGTGCCTGGAATGTGGGTTCGAATCCTACTACCCCAGCCAATCCTCTTCTCGCATGTGCCTTCATATGGCGCGAGAGCTGGGATGCATTGAATTCTCCGCGAACGGTAGAGTGACGCCCCTCGCCTTGGGATACCCGTGAAACGCGCGTGTAATGTGGCGGCAGGCGCATTGGCTGCGCTATCATCGTGGCGGCGCGAACAGCCTGAATAGCCGGGATAGGTCCCAGACGGAAGGACGGCAGTCGATGTACGAAGACCTGAGCAAGCCCACCACCTACCAGAAGGAAATCAAGCTTTACTCCGGTACCAGCAACCCCAAGCTCGCCCAGGACATCGCAGACATCCTTCACCTCAAGCTTCAGGGCCTCAAGATCGAGAAGTTCGCCAACGGCGAGATCTATGCCCGCTTTGAGGAGTCCGTCCGCGGCGACGAGGTCTTCTTCATCCAGACCATCGCCGGCAAGAACGTGAACGACCTCATCATGGAGACCCTCATCGTGGCTGACGCCGCCACCCGCGCAAGCGCGGAGAGCTTCACGGCGGTCATCCCCCACTACGGCTATGCTCGTCAGGACCGCAAGGCTTCCAGCCGCGAGCCCATCACCGCTCGTCTGGTTGCCAACCTCCTCGAGGCCGCCGGCGTTGACCGCGTGATCACGCTCGACCTGCACTCCGGCCAGATTCAGGGCTTCTTCGACATCCCCGTGACGCACCTCACCGCCCTGTACAACTTTGGCGACTACTTCAAGACCAAGAACTTCGATTGGGACAACACCGTGGTTGTCTCGCCCGACATGGGCCGCGCAAAGGTTGCCAAGAAACTCTCCGACTACCTTGGCTGCGAGGTCGCCATTGCCCACAAGAGCCGTCCCAAGCACAATGCCGCCGAGGTCATGGGCGTCATTGGCAACATCGTGGGCAAGACCTGCATCATCAATGACGACATGATTGACACGGGCGGCACCCTTGTGGGATCCATCAACAAGCTCAAGGAGATGGGCGCGGGTGACATCTATGTCTCTGCCACCCACGGCATCTTCTCCGGCCAGGCTGTCGAGCGCCTGCAGAACGCGCCCATCGTCGAGTGCGTGGTCACCGACGCCATCCCCTGCGAGGCCGCCAACAAGCCCGGCTCCAAGATCAAGCAGATCAGTATCGCCGAGCCCCTTGCAACCTGCATCTACAACGTCTACACCAACAACTCGGTCTCCCAGGGCGCGGCTGGCCACTCCGAGGTCTAAGGTACATGCAGAACGAGAAGCCCAAAACGCATGAGAGGATTATCGACGCCGCGGAGGAAGCCCCCCGCGGCGTCGCTCTGTTGCGCGCATCTCTCGTGCTGCTGCTCTGGGCCATGGCGGCCGTGGGCTTTGTGATTGGCGCACTCGGCGTCTCTCGCCTCTTTGGGCCAGGGGCGGGCTTCCCCCGCTTTGACGGAATCGACTACCTTGGGCTTGATGCACGCGCGATGTGGGCGTTCCTTGCGCTTCCCCTTGGTTGGGTGCTTGCGCGCCTTGCTGAGCTTGCCGGCAGGGCAGCAAAGCTGACGTGCGGCCGCATGAAGACCGTCCCCGAGGCCATTCTCTGCGGCATTGTCCTGGGGCTTGTTGCCATGGCGCTGCCCGAGGTGCTCTTCTCAGGGCAGTCCGGCACGTGGGACCTTCTCAGCGGCTGGCAAGCCATGGGCGCCGGGATGCTGCTTGCCACCTGCGTGGCAAAGCTTGCCTTGACGCAGCTTTGCGAGGAGACCGGCTGGATTGGCGGAGAGTTCTTCCCCCCATCTTCTGCGGGGTCGCCGCTGGCTACGCCGTCGCAATCATCACCGGGGGCGACCCCATGCTCGCGGTGGCGCTCTCCACGGGTGCCCTCGTGGGAGCTAGCACGGGAAAGTGGCTGCTCAGCGCCTGCGTGCTTGCGTTGTGCTTCCCACCGGTGAGCCTGCCCGTGGTGGCGCTTGCGGCATTTCTCGGCGCAAGGGCAAACGCCAAGCACAACGGCTAGCGGCCGAGCATATCCCTGCGGCCCTCGGGCCCTGCACATCCCTGAGCTATCATTGACCACACATGAGGCCCCCTGGCACGCGCCAGGACGGCCCGCGAGTCTCATATCACCGCGAACACAGGAGGCAGCCATGCCCGTCACCGCGATTGTCCTAGCCGCCGGCGAGGGAACGCGCATGAAGTCCCATCACCCCAAGGTCATGCACAAGGTCCTCGACAAGCCGCTCGCATGGTGGGTTGTCGACGCTGCCCGCAAGGCCGGCGTCGATCGCATCGTGCTGGTGGTGGGCAACGGCGCCGATGAGGTCCGCTCGTACTTTGCGGACGAGAAGGACGTGGAGTTTGTCGAGCAGACCGAGCGCCTGGGCACCGGCCACGCCGTGCGCGTGGTGCGCGACGCCCTGGGCGGGTTTGCCGGACCCGTGGTGGTTCTCAACGGCGACCTGCCGCTTGTTCGCCCCGAGACCATTTCTTCCCTGGTAGACGCCACCCGCACTGGGCACAACGCCTGCACGCTGCTCACCATGACGCCGCCGGACGTCTCTGGCTACGGCCGCGTGCTCATCGAGGACGGCGGCGTGCGCGCCATCATCGAGGACAAGGACTGTACGCCCGAGCAGCGTGCCACGCTCCTCGAGTGCAACGCCGGCGCCTACTGCTTCTGCGGCGAGCGCCTCTCGACCAACATCGACAAGGTCAACAACGACAACGCCCAGGGCGAGTACTACCTCACCGACATGGTGGGCATCTACGCGGGCATGGGAGAGCCCGTCTCGGCCGTCCACTGCGACGACTACGAGGAGCTCCTGGGCGTCAACGACCGCGTCCAGCTGGCGCAGGTCACCAAGATCATGCAGCACCGCATCAACGAGGGTCTCATGCGCTCCGGCGTCTCGATGCTCGACCCCGATCAGGTGTGGGTTGGTCCCGAGGCCACCGTTGGCAAAGACACCGTCCTTCTCCCCCAGACCTTCCTCTGGGGCAAGACGTCTGTGGGCGAGGCGTGCACCGTTGGCCCCAACAGCCGTCTTGAGAACGCCACGGTGGGCAACAACTGCACCGTGGACGAGACCGTGATTGTCGACTCCGCCATCGACGACGACGTCAACTGCGGGCCCCGCGCCTACCTGCGCGGCCACACCCACCTGCTGCGCGGCGCAAAGGCTGGCACGCACGTGGAGCTCAAGAACTCCGTGGTTGGCGAGGGCTCCAAGGTGCCGCACCTCTCCTACATTGGCGACACGCAGATGGGCGCCGGCGTCAACATTGGCGGCGGATCCATCACCTGCAACTACGACGGCGTGCACAAGAGCCACACCACCATTGGCGACGGCGCCTTCATTGGCTCGGACACCATGATGGTGGCACCCGTCAACATCGGCGCCGGCGCCATTACGGGCGCGAGCTCCTGCATCACGCACGACGTGCCCGACGACGCCCTTGCCATCGAGCGCAGCCAGCAGAAGAACATCGAGGGCTACGCCATCGCCCGTCGCGAGCGCCTGGGCATCAAGCCCCGGAAGTAGGGAGCCCATGGCCATCAACACGAAGAACGGGCTCATGCTCCAGGCCTTCTCCTGGTACCTGCCAGCAGACGGCCAGCACTGGCGACGTCTCGCCAAGATGGCCCCGCGCTTCGCGGAGGAGGGCTTCACCTCGGTGTGGATGCCGCCTGCCTACAAGGGGCAGGCGGGCGCTGAGGACGTGGGCTATGGCGTCTACGATCTCTGGGACCTGGGCGAGTTCGACCAGAAGGGCTCCGTGCGCACCAAGTACGGCACGCGCCACGAGTATCTTGCAGCCATCCGCGCCATCCAGGAGCAGGGCGTCAATGTGCTGGCAGACGTTGTTCTCAACCACCGCATGGGTGCCGACGGCACGCAGCTGGTGCTGGCACAGGAGTGCGATGCCCAGGACCGTACAAAACCCGTAGGTGAGCCGCGCGAGATTCGCGCCTACACGCGCTTTGAGTTCCCGGGACGCGCCGGTAGGCTTGACCGCTACCAGTGGGGCATCACGGACTTCACCGGGGTCGACTACGACGAGCTCGAGGGCACAACCGGCGTCTACCGCTTTGTGGGCAAGGAGTGGTCTCGCGAGGTGAGCGACGAGCTGGGTAACTATGACTACCTCATGGGAGCCGACGTCGACCTGGATGACCCCCGCGTGCGTGCGCAACTGACAACATGGGGCGCTTGGTACCTGGGGCTCACGGGCGTGGACGGCGTGCGACTTGACGCCGTGAAGCACATGAGCCGCTCGTTCTACCTCGACTGGCTTGCTCGCATGCGCGAGAAGACCGGCAAGGAGCTCTTTGCCGTGGGCGAGTACTGGTCCCAGAGCGTGGGCGAACTGCGGGGCTACCTGGGACGCGAGGGCGCCATGAGCCTCTTTGACGTGCCGCTCCATTTCAACTTCTACCGTGCGTCCACCGCCGGTGACGACATAGACCTCACCCACATCCTGGACGGCAGCCTGGTGAGCGTGGACCCCATCCACGCCGTGACCTTTGTGGACAACCACGACACCCAGCCCGACCAGGCCCTCGAGTCCACGGTGGAACCCTGGTTCAAGCCGCTTGCCTACGCGCTCATCCTGCTGCGCGAGGCGGGCTATCCCTGCGTCTTCATGGGCGACCTCTTTGGCCTTCCCAACGACCAGATTCCCGCCGTCCCCGAGCTTGAGCTGCTCATGGAGGTGCGTCGTCGCTTTGCCTACGGCGAGCAGCGCGACTGGTTCGACGAGAAGGACCTTATCGGCTGGACGCGCGAGGGCACGGCGCGACACGGGATTTCCGGCGCCGCCGTGCTTCTCTCCACGCGCGCGGGCAACGCAACAAAGCGCATGTGCGTAGGTGCGGGGCATGCGGGCGAGACCTGGCGCTGCGTGCTGGGCGTCGACGGCACCGTCACGATTGACAACGAGGGCTGGGCGGAGTTCTCCACCGGGGGCGCACGACTGACGGTCTACCTGCCTGCGGCGACGGCGGACAAGCTGGACAGCATCCCCATCCTGGTGAGGCCGGAGGCGTAGGGGCCGGACGACCGGCCGTCGGTACTTCTCGGCAGAAACGCACTTCTCGAACGGAGCGACGCATGAAGAGGATTCTCATGGTGGCCACGGGCGGCACCATTGCATCCATGCCGGAGGCAGACGGTACGGGCCTTGCCCCGGCGCTCACGGGCGAGGAGCTGGCCGGCTATGTTCCGCAGGCGCGCGGCCTGTGTGACCTGGACATCGTTCAGCCCATGAACATCGACTCGACCAACATGCGCCCCAGCGACTGGAAGCGTATTGCCGCCACGATCATGGAAGCCTACGACAACTACGACGGCTTTGTGGTGCTGCACGGCACGGACACCATGGCCTACACGGCAGCAGCCCTCTCCTACCTCATCCAGGGCAGCCCCAAGCCCATCGTGCTCACGGGTTCGCAACAGCCCATGGCGAACCCCTTCACCGACGCCAAGCTCAACCTGTACCAGTCGCTGCTCTACGCCACCGACGACGACTCGCACGACGTGACCATCGTGTTTGGCGGCTCGGTCATTGTGGGAACGCGCGCCCACAAGCAGCGTACGATGAGCTTCAATGCATTCACCAGTGTGAACTACCCGCTGCCTGCCATCATCCGCAACGACCGCATCGTGCGCGAGGGCAGGGAGGGAATGACCATCCCTGGAACAGCGGGTGCGTCCGTTGCGGCACGGGCGGGGCGACCGCGCGTCTACGAGCGCCTGGACGAGCACGTGGTTGTGGTGCGCCTCACGCCGGGCCTGGGGCCGGGGATTCTCGATGCGCTGGGGCCCGACTACGACGCCGTGATTCTCGAGACCTTTGGCATCGGCGGCATCCCAGAGTGCAAGGGTGCCCACTTTGAGCAGGCGATCTTTGACTGGATTGACTGCGGCAAGACCATCGTGCTCACCACGCAGGTCTCGGAGGAGGGCCTTGACCTGGGCGTCTACGAGGTCGGAAGCGCCTATGCCAACGAGCCCGCAATCCTTCGCGGTGACGACATGACCACGGAGGCCCTGGTGGCAAAGACCATGTGGGCGCTCGGCCAGACACGCGAGCCGGCGGAGGTGGCGGAGCTCTTCTATAGGCCCGTGAACCACGACCGTGCCGTGCGGTAGGCGCACGACGCCGGCCTGGGCGACGCCTGTCCGAGTGACGCCCAAAGGCACGTTTCCACAGCATTCCCGCACGAAAGAAGCTCTCGGGCGCCGAATTGACGCCTGAAGGCCCATCTCGTACGGAATCCCGTATAAACCCTCGCTCAGGCGCCATTTTCTCGCCGGAGGGCGCATTTTCGCAGGCAGCGGCAGAGGTCACAGAGGCGGCAGAGACGCGACGTGACCAGCCACGCCCGTCCCTACTCCCGGGCATCCTCGCGCTTCGTGAGCGCCAGCGTGACGCCCACCAGCGCCGCTGCCACCACGGCGAGCACGGCCCCCACCAGGCCAACCGCGCGGATCCCCGGGCCAGAGACCACGACACCTCCCACAAAGGTGCCAAAGGCAATGCCCACGTTAAACGAGAGCGGTTCGAGCGAGCTGGCCAGCGTGAGCGCCTTGGGGTAGCGCCTGCGCGCCACGTCCATGAAGTGGGACACGCTGGGAATCGACGCCACGTACATGACCAGTCCCAGAAGCATCACCAGAACCAGAGAGCCCGGCATCGACGAGCCCGCCACGTACAGCCCTGCGAGAATTGCCGCCTGGGCGAGAAAGTCCGCAACCAGCGCCTTGATGCCAAAGCGCATGTCGACCCAGCCGCTCAGCAGGTTCGAGCCAAACGTGATGACTCCGTACAGCACAAGCGCCCCGCTCACGGCCACGGCATCCATCCCCAGCACCTGCTCCATGTACGGCGTCACGTAGCCGTAGAACGTGTACACCGAGCCAATGCCAAACACAAACACCAGCATGCCCGCAATGATGCTGGGCTCGCCAAAGAGGCGTGCCTGCTCACGTACGGTTGCAGGCTCGTCGGTCTGGCCGCTTCTCGGCATGCAAGCGGCGAGAAGGGAGCTGGCCACAAGCGAGAGAACGAGCGTCCCGTACATGGCAACGTGCCATCCGACCGTACTCGCAAGGATCTTGCCCACGCTCGTCACCACGATAAGCGCCACGGAATAGCTAGCATACACCAGCGTGAGGGCACCGGACGACCTCTTGGCACCAACCAGCTCGGGGATGAAGGTCACGCCAACCGCCAGCAGCGCTCCGGAGATCGACCCCAGCAGCACGCGCGCCGCAAGCAGCACGCCAAAGCTTGGAGCGAACGCCAAGAGCGCGTTGCCCACGCAAAAGATGACCAGGTAGACAAGCATGACGGAGTAGCGCCTAACGCGGCCCGTCGCCAGGGCGAGCACCGGCGTCATCACCGCGTATGGCAGGGCAAAGAGGCTGATGAGCTGGCCGGCAGTGGCAAGCGAGACGCCCATCTCCTCTGCCAGGTTCGACTCGATGCCAATCACGATGAACTCCGAGCAGCCCAGCGCAAAGCCCATGAGCACGAGAAGGGCCACGCACAGACGCGCGCGGCCCGGCGTAACGCCAGTCACAGTCTCTTCCATGAACAAATCCCCCTCAGAAGACGGCAACAGCCGAGAAGCCCAGCACGCACGTTGCACCGGTCGGCCAACTTTCCCCGAACTGCACGCACGTCTCGCAAAATGCGAGGCACGGAGCCTCGGTGGCCCCGCGCCTCGCTCGCCTGCTTATCGCATATGCATCTAACGTACCAACGCTACTTGACGGTAACGTCCGTCTCCATAATGAACCCGAGGTAGCTTGCCTTATAGAAGGAACTCACGTCATTTGGCACATCGTACCAGCCCCACTGGTCATCCTTGTTCTTGAGAAGCGCCAGGCAATTCTCGGTGCCACCGTCGTTGTTGGGCTCGCCGCTTGCCCACGAGCTCCACGAGAAGTCATCGCCGTTGACCCACTGCCACGAGTCTCCGTCACGGTAGCCCCCTAGCCAGCACACGCGAACGCCGCTGCTGCCAATGGTATCCAACACCTGCTGGTATTCGTCGTCATTGTGAATGACTGCAAGGTAGCCACCATTGCTCTCGCAGTATTGCTTGGCTTCCTCCCATGTCACGGCCTGCTGGACAAGCTCGAAGTGATGCTCGATTCGTGGCTCAGCACCCTGGGAGACGACCAGATCGACAGAGGTTCCCGGATCGGCATCAGAGCCAGCGGAGACGCCCTGAGAGATCACAGACCCCTCCTCGACACTAGAGCTGTACTCCTTTGTGACCTCCCCAAGCTTCAGCCCCAGGTCCTGCAGCTTGTGTGTTGCCTCGTCGTAGGAAAGCCCACTCAGGTCGGGCACGGTCACAGAGCCAGCCTCCTGCGCAGCGTCATCGCTCTTCTCGGACGCCGCATCGGCGGTGCTCGCGGTGGAAGGCTGTGCATCACTGCCGGTGGTTGAGAATGGCCCCAGCTTAAGCTGGTACATAGCGAACGCGCCACCCGCACAGACAGCAACGATGGCAACGATCACAACCGCAACAACCCAGCCGTGAGACTTCTTGCCACCCCCCGCCTTGGCTTCTCCCTCGGGCGGCTGCGCGTAGGGGGCACTGTATTGCTGGGATGTGCCGTACGGGGACGCGCTGTCCTGCGGCGCACCGTACTGGGGAGCAGACGAGGGAGCCGCGCCACCGAACCCCTGCTGAGGCGGCATCTGCAAGCGTTGGGTCTCCGCAGCTGTGGAATCCGCGGCAGCATTGGGGCTCACGCTCTCCGCGGCCCCTGCCACGGGCTTGGATCCCGAACGCCTGACCGGAGCGCCGCAGTTGGTGCAGAAGGCAGCATTGTCATCTATCTGGGCCCCGCAGTTCGTACAAAACATGGCACAATCCTCTCTGCCTCCAAGGCGGCTATTCGCTCGTTCCAGAAGCGCTCGACGTTGCAACAACGGCATCCGAGGGAGAAAGCACACTTCCGTCCTCGCTCATCCGCCCAAGCTTCACTCGCAGTATGCGGGCAACGGACTCATTGATGCGGTCCTCTGTAATCTCGCCGCTGTTGACCGCGTCGAGAACGCCCTGATAAGCGGCCTGCAAATCCGCCGGCATCAGCACCATGTCGGCACCGGCCTCAATCGCGCGCACGCCAACCTGGTCGCTCGAGACAACGTCGGTCACCGCACCCATGCCCATGGAGTCGGTAATAACGATGCCCTCATAACCAAGCTGGTCGCGCAGCACGTCCGTGATGATTGCAGGACTGATGCTCGCGGGATCGTTGTTGCCCGTCACCTGAGGACACGAGAGGTGCCCAACCATAATGAAAGGCACGTCTGCGGAGATGGCGCTCTCAAAGGGAATCAGCTCCTCGGCGGACATCTCGTCCAGCGTCTTCTGGGAATAGATGCTCGAGCTGTGCGAGTCGCCCTCCGCACCGCCAATCCCCGGGAAGTGCTTTGCGCAGCACAGGATTTGCCCGTCGAGAAACCCCTTCACCTGGGACTCCACCATCGGCGCCACCACGTCCGACGTCGAGCCAAACGAACGCTTTGCCATGGTGGTGCTGCTGGTGTTCGCGATATCCGCATCGGGTGCAAAGTCCACGTTGAAGCCAAGCGGGGTGAGATAGCTCGCAATGTGATTGGCAACGTTGTACGCGTTCGTGGTGTCACCCATGGCGCCCACGTCGCACATGTCCCCCACATTGGAGATGTCAAACCCGCTGTTGCCGCCAACGCGAGAAACCGTGCCGCCCTCCTCGTCCACGCAAAGGAACAGCGGCAATCCCTCGACCTCGCACGCGAAAGACTGGGTGTTTTGGAGCATCGTGCGGGTCTGATCGGGATCCTGGAGGTTCGCCGCAAAGTACACGACGCCTCCCACGGGCATCTGCTGCAAGGCCTGCTTTGTGGCGTCACCCGCCTGGACAACCTGCCCCACGCCCGTGAGCGCCTCCGGCCGCACCGCAAAGAGCTGCGCCACCTTCTGCTCGAGCGTCATCTGTCCGAGCTTCTCCTGGACCCGTCCCTCCAGCTGCTCCTGGGGCGAGAGCACCGGGGCATCGCTCGTCACAGCCTCCCCGCCGTTGTCTGCACTCTCCGCTTGCTGAGAAGCGGCATCTGACGTGTTGCTCAGCTGATGCGCAGCGATGAGCCCACCGGCCACCGCACCAGCCGCTACGACGGCGGCAGTGAGTGCACGTCGCCGTGTTACGTTGCGCTTCTTGCTGCTATTGGTTGCATAATGCTTGGCCACGATAGGTCCATCCCTGCTCGAGTGACGTACTAATTCGCATATGTATTCTGTGGCTCTCCGTCGAGGCTATAGGTATCCGCAGAGTAAACGGCACCCCCTCCGTTGCCACCACCAAGGACGACAAGGTGATCTCCGCTCGAGCAGATTGCATAGGGCAAAGTTTGGCCCAAGTCGAGACTGGCCGTTGTCTTGTTTCCGTCAGATCCGTATATCCCAAGCAGCGGTACGGAACTCTCGCCAGTGGAGTAGATGATGGTGTAGACAGTGTCATCCACGACGTTAAAGAATCTCGAGAATACCTCGCCATCGTTCGCCTGGGCGAGGGTCGAGACGTTCGAGCCATCCAAGTCCATTGACATTATTTCCCCCGGGGATCCTCCATCTAGATGATCCCTCGTGCACATGTAGATTTTTCCGTCTTGAACAAAAAGGCTCATGACCTCGACATTCAGGTACAAGGCTATCTCCGTTTCGTCGGAACCATCGAGCTTGATTGAAACGATGTCTGACGAATACGCACTGTCGATATCGGAGCCGAAGTCATCGAGGGAGTTAGCGGCATAGTACAGCCGACCATCATCCATAAAAATGGGGATGTCCTGCGTGCCATCGACGGTAAATTCCGAAAGTTTCTGCTGGTTGGAGCCGTCTTCGTCCATGGACCACAGTTCAAAGGTCTGCTCGGGGTCGTCTCCTCCCCAACCCACGTAGTAGCCAAGGACAAAGTAGAGCTTCTGCCCGTACAGGTAGAGCTGCCTGATGGCATAGGTGCCATCCAGGTCATAAATCCAGTCCAGCCCATCGCCGTCAGGCAGGTGATAGAGCTGCTGGGGGTTCGAGCCATCGGTCCCTACCGACCAAATTGACGCCCCCATCCTGCCACCGCTCGTCTGCATCACAAAGTAGAGGGTGTCTCCGCTGAGGTTGAGGCCGTAGCAGTATGAGGTAGTCTCAGAGCCTGTCTCATCTGCAAAAACCTGTTCGGGAGAGGAACCGTCGTTCTTTGCGCGATAGATTCCCCCCAGGGACTTTGAGTAGAAATAGTCATAGGTTCCATCGCTTGCTGCCAGGGCATTGTTAGCGTAGTTGGACGGCATGTTGCCGACGAGGGAGGCAAGCGCCTCGTCGCGCTTGGCAGTCGCGACCTGGGAGAGGCTTTGTGCCTTCCCGTTGTCGTTGGGGTCCTGCGATGCCGCGGCAACGGCGGCGGCGATCTGCTCATCCGTCACCCTCGCCGGGTCGGCGGGAGTCAGCGTGATGATGGCGTCGGAGCCGTCCGCACTCCCGTCACTTTGGCCGGATCCGCCTGCGTTCACGCTGTTCTGTATGACCTCGGGAACCGCGGCGACCGCTTCAATGGGATTGTATGAGGGCACCGAAATCGTGACGGGATCCTCGGGCACCTCATAGATAGACCCATCCGCCAGTATGGGCGAGGCCTCGACCGTGGCCTCGTAGGAGCCGGGTGAGAGGGAGAGCCCGCCGCCGTCTGCGTCGACATACACGGTCTTGTCGACTGACTTGCCGTCAGAGTCGGCACCCGTAACGTGCAGCGGGATGCGTGTGGCGTCGTTGCTGTAGTTGGGTGCCTCAACCTTTATCGAGACCTGGCGCTCTGCGTGATTGCCGTACCACCAGAGGCCAACGCCTCCCGCAACCACCACGGCAGCGCAGATGCCCGCAACCAGCACCCCACGGTGCTTTTTCTTGGGCTTAGGCGGCTGGGGAACAGGCTGAGAAGCACTACCCGCGGGTGGCACGACGGGCTGGCGCATGGCTGTAGACGGCGATGCAGCAGGCATCGGCGTAGTAGCAGCTGGCGAGGCGGCGGGAGGCGGCGCGGCCTGCCCTACGTCCACCCTCTTGCCGCAGGAGGAGCAGAACGTCGCGCCCTCCCTGAGCGGCGCCCCGCACCACGGGCAATGGCGCACGGCATGTTTGATTGGCGATCCGCACTCCGGGCAAAACGCCGAATCATCGGGTATCTGCGCCCTGCACTTCGGACAAAACATGATGCTTCTCTCTTCTCGATTGCCTGACTGGTGCCAACCCAGTCCGCTCTATCGCATCCCAGTCCCAGGACCTTGCGGGCTGCTTACTGACCATACGCCGCAGAGATTACGAGGTCATTGTCATCGAGGGTTACCAGGAGCACGCTGCTGTACTCATACTCGGTCTCCCATCCCGATTGTTCACCCCAGTCTGTGATGATGTATTGCACGTAGTAGGTACTGCCATCGGACCCAAGGATCTCTGGGTCATGAGCGCGCAGCGGATACGCACCGTCAGACGGATCGAGACCGTGAGCAAAGGAGCCCGTTGTCGATCCGATATAAGGATCGATCGATGCGTGCCAATCGGCATCCGATATCAAGGTTACGGAGTCGCTAGACGTGTAGTTTCCACTGGGGCTCACTGCGTTGGTCTCGTACGCAATCGTAAAGTCCATAGCCACCTGCTGGCGCTTGGCCTCCCTGGCAGCCTTGTTTGCAGCCACGGCGTTGTCGCGCCAGGTAACAGCAGCCTGGGCGAGTGTTTCGGCCCTCCCGTCATCATTGGGGTCCGCCTCGGCAGCAGCCTTCGCAGCAGCAATCTGGTCGTCTGTCACGCTCGCCGGATCATCCACAGTCGCGAACTCGATCGTCTCGTCTACGGAAGTCTCGTCGGCATCCCCCACCGTGACACTTGCTGAATCCGCCGGAACCGAATACAGCGAACCATCTTCAAGTATGGGCGATGCAACGACACGAATCTCGTAGTCGCCCTGGAGCAGAGAGAGACTTGGATCATCAAGCCCCACATACTCCGTGCGGTCCACGGAATTACCGTCCAAATCCGTGCCCGTAATCTCGAGCGGAATGCGAGTCGCCGCAGAGGTGTATCCCGGAGCCACTATCGTAAGTTGGACGGTACGCTCGGCATGGGCTGCATCCCAAGCCGCCTGCTCAGCAGCCTTCCTATCCTGGTCGGCCTTCCACCACAAGCCGCCTCCAACAGCCGCGATGGCAAGCACCACCACGAGCGCCACGACAAGCCCTTTGTGGCGCCGGCAGCCCTTCTTGGGAGACTCCGCATCCTTTGCGCCCTGGCCAACGGAATCTGGCACGGGAACCCCATTTGGCTGTACCGGAAGTGGCGTCGGCTCGGTAGCCCGAGCGCTGCCCATGTCAGCAACATTAAGGGGCGCCCCACAGTTGGGGCAAAACGCCGCATCCTCGCAATCAATTCTCGCCCCGCAATTGCTGCAATACATTCTCGCCTCCCGCGTCAATTCGAGCAGAACTCAGAACAATAAACCTCGGGCTTTAGGGCTTGGCCACCTGCAGCGCTTCCGTAGTCCTTAACCTTGGCACCATACGTGGGGCAGAACTTGGCACCTAGCCAAAGGCGTGAGCCGCAATTGGAGCAAAACGAGGGCTGGACGGCTGAACCTGGAACGTCTTTGGGCGGTTGGCCTGATGAACCACAGCGGTACTGAGGGACTGGTCAACCTCAACCATATCCTCCATGACAAACTCCCTCGTGTTGATATGCCTGTAAGACGATGCCTAGCCGAGCTTGTGGCCGCAGGAGAAGCAGAACTTCTCGCCGGGCGCAACCTCGGCGCCGCAGTTGGGGCAAACGTTTGGCGCGGGCGTTGCGGGGGCAGCCTCGACTTCCGCAGGCATGACGGTAAGGCCGGAGTCATCGGCTTCGATGGCGGGTGCGGGCTCGGGCACCTGGACGGGTGCATTCTGCTCGGCCTGCACCTGAGGGGCTGCGGCGACCGGCGTCGGCTCTGGAGCCGGGGCAGGCTCAGCCACCGGCATGGCAACGGGCTCGGGTGCCACAGCCGGCGCGGGTGCGGGGGCTGGCGCTGGCGCAGGGGCCGGTACGGGGGCATCGACGCGGGTGCCGCAGTTCATGCAGAACACGTCATCCGGCCCCATGGGCGCACCGCAGGTTGGGCACGTGCGACCACCAGGAACGGGAGCCATGACGGGAGCAGCCTGCGCCTGCGCGGCCATCACCTGAGCGATGGGAAGGCCGCAGCCCCTGCAGAACAGATCCGTTGCAGAGACAAAAGACCCGCAGTTGGGGCAGCGATACGTCTGAGCCGCAGCAGTCTCTGCTGCCTGCTCTGCCTTAATCTGCTCAATCTGCGCCTCGAGTGACGCTCGCTGCGCGTCAATGCTCGCAATGCCGTTGTAGAGGGGCTCACGACCAGCCGTGAAAGCGGGGTTGCCCTTCGTCATGTCGTAAAGGCTCGCGCCAAGCTGTGCAGCCATGTTCTGGCGCTGCTTCATGAGCTCGTTTATCTGCATGTTGAGCTGAGCGGTCTTGCCCGACCTGCTCACAGTGTTGACCCCACGGTTAAGAGAGTTCGAGACGTTATCCAAGAATCCCATTGCTTGTCCCCCATCGTTGTTGTTGCTCAGACCGGTACATCAACTTAGCGCTGGTTATGCCCTCTGCGGGTTGCCGGCGATAATCGCAAAGACAATGCCCGCGGCGCATGCAAACAGGCAGACCAGTTCACCCGTAAAGTCGGACGTAAAGTCACGCGACGACCCCAAGAGCATCATGCAGACTATGGCGAGCACGGCATACACAACGAGGCCCACGAGCATGTAGCGCTTCCCGCCTGCGCTTCTCTTAGCCAGGTAGTACGCAGCACCACCAGCAATAAGGAATAGAGCAACAAGCCAAATTACGAAGAACGCCATGAACCATTCGCCGCCGGACACCCCCATCGAACGGTAACTCCCCCAGTCAGAGGAGAGCTGACTGAACTGCGCGAGCGTATAGCTCTTCTGGAAGCTTGCCCCCACGCCAAAGAGCGAAGCCGCATTGCTCACTGCGGAAGTGGTCGCATCCATCGTGGCCCAAGGCATAAACGCCGAGAAGATAGCCAGCGCCGCGCAGGCAACCGAGATGATGCTCTGGAGAGACACCGACACACCAGGCTTTACGGGAGCGGGGGTGCCCATGGTGACGGGAGAGGAAGCCGGCATCGCAACGTTTGCTGCACCAAGCTTGGCTCCGCACTTAGGACAGAACGCAGCTCCATTGGCAATTTGGGCACCACACTTTGGGCAGAACATTGTCATTCCTTTCGAGAGTAACGGAGTAGGTCGATGGGCAAAGGCAGGGGCTTCTTGCGCTAGCTCGTCTTGCTGAACTCGAAGTCCTCGTTTTCCAAGCTACCAAAGTAACTTCCATCTGGGTAATAGGCGCTTCTCGTTTTAGCCGTAAGTTTGGGAGTTGTCGCAGTTTCATCAAATGTAAAATCAATCTCATAAGAATCGTTATCGCTATAGCTCTTGTCGATTGACTGAACGTCAAGCTTGTACGAGAAGGAGCCATTGTTGTCCGTCATTGTGATGTCTTTTACCTCGTAGTAGACATCGGCGGGAGAGGAATCGACTGGGTTATCTTCCGAATCGTGCGCGTGGTAGCACACTTTAAGATCTGCGGTAATCTTCCCCGCCGAGTCAACGGACTTGACCGTAAGCACTGGGGGCATTTTCTGGGAACCATAGCAATCCAGCGAACCGCTCGAGGTCTTTTTCAGCTCTCCAGTCCAAGTGCCGACAAGGGCACTTTCCCTTGTAGAATTGCTCGATCTGCTCGTAGCAGAACCACTATCTGAGGAGGAAGAGTCCTTGGAGGCAGACGACGCGCTTGCATCGGTCTTGTCGGTTGAGTCCGTCGAGTCGCTTGAGCTCTGGGTGTCCTGAGAGCTTGACTCGTCCGCAGGCTGCTCCTGCACCTGGCCGCCATTGGGGTCGAACGAGTTGCCGTGATCGAAATAGTACATGGCTGCCGCCGCACCACCCGCAACGAGAACAAAGGCGACAATTGCCGCAATGATCTTGGGAGCGTTGGACTTTCCGGCACGCTTGCGAGCCTCCTTGAGCTCCCTCTTCGCGCGCTTGTAGTCCTCTTTCGCCTGCTCGGGAGAGTCGACCCCACCAGAGACCACGGTTTGGGGCGTCTGATAATCCGCGCCAAGCGAGTCATACTCACTGGACGGCGAGGCGGGCTGGCTCCAGGCATTGGAGGGCAATGGCGTCACATAGCGCTGGGTCTGGTCAATGGGAACCTCGGGCATGACGGGACGCGCGTCTGTGTTGGACGCACCGGTTGCAGGAGCCGCCGAAGACCCATCTCCCGTCACTGCAGCCTGCGCAACGGTCTTCTCCTGCCCTTCTACCTTTGCTTTAGGCGCGTCTGCGAGGTTTGCCCCACAGTTGGGGCAGAACGACGAACCGCCTCGTTCAATCTCCTGCCCACAGTTCCAGCACTTCATTGCTCCACCAACCCTCATGCCATAGCTACAACCAACGTCCGACGTGCTGTGCACATGGTACGTCAAGGCTTTTTCTATATTGTTGCGCAACCTCCAAAGAAAGTAACGACGCCCTTTGTACGGAGCTTGTTATGGCCGCTAGACCCTAACCAGCAAAAACGTGGCTGGCACGCGATACGCACCAGCCACTGTGAACAGTACGATTGGATGAGAGCCACGCCTATTCAGCCACGTTAAGCGTGGGAGACATGTCTTCCACAATCTGAGAGCCACGTGCAGAAGAATCCCTGGGCCAGGTGAACTCAAGGGCCAAAATACGGGAGTCGTTCACGTATTCGCGCACGTAATAGCCGGTGTCGCCATTCCAATAAGAGACAACAAACCAGCCATCCCCCGTGGCGTCATAATCAACATCGTGGCCATTCTCCGCTACCTGCTTGACGTAATCGAGGGACTGGCCGCTATCGTTTGCCTTTGCCCAGACATTGATAACCATACCCGAGCCAGAATCCTTGAGCGTGATGCCCGTCCCATCGGAGTACGTCTGCGATGTCATGCCACTAGGCAAGGTGACCGAGAGCCCATAGGTTGCCGAGGTTACCGATCCCGCGCTCTCGTCGTACGTGATGTCGGTTTTCGGCTTTGCGCTAGTCTCCGAGCTCGTCGTCTCTTCGCTCTTGTCAGTTGTCGTGGCGTTGGTGGTTGTCTGGTTTGTCGTGGACTCGCTTGTCTTCTCACTCGAGTCTGCCTCGGTAGAAGATGCGGTGGTCTGCTCGCTCTGTTGCACCTGGCTTGCCGCAGATCGCTGCGATAGGAAGAAATAGGCACCCACGCCGACAACGGCAACCACGGCGATGCACGCCACCACTATTGCGACGGTGTGCTTGGAAGAGTGGCTATTTGCGTCTTGAGATGCTCCGCCGGTAGCTTGAGCCATCTGGGGCGCGCTTTGAGACGCACCGTAAGGAACGCTCAGAGGAGGGCGAACGGCGGTTTGGCCAGCGGGTGCAGCCGATGCCTGCGTGGGACGATAGGCTGGATTTCCCTGACCCTGAGTACCAGGCTGTCCGGCAACCGGTGCGCCACATTGCACGCAGAAGCTAGAGCCTGCCGGAATCTCCGCACCGCATGACGTGCAGAAACGCTTTTGGGGCTGTGTGCTTGCTGCCGTATCCAACCGAGTGCCGCAGTTGGTGCAGAACGTGCTGCCATCAGAAAGTTGAGCCCCACAATGCGGGCAAATCATTGCAACCTCCTCAAACCGGGTTATGACCATGGTAATCAGACCGCAGGTGCAATCCTGCACAAAACCCGTCTGGCTAGATTGGCCCCTGATGCAGACCAAGGAACTGGCTTCGTGCGAGAATGTGCTCAAACCGCACGCGCAAAGGAGCCCCTCTTGTTTGGTCAGGACACACCAAGTTCAATTTTGTACCAAGACCTCAAGTCATTTGGGGGAATATCGAACAAGGAAGCGGCGCGCATACTGCTCTCGGGCAGGATCAGCGTGGGTGGCAGGGCGCCGCGCGATCGCGTGGACGAGCGTACGTTTCTCTCGCGCGAGGTGGTTCATGCGCAGCCGGGCCAGGTGAACCCCGGCATTTTTGCCGACCTCGCGGGCGCCTCCCAAACGCTTCTTGGCCGCATGCTCGCCAACGGCGCGGGCCCTGGCAGAGACGGTATTCTCGCGCACTACCTGGGGCCGGCTGCCGCACAGATGCAGTGCACGCTCGCGCAGTTTGGGCTTGATTCGCTGCTCTACGGAAACGAAGCCCAGAGACTGGGACGCGTGCGACTTCGCAATGAGTCCGACCGCTCTACTCTCGCCCTCATGCTCTTTGTTGCGGCGGGCTGCCTCGCGGATCCAGCTGCCGCCGTAGCCACCGTTGAGAAGTTTGCGCAGAGGTTCCTTGCGATGGACATAGGCACTGTGGAGACCTCTATGGGCACGCAAGTGATGCCCGACGAGAGCGCCCCATTGGCACTGGGGCTGCTGCGCATTGTGAACGGCGCTGCCCGGCCGCCCATATACCCGCTCAGCCCTACAGGGAGCACCATTGGGTCTCTCGCCTCGGGACCCAACGCAATCACCGACGTAGACGTAGACGTCTCGCGCCAGCACCTTCGCATCTGGCGCGACGGCTCGCGATGGGTCTGCCAGGGCCTAGGCTCCACTAACGGCACCATGCTCATCAGCGGCGCAGACAAAAGCGCGCAGGTAGTGGAGCCGCCGCGCTCGGGGAGAAGCAAGGGCACATATCCCCCCGTCGCCCTCGAGCGAGGGGACATCCTTTGCCTCGGGCGTACCACGCGCTTTCTCGTCATGGCGCTGCAAGGTGCCAAATGAGCTTCTCGGGCACTGGAGCACCGCGTTCCTCGGGCGATGCGGGACCAGGCACGCCTTCCGGTTCAGCCCGACTCATTGAGCTGGACTCGCTTGACTGCTGCTCCCCCACAGCTGTTGGAGCCGCGGATACTGCAAGCAGGCAGTACATGACGCTTCTCGCTGCGGGCGGCGAGAGCACGCACCGCGGAGGCTCCGGACGCGCAACCAAGGTGTTCAACGCATACGGCGAGGCGTTCTGTCTGAAGTCGCTCCTAGGCGCGAGCGGGAGCAACGCAGACAGGCGGCGCTCCGAGGCCATATTCAAGGGAAGGGCACAGGCGTTTCGCGAGGAGTACCTCGCCCAGCGCACTGTGAGCGGTATCGAAGGATGGCCCGCAACGCAGGGTTTTGGAACGTATGCGGGAGGCCCCGTTATTCTCATGGATTGGGTCGAGGGTAGAACGCTGCGCTCAGTTGCCCCCTATCTGCCGAGGACCACGCGCTACGGCATGGGCGTGGCGGCAGAATGGGTGGCATCCGTTGGAGTGCGCGTGCTGCAAATCCTCGTGGCGGCGCAGGATAGGACCAGCGGCTTTTCTCACCGTGACATCTCCCCTCGCAACATCATGGTTAGACTTGACCGCTACCCCCTACGAGACCAACTGGCAAACGGGATACTTGACCTGGTACTTATTGACCTCGGTAGCGCAGCGTCCATTGACGCCCGGCAGATGGACCCCAACGCCGCCCCAGACTTCACGCAGCAGACGAACATCTGGCGTAATGGCACCATCGAGTACGCTCCGCCCGAGATGCTCACGCGCGACGCACCGGGCGTGCAAGTGCTGCGGCACTCCTCCAAGATCGACGTGTATGCGCTGTGCTCGGTTCTCTACGAGCTGTACTCCGGCCACACGCCCTACCAGCTCATGGAGCACGCAGACCTAAGCCCATATCGCGTGAAGTGCGATTACGCGCCCATCAACGTGCCGCCGCGCGAGAGTGGCGACAAGGGGCTTCTGGATTGTCTTCTCGCCGGCCTAGCTGCAGCCCAAGGTGCGCGCCCAAGCATTTCGGATCTTAAGGAAACGCTGTGGCACTGGCTGTCTGACCGCGCTCCTGCCATGGCGCAATCGCTAGCGGAGAGGCCACCCCGGGTGATGTATGCACCCCCAGCGCACGACCTGCGCCTCGTCCCCACACCGCATGACGCGGGAGGGCTACGCGGCACCGACTCTAGGCTTCCCGAGACGATCGAACGCCGCATGCGATAGGGGCTGCGGGCCGCGTCGCAACGCCGCTACCCCGCATGCGCTACCCTTACCGTGACCACAAGCAGCCACAACGAGAGGAGCGGCATGTCCGCGCGTCCCAAGGAGATCCGGCTCGTGTGCGGCCTGGGCAACCCCGGCCCAGAGTACGAGCACACGCGTCACAACATTGGCTTTGCCACCGTCGACGTGCTGGCCGAGCGCGCCGGCACGCGCTACTGGAAGAGCGAGGCCGGCTGCATGGTTGCCCGTGCCCTCATCGGCGGACGCGAGGTCATTCTCGCCAAACCGCAGGACTTCATGAACACGAGCGGCGGCCCGCTCTCCAAGCTCATGCGACAGGAGCACGTGACCCCCGCAGAGATCCTGGTGGTGCACGACGAGGTTGACCTTCCCGCGGGAGAGGTGCGCGCCAAGTGGGGCGGCGGCCTTAATGCCCACAATGGCCTGCGCTCCATTGCTAACAAGCTCGGAACGAGGGACTTCTCGCGCGTTCGCTGCGGCATTGGTCGTCCGCCCGGAAAGATGCAGGTGGCAGACTACGTCCTGCGCGAGCTCAAGGGCGGTTTCCTGGACGAGTTCCTCATTCTGGCCCAGGACGCGACGTCTCTCTGCGAGCAGGTCGTGAGAGACGGTATGCCCGCGGACGCCCTACGCTAGCCCCGGCAACGAGCAACCGCTCGCCTCAAAACCTGCTGCGATAAATCATGTAGGCGTTGTTGTGGGTAATCTACAGTTCAGCCAACAATTAAACTAAGACGTTGGTGGGCCTTGGGCATCTCCGCCCGGGGTCAAGTCTGAAGCGGCTTTAGGAGAGGAGTCAGGCTTCATGTATAAGATCCTCGAAAAGACGCAGTTCTCAGAGAAGGTGTTCAAGTTCCGCATCGAGGCGCCGGAGATGGCCAAGCACGCACACGCTGGCCAGTTCCTCATGGTTCGCGCCAACGAGACCGGTGAGCGCGTGCCGTTCACCTTCGCGGACTGGAACCCCGAGGAGGGCTGGGTCGAGTTCATCTTCATGGTGGTCGGCAAGACCACGAAGATGCTCTCTACGTACGAGCCCGGCGACGCCATTCTCGACGTCACCGGCCCGCTGGGGCAGCCCACGGTCATGGCCCCCGGGACCACCTGCGTCATTGGTGGCGGCGTTGGGCTTGCCATCGCGTATCCCGTTGCGCGCACGCTGGTGAAGACCGGCCACGAGGTTCACGCCATCATGGGCGCCCGCACCAAGGACCTGCTCCTTCTCGAGGACCAGTTCCGCGAGCTTCTGCCCGACGACCACATCCACATCACCACCGACGACGGCTCCTACGGCGAGAAGGGCGTGGTCACTGCCCCGCTCGAGCGCCTGCTCCAGGCCAAGGCCGTCGACGAGGTCTTCTGCGTTGGCCCCGTCCCCATGATGAAGTTCTCCACGCTCACGGCCGAGAAGTATGGCACCCCCATCACCGCGTCGCTCAACCCCATCATGGTCGACGGCACGGGCATGTGCGGCTGCTGCCGCGTCGAGATTGACGGCAAGACCAAGTTTGCCTGCGTCGACGGTCCCGATTTCGACGCAACCAAGGTCGACTGGAACGACCTGCGCGCGCGTCAGGCTGCATACCGTACCGAGGAGGGCCAGGCCCTCAAGGCCTATGAGGAGGCGAACTGCGCATGCCACAGGTAAACGGTCGCTTTGTTCCCGACATGAAGTCCCCGCGCACCCCGGACAACGAGGAGCCGGCGGAGGAGCGTGCCCACGACTTCCGTCCCGTCGACAAGGGCTTCACCAAGGAAATGGCGCTGGCCGAGGCTGAGCGCTGCATGGACTGCAAGAAGCCCCTCTGCGTCGAGGGCTGCCCAGTCAACATCAAGATCCCTAAGTTCATCGAGAAGATTCGCGAGCAGGACTTTGGCGCCGCTCTCGACATCATCCACGAGGACTCGATGCTCCCCGCAATCTGCGGTCGCGTGTGCCCGCAGGAGAACCAGTGCGAGGGCCGCTGCATCCGCGGCAAGAAGTCCGAGCCCGTGGCCATCGGCCAGCTCGAGCGCTTCCTGGGCGACCAGCCCGAGCTTGCTAGCAAACCGCAGATGAAGCCCGCCAACGGCAAGAAGGTCGCCGTCATCGGCTCTGGCCCCTCCGGCATCACCTGCGCCGGCGAGCTTGCGCGCAACGGCTTTGACGTCACCGTCTTCGAGGCGTTCTTCACCGGCGGCGGCGTGCTCGTCTACGGCATCCCCGAGTTCCGTCTGCCCAAGGCCGTTGTCAAGCGCGAGATCGACGGCCTCAAGGAGCTGGGCGTCAAGTTTGAGTTCAACTCCGTGATGGGCAACCTGGCCAACGCCGACGAGCTTCTCAACGAGAAGGGCTTCGATGCCATTTACGTGGCAACCGGCGCCGGCCTGCCCAAGTTCCTCAACATCCCCGGCGAGAACCTGCCCAACGTGTACTTCGCCAACGAGTACCTCACCCGCGTGAACCTCATGAAGGCGAACAAGTTCCCTGAGTACGACACCCCCACCAAGCACGCCAAGCAGGTCGTGGTCTTTGGTGGCGGCAACGTTGCCATGGACGCTGTCCGTACGGCAAAGCGCCTGGGTGCCGAGCGCGCCATCATCGCGTACCGCCGCACCGAGGCCGAGATGCCCGCCCGTCGCGCCGAGCTTCACCACGCCAAGGCCGAGGGCGTCGAGGTCATGCCGCTTGTCTCGCCGCTCGAGTTCATCGCCGGCGAGGACGGCAACGTGTGCGCAGTGAAGGTCCAGAAGATGGAGCTGGGCGAGCCCGACGCCTCTGGCCGTCGCCGCCCCATCCCCATCGAGGGCGCCATCGAGGAGATCCCCTGCGACGTGGCCATCTCCGCCATTGGCACCAACGCCAACCCCTTCGCCAAGAAGATTGGCGGCATGGGACCTCAACAAGTGGGGCTACATCGTTGCTGACGAGAACGGCCGCACCTCCAACCCCCGCATCTGGGCTGGCGGCGACATCGTCACCGGTGCCGCAACGGTCATCCTCGCCATGGGTGCCGGCAAGACCGCGGCAGCAAGCATCACCGAGACGCTTACCGCCGAGTAGCACAGCGCTTCTCGCAAGTTTTGCCGCGTTTGCGGGCCCCGAGGCCAGATTGCCTCGGGGCCCGTTGCTTGTCTGCGGTAGCGTCCGCGGCGAAGCCTCGTCTCCAGGGCACCCACATGTAGCGGAAACCTGCGGCTTAGTTGCAGTTAGCCTCATGCGTCGCTGAGAAGAACTGCAGGTCGAGCGCTTGCGGCCTTCTCGAGCGCCGCTATTAAACCGCAGGTTTTCTCAGTGAGCGAGAAACGCACGGCGGGATGGGACATCGCTGTGCTCAAGCACCTTGAACAGACGTTTTCGCACGAAATTCTTGGGTCAAGTCAGCTATAACTGGACAAATACCGTACCTATCAGGAATTACGTTCAATAATTGGCGTCCTCGGCCAACGAGCTGTAGAGCCCTCGGAATGCAGAAAGCGGCGCGCGATTGAAAGCTCGCTACACTAGTGCACAAAAACGGTCTATCGGACGGTATTTTTCTTCCGGCTGCACAAAAGTGTCCTATCGAACGGTGCCCTCCACGCATCCTCATCAAGAATTGAATTTAATTTGCATTGTTATACATATTTTTAAAGATATATGCATTTTCATGCAATGTTGATTTGAAGTTTGATATCATTGCGCAGAGGGCACCGTTCGATAGAGCGATTTTGTGCATCAGTCTCCAAAATCCCGTTCGTTAGAGCGTTTTCATGCAGCCAGCAGGGAATCACCTGGGCTTGGAGCATCCGCTGCAATGACCCAAGGGTAGTCCGCATACAATCGAGAAGAACCGAACGCCACATCGCGGGGAGGAACCTTGAGAAAGCTTCACTGCTTTGCACATGCGTTTATCATCGCGCTGCTCACCGCCGTCTTGGGTCTCTCCCTTGCTGCTTGCGGCAGCAGCACCTCTCAACAGGCAGGTTCCCAAGACCAGCCGCAAGCCACCACAATCTCTCGCGATGGCAGCTATACCAGCAAAGAGGACGTGGCGCTCTACCTGCACACCTATGGAGAGCTTCCATCAAACTTCATCTCGAAGACGAAGGCCCGCGAGGCAGGGTGGGACCCACAGGAGGGCAACCTCGACGAGGTCTGCCCCGGAAAGAGCATTGGCGGCAGCGTCTTCTACAATGATGACGGCGCGCTGCCGGACGCACCGGGGCGCACCTGGCACGAATGCGACATTAACTACCAGGGCGGGCATCGCGGCCCAGAACGCATTGTGTACTCCAACGACGGCCTTGTGTACTACACGCCAGACCACTACGAGACCTTTGAGCAGCTCTACTAGGAGGAGCCGTGGCAACCGTGAAAATCCGTGAGGCGAGTGACGCCTCTGAGCAAGAGATATTCCAGCAGATTGCAAAGAAGCTCAAGTTTCCCGACTACTTTGGCAACAACTTCGCCGCGCTAGAGGACTGCCTTGGCGACATGACCGAGAGCACCCGCGTCGACATCGTTCGCTATCGCGATGACCCCGACCCAAAGCGGCGCGCGTTCTTTGGGACCCTCTGCGCCGTGGTGGCTCGGGTGGCGCTTGAGAACCCCAATGTCCACCTTACGATGTACGAGAAGTAATCGCGCAAAGCGCAAGCGGCTGGCCCACTGCGTTCTGCTTCTTGCAAAGAGCCACGGGACGCACGGCAACCGTTCCACACGCTGCGCACGCCGCTCCAAAGACAACGATGCCCAGCGCGTAAAGGCCCGTCCCCTCGCTTGTCAGGCTGCGGTAAGGCAAGCGTCACAGTTCAAAAAAGCCGCAGCCGCAGGTAGCGCCCGCGCCTACGCCAAAGGCGGCATAGGCTTCCACGCAGGGTCGTGCAGGGCCTTCCTTGAGTCGCGGTACCCCGCCCAGAGCCTGGCCCAGCTGGGACCAAAATGGCCTCGGTCCACCAGGACCAAGCGCAGGAACTCCTTTGCAAACGAGAGGAACGTGCCAAAGCCGTACCCCACGGAGTTGTAGTCTCCGTGCAGCATGAAGTAGCGCGCCATGTACCCGCGGTTCCGCATGATGTAGTAGCGGGTCATGTCTGAGGTCGATGAAATCTGCCTCACGCCAGACGCGCCAACCTCCTGATGGCGCACCTCTCGCGTACGCCGCAGCACGTAATCGGGCACCAGCACGGGCTGGCACACCTTGCTTGCCAGGTAGCCGTAGATGGCGTCGTCGTAGTAGATGAAGAAGCGGTAGTCAGGCAGGCCGATCTTCTCCACAACCCCGCGCCTAAAGAGCCCGCCCTCAAAGCACATGACGTTCACGTCCAGGTGGTCGGCGCCATTGAAGCCCGCACGCGAGAGCGGGTTATAGATGCACAGCGACGTCATGAAGTGGTGCTGCCAGAAGAAGGGCGTGCCGTCGTAGTCGTAGCGCTGGCCCTGCACCACGTCATAGCGGGCCGACCATGGCTCCAGGCGCTCCAGGGCCTCGGGGAGAACGGCCACATCATCATCCATGACCCAAAACCACTCCGCACCAAGCTGAAAGGCACGCTTCACGCCCTCTGAGAAGCCACCAGAACCGCCAGTGTTGGTCTCCTGCGGGTCATAGACCACACGCTCCACGCCGCCTGCGGAATCCGGCTCTGAGACCGTCTGGCCCCACTGCGCCGCAAGGCGCGCGGAGAAATCCGCCACCATCTGCGCCGTCTGGGGGGAGTTCTCGTTGTCCACCACCACAATGCGCCACGGTGCCACCGTAAGGGCCGCGATTGAGTCGAAGAGCGAGCCCAGCAGCTCCTGGCGCTTGAAGGTGACTATCACAATAGCGAGACGATCCATGTCCCATCCAAGGTTGCGGTGGCCGGTACAAGGCGTGCAAGGCGTCCGGGCGGGCGAGCAATGCGTCAGCCCAGCGCCGAGTCACTGTATTATAGGGTACGGCCGCGGACCCACCGTGGCGGTCGGCGGCAGGGAGGTCACGTGGAAGCCACGAATGCAACAGGCAAGGCACCCGGAAGCAGCAGGCGATTCTCGCACAAGGTTTCAGTGGTGGTCCCCACCTACAACGTGGAGCGCTACCTCGACCAGTGCCTTACCAGCATCCAGATGCAGCCGTTCGCGAACATCGAGGTCATCTGCGTGAACGACGGCTCGACAGACGGCTCGCTGGACATCATGCGCGAGCATGCCGCGCGTGATCCCCGCGTACGCGTTATCGACAAGCCTAACGCCGGATACGGGGCCGCATGCAATACCGGCATCGATGCCGCCACCGGGGACTACGTGGCCATCGTCGAACCGGACGACTACCTCACAGGCAACATGTTTGGCGACCTTCTCGCCTTTGCGGACTCGCTCGACGGCGGCCCGGTGGACATCGTGAGGTCCTCCTACTGGCGCATCTTCAACGCCAGCACACCCAACGAGCTGCGCACGGTTTGCCTGTACCAGGATCGCGTGAACCCGCCGAGCCAGCCCTTCGCCATCGGCGACGGCATCGCCCTTCTAGAGCACCATCCGGCAATCTGGACGGCCCTCTATCGCAAGGCATTCTTGGACGAGAAGCACATCCGCTTCCGCGAGTACCCGGGCGCCGCCTGGGCCGACAACCCCTTCCTGGTTGAGACCCTCTGTCAGACGGACCGCATTGCCTACGTGAACCGCCCTTACTACAACTACCGCGAGGACACGGAGGAGAAGCTCGTCGCCTCCACGCGCCGCGATCCCCTGCTGCCAATAAAGCGCTGGAACGACATGCAGGACATCGTTGAGCGCTTGGGCGTCACCGACAGGCGCGTGCTCTCGGCGCAGACCAAGCGCGCCATCAACTATTGCGGCCTCACCATTGACGCGGTTGGCCTTGACCACCCTGGCGTTCGCGAGGCTGTCACAGCCGTTTACCAGCGGCTCGACTACGACTTGGTGATGGAGCAGCCGCTGGTGACGCCAGCCGCCAAGCGGCTCTACTGCGAGCTCACGGGCAGGCCAGACCCAAAGATTGGCCACCTCTCAATGCTGCCTGCTGCCGCTGACGAGGTGTGGTACCGCCTGCGGCACACAAGCCCCAGCTACACGTGGTTCTCAATCACAAGCTTCCTGCGGCACCGCAGGGGTCGCGCCGGAGCGGGCGCGTAGCGAGGGGGGCGCATGCGGGCGGCTATGGCCGCAAAACGTGAAACCTGCGGCTTAATAGAACCCCGCAGAACAGCCACAAGCTATCTACCAGCGGTTCTTCTCAACAGCGCACGGGGCTAACTGCTATTAAGCCGCACCTTTCATGATTGCGGGCTCTGGACTGTGACGCGCAGGCTCTGGGCTGTGACGCGCGGGCTTACGGACCGTGAGGCGCAGGCTCTGGACCGTGGGCTATGAACTGCGGACTTGCGGCCAGCAGGCACGCCGGCACCCGACGCCCCTACAGCGACGTGCAGAACGGACCCAAGCCCCTCTCGCCACCACGCTTCATAAAAGAGGCGAGAAAGCCTTCGGTATACGCAAGGCCGGCGTTGCCGGAGCGAATGGGCCCCTGCATGGCCTTTGCGCCCATGCCGCGGGGACGCGCCACGTCGGCGGCAAGGCGCGCGCGGTCTGAGGAGACCATCTCCCCAACAAGACGACGACGCTCCGCCGCCGAGAGGCCGGAGCGGTCCGAGAAGACCCCTGCCACGCAGTCGACGAGGCACTCGAAGTAGCGGTTCTGGATGAGCCCCATGCTCGTAGGATCCCCGTCGAGGCCCCAGTGGTGGTAGACGCCCACAAGGGTGCCATACTGCCGCTCGAGCGCCCGGTAGTCGCGCACGGAGAAGCCGGGCAGGCGCTGCGGAGAGCGGCTCTCAACGTGGTAGTGCGCGTGTCCGGTAAGTCCAACCCGCTCGACGTCACGCACGTAACCGGCCATAAACGAAAGGGCATCCGTGCAATCGCCGTCCCCGTCGGCAAACGAGAGGCCCAGTCCCTCCACGCGAGAGCGCAGGAAGAGCTTTGCGCAGGGTGACGAGAGAAGATTGCCCTCGAAGAGCTGCCATGCACCAGCACGGAAGTCGTGCTGGGTGGGAAAGACGTAGGCGGGCTGGTTTGCTTCAATGGACTCCTGCCGGCGTCCATCCCCCACGACGGTTGCCGAGAAGCCCGCTATGGCAAGCTCAAGCGAAGACTCCTCCGCCGCACCCACCAGGTCTGCCAACATGTCTGGGTTCGCCCAGCCGCTCGCATCAAAGAACACCAGGTAGTGACCACGCGCACGGGACATCCCCAAATCGAGCGCAGCCGCCAAGCCGCAGCCATCGGCCTGCACCAGCGAGATGGTGAGGTCTCGCTGCGCCATGTTGTCGACGATGCCCGGCGTTCCGTCCGTCGAACCGTCGTCTACCACGATAGTCTCGTGGCTTCTCAGCGTCTGGTTCTGGATGCTCTCTAGAGCTCGGCGTATCGTGGCAGCATCACCGCGCGTGGCAATGACAATCGAGACAACGGGCTCCCTATGCATGGTGCTCGGCATATCCTGGCGCGACTCTCCTCCCCGAAGACCGTCCCAGAGGACTGCGTTGCAGCCCCACCAAATGTTGAGGAAAGGGTATCAGCCGTTCGTGGAGCCTGCGTGACAATCGCGGGCAACTACCATTACTACAGATAAAGCCCAGGAGAGAGACACAGCGCTAAAGATGTAGTGCCGTTCGCCGCTCGCACAGGGACGTTCGCCGCCAGCGCGGACGCTATCCCTCGTTGCTGACAAGCGTGCCCACCGCAAGGCCGAGCGACGCCTGGTCAATCACGCGGTAGCCCGTCGAGACGGCATTTCCGCTCTCGTCGGTTGTGGTCTCGTCCACCATGGGCGCATCAACCTTCGAGAGGCCATCCGTCCCGGCCGATTGCACCTTCTCGGCCAAGTCGAGAATCTCCTGCGACGACATGTCGGTGCGTATGGACGAGAGGAACTCGGTCGCACGGCTTATGAGCGAGTTCACGCCCACACCGGCGAGCGAGCGCACCTCGTCCCACACGGCACTCGTCGAGACAATGACATGCGTGACGGGCAGGTTGGCCGCCGTGGAAAGCGGAGAGACGCAGGCCGCGGCGCCAGTGCTGTTGAAGAGCTCGGCCAAGGTAGTGTCCTGTCCGTTGTAAGAGACCTTGGTGTCGGTGGGAATGGAGACGAGCTTGCCCGTGGCTACGGTCTCGTCGTAAACCAGGAGCTCCGCCGAGGAGAGGTTGGCCCCGCCCGTCTCGGACGCATCGAGGTTGTCCGTAGTGAGCAGCAGGATGCCCATGAAGGTGTCGCTCGATACGGTATAGCCAAGGTCCGACACGGATGACGTCTTGCTCACCGAGGAGCTGAGGCTGCTGTCGCCCAGGTGAGACTGTGCCTGCGCACGCTTCCATGCGGTGGAGACAACAATCCCACAGGCGACAAATACCACAACAAGCACGATGCCGGCTATAAGGTTGCGGTGAGGGTTGTCGCGAGGGACGTCGGTCCGTTCAAATCGCTCTCGCTGTTTAGCCATGGAACCCTCCCGTCATCCACTGCCTGGAGCCGGGCATCCCGGCATCTAGAAGAGGATACCTGAAGCGGAGACGATAAGTCCCACGACGACCCCAACCACGTAGACAAAAGCCATGATGGCAATGTTCTGGCGCACGTTGTTGTTGGTGCGAAAGAGCACGAGAAGCCCAACGCCGCCAGAGGCGAGAAGGCCCGCCACCATGGGCCCTGCACCAAGTACCCCATCGAGATAGAGCTCGGTAATGGCAACGGAGGCGCCGCAGTTGGGGATGAGCCCCACGAGCGCCGCAAGGAAGGTTGCCCGCACGGGGTGGCTTCCAAGGAGCAGCGCCAGCTCGTCTCCACCCATGACCTCGATGAGCAGACCAAAGAGGAACGTGACGAGAAGGATGAACCCCGTCACCTGCACGGTATGCACGGCGGCAGAGCGCACGATGGCCCAGTGGCCGTGCCCGTGGTGGTGGGCGTGAGTTGCATCACCGGAGGCCTGCTCGGAGAACGTGTCCTCCTCTCTCTCCTCGTCCTCGCAGTGGCAGCGCGCACGCTCGCAGAGGTCGTGGATGTGGGGCTTGGGGTTGCCCACGTGGCGCACGGCATGCAGCACGGCATCCAGGAGCAGGCCCACGATAATACCCACGACAACCTTGAGCAGCATAATCGAGAGCAGACGCCCAACGGGCTCCTGGTGGGCGAGAAACACCGGCACCATCTCGTCTGAGGTCGAGAGGATCACGGCCACCAACGTGCCAACCGTGACCACCCCGCCCGAGAAGAGCGTAGCCGCCATTGCGGAAAAGCCGCACTGAGGAATGGCGCCGAGAAGCGCGCCCACAATGGGGCCGGCGTGCCCCGCACGCGCAACAATTCCCTGCACGCGGCCCTCGGTTGAGTGCTCGAGCGCCTCCATGGCAAGGTAGGTCACAAACAGGAAGGGCACGAGCTCAAGCGTATCAAGCACCGAGTCGGCAATCACGTCGACAAGCATGTCCAAAGCATATCCTCCAACACAACAGGCACTGGGCTAGGCCCAGGGCGCGAGAAGTCCGTCGGGGTATTCTACCCCGACGAACGTGAGGCCCTGCGCCGGAGCGCATGGCCCCGCAGCAGCTCTATCTTGTGCTGCAAGGACCTTCTCCACCCAAGAGGGGGCCCTGTGTCCTCTGCCCACCTCAACAAGGGTGCCAGCGATGGTGCGAACCATGTTGTGGAGGAATGCGTTGCCCGTAACGTCTATCGCCACGAGGGGCTCCCCGGCCTCCACCACGCGCGATACCTTCACGCGCTCGAGATAGCGGCTCGTGGGCTTGCCCTCTGCCGAGGTCGCCTTGCAGAAGCTCTTGAAGTCGTGCTCCCCAACCAGGCAGGTGGCTCCGGCCTGCATATCATCCACGTCCAGGTCTCCGCGGTACCACCATGCGTGATCCCAGGCGAGCACAGGCCGCGCATCCCCGGTAGCAATGCGGTAGCGATATGAGCGCGAGGTAGCGTCAAAGCGCGCCGAGAAGAGCGCATCACCGCGATAGAGCCCCCGGATGGAGATGTCGTCCGGGGTAAGCGCCACAATCGAGCGCGAGAGCGTTCGGCCAGCAAGGTTCAGCTCCCCCTCGCTCACGGGAATGCTCACGTACTGCGAGAGTGCATGAACGCCGGAGTCTGTCCGTCCAGCACAAACAAGCTCCACATCGCGCCGTAGGACTGTCGAGAGCGCGCGCCGCAGCTCGCCGGCAACCGTTCGCATGGCGGGCTGCTCGGCAAAGCCGGCAAAGTCCGCCCCGCGGTATCCCACGCAGAGCACAAGCGTACCCGAAGCAGGAACTCCCTCAACCAAGGGCACCTCTCGCTCGGTGCGGCTTGGACGGTGGATGGGCATGGGACCGTTTGGAGCTTCTGGCATGTGGTGTGAGCTTTCTTTTGACAAACGTTTACGACGCATGGAGCTTACCACGAGGGCCGAGGACCCTACGCACAAGAAAAGGCCCCAGCCGTTTGGCTGGGGCCCCAGTGAGTGCTTGGACCTTCTGTAGGGGATGACCTACTCGGCCTTCTCCTCGGTCTCAGCCTCGGCGGTCGGCTCCTCAGCAGGGGCCTCCTCGGCCTTGGGCTCCTCGGAAGGCGCCGCAGCAACCTTGGTCACAGTAGCCTTGGGCTCAGCCTTGGTCTTGGGCGTGACGGCCTCGGTCACGAGCTCCATGATGACGACCTCTGCGCCGTCGCCCTTGCGGGGACCAAGCTTCATGATGCGGGTGTAGCCGCCGTTGCGGTCAGCCCACATGCCCTGAGCGGCCTTCTCGAAGACCTCGCGGACAATCTCCTTGTCGCCAACCTTTGCGATGGCAAGACGGCGGGAGTGCAGGTCGCCCTTCTTAGCCCAGGTGATGACCTTGTCCACGTCCGGACGAATGGCCTTGGCGCGCGGCTCAAGGGTCTTGATACGATCATTGGCAAGCAGGGCAGAGACCAGGCTCTTCTTCATGGCCTTGGTGTGGCTGGCATCGGTGCCAAGCTTCATGCCCCTCTTCTTGTTGTGCCTCATGTCTAGCTTCTCCTATGCGATGCGAGCGGCGGCCTAAGCCTTGAGGGAAAGTCCCATGGACTCGAGCTTGTCCTTGACTTCCTCGATGGACTTGACGCCAAAGTTGCGGATGTTGAGAAGGTCGTTCTCGGAGAACTCCACGAGCTGACGCACGGAGTGGATGCCGGCGCGCTTCAGGCAGTTGTAGGAGCGGACGGAGAGGTCCAGGTCCTCAATCTGCTTGTCGAGCTCGGCGTTGTCCTCCTCGGCGCCCGTTGCGAAGATCGACTCGTCCTCCTGGGGCTCATCGACGTCCGCGAGGCCCATGAAGGCCGTCATGTGCTGGTTGATGATATTGGCGGCCTCGACGATGGCGTCACGCGGGCTAATGGAGCCGTTGGTCTCCACCTCGAGCAGCAGGCGGTCGTAGTCGGTGTGGCGACCAACGCGGCAGGGCTCGACGGACTTTGCGCAGCGGCGCACGGGCGAGTAGAGCGAATCCACGTGAATGATGCCGATGGGGTCGCTCTCGCGCTCGTTGTCATCACCAGAGACGTAACCGCGGCCAATGCCAATGCGCATCTTCATGGAGAGGTGCGCGTCGGCGCCAAGGGTGCAGATCACGTGGTCGGGGTTCACAAGCGTGAACTCCGCGGGGATGTCGAAGTCCCCGCCGGTGACCGTCATGGGACCGTCGACGTTGATGGAGGCGGTTGCCTCCTCGCCGGTGCCCATGGAACGGAACACAAGGCCCTTCACGTTGAGGACGATATCGGTGACGTCCTCGTAAACACCCGGCACGGTGGTGAACTCGTGCTGCACGCCATCGATCTGGATGGCCTCGACGGCTGCGCCCTCGAGGGAGGACAGCAGCACGCGACGCAGGGAGTTACCCAGCGTGTCACCATAACCACGCTCGAGCGGCTCTGCGCTCACGCGTGCGAGGTTGTCGCTGATCTCTTCTACCGACACAGTAGGCCGGATGAACTCGGACATTGCTACCTCCAAACTGTGTCGGGCTTACTTGGAGTAGAGCTCGACGATGAGCTGGGCGTCGATGTCGAGATCGATCTGGTCACGGCTGGGAAGCTGAAGGACGGTGCCCTGGAGCTTCTCGATGTCGACCTCAAGCCAGGCCGGCACAGCCATGTGCTCGGAGGAGATGAGGGCCTCCTTGATCGGGAGAAGGTCCTTGGCCTTGGGGGCCACGGCGACGACGTCGCCAGCCTTCACCTGGTATGAGGGAATGTCCACGCGGTGGCCGTTCACGGTGATGTGGCCGTGGAGAACGGTCTGACGGGCCTCCTTGCGGGTGCGGGCAAAGCCAAGACGGAACACGACGTTGTCGAGCCTTGACTCGAGGATGGTCATGAGGTTGTCGCCCGTGATGCCCTCGCGCTTGAGAGCCAGCTTGTAGTAGCTACGGAACTGCTTCTCGAGAACGCCATAGATGAACTTGGCCTTCTGCTTCTCGCGGAGCTGCGTGCCGTACTCGCTCTCCTGGCGGCGGCGCTGCTTGGGCTGACGGTGAGATTCCTTGTTGATTCCCATAACGACGGGATCGATGCCGAGCTGACGGCACCGCTTAAGGACAGGCGTCCTGTCAACTGCCATTAGTGGTGTCCTTCCTAGCTACACGCGACGACGCTTGCACGGACGGCAACCGTTGTGCGGAATGGGGGTCTTGTCCTGGATGCCCGAAACCTCGAGGCCAGCAGCCTGGAGGGAGCGGATGGCCGTCTCGCGGCCGGAACCGGGGCCCTTGACGAACACGGAGACCTTGTGCAGGCCGTGCTCCATGGCTGCCTTAGCCGCGGCCTCGGCAGCAAGCTGTGCCGCGAACGGCGTGGACTTACGGGAGCCCTTGAAACCAACGGTGCCGCCAGACTGCCAGGAGATCACGTTGCCCTGGGGGTCGGTGATGGAGACGATGGTGTTGTTGAAGGTGCTCTTGATGTGAGCCTGGCCAACCGCGATGTTCTTGCGCTCAGAACGGCGCACGCGGGTGGTACGGGCATTCTTCTTCTGCGGCATTGTGTTATCCCCTTACGCCTTCTTCTTTGCACCGATCTGACGCTTCTTGCCCTTGCGGGTACGAGCGTTGGTGTGGGTGCGCTGACCGCGAACGGGGAGGCCCTTGCGGTGGCGAAGGCCACGGTAGCAGCCAATCTCCATCAGACGGGCAATGTTCTGCCTCACCTCGCGGCGAAGGTCGCCCTCGGTGGTGTAGTTAGCATCGATGTAGTCACGAATCTTGGTGACCTCGTCCTCCGTCAGGTCCTTGACGCGAGTGGAGGGGTCAACACCGGTAGCCGCGCAAATCTTGGTTGCGGTGGTCTGGCCGATGCCGTAAAGGTAGGTAAGTCCGACCTCGACACGCTTATCACGCGGAAGGTCGACGCCATTAATACGGGCCAACGTGAGTCTCCTCTCAGTTATCTAGCCCTGACGCTGCTTGTGGCGCGGGTTCTCGCAGATTACGTATACCTTGCCGTGGCGACGAATGATCTTGCACTTGTCGCACATCTTCTTGACCGAAGGACGTACCTTCATGTGTCTTTCCTTCCAGTAGACAGTACCTGTACTGGTAGTACATCTGGCCTGGCAGGTGGTGCTGCCTGGCACTCTATCTCATCGCCCAGCCGCAGGCGTGAATAACCAACCGTTGTGCGCAGCGCCTACTTGTAACGGTAGGTGATGCGACCCCTCGTGAGGTCATACGGCGAAATCTCCACCACGACCTTGTCTCCGGGAAGAATCCTGATGTAGTTCATCCGAATCTTCCCCGAGATGGTGCAGAGGATGGTCTTACCGTTCTCAAGCTCGACGTTGAACATGGCGTTAGGCAGCGGCTCGATAACCTTGCCCTCAAGCTCGATTGCATCCTGTTTGCTCAAATTCAACCCTCTCAACGCTGTGACAGCGACCAAATATCTTACCTAAAATCCTCACAAACGTCCACGTTGCACTTAAATCGCACAACGTGGACGCATTTTATCTGCGAGAAGGGCGCTAGGCGTCCTTCTCGCCACCCTGCATGCTGCACCAAGGTCCAATCTCGTCGGCAGTGAGGATGACGGGACCATCCTTCGTGATGGCAATGGTGTTCTCATAGTGAGCGGCAGGAAGGTTGTCATTGGTAACAACGGTCCAACCGTTCGAAAGGGTATGCGAGTCATAGGAGCCCAGGGTGATCATGGGCTCAATGGCGATGACCATGCCAACCTGGAGACGAACGCCGCGGCCGCGCTTACCGTAGTTGGGGACGTTGGGGTCCTCGTGCATAACGTGGCCCACGCCATGACCAACGTAGTCGCGTACCACGCCGTACCCATGCGACTCGGCAAGCTCCTGAATGGCTGCGCCGACATCACCCAGGCGATTGCCGGGAACAGCCTGTTCGATACCCGCCTTGAGGCAGTCGCGAGTAACCTCGCAAAGACCCTTTACCTCGTCCGACACATTGCCAACGTAGAACGTCCAGGCGTTGTCCCCCACCCAGCCGCCAAGCGTGGCGCCCGTATCGATCGAGATGATGTCGCCATCTTTGAGAGCAACAGCAGGAGAAGGGATGCCATGGACGATCTGCTCGTTCACAGAAGAGCAGATGCTGGCGGGAAAGCCACTGTATCCCTTAAACGTTGGGGTAGCGCCATGGAGACGAATGTAGCTCTCAACCACCTGATCGATCTCTCGGGTGGTAATGCCGGGACGAACCATCTCCCCGGCACGACGAAGGGCCGCCTTGGACACAGCCCCGGCGGCCTTCATCTGTTCAATCTGCCCTGAGTTCTTGATGTGAATCATGCGGTGAGGAGCGCGCGCACGTCGGCATAGACCTCGTCGACCGGCCTGTCTCCATCAACCTCCTTGAGAATCGAGTGACCGCGATAGTACTCGATGAGCGGGGCAGTCTGGGTCTGGTACACATCCAGGCGCTTCTGGATGGTCTCAGGCTTGTCGTCGTCGCGCTGATACATCTCGCCGCCGCAGCGCGGACAAACGTCAACGCCAGCAGGAGCAGTGTAGCCACAGGAGCGGCAGGTACGACGCGAGCTCAGGCGCTTAACAATGACGTCGGGCTTGACATCGACAAGAAGCGCCGCGTCAAGGTTGCGCTCCATGGCAGCAAGCTCGGAATCGAGCGTTACAGCCTGAGCGGTATTGCGGGGGAACCCATCAAGGATGAAACCCGCCTGGGCGTCGTCGGCCTGAAGACGCTCCTTGACAAGGTTAATTACAAGTTGGTCGGGAACGAGCTTGCCAGCGTCCATGTAGGCCTTGGCCTGAAGACCAAGCTCCGACTGAGCCTTGACGGCCGCGCGCAGGAGGTCACCCGTGGAGATATGGGCAAGGCCAAACTCCTCGACGAGCTTCTGTGCCTGTGTGCCCTTACCAGCTCCCGGGGCACCGAGCAGAACGATGTTCATGTGCATCCCCCTTCGAAAAAGGTGCCGGCCCCGCGGCCGGCACCCAGCGCAACAGATTGCCTACTTAAAGAAGCCCTCGTAGTTGTGCATCTTGAGTTGGCTCTCGAGCGACGCGATGGTGTCCATGGCCACGCCAACCATGATGAGCACCGAGGTCCCGCCAAACGACTGGATGAGTGTGTCGTTAGTGAACCAGAAGATGATGGTGGGCACCACAGCAAGGACTGCCATGAAGAGCGCACCGGGAAGCGTAACGTGGTCGATCGTGCTCTTGATGTACGCTGCCGTCGCAGCCCCTGGCCTTACGCCGGGAATAAAGCCGCCCTGCTTGCGAAGCTGGTCAGCTGTCTCCTCGGGGTTGAAGACCATCGAGGTGTAGAAGTAAGCGAAGAACACAATGAGAACAACCGAAAGAACCCAGTTGAGCCAGCCCGAGGAAAGGGCATTTGCAACTGCCTGGATCCAGCCCACACCAGGGAAGAACACGGCGATCTGGGCCGGGAAGTACAGCACAGCAGAGGCGAAGATGATGGGGACGACGCCAGCCGTGTTGACCTTGATGGGCAGGTAGGTGTTCTGCCCACCCATGACCCTGCGGCCCACCACGCGCTTTGCGTACTGCACGGGAATGCGGCGCTGGCCGCGCTCCACATACACGATGAGAGGTACGATCGCGATGATCACGATGAGCGTGATGATCGTGAGCAGGGCGTTGCCGTTGGTGGTCACCGAGGAGATGAGCGCCGAGGGCAGGCCAGACATGATGTTCGCGAAGATTATGAGAGACATGCCGTTGCCAACGCCGCGCTGGGTGATGACCTCGCCCAGCCACATGATGATCACTGCGCCCACAAGCATCGTGAAGACCACGATGACGTTCTCGAGTGCCTCGGGAATCCCCATCTGGGAGAACGACACGCCAAAGCTCTTGAAGTAAAAGAGATAGGCGATGGCGTTGAGAAGTGCAAGGCCAATGGTGAGGTAACGGGTGTACTGCGTAATCTTACGCTGACCCGACTCCCCCTCCTTGGCAAGCTCTCCCAGCGAGGGCACCACTGCCTGGAACATCTGAAGGATGATCTGGGCAGTGATGTAGGGCATGATGCCCAAGCTGAAGACGGACATGCGCGAAAGGGCACCGCCCGAGAACAGGTTGAGCACCGCCATGGCACCGCTCGAGGAGACGCCGGCGGCATAAGCGCTCAGCATCTCCTGGAACGGAGCTCCAGGCACGGGAAGGTACGCACCGAAGCGGTAGAGGACGAGGATCCCCACTGTGAGGAGAATCTTCTTCCTCAGTTCCGGCACTCGGAAAGCGTTGGCGATTCCGTTTAGCACGCCGGCTCGACCTTTCCTCCGGCCGCCTCAATCTTGGTCTTGGCCGAGGCGGAAACCTTGTCCACCTTGACAGTGAGCTTCTTGGTGAGCTCGCCGTCACCGAGGACCTTCACGGGAACATAGGCGCGCTTGATGACGCCCTTGGCAACCAGGGAGTCGGCGTCGACGGTGTCGCCGTCCTCGAAGACCTCCTGGAGACGGGCAACGTTCACGGGCGCATACTCGACGCGGTTGGGGTTCCTGAAGCCGGGGAGCTTAGGAAGACGCATGGCGAGCGGCTGCTGGCCGCCCTCGAAGCCGGCGCCCTTGCCGCCGCCAGAGCGGGAGAGCTGGCCCTTGGTGCCGCGACCAGCGGTGGTGCCGTGGCCGGAAGAGTTGCCGCGGCCAATGCGCTTGCGGTTCTTCCTGGAACCCTCTGCGGGGCGCAGATCATTGAGCTGCATTTGGGTGACTCCTAGTTCTCTTCAACGGTCACGAGGTGCTTGACCTTGAAGATCATGCCTCGGACGCTGGGGTTGTCGGGCAGGACGGCGACGTCGCCAATCTTGCGAAGGCCCATGGCACGGCAGGTGGCCGTCTGGTCCTTCTTCACCTGCGTCACGGCGCTGCGGACGAGGGTGACGGTGAGTTTCTTCTCTGCCATCGCTAGTTCTCCTTCCCGACGAACATCTCGGAGACGGTGATGCCACGGCGCTCGGCGGTCTCCTGGGGGCTGGAGAGCTCCTTCAGGCCCTCGGCAGCAGCCTTGATGATGTTCATGGCGTTGTCGGTGCCCAGGGACTTGGAGAGAACGTTGGTGATGCCAGCAAGCTCGAAGAGCGGACGGACAGGGCCGCCGGCGATGACACCGGTACCCTCGATAGCCGGCTTGATGAGAACGCGGCCGGCGCCGTAGTGACCCTCGACCGTGTGGGGGACGCTGCCCTCGGCGGTGACGGGAACCTTGAACATGTTTTTCTTGGCGTCCTCGACGCCCTTCTGGATTGCCAGGGGCACCTCAGTGGAACGGCCCATGCCGAGGCCTACGTTGCCCTTGCCGTCACCCACGACGACGAGAGCCACGAGGGACATGCGACGGCCGCCCTTGACGGTCTTGGAGACGCGGTGGATGTAGACGACGCGCTCCTGAAGATCCGTGTCCTGCTGGCGCTTACGATCACGTGCCATTGAATCCTCCTAGAACTTCAGGCCCGCGCTGCGGGCACCATCTGCCAGAGCCTGGACACGGCCGTGATAGATACGGCCGCCACGGTCGAACCTCACCGTGGTGATGCCCTTCTCGATGGCGCGCTTGCCAACGAGCTCGCCCACGAATGCGGCGGCCTCCTTGTTGGAGCCCACCTTTCCGGTTGCGCGGAACTCGGGGTCGAGGGTAGAGGCAGAGCATAGGGTCTTGCCCTCGGTGTCATCGATGACCTGCGCGTAGATGTTGGCGTTGGTGCGGTGCACGCAGAGACGGGGACGCTCTGGGGTACCGAAGATCTTGGCGCGGACGCGACGCTTGCGACGCGCGAGGCCAGCTGCCTTCTTCTGATACTTGTTCATTCCTTCTCCTTAGTCACGCCATCACCTGACGGGGTGATGGTCTTGTGCCTGGTCCTATTACTACTTGGCGGCCTTGCCGAGCTTGCGACGGATGTGCTCGCCCTCGTAGTGGATACCCTTGCCCTTGTACGGCTCGGGCGGACGCTTCTCGCGGATCTCAGCGGCAACCTGGCCAACCTGCTCCTTGGAGATTCCCTTCACCGTGATGTGGGTGTTGTCGGGCACCTCGAATGAGATGTTATCGGGGCAGGCGAAGATGACGGGGTGAGAATAGCCAAGGGAGAGGTCGAGGTCCTTGCCCTTGAGTGCGGCGCGGTAGCCAACGCCCGTGAGCTCGAGCTTCTTCTCGAAGCCCTCGGAGACGCCCACGACCATGTTGTGGATGAGGGTGCGGACGAGGCCCTGCTGAGCGTTGGACTCCTTGGACTCGTCAACGCGGGAGACCGTGAGGACGTCACCGTCCAGGGCGATGCTCACAAGCTCAGAGAAGGTGCGGGTGAGCTCACCCTTGCTGCCCTTGGCCGAGACGGTAGTGCCGTCGATGGTCACCGTGACTCCAGCCGGAATCTGGACAGGCTTCTTACCAATACGAGACATTGTCTCCTCCTATCTTGATTCAGCGGGAGTTTTACCAGATGTAGGCGATGACCTCGCCGCCGACGCCGAGCTTGCGGGCGTCGCGGTCGCACATCATGCCCTTGGAAGTAGAGATAACGGCAGTGCCGAGGCCACCCAGGACGCGGGGAAGCTTATCCGCCTGGGAGTAGATGCGAAGGCCCGGCTTGGAGATGCGACGGATGCCGCGGATGACGCGGGCACGCCTGTTGCCGTACTTAAGAGTGATGTGAAGGGTCTTCTGGGGCTTGGTGTCCTCCACCTCGTAGCCCTCGATGTAGCCCTCCTCCTTGATGACGCGGGCAATCTCAACGAGCACCTTGGTCGAAGGCATGGAAACCTCGGCCTTGCCCGCTGAGTTCGCGTTGCGGATGCGCGTCAGCATGTCTGAAATGGGATCGGTAATCTTCATTGATCCTTCTCCTTCGTCATGATGAAACTGCGTGTCCGGTTCACCCAAACCCATGGCGTGGGCGCCTGGACGCCAGAGCCCTGCGCCCTACCAGCTTGCCTTGCGGACGCCAGGAAGCTCGCCCTTGCTCGCCAGCTCGCGGAAGCACACGCGGCAGAGCCCGAACTTGCGATAGACGGAGTGGGGACGCCCACAACGCTGGCAGCGGTTCTGCTTGCGCGTCGAGAACTTCGGCTCGCGGTTCGCCTTGACGATCATCGATGTCTTAGCCACAAATCCTCCTTCATAGTGCATCTTGACCGCTCGGGACTTTCCCGGGCGAGGTCATTGCGATATTTGGCCTACTCCGCCTTGAACGGGAAGTGGAAGGCGTCGAGAAGCGCCTTGCCCTCTTCGTCGGTGGGAGCGGTGGTCACGATGGTAATGTCCATGCCGCGCGTGCGGTCGATCTTGTCGAAGTCAATCTCGGGGAAGATCAGCTGCTCGGTGACGCCCATGGAGTAGTTGCCGCGGCCATCGAAGCTCTTGGGAGAGAGGCCACGGAAGTCGCGGATACGCGGGATAGCGACGGCGATGAGGCGGTCGAGGAACTCCCACATGCGGTCGCCGCGAAGGGTGACCTTGGCGCCAATGGCCTGGCCGGCGCGCAGGTGGAAGGTTGCGATGGACTTGCGGGCGTGCGTGACGAGCGGCTGCTGGCCGGTGATGGCGCGCAGGTCCGAGATGGCGCCGTCGATTGCCTTGGAATCGGTTGCGGCCTCGCCAACGCCCATGTTCACGACGATCTTCTCGAAGCGAGGGATCTGCATAACGTTGCCGTAGTTGAACTGCTTCTGCAGCTCGTCGCGGACTTCGTCGTAGTACTTCTGCTTGAGGCGGGGCACGTACTTCTCTTCTGCCATGTTCACTCCTTAAATCATGGTGGTTTACGTGCGGGGTTTCTTTCTCGCACCCCCTGGGTTGGCACTCCCAGGAGCCAGTGGCTGCACCGCGAGACAGCATACTCCCTGCCTAGCGACGCAAGGTCAAATCATAGTGTTTCCGGCGATTTTCTGCCAGCCCTCATGTTTGCTTGTTTTGGGGCTGAGAAATTCTCCTCAGTATCAACACGAGAAAGCCCCTCCCCGCTCCCACGGGAAGGGGCCATAACGCTTGTTGATCCCTGCCACAGCGCGGTCTGAGAAGCTCCGCACGATGCTAGTCGAGCTTCTTTCCGCACTCCGGGCAGAAGTGAGAGCCGGGCTGGACGGGCGCTCCGCACTCAGGGCAGAAGTGTCCGGCGGCAGGTGCGACGACCGTCTCCGGCGTTGGCTGGGCAGTTGGTGCGGGCGGCTCCGGCGCAGGCTGGGCGGACTCCGCGGGCGCCGGCGGGACAGGCGCCTCCGGTGCAGCGCTAGCGGGCGGAAGCTGCGAGTTGGAACGGTTGCTCAGCATGCCCTTGATGTCGTTGGTGTTGCGGGCAATGATGACGCTCAGCATGATCGACTCGAAAGAGACGCGCTCGAGAAGCTCGACAATAAGGCAGAGAATGGCGCACATGATGAGCGTCATCAGGAACGCCACGATGCCATCCGCAATGCTGGCGAGAACCAGCGCCAGGAAGAAGAAGGCAGTAAAGATGGCGCAGAAGATGTAGAGCGCTCGTAGGATCTTGTCGATGACGAGCTTGTCAAAACGCAGGAACGGACCCCATGTGCTCTTATCTTTTACGCTGAATGGCTGGTCGTTGCCGTCGCTAGCGTATGTGCGGTACACAACCACCGCAAGCACAATGGCCGCAATGAACCCAATGACCAGCAGCGTCGCGAAGATTCCGCCAGCTGCCTCCAGCCCCATTCTAGGACTGCCAAAACCATAGTCGTTGTAGCCGTACCCGTATCCGTACATGGCGCTCCTTTCAGTTGGTCGAGCGTCGCTCGCCCGTCATCCCACGGTGCTACGCGCGCGGCGCGGGTCCCCCTAGGCTCCCCTCATGGTAATACAGGTGCCCCGTCAACCACGAACGATGTTCTTGAGCTGTTCTCCCCTAACGTAGCGCCTAAGGTTCTCAGTCGCCAGGGCCACAACGCGCTCAAGTGTGGCATGCAGATGCCAGAATCCCGCCACGTGTGGCGTGATGAGAAGGTTAGGCGCATCCCACAGGGGGTCGTCGGCCGGAAGCGGCTCGGGCGTAGCCACGTCCAGTGCCGCACCCGCAAGCTTGCCATCCTCCAGGGCACGACGCAACGCATCCTGGTCTATGAGGTCGCCTCGCCCTGCATTCACCAGGTACGCACCGGTCTTCATGCTGCCGAGAAATGCATCAGCTACAAGTCCTTGAGTCTCCGCAGAGCTGGGTAGGAAGCAGGCTACCACATCGGCTTTGGGCAGCATGTGAACCAACTCATCCATGGTTGTCACTCGGGAGAAGGCCTGCTCATACTCGGGCGTAGACATGCTCGGGAGATGTCGCCTCACGCCCACGCACGAGGCACCCACGGCAGTGCAGAGGCGGGCGAAGCAGAGGCCGATATCCCCCGCGCCAAGAACCAGGACTCGTGCGCCAGCCAGGGTCGAAACCATCCCCTCGTCTGACCATGCGTGGGCACGTTGGTCGTCCCGGTAAGCAGGCAGACGCTTCATGAGCGAGAGGAGCATGGCAAAAGAGTGCTCGGCGACGGCCGGACCATAGGCTCCGGTGCCGTTTGTCACGATGGTCGAAGGGGCGAGCACGCCAGGCGCGAGGTATGCCTCATACCCAGCCGAGCCAAGCTGAATCCACTGGAGGCGTGGCGATGCCTCGATGAGCGCCGGCGCCACGTTGCCGAGAATAACGTCCGCCTGGGACACCCGCTCTCGGGAGATATCGAGCTTTGGGGTCCTGGGAAGACGGCTCGTGTCGCCTACCGGTGCCGCAAAGTCAAATGTCGCCGATGGCATTGTCGCCATCATCGCAGCAGCCTGTTTCTCTGTTACAGGAATCTTTACCAGCACGTTATCTACAGATGGCATGGGGTCTCCCCAATTCCTCGCTTGCGGGCGAATACAAACGAACCCGGCCGTCGCAAGCGCGACAGCCGGGTTCGAGACTAGTGCATGTCCTAGCGCAACGGTTTAGAACTTCGCGCCGCACTTCTTGCAGACGCGAACCCTGCGACCATTGTCATCGACGTCATGACCAACGCGCGTGCGCTTGCCGCAGACGGGGCAAACGAGCATGACGTTAGAGACGTGGATGGGAGCGGGCTTCTCGATGATGCCGCCCTGCTGGTTCATGGCGTTAGGCTTGGTGTGGCGCTTCACAATCGCAGCGCCATCGACAATGACCTTGGAATCCTTCGGCATGGCACGCAGAACCTCTCCCTGCTTGCCCTTGTCCTTGCCGGTGATGACCTCGACCTTGTCGCCCTTCCTCACGTTCATCTTAGGCATGTGTCCAGGCCTCCTTACAGCGTCTCGGGTGCGAGCGAGACGATCTTCATGTACTTGCGATCGCGCAGCTCGCGGGCAACGGGCCCGAAGATACGCGTGCCCTTGGGCTCGCCCTCCTTGTCGACCAGGACGCAGGCGTTCTGGTCGAAGCGGATGTAGCTGCCGTCCTTGCGGCGGGCCTCCTTCTTGGTGCGCACGATGACGCAGCGCACGATGTCGCCCTTCTTGACGCCGGAACCGGGAGTTGCCTCCTGGACCGCGCCGATGATGACGTCACCGAGGCCAGCGTAGCGGCGCTTGGAGCCACCGAGGACCTTGACGCACTTGACGCGCCTGGCGCCGCTGTTGTCAGCGACGTTGAGCATGGTCTCCATCTGAATCATGTGATGTTCCTCCGAACCTATATCCCACCAGAGGTGCGCCCACGCGAGCGGCGCACATGGGGAATCCTGGGTGTTCGCTACTTACTTGGCCTTCTCGACAATCTCGACGACGCGCCAACGCTTGGTCTTGGACAGCGGGCGGGTCTCCATGACCTTCACCGTGTCGCCCAGGCCACACTCGTTATTCTCGTCGTGGCAGTGGAGCTTCTTGGAGATGGTCATCATCTTGCCGTACTTGGGGTGGTGCTTGCGGTAGCTGATCTTCACCGTCACAGTCTTGTCGCCGGAGAGCGAGACGACGGTTCCGGTGCGAACCTTACGCGCGTTCCTGCTTTCGGTCTCTGCCATGTCTTATCTCTCTCCTGCTACTTCTGTGCAGCGGACTTCTCCGCGGCGATCTGACGGGCGCGAATCTCGGTCTGGACGCGAGCGATGTCGCGCTTCACGAGCTTGACGCGAGCGGTGTTGTCCAGCTGGCTGGTGGCCATCTGAAAACGGAGGTTGAAGAGCTCGGCCCTGCTGTCGTCCAGCTTCTTGGCAAGCTCCTCGTCCGAGAGGGCCTGGATGTCCTTGTACTTCATGGTGACTATTCCTCCCCGTCCTGGTCGGCGCGGGTGACGATCTTGGTCTTGATGGGCAGCTTGTGCTGGGCGAGACGCAGGGCCTCCTTGGCGGTAGCCTCGTCGACACCAGCGATCTCGAACATGATGCGGCCCGGCTTCACGACGGCCACCCACTCCTCGGGGTTGCCCTTGCCGGAACCCATACGGGTCTCTGCCGGCTTCTTGGTGATGGGCTTGTCCGGGAAGATGGTGATCCAGATCTTGCCGCCACGCTTCATCTCACGGGTGATGGCGACACGAGCGGCCTCGATCTGGCGGTTGGTGATCCAGTGAGCCTCCTCGGCCCTCAGGCCGTACTCGCCAAAGTAGAGCTTGGTGTTGCCCTTGGCGTGGCCCTTCATGGAACCGCGCTGGACCTTGCGGTGAAGAACGCGCTTAGGTGCGAGCATTAACGGCTCCTCCTCTCATTGCGGGCACGACGGGGACGAGAAGAGCCCTCGAGAGCCGGCGTGGGCTTGGGCTGGCCAGGCAGCTTCTCGCCCTGATAGATCCAAACCTTGATGCCGCAGGCACCCATGGTGGTGCGGGCGGTTGCGGTGCCGTAGTCGATGACGGCACGCAGGGTGTGCAGGGGCACGCGACCCTCGCGGTACCACTCGCGACGGCCCATCTCGGCGCCGTTCAGGCGGCCAGAGCACTGGATACGGATGCCCTTGGCGCCGGCCTTGCGGGCGGACTGGACCGCCTTGCGCATGGCACGACGGAAGGCAACGCGCTGCTCGAGCTGCTCGGCGATGGATTGAGCGACGAGGTTGGCGTCGAGCTCGGGGCGCTTTACCTCGATGACGTCGACGGCGACCTGGCCCTTGCCGACCTTGGCGACCTTCTCAAGCTCGGAGCGCAGGACGTCGATCTCGGCGCCCTTCTTGCCAATCACGATGCCCGGACGGGCGGTGTACAGGGTGACCTTCACCTTGTCGCCAGCGCGCTCGATGTCGACGCGGGAAAGGGCTGCCTTCTCGAGGCGCTTCTCGAGGAACTTACGAATCTCGAGATCGTTGCCGAGCTTCTCGGCGTAGTTCTTATCGGCGTACCAACGGGAACGCCAGTCCTCGGTGATGCCGAGACGGAAGCCTGTAGGCTGAACCTTCTGACCCATGCTTTCCCTACGCCTCCTTTCGAGGAGCGACGATGACGGTGATGTGGCTCGTGCGCTTGTTGATGCGCGAAGCGGAACCCTTGGCGCGAGGACGGATGCGCTTGAGCGTAGGGCCCTCGTCGACGTAGCAGGCCTTCACGTACAGGTCGTCGCCGCGCAGGCCGTTGTTGTTCTCGGCGTTGGCGATGGCGGAACGCAGAACCTTCGAGACGTCATATGCAGCAGCACGCTTGGTGAACTGCAGAATCTCGAGGGCCTTGTCGACGGGCTTGTTGCGGATGAGGTCCACGACGGCGCGAGCCTTGCGCGGGGCGATGCGCACGTAACGTGCGACGGCCCTGACCTCGTTGGAATCGGTGTTAGCCATTCGAGCTTACCCCCTAGTTAGCCTTGTGGCCACGGAAGGTGCGGGTGGGAGCGAACTCGCCCAGCTTGTGACCGACCATGGACTCGGTGATGTACACGGGAACGTGCTTGCGACCATCGTGAACCGCGATCGTGTGGCCGACCATCTCCGGGTAGATGGTGGAGGAGCGGGACCAGGTCTTGATGACGTCCTTCTTGCCAGCCTCGTTCATAGCGGTGACACGCGCGAGGAGGCGAGTCTCCACGAACGGACCCTTCTTGAGACTTCTGCTCATGCTTTCTTTCTCCTACTACTCGTGTACCGTTACTTGGACTTGCGACGACGGATGATGAGCCTGTTGGAGGCCTTCTTCGGGTCGCGCGTCTTGTAACCCTTGGTGGGCTTGCCCCAGGGCGTCACGGAAGGACGGCCAGAGGTGTGGTTCTTGCCCTCGCCGCCGCCGTGCGGGTGGTCGACAGGGTTCATGACCGTACCACGGACGGTGGGACGGACGCCGGCCCAACGGTGACGACCGGCCTTGCCGATGACGATGTTGGAGTGCTCAGCGTTACCAACCTCACCGATGGTGGCACGGCAGGTGAGGAGCACGCGGCGAAGCTCGGAGGACGGGAGGCGCAGGATCGCGTAGCCGTTGTCCTTGCCCATGAGCTGGACCGAGGTGCCGGCGGAGCGGGCCATGGCCGCGCCCTTACCGGGCTGGAACTCCACGTTGTGGACAAGCGTACCAACGGGGATCTCGGAGAGCGGCATGCAGTTGCCGGGCTTGATGTCCACGCCGGTCTTGCCGGAGATGACGGTGTCGCCGACCTTGAGGCCCTCGGGAGCGAGGATGTAGGCCTTAGCGCCATCGACATAGTGGAGAAGCGCGATGCGAGCGGAGCGGTTGGGGTCGTACTCGATGGTCGCGACCTTGGCCGGCACGTCGTCCTTCAGACGCTTGAAGTCGATGCGACGATACATGCGCTTGTTGCCGCCGCCCTGGTGACGGACGGTGACGCGGCCGTTGTTGTTACGGCCACCCTTCTTGCGCAGCGGCTCAGTGAGCGACTTCTCGGGCTTAGAGGCGGTAATCTCGGAGAAGTCCGAGACCGTCTGGAAGCGCCTGCCAGCGCTCGTAGGCTTGAGGTGCTTGACTGCCATTACTTCTTTCCCTTCTGTTTCCGTTGGCCACCCTGCTCAGGGATTGGCGGGGTGACACCGGATTACCACGGTACCGCGCGTATCCATCATGCGCGGCATAAGAGCCCGGGCCCCCGAAGGGGCCGGGCAGGATTGCTACTCGGCGTCGGCCTGCTGCTGGGTAGCGAAGATCTCGATCTGCTCACCGGGGGCGAGCGTCACGATGGCCTTCTTCCAGCTGCGGGTCATGCCAACCTGGTAGCGGACGCGCTTGGCCTTGCCGCGCACGTTGATGGTGTTGACCTTGACCACGTGGACGTTGAAGAGCTTCTCAACGGCCTCGGCGATCTCCTCCTTGGGAGCCTTCTTGGCAACCTCGAAGGTGTACTTGCCCTGCTCCATGAGGTCGTAGGAACGCTCGGAGACCACGGGGCGGATGATGACGTCGTATGCGGACTGCATTATGCAAGCACCTCCTCGAGCTGCTTCGCGATGTCGGTGGTCATGACGAGGGCACCGTTGTCGATGAGGTTGCGGGTGTTGGCCTCGGAGACGGCGATGCAGTTGACCTTCTCCAGGTTGCGGAAGGAGAGGTAGCTGTTGACGTCGTCATCGGGGATGACCACGGTGACACGCTTGCCCGAGACGCCCAAGGCATCGAGAACAGCCTTGGCCTGCTTGGTCGAGGGCTTCTCGAAGGAGAGGGCATCAACGAGGACGAGCTCGGAATCGGCGACCTTGCCGGAGAGCACGGACCTCATGGCGAGCTTGACCATCTTCTTGTTGATGCGCTTGGAGTGGTCACGCGGGGTGGGGCCAAAGACAACGCCGCCGCCGGTCCACTGGGCAGCACGGATGGAACCCTGGCGGGCACGACCGGTGCCCTTCTGGCGCCAAGGCTTGCGGCCGCCGCCGGAGACCTCGTGACGGTTCTTGGTGGAGTGGGTGCCCTGACGCAGGCAGGCGTCCTGGCAGACCACAACCTGATGGATGACCGGGATGTTCGGCTCGATGCCGAAGACGTCGTCGGAGAGGTCGGCCTGGCCGGCCGCCTGTCCCTCGACGTTCTTGATGTCGTACTTGGACATGAGTCCTCCTTGTTAGCCTAAGTGTGTGCCTACTCGCGTGGGCCCCTAGGCCATGCGGACCTGGACCAGGGCGTTCTTGCCACCGGGCACGGCGCCCTTGATGAGCATGAGGTTCTGCTCAGCATCGACGCGGACGAGCTTGAGGTTCTTGACGGTGACGCGCTCGTCGCCCATGTGGCCGTACATGTGCAGGCCCTTGCGGACGCGGGCGGGGTAGGCGCACTGGCCAATGGAGCCAGGCTTACGCTGGTTACGGCAGCCGTGGGTCATGGGGCCGCGGGAGAAGTTCCAGCGCTTGACGGTGCCCTGGAAACCCTTGCCCTTGGAGGTGCCAATGACGTCGACGGACTTGACGTCCGCGAAGTCGGCGACGGTCACGACGTCGCCGGTGTGGTGCTCCTCGCCGTTCTCGACACGGACCTCGCGCAGGTAGCGCATAGGCTCGACGCCGTGGGCGGCAAAGTGACCAGCCATGGGCTTGTTGACGTGCTTGGACTTGATGTCTCCGAAGCCGATCTGGACGGCATCGTAGCCGTCGGTCGCCTTCGTCTTCACCTGCGAGACGGTGCAGGGGCCAGCCTGGATGACGGTGACGGGGACGACGTTGTCGTCCTCATCCCACACCTGCGTCATTCCGAGCTTGCGGCCAAGGATCGTGCTGACCATGCTCATTCCTTACCCTCGGTGGTCATGGGACCAATGGGCAGCTCCTCTGCCCTCCCCAGCGGACCACGTCCTGTAGAAGCGGCGCATGGGGGCGAGACACAACTCTCCCCTTTAGCGCAGCCTGTCTAGTTTACACGCAGGACTGGGCGTTCACAATGTCTTCGCAGATTTTTTTGACCCCTAGGAGCTGGGGATTCGCATTCCGCGCCGTCGGGCGTATCCATAGCACTCAACGGCGTCTCGCAACGCCCTACTGTTGGCGTTGCGTGGTCCCGTTGGCGGGAATGAAGGACCCCATGACGCGCTGGCGCTCGTGCTTCTCGCGCATAAGATCACGAGCGAGAAGTACGATCGAAAAGACCCCCATGACAATGCCAAGCGCAAGGAGGCAGAATCCCGCGCCGAGGTTGACGTAGTACGCGGCCCACGTGGAGGTAAGCAGCATGAAAGATACCGAGCAAACCTCAAAGAGCGAGAAGGCCGTAGTAATGGAGGAGAGAACAAGAGACGCGGTGTTGCGGTGAACCATGGGAAGGACTGCGGTTGCTATAGCAAGGAGCACGAGAACTGCGCCATCAGGGGCATCAGTAAGGGCTACGGAGTAGTCATAGGTAGCCCCTGAGACCACGAGGAACGGAAGAAACGCGGCGATGCCAATGAGGAGCGCCGCAGCCAAGGTCACAAGCTCTGCGGAGGAGACAGCAGTTCGCGCCAGAGCGGGAGCCACGACAGGTTGCACGGGGTGAAGCTGCGCCTGTTGACTAACGTGGGCCTCAGAGGCGCTCCGTGGGGGCATCGCAAGGTTATAGCCGCAGTTGGGACAGAACTTCTCCGTGCCGGCAAGCTTCTTTCCACACTGAGGACAGAACATGCAACCCCCTAGCCTCGAGAACCAACAGTCAAGATACTACCCGTATGCGTGGAATCGAAATGCCGGGCAAACCAATCCCACAAACAAGAATGTGGGATTAAATTGCCGGGCAAATCAATCCCATTGCAGGCCAAACTAATCCCGCAAACGAAAAGGGGGTCCGCCTCCATGTGGAGACGGACCCCTTGTGATTGTTTAGACGCTCGAACTAGAGCTTGATCTCGATGTCCACGCCCGCAGGAAGGTCGAGACGCATAAGCGAGTCGACGGTGGAGCTGCTGGGGTCGAGGATGTCGATGAGACGCTTGTGGGTGAGCATCTCAAACTGCTCGCGGGAATCCTTGTCCTTGTGGGGCGAGCGGATGACCGTGTAAAGGTTGCGCTCGGTGGGCAGGGGGATGGGGCCGGAAACGCGGGCGCCGGTCTTCTGGGCGGTGTCCACAATGAGCTTGGCGGACTGGTCGACGACCTCGTGATCGTAGCCCTTGAGGCGAATCCTGATCTTCTGGCTTGACACTGTAAACCTCCGTAAATGAGCTATCGCTCGTGGTCGTTAACTAGGAAGCGGTGCCGCCGGCCTTGGCGACAATCTCGTCGCGGACGGCCTTCGGAACGGGCTCGTAAGCGCTGAACTGCATGGTGTAGCTCGCGCGACCCTGCGTCTGGGAGCGGAGGTCGGTGGCGTAGCCAAACATCTCGCCCAAGGGCACCTTGGCGCGGATGACCTTGGTATCCTTGCGGTCCTCCATACCCTCGATCTTGCCACGGCGAGAGGACAGGTTGCCCATGACGTCGCCCATGTACTGCTCGGGGGTCTCAACCTCAACCTCCTCGATGGGCTCGAGAAGGACCGGATCGGACTTCTTGAGGGCGTCCTTGATCGCCATAGAGCCGGCGATCTTGAAGGCGGCCTCGGAAGAGTCGACCTCGTGGTAGGAGCCGTCAACGAGGGTCACCTTGATGTCGACCACGGGGTAGCCGGCGATGACTCCGCTCTCCAGGGCCTCCTGGATGCCCTTGTCGATCGAGGGGATATACTCCTTGGGCACGACGCCGCCGACGATGGCGTTAACGAACTCGTAGCCCTTGCCCTCCTCGTTGGGCTCCATGTCGATGATCGCGTGACCGTACTGGCCGCGGCCACCGGACTGGCGGACGAACTTGCCCTCGGCGTGCTGCACGGCGTGGCCGGCGGTCTCGCGGTAGGCGACCTGGGGCTTGCCCACGTTGCAGTCGACCTTGAACTCGCGGCGCAGACGGTCGACGATGATCTCGAGGTGCAGCTCGCCCATGCCGGCGATGATGGTCTGGCCGGTCTCCTGGTCGGTGTGGACGCGGAAGGTCGGGTCCTCCTCGGCCAGCTTGGCGAGACCAACGGACATCTTCTCCTGCTCGGCCTTGGTCTTGGGCTCGACGGCAACGTCGATGACGGGGTCGGCGAACTTGATGGACTCGAGGACGATGGGCTTGTGCTCGTCGCAGAGGGTGTCACCGGTCTGGGTGTTCTTGAGGCCGACGCAGGCAACGATGTCGCCGGCGGAGCACTCCTCACGGTCAACACGGTCGTTGGCGTTCATCTCGAGGATGCGGCCCAGACGCTCCTTGCTGTCCTTGACGGAGTTGTAAACGTAGGAGCCTGCCTCCGCCTGGCCAGAGTACACGCGGATGTAGGTGAGCTTGCCCACGTACGGGTCGGTCATGATCTTGAAGGCGAGAGCCGAGAAGGGCTCCTTGGGATCCGCGTGGCGGACCTCGGGCTCACCCTTGAGGTTCTTGCCGTCGATCTCGGGAACGTCGAGCGGGCTGGGGAGGTAGTCCACGACGGCGTCGAGAAGCTCCTGGATGCCCTTGTTCTTGTAGGCGGAGCCCACAAAGACGGGGTTGAGCTCGTTGGCAATGACACCCTTGCGGATAGCCGCCTTGAGGAGGTCGACGGGGACCTCCTTCTCCTCGAGGACGGTCTCCATGAGCTCGTCGGAGAAGTTGGAAGCTGCGTCAAGCAGCTCCTCGCGCTTCTCCTGGGCGAGGTCGGCAAACTCCTCCGGGATGGAGTCCATGGGCTCGGGGTAAATCATGCCCTTGGCGTCTTCCTTGAAGTCCCACGCGGTCATGGTGACCAGGTCGATGAGACCCCAGAAGTTGGACTCGGAGCCCATGGGGATCTGCGCGGCCACGGCGGGGGCGGAGAGGCGCTCCTTCATGGTGTCGATGGCGTGGAAGAAGTCAGCGCCCACGCGGTCGAACTTGTTGATGAAGGCGATGCGGGGGACGTTGTACTTGGCAGCCTGACGCCACACGGTCTCGGACTGGGGCTGGACGCCGGCGACGGCGTCGAACACGGCGACAGCGCCGTCGAGGACGCGCAGGCAGCGCTCGACCTCGGCCGTGAAGTCAACGTGGCCCGGGGTGTCAATGATCTGGATGACGTGGTCCTTCCAGAAGCAGGTGGTAGCCGCGGAGGTGATGGTCACGCCGCGCTCCTGCTCCTGAACCATCCAGTCCATGGTGGCTGCACCGTCGTGGACCTCGCCAATCTTGTGGGTCTTGCCGGTGTAGTAGAGGATGCGCTCGGTAGTGGTGGTCTTGCCGGCATCGATGTGGGCCATGATGCCGATGTTTCGCAGGTCTTCGAGCTTATATTTCATCTGAGCCATATGCAGCTACCCCCGGCCTAGAAGCGGTAGTGAGAGAACGCGCGGTTGGCCTCGGCCATCTTGTAGAGGTCCTCGCGACGCTTGACGGAGGCACCCACGCCGTTGGCGGCGTCCATGATCTCGTTGGCGAGGCGCTCGGCCATCGTCTTCTCCTTGCGGGCGCGCGAGAAGGTCACGAGCCAGCGGATGGCCAGCGTGGTGGCACGGCGGGAGTTGACCTCCATGGGCACCTGGTAGGTGGCGCCACCGACGCGCTTGGGCTTGACCTCGAGCGTAGGACGGATGTTGTCCATGGCCTTCTTGAAGACGGAGAGGGGATCCTCGCCAGTCTTCTCGGCAACCATGTTGAAGGCACCGTAGACGATGCGCTCCGCGGTGGCCTTCTTGCCATCGAGGAGGACCTTGTTGATGAGCTGGGTCACGAGGCGGTTGTTGTAGACGGCGTCAGGCTGGACCTCACGACGCACTGCTGCTGCACGACGCGGCATGTTTGTATCTCCCTAGAACAGTTGGCTTGCGTTGCTTGTGATGATTTACTTGCCGCGCTTGGCGCCGTAGCGGGAACGGGCCTTCTTGCGGTTCTGGACGGCAGCGCAGTCGTAGGCGCCACGGATGATCTTGTAACGGACACCAGGGAGGTCACGGACGCGGCCACCACGGATGAGCACGATGGAGTGCTCCTGCAGGTTGTGGCCCTCGCCGGGGATGTAGGCGGTGACCTCAATGCCGTTCACGAGGCGCACACGGGCGACCTTACGGAGGGCGGAGTTAGGCTTCTTGGGCGTGGTGGTGAAGACGCGGGTGCAGACGCCACGCTTCTGGGGGTTGTGCTGGAGCGCGGCGTTCTTAGACTTGGCCTTGACGCTCACGCGGCTGTGGCGGACGAGCTGGTTAATGGTAGGCAAAGTTCTCTCCTTCTATACCTATCTACGTGCGTGTACACGAATCTTAAGGGCAGCGCAGCACCGTCACCCTGGATTGGCGCGAGGTGATACGTTACGCGCGCTCACCGCAGTTGTCAAAAAGCCACGGGACCGGGCGTATCCCTTCTTCACGTGACGCACACGCAACCGGGGCGCCTGGGCACGAAACGGGCGGGGGCCACCTGCGTGGCACCCCGCCCGTCACCGTAACGCCTGGTTGAGCAAGCGCTTCCGCTACTCCTCCTCCTCGTCATCCAGACCAAGAACGGTCCTGCCGATGGCATCCGTTGCAACGATGGCCGCGTAGAGCTCGTCGGGCGTGACGTCGCCGGCAAGGTTGTGGATCGTCTCGCCGGGGACACAGGCGTTCTTGGCAATGGTGCGAATCTCGTCGTCGGTGGTGACACCCAGCTCCTTCAGCGTGACCGGCAGGCCAACCTCGAGGCAGAACTCCTGAACATCAAGGAACTCTTCCTCGGTTGCGCCCTCGAGCGTAAGCTGCACCAGGGTGCCAAAGGCCACGCAGTTGCCATGGGGAACGCTGTGGCCGCCGAGAGAGGTGAGACCGTTGTAGAAGGAGTGAGCCGCCGCGCAGTTGACGTTATCGGCACCAACGCCGGAGAGGTAGACGTTGGCCTCGATGATGGCGTCCAGGGCAGGCGTCACCACGTGCTTCTCGCACGCGGCAAGCGCCTGGGTGCCGTAGTCGCGCAGCGTCTGGTAGCAGAGCTTGGCGAGCGCCATGCCGGCACGCGTGATGCCCGTGCCCTCGAGGCTGGGAGACTCGGTGCGGATGGATGCGCGGCCCTCGAAGTAGGTGCCCAGGGCGTCACCCATGCCGGCGACCAGGAAGCGCACCGGGGCGTTTGCGATGACCTGGGAGTCAACCATGACGGCATCGGGGTTGGTGGGATAGAAGAGGTACTTGTCAAAGCTGCCATCATCGTTGTAGATGACCGAGAGGCCCGTGCAGGGTGCGTCCGTAGCGGCAACGGTGGGGATGATCACCACGTGCTTGCCGGTGTAGTACGCCGTTGCCTTGGCGGTGTCGACGGCAGAGCCTCCGCCCACGGCCACCACGGCGTCGATGTTGTCCTCCTCGACGATGGCCTTCATCTTGGCAATCTCGCCCTTGCTCGAGATGCCACCAAAAACCTCGTAGCGACGGTAGTCGTCGGCGTCACCAAAGCTTTCCTCGAGCTGGTCGTGGCAGGCCTTGTAGCCGCTCTTCGAGCACACGAAGAGCCAGCGCTTGCCCATGTAGCCCATCTCATCCTTAAACTTGAGCAAAGCACCCTTGCCCTGGACGTACTTCAGGGGCTCACGCATCGCACGCAACAGCTTCATGACAGTCTCCCTTTCGCACTTGTCCGGCCACAATCCTCCCGCGTGGCATCGCTGTAAGTATCCCACGGGGCCAGGCGAAATGCCGCCACAATTCCAGTTGCCCAAACTAGCGCAGCACCCGCATGGCATTGAGGACGCAGAGAACCATAACGCCCACGTCGCCAAAAACTGCCAGCCACATGGGGGCGAGACCAACCACGGCCAGGCAGAGAATTGCGACCTTCACCACAATGGCGAAGACGATGTTCTGCCGGGCAATGCGGATGGTGCGGCGGGCAATGCGGATGGCCACAGCGATCTTGGAGGGCTTGTCGTCCATGAGAACCACGTCGGCGGCTTCGATGGCGGCGTCCGAGCCCATAGCACCCATGGCAATTCCCACGTCCGCTCGTGCGAGAACAGGCGCATCGTTGATGCCGTCTCCCACAAAGGCGAGCGTCGCGTTTCTCTCGCGCTCGCCGAGGAGGCGCTCGACCCGATCGACCTTGTCCGCCGGGAGAAGCTCCGCGTGGTACTCGTCTAGCCCGAGGTCACGAGCAACGCTTGCCGCGGTTGCTTCGCGGTCACCCGTGAGCATTACGCAGCGGCGGACGCCCTCGGCCTTGATGTTGGCAATCGCCTCGCGGGAGTCGTCCTTGACCTCGTCGGAGATGTGGATGTGGCCTGCGTACTCCCCGTCCACGGCCACGTGCACCACGGTGCCCCCGGCGGTGTGGCAGCGCTGCCAGGTGACGCCCACCTCGTCCATTAGGCGGTCATTACCAACCGCCACCCTGTGGCCGTTGACCGTGGCAAGCACGCCGTGGCCGGCCTCCTCGGTAACATCCGAGACGGTACAGCCGTCATTGTCACTTGGATAGGCATCGCGGAGCGCAGCCGCGATGGGGTGCGTGGAGTTGTGCTCCACATGGGCAGCCAAGTGGAGGAGCTGCTCCTCGGTTAGACGCGACGGATGGACCGTAGTGACCTTGAAAACGCCCTTGGTGAGCGTGCCCGTCTTGTCGAATACGACAACCTGCGCATTTGCCAGGGCCTCGAGGTAGTTCGAACCCTTTACGAGGATGCCGTGCTTGGAGGCGCTTCCAATGCCACCGAAGAACGCGAGGGGCACCGAGAGGACCAGCGCGCAGGGGCACGAGACCACGAGGAAGGTGAGAGCACGCAAGAGCCACTTGGCGAAGTTGGCGCCAAAGTCCCCCGAGACGAGCGGCGGGAGTATCGCCACAGCAATGGCCAGGTAGACCACGATGGGCGTATAGACCTTGGCGAAGCGCTTGATGAACTTCTCCGAGTGGGACTTGCTGGAGCCGGCATTCCTGACCATGTCGATGATCTTGCTTGCCGTGGACTCGCCAAACGCCTTGGTCACGCGCAGGCGAAGCACGCCGGAAAGGTTCACGCAGCCAGAGAACGCATCCTCGCCAGGCTTGACCGAGCGCGGCACGGACTCGCCCGTGATGGCACGGGTGTCGAGGCTCGAAGTACCCTCGATCACAGTTCCGTCGAGGGGGATCTTCTCGCCAGGCTTTACCAGGATGACCTCCCCCACTTGCACCGTATTGGGGTCGACAACGACCACCTCACCGTTACGTTCGACGTTAGCGGCATCGGGGCGGATGTCCAGAAGCTCCTTGATTGAGCGCTTGGAGTTGCCCTCAGCGATGCCCTCGAAGAGCTCGCCCACCTGGAAGAAGAGCATTACGAAGACGGCCTCGGCAAACTGGGGCTCTCCACCGGGCACAAAGCCAATGAGCAGGGCACCAATGGTGGCAATGGACATGAGGAAGTCCTCGTCGAAGGGGTGCCCGTGCGCCACGGATTCGGCGGCCTCGGCAACCACACTTTCTCCTGCTACCACGTAGGACGGCAGGTAGATAAGGAGCTGTGCCCAGAGTGGCAGGTTCGTTACGCGCTGGATGATAACTGCCGCGACGAGAAGCACCGCGGCTACGATGATGCGGCGCTTGAGGACCGACGGGTCCTCGTCGTCATCGTCCTCGTCGCCGTCGTCGCCCTCGCCTTCGAGCGTCTCCTCATTGGCATCGGCGCAGGTAGAGCAGGCGGTCTTCTCGTCCTTATCGTCATCCTCGTGGTGGCAGCATGAGCAAGACATCGTGTCCTCCGTTAGTTCAGCCGTACACCTAGGCGCTCAGATGTCCAATCTCGTGAACACATGAGCACGTGTTCATACGAACATTACCACGATGGTATCCCCTGGTCAACGGGGACCTCTGCACCTGATCGTCATACTGGCTTTAGCCTTGCCTTCAGCTCGCTGTTATTGCGCGATATTTCTCGCCGATACAGCATCCAACCAGTTGACTCACCACTCATCAAGAAATTTCGTGCAATAAATTGAGCCGAGAGAAGACATCGACCTATAGCTACCCTACGGCGAGTGGCAAAGCGACCCCGCCCGCATTCCTGTTCTATATCGGTTTTTGAGAACTCAGACGGACGTTTGCGCAGGTCAAAAGAATCGCCGTTCTCAGATTCCGCTATAGAACGATGCTACGTTGAGGGGGACAACGCCAATCAAGCGGCGAGACAACCTACTCCTCGCTGGCACGCACGGGTTCGGCGGCGTGCAGCAGGCCAACGGAGATGAGGGTGGTCACGTGCTCGTCTGCCAGCGAGTAAATCACCCGACGCCCGTCGCGACGGGCCGTCACCAACCCACGGTCGCGAAGCAGCCGTAGCTGGTGCGATATTGCCGACTGCGAGACGGCGCAAATCTCCTCAAGGTCGGAGACGCTCTTCTCGCCCAGCGAGAGCGCCCCCAAAATGCGGAAGCGCGTCAGGTCAGAGAGCGCGTCAAAAATCTGCGTGGCGTCATAGACCACGTCGTCGTTAGCTAGATACTCGTCGAGAAGGTCCCTCGAGCACGCCTCATTCATGGGTCCTCCCCCACCGTTGGCGGCAACATCAACTCTCATTCTGGTTCATGGTACCCGGTTACCCCCTGGCTGGCACACGAGCCCAGGGCCACGCGCACAAAGCGGGCCCCGGCACGATGCCGGGGCCCGCTTGTCTATCTGTGCGACAGGTTTGCCGCCTGGCCCGTTCGTGGGCTACTCGTTGTTCTCGTCACCGTCGTCAGACGCGTTCTCCTGCTTGACTACCTGCGAAAGCAGGTCGTCCAGGGAGCCCAGGTCCTCGTTGATGACGTCGGAGTCGTTGGACTGCGCGTCAGAGGACCCACCGATAAGCTCGTCGTCGTAGTGGTGCTTGGCGGGAGCCGCGGTGCCCAGCATGATGTCAGAGTCGGCATCGGGCGAGAAGACCATGTTGAGGAGCTGCGAGAGGTCCTCGGAATCTGCCTCGTCGTCATCCGGCTCGAGGATGTAGAGCAGGCCACGGGCCTCAAGGCCGTCGCGAAGCTCCTCGATGGCCTTGGCTCCAATGCCATCGATGCGCAGCAGGTCATCCTCGGTCTTGCCGATAAGGTCACCCACGGTCTCGATGCCCACCTCGCTGAACTTGTTGGTCCAGCGCTGCGAGACGCCAAGGTCGTCGAAGAGGTAGAGCTTGGCATCCTCGCTGGAGAGGGTGCGGCCGTTCTTCGAGTAGACCCCACCGTAGCCGTAGTCGTCGCCCACCCAGTCGAGCTGCTTGGGGAGCTTCTCCTCGATACCCTTGAGCTCGTCGGGAGCCCACTCGGGCAGGCTCTGCGCCTGCGGGGAGGTGGGGCCGTCAATCTTGGTGCCATGGTAGGTAAGCTCGACGCCGCGGTACGCGGAGAGGCCGGTGCCGGCGGGAATCTGCTTGCCCACAATGACGTTGGACTTGAGGTCGAGCAGGTGGTCCACGTCACCGGCAATGGAGGAGTCGGTGAGGACGCCGGCGGTGCGGATGAACGACGCGCTGGAGAGCCAGGAGTCGATGGAGCTGGCAACCTTGAGCGTACCAAGGATGACGGGCTCCGCCTCGGGCGGAGTGCCGCCAGCCAGGGCAACGTTGCGCACCGTGTCGGCAAAGACGTAGCGGTCCACGTACTGGCCGAGGAGGTACTGGGAGTCGCCGGGGTTGGTCACCTGGACGCGGCGCAGCATCTGGCGGGCGATGACCTCGATGTGCTTGTCGTTGAGGTCGACGCCCTGGGAGGTGTAGACGTCCTTGACAGAGGCGACAAAGGTGTGCATCGTCGACTCGATGTCGGTGAGCTTGCGCAGCTTGCGGAAGTTGACGAAGCCGCGGGTGATCTGGTCGCCGGCGCGGACCTCGACGCCGTCCTCCATGCCCGGCATGAAGCGCGCGGACGCGGGGATGCGCCACTCCTCAAGGATGCGGGAGCGGTCGTCGCTGTCGACGATACGGATGAGGTACTCGGTCTGCTCGGGCGTGATGAGCAGAGTACCCGAGACGGGCGCGAGGTCTGCCTCGCGGCCAAGGATCTTCTCGTTGACGTTGCCGACGACGTCGAACATGCGAGCGACCGTGGGGAGGCCCTGCGTGATGTCGTCAGCGCCAGCGACGCCGCCGGAGTGAATCGTACGCATCGTGAGCTGGGTGCCCGGCTCGCCGATGGACTGGGCAGCGATGATGCCAACGGCCGTGCCGATGTTGACGGGACGACGGGTCGAGAGGTCCCAGCCGTAGCACTTCTGGCAGACGCCATACTTGGACTTGCAGGTGAGAAGGGCCCTGAGCTGGACCTTCTTGAGCCCGTGGGCAACGAGCATCTTAAGGTCGTCTTTGGACTCGATGTAGCCGTCGCGAGCGATGAGAACCTCGCCAGTGGCAGGATCAACGATGTCGTTGAGTGCGCAGCGGCCAATGAGGTCGGTGTCCACGTCGCTCTCGCCCGGCTTGATGAGCGGGTAGGTCACGGCCTCGTCGGTGCCGCAGTCCTCCTCGCGAACAATGACGTCCTGTGCCACGTCGACCAGACGGCGGGTAAGGTAGCCCGAGTCGGACGTGTGAGAGGCCGTGTCCACCAGGCCCTTGCGGGCGCCGTAGGTGGAGATGAAGTACTCGAGCGGAAGTAGGCCCTCGCGGAAGTTTGCCTTAATGGGCAGGTCGATGGTATCGCCGGACATATCGGCCATGAGGCCACGCATACCGGCGAGCTGGCGGAGCTGCGTCTTGGAACCACGGGCGCCGGAGTCAGCCATCATGTAGATGGGGTTGTCCTCGGCGAAGCCCTCGAGCATCTTGGAGCCAAGCTCGTTGGTGCACTCGGTCCAGGCGTTGACGACCTCCACGTGGCGCTCCCTCTCGGAGAGGAAGCCGTCCTCGTAGTACTCGTTGATCTCGTCGACCTTGTCCTGCGCCTCGTCGAGCATCTCCTGCTTCTCGGGCGGGATGACGGCATCCCAGACCGAGACCGTAAGGCCAGCCACGGTGGCGTAGTGGAAGCCCGTCTCCTTGATGGCGTCGAGGATAGGCTCGACGTCCGCGGTGCTGTAGCGATCGCACGCGTCGTTGACAAGGTTCTTGATGTCGCCCTTGTTCATCTTGTAGTTGATGAAGGGGTAGTCCGCAGGCAGGCAGCGCGTGTTGAAGATAACGCGGCCAACGGTGGTGTCGACGCGCACCGAGTGATCGGTGACGTCGTAGTCCACGGGGCTGTTCCACTTGTCGAAGGTGCGGAAGATCCTGCGGCCGTTCTCGACAACGTTGGCGTCCTGGGCCCTCACGCGAACCTTGATGTTGGCCTGGATGTCCAGGTTGTCGCGGTTGTCGAAGGCAAGGATGGCGTCATCGAAGTCCGCGAAGACGCGGCCCTCGCCCTCGGCGCCGTCCTTGGCGGTGGTGAGGAAGTACGTGCCAAAGACCATGTCCTGGGAAGGCACGGTAACGACCTCGCCGGAGGCAGGCTTGCGCAGGTTGTTGGTCGAGAGCATGAGGACGCGCGCCTCGGTCTGCGCCTGCGTGGAGAGAGGCACGTGGACCGACATCTGGTCGCCGTCGAAGTCGGCGTTGAAGGGGGCGCACACCAGCGGGTGCAGGTGGATTGCCTTGCCCTCAACAAGGACCGGCTCGAAGGCCTGGATGGAGAGGCGGTGCAGCGTAGGTGCGCGGTTGAGAAGCACCAGGCGATCCTGGATGACCTCATCGAGCACGTCCCAGACGGCGGGCATGCCGCGGTCGATGGCGCGCTTGGCACCCTTGATGTTCTCGACCTTGCCCAGCTCGACCAGGCGACGCATCACGAAGGGCTTGAAGAGCTCGAGCGCCATGGCCGAGGGAAGACCGCACTGGTGCAGCTTGAGGTGCGGGTCGACCACGATGACCGAACGGCCGGAGTAGTCGACACGCTTGCCCAGCAGGTTCTGGCGGAAGCGGCCCTGCTTGCCCTTGAGGGCCTCGGCGAGCGACTTGAGCGGGCGTCCGCCACGGCCGGTGACGGGACGACCACGGCGGCCGTTGTCAAAGAGGGCATCCACGGACTCCTGGAGCATGCGCTTCTCGTTGTTGACGATGATCGCGGGGGCGTCAAGGTCGAGCAGGCGCTTGAGTCGGTTGTTGCGGTTGATCACGCGACGGTAGAGGTCGTTCAGGTCGGACGCGGCAAAGCGGCCACCGTCGAGCTGCACCATGGGGCGCAGGTCGGGCGGGATCACGGGGATGACGTCCAGAATCATGTTGGCAGGGTCGTTGCCGCCCTTGAGGAAGGCGTCAACAATCTCCAGGCGCTTGATGGCCTTCTCGCGCTTCTGCTTCTGGGAGTCCTCGGACGCGATGATGGCGCGGAGCTCGGTGGCCTCCTTCTCGAGGTCGATGCCACGGAGCAGCTCGCGCACGGCCTCGGCGCCCATGCCGCCCTTGAAGTAGATGCCGTAGTAGCGCTTGAGCTCGGAGAAGAGCGCCTCGTCGGAGATGAGCTGGCGCTTCTCGAGCTGCATGAACTGCTCGTAGGCCTCGCGGCGCAGCGCCTTCTCCTCCTCGTACTCCTCCTCGAGGTCGGCAATGCCGGCACGGACCTCCTCCTCGGAGAGCGGCTCGACGTCGTCGAACTCGTCTCCAGAGGCCTGGCCCTGCTCCTTCAGGCGCTCGATCTGGTCGTCACGCTCGGCGTCCAGCTCCTCGAGGTCTGCGGCAAGCTCTTCCTTGAGGTCGTCGGCATCGGCCTCGCGGGCCTCAGTGTCGACGTCGGTAATCACGTAGCTCGCGAAGTAGAGGACCTTCTCAAGATCCTTGCTCTTCATGTCGAGCAGACGCGACATGGGGAAGCTCGCGGGGCTCTTGAAGTACCAGATGTGGCTCACAGGTGCGGCAAGCTCGATGTGGCCCATGCGCTCGCGGCGCACCTTTGCGGTGGTCACCTCAACGCCGCAGCGCTCGCAGACGATGCCCTTGAAGCGGATGCCCTTGTACTTGCCGCAGGCGCACTCCCAGTCCTTCACGGGACCAAAGATCTTCTCGCAGAACAGGCCGTCCTTCTCGGGCTTGAGCGTGCGGTAGTTGATGGTCTCGGGCTTCTTGACCTCGCCGTGCGACCAGCTGCGAATCTGGTCGGCAGAGGCGAGAGAGATCTTGATAGCGTCGAAGTCGGTGGTATCGAATTCTGCCACAGTCGCTACTCCTTATCGCTGTTGGCGTCGCCGACGAGGTTGTCGGACTCGCCGAGGTCGCGGGCAAGGCCCTTGACGAGGTCATCGGTGGTGTTGATGTTGGCGAAGACGTCCACGGGGTTCTCCTTGGCCGCAGGCTTCTCCTCCTCTGCCTTGGGCTCGGCCTTCTTCTTGTAGGAGATGGGCTCGATGTCGAGCGCGAGGGAGCGCATCTCCTTGACGAGGACCTTGAAGGACTCTGGGATGCCTGCGGGTGGAACGTTCTCGCCCTTGACGATGGCCTCGTAGGTCTTGACGCGGCCATTGGTGTCGTCGGACTTGACCGTGAGGATCTCCTGCAGGACGTTGGCCGCGCCGTAGGCGTAGAGGGCCCAGACCTCCATCTCGCCGAAGCGCTGGCCGCCGAACTGGGCCTTGCCGCCCAGGGGCTGCTGCGTGACGAGGCTGTAGGGGCCGGTCGAACGCGCGTGGATCTTGTCGTCGACCATGTGGCCGAGCTTCAGGATGTAGGAGGTGCCAACCGTGATGGGGCTCTTGAACGCCTCGCCCGTGCGACCGTCGTAGAGCGTGGTCTTGCCACGGTCGTTGAGCTGCGGCACGAAGTCAGCGTTCATGTGCTTGCCGTACTCAAGCATGGCCTTGTTCATAAGGTTCACGTTGGTGCGGCGGATGATCTCGGCGACCTCCTTGTCGGTCGCGCCGTCAAAGACGGGCGTGGCCACGGGGATGGGGCCGGGGACGTAGGTCTTGGAATCCGGCGTGGTGTCATCCCAGCCGTGGGTTGCGCCCCAGCCAAGGTGGCACTCGAGCAGCTGGCCAACGTTCATACGAGAAGGAACGCCCAGCGGGTCGAGAAGGACGTCCACAGGGGTGCCGTCGGCCATGTAGGGCATGTCCTCGACGGGCAGGACCTTGCACACAACGCCCTTGTTGCCGTGGCGGCCGGAGATCTTGTCGCCCTGCTGAATCTTGCGGCGCTGTGCGACAAAGACGCGGACAAGCTCGTTCACACCGGGCTGGAGGTCGTCTCCGGCCTCGCGGCTAAAGCGCACGACGTCGACGACGCGGCCGTAGGCGCCGTGAGGCATCTTGAGCGAGGTGTCGCGCACGTCGTGGGCCTTGGCGCCAAAGATGGCGCGGAGCAGGCGCTCCTCGGCCGTGAGGGCCGTCTCGCCCTTAGGCGTGACCTTGCCCACCAGGATGTCGCCAGGGCCTACCTCGGCACCAATGCGAATGATGCCGTCATCGTCGAGGTTTGCGAGCATCTCCTCGGACTGGTTGGGAATCTCGCGGGTAATCTCCTCGGGACCGAGCTTGGTGTCACGGGCGTCGATCTCGTGACGGGAGATGTTGATCGAGGTGAGCAGATCCTCCTGAACCACACGGTCGGAGACGATGATGCCATCCTCGTAGTTGTAGCCCTCCCACGGCATGTAGGCCACGGTGAGGTTCACGCCGAGCGCGAGCTCGGAGTGATCGATCGAAGTGCCGTCAGCCAAGGGCTGGCCAGCCTCGACGTGATCGCCCACATGCACGATGGGACGGTGGTTGATGCAGGTGCTCTGGTTGGAGCGCTGGTACTTGGGCAGCTCGTAGTCCTCGGCACCGTGCTCGTCGGAGTAGACAACCACGTGGGCGGCGTCGACCTTGTCGACAACGCCAGCGTGAGCCGCGCGGATGACCTCGCCGGAGTCGAGGGCGGCGCGAGCCTCCATGCCCGTACCCACGTACGGGGCGTGCGGACGAATCAGAGGCACGGCCTGACGCTGCATGTTAGCGCCCATGAGGGTACGCTTGGCATCGTCGTGCTCGAGGAACGGGATGAGGTTGGCTGCGACGGAGAGCATCTGACGCGGCGAGACGTCCATGAAGTCGACGTCAGAAACCTCAACCTGGGCAGGAGCGCCAAAGGAGCCGTCGAAGTCGCGCGTACGGGCGATGACGCGGTCGGGGTTGGTGATGTTGCCCTTGGAGTCCACGACTACAAAGCGGCGCGTCTTGGGGTCAACGGGGGTGTTGGCCGGCGCGATGTTGTGGTTCTCCTCCTCGTCGGCGGTCATCCACACGATCTCATCGGTGACCTTGCCGTCGACGACCTTGCGGTACGGCGCCTCAATGAAGCCGTAGTCGTTCACGTGCGCATAGAGCGCCAGCGAGCCAATGAGGCCGATGTTGGGGCCCTCGGGGGTCTCGATGGGGCACATGCGGGAGTAGTGCGAGTTGTGGACGTCGCGGACGGCCGTCGGCACGTTGGTGCGGCGGCTGGAGCCAGACTTGTGGCCGGCAAGGCCGCCAGGGCCAAGGGCCGAGAGACGACGCTTGTGCGTGAGGCCGGCCAGCGGGTTGGCCTGGTCCATGAACTGCGACAGCTGAGAGGAGCCGTAGAACTCCTTGATGGCCGCCACAATCGGGCGAATGTTGATGAGCGACTGCGGCGTGATGTCATCGGCGTCCTGGGAGGCCATGCGCTCGCGCACGACACGCTCCATGCGGCTCATGCCGATGCGGAACTGGTTCTGGACGAGCTCGCCCACGGTGCGCACGCGACGGTTGCCAAAGTGGTCGATGTCGTCGGTGTGCTTGGTCTCATCGCCAGCGTGAAGGGCAAGGAGGTAGCGGAGGGCCGCCACGATGTCCTCGTTGGTGATCACGCGCTCGTTGGCATCAACGTCAAGCTCGAGCTTCTTGTTGACCTTGTAGCGGCCAACGCGCGCAAGGTCGTAGCGCTGCGGGTTGAAGTAGAGGCCGTCGAGCAGCGAGCGGGCAGAGTCCACGGTGGGGGGCTCGCCGGGGCGCTGGCGACGGTAAATCTCGAGAAGGGCATCCTCGCGGGTGGTGGCAACGTCGCGCTCGATGGTCGAGCGGACAACCTCGGAGTCACCGAGAAGCGAGAGAATCTCGTCATCGGTCTCGGCGATGCCCAGGGCGCGCAGGAACGACGTTGCGCTCTGACGACGCTTGCGGTCGATGGAGACCACAAGGTGGCCGCGCTTGTCGACCTCAAACTCGAGCCATGCGCCGCGTGCGGGGATGAACTGCACGCGGTGGACGAGGATACCGGAGTCCATCTCAGCGGCAAAGTACACGCCAGGCGAGCGGACGAGCTGAGAGACGACGACACGCTCGGAGCCGTTGATGATGAAGGTGCCGCGGTCGGTCATGAGCGGGAAGTCGCCCATGAAGACGAGCTGCTCCTTGATCTCGCCGGTCTCCTTGTTGATGAAGCGCACGTCTACGAAGAGAGGAGCCTGGTAGGACAGGTCCTTGGCGCGGCACTCAGCCAAGCTGTGGGACGGGTCACCAAACTGGTGCTCACCGAAGGTCACCTGCATGGTCCCAGCGGAGTTCTCGATGGGAGAGAACTCCGAGAAGGACTCGGCGATGCCGTCGGTCATGAAGTGCTTGAACGAGTCCTTCTGGACGGAGATGAGGTTGGGCAGCTCCATCGCAGGCGGGATTTTGCTAAAGCTCTTGCGCGTACGGGTGACTTGCGGTTTAGTAAGAGAAGTCTTTGCGGTAGACACCAGGCTTTTCCTCCTTCAAAAGGGTGGAAGGCGGCAATTGTCGCAAACTAGTAATCTAGCCAAGCGCCGCTCTTCCGTCAATGAAAAGTCTTGACTTGTATTGCATTTTCTATTAGATTCCTCCTTTTTTCACACGGTTCCCGCAAAATCCACGGTATGAGTGTGGAGGAGTTGTGTAAGACAAGGTGGACCCCGGCCATCTCACGCTATGACCTCTCTGCCGCAGCGGCTTCTCCTGAAAACGGAGAGGGGCCAGTGGAGCGTTCGCCCACTGGCCCCCTCTGGGGGATATGTCGCAATAGCTACCGGTCGAAAGCAACGCGACTAGATCGTCAGCTCGGACCTTGCGATGAGCTCGTCCTGGATGGTAGTGCTGAGGTCTGCCCAGTAAGCCGAGTAGCCGGCAACGCGCACGATGAGGTCCTGGTGCTCGAGCGGGTGCTCCTTGGCCTCGATCATCTGCTTCTTGGACATGACGTTGAACTGGACGTGTTTGCCGCCCATGTCATGGAAGTACGTCTCAATGAGGGCCTTGAGCTTGTCGCGGCCGGACTTGTCGGCAAGGCTCTGCGGAGTGAAGCGCATGTTGAAGAGGACGCCGAACAGGTCGACCTGGTCCACGCAACCAGCCGAGCACATGACGGCAGCCGGACCATTGGTGTCGGTGCCCTGACGCGGCGAGACGGCGCCGTCGGACATTGCCGTCCAGGCAACGCGGCCGTCGGGCAGCGCGGAGCACTTTGCACCAGTGCCGGCATGGAAGCCGATGGAGTGCGGGGCGACCTCAAAGTGGCTGCCGTAGGCGGAAGGAATCTTGAACCAGATGTCCTCGATGAACTTGTAGCCCCAGTTGACAAGCTCGTCGACCTCTGGGATGTCGTTGCCGAACTTGGGCATGGCAATCATCTTTGCTTGCAAGTCCTCGTAGCCCTCCCAGTTTTTGTGGATGGCGTCGAGCAGGGTCTCCTTCGAGCAGATCGGGTTGTCGACGAAGATTTGGTTCTTGAGGACGTACAGGTTGTTGCCCAGGTCCTGGACGCCCACCGGGACGATGTACTGGGTGTTGTCGTTGTGGGCGGCGCCGCCTAGCGAGCATACCTTGCCGCGGTCGATGCAGTCGTCAACGAAGCAGGACATGGCGATGTCGGGGAAGGACTCAAGGTGCTCGATGCGGCACTGGCGGTTGCTGTTGGCGGCTATCTGCGCCCAGTACTCGCACTGCTTGCGATACGCCTCGATGAACTCGTCATAGGTCTTCATCTCGAGGAAGTTGCCGGTCTTGGGACCAATCTGCTCCTGCGAGTACCAGTTGAACCCATTGTTGAGCGTCATCTCGAGCATCTTGCCGTAGTTCTGGACGATGGGCCAGACGGAGCTCTGCTTGCCCGGAACCTGGTGAAGGACGCATCCGCCGATGGCATAGTTGCGAGCCTCTTCGAGGGTGTAGCCACGCTCGAGCAGGTACTGGATGGTCGTGTCGTCACCGAAGAACGCGGGGAAGCCCATGCCCATGGCAACAACCTCGAGCGCGCGGTCCATGAACTTCTCGTCGATGTTGGCGTGCCAGCGTACCGAGAGCGTCGGGTGAGGCGTACGGACCTTGGTAGCAGCGTCGAGGAAGAGATAGGACAGCCGGTTGGTGGCATCCTTGCCGGTCTTGGGATCGACGCCGCCCAGGACAACGTTGTGGAAGTGGGACTCGGCCGAGACCGACGGGACCATGACGTCGGGCCAGAACTGACGCTTCTCCATGATCTTGCACCTGAAGCACTCGAGAAGGTCCTGGGCGTACTTCTCATCGATGTAGCCGCGCTCGATGTCCTTCTTGAAGGTGGGATAGAGGAACTGGTCCATGCGGCCCATGCCCATGCCGTAGGTGCGGGTGTCCCAATAGACCATCAGGACTGCGAAGAAGAAGGACTGGAGCGCCTCCTGGAAGGTCTCGGCTGGATATTCGGGCACACGGTCGCAGACGCGGGCAATCTCCTCGAGCTCGACCTTGCGCTGCGGGTCCCTCTCGACTGCCGCCTTCTCGCGGGCAAGGGCAGCGTAGCGGTGAGCATAGTCGATGACGCCCTCAAGTTCATAGCGAAGGGCAAGGTAGAACTCGTGTGCACGGTAGTCTTCGTCGGTGAGGACGGTGAGATTCGCAAGCTTGTTGTCAATCTCTTCGATAAAGCCACGGGCACCCGTGGTGATCATGCGCGCACAGTCAGGGACGTTCCAGGCCTTCTCGGCATACATCTCGGAGACGGTGTTGGTCAGGTAGCCGCCAGCCTCACCGATCTTGGCCTCGAACTCCTCCTGCTCGGGACCCATGTACTTAATCCACATCTCCTTGCCGCCGATGTTGTGCCAGTACTGTGCGATGGCACGGGCCTGCTCGGCCTGCTCGGGACCGGTGAACTCATAGAAGGTTCCCGAACCCTTCCAACCGTACTTGTCGATGTAGTCCTCGACCCAAGATGCCGCAAGGTCGGGATACCACTCGGGCGACATCTGCGTGGCAGAGAAGTCACCCACGAGCAGCTGGTCGTCATCAATGAAGATGGGGATCTCGCGCATGATCTTCCTCACAGAGAGGCCGCGCTTGCGATAGAGGGAGTAGCCCTCGTACTCCTTGTAGCCGTCGGTAATGAGCTGGGCGCGCGCCATGGACATCTTTGCCGTATGGCGAAGCGGGTTCAAGCGGCTCCAAATGAGCTCACCGCGCGTCTGTCCCTCGTACTTCTTGTAGTCAAGCATGAAATTTCTCCTTTCCAATACGCAATACCTGGTCGAACCTGTATCCCATCCGCAGTATGCTGACGTCTGGCATGGAGCGGATTCTTGCCCGGTGATCGGTCAGGCGGATTGGTGCAGTGAGAGGTTGCGCTTGAGCGTCTCGAGATCCTCGAGGTGCTCGTCGCTCTGGCGTGCGAACCGCGGGTGGAAGCCCTTGAAGTCCATCTTGTCGTACTTGTTCTCGCCCAGGTTGTTGTAGGGCAGAAGCTCAAGGTGCTCCATCGGGTCAAGCCCGAGCTCGTCACGGACGAAGAGGATGATTGCCTTGATGCTGTCCCTGTCATCGTTAAATGTGGGGATGAGGGGCGTCCTGAAGATGACCGGCGTGCCCGTCTCCACGATACGTCGGGCGTTCTCCAGGATGGTCTCGTTGGGCGCACCCGTACCCCGCTTATGCGCTTCGGAATCCATGTTCTTGAGGTCGAAGTACACGAAGTCGCAAAGCTCCACGATGCGGCCGGTAACCGACCAGGGATAGAACCCCTCGATCTCTACGGCAGTGCGGATGTTCTCGTCATGCGCGGCGGCAAGCAGGTTGACCGTGAAGTTTGCCTGCATCTCGCAGGCTCCCCCCGAGACGGTCATGCCGCCACCTGAGTTCTTGTAGAGCCTGCGGTCACGTACCACGACGTCCATGACATCCTGAACCGTCATGGGCTTGCCCTCGAGCGTACGAGCCTTGTTGGGGCAGGCCTCAACGCAGGCGCCGCACGCAACGCAAAGCGACCGATCCAACACAAGATGCCCGTCTTTGAACCTGTTGGCCTCTTGCTTGCAGACGCCCACGCAGCGCCCGCACGAGGTGCAGGAGTCTTGCTTGTAGAAGAGGACCGGCTTGATGCTTTGCGACTCGGGATTCTGGCACCAGAAGCAATGCATTGGACAGCCTTTGAGAAAGACCGTCGTGCGCACACCGGGTCCATCCTTGGTGGAGTAGCGCTGGATGTTAAACACTTGGCCAACCAGATTGGGATCAAAGGGAGCAGACACGCCAATTCACCTCTCTCTTGAGGCTGGTCACGACAACCCGAGGGTCAGTGACGTACTCGATGGCCCCATTATTTGGAGGGGGTATTCGAAACTCACCTGCAACCTGCAGGGAGTTCGTTGAGAGGACCGCCGTGCGGCGTCAGTGCAACTTTTTCTGATTCCTACCTGGGGAAACGCACCTAGTTGTTCATGAAGTCGCTCACGTCATGAGCCGCCCGCTTGAGCCCAGCGCAATTGGTGAGCTTTATCCTGCCGCGACCCACGCGCCTGATGAGACCGTCATGTTCCATGTTTTTGAGCAGGTAATAGAACTGGCGCTCACTCACATTCATGACACGCCGCAGGGGTTCAATACGGGGAGCAAAGCCTGCGTCACGCCCCTCGACGGCCTTGAGCAGGTAGTAGGCGAGCACCTCATCGTAGGAAAAGAGAAGCCGCAGCATAAGCCGCTTGTACATGGCATACAGCCGATCTGTTATGCGGCGTCCGAAGTAGATGTTGAAATCCTTGTCCTCGAGCAGCTCATCAAGGACGTCTGTGAGGACGATCATCTTGCAAGGCTCGTCGGTACGCACCTCACAGTTGAAGTTGTTGCCGCGCATCTGTGAGAACTTGCCGATGAAGTCCCCTGGGCCGAGCGAGTCGATCCAGAACTCACGACCAGTGTTGGCGAGCGCATGGACCGAGACGGTGCCCTCGAGAATGAAGTAGTTGGATATCTTGTCCTCCGCATCAGATTTGATAAAGGTCACGTTTGCGGGAAACGAGACACGCGGAAGCGACGCCAGCGTCTCATCTGAGACATATTGGCGAAGCTCAGCGCAAGCATCGGATTCCATGACGCCCCCCGACGTTCATAGATGTAGCGGCACTTGTCAGTATTGTTTCAATCGCCTGCCAGCCGTGCGCCCTTCTGGCTAATCGCATCGATGTTTTCGGTCGATGGGCATAACCCAGCACCGCCCGCAGAGAGGGCGCACGGCTCGACCCTCCCTGCGGGCATGCTGGACGGACGTCCAGCCTATGACCTCTTGCTAGCCCTAATCCCGAGTGGTTACAGGAGGATCGACCTTCTTGGGCAACAGGCAGGCCGCAATGATCGAGATGATGAAGCCGCCCAGGGCAAACTTCACCGAGGCGTCGTAACCAAAATTGGTGCCGAGGTAGCCGCCCATGAACGACCCAACCGCCGGGCCAATTCCCATGCAGATGAGCGCCGCGAGGCCCCAGACCTTACCGAAGTACTTGTTGCCAAACACCGATCCGGCATAGCCGGCGGCACCGCCGGGTTCAACGGCCCAATAGAGCGAGAAGAGGACACAGCACACGACGCCCAGCCAGAGCATGTCCTTGGTATTGAAGAGAAGCAAGATGCAGGCGACAGCGGCAACCGAGGGGCCAGCAATGAGCACCATGCGACGAGCAACGGGCTCGGAACCCGTCTTGGTAACGAGCCGGTCGGCCACCTTGCCGAGGATTGGCATCGTGAAGATGCCACAGGCACCAATGACGATATACATGTTGGAGGCGGTGCCGGCCTCAATGCCGAGGCTGTTAGTCCAGTACATCACTATCTGGGACCAGATGAGGAATTCGCCAATCATGGAGCCAAGCAGGGCCGCGATGTCACACCACATGGCACGGGTCTTGAAGGCCTCGGCAACGGTGAAGTCGTGAGGCTTGGGGGCATTGGGGTCCTTCTCCGGAATGTTGCCGAATGCCTTGAGGCCGTATGCATCGGGGTTCTTCTGGGCTACGAACGCAGCGACGAGAAGCGCAACCAGGAAGAACACGCCCATGATGCGCATCACGAGACGCCACATACTGGGGCTCTGAGCCAGCAGGGGCTTCATGAAGAGGGTCAAGATGACCTGTGCAATGGGTGCACCAGCGAAGGCGATTCCCCACATAGTTGAGTACTTGTCGCCGACAAACCACTTGCGGCACGAAGTGGTCGAGGAAACCCACAACATGCCAGTGCCCACGCCAGCAAAGAAGCCATAGCAGAAGAGATACAGGTGGAAACTCGTCACGAATGATGTGAGAACCATCCCGAGGGCGCACATGATGGAGGCGATGAAGTACGCGGGACGGGTTCCGCTCTTATCAACCACCCTACCCGAAAAGTAGGCCGTGACTGCATATATGGACATCATTAGCGAGTAGCCCGTTGAGAGCATTGTGCCGTCCCAGCCAAGGTCCTGGCCCATAGGACCCTGCAGAATTGAGAAGGTGGAGCGAAAACCAAAGAGACAGAAGCATGCGAGAAAAGCCGCAACGACCACCTTGCGCGATCTGGACTTGCCATCAGCTGCGGACGCGGCATCAACCATGACGTTCTCCTTTCACTGGTGACAGGCTAGGTACGCCTGCCGAGGCATCTTGGGTACTCACTTGGCATTGCTCGATGGGCCGAGGGCACGCAAAATCATCCCTTCTCTACGCGATGAACTCCGTGCCACCATCGGACGTTGCCGCTCGTTAGCCCTGGTGCCTCTCTGCCCTGGTTGCTCCCCTCCCTTCACAATGCTGTTGAACGCTTACACGACCTGTACCTGCGCAAACGCGCAACTCATTCTCACGGTGCACATCGTATGAAACTCCATTTCGAAAATGAATCTGCAAATTGCATCGGAGTTGGTCAATTGGTTGAGTGACAGGCACAAGCGTGCCTGACCTCTGGACACTGAAGATGCAACGGGCGTCCACGGGTACCCGCGGAGCCTGCCAGCCCGCCTCGTACCCGACCAGGCACATGGGTGAAATGAACAGACGTTGGAAGGAGATGCCGCGAGTTGTTGCCAGCGCATAGGAATTCTCAGTAGCCAACTGGGCGAACACGACCAAGCACGAGCAGGCCGGTAACAAGCCGGGAGCGCGGCGCATAACCGTGGAGCACACAGCCACTGATTGCGCGCGCATACAAAAAGGGGCCGGACCACCCGGTCCGACCCCTTGAGGTTCATGCAGAGCGCCTGAGAAACCCGAAGTTACTTCAGGGTGACGGTAGCGCCGGCCTCCTCGAGCTGCTTCTTGGCGTCCTCGGCGTCCTCCTTCTTGGCACCCTCGAGCAGGACGGTAGGAGCGGACTCCACCTTGTCCTTGGCCTCCTTGAGGCCGAGGCTGGTCAGGGCGCGGACAACCTTGATGACGGCAATCTTGTTGGAGCCGAAGGAGGTCAGCTCAACGTCGAAGTTGGTCTTCTCCTCCTCCTCGGCGGCAGCAGCGCCAGCTGCGGGGGCAGCGGCGACGGCGACGGGGGCAGCGGCGGAAACGCCGAAGACGTCCTCCAGCTCGTGGACGAGCTCAGAAAGCTCGAGGGCGGGCATCTCCTTGAGGGCCTCGATGATCTCTTCCTTGGTAGCAGCCATGCTAATTCTCCTTTGTGTTGGGGCACCTTATGTGCCCTCAGGTTTTTCTGGTAATGCCGGTAGTGCGTGTAGTGCGGCAGGGCGCTAGGCGGCCTGCTTGTCGGCGACCGCCTGGAGCGCGGTGACGAGGCCCCTGGCGGGACCAGCGCACACCTGCGCAATGCCGGAGAGCGGGCTGCCAATGACGTACACGAGCTTGGCGAGCAGCTCGTCGCGGGACGGGAGCTCGGCGTACGCGAGAGCCTCCTCGGCCGAAATGGCCTTGCCGTCGGCGATACCACCCAGGATCTGCATCTTCTTGAGCTTGTCGGCCTCCTGCTTCAGGACCTTGGCGGCCTCGACAGGATCCTTCTCGTAGAAGACGTAGGCGCAGGTGCCCTTGAGCATATCGTCGATGTTGGGCATCTCGGCCTCATTGAGGGCAATGCGCACGATGTTGTTCTTGTAGACCTTCATGTGTGCGTTGGCCTCGCGCAAGGCGCGACGGAGCTCCTGGGCCTCCTTGACGGTGAGGCCGCGATAGTCAACGACAAAGACGCCCTTGGAAGCCTCGAGGGAACCCTTGACCTTCTCGAGCATGTCGATATTGGACTGTGCTGGCATGTGAACACCTCCTTCTCATGCGTTTCCGGGCACGATCCGCCGACGCGGCGGGCCCCTCGCATGAGAGGGCCCCGCTTGGCGCAGCCAAACGGGGCCTCATAGGTTCATAGCTGAGACCACCTCGGCAGGCGGGTTTCCCCTTTGAGCCCTAAGGCACCGGCTGTCTTTGGCAGCGGGACGTGCAACGTGTGCAATGCAGGCCAGAAACCTGCAGTGGTTATTCTCGCACGCGAGACGCCCGTGCGTCAAGATGCCCAGGCGAGACACGCCATCGACACATAAGCGTCCGGGATTGCATGCGATGAGACAAAGGGAAACTCCCTTTGTCTCACAAAAAAGCCCCGCTCGGGCGAGCGGGGCTTACATACCACGATGCGAGAGGAGCTAGTCCTCCATGAAGTCGCGGGTCTTGGTGGTGTCGACCTTGATGCCAGGGCCCATGGTGGTGGAGATCACGATGGACTTGACGTACTTGCCCTTGGCACTCGACGGCTTGACGCGCAGCAGCTCGGTGAGGAGCGCGCCGTAGTTCTCGACAAGAGCCTTGACGTCAAAGGACGCCTTGCCCATGGGGACGTGGCAGATGCCATAACGGTCGGCGCGGTACTCGACGCGGCCGGCCTTGAGCTCCTTGACCATCTTCTCGACGTCCATGGTCACGGTGCCCAGCTTGGGGTTAGGCATGAGGCCGCGGGGGCCGAGGATACGGCCGAGACGGCCGACCTTGCCCATGAGGTTGGGCGTGGCGATGACGGCGTCAAAGTTGATGTTGCCCTTCTGGACCTCCTCGATAAGGTCATCGGAGCCGACGATGTCGGCGCCGGCAGCCTCGGCCTCGGCGGCCTTGGCGCCCTCAGCGAAGACGGCAACGCGGACGGTCTTACCGGTGCCGTTGGGCAGCGAGATGGAGCCGCGGATGTTCTGGTCGGCCTTGCGGGTGTCGACGCCCAGGCGAATAGCGACCTCGACGGTCTCGTCAAACTTGGCAGAGGAGAGCTCCTTGGCGAGCGTCATGGCCTCCTTGGGCGAGTAGACCTTGCCGGCCTCGACCTTGGCGGCTGCGGCGTTGTAGTTCTTTCCGTGCTTGGGCATGTGATACCTCCTGTGGTCAACGGGCTATTTGCCCTCCCACATAGTTGGCGGCATGGCCGCCGTATCCTGAGAGTCGCCCCGTACGGGGCGCATGGTGCCTGATTAGTGCTAGTCCTCGGCGATGGTGACGCCCATGGAGCGAGCGGTGCCCGCGACGATCTTCTTGGCGGCCTCGATGTCGTTGGCGTTGAGGTCCGGCATCTTGATCTGGGCGATCTTGGTGAGCTGCTCCTGGGTGAGCTGGCCAACCTTATCACGCTGGGGCACGCCGGAGCCGCTCTTGAGACCAAGCTCCTTCTTGATGAGGTGGGCCGCAGGCGGGGTCTTGGTCACGAAGTCAAAGGTGCGGTCCTCGTAGACCGTGATCTCGACGGGGATGATGTCGCCGGCCTGGTCCTTGGTGGCAGCGTTGAAGGCCTGGCAGAACTGCATGATGTTGACCTGGGCAGCGCCAAGGGCGGGGCCAACGGGAGGCGCGGGGTTAGCGGCGCCAGCCGGAATCTGGAGCTTAATGAAGTGAGTAACCTTCTTCTTGGGCATGATGTTCCTCCTGGAGAGCGTGCTTTGTATCTATCTTCACGCAGGCGCCCGAGAAGCCATCCTCACCGATACGGGACCTGCCAGAAGTTCCTAGCTGATGACCGAGATCTGGTCGAGCGTGAGCTCGACGGGGGTCTCGCGCCCAAAGATCATGAGCATGACCTTGACCTTGCCTGCCTCGGCGTTGACCTCGGAGACCTGGCCGTCGAAATCTGCCAGAGGGCCGGAGAGAACGCGTACGGACATGCCGGGCTCGATGTTGGTCGAGGTGCGCTTGGGGGTGGGAGCGGCCGTGCTGGTGCGCACACCACCGCGACGCATGATCTTGTCGAACTCGTCGCGTCGAAGCGGCGTGGGCTTGCCGTCGAGACCAACAAACCCCGTGACACCGGGCGTGTTGCGAACGACGGCCCAGGTGTTATCGTCTACCTCCATACGCACGAGGACGTAGCCAGGGAAGACCTTGGCCTCCTTGGTCTCGCGCTTGCCGCCGTCCTTGACCTCGGTGACCTCCTCGGTCGGGATCTGGATGTCCACGACCTTGTCACCAATGCCATAGGTCTCGATGCGGTGCTCGAGATCGGTCTTGACCTTGTTCTCGTACCCGGAGTACGTGTGAATGACGTACCAGCGCTTAGCCATGGCCTATGCCCCCAAACTCGTGTAGCCAACGAGCAAGGCCACGATGCCGGTGTCAACAAGCCAGAGGGCGATGCCGAAGACCAAGAGGGAGACAATCACGGCAACGGAGTAGTTGCGAAGCTCATCCCTCGAAGGCCATACGACGCGCTTCATCTCGGTACGCACGGCAGCGAAGTAGTTGCTGATGCGCTTACCAAGGCCCGGCTTCTTGTTGCTCGCCTTTGCAGGCTTGTTCTGCTTCTCGGGTGCCTTGGCAGCGGCAGCAGCCTGCTGCTTGTGCGCACCCTCAGCCTTCTGGGGGTTGGAAGAGGCGGCGGAGGCAGCCTGGGCGGCCTCGCGCTCGGCGCGCTTCTGGGCGCGTGCCTTGCGGGCGCTCCTCTTGTTCCTGTCCTTGTTCGCCATCCTCACAACTCCTAAAAGACTGGCCTTTACATGGAAACCGGCTAACCCCGAAGGGAAAGCCGGTGGGAAATTCTGGCACGCCAGGAAGGACTCGAACCCTCAACACTCGGTTTTGGAGACCGATGCTCTACCAATTGAACTACTGGCGTGTGTGGACCCACCTAGTTTAGCGGGTCTCGCGGTGAAGCGTGTGCTTACGGCACCACGGACAATACTTCTTCATCTCAAGGCGATCAGGGGTGTTCGCCTTGTTCTTGGTCGTGGTGTAGTTGCGGCGCTTGCACTCAGTGCATGCAAGTGTAACAAGTGTACGCATGAATCCTCCTGAGACACCATGTCACTTCGAGGCCATCCTCGAAGATGGCGCGGTGGAGAACGTTACCATTACCTAACGCGTTCTGTCAACCAAACACGATTCTTAGCGGCCAGCTCACATAACATTCACGCAAGTAGCCGGCATTGGGCTGACAGAAAACGATTGAGGGCGCGAACAAAAAGCTCAATTCCAATGTGCACCACTCAAGAGAAGGGCCCGACACCCTTGCGGATGCCGGGCCTTGAGGTCACTTCTAAGAGAAGCTACTCGACGATCGTCGCAACACGGCCGTCGCCGACGGTGTGGCCGCCCTCGCGGATAGCGAAGCGCAGGCCCTCCTCCATGGCGATGGGGTGAATGAGCTCGCAGGAGATGGTGACGTGGTCACCCGGCATGGCCATCTCGACCTTGTTGCCGTCCTTGTCGGTGAGCTCGGTGATGTCACCAGTCACGTCAGTGGTACGGAAGTAGAACTGGGGACGATAGCCGGAGAAGAACGGGGTGTGACGGCCACCCTCCTCCTTGGTGAGGACGTAGATCTCGCCGGTGAACTTGGTGTGAGGGGTAACCGAGCCGGGCTTGCAGAGAACCTGGCCGCGCTCGATGTCCTCGCGCTTGATGCCGCGGAGCAGGATGCCCACGTTGTCGCCAGCCTCGCAGAAGTCCAGCGTCTTGCGGAACATCTCGATGCCGGTTGCAACGGAGGTCTGGGTGGGCTTGATGCCGACAATCTCGACGGGCTCGTTGAGCTTGAGCTCACCGCGCTCGACACGGCCGGTGGCAACGGTGCCGCGGCCGGAGATGGTCATGACATCCTCGACGGCCATCAGGAACGGCTTCTCGTTGTCACGAGCAGGCGTGGGGATGTAGGAGTCAACGGTGTGCATGAGCTCGATGATGGAGTCGACCCACTTCTGCTCGCCGTTGAGGGCGCCGAGAGCGGAGCCACGGATGATCGGGGTGTTGTCGCCGTCGAAGCCGTACTCGGAGAGCAGGTCGCGGGTCTCCATCTCGACCAGGTCGATGAGCTCCTCGTCGTCGACCATGTCGCACTTGTTCAGGAAGACGATGATGTACTTAACGCCGACCTGACGGGCGAGCAGGATGTGCTCGCGGGTCTGAGCCATGGGGCCGTCGGTAGCGGCGATAACGAGGATGGCGCCATCCATCTGAGCAGCGCCGGAGATCATGTTCTTGACGTAGTCGGCGTGGCCCGGGCAGTCAACGTGAGCGTAGTGGCGCTCCCAGGTCTCGTACTCGACGTGAGCGACGGAGATGGTGATGCCGCGCTGGCGCTCCTCGGGAGCCTTGTCGATGTTCTCGAAGGCGGTGTAGGCAGCCTTGCAGCCCTCGGTCTCGGAGAGAACCTTGGTGATGGCCGCGGTCAGCGTGGTCTTGCCGTGGTCGACGTGACCAATGGTACCGATGTTTACGTGCGGCTTAGAACGATCGAACTTCTCCTTGGCCATTGCCAATCCTCCTTTTGGAACGAACCTCTCCGGCCATTCCATGGTACAGAAATACGCCTATTTATGCTCAGCGGCGCCGAAGCGCCGCAGAAAAGCCTGGTACCGGTGACTGGATTCGAACCAGTGACATCGCGGGTATGAGCCGCGTGCTCTAACCAGCTGAGCTACACCGGCATGGAGCCGTGCACTTGAAAAATGGAGCCCGCGACCGGATTCGAACCGGTGACCTCTTCGTTACCAACGAAGTGCTCTACCGACTGAGCTACACGGGCATGGTGGGGATGCTTGGACTCGAACCAAGGAACCCAGAGGGAGCGGATTTACAGTCCGCCGCAGTTGCCGCTGTGCCACATCCCCATTCCGTTTTCAAGCACCGCACGGGGCGAACCCCCTGCAGCGGAGTGAATAATACGACGTGGAAAAAATCCTGTCAACGCGTACCCCGGTACCGGGCGTATCTATCCCACGAATACCGCACAATTCCAACAAGACCACAGGTAGAAGCTATGGCACCAAGCGGTATTACGACTCAATTTGCTTCCCAAGACCACCGTTCACGCAAAAGGTGTCGTACCGTTTACAAAAAAGATTCGGCCGAAGGCATATGCCTCCGGCCGGAAGGTTCCTGGAGCCGGTAGAGGGAGTCGAACCCACAACCCACGGTTTACAAAACCGTTGCTCTGCCATTGAGCCATACCGGCGGTGAGGACATGATAGCGTGTTTGAGCCAATCTGGCACGCGTTGTGCGGGATTGGCTCGCCACTAGTGGCTCAATTCCTGCTATCTGCGTCCACGCAGCTTGTCCAGCTTGGCGCGCGTCTCGGCGTCGAGCCTGTCTTCCAAGCTTAGGTGCGTGTGCGACCCACGCTCCCGCACCTCCTCGACACCCTGGTTCACAATGCTCATGTTCTGTGCGAGAAGCGCGCTCGAGACCGTGGTCACCGGAATCCCGCCAACGGTGTAGCGGATCGTGTTGTCCGAGGTCACGAGCAGCACGTCCCTCTCGGCATGGCGCGCCTCCGTGACCAGACGCTCTATGACCGTGTCGGCAGACTCGCCCGTGCGCGAGAAGACCACGCGTACGCCCGCCGTGCTCCAGTTGGGGCGCTCGCTCGAGAGGTTGCCGGCCGCATCGAATACCACCACGGGCTCATAGCTTCCCTGGGCATAGGCGGCGACGTCGGCGACGAGTGCCTCACGGGCGCGATCGAACGGGTCGTGCCCGTATGGGTCGCGCGAGAGGTGCGCAACGTCAGCCAGCGCGCCAGCGCCTGCGTGCTCGTCGATGAGCGCGGCATAGCGCGGGGTCCCGTGGACCACGTTGTAGCCGTCGACCACGAGAAGCGCGAGCCGTATGCGCCTAGGCATCCGAGCGCGCCCCCTCACTCACGCGGCGAAGCCACTCATAGCACATGACCGTTGTGGCCTGCGCAACGTTGAGCGACTCGACGCGTCCGCGCTGCGGGAGTCTGGCACCAAAGTCACAGTGGTCGAGCACCAAGCGGGAGATGCCCTCCCCCTCCGAGCCCATGACCAGGGCGAGCCTTCCGTAGACAGGTGCATGCCACACGTCCTGCTCCGCATGCTCGGTTGCGGCGCACGCCCAGAAGCCGGCCTCCTTGAGCTGGTCGATCGCACGGGCAAGGTTGGGGACCTGGGCTATGGGAAGGTGCAGCACCGCGCCGGCCGAGGTCTTGTAGGCGCCCGGGCCAACGGTAGCCGCGCGGGCGTTGGCGACAACCACGCCAGCCGCACCCACCACCTCAGCGGAGCGAACGATGGCACCAAAGTTGCCCTCGTCCGTCACGTGGTCAAGCACAACCACCAGGGCGTCTCCCTCGCCCGATGCGGCAATGACGTCCTCGATGGTCGCGTACGAGAAGGGCTTGGTCCGCACGACGATGCCCTGGTGGGCACCGTGGCTCGAGAGGCGATCTAGGCGGGAGCGCGGGACTACCTCGCACTCCACGCCGGCGTCGGCAAGCCTGCGCACCAGCGTGTCAAGCGTCTTGTCAGTCCCTTCGGGCGAGCCGGCGCCATCCTGCACGTAGGCGGTGCGAATGGGAATGCCAGCGTCAAGCGCCTCTGCAACGGCGCGACGCCCCTCGATGAGGTCGGAGCCAAGCGTCGCAGGACGCTGCTGGTCCTGGCGGTTACCCGCACGCTGCGGGCGCGAGTCCGAGCGCTGGGGTCCGCGCTGGCCGCGGCTCCCCTGACCCTGACGGCCACCGCTTCCACCCGTGCGCTGATCGCGTCCGCGGTACTGGCTACCGCGCCCAGCTTGAGAAGGGCCCTGCCCCTTGCGTGAGGAGCCGCGGCGCGCGTCGCCTCGTGCCATTCTCATCACCTACGCCCTGCGCAGGCGAGCGCCCGCGGCAGTGTCCTCGAGGACCAGGCCCAGCCCGGTGATAGCATCGCGGATGCCGTCTGCGGTGCCCCAATCCTTCGCCTTGCGGGCCGCCTGGCGAGCAGCGATGAGCGCATCCGCGGCCTCGGCGGCAGAGTCGCCCTGGTAGCCGGCGTACTTCTCGGCAAGGCCCACCAGTTCGGCGGGGAGCTCGTCCTCCTCGGAGGCAAGCGTGACGCCCAGGACGCCCGCAAGCTCGGCCAATGCCTCTGCCGCAGCCTTGGCGGCCTTGCCGCCGGCAGCGGTGCCGGCATCGGCAAGGTAGGTGTTCGCCGAGGTCACAAGCGAGAAGATCGCGGCGAGACCGCCAGCGGTGTTGAAGTCGTCGTCCATCTGGCGCGTGAACTCCTCGCGCGCCTCGCTCACGGCAGAGCCCAGCGTGGCGTCGAGCTCCTCGCTGCCCGTGCCGTTCTTGGCTGCCCAGAGCAGGTTCTTCTCGCAGGTGCGCAGGCGCTCGAGGGTGCCCACGGCCCCCTCCAGGCGATCGAAGGAAAAGTCGAGGGGAGCACGATAGTGGGTCTGCAGCATGAGCAGGCGCACGGCGTCGGCGGGGTACTTGTCGAGGACCTCCTTGAGCGTATAGAAGTTGCCCAGGCTCTTGGACATCTTCTCGCCGTCCACGCGGAGCATGCCCGTGTGCATCCAAAGGTTGGCAAGGGGCTCATGCCAGGCGCACATGGCCTGCGCGGTCTCGTTCTCGTGGTGCGGGAAGACGAGGTCTGCGCCACCGCCGTGGATGTCGATGGGGGTGCCCAGATAGCGGTGGATCATGGCGCAGCACTCGGTGTGCCAACCGGGGCGCCCGTCGCCCCAGGGGCTCGGCCAGCTGGGCTCGCCGGGCTTGGCGGCCTTCCAGAGGGCAAAGTCGAAGGGGTCGCGCTTCTGGTCGTTGACCTCCACGCGCTCGCCGGCGCGCATCTGGTTGAGGTCGCGCCCAGAGAGGATGCCGTAGTTGTTATCAGAGCGCACCGAGAAGTACACGTCGCCGTTGTCGGCCACGTAGGCGTTGCCCTGCTCGATGAGGGACTCGATCATCTCCTGCATGGCCTTAATCTCGTGCGTGGCGCGCGGGCGGATGTCGGGGTCGAGAATCCCAAAGCGATGCATCTGCTCGATGAAGGCGTTAGAGAACTCCTCTGCCACGTCGGCGGCGGTGCGACCCTGCTCGTTGGCGCGGTTGATGATCTTGTCGTCCACGTCGGTGAGGTTCTGGGCAAAGGTGACCTCGTAGCCCTTGTACATGAGGTAGCGGCGAATCACGTCAAACGAGAGGAACGTGCGCGCGTTGCCAATGTGAATCTGGTCATAGACGGTGGGACCACAGACATACATGCGAATCTTGCCCGGCTCGATGGGCTCGAGCTCCTGCTTTCGGTGCGTCTGGGTGTTATAGATCTGCATGGTTTGCTCCTTGGGATGTGTGCACAAGTACAGGCATTGTAGCAGCACACCGGGGAGCAGCTGGGGAGGGAGGTCTCCTAGGCAGCAACCCCCAGCATGCTAGCACCGCGGGAGCTTGCTAACGCCTGACCAGAACCCGTCGACGCCTCGACGGTACCCGCAACACCGCCCAACCAGTACCTTAGTCCCGTCGAGCACCTCAAAGCCTGCGGATGCAGTTCCGTTGTAGCTTCCCGCGCCAGAAACAACGGCAAGCGCAGTTCCTACAGAGTTATTGCCAACGTAGCTCACGGCGTAGTCGGTGCCCTCGGTGAGAGTTGCGCCGTCAAGCGTAACCGTTACCTGCGGCGTTACAGGCTCTCCCGCATACACAGCATCCTCCACCGTGACAACGGCGTTCCGAAGCGAGACGGGCCCGGGCGCAGACACCGGACTCGATACATACCAGTAAGCATCTGCGTTGGAGGCACGCACGCTCACGCACTCGTCAAGCGACGACGTAGCGCCCGTAAGCGAGTCATGGGCAATGAAGGCACCACTTTCCTCGTCGTAGCCCAGAAGGGTCACGGCGTGCGGGTTGCCGGTGCTTGTGTACAGCACGATGCCGGCAGGGTTCTCATCAAGCAGGGCGAGAAGCTCTGCGGTTCTCTCCTCCACGGTCGAGCCGGTTATGTAGCCGTGCTCCACGGCATAGGTGGCCTCCTGCGTGCTCACCGAGAAGCTGAAAGGCAGGCCGCCCGAAGACGGGATGGAGGAGGTGGTGATCGAGCTCCAGTCCTGGTCGCCGTTGAGAAGTGCCGCCCGGCGAAGCATGTTGGTGGCGGCATAGATAGTGCAGCGCCCGGTACTGCCGGGCTCGTTCACAAAGACGTCGTCGGCCAGGGTCTCTTCCAGCGTGGCGGCGCGTGCCCTGGCAAGGCCCAGTGAAAGTGCGATGGCAAGTGCCGCGAGCAGCGCGAAGGCCATTCGAATGGGAGCAGCAGCGCTGGCGTAAAGCTTGCCTGTGGTAATGGACATATGCGATTCCTTCCCGGCCGCGCGGGTTGGGGCAATGTCGTTCTGTCGAAGTTCGGTGGTGCCAATAGCATGAGATGGCGCGTGGTGCGATGGTGCGGTTATTCAAGTGCGTGGTACATCGTGCGCGGCCTGTCCATATACGCGCTGAGCTTGGAATGGATACCCTGCCGCGCGCATGCGTAACAGAGTAACCCCAGGTCTGCGTGGCACATGAAGTTTGCGCAGAGTCTCCTAGAGGCCTGCATCTCATGACCATCAAATCAGTACAGGCTTGAATGGTGTCCATAGGAGTTGGCGCGACGTGACGGGCGTCGTGATATGGCGCAGCGAGCGGCATCGTTGTTACCGGCTCGTCACGTAGTCAGGAGCCCTACCTGGGCAACCGCAGCGACGGCTCAACGCGCCGGTAACAAGGCGCGAACAGAGAGGTTCGTTGTTACCGGGCAGTTGTGAGCCCGGAGCTGTCAACAGGGGAAACGCATTCGAACTCAAACGCGCCGGTAACAAGGGCAGAATCGAGAGGCTCAGCCATGCGAGAGGCGCCGCCATGCCCTCTCCGAGAAGAGCTATCGGCCGTTTTCTTTGTCGAGAAGCACCACAGACCAGGCGGCTATGCCCTCCTCGCGTCCCACGAAGCCAAGGTGCTCCGTGGTGGTTGCCTTGACGCCCACCTGCGACACGTCGACGCCCATGGCCTGCGCCATGGTCTGGCGCATCTGCTCGCGGTACGGCGCGAGCTTTGGAGCCTGGGCAGCAACGGTGCAGTCTGCATCAACAAGCAAGAAACCCTGCTCGCGGGCAAGCCCCATCACGCGCGAGAGCAGGACCATTGAGTCCGCCCCCTCGTAAGCGGGGTCAGTGTCGGGAAAGAGTTGGCCAATGTCGCCGGCCCGCATGGCACCCAGGATGGCATCCATGAGGGCGTGTGCCAGCACGTCCGCGTCGGAGTGGCCAGCCAGGCCTCGCTCGCTAGGCACGGTGACACCGCCAAGCACAAGGGGGCGTCCCTCTGTGAAGGCGTGAACGTCGAAGCCATGTCCAATGCGAGTCATGTCCGCCCACCTCCGTGGCCTGTGCCTGGCTACTTGCCTGCGTAGCAATCCTTTGCAGAGAGAATCATAGGCATGTTATACACGATGGCTGCGGAAATGAGCCATCGGTCGAATGGGATGTCGCCGGAGGGCGCGTCATGTTGCAAATCGCACCAAAAACGGTGTTTCGGCGACATTTTGTCGCCGAAGGGCTCCTGGTGTTGCAATCCGCGCCAAAACGAGCCTTCGAGCGTCACCACAGCGCCCACCGCGGTAGCAGCGAGAAGCCAGGCCTACATCAGCAGTCGCTGCTCGAGCGCCGTGCATGCGATGGCCAAGTCTTCCGGCACCGTGACCTTGATGTTGTCGCGCGGGGAGTCGTAACAGCGAACCTTCCCACCGTGGCGCTCCACGAGGGAGGCGTCGTCAGTTCCCTGGTAGCCCTCCCAGGCAGCGGACTTGTACGCCGAGGTGAGTGCGCGGGTGCGAAACACCTGCGGCGTCTGGGCGGCCCAGTAGAAGGAACGGTCTGGCGTGGCGATAATCACGCCATCCTCGACCAGCTTGAGCGTGTCCACCGAGCGCGTGGCGCAGATGGCGCCCGCAAGCTTAGGGTCTTCTCGCACGCAGGCAATAACGCCCTCGATGACCTCTGTCTCGATGAGCGGGCGCGCCGCGTCGTGAACGGCCACAAAGTCGTACCCGCGCGGCATGGCGGCAAGGCCATGCGCAACGGACTGCTGGCGTGTCTCGCCAGATGCGGCAAGGGTAACGGGCGTGAGCAGGGTCACACGCGAGAGGACCTCATCGCGCACCGTGTCCACGCGATCCGGCGCGCACACCACCACGATGTGGCCAACCGATGGCGCGTGGTCAAAGGCGAGAAGAGGCCAGCACATGAGCGGCAGCCCGCAGAGGTCCACAAACTGCTTGCCGCGCGGGTCGCCAAAGCGCTCGCCCGTGCCACCGGCAACGATAATCGCCACGGTATCGGGCTGGTTGTCCTCCTTGCCCACGCGCGCAGCGTCGGCGCAGGCGCATGTCTCGGGGGCACTCATTCGCTCTGTCCCCACATGCGATGCAGGCTGTTTGCCAGCGCATCCGGGTTCTTGACGCCAATCTCGCCCAGCTTGGAGGAATCGTCCTCGGCGGCCTCCAGAATCTCCTGGAGCGAGCCATACTCGTCCACGATCTTGTCGGCCATGCCCTCGCGAACCACAGAGACGCGCGAGAGGGTGCGCAGGCCAAGCGGGGTCATGATGGTGTCCTCACCATAGTCGTCGTAGCCAAGGATGCGCGCGACCACCTTTGGCGAGCGCAGCTGCGGGTTGGCCATCTCGTGGAACTGCTTGCGGATGGCACGAGCGTGCTCCTCGGAGGAGTCCTTTGCGTAGTCACGGATCATGAGGTTGTATGTCTCGTCCATGTCCCCCAGGAACTCCTCGCGCTGCATCTCGGTGATGCGGCCGGAGGTGCCCAGCTGGACAATGCAGCGGTCGAGCTCATCGCCGGCGGACATGAGCACCTCGAACAGGTAGAAGATGTTCGTGATATCACCGAGCGTGACGAAGTTGTCAAGCTCAAGGCTCGTGAGGTGCTGCAGGCTGCGGTCAAGTTGCGAGCGGGTGTTTTGCATGGCGGCAGTGAGCTGGTTCACGGTGGACATGATCTCGGCCACAGGACGCAGCTGGAAGCCATGGCCATCCACGTAGACGTTCACCACCGAGCGACGCTCGGAAACCGAGATGACCATGGCTTTGGTGAGCAGGCTCATGCGCGCCGCCGTGCGGTGACGCGTGCCCGTCTCGGTGGTTGGCAGCGATGGATCGGGGTTGAGGTGGTAGTTTGCCCGCAGGATCTTGGTGAGGTCCTTGTCAATGATGACCGCGCCGTCCATCTTGCAGAGCTCAAACAGGCGGTTTGCAGTGAACGAGACGTCCATGGCAAAGCCGTCGTCCCCGGCGGCAAGCACGTTCTCCGTATCGCCAACGCAGATGAGAGCGCCCAGGTGACCGGCAATGATCATGTCAAGAGCCACGCGCAGCGCTGTTCCCGGCGCCGTCATCTTAATGGCGCTGTCGATGCGCTGCTGGGTTGTGAGGGCCCCTTTGTCTAGCTCGGCAGGATCCATGGCGCCTCCTCGGACAAGCCGGCCCGCGCGAGGCGGGCCGGAGAAATCTCAAACCTAGAAGCAGTATATGACGAGCGGGGGCGCTTAGGCACTTACGCCTTGAGCCTACGCGCCAGACGCAGCAAGCCCACCCTCCTGTGGCGACGGGTGCGTGTCGGCGTCAACGGACCAGCGGTCACGCGCCGAGGGCAGCTCCATGTGCTCGTGCTTGCGCGGCGCAGGAATCTCGCCCGTCCCCTTGGAGAAGACAAGCTCATCACCGTTTGCGTCCACCTCAATGATGTCGCCGCGCTGCCACTTGCCCTCCAGGAGCTCCTCGGAGAGCGGGTCCTCGATGAGGGTCTGGATGGCGCGACGAAGCGGGCGCGCACCGTAGATTGGGTCGGTTCCGCGCTTGGCCACAAGGTCGCGGGCAGCGTCGGTAAGGTTGATCGACATACCGTTGGCAATGAGACGATCGCGCAGGTCGGAGACCATAAGCTCCACGATGCCGCGGAGCTGGTCGCCCGTAAGCGACTTGAAGACCACGATCTCGTCCACGCGGTTGAGGAACTCGGGACGGAAGAGCTTCTTGAGCTCGGAGGTCACGCGGCTTGTGATCTCCTTGTCCGAGAGGCCCGAGGCTCCCGATGCCGAGAAGCCCATCGTGGTGGTCTGCGCGATGTCGCGCGCGCCGATGTTGGAGGTCATGATGATAACCGTGTTGGAGAAGTCAACATGACGGCCCTGGCCATCGGTGAGCCTGCCCTCGTCCAGAATCTGGAGCAGTACGTTGAAGACGTCTGGGTGGGCCTTCTCGATCTCGTCGAAGAGAACCACCGAGTACGGACGCCTGCGCACGGCCTTGGTAAGCTCGCCGCCCTCGTCGTAGCCCACGTATCCCGGAGGGGCACCAACGAGCTTGGAGACGGTGTGCTTCTCCATGAACTCGGACATGTCAAAGGTGATAAGCGCCTCTTCGGAGCCAAAGAGGAACTCTGCCAGCGCCTTGGCAAGCTCGGTCTTGCCCACGCCAGAAGGCCCGAGGAAGATGAACGAGCCACCGGGGCGACGCGGGTCCTTGAGCGGCGAGCGGCTGCGCCTGATGGCGCGGGCAACCTTGGTCACGGCCTCGTCCTGCCCAATGACGCGCTGGTGGAGAACATCCTCGCAGCGAAGGAGCTTGGATGCCTCCGCCTCGGTGAGGTTGGAGACGGGCACGCCGGTGATGCTCGAGACCACGTCGGCGATGTCGTTCTCGTCCACGGTCACCACGTTCTGGGCGAGCTTCTCGCGCCAGGCGCTCTCGAGCTCGTCGCGCTTGGCAACAAGCTCCTTCTCCTGGTCGCGCAGGCGCGCGGCATCCTCGAACTCCTGGGCGGCGGCGGCCTTGGCCTTCTCGTCCCTCACGCGGGCGAGGTCAGAGTCGACCTGGGCAATCTCGGGGGGCAGCGTGGTCTTGTGCACGCGCGTGCGCGCACCCGCTTCGTCGATAACGTCGATGGCCTTGTCAGGCAGGAAGCGGTCCTGAATGTAGCGGTCGGCAAGGGTGACGGCCGCCTTCAAGGCCGCCTCGGTGTAGTGGACGTGGTGATGCTCCTCGTAGCGGCTCTGCAGCCCATGCAGGATTTCGAGGGCGTCCTCGGGGCTAGGCTCGCCGATGTAGACTGGCTGGAACCTGCGCTCGAAGGCAGAGTCCTTCTCGATGTGCTTGCGGTACTCCTCGGCCGTAGTGGCGCCAATGACCTGGATCTCGCCACGCGAGAGAGGCGGCTTCAGAATGGACGCCGCATCAATGGAGCCCTCGGCCGAGCCCGCCCCGATGATCGTATGGATTTCGTCGATGAAGAGGATGTCATTGGGGTTGTCCTCAAGCTCGGCGACAACCTTCTTCATGCGCTCCTCGAACTCGCCGCGGTACTTGGAACCCGCAACGAGCGACGCCACGTCGAGCGTCCAGATCTGCTTGCCACGCAGGATGTCGGGCACGTTGCCGGCCGAGATGAGCTGCGCCAGGCCCTCGACGATGGCCGTCTTGCCAACGCCGGGGTCGCCCAGGATGAGCGGGTTGTTCTTCTGCCTGCGCGCAAGCACCTGCATGACGCGCTCAATCTCGCGGTCGCGATCGAGGACCGGGTCGAGCTTGCCCGACTCGGCAAGCTTGGTGAGGTTGCGACCGTACTTCTCGAGCATGGAGCCATCGTCCGAGGAAGGCTGGCCACCCATACCCATGAAGGTGCTGGGGTCCATACGAACCTCAGCCGCGGGCTGGCCCTCCTCCTCGGTGCCCTTAGAGACAAGCTCGTTCACCGCATTGCGCACGGCATCCCCAGAGACGCCCATGGCGCGCAGAGCGTCCATGGCGCGACCATTGCCTTCGGACACAATGCCCAGGAGCAGGTGCTCGGTGGCGATGTAGGTCTGGCCGTGCGTCATGGTCTCGCGATAGGCGGCCTCGAGCACGCGCTTGGTGCGAGGCGTGAAGGGGATGTGGCCACCGGGAACGGGCTCCGTCTCGTCCTGGGAGAGCTGCTTTACCGTCGCGAGCGTCTCGTCATACGTGACGTCGAGCTTTGCGAGCGCCTGCGCGGCAACGCCGTCGCCCTCCTTAATGAGGGCCAGGAGCAGGTGCTCCGTACCCACGTACATCTGGCCGAGGTTTCTCGCCTCGTCCTGGGCCAGGCTCATGACCTTCCTCGCCCTGTCAGTGAATTTTTCGAACATGCGCTGACGTCTCCTCAATGCCATGCGGGTCGACAAGAAACGCGCGGACCAGATGGCCCGCGCGCAGGGTTGCGTTCCCCGCGCCGTCTTCTTGGGTCTGTGTGTACCCACGCGCGGGAGCGGGCAAACACGCGGACAAAACGTACGCTATTGCTCGGGGTGGCTCTTGAGCCACTCGTCGCGGTCCGGCGCGATGGCGCGCATGGCCTCGATCATGCTCGCGAACAGGTCATCGAGCTCCATGTCGTTGAGCTCGGCGCCGTGTCGGATGACGTCGCGGCTGCAGCCTGCGGCAAAGCGCTTGTCCTTGAACTTCTTCTTGAGCGACTTGACTTCGAGGTCCATGACCGACTTGCTGGGGCGCATGAGAATGGCGGCCTGGATGAGGCCACTGAGCTCGTCGGCGGCATAGAGCACGCGCTCCATCTTGGACTCGGGCTGGGGAAGCTCGGGGTTGTTGTCGGAGTTATGCGTCTGGATGGCGTGCACCAACTCGGGCGTTCCGCCCTCGGCCTCGATGAGCTCGCCGGCCTTCACCGTGTGATTGATCGGGTCCTGGAACTCCTCCCAGTCAAGGTCGTGGAGAAGCCCCACCTGGCCCCAGAAATCGACGTTTGCCGGATCGTACTTCTCGGCGTAATAGCGCATGAGGCCCTCGAGGGTCTCGGCGTGCTGGATGTGGAAAGGATCCTTGTTGTAGCGCTCGAGCAGGGCGAACGCCTGGTCGCGCGTGAGGCCGGTCGAGAGGGCAGGCGCCGAGGCGTCGCGTGCGGCCTCGTTGGCAGCGCCATTCTCGGCGTCGTCCGCGATTACGTCCACGGACGCAGCGGCGTTGTCGGTCTTCTCGGGGAGCTGCGAGGCAATGTCCGCACGAGTGACAACCTCGGGCTTCATCTGCGGGAAGAGCAGCACGTCGCGAATGGCGGGCTGGTCGCAGAAGAGCATGATCATGCGGTCGATGCCGTAGCCAATTCCGCCCGCGGGAGGCATGCCGTACTCGAGCGCGCGCACGTAGTCGTAGTCGTAGCCCATGGCCTCGTCGTCGCCCATGCCCTTTGCCGCAACCTGCTCCGCAAAGCGGCCGGCCTGGTCGACGGGGTCGTTGAGCTCGGAGAAGGCGTTGGCGTACTCGTGGCCGCAGATTACGAGCTCGAAGCGGTCCGTGAGACGCGGGTCGTCGGCCTTGCGCTTGGCCAGCGGGCTGACCTCCTCGGGGTAGTCGCAGACAAACGTGGGGTCTACCAGCGTGGACTCGCCCAGCTCGTCGTAGAGCTCGAAGAGGAGCTTGCCGGCGCCCCAGCCGTCCTCGGCCTCGATGCCGTTGGCGCGGCAGAGCTCGCGCAGGTGCTCGATGGGCGTGTCCATGTCCACGTGCTCGCCCACCACCTGCGAGGCGACCTCCGAGAGGGGCACGGAGCGCCAGGTGCCGCTCATGTCCACCTGCTGACCCTGGTACGAGATGACCTCATGGCCCTCCTCGCAGCCACAGACCTCGCGTGCGATGGCCTTGAAGAGGCCCTCGGTGAGGCGCTTCATGCCGTCGAGGTCGGAATAGGCGCAGTACGCCTCCATCGAGGTGAACTCGGGGTTGTGCGTGAGGTCCATGCCCTCGTTGCGGAACTGGCGGCCAATCTCAAACACGCGCTCCATACCGCCCACAATGAGGCGCTTGAGCGGCAGCTCGGTGGCAATGCGCAGGTAGAAGTCACGGTCAAGAGCGTTGAAGTGCGTGACGAAGGGCTTCGCGTTGGCGCCGCCGAGAATGGCGTGCATCATGGGGGTCTCGACCTCCATGTAGCCGTCGGCCTCCATGTAGCGGCGAATCAGGCTGATGATGGCGCTGCGCTTGCGGAACACGTCGCGGACCTCGGGGTTCATGATGAGGTCGACGTAACGCTGGCGGTAGCGAACCTCGCGGTCGGTGAGACCGTGGAACTTCTCGGGCAGTGGGCGCAGGGACTTGGAGAGCAGCACGACCTTGGTAGGCGCAATGGAAAGCTGGCCGCGACGGGTGCGTAGTACGCGGCCAGTGGCGTTAACGATGTCACCGAGGTCAAGCTGGCGGAGAAGCGCCCAGCCCTCCTCGCCGAGGTCATTCACGCGGCAGAAGAGCTGAATCTGGCCGGTGACGTCCTCGAGGACGATAAAGGCCACCTTGCCCTGACGGCGGAGCGCGCGGATGCGACCGGCAACAGAGACAACGTCTTGGGTGTCCTCGCCCTCGGGGAGGCTTGCGTAGTCCTTCTCGAGTTGGGCTGCATGGGCCGTGACCTCGCTTGCAATGGGATAGGGGTTCACGCCCGCATCGATGAGTGCCTGACGACGAGCGCGGCGCTGGGCTCTCTCGTCATTGGTGTTGTTCTCGCCCATCTTGGACTGGTCGGCCATTGCTGCTCCTCGTACTCGCGCGCGCCCGTCGGTGCGCATTGCCTTCTCGTGCCTGGCCGGCGTTTAGCGGCCATAGCGCAAACCATTGTACTGTAGCGTTTTGACGGATGAGACAAAGGGACAGTCCCTTTGTCTCACGAAAAGGCCCCTCCGGGGAGGGGCCCAAGTCGCTCTGTGCTCGCGGGATGAGACAAAGGGACTGTCCCTTTGTCTCACGGAGGTTAGCGAGTAATGTTCACGATCGTGTAGCTCTTGGTCTTGCCGGCGGGCGTGGTGAACTCCACCTGGTCACCCTTGCCGCAGCCGATAAGTGCCTGGCCCGCGGGGGACTCGTTCGAAATCTTGTGCTCGAGCGAGTTGGTCTCGGTAGTGCCAACGATAGTGAACTTGGTCTTCTTGCCGCGCTCGTCCTCAAGCTCGACGGTGGTGCCAATGGAGACCCTAATGCCACCGTGCTGCGCATCCGCAACGACCCTGGCCACGGAGAGCGTCTGGCGAATCTCGGCAATCTTCGACTCGTTCTGGGACTGCTCCTCCTTGGCGGCATCGTACTCGGAGTTCTCCGAGAGGTCACCGAAGGAACGAGCCTCCTTCAGGCGCTCAACGATCTCGTCGCGAAGCTCGCCCTCGCGGTACGCAAGCTCGTCAACAAGCTTCTGGCGGCCTTCGGCGGTAAGAGTGATTTCCTTGCTGTTATCCATGACTCTGCTTTCCTCGTAGTGCGTGGGAAGGACGTACCCCGGGCGCCTGGGTTACTCGCCCAGCTTGGCGCCACACTTCTTGCAGAAGGCGGCGTCGGCGGCGTTCTCGGTACCGCACTTGGGGCAGAACTGGACGTCCTCCTTGGCCTTCTCGGCGGGGGCATCCTCAACGTCGGCGTCGTCCTCGTCAGCGACGACCTCCTCGGCCTCGTCCTCCTTGGGCTCCTCGACCTTCTTGGAGTCCTTGTCGTCGCCCTCCTCCATGCCCTCGCGCACGTTCTTGACGGTCTTGCCAAGAGCGGAGCCGAGCTTGGGGAGGTTCTTGGGCCCAAAGATGATCAGCACAACGACAACGATGATGAGCAGCTCGGGAATGCCAAGTCCAAGAATCATGGTGAGGTCCTCCTAGATGTGGATGAATGAGGCGAGCACACTTTGCGTGCTGCCGCATCCGCTAGTATAGCCGAGGATGTTTCCTACTCACAATATAAACTGGGAGTTTGGGTATAGGCCCCTGTGCTGTCCGCCCCCGCTGCAAACTACCTCGTTAGGAGCGCACATGCCTACCTGGCTCATCGTCGTGATCGTCATCTCCTGGGTTCTCTTTGCCATTGTCTTGGCGCTGCCGTGGCTGCTTAAGCGGCGCGGGGTTGAGATGCGCCGTACCAAGTTTGGCCCTGCTCTCATCTTTGAGGCGGCCGACGACGACGGCACCCCCGTTCGCCTCCTCAACGTGAACGGAACCTTCCAGAGCGTCTGCTACCTACCCGACGACCTGCACTTCGAGCTCGCTTGCGTGTACCACCGAACCATGGCGGAAGTCTGCTACGACCTGCCGAACGCCACGCGCGCGCTGGTCATTGGCGGCGGCGGCTATTCTCTGCCCAAGTGGCTCGTGGCACACCGGCCCAAGCTCCACGTCGATGTTGTGGAGATAGATCCGCGCGTCACCGTAATTGCCCGAGAGCGCTTCTTCCTCGACGACCTCATCGAAAAGTACGGCGCAGGGCGCATCTCGCTTGTAAACGATGACGGCTGGGACTACCTGCGTCGCGCCGAGAGGCCCTATGACGTCATCGTGAACGATGCGTTCTCGGGCAACCACCCGCTCGGCCAGCTGGGGACAGACGAGGGTGCGCAGCTCATCCGCACCAAGCTCGCGCCCGGCGGGGTGTATCTCGCCAACCTGCGATGCTCCGCCCAGGGTCGCCACGCGCGCATCCTTGATGAGGTTGAGCGGGCCTTCTCGGCGAAGTTTGCACACGTTGCCTATGTGCCCGAGTGGCCGGACAAGCCCGAGGAGCGCGGCAACAACGTGCTTGTCGCCACGGACGCTGAGCTGACGCTGCCCGAGGGCGCCGTTGTTGTGAAGTAGACGCGGTTGTGCCGGCCGCCGATTGCGCCCCCCGAACGCGTTGCCTTGTTTAAACAAGTATTGCGTCCCTTGCCGCGATGGTCCACCATGTGCATCGACCTCACTAACCGGCATCTGCCGAGAAGGGACCCACATGGCACAGGACACCTGCACATCCATTCGCAGCCTCGTTATCTACTCCGTCTTTGTGCGCAATCACACGCCCGAGGGCACGTTTCGTGCCGTGATTCCCGACCTGCCTCGCATTCACGCGTTGGGAACCGACGTCGTATGGCTCATGCCCATCCATCCCATTGGCGAGAAGAACCGCAAGGGAACGCTCGGAAGCCCCTACGCAAACCGCGACTACCGGACGGTCAACCCCGAGTACGGCACCATGGAGGACTTCCGTGCACTGGTGGACGCCATCCACGCCGAGGGCATGAAGTGCATGATCGACGTGGTATACAACCACACCTCCCCCGATTCGGTCCTCTTTGAGGAGCACCCGGAGTTCTTCTTCCGCAAGCCCGACGGCAAACCCGGCAACCACGTGGGCGATTGGTCCGACGTCATCGACCTCGACTACAACGTCTCGGCGCTCTGGGACTACCAGATTGAGACCCTGTGCCAGTGGGCCCGCATCGTCGACGGCTTCCGCTGCGACGTCGCCTCCTTTGTGCCCGTGGAGTTCTGGAAGCGCGCTCGCGCCGAGGTGGCGAAGGTGCGCCCCGGATGCCTGTGGTTGGCCGAGACGGTCCACCGCTCGTTTGGCGCCGCATGCCGCGCGGCGGGCATGACCTGCGCTCGCGACTCCGAGGCCTTCGAGGCCTTTGACATGGAGTACGAGTACGACGTCCAGGAGGCCTTCGAGCGCTACCTCAAGGGTGAGGTTCCCCTCTCGTGCTACCTCGACCTTCTCGACTTCCAGGAGAACCTCTACCCGCAGAACTACGACAAGCTGCGCTTTCTCGAGAACCACGACGTGCCGCGCATTGCCTCCTACGTGAAGAGCGAGTCCGACCTGCGCAACTACACGGCGATGGTCTACTTCAAGAAGGGAACCACGCTTGTCTACGCCGGCCAGGAGGCTGCCTGCTCGCACCTTCCGAGCCTCTTCGACCGCGACACCGTCGATTGGAACACCGGAATCGACCTTTCCGACCTCATGCGTCGCATGGCCGATATCAAGCATACGGAGCTTGACGCAGACGACGCCTTCTTCGTGGCGTCAGATGACGAGAACGACATTGCCATTCTGCGTCGTGAGCACGAGGGCAGGCGCAAGGTTGGCGTCTTCTCGCTCAAGTCTCGCCCGGCAAGGGTGGAGGTACCGCTTCCCGACGGCGCGTACGAGAACCTCATCGACGGTTCGACCGTCACGGTGCAGGATGGGCACCTGGCATGTGCCGGAGCGCCCATTGTACTCGCGGCAGACGTGGAACGCGCCTGGGGCGTGTAGCGGGCGAGCGAACGGGAGGCATCCCGTCGCGGTAGCATGAGGCCGGGTACCCAGCGCGGGCGCCCGGCCTTTTTCCCAGAAAGGAAGCGCGACCAATATGTCTGAACCACTAAGGGACAAGAACGGCCTCACCGAGGAGGAGTTCCTGGCAAGCTACAGCCCCAAGGACTACCCTCGCCCGTCGCTCACGGCAGACAACTGCATCTTCCGCGTTGGGCCCGATGGCGCCCTCAAGCTGCTGCTCATTCGCCGGGGCGGTCACCCGTTCCTGGGGTGCTGGGCGCTTCCGGGCGGCTTTGTGAGCCCGGGGGAGACGGCGCTCGAAGCCTCCAAGCGTGAGCTGCTCGAGGAGACTGGCGTGGAGGGGCTCGCGCTCGAGCCGGTGGGGCTCTACAGCACGCCCGGCCGAGACCCGCGCGGATGGACCATATCGCAGGCGCACATCGCCGTAGATGACCTTGGCGCAACCGCGCATGCCGGAGACGACGCAGCCGCCGCAGCCTGGTTCGACGTTGCGGCAACGGAGAAGGACGGCCGCACGCGTCTCTCGCTTACCGCCAACGGCACAACGCTGACCAGCAGCTTTGCTGTGGAGGCTGGCCCCGTGACGGGCATCCCGCGCTCACGCGACGTGCGCGGAGACGGGCTCGCCTTCGATCACGCGCAAATCATCGCAGACGCCTGGCTACTGCTAAGCCACTCGCGCAGAAGCAAATAAGACAAAGGGACTGTCCCTTTGTCTCATTTCAGCAGGTACTTATAGACCACCTCGGCACAACCGTCGTGGTCGTTGTCGGCAACCACTGCGTTGGCGACATTTTTCACCTCGTCCTGGGCGTTCCCCATGGCAACGCCCAGCCCTGCCACACGCAGCATGTCGAGGTCGTTGCCCGAGTCGCCCACGGCAATGCACTTCTCAACAGGAATGTCGAGAATCCTGCCGAGGTCCTTAAGGGCAGAGCCCTTGCTCACGCCCTTGGGCGAGAACTCAAGGGAATCTGCCAGGCTAAAGACAGCTTCAACGGGAATCCTGCGATCAAGAACGCGCTTCAAGACGTCCTGCGCGCCCTCGCCCACCACCGGGTGCACGATGTACTTGGCGATGCTGGCAGCATGTCCAAGAACCCATCCCTCGATATCCTCAACTTCGTGGCACGCCCGCACAAACGTGTCGTGGAATTCTCCGAGGCCATAGCGCTCGAGGCGATCAAAGCTGCCTGCGGGATAGTATGCTTCCGTGCCCGAGAAGACCTCGAGCATAACGTCCTTGCCACGGTGCGTCTCAAGAAGCTGCGGGATCACCGCGGGATCAAAGTTGTGCTCGACAAGCAGGCGGTCCTGCCGCAGGTCAAGGACTTGGGCGCCGCTCGTGCATATGACATAGGACACATCCGGAAGCTGCTCGCGGTAAGGAAGCATCAGGCTTGGGCTACGCCCCGTCGCAATGGCAACTGCCTTGCCTGCATTGGTTGCTGCGCGTATGGCCTCGAGCGTTGAGGGAAGTATGTGCTTCTGGGTGTCAAGAAGCGTTCCGTCCATGTCAAAGGCTATGAGGTCGTAGGCCATGCTGTCCCTTCCATGAGTCGCCCGCCGCCTTCTTGCGGCCGCCGTCGAATGTACACCGAGATGGACGGACACCGGCCAATCTCCACCGCAGCTGTGCAAAAACCAGATATCATAGCACGTCTTCTCAATGTTAGAATCGGTTAACAATATACGACACGAACACAGGAGACGGGCGATGGCAGCGCGCGGAAAGCTCACGAGAGGACCTTGGATTGCGCTGGGCTGCGAGTGCCTTGGGCTCGGCACCATCGGCGTCGTACTGCCAATTCTGCCTACGGTCCCCTTTTACATGGCGACGGTCTTCTGCTTTGCCAAAGGCTCCGAGCGTCTGCATGACTGGTTTACTGGTACAAGTCTCTACGAGAAGCTCCTCGAGGGGTTTGTGAGCCGCGGGGCCATGACAATGTCGGACAAGCTCAGGGTCGTGGGAACCGTCACCCTCGTAATGGGGATTGGGTTTGCGCTGATGAGCAAGGTACCGGTGGGTCGCGCCATTCTCGCCGTTGTGTGGGTATGCCACCTGCTCTACTTCTTCCTGCGCGTACAGACGCTCCCAGAGGGACAGACGCCCGAAGGCGAGTAGGCTTTCATGCTCACTTTCGCGTATGCTCTGAGAATGGCGGGTGTCGAGCGAAACGGAACACGCGATGACAGACGGAGACTTCTTCCAGCGGGCATACAACATCGTGCGGCAGGTGCCTAAAGGCCGTGTTGCCACGTACGGGCAGGTAGCACGCATGATGGGTGAGCCGAGAAAGGCGCGCTACGTGGGGTTTGCCATGCACTCAAGCCCTGGCATGAAGGGTGGAGTTCCCTGCCACAGGATCGTATTCGCCGACGGCAGCCTAGCGCCCGGCTTTGCGTTTGGCGGTGCCGACGAACAGCAAAGGATGCTCGAGGCCGAAGGCGTGGGGTTTCTCCCAAACGGCAAGGTTGACCTGCGGCAATATCTCTGGGAAGCGTAATTACGCGAGCGTTTGGGGACGGGCCGTAACCGCCGGCCATGGGCACACTGCACAAAATTTGCGGTTGCCGGTAAAAAATAGGGGTTACGCTTAGTATCACCCCGCTGGTGCCATTTACCTACCTGCGGTTCCGCAAAAGGTTAGAGTCTTCGTACTCGGCGATTCGCCCAAAAAGGGCCGGCAACCGCAAATTTTGGGCACAGGCGGCTTCGAGAATCGCCAGCGGGCAATCCCATCCGCTAAGAAAGACTCTGCTGTGTGCCTTTCGAAAAGCAAAAGCCCAGGAGCACACGCTCCTGGGCTGCAGTTTAGATGGTCGGGACGACTGGATTTGAACCAGCGACCTCTCGGTCCCGAACCGAGCGCTCTACCAAGCTGAGCCACGTCCCGTTAGCAGACGACACTTTAGCAGACTTGGCCGTCCAAACCAACCGTAAACACAGCCTTTGCCCACCATCCGTGCTCATTTTCCGCAGCACGTGCAATACGCTCGGCCACGGAAGTAGTTTCGCAGATGGCAAACGAGCAGGAACCGGAGCCCGTTATCTGCGATGCCATCACGCCCGGCTGTCGCGAAAGCCAAGCGGCTGGCTCTCCCATGACGGGCTGCAGGCGAAGCGCCGCCGGAGCAAGGTTGTTGTAAAGGTGCGCCGCGGCGCCTTGGACATCGCGCAGCGCAAGGGCATCGCACAGTGCATCGCAGCTGCTGGGCAAGGCAGGATCGCGGTCGAACTCCTCGTACACCTCGCGCGTTGAGCTGGCGCACCCAGGGGGCATTACCAGCGCAAGGGGCACCCCGACAAGCGCGGGAAACGTCTTCTCCAGCGTATCGCCTGCTCCCCTCAGAAGCGACGGCACCGGATTGAGGAAAAATGCCACGTCCGCACCCACGCGTCGCGCCACGCCAACAACGCGCCGGTCAAGCGGGTCGACACCCCAACGCTCCGCAAGGGCACGCAGGACGGAGCCGGCGTCTGCCGAGGAACTACCAAGGCCTCCTCCGCTGGGAATTTGCCGCTCAATGCAAACGGAAACGCACTCGTCGACGCCCAGTTCCTGCGAGAGAAGCCCGATCGCCCGCTGGGTGGCGTTGCGCCGCGCGGGGCCGTCTAGCGCCGGTTCGAACAAAACGCTGGTCTCATCCGCAGGCTCGATAGTGATGGTGTTGCCAAGGCCAACCGGTACCATGACCGAATCGACGCGGTGGTAGCCACGCGCGTCCTTCTCAGCATAAATGCCCAGGTGCAAGTTGACCTTGCAGGGCGCATGGACAATCTGTCGGCACGAGCGCGGCATGCGGCCTCCGGCGAGACTACTCTTCGGGGAGGTCGGCCGTGTAGTCGAGCAGGCGCTCACCGGTGTTCATGTCGTAGAGCTCGACGGTGCCGGTAAGCACGTCGACGTACTGGTAGGACTGGCGCGCCTTCCGGCCGCGGCGCTCCTCGACCTCAATCACGAACAGGGACGGGTGCACGTGAACCAAGGTACCCGCGCGCTCGACGATGCGCGAGCGGCCCATGTTGGCGCGGACCTTCACACGCTGGCCCTCGAGGGCCTTAAGCTCGTCGCGAATCTGGTCGATGCGGTTAACAGGCGGAATGTCGTTCTCCATGAGACTCCCAACAGGCCACAGCTGGCCCAAGTATCGTTTACACAAAGTCTGATAATACCCATAAGTAACGCTGTTCCTGCAGTTGGGCAAGAAAAGAGCACGACAAGAACACGGGTTGACCTGCGGATTGGCGGGACCCGCTTCGCCTTTCGCGCCAGGTGCTACACTTCCGGCGTCATCGACTAAGGAGGACGCAATGGACGAGACGAGAAGGGCACAGGTAATCGAGAACCTGCAGGGCATGGGACTAACGCAGGCACTAATTTCGGACCCCATGTCGATCTACTACCTCACGGGCTACTACACCGAGCCCTATGAGCGCTTCCTGGGGCTCTATCTCAGCGCAAGCGGAGCCTCGACGCTCTTTGCCAACCGCCTCTTCCCGGATGCCTCCGCGGCGTGCGAAGACATCCGCACTTTTGACGACACCGAGGATCCCGTGCCCATGGTCGCCGCAGTCACAGACCACGGCGCGCCGCTCGGCGTTGACAAGAAGCTCGCCGCTCGTTGGCTGGTCCCGCTCCAAGAGGCTGGCGCTGCATCCGCGTTTAAGCTTGGATCCACAGCCGTGGACAACGCCCGCTCTGTGAAGTCTCCGGAGGAGCAGGAACTCATGCGCGCCGCCTCGCGCACCAACGACAAGGCCATGGAGTGGCTTGCTGCCCAGGTTCACGAGGGCGTGACCGAACAGGAGATTGCCGGAGGGCTTCTCGACGTCTATCGCTCGCTTGGCGCGCAGGACCACTCCTTCGCACCCATCGTGAGCTTTGGGGCAAACGCGGCAGACCCACACCACTCTCCCGACGGCACCGTCCTTGCCAAGGGCGACGTCGTTCTCTTCGACGTGGGCTGCCGGCGGGACATGTACTGCTCGGACATGACGCGCTCGTTCTTCTACGGCGAGTCCACCGAACACCAGCGGGCGGTCTACGAGTGTGTTCGCCGCGCAAACGAGGCGGCCGAGGCCATCGTGCGGCCAGGGGTCACGTTTGCCGAGATAGACCGTGCCGCACGTACGATCATTGAGGATGCAGGCTGGGGACAGTACTTCACGCACCGGCTGGGGCACCAGATTGGCCTCGAAGACCACGAGCCGGGCGACGTCTCGTCCGTACACGACGAGCCCGTGCGCCCCGGCCAGTGCTTCTCCATCGAGCCGGGCATCTACCTGCCGGGTGACGTGGGCGTGCGCATCGAGGACCTGGTCATCGTGACCGAGGATGGCTGCGAGGTGCTCAACTCGTATCCCAAGGAGCTCACGGTCCTGGCGTAGGCCGGCTGCCGAGAAGGGGCACGCTCCGGGGGCAGGGCTGTGCGCCGGGGGCGGGCCCCTCCCCACCAAAACTGTGGCTTAGTTGCAGTGCGGAGGCCCCCCAGCAAAGCTGCAACTTAATTGCAGCCCTTCGATGGGGCGCAAGCCGTTTACCAGCGGTACCGTATGGCCAGATCCGCGTCTACGCCTCGGGGCAGAGCGCCAGGGCCGCCTCGTCCGCAATCACGGTGCAGCTGGTGTGCAGCTGCAGGATGGACGCCGGGCACTGCGGGGTAACGGGGCCAAAGCACATGTCGTAGACGGCCTGGGCCTTCTCGGGACCAGACGCCAGGATGAGAATGCTGCGCGCGTACATGATGGTCTGCACACCCATGGTGTACGCCTGGCGAGGCACGTCGTCCGCATTGTCGAAGAGACGGCTGTTTGCCTGGATGGTACTCTCGGTAAGGTTCACGCAGTGCGTGCCCTTTGAGAAGTGATCGTCCGGCTCGTTAAAGCCAATGTGGCCGTTGCGGCCAATGCCAAGGAGCTGCAGGTCGGGATAGCCCGCGTCACGTACCATGCGGTCGTACTCGGAGCAGGCCTCGTCCGCGTTGGGGTTAGCGCCGTCGGGCACAAACGTGTTGGCAAGGTCGATGTTGATCTTGTCAAAGAAGTTCTGGCGCATGAAGTAGTGGTAGCTCTGCGGGTCTTCGTGCGTAAGGCCGCGGTACTCGTCCAGGTTGTAGGTAGTGACCTGCGAGAAGTCACAGTCTCCCTTGCGGTTCCACTCGGCAAGCTGCTCGTAGGTGCCAATGGGCGTGGTGCCGGTAGCAAGGCCAAGAACGCTGTTGGGCTTGAGAATCACCTGAGCAGAGATAACGTTCGCCGCCTTGCGGCTCATGTCCCGGTAATCCTTGGTGCGAATGACTCTCATGACGATTCCTCCTTCTGCAAGCGGGCGACCCTCGTGGCACCCGCCCGTGGCATGCAAGCCACGTTTGACGTGTGCGGCCACCAGGGCGAGGTCGCGATTGCTATGAGAAGGATCCGCCACGTCGAGGCCCCTGCCCGTCCATGGCGACCCGGGGCACGCGCTCCGGACAGCTTCATTTTACCTGTGCGAGACGAGACGGCGCCCTCAAACCCAAAGACTACGCGAATGCACCGTCAACATCCACCGGGCTACAGCTTGGCAGCCAGGTCCTCCAGCGCGTGGAACCGGTGCGAGATGGCGTTCTTCTCGGCAGGTGAAAGCTCGGCCATCGTCTTTCCCGGGGTATCCGCTGGCAGGAACAACGGGTCGTACCCAAAGCCGTTGCCCCCACGGCGCTCGTGGCCAATCGTTCCCTCGCAGTCACCATCTCCGCGCAGAACCTCGTCACCACGGACGAGAACGACAGTGGAGTGGAAGCGCGCACCGCGCTTCTCGTCGGGGACGTCTGCCATGAGGCGCTCGAGCTTGTCGTTGTTGGCGTCGTCGTTACCATGCTCGCCGGCCCAGCGCGCCGAGAAAATCCCAGGCGCTCCGTCAAGCGCGTCCACGCAGAGCCCCGAGTCGTCGGCAATCGCCATGGGAAGGCCCGTCTCGGCAACAGCCGCCCGGGCTTTGATGAGGGCGTTCTCGAAGAAGTCCGCGCCGTTCTCGACGGGATCGGGGAAGTCTCCAAGCTCGCCCAGGGCAACAAAACGCACGTCAGGAAGGGCCTTTGAGAGAATCGCCTCGATCTCGGTTACCTTGTGCGGGTTGCCCGTGGCCACCACCACGGTACGCGAGGGATCAAGGCCGTTGATGTCAATCTTTGCCATTGTCGTTGTCCTTTCGATGCGCGCGGTCCCGTCGTTGCTGGCGCTACGCCTCAAATCCCGTGACCTCGCGCTGAATCTGGAGGAGCTGGTCGATGCCCTTCTGGCCAAGGTCAAGCAGGCGCCCCAGCTGCTCGCGGTCGAACGTCGCACGCTCGCCGGTACCCTGGACCTCCACAATGCGGCCATCCGAGGAGCCCACGAGGTTCATGTCCACGTCTGCATGCGAATCCTCGGGATAGTCGAGGTCGAGAAGCTCGACGCCACGCACGACGCCCATCGAGATGGCGGCGACCTGCCCCGTGAGGGGAACGCGCTTGATGCGGCCCTTCTCGCGCGCGGCGACGAGCGCCTCGTAGAGCGCCACCCAGGCACCGGTGACGGATGCCGTACGGGTTCCGCCATCTGCCTGAATGACGTCGCAGTCCACGGTCACCGTGAACTCACCGAGGTGGCGAAGGTCGCACACGGCTCGCAGCGAGCGCCCCACCAGGCGCTCGATCTCCATCGAGCGACCCTTGCGACCCTTGTACTCACGCGGTGTACGGCGGTTGGTAGACGCAGGGAGCATGGCATACTCCGCCGTGACCCAGCCATCCTTGCTCGCGCCGCGCCACTTGGGCACGCCGTCTGCAATGGTCGCCGCGCAGAGCACGCGCGTGTCACCAAACTCGGCCAGGCACGAGCCATCGGCGTTCTTCATGATGCCGGGGGTCAGCTTGACCGGGCGCATCTCGGCAACAGACCTGCCAAAGCTGCGCTCGGGCTGGGCGGCGCTCTCCTGGGACATGGTGTCTCCCGTCTGCCGACGCTCGACCGCCGGCGCTCATGCAACGGGGCCAGCCGGCTCACGCCGACCGGCCCCGGTCTTCTCCATGGTGGGCGATGACGGATTCGAACCGCCGACCTTGTGCGTGTAAGGCACCTGCGCTAGCCACTGCGCCAATCGCCCATGCTAAGCGAGTGTACCACGGACACCCGAAGCCGGTAGCCTTCGGTCGCGCTTCATGCCACCTGAGAATCTGTTTACCAATGGGCAACGCATGAGAAAGACCGCCGTTCCCATAGCGCGTTCTACTTGCTGGCGAGAGAGTCGCGCCAAGGAAAGGAGAAGAGCATGGGTAGGCTCGACGGAAAGGTCGCGGTTGTTACGGGGGCATCTAAGGGCATCGGGAGCGGCATCGCTACGGTATTTGCGCAGGAAGGCGCTAAGGTTGTGGCTGCTGCGCGCGGGGAGGAAGTCCTCGGCTTTGCTGCCAAGCTGCGCGAGGCCGGCTTCGATGTAACGGGCGTTCGCTGTGACGTAAGCAGCTACGACGACTGTGCACGTATGGCCGAGACGGCCGAAGAAGCATACGGCCACGTTGACATCCTCGACTGCAACGCCGGGATTTGCGTACTCGATGACTTTCTTACCGGCAGCGACACCTGGCGTGACTCGCACATCGACATCAATATCAAAGGCGTCTGGAACGCCTGCAAGGCCGTGGCGCCGTTCATCGTCAAGGCTGGCGGCGGCGCCATTGTCATCACGAGCTCTGTAACCGGCGACATGGTTGCCGATCCCGGCGAGGTCGCCTACGCGACCACCAAGGCGGCACTCGTAGGCTTCACCAAGGCGCTTGCACGCGAGCTCGCCCCCAAGAACATCCGCGTAAACTGCATTTGCCCCGGCTATGTGCGCACGCCGCTCGTCGAGGGCATGGCGAAGCAGTCAGACCCAGATGACCCCGAACGAGCAATTAGAGCAATAGCCTCCGCAGTCCCCCTTGGGCGCCTTGGCACCCCCGAGGAGTGCGGTAAGCTCTGCGCGTTTCTCGCATCCGATGATGCCAGCTATCTCACAGGAATCCAGGCCGTCATCGACGGCGGATCGACGCTACCCGAGACCACGTCTATGGGCCAGTAGACAGTCTCGTAGCAGAGGGTATGCGGGGACGCAGGGCACAGGCTGCCCTGCGCCCCTTTTCTGAACGAGGCTTAGCCAAATGGCACCTTAATGGTTTGCTCAATGGTCTGTTTCCGCACGAACATAGCCTATTCATCGATAGGAAACGAAAGTCGCTCCCGTATAGAAACGTCTGGAGCGCTTAATGCAGCCATCCACCGAATTTTGGCGAACGGAGGACAACATGGCGACAATTGGCGCAACCCCCACAACAGCATCGGTCCCGCAAGCCCAAGTCGATAAGCAGAAGCCGGTCAACGGACTCCATCGCACCCTCAAGCTCCTGTACGTCTACACGCTAGCAACGGGTGCCATCTTCACCTTCATGTGCTATTGGGACGGCATCTTCATGTCCTATTGCGGCCCCGCAACGTTTCTGGGCTTTGCCCTCATGACCCTCATGGTGTTGCCCATCGGATTTGTCTACTCAGAGCTTTCCACGATGCTTCCCTCCACTGGCTCGTGTCTCGTCTTCAACACCGTCGGCATCAACAAGCATGCAGGCTTCTGGTCGGCATGGCTCATCATGTGCGCATGGCTAGCCGTACCAGCCGCAGGCGTCCTGGGCATTCTCGATTGGCTCGATTTCCAGTTCCTTGGGAACAGCCTGGGAGACTCCACACAGGTGCTCATCGGCGCCGCTGTCCTCTGCATTTGGTGCGTGATCTCGCTCGGCAAGAATGTCGTCGCTGGACGCCTGCAGACCGTCATGCTCTTCACGGCAATCGGCGGCGTCATGGTCACGGCGCTCTTGCTGTTCTTTAGTGGGCACTGGTCTCTTGCAAACTTCTCGAACTTCTTCGCAAACACCAACGCCGCCGACTATGGACTGGGCATTGGCTGGGTAATTGGATGCGCGTACCTCATCACTCCGTACTTTGGCTTTGAGTGCGTCCCCGCAATGGTCGAGGAGGGCAACTTCCCCATAAAAGAGCAGAAGAAGGCCATTCTTGGCTCCGTTGTTACCTGCGGCGTTGTGTACTCCGTCTTCTACCTTGCCCTCGCTGGCTGCATGGATTGGTCTACGTACGCATTTGACGGCTCGCCGTTCATCACGTTCCAGACGCTTCTCGCAATCTTTGGCAACGGCGGCTGGGTACAGGCATTCATCGTCTTTGTTGGGATTACCGGCGTCGTCATGCCCATCTTCACCTCGGTCCTGGGCTTCTGGTACTCCGGTGTCCGCATGATGTATGCCATGGGTCGTCAGAACTTCCTACCCAAGGTCTTCTCCAAGTGCAACCGCTGGGGCCAGCCGATTCTGCCCAACATCCTGATTCTTGGCATCTCCATTGGTTTTCTCGCCATGTCCTCAATCAGGGCGTTCTTCGACCTCATGGCTTTTGCCTGCGCAATCTGCTACGCCATCAGCTCCATTTCCGCCCTGCGGCTCGAGCGGAATCACCCCGAGTGGCCGCGCCCCTACAAGTGCGGCCACGGCCTCAAGGTCGCCTCGCTCGCCATCTCCATCGCCGTTGCTGGCTTCTGCCTGATTGGGGTGGGGACCGCCACTTGGATTGGCTTCATTGGCTACATGGCGGTTGGCGCAGCCCTCTGGGTTGCCATGATCGTCTTCAAGTGGCGTGGCGCCGGAGAGGACTCGCACGTCTGGATGAGCACCCCAGAAGGAAACCTCCAGTACTAGCACCAAGGGGCACGGAACCGCCCGTACGGCCAGCGCACGACAAGCCTAGGAGAGCAACAATGAGTGAGAATGTCGGGATTCTCGAATCGAACAGCTTCAGCATGAAAAACATTGGAGAGCTCGACCCTAGCATGCAGGAGCTCGTACGCCGCAGGAGCGTCCTGGGGCCTTGCTATCGCCTCTTTTACCAGAGGCCTCTCCACCTCGTGCGCGGCGTTGGAAGCCACGTCTTTGACGCCGATGGCACAGACTACCTCGACGCCTACAACAACATCCCCTCGGTTGGCCACTGCAACCAGCGCGTTGTTGACGCGGTAACGCATCAGATGTCCACGCTCAACACGCACACGCGGTATGTGCACGAGAACATCCTCGACTACGCCGAGGACCTGCTCTCGACCATGCCAGACGAACTCGACAACATCATGTTCATGTGCTCGGGCTCCGAGGCCAACGACCTGGCCGTACGTCTGGCTCAGTTCATCTCTGGTGGAGAGGGAATCATCGTTACCAAGGAGGCCTACCACGGCAACACGGCGCTTATCTCGGGCCTCTCCCCCTCCATTGGGCCCAACGTACCTATGAGCCCCACCATGCGCATGATCCCTACACCCGACACCTACCGCCTGGAGACGGGAGATATCGGCGGATGGATGTGTGATCGTATTTCTGAGCAGATCTCCGACATGCGCCGTCACGGCATCAAGTTTGCCGGCGTGCTCTTTGACGGAATCTTCTCGAGCGATGGCGTGTTTCCCGACGATGCGGGATTCCTTAAGCCCGTAGTCGACCTGGTCCACCGCGAGGGCGGTCTATACATTGCCGACGAGGTCCAGCCCGGCTTCTGCCGCACCGGCGACGCATTCTGGGGCTTTCAGCGGCACGGGATCGTCCCCGATATGGTCACCATGGGCAAGCCCATGGCAAACGGCATCCCCTGCTCCGGCATGGCGGTGAAGCACCAGATCATTGATGAATACGCCCGGCTCTATCCCTACTTCAACACGTTCGCCGGAAGCCCTGTGGCCATGGCTGCGGCGCAGGCAACCCTCGCTGAGCTGCGCGAGAAAAACCTCCTGCAGCATGCGCACGACACGGGAGCGCACCTCAAGCAAGCCATCGTCGAGGCCTCTGCCGCTTCCGGCCGCATTGGCGACGTTCGTGGGGCTGGCTTCTTTATCGGAGCCGAGGTCGTTGTCCCCGGCGCCACGAGGCCCGACCGCCTCACCGCCGTCAAGCTCGTCGAGCTCATGCGTGAGCACCACGTACTGGTCTCGCTCTGCGGACCGTTTGGCAACGTACTTAAGGTGCGGCCGCCCCTGGTCTTCTCGGAAGATGACGTCGACATCTTTGCGAACGCCCTCGAGCGCTCGCTCAACGAACTCTAGGAGGCTGCCATGGCAAGCACGTTCGCAAACAAGGGCCTCTATCAGCAGGTCGCCGATGAGGCCATTAGGTACTACCCCTACGACGGTGCCGAGGCAAAGCTCCTTGCCTTCTCGGAGAACGCCACCTACGTGCTACGCGATCCCCAGTCCCACGAGCCTTACGGCGTACTGCGCATTGGCCGCCCTGGCTACCACACCATCGAGGAATACGAGGGCGAGATGTCCTGGCTCCGTCAGATTAACGACTACACCCCGCTGATAGTGGCAAACCCCCTGACGGGTAGGGATGGTAAGTACATCCAAGTGGTACCCGGACCAGACGGACGCAACTACTCCTGTGTAGTCACCGAGTTCCTGAAGGGCGAGACGTTGGAAAACGGTGACGACAGCTACTCGACCGACGAGTACGAGCAGCTGGGCGAGATAACCGCATACCTTCACCGCCAGTCCTATATCTGGAACGGCACGAAGAACATTGTGCGTACCCACTGGGACTACGACACCATGATTGGCGACCATCCCATCTGGGGCCGCTGGCAAGCCTTCGGTGGCTTCAACGAGGAGCAGCGAGACGAGCTCACGCGCTGCTGCAAAATCATCAGGCGCCGTCTGGAACGCTACGGCAAGGCCCCCGAGAACTTTGGTCTCATCCATGCAGATCTTCGCGGCTCAAACGTGATGGTCGACGAAAGTCAGATTAAGGTCATCGATTTCGATGACTGCGGCTTTGGCTGGCATCTCCACGACCTTGCAGGGTCGATTTCCTTCATCGAGGACCGAGACTTTGTTCCGGACCTCATCAACGCCTGGCATGACGGCTACTGCAAGGTCATGCCCTTCACCGATACGGACTTCGTGGAGATTGACACATTCATCCTACAGCGGAGACTGCAGCTAACCGCGTGGCTGGCAAGCCACAGCGACTCGGACCCCGTGAAGGACTTGAGCCGCGGCTGGGTCGAGGGCACCATGTACCTCGCCGATAGATACCTGCATGTATTTGGCTGAGTATCCCATCACGCAGAGAAGAACGGCGATTCTCGGCCAAACAACTTCAACGGCTACCAGGGAGGGGTTTCCCATGAAGGAAATCGAATTCATCATCAATGGGTCGAAGCTTCCCAACCTCATCACCATTCTTTCTGGCTTCTCGAGCAACGGCGTGTTTATTACCCAAGGATTTGGCTATGGCCACCAGCACGGAAAGCGCCAGGTATATACACGCAACGATGACGAGGGCGTTATGCTCCTCCCCAAGACGAGCGTTCGCACGGTAGTGCCCGATGACATAGCCGAACCCATCATCGACGAGGCGGTCGAACGCCTGGGGAACTCCACCTTTGGCGACGGCAAAATCTTTATCCGCGATGTTGACAACGCCGTTCGCGTCCGCACGAACGAGCGCGGTGACATCGCCCTTTAGACGCAACTCCGTCGAGCAGGGGGCTCGTCAAGGACATCATGAGAAAAGTGGTAGACCAAACCATCAAGAACATCTGCGAGCTCATCGAGCGAGGGGAGACGTCCGCAGAAGGGCGTCTCCCCTCTGAGCGTGAGCTGGCGCTTCGACTTTGCGTGTCTCGAGCAACGGTGCGAGACGCCCTGGCAGAACTGCGCAGTCGCGGGGTCATTCAGACTCGACGAGGCGCCGCAGGCGGTAATTTCGTGCAGCGCGAGAGCGATCATTGGGCGGATATGGGAAAAATCTCGGTCGTCACCTCGGCCGAGCACATAATTGAAAAGGGCGTAGGCGAGCAGACCAGCCTTGCCCATGCAACCACGGCAGACGGCACCCCCGTGGCAACCGCCGTGCTCCACGTTGGCTACGAGACCTGCCCCTTTGACGTGGCGGAACTGTTTGGGTATGGCGGTTCCAAAAGGATGCTTGTAGTGCGCAGGCTGCGTCACGTGGGCTTCGATCCCGTTGGCTTTGAGGTTGGCTTCCTCGAGCCCAGGCGCTTCCCACGGCTTGCGCGTAAGAACCTTACCGGCTCGATGCTCGACCTGCTGCGTTCCGAGTACGGCGTGGACTACGCCGGCTCGCACGAGCTCATCGAGGTGGTCCCCGCACAAGGCGAGGTTGCATCACGACTTGCCCTCGAAGAGGGAGAGCCCGTGCTGCATGTGACCTACCGGATGTTGGACGGCGAAGACAGAACCATCATGGTGTCGCGTGACTACTACCGTACCGACCGTGTGAGGTTCAATGTTTGGCACCATACTAAAGAGTAGGGTATGCCAGAGAACGGAGTACCGCCCCACAGTTCACTCCGCCCCGCCTGCTATACTTGGCGCCATGAATACTACACTTGCATCTCTTGCCCGGCTTCTCGACCACGAGGGGCTGCTGGCCACCACAGCAAACATCACCGCCGAGAAGGGCGCCACGCCCGTCACGGGGGTCGACTGCGACTCGCGCGTTGTTGCCCCCTCCCACGTCTTTGTGTGCAAGGGCGCCGCCTTCAAGCCGGCATACCTAACCTCCGCGCTCGAGAAGGGCGCCGTGGCGTATCTCTGCGACGAGGACCGCGCAGCCGAGCTGGCAGACGTTGCCCCCGGCACCCCCGCGCTCATTGCCACAGACCTGCGTCGCGCGATGGCGCTCGCCTCGGCCGAGGCGTTTGGCCACCCCGACCACGACCTCACCGTTGTTGGCATCACGGGCACCAAGGGCAAGTCGACGGTCTCCTACATGCTCCGCGCCGTGCTCGATGGCGACGAGCCGTACGCGCACGCCGGCGTCATGGGCTCCATCGAGACCTTCGACGGCATCGAGCGCGAGGAGAGCCACAACACCACGCCGGAGTCCCCGGACCTCTGGCGCCACCTTGCCAACGCTCGCAAGGCCGGCCTCGCCTACATGGACATGGAGGTCTCGAGCCAGGCGCTCAAGTACGACCGCGTCTTGGGCTTGGACCTTGCCGTGGCCTGCTTCCTGAACATTGGGCGCGACCACATCTCCCCCGTTGAGCACCCCAACTTCGAGGACTACTTCCAAAGCAAGCTCCGCATCTTTGACCAGGCGCGCGTTGCCGTGGTAAACCTCGACTCCGACGAGATTCAGACCATCCTCGAACGCGCTCAGCGCTGCGAGCGCGTGGTGACCTTCTCGGCAAAAGATAGCTCGGCAGACGTCTGGGCGTCGGACATCGAAAGCGCCTACGGCATGGTCTCGTTCACCGCGCACACGCCCAGCTGGGAAGGACCCATCTGCCTGGGCATGCCCGGCCTCTTCAACGTCGACAACGCCCTTGCGACCATTGCCATCTGCGAGGTCTTGGGCATTGGGCACGAGAAGATCGCCGAGCCCCTCTCGCACGCGCGCGTTCCCGGCCGCATGGAGCTTCTCCCCAGTCCGGACCCCAAGGTTGTGGCGTTGGTTGACTACGCCCACAACAAGCTCTCCTACCAGCGGTTCTTCCCCTCGGTTAAGGAGGAGTTCCCGGGATATCGCATCATCGCCGTCTTTGGCGCGCCCGGTGGCAAGGCGTACGAACGTCGCCGCGAGCTTCCCGAGGAGGCGGCCAAGTACGCCGACTACCTCATCTACACCGAGGAGGACCCGGCAAACGACCCCGTCGAGGAGATCTGCCAGCAAATGGCGGACGCTACGCCAGAGGGCGCGGCATACGAGGTCATTCTCGACCGTGAAGAGGCCATTCGCCGCGCTGTCCAGCTTGGCTACGAGGGCGAGGGTCCGGCCATTCTCTGCCTGCTTGCCAAGGGTGACGAGACGCGCCAGCACGAGGGCAATGAGTTTGTCCCCTGCCGCACGGACGGCGATATCTACGAAGAGGCCGTTCGCAACTGGCACGCCGCGCATCCGGGCGTGGCTGAGTAGGGCGCAGCGCTCCGTCGACGTATGAACTGGCCCGGGCACCCCTGCGGGAGCCCGAGCCTTCTTGTATTCCTCTGCAGTAGCTAGTTGCGCAGCACCTGCTCCGGCTTTGCCAGGCTTAGTGCGACCTCCATCATCTGCGTGAGGCTCTCCTGGCGCTCCTCTGCCGTGAGTGCCTCGCCGCGGGAGACGACGTCCGTCACAGTGAGAATCGTGAGCGCGCGCCTGTGGGCACGCATTGCGTTGAGGTAGAGCGCCGCCGACTCCATTTCCACGGCAAGAACGCCCATCTTGGCCCAGCGCTGCTCCGCCGTGCGATCGTCGTTGTAGAAGACGTCCGACGAGAGCACGTTGCCAACGCGAACGGGATAGCCCAGGCGCTCCGCCGCATCTGCCGCGCGACGCAGGAGGCCGAAGTCCGCGATGGGGGCGAGCGTTCCAGGCACGTTGAACTGGTGCGCGTAGTTGGAGTCCGTGCAGGCGCCCATCCCGAGCACGATGTCGCGCAGGCGCACGCTTGGCGCAACGCCGCCCGCGGTGCCGATGCGCACGATTGACTCGACGCCGTAGAAGTTGAAGAGCTCGTACGAGTAGATGCCGATGGAGGGCATGCCCATGCCGCTGCCCATCACCGAGACGGGGCTGCCCTGGTAGGTCCCGGTGTAGCCCAGCATGTTGCGGACCCCGTTGAACTGCTCGACGCCTTCGAGGTAGGCCTCAGCGAGGCGCTTGGCGCGAAGCGGGTCTCCCGGCATGAGGACGAACGGTGCGATCTGGCCCGCGACGGCCTCGTTGTGCGGTGTGGGGGTGCGTGCCATGTCTATGCCTCCAGGATCTGCTCGAGGTGAGACGTGCCGTTGGGAAGCGCGGGGACGCCGAGGTAGTCGAGGACCGTCGCCGAGACGTCCGCGAACGTTGGCCGCGTGCCCAGGTCGACGCCGGCCCGCACGTGAGGGCCGCATACGAGCCAGGGCACGTACTCACGCGAGTGGTCGGTAGACGGTGTCACGGGATCGCAACCATGATCTGCGGTAATCATGAGCAGATCATTGTCGCGCAGGCCCGCCACGATGCGCGGGAGCTGGCTGTCAAAGTAGCTGAGGGCGCGGGCGTAACCGGATGCATCGTTGCGGTGACCGTAGATCATGTCGAAATCCACGAGGTTCGTGTAGCAGAGTCCCGTGAAGTCGCGTCCGGTCGCTTCCACCGTTCGCTCGATGCCCTCCTCGTTGCCCGAGGTGAAGACGTGGTCGGTGATGCCGCGGTGCGCAAAGATGTCGTAAATCTTGCCAATGGAGAGCACATCCTGCCCAGCCTCCTTGAGCACGTCGAGCATCGTGGTCCCGGTGGGCTCAAGCGAGAAGTCGTGCCTGCGGGGCGTGCGCTCATAGTGCGGCCACTCCCCTGTGTACGGGCGCGCGATGACGCGGGCAACGCCATGCTCGCCCGTGAGGATCTTCCGCGCGATGCGGCAGTACTCGTAGAGCTGCTCGGGAGGCACCAGATCCTCGTGGGCCGCAATCTGGAAGACGCTGTCGGCCGAGGTGTAGACGATGAGCTTGCCAGTCTCGAGCTGCTCGCGACCATAGTCCTGAATGACCTGCGTGCCGGAGTAGGGCTTGTTGCAGAGCACCCCGCGGCCCGTCTGGCGTGTGAACTCGTCGAGCACCTCTTTGGGGAAGCCGTTGGGGTACGTGGGGAAGCGCTTGGGCGAGATGACGCCCGCCATCTCCCAGTGCCCCACTGTGGTGTCCTTGCCGGCCGACGCCTCGCGGAGACGGGCAAACGCGCCAGTGGGGGACGCAACCGGCTTGAGGTCAACGTGATAGGGAGACTCGAGCGCCCCTTCGATGTTGAGAAGTCCGAGCGACGCCATGTTGGGAACAGCAAGCTCGCCCGTGGTGGCGCAGGCGCACAGGGTGTTGCTTCCCTCGTCGCCCCACTCCGCGGCGTCCGGCTCGGCGCCAATGCCAAAGCTGTCAAGGACGATCAGAAATACGCGCCTGCCCATGTGACCTCCCCTTTTATGCCCAACGGAGCAGAGGCTCCGCCGGGCACCTAGACTCCAGTGCCTCTAGAGGCATTGCCCCTCGACGATCTTGATGCTGGCACTGCAGCCAAGGCGGTCGGCGCCAGCCTCGACCATGGCGAGCGCCTCCTCCTTGGTGTGGATGCCGCCCGCGGCCTTGACCTTGCAGCGGTCGCCGACGGTCTTGCGCATGAGCGCCACGTCATGCACCGTTGCGCCACCCGTCGAGAAGCCGGTGCTGGTCTTCACGAACGAGGCACCTGCGGCAACTGCGTCCTCACAGGCGCGGACGATTTGCTCGTCGTCAAGCAGACAGCACTCCAGAATGACCTTCACGGGGCGGCCCTGTGCAGCCTTGACGACGGCAGCGATGTCATCGATGACGTAGCGGTCGTCTCCGGCGACAAGGTGACCCCCGTTGATCACCATGTCAATCTCTGTGGTTCCGTCCGCCACGGCCTGCGCGGCCTCGGCGGCCTTCGCCTGCGTGGAGCAGGCGCCAAGGGGGAACCCGATGCAGGTGGTTACGCCCACGCCGGTGCCCGCAAGGCGCTTGGCTGCCATCGCCGTCCAGCACGAGTTGATGGCAACCGTCGCGAAGTGGTACCTGATGGCCTCATCACACAGGCGCTCGATGTCAGCCTGGGTCGCGTTCTGCTTGAGGTTGGTGTGGTCGATGTTGCCGTTCAGTTCCATGAAATGCCCCCGTGTTTTGAGAATCCTCCCAATGACTTCTGGCCTCACCTTGTCACAACCAGGGAATTGGTGCAACGAGATCAACAGCCAGCGTATCGTCGAGTGCCGGCTTCCGAGTGCAGCGCGTCTCAGTTCAACCGCTGACATTCTCGGCAAATCAACCTCACGCATATAAGTGAACCTCACACGTGTTATTTCTTTTCTGATATCTTCCGAGAAAAGCCCAGTTGGCATGTTCTTAAAATCAAAGAAGAAATATCACGTGTGAGATTTCCGAGGGGGCAAGGTTGGCATGCCAAGAATGCACAAGGGGGGTCGGAGCCAAAGGCTCCGACCCCCTCGGACGGCAACGCTTGTACTACTAGGACGGAAACTAGAAGTTGACCGGCTCGTCGTAGTAGCAGCACTTGAGGATCTTCTCGAAGTCCTCCGCCTTGGTCTCGCGCGGGTTCTCCGGCGTGCAGGCATCCTGAACTGCGTTGGCAGCAATGGTCGGGAGCTTCTCGAGGAACTCCTTCTCGGAGACCATGACGGGCTCGCCGGTCTCGTCAGCCTTGACGCCGCCGTTGGCGTAGTTGTTGATGCTCTGCGGGATGTGCAGCTCGTCGTTCATGCTGCGAATCTTCTCGACCAGCGAGTCGATGAGCTGGTCGTCGGTGGTGCCGGGAAGGTGCAGGATCTCCTTGGCGACATAGGCGTAGCGCTCGTGAGCACGCGGGTCCTTGGAGTTCCACTGGATGGCCTTGCCCAGGTACATGGCGTTGGCGGCACCGTGAATGATGTGGCCGTTCTCGAAAGCAGCGCCGGTCTTGTGGGCCATGGAGTGCACGATGCCGAGCAGGCCAGAGGAGAACGCCAGGCCGGCCAGGCACTGAGCCTCGTGCATGTGCTTGCGGCCCTCATGATCACCAGTGTAGGAAACGGGCAGCCACTGCGTAATCTCGCGGATGCCATGCAGCGCGTCGGCGTCGGTGAACATGGAGGCAGCGGTCGAGACGTAGGCCTCGAGGCAGTGCGTAAGGGCATCCATGCCGGTATGCGCGCAGAGCTTCTGGGGCATGGAGTAGGTAAGCTCGGGGTCCACGATGGCCACATCAGGCGTGATGTTGAAGTCTGCCAGCGGGTACTTGATGCCGTGCTCGTAATCGGTAATGACGGAGAAGGCCGTCACCTCGGTAGCGGTGCCCGAAGTGGAGCTGATGGCACAGAAGTGAGCCTTCTGACGCAGCTCGGGGAACGAGAACGGCTGGATGATGTTGTCGAACTTCTCATCGGGGTACTCGTAGAACACCCACATTGCCTTTGCGGCGTCGATGGGGGAGCCGCCACCAATGGCAACAATCCAATCGGGGCCAAAGTCCTGCATGAACTTGGCGCCCTTCTTCACCGTCTCGATGGAAGGATCGGACTCGACGCCCTCGAACAGCTTGACCTCAAAGCCGGCATCTTCCAGGTCCTTCTGAACGTCCTGCAGGAAGCCGCCACGGCGCATGCTGTGGCCACCAGAGACGATGACGGCCTTTCTTGCCCTTGAGGTTCTTCACCTCGTGGCGAGCGCCCTCACCAAAGTACAGGTCACGCGGGTTGGTAAAACGTCCCATAGCACATCCTCCAATTCACCGGCCGCCACCGATGGCGACAAATGCCTGAGAAGACCGCTCGGCCTTCCCTGATGCCCTACCCGGAACAACTTGAAGCCGGACGAGCAGCGAAAAACGCACCACCAGTCCGAACCTGAATGCGGCCCCATCCTATCAGATAGACGCCAGCGAGAGGCCACTTACGGCAGGCGGCTTCGCGCAGGAACAAGACCGCATCTCTGCTCCACCGACGTCCATACCCTTGGTCTTCTCCGACACCCCGCTGTGACTAAATCTACATATTTTCATCACATTTTGAAGCAGGAGGAATACGAGAAGGGCGTCCGATGCCACCGGCACCAGGCGCCCAGTCAAACACTCTGCGAGAGTCCGCCTTACGCGGTTACCTCGGTCTTGGTGTCCACAGCAACGTCGTGCTTGGACTCCTCAACGTGCTTGCGGCCAAGCTCGGACCACTCGGGCTTCTCGTCGGGGATGGAGCCAGCCTTCTTGGTGAAGAGCTCCTTCAGGCAGCTGTAAGCGACGATGACACCCAGGATCACGATAAGGACGGCAACCACAAGCTGCAGGCCCTTTGTTGCGATGACCGCAAAGGACTGGTCGGCGGCAACTGCGGTCCAGCAGCCATAGATGCTCATGCCGAGCGACGTGAAGGTGCACACGAGCAGGAACGCTACAGGCACGTAGAGCATCCAGCCCTTGCGACCGGTGCACTTGCAGAAGACGGCGAGGGTAATCATGGTCATGCCGCCAAGAAGCTGGTTGGACGCGCCAAACAGCGGCCAGATGTTGAGGTAGCCACCAAAGCACAGGGCGATACCCAGGACCAGCGTGACAGCGATGGAGAAGGCCGTGTTGGTGAGAACCTTGCGGGCACCGGCCTGCTCGGCAGAGGTGGAGGCGGCGTCGTTGGTCTCGTAGAAGAACTCCTGCCAGCTGGTGCGGCCAATGCGGGCAACGGCATCAACGGAGGTGAGCGCCAGCGCAGAGACGTTCATGGTCATGAAGACCGTGGCGAACGTGGCGTTGAAGCCCATGAGCTCCATGCCGCGGGCGACGCCGGCGGCGAAAATCTGGAACGGCGTCGAGGCGGTGCCAGCGTTGAGGGCGCCCGTGCCAGCGGTGTTCATGTCGCCAAACATGATGCCAGCGGTTACGATGGCAAGCACGCCAACAAAGGACTCGAGGACCATGGCGCCATAGCCAACGGGGAGCATGTGGGTCTCGTTAGAGATCTGCTTGGAGGAGGTGCCGGAAGAGACGAGGCTGTGAAAGCCGGACAGGGCGCCGCACGCAACGGAGACAAACAGAACCGGGAAGAGGTAGTTGCCCTTGGCGGCCAGGGCATCAAGCGTCTCGGAGCTGACGACCATCGGCGCCGTTATCGTGGCCTGGCCATTGATGCCCAGCGCGATGATGCCGAGAACGGCGCACGCGATCATGGCGACCATCATGATGGTCGTGAGGAAGTCGCGCGGGGTCTTGAGCGTCTGGATGGGCATGGCGCTGGCAAGGATCAGGTAGAGCGTCACGACGGCAATCCAGCCGGTAGCGTTGAGGTAGATCGGAAACACCATGCCAAGCGCAAAGGGAACCGCGATGCACACGAGGGCACACAGGAACTTTGCGACACCCTTGAGGTCCCACTTGCGGCACGCCCAGCCAAAGAAGATGGCCGAGAAGGTAAGCAGGATGGAGATGGTGCCCGCGCAGCCACCGGCGTAGGACTTGGCGAAGTCAACGGAACCGTCGGCAGCAGCGGTGGTAGCAAACGTGCCCGCCACCATCGAGACGAACGCAGCGATGACAATGCAGCAGAACAGCCAAGAGAAGGCCAGGAACAGGTGGCGACCGGCCTTGCCGATGTACTTCTCGATGAGCTGGCCGAGCGACTTGCCGTTGTTCTTGACAGAGGCGTACAGCGCGCCAAAGTCATGGACGGCGCCAAAGAAGATGCCACCGATAAGGACCCAGAGGAGCACCGGGAGCCAACCAAACATCATGGCAACAATGGTGCCCGTGACAGGGCCTGCGCCACAGATCGAGGAGAACTGGTGGGCAAACACGGAGAAGCGCTGCGCAGGCGAGAAGTCCTTGCCGTCCTCCATGCGGACCGCAGGGGTGAGGGCCTTGGGATCGACGCCCCATGACTTAGCTAGCCAGCGCCCGTACCCGAGGTAGCCAATAATCAGGACCACCGCACTTATCAAGATGATCGTGATGCCATTCATGTCGTCTTACCTCCTTAGGGTAGGGCGCTGCGGACCGTTTCCGCTGTTTGCGCTCGGTGCGCGGCATGGTACATCCATGTGGCTGGGCGAGGTATTTCTCGAACTGTTCAAATGTATTGGATATTTTCAGAAAATTCTGGATATATTTGGATAACACTCAAATGAATCTATCGAATATTGGATATTTTTTGCTAGTTCAAAAACACCGTTCGCAATACAACTCCCTTCAAACATTCTCCAAGATGTAATCGTTTTGGACCTCTATTCGAAACAATTTTCAACCGTTCACCGTTTTTAAATGACCGTTCATGGTATTTGCAGCAATGCTTTCCGTGCTTCTGGGAAGGGAGCACCCTTAACCACAGTGAGCATTAATGTCTGGCGTATGGGATACCATGAGGGTGGAGAAAGGAGGCGCAACGTGGCGTACGACCCCAGAAGAGAGGACTACCAGCGTCTGGCGCTGCGCTATGCGCAGTCGCTGCCCAAGGGGGACCCAGTTGCCGCGGCCAAGGCGTTCACGGACTTTGGGCGTCGCTTTGCCCGAGACCGCGACACCCTGCCCCAGTCTGACGCCGATCGCGCCTTTCACCTGGTAGCCGTTGCCGCTGAGGTCATAGACTACCAGCTGCCATTCTCAAGCGAAGCCAAGGCGGACGCGCTTATCGCTCGTGGGCGAGACCTTCTCGATGAGGCGGTATCGCTTGATCCAACGTGCCACGACGCCATCCGCATGCGCGCCTCCCGCACCAACCCCAGCTTCGACGCCCAGTTCGCCTTCCTCAAAGAGGGCGTAGGAGAAGTTTATGCCTCATGCCAGGCGGCCCGCGCCGCCGTCCCTGATGACGGCGACGACGAGCGCGTTGCACTTGGCCGCGACATTGCCATGCGCCCCTATCGTCGCTGGATGGCGGCGCTTGCGGAGGAGGCCCTCATCTGCGGACGCAACCGCAGCTCCATCGAGACCGGGGAGCGCCTGCTGGAGCAGGACCCGTCCGACCAGGCAGACGTGCGCTTTACGCTGGCGCTTGCCTATGCAAAGCTTGAGGACCAGACGTCGCTTGACGCACTAGCCAAGCGCTACGGGGCAATTGTGCCTCCGCGCGCGGCAGACGACGCCTGGATTGAGCTCGCCCGCCTAGCACTCGCTCACAAGAGCCACGACATGTCCCTTGCCCGCCAGCTTCTTGAGCGCCTGGCCAACACGTATGAGGGCTGCGCCTCTGCGCTTATCTCCCAGACGGAACTCCCAGACGGCGTCTTTGCCCGCCTTGCCGTGCCGCCCTACAGCGAAGACGAGCTGATCCTTGCCGTTTCCGAGGCAACGGTGCTGCTTCAGGAGGGTGATGACAAGAGCGGGCGCGGTGTTCTCGGCTCTTGGATTGCCCGAACCACGGCCAAGCTTTATCCCGAGGCGCTTGCCGAGGCCCAGGAGCTCTCAAACCCCTATTACCAGCGAGAAGCCAAGGGGCACCAAGGCGGTGACGCCTCGTGAACGGGCGAGAGGAGCTTGTGCTCAGGTGCGCGCAGAGGAGGCGCGAGAAGATTGGCACCCTCTCCGACGAGGGGTTTGCCGAGCTCTGTTTAGCCGTGCGAGAAAATCCAACGGCCTTTGTCGACTCCCCCGAGCAAGCGTCGTTCGCCACGCTCGTGGGGGCGCTTGACGCGTTTCACCGCGCCGGGGCAGACGATGACCTCCTGGATGACGACGAGTTTCGCGCGGCTCGCGAGCGCAGGCTGCAGGCGCTCTCGGCCGGGTGCGCGCAGGCGCTCTCGCAGGATGACGGCTGTCTTGACGCTCAGCTGGTTCAGACGCTTGCCGCAGAACTCAATCCCGATGACAGGCTCGACGCGCTCCTCCAGATAGAGGCGAAGGCTGACGCCGCCACGGAACTCTCGCTTGGGGCCACGGGCGATGCCTGGGACGACGTCTTCATGCGGCCCCAGCTTCGCCTGTGGGACGCCATTGCGCGCACCTGCCTTGACGGCGGGCGCTACCGCATGGCACTCGAGGTTTCACAGGGCCTCATGGCAGCCTCGCCTGCCGACCGGGTCGGCGGTCGTCTCACTGCAGCGCTGGCGCTGGCGCGCCTGGAGGACGAGGAGGGCTTCAACGAGCTTGATGCACGGCTCTCCGGGCGCGAGAACTCGTGGCTCAACCTTGGGCGCACCATCCTTCTCTACAAGTTGGGTCGCATGAGCGCCGCGCGGCGCGCGCTGCGCGGGTACGGAGAGCTGTGCGAGGGAGCGGCATACGCCCTGCTCAGGCCCACGTTTGTGGAGATCTACCTGCCAGATAGGCCAGAGGTTCCCGCGGGGGGCTTCGAGGAGGCAACCTTTGCCGTCCACGAGGCCGAGCCCATCATTGCCGACGTGCCGGACTTTATCGGTTGGGCGGATGGCTTCCCGTGGTTCCATGCGGCTGGCGAGTCCTATGCAGAGGCCAACGGCTACGACTGGTAGAATCGCCTCTCTCTGATATACTCTCACCTGCGTCCCCATCGTCTAGTGGTCAGGACATCGCCCTTTCAAGGCGACGACACGAGTTCGAGTCTCGTTGGGGGCACCATTTGCACCAGGCTGCGGCCACCTTCCCTCGTGAAGGCGGCCGCTTTTTGGTGCTGAGAAAGCGCTGCCTCCCCACCCCAAACGCCGCTCCGTCACGCTACTATGGCTGATAAGGTCACGTGCCCCGGGCGGCAAGGCGCCGCTCGCATCGAAGGGAGCCCAAGCATGTCGGACAAGAAGAAACGCATCCTCATCGCGTGCGGCTCCGGCATCGTCACCTCGACGATCGCACGAAAGAAGATCGAGGAGCTTCTCGACACGCATGGCTATAAGGGCCGCTACGAGATTGTGCAAGTGCCTCTCAGCACTGCCTCCAAGAAGTCAAAAGACTGCGACTTCATCGTGGCAACCGCCATCAAGCCCTCCGAGCTGCACTGCCCGTTTGTTGACGGCACCCCCTACCTCATGGGACGCCACGAGGACGAGGCCAACAAGCAGATCCTTCACCTCATGGGGAAGTAGGTCACAAGCGGTTGCCTCGCGCAACTATCCCAATCGGGCAAGAATAGCCGTCGCCATGCCCCCGGGTGTGAGTCCGGCACGCTCCAGAAGACGGCTCTGCTCGTCTGCCTCGGGATAGCGGTCTGGCGCGCCCAGGCGCAGCAGTCCAGGAGCGGCCCCCCGGTCGAGCAGTTCCTCGGCGAGAAGCCCGCCAAGTCCGCCCACTACGCTGTGCTCCTCCACCGTCACTGCCAGTCGCGAGCAGGCGAGAAGCTCAACAACGCGCTGGTCAAGCGGCTTGATTGTACCCACAGCCACCACTCGGCAAGATAGTCCACGCTCGCGTAGCAAACCGGCAGCCGTCAGCGCGCGAGAGGTGATGGAGCCGCAGGCAGCAATGGCAACGTCTGTCTTGTCGCCGGGCGCGTCATCCGCAAGCACGCGGCAGCGTCCAAGCTCGAAGTCACCTGCAGGAAGCGCCCGGTCGCCGGCAGGCGCCTGCGTAATGCGCACGTAGGCCGGCCGCGGATTGCGCGCAAGCTCAGCAAGTGCACAGGCCAGCTCGGTGTTTGTCGCCGGCGTCACCACGGCGAGGCCGGGAATCGAGCGCATGCAGGCGAGGTCCTCTAGCGCCATGTGGCTGGGGCCCAGGATGCCCGCGTGGTATCCTGCGCCAAGCCCAACCAGCACGACCGGAGACTCCATCATTCCTAGGTTCACGCGCACCTGGTCGAGCACGCGAGCCGTAATGAACGGTGCGTAGGACGGGGCAAACACATGGAAGCCCTCGTTGGCAAGGGCAGAGGCAACCTCAACCTGGTTCTGCTCGGCAATGCCGCATTGAACAACGGAACCCGGCAGCTTGGAGCGAAGCGCATCCAGAGCAAGGCGGCGGCCATAGTCCGAGACAACGGCCATGACCTGAGAATCATTCTCGGCAATCTCTCCCAGCGCCCGACCAAAGGCCACGCGCGAGTCCAACTGGTCGAACTCGGCAGGATTCGCGACAATTGCAGGTGCCACAGCAGCGACTTCCCTAGCCATGGTCCACCTCCATGCCAAGCTCCCTGACCGCCTGCGCGTAGAGCTCGTCGGTCAGCTTGTTGTCATGCCACTCCACGCAGTTCTCGGCAAACGAGAGGCCCTTGCCCTTGGTGGTGTGGGCGAGCACCGCGCGCGGCCGCGCATGGCTTGGGACAAGCACGCTCCAGAGCGCGCTCACGTCATGGCCATCCACCTCGATGGCCTCAAATCCAAAGGCGCGGAACTTCTCCGCAAGGCTTCCTGTGTCGAGAATCTGCGCCGTGGGGCCATCGAGCTGCAGCCCATTGACGTCGACGATAACCGTGAGCGACGCCAGGCCCATGTGCCCCGCAAGCGCGGCAGCCTCCCAGACCGAGCCCTCGTTGCACTCGCCGTCGCCTAGAAGGCAGAAGACGCGCGAGCCGCTTGCCCGCCTGTTGGCGGCAATGGCCAGCCCACACGCGTAGCCCAGCCCCATGCCCAGGCTGCCGCCGGAGGCCTCGATTCCGCGGGCGGGGTCTCGTCTGGGGTGCTTGAACAGCACCGCATTGGGACCGAGAAGCCCGCGGTCGATGTCTTCCTGAGAGATCAGACCCGCGTGCAGCAGGGCGGGATAGAGTGCGAGAGAGGCGTGGCCCTTGGAGAGCACAAAGCGGTCGCGCTGCTCCCAGAGAGTGCCGTCGGCCCCGGTGCGCATGACGCCACCGTAGAGCACGGCTAGAATCTCTGCCGCAGAGAGGCTGCCGCCCAGGTGGAACGGCATGTTTGGATTGGCATGCGCAAACTTAACGACGGCACGGCGAATGTCCAAGGCAAGGCCGCAGAGGCGGCGGCGCTCAGCTGGCGCAAGCGCGGGCGCGAGCGCCGTGGGAAGCCAGCCGTCCTGGACGGAGGTCCCGGCGACCTCCTGTCCCGCGAGCAACCACGTGAGGCCCCACTCGATGACTGTTGCGTCCGCAAGGCCGATGGTCTGGCGCAGCACCAGCACGGGGTCACTTTCTTCACAACCAAGCGCCTCTGCGCGCTTGCCGGCAGCCGCGGCAGAGTAACGCACCTTGGACCAGGTGATCTTTCGTCCAGAGCAGCGCTCCACTGCATCAAAGGCCGTCTCGTGCGAGAAATCCGCCTCCGCCAGGCCCGGGCACTCCCCCAGGTTCTCCCATCCCTCCTGGCATATGACCGGCTTGCCGTCGACTGTGCGAACGCGCAGCAGGTAGAGCACTGGGCTGCCCGGCTGTATGCGCAGGTGCTCGGCAACGTCTGCGGGCGCAGGCACAACGCGCTTGTCGAGCACGTTGGTCACGAAGTCCTTGCCCTGCTCGCGGAGGGACTCGCCAAACGAGAGGGGCCGCTCGCCCGCAGGGTGCGAGAGAGCGCGCTCCGAGACAAAGGTGCCCGACCCACGCACCTGGACGAGAAAGCCCTCGTCAACAAGCTCGCTGATGGCGCGCCGCACGGTACCACGAGAGATGCCAAAGCGCGCCATGAGCTCGTGCTCGGAGGGGATGCGCGAGCCAGGGGCCCACTCGTGAAGGCCAATCTTCTCGCGCAGAAGGTCTGCAAGCTGCGAGTACACCGGGGCAGAGCCTGCCTTGCCTGCAGCTCGCTCTACAGGCCTGCTTGTGACTGCCTGCGGCGCACCCCGGAGCGCATCCGCGTCGTTCTCTGCCATGCTTGCCCCTCCCCTGCTACAAGCACATCGACGTTGCGAGACATAGTTGTACACCACTTGTCCTCATATGTGATACGCAACGGGATGTTCTGGGCGCATGCGCCAAAACAACACGCCAGCGGCGGGCGGGCCTGCCGAATATTTAGGTGGTAGGGGCGGTGGGACTCGAACCCACAATCCTTTCGGCGAGGGATTTTAAGTCCCCTGCGTATGCCAATTCCGCCACGCCCCCAGCTTGCCCGGAAGTCTTACTCCCCAGACGGCTTGAGCGGTCTCATGGTGGGCTTCCACACCACCGGAGACTCGCGCCCCTCAAGCATAGCAGCAGCAACGATAGAAAGGCCGAAGAGAAGGTCGCTCTCGCTCGCCGTAAGGCTAGAAAATCCGGTCTGGCGGAGAAGCTCGGACACGGCAACAGCACCGCCAAGGATTACGGGGGCACGCTTTGCCCGGATGCCCTTCAGCGCGGCGCGCTCCTCCTGCGTAAGCGACGCCAGCCGCTGCTCGAGGGCATCGACCTTCTCGCGCGTAAGCTCGTGGAGGTGAACATAGGCGGGATCATACGGATCAAGCGCGGCATCAATAGCCACAAGCGTGGTAACTGTCCCGCCCGTAACCACGAGCGTCTGGGGATTGCCCAGGCGCGCTCCAGCGTCCTTGAGCGCCTGCGAGAAGGTCTGTGCCGCGTACTCGTGGGCCTGAGCCAGGTCAGCCGCGGAAGGCGGGTCCTCACGTGAGAGGAAGCGCTCCGTAAGACGCCTGCAGCCAACCTGGACCGAGGTGACCCATCCCAGGTCAAGCGTGCCACCGGTAAGCTCGCCCACGGCAAGCTCGGTAGAGCCACCGCCGTTGTCAGCCACAAGGATGCGACGGCCGTCAAAGTCCTGGGCAACTCCCAGGAAGGTGAGCGCACCCTCAATTTGCCCCGGAATGATAAGCGGGTCGAGCCCGAGCGACGCAAGTGCGGCCCCAAGCTCGGGCGAGTTCGAGGCGTCGCGGGCGGCGCTCGTGAGAGTGCAGCACACGGCCTCAGCGCCGGACTCGCGCGCCGAGTCTACATACGCCTTTGCACACGCAAAGACGCGCTCCATGGCCTCCTGCGCAAGTTTGCCGGTCCTGTCTACGTCCTGTCCCAGGTTGCAGATGTTCGACTGCTTGCCAAGCCTAATGACCCGCGACCCCTCGACGTCCGCCACCGCAAGGCGACAGGTGACCGTACCAATATCGATAACCGCAACCCTACGCATTAGTTACCGCTTCCCGAGGAATCCGCGTGGTACCGAAAGATGACGTCGGCAGCGCTTACATACCAAGGGACGTCTGCCGAGACAACCGTACCCGTACCCATAGGGGCGGCGTCGGTGCTGCTGTCTGAGAGGCCCTCGACAACCACGCCGGTCTCGCCCTCGCCAACGTAGCCGCGCTCCCGCGCGAGGTCCTGGACGCCTTCAGGCGTCATAAGTGCGTCAACCTCGCTGGTGAGCTGGTCGTTGCTTTGGGTGGTGGCGTCATAGGTGGCCTGGAGATCAAGCCCCGAGCGCCAGGCGGCGTAGAGGTTGCACGCCGGCCCATAGAGCATGACCACCATGGCAATTACCACGGCAGCAATGATGACGGGAAGGCGATGCGCGCCGACGAACCCCTCGGCGCGCGAGACCGTTGCAGAGGCAGCGGACGAGGCGCCAGAGGCAACGCCTGCGGCTTTGGAGGCAACGTTGGAAGCAACGCCGGTCGTTGGATCGGCGGTGCGCTGCGCACGGCGCTCGGAACGCGTGCGCGTGCGAGAAGCACTGGCAGCGCCAACAGAGCGAGTCGCCGTTGCACGGCTGACGGCGGCGCGACGCGAGGAGCGCCTGCAGGCGTTTGCAGACTGCGTGCGGTTCGAGCGCAAGCGCTGTGCAGTACCCGTTCCAACATGGCGCCCCGAGGGGCTGTCTTCCTCCACGCGAACGCCCTCCATGACTGACGAAAAGGGCGAGCGATGTGCCCTACCTGCGGAATAGGTGTATACGGCAGGTCTTGGCGACACGTCTGTGGAACCCCTTAGCGCAATCTCTGTGCCCGAATATCTGCTCATGCCGCTACTTCGTTTCTAGTTTGATTTGGCGTGACAGCGCGGGTTTACCGCGTGGCATCCAGTGTATACCAGAAGTGCCCGCGTCCGAACTCAGGAGTGCTTCTCCTCTTGCTTCGCACGGTCCCAAAGCTCATTCAGTTCCGCGGTCGAGAGAGCATCAAGGTCGCGGCCCTCGTCGCACGCCAGGCTCTCCATGCAAGACCAGCGGTGACGAAACTTCTCGTTGCTCTGGGACAAGGCCCCTTCTGCGTCGATGCCCTCCATGCGCGCAACGTTCACCAGCGAGAAGAGCAGGTCTCCAAACTCGAGCGCACGACTCTGCGAGCCTGCGGGCTCACGCTCGAACTCATCGCGCTCCTCGCGCACCTTTTCCCACACGCCAGAGACGTCGTCCCAGTCGAAGCCGACCTTTGCCGCACGGGCGCTAATCTTCTGGCACTGCATAAGCGCAGGCATCGAGCGCGGCACCGAGTCGAGAAGCCCGGGCTCGCTCTCCATAGTGGGACCGCCGGCCTCCTCGCGCTCGCGACGCTTCACGTCTTCCCAGATGCGCGCCACGTCCTCGGGGGTTTCGGCATCCACGCCACCAAAGACGTGCGGATGGCGGCGAACGAGCTTCTCGTCTATGGTACGGCACACGTCGTCGATGGTGAAGCTGCCCTCCTCCGCAGCAACCTGGGAGTTGAGAACCACCTGGTAAAGCACATCGCCAAGCTCTTCTGCCATATGAGAGGGGCTGCCCGCGCGCAGGGCCTCTGCTGCCTCATAGGCCTCCTCGACCATGTAGCGCACGAGGGACTCGTGCGTCTGCTCGCGGTCCCACGGGCAGCCGTCCTCCTGGCGCAGGCGCCACACCGTACGCACAAGACGGTCAAACTCACGGTGCGCGCCGGGAGCGCCAGGACGAGAAAGACTCTCTGCGTCCACGGCATCAAGGCGGCTTGGCGCGGCAGAGCATGTCGACTTCTGCGTCGAGGCCGGCAGAGGCGTCACCTGCGGAGCACAGCCATTCGCGTCAATGTCACCGTCGCGCATGGCGGCAGCCAGCGCCTCCGCGACAATTCCCGCACCGGTCGAGCCGGGATGCAGGCGCCCGTCGGCAAAGAGGAGCGGGTTTCTCGGCAGGATATTTGTGCCGTCAACAACGGTTACGTTGGCGTGGGGTTGGCACGCGCGCTCAATAGAACGCCGCACCCAAGAGAGCGACTTGCCACTGGGAATGCCGGCAAGCGCCTCATTGTCGTCCTCGTCCGCGCGCCAGAGCGGCGTGAGCACGTAGATGGGCGTGCGTGGGAAAAGCTCGCAGAGACGGTCCAAGTAGGCGGCTGCATCACGGCGGATCTTCTTGCCCGAGCCCTTGCGGCCCCAGTCATTGGTCCCGTAGGCTACGGTTATTGCCGAGGGCGGCTCCTTTCGCAGAGCCTTCATTCCCACAAGGGTCTGCGCGTCAAAGACGTAGCCGCACACGGCCTGGTTCACCAGGTCTAGGCCAAGCCCCTCCGAGAGGAGCGCCGGGTACGAGAGAGACGGGCATCCCACAACAAAGCCCTGGGTAATAGAGTCGCCAAGGGCAAGCAGATAGCCACGGCGGGGTGCGGGTGTTGCCATGCCGTTAGAGGCAAGGTTGCCTACGGCAACCGACATGATGAGCGGCAGGCAGATACGCACCTCGACAGGCACGCGTTGGGGATTGTCAAAGCGCACGGAGATGCGGCCGTCTCGCACCGCGACGGTGTGGGCCTGTCCGCCCCCCACTACTACGTCAATGCCGTCGATAAGGCCGTCCTCCGCCTTGCCCAGGCTGCCAAGGTGCTCCATGACCTCGGCGTACAGGGGGTGCGCAGGGTCCAGGGCACCTGTCACGCGGCAGTCAAAGGAGACCTCGTTGCCCGTGGTCACAAACGCCAGGCATATGCCCGAGGTCGCGCGGGCACGGCGCCCGCGACCAACGGAGTCCAGGTAGCGCTGTTGCTTTTTGGAGAAGCGATAGGGCTGCACAAGGCCGTCGCCCGCGTCTTCGACGAGAAGAGCCCCGCGCAGGTAATCCGTGATCTCTCCGGGCAGAGGCGTCTCGGTGGAGGCCGAGTCCGCATCGCCGGAATGCGGCGCCGTTCTCGTCCCCATGCGCGCCGCCGCAAGCGCCGTGCGCGCCAGCTTGCCAGACTTAATGAGCCTTGCTCTATCGTCCTTGCTCAAAGCCATTGAAGCTGCCCCTCTCGTCATGTTGTGCCTTACGCCAGCTCTCGCCAGCATAAGGCAACGAGACGGACTGGGGCCGTGAGGCCCCAAATGTGTGGCGGGCACTCCTCAAAGAGGCAACGTGAGTGTCAAACCCTGAGCGCCAAGCCCCGCCCTACTCGTCGTCCGTCTCGTCTCCGCCGCCAATCTCCTCCAGCACGCCGAGCGCGGCAGGCATGACCTCCTCTTGCTTTGCGCGGAAGGGATACGCCAGCTTGTGCGTCTTGGGGTAGACCAGGGCCCCGCGCTCCTTGAGCTTGAGCACCGTCTTTCTCGGCACGTCAATCCCCTGGTAGACCAGGCGCCCGTTGGTAAGCGAGACGGACGTGCAGCCCAGGCGCTGCGCGCGGATGCGAATGCGCGCCCGGTCAAGGAGGTTGCGACCGGCAAGCGGCAGCGCACCGTGGCTCTCCTCGAGGTCGCGCTGGATCGCATCCACGTCGGAAAGCTCGGTGGCCGCGGCAAGCCTGCGGTAGGCAAGTACGCGCTGGTCTACCTCGGGCATGTACTCCTCAGCAAGGTAGAAGTCGGCAGAGAGGTTGATGGTGACCTCGGGCACCTCCACCTCGGCGGTCTCACCACGAGCCTCGGCAACGGCCTCGCCCAGCATCTGAGTGAAGAGGTCAAAGCCCACGCTGGAGAGGTTGCCGTGCTGCTCGGCGCCCATGAGCGAGCCCGCGCCGCGAATCTCGAGGTCTCGCATGGCAATGCGCATGCCACTGCCCAGATCCTGGTACTCGTTGATGGCGGTGAGGCGGTCGGTTGCCTCGGGCGTGAGCGGCGCCGTGGAGGGGAACATGAAGTACGCGTACGCCTGCGTGCGGCCACGCCCTACGCGGCCCTTGAGCTGATAGAGCTGCGCCAGGCCCAGACGCTGCGAGTCCTCGATGATCAGCGTGTTGGTGCGCGGGTTGTCGATGCCGCTCTCGATGATGGTGGTGGCCACCAGCACGTCAATCTCGTGCTCCTGGAAGCGCAGCATCACGTCCTCTACCTCGCGGGCGCTCATCTTGCCGTGCGCCACGCCCACGCGAGCCTCGGGCGCCGCCTCCATCACGCGCGCCACAGCGTCGTCGATGGTGGTCACGCGATTGCTCACATAGTAGACCTGCCCCTTGCGCCCAAGCTCGTTGCGGATGGCAGCAGAGACCAGGTCTGGGTCCCACTCCCCCACGTGCACCTTCACGGGCAGGCGCCCCGGTGGCGGCGTCATGATGAGGCTCATGTCGCGCACACCACTCATGGCCATCTGCATGGTGCGCGGGATAGGCGTTGCCGAGAGCGTAAGCACGTCGACCTGCTCGCGCATGTTCTTGAGCTGCTCCTTGTGCTGCACGCCAAAGCGCTGCTCCTCGTCGATGATAACGAGCCCCAGGTCATGCGGGTTGACGTCTGCCGAGAGGAGCCGGTGCGTGCCAATGAGCACGTTCACCGTGCCCGCGGCAAACCCCTCGAGCGCCTGCCGCTGCTGAGCCGGCGTCACAAAGCGCGAGAGAACACGAACGTCCAGGTCAAAGGGCGAGAAGCGCGCAAAAAACGTCTCGAAGTGCTGCTCGGCCAGAATCGTGGTGGGGCACAGCACCATAACCTGCTTGCCGTCCTGGCAGCACTTGAACGCCGCACGCAGAGCAACCTCGGTCTTGCCAAAGCCCACGTCGCCGCAGAGCAATCGGTCCATGGGCTTTCTCGCCTCCATGTCGGCCTTGATGTCCGCCACGGCCGAGGCTTGGTCGGGCGTAAGGTCGTAGGGGAAGCTCGACTCCATATCCAGTTGGGCGGGGGTATCCGGGGAGAAGGCATAGCCCGTCACCGAGGCGCGGCGCGTGTAGAGGTCCACCAGGTCAAACGCCAGTTTCTTGGCGGAGCGCCTGGCCTTGCCCGTGGCGCGCGACCAGTCCGCCGTGTTGAGGCGCGTGAGTCGCGGGCTTGAGCCGTCTGGTCCCACGTAGCGCGTGATGCGGTCGACCTGCTCGAGCGGCACGTAGAGCTTGTCGCCGCCGGCGTACTCCAGGAGGAAGTAGTCGCGCATGCGGCCGGCGACCTCCTGGCGCACAATCTGCGAGAAGAGCGCGATGCCGTGCGTGGCGTGGACCACGTAGTCGCCGGGCTTGAACGGAAAGGTCACGCTCGTAGGATCCACGCGCTTGGCGCGGCGGCGGTTTCGGGCCGTGCGCGGCGTGAGGTCAGAGATCGAGAGCACGCCCAGATGCGCCGAAGGCACCACGATGCCCGCAGGCACCGGCGCGTCCGTGAACGTCACGGAGCCGCGTCGCAGGGGCGTTATGGCACTGTTGGCGTCTGCCGAGGTCACGGGTACGGCGTTCTCGGCTGCCGAGCCCAGCGACTCCGCAAAGGGGATGTGCTCGTCGGTCAGGCGCAGCTCGAGAGACTCGCGGGCCCCGCGGTCCGGCGCGGCAAACACAACGCTCACGTTGTCGTTCACCAGCTGGCGCACCACCGAGATGAGCTTGGTGTCCGCGCCCGCCACGTTGGGCTGGCGCACCTTGAGCTCTGCCGTCACCGAGCCGCCCACCCTCAGAATCGACGAGAGGGACAGGCGCTGCTGGCGGCCAAAGTCCATCTCGCGCGGGCTGGTGTAGAGCCCGTCTGTCGAGACGTGCGCCGAGGAGGCCGACGCCGAGATGTCATCCATGGCTCGCTGGCAATCGTCGAAGAGCGCGCGGGGCTCGGCGAGCACAACCAGGGCGTCCTTCGAGATGTGCTCGATGGGGCTGGCCGAGCCACCGTAGAGCGCCAGGAGGTACTTCTCGAGCGAGGGCTGAGCAGAGCGCGCCTGGATTGCCTCGAGGTCGGCTGCCACCTTGGCATCGTTCTGCGCGCGGTTGTAGAGGGCCTTCTCCGCGCGGGCGATGGTCTCGTTGGTGAAGGCCATCTCGCGACAGGGCACAACGTCAACGGAGTCCAGCTCGCCGATGGTCTGGCCCGTGGAGGGCACCATGCGGCGCACGCGGTCGATCTCGTCGCCAAAGAACTCGATGCGCACCGGGGACGTTGCCTGCGCGGGAAAGACGTCGACGGAGTCGCCATGCACGTGAAAGGTGCCGGGCGCCGCCACGTCCTCGGCGTCGCCCACGTCCGTGTAGCCCATGCCAACAAGCAGCGGCGCCACGTCCTCAAAGGGCACCTCGTCACCAACGGAGAAGGTGCTCGAGGCAAAGTAACCGGAGCCTGCTGGCGGCACGCGACGCAGAAGCGCCGGCGCAGAAGCAACCACGACGCACTTCTCGCCCGCAGCAAGCCGGGCAATCGCACGACAACGCGCGCCAATCACGGCGTCATCGGGGGCTGTCTCAGCCCACGGGAAATCGCGGCGTATGGGGTAGCGCGCAACAACATCCTGGCCAAGCCAGGCAGCGAGCGCCCGCGCGGTGCGGTCCGCCGCCTCCTCGCCCGAGACAACAACCAGGCACGGGCGCGGGTCACGTGCCCAGAGCGCCGCAATCACCAGCGGGCGAGCGCTCTGCCCCACGGCGAGAGATGCGTCGTTGCCAGAACCCAGCTCGTGCAGGAGCGGCACGAGCTCCGGCGCGGAGAGCAGCTGGCGAGAAACCCTATTGATGAACATCGAGGCAGCTCCTTGGGTGCGGCACATCACCTGGCGGCCGGGCACCCCGCCCTGCCAAAGGACATGCAAAGCGGCCCGCATGGCCATGCATGCGGGCTCGCTTGTGGTGGCAATTCTCCGCGATTGTAGCAGGTGACGGGACCAGGGTCGAAGCGTCCTCGCAAATGAGACAAAGGGACTGTCCCTTTGTCTCATGCACTGGTCAGTACGGGCCTATGCGCCAGCCTTCTCCCCTCGCCCAAAGAGGGTCTTCACGTCTGTCGCCGCCGTGATGGCGCCAAGGATGATTACAACGGCGCACACCACGCCACGAGCATCGGGCATCGTGCCCAGAAGCAAAAGCGAGAAGGGGATGGCCCAGGCGGAGTACGTGATGTTGAGCGCCATGGCACGTGAAGCACCAATGGTGGCAATCGCCTTGTAGTAGAGCAGGTACGATGCCGTGCCGGAGAGGGCCGCAAGCGCGATGGTGGGCATGGCGCTTGAGGTAAGGGCCTCGATGGCACTGGGCCAGCCACCGAGGAACGGCAGGATGACCAGCGCGTACGTAAGGGCAGAGGTGGTCTGGCGTATCTGCATGGCGCACTCGTCGTCCACGCTCGCGTTGCGCAGGCCCCAGTCGATCACCACAGCCTCGGTGCCCCAGCCAAGAACGCACACGAGGGCGCCAACGATGCCCATGCCCCAGCTTCCGGGCACGCCGTCGACGGGCGTCCAGCCCAGCACGGCGACCGCAACCAGACATGCCGCAAGCCCCGCCCACTGGTATGGACGCATGTGCTCCTTAAGGACCACGGTTGCAAGCGCTGCGCCGTAGGCTGGGAAGAAGGCCGAGATGGCAGCCGTGTAGGCAGGGCCAATGTTGTTGATGGCAAGCACGTAGCCCGTCATGCCCACGGGACCGCCGATAAGGGCGGCGCCCACGATGACCAGGCCACTCTTGCTGCGAAGCGTACGCCAGGTCTCGCCCAGCTTGCGACGAATGCCCATGTAGGCAAACGAGAAGACCGCCGAGCTTGCGTCGTGCAGGAAGGTGCTCGTGAAGGCGGCGAGCGCGATTGCCTGCGGCGTGGCGGCAAAGGCTGGGTTGGCCAGCGCGATGCCGAGAATTACCGTGTCAAGCGCCCAGGTGAGCGCAGCGCCAAAGCCATACGGCATGATAGTCCCCTCTCAACAGCCTGTTAGGCAGTTATGGTGTCGTTCTTCTCGTACCACGAGAGAACCTTGTCAACATATGTGACGGCGTAGCTCTTGTAGATGTCGAGCCACTCGCCCACGCCCGCCCCCTCGGCGTCCTTCTCAAGCGCCCAGACGTACCAGCACCAACCGCCGAGCACCACGCGTGCCCAGAAGTGGCGCCGCTCGACCGGAGTCGCCGCTCGCCCAAAGTAGGCGTCAATGGCGGCGTTGGCCTGCTCCTCGTTGTACTGGGAGCAGATGATGAAGGTCGCCGTGTCGTTGCCAGGGTCTCCCATGCCGGCAAACTCCCAGTCGATCACGCTCATCGAGCCGTCCTCGCCAATGAGGAAGTTGAGCGGCAGATAGTCGTTATGGCAGAAGCAGGCAGAGAAGCCCTCGTCGGCGACGCAGTACTCATTCAGGCGGGTGACCTTCTCGCGCAGCTGTTCATAGCCTGGGACGCCAATCTCACCATGGGACTTGAGCAGTTGCTCGTAGCCAAGGCCGTCCTCGTAGAAGTCGAACTTGGCATCGATCTTCGCGTCCGACTCGTGGAAGGTGCGGGCTAGCGCCATCGCACGCGAGACCTCATAGTGGTTGAGGGGGTCGACGTTTCTCGCGTTGGGCACAAAGCGCGAGATCTTCCAGCCCTTCTCGGCGTCCTCGTAGATGAAGGTGCGGTCTATCCCCAGCTCGTGAGCAACGGTGTCTGCGTCCTTCTCGGCAGTGCGGTTGATGAACTTCTCGGTACCAATGCCAGGGTGGCGATAGACGTACTCGTCTGTCCCCACGGCAAAGTGGAAGGTGAGGTTGGTGAGCCCGTTCTTGATGGGATAGAAGTCGTGCAGCTGCGTGCGCTCGCACCCCAGGACGTCCACGATGTTGTCGATGGCAGGGCACTCGACAGTGGAGAGAAAACCGGGGTCAAACTCCACCAGCTCGTCCACCGAGTCAAACTCCAGGACCTGGTCTGCCGGATAGCGGCGCATGTCCATCGAGAGGCAGTCGGGGTTGCGTGCAAAGATGGTCTCCCAGAGCTCGTCGGCGTACTTCTCCTCGTAGAACGGGCTGCGCACGATGCTCTCGAGAATGCGCACGAAGGTGTTGGAGAAGGCGCGGTCAAAGTACACGTGGCCGAGCATGGCCCACGCATCCTTGCCGCCAACCGTCACGGAAGTGATGCGGTCATTCTCGTCAACGCCCAGGCACCACTCGTCCGTAGGGCCATCCATGTAGACTGCCGAGTAGTAGGCGCGATAGACGTACGTCTCGAAGGGGTTCTTGGCGAAGTAGTCATCCGACGAGCAGACGTAGGTGTTCCTCAGCTGGTCACGAACAAGCCAGAGCGTCCAGTTGTTATTCCGTTCAGCATAGAGGTCGTTGTTCACCAGGCGAACACCGTACTTCTCGACAAGGTAGGCAAACTCATCCGCACGATAGCCAACAACAACGGTGATGTCTGTTATCCCCGCCTCGTGGAGCTGGCGAATCTGGCGCTCGATGAGCACCTCGCCGCGAACGCTCGTGAGTCCCTTGGGACGCCAGTACGAGACGGGCACAAAGCGAGACGAGAGGCCAGCGGCCATGATGACCGCGTTCTCTACGCGATAGGGCTCCAGCGCCTTGCGGCCAAGCTCGGTGATGGCGGTGCCTGACACAAGCCCCATGCTGCGAAGCTCATCCAGTTCCGGAGAGGCCGCCTGAGCACGGGCATCGCCCGGGGAGGTGGCAAGCGTACTGAGGATGTCGAACTCTTTGCGCGTGAGTGCCATGGCAGATCCTTTGGACAAAGATAAGGTTCATGTAAAGGATGCAGCCAATCATAACTGAACGCTTACACAGAGTTTTGGGATTTTTTAACGTTGTTGAGAATTTACGTAAGCGGCATGGTTATCTGCGCCACCACGCAAGGCCAGAGAATAGCTCCGATTCTTAAACGCGATTACCGCGACCTGCGCAAACGCAATAGCGCATTAAGAAAAGGAGCTATTCTCCGAAAGCCTTGCTACTTCCCGGTAGCCCTCCCGGAATCATCTGCAAGCTCGCGAAGCCAGGCGGCCGCAGCCTCAACGTCTGCCGCATCCGCCTGCCACGCCCAGTTGCCCTCGGCCACGCCGGGCACGTTCATGCGCGCCTCGTTCCCAAGGAGAAGCACGTCTTGGAGCGGCATGATTACCACGTCGTTCTCGACGCCAACGGTGCGGCGCTCGATGTCGCGTGCCACCTCGGCGGCCTTCTCGGCGTCACCGTCAGCAAAGCTACGGGAGCACCAGCCCACCAGGGTCTCGGTGTCGTGCGTGCCCGTGTAGACTACAGACCCCCTGTTGGGCGTGAACTCGTTGCGAACGTCCTGGTCGGCAAACTGAACAATGCTCATACCTGGCACACCCGTCTCGGCTATAAGCGCGCGAACGGCGGGAGTGACGTTGCCCAGGTCCTCGGCGATAAGCGGCAAGCCGCCAAAGAGCTTGTTGGCTGCACGGAAGAGATTGGCGCCAGGCCCAAAGGCATACGCGCCTTCGGTCGCCGGCTTTCCAGCCTCAATCTCGTAGTACGAGGAGAACCCAATAAAGTGGTCAAGGCGAACGTAGTCATAGAGCTTGAACGCGCGATCAAGCCTGCGCAGCCACCAGTCGTAGCCGTCGGAGCGCAGGACGTCCCAGTCGTAGGTGGGGTTGCCCCAGAGCTGTCCCTCGGCGGAGAGCTGGTCGGCGGGGGCGCCGGCCTGCATGGCAGCATGGCCATTCTCGTCCAGGTCAAAGATGTCCGGCTCGCTCCACACGTCCGCAGAGTCAGCCGAGACGTACATGGGCATGTCGCCCACGATGCGCACGCCGCGCTTGTTGGCATATGCGCGGAGCTCGTTCCACTCAAGCTGGAACTCAAACTGCAGCTTGCGCGCCGCCTCGATGCCCGGCACCAGCTCTGGGTCATCCGCAAGGCGCGGAGAATAGCTGCGATAGTGCTCTGGCCAGGCCTGCCATGGGGCATCGTCAAACTTGTCCTTCAGTGCACAGAAGGTGGCGTAGGGGGTAAGCCAGTAGTCGTTGTCGTCGCAGAACTCCGCAAAGCGACCATCACCAAAGAGGGAGTCGTCAGCGAAAACCTCCTCGGGATCACGCTCGAGAAGAGCAACATTGCCCGCATTGGCAGCCAGCCCCGCATAGGGCGAGCCAAACTCGTCCGTGGGGTTCACGGGAAGCACCTGCCAGTAGCGCTGGCCGCAACTGGCAAGCCAGTCCACGAAGCGCTTTGCCGGCGCCCCCAGCGTTCCCGGCTTGCCGTTGTTGGGCACCGAGGTCACGTGGCACAGCACACCCATACCGCGCTCGAGCGGCTTCTGGAGTCGCTCGTGCCTATGGAAGTGCAGCACCGCCGTGCCCAGCGGCCACAGGAAGACCTCCGCCTGGCCCTGCGATACCTTAGGGTCGCGGCCGGAGACAACATCCGAGACCTCCATGCCGCTCTCAATGGGCACCCGCACGGTATGCGAGTCTTTCAGGCTGGCGTTGACCAGCACGCACACGCAGTCGCTCTTGGTTCGGCTCCTGCGCCAGAACCCAAACACGTCATCGCCCACCGCAAACGGGTTGAACCTGCCGTCCACCAGCACGTCGAGCGTCTTGCGCACGGCAATGGCGTTGCGGTAGATGTCAAAGCAGTCCTTGTCACCGCCGCCCCAGGGGTAGGCCGCGCGGTTGTACGGGTCGCGGAAGCCCTCCATGCCGCGCTCGTCCCCATAGTAGATGCAGGGAACCCCAGGCAGGGTCATCTGCAACAGCGTAATTGCCCACAGGCGGCTCTTGGCCAGGTTGCGCTGGCCGGGGTCAAGGCGATACGACGCACGCTCGGACTCGGAGAGCGTGTCGGGGTTGGGTGCGCCGCCGAGCGTCGTGAACAGCCGCTCGCGGTCGTGGCTGCCCAGGAGGTTGAGCTCGCTGTAGAGCGCCTGGCCGGGGTAGTTCTCGCCCAGCTGCTCCAGGCGTCTTGTGAGCTCCTGCGCGCCAATCTCGTTGCGCATGAAGGCGAGAAGGCCCTCGCGCAGCGGGTAGTTCATGGTGCCGTCAAGCTCAGAGCCCTCGAAGTACTGGCGCAGCGAGCCGTAGGCGGTCTTGTTGCTGGCGTCCTCCCACACCTCCCCAATGAGAAGGCCGTCGGGCTTCTCGGCGAGAACCGCATGCTTGATGTCCGCGATGAAGCTGTCTGGAAGCTCGTCGGCCACGTCCAGGCGCCAGCCGCGTGCGCCATCGCGCAGCCACCGACGCACCACGCCCTCTCGGCCACAAATAAACTCGTGGTAGGAGGGGTCGTTCTCGTTGATGGCGGGAAGGTCGTCCACACCCCACCAGCTGTCGTAGGTCCCGTCGTCATGGAACGTGTACCACGAGCGATAGACCGAGTCCGTGCTCTGGTATGCGCCCACGGAGTCTGGGTAGTTCCCGTACTTGTTGAAGTAGCGAGAATCGCAGCCCGTATGGTTGAAGACGCCGTCCAGGATCACCGAGATGCCCATCTCCTCGGCGTCCACGCACAGGCGGCGGAAGCTCTCCTCGTCACCAAGCATGGGGTCGATGGCCATGTAGTCACCGGTGTCGTAGCGGTGGTTGCTTGCGGCCTCAAATATGGGGTTGAGGTAGATCACCGTCACGCCCAGATCCTTGAGGTAGCGCAGCTTCTCGCGAACGCCCTCGAGGGTTCCGCCGTAGAAGTCCCAACGCTTTATGCGGCCATTCTCGTCCTTGTCGTAGGTAGGGGGCGTGGACCAGTCGTCGATCACGGTACGGCCGGGACCTGCGATGTGTGGGCGCTCCATGGCGACGTCGGCCCTGTGGCGCCAGTCCTTCCCACGGGCAAAGCGATCGGGAAAGACCTGGTAGACAATGCCGCCGCGATACCAGTTGGGCTGGATGGCACGCTGCTTGTACACGGTTATCTGGAACGATGGCGGGTCGCCATAGGCAAACGCGCCCTCGCCGGTAGTCCAGCCGGGCTGAGCGCCATAGCGCCACACGGCGCCATCGGACGCCTCGATGTCGAAGCTGTACCAAATGATGCCGGTCCTGTCCGGCGTAAAGGTAACCGAGAAGTGCGTCACACCGCCGCGCTTCTCGCCATGCATCTCGAGGAGTCGCTCACCCACCCCGTCCGTCCAGGTGCGAAGGGTGCAGAACACCACCTCGTCATCCCAGACGTCGATGCCTACAGTAACGGCGCCGCCCAACCGGACGGCGCCAAAGGGATCTCTGTACTCCCTCTCGGAAGTTACGTGCCGCGCCTTCAAGCCTTACCTGTCTCTTCTCTTGTTGTACCTAATGACCTCAGGGTGAAGTCCGTGGTAGATGTCCATGTAGTCGTTTGCGGCACGGCGCCAGCTGAAGTCCGTCGCCATGGCCTGGAGCATGAGCTTAGTCCAGAGCTCCTGGTTAGTCCAGAAGATCTCGCAGGCCCCCAGGAGGGTGTCGGCCATCTCGTCCGCGTTCATGTTGGAGAAGCGGAAGCCGGTACCCTCGCCGGTGAACTTGTTGTACGGGACCACAGAGTCGCGCAGGCCACCCGTCTCGCGCACGAGAGGAAGCGTGCCATAGCGCATGGCAATCATCTGGGAGAGCCCGCAGGGCTCAAACTCGGACGGCATGAGCAGGATGTCGCCGCCAGCGTACATGCGGTGCGAAAGCGCGTTGTCAAAGGCGATGCGCGCGCACATCATGTCGCCGTACTTCTGGTCGAAGTAGCGGAACGCCTCCTCCTGGTCAGCGTCACCGGTGCCGAGAATGGCCACCTGGACGCCACGCCTCATGATGCCGTCCATGGCGTAGCGGACAAGTCCCAGGCCCTTCTGGTTGGTGAGACGGCCAATCATCACCACAAGCGGGCGTGTGGGGTCCTGGCGCAGACCAAGCTCCTCCTGGAGGGCACGCTTGCACTCGGCCTTGTTGGCAAGGTCGTCGGCAGAGTAGTTGGCCGGAATCATGGCGTCTGTCTTGGGGTTCCAGATGCTCGTGTCGATACCGTTGAGGATGCCCGTCAGGATGTTGGAGCGCCTGCGGAAGATGGGATCAAGCCCCTCTCCGTAGAACGGCATCTGCAGCTCGTAGGCGTAGCTCGGGCTCACGGTGGTAAGGGCGTCCGCGTAGCACAGGCCACCCTTCATGAAGTTGATCGAGTCCTTGTCGCAGTAGAGCTGGTCACGAGCGGCGGGGATGTCAGCAAGGCCAAGGATGTCGGAGAGCATCTTGTCTCCGTACTGGCCCTGGAACTTGATGTTGTGGACCGTCATGACGGTCTTGACGTTGTTGCACTGCGGCGCGCCACGGTAGAGCTCGCGCAGGAAGACGGGGCAAAGCGCTGTCTGCCAATCGTTGCAGTGCAGGACGTCGCAGGCAAGCTCCGGCACCTTGACGATTGCCTCGCAAATGGCCTTCGCAAAGAAGGCAAAGCGCTCGCCATCGTCAAAGTAGCCGTAGAGCCCGTCACGCTTGAAGTACGCCTCGTTGTCCACGAAGTAGAAGTCGAGCCCCTGAAGCTCGAGCTTCTCGATGCCGCAGTAGACATTCCTCCATGCCAGGGGCACGTAGAAGTCCGCAACGTGCTTCATGCGGTCCTTGTACTCCTGGGGAATGGTGCCGTACTTGGGCATAATAACTGCCGCCTTGGCACCAGCGTGCTTGAGCGCGCGCGGGAGGGAACCCGCCACGTCGCCCAAGCCGCCAGTCTTGGCGAACGGCACCGCCTCCGAGGATGCAAAGAGGATCCTCAGCTTCCTGCGGTGTGCGCTTGTTGGCATGGTTCCCACCTTTACTCGCGACCCTTTTCCTTGATGAGGACGTCCTCGGGGGTGCCACGAAGCTCGGTGCCTGCCGGGACGACGTTGTTCCTGTCGACGATCGCGTTCTCTACGCGAGCGCCGCTCTTGATAACGCAGTCCTGCATCACCACGGAACCACGAATGGTGGCACCGCTCTCCACAATGACATTGCGGCCAAGGACGGAATCGCCAACGTTGCCAAAGATGCGGCAGCCAGCGGAGACGAGCGAGTTAGTGACGTGGGAACCCACCTCAAACTTGGCGGGCGACGTGTCGTGCGCCTTGGTCTTGATGAAGCGGCCCTCGGGGAAGAGCTCGGCATTGATCCGCGGGTCGAGCGCGTCCATGTTGGAGCGGTAGTAGCTCTTCTTGTTGAACACCGCCGCCGCATAGCCATCAAAGTTGTACGCCTGAACGTTCACGCGACCGTAGTCGTTGCCCATGGCCTCAAAAAGGTCAAGGTAGTCGGTGGCAGCGTACCAGTCGAACATGTCAAGCAGCAGCTGGCGGCTAATCACAAAGCAGTCAAGGAAGGCGGTATCGCCAAACGAGACGCCGTGCTTCACGCCAGTGACGCGGGAGCCATCCATCTCAAAGCCCGTAACGTCGGCGTCGTTGCCGCTTGCCTGCTTGGTAAGCACGGTGACGTCCGCACCAGATGCCACGTGTGCGTTGTACAGGTCGTTGAGGTCCATGTTGTAGACAAAGTTGGCGGTCGAGAAGATCACATAGTCAGACTTGGACCTGGTGAAGAAGACCTTGTTGTGGACAAGGTCGCGCAGCAGGAAGCGAGCACCCGTGCGAGAGGTGCCAAAGGCGGAGCCGGGGAGGACAAACAGGCCGCCGTTCTTGCGGTCGAGGTTCCAGTCCTTACCGGAGCCCACGTGGTCGATGATCGAGCGGTAGTTATAGGGCATGACCATGCCAACCGTGCGCAGGCCGGCGTTGACCATGTTGGACAGGGGGAAGTCGACCAGGCGGTAGCGGCCAAGGAACGGCATAGACGCAACCGGGCGGCTCTCGACGAGTGCGCTCGGAGACTTGGCCGAGTAGTTGCACGTGATAAGACCAATGACCTTTTCCATTGCTTACTCCCCCTTCCCGACAACGACGTCATTCCCAATGACAGCCGTGTCCTTCGTAGAGTCGACGCTACCGAGGTTCACGTTCTCCTCGACGACGGAGTTCTCGCCCAGGATTGCGCGAACAACATGCGCGCCGTTCTTGACGACGGCACCGGGGAGCAGGACGGAGTCGACAACCGTGGCATGCTCGCCCACGTATGCGTCGACCGAGAGAATCGAGTGCTTGGCCTTGCCGTAGACCTGCACACCGTTGGCAACGAGGCAGTCGTCCACGTCACCATCGCGGCCCACAAACGCGGGCGGCCTCGTGGAGGCGTTGCTCATGATGGGGAAGTCTTCGCTGTAGAGGTCGAAGGCGGGGTTGGGGCCGAGAAGGTCCATGCTCGTCTCGTGGTAGCTCGAGATGGTACCCACGTCGCGCCAGAACCCGTTGAACTCGTACGTATACAGGCGCTTGCCGTCTGCCAGAAGCTTGGGGATGATGTTCTTCCCGAAGTCGTGCTCGGAGGTCTGGTCGATGGCGTCCTCCTTGAGGGAGCTCTCGAGGAGGTCGGCGTTGAAGATGTAGATGCCCATAGAGGCGAGGTTCGAATCGGGCTTCTTGGGCTTCTCGGTGAACTTGAGGATGCGCTCGTCCTCGTCCTGGGTGATGATGCCAAAGCGCGAGGCCTCTTCCCAGGGCACCGGCATCACGGCGATGGTGAGGTCGGCGTTGTGGCGCTTGTGGTTCTCCAGCATCTTGCCGTAGTCCATGCGGTAGAGCTGGTCGCCCGAGAGGATGAGCACGTACTCGGGATCGTTCTGGTCAATGTAGCCCAGGTTCTGGGTCACGGCGTCTGCCGTGCCCTCGTACCAGGCACCGCCCGTCTGGGTGGCGTAAGGCGGCAGAATGGAAACGCCGCCGTCACGCTCGTCGAGGTTCCACGCCTCGCCGGTGCCAATGTAGGAGTGCAGGAGGTACGGGCGGTACTGCGTGAGAACGCCCACCGTCGAGACGCCCGAGTTTGCGCAGTTGGACAGCGCAAAGTCGATGATGCGGAACTTGCCCCCGAACGAGACCGCAGGCTTTGCCACGTTGCTGGTGAGCGCACCAAGTCTGCTGCCCTGTCCTCCGGCAAGAAGCATCGCGATGCATTCCTTCTTGCTCATAAGGTCCCCCATTCCCTTCAATCGTCCCAACACTTGCCACGTACCTTCAACCCGCAAGTTCGCGGGATGGTTCCTAAGCCTCAATATGCCAGATGTCACTCATGTACTCGCGAATGGTTCGGTCACTAGAGAAGTATCCGGCCTTGGCGGTATTGTGCAGCGCAGACTTGTTCCATGCGGCGCGGTCTCCGTAGGCGGTGGTGAGCTCGTCCCAGGCGTTAACATAGGAGCGGAAGTCACGCAGAACAAGGTCTGGATCGTTGCTCACCATGAGGTAGTCGTGGATGCTCTCGAAGTTGCCCGAGAGGCGAGCGAGCGAGCCGTCGGAGAGCATGTCCACAACGCGGCCAAGGCGCTCGCGATCGGTGTTGTACTGGTCCCACGCGAAGTAGCGGCCAGAGGCGTGCAGCGCCTCCACCTCTTCGGTACGCAGACCAAAGATCTTGATGTTCTCGTCACCCACGAGCTTGGCAATCTCGACGTTGGCGCCGTCGTAGGTGCCCAGCGTGATGGCCGCGTTCATCATGAGCTTCATGTTGGACGTGCCGGAGGCCTCGGTGCCGGCAGTCGAGATCTGCTCGGAAATCTCGGCCGCGGGGTAGATGAGCTGAGCGCTCGACACGGCGAAGTTGGGGACAAAGGCGACCTTGATCTTGTCGTTCACGCGCGGGTCGTTGTTCACCACGTCGGCCACCGAGTTGATGAGTCGGATGACCTCCTTGGCAAAGGTGTAGCTCTGTGCAGCCTTGCCCGAGAAGATGAACGCCGTGGGGCGCGGGTCAAAGTGCGGGTCTGCAAGGATGCGGTTGTAGATGTCCAGGATCTTGAACACGTTGAGGAGCTGGCGCTTGTAGGCATGGAAGCGCTTTACCTGCACGTCAAAGACCATGGAGCAGTCAAGGTCGACGCCAGAGGTCTCCTTAACGTAGGCGGCAAGGCGCTGCTTGTCGGCAAGCTTGGCCTTTTCCATCTCGTCCAGGAAGCCGGCGTCATCCTCGTAGGCAGTGAGCTTCTCCAGCTCGAAGGCGTCATCCAACCAGCCCGTGCCAATGGCGCCAGAGATGAGGCGCGCGTAGGAGGGGTTCGCCTCGGCGAGGAAGCGACGGTGAGAGACGCCGTTGGTCTTGTTGTTGAACATCTCGGGGTTGAGGCGGTAGAAGTCCTTGAGCACGCCCTCCTCGAGGATGCTCGTGTGAAGCGCGGAGACGCCATTCACCGAGTGGCTGAAGATGATGGAGAGGTTTGCCATGCGCACCTGGCCGTCCCACAGTATGGCGGTGTTCTTGAGCATCTCTCCCCAGTCGTCGAAGGTGTGGGGGAAGCTCTCGCGATAGCGACGGTCGATCTCCTCGATGAACATGTACAGGCGTGGCATGAGGGCACGGAAGGTGTCGATGGGCCACTTCTCCAGCGCCTCGGGCATGACCGTGTGGTTGGTGTAGGAGATGGTCTGCTTGGCGATCTTGAAGGCCAGGTCAAAGTCCACGCCACGCTCGTCTACCAGGATGCGCATGAGCTCGGGGCCGCACATGGCGGGGTGCGTATCGTTGGTGTGGATGGCCACGTGGTCGGCAAGGTGCTCCCAGTCGGGCCCAAAGTCGCGTTCGTAGGTACCGAGGATGGTCTGAAGGCCAGCGGAGACAAACAAGTACTCCTGCTTCAGGCGCAGGATCTTGCCATGCTCACCGGAGTCGTTGGGATAGAGAATCGTGGAGATAGCCTCGACGTCGGAGCGGAACTTGTTCGCCTTGGCATAGTCGCCAGCATTGAACGCGTCGAGGTCGAAGTTCTCCTCGTAGGGCTCGGCGCTCCAAAGGCGCAGGTGGTTGACCTTCTTGGTGCCATAGCCAACGATGGGCACGTCATACGGGACGGCGCGCACCTTCTCGCCGCCCTCCTGGGTGAACCAGTAGCGGCCGGTCTCGTCCTCGTGGCGCACAACCCGGCCGCCAAACTGCACAATCACCGTGCCGGAGTCACGGCGAGACTCCCAAGGGAAGCCGTTCTCAAGCCAGTTGTCGGTCTTCTCGACCTGGCGACCGCCCTCGATGACCTGGCGGAACAGGCCGTAGTGGTAGCGCATGCCGTTGCCATAGCCGGCAATGCCCTCGTGTGCCATGGAGTCGAGGAAGCACGCGGCGAGACGACCGAGGCCGCCGTTACCCAGGCCGGGGTCTGCCTCCTGGCGGCAGATGGTCTCCAAAGAGCCGCCCATGTCCTCCACGCCCTTGGCGACAAGATCATGGACGCCGAGGTTGAGCAGGTAGTTGTCAAGCAGCGGACCAAGGAGGAACTCGAGGGAGAAGTAGTAGACCTTCTTCTCGCCCTTCTGGTGAGTGCCAATGCCAACGTTGCGCGACTTCTTTGCGATAAGCGTTGCGAGCACCTGATAGCGCTCGAGCTGGGTGCAGTCCTCGAACTTCTTGCTGAGGTCTGCCATGCAAGCCTCGCGGTACTGCTTCTCGAAATCTGCGGTGTCCTTGAAGATCTTTTCCTGTGCCATGTGACTCCAATGTCATGTCCTGCGGGACGGAACACCCCCAACATTACATGGGAACGTTCCCGTCTCATTATACGGGCGCATTCGTCACGCGCGCGTTGCCTGACGGTATGGCACGCGTGACAAATGGCGGTTTTCTTACTTCTTTGCCGTTCTGCGCGATGCGGGCTTGGCCTCTGCAGCAGGCTTCTTTGTTGTCGTCGGCTTCTTGGCGGCGGCCGGCTTCTTGGCCGCTGCGGGCTTGGCCTCTGCCGCAGGCTTCTTGGTGGCGGCAGCCTTGCTTGCCGGCTTCTTGGCGGCGGGCTTAGGGGCGGCCGTTGTTGCCGACGACTTTGCGCGCGCAGCGGTGGTGCGGCGCTTCCTCAGCGCGCCGGTGCGGTGCAGGACGAGGCCGCCCAGCGGAGGCACGCGGACGACGACGGACTGCTTGCGGCCGTTCCACGCAATCTCGCTGGTCTCGAGCTTGCCGATATTGACCACGCCAGAGCCGCCAAACTGCTCGGCGTCGGAGTTGAACAGCTCCTCGTAGTAGCCCTCCTCGGGCACGCCAAGGCGGAAGTCCTCGCGGGCGTTCACGTCAAAGTTGATGAGAATGACGAGGTCGTCCTTGGGGTTGTCCCCCTTGCGGATGAACGAGATGATTGACTGCTTGGCGTTGTCGGCGTCAATCCACTCGAAGCCGTCGCTCGTGTAGGAGTTCTGCCAGAGCGCGGGATGCGCGTTGTAGAACGCGTTGAGCGCAGCGACAAACTGCTGCTGGTGACGGTGGGTATCGTACTGCTCGGCCAGGAAGTACTGGATGCCCTCGTAATAGCGCCACTCGATGAACTGGGCAATCTCGTTGCCCATGAAGTTGAGCTTGCCACCCGCGTGCGTCATCTGGTAGAAGGCAAGCGCCCTCATGCCGGCGAACTGACGCCAGTAGTCACCGGGCATACGCGTGATAAGCGAGCACTTGCCGTTTACCACCTCGTCGTGGCTAAGCGGCAGCACGAAGTTCTCGTTGAACTGATACATGGTCGAGAACGTGAGCAGCCTGTGGTTGCCCGGGCGATAGGGAAAGTCGGTCTGCATGTAGTGCAGTGTGTCGTTCATCCAACCCATGTCCCACTTGAAGTTGAAGCCCAGGCCGCCGTCCTCGGGTGGGTAGGTCACGAGCGGCCACGCCGTGGACTCCTCGGCAATCATCGAGACATCCGGGTAGTACTTGCCCACCGTGGAGTTGCACTGGCGGATAAACGCGATGGCTTCGTCGTCTTCCTCGGTGCCGCGCGAGTTGAACTTCTTGAGGCGCGGATCGTCCACGCCAAAGTTGAGGTAGAGCATGGAAGTGACGCCGTCCATGCGGATGCCATCGGCGTGGTACTCGTCAATCCAGTAGAGCAGGTTGGAGATGAGGAAGGTGCGCACCTGGCCGCGCGAGAAGTCGAACTTGTGCGTACCCCAGTTGGGGTGAATCTCGTTCTCGTAGAGCATCTCGCCGTTGAAAGTGGCGAGGCCCTGCTCGTCGGCGCAGAAGCCGCCCGGTACCCAGTCGAGAATCACGCCGATGCCGGCCTTGTGGCAGGCGTCGACAAAGTGCTTGAACTGCTTGGGCTCACCGTAGCGCGAGGTTGGGGCGAAGTAACCCGTCACCTGATAGCCCCACGAGCCGTCAAACGGGTGCTCCATGATGGGCATGAGCTCGATGTGCGAGTAGCCCATGGTGCGCACGTAGTCCACCAGCTCGACGGAGAGGTCGTCGTACGAGTAGAACTCGCCGCGCTGAGCGGGGAACGGATCGCCAGGGCCGGGATAGGTGCCGTCCGGGCGCGGGTCTCCCTGCGGCTCGTCGCCGTGACGGCGCCACGAGCCAAGGTGCACCTCAAAGATGTTGAGCGGGGTCTTGAGCTTGTCTGCCTTGGCGCGCTTGGCGAGCCATGCCTTGTCGCTCCATGTATAGCCGGTGACGTCGTACGTGCACGAGGCCGTACCCGGTGCTTTCTCGGCAAAGAACGCGTACGGGTCTGCCTTGTAGAGGCGCTTGCCGGAGTTTGTCTCGATCACAAACTTGTAGAGCGAACCCATCTGGACGCCGGGGACAAAGCCCTGCCAGACATCGCCAGTCTTGGTCTTGGTGAGCGGATTGGCCCCCTCATCCCAGTTGTTGAACTCCCCAATCACGTGAACGCTCTTCACCTGGGGCGCCCAGACGGCAAAGTGGAAGCCCTCGGTGCCGTTCTCGTCGACGGCCTGGTGTGCGCCCATCTTGTCGTAGCTGCGGTACCACTCGCCCTTTGCCAGCAGGTAGAGGTCGTCGTCGCTCAAGTACAGAGAACTGTCACGAGTCTGCATGCTCGCTCCTCACGCGTCGTTTGTGTCCCCCATGGGGTGTGACGTGCGGTTTATTGGCCGTCGCCCCCGTCATTTTCCAATTATATTCCATAAACGCAAACCAACCGGGGTCGCACAAGTGTTGAGCCAAGGAGTGCGGGAACGGTTCCACATAACGGTGCGAGCGGTCTATCTCAACTCCCGAACGGAGCCTGACAGCGGTAAGCGCGAGGCCGTAAGGCGCGGACGGCTTAGGTGACAATTGCGCTCACGGCACCTCGCATCCGAGCGCTCAATTGCGGGCCATTGGGTATCATTGTCGCCAGACGAGAGGAGCTGCCATGCCAAGGGAGTCAAAGAAGTCTAAGCGAGAGCGCGCCACCGAGATTTGCCGCCGCATGGGCGAGTTGTACCCCGGCGTCAAGAGTGCTCTTGCGTTTGCGAACCCATTTGAGCTGGTACTATGCGTGCTTCTCTCGGCACAGACCACCGATGCCGGCGTGAACCGCGTAACACCCGAGCTCTTCTCGCGTTGGCCGGACGCCGAGTCTATGGCCGCCGCGGACCCGGTGGAGGTTGGTGAGGTCATACACTCCATTGGCTTTTGGCGGGCAAAGTCCAAGCACTGCGTGGAGACGGCGCAGATGATTGTCTCTGACTTTGGCGGAAAGGTTCCGGGGACCATGGAGGAACTCTGCCAGCTGCCTGGCGTGGGGAGAAAGACCGCCAACATCGTGCTTAACAAGGCATTTGGCGTGGTAGACGGCATAGCGGTGGACACTCACGTGTTCCGTCTGGCAACGCGCTTTGGGCTCACCCGCGCAACAACGCCAGCTGCCGCCGAGAAGGACCTTCTCGACGTGATTCCGCGCGAGCTGTGGGGCAACGTCAACGAGGAATGGATCCACTTTGGGCGCGACGTATGCACGGCGCGCTCGCCCAAGTGCGCGGGGTGCCCCATGGCCGACATCTGTCCGAGCGCCGGCCAGCCCGACCGTTACTTCAAGCGGAAGAAGTAGGAGCTTGGCGGCTCGACGGCTCGCGACGTCCTGGTGACGCCGGAAGGCGCGTTTCCGACGCGGTACCGTACGAGAAGGCCCTTCCGGCGAGAATCTGGCGCCCGAACAGGGGTTTTGTACGGGATCCCGTACGTGGAGGCCCTTCGGGCGCCGTTTTCTTGCCCGAGGGCGGTTTTCCGCAGCCACTGCGCACAAAAGGGGCCCTCCGGCGATTGTTCGTCGCCGGAGGGCCGTCTGTGTTGCAATTCTCGCCAAAAGTAGCCTTTTGGCGACAAGCATTAGGAACGCGAGAAGACTGGTGAGTCGCTACCAGCAGCCTATGCGTTGGCGAGCGCCTGGTCGAGGTCGGCGATGATGTCGTCCACGTCCTCGATGCCAATGGAGAGGCGGATGAGGTCCTCGGAGAGGTGTGCAGCCTTGAGCTGCTCGGCCGTAAGTTGGGAGTGCGTGGTGGAGGCAGGGTGGATGATGAGGGACTTGGCATCGCCCACGTTGGCAAGGTGCGTGAAGAGCTTCACGTTGTTCACCACGTTGAGGCCAGCCTCACGGCCGCCCTTGACGCCAAAGACCACTACGCCGCCAAAGCCGTGGTGCAGGATGCGGCTTGCAACCTCATGCGAGGGATCGCCCTCGAGTCCGGAGTAGCGCACCCAGGAGACCTTGGGGTTCTCCTGGAGGTACTTGGCCACAGCGAGTGCGTTGTCGGAGTGGCGCTGGACGCGCAGGGACAGGTCCTCGATGCCAAGGCCAATGAGCTGGGCCGCATACGGAGAGAGCGTAGGACCAAAGTCGCGAAGCTTGTTGGCAAGCACGCGGGTAGCGAAGGGCGCGGCGGGAGCGGCGTCAGCGAAGACGATGCCGTGGTAGGAGGGGTCGGGCTGAGCCAGGGTGTGCCACTTCTCGGGGTCCTGCTTCCAGTTGAACTTGCCGGTGTCGATAACCGCGCCGCCCAGCGTAGCACCGTGACCGCCAATCCACTTGGTGAGGGACTCGATCACGACGGCCGCGCCGTCCTCGGCGGGACGATAGAGGTACGGGGTCGCGAAGGTGTTGTCGACAAAGACGGGCACGGGCGAGGGCAGCGAGTTGGCGGCCTCAACGATGGCGGGAACGTCCGCCACGTCGACCAGGGGGTTGCCGATGGTCTCGACGTACCAAAGCTTGGTCTTGGGAGTGGTGGCAGCAACAAAGGCGTCGATGTCGTTGTTCTCGACGAAGGTGGTCTTCACGCCTAGGTCGCCGAGGGTGTGCAGGAAGATGTTCCAGGTGCCACCGTAGAGCGAGTCGGAGGCAACGATCTCGTCGCCCGCACCCACCAGGTTGGTGAGGGCGAGAATCTCGGCTGCGTGACCAGAGGCGACGGCAACGGCGCCGGTGCCACCCTCGATGGCTGCCACACGGGCGGCTACGGCATCGGTGGTGGTGTTGGTCAGACGGCCGTAGACGTTACCGGGACGGGAGAGGGCGAACTTGGCGGCGCCGTCCTCGGCGTCCTTGAACTCGAATGCAGCGGAAGCATAGACGGGAAGTGCCGCGGAGCCGGTGGTGGGATCGGGGGACCAGCCGGCGTGGACCTGCAGGGTGTTGAAGTGCTTCTCGGGATCCTTGGCGAAGTCGGGGTTGAGTTCGAAAGCCATGATGCTTGCTCCTTGTTTCTCGTAATGCGCTGAAAGTGTGATATCGCAATTGCTGATAGCTGGTGCTTCCGGATGAGCCCGAGCGCGTGGCAACGTCACTGTTACTCGCGGTCGGGCTAAGGCATCTGCCTGCCCGGAATTGGTTGGTATGTCTGTGTCCTCTCCATGGCTCCCAACTATAGCCACCCACGCGGCGAGAAGGAACCCTCGTAGTTCCACAAGGTTTGGATAGGTTGTTATCGTGCAAACAGATAGCGACGAACTACTGGCTTTCTAACTGGTCATTAAGCCACCGTCGGTGCTTTTTGCAATCCCATACCATATGCTGTCATCGTGAACACTATGCCAGCACCTCCCGCAACCAGACCAACAGAAGGGGCAAGCCATGTGGACCAGAGCAGAACTAAAGGATCGCGGCAAGGCTGCATTCAAGCGTAACTACTGGAAGACGGTCCTCGTCGCCTTCATCCTGTCGTTGCTCACCTACTCGACGTCGCTTTCCCGCGGCTCTTCCGACGCAAGCAGCGAGGGCCTCTCCGAAACCACCCACATGCTCGCGGACCCCGCCTCTGCCCTCTCGACCAACAGCCAGTTGGTTGCAGGCTTCTTCGTGGGTATTGGGCTTACAGCCCTAGTTGTCATCGCGGTTCTCGGCATCCTGATTGGAGTGTTCCTCGTTCTGCCCCTCCAGGTGGGTTGCCAACGCTTCCTGTTTCTCAATCTTCGCGAGCCGGCAAATGTGCGAGAGGTTCTCTGGGCATTCGATAGCAGCTACCTCAATATCGTGAAGGTCATGTTCTTGAAGGACCTCAAGATCTTCGCCTGGGCACTGCTGCTCGTGATTCCCGGCATCGTGAAGGCCTACGAATACCGGCTGGTTGACTATCTCCTCGCCGAGAACCCCGCGCTTTCCTCCGCCGAAGCATGCGAGCAGAGCCGCGCCCTTATGGACGGCAACAAGTGGAATGCCTTTGTCCTCGACCTCTCGTTTATTGGCTGGAACATACTTTCGCTCCTCACGCTGGGGCTCGTTGGCCTTTTCTACGTCTCGCCTTACGAGAACAGCACCAACGCCGCGCTGTACGAGGCGCTTCGCTACGCTCCTGCTCTGCCCCAGGAGTAGAGCAGGACTTCTCGTCACGCAGAAAGAGGCGCCCGCCCCGAAGCACGGGACGGGCGTCTCTTGTCTCTCGCTAGATTGGCGAACCCTATGCGACAAGCGCTAGTAGTTGATCGCCTGCTCCTCGAAGTAGCTCTGCGGGTGGTTGCAGACGGGGCAGACCTTGGGGGCCTCGGGACCAACGTGCAGGTGGCCGCAGTTGAGGCACTTCCAGACCTTGACGCCCGGGCGGTTGAAGACCTCGCCCTTCTCGACGCGCTCGGCGAGCTTGTTGTAGCGCTCCTCGTGGTGCTTCTCGACCTCGCCAACCAGACGGAACTTGGCAGCGATCTCCTTGAAGCCCTCCTCGTCAGCGGTCTCGGCGAAGCCCTTGTACATCTCGGTCCACTCGTAGTTCTCGCCGGCCGCAGCATCCTTGATGTTGGTCAGAGTGTCGGGCACGTCGCCGCCGTGCAGATACTTAAACCAAAGCTTGGCGTGCTCGGACTCGTTGCCAGAGGTCTCGGTGAAGATGTCGGAAATCTGGACGTAGCCCTCCTTCTTGGCCTTGCTGGCGTAGTAGGAGTACTTGCGGCTCGCCTGGGACTCACCTGCGAACGCTGCCTCGAGGTTCTTCTTGGTCTGCGAGTTTTCAAAATCGACTGCCATTACTGCTCCTCTCCTTCCCCCTCCTTGGGGGAAACATTGGGCTACGAAGCCGTGTCCCGCCTGCCTTCGCAGGCGGCTCCCATGGTAGCATCAGGTGCACCAAATGTTACCGTTATTATGACAAAAACCCTCCTTCGAGAGCTCCGTCAGTAACGTCTGGGTATCCGACGCGTTCACACCCCTTCTACCCGCCGCGCGCTCCTCGCGCGAAAGCTCCACGCAAAGAGTATCAAGGTCCACGCCGCCGCGCGGGTCGGCTCGGTGAGCGAGGAGTATGCGCAGGACTTCGGCGCGCTTCTGACGGTGAGAGCCCTCGAAACGCGACTGCCGCACATGCGAGCGCGATCGACGCGAGGGGTTGGGAACTGTTGCCTTAAGGTGCGCCCCATAGTCGAGAAGGGCGTAGTACCAGGTACGTGGATCGTCTGTGGGATCGTTGGCGTCTGGTGGGCATGTGGCGCGCACGATGGGCACCAGCTGCGTGTCAGAAACGCCCTCCTCATGGGGAAAGAGCTCGTGGAGAAGAACGGTGCGCACGTTTGTCTCGAGATACACGCCGGGCATGTCAAAGGCGAATGAGCGAATGCCAGCCGCCGTTGCCGGGCCAACGCCAGGGAGCGCCTTCAACGCGACCTCGTCGGAAGGCATCTGGCCGCCCGCCGCCGAGACCTCCTGCGCTGCGCGCCAGAGCGAGAGCGCGCGCCTGTTGTAGCCCAGGCCCTGCCACTCGTCCAACACATCCGCGGAATCCGCGGAGGCCAGGGCATCAACCGTAGGAAAGAGCCCCAGCCAGTGCTGCCAGCGGCCGTCCACGCGCGAGACCTGTGTCTGCTGCAGCATGACCTCAGAAATCCAGATGGCATAGGGGTCTCTCGTGCGGCGCCAAGGGAGGTCGCGGTAAAGCTCACGCCCGCGGGCAAGCACCGCAGCGCGAAACGAGGCAAGCTCCTCAGCTGTCGGCAGCGAGCCAGAGTCTGCAACGGACGGCATTACTCTGTCGCAGCCTTGGCCTTGCGCTTGTTGCCCACAAGCCTGAACGAGCCAGTCATCTGCGGCATCTTGCCCTCCATCACAACCTGGTAGAGGGTCACGGAGTCAAAGTAGGAGCGCAGCATACGCTCGGCGTTGCACCAGATGGGGTTGAAGTGGCACTCGGCCATGCGCGGGCAGGGACCTCCGTCATCACCGGCGTAGTCACAGGACGAGATGAGGATGGGGCCCTGCACTGCCTCCACGAGCTTGAGGAGCGACGTGGTACGCGGGTCGACGGCCAGCCTCATGCCGCCATGGGCACCGCGCGTGCTCTCAACGATGCCTGCCAGAGCAAGGTCGTGCTGGATAGACCGAGCAAAGGAGTACGGGACGTCATTGTCCTTAGCAGCTGTGCGCACCGAGACCACACCGTCGGGATTCTGGACGAGAGCCGCCAGCATACGAAGCGCGTAATCGGTCTTTCTCGAGATTTCCATAGCTACCTCCTGGCAGCCCGACGGGCTAGCCCCTCCTCCGGCTCATCTTTGCGGGCGAGCTTCCCCATTCGAGAATCTCCCAGCCACGCTGCCGTGCCAATTTTCTAAGCGTCTCTCCCGGGCACACCGCATATCCCTTGGCGGCCGCTGAGAGAAGCTCTGCATCCGTGTGGTGGTCGCCATAAGCGTACGCAAGGGTCCACGCACCCTCGCCCAGGTGGGCGTCTGCCCAGCGCGTAACTGCCGCGACCTTTTCGGGCCCCTGTACCACGGTTCCCTCGACGCGCCCCGTGTAGTTGCCCTCGGCATCGCGCTCCATGCCAGTGGCAATGTAGTCGTCCACGCCAAGGGCCTTGGCAGCATCGGCGGCGATGGGTGCAAACGTCGCCGAGACAAGCAGCGTGACGCAACCTTCCTCGCGCCGCTTGGCAACCTCTGCGGCAACCTCCGGACGATAGCGGTCCTTGAGGGTACTCTCGTAGAACTCGTGCATAATCTTGTCGATGTCTCGGTGGCTGAGGTCCTCGAGCGCACCAAAGACAAGCTCGCGGGCCTCGTCTTGGCTCTGTGGAAGGTGCAGTTTGTATCGCAGGCCCCACCAGACGAGTGCAGCGGCCCGAGGCACAGACATGAGGCCGTGACGCCACAGATACACTGAGAAGAGCGCACCGGACTGACCGTCGATGGACGTGCCGTCGAAGTCAAATACAGCCAGCCTGGCCTTTCTCTGCGGTTGCGCGCTGTCGTTTGTAGAAGCGAGCATGCTGTGCGTCTCCATAGTGCTGTTGGGAATCGTATCGTGCCAATAATACCAGTCCGATAATGGCACGGGGTGAATTGTACTATTTGCCGTATCAATTCGGACGATTGACGGGTACCTGTCGCAATGCGTCGACGTGATGACATGACCGGTAGGCACGCAGTGTTGGACAGGCGTTTCTCGCACATCTCGTACACATATGAAAGGAGCCCCTTGCGGGGCTCCTTGAGTTCACAATGGCGGGATATGCGGGGCTCGAACCCGCGACCTCCGACGTGACAGGCCGGCGCTCTAACCAGCTGAGCTAATACCCCACGCGCGTTGTGCGGGAGCTATTATACGCAGAGGGTGCAAGGTCTGTCTAGCCCAAAATTGAGAAAGTTTTGTGGGGTCGAGGGAGCCGGCTGGAGCCCAAAGCGTTAGAGGGGGCAGGACTGCAGCTTCTCTTGCATTTTCCGATCGTTTAAATCGGTCTAATCAATCGGAATTTGCAGGTCTCAATTTACAGCGGCTGCTCGGGCATAGACAGGCGCCCCAGTTCGCCGTTTAGGGGTGGTTAACCGTTCGGAATCTGCGTCGTTCCCGCAATGCCGCGGCATTTCGCCGTTTAGGGGTACCTATCCGTTCGAAATCCGCGACCGAGATAGAAGCTACTCCCCCTGCCGCCGGGAGAAAAAGGCGATCAGTACCCTCCCAGAGAGGGCAACACCCATCACCAGCAAAACCAGGACCGCAAGCGGAGACCCGTTTACTCGAGAGCCACATCCGTAGTGGCACCGGTCGAGTCCGCCACGTGGACCACGGAGCCGTCTAGCGTTGCCGAGGAAATGGTTCCCGTACCCGTAATGGTGCTGCCAGAAGAATCGGTCACCAGCATGGGCGTCGAATCGCCACCAAGCGTGTAGGCCATAACGTCCCACGTGCCGTCGGACTTGTTCTCGGGAACCACAATCACCGAGTTGTAGAGGATAAGCGAGACAGGCGTGCCCTCGCCGGTGAACTCCTCGGTCTTGTTGCCCTGGGCGTCAGTGGCCACAACGGCATACGTTCCGTCTCCGGTGACCTCAATCGAGTAGGTGACGTTCTGGTACGTAACCGAGCCGTCCGAGGTGGTCTGGACCTGCTGCGGCTCCTCTGCCGTGGTGGCAGCGGGCTCAGCGCTCTGCGCGTTATCCTGCGCGCCAAGGAAGGTGACAAAAGCAACAATCGCGAGAATGACGAAGAGCCCAACCACACCGGCGATAACCAGCAGGACAGACTTGAGGTTTGCGGGCTTTCGCTCGGGCTTCGAGCCATACGCCGGACGGTTGCGCCCACTCAGGCGACGGTTGCGGGAGCGCCTCTCGGCACGGTCGCGAGCAATGTCTGCCGCCTCGGCCGCGTTATCACGCGTGGTCACGCGAGCGCCCTGGCCCGCAGAGAGTGTCTGGAGGGAGTCGACGGGCGCCGCACTCTGGCGCGGGGCTGCGCTGTCGTCGACGTCCTCGGGGACGGCGTGCGCTCCAACCCTAGAGACTCCGGCGGCATGCCTGCCCGCAGCGTGCGCGGGGCGCCTGTACCTCTCGTCATTGGATGCGTAGCTCATCTCGTCTCCCCTTGCATGTGTCCTGTCAACACCATCCTAGACCTCTGCGTGGCTATACCTCGCGGCGCGCCTCTATGGCACGGCCGAGCGTTACCTCATCGGCATATTCGAGGTCTCCGCCAACGGGAAGGCCGCTGGCAAGACGAGACACGCGCACGCCCAGGGGGCGGATGATCCGCGAGAGGTATGTGGCGGTTGTCTCGCCCTCAACGTCCGGGTTGGTGGCGAGAATGACCTCCTGGACCTCGCCCGAGGCAAGACGCGAGAGCAGCTCCTTCACGTGGAGCTGCTCGGGGCCAATCTTGTCCATGGGCGAGATGACGCCACCCAGCACGTGGTAGAGACCGTGGTAGCTGCCCGTGCGCTCGATGGCGGAGACATCACGTGGCTCTGAGACCACGCAGATGGTCGTCCGGTCGCGTGAGGCGTCCGAGCACACGTCGCAGGTGTCGCGCGTGGCATAGCTAAAGCAGATGGGGCAGAAATGGACCTGCTCCTTCACCTCGAGAATCGCCGTGGCCAGCCTGCGCGCCTCCTCCACGTCGGCCTCGAGGAGATAGTACGCAATGCGCTGGGCAGACTTGGGGCCAATACCCGGCAGCCTGCCCAACTCGTCGAGGAGGCGCTGCAGCGCGTGCCCGTCGTTAAGCCGGTCCATCCCTAGAAGAGCCCCGGGATGTTAAGGCCGCCGGTGACGGCGCTCATAGCCTTCTCGGTAGCGGATTCTGCCTGCTCGAGGGCGTCATTCACGGCGGCAAGGATCATGTCTTGCAGCATGTCGACGTCCTCTGGATCAACTGCCTGCGGGTCGATGGTGATGGAGCTAATGCGCAGGTCGCCCGTGGCCGTGACCTTTACCGAGCCGCCGCCAGCCGAGGCCGAGACCTCGGTTGCCGCGGCCTTTTGCTGTGCCGCAACGAGCTGCTCCTGCATCTTGCGGGCCTGGGCCATCATCTGGTTGCGGTTCATACCGCCCATGTTGTATCCGCCTCTGGGTCCCTTGGACATGTCTTCCTCCTGGTTGCTTGATGTGCGTGCTGAAATATGGCTGATAAGAACGTTGGCTAGTCTGTGCCCTCTCCATCCGAAGCGGAAGGCGCATCAGGCGAGTCTGGCTTCACGACTACGGAGCCGCCAAAGGCGTCCTCGAGCATCGCCGCGATGTTCGCGAACTCCTCGGTGAGGACCGGGGCGTCGTCTGCCGGAGGCGTGGCGGGCGGAGTCGGTTTGGGGGTCGGAGCAGGTGCCGGAGCGGGGGCCGGCTGCGGCACCGACGCGGGCTTGGGCGCGGGGGCTGGTTGCGGAGCCGGGGTCGGGGCTGGCTGCGGCGTTGGAGCCGGCGTGGGGGCGCCGAATTCCGCGTCCTCCTCGTAGGCAGAGGCATCCGCATCGCTGTACGGAACCTGCTCGACCACGGGGGGCTCTGGAGCGGGTGCGGACTGCCCTGCGGGCGCAACGGGATCCCACGGCATGGGATACGACGTTGGTGCCTGTTGCGGTGCGGCCTGGGGCGCGGGTGCCGGTGCAGGTTGAGATGAGGGCGCAGGCGCCGGGCGCGGGGCAGATGCGGCTCGGTCGGACTGTGCTATCGCCTGGCTCGAGAGGCTCGACTCGACAAAGACGACCTCGCGCGGGCCAAAGACGCTCGCGACAATGGGCAGGTAGAGCTCGCGTACGTCAGCGCGCTCGAGCATGCGGGCCGCAAAGTGCGAGCCCGTGGGCAAGGACACGGTGAGCTTTGCGCCGTCATCCGAGACGATGCTGGAGTTAAGGAGCAGGGAGCCCCTAGACGCCGATTTGGCCATGAGGCCCTCGGTGACGCGCTTCCAGTTGCGCTGCAGCGTGGCGCCATCGGTGATGGGAGCGCCAGCTGTCGGCGCAGCCGAAGTACGCGGGACAGGAGCGGGCTGGGGCGCCGGGGCTGGCTGCGGCGCCGGGGCTGGCCGCGGCGCCGGAGCAGGGGTCGGCCTTGGCGCAGGCGCTGGGCGCGGCGTGGGGGCCACCGGCTGCGGAGCCGGGGCTGGCGCCGGAGCGGGCGCGACGACCGGGGCGGACGCGGGAGCTGGTGCTGGCACAGCCGGCGCGGGAGCCGGCGCCGCCACGCGGCCGGGCACCGAAAGCGCGGCAACCTGTCGCTCGAGGTTTCCGATCCTCTCGGCAAGCGACTCCAGCGTGAGGTCGGATTCTGGCCGGGCAATTCTCGTCAGCGCAATCTCAAGAACAAGGCGCTGATTGGTGGCCGTTCGCATCTCGCTGGAGGCCTCGCCCAAGATGGTGAGCACACGGGCGATGCGGTCCGCAGAGCCAAATGCCGTTGCCTCGGACGAGAGGCTCGCAAGCTCCTCCGACGACGCGGCAATGACCTTCGCCGGATCGCCCACCACCGCGGTCACGTACACGTCGCGCATGCGCGACGCAAGCTCGCGCGTGAACTGCAGCAGGTCGCGCCCCTCGGACGCAAGGCGCGAGACCTCCTCGAAGAGCGACGCCACGTCCCTCTCGGCAATTGCCTTTGTCACGTTGCCCAGAACCGCACCGTTGGCCTCGCCAAAGAGGTCCTGGGTAGCCGAGAGCGTGATGGCGCCGTCGCCAAAGACCGAGACCTGCTCGAGCGAGGTGAGCGCGTCTCGCATGCCGCCGCGCGCATGGCGAACGATAAGCTCGAGCGCAGCGTCTTCGTAGGTGAAGCCCTCCTGCGTGCACACGTACGCCAGGTGGGCCTGCATCTCGTTAGGGCCAATAGCGTGGAAGTCAAAGCGCTGGACTCGCGAGAGAATTGTGGCCAAAATCTTCTGCGGGTCGGTGGTGCACATGATGAAGACCACGTGGCTCGGGGGTTCCTCAAGCGTCTTGAGCAGCGCGTTGAACGCCGCCGGCGTGAGCATGTGGACCTCGTCGATGATGTAGACCTTGTAGCTGCCACGGACGGGCGCGTAGTTGACGCGGCTGATGATCTCCTCGCGGACGTTGTCGACGCCCGTGCGCGAGGCCGCGTCGAGCTCAAGCACGTCCGGGTGCTCACCTGCGGCGATGAGCTGGCACTCCTCGCAGGTACCATCGGGCAGGTGACCTGCGCCGCGTTGGCACATGAGCGCCTTCGCCAGGATGCGCGCCATGGTGGTCTTGCCGGTTCCGCGCGGTCCGCAGAAGAGGTACGCATGGCTCACCTTGCCCTCGAGAACCGCGCGCTTGAGGGTCTCGACCACGTGTTCCTGGCCGACAACCTCTTCGAACGTCTTTGGGCGGTACTTCGTGTAGAGCGATTCCATGGGACCTCCGCGCCTCTTGCCTGAGAGTCCAGTATACCCGCGGGCATTGGGGATGGACCGCGCTCCACCGTGTCACCTTGAACGACGGCGACCGCACGCGGACCGGTGCGCGGCCGCGACCCCGCTCGACGTCGTCTGCCTCGGCCAAAAGCGCACACGAAAACAATTCGTCCTTCTCGCCAGGCGCGTTTTCCCAGGAAACTGGTAGTAACCGGTCGTTTTGGCGTGCGTTTATTGCGGGCCGAGAAGCCAAGGTCAGCCCAGCCAGCCCCACCGGCCGTCAGCCAGCCACCGCTAACGAGAAGCGCCACGCACAGCGTCGCCCGCGCGACATCCGCCTAGAAATAGATCTCCTCGTCGTGAATTGTCATCTCGGGCATGTGGTCTTCTGCGAGCTCGCGGCTCAGCACCCTGCCACGCGTTCCCGGGAGCAGCGACCAGATTAGTTTCTGGCGTTCCTCGGCCAGCTTTTTCCTGCACAAAGCCTGCTTTTGCCTTGTGTAATCGCCCTGCCCCAGACGCTCGATGATGCTCATGGCCTGCAGCATCACGCGATCCAAGCCACCGCGCTCAAGCAGGTCTTCCTTGGTCACCGGAAGCACCGACAGCCCCTGCACCAGCAGGTCGCGGTCCCGGCGCTTGTCGGCCACAATCGCCGCACGTATAGGACCAATCGCAGCGATACCGTTCTGCTGGGAATTAGGCTCCGCATCTGCATCGAAGTCTTCGCCAAAATGCGGCCCGCCATCATAGTTGAAACCAACGGAAGTGCCCACCACTATGGTGTCCGGAACTCGGCTGCGTTTGGCAACGAGCAATTCCGCATCGCCACCGGCCACAACGCGAGGATTAAGCCGCAGCTCACCAAGCTCGTATCCCAGCTCGTGGAGCGGCATTCTCGCCAGCGCATCAACTATAGACTCCTGCGGCGACCACGCTTCATCCATGAGCCACTCGGCTATCCTGCGGCTTTGCTCGAGCCCGGCAACATCGTTCGCATTCGCAAGGTATGCCCGAATCTTCTTTGCCGTAGTTACCGGCTTGATGCCAAACGTCACCGGACCGTTGCGCGGGTCCGCACCACAGCGCGAGAACCTGCCGCACAGCTCCAGCCCAACAAGCAGCTGAACCACAGGGGACATGATGGTGCCAAGTTCAATAAATAGCAGCTCAGGACAGGATATCTGCACCCCATCTGCCACTTCAATCACGGGATTTGCGGGCAGCCCGTGGGTGTAGATGGTATTCTGGGCTGCATTCGATCGGATGCGTGCGTTCTGCTCGGGCACCATGACCTGGAACTTGCCGCGTAAGTCGGCGGGGTCCACTCCGGCAGTGGCGAGCGCGTTGCCCAGACGGCGCGCGGTCCAGCGGACGTACGGCTCCGGCGTGGGCGCAAGGAGGCCCTTCCTGCTCGACGTGAGCGTGCGCCGAGAAGAGCGCAGGGCACGCAGGATGAGCAGCGCGGTGAGCTTGTTGAACGTGACTCGCATGGCACACCCTAACTTTAGTTGTGTCGAAAGGATACTCAGGCGAGACATACGACGCATCAAGCCATAGGCAAGCGGCACGTCGCTCGGTAAGCGGTGGCGCAGTGGTGCTGCAGTCGAGCAACCCCGGGCGGGCCTGGACAGGTCCGTCGGCAGCGTCGGCGGCGGCATCGGCGGCGTCAAAAGCGCACACGAAAACAATGCGGCTCGTTGCTTTCCTGGGGAAACGTCACCGCTGCAACGAAGTAATTGTTTTCGCGTACGTTTTCGCACCAAGACGCGCAGACAGCCACATAGGGAACCGAGAAGGACGAGCACCCATATGCCGAGAAAGGCGGGCCCACCCACAAGGGGCAGGCCCGCCTCGTTCAACGCTGTCGCGCAACAACGCGTTTGGCGCCTGTACCGCTACGCCTCGCCACCGTCGCCGTCAGCAGCGCTCGTCGTCGCTGAAGCAGCGGCAGCCCGCTCGGCCGCGCGCTTCTTGTGGTTGCGCCAGCCGGTCCAGAACACCAGCGCAATCAGGCCGATGGAGACCACGTTCACGGCAATGGTCACCTTGGTGATAACCTGCATGCCGGGCACGTAGACGCTGCCGGGCATTGCGCCCTCCATCGCCTTCGAGTTAGCGGTGACGTACAGCAGGTGATGGATTGCCTCGCGACCATAGTGGTACTCGGCAGAGTTGTTCGCGTCGTACGTGTAGTTGTTCTCGTTGGAGCGCAGGCGCGAGTCGCCGCCACCACGAATCATCTGGCTAGAGTCCATGTACGGGCCAGCGGAGTTGGCGGAGTCGGTGATGATCCAGCCGTTGAAGCCCCATTCGTCACGAGCAAGGCCGGTGAGCAGGGCATAGTTGCCGCCCGCCCACGTTGCGCCAACGCGGTTGAAGGCGCTCATGATGGCCTGGCAGGCATCGACCTTGGTCATCGCCATGGAGTAGCTGCCGTCGGCGCCCTTCTCGACGTAGTTCTCATCAACCGCGCCGGTAGAGTGCATGCAGATGTCGAAGGGCTTGACGAAGACCTCGCGGATGGCCTGCTCGTTGGCCCACGTGGCGCATCCGCGCTCCGTGCCACCGTCACCGCGGTGGTTCTCCTGGTCGTTGAGGGCAAAGTGCTTGATGGTAGAGTACACGCCCTTCTCCGCCGCTGCCTTGATCTCGAGAGAAGCCACGGTGCCGCTGATGACGGGATCCTCTGAGTAGTACTCGCCGTTACGTCCCGTGAAGGGCGTGCGGTGAATGTTCATCGAGGGCGCGTACCAGCCGGTAGTTCCGCCGATGTTCGCCTCGTTGCCGATCATGGTGCCGTAGGCGGTGGCAAGCTCCTGGTTCCAAGTCTGCGCCATGACCACAGGCGAGCAGAACATCATGCCGGTTCCGCCGTAGATGAGGCCTGCCGCGGTGTCCGCGTCGATGTTGAACGGCTTGCCAATCGACTGGATGAACTCCGATCCATAGCCCGAGTGGCCGATGAGCTCGCGGTAGTCATCCGCGGTGAGCTCGTCGAGGAGCTGGTCCCACATGGGGTCGTCGTACGCCTTGCCACGCAGGTCGATGAGCTTGACGCTGTTGTCCTTGCCATACACCGGGGTATCGGTAATGGCGGAGTCGTCCACGGGATTACCAGAGTCGAGCGAGTTGAGCTTCTCGACAAGCGAGGAGTCCGCAACCTTGACCCACGTGTACGCAGCGGGATTGCCGTCCGCATCGGTGCCGTTGATCTCGGCGCCCCAGGTAGAGACGTTGTTCTCGTCAGGCTCTCCGTCGTGCTTGGGGAAGGTACCCTCCCAGTCCGCGCGTGTGAGGTAGGTGATGTCGCCCTTTGCGTCGTCGAAGAGGTTGGTCACCTGGCTACCACTCTTGGAGTCGGTGGCGTAGGTGGTGGTGTCGACCTCCGTGTTTGACGGCACGTAGCTGTTCACAAGCGCGGCGTTGCCGGAGACGTTTGACCCCTTGGCCGCAAGCACGTTGTTCACGGCGTCGTGCGAGTCGTGGGCGGCGGTGATGTAGTAGGTGCCCGCGTCCAGGATGTAGGTCTTCGCTCCGTTGGCGTCGTACGCCTTGAGCGCGTCCTGGTCGAAGGTGACGGTGACCGTCTGGGTCTCGCCGGGCTCGAGGAGCTTGGTCTTGCCGTAATTCACCAACTGGACGGCGCTCTTCTCGACGCCGTTGGCACGGTCGTAATCGGTGTAGGGGCTCTGCGCGTAGACCTCGACAACGTCCTTGCCCGCTACGTTACCCGCGTTGGTAACGTCAATCGAGACTGTGCAGGTGTTGCCGTCCCAGGTCGTCTTGTAGTTGGCCCAGTCAAAGCTCGTGTACGAAAGGCCATAGCCAAACGGGTAGACAACCTCGCTGTCGTAGTCGAAGTCCCCGGCGTTGCCCTGCCCAAGCACGGCGTCCTCGTAGCGGGTCTCGTAGTAGCGATAGCCAACGTAAATGCCCTCGGCATACGAGACGTAGGCGTGCCCGGTGTAGTTGCCGTCTGCGTCGACGTACTGGTAGTCGCCAAAGTTCTGGGCGGCCGGAGAGTTGAGCGAGTTCGCCTCGAAGGTATCGACCGTCTTGCCGGAGGGGTTGACCTCACCAGAGAAGATGGCCGCCAGCGAGTCGGTGCCGTAGGTGCCGGTAGAGGGCACGAACAGCACACTCTTGATGTTGGGGAACTGCTTGAGCCACCCAAGGTTCAGCGCCGAGGCGGTGTTGACAACAACCACGCCGTTGTCGAAGTTGTCGTTGATGTACTGGAGAATCTCAAGCTCCGTCGAGTCGGGCTCGAGGTAGCTCTTGACCTGGTCCTCCTTGCTCGATGCGTACCGGTACATGGAGCGAGGCATGTCACGGCCCTCGCCGGCAACTCGGCGCATCACAAAGACGGGAACGGTGCCCTTGGCAGAGTCGAACAGACCGTCCGTCGACTCAAGCTCGCTGAACGGGCACTCGTTGATGTGGAAGTCCTCGTCTGCGCCAAAGCTGATCGAACCGCGACCCATGGAGTACTTGCTTCCGGCACCCTTGGTGTAGAAGTCCAGAAGTGTCTGGTTCACGTGGAGACCGCGGCTCTCAAAGGAGTTCGTCAGCTTGCTGGAGTCGCCGCTGGCGCCTGTAAACATCGTCATAATGCTCTGGGTCGCCGTGAGGTTCTTCACCGACTCCCCGAAGAAGCTAAACGTCGTGCCCTGCTCAAACGGCATGGTGTTGTCGTCGTTCTTGAGCAGGACGTAGCCCTCGTTTGCAATCTGGCGGTCGAGGCTCTCCTCGGCATCGCGAATGCTGTCCTTGTCATAGTCGGCCTTGTAGTAGTCAAGGTCCAGCCCCTCGGTGTTCGCCTTGGAGTTGTCCCACGACTGCTGATAGCCGGCCATGTTGTTGACCATGCGCACGATCATTCCGTTGCCCGGCAGAATCACGTTGACGGCGACCATAAGCACCGCCAGTACGACTACCAGGGCAGACTTGAGGATGGTCTTGATGACTCTCCCCACCTTGCGGGCACGGCTCACGGTACGCACTCCGCCGGAACCCTTCTGGTTCTTCTTTCCCATCTTCTCCCCTCCGTTGCTTTCTCAGGCGGGACGCACACCCGCCCAAACTTCAATTCGAGTGGAAAGGTAGTTCAGCTAAGCTTGGAAAAGACAAGGGGTGACCAAATCCGTCACCGCCGGGACAGAATCGGAATCGAGGTGAACGGTGTGGACACCTACAAGGTGCTGATTGTCGAGGATGACGACCAGGCGGCAAGCACGCTCTCCGCGCACCTCGAGCGCTTTGCCGCGGAGCACGGAATCCGCTTCCTGGTGACCCGCCTTGCAACCGCCTTTGACCTCTCGTCCGCCGACGCAGTCGACCTCATCTTCATGGACATCGACCTGCCGGGCATCAACGGCATGGAGACGGCGCAGATGCTGCGCGAGGAGAACGCCACCACCCCGCTCATTTTCGTAACGAACCTCGCCCAGTACGCTGTAAAGGGCTATCAGGTGGACGCGCTCGACTTCATGGTCAAGCCGGTTGGCTACGGCGACTTTGCCATGCGCATGGGGCGAGCCCTCCGCGCAATGGAGAAGAACGCTACGCGCACCATTGTCCTTCCCACCGCAGGCGGCACGCGTGTGGTCGACGTACGGGACATCGCCTATGTCGAGCGCGCAAAGCACGACCTTCTCTATCACGTGACCGGCATCGACCATCCGCTCCGCCGGCGCGGGAGCATAAGCGGCGCGCGAGAAGAACTCCCGCAAGGCCTCTTCATCACCGTGAGCCAAGGGTGTCTCGCCAACATGTCCCACGTGAGTGCGGTGCTTGGCGACTCCATTCAGCTGGATGACGGAACCTCGCTCTTCTTTAGCCGCTCGTGCAAGAAGCCCTGTCTCGAGACGCTCGCGCGCTACTTCGGGGGCACCGTATGAGCGATTGGAGCCAATGGCCTGCTCTAGGAATGGTGTACGCCACGCGGGCAACCCTGCTGTTTGTCGAGGTCATGATTGCGGCATGCCTGTTTGCTCATGGACAGCCAACAAGGCCGCACCCCTGGCGTCGCGCCGCGGCGATAACCGCAGCGGTCTTTGCGGCAGGCATGCTTACTCCATGTATCAACGTATTCCTGCAGATTCCCGATCTATCGAACTATCATCCGGGGGCACTCGAGTATGGGCTTGGCTACGCCCTCGTCCCCATGCTTATCACATGCTCTCTGTTCCTCCTCGTCACCATCCCATCGCTTCTCGCCTGCTTCGAGATAAGCCCGTGGGCCGCAATCTTCTGCGCGACGGCCGGCTACTCTCTTCAGAACCTTGCCAGCGGACTCGGAGAGACTGTTGGGCTTCTCCTCACCGCCGCAGGCGTTCCGGGCATTGTGCCGGGCGAGAACGCGTGGCTCACCGCGATAAGCTGTGCCGCAACCTATGTAGTGGCCTACCTGCTCTTCATTGGGCGCATCGACTCCAAGGGCCTGGAGGGTCAGAGAAACCCGGCCATGCTCGCCATGATCGTCGTGGTGATGTTTGGCATCATCGGCTTTGACCTTATCCTCAAGTACGTTGTCACCGTGAGCCTGCCGCTGCCCATCGTCCTATGCCTGCGCTTGTTCCACGTGCTTATCTGCGTCTTTGTGATCATCGCCGAGGTGGAGCTTGTTGTGGTGCGCCAGCTCTCCTCCGAGAAGGCCGCCACCGAGCGTCTCCTCGCCGAGCAGGAGCGCCAGTACCAGCTCTCGCGCGAGAACATCGAAGCCATCAACATCAAGTGCCACGACCTACGCCACCAGATTCGCTCGCTCGCAGCGGGAGACAAGGCCGTCGACAAGGCGGTGCTCGAGAACGTCGCGCAAGAGATCGACGTGTACGACTCCAAGGTCCGCACCGGCAACGACGCCCTTGACACCATCCTTTCCGAGAAGAGTCTGCTTTGCGAGAGCCGCAAGATCACGCTCACCTGCGTGGCGGACGGCGCCGCGCTGGACTTCATGGCGCCCGCCGACCTCTACGCGCTCTTTGGCAACGCGCTCGACAATGCTATCGAGGCCGTAGAGCACCTGGACGATGCGGCAAGGAGGTCCATCTCGCTCATCGTGCGCAGGCGCGCCGGAACCGTGACCATCCACGTGGAGAACTACTACGACCCCACTGCCAGTGCAAAGAGCTTCAAAGGCGACGTGCCGGCAAGCACTAAGGGCGACCCTCTCAACCACGGCTTTGGCACACGCTCGATGAAGGCGATCGTCGAGCGCTACGGTGGCACGCTTGCCTTCTCGGCAAACGGGACGACCTTCTGCGTGGATGCCGTGATTCCAGAGCGCGCATAGGCGCTCGTCCACTGCTATCACCTGACGCGATAGCCAGTCAACGCGAATAACGATTTGAGATTCAGCCAGACGCTAGCTACAGTGTTGGAGCATGAACACGACGAGCAGCACATACACCTTTGCGCTCATGCGCCAGCAGATGCCCAAGCCCGGGCACCCTCGTCGCTAGCAGCCTGCCGCATCACCCGGCACGGGCCGCCAGCGCGAAGGGACCGGGCGTCTTACCAGCACGGCTTTTGCACAGGGTCGTGCACTTTACCAGCAGGCGGCATCGAGCGGAGCGCACGTTTTGATTTCTCTGGAACATCTTTGCAAGACCTTTGAGGGGGGCAGCGAGGTCCACGCCCTAAACGACGTGTCCCTCACCATCCCCACCGGCGACGTGTTTGGCATCATTGGCATCTCCGGTGCCGGCAAGTCAACGCTGGTCCGCTGCCTCAACCTCCTCGAGCGTCCCACCTCCGGACGCGTGGTGGTTGATGGTACCGACGTGACCAACCTCAAGGGCGCCGCACTTCGCGAGTACCGCCGCCATGTGGCGATGATCTTCCAGGGCTTTGGCCTTCTCGCGCAGAAGACAGCCCTTGAGAACGTCTGCTTCCCCTACCTTGCGAGCACGGGCAAGGTCACGGCAGAGAACCGCGAGGAGGCCCTGGGCTACCTGGACCGCGTTGGCCTTGCAGACCGTGCCAGCTCCTATCCGGCGCAGCTCTCGGGCGGCCAGAAGCAGCGCGTGGCCATTGCCCGTGCGCTTGCCTGCCACCCGGACTACATCCTCTGCGACGAGGCCACCTCGGCCCTCGACCCCGCAAGCACGGCCTCGGTCCTGCGCCTTTTGCACACGATCAACGCCGAGACGGGCGTCACAATCATCGTGATTACCCACTCCATGCAGGTTGTCGAGGACATCTGCAAGGACGTGGCAGTGCTTGTCTCGGGCAAGGTCGTTGAGCAGGGCAGCGTTGCCGAGGTCTTTGCCAACCCGCAGCACGAAGTGACCCGTCAGCTTCTGGGAAAGGAGAGCTGGGATGAGTAGCCTTGCATCCTTCTTCGCCCAGTACGGCTCGCTTCTTGGCGAGGGACTGGCCGATACGCTGGTCATGCTCTTTGTGTCCACGGCCTTCTCGTACGTCATAGGCATCTTCCTAGGCGTTGTTCTCTGCGTCACCGCACCGCGCGGGCTTCACCCCATGCGCACCCTGAATGCCGTACTCGGTTGGGTGGTGAACATTGGGCGCTCCATCCCGTTCATCATCCTTCTGGTCTCGATGTTCCCGGTCACGCGCGCCCTGGTTGGCACCACCACCGGCGTGCAGGGCGTGATTCCGCCCCTGGTGCTCTCCACCACGCCGTTTGTGGCGCGCATGGTCGAGCAGTCCCTGGCCGAGGTCCCGCGCGACGCAATCGAGGCAGCAGAGGCGTGCGGAGCGTCCATCCCGCGCATCGTGGTCTCTGCCCTGCTCCCCGAGGCCCTGCCCTCCATTGTCCGCGGCATCTCGATCACGCTTATCGCGGTTCTGGGCTACACGGCCATTGCAGGCGCAGTTGGCGCGGGCGGGCTGGGCGACATCGCCATTCGTTACGGCTACTACCGCTACCAGGACGAGGTCATGATCGCCACTCTCGTGCTCATCATCATCCTGGTGCAGGTAATCCAGAGCACCTGCGACGCCATCGCAAAGAAGATTGACCACCGCTAGCAGGAACGCGTTGCGCTTCTCGGCAGCGCTCCTACCACCACTCTCATCATTTTTCCAACAGAAAGGAACCCGTCATGCTCACCAGAAGGAACTTCATTGGCACCGGCCTCGCCGCACTTGCCGCAACCACCCTCGCTGCTTGCGGGAACTCCGGTTCCAGCTCGTCTTCCAGCAGCTCTTCCGCCAGCGACTCGGCGCAGAGCCAGACGCTCACAGTTGCCGCGTCCCCCTCGCCCCACGCAGAGATCCTCAACAACTTTGCCGCGCCCAAGCTCAAGGAGCAGGGTATCGACCTTCAGACCAAGGAGTACACCGACTACATCATCCCTAACCAGGTGACAAGCTCGGGCGAGGTCGACGCCAACTACTTCCAGCACATCAACTATCTCAACAACTACAACGACGAGAACGGCACAGACCTGGTGGGCGTGGCCGCCATCCACTACGAGCCCTTTGGCATCTACGCCGGAAAGTCCTCTGACCTGGCCGACATCGCAGACGGCGCGCAGATTGCCGTTCCCAACGACCCCACCAACGAGGGCCGCGCGCTCCTTCTCCTCCAGCAGGAGAACCTCATCACGCTCAAGGACCCCGACAACCTCGAGGCCACCCCGGTCGACATTGCCGAGAACCCCCACAACCTGCAGTTTGTTGAGGTCGAGGCAGCGGCGGTGCCGCGCCAGCTCCAGGATGTTGACTTTGCCGTCATCAACGGCAACTACGCAATCGAGGCCGGCTTCCACGTGAAGGACGCCGTTGCCGTGGAGTCCAAGGAGGGCAAGGCCGTCGAGCAGTACGCCAACTACATCGTGACCACGCCCGAGAAGAAGGACGACGACCGCATTGCCGCGCTGGTCAGCGTTCTCACGAGCGACGACTTCAAGCAGTACCTCTCCGACACGTACGGTCAGGACGTCCTTCCCGCGTTCTAAGGCGAGAAGGCACCTCACACAAAGGCGGCCCGCCCCCACCCGGGGACGGGCCGCTTGCTTTATGCGAGTAGAACTGCCTTGCTACTTCTCGTCAGACGCCTTCTTGTCGCCCTTCTTGACCTCGGGGACATCGGCAGCCTCTCCGTCCTTGCCCTCGGCGCCCATGAGCTTGTGGTTCTTCACGGCCTTGTAGCCGAAGAACGCCGCCAGGGCGACGAGCACCGCAGAGCCGCCCCACACGCCATACTGCCACGGGGCAACGCCGTAGGTAATCTTGGAGCCCGGCACCATGCCGTTCATGGCGTTGGAGTTGGCAACGGTGTAGAGCACGCGGTGCATGGACTCGCGCATCTCGGAGACAACGGTCGCCGTGTTGGTGCCCTGGTACTCGCCGGTCATTGCCGAGTAGGTGAGCTGAAGGTCGGTGCCGGCATAGATGGCCTGGTTCTTGTTCATGTAGTCATAGAGCTCGAAGTCCGTGATGACCATGCCCTTGAAGCCCCACTCGTCGCGCAGGACGCCGGTGCACAGGCTCTTGCGGCCGCCGGCCCACTCGGCGCCAACGTAGTTGAACGAGCTCATCACACCGGTGCAGCCGGGCATGGTCTTGGTTGAGACAGTGCCCTTGTCGTCCGAGATGTACTTCATCTCGTACGTGGCCTCCTTGACGGTGGTCTCGAACGGACGCAGGTAGATCTCGCGCGCAACCTGCTCGGTGGCCCAGGTGCAGACGTGCTGCACGCGGTAGGACTCCTGGTCGTTCATCGCGAAGTGCTTGATCATGGCATAGCAGCCGTTCTCGGCGGCACCACTCACCACTGCCGCGCCAATCTTGCCGGCAAGCAGCGGGTCCTCGGAGTAGTACTCGAAGTTGCGGCCGGCGAAGGGCGAGCGGTGCGTGTTCATGGCCGGCGCGTACCAACCGTTGTACGCAGAGGCCAGGGCCTCCTGGCCAACCATCTGGCCCATGCGGTGCATGAGCTCCACGTTCCAGGTCTGCGCCATAACGACCTCGGAGCAGTAGGAGCAGTTGCCGGTGGGACCGGTGAGCGAGGTGAAGCCGGCAGGGCCGTCGGGCTCTACCGTTGCGGGCTTGCCCACGGACTCGACCTCGGGGGTGTTGTAGGCGTCGTCGTTCAGGCAGGTGGCCATCTCCTCAACCGAGAGCTGGTCGAGGATGTCGTTCCAGGCCTCGGAGTCGAAGTCCTGGCCGCGCATGTCAATGAGCTGCAGGCCGTTGTCCGCCCCGGTGGTTGGCATCGTGGCGTTGGGGTCCTCGTGGTCCTCGTGCTTCCACTCCACAAGCTCCACGCCGCAGTCCGCCGCGCTCTTGTCGGCGGCCTCCTCGGGGAAGGTCCCCTTAAAGTCCTTGCGGGACATGGTCTTGACGTTCTTCTCCATGTACTCCGTCATGTCGTCGAACTTGTTGGTAATCTGCGCCTCGGTGGCGGAGTCGGTCGTGTACTTCTTGGCCGAGAGGGACACGGTCTTCTGGTCCACGACGGTGTGCGAGTCGGTGCGGAGGCTGATGACGTAGTCGCCCGCGTCGAGCACGTACGCCTGCTCGTCGGAGCTGTAGGAGGCCATGTCGCGCACGGGGAACTCGATGGTGACCTGCTGGCTCGCACCGGGGTCAAGCGCATCGGTCTTGGCAAAGCCGCCCAGCACGACGGCTGCCTTCTCGAGCCCGCCTGCGGTATAGGGGGCCGAGTAGTACACCTCTACGACGTCCTTGCCGGCAACGGAGCCCGTGTTGGAAACCGTGACCTCAACCTTGACCTTCTCGTCGTCCGCATTCACAGAGTCGAGCGTCTGCGAGAACGTGGTGTACGAGAGGCCATAGCCAAACGGGAACACCACAGCCTTGTCGTAGTCGAAGCCGTCGTAGTTGCCCGCCTCAGCCTCGACTGCAGCGGTCTCGTAGTAGCGGTAGCCGTAGTAGAGGCCCTCGGCGTACTCCACAAAGTAGGCGTTGCCCGTGGACTTCTCAGGATAGTAGCCCTCGATGTCGGTGTAGCGCTTGCCGCCAAAGTTCTTGAACGTGGGGTCAGCCGTGAAGTCTGCGGCCCAGATGTCCGTGGTCCTGCCAGAGGGGTTCACGGTACCGGCGAGTACCTGACCGAGGGCAGCCGCACCGGTGGCGCCAATAGATCCAACCTCGAGAATCGCGTCGACCTCGTAGTCACCAGAGACCAGGGGGCCAAGCTCCATCGACGTGGAGAGGTTGAGCACCGCGACAACCTTGGTGCAAGCCGCCTTCGCGGCTGCGATGACGCTCTTCTCCTCCGCCGTAAGCTCAAGCTCGTGCTGGCCGTCCTCGTAGTTGGCCGTCTCGCTGTTGGCGGTGAAGTTCTCGGAGACGCCAGACTCCACGTCTGCCTTGAGGTCACGGGAGAGGTCGCCGCCCTCGCCGCCGCCACGGCCAATGAAGACCAGGCCAACGGTGCCGTTAATGGATGCCTGAGCGTCAGAGCTATAGTCGGACCAGGGAATCTCGCCGATGTAGTAGGACGCCGTGGACGGGTTGTCCATGGTGATGGCGGCCTTGGCGTAGTTGGAATAGTTGTTGTTGATCCAGTCGTAGGCGGTGTCGTTGATGGTGAAACCCGCCTGGCTGATGCCCTGGTAGAAGTTGATGCAGGAGTTGGCGTCAACGGTACCGGAGCCAGCCCCGCCATAGACCGGGTCGGCCGCGTAGCGGCCGAGCATACTCACGGTCTCGGACGTGGAGAGCGGCAGCGCAGCGTTGTCGTTCTTCAAGAGGACGATGCCCTCGCCCTCGATCTCGGTGACCAGCTCGTTTGCAGCCTCGGTCGCCTGCTTGCGGCCACGGTAGTCCGCTGTGTAGTACTCCGCGTCCCAGCCCTCGGAGCCCTCGACCTTCTCGACCGTTGCGGGGCGACCGCCCACGTAGTGGTCGAGAAGCGAGCTGAACTTGTTCGCCGCTACGTTGGCCGCAGCGGTGACGCCCAGAAGGCCCACCGACGCGATGGTAGAACCGATGAACTTCCTTCTCGTAGTGTTCTTAGCCATTCCCCACTCCCCTTACGTTCCCTCCGGCCCCGAGGGCCGCTTGTTCGACGATAAGGGTAGGCAGCAGGCGTGCGCGGCACCAAAGAGGGTCGCATCCGGTCATTTATCCGTCGCAAATTGCAGTTGCTGCCCAGCAGCGGCGCCCACTGGCAGCGGCGTCACTGGTCTATCTGGAACTCCGAGCCTATGACCTCGCTGGTCTTTGAGCGAATCCACTCGCCTGGGTTGTCGAGGTCCGCAAGCAGCTCATTTACGGAAGCCATGTCGTCGGTGTAGTCGCGCGCCAGGTAGACCGTGTCAGCATCGCCTTCTGCGTGCTCGATGAGCGTGTGCCACGCCACGTTCTGGATACCCACCGCGCCGTCTTCACCACGAACAAAGTCGCAGCTCAGCATGCCCGAGAGAACGCAGTCAGGCTTGTGGTAGCCCGAGACAAAGTCCCCCAGCCCATATGCTACGAGCGTGGAGCCAGAGCCGTCCGAGCGCTGGAGCCACGCCATGGGCTGAATCACGTGCGCGTGGCTGCACGAGACCAGCCCCGCACCCGCGTCCGCGCATGCCTGCGCAGCCTCTACCTGCTGTTCGTTTGGCGTGTTGGTGTACTCGGTTCCCATGTGGAGGTAGACGACCACAAAGTCCGCCTTCTGCTTGGCGCGGGCCATATCTTCCCTCATGGCTTCTTCGTCCCAGGGAACGGCGTAGTAGTCGTTTGGCAGCTGGTTCTGCGTGTAGCCGTTCTGGCCGTAGCTATACGAGAGAAACGCCAGCGTTATGCCGTTCTTCTCGACCGTTCGCACGTTCTGGCGGTCGCGCTCGCTTGCGTAGGAGCCAATGACCGTGATATTGGGGTAGCTAGCCCAAACCTTCTGCGCATTGAGGATGGAGTCCGTCCAGGTGTCATACGTGTGGTTGGAGTTGGTGTTCACCACGTCAAAGCCCGCGTCCGACACCGCCTGCGCCATGGAGTCCGGCGTGTTGAAGCTGGGGTAGCCAGCGTAGCCGTGTCCTTGGTAGACACCGAGGGTCGTCTCCTGGTTCACGAAGGCGATATCGTAGCTGGAGATGACGTCGCGCACGTGATCGTAGAGCGGGCCAAAGTCATAGCTGAGGTCTCCTGTGGTGCCCGACCACGAGTCCGCGTACTCAAGGGTGTTCTCGTTGGCAAGGTTGTCGCCAACGGCACAGAAGCTCACGCTATCCGGGGCTTGCGTTACCGTTTGGTCGTCCGTCGCTTGCTGAGCGTTAGAGGCGTCCTGGTCCGATGCGTTGGACGCAGCGCAGCCCCGCGCAACCAAGACGAGAGCAGCCACCACGACGGCCGAAAGGACGAGCGCGAGTAGGGCTTGGGGCTGCGGCTTGTTACGGCGACTCATGGACTCCCCCAACGTCTGCGCCTTTGCTTGTAGACCTGTAATGTAGCGCTTCCATTGGGGGAACCGCCGTGGTTCTGCTCTCAATTCGCAAGCGGGGCCCCGGCACATGCCGAGGCCCCGCAAAGTTTGCGCGTCCGGGCCGTATACGGGAGGGAGAGTCCCGGACGTTGGTGCAAGACGGCATAGGGAGGTTGTCGTCGAGCCATACCATACGGTCCTGCGGGCGGCGGTTCTTGTATTTGGCGCAAGTGGTCGTCTGCTTGTCACCATTGGTGGGTTGCAGGGGTTCCCTGCCAGTACTAGCGGGCGTCCACTGCACCCAGCCGACGCCAGTCGCTCCCAGCCGGCAGCAGACTCGCCCTGCCGCCCGCCACCCGCACCGGCCACCCATACCGGCTGGTGCTGTGGAGAGGAAATTCGATAGATAACGTCGTTCTCAGTGGCAAAAATGTCGATTTTCTTCTCGTTGGCGCCTGGGGCTCGTTGGCGCCGGGGGCCCCTCTCGGCACCTGGGGACTTCAGCCGAGGGGCCCGCAGCCACAACGGCTGCGAGCCCCTCGCCACAAGCATCGTTACCGCCGGAGGCTATGCCTTATCGGGTTTGACCTCGGTCTCAGGCTCGGTGAGCGGCGCGACCTTGTAGGTCTTGGTGCGGTCGTCGTCAATCACACCGGACCAGTTGAGGCCAAAGCAGAAGTCATAGGTATTGCCCTCGGAGTCGGTGTAGCAGTCCATATCGCGAGGTACGTCCTCAAGCTGGGTCTCCACTGTGTCCATGTCCTTGGGCATCTGGAACTGGAGAAGGGCGCTGGGCTCAACCTCGCCAGTGATGATCTTGGCAATAGAGGCATCCGGAATGTTGAACCCGGTGCCGCTGGGGCCGGCGTCGCCCGCCCATGTCATGAGAATGGCGTCGGCAGAGGGCTCGATCTCGGAGAAGACCATGGGGTGGTCCGCCTCAATCACAAGGATGAGCTTAGCGGACTCGGGCAGCTTGGCCTTGGTGTCCAGCACAAGGTCAAGCTCACTTTCATTGGTGGCATAGGTCGACTGACCGTAGTAGCTGCGGTTTGTCATCTCCACGCCGCTCTCGGTCCCATGCTCGTACCACGTCTTGCCGTCAACAGGGTCGCCGGCAAGTGACGTCTGACGCACGCTGCTGCCATCGGCGGTGTACGGACGGTACTGCAGCGAGATGGGCACGTAAGTGATGTCATCGTTTGAGCTGGCACCAAACATCGACGTTGCACCCATGACGCCATCATACGCATCCTGCGGGTTCTTAATCTTGATAAGGGCGTAGTCAACGCCCGAGAAGTCAGAGAGGCGCGTGATGTCGGACTCCTGATACTGCGGGTCCGTCTCGCCATCGAGGGGTGCGCCGGTGGGGTCACCAACCTCATCAGTGACCACGTCGAAGTACTTGCTCGCCACGTCAATGTCAAAGCACGGCGTAATGCTCGCAGGCGTGGTGCCAAAGAAGCTCGAAGAGGAGGGCGTGAAGAGCTGCGGAATGTAGACCTTGGGCTTGTCGCCCAGACCGTTCTTCGAGATGAGCCCACCCTTGTTCTTGAGCATGATGATGCACTTCTCGTTGCACTCCTCGGCAAAGTCTGCCGCCGCCGTGCTCTCAAGGACCTCCTTGGCCTTGCTGCGATCGGAGTAGGGCTGGTCGAAGAGCTGGACGTTCACCATGAGGCGCAGAATGCGCTTGGCGGACTCACGCACGCGGGCGAGCGCCTCGTCCTCTCCGAGGTCCTTCTCCATCTGCTCGTAGACGGGGTCACCGACTTCCTCAGGCTTAAAGCCGCCACCGTACTGGTCAACGGAGGCATCAATCATCAGGCGATAACGCCCCTGTTCGTCCATGTTCTCGGTACCACGGCCGCTCGTGATAATTCCCCAGTCCGTGCAGACCATACCCTCCCAGCCTGCATTGCGGAGAATGGAGAGCTGCTGCTTGTTGAGGCCACCACCAACACGCAGGCCATACTCAGCATCCGTGGAGAAGGGGATGCCGTAGTTGGGCATCACGGCCGCCATCTGCTCTGTCTTGGAATCGAGCTTCATTCCGCCGTCCAGGAACGGGATGAGGTGCGCCTTGTAGTTGCCACCAGGGAAGACATCGTACTTGCCAGTGTCACCATGGTCGTTGCGGCCGCCCTCGATGGAGCCGGCGCCCACAAAGTGCTTGAGCATGGTGGCAACGGAATCCTTGCCCCAGCCCTTGTCATCAGTAGCCTCATCGTCGCCCCAGGTCGACTGCATACCGCCAGCAAAGGCAGCGGTGAAGTCGCGGTCAAGAGCGGGGTCCTCGGTCTCGGCTCCGGGGAGTCTCGACGTGATGGGGTTGGTGTAGAGGTCTACCTGCGGGCCAAGCTCGCAGCGGATGCCCATTGCGCTCCAGGCACGGCCAATCCACATGCCAGCCTTGCGCCACAGATCTTTATCCATGGCCGGAGCGAGCCCAACGGTCGAGGGGATGCCAAGGGTCGAGTAGGGGTCGGTGGAGCAAATGTACGGGATGCCGTGGGGGCGCTTCTCGCACTTCTCCTGGATCCCATTGATCCAGGAGATGGCAGACGCGTACGACTCGTCATTGGGGGTAAGACGAGAAACGCCTGCACAGGAGCCCTTGTCGATAAGGCTCGTGTCGTTGGGGTCCGTTTTCACGCCAGGCTGGTCCGGAGTTCCCTGAACGCCGCCATGCCACATGAGCTGCACGCACTCCTCGGCGGTAAGCTGGCTTGCCAGGTCCGCAGCGCGATCATCTGCGCTCTGGCGCCAGTCCTCAAAGAGCGAGAGCTTGCCATCGCCGTCCATATCGCGGAAGGCAAGGCCGTCCACCTGAATCATGCGCGCAGTGTCCATAACGCCAATCTCGGGACCACCGTCAGGGTTGGTGTAGCGGGTCCAGCCGTCGCGGGTCTCCTCGCTCGTCCACTTGGCCTGGACGTCCGATCCGTCCGGGTCGATGGGGTACTTGTCGGCGCTGGGAACGCTTGAGCCCGCATCGCTGGCAGCATCCTGCGTGCTCGTGGAGCCACAGCCCGCCAGAGCAGCAGCGCCTGCGCCAACGGCAACGCTTCCGATAAAGTCTCTCCTCGTCATCCCACTCATGTTCTTTTCCTTCCCTCTCACCCGCTTGCTATCATTGCGGCAGACACGCAAGCTCCTTGCCTGGCCGGGCCCCGGAGAAGAGTGCCTGCCGCTGTGCCTCAAGGTACGATTGGTGCCCTGGGGTTTAGATTTGTTGGCGAAATCTGTTGAGGAAACGGCGAGGACGATGGCAAGGGCAGTGGTGGGCGGTCCAAATGGCAAGGCAGACGGCATGCCCGACGAGACGCGCATCCCAGGCGATGCTGGAAGGGCAGCCGCAATTCGCGTGCTTGTTGTTGAGGACGAGCCTCAAGAGGCGGAACGCTTGCGTGCGCTTCTCTCGCGCTATGCTGCCGAACGCGGCGAGCGCTTTGAGGTCTCTGCCATGACCTCCGCGGCAGAGTTTCTCTCCAATCGGCCAGAGGTTGATCTTGTGTTCATGGACATTGGGCTACCGGGAGTCAGCGGCATGGAGGCGGCTGAGATTCTCCGCGACCACGACCAGCGTACGCAAATCATCTTTGTGACGAGCCTTGCACAATATGGCGCACGCAGCTACGAGGTGGACGCCCTGGACTTCATCGTGAAGCCCGTGAGCTACCACAGCTTCTCCCTGCGCATGGACCGAGCGGTCCGCGTGCTTAGACGCACCATCGGGAGAAGCGTGATTATTAAGGAGAAAGGCGGCATCTCCGTCATTCCGGTGAGCGACATCACTGCCATCGATGTGCAGGGTCACAACCTTGCCTACCACCTCACCGACAATCGCGAGACGCTGGCGCGAGGAACGTTGAGCGCGCTTGCCAAAGAACTTGCTGGTACCTCATTTGTCCAGATATCGAGCAGCGCCCTTGTGAACATGGACCACGTGCGCACAATACGTGGCTCTGACGTCCACACCTCCGACGGCGGGGTCTATGTAATTAGCCGGCCCAAACGCAAGGCAGCCTTTGAAGCCATCGCCGCCTACTACGGTGGGAGAAACTCATGACACCCCTTATGGACACGATTCACGCACTTCTCTCAATCCTGGACTTTCTCGTGCCATTGGGGCTTCTCGCCACTGCGTTGCCAAGAAGGACCGGCTTTGCATGGCGTGTGGCAATTGCGGTTGTTGGCTTCGCCTTCTACTTCCTGTTCACGTGGTTCGCAGGACGTGGCCTTGTGCTTTCCGGTGGAGATAAACTTGCCTCACTACTTACGCAGGTAGCGTTCTTCTCGACATTTGTCCTGCTCATGGTGGGCATGGTTGCCATTTGCTTTGAGGGTACAGCATGGACCGCGCTCTTCTGTGCTTCTGCTGCGTACTCCGCGCAGAACCTTGCAGCGGGGACGCGGGACTTCATTGGAATTTGCCTTGGCACGGGCGTGCAGGCACCTGGAAGCGAACCGGCCGCATTTAACGTTCTGATCTCCGCCGCTGTGGTCCTTGGCTTCTACCTGCTGTTCGTGCGACCCATACGCAAGCAGGGCCTTACGCTTGTGGAAGACCGGGCAGCTCTTCTACTATTGGCGGTTGTCATCTTCTTCAACATCGCATTTGACATTGCCAGCAAGAACCTCCTGAGATACGGCGTCTCCATCACATATGTCCTCATCATCTCCTTTGCTCACCTCTCCGTATGCCTTCTTGTGCTCTACCTCGAGTACGAGCTCCTCTTCAACAGGCGACTTCAGGTGGAGGCAGCGGCTACCGCGCGGCTTATGAGCGACCGCGAACGGCAGTACCAGATGAGTCGCGAGACTATCGAGGCCATCAACATGAAGTGCCACGACATCCGGCACCAGATTCGCCACTTCCCGGGTAGCGGCGCCAGCGTAGACCCCGCGGTTCTCGCAGACATTGCGCGCGAGGTCGATGTCTACGACTCCAAGGTGCAGACGGGAAACGAGGGCATAGACACCATTCTTTCCGAGAAGCGCCTGCACTGTGAAGGTAAGGGCATCGAGTTTGACTGTGTTGCCGATGGCTCCGCCTTGAGGTTTCTCTCGAACGCAGAGCTCTACTCGCTCTTTGGAAACCTGCTGGACAACGCGATAGAGGCGGTGGAGCGGCTGGATGACCCCACTGAGCGGATTGTTTCTCTCAACGTGAGGTCCGCAGCGGGCATGGCAACGATACACGAGGAGAACTACTTTGACGGAAGCGTGCATATGAAGGATGGCGCGCCCGTCTCGACCAAGGGAGATCAGCTCAACCACGGGTACGGGTTCCGCTCCATGCGCACGATTGTGGAGTCCCACGGCGGAGCGATCACCTGCGGCACCAACGGCCGCGTGTTCTACGTGAACGCCGTGATTCCGCAGCCAGAATAGGCAGGCGCCTACAGCGGGCCTTGCACTCCTCGGCATTGGCATTGCATGAACGAGTGGTGCTGTGGAGAAGATAATCGACAGATAACGGTGTTCTCAGCGGCCAAAATGGCGAATTTCTTCTCGTTAGCTCCCAGGGTGTTTCTCGACAGGGCCTGCACTACCCGCCAAACTCCTTCGCACCACAAAAACGGGGCCCAGCCTCAGCGCTAGGCCCCTCGCGGGATGCATCCGGAGGGAATGGGAGGAGAGAGCCGGATGCCGCGGCGGCGCCTATTGGGATGTGGGAGAGGTGCCGCTACAGCCTGAGAATAGAACCTGCCAGGCCGTTGGCTGTTCCCTCGTCACAAGATGCACTCCAAAAGGCACAAACTGCACGTTGGCTTCCCCGACCGGCAAGGAAGCCATTTGTGGGTCCGTGGGTTAGAGCTCAGCCAGTGGTTTTGGTGCCGCGGCAAGCCATTCCGGCGCCGTATTTCACCGTTTAGGAAAATTCCGAACGTTTAGACCACCCTAAACGTTCGGAAACGGCGGAACAGAAACAAAACCGCAGAATTGGAACGTTTAAGCCTCCTTAAACGTTCGAAAAAAGCGCCAACAGCCGCCGGGGCCAGCACCCCGACCGCGCCCTACTCCGCGTCGGCAGCCTTCTTGGCTCCCATGCGCGCACGAATTGCCCCGGCAACCGCAGGAATCACGGACACCAGGATGATGCCCACAACGACCAGCTCGAAGTGCTCCTGCACGGCAGGAATGCCGCCAAAGAAGTACCCCAGCAGCGTGAAGAGCGTGGACCACGTGATGCCACCCAGCACGTTGAAGATCACGAAGTTGCGCCAATGCATGCCGCCCATGCCCGCGATGAAGGGCACGAACGTGCGGATGAACGGGAAGAAGCGCCCCAGGAAGATGGCTAGGTGCCCCCACTTGTCCAGGAACTTCTCGCTCTTCTCCATGCGCTCTGGGGTCATGGCCTTGACCTTGCCCGAAGCCACAATCCGCGTCCCAAAGAAGTGCCCAATCATGAAGTTGCACTGGTCGCCCAGGATGGCAGCGACCCAAGCCACGCCGAGAAGCGCAAAGATATTGAACCCGCCGCCCTGCGCAAAGAACCCGGACGCAAACAGCAGCGAGTCACCCGGTAGGAACGGGAAGAACACGACGCCCGTCTCGACAAAGATGATGAGAAACACGAAGCCGTACGCGGTGAGAGGGCCGGCGGCGATCCAGCTCGCAATGGCGGCACGCGGGTCGCGAAGCAGGTTGGCAATGAAGTCAACGAATCCCATAGACAAACTCCCTGTTCAGGCAAAGTAGGCCAGGCACGACAATCGGTCTACAAAAAAGCCCCAACGGCCGTGGTGCGCGCGACCCATGGGGCATGACAGCGCGCTCGATGGGAACGGGTGCCCGCCAGAGGCCCCTTATGGCTGCTGCCTCCCGGCCCTGACCAGGTTCGAGGTGTTGCGTCACCCGCACCCATCCAACGCGCTGGAGAACACTGTACCAAAGAAGGGGCCGCGTCACTCTCGCGCCACGAAAACGCGACAAAGAGCGAGGGAGCGAGAATGCCCCCGAATCACCCATCGCCGCCAGCCATCGCCACGCTTCTATTGACCGAGAAATAGCTTTGCTTTGGGCGTTAATTCAAGAAGTGGGCGTTTATCACAGCTGCGAGAGGCAGGCACTCGGTTTACAGTTGATATGTCTATTACTGAGAGGGGCGAGAACGTGCTCAAGTATCAAATTGTCATTGATGACCTGCGCCTGGCGATAAAGAACGGGACATATCCGGCATACTCCCAGCTTCCCTCGGTAAACAAGCTGTGCGAGCAGTACAACGTGAGCAAGATCACCATCAACAAGGCGCTGGGCGAGCTTGAGGCGCAGGGGCTCATCTCGCGCCGACGCGGGTCTGGCTCGTTTGTGAAGAAGGTAGAAACTTCAACTACCGCTGCAGACGCAAACGACACCTCCGGCCAGATGACGGGCTTTCTCGCCGAGCACCAGGCACGCGGCGAATCCGTACAAACCGTGGTCTACGACTTCTCCGTTGTTCGTCCGCCGCACCACGTGGCCGAGGAACTTGACGTGGACGACGACTCCTTCACCTACCACGTATGTCGCGTGAGGTGCGCAAACGAGAAGCCCCGCGTGATCGAGTACATCTACATGCCCATCGACGTGGTAACGGACCTCAAGCTCAAGAACGTGCAGAATTCAATCTACGCGTTTATCGAGAAGGACCTGGGACTCAAGATTGCCAGCGCACACCGCATCATTCGCGCCGTGATGCCCTCGGCTGAGGAGCGCAAGCGGCTCAACGTCCCCGAGGGGGAGCCCCTGCTGGAGGTTGAGCAGGTGGGGTACCTCGATGACGGACGGCCGTTTGAGTACTCCGTCTCGAGGCACGTCAGCGACTACGAGTTCCACTCGATCTCAACGAAGTAGGGCGCGGGGTTCTCGGCGATAATGGACGAGGGCCCACGGATTGATCAGATCCGAAGGCCCCCACTTTTGGCAGCTGCCAAGCTGTTTAAAGCTCACGCAGGTCGCAGCGCAAGGCCTTTGCCAGTCACGCCGCGCTCCTCTGCTCGATGTATATGATTCCCCATCGTGGCTTTCTCAACCATGCCGCGGGCGCGAGCGGTCCTTTTCATCGGAGAAGCACACGCAGCAGACAATTCGCCCACAACCCCAGACCCAGTCCGGCAAACCACATACGGCGGCGACCGCCTTGCGTGCCCCGATGCGCTACCATGCTGCACGTATGCGAAGGCAGCAAGGAGGACCCATGGCTAAGAAGCCCAGCGCAAAGGCTCGCAAGGCAAACGAGGAAGCCGTTCGCCAGTCAAAGCTAGACGAGAAGTACGGCAAGCCGCTCTTCTCTCTCACCTATGACATGAACGAGTACGAGCTGGCTCGCGCAGCCAACCTCTATGGCCCCGACCGCATGAAGGACATCTTCAACGGTGCCGCGATTCTCTCGCTTGCCCTGCTCATCCTGGTTCTGGTTACCATGAGCGAGAACATCGTGCTTACCATAGCCCTGCTGGTCATTGCCGTTATCACGTCCTCCATCACCACAAGCTGGAGCCGCTTTGCAACCTTCCTTGCACGCAAGAGCACGCTGGGGCTTGTTGGTGAGGACAACCGTCGCCACATTGTGGTGACCGAGGAAAAGGTGGTAGAGGAAGGGCCCGACGACCGCGTGGTTGAGTACCCTCTCTCCGAGCTTAAGCACTCCCGCTCGAGCAACGAGGCAACCGTTGTCGACTTTGGCAACAAGCGCTGCGTCTACATTCCGCGCGCACCCATGAGCGAGGGCCGTTACCAGGCGCTTGTTCGCTTCTTCATCGATCACGAGCCCAAGAAGGGCAAGCGCTAGGCCGAAAAGCACGCCTCGTCGCCGCTAACGCGCGGCGCCGTCCATCGTCCGAACGCCGAAATTGGTATGCATGGGCCCTCGCAACGGGTATTGACTCTGGTAGCGACCAAGGAGGTCCTGCCATGAGCATTGTTGCCGCATTCGCCGTTCCGCACCCGCCGCTCATTATTCCGGGGGTAGGTTCTGGCAAGGAGAAGATTTCTGCCACCATCACCGCGTATGACGAGGTGGGGCGTCGCATTGCCGAGCTTGCACCGGACACGGTGGTCATCTCGAGCCCGCACGCCATCATGTATGCGGACTACATCCACATCTCCCCCGGACGTGGGGCGCAGGGTGGCTTCTCGATGTTTGGCGCGCCGCAGGCCCGCTACGAGGCGGTCTATGACCAGGAGTTTGTTCGCGCCCTAGCGCACGCCTGCAAGCTGGAGGGTCTCTCGGCTGGCTGCGAGGGCGAGAGGGACCCAACCCTCGACCACGGCACCATGATTCCGCTCCACTTCATCCAGCGCCACACCAAGGACTTCCAGGTGGTGCGCATGGGCATCTCGGGCCTCTCGCCAGCAGACCACTACCGCATGGGCATGCTGGTACAGCGCACCGCACGCGAGCTTGGCAGGCGCGTGGTCTACGTAGCCTCCGGCGATCTCTCGCACAAGCTGCTCGAAAGCGGCCCGTACGGCTTTGCGCCGGAAGGTCCGCAGTTTGATGAGAAAGTCACGCAGGCCTTCTCGACCGGCGACCTCCTGCCCCTGCTCACTATGGACCGCGGCTTTGCCGAGCGCGCAGCCGAGTGCGGTTTGCGCAGCTTCCAGATAATGGCGGGCGCACTTGACCGCACAGCCATCAAGCCTGAGCTTCTCTCCTACGAGGGTCCCTTTGGCGTGGGGTATGGCGTGGCGGCATTCACCCCCGTGGGCGAAGAGGGTGCAGACGAGAGTCGCGCGCTTCTCGAGCAATACGAGGCCTTCCACAAGGCAGACCTGGCCCACCGCAAGGCGGCAGAGGATCCGTACGTCTCGCTGGCGCGCCTCTCGCTCGAGACGTACGTTCACGAACGGCGCCGCATCTCGCCGGATGAGAAGCCCAACCTGCCGGCAGAGCTGCTCTCTTCCCGTGCCGGTGCGTTTGTCTCGCTCAAGAAAAACGGTGAACTGCGCGGCTGCATTGGCACCATCGCACCGGTGCAGGACAACCTTGCCGAGGAGATTTGCGCCAATGCCATCTCGGCCGGGCGGCACGACCCGCGCTTTCCGCCGGTCACCGCCGACGAGTTGGGTGAGCTTGTCTACGACGTGGACGTGCTGGGCGCGCCGGAGCCCGTGGAGTCCGCAGATCAGCTGGACCCCAAGCGCTATGGCGTCATCGTAAGCTGTGCGGACGGCAGGCGCGGGCTTCTCCTGCCAGACCTCGACGGTGTGGACACGGTATCTGAGCAGCTGCGCATTGCTGCCGGCAAGGGGCACATAGACCTTAGGCGCGACGATTGCACGCTTGAGCGCTTTGAGGTTGTGAGGCACACGTGAGCCGCAGCGCAACATGCGACGTCTGCCGGCGCCACTGTGTGATTCCAGAAGGCGGGGTGGGCTTCTGCCGTGCGCGCACCTGCCAGGGCGGAGACGTGGTAGCGGGGAACTACGGCCGGCTCACCTCGGTGGCAATCGACCCCGTTGAGAAGAAACCGCTGGCAGAGTGGCATCCTGGCGCACGCGTGCTCTCGGTTGGGAGCTATGGGTGCAACATGCGATGCCCCTTCTGCCAGAACTTCGAGATATCGCAGGAGGGCGCCGACGGCGTCCCCTGGCGTGAGGTCTTGCCGCAGGAGCTGGTTGATTTGGCGCTAGAGTGCGCCGAGCGCGACCCGGGCATCATAGGCATTGCGCATACCTACAACGAGCCCCTGGTTGGCTGGGAGTACGTACACGACTGCTCGGTGCTGGCCCACAAGGCGGGCCTTGCCAACGTGCTGGTGTCCAACGGCTGTGCCAGCACCCATGTGATTGACACGCTGGCCCCGCTTGTGGACGCCGCGAACATCGATCTCAAGTGTTTCTCGGCCGAGGGCTACCGCGAGCTGGGTGGCAGCTTTGAGGACGTGAGACACACCATCGAGGCGCTGGGGACGAGTAGCACGTGCCATCTTGAGGTGACCACGCTTGTGGTGCCCGGGGTCAGCGACTCTCAGGCCGCCATGCGCCAGGAGGCGGCGTGGCTCACCAACGTGAGCAAGGAAATCGTGCTGCACGTCACACGCTTCTTCCCGCGCTGGCACATGGCAAACGCCCAGCCTACGCCGGTAGCAACCGTGATGCGCCTGGCAGACGTGGCGCGAGAGTACCTGCCGCACGTCCACGTGGGCAACTGCTAGGGTCGGGGCTAGCATCCTATCGTGAAGGCTGCGTACAGAGGCAGTGACCTAAGCTCAGTGCCCGTCTCGTTGGTACTCCGCGAGAAGTTTTGCTCTGAGAGCCTTATGGCATACGGTGATCCTCCCTCTGCCATAAGGCGCTGCAGGCTCTTCGCACGCACGTTGCGCGCCGACTTGACCTCAACAGGCACTACCTCGGCGTGGTCGTTCTGAAAGACGAAGTCAACCTCACCACGTGACGAGTCCTCCTCTGGCATCCAGTAGAACGTCTTGATGTCATTTGCCTGCAGGGACTGCATCACGAAGTTCTCGGCAAGAGCACCACGGAAGTCGGAAGAGAGCTGTGAGGCAATCGTGGCGTCCAAGAAGAGTGACGGGGCAATGCCAAATTTCTTGAACATAATCCCCGTGTCCGCAACGTATACCTTGAAGTAACTGCCTTCCTCGTCGTTATATGGGCTGAGCGGGACATGCGTATCCTTGGTGAGTTCGTTGCGAGTCACAACGCCAGCGGCCTCGAGCCATTCTAATGGCTCCAACAGACGAGCGCGCCGACCACCGCGCACAACGTCGGCGTACTTGAACTTCTTGGTGGAGGAGCGAAGGAGCTGCTTGGGCAGGCTATCCCAAATACGCTTAGCAGAAATCCCACTGATGCCATTCTCGGGATCTGTCATGTCCGCCGTATAGGTGGCGTCAATCTCCGCAAGTTCTTCCATGGCCATGTCAAGCGAGCCGGTCTCAAGCCACTCGCGAAGAGGCATAGGCATGCCTCCTACCACCAGGAAGCGGTGATAGAGATCGAGCGCATGCTCGTGAAGCACGTACGGCTCGCAGCTTTGTGCATGTTCGCGTATGGCGTTTGCCATGGCCTTCTCGCCAGATGCCCAAAGGAACTCTTCAAAGTCCATGGGGTGCATCTCAAGCTGACGAACGCCCGAGGGGAACGGGAGACGGCGGCTTTTTGTGGTCACGCCCAAGAGGCTTCCGCTCGCGATGACACGCCATGGCGAGCCGGAGAAGAACCTCAGGGAATTGAGAGCCTTCTCAGACAGCTGAACCTCGTCAAAGAAGAGCAGGGTGCGCTCAGGATCAAGCGAGAGGCGCTTGTACTCAGCGATTCTCGACGCAATGCGATTGAGGTCATCAGTGGGACCGTCGAAGATGCGCTCGATGTTCTCTAGGTCCGTCTGGAAGTCGAGCTTGACGAATCCCTCACCCGCGAGCGCTTTCCCCACGTGCTCTATAGCGCTGGTCTTTCCCGTGCGGCGGGCGCCGCGAATAAGCAGCGGATGCGTGTCGCCGCGCTTGAACCAAGCGCGAATGGCATTCTCGATCTTTCTCCCCATGTAAAACGAGTCCTGTGACAAAGTCTCCTCCATCCCCGCCCAAGCTCATCAACTATAAATGTAGGTTTATTCTAACAGGATGTACACGTTTTTCTGTCATTTCGTGTACAGGCTGTACACGTTTTTAATTCATTTCGTGTACAAGACGTACACGAAATGACACTCTCATCGCCTGAGGGGTCGTGGATCGGAACCGCGGCGTGCCGCCGCTGCAGAAACGCACGCTCCGGCGAGAAAACGGCGCCCGAGAGCCCCATTTGTACGCACTTGCTTAGAAAACGGGCCTTCCGGCGTCGAAATGACGCCCGAAGGCCCGCTTCATACGTAATCGCTGCGGTAACGCGCTCTCCGGCGCCAATATAGCGACGGAGAGAACGCCTGATCGCCGTGCCTACTCCCTGTGAGCGCGATAGAACGCGATGAGCGCCTGGGTCGACGCGTCCTGCTGCGCCAGCGCCTCGTCGTCGTGGAACGCGGGCGTAATCTGCTTGGCAAGCTGCTTGCCCAGCTCAACGCCCCACTGGTCGAAGGAGTCAATCCCCCACACCGTACCCTCGACAAACACGATGTGCTCGTAAAGCGCAATGAGCTCGCCCAGCGCGTGAGCATCAAGCTTGACGCCAAAGATTGACGTAGTGGGGCGGTTGCCAGAGAAGCAGCGTGCAGGCACCATCCACTCGGGCGTCCCCTCGGCGCGGACCTCGTCGGCAGTCTTGCCAAAGGCGAGGGCCTTGGTCTGCGCAAGGAAGTTGGAGAGGAACAGCTCGTGCACGTCCTGCTCGCCATCCTTGGCGGGGTTGGCCGTATTCGCAAAGGCGATGAAGTCCGCGGGGATAAGGTGCGTGCCCTGGTGAATGAGCTGGTAGAACGAGTGCTGGCCATTGGTGCCTGCCTCGCCCCAGAAGATCTCGCCGGTAGTGGTGGTAACCGGGGTGCCATCCCAGCGCGTGGACTTGCCGTTGGACTCCATCGTGAGCTGCTGGAGGTAGGCCGGGAAGCGATGCAGATACTGGTTGTACGGAAGCACCGCGTGGCTCTCGGCGCCGAAGAAGTTGTTGTACCACACGTTGATCAGGCCCATGAGTGCCACGACGTTCTTCTCGAGCGGCGTCTCGCAGAAGTAGCGGTCAATGTCATGGAAGCCGGCGAGAAACTCCTCGAATACCTTGGGACCAAAGGCAATGATGAGCGAGAGGCCCACCGCGGAGTCCACGGAGTAGCGCCCGCCAACCCAGTTCCAGAAGCCAAAGGCGTTCTGCGGGTCAATGCCAAAGTCCTCGACCAGCTTGAGGTTGGTGGAGACGGCCACAAAGTGGTGCTTCACTGCCTCTGCCACAGAGGCATCGGAGCCGTCGATGGCACCGGAAGCCTTAAGGCCGTTGAGCAGCCACGCCTTTGCCTCGCGCGCGTTGGTCATGGTCTCAAGCGTAGTGAAGGTCTTGGAGACGACAATCACCAGCGTGGTCTCGGGGTCGAGGCCCTTGACCTTCTCAGAGATGTCGTTGGGGTCGATATTGGAGACGTAGCGCACGCTGATGCCGGCGTCCGCGTAGGGCTTCAGGGCCTCGTAGACCATGACCGGACCAAGGTCGGAGCCGCCAATGCCAATAGAGACCACGTTCTTGATAGCCTTGCCCGTGACGCCCTTCCACTCGCCAGAGCGCACGCGGTCGGCAAAGGCGTACATGCGGTCGAGAACCCCGTGGACGTCGGCCACGCAGTCCTGTCCGTCCACCACAAGCTTGCCGGCGTCCGCGGCAGGGCGACGCAGCGCGGTATGCAGCACGGCGCGATCCTCGGTGGTGTTGATGTGGACGCCCTCGAACATGGCCGTGCGGCGATCCTCCACGCCCGTCTCGCGCGCAAGGTCGCACAGGAGCTTGATCGTCTCCTCGGTCACCAGGTTCTTGGAGAGGTCAAAGTGCAGGTCGTTGAGGTCAAAGGAGAACTTGTCCACACGGTTTGCATCCTCGGCAAACCACTCCTTGAGACTAATGCCATTTGCAACCAGCTTGTCGTGGTGGTCCTGAAGCGCCTTCCAAGCAGCGGTCTTGGTGGCGTCGACGGGTGCGGGAATATTTGGCATGGCGTTGCTCCTTGTCACACTGGACAACATACGTATTAAGGATACCGCGTATGCCGGAGACCGGAGCGCTAGAAGGGCTCTCCCAGGGGAGGTATCTGCTTGAGCCGCGCCCACATAAGCTGCTTTTTTCGCTGGTCGCCAAGGGCGTTCGCAAAGCCGCCCAGCGCCAGCACGCGCACGCCTCGCACGTAGACAACATAACCGGGCTCAAGCATTGCTTCCGAAAAGCTCTGGAGGGCAGCAAGATCATCTGCATAGGCGTCACGCACAGCCTGCGCAGCGGCATTGTCGCAGCACACAACGGTTGCGGGGTCAAGCGCCGCAAGCGCCTCCCGTACGAGGGATGCAGGCAGCGCGCCGGGGGTGCCGGGCGCCGGAAGGCAGAGCGTGCACCAGTCCTCTGGCTCGTAGCCAAGCTTGTCGAGCGACTTTCTCAGCGCCACGCCATCTGGGCCAGAGAGAAGCTCTGCACCAGCCTGCTCCTCGGGCGAGAGCTCGCCCTTGGCAAGAACAACAGCCGAGAAGGCATTGCCACCCATGCGCACGCCTCGCGCCGCCAGGCCAGATAGCTCCGCCCGCGCCTTCTCCACGTACGCCTCGCGACGCCTGTCTCGCTCCGTTGCCATTGCACCCTCCCCGGATGCCGCTTGCCAAGGCAAGCGACCGTTCACATGTGATAATGGAGATAGCATTTTGCACCCCATGTCACACCCAGTGTAAATCGGGTATAAGCCCTCTCGACACGAAACCGCGGGCGAAGGCGTCCGCATCCGCTGGGAGGCAGACATGGCTACAACCCCTATCACCACCGACAAGTTCGATTCCGTAGTTTCTGGCTCTGCGAAGCCTGTTCTCGTTGACTTCTGGGCCTCTTGGTGCGGCCCCTGCCGCGCGCTTGGCCCCGTTGTCGAGGAGATCTCTGGCGAGCTGAGCGACAAGCTCGACGTCTACAAGTGCAACGTGGACGAGGAGGCGGACCTTGCCACCAGGTTCCGCATTGTCTCCATCCCCACGCTCATCCTGTTCAAGAACGGCAAACCCGTTCACACCATGGTGGGCAACATGCCTAAGGCCGAGCTCAAGAAGGAGCTTGAGGCCTACCTGTAAGGGCGGTTTAGGGTCACGCAATCGCAGCATGCCCTAGACTTGTACGTAGCGCAGGGCGGATGCCTTTCGGCGTCCGCCCCTTTTTGTATCTGGTCATCGTGGAAAGGACTCGCACATGGCCGACCATCTAGCAGAGAAGGGCCACGCCTTTAGAAGGCTTGTGCGAGAGAACCTTCGCCTCATTCTTGCGGCAGTGGCGGCCTGCGTCTTTATCTGGCTTCTGGAGGAGGTTGGCGAAGGCGAGCTCACCAAGCTGGATGCCGGTGCCTACCAGCTCTTTGTTCAGGACCTACGCCAGCCGTGGCTCACCCCGTACATGGAGTCGATTTCCGAGCTGGCACAGCCGGTGGTACTTCTCGTCATGCTGCTGGCCGTAGAGGCATTTGCCCCGGGGCGCAGGCCTGGCGCATGCGCGGCAGTGAACCTGGTGTGCGCCGTGGCGCTCAACCTCCTGCTCAAGCAGTTGGTCCAAAGGCCCAGACCTGACGGATTCCGCCTTATTGCCGAGACTGGCTACAGCTTTCCCTCCGGACACTCCATGGTAGCCATGGCGTTCTACGGACTTCTCGCCTGGATGGTCTGGCACTACGAACGCGACCGGTTTGTGCGCTGGTTCTGCGTGATTGGCTTTGGCCTGGTGATTGTCCTTATCGGCATTAGCCGCATCTACCTAGGCGTCCACTATGCGTCAGACGTTATTGCCGGCTTCTGCGTGTCGCTCATCTGGTTGGCGCTCTATACCAAGCTCGTGGTGCCACTCATGCTGGATGAAGGGAACGTCACGGCGCAGGAGTGACGCCCGAGCAGCGACTTTGTACGGGATTGCTGCAAAAGCGTGCCCTCCGGCGCCGAATTGACGCCGGAGGGCACAGCGGAGCGATTCTTTTGTCGAAAAGAAGACTTCGGGCGTCGCGCAAGCGCCAAACGCCCAACGCCGCGCTTACGACCTCGCCTCGCGCTCCTTCTTCTTGCGACGAATGGCCATGACGATAAGCACAGCGCCACCAATGCAGATTGCAGTGCTCAGCTGGATGAGCCCCCATGTAGCGTCACCAGCCACAGGAAGCTTGACGCCCAGAATCTCGACGGGCTTCTCGGGCCCTGGCACAGGCTCGGGCTGGCCCTCAAAGCTGTGCGAGAACGACGCAGTGTCCGGCTTATAGCCATCAGACTCGCGCCTAATCACCACGTGCGATACCGCAAGGCCGTCATCGGTGTTGTTAACCTCAATCTCAACGTCGTAGACAGTATCGTCCACGGTGAGCCCTTCAGTCCCCGAGGGATCCGTGACGCAACGCAGCTGATAGGAGAAGACGCCCGCGTGCGAGAAGGTCAGTGCATCAGCTGCAGCAGCGTTCCCCAGCGTCAGCGAAATGTCCTTGCTCGTATCCCCATCCAGGGTAAACGTGTAGGTATCGCCCTCCGCATTAGCTGGCAGCGGCGCCACGCCGTCCCTCCCTGCAACGCGCGTGAGCTGGTAGGTGAAGGTGCTGCTCAGCTCCTCGGGGACCATGCCGGTCTTCGAGAACTCCTGCCCCACGGTGAAGTGGTCGACAACGGCTGCAAGCGCACGCGAAGGCGCGGCGAGCAGGGCAACCGCAATGGCCATCGCAAGCATGCAGACGGCAGCGAGGGCATGCGCCCGCGCCCGTGCGTACAGCCTATCCTCTATCGCGCCCATCTATCCTTCTCCTCCTGTTGTTCCCGCTGCGTTTCCGCGATGGTGCGCCAACCACCCACGCAATGAGCAGGAACACGAGCAACCCAATACCAATCTTTGCCCATAGCGCCAAACCCTTGTCGGCGGTGCCGGAAAGCGTCCTGGAGACACTCTCGTCGGTGAAGGTGTTCTCGTACGTCTCGTCCGTGATGCGAGCCACCACAATGTGGCGGTCATTGGTCCCGGACCCGCACGTCGAGAGCACCAGCACGTGATCGTTCTCGCCGATCGCACCATCTCGCCAGAACTTGGCGTGGGCCTTTAGATAGGCTAGGAACTCAGCCATAGATGGAGAGCTCCCAACCGTCGTGCTATAGACAACTTCGTCGTACGCATCGGCAAGAAGGTAGGCGCATATCTCAACGCCGTGGTTTTTGCCGCCGTAGTAGATGTTGCCGTACCTGTGCTGCCAGAAGAATTCCTCGTCACCAAACTTGTCCAGGTCGCCAAACATGAGGGAGTTCTCCATGTGGTGGCCAAAGATCACCGTGCTTGGGTCTGTGAAGTCCCGCGCATTGCGGTAATCCAGGAAAAGCGAGCCAGAAAGGGCAAACTCGCCCTTTGCGTTGGTGTTGAGGTACTTCTCGTTGTCTGGCCCCTGAACCAGCGGGTAGTCAACGCCTGTTCCGTAGAGCGTGAGCCAACCAACCACGTCTGAGTTGGATGCCGCAAGCTCTTCGAAGCTTGGGTCGTTATTCTCTGCCGGACGATACGAGGCAAAGTTCTCCTCGCTTGCCTGGCCCTCCACCCGGTTGTTGTCGAACACAGAGTAGGCGGTAAAGAGAACAACGAGCAGCAACACAGAGAGAACTATCCCGTCGACCAGCCAATTAGCGAGTCGTAGGGCCCCACGGGCCAGCCGACGGGATAGCGAATGGGGCATTTACTTCTCGAGCTTCCTCTTAGCAGCACCGTAGGCAACAACGCCGGCGACGGCAACGCAGCCCAGCATGATGAAGGGCAGGTTGTTGATGATGAGGCCCGTGGGGGTCACGTCCGAGTGGGTGTTGGTCATGGTGCCGTTGTTGGTCTTCTCACCAATGAGCAGGTTGTCCTGAGAGGTGCTCTCGGCGCCGTTGGCAGTAGCCTTCCAGGACTGGGTGTAGCCATCAACCTTAGTCTCCTGGACAGAATAGGTGGTACCAACGAGAACGTTGGAGAAGGTAACGCCCTTGGCGTCGGCAGCCTTGAAGGTGACGGTACGGGTAGTAGCGCCGTCAGCAGCATCTGCGAACTGAATGTCGGTAGCACCATTAGCGGTCGCAGTGATAGCGTTCAGAGCCTGCGCAGCAGTCTGCCCGTTGGGAAGCACAGAGGGAGCGGTGAAGGTCACCGTGAACTCGAACTGCTTGCTCTTGTCACCCTGCTTGCCCTCAACTGCCTTGGTGATCGTGAGGTCAGTGTTGTTCTCAGTAGTGTTCTCGGTGTACTTGTTATCGAACTCGATAGCGCTTGCCTTGTCGGTGTCGGTGTTGGCGGTGGAGTTCACGTCACCCTTGGCGATTACAAAAGAGCTGAACTCAAGACCATTGTCGCCGTTAACAACGGTAGCAATGAGGGTGTAGACCTGCGGGTCATCCTGGAAGGTGCCAACGCCGGTGTTCTGCGTGGTGTTTTCCTTGATGGTCCAGGCGTAGACGCCAGCGTGCGCAAAGGCGCTGGCATCAGACTTGCCGCCAAAGGTGATGGCACCAGTGCCAGTGTTCTTTGCGGTGTTGGACGCATCAGTCAGCGTGATGTCAGCAATCGCGGCGGTGGGGCCGTCGGTGTAGGTCATCTCGTTGCCAACGCCAGTGGTAAGCGCCTTAGGCGTAATGGTATACGTGAAGGTCGCCGACACCGTGGAGCCCGGGTTGAGGTCGAGCTGCTTCTGGACCTGCGGTACAGTCGCAGTCGCTGCCAGCGCGGTGCTTACGCCGCCAAACAGAGCCGCAACAAGCGCAATTGCGGATGCAAGTGCGACAAACCCTCTGTTCTTTCTCATCTCATCTTCCTTTCGACGTGCGCCCCAGGGGACGCGACTTGCCTTGTCTATCACACGGCTCTCAGAAGTTCCTTCTCCTGATCACCGTCATGACCTTTCCTTCCGTGCTCGTGTCGATGTCCACCGGGCCGTAGAGCCTGCTGTCCTTCGACTCTGGGCGGTTGTCGCCCATCACGAACACCTGACCTTCGCCTACCGTCACTGGATACGTGATGCCTTCCGTAAACGGCAGCGTCTCGGTGTATATCTTGTCTTCGCTCTGCAGGTAGCCGTTGATTACCAGCCCGTCTGAGGAGAACTCCACCGTGTCGCCCGCAACCGCAACAACCCTGCGGAGCTCCTTGGAGTCGCCGTCGTCGACCACAATCACGTCACCGGCGGCATAGGTCTTCTCCAAGCGGTAGTACACGACCAGATCCCCCTCTCTGAGCGCTGGCGACATGCTCTCGTCAGGCGCTTGGAACAGACCAAAGACGAAGAGGAACACCATTGCGACAAAGCCCAGAACAAACGCGATCTTGAGGACGAGAAGAAGAAGCTCCGCCGCAAGCGACGGCTCCGAACCTTCGTCCGTGGGCTCTGCGCTCCCCGACGTAGGGGCAAAGTGGCTGGGCATCACTCCCCTCGCACGCCGTGACGCCGGGTTATGGCAACGCACAGGACGGCGGTGATGGCACCCACGCCCAACACTGCGGGCAGGATGGGAATCCCCTCATTGCCGTCGAGGCCAGTGATAGGAACCAGTGGCTTGGAGTTCGTGAAGCTCACCTTGGTGTCACCGGAGAGGCTGAACCTTGCCTCAGAGCCGGTCTGCTCGGATGCGTCCCCAACCTTATACGTGGCGGTGTAGCCATCACCGTTAGCCTCGGTGATAGTGACCTGGTCACCGGGGAGCAGGGCACCGCTATCTGGCGCAATGGTCTTGCTGTCGCCATCCTTGAGCGTGTATGTCTTGTTATCGATGACGGTCTGATCGCCGCGCTTCACGGTGACGTTGAACGTGAACTCCTTGGTCTTGTCGGCAAGGTCGCCCGTTACAGTCTTCGAGAGCGTGAGCGTAGGATGCTCGCGGTTGGTGACAACAATGTCCTTGTCGTCAGCTCCCTGGTGGACGGTAAAGCTGTTGGTGACGTCATCGCCCACCTTCACCTCGGTGGTGTAGTCATCCTTGCTCTTGCCATCGGGGTAACCGGTCTCTGTGGCGGTATAGGTATCCTCCCAACGCAGGTTGGTTAGGACCTTCCTGTCGCCAGGCTTGAGGGTATAGGTCTGATCATAGGCCTCTCCGCTCTTGGCATCTCCCTTTACGTTGACAGAGAACTCCTGGTCGCTGTTCGTGACTTCGTTACCGTTCTTGTCGTAGAGCTTCTTCTGCACCACGAGCAGGACGGGGTCGACGGTAGGCGAAACAAACTCCCCCGTTTTGTCAGCACCAGTAGCGTCCTTGTAATTGATGGTTGTCGTGCCATTGGTCTTGTACGACTTGCCATCTGCCTCCGGTGTTGCCGTGAGAATGCTGTCGTCAATCGTGACGCGATAGGTAAGCTTAGCGTACTTGACCGTGGGGTCGTCATCGATGGTGTTAGAGAGCGTTCCGACTTCCCAGTTGATGGTCTTCTTATCCGCATCGTACGTTGCGGTTCCCTGGCTTGTCGTTATGCTGTCCACGCTGCCAGCAGGAATCGTGAAGCCCGTACCCATGGGATCGGTAACACTGGCGTCCTGTACCGCCGCCTTGATGTTGCCGGCTATCTCTGTAAAGATCTTCTTGAGTTCCTCTGGCTTTTCCGTCGACTTTGCGTGGTTGTGATCTGTTGCGCATTGAGAAAGGACGCTCTTACCCGTGTCGCCAGCATTCACTGCAACGGTCCACATGGTGTAGCCAGCGTTCTTCGCGATGGTCGCCTCGGCGATGGTGCTGTTGCCGTGGTTGTAGTACCACCGATTCCGTCTGTACCATTCCCCAAAGGTCTGCAGAGAATTGCCCTCTCCCACTGCTTTCGGGTAGTTGAATTCTGTGGAAGGAACGCTGGTGTTCGTGTCGTAATGCCAGCCGGTCCACCCACCAACATAACCGTTGTCGACGTAGCCATACACAAGATTGGTTAGATAGTTCGTAGGGTTTTTGATGTCATAGCTATACGTAGGCTCGCCATCGGACAGAAGCACGATGTTCTTAACGTCTGCGTTAGAGTTTGCGAGAAGCGTCTCAGCCTGCTTGATGCCGGCTTGAGTGAAGGTTCCACCGTCAGCGTAAATACGATTGATGGCCCTGTTGAGGGCGGACGAATCGTTGGTAAGCCCTTGGTCAATCGTCACGCCGCGTGCGAACGAGACGATTGCGATACGCGTGTGCTCGTCAGGCAGAAGCGTGCTCACGAATTGTTTTGCCGCTTCTTTGGCAGCTTTCATGCGGCCGTTATCGTCCATGCTGCCCGAACGGTCTATCACAAGCACGATGTCGCTCGTCTTGGTGGTGTCCTTGCCCTCAACACGCACCGTGACATCCCAGGTGTTGACCATCCCGTCAACGGCAGTTGCGGTCTTCGAAAGCTTTACCTCGCCGGGCTGGGTGGGGTGGCCTGAATCCGCCGTAGGCAGCGCCATGAGCCTCATGCTAAGAAGGCGGCTCGGTGACGGAGAAGAGCCAAAGTCCACCTCGGGATAGACGCTCTCGTCTATGGTGCCGTCCCCCTCTTCGGGGCCGGTGAGGTGATCGGGGTTCAGACCAAGATCCGTATCGTCCGTGCTTGCGGATCCAGAACTGCTGGTATCTACCGCCTTGAAGTTGGCGACGTATGTGGCCGTCTCTTTGACAGGGGCAAAAGTAGCCTCTGTGCTCACCTCTTCGCCATCGCGCGTCCAGTCGACGAAGACGTAGCCATCAGCTGGGGTTGCTGTAACGGCAGCCACTTCGCCTTTATCATGTGCCGAGAAAGTCTGAACAAGATCCTCTTCGGGGCCAACGGCACCGCCTTCGCCCGCCTTGAAGGTGATTGTGGTAGATGACGCATCCGCGTCCTCAGCGGCATATGCCTGCCTGCCGGCAAGCCCTAAGCCAGCCACCATAAGCGAAACGACAAGCACCGCCAGGGCAACAAGCGATTGCCTCGCGAGCTTTCTCCTCATGTGACCAGCCCCTTACTTGTAGTGTGTGTAGCGTTCGTTTTGTGAGGGTCGAGCCGGCAATAGGCCGCACGAAGGGACAAATCAGAGCCAAAGCCCCTGTAATGCAGGCCTAAGGACCGGCCAGCCAAAGTGCGACCGAGTCGTTCCCCTTTCACGTTTCTATCAGATGGGTTGCAGGGTACTTCGACTTTGGTCCCAAAAAGCATAATTTGAGTATGAAACACCGTTTTGTAGAGAATTCCAAAGTCGTCAGCCCCGCGCATGCCCCGTCGTGGTATATGGAGACGACCATGGAGCACCTAGTCGATGTCACCCAATGGGCATCATCACAGGCGCCATTGTAGGCCCCGTGGGCCACTGCCTTGTGTTTAGCCGCTGGTCTAGCAGTGAAGATTCGCCATCCGTATGTAATTCTATGTATATATAGTTGACGATATGACCAATTAATGCATTATGTATTTATGTGGGCAAATGGGTTATTTATGGTCTTAAGGGGTAGTAGTTAGGTCTTATTTTCCCATTCTCACCTACTGTGACGCTTCATGTCATACACTGGGTCAACGCAACTTCCGGTAGCGCTGATAAACATTTATGCAATGCATATTTATGTCTTGCACTTGGAGAGGGGTGAGCTCGTGATGACAGTCCATAGCGTGCTTGACCTGAGTACCCTGGTACTTGTCTCGTGTACGTCGGGAATCCCCGAGCAGTGCGCCCCTTACCTCGCAGATGGCTTCACCTTTGTGGAGCCCTTTGGCAAGGGGAGCACGGCCGGCATGCACGCATTCATGGACTACTTCTCTAGGATGGCACCGCTCATCACCAAGCTGGACCTCTCGTTTGGCTGCCCCGTTCTGGTCTTTCAAAACGGCGAGACCTCCGTGGTGTTCATTGGGAGCGCCTCGGGCGAAAGGCATCTTACGGTGTCCCCACGCGCAACGCTCGTTTGGAGCACCAGCACTCCCGAGAAACCCCAGCTCGTTCACATGCACTTCTCGATTCCACCGATCGAGAAGCGCAGCAATTCGTTTATTCCAATCAACTCGCTGCTCGACTCTGCTGACACCAGAGTTCCCGAGTATGCTTCGCTCATCTACATCCGTGACATCGGGGGAGTTTCTCACGCAGTGCATCCCGACGCCGTTGTGTACCTCGAGGCAGCCCACCAGTACGTGGATGTTCACCTGCTGAGAGAAACGTTTCGCACCAGAAGTTCGCTTTCTGCAATGCTGGACAGGCTTCCAGCCACGTTTGTGCGCGTGCACCGCAGCTTTGCGATCAACGCCAAGCTCGTCACGTCCATGTCGAGCAGCAAGATCACCATGTCAAACGGAGAGCAAATCTACGTTCCGGTTAAGCGCCGTACAGCCGTGAGGCACCAGCTTCGCGAGGCAATGGAGGTCAACCCTTACAACGACGCGCCGGCAGCTCATGCCCAGGCGACGGGGGAACCCACGACCAGCGAAGCCACGTCCTCAGCAAACCAGCTGTAGCCACCCACGGCCTCCGACCTTTTCGGAACGCGCGCCTTACTCGGCCTCTTCCAAAGGAATGATGCGAGCCGAGACGACCTTGCCTTCCTCGCAGATGATGCGTCCCATGCTGGGGCCGCCGGAGCGCGGGTAGGTGGGGCTTCCGGGATTCATCATCAGCACGCCAGTTGCACGGTCCTTCTCGACGAACGGGCGATGCGTGTGGCCGCAGATGGCAATGTCGCAGAGCTTGAGGTCTAGCCGCTCGCGGTAATGGCAGACCTCCCAGCGCAACCCGCTCGAGAAGAAGATCTTGACGCGCTTGACCTCGGGGCCAAAGTCGTAGGACCAGTCGTTGTTGCCTAGGCACAGCTGGACCGGGGCTATCTGGCTAAGCGTACGGTAGTCCGAGGCAGAGCAGATGTCGCCCGCATGAACTATGGTGTCCGCACCTTGGAGCTGGTCGAGCAGCCTCTTGGAGAGGTATCCGTGCGTGTCCGAGATGATGTCGTAGCGCATCCGTGCTGCCTCGCTACCCACTAGGCCTCTACAGTCCAAGTGCGCGCTTGAGGGCAACCACGCGACGGCGCGAGACCGAGATCTTCTTGCCCTCAATGCCGTTGATGCCAAGCTGGAGTATGCCGCTGGACACGACCTCTACGTCCTCGACGTACTCGAGGTTCACGATGTAGCCGCGGTGCACGCGGAAGAAGCCATGCGGCGCGAGCTTCTGCTCGAGCTTGGCAAGCGAGATGGTGGAGAGGTAGCGGTCGTCATCCGTGTAGATGCAGGAGTAGTCGTCCTTGGCCTCGATGTAGCGAATCTGGTCGATGGGCACAAGGACCTTGCGGCCACTCTTCACCACGGGGATGCGCTCAACCGAGGAGTGGGACTGCGGCTGTGGCTTGACGCGCGACTGGACCTTGTCCAGGGCCTGGTTAAGACGGTCCGTCTCCACCGGCTTCATGAGGTAGTCGATGGCGTCCACGTCAAAGGCCTCAAGCGCATACTCGCTGTAGGCAGTCACAAAGACAACGGCGGGCGGGTTCTTGAGCTTGTGGAGTGCCTCCGCAAGCTGCATGCCGTTGGTCTTGGGCATAGAGACGTCCAGGAAGATGACGTCTGCGCGTGCCTCCATGAGCCGCTCTACCGCTTCGCGTGCGCTTGACGCCTCGGTGATGGCATCCACGCGCCCGGTCTCCTCGAGGAGGTAACGCAGCTCGGAACGGGCGGGAGCCTCGTCATCGACAATCATCGCACGCAGCATTGCAACAACCTACCTTCCGCTGCGGCACACATCCCGCCGCAGACACGCAAAGAAGCATCTTTGCCTACCGTTTACCGTTAGTATGCTACCCCTTGGACCCGTTATGCAACGTCAGGGCCGCCTCGCCCAGTCGCAGGGTCACGCAGGTCCCCTCTCCAGGCTTGGAGATAATCTCCACGCCCGAGCCGGTGCCGTAGAAGCGCTCCACGCGCTCGGCAACGTTCTTGAGGGCGATGCCCGTCCCCTTCTCCTCGCCACTGGGCTTAGAGGCCGCGGCAAGTAGCTTGTCTGCCGTCTGCTGGTCCATTCCCAGGCCATCGTCTGCCACCGCTACCAGCACGTCATTGCCGTCCACGGCAACGTGGATGTCTATGTGAAGGGCACCTTCCTCGCGCATGGCGTGACGCACGGAGTTCTCCACGATGGGCTGCACCAGAAACGAGGGCACGGGGAGGCTCTCGCAGCCAGGCTCCACAAACTCCTCCTCCACAATGCGGTCCTCGCCAAAGCGCGCCTTCTCAATCTTGAGGTAGCGGCGCGTCTGCTCCAGCTCGCGCGAGAGTGGGATAAGCTGGTCAGACCCCTCAAGCGTGCGGCGGTAGAAAACCGAGAACTCGCGGAGAAGGTCACGTGCCTTGGTTGGATTGGTGCGCGTGAGCGATGCGATGGTGTTGAGGGTGTTGAAGAGGAAGTGCGGGTTGATCTGCGCCTGGAGTGCCTTTACCTCCGCACGGGCGAGAAGCTCGGCCTGCCGGTCCAGCTCGTAAGACGAGAGCTGCGTCGAGAGAAGCTCTCCGAAGCCCTTCGCAATGGCCAGCTGCGTACGGTCGATGTCTGTGCCGCTGCGGTAGTAGAGCTTGATGGTACCCATGGGCTCATCCTGCACGAGGAGCGGCACGATGATGCCAAACGTGCGCCCAGAGCGGTTCTGCACCAGGTTGAAGTGACGCGTGGTCTGGTCGCCATCGTCCATCGAGACGAAGGTCTCCATGCGCTTGCTCTCGAGGACCTCAAGCGTGGGTACCGTGTTCTCGCTGCCCGGGGCCGTCCCCACGCCATGCTCGCCCTCGTAGGCAAGGACCTTCTTTGTGTTGGTGACGGCTATGCCAACGGCTGCCGTCTCGGGAAGGAGCAGTCTGCAGATGTGTGCTGCGTTATCCGGCGTGAGGCCATGGTTGCAGCTGCGAAGCGTCTCGGAGGCAATGGCAAGGGTTCTCTCGGTCGCCTCGGCACGCATGGTGTCTGGCACCAAGTTGATGGTGCCAAAGGAAACAATCACCACGGCAAGTCCCGCGCCCGAGAGCATGGACGCAATCACGTTGCCCTCTGCAACGCCCCAGGCAACAAGGAGGAGCAGCGCGGCGGTCACGGCGCTGAGAATAACGTTCACCGAGTTTGGAGAGAGCGAGGTCGAGCGATCACTCATGCGAGCTTCCTTTCGCGGGCGTGCCTGTGCTCAGGAGCTCACGCTGGAGATAGCGACTGTTCCAGATAGACGAGGCGATACTTGGCCAGATGGTTGCAAACGAGAGGTAGCGTGTAGAGGCCTCCTGCGCGTACCTATCCGCCTCGCGGCAACCGGTGCGAAGGATGCGCAGGTTGTCGGCACGGTCGCGCCCCACAAGGGCGCGGCGGGCGGCCGTTGCCCTCACGCGTGAACGCACCTGTGGGGTAAGCCACGGGCCGGGGTACGGCATGAGCGATTCGGGTGTAACGGTACGCAGGTCGCGGCGGGCGTTCATGGCCTCGAGCTTGCGGTATTCGTAAAACCAGCGGTAGACGTCCTGCATGAAGATGGAGGGCGTGGGCGCCATCTCCTCGGGCGGCTGCATGCGCACGTGCCATGTGTTGTCAAACCACACGTCGATGCCATTGGCGCGCAGGTCGAGGAGATAGTCGAGGTCTTCTCCGCGCGTGATGTAGGGATCGAAGGGAACCCGCGTGAAGGCAGAGGCGTGGATGGAGCAGCAACCGCCGCAGAGGTAGCTCGAGCGGAGTATGCGGGTGGGCGAGGTGAGGTAGCGCTTCATCATCTCATTGAAGCCCGCGTGCTTGGACCACAGCTGCTCGCACCACTCCTTCTGGACCGGCGCGTAGGGGGAGCTGCGCACGTCCACGTAGCAGCCGCTCTTGGCAAGGATGGGGAGGTTCTGGCGGGTGAGGGAGTCCAGACCGTAGACAGCGTCGATGAGGTAGTCCTCGTTGAGAGCCACCTCATCATCGTCCATAAAGACCACGGCATCGTGGCCAAATGCCGAGGCCACAGCCAGCCCCATGTTGCGTATGGCGCCACAGCCGCGAAGCGCTATGGGGTCTCCCTGCAGCTTGGCGTACATGCCGGCGCACTGCTCCTGGACTGCGGCAGCTTCCTCGTCGCCAATGACAACGGGGTTCAGGTCCATGTGGTTGCGGCAGACGGAGTTCACGCGAGCGCGGGCTGCTTTGGCACACGATGGTGCCGCGACGAGAAGCACAATCACGCGGTCCACGCCTCGCACCTGCTCAAGTGACGAGAGACACATTTCAAGTTCTGGCAGCGGCTTGGTGATGGGCGTGGAGTAGTCGTAGGAGCCGCGTTCTCCCAGCCGGCCGTGAGACTGGCTCTCGGCCCAGTACGAGGGGATCACGATGACGGGATTCACGGCAGCCTCCGGTTGAACGAACGATGATCGCAGCTTTGCGCAGCGGTGGTTCCATGGTACCGCACGTGGGCGGCCCCCTGTCCGCCCGGACAACCAATGCCCCTCTCTGCCCCCTCTCCTCTCCCCCCTCCTCTCCCCCCTCCTCTCCCCTCTCCTCTCTCCTCTCCCCTCTCCTCTCCCCCCTTTCTGCTGCCTCTTCCCTTTCTTTAGCGGTATTTGAGAATCCGGCTCCATGTTTGCCCAGTTGATGAGTGGCGCAATTCTCAAATACCGCTAAAGAAAGGGATAAAAAGGGAGGGCGAGAAGGAGCGGGCACGGTGACATACCCACAAGAAAGGGCCCCTGCCGCTGGGCAGGGGCCCTTTCGCTGCACGGACTAGCCGACAGCAGGTATTACTCGGCAGACACTACGCGTCGGCGTACATGTCCTTGAGCTTGAGAAGGTGCGCGTAGCGAGCCATTGCGGCCTCCTCGTTCTCGGCGAAGAGCTCCTGAGCACGGCCGGGGAACTCGTTGACGAGACGAGCATAACGAGCCTCGTTCATCAGGAAGTCCTGGTAGCCACCCTTCGGCTCCTTGGAGTCGAGCGAGAACTTCTTGCCATCGGGCGCAGAAGGATCGAAGCGGAAGAGGTTCCAGTAGCCGCAATCGACGGCGCGCTTCATCTCCTCCTGGCAGTGCATCATGCCGCCCTTCTTGATGGAGTGCATCTCGCAGGGGCTGTAGCCGATGATCAGCGACGGGCCGTTGTAAGCCTCGGCCTCGCGGATGGCCTTGAGAGTCTGCATGGGGTTGGCGCCCATAGCGACCTGAGCGACGTAGATGTAGCCGTAGCTCATGGCAATCTCGGCGAGGGACTTCTTCTTGGTGGTCTTGCCGGCAGCAGCGAACTGCGCAACCTGGCCGAGGTTAGAGGCCTTGGAAGCCTGGCCGCCCGTGTTGGAGTAGACCTCGGTGTCGAAGACAAAGACGTTGACGTCGCGGTTCTGGGCCAGGACGTGGTCAAGGCCGCCAAAGCCGATGTCGTATGCCCAACCGTCGCCGCCGAAGACCCAGAAGGACTTCTTGGTGAGGTAGGACTTCTCGGCCAGGAGCTTCTCAGCCTCAGGGGTGCCAGCGGCCTCGAGCGCCTTGACGAAGGCTGCAGCCGTGGTCTTGGAGGCATCGGCGTCGTTGCGAGCCTCGAGCCAAGCGGTGGCAGCGGCCTTGAGCTCGTCGGAAGCGCCAGACTCGAGCAGTGCCTCGGTCATGGCAACAACGCGGTCACGCTCGGCCTCGTAGCCAACCTCCATACCAAAGCCGTGCTCGGCGTTGTCCTCGAACAGCGAGTTGTTCCACGCGGGACCGTGGCCCTCGGCGTTCGTGGTGTACGGGCAGGTGGCAGCGGGGTTGCCCCAGATGGAGGAGCAGCCGGTAGCGTTGGAGATGAACATGCGGTCGCCGAAGAGCTGGGTCACGAGGCGAGCATAGCTGGTCTCGGCGCAGCCGGCGCAGGAGCCGGAGAACTCAAGCAGCGGCTTGTGGAACTGGGACGCCTTGATGTTGGAGTCGCCAGCGAGCTCGCTCTTCTCGGTGACCTTGTTGACGGCGTAGTCCCAGACCTCTGCCTGATCGGCCTCGGCCTCCTGGGGCACCATCGTGAGGGCGCCACCCTCCTTGACGTCGCTCTTGGGGCACATGGCGACGCAGTTGTAGCAACCCATGCAGTCGAGCGGGGACACGGCAATGGTGAACTTGTAGCCAGTGCCCTTGGGGAGCTTGAGGTCGGTGGTACGCATGGCCTCAGGCGCGGCAGCGGCCTCCTCCTCGGTCATGGCAACCGGACGGATGGTGGCGTGCGGGCACACGTACGAGCAGGTGTTGCACTGGATGCACTTCGTGGGATCCCAGCGCGGGACCATAACGGCGACTCCGCGCTTCTCGTATGCGGAGGCACCAAGCTCCCACTGGCCGTCGGCGTGATCCTCGAAGGCGGAGACGGGCAGGCTGTCGCCGTCCATCATGTCAATCGGGGTGAGCAGCTCCTTGACCTGCTTCACGATGGCCTCGCGGCCCTCAAGGGTGAGGGTGGAGGGCTCGTCAGTGGCGTTGGCCCAGTCGGCAGGCACGTCGAACTTGCGGTAGGCGGTAGCGCCAGCCTCAATGGCCTTGTGGTTGGCGTCGACGATGGCCTGGCCCTTCTTCATGTAGGACTTGGTCGCAGCGTCCTTCATGTACTTGATGGCGTCCTCAGGAGGAAGCACCTTGGCCAGCGAGAAGAACGCGGACTGGAGCACCGTGTTGGTGCGCTTGCCCATGCCAACCTTGGCAGCAAGGTCGATGGCGTCGATCAGGTAGACGTTGATGTTGTTCTGCGCGATGTAGCGCTTGCCGGCGGCAGGCATCTTCTCGGCGAACTCAGCGTCATCCCACTGGCAGTTCACGAGGAACGTGCCGCCCGGCTTGACGTCGCGGACCATCTTGAAGCCCTTGACGATGTAGCTGGGGTTGTGGCAAGCCACGAAGTCTGCCTTCGTGACGTAATAGGGCGAGCGGATGGGAGAATCACCAAAGCGCAGGTGGCTGATGGTGACGCCGCCGGTCTTCTTGGAGTCGTACTGGAAGTAGGCCTGGACGTACTTGTCGGTGTGGTCGCCGATGATCTTGATCGAGTTCTTGTTGGCGCCAACCGTACCGTCGCCGCCAAGGCCCCAGAACTTGCACTCGATGGTGCCAGGAGCAGCAGTGTTGGGGGCGTCGGGATCCATGGGCAGCGACAGGTTGGTGACGTCGTCCACGATACCGATGGTGAACTCCTGCTTGGGGGAGTCCTTCTTGAGCTCGTCGTACACGGCGAAGGCTGCCGCAGGCGGCTCGTCCTTGGAACCAAGGCCGTAACGACCACCAATGACGGTGATGTTGGAGAGGCCGGCCTCGTACAGAGCGGAGACGACATCCTCGTAGAGAGGCTCGCCCACGGAGCCGGGCTCCTTGGTGCGGTCGAGGACGGCGATCTTCTTGGTGGTCTCGGGCAGAACGGCCACGAGGTGCTTGATGGAGAACGGACGATACAGGTGGACCTCGATCAGGCCGACCTTCTCACCCTTGGCCACCAGGTAGTCGATGACCTCCTTGAGCGTGTCGCAGAAGGAGCCCATGCAGACCACAACGCGGTCGGCATCGGGAGCGCCGTAGTAGTTGAACGGCTTGTAGTCCGTGCCGATGCGCTTGTTGATCTCGTCCATGTAGGCCTCGACGACGTCGGGGAGCTCGTCGTAGAGGGTGTTGCAGGCCTCGCGGTTCTGGAAGAACGTGTCTCCGTTCTCGTGGGAGCCACGGGCGTGCGGGTGATCAGGGTTGAGTGCGTGGTCGCGGAAGGCCTGCACGGCGCCCATGTCGAGCATCTCGCCCAGCTCGTCGAAGTCCCAGGTAGCGACCTTCTGGATCTCGTGGGAGGTGCGGAAGCCGTCGAAGAAGTTGAGGAACGGGGTCTTGCCCTTGACGGCAGCGAGGTGCGCGACAGGGGAAAGGTCCATGACCTGCTGGACGTTGCTCTCACAGAGCATGGCAAAGCCGGTCTGGCGGCAGGCCATGACGTCGGAGTGGTCGCCAAAGATGTTCAGCGACTGCGTGGCGACGGTACGGGCGCTCACGTGGAAGACCGTGGGGAGCTGCTCGGCAGCGATCTTGTACATGTTGGGGATCATGAGGAGCAGGCCCTGGGATGCGGTGTAGGTGCTCGTGAGGGCGCCTGCGCCAAGAGAGCCGTGAACGGTGCCTGCGGCGCCGGCCTCAGACTCCATCTCAACAACCTTGACCGGAGTACCAAAGACATTCTTCATGCCCTTAGCGGCCCACTGGTCGACGTGGTCGGCCATAGGGCTAGACGGCGTGATCGGGTAGATGCCCGCCACCTCCGTGTAGGCATACGACACCCAAGCCGCAGCCTCGTTGCCGTCCATCGACTTGAATTTTCTCGCCATATCCTCTCCTTCTCAGCAATGCCGCCGCCGTGACGGTAGTTGCCAAACTTAGCGGCCCGGGGACTAGCTGGCCCCGAGGCTTGTGCCTTGAATACCGCGCAAAGCAGTTACCCAGACAGACTTCATGATACCGCAACGCCCTCGCCTTAATACGGCAACGGGTTTGGCGAGAGCGACAAGGGAGCGCGACTGTTTAGCAGCTAAATACCCTGTTCTAACTAGGGATTCCTTGAACTGCGGCAACGCTTCGAATGACGGCGAAGCGAATGCAAGAAGGCCCTTGGAGAGCATAAGGAATTAGCTGCAATTTCTTACCGCTTACCGTCAAAACAAGACCGCCCACCGCTCTATCGCACGCTTTTACCGTTTTTTCTTTTGGGCTGCCAATAGACGCTCATATCCCTCGGCAAGCTTGGCCCCCCGAGGGCCGGCCGCATCGCTGGCGCACACAATGCCGTGCTCATCAGAAACAAGGAAGATCTCGTCGTAGACAAGGGTGTTGTCGAGAAGTCCCTGGGCGATTCCCTGCTCGCGTGTTACGGTAATCCCAACCGTATTAGCGAGGTCACACACAAGCGTGACCGAGCCTGACGCGTCTTCTGCGGCACCCATGCCACAAACGAGGGTATCCCCGCGGGCAACCCAAAGGGTCTCGGGAGCCACGCCGGTCTCTTCGGCCTCTCGAGCAGACTCTATCGCCCGGTCTGCAAGGGTTGTCGCAGTTGGCGAATCGATTGGCTCGTAGGGACCAACGGTCATGGCCGCCTGGCCCTTTTCGTCCAGAACAATCATGAGGACGCCATCAGGATTGAGTGCGGAGCCATCGCGCAGCGTCCACTCGATGTGCTGCTTTGCCCAGGCAACCAACTGGGTGGAGACCGCCTGTCCGTTGACCACGCGCTTCGAGAGCGCGCGGAGGTGGCGGTTCTCCATGGGAAGTCCGCCAGAGGCCAGACGCCACCGGCACACAAGAACTGGGCGCCCCAAAGTGAAGTCCTGCTCTGCCTTATTGTCGCTCATTGTTGCCACCCTCCCGGCATGCGCTGGCATTGCCGAAACAGCTCTTTGACGTGTGGTTCCAAGGGCTTCTCGCCCGGTGCACCCGCGGCGAGCGCCCAAGGCTTGCACCGAGCATGGTACCCAATGCACCGCTGGCGGTACTGTGAGAAGATGTGACGCTATATGCATGCAAGCTGCGAGATATATGAGAGGTGCAAGAATCATGGCGCGGCGTGACGAACGCACGTGTGACGAGAAAATCGAGCTGTCAGAGGAGCTAACGCTCGAAGAGCCAACGGAGGCGGCACTGGAGGCGGCAGCCAGGCTGGTTGGTAAGACCTGGTATCCAGACGAACCAGCCGCATGGCGGGGTGCCTGCGAGAAGGTTGAGCTTGCACATCATCTCGAGCACGCAACGTACGTACGCGCCGCAATGCTCAACGGGAGCTTTGCGGGAATCATTGCCGCCGCCCCCACCGAGGCGCACGAAGTCAAAGCAGCCGCAGACGTGAGTGCCCTCTGGTATCGAGATCACCTTCGAAAGGTTACTCCGTGGGCAATTGGGACCAGCGACGAAGCAGCCATTGGAGCGTCCCTAGCTCCGGTTACTGCCGAAATGATCCTCACGCAGGAGTTTCTCAAGAAGCGTGATGCCCGTTCTGCCTGGGAAATCACGCTTCTGGCAATTGATCCCGCGTGCCAAGGCCATGGCATTGGGAAAGCCCTTCTCACGGATGTGGTTGCCTACCTGCAAAGCCAGGAGGCGGCGGGCTTCTTCCTTGCAACCGACGACGGCTGTGACTTTGGCTTCTACGACCACCTTGGCCTCGAGCGCATAGCTGCCAGAGAGACGCCAATCGCAGCGGAGGGCCTGGGAGACCAACCATTCCACGTCTACCTCTACGGCGCACTGCTTGGAGATCCTTGCGATGTGCGATAGCGTCAACACGGGAGCTCTCCCCCAGAACGCCGCAGAGTTTTCTGGAGTGTCTGGCGCCACGCAGACAAACCAGCCGGTAGTTGGTCGCTTTGCGCCAACTCCCTCTGGACGCATGCACCTGGGGAACGTCTTCTCGGCCCTCATGGCATGGCTCTCGGCGAGGAGCGCAGGCGGTCGCATGATAATGCGAGTAGAGGACCTTGACCCTCGGGCTCAGGACCGCGCAGTAGCCGGCCTTCTTATGGACGACCTCGCTTGGCTTGGCCTTGACTGGGACGAGGGTCCCTACTTCCAAAGCGAGCGCGGGGATTTGTATGCCAAGGCGATCGCGCAGCTTTGCGAGCAGGGCCTCACCTATCCTTGCTTTTGCACGCGATCCGAGTTGCACGCGGCAACAGCGCCTCACGCTTCCGATGGTACCTACGTCTACCAGGGCACATGCAGGAACCTCTCCCCCAAAGAGATAGCTGAGAAGTCCAGGCTCCGGGCTCCCGCAACTCGGCTGCGCGTACCCAACGAGGACGACCCCACCGGCACTGTCTCGTTCTGCGACATTGTCTATGGCCCCTGCTCGGAGGTTCTCGCGCGGGAATGTGGTGACTTCTTGGTGCGCAGAAGTGACGGGGTTGTTGCCTACCAGCTTGCGGTTGTGGTCGATGACGCCCTTATAGGGGTGACGCAGGTGGTGCGCGGACACGACCTGCTTGGGTCGGTCCCGCGCCAGATGTACCTCCAGCGAAAGCTTGGGTTTTCCTCCCCCTCCTACGCCCATGTTCCGCTCCTCGTAGGCCCGGACGGGCGGCGCCTCTCCAAGCGGGACCACGACCTTGACCTTGGCGTTATTCGCGAGAATGGCTATTCTCCCCGCAAGGTGATTGGGTATCTTGCCTCCCTTGTGGGGCTTGCAGAGAAGGGCGAGGAAGTCTCGGCGGACGAGCTTGTACCTCGATTCTCCTGGGATGCCCTTCGCAAGCATAGGGCCGATATCGTGATGGAACATGAGACGCTTCCTCCTTTTGCAGATGCCTCTCGCCCGTAGCCGCGGGACCGATAAAGAAAGTTGGGAACGCCCACATCTCGAAAACTGGGTTGTGACAAGCCCGCTTTGTGGGGTATCATGCTTGGGCACAACGTTCGGAGAGCTGACCGAGAGGCCGAAGGTGCTCGCCTGCTAAGCGAGTATTCCCTCCAAGGGAATCTGGGGTTCGAATCCCCAGCTCTCCGCCAGAGCATTAACGTACGAACTTGCCCGCTAGCAAGGGTGCTTAGTTACGACGTGAGCATATGGGGCCGGGGGCAGCGATGTTCTCGGCCCCTTCGTTTTGCCGACTCGCACAGCAGTACAGAGCAGTCCGCATTGCGACAATAATGTGTGCGAGAAAAAGTTCTTGACGTCCCTAAGCATTCGTGCCATATTATCTAACCGCACGCGCCGTTACCTCAGCTGGATAGAGGACCTGACTACGAATCAGGGCGTCATAGGTTCGAATCCTATACGGCGCACCACGAACTTGAGAGCCAGGCGAGAATTTCTCGCCTGGCTGTTTTCTTATCCATGGCAATTGTGCTTGCCGCGCCTCTACACCACGTACCGCTTACGGCCTTTCAAAGCTAGGCCGATACGTTGCGCCCGTAGAGCCCAGCGACTGATACGCATATGGGACTCTCCGCAAATCGCAAAGATCCATTAGGTCGATTAGGGCATGTTCCCCGTCTTTGAAGTACGCGCGCAAGACGATGCCCGCCTTGTCGCCTGCAGCCCCATCCCCGAGTAGCTCCATAAGATCACCTATGACGCCCGGAGAGAAAATGGCCCTCAGCTTGTGAGCGGACTCACCATATGCAACGCTGGTGGAAGGACCGCTCACCTCCTCGCTTACCATGAGCGACCCATCTTCGGCATAACCATACTTGACCACCGTGACGTCATCAAACTGCTTCTTCCGAGAGATGACCTGCATTTCTCCGCTCTGCATGTTCTTAGCCATCTTTGACCCCTCCCCATTTGATTGCGTGTTGAAGCTAGTCTACTCTATTGACTCAAAATTACAGAACATATGTTCTCATAATTCACTCACCGGTAATTCTCTTCGGCGAGCGGCATACGAGGGATGTGGCGGAGAGGAATATCTCCGGGTACTTTAGAACTTAGTTGTCCGAGGGACGGAGGATGGGATGAGCAAGGTCGACGGAGTAGGCGTTGCGTTCTGCGGTGGCGGCTTCCGCTCGTATGCTGAGGTCGCTGTTGTCGAGGATCTGGCACGGGAGGGAATCAACATTGGCGCTGTTGCGGGCACATCGATGGGCTCCCTTGTCGCCGCCCTCGTGGGGGCGGGCCTCTCGCCCGAGCGCGTTGCAGAGCTGCTGGTTGAGTTGGACCGCCGGGTTGTCGAGACGGGCACCCTCAAGAACCTGCGTCTGCGCGTGATTAACATGGTGACCTCAAACGGCATCGTCGAATCCGAGAAGATGCAGGAGCTTGCTCGCGGCGTCCTTGGCGAGGCGGGCATCCATACCTTTGCAGACTTTATCATGCCGGTTGCCATGCCGGCCGTAGACATTGTCTCGGGCGAGCTCACCGTGTTCACAAACGACCCGGAGCTCTTCAAGAGCACGGGCGCTGGCTGGACCTGCATCTCGGGCGATGACCTTGACGTGGCAAGCTGCGCCTGCGCCTCGGCCTCGTATCCCCTGGTCATTGCGCCAACCACCTATAGGGGCCACGTCTACATGGACGGAGGCTGCCGCATGAACCTCCCCACTCCACTCTTCGACCGCAGCTCGGTGGATGCGGTAGTGGGCGTGGGAATGATTCGCCAGCTCGAGCCCCTCAATGACCTCAAGCCGCTTGCCATTGCCCAGAGGACCATGTCGTGCGGCGCAAACCAGCTCGACCGCCTGCACGCACAAGCTGCCGACATCTACGTCAACCTGCCCGTTTCCGGCGCAGACGCCTTCCAGGCGGGAACCGGCAAGCAGGTCATTGACGAGGCGCGAGAGATGCTTCGCGCCAATCCGGTTGACTGGAGCCCCGCACGGCCCAGCGCCTTCTCGGCCATGCGCCGCGCCGCCGTGGACGCCATTGCCAGCATGGTCCGTGGCTGGCAGAGCTCCCAGCAGAACTCCTAGCGCGCTCAACTCATCCGCGCACAAAAGAGGGGGTGCCGCCACCAGGCGACACCCCCTAATGAGACAAAGGGACAGTCCCTTTGTCTCAAGAGAAACTCCCTCTGTCTCATGCAAGAGGCTTGATGACCTCCATGTCGCGCATGTAGGGACGCAGAACCTCGGGCACCGTAATGGAGCCGTCGGCGTTCTGGTAGTTCTCCATGATTGCGGCCATGGTGCGTCCAACGGCAAGGCCAGAGCCGTTGAGGGTGTGGACCAGGCGCGTACCCTTGAACTCCGCGGGGTCCTTGTAGCGGATGTTCGCACGGCGTGCCTGGAAGTCCCAGCAGTTTGAGCAGGAGGAGATCTCCTTGTAGTTGTTGTAGCTGGGCAGCCAGACCTCGAGGTCGTAGCACTTGGTGGCCGAGAAGCCAATGTCACCGGTGCAGAGCGTGACCACGTGGTAGGGAAGGCCAAGGAGCTGCAGGCACCTCTCGGCCTCGGCGACCATGCTCTCGAGCTGGTTCATCGAGTCCTCGGGCTTGGCGAACTTGACCATCTCGACCTTGTCGAACTCGTGCACGCGAATGATGCCGCGCGTGTCTCGGCCGGCAGAGCCTGCCTCCTCGCGGAAGCAGGGCGTGAAGGCGGTGTACCAAAGTGGCAGCTTGTCACCGTCGAGAATCTCGTCCCTGTGGATGTTGGTGAGCATAACCTCGGCCGTGGGGATGAGGTACATGCCGCCGCTCACGTGGTAGAGGTCCTCGTCGAACTTGGGCAGCTGGCCCGTGCCAAAGAGGGAGTCATAGTTGGTAATGACGGGCGGCCACCACTCGGTGAAACCCGCCTTCACGTGCGTGTCAATGAAGAAGTTGATAAGCGCGCGCTCCATGAGGGCGCCCGCGCCGCCAAGCAGGTAGAAGCGCGTGCCGGCAAGCTTGATGCCACGCTCGAAGTCGATCATGCCGGTGGAGGGGCCAAGGTCCCAGTGCGCCTTGGGCTCGAAGTCGAACTGCGTGGGCTCGCCCCAGCGACGGACCTCGGGGTTGTCGGAGTCATCGACGCCATACGGCACGGACTCATGCGGGATATTGGGGATGGCGGCAACCAGGTCAAACAGGTCCTTCTCGACCTTGGTACGCTTATCGTTAAGCTCGGCAATGCGGTCCTTGCTAGCCGCAACCTTGGCCTTTGCAGCCTCGGCCTCGTCCTTCTTGCCCTCGCGCATGAGCTGGCCCACCTGCTTGGAGATGGAATTGCGGTCCGCCTGCAGCTGCTCTACCTCAGCAATGACCGAGCGACGCTCCTCGTCAAGCTCGAAGAAGCGCTCGCGATCCCAATGCGCGTTCTGGCGAGAGGCGCAAGACTTGTCAACGAGGTCTGGATTCTCTCGCACGAACTTAATGTCGAGCATGTGTGAACTCCCTTGCGTATGTGCGACGATATGCCGCAGCGATGTCCGGCGCGCCAAAGCCGCAGCTGCGGCCCGACGGCGCTCCAAGTATATACTTGTGCGGTATCCGTTGGCCCCTTGCGGGCCCAAAGCCCGGGAGGCTTACGTATGCAGGACTTCTTCACCTGGCTTTTCAGCGACAAGACCGGCGTAGTGTGCCTCGTGATTGGCGGCATGCTGGTATGCCTGCTCATCTCATTCGTCCTTGAGCGTCGCACGCGCAAGCAGTACTACAACCACGAGAAGTCCGACGACGATTGGGACCTGTTTGGCGATGACGACGATGAGGACGCCGATAAGTAGCCCTCAAGGCTGAGAAGAACGTGACGGCACCGGTGCAGCAAGCGACGGTGCCGCTTGTTGTGTGTACGAAACCCCCGCTCCGGCGCCATTTTGCCGCCCGAGTGCAGGTTTTAGCAGCAAGTTTGTACAAAAGGGGCTCTCCGGCGGCAATTTGTCTCCGGAAGGCGCGTTTTGGCAGCAGGTGCGTACAAAATCCTTGTTCCGGCGGCATTAATTCGCCTGAGTGCGCATTTCCGTGTTGCGCCGCGCGAGAGCAGCCAGGCAAGCGTAAAGAAGAGCGCCTCCGCTGGAACCCAGCGAAGGCGCTCTGGCAATTCATGGTGCGGGCGAAAGGACTTGAACCTTCATGAGATTGCTCTCATACGGACCTGAACCGTACGCGTCTGCCAATTCCGCCACGCCCGCGTGCTGGGATATATTACAGCATCCAGCGAAAAATGCCAACCGAAGTTTGGCAAAAGTCACAGCTGAAAGGGCGTCGGGTTCAACCCCGAAAGGACATCTGCCAACAGTCAAGCGTCACATTCCTCTCGTGCCAGAAACTCCCACCAACCCGTTTAGGTAGAATGTCCTCATCACGGCCAGAAAAAAACGAAGTCACAAACGCACAACGAGGAGTTGCCGTGGGCAGCACCAACCCCACACAGAGCGCCGTGCGGCCGGTCAAGCCCGGCTCGCACGCTATCCCCGAGGAGACGCTCCTCGGGCGCTACCGTGTGCTCGCCCGGCGGGGCGCCGGTGGCTTTGGCACCGTATGCACCTGCTGGGACACGCGCCTGCAGCGCAGGGTTGCCATCAAGCGCATTCCGCTACTTGCCGCAGGGGACTCCACTGGCATCTCCGCCTCAACGGCGGACGAGGCGCTGGCCGAGGCGCGTACCGCCTGCCTTCTCGCCCACCCAAACATCGTGACGGTCTACGACTTTGAGACAGACGGTACCTACGCGTACCTGGTCATGGAGTACGTGGACGGCCTCAACCTTGCCGAGCTTCTTGCCCGCGTTGAGAACGGCGTCCTTACGCACGAGGAGTGTGCCCACGTGCTGCGTTCGGTTGCTGCCGCACTCACCTATGCCCACGAGAACGGCGTGCTCCACCTGGACATCAAGCCCACGAACATCATGATCGACCGTCAGGGCACCGTGAAGCTGGCGGACTTTGGCATGGCAACGCTCGCCTCGGCTGCCGGCTACGGCGGGGCGCGCGGCGGCACGGTTGGCTACATGCCGCCCGAGCAGATTCAGGGCCTTCTTGTAGACGAACGCACGGACGTGTTCTCCCTTGCCGTCGTGACCTGGCAGGCGCTTACGGGGAGAAGCCCGTTTGCCTCCGCTACGCCCAAGGGCTCGCTCGACGCAATAGTTCGCGGCCCCAAGCCGCCAATCTCCAAGCTTGATCCAAGCCTTGCCCCCGAGGCCGAGACCGCCCTGCTCCGCGCCCTGTCCCCCACTGCCGCCGAGCGGACCTCCTCCGTAAAGGAGTTTGCGCGGGCCATGCTGCCCGAGCTTGGCGACGGTGCCGAGGGGGCAGAGTCCCTTCGCGAGCTGGTTGACCAGTCCGAGAACGACGACCCGTCCCTTGCCGCCACGCCATCCAAGCTGCCCGCGCACGTGCGCCTGCCCTGGTTGGCCCCTGCCCTCGAGCGTGCGGCCTCCGCAGTATGCACGTTTTTTGCCATGCACACCATCCTGCCTGCCATCCCCAGCACGACAGACGCCTTTTCGCTGATAGGGGCCCTGGTCTCTGCTGCGGCGTGCGCCGCGTGGCCGCCCATAGGCTCTGCTATCGCAGGCGTTGCCCTCGTGGTGGCGCTTGCCACGGCACACGTTACGGCGTCGTCATTCCCGCTGGCGCTTGTGACCGCAGCAAGCCTTGCGGTGTGGTGGGTCACCTGCGGCCACACGGACCACGTTTCCACCGCAGCCCTGCTTGCCCCCGTCTGCCTCAACTCGCCCGCCGCGGGCGTTGCTCTAGCCGGCTACGGCATGGACCCTCTTCCCGCGGCTGCCACAGGTGCCGCAGGAGCACTTCTCTCGCTTCTCGCAGGGGCTGCCGCAGCAGGGGGCTTCTCGGCCCAAACAACCGTAGCAGCACTTGTCCCCATCCTCTCAAGCCCTGCAACATGGGCCATCGTGGCGGGGTGCGCAGCCTCGGCCCTTCTGGCATCTGCAATAGCCATGAGAGGAAGCGTTGCCTCGGGCATTGTGGGACAGGTTGTGGGTGCCGTCTCCATCACCTTGTTTTGGCTTCTCGCCTGCAGAGTGGAATCTAGCGGGTATTGGTTTGGCCAGATATTGGAGGGCTGTGGGCTTGCTGTATTCTTGAGTGTGTTTTTGTGTGTGGAAACCGTCCTGAGGGGTCCTCTGGACGAGGACCAGGAAGGCGAGGACTCAGATGAGCTTTCTCAGTGATTTTGAGGACCGAATAAGCTCGGTCTTCGAGTCTGCCCCACAGGGCTATGCGGAGCCATTCTCATTCAAGAAGCTTGCCAAGCACGCCGCCCGCAAGATGGAGAGCGAGACGTACCGCATAGATGGCGTGGACACCGCACCCGCTCTCTACACGGTGCTGGTCTCGGCCGAGGACGACTCCCTTATGCGCCCGCTGTACGAGCGCATTGACTACGAACTTGGCGAGTTCATCACCGAGTCCGCCAACAAGAAGGGCTATGCGTTGGTAGGCAGGCCACTCGTGCGCTTTATGGTTGACGAGTCCTTAAAGTCCGGCAAGTTCTACGTTGACGCCGAGAACGTCAACGAGCAGACGCTTGCGCGACTTCGCGAGGAGGAGCGCGCATTCCTAGGCGGCAACTCCAGCGTTGGAGGCGCAGCGGCAATTGGCAAGCCGCGTGGACGGCGAGGCGTGGGTCATCTCAACCCCATTCCGCAGCCCGTAGCGCCCATGCCTTCTCCACAGCCCATCCCCAGCGGCACCGATGCCGGCCTGGACGTAATGCCCATTGACTATGTCGAGCCCGCAGGCACCGTGATTCCCGCGATGGCCTCGCCTTCTTCGTCTACCCCCATGCCGGTGCCCTACGTTGACGCAAGCCCATCACAGGTTGTGCCTCCCGTTGCCGTGCCCGTTGTGACTCCAGCCGTTCCTGGCGGCCAGCCGGTTGTGCAACCCGTGGCACAGGCAGTCCAGGAGCAGGCCCAGGCCGTTATGGCCGCAACTCCGCAGCCCGGCAGCATCCCCGCGCCCACTCCGCAGCCGCAGGCTGCTAACCAGGCACCCACCCCTGTGCCAGACACCCGACGCCGCAGCGTCTCTGTGCCCGCAGCTCCTGCCCAGGCCGCAGCGCCCCATGCCGCAACCTGCATGCTCATCGACCGCCAGAGCGGCCGCACCTATGCCGCGCAGGCCCCCTCGTGCCTCATTGGGCGCGAGCGCTCGCAGTGCGGCATCTACCTGCGCGATCCCAACGTCTCCCGTCGCCACGCAGAACTCTCGTACGACGGCAGCAACTGGCACATCGTTGACCTCAACTCCACCAACGGCACGCTCGTCAACGATATCGACGTGGACGAGTGCGTCCTGCGCGACGGTGACCTCATTACCGTTGGCCTCGTGAACCTCGAGTTCAGGGAGAGCTAGGCCATGATCGACCTAATCCTCTTTGCCGGGCGAATCATCCTGGTAGTGCTTCTTTACGTGTTCCTCTTTGCCGCCATGCGCGCGGGCGTGGGCCTAGTGCGTGGACAGCGCAGGGACACCGCCATCTGGTGCGTGGACGTCGAGAAGGGCTCGCGTGCCATGCGTGGCCTGCATGTGGACGTGCTCGGCCCCGTGGTTGTGGGCCGCTCGCCCTCCTCTGACATCGTGATTGACGAGCCATACGTATCGGCAACGCACGCGCGCTTTACCATTCAGGGCCCCGCCCTGGTTCTAGAGGACCTTGGCTCCACCAACGGAACCATGGTCAACGGCCATGTCATCGACCAGCCCGTCACCCTTCGCGACGGTGACGAGGTGCAGGTTGGCGACACCGTCATGCGAGTGAGCCGCCAATAATGGCCGCCGAGGACCAACAGACACCGCTCAAGGACACGCCTCTCGAGGAGGTCGTGCCTGACGTCCCCCCAGCGGGGGCGGTGGGAAAGCATGCCGCGGCTGCCGAGCAGACCGTACACGCCGCCGTGGACCAGAGCGCGCCAGCCGACGAAGAGGCCACGCCCGCGCCACAGCCCAAACATGCGGCGCCGGTTGAGCAGCCCGCGTCCTCCGCTCCCGAAGGCACCCACGAGGAGGAGGCACCAGAGGACACAACCCAGCCGCAGGAGCCCGTCAACGCTCCCGGACGCGCGACCATCCCCGTGGAGGGTCGCGCCGGAGCCGATGCCACCTGCGGGAAGAACGCGTTCATCTCCTGGGGCGCGCGCTCCGACGTGGGCCTGGTGAGAAGCCATAACGAGGACTCGTTCCTCATTCGCACGCCCTGCTTTGCGGTGTGCGACGGCATGGGAGGTCACGCGGCAGGCGAGGTTGCAAGCTCCATCGCCGTAGAGACCATTGGCGAGAAGGCCCCGGCAACCGCAGACGACACGCTCCTGGGCGCAGCAATCGAGGCAGCCAACCAGGCTGTCATCAAAGGCGCAGAGGAAGGCCGCGGCAAGCCCGGCATGGGCTGCACCGCCTCTGCCGCGCTCATTGACGGAAACCGCATGGCCATTGCCCACGTGGGCGATTCTCGCATCTACCTTTTGCACGCAGGCACTCTGGTGCGCGTGACGCGTGACCACTCCTACGTGGAGGAGCTTGTTGACGCTGGCCAGATAACCGCTGACGAGGCACGCGTGCACCCCTCGCGCTCCATCATCACGCGAGCCCTGGGCTCAGACCCGGACATGTACGCCGATCACTTCTCCATTGAGGTGTCCAACGGCGACCGCGTCATCCTCTGCTCGGACGGCCTCTCCAGCATGGTTCCCGACAGCGAGATAGAGTCGCTGGCGGTCTCGAGCGCCACGCCGCAGCAGGCAGCAAACAACCTGGTTTCCGCCGCGCTCACCGCCGGTGGCGCCGACAATATTACCGTCATTGTGGTGGACGTCCTCAACGACGGTGTGGCGGCTGCCGCGCGCAAGCACTCGGTGGGGTTTGCCCTTCGCGTGGTAGTTGCCATGGTGCTCGTGGCCGTCGTGGTTTTTGGCGGCATCTTCGCCTTTGCAAAGAACGAGTGGTATCTGGGCGTAGACGGAGACACCGTAGGTATCTACCAGGGAATTGACGGCGAGGTTCTTGGCATTTCCCTCTCCAACCTTGTGCAGACCACGGCAGTTGAGGTAAGTGACCTGCCCGCAAACGTGGCCACACAGCTTGAACACGGTGGCGTTCGCGTTGACAGCGAGCAAGAGGCCCTCTCGACCGTGGAGTCCTATCGCACGCAGATAGACGCCGAGAAGACCAAGGCAGCCGAGAAGGCCGCCGAGGTCACCGCCGAGGGCAACCCCACAGGCGAGGCGGCGCCGGCTGACGGAACGCAGACGACCGAGTCTGGCACAGATTCCGGCGCGGACTCCGCAAACGGGGACACCGCGACAACAGCCGACACTACTGGGGATACGACGCAGACAAACGGGGGTGAGTGACCATGGCCAACGAGAGAATCCGCGGTGGCAACCGCAGAAACATGGAGCTGCTCTTCCTCTGCCTGGCAGCCGTGCCGGTGGTCCTGCTCTACGCCCTCTACATTGTCAACGACAACGTGGCGCTCTCCCTGAGTACGCTCGCCGTCCCCGTGGGGCTCTTCGTTGCGTTTGCCGTAGCTCACATAGCCGTGCGCATCCTTGCGCCAGATGCGGACCCGGTGATATTGCCCGTGGTATTTCTCCTCTCGGGCATTGGCATAGCCTTTGTTACGCGGCTTGCCCCAGACCTTGCCGAAAACCAGGTGATGTGGCTCTTCATCTCGGTTGCGGCGATGGTTGCGACGCTCTTCTTTGTGCGGAACCTCGACAAGCTTGCCGACTACAAGTACACGCTGGGCCTTATCGGCGTGATCTTGCTCATACTCCCCATGATCATTGGTACCGAGAAGAACGGCAGCAAGCTCTGGCTTACGTTTGGCGGCTTCTCGTTCCAGCCGGGCGAGCTTGCCAAGATCCTCATCGTTCTCTTCTTGGCCTTCTACCTGGCATCCAACCGAGAGGCGCTCTCCATCACTGCTCACCGCGTGGGACCCTTCCGCATTCCGCGCTTCCGCATGCTGCTCCCCCTCTTCATCATGTGGGGCATCAGCCTGCTCATAGTTATCTTTGAGCGCGACCTGGGCAGCGCCCTGCTCTTCTTCATGTACTTTGTGATCATGCTCTACGTGGCAACGGGTCGGTGGAGCTATGTCTTCATCGCCCTTGGCCTTTTGGTCATTGGCTTTTTCTTCTGCTACAACTTCTTCTCGCACGTGAAGATTCGCGTGGACATCTGGCTTGACCCCTGGTCAGATACGCAGGACAGCGGCTACCAGATCGTGCAGTCGCTCTACTCCATCGCCGACGGCGACCTAGTGGGCACGGGCATCGGCAAGGGCCTGCCCACCCTCATTCCCTTTGTTGAGAGCGACTTTCTCTTCTCGGCCATTGCCGAGGAGATGGGTCTTCTGGGTGCCAGCGCGGTCATCATTCTCTACATGCCCTTCTGCGTGCGCGGCTTTGCCACGGCGGCCCGCGCCAAGTCCGATTCCTCTGCCTTTGCCGCGGTAGGCCTTACCACGGTCATTGGCTTCCAGGCGTTCCTCATCATTGCTGGTGTCACCAAGCTGTTGCCCCTCACGGGCGTGACGCTGCCCTTCATGAGCCAGGGCGGCAGCTCGCTGCTCTCGAGCTTCATCATTGTTGGCCTGCTCCTGCGTGCGGGCGACGAGGGTACTGGCCGAGAAGCGCAGCTTGTGGCCAGCACACCCGAGAACGGCAACGGGCACGTCTCGCTGCTGGGCGCCCAGGCATCCGCCTTTGTGCACGGGTCGCACGCCCGTGGTCGCTTTGAGGTGCAGGGCGATGAATCTGGCGTCCTTGGGCGCGTTGCCCTGGGCAAGCGACTCACTGCGCTTATCACCGCCTTTGCAGTGCTCTTTGCGGCGCTTATCGCCAACCTCACCTACCTGCAGGTGATTCACGCCAGCACCATCCAGAACATGCCGTCCAACAACCACACCATTGCCAAGAGCGCCTACGTACAGCGTGGTGCCATCATCACCTCCGACGGTGTCACGCTGGCAGAGAGCCTGCACCAGGAGGACGGCACCTACCTGCGCTCCTATCCGCAGGGGTCGCTGGCCGCCCACACCGTTGGCTACATCTCGACACGTTACGGCTCTGCCGGCATTGAGTCCACCATGAACGAGACGCTGACAGGCAGCTCCAACTACTCCGACTGGAGAAGCGCGCTCTACTCACTCGCGGGCGTCCAGGAACCGGGCAATACCGTGGCACTCACCATCAACTCCCAGATGCAGCGCACGGCCGAGTCTGCCCTCGAGGGCTACACGGGCGCCGTGGTTGTGCTCGACCCGTCCACGGGAGCCGTTCTCGCCAAGGCAAGCGCACCAACGTACTCCTATGACCAGCTGGATAGCGTCATGAGCTCCAGCGGCTCGGGGTCCCAGCTGCTCGATCGCACCACGCAGGCGCTCTACTCGCCAGGCTCCACCTTCAAGGCGGTCACGCTCTCTGCCGCGCTCGACACCGGTACCACCACGCTCGACACCGTCTACGACGCTGAGCCAGCGCTCACCATTGGCGGCGCCGAGGTGAGCAACTACGGCTACAACGACTACGGCACCCCCACCCTGAAGGAGGGCTTCGCACTCTCTTCAAACACGGTCTTTGGTCAGGTGGGCGTCCAGGTTGGGGCCTCCAACCTGGTGAAGTACGCCGACGCCTTTGGCTATGGCACCAATGTGGGCCAGGACTTCAATACGCTGGTGTCGCTCATGCCAGAGCCTTCCGAGATGACCGAGTGGGAGACCGCGTGGGCAGCCTGCGGCCAGCCCGTGGGACAGCACGCAAGCCCCGCCGGACCGCAGGTAACCGTGATGCAGAACGCCATGGTTGCGCAGGCAATCGCCAACGGCGGCGTGGTCATGAACCCGTACGTGGTAGACCACGTGCTCTCGCCGGAGGGTGCTGTTATCTCTACCACGCAGCCCAAGTCTTTGGGACAGGCAATCTCCGCCGACACTGCCTCACAGGTCAAGGAGGCCATGCTGGGCGTTGTTGACCACGGCACCGGAACCAGGGCCAAGGTCCAGGGCGTCCAGGTTGCCGGCAAGACTGGCACCGCCCAAATCGAGGACGGCAAGATCAACTCGTTCTTCATCGGCTTCGCGCCGTACGACAACCCCACGCTCGTCATCTCTGTTGCCATCGAGGGAGAAGATGGCGCCGACGTCGAGGGGTACGCTGCCGCAGTGGCGGGGCAGGTCCTTGCGAGCTGCCTCAATATTCAGGCACTTGGCGCAAGCTGATGAAGATAGGCTTTACGAACGCGAACCGCAGAGCACTTTAAACGTAGACACAAGACGCGGTGTTGCCGCTTGGGTGATAGGAGAGGCAGATGGCAGACAGGGTCCTTGGCGGAAGGTACCAGGTCCTCGACAAGGTGGGGACGGGAGGCATGGCCACGGTGTACCGTGGCATGGACCAGGTCCTGGGGAGGACTGTCGCAATTAAGACGATGCTGCCCCAGTACGCAACCGACCCCTCGTTTGCAGCGCGCTTCAAGCAGGAGGCGCAGGCAGCGGCTGCGCTCAACAGCCCGTACATTGTCTCGGTCTATGACTGGGGCAAGGACGGCGATACCTACTACATCATCATGGAGTACCTGCGCGGAACCGACCTCAAGAGCGGCATCCGCAAGCATGGAGCACTCGACTGCAAGAAGGTTGCGCAGATTGGCTCGCAGATAGCTCAGGCACTCTCCGTGGCCCACAACCATGACATCATTCACCGAGACATCAAGCCGCAGAACATTATGGTGCAGCCCGATGGCAACATCAAGGTGATGGACTTTGGCATTGCCCGCGCCAAGAACAGCCACCTCACTACCGACAACTCCGTGCTGGGCACGGCGCACTACGTATCGCCCGAGCAGACCCAGGGCAAGCCCCTTGGCCCCACCACCGACCTCTACTCTCTTGGCATCGTGATGTACGAGGCCGCTACCGGTCGCGTTCCGTTTGATGGCGACAACGCCGTGACCGTGGCCATGAAGCAGGTCACCGAGCAGCCCGTGCCGCCCAGCCAAATCAACCCCAACGTGGACCCGCAGCTTGAGGCCATCATTCTCAAGTGCATGCAGAAGGACCCCAAGGACCGCTTCCAGACGGCTGACGAGCTCTACCACACGCTTCACGATTACCTTGCCGGCCGCATGCAGGCGGTCAACAACGCAACGGCAATGCTGCCCGCAGCGGCAACCACGCCCCTGGCCGCTCGCGGGAGCAACGCCACGCAGAGCATGCCGCGCATGCAGGCCACCGGCAGGATGCGCCCCCAGTCTGCTACCGAGCAGGCTGCCCAAGAAGAGGAGGAGCGCCGGAAGAAGCAGCGGCGCAACCGAGTGCTTGCTGTCATTGGCGCAATAGCGGGCATTGCGCTTGTGGTGTTTCTCGTTGTGAGCGTACTTGGGTCCGGATCAAAGGCATACTCGGTGCCCAACCTCCTGGGCCTTACGCAGGATGAGGCCGCGGCAATGCTCGACTCTGACGGTCATGGCTTCGAGATAGGCGAAGTGACCGAGCAGTACTCCTCTACCGTCGAGGAGGGCAAGATCATCGAGCAGACGCCCGGTGCCGGACGAACGGCAACGGAGGGCTCGAAGATTGACATCGTGGTCTCGAAGGGAGAAGAGCCGGCAGCTTCGGTCACGGTGCCAGACCTCACCAACTGCACACCCTCCGAGGCACAGGACCTTCTCAACAAATACGGGCTTAAGGGCCAGGCGGGGGATTCTGTCTACAACGCCGACGTTGAGGTTGGCCACGTAGCGGAGCAGGAGCCCGCAGCCGGTACCTCGGCCAAGGCCGGAGACACCATTACCTATCACCTCTCGCAGGGCGCTGAGCAGGTCTCCGTTCCCAATGTTGTGGGTGACTCCCAGTCCGACGCAACAAGCGCGCTCAAGAGCGACGGCTTTAGCGTGAACGTGGTGCAGTCCTCCTCGTCCAGCGTCGAGAAGGGCTACGTGATTAGCTCCAACCCGTCTGCCGGCACGAGCGCCGACAAGGGCAGCACGGTGACCATTACGGTGTCCACGGGCCCGGCGTCCGTCTCGGTGCCCAACGTTGTGGGCTATGACGAGTCCTCGGCCGAGACCGCGCTCAAGAATGCAGGCTTTGGCGTCTCGGTGACTACCGAGACGAGCAGCACCGTTGCGAAGGGCAAGGTCATCTCGCAGTCTGCTACCTCGGCGACCTCGGGGTCGACCATCACGATTGTGGTGTCGAGCGGCTCTGGCTCGAGCAGCAATAACACGACGGGCAACGAGGGCAACACCTCGGGCGGAGATCACTCGGGTAGTAGCGGCACTTCAGGCAATCACTAGTACCACCGGTTGACAACCGGCAAGCGAGAGTTGCGAGCCTCCGGTCTGCAGGATGCGGACCGGAGGCTTTGCTGTGATGTAGGGGAGACGGGCGAGTCACAGCTCGTCTGGGTTATAGCGGTAAGCTGGTCTTGCAACACCACCCGTAAACAGCATCGATGCTTCGCGCCTGCCGGAGGCGACCGTGGATAAGAGCCATCTTCCCTATGACCCAACCAAGATTCACTCAATAGTTGAATACGCAGAGACCCTTGTTGGGCACACGCTTCGCGAAAAGACTGACGCACCAGCGCTTCAAAGCCCGAAGCGACGGCGCGGATCATTTGGCAATGCATTGGAAGAGTACTTCTTCGAATACAAGCCAAACAGCGACTCCATGCCAGACTTTCCTAAGGCAGGACTCGAACTCAAGTCAACACCAGTAAAACGGACAAGAAAGGGAGAGCTCGTAGCGAAGGAACGCCTCGTCCTCATGAAGATTAACTACATGACCGTGGTGCACGAGACATTTGAAACGAGCCATCTCGTTAAGAAGGCATCTAAGATACTTCTTGTCTCCTACGTTTGGGAGAAGGACTCCGACCCGCTTGATTACAAGGTAGAGATGGCAGAGCTATGGGGCCTTCCAAAAGAAGACATGCCCCAGTTCAAAATTGATTGGGAGACGGTAGTAAACAAGATTCGCGCCGGCCACGCGGAGGATATCTCGGGCTCTGATACCCTCTACCTCGAGGCATGCACTAAAGCCGCCAATTCGACAGAACGAACCAAGCAACCATACTCTAGTGTTCCCGCCAAACCACGGGCTTGGGCACTGAAAGCATCCTACATGACCGCCGCAGAAAACAGGCTACGCCAAAATAGACAAGCAATCAGGCGCATGCGGGGAGAAGATAGCCTTGGTCTTCTCGACCTTGTACACAGGCGTTTTGTTCCGTACTTCGGAATGACCGAAGAAGATTTGTGCAGAAAATTCTGTGTCACAAGGCCCGGAAAGCGACTTCCCAAGAACGCCTGCGCACTTGTAACCAAATCAATCCTCGGTGTAGAAGAAAACGCTGAGATAGACGAGTTTGCAAAAGCGGGCATCCAGCCCAAGACCATACGTCTAAATAAGAGCGGTCGTCCAAAGGAGGACATCTCCTTTCCTGCATTTGACTACTTTGAACTCGAAAAGACACCCTTTGAGAGCTCTAGATTCTATGGTTACCTCCAACAAATGTGGCTTCTCGTTATTTACCGCGAGAGCTCCGATGGAGCTTACAGACTCTCTGACGTAACACTCTGGCAGATGCCCGAGAAGGACATCCCCGAGGCACGGCGCTGCTATGAACAGATGCGCAATAACGTAAGGGAGGGGCATGCTGAAATCTCGGTAAGAGCCACCGAGAATCGTTGCTGTCATGTACGGCCCCATGCACGAGATGGACACGATACTCGACCTCAACCCCATGGCGCACCAGTCGTAAAGAAGTGCTTTTGGCTCAATGCCTCATACATGAAAACGGAGATTGAGATGGCCATAGCTACACACAGCCACAATTAACAACACCGAGATCGGCTATCATGATCGCCTAGGAATTAGTCCACAGACAGCGAACGGAGAAACGTGGACGAAGAGATTAAGGTAGCCGAGCTCTTTGCTGGAGTCGGCGGATTCAGGCTCGGCCTCGAAGGCTATTGCGACGACGCCAAGGGCTGGAACCTGCCTTCCGCGGGCCCATACAGAACTGTATGGGCAAACCAATGGGAGCCCGGCTCTGATAAAAGGCAGTTTGCCGCCCGTTGCTACGAGGCCCGCTTTGGGAAGGGTTCCCTAGTAAATGAGGATATTGCCGCTGTCCTTGACGAATACGATGCTGGTCAGCGAGCCATCCCCGATGTCGACATTGTGGTTGGTGGCTTTCCCTGCCAAGACTATTCAGTTGCTCGTCCTCTCTCTCATGCCGATGGCATTGAAGGCAAGAAGGGCGTCCTCTGGTGGTCCATCTACCGCTTTTTGCGAATCCAACTTGCCAAATCGCCTGATAATGCGCACTGGTGCTTGTTCGAGAACGTTGACCGACTTCTCAAGAGTCCAGCGAAACAGCGAGGGAGAGATTTTGCTGTCATTCTCTCCTGCCTCGCTTCGCTTGGCTATTCGGTGGAGTGGAGGGTCGTTAACAGTGCCGAATACGGCTTTCCTCAGCGTAGGAAACGCGTCTACATTCTTGCTGAACGCAATGTGCAGTGGGACCTCAAGGAGAGGCTCCTCCATGGTGCAATGGCAAGCGCCTTTCCCATGGAGGCGCCAGAGGCAGTTAGCTATGTCGACATCCCAGCTGACCCCTATGTTGTCTCCCAATCTTTCAACGTAGGCGGAAAACTCTCACCTTTCTTGGATGCGGGCGTAATGGTTGGAAGCAAGGTGATTACTTGCAAGGCGCTGGAGGCCTATAACGGGCCTCGAGAGACTCTAGGAGACGTTCTTATCCCCGATGTGAACGTACCCGAGGAGTTCTTCGTTCCTGAGTCGCAGCGGGAGAAGTGGGAGTACCTCAAAGGCTCAAAAAAGGAGAAGCGAACCAATAAGGCCACGGGTTTCGAATACAGTTATTCCGAAGGTGCCATGTCCTTCCCGGATCCAACGGATAGACCTTCTCGAACCATTCTTACGGGTGAGGGCGGCCGTGGCGCGTCACGCTTCAAGCATGTTGTGCAGTGTGCGGATGGACGACTTCGCCGACTAGTTCCAGACGAGCTAGACCAGCTCCAATGTTTTCCAAAGGGTTGGACGGACACGGGAATGACCGATGGGCAGCGCGCGTTTTGCATGGGCAACGCACTTGTTGTTGGCATCCCCCACCTTATTGGTCTTGAAGTTGCAAAGGAATTCTCTTCTAAAAAGGGCAGCGAATAGCGGGCGGCTTCAATTCATGTTGTGCTGCTACGCAAGGAACTACGCACGGTAAGGAGCGAGGCGTGCAAAAGCCCAGTTGTCTATGAGGCCGGCACTCGACCGTGCGTAGTTCTCATTCAGGCCTTTTTCCGGCAAGTGAGCTAGTCGTGCTTCACCCAGAAGCTTCCTAGATTGCGGGGTAGCAAGTTCCACAATTGCAAGGTTTGTTGCTCCACAGTTGTAAGGTACGTGGGTTCGACGCTGTGCCAACCAAGGCAGCCACGCAGGCAGTGCTGGGCGCAAAGCCGTCTTGGGTCTCTCCCCTACCGTTCCCCGCTGGTGCTGAGTAGGGCGTTCACCAGCTCCACGTCATCGGGATCGGGAGAGCCAAGCGGTAGGCCACATGCCTCGAAGAAGTGGCTGCCCGCAAACTGACGCGCACGGAACGTCTCGTGCGCACCATCGTCGAGGTAGCGAACGCGCGAGATGCAGTCAGTGCTCGCGCAGTAGAGGGCGCCATGCCGAGCCGCGTAGCCAAGGTACGTCTCGTTTGCCGACCAAAGGGTTACGCCAGCCATGTGCTCAAGCTCGTATGCCACCGCAAACTCCCGCCAAGAGAGGCCGCGCAGCCGCACGTAGCGATCGAGCAGTGACGCCATTCTCGTCACGCGGCGCAGCGTGGCAGTAGCGTCCATCAGACGCGCATCCGACCGCGGCGAGAAGAGCGTGCGCTCCGCGAGAGATTGCAGAGCTTGTTCGCGCTCTTCTCCCGTGACCATAACCGCAGGTACCGAGAGCTTCATAGACTCGTTGGGAAAGAGCTCGATTGCCGAATGCGCAACGACCGTCTCGTCTCGCTGAGAAGTTCTAAACACCAGGCTGTCGTGCGCATGCTGGATGCGGCAGCCAATCCCGTAGCAATCGAAGGCTGCGCGCATTGCAGCGGCACCCTCGTTGATGCTTGCGCGGGAATTGACCTCCTCGGCCTCTGGACCGAGTCTAAAGAGGTAGAGGTCAAAGAGGGCAACGGGGTCTACCGCGTCATCTGCCATGGGATAGTAGACCGTCCGGCGGCAGAAGCGGCGCACGTCCAGGCGTCGGCTTGTCGCGCGATCGTAGAGGTCTACCAGCGCGGTTCCGTCGGCCGGCCCTGAGGTTGAGCCCTCGCGTATCTCGACGATACCGTCAGCAACGTATGGCGGGAAATCCCCCTCGTCAATGCGCACCAGAATTACGCCGCAATTGTCATCCGATGGGTCCGCTAGGAAGCGAACCTCAAAGTGCGGTGCTGGCGAGACGTGACGGCGGCAGAGCTCGCCTATCACCTGGCTAACGTCTGCGGTGCCTCGCGGGACGGGCATGACCTCGCGGGAGTCATCCGCAATGCCAATCACCAGCCAGCCGCCGCGCGAGTTCGAGAACGACGCCACAATCTTGGGAATCTTCCTGCGCACGCTGGGACCAAAGGTCTGCTTGAACTCCAGGACAAAGCCTTCCTCAAGATCCGAGAGTTGGGCAAGGTCCTCCCAGGTCACATCGCCAATCGCTTTGGGCCGACCTTGCTCGTCGCGAAACGGGCTAAACATGGTTCCCCCTTCACCAGCGGTTGTGGGGTGACGGCACGGTGATGGTTTGAGTGTAGCGCTCATGCGGTACCAGCCGTAGGGAGGCGCATGACGCCGAAGGGGGGAATTGCGCGCCCACGCTCTCCTGCGGAAACTCGCCCTCCGGCGAGAAAACGGCGCCGGAGAGAGCGCTATCGAAGCAATCACGTACAAAACGGCCCTTCGGGCGGCAAAATCTCGCGCGAAGGGCAATTCTTGCAAGTAAGAAGTGGCGATTCCAGCAGGCGCGCTTCTCGCACGGCTTCGTACCTGGCGCGCCGACACAAAAAAGCAAGCGGGCCAGAGCCCCTAAAGGCCCTGGCCTGCGACGATTCGTGGTGCCCCCGGGCCGATTCGAACGGCCGACACCAGGTTTAGGAAACCTGTGCTCTATCCCCTGAGCTACGAGGGCGTGCGAGAAGACATTCTACCATCGACAAACGGCGTATGCCATGGTACAAGCCTACTTCTTCTTGTTGGTACGACGCTCCTTTGCGGCTTCCTTCTCGGCCTGGCGCGCAGCCTGCGCCGCGTTCTCGCGCCGACGCTCGGCCTCGAAGAGCTCTGCGAGCTTCTTGTCGCTATACCCAGCAACCTTGCGCTCGGTAGCCTTGCGAACGGGGCGACGCACGCGCCAGTCGTACACGAAGGCGCCAATGATAAGGCCATACGCAAGCACCAGCGACGCCACCGAGGCAATGCCAACAACAGTCTGGTAGTCGGTGCTGTCGGCAGGGAATGCCCACACCAGAATCAGCGAGACGATGGTCATGCCAAAGCCAACGCCAATGAGAATCCACCATGTGCGGTCGGTGCGACGGTACTCCTCATTAGTGCGAAGGATAAGGTCGTAGCCGCGCTGGCGGAAGTCCTCCTCCTCGCGCTGCTTGCGCTTCTCCTCCTTGCGGGCCTCCTTCTGGGCCGGACTGTTGCCTCCGCCAAAGAGGCCGCCGCCCATGCCGCCCATGCCGGCGGAGGAGCCGGAAGATGCTGCGCGAACCGTCGAGGCCGCCTCGCGGCTGGGCTTGGCGCCGGCCGCAGAGCTGCGATAGCTCCTGGTGGTCATGGGGTCGCGCTTCTCGGCCTCGTCCTTTCCGGACTTCTCGGCCTTTGCGCCGCGCTCGGGCTTCTCGGCCTTGGCGGCATCGGCGGCAGGCTTAACGTTGCCGCTCAGGCCGCCAGCCTCCTGCGCCTCCTTGCGGGCGCCGTCGATGGTATCACGCAGTGACATGGGACTCCTTCATGGGCTCAAACTCGTGGCCGGTGATAATCTGGAACGCCTCCTGGTAGCGGCTGGACGTTCCCTCGATGACGTCCTTGGGAAGGTGGGGCGGCTCGCCGGTCATGTCCCAGTTTGCCTTGAGCCAGTCGCGCACATACTGCTTGTCGTAGCTGGGCTGGACGTGGCCGGGCTGGTAGCCATCGGCAGGCCAGAAGCGGCTGGAATCCGGCGTGAGGCACTCGTCGATAAGCGTGAGCTTGTCGTCGATGAAGCCAAACTCAAACTTGGTATCGGCAATGATGATGCCGCGCGTGGCTGCGTACTCAGCCGCCGCCTTATAGATGGCGAGAGAAGCGTCGCGCAGCTGGGCCGCGGTCTCCTCGCCCACGATCTGGGCGCAGCGCTCAAACGAGATGTTCTCGTCGTGGTCGCCCAGGGCCGCCTTGGTCGACGGGGTAAAGATGGGCTCAGGGAGCTTGGACGCCTCCACCAGGCCACCGGGAAGCTTGATGCCGCAGACGGTACCGTTGGCGTCATAGGTCTTCTTGCCTGAGCCGGTGAGATACCCGCGCACGATGCACTCGATGGGGATGGTCTTTGCCTTCTTGACCAGCATGGAGCGGCCGGCAAGGTAGCTTGCGTAGCGGTGGTACTCTGCGGGGTAGTCGGCGACGTCCATCGAGATCAGGTGGTTGGGCATGAGGTCGGCAAAGCGCTCAAACCAGAAGGCCGAGATGCGCGTGAGAATCTCACCCTTATAGGGAATCTCGTCCGGAAGAATGTAGTCAAACGCGCTGATGCGATCCGATGCGACCATGAGCAGGGCGTCCCCGCAGTCATAGATGTCGCGGACCTTGCCATGGGAATCCGGGCGAAGCTCGATGTCTGCCACGATAGACCTCGTTTCCTGTTGATAGTGCGCCCGCTGGTCAGGCACGCAGTGAGTAGTGTAGCGCACGCCCGCAGAGGTCGAGCACATCAGAGCGCCTCTGTCGCAGTAACCCCTACTTCTCCTGTTGCTTCTCCTGCAGCGCCTGCTTGAGATTGCGCCGCCCGCGGTTGAGAGGCACGCGGATGGTGAACGTGGTGCCCTTGCCCAGCTCGGAGTCAACCGAGATGGTTCCGTTATGCCGGTCCACAATCTCCTTGGTAATGGAGAGGCCCACGCCCAAGCCGCCTGAGACCCGCTCTCGGCTTACATCCGAGCGCCAGAAGCGCGAGAAGGTCTGCGGGATGTCCTCCTTGGCAATGCCAATGCCCGTGTCGCGCACCGAGATGATGGCGTCCGAGTGGTCAGAGCCAACCGAGACAACAACCCAGCCGTCCTCGTCGGTGTAGCGCATGGCGTTGCTCATGAGGTTGACCACGGCCTCGCGGATAAGGTCCGGGTCGACGTCCGCCTGGCACTCGCCATGAGCCGTGTCGTCCTTGAAGCGCAGGTGCAAGCCCTTCTCGTGGAAGAGCTGGTGCTGCGAGCTCACGAGGCTTTTGACCAGATAGACCACGTCGGTGCGCTCCACCTTGAGCTCCGTCGTGCCGTTCTCGAGGCGCGAGAGCTTGAGCATGGCGTCGACAAGGCGAGAAAGACGGCGCGTCTCGGACGCAAGGGTCTCCAGGTGCTCGTCGTCTGCGGGCAGGACACCGTCCTGCATGGCTTCGACGGTCGCGAGGATTGCCATGAGCGGGGTTCGCAGCTCGTGCGCAACGTCGCTGGTAAGGCGGTGCTCGAGCTTGAGGTCCTTCTCGAGCGAGGTTGCCATGTCATCGAAGGTCTCACCAAGCTGGCCAATCTCGTCCGTGCCGCGCACGCCCGTGCGAGCGGTGAGGTCACCGTTTCTAATCTGCGAGGCTGTACGCGTGATGCGCTGGATGGGCTTGGTGAGCGAGCGCGAGACAAAGTAGCCAATGATTACCGCGAGCACCACAGCAATGGCCGCGGCTGCGGCAATGGCGCTGTAGGAGCTCGCACGGAACTTGGCATCTGAGGAAGTGAGGAGCGCATCCGAGCCAAAGGCCCAGAGCCGCACCGTACCCACCATCTCTCCCTCGGAGTCAACCACGCTGGCCGTCACTACAGACTCCGAAGCCGTGGGCACCGTACTTGTCCCCGTGGTGGTAACGCCGGAATCGCCATGGCGAGACATTCCCAGCGTGTCGTCGTAGATGATGTTGCCGTCCGCGTCGAGCACCTGGAGCCCAACGTCTGGCGAGGAGACCGAGAAGGAGGACGCGTTGGCGATAACCCCTGGCGTCCAGCCCCCGGCCGTGTCATACCCAATGGCCAGCGTATCAGCCGCCGACTGGGCGAGCGACTGCATGTTGCTTCTGGTATAGGCCTTAAACTGGCTCTCCCACACCACCGCCAGGACCATCACGAAGATGGCCGCCGTCATGACCGCGGTAAGCGCGAACGAGATGGCCAACTTGGTCGAGTAGGTCCAGCTGTGCTTGGGGTCTGGCTTTATCGTGTTAAACGAGCCACGGCCCGTGGTGGCCTCAGAACCACCACCGGCCGCGCGATCGTTACTTGGTCCATGCGAGGCCACGCTGGCCTCCTACTCGGCTTTGGCCTTGGCCGCCTTGGCCTTGTCGTCGGCCTGGGGAGCCTCAAAGCGATAGCCAACGCCGTGAACGGTGTAGAGCCAGCGCGGGTTGCGCGGGTCGTCGCCGAGCTTGGCGCGCAGGTTCTTTACGTGGGAGTCGATGGTGCGCTCGTAGCCCTCGAAGTCATAGCCGAGGACCTTCTCAACCAGCTCCATGCGCGTGTAGACGCGGCCGGGATAGCGGGCAAGCGTGGTGAGAAGCTTGAACTCGGAGGCGGTGAGGTCAACCTCCTTGCCCTCGACCATGACCTTGTGGCCGGAGATGTCGATGACAAGATCGCCAAAGTCCAGAACCTCAAGCTGGGGCTCGGTCTCGGTGTGGGCGCGACGCAGCAGCGCGCGCACGCGGGCGATGAGCTCACGCGGCGAGAAGGGCTTGATGAGATAGTCGTCGGCACCAAGCTCAAGGCCAATAACGCGGTCCTCGACCTCGCCCTTGGCGGTAAGCATGATGATAGGCACATTAGAGGTTTCACGGATGGCACGGCATACGCGCTCGCCAGAGAGCTTGGGGAGCATGAGGTCGAGAATCACAAGGTCAAACGAGTGCTTCTCAAACTCCTCGACGGCGCTCTGGCCGTCGCCGACACCGCGCACGATATAGTTCTCGTGGTCGAGGTAGGCGGCCACGACGTCACGGATTGCCTTCTCGTCTTCTACCAGCAGAATCTTCTTCTCGTCTGAAGCCATACGGCCTCCTTTAAGCTTGGCAACGCTCGATGGATAGATGAAACCCACCGTTTCCATAGTAGTTCCATAGTAGTGTACCCCACTAGGCCCAAAGTCGAACCAAGCTATAGGGGGAAGGTTCTCACAATTACGGAAGCGGGGTAGCCGGTGGTGGCGTCCTTGACCGACGAGAACGTCACAAAGGTGTTGCACTCGCCAACACGCGCCGGGTACTCGCCATAGTCCACGCTCCTATCGACCGAGGAAAGCACGCTGTAGGTTTGGTCGTTGGCGTTAACCACAATGTAGGAAGAACGACTTTTGATGAAGTAGACGCCGTTTTTGCCAGCCGCTGCGCACTCGAACGGCTCGCGGGAGAGGTAGAGAAAATCGCTGCCGTCACTCGACCCGATATAGGTGCCCATGTTGCCAAGAAGGCCACCCGAGCTGTAGTTTGCCTCTACGGAGACCACAAACTTCTCACCCATGCGGCAGGCTCTGAAAGGCTTAACCGAGGCGGGCATCACAAGCTGGTCCACCTTGGTCTGAAGACCATCGGCGATGGTATAGGCGGTGACCCCGTAGTAGGTTCCCTCGCTCGCGCGCACGCGGGGAGCAAGGACAACCCAGTCACCGCAGACGGCAGGCGAGGTGGCAAAGCGGCCCGGCGACTCCACGACGGCTTGAGCGTCGGAGGAGCCAACGGTCCAGAGATAGCAGTAGGAGGTCTCAGCGGTTTTCGAGCCAGAGGTTGAAGGCTGCACCTGCCAGATAACAGAGGTTCCGCTACAGGCAACGGGAGCGGGGTCCCAGTCGGAGTCTGCCTGCCAGAGGGTCTTGGTCTCGCCCGTAAGGGCGCCGTTTGAGAACGCCGAGGCAAAGAGGCTCCACTCGCGGGTGATCATGTCCAGCTCAACCCATGCGTATACCGAATCCGAGCAGGCAACGCTATAGATTACCGAGGTAGTGGTACCCGTGACAGTCTTGGTGACGACCTCTTTGAGCTCGCCCGATGAGGTCGAGAAGGCCGAGGCCACCACCATGGGATTAGAGGAGGCCCCAGCCGTAGTAACAGGAAGCCACACGCCCTCGGCAGGATGCAGAACGTTACCCAGGGGCAGCGTCCACTGGTTGCTTGCAGAGTAGGGCAGGTCGACCGAGGTGAAGGTATCGAGGACGCTTGTGCCCGTGTCTTCAGAGACGTTGACGGGCTCGGCCGTGTCCGCCGTGTCCTGCGCGGTGTTTGTGCAGCCCGCTAGGACACCTATGGTTGCAGCGGCAGAGGCAGCCGCAACGCCCGTCTTGAAGAACGAGCGTCGAGAGATGCCCGCACGGTGGGACGCTTGTGTGTGGCGGTGGCCAAGCACGTCGAGCTCCTAGGCGCGCGCCGCGGACTGGGCCTCGCGCAGGGCGTGGCTCAGCTGGTCTGCGCAGGAGGTGCGGCGGGGGCCACAGGTGTTGCCCTCAAGGGTGTTTGCAACCTGGTCGACGGGCTGGCCCTTAACCAGCTTGCCAATGGCCTTAAGGTTGCCGTTGCAGCCGCCATCAAAGGCAACGCCCTCGATGGTGGAACCGTCATCACTCAGGTCAACGTGGATGGCCTGCGAGCAGACGCCTCGAGGCCGGAAGTCATAGTGGAACATGGATTCCCCTCTTATTGGTCATGAGTGGCGAGAAAAACGCTGGTACAACCATCTACTCGAACTCGAGCTTCTCCAGGCGATCAAACACGACGTCCTTGCGTACAAGGAAGCTCTGCGGATCAAAGATTGCGTCGAGCTGCTGCGGAGTAAGCGTACAGCGGCTGTCTGCGGCGAGCTTGTCCTTGAACGACGTGCCCGGTGTGCAGTCCTGCACCTCGTGCCAGGTTGCCATGGCATCGTCCTGAACGATCTTGTAGGCCTCCTCGCGGGTGATGCCGGTCTCGACAAGGGCGAGAAGGACCTTGCTCGAGTAGATGAGTCCACGAGTCTTGTTGAGGTTAGCCAGCATGCGCTGCGGGTAGAGTACCAGCCCGTCCACAATGCGGATAAGGCACTGGAACATGTGGTCAAGCGCAATGAAGCTATCGGCCTGGGCAACACGCTCGGCCGAGGAGTGCGAGATGTCACGCTCGTGCCACAGCGCCACGTTGTCAAAGGCAACCTGGGCATTGGCCTTTACTACGCGAGAGAGGCCACAGACCTTCTCGGCAGTGATGGGATTGCGCTTGTGGGGCATGGCGGAGCTCCCCTTCTGGCCCTTGCGGAAAGGCTCCTCCACCTCGAGGGTGTCGGTGCGTTGGAGGTTGCGAATCTCTGTAGCAATGCGCTCGCAGGTAGCCGCCGTGGTGGCAAGGACACCGGCGAGGTAGGCATGGTGGTCGCGCGAGATGACCTGCGTGGAGAGAGGATCGTGCACCAGGCCAAGGTACTCGCAGACGTACTCCTCGACAAACGGGTCAATCGAGCTGTACGTGCCCACCGCACCAGAGATAGCACCAAATGCCACGTTGGCACGGGCGTCCTTAAGGCGGTCATAGTCGCGCTTAAGCTCCCAGGCCCAGCTGCCAAACTTCATGCCAAAGGTCATGGGCTCGGCATGGATGCCGTGGGTGCGCCCAACGCAGAGGGTCTCGCGCTCCTCGAAGGCACGGCGCTTGCAAATCTCGCCGAGCTTCTTGCAGTCATCAAGCAGGATGTCCGTTGCCTGCACCAGCTGGTAACACAGCGCGGTGTCGCCAAGGTCCGAGCTGGTCATGCCAAAGTGGACCCAGCGGCTGGGCTTGGGGTCGCCCTCGGGGACGTCTGCGTCGATGTGACGGCCCATGTCGGTGAGGAAGGCAATGACATCATGGTTGGTGACGGCCTCGATGGCGTCGACCTCATCCTTATCAAAGGCGGCGTGCTCGCGAATCCAGGCTGCCTCCTCCTTGGTGATGCCAATCTTGCCAAGCTCGGCTTGCGCCTCGCATGCAAGGACCTCAATCTCTTGCCAGATGGCGTACTTGTTCTCCAGCGAGAAGATGCGGCCCATTTCGGGACGGGTATAGCGATCGATCATCTGCGTTCCTTTCGCAGCGAGGTCTTTGATGCCTTGATTCTACCGCGGCAGTCTATTTGGATGTGGAGGCACGGTGCTGCTTGGCAGCAGCGCGTGTAACGGAACCCGCACGCCGAACAGATGAGCTTGCCGCATCTTGCGCCCTAGATACGTAGCCCGTAAGGTCTGCGCCGGTGAAGAGCTTGATGACCCAGAAATAGAGAAGAAGCACAGCAAGGGGCACCAGACAGGATGTCACAATGGTTGCAGCCACCGTGTCAATTAACTTGTTGAGTTGCTCGCCCACGGCGTTTGCAGCGTCTGCAGCGCCAGAAGCAAGCGCGTCGATTCCACTCGTTATTGCAGACCCAAGCATCTCGAGAATGTTCTGATCCTGCTCGGTATCCTGATTGCTGTTCTCCTCATAGACAGTTGCACTTGTCTCATCTGCCTTTTGGGCGGCCTCTTCCGCCGCGAGAGACGTCTTGTATTGCTCGTCGATGGTATTGGTGAGTGTGGCACTCACCGGCACAAGCGTTACCAGCGCAATACCAACCACCACGAGTTTGGCCGCCCACGTAAACAGAACTTGCCGCGGGCCCCAATCCCTATACGTCCATAGCCAACCAAGTGCAAAGCAAATCCCTATAGGAACCAAGAACCTAAACCCCACCATGCCAAAGGTGGTAAGGAGAAACTTCTCTAGATAGATGATGGCAAGAACAACCGATAGCTTGCCCGAGAGGTCTGCTAGCTGGTTGGCTATGGGGGTACCCACGTCATCCGGGATGGCAGACACCGCCACAGATGCTGTTGTGGCAGTTGCAACAAGTCCCAAGGCACCGGTCTTCTGCTTGTCGAGCGTCTCGTTTACCCCGGTATAGGCTTCAGTCGAAGAGTAGTATGTCCCAAGTGGAAACTCGCAGATGAGAAGGAGCGCTACCAAGATTACCGTCGCTACCACCGTTGCGGGGGTTGCCAAATCGAACGGCCACCTCTTTGGGGGCGTGGGCAGCTGGTAGTCCGGCCCTGTGGAATCACCCTGCTCCACAGCGGGCACGACTCTCTGCAAGGCCTCGCTAAGGTTGCTCTTTTCCATATGCTCTCCCATCTACAGGGATAGAGAAAACAGAACGTGTGTTCTACTTCATACTACATCACTGCGGACCAATGTTAACCGAAGACCTTGGGAGTCGCCCCAGCGGCGCCTCCTTGAGGCAAGTCGGCCCAAGCTTAGCCGCCTTGCCGCCGGTTGCCGTTGGGTATAGAACAGGCATGTTTCTGTTTTCGCAGGTCACCAGTGTAGAGAGGCGCTGTGCATGCAACGTAAAGATGCCAAAATGGAGCTCGCACTTGCTCTCAAGCGGCTCATCCGTTGCCACCCCCTCGACAAGATCACGGTGACCATGCTCGCCACCGAGGCGGCCAAAAAGGTCGCGCGGGCCATTGTGGTTGAGAGTGACGGCGCCGAGAAGCGCATTCCCCTCACCGAGAACGACCAGGTCTACATCACCGACGGCGGTTGCGTCGAGAATGCCACGTGGGGCTCGCAGAACACCGTGGCCAAGGTCGACCCCGAGATTCGTCCTGGTGGCGGCTGGGACATGTGGCGTCGGATTGCCGCGCAGGCGCCTGACGGTTCGTTTGGCCATCCCGATGTGTTCTGCAGTGACCCCGAGCAGTCCAACTGGATGAGCGCCACCGTCGATACCGATGACCCCGAGATTCTCTCGGCGATTCAGCACGTCTGCCGCCGAGACCCGCTCTCCGGCCGCGTGGTAACGGGCGGCATCGTGACCGCGCGCGACTCGAAGTAGCTGCTCAGCTGGACCATCAACCGCCAGCCACAGTTCAAGACCCAACCCAAGGGCCACGTACTTGTGTGGGTGTACGCGCTCTTCACCGACCGCGAGGGCGGCTTTGTCAAGAAGCCCATGCGCGAGTGCACCGGCGCAGAGGTCTGCGAGGAGTGGCTGTACCACGCTGGCATCCCCGAGGACCGTATCGTGTCGCTGGCACAGGAACATGCCAACACCACCACCTGCTACATGCCCTACATCACGGCCTTCTTCATGCCCAGGAACGACACGGACAGGCCTAAGGTGGTTCCCGAGGGCGCCGTCAACTTTGCTTTTATCGGGCAATTTGCGAGGTCGCGCGCGACACCATCTTCACCACCGAGTACTCCATGCGCACCGGCATGGAGGCCGTCTACACGCTGTGCAATGTGGATCGTGGCGCCCCCGAGGTCTGGAGCTCCGTCTACGATGTGCGTTGCCTGCTTGACGCTACAACCAAACTGCAGGACGGCCGTAAGGTCACTGATATGAAGCTGCCGCTCATCGAACGGAAGGCGCTTGAGACCGCGCTCCGCAAGGTCAAGAGCACGGACATCGAGAAGCTGCTCAAGGAGTACGGCGTAATCTAGCCGCTCTAGGAACTGGTGCGGAGGCCCGGAGGCGTCACGATTGCCTCCCGGGCCTTTCTTTGCGGCAAGGAACTGCTCACACGGGCTCTTGGTGCATAAAAACGCTCTATCGGACGGACATTCTAGCTTTGGCGCATAAAAACGCGCTATCGGACGGTGCCTTTGAGCTTGCGGTATCAATCTTGCAACTAAGTATGTAAGGTACTGAATATTTTTATAGATATTTTCATATTCATGGATAATTAGTTTCATGATTGATTGCTGGTCTCTGAGAGACCCGTCCGATAGCGCGTTTTTATGCAGCTGGCCACGAAATCCCGTCCGATAGCGCGTTTTTATGCAGACATAGCACCGGGGCGGGCACGCTCGTGCGCGCTCGCCCCGCTTTTGCCAGTTTTAGACTGCCTTACCGACCCTCGTCGGCCGCTAGGCGCTCCTTGGCCTCGGCAAGCTGCACGCGCACCGCCGCCTCGCCCGTACCGCCATAGGTCACACGAGCGTTGGCAATGCCCGCGGGGTCAAGGTCCTGCGCGATGTCATCCCCAAAGAGGGGGCTTGACGCCTGGAACTCCTCTGCCGTCAGGTCCTCGAGGCCCTTTCCGTGCTTCTCACAGTAGAGCACCAGCTTGCCCACGACCTCATGCGCCTCACGGAACGGCATGCCCTTCTTGGCCAGGTAGTCGGCAACATCCGTGGCGGCGGTAAAGCCCTTGCCTGCCTGCGCGAGCATGGTCTTGGCATTCACGGTCATGGTCTCGAGCATCCCGGAGGCAATCGCCATGCAGTCGAGCAGAGTCTTGGCCGCATCTGCCGGGCCCTCCTTGCACTCCTGGAGGTCCTTGTTGTAGGCAAGCGGGAGCGACTTCATGGTGGTGAGCAGCGCCATGAGGTCACCGTAGACGCGACCGGTCTTGCCGCGCGTGAGCTCGGCAAAGTCTGGGTTCTTCTTCTGTGGCATGATGGACGAGCCGGTAGAGTAGCTGTCCGAGAGCGTGATGAAGCCAAACTCCGTGCTGCTCCACAGGACAATCTCCTCGCACAGGCGCGAGAGGTGCATCATGCTTACGGCGCAGGCGTAGTCGAGGTCGAGTAGGTAGTCGCGGTCCGAGACGGCGTCCATCGAGTTGGAAATCGCGTGATCAAAGCCCAAAAGCTGGGTGGTGTAGTCGCGGTCGAGCGGATAGGTGGTGCCGGCGAGCGCCGCCGAGCCCAGCGGGTTGGCGTCAGCAGCAGTACGAGCGGCGACAAGGCGCGTGTAGTCGCGCGAGAACATCCAGAAGTACGCCAGCATGTGGTGCGAGAAGAGCACCGGCTGCGCGTGCTGCAGGTGCGTATAGCCCGGCATCACCACGCCCAGGTTCTTCTCGGCAACGCTCAAGAGGGTGCGGCGCAGCTCGACGTTGCCCTCGAGGAGCTCCTCGCAGAGGCGCTTGGCGTAGAGACGGATGTCGGTCGCCACCTGGTCGTTGCGCGAGCGCCCCGTGTGCAGGCGCGCGCCGGGCGTGCCGATGTCTGCGGTAAGGGCCTTCTCAACGGCCATGTGGACGTCCTCGTCGTTCACATCCCAGGCAAAGGTGCCATCCGCGATCTGGCCAGAGATCTTCTCGAGTCCGGCATCGATGGCCGCGGCGTCATCGTTGGAGATGATGCCCTGCTTGGCCAGCATCTTGGCGTGCGCGCGCGAGCCCTTGATGTCCTCCTGCGCCATGGCCTTGTCATCCTCGAGCGATGCGCCAAACTCCTGCGTGAAGGCATCGACGCCCTTCTCGAACCTACCGCCCCACAGTGCCATGCGAGCCCCTCTCGATACCGTGCCAGTGTGCCTGCTAGCTTACCGCAACAGCTCGCGCAAACGAGCTGGTAGAAAAGCCGCCGCCGGGAACCCCGACGGCGGCATCGCTTCCCACGTGCTTCTTGGGCGGACCGAGTCTGTCCCGCCCAGTAGCGATCTACTGCAGCTTGGAGCCGGGGCCCTGGACGCGAGACCAGGTCTTGGACTGCAGGCCGTGGATGGTGATGAAGCCCTTGGAGGCCGTGTGGTCGAAGGTGTCGCCCTCGTCGTAGGTGGCCAGGTTGTAGTCGTACAGGCTGTACGGCGAGCGCAGGCCGTCGACGAACAGGCCACCCTTGCAGAGCTTGATGCGCACCTCGCCGGTGACGTACTTCTGGGTGTAGGCGTTGTACGCGTCGATGGCCTCGCGGTTCTGCGAGTACCAGAGGCCGCGGTAGACCGTGGAGGCCCACTCGACATCGAGCTTGGCCTTCTGCTTCAGGGTCTCCGCATCAAGGCACAGCGTCTCGAGCGACTGGTGAGCCTGAATGAGCAGCAGCGCGGCGGGGCACTCGTAGCACTCGCGGCTCTTGATGCCCACGACGCGGTCCTCGATCATGTCGATGCGGCCAAAGCCGTTACGGCCGGCGATCTCGTTGGCCTTGATGATGCAGTCGAGCAGCGACATCTTCTCGCCGTTGATCGAGACGGGCAGGCCGCCCTCAAAGCCAATAACCACGGTCTCGGGGTCGGCGGGGCAGTCCTCGGGGTTCTTGGTCATAGTCCAGATGTCCGCGGGCGGCTCATTCCAGGTGTCCTCGAGCACGCCGCACTCGATGGCACGGCCCCACAGGTTGTCGTCGATGGAGTAGGGCTTCTTGTGAGTGGTGGGCACGGGCACGCCGTGGGCCTTGGCCCACTCCATCTCGGAGTCACGCGTGGTGAGGTCCCACTCGCGCACGGGCGCAATAATCTCGAGCGACGGGTCAAGGGCGCGAATCGAGGTCTCGAAACGCACCTGGTCATTGCCCTTGCCGGTGCAGCCGTGAGCGATGTACTTGGCGCCGTACTCGTGCGCGATGTCCACGAGGTGCTTGGAGATGATGGGGCGAGAGAGCGCGGAGAGCAGCGGGTAGATGCCCTCGTACTTGCCGTTTGCCCAGATGGCCTTGGAGACGATGGTCTCGGCGTACTCCTCGCGCATGTCGACGGCCTCGGAGGCGATGGCGCCCATGTCGAGGGCCTTCTGCTTGATCCAAGAGAGGTCCTTCTCATCCTGGCCTACGTTGCCGCAGATGGCGATGACGTCCATGTTCTTCTCGACCTGCAGCCACTTCACGATGACGGACGTGTCCAGACCACCGGAATACGCGAGGACGACCTTTTCCTTCTCAGCCATGTTGGTGCACCTTTCTGTTGTTGGGCCTTGATACCCCTTGCAGACATGCGAACAAACGAGCGCCGTGGTTGTTTCGCGGCGTCACGAAGAGCCCCCGATCGTGCCGGGCGCTGCTGGGTGCCTTGTCTAGAACTGCCTGTGACGAGAGAGACGACAAGAACCTATGCCAGCGCACGCGACATCGCGGGGCTGATTCGTCGGTTCTGGCGTCGAAGAGAGACCATGCCATGGCTGCGTGCAGTGCAAATCATGCGTTGGTCACCCCTTCGAAAAGTGGCGCGCGATATCTCGCGCGGCTGTCGTTGCTATGCGCGACTATAGGCCCGCATGGGGCAGGCTGGCAAGAGCGTACGAGAAAAGAATTCTGCTTGAAACAAAAGGGTCGCGCTTGTGCGATGGCAGCAATGTAAAAGCAGGCCACAGCCACATGGGCCGTGACCTGCTGTTTCTCGTGGTGCGCCCTGAGGGGGTCGAACCCTCGACCTTGGGATTAAAAGTCCCCTGCTCTACCAACTGAGCTAAGAGCGCGTGCCGTGGCCAAGCCACTATAGCAGCGCAATTCTACCACGTGGCGAGCTCTGGGTTAGCCCTACTCCCACGGCCACTGGCCGTTTATGAAAACAGGGGTCTCGGTGCCGTCGGCAGCAACGCCCCAGATGTTGAGATCGTCGGAACCCACCATGAAGTCCACGTGCGTGTGGCTCTGATTGACGCCGGCAGCCATGAGCTGCTCCTTGTTCATCGAGAGGCCGTCCTTCACGCACTCGGGGAAGCCCATGCCCAACGCAAGGTGGCAGCTGGCGTTCTCGTCATACAAGGTGTCGTAGAAAAGGATTCCGCTCTGGCGGATGGGAGTGTTTTTGGAGACGAGCGCGACCTCGCCAAGACGCACGGCGTTCTCATCCGTCTCGAGGATGTGCTGCAGGACATCCTTACCAGCCTTGGCACCATAGTCCACCACAGCGCCGCCCTCGAAGCGCAACCAGAAGTCACGAACCGTCTGGCCGTTGTGCACAAGCGGCAGCGCGGAATACACGATGCCATCAACGCGCATGCGGTCAGGTGAGGTAAAGACCTCCTCTGTGGGGATGTTGGGGAAGAAGACCGTGCCGTCCTGGAGCCGCCCGGCGCCGCCCTCCCAGATATGGCCCTCGGTAAGACCAACGGTAAGATCCGTGCCGTTGGAAGAGGCGTAGCGCAGCGCCGAGTAGTGCTTGCGATTGAGCATGCGCTTAGTCTGCTCGAACGAGGCATTGTGCGTTTCCCAGGCGCTCTCGGGGTCGTCGCCTTCGGCGCGCGAGGTCTCGAGAATGGCTACCCACAGCCGATAAACCGCCTCGGCTGGGGAGAGCTCGGGGAAGACCTCGTGAGCCCACGCCTTCACGGGAACGCCGGCTATGCACCAGGCGTTACGCCCAAAATCCATGCCATCGCGGAACGACTTGCACTGCTCGTTACGCGCACGCGATGCAGTAGCGGGCTTGGCAGGATCTATGCCCTTGAGCGACGACGGATCAGACCCCTCGAGGAACAGAAACGCCGCACCAGCTTCCGCAAGGGAGTTAAGCTGCTCACGCTGCCAGGAGGGAACCGTCTCGAACCAAGACGTGGGGACGTTCTCGTACGTCATGCGAGTCACTTGGTCATCGTGCCAAATCACCGTCACGTGGCCTGCGCCAATACGGTATGCAGCACGGACAACCCTACGCGCAAAGTCAGCCCGCTCAACGGGTGCCGACAGTACAAGCTCCTGCTCGGGGTGAAGAGCGACACCCTTCTTTACCAGCAGGTTTGCATAACGATCAAGCTGCTCCGAGATAGCCTCGGTTGCCAGGCGGCATTCTTCGTCCGTCATGGGAATGGCAGTCATGGTAATGGTCCCTTCGGGTTTGGTGCGTGGCGCGCCCATGCTAAGGCGCTTACCGTCATATGGTTAGTACCCATAAAAAGGGCCCCCGAAGGGGCCCGGCGTATTCTGGAGCGGGCAACGGGATTCGAACCCGCGGATGATGGCTTGGGAAGCCATTGCCTTACCACTTGGCGATGCCCGCATGTGTCGTGATTCTATCACAGCAAGCCGGCGAGGTGGCTCCACTCCATAAGTTAGCCGTTCGCCTGCCACCGCACGCCGCGGTAGGCAGGCACCCAGGCAAAAGCGCCTACAGGTAGACGTCTGCCTCCTCGCGGCCAAACTTGTGCAGCAGCTCGTGGCAGGGCCTGCAAGCAGCACAGTCGCAGAACTTGGCTCCGGCCTTCTTGCGCTCCTCGGAGTGGGCCAGCATCTTGGCGGCACCCTCCTCGCCAAAGACCTGCTTACCCGTGTCGGAGCCCACAAAGCCGATAAGGTCATCGATGGTGGTCTGGTGCGCGCTAATGGCGTCAAGCAGCGTGTTTGTAGCGGCGTCAGCGTCATTGCCCTTGGCAACGGCATCCTTCCATGCCTGCGCGGCACGCTTGGTCTCTTCCGAAGCCGACGGAGCGGCGAGCATTTCGTCAACCTTCGAGGCGGCGTAATCCAGCAGCTGCTTGTCCATTTTGGTTCCTCTCTCGTGAGCCATAATTACCTGCTGGTAGGTATACCCAGTCCACAAAAACTGGGTGAGGAGAACGGCCCTCGAATCCCATAGCCAAAGTTGATGCATATTTCTCGCTACGTATTTTGGTCGAGATTGCCATCTTTGCGGAATCCATGTTTCACCAGCTTACAAAGGGTGTTGTAGAAAACTCTGCAAGCTGTGTGCCAGCAACCTGTACGCGCAGCGTCAAAAGAGTGCAAGCTTCTCCCTTTAGCCTAGGTCCCCCTCAACAGGCCCATCGATGTATGGAGGAGGACGCATGAAACCAGAGCGACCAAAGGAACTCAGAGGGGAAGCGAATCACAGGCGCGCTAAGAGGGACGTCCCTCGCGCACGACTCGTTGGTGGAGACAAGCTGCGAGGCGGACCCCACGTTGGACCGGGACATGCAGGGAGGCGATCGCTGTGGCGCGGGATTCTGGCCCTCGCAATGGCAGCCGTTGTCGTTGCCGAGCAACTGTTTGGAGGTCTTCCTTTGGGCGGTGCCGGGGTTGCGTTGGCACAGTCTCCAGCAACAGGCAACACAAGCATTGCCTTCCTGCATAACCCCAATGGCAGCAGGTACATCAGCGATGTGGTAGGTGTGACGCGCCAGCAGGTTGTGGACGAGCTCGCAGCGCACGAGAACGACAGCTACTACCTTGGCACCCCCTACAAGGGCGTCAACGACACCGGAAACAAGCCACGGCCAAACGGGGATCCGGGTGGCTACTCTCCCGGCATGCAGTGCAACGGGTTTGTCGCCTACGTCCTCGACAAGGTGGGTGGCACGCCATACCAAACCTTCGTGAATACCGACGGCCACCGCGGGAACTGGGCGGCGTTGGTTAACTGGTTTGCGGTCTGCCAGCACAATGACGTTATCTCCTACACCTTCGATTCAAAGGAGGAGATGCTGGCATCCGGCCTGCTCCAAAAGGGAGACATCATCTGCGCCATACCCTACACGTCCGTGTTCCGGGCAGGAGCAGATGCCTATGGCAACACCGTAGATGACCACGTGGGCTTCTTCTGGGGAAGCACCTCTGACGAAGACCTCTTCTGGCATTCCGCCCACAGGCCAAATGGTTTGGGGTCGGGAGACACGCTTATTAATGGCAACCAGATCTCAGCCATTACTCCCAAGTGCTTCCCGTCCTGCTGGGTTCTGTTCCCGCTGGGCCCGTCCAACGGTCAGGTGGAGCTGTACAAGCAGTCGGCAAACAAGGCCATCACGCAGTATAACACCAGCTATTCACTCGAGGGAGCATGCTATGGGCTCTACTCCGACGAGCAGTGCACGCAGCTGGTGCAGTCTGCCACCACAGACTCCGATGGCCATGCCGTGTTTGCGAACATCCCCTCGGGGGACTACTACGTTCGCGAAATCTATCCCTCGCAGGGCTATCTGCTGGACGAGAAGGTCTACAGAGCCACTGTTAGCTCAGGCACCACAGCGCAGGTGGAGGGAAATCCCGTTGAGGAGGTCCCTGCAAGCGCGCCCGCCGGAGCCATAGTCCAGAAGCTGGATTCCCAGACAGGAGGAACGGCACAGGGCGACGCCTCTCTGGCGGGGGCGCAGTTCACCGTCTCCTACTACGGAAACACCACCGGAGACATCTCTGGCCAGGCACTTCGCACATGGGTCTTTGCGGCGGGCGAGAATGGCGTGACAACCTACAGCAGCTCTCAGCTTGTCTCTGGGGACGAGCTGTACACCAACTCGCAAGGCGAGACGGTCTTTCCCTTGGGCACCTATGGCATCCAGGAGACCCTTGCTCCAAAGGGCTACGAGCTTACCGATACCTCTGTTCATGTGGCCACCGTCACGCTCGAGGACGGCATTGCCACCTGGAAGACACTTGATGGCTGGAACAATAGCAGTGCAGTGAAAGACGTAATGGGGCGTGGCATCGATGACCAGGTAATCCTCGGCTCAATCCACGTAAACAAGATTGACCACCAACTCAGGGAAGGCGTTTCTCAGGGTGACGCCACATTGGCTGGGGCGAGGTTCCAGGTGCGCAACATGTCCGACCACGCCGTCAACGTTAATGGCATCGTCTACAACATTGGAGAGGTTATCGAGGGCGTGGAGTTGGTGACAGACTCCTCTGGTAACGCCACAAGCGAGAAGGTCCTGCCGTTTGGCACCTATGAGCTGCGAGAAATCGAGGCACCCGAAGGCTACCAGCTCAACTCGAATTGGGTAGGCATCGCAACCATTGCCGACTCTCAGACTCCCGCCAATGCCGGCACTGTGGACGAGAACATCGAAAGAATCGTGTTCCCGCCAGTAGCAAAGGTGGACATCAACCTCGGGGCTAATGGGCCGCAGGGTGACGCCGTCTTCGAAGGCGCCGAAGTGAGCATCACCAATGCCTCCCAAAAGCCTGTGATATATGGCGCCAAGACCTTTGCCCCCGGTGACGTGGTGTGCAGGCTCTCGGCAAACGCCGAAGGCAAGTTCCCGGCCATCGAATTGCCCTATGGCACCTACGTACTCAAGGAGACAAAGGCTCCTACGGGATACCTCCTCAACGAGGACTGGGCCAAAACGATTGTGCTTCATGAGGGGAACCAGGCTCAGGTTGAGCTTCCAAACACTCCGGTATCTGGAGGCATCAGTGTTGACAAGATCGACCACGAGCTTGAAACCTCAGCTCCACAGGGAGACAGCGCACTTGAGGGCGCACGCTTCGAGATTACCAACAACTCTGCCCATCCCGTGGTTGTAGCAGGAGAGAGCTTTGCTCCTGGTGAGGCCCTCAAGAACGTCGACCTCGTGACGGACGCTCATGGCCATGCAACAACCGGTTCCCACCAACTTCCCTATGGGCGCTACTCCATTCGCGAGATATCTGCTCCGGAAGGCTACCTTGTCAATACAAGCTGGAAGGCCGATGTGATCATCCAAGAGGATGGGGTGGTGGTCTCCGCTCAGGCGCCCGTCGATGACCAGGTTGTTCGCGGAGGGGTTCGCGTTGGCAAGCTTGACCGCGAGACGCTCGTGGACGCACCGCTTGGTTCTGCGACGCTCGCCGGGGCAACGCTTGCTGTGACGAACGCCTCCGAGAACCCAGTCGTTGTTGATGGCGCTACAGTCAACCCTGGCGACATTGCGGCAACGCTGACAACAGACGAGGACGGCATTGCCTCCACCAGCGCAAATACCCTTCCATATGGCACCTATAGGGTTCGCGAGGTGTCTGCGCCCACGGGATACCTTCTGGACAGCGAGGCCAGGCTCTGGTCGGCAACGTTCCGCGTAGTCGATGACGGCACTATTGTCGACCTTACGGCGCCTGAGGACGCAGTTCATGACCAAGTGGAGCGCAGTGACATTCGCTTCGTCAAGCGCGATGAGAGAACGCAGGAGTCAATGGGCAACGTAGCGTTTCTCATCACCAGCCTCACCACGGGAGAACACCATATTGCCGTGACGGATGAGAACGGCATCTTTGGCTCCTCCGTCTTCGCCTCCCAGCAGCGTACCAACGCAAACGACGCTGCGTTGGAATCAAACGGCGCGGCTTCAGGAGAGGCGGAAGTGGATTCCTCAAAGCTGGATTCTCACAGCGGCATATGGTTTGGCGGCTCTCTCGAGGGCGACCAAGACCCCATCGAGGGGTTAGCCTCGCTTCCGTACGATCGATACCAAATCCAGGAGCTGCGCTGTGAGGCCAACCGTGGGAGAGCGCTTGTCTCGTTTGAGCTCACGACCGAATTCCCCGGGTCGCGGCACAACGAGGTGCTTGACCTTGGCACCATAGACAATCGAGAGGAAAATGAGCCATCCATCCAGACAACAGCAACAGACGAGAAGACAGGAAGCCACGAAGGCGTGGCACAAAACACCACGGGAATCGTCGACGTCGTAGCCTACGAGGGACTTGTTCCCGGGAGCGACTATGAGCTAAAGGGGACGCTCATGGACGCTGAGAGTGGGGAGCCACTTCTTGACTCAGGCGGCAATCCCATCGAGGCATCGCAGAAGTTCATCCCCACCCAGGCGGACGGACAGGTTGCCATGCCGTTCGAGACGGATGGCTCAGCCTTCGAGGGCAGGAAGGTAGTTGTCTTCGAATCTCTTTATCGAGGCGGACAGGAAGTTGCCAGCCACAAGGACCTTACTTCCGTAAGCCAGTCTGTCGACTACCGAGAAGACGTGCCACCGAGCGAGAAGGGCAGATCCGGACGAGAGGGGACGCCCAGAACTGGTGACGAGACGGCGCGTATGGCCATTGGGGCCTGTGCCGCACTTGGATGCGCTGGCATTATTCTCGCGCTCTGGCGCAGGAAGAAGGAGTGACGTTAGGGTCGCGCCGCGTTGACACACAAAGGGGGCCGGCAAGGCCGGCCCCCTCGAACTCGCAGACTCCAAAAACTCGAGGCACATGCCTACGAGCGCCGAATCATCTCCGTGACGAGCTCGGCGACGGAGGCAGCCTGGTCACCGTCGACGTTCTCAGGAACGTCCTGCTCGGTGCGAGAAAGCGCAGGCAGCCCATTCTCTCCCAGGCCCATGACCGTCACCGCTCGCACGGAGGTGCGCATAGCAACGGAGGCGTCGGTATCAGCCCAGTCATACGTATGTGTCTTTAGATCCACATGGAGGTCGGCCGCCGTTCCAGTGAGGAGCCTCAAGAGTCTCCTGTCTGCGCGACGGGTTGGCTCAAAGCCCTCGTGCGTCAGGAGCGAAAGGTCGCCGGCACCAACGCAGTCAAGGTTCACAAGAAATGCGCCGCGAATGGCAGAGCGGTGCTCAGTCAAGAAGGAGCGCATGCCAACATGGTCGAGGTCCGAAGCGCCAAGGGCAACAAACCAGATGTCGTGACAGACAAGCTCGTCGTCACCCATATGGAGCACGGCAGCACGCAGGTCTTCCTCGGTAGGAACGTCGGCGGGAGCTTCCACGGTCTCTTCGTTGGGAGCACCGTCTGCTGTGGGCTCGTTCTGCTCGGCATCATAGGGGGTCTCGGCGAGAGACGATCCATCCGCAGGCGCGGTTGCGTTGGGGTCATCCGATGCATCAGCGGGAACGTCATCAACCAGCCTGAGACCGCTCCTTGTGGTGGCGCCTCCCTTCCAGGAGTCGGAATCGGAGCTGTCATCCCAGTTTTCGGGATCATCGCTCAACCAGTTACCGCCACGCATGGCCTGGTTCCGAGAACGACCACCAGCATTGTCCTTGCTGCGGTTGAAGAAGTTGAAGTGGTGCCTCTCGGAACGATGCTCGGGCTCGGGCTCCTGCTGCATCCCAAGGTCATCCGCGCTAATAACGTCCAAGCCGTCCTGCTGGGCATCGACTGGCTCCTGAACGGGCGCCGGTGTTGCAGGGGCAGGGGTGATCACGGGCACATCGGGGTCAGGCACGCTGCTGCGTATGCGCTGGGCGTTCCTGGCGTCTGCATCGCTCAGAAGGTTCCCCATGCTCCTCCTGGAGGGGGTTGCCGCCGTGCGGGAAGGAGCGAGCCGGGTGGCATCTGGATCGGATGCCAAGGGATCGGACATCTGCGACGGGTCAGGAAGATCAAAGAGTGCAGCTCGGCGCGCCACATCCGAAACCTGTGGCTTGAAGTTCGACTTGCCCCAGTTGGGATCGTCCGGCTTTTCGGGACGCTTGCGAGGCGTTGGCGCTGTCGGGCGCGTAGACCCAAGGTCGTCGTTGGGCGTCGCGGTGAGACCCGAGTCGTCCTTCTCGCCTACGCCACGGCTCTCAAAGCGGTCAAACATGCTCGCAAGCTTCTTGCGGTCGAAGAAGCGGGTCTTCTCGGGAGCAGGTGCAGGGGTATCTGCGGCGGCACCCTCAGCAGGCGCCGCAGCGTCAACGTCAACACCGGCAGCACCAGGGGTAGGCACCTCCGCCGTAGCGTCAACATCTGCCGCAGGAGTAGCAGGGGCAGGCTCCACGCTTGCATCAGTGGTACGGGAGGGCATTGGCTTGGGGAGGCTCTCGGTAGAGTCCGCAGTGTCAACTTCGGTTTCGGCATCAATGCGCGCGCCGGCGCGAACAGGGCTTCCGGGCAACTCGCTGGTCTCATCGGCGTCGTACGACGAGGCTCTCATATTCCTAGAGGAGTCAACGTACTCAATCTCGCAATCGGCAGGAAGGATTCCAAGGGCAGCAATCACATCCTTGCCGTGACGGACGCCAACTACTTCCTCGGGTTCCGGCTCGGAAGCCGGAGCAGGCTCCGGGACGGTCTCAGCCTGACTTGCGGCAAGCTCAGCAGCCCGAGCTGCCTCCTGCTCACGCTGTTCCCTCTCGATGGCGCGCTGCGAAACGGGCTTCTCGCCAGAGGGGCGAACGTTATCAAGGATGCCGAGAAGGGCGGCAACCGAGGACTTGTTGTCATTAGAGCCAAGCGAGCAGCGAGAGAACTTCTGGTAAATGCCATCGGCGCCAAATGCCGCGAGGGGAATCGCAAGCAGGATGCCAAGTACCCAGAGGACCGAACGGAAGGGCGCGGGCAGGAAGGAGAACACCTGGAGCAGGGCACAAATTCCAACGGCAGGGACAAGCCACTTGAGCGCCTTGCGCAACATAGGGATGTAGCGGGAGAGCGGACTTCCGTACAGGAAGCTGTCGTGCGGAGAATCGTAGTGGGCAACCACCACGATGGGCCTGTTGCCCTTGGCAACAAGCTCGCCCGTGGCATGGTGCACGGCAACCACATTCTGGCTGCGCGCGGACGGCCCAAGTTTGGAGAGGAAGCCGCCTCCAATTCCAAGCGCATCAAGCATCAGGAGAGCCGCTGGTACCACAGCAAGAATGACGCCAAGGGCAGAGACACCCGTGCCAGAAAGGACTGTCCCAATAAACATCAGAGCGAGAAGGACGCAACGTACCATGCGCCCAAGGCCCGGAGCATCGAACTCCTCCACGTTAACGTCCACGTCATGCTGACGCATGAGGTCGGCGATAGTCTGGGCGGCCTGGAGCTCTTCCTGGCTGTTTGCAGGAGAGATGCCAATCTGATCCTCCAGGTAGTCCATATAATCATGTGTCATGGCCATGCTGTACATCCTCCGCTGGTCACGCGGCCCCCTCGGTCGCGAGAATGCGCATATACTTTGTCGAGTATACGTCTTGAGGGACCTCGATATCACCCCTGTACCCCCTGGACGGTCTTCTGCACGCCAATTCCCCCACAACGAGCGCACATGACAGCACCCGAAGCGCGCCGAATGTCATCCGGTCTACTATCTTCTAGTCCAGATGAGTCAATGTCACGGCTATGGCTGATGGGGGCACGCAGGCCGCCGCCGTGGTTTGGACGGGAGGGTCGAATTGAACGCTGTGGACGGCTATGCCGAGATCTCAAAGGACGACGAGCAGGCAAGGAGAATCGCTTCGCTCGCCCTTGCCTTCATGAGCTCAGACACCATTCGCGACGCCACCATCTGGCACGCGTTCTACTCCGACCTCACAAAGGCAGACTCTTATCGCACGGCATTCCGCCGTGACAGGGCTGCCCTTGCCGAGTGTGGGATCACGGTGAGGCGCGTCGACGGCCCAGAGGCGCTCTGGCAGGTGGACAGCGCATCGTTCGTGGAGAGCACTGAGCTCTCGGAGGAAGACGCCATGGCGCTCGACGTGGCCTGCCTTCCCCTCGTCGACGACCAGGACTTTCCCTATGGAGCAGAGCTGCGCATCGCGCTCTCAAAGATCGATGATGCCTTTGACTATCCTGCGTCAGTTGCGCTGCCTGCCGAGGAGCGAGTCCCAAGCCGACAGCTCGCCACCCTTCAGGAGTGCAGCTTCTCTGGTATTGCGGCTTCCATCGACTACACCCGTGCCGACGGAACAACCATCAAGCGGCGAATTGCCCCCTACGGCTTCTTTGGAATGCGCGGGCACTTGTACATGGTGGCGCCTGCCATCGACGACGCCGGATCTGTGATCGCTGGTTCTTCTCGCACATACCGCATTGACCGGGTCCACCGCGCATCAAAGATTGCAGGAACGTCCTTCGAGATTCCGGAGGACTTCGACATTAGGGACTGGCAGAAGCTCCCATTCCAGCTGGGGCCAACCTCGTGCGAGGGTGTGTTTGCTGTACCTGAGGATGCGGTGCGCGAGTTCATGCAGGTCACGAGAGGCAAAGGGACGTTCGAGACGCCAACGGCCACCCACGAACCCCACGCAACCACAACGTGGCGCGTTGAGGTGAGCAACATTGAGGACGCCGCGTCGTGGGCCATCGCGGAAGACATTACGCCCCTCTCACCAGCAGAGCTTGTTGCTGCCTGGTACGCAAAGCTTGAAGGGGTTGTTGCACATGGCTAGTCGCAAGCAGGGTGCTGGTCGCAAGGGAGGACTGCAGGAGGCCCGCGAGCTGGTGGCCATCATATCGTCGCTGGACCATGCCGGTGACAGCATCAACGTTGTCACCATCGCAGGACGCCTGGGTATCTCCAAGGAAGAGGCGCGCCACCGCATGGAACTTATCCTCTCCGCGAGTGGAGAGGGTGCGGCGGTTCTACCCCTCTCGGCAGACGCCGGCAACGGGCGTCTCACCCTGGAAGGGGGCGCAGGCAACCACGCGAGAAGGCTTCGCCTCACCAAGTCCGAGACCATTGCGGTGCAGGCGGCCCTCGACCAGTTGGGGATTCCTGTAGATGCGCCGCTGCGAAAGAAGATCTCCTCATCGCTTTCTCCCACAGGCATCAGCAATACCCATGTCGCGTGTGCCCTGGGTGATGACGGCGGCATCACAGACTCCAACAAGTCCCAGGTGGGAGAGACAATCCTCACGTGCTCGAAGGCAATATCCCAGCTTGGGATGCTCGACTTCATGTATCAGGGCATTGCGGACGACGCCCCCAGGCAGCGTCACGTTGACCCGCGGGGGCTGCGCAACACCAATGGCACCTGGTATCTCGACGCCTATGACCCCTCCCGCCATGGGGAGCGCGTCTTTCGGCTGGACCGCATGAAAGGCGTGAGCGTCGCCCTGGCAGAAGAAGTTGGCTCAGAACCAGAGGAGAGTGTTGGCGCGCGCACGGTACGCGTTACCTTCCACGACAGACACTACCTCGAACTTCTCGACTGGCCCGGTCTGCACGTTGAGCGCGACGACGGCTCCGTGGTCTACGCCAGGATTCCCTACTACAGGGGAGACTGGCTGCCTAGGCGCCTCGCTGCGTGTTCCGGCACCGTATACATAGGCGACAGCGAGGTCAGATCCCTCGCCGTCGCCTATGCGCGCAAAAAACTTGATGAGCAGTAGCTGTTCCGCACCTATCGTTCGTGCGACGAGCGCCACATCTCGATATAGCGACCCACATTCGCGGTCTCCAGCGTAGTCACGCTCTTGGAAGGCAGCGACCCCGTAAAGGACCGGCCATAGCGCTTCTGCACTACGCGCGAATCCGCGAGCACCAGCACCCCGCGGTCGTTCGACGTGCGAATAAGGCGGCCTGCGGCCTGCTTTACCGAGATGACCGCCTCGGGAAGCGAGTAGCGCCACCACGCACGGTCCTCACGCAGGTCTCGCTCACGTACTATGGGGTCGTTGGGGCTCGCAAACGGTAGCTTTGGGATGACCACGCACCTCAGCGTGTCACCGGTGGCATCGAAGCCCTCCCAAAACGAGCGCAGTGCGAGCAGCGACGTGCGTTTCTCGGCCAAGAATTGCTGGCGCAGGCGTCGCGGAGAGGAGCCACGCTCTTGGCATACCAATGCAAGCCCCGCCTTGTTAAGGCGCGGCCCAAGCTCGGCGTACACACGCTCCATATCGCGCCTGTTGGTAAACAGCGTGAGCACAGAGCCATCCATCGAACAGTGAACGTTATAGAGCAGGTCGATAAGGGAATCGAGGTAGTTACTCTCGTTTGGTGCCGGCATATCTTTGGTCACAATGACTGACATGCTGTTGTCAAAATCAAAGCTTGAATCAAGCCGCACATCTTTGTGCATGGCTGCAGGCAGGCGGTCAAGCCCCACCGCATGGTCAAAGTGCGAGAAGTCATCCCTCACTGCCATAGTGGCCGAGGTGAACACCACGCTCTTCATCTCGGGCAGCCAGTTCTGGGCAAGGTCCGCACCCACGTCGAGCTTCTCGGCCAGGAGCTTCTCGGCGCCAATGCGCCGCTTGGAGCGGTATAGCTCAGCGGAATACACGTACGTTTGGTCCTCTCCGCCAAGGATAAGCCGCAGGCTCTCTAGCAGCTCGGTGACAAAGCGCCCAGACTCCGTAAGATCCGCGGCCAGCTGCGGAGCGACCTCGGCAAGCTTCTCCTCAGCCTCGCTCAAGTGCTTCGCCGCCTCGTCCAGATGCGCCACGGCAGCAGACCCCGCCTCTGCCACAGCACCCCACTGCGACGTTTCGCGGACCTTTTCGTCAATCCAGAGAGTCACCATGTCGTAGCCGCCGTCGCCCCTTGCAAGCGGCCCAAGCTCGTGCACAGCCATGAAGAGGTCTGCCGTGGACACGGCCGCACGCGAAACGGCCGCCGCCGCCTTGGTGAGCAGCCCCTGTACAAGCGTTGCCCCCTCGAGCTTGGATGCCGAGACGGACGTCATCACCGTGTGCAGCGCACCGCTCTTGGTGCCACCAAGCAGCTCAAACGCCGCACGGGCGGCATCGCCAGAGACCTCGTGCGCCCACTGGCGACGGGCCTCGCCCTCAAAGGAGTGGGCCTCGTCAATCACCCAGTGACGAATGGGTGGCAGAATCTTCCCCTCTGCAGCAACGTTGCGCAGCAGCAGCGAGTGGTTGGTCACCACCACGTCGCCGCTGGCGGCACGGCGACGTGCACCATGGACCAAACACTCGTTGGGGAAGTACGGGCAGCGCGTGCGCAGGCACTCGTTGGGGGTGGTAGTGAGCATCTGGCGTGGGACGTAGCGCCAACGGATTCCCAGCGCGTCAAGGTCGCCGTCAGGAGACTGGCAGGCGTACGCATACGTTACGGCAATGGCCGTAAGCATGTCGCCCGCAATGGCATTGTCTGAGCGCCCATCGTTGCGTGCCAGCTCAAGGGGAAGATCCTCCACGGCAGCGCGATCAAGCCTGTGCAGGCACGGGTAGTGCTCGTAGCCCTTCAGGCTGTGGAAGCTGAGCCCCTTTGGCAGCGCGCGGGCAAGCGCCGGCAGCTCGTGGGAGACAAGCTGGTCGGTAAGGGCGTTGGTCTTTGTCGCAATTCCCACGGTCACGTTGTTGCGCTGGGCGAAAAGGACCTCGGGCAGCAGGTAGGCGATGGACTTCCCAACGCCCGTGCCTGCCTCGATCGTACGGTGGGTCGAGGTGGCAAGCGCGTCTCGAACCTCAAGCGCCATCGAGACCTGCTCTGGGCGGGTCTCGTAGTTCTCGTACATGCGTCCAACCACGCCGTCTGCCGTGAACTCGTCCCGTATTACCTCAGGAGCGGGCGCAACAAGCGCCTCGTCGCTCTCAGCGGCATCCGCGCGAGGATGTGCCTCCTCGCGGGAGACCAGTCCATGACGCAAGGCCTTCAGCGAGAAGGCCTCCGGGCCGCTCTCGGCTGCAAGGTGCGCGATAACGGGCCTGAACGGCCACTCCACCTCGGGATGCATATCCGAGAGCTTGCCTAAAAGCCCTGCTGGTAGATCAGAAAGGCCCAATAGGATGATGCGCCACATCCCGCAGAGCGCATCAACGTCGTCACCCGCGCGGTGCGTGACAGAATCGCAGCCAAACGCCTCCGCCATGTCCGAGAGCCGGTGGGACGAGAGGCGCGGGAGCGCTATGCGAGAGAGAGCGAGTGTGTCAATCCACGTGTCCGACACCTCCGCGCCTCCGCGGACCCCCTCGATGAAGGTGCGGTCAAAGGTCGCGTTGTGCGCCAGCACAGGAGAGCCGCCCACAAAGTCCGCCAGGTCGCGAACCGCTTCCTCGGGACTAGGTGCGCCAGCAACGTCTACATCGCGTATCCCCGTGAGGCGCTGAATCTCTGGTGGAATGGGCCTGCCGGGGTCAACGAAGGTCTCAAATCGCTCGACCGCCTCGCGGCCAGAGAGTCGCGCAGCAGAGATCTCTATGAGCTCGCAGTCTTTAAACGAGAGGCCCGTGGTCTCGGTATCGAGCACCACGATGTCCTCTTCAAGCAGGTCAAACCCATGGGTTTGTGCCCGTTCGGCAAGGCTTTGGTAGTTCGCGCGAATGTCCTCGGGCGTTCCAGGGAGAAGCAGCCGCTCAAGGGCGGCTGCAGCTCGTTGCGTGTTCTCTTCTCGCCCGCCAACGTTGGCTAGGGCCATGCTATGCCTCCGACTTCCCATGGGCCTCGAGCGCATACTCCACGAACTTCTTGCAGAGCTCGGGGAACTCGATGCCGCCATGACGGGCGGAGTCGGGCAGTAGGCTTGTCTCGGTCATGCCGGGAATGGTGTTGGTCTCGAGAATCACTGGCGTGCCATCCTCACGCACAATGAAGTCGCTGCGCGAAGCCCCAAGGCAGCCAAGGGCACGATGCGCGCGAACGGCCAGCTCCTGGGCACGCGCGTAGACGCCGGCCTCAAGGCGAGCAGGAATCACGTGGTGCATGGAGGAGGGCTCATACTTGACCTTGAGGTCATAGAACTCCGCTCCGGTCACAATCTCAACAATCGGTAGCGCCTTTGGCTCGGCGTTGCCAATCACGGGAACGGTGATCTCGGTGCCGGTTACGCACTCCTCGATGAGGGCCCTGTCGCCACCAGCCGTCGCACGCTCCACGGCCTCGCGAAGCTGGGAGGCGCTGGTCACACGCGTGACACCAAAGCTCGATCCATTGGCCGCGGGCTTCACAAAGAGCGGCAGGCCAAGCTCACCCACAATGCGATCAACATCGTCATCCGTGAGCTTTGTGCCAGCCGCAACGTCAGTCCCACGCGGCGTGGGGATGCCAGCCTGACGGTAGAGGGTCTTGGCAACCTCCTTCTCGGTGCTCACCGCGCTGCCAAGAACTCCCGAGAAGGTGTAGGGCATGTGCAGAATCTCGAGAAGACCCTGGATGCAGCCATCCTCGCCGTAACGCCCGTGCATTGCGACGAAGGCCACGTCGTACCCTCCGGCAACGAGCTTCGACACAAACTCGCCGTCTGCGGCATCGAGCAGGTCAACGCCCTTGAAGCCTGCCTCAGTAAGCGCCTTCTGGCACGCGCGCCCAGAGTCCAGGGAAATTTCCTTCTCGTCAGACCAGCCGCCGGCTATAACGACAACCTTGAGGCCCAACACGTCCTGACTTGTCATGTGCTCTCCCTCGCATCTCTCCGCCGTGCGGTAGACTCAACTCACACGGAGACAGTAACCCAAAGAGGATACTCCACCACACCATACGACAAGGGCAAGGGGCCAGAAATGCAGACGGAAGACGTCAACCGAAACAACGAGAAGCTCGACCTGAGGAACTGTACGCACGGCCAGCTTGAGACCCTTCTCGCAGAGCTTGGCCAGCCCAAGTTTCGTGCAAAGCAGATTGAGGACTGGGTGTGGGTTAAGAACGCCACCTCACTCGACCAGATGACCAACCTGTCCAAGGCGCTGCGAGCCGAGCTTGCGGACTACGTCACACTCGGAGGCGTCGAGGAGATAGCACGACAGGTCTCGCAAGACGGTAGCCGCAAGTACCTGCTTCGCTTTCCTGATGGCGTTGCCGTTGAGTGTGTTGGCATGCCCTCGAAGAACCGCCTTGCCGTGTGCGTCTCTACGCAGGCCGGCTGCGCCATGGGCTGCGCGTTCTGCGCAACCGGCGCCTCGGGCCTTACCCGCTCGCTGACGGCTGGCGAGATTTACGAGCAGGTTATGCACGTGCGTGATGACTTCAACACGCGTGTTACCAGCGTTGTGATGATGGGGCAGGGCGAGCCCATGATGAACTATGACGCTACGCTTGCTGCTCTACGGCGTCTCAACTCCCCTGAGGGCGCCGGCATTGGCGCGCGACACCTCACGGTGTCCACCTGCGGCGTTATCCCCATGATTAAGCGTTTTGCCAATGAGCCCGAGCAGTTCACGCTCGCCGTTTCGCTTCACTCCGCCAACCAGAGCACGCGCAACATCCTCATGCCTGGTGTCAAGAAGTACTCCCTCATTCACCTCTATGACGTGATGGGCGAGTATGTGGACAAGACCGGCCGCCGTCCCACCTATGAGTACGCACTTATCCAGGGCGTCAACGACAACGAAGACGAGCTTGGAGCCCTATGCGACTTCTGCCGAGGCACCCTGGCACACGTGAATATCATTCAGCTTAACGAGGTTCCTGGCTCAAAGCTCAAGCCCGCAAGCCCCGAGCGTGCCGAGGAGTTTGTTGCTCGTCTGGCTTCCGTTGGTGTGGAGGCTACTATCAGGAACTCTCGCGGCGCTGATATCGACGCTGCGTGCGGTCAGCTCAGGCAGCGTATGCAGGAGCTGTAAGCCGTTTAACGCTCTTCTTGGAAGAGGGGCGGTCACTCATTGGTGATCGCCCCTCTTAATTAGAACATATGTTCTTAATTATAAGTTCTTACCGCTTCTGCGGATTCCCTAGTATCCAAGGTCTTTCCACTGGCGCATGGTTGTCTGGACGTTAGGTAGAGGTCCATCGTCCGGCATAACGTCACCTCTCACTGAGTTGATAACTTCGTTTATGCGCCTGTAGGAGGTCTTAACCGTATCCACCATCTTATTGATATTCTCCTTTGCCTCGTCGGAGAGGACCTCTTTGTAGACCACATAACCAACGCCAGCAGCGGTTGCGATGACCACCACACCACGAAGTAGCTTCTTCATTCCTGCTCCTAGTCCCTTGTGAGAAGGTCGACGAGGTGGGCGAGCGCATCCTCGTCCTCGAATTCAATCTCCACCTTGTTCCTTCCACGGACTGTCTTAACCTTTACGTTGGTATCTAGTGCCAGCCTCATCTGTCGTGCCGCGCGCTTGAAGGACTGTGGTACAGGTTGGCGATGTACCGGTTCCGCCTGGCTGTTGTCAGAAAACAGTGGTGCAAGGGTTTCTGTCTGTCGTACCGACAAACCCTGAGCAACGACCTTCTCAGCAAGACGAACCCGTCCCTCCTCAGATGGGACGGCGAGAATTGCCCTCGCGTGGCCAGCAGTCAGCTTACCCTCACTCATGAGCTCCTGGACTTCGTCTGGAAGGTCAAGCAGCCGGAGTGTGTTAGTTATTGCAGACCTCGACTTAGATACGAGACGAGCTACCTCTTCCTGAGTAAGACCGTTATTGTCAAGGAGCTGCTTGTATCCCTGTGCCTCCTCGATAGGATTGAGGTCAGAGCGCTGGAGGTTCTCGATGAGAGCAAGTTTGAACACGTCCTCATCGCTAATGTCTCTGATGACGACAGGTACTTCATCTAGACCAGCAAGCTTTGCCGCCTGATAGCGTCTCTCACCTGCAACGATCTCATAGGTAATTCCCTTTTTTCGAACGATTATTGGTTGAAGTATGCCATTCTGCTTGATGGAATCGGCAAGCTCAGCAAGTTCATCAGGATTGAAATTCTTGCGTGGCTGCCCTTTGTTTGGCTTGATTTTCGTAATTGGCAACGTTGAATCTGCAGCTGGGGCGCCTACTTCTGCATTCGCTTCGCCCATCAGTGATTCTAGTCCCTTGCCCAGTCCTGATTTCTTAGCCACGACGAATCACTTCCTTAGCAAGCTTTGTATAGGCAGAAGCACCCTTGCTCATTCGCGCATACATTGTTACTGGCAAACCATGACTTGGTGCTTCAGCAATTTTGACATTGCGTGGAATGTATGTCTTGAATATCTGCTGACCAAAATAGTTCTCGCACTCCTCGACCACCTGGTGCGAGAGCGTTGTACGCGTGTCATACATCGTCATGACGACGCCAAATATCGCGAGGGAAGGATTTAGGCGACTCTTAACCATCTTCATTGATTCAATGAGCTTCGTAACTCCCTCTAGTGCGTAATATTCGCACTGGATAGGAATCAGCAGTTGATCTGAAGCAACAAGTGCATTAATTGTGAGCAATCCGAGCGATGGGGGGCAGTCGATAAATACGTAGTCAAATTCATCCTTAATCTTTTCGACAACGTTTTTTAGAATGCTTTCACGCGCCATTGCTGATACGAGCTCTATTTCTGCACCAGCAAGTTGAATTGTTGCTGGTGCTACAAAAACTCTATCTTCAACCGTATCGACAATTACATCCTCAATTGGGAAGTCTTGGAGCAAGACATCATACATATCGTGCTCTAGATCTTCCTTCTCGATGCCATATCCACTTGTCGTGTTCCCCTGAGGGTCCAAATCGATGACAAGTACCTTCTTCTTAGCCTCTCCAAGCGCTGCAGAAAGGTTTATCGCCGTCGTTGATTTTCCAACTCCGCCCTTTTGGTTGATAATCGCTAAAACTTTCGGGTCTCTATTGGTAAATCCGCGTTTTACATCTTGAAAGCCCACGAATGACCCCCAATTGCCGAGTATGTTTACGTCTAAACTGTGTTTGCTCACCAATGTGGTGTGTGACAATCATAGGGTATTGTTTCACGTGAAACTTCGAGAATCTTTCTCGAAGTAGCTTTGTTTTGGATTCTGGTTAATCGAATTAGCCGTTTCACGTGAAACATCATTGTTCATCACTATATTCAATAATGACTTTTTTAATTTTCAGACGTTTCACGTGAAACACTACTGGATTGAGTCTTTGTTGGAAACCAATGCATATATCACGAAGCTCAATAGCTGGGCTATTTGCCAAATATTGATTACAACGAGTCTTTTCATATGAAATATCGAAAATTTCACTCTCTATTGGTGTTGTGATTTATCCCACTATAAATACGTTCAATAGTGACTTTAAGATTCGACGAAGTAGTTTCACGTGAAACGTCCAAAGCTTACGCTCTAGGCGATTTTACCTTCAATCAATATTCAACAAACTTCGAGTCTAAGACTGAGCTAGAGTAAAGCCGTTTCACGTGAAACAGGTTATATGCCGCAAAGAAGATAATAGCAATCCCAAAGGTTTGCACTCTTAAGTTATGCAGCTAACCATGAGTCGTGTTTCACGTGAAACAGCTAAAATCTTCCGCTCATAGAAATTCGGCTCCCATCGAAGCAATCCGGTGAGAGCCGTAAAAGATACGTCGATAGAGCCGAATAGCAAAAATAGATACTTACAGTGTCTTAGTGGAGTCCAAGGGGGCTTCTCTTTGCCATACCATTCTGACGCGGAAGCTTAATACGAGGATTACCTGTCTTTGTATATACAAGAATAGTTCTATGTCCAAGGTCATGAGGAAGATCATATTCAAACCGGCCAGATTCCTCAAGCCCGCAAATCCTTGCAGCACGAGAAGCAGCTTGAGTCTCTTCATCACTCGGGTTCCCTTTGCCAACAAGAAGGGTACCATTCCTTCTTAAACAAGGCGTAGCATATTCAATGAGAACATTCGTTTGGGCAACAGCACGAGCAACAACAACATCAAATCGAGAGTGACAAGTTTCGGGAACTTCCTCCGCACGTGCATGCAGACACGAGACACGATCAGCGAGCCCCAGGACATCAGTAAACTCTTCAACGGCATTAACCTTCTTGCCAACAGAATCAATGAGTGTGCTCTGACAACCACTCACAATTGTAAGAGGCAGTCCAGGATAGCCAGCTCCAGTACCAACATCTAATAGCTTCTCGTCTGGCCCCAATACAATGGGGTTATGAGCAATTAACATCAGTGAGTCGATGACATGCAGGACAATAGCCTCATGTTCATTGGTAATCCTAGTGAGATTAATACTGTTGTTCTTCTCAACGACGAGCTCTAAATGTTGAATGAGTAGCTCGGCCATTTCTGGGGTCACAGTAATCAACGAAAGGTCAGTATCGGAGGCGAGAATCTCAAGGAGCTCATCTTTAAGAACCTCATGGGAGTTTTGATCCATCTTCACTCCTTATAGCAAGACATACGATTCCATAGAGTTTTACATACTGCCAAAAACTCTTGAGTCAAAAGATTTTGGCAAGAAAAAAAAGGGAGGGTGACTATCTCACCCTCCCAAACTGTAGCGCATGTAGAACCAATAAGAGATGGACTACAGCTTAACCGGCGTTACCACGACGTACCTGTCAGGGTCGTCACCCTCAGAGTGTGTAGTGACCTCGGGATCATCACGCAGTGCAAGGTGAACCAAACGACGGTCGTACGCATTCATAGGAGCAAGCTTGACGCTGGAGCCATGGCTCTTGGCACGAGAAGCAGCGTTGATAGCCATCTGCTCGATCTTATTCTTGGCCCGGCTGCGGTAGCTCTCAATGTCAACAACAATGGGATAGTAGAACTTGAGACGACTGCTCACGAGCGTGGAGATAACCGTTTGCAGAGCCTCCAGCGTGCGACCGTGGCGGCCAATGAGGACGGCAAGGTCTCCACCGCTCACATCAAGAATGAGCTCACCCTCATCGCCATCGTACTCGTCAATGGAGGAGTGCGTCTCACCAAAGAGATTGAGAATGCCGCGCAGGTACTCAACGGCAACATCGGCAATGCGGTCGGTCTCGTCATCAGTCAGAGCAACGCCAGACTCATAGTGCTCACGAATCTGCGCGAACTCATCAACAGAGGAGTCCTGTACATCGGCATCAGCCGATACAACCTCCTCAGACTCGACAACCTCGTCGAGGATTCCTTCCTCCATCACAAACCTCCTAAACAGGTAGGTATAAATTTCATTAGATATTAGTTATCCCGTATATTAACAGGCGTATCGGCGAAATGAATAAGTATTTAGCGCTTAACCTCTAGCTCTTCTTATGAGGCCGGGGCTTCTTCTCCTTGCGCACCACATCAACGGTGACGGAGGACTGGCCCTGCATGCTCTGCTCTGCCTCAGCCTTGGCCTTCTCCATGACCTTGCGCGTCACGAAGTACTGCTGCACGATGCCCCACAGCGCAGAAGCGTTGTAGTAGAGGACAACGCCAGCGGGGATGCTCCAACCAAACCACGCCATCATCACGGCCATGACGGCGCCCATGCCAAGCTGCTGCTTGCGCTGGTCCTCAGAGACCTGACCAGAGTTGATGGCCATCTGAAGGAACGTGAGGACGCCAAAGAGAATTACGAAGAAGATGTAGATAGCAGCAGGACCCCATCCGTCGGAGCTGATCATGCCACCTGCAGAGCCAGCAAGCGAGGGGATGATGCCGTAGAAGCTTGCATCAGAGGGGATGCGATCGCGAGCCACCGTGAACAGTGCAAAGAAGACGGGCATCTGGAGCAGCACTGGCAGACAACCCATAACAGGGTTGAAGTGAATGTCAGAGTAGAGCTTCTGCATCTCCTGGGCCTGGCGCTCGGGATCGTCGGCATACTTGGCCTGCAGCTCCATGATCTTGGGCTGTGCAGCCTGCATGCGTGCGGAAGACTCAACCTGCTTGTTCATCAAAGGCATGATGAGCACGCGGATGATGACGGTGAGGATGATAATTGCGAGGCCCCAGTCCCCGCAGAATCCCTCAATGCCCGCGAGCACGCCGGCGAGAAAGTCAATAATCCAATCCCACATGGTTCCTCCGTGTGTGTCCCCAGACGATTAGGGAACGAGGTCGTATCCACCGGCGTGGAAGGGATGACACCGCAAGATGCGCTTCACGGCAAGCCACCCGCCCTTCGCCAGACCGTACTTGGCTATAGCCTGTCGAGCGTACTCCGAGCAGGTGGGCGTATAGATGCAGTGTGGAAGGAACAAGGGTGAGATGCGACGCTGATAGAACCTAATGGCCCTCGTAGCCGCGCGCGAAAGCGCAGACTCCCCCTTGGATTCAGCCACACACCACACCGGCCCTCTCGAGCAACCTCTCAAGGGACGTCGCCACGCGCTCGGGAGAGCTGTCATGGGTCTTGTCGGTCGAGAAGAGGATTACGTCGTAGCCGTCACGCGGTAGCGAACAAGCGCGTGCTGCCTCTCGCAGGACGCGCTTGCACCTATTTCTGTAGACGGCGTTTCCAAGCCTTTTTGGCGCAACGAAGGCGACCTTCGGCAGGTCGCCTTCGCTCGTTGGCACCACTCGAATGCGCAGTAATGCGTCGTTGTAGCGCTTCCCGCGCGAGAAGACCCTCTCAAATTCGGCACGCGATTTGATGGTCTCCATGATGCTGTGTTAGACGGTGAGCTGCTTGCGGCCCTTGGCACGACGACGTGCGAGAACCTTGCGACCGCCCTTAGTGGCCATACGGGCGCGGAAGCCGTGGGTCTTGGCGCGCTTACGCTTGTTGGGCTGATACGTACGCTTCATGATGTATTCCTCCCATACGGGTCTAATGTCTTGAGCACTAAGCCCAAAGATTGTAAGGGTCTCTCCGTCAAGATGTCAATTTAATGCAGAATAACTGCACGGATTCTCAGTGGGTTGTCTCATGGTAAGGCTTGGCGCCAGCCACTCCCCAGTAGAAAAGCTTTGCAAGAAATCTTCCATGAGACGAAAAGACCATACCAACCTACTGACAACTTTCTTCCTGATGCTATGATTTTCCAGCCGGTATTTTACGTTGAGTCCCAGTTATCAACCATGTTTCATCCTTTGTTGAAAACTTTCGTTCACATAGAAATCCGAGTGAAAGTTTTCATCCAAGGTTCAAACGAGGTTGAAAAGTCAGAGCTGGTGAAAAGAATCAAGAGGTAAAGCGGGATGGACCACGCGTTCTATCCGTTCGTCGACAACACGCCCCAAGATGCGGGCAAGGGAGACGAGAAGTCCACAGAGAGTTCCCAGGGCGAAGGCGGCAGCAACGCCTCCCAAGGCGAGCTTGGAGCTGTGCGCTATCCCGCCCGTATCGCCATCTACGACGACGCGGCGGCCGCGCCACGAGTGGTGGTCATCGAGCCCACGGACATTCGCAGCTACCTCGAGGAGATCACCGCAACCGTCAACCGCTTGGCACACGAGCAGGGAAGCACCATTCCCTTCACCGTGATTCGCGAGATTGTCGAGAACTTCATCCACGCCTACTTCATCGCGCCCACCATCACGATCCTCGACGAGGGCAACACACTGCGCTTCTCTGACCAAGGACCTGGTATACAGGAGAAGGACCTGGCCATGGAGTACGGCACGACCTCCGCAACCGAGGAGATGAAGCACTATATCCGCGGCGTGGGGTCTGGTCTTCCGTACGTGCAGCAGTACATGACCGACAAGGGCGGTAGCCTCACCATAGAGGACAACATCTCCGGGGGGACGGTCGTCACAATCTCTACCAGGCCAAAGGAGGACGCCGAGAGGTGCGCGGCACCAGGCAAGCCTGCGGGAGCAATGCCACAGATGCCACAGCCCTATGGGCAGAGTCCATATCCCACCCAGCAGATGCCAGGAGTCTACACACAGACCTACATGCCAGGTTATCAACAGTACTACCAGCCAGCGCAACCGCAGGTCCAGCAGGGCTTCTACTCGCAGCAGGGCTATCCACAGCCAAGCTACCAGCAGCAGGCCCCAGCGCCAGCACCGGCCACAACTCCATTCTCGACGCCGGTGCCTACGCCCGCGCCCGAACAGCAGCCACCAGCGTGGACGGCCGAGCTTGGTCGCATCAACCTCTCGGACCGCTCGCAGGCAATACTCGAGTATCTCTCGGCACACGAGATGGTTGGGCCCACGGAACTCGTGAGGGCCTACGGCAAGTCGGCTCCCACGTGGTCGCGCGAGCTTGCCAACCTGGTACAGATGGGCATTCTCAAGAAGGTGGGTCAGAAGTACTACCTCACACAGCTGGGGCAGAACTTCGTGTAGAAAGTCCTTCTCAACAGTCCTAAGACAAAGTTTTCAACATTTCTCGTGGTTCTCGACTCTCATAGAGTTCATAGGGTAGAGTTTTCAACAATTTCCTTATAATGGTCTCTCGCACGAGAGACAGGTACCGTATGCACCCATGAAAGCCGAGAGGGACACACAGACATGGAACCAGAGATCGACTCAGACACCGAGGCACTGTGGCAGGACATGTTCGACCTGGTGAGCAAGCGTCACCTGCCCGGCTCGGTCATGGCCATGCTGCGCAGCTGTGCCCCAACATCGCTTGATGCCGGCGTGCTCCACGTAGAGACACACAGCCGTACGGTGAAGAACCGCCTCTCGAAGAACCTTGATGTCATCAACGAGTGCCTCACCGAGGCAGCCTTCGAGCCAACCACACTCGACATCTCGTTTGTACAAGACCCAGACGCAGCCCCTCTCGCCCCAAACTCGGCAGTGACGCCCGAGGAGGCACGTAGATGGATGGCGCCATCGCCGCAGACGGCAGCGCCAACCCCAGCGCCGGCACCCGCGCCGCTGCAGCGAAACCCCGAGGATGCGTGGCTTGACGAGAACGCCGCGCGCGAGGCCGCAGGCCACGAGCGGCGCGCGGCAAATCCCCTGGTGGACGATATCTCCGAGATGGACTCCAAGCTCACCTTCGACCGATTTGTCGTGGGCGACGAGAACACATTCGCCTACCAGGCAGCACTCCAGGTGGCAAACGGCGAGAACCGCACCTACAACCCTCTCTTCATCTATGGCAAGAGCGGACTGGGAAAGACGCACCTCCTTCGTGCCATCCAGAACTACATCTCGGCAAACGACCCCACGCGCGTCTGCGTATACAAGGATGGCTCGTCCTTCATCACCGACTACACCACGGCCATGTCACACCGCGAGAGGTCGGCGCCGGACATCCTGCGCGACCACTATTACGACATCGACGTCCTTATCATCGATGACATCCAGAAGCTTGCTGGCAAGGCAGGCACCATCGACTTCTTCTTCGACGCCTTCAACCACCTCACTAGCGCCGGCAAACAGATCGTACTTGCGGCAGACCGCTCGCCCTCGCAGCTGGGCGCCGAGGCGGCCTTCGACGAGCGTGTGACGAGTCGCCTTGACTCGGGCTTCTCGACGTCGATTCAAGTGCCAAACTACGAGCTCAAGTTGCGCCTCATCACCACCTTCTGCGAGCGCATGCACGAAGACGCAGCTGAGGGGCACGTGGGACTGGCCATCACGGGCACCATCTCCGAGGACAACATTCGCTACATGGCCGAGCGTGCGGGCACCAACATCCGCGTTATTGAGGGCTTCTGCCAGCGCTGCCTCATCGCCGAGACCCACCGCGAGCAGCGCGGTGAGGAACTCTCGCACGAGGACATCAACCGCCTTGCCAAGGAGTCGTGGCCAAACGGCGAGAAGCAGTACAAGATCGAGGAGATCCAACGCGCCGTCGAGCAGTACTTCGACATCTCGCACTCTGACCTCGTGGGCGAGAAGCGCAACAAGGACATCATGAACGCGCGGCACATCGCCGTATGGCTCTCGAAGGAGCTCTGCGACGCCACCTATGCCGAGATTGGCGAGCACTTTGGTGGCAGGAGCCACGCCACGATGCTCAACAGCATCCGTGTGGTGGACAAGAAGCGCAAGGAGGACAAGATCTACCACGACCGCCTGGTGCAGATCCGCGACAACATCACCGAGAACACGTAGGTCAAAAAGATGGGAGAAAGGCGTACGAAAACCCTCGAAAAGTGGGGGCACAATGTTGAGAGAGTTATCGACACGCCTTCAACCGTCGAGAATCGCAGGCTTCAAGAAGACGAACCAAAAGATTTGTTATGGCATCTACCAGCGAGTTTGTGAGTTCTCAACTTTTAGACAGACCTTATTACTACTATTGCTTTTATATATAGATAAAGAACTAATAGATAAGAGAGGGCAGCCATGAGGTTCACCGTAAGTCAGTCTTCACTTCTCAAGGCACTGTCAGTCGTTGCCAAGGGCATGGGGACCAACTCAACCCTTCCCTTGCTCTCGGGCATCTACATCAAAGCCGAGGAGGGCACCCTCGAGTTCCAGACCAACAACCTCACCATCACAATCCGCCACCGCATCCCCGCAAACGTGGAGGAGGCCGGCGAGACGGTGGTCTCGGGCAAGATGCTCACGAGCATCGTGAAGACGCTCGACGATGCGGCTGTAACCTTCGACGGCGGTGAGCGCACCATCTCCATCTCGTGCGAGAAGTCCTCGTTCCGTCTGAACACCCTTAACCCCGCCGACTGGCCGGCGTTCCCCGAGTACTCCCTCGAGGACGCAACGGAGCTTCCGAGCGAGCTTCTCTCCGGCATGGTCGACAAGGTTTACAAAGTGACCTCCAAGGAGACCACGCGACCCATCCTGCAAGGAATCCTGCTCACCGCCGCTAACAACACCATCCGCCTTGTTGCCACGGACTCCTACCGCCTGGCTGTCTGCGATGCCTCTGCCGAGACGGGCGAGGGCGAGTTCCGCACCATCGTGCCCGGCTCCGTCTTCCACGACGTGCTCTCGATGCCCAACCTCGAGGAGCGCATCTCCATTGGCACCACCGACAGCCAGGTGGTCTTCACCTTTGGCAACACGACCTTCATCTCGAGCAAGATTGAGGGCAACTTCCCCGACTACCGCCAGCTCCTGCCGTCGAGTTGCAATACCTCGGTGCACATTGACGTCGAGGCCTTCTCTGCGGCGCTCAAGCGCGTCTCGGTTGTGGCCATCTCCAACGCCTCCGTGCGCTTTGACATCGACGCTGACGGCAAGGTCATGCGCCTCTCGGCATCCTCGCCCGACCAGGGCGAGTCCACCGAGCTTCTGCCCGTGGAGGTCGAGGGGCAGAGTCTCTCCATCGCGCTCAACTACCACTACGTCTTTGACTGCGTGAATGCCATTTCGGACAAGAAGGAGCTGGTCCTGGAGCTGCAGAGCAACATGCAGCCTGGCATCTTCAAGACCAACGGCAAGATCAACTACCTCTACATGCTGATGCCTGTCCGGATGTAGCGTGGGCCTTCTCGTAGAGAGCCTGGGGCTCAAGCAGTTCAGGAACTTCCGCGAGCGCGAGGTGTCCTTCTCGCCCACGACCACGATTCTTGTGGGGAGAAACGCCGTGGGCAAGACAAACACCGTCGAGGCGCTGCAGATGCTCACGGCGGGGGCGTCGTTTAGGCACCCCACGCCGTCGCAGCTCATCCTTGCTGACTGTGAGCGCGCCCGCATTCACGCGCGGCTTGCGGGCGACGGGCGCGTGGTTGACGTTGCCTGCGACATCACCCCGCAGCGCAGGCAGTTCTCGCGCAACGGCAAGCACTGCCAGGCGGCGGACATGCCCTCCTCGCTCATGAGCGTGCTCTTCTGTCCAGACGACCTCTCGCTTGTGAAGCGTGGCGCGTCCTTCCGCCGCGTGGAGCTGGATGGCTTTGGCTGCCAGGCGGCCGTGGGCTACTCAAAGCTCCTCGCCGCCTACACCCGTGCCATCGAGCAGAGAAACCGCCTGCTCAAGGACGAGAGGCCCGACCTCTCGCTGCTGAGCGCCTGGGACTCGTCCGTGGCTGTGGGCGGAGCGACCCTGCTCCAGGCCCGCGTGCGTCTCTTTGGGCGCCTGCGCGAGAAGATTCTGGACGTCTACGGGAGCATTGCCGGCGGCGAGGAGCTCACCTGCACCTACGAGAGCACCGTCTGCGACGACCCACTCGCGCTCTCGCGCGAGGGGCTGGCCGAGCGCTTCCTTGCACGCCTTGAGGAGGCGCGCTCGGATGATCTGCGCCGCCAGCAGACCACGGTGGGGCCTCACCGCGATGACATGGTCTTTGCCATCGACGGCAGAGATGCCCGCAGCTTTGGCTCACAGGGTCAGCAGCGTTCCATCGTGCTGGCGCTCAAGATGGCCGAGGTGCTCGTCTCGGAAGACGTCACCGGCTCGCGCCCGCTGCTGCTACTGGATGACGTGATGTCCGAGCTAGACGAGACGCGTCGCCAGTCTGTGATCGAGTTTGCCCAGAGCGGCATCCAGACGGTCGTCACCACCACTAACCTCGGATACTTCTCGGACGAGCTCCTTGGGCGCTCGAAGGTGGTGGAGTTTGGTGAGTGAGGACTACGAAGGCATATCGTCGCTGCTCAAGGGCATGTTTTCGAGCCCCGAGGCGCGCCGTTCCATGAGCGCTAACCAGCGCGCCGCCTACGTGTGGCATAACGTGAACGGCGACGTGGAGCGCGCCCACACCACCGGCGTCTTCCTCAAGGAGCCGCACGTGAAGGGGGCCGCCCCCATACTGGGCGTCTATGTGGATTCGCGCATGCGAGCGGTGGACTTTAGAGCGAACCGCGAGGTCTACAGGGCGCGCCTTTCCATGGGTGGCCTTGAGGTCTCTGAGATTGAGTTCATCGTCTCCCAGTACGGGCACGGTGCTGCGTCGCGCAAGGAACGTGCAAGTGGTGCTGCCGCGGACGAGACGTCCAAGGCACCCCTGCCGGAACTTACCGGAAGCGAGCAGGACACTGTCAAAAAGCTTGCGGAATCCGTACCGGAATCTCTCAGAGGGAGCGTCTACAAGGCCATGAGCCTGTCCTTCAGGCGCGAAAAGAGCAGAGACACGAACGACGGAACTTCTCGGCCCTAACACGCCTCTCCGTGGCGCTGATGCGCAGGTATTCTGTTTTAGACACCCCAAATTCTTGCGTGCCGAGAAGAAAAGTGCCCATGGAGTACACTTAACTCTGTATCTTGCTCAGCTCTGAGGGGAGTCACGTGGCAAAGAAGAACGACAACTCGTACGATGCGAGCGAAATTAAGGTCCTCGAGGGCCTTGAGGCCGTGCGCAAGCGTCCTGGCATGTACATTGGTACTACTTCGTCCGCCGGCCTGCACCACCTGGTGTGGGAGATTGTCGACAACTCCGTCGACGAGGCCATGGCGGGCTTCTGCACCAAGATTAAGGTGACGGTCCACCCTGACAACTCCGTGACCGTCGAGGACAACGGCCGAGGCATCCCCGTGGCCAAGCACCCCCAGAAGAAGATTTCGACCCTCGAGGTCGTCCTCACCATCCTGCACGCCGGCGGCAAGTTTGACAACCAGGCCTACAAGGTCTCCGGCGGCCTGCACGGCGTGGGCGTCTCGGTGGTAAACGCCCTCTCCAAGAAGATGGTGGTCCAGGTCAAGCGTGACGGCGGCATCTACGAGATGCAGTTTGCGCGCGGCAAGACCACCGAGAAGCTCAAGGAGCTGGGCAAGACCAAGACAACCGGCACCACCATCACCTTCTGGCCCGACGATACCATCTTCGAGACGACGGTCTATGACTACGACACCCTGCATGACCGCCTGCAGGAGACGGCATTCCTCAACAAGAACCTCAAGATCATCCTCACCGACGAGCGCGAGCTCACGCCCCGCGTGGACGAGTTCTGCTACTCGGGCGGCATCATCGACTTCGTGAAGTACCTCAACGGCTGGAACGGCCAGAAGTACGAGAAGGAGGTTCTGCCCGGCCTCTCGAAGCCCATCTACATCGAGGGCAAGTCAGACCCCGACGCGCCCTTCTCGCAGATGGGTGAGGTCGAGGTGGCCCTGCAGTGGAACACCACCTACTCCGAGCACACCCTCTCCTTTGCGAACGACATCTACACAGAGGAGGGCGGCATGCACCTCGAGGGCTTCAGAACCGCCCTCACCAAGGCCGTGAACGACTACGGCAAGCGCCAGAACATCATCAAGGAGAAGGACCCCAACCTCACCGGTGACGACATCCGCGAGGGCCTCACCGCCGTGGTCTCGGTCAAGCTCCCCGACCCGCAGTTTGAGGGCCAGACTAAGGCCAAGCTTGGCAGCTCCTACATGCGCACGCTTACCAACCGCATCGTGAGTCAGGGCATGGCCGAGTACCTCGAGGAGCACCCCAACCAGGCAAAGGAGATCCTGAAGAAGGCCTCGCAGGCCGCCAAGGGCCGCCTCGCCGCGCAGAAGGCGCGCCAGGCCACGCGCCGCAAGGGCCTTCTCGAGAGCGCGAGCCTGCCCGGCAAGCTTGCGGACTGTTCCGTGCGCGACCCCGAGATGACCGAGCTCTTCATCGTCGAGGGTGACTCCGCAGGTGGCTCGGCCAAGATGGCGCGTGACCGCTCCATCCAGGCGGTGCTCCCTCTGCGCGGCAAGATCCTCAACGTGGAGCGCGTGCAGGAGCACCGCGCCCTCTCGAGCGACACCATCACCTCGCTCATCACGGCCATTGGCACGGGCGTCGACCAGGAGTTCGACATCAACAAGGCGCGCTACCACAAGATTGTCATCATGACCGATGCCGATGTCGACGGTGCTCACATCCGCATCCTGCTTCTCACGTTCTTCTACCGCTACATGAAGCCCATGATCGAGGCCGGCTACGTCTATGTGGCGCAGCCGCCCCTCTACCAGCTCAAGCCCAAGGGTAAGAAGCACGGAAAGTATATCTACACCGACGAGGAGCTTGCCGTCGAGGCCAAGAAGTTCGAAGACTCCACCAAGTACACCGTCCAGCGCTACAAGGGCCTGGGCGAGATGGACCCCGAGCAGCTGTGGTCGACCACCATGGAGCCCAAGAACCGCATCCTCCTCCAGGTGACCATCGATGACGCCATGGCGGCCGAGCGCGCCGTCTCTGACCTCATGGGCACCCAGGTCGAGAAGCGCAAGGACTTCATTCAGACGCACGCCAAGGATGTGCGCTTCCTCGACATCTAAGGCCTTCACCAGGCGCTATAGGCGAGAGATGAGAAAGGCAACTCGTGGCAGACGATAACAACAGGAACCATGGTCCCGCCGATGACGAGGACGATCTCGAGAATGGCGTGGGCCCGGACGAGGGCGACGAGCTCGAAGACGATGACGAGCTGGACGATGAGGACTACGACGATACCGAGGATGACGACTCGGACGACGATGACGCCGAGGATGTAGGACATCTCGCCGGCGCGGACCTCGACCATACGATTTCCGACGAGGCAGGCACCCGCCTCGACCTCACCGACATCCATGGCGGCACGCTCAAGCCCACCGACATGGCTACCGAGATGAAGCAGTCCTTCCTCGAGTACTCGATGTCGGTCATTGTGGCGCGCGCCCTGCCGGACGTGCGCGATGGCCTCAAGCCCGTCCACAGGCGCATCCTCTACGCCATGAACGAGGCGGGCATCACGCCCAACAAGCCCCACAAGAAGTCGGCCTGGACGGTCGGCGAGGTCATGGGTAAGTATCACCCCCACGGCGACGCTGCCATCTATGACTCGATGGTTCGTATGGCGCAGGACTTCTCGATGCGCCTGCCCCTCATCGATGGTCACGGCAACTTTGGCTCCATCGACGGTGACCCCCCGGCGGCCATGCGTTACACCGAGAGCCGCCTCACGCGTGCGGCCATGGAGATGCTCGCCGACCTCAATAAGGAGACCGTCGACCTCCAGCCCAACTACGACGAGTCGCTCACCGAGCCCGCCGTCCTTCCGTCGAGGTTCCCTAACCTCCTCGTGAACGGCTCCTCGGGCATCGCCGTTGGCATGGCTACCAACGTGCCGCCCCACAACCTCCGCGAGGTTGCAGCAGCTGTCAACATGCTCATCGATAACCCCGATGCCACCACGGACGAGCTCATGACCGTGCTTCCCGGGCCCGACTTCCCCACGGGTGGCGTCATCATGGGCACCGAGGGCATCCGCGACACCTACGAGACCGGTCGCGGCTGCATCACCGTGCGCGCCAAGGTCCACGTGGAGCAGGTCAAGAACGGCCGCCAGCGCCTGGTGGTCACCGAGATTCCCTATGCCGTCAACAAGGGCCTTCTCCAGGAGAAGATCGCCCAGGCGGTCAACGAGAAGAAGATCGAGGGTATCTCGGACATGCGCGACGAGTCCAACCGCAAGGGTATGCGCATTGTCATCGACCTCAAGCAGGGCGCCGTCCCGCAGGTGGTCCTTAACAACCTCTATAAGAAGACGGCGCTGCAGTCCAACTTCAACGCCATCGACATCGCCCTGGTAGACGGCGTGCCTCGCACGCTTACGCTGCGCGAGATGCTGCAGTACTACATCAATCACCAGATTGACGTGGTGACCAGGCGCACCCAGTTTGACCTCGACAAGGCGCTGAAGGATGTCCACATCAAGGAGGGGCTGCTCATCGCCGTCGATAACATCGACGAGATCGTGCACATCATCCGCTCCTCCGAGACCGAGGCCGAGGCAAAGCGCCGCATGAACGAGCGCTTTGGCCTGGACGACCCCCAGTGTGACGCCATTCTCGCCATGCGCCTGCGCAAGCTCACCGGTTTGGCCCGCGAGCAGCTCGCCGCCGAGATCGAAGAGCTCCATAAGCTCATCGACTACTACCGCGATCTTCTCGCCCACCGCGAGAAGATCCTGGGCGTCATCAAGGACGAGCTTGGCCAGATCGTGGAGCGCTTCGCCGACAAGCGCCGTACCAGCATCTCCTCCCAGGAGGCACAGGACCTCGACGTCGAGGACCTCATCGCCGAGGAGGACATGGTGGTCACCGTCACCCACTCCGGCTACATCAAGCGCCTGCCGGTTGCCACCTACCGCTCCCAGCGTCGCGGCGGCAAGGGCGTCCAGGGCCTCTCGCTCAAGGACAACGACTTTGTCGAGGACCTCTTCGTGGCGTCGACCCACGACTACGTGATGTTCTTCACTAACTTTGGTCGTGTCTACCGCCTGAAGGTTCACGAGCTGCCCATTGGCAGCCGCCAGGCGCGCGGCTCGGCGATTGTGAACGTGCTCTCGCTCTCCGAGGGCGAGCACCCCACGGCCGTAATCACCTGCCGCGACTTCCCCGCCGACGACTATCTCATGTTCGCCACCAAGAGCGGCATGGTGAAGAAGACGGCCATGTCCGAGTACGACCGCACCCGTCGCGACGGTCTCATTGCCATCAACCTCAAGGCCGGCGATGAGCTGGTCAACGTGAGGCGCGTGCGCGCTGGCGACAAGGTCATTCTTGTTACCACCGACGGCAAGGCCATCCTCTTTGATGAGTCTGACGTTCGTGCCATGGGCAGGGACACCTCCGGTGTGCGCGGCATCACCCTCAAGAATGGCGCCTCCATGCTGGGCATGGAAATCACCAACGGCAACGGTGACCTGTTCGTAATTACCGAGAACGGCTACGGCAAGCGTACCCCGGTGGCCGACTACCCCGAGCACAAACGCGGTGGCCAGGGCGTCTTCACCATTGCCATGACGGCCAAGAAGGGTAACCTCGTGGCCTGCCGCGTGGTGGGGCCGCAGCACGAGCTCATGATCGTCTCGGTCGATGGTGTGGTCATCCGCGTCAAGACGAGCGACATCCCCAAGCTCGGACGTTCCACGCAGGGTGTGAAGGTCATGAACCTCGCCGACAGCGACCACGTCTCCGCCGTGGCGCGTATGGTCGCTCACAAGAAGAAGGCGCCCAAGCACGATGCCAACCAGGGAATGCTCGACCTTGCAGCGGCCGGTGCCAAGGACGTCGACGAGGATGAGCCCGTCGACATTGGTGGCGATGAGGAGGTCTCGCCCGACCTTCTCGACGAGGACGAGTGAGACAAGGGGACAGTCCCTTTGTCTCATTGAGTAGCAGGGGCTAGCAACGAAAAGGACCCGACAGCCGTTGAGTTGGCTGCCGGGTCCTTATTCTTGCGGTCCGATGAGACAAAGGGACTGTCCCCTTGTCTCATTGTCTCATTTCTGTGGGGCGTTGTCGCCGCCGTCGGTCACGTTGAAGTCGTCTGGCGAGAGGCCCTCCACAAACTCGTGGAAGTCCTGCATCTCCTGATTGTGCTCTTGGTCCTCAATGGCGCCAAAGTCGGGCATGCCTGCTACGTCGAGCACGGACTGCTCGGCGAAGAGCGGCGCCCCGCAGCGTACGGCTAGCGCGATGGCGTCAGACGGGCGGCAGTCAACAAGAACCTGGCGACCGTCCGCGTTCACGAGGTCGAGCTGGGCATAGAACGTGGTGCCCGAGACATCGTTGATGATGACGCTGCGCAGGTGCCCGCCAAGGGACTCCATAACAGACTTGAGCAGATCGTGAGTCATGGGGCGTGCGCTGTTCTCAGGATTGACGCCCATGCTGATTGCCGTCGCCTCTACCGACCCAATGCGGATGGGAAGGCTGAGCGGCTCCTTCTCGTTTTGCTTTGCTGGCTTGAGGACAATGAGGGAAGAGACTGGCCCCCCGCCAATCACCACCGTTTTGATGTCCATTTCCGTAAGCATGTAGCCACCCCCTGTCGTGCTGTTGCCCGCCTATCCTACCCAAACATGCTGGGTGCACAAGCTTGGTCACGAAAACTTCTGCCGAGAGATGCCAGGATGCCTGCGCATTTGGCGTCCCAAGCCCTGTACTATCGATGTTCCCGAAGAATCTCCCAAAATTTCTTGGGAGTGGTTGTTGACCTTGAGTGGGGTGGGGTGTAGTATTCCTTCTTGCGTTGGGCCTGTAGCTCAGTTGGTCAGAGCGTCCGGCTGATAACCGGGAGGTCACAAGTTCGAACCTTGTCAGGCCCACCACCTTTTGACAATAGTCACCCCAGCGTTAGCCGAGTCGCCGCTGGGGTGATTATTTATAAGGGGACATAGCTCAGCTGGGAGAGCGCGGGCTTTGCAAGCCTGAGGTCGTGGGTTCGAACCCCATTGTCTCCACCACATGTTCGAGGGCCCTGCGGTTGTCTCCGCGGGGCCTTCTCTTTTCTCTCGTTCCCTGGTATCCCCCTCACCCCTTCCCTCCCTTCTTTATCGGTATCTGTGAAACAGACTTCACGTTTGCCCAGTTGCCGGCTAACAAGATTCACAGATACCGATAAAGAAGGGAGGGAGGATAAGGAAGGGGGGTTGGGTAAAGAAGGGAGACCGGCTAAAGAGGGAGGGGCTAGCTAAAGAGGGTGGGGTATAGTGAGAGCAACTGATTCAAAGGGGCGGGAGCCCCTGACGCCAAGGAGGTGCCATCCATGAGCGACGGTAGTCATGCTCGAGAAAACTCAAGCTCAGTGAGGTTGGCGCCTGCCAAAAGGGGAGACGGGCGCCGTCGGTAGCGCTGGCGCGGCCCCACCCTGCTCATTCAAGCCTATTGTGTGCCCGCCTCGCCGCCGGTTCCTACGCAGCTGACGTTGTACTGCGTCCCTGCGTGCATCCCCGGATCGGAGGTGGCCCATGAGGCTGCTCACCAACGGGTTCCTGTCCAGGCTGACAAGGACGGGGCTTATCGCTCACCGTGCGGAGACGCCAACGGGGAAGTCGTCCCAGCTCGAATGGCTGTGCCGTGTCTCCTCGCTCGAAACGGAAGAGCTTCTCAACGAGTTCAACACCAGCCATGACGGCCTCTCTGCCGAGAAGGTCGAGCTGTCCCGTGCCGCATGGGGTTCAAACGAGGTCGCGCACGCCCATCGCGACCCTGTGCCGGTGCGCTTCGCGAAGGCCTTCGTGGACCCCTTCACGGGAATCCTCGCGCTTCTCGCCGTGGTGTCTCTTGTCACCGATGTGATTCTGGCTGCACCCGCCGAGCGCGACCCTTCGACCTTCATCATCATTTTCGCAATGATTGCCGTCTCCGGCACTTTGAGATTCGTGCAGGAGGGCAAGAGCGACGACGCCGCGGCGGCGCTCGCCAAGACGATACAGACCACCTGCAACGTCGAGCGCGCGGACGTGGGGCGCGTGGAGATTCCCCTGGCAGACGTGGTTGTTGGCGACATCGTGCACCTTGCATCGGGCGACATCGTGCCGGCGGACGCACGGCTCATTCAGGCGCGCGACCTTTTCCTCGGCATGTCGTCGCTCACGGGAGAGAGCCTTCCCGTGGAGCGTGTGGCAACGCCTCGCCCCGCACCCGCCGATGACACCCGCACCGCAGGGGACCTCGACAACATTGTGCTCATGGGTTCCACTGTGGTCTCGGGGAGTGGCGTGGTAGTGGTTGTCGCCACTGGGGCAAACACCATGTTTGGCGGCATGGCGACAAGTCTTGGTGCCAAGCGCGGCAAGACTGCCTATGACGAGGGAATCGCCTCGGTGAGCAGGCTCCTGCTGCGCCTCATGGTGGTCATGGCGCCTCTCGTCCTCGTCATCAACGGACTTACGAAGGGCGACTGGCTCTCGGCGCTGCTCTTTTCGCTCTCGGTTGCCGTGGGTCTCACGCCCGAGATGCTGCCCATGATCGTGATGACCTGCCTTGCGAAGGGTGCCGTGGACCTCTCCCGCGACCGCGTGATCGTGAAGCGGCTTGACGCCATCCAGAATCTTGGTGCCATGGACGTGCTTTGCACCGACAAGACCGGCACGCTCACCGAGGACCACGTCGTTCTCGAGCGGCACCTAGACCTCATGGGACGCGAGGACCCGCGAGTGCTCGGCCACGCGTTTCTCAACAGCTTCTTTGAGACGGGCGTGCGCAACCTCATAGACTCGGCAATTATCTCGCGCGCGACCGAGGAGACCGCCCGCGGAGTTCCCGGCATCGACGCAGACGAGCTGTCAACAAGCTGGCACCTTGTTGACGAGGTTCCGTTCGACTTCGAGCGCCGCCGCGTGAGCGTTGTCGTCGAGAACAACGACGGCCGCCGCCTCATGGTCACCAAAGGTGCAATCGAGGAGGTCCTTGGGGTCTGCACCGAGGTCGAATACGACGGCAGTGTGGTCCCTCTTGGGGGCGACGTTCGCGAACGGGTGCTCTCCACCGCCTATGACCTTGCCGACAAGGGCATGCGCGTGCTGGGCGTGGCTCGCAAGGAGGATCCCGCGGCGGCGGGGGTCCTTTCCGGGGAGGACGAGCACGGCATGACGCTCATTGGCTACCTGGCATTTCTCGACCCGCCAAAGAGGAGCGCCGCACAGGCGGTTGCCGCCCTGCGCGAGCATGGCGTTGCGACCAAGGTCCTTACCGGCGATTCCCTTCGGGTTGCGTGCACGGTGTGCGAGACGATCGGACTTGACGTGGAGGGGACGCTTGACGGTGCGGCGGTCGCCAAACTGTCAGACGAGGAGCTTTCTGAGCATGCGGAGCACACCACCGTGTTCGCAAAGCTCTCGCCCGACCAGAAGGTGCGCGTCGTGCGGGCGCTCCGCTCGTGCGGACACGTGGTGGGCTTCATGGGAGACGGCGTGAACGACGCCGCTGCCATGGGGGCTAGCGACTGCGGTGTCTCGGTGGATTCTGGTGCGGACGTGGCCAAGGAGGCAGCGGACATCATCCTTCTCGAGAAGGACCTTGGGGTTCTGGAGCGGGGCATCGTTGCGGGGCGGCGCACCTTCTTCAACATGAACAAGTATGTGAAGATGACGGCCAGCTCCAACTTTGGCAACATCTTCTCGGTCCTGGTGGCGAGCGTGTTTCTCCCCTTCCTGCCCATGACCGCCGTACAGCTGCTACTTCTCAACTTCATCTACGACTGCGCCTGCGCCGCCATCCCCTGGGACAGCGTCGACGCACGGGAGCTGCAGGTCCCCCAGACGTGGAGGTCTGGTTCCATTGCGAGCTTCATGCGCTGGATTGGACCCACAAGCTCGGTGTTCGACGTGGTGACCTTTGCGCTGCTGTTCTTCTGGGTGTGCCCGAGCGTGGCCGGGGGTAGTTGGCAGGCCATTGTGGGGAACCCTACCGCTACGGCTCTCTTCGCTGCGACCTTCCAGGCAGGTTGGTTCGTCGAATCAATGTGCACACAGGTACTCTTCGTGCATTTGGTTCGGACCGAGCGCATCCCCTTCGTGCAGAGCATGGCAGACTGGCGCGTGCTGCTGCTTGACGCCGGTGCCATCGTGCTGTCGCTGGCCATCCCGTTTACGGGGGTTGGGGCTGCCCTTGGCATGGCGCCGCTGCCCGTGGCATTTCTCGCCGTGCTGCCCCTGGTTGTGCTTGGCTACGCGGTTCTCGTACTGCTGGCGAGAAGGGCCTATGTGCGTCGCTTTGGACGCCTGCTCTAGTGGCCTGGTACCTTGCTGCCGTGACGCTCTTGCCCCCTCCGCTCCCTCCTCTCCTGTTCCTTCTTTATCGGTATCTGTGAATTCTGCTTCTCGCCAACTGGGCAAACGCAATGTCCGTTTCACAGAAACCGATAAAGAAGGGGGGGGTGGGGAGGAGAGTACCACCATGCCGTGGTCCGGAACGGCTACCATGTGTGTGTCAGAACAACGCAGGCAACAGGGAGGCCTCATGGGTGCCGAGAAGAACGGACAGGGCGTCTCGCCGGAGCTGGATGACCTCTCGAGCACCCTCATGGGCCAGGCGTTCGACGTGCTGGCAGAGGGCGTTGAACTGGATGTGATTCTCGCCGTCGAAGATGCCGCCTGCCACGTTGCCAGTTACACCTTTGCCGATGATGGTCCGGAGGAGTGCCTCGAGGGTGCCCGCAAGAAGGTGCGCGACCTTGCGCGATCTCACGGTGACGCGGGCGCCAAGCTTGGAGACCCCATGCGCTATGCCCTTGCCTACGAGGGTGCTGTTGCCGACGAGCGCGGCGCCTACCAAGATGCGGTATTACTCGAGTTTGGCGAGCGAGGCCGTACGAGTTTCTCGGCCTTCTCGCTTGTAGATGGTAAAGGCGAAGGTGACAACTTTGCCTGGACAGACCCCGCCCCTGCCGGCGAGGTGGAGAACCTGCTGGGATAAGCGAAGCGTCGCGCTCCTCGGCCTCTTTGGCGTACCATATAGCAGTTTGCGTGGAACGATGCGCTGTGGGGTCCGCTGGCCCTCGCGCTGGTATAAAGTTGCCGCGAATCCGTAAGCGTTGGCGTTTGCTACGCTAGCGAGCTAGACGAGAGGTGCCCATGCTCCAAGAGCAGATTAGAAACATCGCAATCATTGCCCACGTCGACCACGGCAAGACTACGCTGGTTGACCAGATGCTCAAGGCCACCCACGCCTTCCGCGAGAACCAGCAGGTTCAGGAGCGCGTGCTTGACTCCAACGACCAGGAGCGCGAGCGAGGCATCACCATCCTGGCCAAGAACATCTCCATCGAGTACCAGGGCATCAAGATTAACGTCATCGACACCCCGGGCCACGCAGACTTTGGCGGCGAGGTCGAGCGCGTGCTCAAGATGGCAGATGGCGCGCTGCTGCTGGTAGACGCGGCCGAGGGCCCCATGCCCCAGACGCGCTTCGTCCTCTCGCACGCCATTGCCGCACACCTTGCAATCATGGTTGTCATCAACAAGATCGACCGCGATGGCGCCAACCCCGAGAAGGCCCTGAACGACTGCCTCGACCTCATGATGGACCTGGGTGCCACCGACGAGGAACTTGAGTTTGCCATGGAGCACGTGGTGTACGCATCGGCCGTCAACGGCTTCGCACGCCTCGACCCCAACGACGGCAACATGGATATGTATCCGCTGCTCGACATGATTATCGACGCCATGCCTGCGCCCGACGTCGACCTCGAGGGTCCGCTGGCCATGCAGTGCGTGACCGTTGACCACTCCGATTACGTGGGCCGCATTGGCATTGGCCGCATCTACTCGGGTACCATCCACGCCGGCGACAAGATTCTTGTGGTGAAGAACGACGGCAGCCGCGAGATGAGCCAGGTCAAGCAGCTCTTCACCTTTGACTACCTGGGCCGCAAGGAGTGCAGCGAGGCCCAGGCGGGCGACATCGCTGCCGTGGTGGGCGTTGACCACACCGATATTGGCGACGTCTACACCGACCCCGAGAACCCCGTGGAGCTTGACCCCATCGAGATCGATCCGCCCACCATGTCTGTTGTGTTTGAGGCGTCCACCTCGCCGCTCGTGGGCCGCGATGGCGACATTGTTGGTGGCCGCCAGCTCAAGGAGCGTCTGATGACGGAGCGCGAGAACAACGTCACCATGCGCATCGAGGAGCTGCCCGATAAGACCGGCGTCGAGGTTGCTGGTCGCGGCATCCTGCACCTCTCGGTCCTCATGGAGCAGATGCGCCGCGAGGGCTTCGAGTTCCAGGTTGGCCGCCCGCGCGTCCTCTTCAAGGACGATGGCCATGGCCACAAGCTCGAGCCCATCGAGGAGGCCGTGGTCGAGTGCCCCGGCGAGTACTCCGGTAAGGTCATCGAGCTCTTTGGCAACTCCGGCGGCAACATGACCAACATGGTCTCGGGCGTGAAGCAGGACCACCTCGAGTTCAAGATTCCCACACGTGGTGTCATGGGTCTCAAAAACCGCATCCTCAACGTGACCCACGGCGAGGCTGTGTTCTATCACAACTTCCTCGAGTACGGTCCCATGGAGGGCGAGCTGGGCAAGCGTCAGAACGGCGCCATGATCTCCATGTCCACCGAGAAGGCCGTGGCCTACGCCCTGGGCAACCTGCAGGACCGCGGAACGCTCTTCGTTGGCCCCGGTGACGAGTGCTACGAGGGCATGATCGTGGGCGAGCGCTCCAAGCCTGGCGACATCGTGGTGAACATCGCGCGCACCAAGAGCCTGGGCAATCAGCGCAGCTCCACCGCAGATATTGCGGTGCAGCTCACGCCGCCGCGCACGTTCACGCTGGAAGAGGCGCTTGAGTACATCATGGATGACGAGCTGGTCGAGATTACGCCCAAGAACATCCGCATGCGCAAGCGTATCCTCTCAGAGGTCGAGTGCCGCAAGTGGCGCGTGCGCCACGGCCTGGTGGACAAGTAGGACAACGACCTGCACAACCTGCAAGAACAACGAGGGCGCCGCGGGAACTCCGCGGCGCCTTTTTGCTGTAGATAACTGACTTACTCTCGATTGTCGTGAAAAGAACACGTCAAACCGATTTACTGCAAATATCTAAGCGGCTCCAATGGTTAGGCAACGGGGGCCTGCCCGTTTGAGAGCACATTAATGACGTGCTTGAAGTCTTCAAACAGCGTCTCATGAGCAACCGTAGTCATATCTTGCCAATAGACAATCGAACCCGAATCCTTCGCTTCGAAATCCTTGATAAGCTTCCGAACTGCTTCGCCTGCAAACTTTGCGCCATAGGTGAAGTAGTTGACCTTACGGATGCCCGCTTCAACGCACCTTTGGTAGTCAGCGTCAGATACACCGGAACCGCCATGCATTACCAGAGGTACATCTACGCGGTTGCGGATTTCACGCAATACATCGTAGTTAAGGTGTGGCTCTCCCTTGTAAATGCCATGAACAGTGCCAAACGAGCATGCCAAAATATCGAGCCCGGTTTCCTCTATGAATTCTGCCGCCTGGTCGGGATCGGTGTACGTTGCCTGTCCAACATGATCATTTTCATGACCGGCGCCATTCTCGCGCGTGCCCATCGAACCAAGCTCACACTCGAGGCCGCAGTCGTAGTTGGCTACCATTCTGGCAGCGCGCTTAGAGTTGGAAACATTTTCATCGTAGGGGAGAAACGAGCCGTCATACATGGCTCCAGAGAAGCCCAAATCTAGCGCCTTGCGCATGTACGAGAGATCCTCGCAGTGATCAAGGTGTACGCACACGAGTGCGGAGGAGCGCTCGGCCGCCTCAACCATCATCGGGCCAATCCACTCGAGAGGCGCAATCTCTTCGTGCCCCTGGGCATGGCTCAAAATAACGGGGAAACCAGTTTCCTCTGCAGCTTCCACTGCAGCACGAACTGCCTCGAAGCTCGGTGTATTGAAGGACGCAACAGCAATGCTGTGCTGTTCTGCTACTGCACAAATATCGCGAAGGTTAACAAGCATCTTGTCTCCAATCCGATTGGGCGCCCGGAATAGCCGCCGATTACCCAAATATCCTAAATCATAGAGACAAAAAAGTAGAGACAAATTTGTAGTAACTATATCATTTGCAGCTACTCAGCTGCCGACCGCTTATCTCTCGATAGCCATATTGGTCGAGACTTATATGTAGTGTCTTTATTTGTGGAACCGGATGAGAATGGGGTATGTGACAAGATGGATAAGTTGTAGGAAACAGGCGTCTGACTTGTTCCGCATCAATCCTTTGTATTCGAAGCTGACTTGAAAAGCCAGGAGGAACCATGGAAGAGAAGCGCATGACAAAGCAGGATGCTATCTACCATGACCTTAAAAATAAAATACTCTCCGGCTATTACCAGCCATGGGGAACGATGGACAACGAATCCGTACTCTGCAAGCGTTACGACGTGAGTCGGACTACGCTCCAGAAAGCTATTCAACACCTCAAGCAGGATGGACTTGTTCACAGTCGACAAGGAGCCGGCACTTTCGTAAATCCCCCAGAGTTCTTTAACCTCTACAGCCTTCGATCTCTGAGCGAGCGTAACGCCGCAAGAGGACGTACTGTCGAAAGCAAAGTTCTTTTCTACGAGGAAGTGCCGTGCGGGAACCTTTCGGATATTTTTCACTTAGGCTCGGATGAGCCGCTTGTGCACTATAGCCGTCAGCGTTTTCTTGACGGTAAGCCACGTCTTGTAGATAACGCCTACATGCCTAGATACCTCTTTCGTAACCTAAACGAGGAGACGCTCCATGGCTCTATGCTTTCTTATATGGAAACATGCGGATATACGGTAAGCCATGACTTGCAGACCATTCGTCCCATCGTTGCCGATGACCACATTGCCAACCTGCTTTGTATTCAGGTAGGTACTCCAATATTTCAGACTGACCACGTAATCTATTCAACACGAAATGTCGTTCTGCAGTTCGTATCGGAGATTTCCAACGAACAAGAGATTAAAACGCAGTCTGTCAGGTAAGGCACTGAATAGTTATTGAACCTACTCTGCAACCGCATGATTCTCTAGTTTCCGCCGACCGGTAAAAACATACCGGTCGGAATTTTTTGAAGATATGAATTTGTAGAGACAAATTTAGGTGTACATTATCGTGCCGAAGAGGTAGTCGAGCGCTCCGGCGCTTGCCTTCCATAAGGGAATTGATAATAAGAGAGGGGTACGCGAGTGAGTAAGAAGATCGTTGCTATCACATCGTGTGTTACTGGCATTGCGCACACATATATGGCTGCTGAAGCCATGAAAAAGTATGCAGCCGAGAAGGGTTATGAGATTCACGTCGAGACACAAGGCGCTACAGGCGTCGAGAACGCTCTCGAACCGGATGACATTGCCTCTGCAGACGCAATCGTATTTGCCGTAGACAAGGCCATTGACGAGTCGCGCTTTGCAGGCCGAAATGTACTTGAGGTTACGGCTGACGCTGCGCTCAAGCACCCAGACACTACCATCGAAGATGCGCTTGCGGGTAAGGGGGTGAAGCGCGTTGAGGGCGCAGCTGATATGTCTACTGATCAGCCTGCTCCCGCTGCAGCAGCGAATGGAGCCAAGGGAGTATTCCAGCATGTCATGGATGGCGTCTCCCACATGATCCCAGTTGTTGTTGCAGGTGGCATTCTCACCGCGTTGAGCTTCTGTTTCGGGCTTGATGTGGCAAATCAAAATGGAACAATCGGTTGGGCTCTCAATGCTATGGGTGGCATTGGCCTTGGCCTGATGATTCCGGTCTTCTCGGCATTTATCGCAAGCTCTGTGGCTGACCGTCCCGGTTTTGTACCTGGCATCATTGGCGGCATGATTGCGGCAAACATTGGTGCTGGCTTCATTGGCGGCATCGTCTCTGGTTTGCTCGCTGGTTACATCACCTTTTATCTCAACAAGTGGATCAAGCTGCCTGTTACGCTGAATGGCCTCAAGCCCATCCTGATTCTGCCAATTCTGAGCACTGCGGCTGTCGGACTCATTATGTACTTTGTTGTTGGACAGCCCGTTGCTTGGCTCACTGCGGCACTCAATGATCTTCTCACGAATTCAGTCAACTCAGCGCCGCTCCTGCTCTCGTTGATCTTCTCCCTTATGTATCTCGACCTTGGCGGAGCGATGTCGCACGTGCTGTATGCATTTGCAGTTGGCCTGCTTGGCGAAGGCATTACCGCCCCGATGGCTGCCGCTATGCTTGTTGGCATGGTGCCTCCGATTGGCCTGGCGCTCGCTACGATTGTTCGTGGCAAGCTTTGGAGTGAGGATGAGCGCGCGGCGGGGAAGGCATGCCTGCTGCTCGGTCTGTCCTTCATCACCGAGGGATGTATCCCCTTTGCTGCGAGCTATCCCCTCGAGATTATCCTGTCGACATTTGTGGGCAACTTTGTTGGTGCGTCCATTTGCCTTGTGAGCGGAGTCACTCTTAACGCGCCTCACGGCGGGCTATTCCTGCTGCTCATCCCCGGCGTCATTAACAACCCGATTGCATGGGTGTTGAGTATTGCCGTGGGCTCTATCGTAAGCTGCGTCTTGATCATCGCGCTGATGAGCATCCGCCGTAAGCGTGAGGCGAAGAAGAGCGCTGCGTAAAGTATTTCCGCTGAGGAATGTCACCTGAGTCTGAGAGATGTGCGCCCTACGGCTGCACAATTCGCAAATAGGCAACGAGGGCGCCGCGGGAACTCCGCGGCGCCTTTTTGCTGGCTAGCCGTTCCGTCTCCGAGCAGAGCTGCGGTTTCTTCTCGCAGAGCTCTTGGTCCTCGAGACGCGGCGGGTGATCTTGCGAACCCCGCCGGCCACGCGCGGGGCAAGGTTCACGTCGTTGGGCGAGATCACGTTGTAGTGAAGCGACCAGCGCCTGAGGCCCACGGTCACTGCGACGCACAGGAAGGCCGCCCAGGGCTTCCCAAGCCAGAAGACCATGACCGTCACGTAATAGATGGTAGAGCCGGCCAGGGCGCACAGTGCGTAGTAGTTGCTCGGCTTGAAGATGCGGGGGATGTCTCCGAGAAAGACGTCACGCAGCATGCCGCCGCCCACGCCGGTCAAGGTTCCCATGAGGATTGCCGAGAACGGCAGAAGCCCATAGACGATGGCCTTGTCGGTTCCCATGAGCGCGAAGAGTCCCACAGAGACGATATCGACCCACTCGATGAGATTTGAGAACTTATCGAAGAGGCTTGGGAACAAGAAGGCGAAGATGCCCATGCCTGCGGCAGCGGGTATGGCGTAGGGAGAAGAGAGCATGTAGACCGAGTCCACCTGCATGGTGACGTCGCGGATAAGTCCGCCGCCCAAGCCGCAGAGCATCGCGAGGCCAACAAAGCCCACAAGATCAAGCTTACGCTCGTGGGCCACCAGCACGCCGGAGACGGCGCCAACCATGAGCGCCGCCAGGTCGAGCCAGGCAGGCAGTGACACAGCGGCCATCTCGGGGCCAAACTTTGAGAACAGCTCCGGCATCCTGACTCCTTTTGGGTTGGGTAACTGTAGATTTTCTCGCACATTTGCGCGTATCGGCGAGAAGAACTGGTGGAGAGAAAAACTACTTCCCATTTCCCGTGAACATACGATATACTAGCCGTCGCGGTTCCTGGAGAGTTGTCCGAGTGGCCGAAGGAGCACGATTGGAAATCGTGTATACGCCTAAAGCGTATCCTGGGTTCAAATCCCAGACTCTCCGCCAGTAAATCCAGCGGCGTCCCACTGGGGCGCCGCTTTTCACCCCACGGAGGGGTGGCAGAGTGGTTGAATGCGGCGGTCTCGAAAACCGTTTACCCCTTCGGGGGTACGAGGGTTCGAATCCCTCCCCCTCCGCCATTTGAAGGTCAGGGCAGGTGCCGTTGGGCGCCTGCCTTTTTTGATGCCCCGGGAAAGCCCGTAGGTGTACAGAGCGCATATATGGAGAAGTTGTGGGGCAGAATGTCCTCGCTACGAATTTCTGTGGAGCGCGGCCACAGCATCTACCGCCCCCAGGGCAATGCCTGACAGCTACGTGCATGCGGGCTGTCCGCGCGGCGTCAAATTAGTGTCAGGAAGAATCCGTAATCTTTGGGACGGAGTAGGACGCGTGGAAGCGGAGGCTATTGCGTCGGTGGGTACGACGCTTGTGGATTTGGGCACACAATCGCAGGTCACAGATGGTCATATCTGCAACAGCTGTGATACGATACCAAATCGCATGCTTCCTGCCCTAGGCGCAAACCTTCACGACCTAGGGCCATCAGCCCAGAGGAGGTGACAACATGAAGGCTTATGAACTGCTGTTCTTTGTCGATCCCACTACCAACGAGGAGACCCGCGCTGGCGTTATGAAGCGCATCGAGGTCGCTATCACCACTGACGGCGGCACCGTTGACTCTGTCGAGGACTGGGGCAAGCGCAAGCTCGCCTACGAGATCGACCACCTCACCGAGGGTGACTACACCCTCATCAACTTCCACGCAGATCCTTCCCAGATCGCAGAGCTCGACCGAGTCCTGCGCATCAACGATGCCGTCAAGCGCCACATGATCGTGGCCCGCACGGACAAGGACTAGTCAGCGGAAGGCGGGCCCTGTGCCCGCAGAGAGAGGTAGTGAGCAACGTGAGCATTAACAGGGTGAACATCTCGGGCAACCTTACCAGGGACCCGGAGCTTCGTTCCACCGGCGGCGGCACTCAGGTTCTCTCCTTTGGTGTCGCAGTCAACGACCGTCGTCGCAACCAGCAGACCGGCGAGTGGGAGGACGTGCCCAACTTTGTCGACTGCGTCGTGTTCGGCGCGCGCGCCGAACCGCTCTCGCGCTACCTCAGCAAGGGCTCCAAGGTCGCTATCGAAGGAAAGCTTCGCTATAGCTCCTGGGAGTCCAAGGAAGGTCAGCGCCGCAGCAAGCTCGAGGTAGTGGTGGACGAGGTCGAGTTCCTCTCGTCCAGGAACCAGGCAGCCGCACCGCAACAGGCAGCTCCTGCTCCGCAGTACAACGCGCCGCAGCCCCAGCCGGCTCCCTACGCGGCGGCTCCGCAGTCAGCAGCACCCACACAGTATCCCGCACAGCCGGGCTACTCCGCTCCCGCTCCGGCCGCGCCGCCTGTCTCTACGCCCCCTGCAGCAGACGTCTACGACGAAGACATTCCGTTCTAGTAACAGTAAGGCGGCCCCAGGGCCGCCGTTAGAAAGGCAAACCAGACATGGCTCAGCAGCAGAAAAAGCAAGAGTTTCAGCGCCAGCCGCGTCGCAAGTACTGCCAGTTCTGCAAGGAGGAGACCGAGTACATCGACTACAAGGATGTGCAGCTCCTCCGCAAGTTCATGACCGACCGCGGCAAGATCAAGCCCCGTCGCGTCACTGGCGCCTGCACGCAGCACCAGCACGATATCGCGGTTGCCATCAAGCGCGCCCGCGTTATGGCGCTCCTGCCCTACACCGTTCCCGTGGTCTCCAGCCGCGGTGGCCGCAGCCGCGGTTAAGGTGCGGGGTTCGAGAAAGAACCAACTAGGTCATGACGGTGGAGAAGGACACAGACGAGCAGACCAGGGCGCTTGCGCTCTGGAACGCGTCTAACCCCAAGGACAACTCGTCCGAGCAGGGCGGAATTGTCCCTGCGGGAGACGGCGCACAGGCACCGCGCGGCAGGTCGTCGCTCGTTGCCGGGCTTGTCATTTGCGCACTCGGTGGCGTGATAGCCGCGTACATCCCCATGCTCGGGTGCTTTGCCATAGGTTGCGGCGCGGTCATCACCTTGGCAGCGCGCAGCCCCCTGCAGAGTATTGCTACACTCGCCTGCACGCTTGTGCCTACGGCGATAGTGGCTGCCGTGGCGCAAGTTGCCACGGTCCCAAGCGTTCTTGTTGCCTGTGCCATAGGCATTGGGACGGCATGGGCATCTGCACGTAGCAGACTGTCGCTTTCGGTTGCGTTTGCGCTCATCACGTGCGGTACGCTCGCGCTCATTGGCGTAGATGTCATCCAGCTGCAGTCGATGGGCTCCTCCATGGCCGACATGATCACGCAGCTCGTGAACGTGTATGCAAGCGGCATTGGCGTGTCTTCCGTCTCGGCGGCAACGCAAGTCGAGACGCTGCGGGCGACGTTGCAGGTCTATTGGCCAAGCGCGTATCTCGTTGTGGCTTTGATCGAGTTTCTCTGTGCGCTTCTCGGCGTCCGCGCGTCGGCGAAGCGCGAGGATCTTCGCGTCACCATGCCAACGCTTATAGAGTACGACGTACCCGTGTGGCTCGTCGGTGTGCTTGTAGCCGACATCCTTGGGCTTGCGGCGGTAGGTGTGGTGCCACAGGCATACACCAATGCCGTGAACATGGTCTCGGCTAACGTCCTGGTGGCTCTCCGGATTGCCTTTGCAATCCAGGGCTTTGCCATCATTGCCTGGCTTATTCAAACCAGGCATGTGGGTGCGTTTGCGGGCGCGTGCACAATAGTCGCCGGGCTTTTTCTCGAAGACCAGTTTTACGTCATGACCATCGTGGGGCTTGTCGATGTGTGGAAGAACTTCCGTCACCTTCCCAGGGGCGTGAAGACCACCATCCAGAGCAACACGGACCAAGATCAGAAGTCGGCATAGCCGACTGAACGAAGGAGTGTCCCATGAAAGTCATCCTCTTGGGTGAGCTCCGGGGCAAGGGCGGAGAGGGCGACGTCGTCGACGTGGCCCAGGGCTACGCGGAGAACTACCTCTTCCGCAACAAGATCGCCCAGCCTGCCACCCCGGGTAACCTTAAGCAGCTCGAGCAGCGCCGCGACAGCATTGCCAAGCGCGAGGCCGAGCGCATTGCTAACGCCGAGGCAACCAAGGCCATCCTTGACGAGAAGCTCGTGAAGGTCGACGCGAAGATTGGCGAGGAGGGCCAGCTCTTTGGCTCCATCACCTCTCAGCAGATCGTCGATGCCATCAAAGCGCAGCTTGGCGTTGACGTTGACCGCAAGCGCATCGTCCGTGGCGCCACCATCAAGACTGCTGGCCGTCACGCCGTCGAGATCAACCTCTACCGCGAGATCAACGCCAAGATCGTCGTTCTCGTGGGTGACGAGCCCGTGGCCGAGGAGCCCAAGGCTGAGGAGGCTGCCGAGCCCGAGGTCGCTGAGGCTGCCGACGAGGCAACTGAGACCACCGAGGCTGCCGAGTAGCCTTCGGAGTTTTCGACCAAACATGCTCTCAACTGGGGATTTCAACAATTCCCGCAGGTCAAGAGTAGTGGTCCAAGAACTCGGTTGGTAAGCGCACTACCACAAATTTGCCCCGCATGCACGTGTGGCATGCGGGGCAAACGCTCGAAAGATGCATGTTTTAAGCCTATTTAACTGGGAAAACGCCACGAAATCGGATAATCGCATCAAACCCGCTGGTCTATCTTGCACGTAATGAATATTTAAGGTGGTTGCGATAATCGGACTCCTGGCACGCATCCTCGTCGTTCGCCAAATTGTTGAAAACGTTGAAAACTCTCAAAGTCCCCGCTCAGCGAGAGGCGTTTTCAACATCGTATGTAGAAGACTTTGCCGCAACCTTCCCTTCTCGCAGGTAGATGGCGTACGTTGGGTGGACGGCGAGCAGCGGTACCAAATTGGGCAACACGGTAGCATCCAAGGGACGATAAGACTGGCACACAGGAGGGGGCACGGCTCGTGGCACAGGACGGCTACGACATCAATCCAACTCAGATGACGGCAACGTCGGACGTTGCAATGCCACAGGATCCCGAGGCAGAGTCCTCGGTCCTCTCGGCCATGCTCATCTCGCAGGACGTTTTGCAGGAGTGCCTCATCGAGCTGGAGCCGGATGATTTTTACATCCCCTCCAACCGCAAGATTTACCTTGCCATGCGCGAGATGTTCGACCGCAACATGGCAGTGGACACCATCTCGCTTGCGGACTTCCTCAAGAGCCAGGGCGAGCTTGAGCGCGTGGGCGGCAGGCCCTACCTGCTGGATTTGGGCAACAACTCGCTGGCGCTCGTTGGCTGGCGCCGCCACGTCGAGATGCTGCGCCGTGACTCTACGCTGCGCCGCATGATCTCTGCCGCCGCGCAAATCACCGCCCTAGCCTACGATGCCCCCGAGGACACCAAGGAGGTTGTGGACAGGGCCGAGAAGATGCTGCTCGACGTCACCAACAGGGACGTGCGCTCGAGCTACCAGCCAATTGGCACCATCATGAGCGACCTGTTTGACCAGCTCTCTGACATGTGCGAGAACCAGACCGCAGAGCTGGGCGTCAAGACGGGCTTCCCCACCATCGACTCCAAACTCCTGGGCCTGCGGCCTGGCCAGATGATTGTCATCGGCGCCCGACCCGGCGTTGGTAAGACCTCCTTCGCGCTGAACCTTGCCGTGAACGCGGCGTTCAACGGTGCCTCGGTCGCGTTCTTCTCGCTCGAGATGAGCAAGATCGAGATTGCGCAGCGCCTTCTCTCGGCCCAGTCTGGCGTTGGCCTGCAAGAGATTCGCTCGGCCCACATCCAGAACGATCAGTGGCCCGAGCTCATCCGCGGCACAGACGAGCTCTCGGGCCTGGATATCATGATCGATGACACACCTGGCACCACCGTCACCGAGATTAGAGCTAAGGCACGCCGCATGCTGCATGGTAAGAAGCTTGGGCTTGTCGTGGTGGACTACCTGCAGCTCCTTTCGCCGCCGGCAGGCATGCGCCGTGCGGACAGCCGTGCCACCGAGGTCTCGGAGATGTCGCGTGGCATCAAGATCATGGCCAAGGACCTTGAGTGCCCCGTCATTGCGCTGTCCCAGCTCTCGCGTCGCGTAACCGAGCGCACCGGCAAGCGCCCCGAGCTCTCGGACCTGCGCGAGTCTGGCGCTATCGAGCAGGACGCCGACATCGTCATCCTTCTCGACCGCTCCATGGACGAGGAGGAGGCAGCTCGCGACGACCGCCCGGACATGGGCGTCACCAATTTCATCATCGCGAAGAACCGCTCCGGCGCGCTTGGCGACGTGCCTCTCACCTTTGTGGGCAACAAGACAAAGTTCCTCGAGGTCACGACGCACTACGACGACTAGCGCCTGTGCGTCCCTCTCGCCAGCTGCGCCCAATGCTGTTCCGCGCTGCTCTCACAACGGAAAAATTGTTATGGCTGTGGGATGTTTCCGCACGTCTTTGCGCTGCTCCCGATAACCGCTGGCCATGCCGTATACTGGCTTGGTTAGGGGCACCGTGCGACAGGCGCCGGCAGCCCGGCTTATCACACTCTTTTTGAGGGGGAGCAATGCCTGCATCAGTTCTCGTGGGTACGCAGTGGGGCGACGAGGGCAAGGGTAAGGTGACAGACCTCATCTCCGGCGACTTTGACGTTGTCTGCCGCTACGCCGGCGGAGCCAACGCGGGCCACACCGTCATTGCCGGTGGCCACAAGCTCGCCCTTCACCAGGTGCCCTCTGGCGTCATGTACAAGGGTGTCTATCCCGTGATTGGCAACGGCTGCATCGTCGACCCCGAGGTGCTCCTTGGTGAGATCGACACCCTCGAGGCCCAGAGCATCTCCTGCAAGGACCTCAAGATCTCCGGCAACGCCCACATCGTGATGCCTTACCACAAGGACCTCGATGGCGCGCACGAGAAGAAGCTTGGCAAAAACCTCATTGGCACCACCAAGCGCGGCGTTGGCCCCTGCTACATGGACAAGATGAACCGCACCGGCCTGCGCATCCAGGACATGCTGGACGAGAAGATCTTCCGCGAGAAGCTTGAGGCTGCGCTGGCATACACCAACCCCATCCTCGAGAAGGTCTACGAGCTGCCCACCTACACCGTGGATCAGATTTGCGAGACCTACCTGCCCTACGCTGAGCGTATCCGCCCGTACATCGTGGAGAGCTCCCTCTTCTTGAACGAGCAGCTCGAGGCCGGCAAGAACATCCTCTTCGAGGGTGCGCAGGCAACCATGCTCGATATTGACCATGGCACCTACCCCTTTGTGACCTCCTCCAACTGCACCGCCGGCGGTGCCGTGACGGGCTCGGGCGTTGGCCCCACGCGCATCGACCGCGTGCTGGGCGTCGCCAAGGCATACCTCACGCGCGTGGGCTCTGGTCCGTTCCCCACGGAGCTGTTCGACGAGATTGGCGACAAGCTGGGCGAGGTTGGCCACGAGTATGGCGTGACCACGGGTCGCAAGCGTCGCTGCGGCTGGTATGACGCCGTGGTTGTGAACTACGCCGCCCGCGTGAACGGCCTTACGGACCTGGCCATCACCAAGCTCGACGTTCTGGGCTGCCTGGACGAGATTAAGGTCTGTGTTGCCTACGAGTGCGACGGTAAGCGCTATACCACCGTCCCCGAGCACCAGTCCGTCTTCTACCATGCCAAGCCTGTCTACGAGACGCTGCCCGGCTGGAATTGCGACATCTCCGGCGTGCGCAACTTCTACCAGCTCCCGCGCGAGGCAAAGGACTACATCGACTTCCTCGAGCAGCTTGCGGGCGTACGCGTCTCCATCATCACGGTGGGACCGGACCGCGAGCAGACCATTAACCGTTACTGGGACTAAGTGACGCGCTGACGCGCCCGGATACACCGGGCGCGTCATGCTGTTGCGACAACAAGGGAGGACACGTGGGCGATTCTAAGGTCGATATTCTTCTCCTGGGTGCGGGTGGGCGCGAGCATGCGCTTCTCGCCAAGCTTGCCGAGTCGCCCCGCGCGGGCAAGCTTTGGGTGGCACCTGGCAACGGCGGCATGGACGCTATGGCCGAGGTTGCTGCAATCGACCAGGACTCGCCCGTCGACGTGGCCAACTTCGCTCGCGAGAACGGCGTTGACCTCGTGGTCATTGGCCCGGAGGCGCCGCTCGTCGAGGGCGTTGCAGATGCCGTGCGCTCGGCGGGCATTATGTGCTTTGGACCCAACGCCTCGGCGGCGCGCATGGAGGGTTCGAAGAAGTTTGCTAAGCAGGTTATGGCACGCGCCGGTGTGCCCACCGCAGCGTGGCGTTCCTTCACCGAGCAGGAGCCCTGCGAGGAGTACATCCGCCGGCTTGACGGCCCCTGTGTGGTTAAGGCCGACGGCCTTGCCGCTGGCAAGGGTGTCATTGTGGCCAAGGATGTCGACGAAGCCCTGGCTGGCGTGCGCGAATGCTTCTCGGGCCGCTTTGGCGAGGCTGGTGCAACGGTAATCGTGGAGGAGACCCTCGACGGTCCCGAGTGCTCGCTTCTCGCGCTTACCGACGGCACTACGCTCGTGCCGCTTGCCACGGCGCAGGACCACAAGCGCGCCCTCGACGGCGATAAAGGTCCCAACACCGGCGGTATGGGGGTCTACTCGCCTGTTCCCATGGTTACGCCTGAGGAGCACGCCGCAATGGTTGCCATTGAGCAGCGCGTGGTCGACGAGCTCCGTGCCGAGGGCATCACGTACTCTGGCTGCCTGTACGGTGGCTTCATGCTCACCAAGGACGGTCCCAAGGTCCTCGAGTTTAACGCCCGCTTTGGCGACCCCGAGACCCAGGTGGTGCTGCCGCGCATGCAGGCAGACCTTGTCGACGTCTTTCTCGCCTGCGACGAGGGGACCCTCTCGCCCGACATGGTTTCCTGGAACGACGACTGGGCCGTCTCGGTGGTTCTTACCAGCGCCGGGTATCCCGGAAGTTACGAGAAGGGCAAGGCTATCTCGGGCATCGAGCGTGCAGAGTCGCTGGACGGCGTTACCGTCTACCACGCCGGCACCGCGATTGACGCCAACGGACAGCTGGTCACGGCCGGCGGCCGCGTGCTTGATGTGACAGCCGTGGCGCCCACCTTCGAGGAGGCTCGTCGTCAGGCGTACGCCGCGTGCGAGCTCATCGACTTTGAGGGCAAGACCATGCGGTATGACATTGGGGCAAAGGCGGTTCTGCCCCGCAACAACGGATAGTCCCGGCGGGTTTACGCAACACGGCAAACTACGTTATTTGGAGGAACAGGGCGGTGGCACGGGTGCAGGACACGGGCGACGAGATGGACGAGGGGTACTCCTACGAGGGCGCACCTGCGGACGATTCGCAGATTCGCCCGCAGTACGTCGAGGCCGTTCCCACGATGGATGACCTCCGCTCTGCCACCGCAGACATGCGCTCGGCGGCAGATGATCTCACCTTTGATGGTGACCGCTCGAGCCAAGATCACGTCTCAGGCGTCCCCCAGGCCCGTGACCTGGTGCTGGGTGAGGATGACCCGCGCGACGCCGGCCTGGAAGAGCACCCTGTCTCCGAGGACGTTGCCTGGACCGGACGCATCTTCAACGTCAACCGCCTGCGTGTGAAGCTCCCGGATGGTCGAACTGCCGTGCGTGACGTGGTGCGTCATCCCGGTGCCGTGGCGATTGTCGCGCTCACGGACGAGGGGCGCATCTGCCTGGTGCGCCAGTTCCGCACAGCGCTTGACCGCGTGACGGTCGAGATTCCCGCGGGCAAGCTCGATCCCGGTGAGGACCCGCTTGACGCGGCCCACCGCGAGCTGGCCGAGGAGACCGGCATGCAGGCCGAGAAGATGGCCTACCTTACCACCATTGCCACGTCCGATGGCTTCTGCGACGAGCTCATTCACCTCTACATGGCAACGGGCCTGAGCTATCAAAAGTCGAGCCCCGATGCCGACGAGTTTATCAATGTGGACCTTGTTGACCTCTCCGAGCTGGTCGACGCGGTTCTCGACGGTAGGATTGAGGACGCAAAGACCGTGGTGGGCGCTCTCGTCTGCGATGCAATCGCGCACCGCCTTGCGCCTGGTGAGACCGCCGGTCCTGTGAATGACCCCGCAGGCGAGGGGGAGCTTGATGGCTAAGTCAAACATCGAGATGGCCCGCCGCCAGACCAATGCCCTTACCGGCGACGAGGCTGAGAAGCTCTTCGAAACCGTTGACGAGACGGGCCACTCCAACGAGGAGGTCGCCCGCCGCGAGCGCAGGCGCCGCAAGGAGAAGGGTGCGGGCGTCGACATCGACCCGCTTTCCGCCGACGACCCCTCCGGTTCCAACGTGGGCAAGGTCATCGCAAAGACGGCCGTTGGCTTTGTGCTGGTCTTTCTCGTGATTGTTGTTGTCGGACAGGTCATTTTTGGCGTGGTGCGTCGCTCCAACACCGCAGACCTCGCGCACAACGTGACGGTTGCCACGGTGGCTTCGGCGCTGCGCGGCGGCGTCGAGTGGGGCAACGGCTTCACGCAGTTCCCCGAGGACTTCTCGGTGCAGGAGGCGGACGAGAACACCGGTACCGTCGAGGTGACCGTGATCGACACGACCTCCGAGGACGCGCTCGAGTGCTTTGCAGGCTCGCAGGTGCAGGCCTCGGCCTTCTCGGTGAACTGCCTGCTCAACCCCAACATCAATACCGTTATCTACCACGTGAACGTGCACATGGACGAGAACGGCAAGTTCAAGACGTCGCAGCTCTTTGGGTTCCTCAAGCCCACCGGCGATGTGACCTCGTTCATTACGTTTGTGTGGTCCAAGACGCAGAGCTCCACGGGCGTGAACTTTAACTGCAGCATCACGGGTGTGGATGAGACGCTCGAGGAGGAGCTGCGCGACCAGGTCACTACGTCGTTTACGCCGGTTGCGATTCTGAATGACCTCACGGGCGGGTCGACGGGGAGCGATGCGGAGACGAGCAGCGGGTCTGGCACTGGCTCGAAGTAGGGATGCGGGGGCACTAGGATGCCCAGGCAGCCGTGCCATGGGGCATTCTCGCAATCCCGCTCAATCTCGCCGTTTATGGGTGGCTAACCGTTCGGAATCCGCGCCGTTCCCGCAATGCCGCGCAACCTCGCCGTTTAAGGCGCTCTAAACGTTCGGAAAAGTGCTAACCGGCGAAAAGACGCGCCATGGGCGAGAAGGCCAAAATGGCATGACACGGTATGACAGCGTGAGCCATCTCAATTCTCGGCAATTCGATCAGAGCTACCCCTCATGGCCAGAATGCTACCGCCTACAGAATTACTTTAGAGACCAAACGACCAAACACCCTCTCTGAGCTGCGCGGAAGATTGCTGTCAGACAAGTGTCAGTTATAGATGACTCCGGGCTCGGTACAAGAAGCTCACCAGGGCGACCGGAGGGGGGCTAGTCGTGAGCAGGGGGTACTGGCGTGTGGTGCAGGATGAGGTGAACGAAGCTCTTGATGCGTCGGAGCAACGCGGGATGTGTCTCTGCGTGAAGAGCGATCGAACGAAGAGGCTTCTTGATCGTCGCGCTAAGGCGGGAGATGTGGTAGCACCATTCCCGCACGTGTATGCAAGGGCCTCGTATTGGAGGTCCCTCTCGCCAGCAACACAGGCCCTTCACGTAGCGAGGGCCGTCGCCGCACTGCATCCGGCTTGGGTGTTCTGCGGGACTTCTGCAGCGATAGTCCATGGCTTGCAAGTTTCCGAACCTGACCCCTCCGTTGTCCACGCACTGGATACAAGGGGTGGCAAGGGGCGCCGAAGCAAGTACGTGGTAAGGCACCGCATGCGTCCGGGCGATGACGAGAAAACCGAGGTTGTGTCGGGTGTAAAGGTAACGTCATTGGAGAGGACCATTGCGGACTGCTTGCGAACGCTTTCCCTGCCGGCAGGTCTTGCCGTTGCGGATTCCGCGCTTCGCGACTACGGCCTTTCGCGAGAAGACCTTGCAAACTTTGTGCAGGCCCAGCCGCATGCGCGCGGTTCTCGGTAGGCGCTTCAAACCATTGGCTGGGCGGATGGACGCTCCGAGAATGGCGGAGAGTCGGTTGCTCGCGGAATCATGATTGAGCTGGGGTTTTGCGTGCCAGAGCTGCAGGTTCTTGTGGAAGATCCGTCGCGACCTGGGTGCGAGTTCAGGGTTGACTACGTGTGGGAAACGGGTGTGGCACGCCCGATATTTGGCGAGCTTGACGGTGCAGCAAAGTATGCCGAGCGCGGAAGCTCTGGCGAGAAGGTCTCTGGCAGGGCGCTGCTCGCCGAGCGACGACGGGAGTCTCGCCTCACGTTGTACGGTGCGTCAATCATGCGGTTCAGCTTTGAGGAGGCAAAGAATCGCCCGTTCTTCAAGGAGTTGCTTGAGCGCTACGGTGTGCCTCGACGGTTGGCGTCAACGGAGATGCCGCGCGATTTCGCCGTTTAAGGTGGGCTAACCGTTCGGAATCAGCGGCAAGTCCCGTTATGCCGCGGGATTTCGCCGTTTAAGGGTCCCTAACCGTTCGGAAAATTCCTAACCGGCGAGAATCCGCGGCATCACCGAGAGGCCCCCGCCGCGCCCCGGCCCCGCGTTGCCGCCGGCCCGCCGGCGCCTACCCAACGAGTGCCGTGACCTGCCCCAACAGGCTCTCGAACGACACCCCGCGCACCTCGTTATCCGGCTGCAGCCGCGTGATGCGCATGGCATCCCGCACGAAGTCCGTGGCAAACGCCACCGCGTCGTACACGCTGCGCCCGCACATAACGGCCCCAGTAAGCGTTGAGGCAAACAGGTCGCCGGTCCCGTGCGTCATGAAAGGCAGTTGCTCGCCCACAACCTCTACTAGGTCGATCTTCTCGCCAGCCACGTAATTTCTGATAAGACTATCACCGCGCACCACGCCCTTTACCACAACGAGATGCGCGCCCATTCCCACCAGCTGCGCCACGTACCTCTCTACTTCGGCCTCCGAGAGATCCTGCCCGTGGTAGGGCATGCCGGTTAGTAGGTGTGCCTCCGTGAGGTTTGGCGTGAGAATGTCTGCCCCGGCAACCAGCTCGCGCATCTTCTCGCACAGCTCAACCGTGTACGTGGGGTACATCTTTCCGCCGTCACCCATAACCGGATCAACCACGCGCAGCGCACCCGGGTGCTCGCGATACAGCCGCTGAATAGCGCCCACTTGCGCAGCAGACCCCAGGAACCCAGAGTAAATTGCATCAAGCTCGATACCTTCTTTAGCCCAGGCATCCAGATAATCCTCAAGGATTCGCGTCGTATCGTGCATATAGTATGTAGGGAACTTGGTGTGCGCCGAGAATAGTGAGGTGGGCACCGGGCACACATCGCATCCTGCCGCAGAGAGCACGGGAATGGCAATCCCCAGCGAGCACTTGCCGTATCCGCACAGGTCGTGCACCGCGGCGACGCGCGGAATGTACGCGCCCTCTCGCTTGTAAAGAACAAGATCCTTTGCGTCCATGTGCTACCTTTCGGGTCGTAATTGGCTCGTGGCGCCTGCCGTGTCTCTGTTGCTGTTGGTTAATGATAGGCCGTTCGCGCCCCGGCACGCCCGGCTCCATCTATACTGTGATGCGTCTCTGAACCCAAATCCAAAGGGGGTCCTATGGCGGACAAGCCGCTGGTGGGAATCATTATGGGGTCTAAGTCGGACATGCCGGCGATGGAGGCGTGCACCGCTCAGCTGGATGAGCTGGGCGTTCCGTACGAGCTGGTCATTGCCTCGGCGCACCGCGCGCCACAGAAGGTTCACGACTGGGCGTCCACCGCTGCGGACCGCGGCCTTAAGGTGATCATTGCTGCCGCGGGCAAGGCCGCTCACCTGGGCGGCGTTGTTGCAGCCTACACGCCGCTGCCCATAGTTGGCGTTCCCATGAAGACGAGCGACCTGGGTGGCATGGACTCCCTGCTCTCCATGGTGCAGATGCCCTCGGGTGTGCCTGTGGCCTGCGTGGCCATTGGCGGCGCCAAGAACGCAGCCATCTACGCAACCCAGATTCTTGGGGCCACCATGCCGGAGTACCGCGAGAAGATTATCCAGATGAAGCAGCAGATGGCAGCGGCGTAGAGTCCGCCGTGCTGCGTGCGGCCGCGCTCACCTCGCGGCCAGGGAGGAAAGCACTACATGAAGAAGGAAGAGCTGCTCGAGCAGATCAAGCTTGCCATGAAGGCGCACGACAAGGCGCGCGTCTCCATCTTGCGCCAGGTAAACCAGGCCGTGAAGCAGGTCGAGGTCGATGAGCGCCGCGACGCCACCGAGGCGGATATCACCAAGGCGGTGAAGAAGCTCCAGAAGGTCACCGCCGAGGAGCTCGACGGCCTGCGAAAGGCCGGCGCCGAGTCCCACGCCGAGCGCATCCAGGAGCTCTCGACACAGGCAGACGTCCTTTCCCAGCTGCTGCCGCGCCAGCTTGAGGGCGCCGACCTCGAGAAGCTGGCCGACTCTCTCATTGCCGAACTGGGCGCCACGGCCAAGCGCGACATGGGCAAGGTCATGGGTGCACTTACCAAGGCAACCAATGGCAACTTCGACAAGCCCGCCGCCGCGGCGTACGTGGGGAGCAAGCTCTCCTAGTTCGCCTCGACCGAGAAAGGCAGTCACGTGTCAAACAGTCAGGGCAAGCATTTTGGCCAGACGTCTGGGGGTGAGCCTACGCTGCCGCACGGCACCGCTAATGACCAGCGTGCGGCTGGCTTCATTCCCGTGGTCACCGACGACCCGTCGTCCAAGGGCGCGGCAGGCGCAGGCGCTCGTTCCTCTCGCCATGGCCGCCGCATGAAGAGCGACAACTACCGCGAGACCGACCCCTACGACCTCTCCGGTCGTAGGTCTCGCGATCCGCGCAAGCGGCGCAACCGCATTATCTCTACGGTGCTCTTCATTGTGGGCATCGTGCTTATCGTGGTGGCGGCCGGCTTGTACGGCTACTCGCAGTGGCAGTACCACGAGCAGGACGTGGAGAACGAGAAGCTCGCTACCTACGCAACCGTGGACGACGAAGGCAACCAGCCGCCTGTGGTGGACTGGGCTGGCCTCAAGGCAGTGAACCCCGAGGTTGTTGGGTGGGTGCAGATTCCCAACACCGTGGTGAGCTTCCCCGTTTACCAGGCGTCGGATAACGACAAGTACCTCCATACCAACGCCGAGGGCACCTACTCGCTAGGCGGCCAGGTCTTTATGGACTACCAAAATCAGGCGCCCGGCATGCTCGACCAGCAGACCATCATCTATGGCCATCACCTACGCAACGGTGCCATGTTCAAGCCCATTGCCGACATGGACAACCAAGAGGCCTTCGACTCCGTGAGCACCGTGTGGTACGTCACCGAAGACGCCAACTATGAGCTTGAGCCCCTCTTCCTCTACTACACGGACGAGAACGACACCAACGTGCGCGTCTTTGACTGGTCCAGCGACGACGAGTTCCACTTGTATCTCTCGGACCTTCTCGCCAAGGCCGTGACCAGCCGCTCTGACGCCTCGGAGCTCATCGGCAAGACGAGCCACGTGCTTACCCTCTGCACCTGCAACTACATTGATGGCTATGGCCGCACCATCCTGGTGTGCGTCCCCAAGAGCGAGGTGGCATCGTGACGGAAGCGTCGTGGACGCCAGAGCCCAGTGACGACAAGCTGCACGACGAGTGCGGCGTCTTTGGCGTGTGGGCGCCAAACCGCGACCCAGCGCGCATGGCGTACTTTGGCCTGCGGGCGTTGCAGCACCGCGGGCAGGAGTCGGCGGGCATTGCGGTGGGAGACGGGCGCACCGTTCTGGTGCGCAAGGACCTTGGCCTGGTCACGCAGGTCTTCTCCGAGGCAGACCTTGCCGCAATGCCGGGCAAGGTGGCTATTGGCCACTGCCGGTACGGAACGGCCGGTGCCAAGGGGTGGGAGTCCGCGCAGCCGCACCTCTCGATGATCAACGACGTGATCATCGCGCTGGCCCACAACGGCACGCTCGTGAACTTTGACGCGCTGCGCGCCGAGCTCATTGAGATGGGCATACCCTTCCGATCCAGCACCGACAGCGAAGTTGCGGCCAAGCTCATTGGCTACTTCACGCAGCGCGGGCATCGCCTGCGTACGGGTATCGCGCACACCATGCGCATGCTCGAGGGCGGCTATGCCATGGTGCTTGCGCGCGAGAACGCCCTCTACGCCTTCCGCGACCCGCACGGCATTCGTCCGCTGGTTCTGGGCAAGCTTGGTGAAGGAGAATGGGCCGTTGCGTCCGAGACCTGCGCCCTGGATATTGTTGGTGCCACCTATGTGCGCGAGGTTGCGCCCGGTGAAATCATCCGCATCTCCGATGACGGCTTTCGCTCCGAGCAGGGTGTGCCGCCGCAGCCCCGTGCCGATTGCATCTTTGAGCACGTGTACTTCTCGCGACCGGACTCGGTGAAGGACGGCAGCTCGTTCTATCTCATGCGTCACAACATGGGCCGCCGTCTTGCGCGCGAGACCCCCGTTGATGCCGACCTTGTCATCTCGGTGCCGGACTCCGGCACGCCCGCGGCCGAAGGCTACGCTGCCGAGCTGGGGCTGCCGTACGGCACCGGCCTCATCAAGAACCGCTACGTTGCGCGCACCTTCATCCAGCCCACGCAGGCCCTGCGCCAGATGGGCGTGCGGCTCAAGCTCAACCCGCTGCCCGACGTGGTGCGCGGCAAGCGCATCGTGATGGTGGACGACTCCATCGTGCGCGGCACCACGTCCAAGCAGATCGTCCAGATGCTGCGCGACGCCGGCGCCACCGAGGTCCACATGCGCTCGGCCTCGCCCATGGTCACCTGGCCGTGCTTCTATGGCATCGACACCGCCAACCAGGACCAGCTCATCGCCGCCAACATGTCACTCGAGGAGATGCGCGACTTTATCGGCGCCGACACGCTGGGCTTCCTCTCGCCGCAGGGTCTTATCGACTGCGTGCCTCACGGCGGCTACTGCACGGCCTGCTTTACCGGCGACTATCCGGTTGCCATCCCGCGCTCGTTCTACGAGGAGAAGTTCCTGCCCGGCTACAAGCCGCATAACCTCATGCAGGCGTCTCTCGAGTCGCACATGAGCATCGACCAGATTGCGCGCGAGGTCGAGCAGGACTCGGCGGCGCGGCTTGAGGCCGCAGGCGCCGCGGGCGAGGCAGGCGGAAATGCCGAGAACAACGATGAAACCCCAGCTAGGAAGGATGCCTAAGATGGCAGATAAGCCCCAGCACGTCTCGTATGCAGATGCCGGCGTCGACGTGGACGAGGGTGCCCGCGCCGTCGACGCAATCAAGGCGGCCGTTGCCTCGACCAACCGACCCGAGGTCATTGGCGGCCTGGGCGGCTTTGGCTCGTGCTTCTCGATGGCCGCGTACAAGGACATGGAGGACCCGGTGCTGGTCTCGGGCACGGATGGCGTGGGCACCAAGCTTGCCATCGCGCAGCTGCTTGACCGGCACGAGACCGTGGGTGAGGACCTCGTTGCCATGTGCGTCGACGACGTGGTGCCTATTGGTGCGGAGCCGCTGTTCTTCCTGGATTACGTTGCCATTGGCAAGCTGCACGCCGAGCACGTTGCCAAGATCGTGGGCGGCATTGCCGAGGGCTGCCGCAAGTCCGGCTGCGCGCTGGTTGGCGGCGAGATGGCCGAGCACCCCGGCGTCATGAACCCCAACGACTACGACCTGGCCGGCTTTGTGGTGGGCGTGGTCGACCGGCCCAAGATGATTGGTCCGCACCTGGTGCACGAGGGCGACGTGATTCTCGGCCTTCCCAGCTCCGGCATTCACTCCAATGGCTACTCGCTCGTGCGCAAGGTGGCTATCGAGGGCAAGACCGTGGAAGAGCTGGAACGCCCGCTTCCCGAGCTGGGCGGCGAGAGCCTGGCCGACGCCGTGATGCGCCCCACCACCATTTACGCCGGCGGGCTGGTTCGCGCACTCAAGGCCGGCGTGCCCATCCACGCTATGGCGCACATCACCGGTGGCGGCATTACCGAGAACCTCAATCGTGCGCTGCCCGCAAACGTTGACGCCGTGGTCGACCGCGGCGGTGAGGATGGCCCCGCATGGGACGTGCCGCCGGTCATCACGTACATGGTGCGCGCTGCGGGCCTCACGCCCGACGAGGCGTACAAGACCTTCAACATGGGCGTTGGCATGAGCATCATCTGTAGTCGCGACGACGTGGACGAGGTCTGCGAGGGGCTTGTTGCCCAGGGGTTCTCGCCGTTCGTGATGGGCGAGTGCGTCGCGGGCGAGGGCAAGGTGACCTATCGATGAGCATTAAGCTGGGAGTGCTCATTAGCGGCTCGGGTACCAACCTGCAGGCGCTCATCGATGCTATTGCCGCAGGTAGGCTTGATGCCAGCATCGAGCTGGTGGTGAGTTCGCGGCCAAGCGCGTACGGTCTCAAGCGCGCCGAGGCGGCGGGCATCCAGACGCTCACGCTCTCCAAGGAGATCTACGCAGACCCAATGGTTGCTGACGAGGTCATAGCCACCGAGCTGCGCCGCGCTGGTGTGGACTACGTGCTCATGGCTGGCTACATGCGGATGGTGCATGACCCCATCCTGGCCAGCTTCCCCAACCGCGTGGTCAACATCCATCCGGCGCTGCTGCCCAGCTTCAAGGGGGCGCACGCCATCCAGGACGCCTTCGACTGCGGCGTCAAGGTCACGGGTGTGACGGTTCACTTTGCCAACAGCGATTACGACTGCGGCCCCATCATCGCACAGCGGCCGGTGGAGGTAGAGGAGGGCTGGACCGTCGACCAGCTCGAGGCTCGCATCCACGAGGTCGAGCACCAGCTCTACCCGCGTGTGGCGCAGCTCTTGGCAGAGGGACGCGTGCACGTGCGCGAAGACGGACACGTGGTGATCGACCAGGCGTAGCGGCAGTGCTTGATAGCTGATCTGTGGCCCCTCCGGTTTTGGCTGGAGGGGCCTTTCCGTTTGGCAGCAGTTTTGATTGAACCCCTTATGTGTTACTGCGCGAGAGTTTGCCGGTGTTACTACTTGAGGGGTCGAGAAAACCCGTAGCCCAACCGCAAATTCTTGCCGCAGACCCGCCCCCCTGCAACCCCGGAGAATAGCTCCTTTTATTAATACCGCCATCGTCGACCTGGGCAAACGTGATGAACGTTTAAAAAAGAGCTATTCTCCGGGGTTGTGGGCATTCAGCATTGCGATGCATCTCGTCTCGTGTTAGGTGCGATAGCGGATACGGGTCGCAACTGGCGTCGGGCCCGTGCGACACCGACCCCGCTACCAAAAGTGAACACGAAAACAATGCGCAGGGCCACGTGGCGGCGCCTGCCCAGGAAACTGGTAATAACCGGTCGATTTCGTGTTCACTTTTGAGGCGGAGAGGGGCGTCGGCAAGCGAGAAGTCCCTGGGCGATAAGCCAGCAAGCGAGAAGACCTCAATCGAGAAGTCCTTGGGCGAAAAGGCCGCCGGCAACCGCATTTGTGCCGCCGCCATACTTTGGGATGGTAGCGCCAGCGAGAACGGCGTGACCACGGACATCATCAACGGCGACGGCACGGTCTCGCTGGGGTCGATCACGTTCGACCAGGTTGGCTCGTACTCCTACAAGGCGTACGAGGTCGCGGGCAACGCCGAGGGTTGGACCTACGACAGCACCGTCTACAACGTGACCTACACGGTGACCGATGACGGCGCCGGCGTCCTGGGGACGAGCGCGTTCATCACCACCTCCGACGGTACCGCTGCCGACGCAGTGACCTTCGAGAACGTTTACACCGCGCCCGCGCCGGAGCCCGAGCCGGCCAAGGAGGAGCCCAAGAAGCCGACCATCCCCAACACCGGTGACGCCACGCAGACCGCTCTGCCCGTTGGTCTCGCAGTCGCCGCGGTGGCAGTGCTCGCAGCTGCCGTGGTGGTGAGGAGGAAAGATCGTCGCAGCAAGTAGTGGTTCTTCTCGGCGTCTGATTGTTTGACGTCAGGTTGGTTCACGTACCACCCCGTTTGTCCGCCCCCAGACCCCCAGGGGCGGGCGCTGCGCTATGAGACAAGGGGACAGTCCCTTTGTCTCATCGTCGTGCGAGCGTCGCGACGCACTCCACGTGCTTGGTGTGCGGGAACATGTCCACCGGCTGCACGCGCTCAAGACGGTAGCCGCCCTCGCGCAGCAGCTCGACGTCGCGCGCCTGCGTGAGCACGTTGCACGAGACGTACGACACGCGCTCGGGCCCAAGCGCGCACACTGCCGAGAGGAACTCGGGCGTCGAGCCAGCCCGCGGCGGATCCATGATGAGCGTGTCAAAGCGTTCGGCGCGCCCGTTGCGCGCTGCCGCTACCAGGTACTCCGTGGCGTCTGCCCGCACAAAACGGCAGCGCTTGTCCAGCCCGTTGGCTATGCCGTTACGTCGTGCCGCCGCCACCGCGCCGCCAACTTGCTCCACGCCCACAACCTCCACGTCCGGGCACTCGTGCGCAGCGCAGATGCCAATGGTTCCCGTCCCGCAGTACGCGTCGAGCAGCCGCATCCCGGGCACAATGCCCGCCCCGGCAATGGCAAGCCGGTACAGCACCTCGGTCTGCGCGGGGTTTGTCTGGTAGAAGCTCGTGGGCCCAATCTCAAACGAGCAGCCCAGCAGCCGGTCGTGCATGACGCCTGGACCGTACAGCGTGATGCACTGCCGGCCGAGAATCGCGTTGGTCCGGCGCTCGTTGATGTTCTGGACAATGCTTGTGACCTGCGGTTGGTTGCGACGTATGTCGTTCACGAACTTCTCGGCGCGTGGAAGCCTTGGTCCATTGGTAACCACTGTGAGCAGGCACTCCTTGGTGGCGTAGCCCATGCGCACCACGGCATGGCGCAGCACGCCGCTCCCGCGGTCCTCCTGGTAGGCGGGGATGCCGCAGCGCTCGGCCGCGCGCGCCACGGCGTTGAGCACGTCTCGCGCACCAGGGGCTTCTACCAGGCACGACGAGCAGGGCACAATGCGATGCGAGCCAGCGGCATAGAAGCCGCAGCGCACGCGTCCGCGCGAGCCCGGCGCAAACGGTGTGGCCGCCTTGTGCCGGTAGCTGCGTGGCTCATCCATGCCGCAGATCTTCTCGAGCGTGCCGTGATCCCGGCGCGCGGCTTGGCCCAGGACCTCCTCGACCAACGCCTGCTTGCGATCAAGCTGGATGGGGTAGGGCACCGCAAGCCACTCGCAGCCACCGCAGGACTTTGCGATGGGGCAGGTGTAGGTGCGATATCCCATGGGTCTCCAGTCAACGAGGGTAGCTTGCGCAATGCGTGACTCTCAGCATACACGCACCAAACGAGTTGAGTGCCCGCGCCTTGCCAACTACGTAGTCCCAGCGCAGGGGCCAAAATTTCCTTGTATGTTTGACTTGGCGGGCGTATAGTTCTCTCAGATTTAAACGCAGGTCAAAAATCTGCGAACAGGGAAGCGCATTAGCAAGGGAGCACGTAATGCAGTCAAAGATTGCTCACGCGGCAGAGCGCAAGGCGTTCAGCGTCGCGCTCGACCAGATCATCAAGGCCGCCTCTGGCGATGATCGCGAGAAGAACCTCGACAAGCTCATCAACATGGCCGGCAACCTGCTCAAGGACACCGCCCCCGGCGTCACGCGCGGCCTGAAGGCGGGTCTCTACCCCGGCTCCAAGTGGGAGCAGTTCCTCTGGAGCGTCATCGACGAGACCGACCCGCACGTGCTCAAGACCGTCGTGCTCAACGGCGGCTACGAGGCTGCCTTCCGCGGTCTGCGCAACACCACGGCCAATGCCGACAAGTACCAGTGCAACGTGCCCCGGATTATCATCTTTGACCCCACCAGCGCCTGCAACAAGCACTGCATTGGCTGCTGGTCTGCTGACTACGAGAAGTGGCAGAACCTCACGTATGAGGAGTGCGACAAGATCATCACGCAGGGCTCCGAGCTTGGCTGCCACCTCTACATGCTGACCGGCGGCGAGCCCCTGGTGCGCAAGAAGGACGTCCTGCGCCTCGCCGAGGAGCACAACGACTGCCTCTTCAACATCTTCACCAATGCGTCCCTCATTGACCAGCCGTTCTGCGACGAGGTCAAGCGCCTGGGCAACATCGTGTTCTCCATCTCGCTCGAGGGCTACGAGGACACCAACGACGCGCGCCGCGGCGACGGCTCCTATGACGAGGTCATGCGCGCCATGGACCTTCTCCACAAGAACGGCCTGCTCTTTGGTACCTCCACGGCCTACACCCGCGCCAACACCGAGACCGTCACGTCCGACGAGTACCTCGACCTCATCATCAGCAAAGGTGCCCGTTGGGCCTGGTACTTCCACTACATGCCCGTGGGCGAGGGCGCAAACGCCGACCTCATGCCCACCGTCGAGCAGCGCGAGTACATGCTGCACCGCATCCGCGAGGTGCGCGGCATCACCGGCGGCAAGCCCATCTTTGCGATGGACTTCCAGAACGACGGCGAGTATGTTGGCGGCTGCATCGCCGGCGGCCGCGTGTTCTGCCACATTAACGCCAAGGGCGACGTGGAGCCGTGCGTCTTCATCCACTACTCCAACGCCAACATCAAGGACCAGGACCTTCTCGACTGCCTGCGTCAGCCCGTCTTCCAGGCCTATCGCGAGAACTACCCCTGGAACGACAACATGCTGCGTCCTTGCCCCATGCTCGAGAACCCCGAGATGCTGCCCAAAATCGTGCACGCGGCAGACGCCAAGTCCACGGAGTACATCTCGCCGGAGGACGTCGACCACCTTTGCGCCCGCACCACGCCCTACGCCGAGAAGTGGGCACCCGAGGCCGAGCGCCTGTGGCTTGAGGAGCACCCCACCGGCAAGAAGATCTACGCGGACAAGATGTCCAACGAGAAGATCTCCCTCAAGGCAAAGCTCATCGCCGAGGAGGACGCCAAGGCCGAGGAGGCCGTCAAGCAGGGCTAGCTGCGGCTGGTTTGCTTCTCGCGCATTGTGATCGCTGGCCCCGGGCTTCGTGCCCGGGGCTTCTTTTTTTGTTGCGGCGCGGCGGCTGGGGCCGCGCAGGCGCGGTTCTTCTCGCCTGCGGCATCGCGCCTGCGGCGCATGCGCCCACGCTGCCCGATGCGTGCGAATCCGTCTCAGCTCGCGCGGGTAAGGTGAATCCAACGCGCGGCAGATGCCGCGCAGTGACAAAGGCACGGTGGCTTCGCCGTTGCGCTTCTCCTCGGCGATGCCGCCCTGGCATGCGGCTCGAGGAGGAACCATGGCTACAACGGGCACTGAGAAGGTCAAGAACGTAGTCCTTGTGGGCCAAGGCGGCGTGGGCAAGACCATGCTGGCCGAGGCCATGCTGCACCTGACGGGCAAGACGACCCGCCTGGGCGGTCACGCCGGCACCAAGCCCACGCTGGATTACGACGCGGAGGAGGGCGAACGCGGCTTCTCCATCTCCACCACCATTGCCCCCGTCGTCTGGGGGAACACTCGCATCAACGTGCTTGACGCGCCCTGCTATCCGGACTTTGTCGGCGATGCCTATGCAGCCATGAGCGCGTGCGAGACGGCGCTCTTCGTGGTTGACGCGGCAGGCGGCCTTGGCACCGTGACCACGCGCCTGTGGTACGCCGCCGAGAACCTCTCGCTCGCGCGCGCCATCTTCGTGAACCGCTGCGATAGGCCGGACGCAGACTACGACGTGACGCTCGAGGGGCTGCGCGAGCACTACGGCAACAATCTGGGCGCCGTCACCATTCCCATGGGCACCGGCGACGCGTTTGGTGGCGTCATCGACGTGGTTCACATGAAGGCGCGCCACCTCGAGGGCGGCAAGCCCGTGGTGACCGACGTTCCGGCCGAGTACAAGGACGCCGCCGACGAGGCGCGCGCCAGCCTTACCGAGCTTGTGGTCGAGGCCGATGACGAGCTCATGATGCGTTACCTCGAGGGCGGCGAAATCACCCAGGCCGAGCTCGAGGGGCTTCTCGGCAAGGCCATGGCCGAGCGCGTGTTTGTCCCCGTCTTTGCTGGTTCTTGCGTGCGCGAGGAGGGCCTCTTCTCGCTTATGGACGCCATCGTTGGCTGGTTCCCCACGATGGCGGACTTTGGGCGCATCCCGCTGGTCAACGGCGAGCAGCTTGACATCTCGCCGGACGATGACCGCCCCGTTGCCTTTGCCTTCAAGAGTCTCAACGACCCGCAGAACGGGCGGCTCTCCTTCCTCAAGGTGCTGGCGGGCACGCTGACGCCGGGCATCGAGCTCACCAACGCGCGTACGCGCAAGACCGAGCGACTGGGGCACCTTTACCTCATGTGCGGTCGCGAGACCGAGGAAGTTCAGTCTGCAGCGGCCGGCGACATCGTGGTGGTACCCAAGCTCGAGGCAATGACGGGTGACACGCTCTCCGTTACCGGTAAGGTCGAGGCTGCGGCGTTCCGCTTCCCCAACTCGCTCTACCGAATCGCCATCGAGCCTGATAAGCGTGGCACCGAGGGCAAGCTGTACGCATTTCTCGAGAAGGCCGCCGACGCCGATCCCACGCTTAAGGTTGAGCGCGACGAGGACACCGGCCAGACGGTCATCTCCGCTATCGGCGAAGCGCAGGTGAGCGTGCTGCTTGATCGCCTCGAGGATCGTGCGGGCGTGACGGCGCACACCGTGGCTCTGCGCATCCCGTATCGCGAGACCATCCGTCGTGTCGCCTCTGCGCAGGGCCGTCACAAGAAGCAGACTGGTGGTGCCGGCCAGTACGGAGACTGCTGGCTGCGCATCGAGCCCAACCCCGGCAACGGCTACGAGTTTGTTGACGAGGTCGTGGGCGGGCACATTCCGCGCGGCTTCATCCCCGCCATCGACAAGGGCGTGCAGGAGACCATGCGCGAAGGCGTGCTTGCCGGCTACCCCATGATTGACGTTAAGGTTGCCGTTTACGACGGCTCGTACCACCCCGTGGACTCCAACGAGATGGCCTTCAAGACGGCGGCGCGTATCGGCTTCCAGAAGGCCGTTGCCCAGGCTGAGCCGGTGCTTCTCGAGCCCATGGCACACCTGCGCATTACCGTGCCGGACAGCTACGCCGGCTCCGTGATGGGCGACGTCTCCGCCTCGCGCGGGCGTGTCGAGGGTATGTCTGCTGGCACGGGCGCCGCGAGCGGCGAGACCACGATTGAGGCAACCATCCCGTACGCCGAGGTTACAGACTACGCCACGCGCCTGCGCTCGCTCTCGCGCGGCACGGGCGAGTTCGAGATGGAACTCTCGGGCTACGAGCAGGTGCCGCATGACATTCAGGCAAAGCTCGCTGCCGAGTACGCCGAGAAGCGCGCCGCCGGCGAGAAGTAGTTGTAGGGATACGCTTGGCGTTCTGCCAGGTACATAGTGGTATCGAGGCCGGCTCTATGAGCCGGCCTCGTTCGTCTTCCGAGGAAGTCTTGCACGTGGCTGACGGCTTCCTATCTAGGTTCAGGGGGTGACGGTGCATGGGTACGCGTCTGGTTATTGGGTTTGAGTCAGCGCTTAGCTTCTGGCGGTCGGCGCGAGTGGCACAGCTGGTAAATCGTGACGCGGCGGCACAGGAGGAGCCTGGTGTGGTGTTCGGCGCGGGGAACTTGACGTTAACGGAGCGGGCACGCAGGGCGCTGGAAATCTGCTGCTGCGACGGACCGCTGGATGTCGTTATTGGTGAGAGAGACGCTCGGCATAACTGCCCGCTTATCAGGGATCACCGATGGGCCGGGCCGGCGGTTGGCGAGGGGCTATTCAGGGTCGACGAGCGGATGTACATATACCGAATGCCCGCGGTTCTGGTTCAGCTGGCAAGCATCTGGGATGACGTTGAGCTTGCGATGGTTGCCATGGAAATGCTTGGCACTTACGGACTCTCTGACCAGCTGGAAAAGGGATGGGATGTCGATCTTGCCCCGTTGATCACGTATGGGGAGCTGACGAAGTATATCCGTGCCTCAAAGGCGCTGGGAGTTCGAGGCTCAATCCGGGCAGACTCTGCTCTTGAACTTGCCGTCGCAAACTCCAATTCACCTCGTGAGACGGCTTTGGCGGTGTACTTCAATCTTTCAAGGCGTCGCGGTGGTGCTGAGCTTAGAGGTTTTGAGATGAACCAACCCATTGAACTGGTGGGCGAGCAAAGGGAACTTGCTGGCCAGGATCAAGTGAAGCCAGATTTTCTCTGGGAATGCAAACGCGTAACAGTTGAGTACGACAGCGATCTTACGCACCTAAATTCGAAGCAGAAGACCAAGGACGAACGTCGAAGGAGCGCGCTTGAGTCAGTGGGTTACAAACCTCTGGTTGTGACAAATGGCATTACCAGCGATGAGGTTGCGCTCAATGCGTTGACCTCGCAGCTTGAGCGGCGGTTGGGCTATCGGAGAAAGCCGCTGAGCGCGCGGGAGGCAGCGCTTAGGTCGATGCTCTTGCGTCGGCTGTTCGGCTAAGGTCGCCGATGCATCGAACTCGGCTCCGTTACGCAAAATCCCGAGTTTGTGCGCCGAACTGCCTCTCGTTACACGTGTATTTGGGACAGTGCGAGGTATTAGAGTATGCATATTGTGGCAAATACTTCGATAAACACAATATGTTGTGGCTGCTGCCCAATCACTACTTGGGGTTGCCCAGAAACTACGTGTAACGTAGGGCAGTTCGGCGCAAATAACTCAATTTTTGTGTAACAGAGCCGAGTTCGATGCAAAACCCCTCCCGCGCGTTGCGCGGGAGGGGGCGGGGCACCTGGGGTGCCCCGCCCTAGGACGCTTCGAGGATTCCTATCAGCGCTCGGTGGTCCGCTCCACTGACAGCCACCGCTTCAAGGTTGCTCACCACAATGCCCGAGGACTTCGAATACACAAAGTGGTCGATCTCGATGAGCGAGGGAACTTTGCCGCTTGAGGGGTACGTCATGTAGAACCCCTGTCCGCTCTGTTCCCCGGCATCCACAAACGTGTCACCAAGAAGCTCGCGGAAGCGCGCGTGATCCCACGTCGAGTTGAAGTCACCGCACAGCAGGTAGGCGTGGTTGTACCCAGAAAGCGACTGTATGACAGAAAGCCCCTGGCTCCACTCGCTCTGAGCGCCGCGTACGGGCGAGTTGGGGTGCACCGCCACGATGCGCACCGTTGTCCCACCCATCACAATATCGGCCGCTGGCATCGAGCTCGTGTTAATGGGGAGCAGGTTGGTGGACACATTCGACATGGGCGCCGCCGTCCAGATGCCGTTGCGCCCTCCGTTGTTGATCTCTGACGCCGCATCGGAAATCTCGTGGTACGGCAGGACAGTATCGAGCCCCGCCGCGCTCAGCGCCTGCACCTCGGCATCCGTAAGCTCCTCCAGGCAGAGGACCTCAACGTTGTAGCTCTTGACCAGGGCGATGATCTCTGCCGCTGAGGCGTTTCCGTTGTACGTGTTGAGCGTCATGATGCGCGCGGCGTTGTCGCTGGTAGAGGCCGACGCCTGCACACTCGTCACCGCTGAAGAGCTCACGCGCGACGTTGGGATAAAGTACCCGATGTGCCAGACGGCAATGGTTGCGAGAGCCGCTGCGCTCACAACGAACAAAATCCGGCGTCGCCACAGCGCAGCCAGAACCAGGCATGCAAGCACCGGCACAAAGAGCACCGGCACAAACGAAACAAGCTCCGGCACCGCGCGACCATCGGAGTACGACGCCGGAAGGCACCTGATTGCCATTAGCCCCAGGCACGCGAGCATCACCAGCCATAGAATAAAGCTCAGAAACCCGTGCCGGGCCCGTTTTGGGCGGCGCCTCGGCTTTTGAGCTCGCGCATTGGGCCTCCCGGTATACCCGGCATATCCGTTTTCGCTGGATGTCGCATACCCGTGCTCTGCACTGGGAGAACCTCTCCGATAAAGGCTGGGCTGCGTGCCATCCATGAGGGCCCCGGGAGCAGCAACAGGCATGACGCTGGTATGTCCCACCTCCACGCTGGTGCTTGCTTGGTCATACGATATGGGCCCAAGTCCGTCTTCGATGTCTCCCATCTCCATCGCCCAGCCAACGTCGGGAATGGGGTCAAGCAGATCCCGCGTGCTGTCGGTGTCTTCGGCCTCGGCGCTCCCTTCGCTGGTCGGCCTTTGGGCCACACATCGTACCAGCCGCATATGGCGCCCTCGCGAACGCATAAAGACGATACGAACCATTGGGTTACGACTCATGCGTAGCGCCGCGCCCAGTGGGTATTTCTTATAGAATCAGATAGCAGCCGCGACTGCCGCCACCCGGCCCGCAGCCGCACCCGTGTCGTCCAAGGAGGTTGCGCACTCGCGCATGGACATAGCCTTATCGATTCTCGTCACGTTTCTGCTCACCCTGGTGAACGGGTACTTCTCGATGTCGGAGATGGCACTTTCCACCGCACGGAAGGTGCTGCTCGATCATGATGCCGAGGAGGGTGACGCAAGGGCGGCCACCGTTGCGGACATGATTGAGGACCCCACGCAGTTCCTCGCCGCCATCCAGGTCGCAATCACGCTTGTTGGCTTCTTCTCGTCCGCGTTCGCAGCCACCAGCCTCTCCGAGCCGTTTGGCATGTGGCTCTCGGGCTTTGGCATGGATCTTGGCCTCGCAAACGGTCTGGCCACGGTGCTCATCACCCTCATCGTGTCGTACTTCTCCATCGTGGTGGGCGAGCTTGTGCCCAAGCGCATCGCCATGGCCGACGCCGAGGGCGTCTCCAAGCGCGTCGCAGGCTTCTTGCGCGGCTTCTCGCGTGTTGTAAAGCCGCTCATCTGGCTCACCTCCGCGAGCGCCAACGGCATCGCGCGCCTGCTCCACGTGAAGTCCGCCGAGGACCGCCAGGAGGTCTCGGAGGACGAGATTAAGTACATGGTCACCGACTCCGACGAGCTCTCCGACGAGGAGAAGTCGATGATCCACGAGGTCATCGACCTGGGTGACACCATTGCCCGCGAGGTCATGGTGCCGCGCGTGGACATGTGTGCCATGCGCGAGGACGCCACGCTCAACGAGGTGCTCTCCGTTATGCGCCGCACGGGCTTCAGCCGCATCCCCATCTATCGCGGCAACGTCGACCGCATAGTGGGCATCGCCCACATCAAGGACCTCATCTCGCCCATCATCGACGATGGCCGTGGGGACGAGAAGATCTCGCGCCACATGCGCACGCCAGACTTCGTGCCCGACACCAAGGACATCATCCCGCTGCTCTCCGAGATGCAGTCGAGCCACGATCAGATGGTCATCGTGGTGGACGAGTACGGTGGCACGGCGGGCGTCATTACGATTGAGGACATCGTCGAGGAGATCGTGGGCGAGATCGAGGACGAGTTCGACCCAGACAACAAGTACCTCACCAAGCTCTCGGACCGCGAGTGGCTCGTCGACGGGCGCTTCTCGCTGGATGACGCCATCGATCTTGGCTGGCCGGTAGAGGACAACGAGGAGTATGAGACCATCGCCGGCTTCATCACCGACATGGCCGACAAGCTCCCGCATCCCGGTGACGTGATAACCAAGGACGGCTACACCTTCCGCGTGCAGTCCATGCGAGGCCGTCGCATTGCCATGCTGCGCGTGACGGCTCCGGAGCCTACGGAAGAGGAGGGGCTAGGCACAGGTGAGCAGGCCAGCGACTCCGAGGGCGACAAGGACAAGGCACCCGAGAAGAGCGATGCCCCTGCCGTGCCCGCCGAGTCCGCCGACAAGCCTGTGCCACCCGCGCTGCTTCAGTCCCGCGTCGCCAAATTGCGTGAAAAGTCGCAACAGAAGGGCGACTCGGGCGAATCGCACAGCGAAGAAGGGGAACAAGGCGCCTAAGGGCACCGTTTGGCCGCGCCTTGACCGGACCCCGCCCCGCGCTGCCGCTCGGCATGCGCCGTCCGGCCATGCACCAAAGGTTCAGTCTGGGTTTTAACTACAATGGAGCCTAGACTTGACCGCCTGTCCGCACATGCGGGCGCAAAAGAAGGGGAGCCGCACGATGGCCCAGCTCGTGGAAATCAAAAAGGTCACGGTAGGGCCGAGGGATCTCGACGCCCTCGTGGAGATTGCCCCCAATGCCCCGCTTATGACCAGTGAGGACATTGAGGCCACCGCACGCGTTTTCCATCTCATGCCCGAGTTGGCAGACCACGTATGCATGGGGGACTCTGGTCGACTCTTTCGTGACTGCATGGGCCACACCGAGCTTGCCCACCTGCTCGAGCACATGACCGTTGAACTTCTCGCACGTACAAACATCGCAGGTGACATTACCTGCGGGCGTACGTATCCCGTTGCCGGCAACGAGCGTGCCTTCGACGTGGTGTTCCCCTGCTCCGATGACGTTTTGGTGACGTCGGCGCTCTCGAGTGCCGCGTGGATTCTGCAGTGGGCATTCACTGGCGGCGGTGAGCCAAAGCCCGACGTTGAAGCCATTGTCGATGGCATTGTTGGCCTGGTGCAAAGCGTCTCTGGTCCCGTTGATGAGGGCGATGAGGGCGCCGAGCAGGACGCACCCATCCAAGAAGACGTGCAGGATTCGACAGATGACGAGCCGTCCGCCAGCGAGGAGGCTCCGTTCGCCGAGGAGTCCGCTCCTGCCGAGGAGCCGGAAGACCCCATGGCCACCGCAAGCCCCGAGTCCACGCTTGTCTCGCCTGCGCTCGCGCCGAGTGACTCTTCAGTGACAGACGACGAGCTCGACGAGCCGGATGACGTCGCCGAGGAACCTGCGCCGGAGCCCCAGCCGGAAGCTGCCGCGCAAGATGACGGCGACTGGGACATGGCGAACATGCCGCGCCCCCGTCCGGTGAGGTAGCTCGCTTCGAAAGGCATTTCGCTCGAGCCAATTGCTGGCCGAATTTGTAGTTGGAAGCAAGAGGGTCGCATCTGCGTCCCGCAACGACAGGAGGATGTCATGAGCAAGACCGCTAGTTTCGTCCTTGGCAGCATCGTTGGTGCTGCTGCTGGAGTCGTCGCTGGCATGATGCTGGCCCCGCGTCCGGGTGCGGAGAGCCGTGCCATGGCCGCCGACGCCATGAACGACGCGTGGGACTCCGCCGTTGACACCTACGAGCGCGGCGCTCGCAGCGTCTCCGATCGCCTGGGTGACGTGCGTCCCGGCGTCGACGCTAAGACCGACGAGCTTCGCGCAAAGGTTGACCTGGCTCGTGAGCGCATGGACCAGCTTCGCGACTCGCTTTCCGAGGCGGTCTCCAGCACGTCCGCGCAGGTCTCCGATGCCGTGAACACCGTGACCGATCGCGTTTCGAACATGGCTGGTGACGCCGCTGCCGCCAACGAGTCTGCCGCGCAGTCCGTGCACGTCGAGGTTGTCGACAACGCCGAGAAGCCCGAGGAGTAGGTCATCCATTTGACCGGAGCGCATTGGTTCGTAACATGGCGGGGTGCCCCTGGGCGCCCCGCTGCCATGTTGGGAACGCCCTGGGCCCGGGCCCGATGCGGCACAAACGCCACGCGTTGCCGGCATATGCGGTAGGGGGAGAGACACCGTGACCAAGATCAGCGACATGCAGGGCAAGAAGGTCTTCATCACCAAGAAGGCCCGTTCGAAGAAGCCCAAGAAGGGCGAGAAGACACCCGCAGGCGAGCAGAACGGCGAGCGTCTCTCCAAGCTTGGAAAGATTCACATGGCCGTGTTCACGCCTGACGGCCGCTCGATGGTGGGCTACCTGGTGGCACGCCCCGATGTCGCGGGCATGGTCAAGCGCGAAGACGTCTTTGTGGCCTATGACTCGCTTGCTGCCTGCGAGAAGGGCTTCCGGGTTGTGGACGAGGACAATGCCTTTGACGACAAGGCACGCGAGCGCCTGGGCGTGGACTGGGACTCATGCATCATGTGGGCTGGGATGGACGCCCGTACCGAGTCCGGCCGCGAGCTGGGTTATGTGGGCGATGCGGAGTTCGACGAGGCCACGGGAAAGGTGACCAAGTTCCTGGTTGGCGACGGTGGCATGGCAACGGCACTCGTGGGCTCGGTGGAAATTCCACCCAGCATGCTGGTGGGCTACTCCAAGGGTCGCATGATCGTGAAGGACGAGGCCTCTAAGCTGGAGCTCAATGGCGGCCTAGCCGCCAAGGCGGGCGAGGCTACGGCAAAGGCAAAGATTCGCGGTGCCGAGTTTGGCGAGAAGGCCGGCAAGGCTACCAGCGAGGCCGTTGACAAGGGCTCGTTCGCGCTTGGCAAGGTGCTAGGCAAGGCCAAGCGTGCCATAGACGACGCCCGCGCCGAGAACGAGGAGGAACGCGCCCGCGAGGAGGCCGAGGAGCTGCGCGCCACTGCCGAGAAGAACCAGCTTCCCGCAACCGAGGCGGCAGACGTTCATGTCTCCGAGCCCACGGCTACGCTCAAGGCCGGCGCCGACGAGCGCGCCGCCACGGCCTCTGAGCCAAAGACCTATGCCGTAAAGAAGTCCGCCGCAGGTGCTGGCGCCAAGTCCGTCTCGGCAGCCAAGCCAGCCACAGCCAAGGCCAAGAAGCCGGCAGCCAACCGAAGCGCCGGCGACGAGGCCGCCCGCGCTCTGGGGCGTGGCCTTAACAGCATGGGAAAGATGTTTGGCTCGTTTAAGGACGAGTTCGATAAGGCGAGCAAGTAAGCGGCTGCGCCCCGTGGCGCTTCTCGCCGCGGCACCGCAGGCACAGAGAGGAGACCAGGCCCGCATGAGTGTTGAGGAATTCTTCGACCGCGTCATCTCGGTGAAGCTGCCGGAGGACTGCGAGTCTTTGGACATCATCGACCAGACACTTCTTCCCGGTACGGTGAAGCGCATCAACCTTCGTACTAAGGAGGAGCTCTGGGAGGCCATCAAGAAGCTGCGCGTGCGCGGCGCTCCAGCCATTGGCGTGGCCGCGGCCGAGGGGCTGGCCATGCTCGCCAAAAAGATTGATACCGCCGACCAGCAGGAGTTCTATCGCCAGTTCAAAGAGATTGCGGACTACCTGGCAACTTCTCGTCCCACTGCCGTCAACCTCTTCTGGGCGCTCAACCGCATGGACGCGTTCTGCCGTGACCACCTCGACCTGCCTGTGGACCAGCTCAAGCAGGAGCTTATCGCCGAGTCGCGCCGCATTCGCGAGGAGGACGTGCAGATTAGCCGCAACATCGGTGCCATTGGCTTCAAGATCATGCAACAGGTGAGAAAGCCGGGGCAGCCCGTGGGCATCCTCACCCACTGCAACGCCGGCACGCTGGCTACGGCCAAGTACGGAACCGCCACGGCCCCCATGTACACGGCGCTTGAGCAGGGCTGGGCCGGCACCGACATGCACGTGTACTGCGACGAGACCCGCCCGCTTCTCCAGGGTGCGCGCCTCACGTCGTTCGAGCTGTACAACGCGGGCATCACCACCACGCTGCAGTGCGACAACATGGTTTCGATGCTTATGCAGCAGGGCCGCATCGATGTGGTCTTTGTTGGCTGCGATCGCGTGGCGGCCAACGGTGACGCGGCAAACAAGATTGGTACCTCGGGCGTGGCCATTCTCGCCAAGCACTACGGCGTGCCGTTCTACGTGTGCGCCCCAAGCTCGACCATCGACCACGACACCCCAACCGGCGCGCAGATTCCCATAGAGATGCGCGGCCCCGACGAGGTCACCGAGATGTGGTACAAGGAGCGCATGGCTCCGGAGGGCGTGGACGTTTTTAACCCCGCGTTCGACGTGACCGACCACAGCCTGATTACGGGCATCATCACCGAGAACGGCCTGCTCTCGGCGCCGTACGAGCTGTAGGTCTGCGGCGCTTTGCTCCCGGCGGCGGCCGGTGACGCCGCAGCGAAGGTTTCGTACGCCGTAACTGCGACAACGGGCCTTCCGGCGAGAAGTCGGCGCCGGAAGGCCCCCTTTGTACGTGATTGCTTCCAAAACGCTCCCTCCGGCGCCAGAATCTCGCCGAAGGGAGCGTTTTCGCAATCGTGTGCGCTGAGAATCGCTGTTGCGGCGCCGGCGTTCGCTGTTGCGGAGCCCCTACAACCCCATTGCCTGCAGCACAAACATGATAATCGTGAGCACAATGACCACCACGATGGTGAACCACGTGAGAACCGTCCACACGTGGCCGTTCACGTACTGGCCCATGACGCGCTTGTCGCTGGCGATAAGAACCATGCACACCATGAGTACCGGCAGCAGCACGCCGTTGATGACCTGCGCCAGCATCATGATGCCAAAGAGGTCAACGTTGGGGATAAGTACGATTCCCGCCGAGAGAATCGTGATGCCGGTGATGATGGCGCGGTACGCCGGCGCCTCGTTCCAGCTGCGGTCGACGCCGCGCTCCCAGCCGAAAGCCTCGCACACGGCGCTTGCCGTGATGCCGGGCAGCACGCACGCTGCTAGGAACGACGCGCCCGCAAGGCCGGCCGCAAAGAGCGCCGAGGCGTACTGGCCCGCAAGCGGCACGAGCGCCTGCGCCGCGTCGGCCGCGCTGTTCACGGTGACGTCTGCCGGGTAGAGCACGGTGCCGGTCGTGAGGATGATGAACCAGGTGGTGATCTCTGCCGCAATCACGCCAGAGACGTTGTCTGCGCGCTGGCCGGGGATGTCGGAGCCCTTAAGGTTCTTCTCGACCACGTTGGAGCTCACCATGAACAGCATGTACGGCGAGATGGTGGTACCAACGTTTGCCACCAGCAGCGACACGTAGCCGGGGTCGCTCGAGAACTGCGGGACCACCGTGTCCTTCAGGGCCAGACCCCAGTCGGGGTTGGAGATGATACCGCTCACGATGTAGGTGAGGAACACGCAGGAAAGCGCCAGCAGGATTTTCTCGACGCGGTGGTAGGAGCCGCTCTGCGTGAGAAGCCACGTGGCAATGCCCGCGATGGGTACGCTCACCTGCAGCGGAATGCCAAAGAGCTCCATGCCCGAGGCAATGCCGGCAAACTCGGAGAGCGTCACCGTAAAGTTGGAGATGATAAGCGCGAGCATGGCGATGGCCGAGACGCGCACGCCAAACTGCTCGCGGATGAGCGCCGCAAAGCCCTTGCCGGTGGCGCAGCCCATGCGCGCGGCGGTCTCTTGCGCCACGATGAGCAGGATGCACATGAGCGGCACGGTCCAGAGCATGCCATAGCCGTACGTGGCGCCGGTCGAGGAGTACGTCGCAATGCCGCCGGCGTCGTTGCCGGCCATGGCGGTGAGAAGGCCTGGCCCCATGGCGGCGAGAATCGCGAGGCGTCCGGTCTTCTTGGTTGTCTTCTTGGTGCCGTTCTTTGCCTCTGCCATGGGCTACCCCAGGACGATTCCGGTCGTGCCGGTCACGGCGATGGCGATGGCAAACACCACGGCGGCGACGGTCATGGAGATAATGGCAAGCGCAAAGCCCGAGGTCTCCTGGTTCCTCTCGTCACGCTTGCGAAGAATCACCAGGTAGATGGGCGTAAGGGCAAACGAGACCAGCACCGAGACGGCGGCTGCGGTAAAGCCCAAGCGAAGCGCATGCGCCAGCGCGGCGTCGGAGGCGTCCGGCAGCGCCAGGCTCACAAAGGCAAGTACCAAGAGCGTGCAGATGAGGGCAAAGACCAGGCCGGTCCCAATGCTGCGCAGCGTGAAGCCAAGCGTGGAGGGCGAGTCCTCGTCGTCCGGGTCGTTCTCCAGGAAGAAGTTGGTGACGTAGCTCACGGAGTCATCGGCCACCACAAGCGCGAGCGGCATGGCCGCGCAGGCGAGAAGCGCCGTCGTGAAGGTGCTGGTGTCGGTCTTGAACGCAAAGGTGATGATGGCCGTGGCCACAACCCAGAAGAAGAACCAGGCGTTGCGGCGCAGCAGCCACACCAGGTCGTGGGCGTGCTCGGTGCCGTCCGCGTCGGAGCTGGCGCCGCCGGCAATCTGCAGGTCCTCGGCGTGCTCCTCCTCCAAGACGTCCAGGGCGTCGTCTACGGTGACAATGCCTAGCAGCTTGCCCTCGTCCGAGACAACGGGCATGGCCAGCAGGTTGTACTTTGCGATGTCCTGCGCAACGTCCTCCTGGTCATCCTCGGGACTGGCGGTCTTAAGTTCCTTGGTGGCAATGTCATCGAGACGGGTGTCGGGGTCGGACACAATGAGTCGTCCCAGCGTGACCACGCCGGAGAGCTTCTCATCCTCGTCGGTGAGATAAACGTAGCGCACGCTCTCGAAGTCCTCGTCCAGCCCGCGCAGGCGCTCGACGGCGTCGGCCACGGTCTTGTCCTCCGGAAGCGAGACCACCTCGGAGGTCATGATGCGGCCGGCCGTGTCCTCGCGGTAGCCCAAAAGCTGGCGAATGGCCTTCTGCTCGTTGACGCCCATGAGCTTGAGGAGCTTCTCGGCCTTGTCGTAGTCGAGCTCTGAGACAAGCTCGGCTGCGTCGTCCGGGTCCATCTCGGAGAGGATTCGCGACGCGTCTGCCTCGTCCATGCTGCCCATGATCTGCGCGGCCATGGCGTCGTCATCCAGTTCGGCCATGGCGCCGGCGCGCTGCTCGTCGTCAAGCTGGGCAAAGACCTGCCCGCGCAGGCGCGGGTCCAGGCGCTCGATGATGTCGGCGATGTCGGCGGGGTGCATATCGTCGAGGGTCTTGTGCGAGACCGAGAGCTTGACGTCAGAGAGGTCGCGCTCGACGAGGTCCATGTAGCTCCACGCAATGATCTTCTCGGGGAGCTGCTTGCCAAACGTGTGCGCGATGCGCAGCGCAAGTCGCTCGATGCCGGGGGAGAGCGAGCGCAGGATGCCGCGGATGCCCACTTCGGCGCCAAGGAGGCGCAGCTGGGTGGAGTTGGTGTCCGAGAGCTTGAGGTCGTTCACGCGCACCACGCGCATGCCGCGGGTATCAACAATTTGCTTGTTGAGAATGTCGCGTGCGAGAAGGACCTCGTTTGGCTGCAGGTAGGAGAAGCGGATGTCGGTGGCGACGACCTTAAGGTGTACCTCGTGCTCGTCGTAGGAGTCAACGTACTTGCGCCAGCTGATCATGAACGGCGTGTGGCCGGGGCCCATGAACGCAAGGCTGGTGACGCGAGGAAAAACTTCGCCGGTGGCGATGCCCAGGTCAGAAACGGTGCCTATCTTCTCGCCATTAAGGTCGAGAACCGGGTTTCCCAGGAGTTGGGAGAGGTAGATCATGCGTGCTCCTTCTCTGCCGGCGTGGACCCGGGTAAGGCTACGCACACGGCATATGTGGTGGAACGGCACCCCATGCGGCGGGCTGCCAATAGCACGCCGGAGGGGTCATCGACTGTGAGGTCGGGGTTTCATGGAAGCCTTTCTCTTTGACCTTTGATGACCGCGCACGACACGCTTGGCCATGCGCACAGGTCATTGTACACGAGGGCCCGTGACGAAGGGCTGTTGGCCCCATCGCGTTTGCGTAACGATTCGTTAATCTCCACGTTAGGGTGCAAGGGAGCGTCGGGGTCACGGTACTGAGTCACCTCCCTGCGCCACTCTCCCTGCGCCACCCTCCGTTCTTTAGCGGAATCTGAGAATCGGGGGTGACGTTTCCGCAGGTCGCAATAATTGCGATTCTCAGATTCCGCTAAAGAACGAGAGAACCAAGCTCTCCGCCGCCTCAACAGCGAAAAGCCGGTGGGGCGATATTGCCCCACCGGCGCTAGGCCTGCGTATCTCGCCGAGAAGAGACTAGAACTTGACCTGCGGCGCCTGGCGCGCGGCCTCAGACTGAACCTCGAAGCCCTGACGCTCCTTGAACTTGGAGCCGGCCACGACGTTGCCGGGGAAGGTCTCGATGGCGTTGTTGTACTCGAGTACGCAGTCGTTGAAGCTCATGCGCGCGTAGCTAATCTTGTTCTCGGTGTCCGAGAGCTCGGACTGCAGCTGCTGGAAGTTGGCGTTGGCCTTGAGCTCGGGGTATGCCTCGGAGACGGCGAAGAGCGACTTCAGCGTGTCAGAGAGCACGTTGGAGGCAGCCATCTTGTCCTCGGGCGTCTTGGCGGACATGACGGCCGCGCGCGCCTGTGTGACGGCCGAGAGCGTTCCGGACTCGTGCGCGGCATAGCCCTTGACGGTTTCAACCAGGTTGGGGATCAGATCGTTCCTGCGCTGCAGCTGCGCGTCGATGGTCTGCCAAGCGTTGTCACAGCGGTTGTCCTTGCGAACGATTCCGTTGTAGATGCTCACAAACCAGACGGCGAGAACAACGATGATGGCGATGATGACAATGACAACGATCATGAGGGGCTCCCTTCAAGCGGGCGGGCCGTGGCGGACGTACCAGGGACGCAAGCGGCGTGCGGTGCTCCATGACGGGACGCATGAGGCGGAGGGGGAGGGATTCGAACCCTCGAGACGCAAGGCGCCCGGCGGTTTTCAAGACCGCTGCAATCAACCACTCTGCCACCCCTCCGTTGGGTGCGTGGATATATCCTAACGCATACGCTGGAAAAGTTGGGCCCGCGACGGAACAAGAGGGGCGAGAGATGAGCCAAGACGAGCAGAGCAACAACGCGGATGCCGCTGCGGAGGACCTTCGGTTCATGAGAGTCGCTCTTGAGGAGGCTGCTGCCGCGGCGAGCGAGGGCGAGGTGCCAATAGGTGCGGCGGTGGTGTGCGACGGGCGGGTTGTCTCTCGTGCGCATAACCGTCGCGAGGAGGATGCGGACCCTGCAGCGCACGCCGAGTTTCTCGCCATGGAGGAGGCCGCACGGGCGCTTGGTCGCTGGCGGCTCTCGGGGTGCACGGTCTACGTGACGCTCGAGCCGTGCCTCATGTGCGCAGGGCTCATGGTTAACGCGCGCGTGGACCGCTGCGTGTACGGTGCGCCCGACCCCAAGGGTGGCGCGCTCGGCACGCTCTTTGACGTGAGCCACGACCCGCGGCTCAACCATGCGTTTGAGGTGACGCCGGGCGTGCTTGCAGACGAGGCCGCCGAGCAGCTGCGCACGTTCTTCCGCGCACGTCGGAAGAGCAAGGGGTAGCGGCGACAAGGGCGCTGCATACGACCAGGCGATGCAAGACGGTATAAAATCGTGCAAGACGGTATAAGTTCGTGTAGAACGGTATGAAATCGTGTAATACGGTATAAGTTCGTGTAAAACGGTGCAAAACCGCAAGGAGGGTATGTCCAATGAACCCCTTCAAGCCCACGGCTGGCAAGATGCCGCCCATTCTCATTGGCAGGGAGTCGGTCATACGAGATTTTGAGGAGGCTCTGGATAACGGTGCTGGTGCCCCTGGCCGTCTGATGCTTATCTCGGGTCAGCGCGGGTTTGGTAAGACGGTCATGCTTACCGAGCTGGGGCGCGTTGCCAAAAAACACGACTGGGTTGTGGTTTCCGACACGGCGTCGAACGGTTTGTGCGAACGGCTTGTGGCCGCTCTTTCATCGGGTGCCGTTAGGTTCGGCGGAGCGACAATCAGCCCCTCCGTGGGGGTGGGAGGAATGGTCTCCGCCAGTCTTGGGAGCGTCAGTATCTCGCCGAGCAACGCAGCGCTTACACTGAGAGAGGCCATCGAAGCGAGGCTCAGGCGAATGCCGGATGGCAAGGGCATTCTTTTCACCATAGACGAGGCACAGGCGGCCTCGGAGGAAGACCTGGTTGCCCTGGCTACGGCCATCCAGCACGTCCTGAGGGACGAAGACATGCGGGACGTTTCGGATGCCAAGAAACATGGGGTGGCGTTTGTGTTTGCGGCTCTTCCCTCGATGGTTGATGAGGTGCTCAACAACAAAGTTCTTACGTTCTTGCGCCGTAGTCAGCAGCAGGTGCTTGCCGAGGTTCCCCTCGCCGATGTCCGTGCTGCATACGTGGACGCGGTCAGGGAGTCCGGCAAAGAGATTGGCCAGGAGGATGCCTTGGCTGCTGCGCAGGCGGCGGCCGGCTATCCCTATATGGTGCAGCTTGTTGGCTATTACATGTGGCAGGCGGCGGATCGCAGGGGGTCCAAGACCATCGAGCGCGCCGATGTCGAGCGTGGCGCCAGCGATGCCGTGGTGGCGTTTGGCGAGGCAGTCTGTGCACCAATCATGGACGGGCTTACCCCTGCGCAGCGGGAGTTTGTGAAGGCGGTCGCTGCTGATGCGCCCAGCTCTACCGCGGTGTCAGATATCGCAAAGAGGTGCAGCAGAAGTTCGAGTTGGGTGAGCAAATACCGCGCGAGTCTTATAAAGGAGCATGTCATCGAGGCGGACGGCAAGGGTTACGTGCGCCTGTCGACACCTCACATGGCAGAGTACCTGCGCGGCTCGTCGTGGTAGGTAAAGTGAGGGTGGACTTGCTCTTGTTGACGAGCAATGCAAATTAGCTTCTCGGCTCTACTGATGAAATTTAGCAGCTTGTACTGATGAATCTTTTCAACTGCTACTGATGAACTCTCTCATACAGCCCATTTTTTCATATGTGGTTTAGTCCCCAGAGGCCATATAACAGCAGGCAAGAGCCCTACACTACCTGGAACACAAAAAAGTCCAGGTAGTGGGTCTCGGGGACGCCCCACAGGATGGGGTGGTCCGGAGCCTGCTGGCGTTCCTCGATCTGACGCAGCTGGACATTTGCGTTATGCGCGGCCTCGGCAATGGCGCGGGCGAGAAGGTCGCGCGTCATGAAGTGGCTGCAGCTGCACGTTGCAAGGTAGCCGCCGCGCGGTAGGAGCCGCATGGCCCACTCGTTAATCTCGCGATAGCCGTGGGCGGCGTGGTCGACGGTCCCGCGGCTCTTGGTGAATGCCGGCGGGGCCAGGACGATAAGGTCGAAGGGGCCGCCCTCCTCGCGCAGGCGCTTCTTGTCCGAGACAAGCTCCGGCAGATACTCCAGCACGTTTGCGCAGGTGAAGTCCATCGTTGCCTCAAGGTTGTTGAGACGGGCGTTCTCGCGTGCCAGGTCGATGGCCGTCTGGCTCACGTCGACCTCGCGCACAAACTCGGCACCGCCCGCCGCGGCGTTGAGTCCAAACGGCCCCACGTGGCAGAAGCAGTCGAGCACGCGGCGCCCGCGGGCCAGTTCGCGCACGGCACGGCGGTTGTACTTCTGATCGAGGAAGAACCCTGTCTTCTGGCTGTTCTCGAGGTCAAGGTCGTAGGCAATGCCGTTCTCGTGCGCAATTACACGCGCGCTATCCGGCATGGGCCTGCCGTCCTCGACCCACCAGCCCTTCTCTTGCGCAAGGCCCTCCTTGAGGCGAGAAGGCGCGTCGTTTCTCTCGTAGATGCCGCGGATGTCCTGGCCGTCGGAGCGCAGTACGTCGAGCAGCAGCGGGTAGAGCGTGGGGCGCAGCCGCTGCATGCCCACGGTGCCCACCTGCGAGACGAGCACGTCCTCGTAGCGGTCGACGACGAGGCCCGGAAACCCGTCCGCCTCCGAAAAGAGCACACGGCAGCAGTTGGTGTCCGGCTCGCAGCCCGGAAGCGCACGCGAACCCATGGTGGCCTTGCGATAATCCCACGCCCACTGGAGTTTGCGTGCCCAAAACGCTTCGTTGATGCGGTCGTTGGCATTGCGGCTCACCACGCGCACACGAATCTTGCTCTGCTCGGAGAGAAGCCCCACACCCTGCCAAGTGCCGTTCTGCTCGACCACGTCCACCACGTCGCCGTTCTGGGCAGCGCGTCCGTCCGCGGGTGCGGGCTCCATGCGACGGACCTCGCCCTCGAAGACCCAGGGGTGTCCGCCGGCAAGGGCGCGGGCGGCCTTTCTCGTGACGATGACCTGCGGATACGGACGCTGCTGCTTCATGGATATCCCTCTTGTGGGTGGGTCGTGGCTTACTCGTTGGCGTGGCGGGACCGGACGGCGTCTCTCTGCGGCCCCCCTCTCCGTTCTTTAGCGGTTTCTGAGAATCGGGCCCCGCATTTGCCCAGTTGGCGAGAAGCTCGGTTCTCAAATACCGCTAAAGAACGGAGAGGGGGGAGGGGGGGCGAGAGGGCCGCCGGCGCCGGCCCTAGAAGTGACGGCCGTACCGCCCGCCGCCAAAGCCGCGCCCGCGAGCCTTGGAGCCCGAGAACATCGTGCGCGTGGGCTTGACGGTCGAGCGCCCGGACTGCGGGATGATGCGTCCCTCGTCGTAGGCAAAGCCGGGCAGATCCCACACCGGCACGAGCTTCTTGGTGAAGTACTCGATCTCTCGCAGGGGGCTCACTTCGTCGGGCGCCATGAACGTGTAGGCGTGGCCCGTTGCGCCGGCGCGGCCGGTACGGCCAATGCGGTGCACGTAGTCCTCCGGGTCCATGGGCACGTCGAAGTTGACCACCGCGTCGATGCCCTCGACGTCGATGCCGCGGCTCATCACGTCTGTGGCAACAAGCACCTGGACCTTGCCATCGCGGAACCGCTCGAGGGCCTTCTCGCGCGCCTTCTGCGGGCGGTCGGCGTGCATCACGTCCACCTTGAGGCCGGCGTTCTTGAGGAGCTTCGAGACGTCGTCCACGCGGTGCTTGGTGCGACAGAAGACCAGAACGCGCTCGGGTTGCACACCGGTGCCTCCACCGGTCTTGATGAGTGCCTCCAAAAGCTGGGTCTTTTGGCCCTGGGTGACGGGGCAGAGGTGCTCCTCAACCGTGTCGGCCGTCTGTCCAACGCGTGCAATCTCCACGTAGGCGGGGTCTCTCAGCAGCGCGTCGATGGTGCTCTTGATGCTTGGCGGAATGGTTGCCGAGAAGAGCAGGGTCTGGTGCTTCTCGGGCAGCGCGTGCATGATGCGGCGCACGCTTGGCCAGAACCCCATGTCGAGCATGCGGTCCGCCTCGTCTAGCACCAGGACTTGCACCTTGGAGAGGCTCACGTGGTTGTGCTCCATGAGGTCGAGCAAGCGGCCGGGCGTGGCAACCAAAAGGTCGCAGCCCTTCTCGAGCTGCGCGATCTGCTTGTCGAACTTGGCGCCGCCCATCACTATGACGGCGCGCTGGCCTGTCTCCTTGCACACCACGCTCACCACGTTGTCAATCTGCGCGGCAAGCTCGCGCGTGGGCGTCACCACCAGGGCGAGCGGCTCCTTGCTGGGCGCCTTTTTGCCCTGGATGAGCTGCAGCGCAGGCAGGGCAAACGCAGCGGTCTTGCCGGTTCCCGTCTGCGCGGACGCAACCACGTCGCGCCCCTCAAGGACAACGGGGATGGCCTGCGCCTGGACGGGGGTGGGGGTTTCAAAGCCAAGGGCTTCCACCCCGGCGAGGATCTGCTCGTTTAGCCCGAGCTCGGCAAATGATGTATTCATGCTGCACAGTATGGGGTATGTACGTGCGCTTTTCCACCTTCACGACAATATCGCCGCATGAAAACGGGGGACAGTCAACGCGCTCTTTACTATACTGGGAGAGCGTGCGTGCCATATGGGGTGCGCGTGGCGAGAAGGACCTTGCATGAGCTGGAACAGGGCAAACATGGCTCCACTCACGGCGCGAATGTGTCGAATGCGCTAGCTGCGTCGCGGCAACCGCCGCCGGCGCCCGTCCGTCTTGCCCGTTCGCTCTATTCAAGGAGACATGCATGCCTATCAACATCCCAGACGGCCTGCCCGCCAAGAAGATCCTGCACCAAGAGCGCATCTTTGCCCTCGAGGAAGAGGTTGCCGAGCGCCAGGAGATCCGCCCGCTGAGGGTGGCCATCCTCAACCTCATGCCCACCAAGATCGAGACCGAGACCCAGATTCTGCGCCTCATATCTAAGTCGCCGCTGCAGGTGAGCTGCGACTTCATGCGCGTCTCGACGCACGAGGCCACGCACGTCTCGCAGGACCACCTCGTGAAGTTCTACGATACGTTCGACTCGTTTGCCGACAAGAACTACGATGGCCTCATCATCACCGGCGCCCCCGTGGAGCAGATGGACTTCGAGGACGTTGACTATTGGGACGAGCTCTGCGGAATCATCGACTGGTCGCAGGAGCACGTGCTCTCCACCATGTACCTGTGCTGGGGCGCCATGGCCGGACTCTGGCACCTGTACCACATCCCCAAGAAGCAGCTGGGCTCCAAGCTCTTTGGCGTCTTCCCGCAGCGCCTGTGCGACGAGTACAACTTCCTCACGAACGGCTTCGACGAGGTGCACTACATGCCGCACTCGCGCCACGCCGCCATCGACACCAACGAGCTTGCGCGCCACCCCGAGCTGCACGTGCTTTCGGAGGGCTTTACCAGCGGCCCAGCTATTATCGCCACGCCAGACTTCCACGAGATCTACGTGACCGGCCACTTTGAGTACGGCCGCGACACGCTCTCCGACGAGTTCTGGCGTGACTTCCACAAGGGGCTGCCCATTCGTCTGCCCGAGAACTACTTCCCGGACGACAACCCCGAGAGCCAGCCCATCTTCACGTGGCGCGCACACGCGAACCTTCTCTACCGCAACTGGCTCAACTGGGTCTACCAGATGACCCCCTACGACCTGGACCTCATTCCCCAGACCATCCAGCAGCTCCACGCAGGCGCCAACGGCATGGTCGACAAGTTCTGATGCTGGGGGAGCAGGCGGAGCCGCGCGAGGCGTCTGGCAAAGGCGAGGGGTCCGTGCGCCTCACGGCGGAGCTGCTAGAGCAGCTGCTCGCCTCGGCCTCGCCCGAGCAGTACCTTGCGCGCGCAAACCTGGAAGAGCGCCCACTCGCGGAGTACGCAGAAGCCGTGCGAGAGGCGCATGGGCTCAAGAAGTCGCAGGTTATACGTGCATCTGGGCTCAACCCCACGTTCTGCTACCAGATTTTCGAGGGTGCACGGCGTCCTGGCCGTGACAGCGCGATTATGCTGGCATTTGGGCTGGGCTGCTCGCTTGTCGAGGCGCAGCGCCTGCTGCGGCTTGCCGGCGCCTCAGAGTTGTGGTCGCGCAACCGTCGCGATGCCATCATCATTTTCTGTCTGGAGCACGGCATGGACCGCGCGCAGACCGACGACGAGCTGTGGCGCCTGGGCGAAAAGACCCTAATCGATGGGGGAGCATAGGTGGCTGTCTCCGAAGACGGGCAGCTTATGGCTGCGCTCGAGAAGGACGAGGCCTACCGCGTGGAGCGCGTGCTCGCGAGCAACGAGGCGGGTTCGACCGAGGTTGTGAGCCGACAGGGCGCCGGCCACGTGGGCGAGGGTCCTCTCGTGCGCAAGCGCATCAAGCGCAACGTTGCGAACGATGAGGTGTTCTCGCGCCTCTCGTCCGTTTGCGGCGCGCACCTACCGCGTGTGGTCGAGACGTACGACCTGCCTGACCAGGTAGTTATTGTTCGCGAATACGTCTATGGGGCGTCGCTTGCGACGTGTGTGGCCAATGCCGGGCGTATGGGACAGACCGCGGCGGCGCGCGTGATCGTTGACGTCTGCGATGCGGTTGCCGCCCTCCACGAGCAGGGCATCGTTCACCGTGACGTGTCTCCAAAAAATGTGATTCTCTCCCCGCGTGGGGCGGTTCTCATCGACTTAGGTATTGCGCGCGCCTACGTCGAGGGCGCCCAGCGCGACACCACGCGGCTTGGTACCTGGGGATTTGCGTCCCCCGAGCAGTACGGCTTTGCCCAGACCGACGGCCGCTCCGACGTCTACTCGGTGGGCTGCCTGCTTGGCTATATGCTCACGGGCCTTACCCCGGATGCCGAGGGGTATGCGACGGCACTTGCGGATCCCGGCATTGTCCGCCCCGAGCTGCGGCGCATTGTCGAGAAGGCCTGCCGCTTCGAGCCGAGCGAGCGCTACCAGAGCGCGACGGCGCTGCGTGACGCCATGCTGCAAGCAGTGCCGGAGGCGGCTGTCGGGAACGACGCCAAGACTTCGGGCGCAAAGAGCAGCAAGCGTGAGAAGATCCCGCGAACGCTGGCGAGGCCTGGCCAGTTGGTGGCGGCGTTCTCTGAGGCCAAGCCGTGGGTGCAGGTGCTTACCGTTGCCTTGGTGGTTCTCGGTGCATTTGTGGGCATTCTCTTTGGCTCGGCCGCGGTCTACGCCACCAATGCCATGGCTGGCGACCATCCCGTGGAATCGCTCCTGGTGATTCTTGGCGTGACGGCCTACCTTGTCCTTCTTTTGGTGGATGAGATTCCGGCGGCGATGCTGGGGGCGGGTCCGTATGCTGCGATGAAGTACAAGCGACGCTCTGCCCGTGTAATCCTTATGGCAAAGCGGCTGCTCATGGGGCTTGGCTTGCTCATTGCGTTCGTTGCCGTCCTCACGATGTGCGTGGCGCTGACGCCTGGAAGCTAGTCTTGAGGCCCCGCTCGCGCCCGTCTTGTCTTTTAGCAGCAAGCTAATGAAAGTAGCTCGCCGTTTTGCCACCATCCATTGCGGATGGAGGCGGACGTGGAAGAGCCCTGGTACGCCATAACGCACGACGCGGACCTCGATGAGGTTCTGGCCCATGCATTCCTCGACGAGAGGAATCTCTCGGCCTGGGCGCGCGACAGCATGGCAGCAAGTGGGATGCCGAGAAACGAGGCCATCTATCGCAGCCGCCTCAATCAGACCTTTGCGTATCAGATTCTTGCGGGAACTAGGCATGCCTCGCGCGACAAGCTGCTGCAACTTGCGTTTGGGATGCGGCTGGATATCCGCGATGCCTCCGAACTGCTCGAACGCGGCGGAGCGTGCCGCCTGCGGCCCGATAACTGCCGCGACCTTATCGTTGCATACGCACTCCATCATGGTGTGGGCATCGAGCAGTGCGACGACCTTCTCTGGGCGCATGGCGAGCGAACCATCATGCCAGATAGGGCGCGGGGCGACCACCGCTCGCAGTGATTTAGCTGGGAGCTAATGAAGAAGCCGTGGTGCCCTTCTAGGATGCATTCAGCTCCCGACAACGAACCTGGCCTTGTGGAGGGGGCTCCGACGCAGAAGGAGGAATCCATATGAAGCGGAATGATGACGCCACCCAGGAGAAGAACGAGGACAAGACGCCAAAGAAGCATCGCGGCAAGAAGGTCCTCGCTGTCATTCTTGTGATACTGGCGGTAATCATTGTGATGGCAGCCCTCGGCGGCAACTCCTCGAAGCCATCCTCCGAGCCGTTTGATCCGGCAAACTATCAGCAGGTAGACTATGCCAAGGTCGCCAAGACCCCCGATGACTACAAGAATCAGAAACTCTATTTTGTGGGTAGCGTTGCTCAGGTCATTGAGGGCAGCAACGAGACAGACGTTCGCCTTGCTACCGACGTGTCCGGCTACGACGACATGGTGTACGTAAAGATTGACAACTCAGTGCTTGGGGACAATCACCTTCAGGAGGGCCAGGCGCTTGGTGTCTACGGCACCTGCACCGGTCAATATCACTACACGTCAGCCCTTGGAGTGGACGTTGCCATTCCCGGTATGGTCGCAGACCAGCTGGACGAGAACGTCGAAACCCCACAGCAGCAGATGGTCGACAAGGTCCAAGCGCTCTTCGACGGGGCTAGCTTCGACAAGACCGACAAAGGCTATGGCATGTACGAGTACACCGCCACGATTGCCAATGCGACTGACCAGAATCTAAGCAATGTAAGCGTTATCTTTGGCTTTTACGACGAATCGGGTACGCGTGTGGACGAGACGTACGTTAGTGCGAGCTCATGGGCTGCAGGTGAGAACGCCGTGTTTGATGCCCCTGCCACCACGGATGCCGCGCAGGTCAAGGCTGAGGTCCAGGCATTCCAGATTGGCGATGACTACTACTCCGCGAAGTAGCTCTCGTGCCGATTTGGGTCGCTTGCTCCCAATGAAAGGAACTCACAATGGCAGAAGCAAAGTCAAAGCTCGCTGAATGGCATGGCACTGCCAAGAAGGTGTCCATTGGCTCGCTGGTGGCATCTGGTGTGCTTGGGATGGTGTATGCGTCGCTCCTCGACAAAGCATCAAGGACGCTGTCCGACGCCTCTGCTAGTGCGATAACCAGTTATTCCTTAACGTCTACCTATGAGAGTGCCGTCACAAATGCGCAGGCAGCAATGGCGCTCTTCTACATCGCGGTTGGTGTTGCCACGATTGCGACCCTCGCGTGGTTGGCATCTAGCCTGCTCATCGCCTACAAGGAGCCTTAGCGAAGCACTTCTCGGCATGAGGCACCAAAAAGCGGCCGGGGTCTGCGGCACACGTCGCGGGCCCCGGCTGTCTTTGTGCTTGTCCTACTCGTCCCACACGCGGAACTCGAAGTGGCCGTTCTCGTAGATGCCGTAGCTGTGCGTCCCGTCCTTGGGGATGCCAACCGAGCCGGGGTTGAACACGGTGATTCCAGGATGGGAGTCACTTAGCTGGTTGACCTTTTTATGCGTGTGCCCATATACCAGCGCCGAACCCTGCGGCAGCTCGGGCCACGCGTCGACGGAATTGTGGATTCCCGGTCCCCATACGTGCCCGTGCGTGAGGAAGATGGTCATTCCCGCGCCGTAGTTGGCGTCGGGGTCAAGCAGGACGTTGTACTCGGCCATGCAGGGAAAGTCGAGCACCATCTGGTCGACCTCTGCCTCGCAGTTGCCACGCACGGCGATGACCTTCTCGGCAATGCCGTTGAGCATGCCAATCACCTTTTTGGGGGCGTAGTCTTGGGGGAGGTCATTTCTCGGCCCGTGATAGAGCAGGTCGCCGAGAAGAACCACGCGGTCCGGGTTCTCGGCGTCGATGGCGTCCATGAGTCGCGCGCACCAGTCGGCGGCGCCGTGGATGTCGGATGCGATGAGAAGCTTCATGGGTACCTCCCGTGGTTGGGTTTGCCTCTAGATTGTAGGCGCGGAGCGTGACGCGGGGGAGGTTTCGCTCTGCGTTGTCCCCGTGCTGTTCACTGGCCGCCCCATGCGCTGTTGAGAAGGAATTCGACGAAAGCCTGGTCCCTGGGGCCGTAAAACGTCGAATTCCTTCTCAGCAGCATCGGCACGCAACCCCGACGTGCACCCGGAGGGCCTGCCGCTCCTCGGAAAGTGGATCCTACGGCACAGGAATCATGGCATCTACCGTAAAGGTGCGATCGCGTTGCCCAAACGTCAACGTCCCGCCGTGTCTCTCCACTATCTCACGCATCGAGCGCGTGCCAAACCCGTGTCGTGACGTGTCATTCTTGCTCGTCTGCGGCAGTCCTCCGGAAAAGCTTGTGTCCCCGGCGAAGTAGTTCTCAACGTGAATCGTCGCAAGCTGGCCCACGCGCCTAACGGTGAGGGAGATGCTGCGCTGCCCGGAATCATCGAGTGCGCGAACGGCGTCTATGGCATTGTCCAGCGCGTTGCCAAAGAACGAATAGACTTCGTGGGGCGCAAGCGCATCAAGCGCATGCCCGTCGGCGATGACACTCAGCGAGATGCCCTCGCGCTCGCAAAGCAGGCCCTTCTCGGTGAGGATTGTGTCCAGCGCCTCGTTTCCCGTCTTGGCCTGTGAATCGTAGACGGCCACTTCCTGCTCGACGCTCGTAAGGAACTCGGGATCGATGACACCGCTGCCAGCCACGGCGCGGTGAATTTGGTGACGTATGTCGTGGCACTTCACGTTAATGGCGTCGATGTTTGCGCGAGAGAGCTGGTACTGCCGCTCGCGCTCGGCGGCAATCCGTCGGTTCTCCGAAAGCTCAATCTCCAGTCCGCGCCTTCTCAGCATCACCGACTGTACGAAGAGAACAAAGGCGCATACGGTTCCGTGTACCGCACGCAGGCCAAAGAGCATCGGGAAGTCTGCCGTTCTCGATAGCTCTTTGATGAGCACGTCGAACGTAATTACGACGAGAATAACCAGCAGGAGAACCTCGGCCATCCCATGGTCTTCGATGCTGCCCAGTCCCTCCCGTCGGGCGGGTCGGATAAACGCGAAATAGGAGATCGTGTAGACCAGCAGCAGGGGGACGACGGTCACGATGGTCGCTATGAGCGCGTCCATTGTTGCAATGGCCTGCTGCATGGTGACGCTTCCGGGAATGCCGCGTGCCTGCCTAATGAGCAGCCACACAAACTCCGTCGTACCCGATGCCAAGTTTTGTATGGTGTAGCCCGCGCCGACGCAGAAGAGCGCCTGCCAGGCCGAGGCCTCGAAGATGGCCATGACAAGCGGCACCAGCGATACCAAGATTACAATGGAGCTGAAGAGCGAGTAGGAGGCTCCCCCGACGGGAACGCTTCCGCCCGTCACCGCAAGAAAGACGAGCGGGCATGCCACGAATATCGCGGCCCCAGACCCAGCGATGGAAAGGACACCCCGTACGCCCAGGCGTTCTCTCCGTGGCCTGGCAGAGGCGAGCATGATAACGGGCACAATGACCTCGAACGTTTGGAGAATCAGCGCAACCTCGTAGTAGAGAAAGGCCAGAGGGCCCGCTGGCTCCGCCATCATGCGCCACCACCCAAGAAGCGCGAAATCTGCGCCAGGCAGCGCTTTTTGTTGGCACGGCTTATATAGCTCACGCTGCCGTCGGATAGCGTGACCGCGGTGTCTTTCACCCCGCGAACGTGTGACATGTTGATGATGCAGCCGGAGGAGATCCTGAGGAACGGGGTTCCGCCGAGTCTCTCTTCTGTCTCCTTCATGCTCCCGCGTGCCGTTACCACGCTGCCGTCGGAGAGTCCGTAGTTAACGTCGTGACCACGCATCCAGACGCTCACCAGGCTGGATGCGGGAAAGATTCGCAGTCCGTCTCTCGTCTGGACGGAAATCGAACGGCCCTCCTGCCTGCGCAGGACCTCCATGGCGCGGTCCATCCGCAGCGAGAAGCTCCCGTACGTGAAGGGCTTCACAATGAAATCCAGGGCGTTTACCTCATATCCCTGAACGGCATACTGGGCGAGGTTGGTGACAAAGATGATGGGCGTCGAGCGGTCAAACTCGCGTATCTCCCTTGCGGCATCCATGCCATTCTCGACGCCGAGGTCGATGTCCATGAAGATGAGGTCGAAGGCGGGCTCGTCGAGGTCGATGGTATTTCTCATCCAGCCAACCTGGAACTGCTCAGCGTGCTCGTCGCCATAGCGCCTGATGGCGTCGCGCAATGCTGCGGCGGCGTCTGGCTCGTCCTCGACAATGAGAATCCGATACACGAAATCCCCTCCCTGCAGGAATCTTAACGCAGGGGGATGACTTCCAAGGCCCGCCACTGGCGCTTGACTCCCGGTTTTGTCACCTGACTCACCAAATGTGCCGCCTACCGCAAAACGGCATGTTGCGGAATACCCTGCGCTTGTCAGGGCCCGTCCGAGGGGACGGGCAAGAAGGGGAGGCTCAATGTCACGCAAAGCAGGGGCGCAGACAGCGCCTGCAGCCGAGGGGGCTGCAAAGCTCAAGATGTCAAACACAAAGTTCAGGGTTCTGCTCATCATCCCCATGGTGATCTTGGCGCTCGTCGCCATTCTTGTCACCGCGGCGGGTACCCTGCTTGGGTCCACGCTCGACACCTACCTGGGCAAAGGCGAGACCTACGTGGAGACGCCCAGCGACAAGACGTCGTGGGACTCCAATTACTACGTACCGCAAGTAACCCAGGGGGAGGAGTAGCCATGAGAGAGGCGAGAATGACGAGGCGCCAGCTCTTTGGCGCCGCCGGCAGTGTCGCGGCAGGCGCAGTGGCAGCAACCGCCCTGAGCGGCTGCTCGTCTACGGGCGCCGACATGACGAGGACCGCGCCGCAGACCCCGGACCCGACGCAGGCCAAGGACGCAGCCTACAAGGTGGCGGCCAGGATTCAGGACGAGGGCACGGTGCTGCTCAAGAACTCCGGCGTGTTGCCTCTGGCAAAGGGCTCGACGGTCATGCCGTTTGGGCGCGCCTACCTCGACCCCATCTACGGGCAGCTTACGCCTGGTGGATCGGCCAAGTGGTCGGTTGACCCCGTGACGCCCGAGCAAGGCCTCTCGGCCTTCTCGATCGACAACTCTGCCGCCGACGCCATGCGCGCGGCGGGCGACCCCGAGGTGCTCGAGGAAGCGGAGGGCACGGCGCCCGCGGGCAAGGCCGGGTCTCTGCTGGGCGGCGACTGCCGCATCTACGAGTACGACCCCTCGATTTACGACGGGATTGCCGAGAACCGTGCGGCCACGGGCATCGTGTTTGTGACGCGCGCCGGCCAGGAGGGGCAGGACCAGAAGATGGACGCCTACTCCGACGGCACGCCCCATTACCTCGCGCTCTCGCAGAGCGAGCGGGGTGCCATCGCCGCCGCGAAGCGCGTCTGTGGTGCCGTGATCGTGGTCATCGTGGGCTCCGCGCCCATGGAGGTCGGCGACCTCATGTCCGGTGACCTCGAGGTGGACGCCATCATCCACTACGGGCACCCCAGCGAGCGTGGCTTCTCGGAGTTCTCGACGATTCTCGACGGCGACGTCAACCCCAGCGGCCGCACCGTCGACACCTGGTCGCGCGACTTCACGGCCGACCCGTCCTTCGCGAGCGTTGGGACGCACACCTACGACAACCTGCCCATCAAGTCCGGTGGCTACGGCAGCTCCGGAGAGTTCATGCGCACCTTCAATGAGTACCAGGAGGGCATGTACATGGGCTACCGCTACTACGAGACGGCGGCGCTGGTGGACCCGTCCTTCTCGTACGACGACGCGGTGGTGTTCCCGTTTGGCTTCGGTCTCTCGTACACGACCTTCTCGCAGTCGCTTGACTCCGTGAGCGCCGACGACGAGCGCGTTGTCGCGCGCGTTACGGTGACCAACACGGGAGACGTCAGTGGCAAGGATGTCGTCCAGCTGTACGTTACCTCGCCCTACACCGAGCTCGACCAGTCGGCGGGCATCGAGAAGCCCGCCTGCCAGCTTGCCGACTTCGCCAAGACGGACCTTCTGGCGCCGGGGCAGTCGCAAACGCTCGAGCTCTCGCTCGACCGTGAGGACATGGCCTCCTACTGCTACACGCACGAGAATCCCAACGGAACCGTGGGCTGCTACGTGCTGGAGGCCGGGGACTACGTGGTGAGCCTCCGCGAGAACAGCCACGCGGTCATCGACCAGGCAACCGTCACACAGGACGAGACGCTCTGGTTCGACGGCACCGACGCCGAGCACACGCGTCGCTCCGAGCGCGAGGCGCAGTCCGTGCTCGACGACCAGGGCCGCCCCGTCGAGGACCCCACCCAAGCCTACGTCGCCGCCAGCAACCGCTTCCAGGCGAGCAGCGACTACATGCGCGCACAGTCGAGAATCCTCTCGCGCGCTAACTGGTCGGGCACGCAGCCGGTCTTTGAGGCGACCAAATCGATCGACGACGAGTTCGCGACGGACCACGACCTCTTCGTGACCTTTGACCCCAAGACGGACTCCCGCTTCGGCGACGTGGAGGGCAGCCTGGTCTATGCCGCCGAGGCGCCGACGTCTGGTGCCAAGAATGGTCTCGTGGCCTCCGACCTGCGCGGCGTCGCGTACGACGACCCGATGTGGGATGCCCTTCTCGACCAGATTGACTGGGACGCTGACAAGGCAAACATCGTGAGGAACTTCTCGGGCGACGCATACGTTACCGCTGCAATTGATTCCATCGGCCTCCCGGCGACCATCGACATGGATGGAGCCAACGGCCTCAAGGTCCAGGGCTCCGACAGCGGTTACGACATGACCAAGAGCTGCTCCTACGGATACGCGCCCCTGGCTGCGGCTACGTGGAGCAAGGACCTCCTCTACCAGATGGGCGAGGCGATTGGCACCGAGGGACTGGCGCATGGCATTTCCGGCTGGTACTCGCCCGGTCTTAACCTGCACCGCTCGTTCTTCTCGGGCCGCGTTTTTGAGTACTACTCCGAGGATCCCGTGCTTACCGGAAAGCTTGCGGAGCGCATAGTCTCCGGCACGGGCGACAAGGGCATGTACTGCTACCTCAAGCACTTTGCGCTCAATGACACCGAGACTGGACGCGACCGGCTCATCTGCACCTGGGCGGACGAGCAGACCATGCGCGAGTTGTACCTCCGCCCATTTGAGATCGCGCTGAAGGGCGCCAGGAAGACGGTGCGCTATACGTCCGATGACTCCGGTGGCGTTGCCGAGAAGGTCATGCGCGCCGGAACGGCGGTCATGGCAGCTCAGACGTGCATTGGAACCACGATTGGCCACTGCAACTATGCGCTGCTCCACGATGTCCTGCGCGAGGAGTGGGGCTTTGAGGGCATGGTGATTTCGGACTACTGGACGTGGAATGGCGACAACCATCGCGACCTCGCCATGCGAGTTGGCTGCGACACCTATCTGTGCATGAGCATGCCCGCCATGTGGTCCATCTCTGACTACGACAGCCCCACGGCGCGCGTCTGCATGCGCAGGGCGATTCACAACCTGGCGTATGCGGTGGTGAACTCCTCGGCCATGCAGGGGATGGTGCCTGGCTCGGTGCAGCACACGGAGGAGTCACCCTGGTGGGGAATCGTGCGCGGCGTTGATATTGCGGTTGGCGCGCTGGTGGCCGGAGGCGTGGCGCTCATCGTGCGGCGCACCAAGGCCGAGCGGGAGCATCCCGAGCTCTACAAGCGCAGCAAGCGCAAGCAGGCCAAGCTGGATCGCAAGCTTGCCGAGAAGGCCGCTGGCGATAAGTCCGCTAGTGAGAAGGATGCTGGCGAGAAGAACTAGCTAGCTGGCTTTATTGGTATCCCCTCGAGCGACGGTCGTGCGCCTTCTGGCGTGCGGCCGTCGTTTCGTATGCGGCAGGACCCCGCCGTGGCGCGTGGGGCGTCCCGCCCTGTGGCACCCTCCACCTCCACTGCCCCTGCTCACGGAAAAACTGCGGCTTAATTGCAGTGCCGAGAAAGGCTGCGAGTTATCTACCTGCGGTTTTTCTCAGCAGCACCTCCGACTGACTGCAATTAACCCGCAGTTTTTGGGAGGGGCCGCCGCCGGCCAGCCGCCGACCAGCCGCCGGTCGTCCTCCCCGGGATGTCCCCCATGTGCTGTTGAGAAGGAATTCGACGTTTCGTGGCCCCAAGGAGCCAGATTTCGTCGAATTCCTTCTCAACAGTGTCTGAGAGACGGCCGTCCGCGTGATTGAGGAGTGCCGCACGGCTCCGTGCCCACCCCTTGCGCCAGATGGCGTTAAAAAATCTCATGCAAAGAGACTTAGATAATGTATAAAGTCAAACCATAGGGGGCATAAGACAAAACGTACAAGAGCGAACAAAGCGCTGAGCACGGCAAATGCCGCAGCGGCGCAGAAGGAAAGGAACGAACACCATGGGCAAGATTCTCGGTATTGACCTTGGTACAACCAACTCTGCAATGGCAGTCCTCGAGGGCGGTCAGCCCACCATCATCGTGAACGCGGAGGGCGATCGCACCACCCCGTCCGTCGTTGGCTTCCGTGCCGACGGCGACCGTATTGTGGGCAAGGCTGCTAAGAACCAGGCCGTCACCAACCCCAAGAACACGGTCTTCTCGATCAAGCGTTTCATGGGCCGTCGCTATGACGAGGTCGGCTCCGAGCTCAAGACTGTCCCGTACACCGTCAAGAGCGGTACTGGCAACCGTGCCGTTGTCGAGATCGACGGCGAGGACTTCACGCCCGAGCAGATCAGCGCCATGATCCTTGGCAAGATGAAGGCAGACGCCGAGAAGTACCTTGGCGAGCCCGTCACCGAGGCCGTCATCACCGTCCCGGCGTACTTCAACGACGCCCAACGTCAGGCCACCAAGGACGCAGGCAAGATCGCTGGCCTCGACGTCAAGCGTATCGTCAACGAGCCTACGGCCGCGGCACTCGCCTACGGTCTGGACAAGAAGGGCACCGAGCAGAAGGTCCTCGTCTTCGACCTGGGCGGCGGCACCTTCGACGTCTCGCTGCTCGACCTCGCCGACGGCGTGGTTGAGGTTCTCGCCACCAACGGCGACAACCACCTGGGCGGCGACGACTGGGACCAGCGCGTGATTGACTGGGCGGCCGACAAGTTCCAGCAGGAGAACGGCATCGACCTTCGCAAGGACCCCATGGCGCTTCAGCGTCTGAAGGAGGCTGCCGAGAACGCCAAGAAGGAGCTCTCCGCCGCACAGCAGGCCGACATCAACCTGCCCTTCATCACCGCTGACGCCACCGGCCCCAAGCACCTTAACTACACGCTGACCCGTGCCGAGTTCGAGCGCATCACGCGCGACCTTCTCGACCGTTGCAAGGCCCCTGTGACCAAGGCGCTCCGCGACGCCAACATGCAGATCTCTGACGTTGACGAGGTTATTCTCGTTGGCGGCTCCAGCCGTATGCCCGCCGTGCAGGAGCTCGTCAAGCAGATGACCGGCAAGCAGCCCAACATGTCCGTGAACCCTGACGAGGTCGTTGCCGACGGCGCTGCCGTTCAGGGCGGCGTTCTTACCGGCGATGTTTCCGGCATCCTGCTGCTCGATGTCACGCCGCTGTCGCTTGGTGTCGAGACCATGGGCGGCGTCATGACCAAGATGATCGACCGCAACACCACGATCCCCACGAGCAAGACCGAGGTCTACTCCACGGCCGCAGACAACCAGACGTCCGTCGAGATCAACGTCCTGCAGGGCGAGCGCGAGATGGCGGCCGACAACAAGTCGCTCGGCAAGTTCACGCTCACCGGCATTCCTGCCGCGCCGCGTGGCGTGCCGCAGATTGAGGTCACGTTCGACATCGACGCTAACGGCATCGTGAAGGTCACGGCTAAGGACAAGGCCACCGGCAAGTCCCAGCAGATCACCATCTCTGGCTCCACCGCGCTTTCTGACGACGAGGTTGACCGCATGGTCAAGGACGCCGAGTCCCACGCCGAGGAGGACAAGAAGCACAAGGACGAGATTGAGGTCCGCAACCAGACCGACTCTCTCTGCTACTCCACCGAGCAGACCCTGAAGGACCTTGGCGACAAGGTGCCCGAGGACCAGCGCAAGAACGTCCAGGACGCGGTCGACGCTGCCAAGAAGGCGCTCGAGGGCACGGATATCGACGCCATCAAGGCCGCGGGCGAGAAGCTCCAGGAGGCCAGCCACAAGCTGGCGGAGGTCGTCTACTCCAACACGCAGGAGCAGACTGCGGGCGGTAACGCCGGTGCCTCCAACGCCGGCTCCGGCTCCGCCGACGACGTGGTCGACGCCGACTATGAGGTCGTCGACGACGACAAGAAGAAGGACTAGCCTCGGGATTGGCGCCGCTGCCAAGCTGCGGCGCCGGTTCTCGAAGACAGACTGTCTAGGGGGCGGCCGAGAAGGCCGCTCCCTCTGGTACGCATGAGGAGGGTGACGTGAAAGTGCCAATCGAGGATGCAGACGAGAAGAAGCCTGGCACCACGCAGCCGGGCGAGGCAGAGTCCTCGCCCAAGGACGCGTCGGCATCCACGGCAAGCTCGGCGTCAGCCGCCACCAGCTCTGCCCCCGGTGACATCGATCCGGATGATGACGCGGCGATGCGCGCCGCTGCCATGAAGGCTGCCGATGAGGTGCTCGAGCAGGAGGCCGTTGAGGACGCGAAGAAGTTCCGCTCCGAGCGCGACGAGCTGCAGAAGAAGCTCAGTGACATGACGGAGGACATCGAGAAGGCCAAGAAGGAGGCCGCCGAATCCACCGATCGTCTCGTCCGTCTTCAGGCGGACTGGGACAACTACCGCCGCCGCACCGCCCAGGAGCGTTTGGACGAGCGCGAGCGCGCCGCCGAGAAGCTCGTAGTGAGCCTGCTGCCCGTCATCGACGACATGGAGCGCGCGCTCGAGCACGCGTCCGGCTTTGGCCAGGACACAACGGCAGAGCAGTTCAAGCAGTTCGTCGATGGTGTCTCGGCCGTCCATGACAAGATGGTGGGCGTCCTTTCCAAGGAGGGCGTCGAGCCCATTGACCCCGCTGGCGAGCCGTTCGATCCGCTTGAGCACCAGGCCGTTGGCCGTCGCGAGGACAAGGACGCCTATGACGAGACGGTCGACCAGGTCTACCAGAAGGGTTACCGTATGGGCAAGAAGGTCATCCGCACGGCGATGGTGACCGTCACCTACGGTGGGCCCAAGCGCCCGGCGGACGCTGCGGCCAACGCGGCCGATAAGGACGCCGAGGCCAAGGGCAGCGGCGACAAGGAACCCGGCTCGGGCAATGGCGCCGCAAAGGAAAAGTAGTGTAACGGCGCCCGGGCCGCTCGGTCCGGGCGCATTGATATGAGAGGGGGCTCGTGCGAAACCATGGCCAATGGCAAGAAGACGTACTATGACATCTTGGGCGTGAAGCGCGACGCCACCCAGGATGAGATCCGGAAGGCATTCCGCAAGCTTGCGGCAAAGTACCACCCCGATGCTGGTGGCGACGAGAAGAAGTTCAAGGAGATCTCCGAGGCCTACACCACTCTGTCGGACGAGAAGAAGCGCAAGGAGTACGACCAGCTGCTCATGTTTGGCGGCATTCCCGGCGCGGACTTTGGCGGGTCCGGTGGCCCCAGGCGCACGTACACCTACACCAACGTTGGTGGCAACGGCGACTGGTCCGACATCTTCAATGGTATGGGCGGTGACTTTGGCGGCTTTGACTTCTCGTCCATCTTTGGCGGCGCTGCTCGCCAGCAGGCTCAGCGGCCCGCCAAGGGCGGGGACCTCACCATGCGCATCGACGTCACCTTTGACGAGGCGCTCAACGGCGCCACGCGCAAGGTGTCGTACCGCGTGCCGTCGACAGGCGAGGAGCAGACGCTTACCGTCAAGATTCCGGCTGGCGCTGTGGATGGCGGCAAGCTGCGTTATCGCGGTCGCGGCGAGTACGGCGCAAACGGCGGTCAGCGCGGCGACCTCGTGATTACCACGCACGTCGAGGAGCACCCGCTCTTCAAGCGCGACGGCGCCGATATCCGCATGGAGCTGCCGATAAGCATGTACGAGGCCGCGCTTGGAGCGACGGTCGACGTTCCCACGCCAAACGGCACCGAGGTTCGTCTCAAGGTGCCCGCGGGGACGCAGGACGGCAAGTGCTTCCGGTTCCGCGACCTGGGTGCGCCCAACGTCAAGCGCAAGGGCACGCGTGGCGCGCTCTACGTGACCATCCGCGTGAAGGTGCCCACGTCGCTTTCAAAGAAGGAACGCGATGGCCTTAGCGCCCTGATGGATGCCGACAAGCGAGACTACAGAAAGGACGTCGAGCGCTATGAGTCGTAGCGATGGCGCATCCGAGGGTCGCGACGCGCGCGACAGGGACAAGCCCCTGTACATGATCAGCGTGGCCGCGGAGCTCACGGGCATGCATCCCCAGACCCTTCGCGTATACGAGCAGAAGGGCCTGGTCACGCCCGGTCGCTCGCGCGGCAACACGCGCCTGTATTCGCAGGCCGACATTGACCGGCTCAACCTCATCTCCAAGCTCACCGATGAGGGCATTAATCTGGCTGGCGTGGTACGCATCATGGACATGCGCGAGCGTGCGCGCGAGCGGGACGAGGAAATCGACCGCCTGCGCGCCCGCGTGCGCGAGCTCGAGGACGAGGTCCACGAGTTCCATATGCGAGAGAGGATCACAGCGCTTGCCCGCTACGACGGGCAGAGTCCCGAGCAGGTCATGCGAGGGCTTCTCGGAAACGGCAACAACGACCCCGTCGAGTAGGCGGGGTCGTTTTGCGCAGGCGGGTGCGAGAAGCGCGCCTCACCGCAGGCTAGAAGAACAGCGGGACGCGGTCGCGGAGGAAGTCATCCAAGCTGCATGCTCCCGCGGAGCTTCCTCCAACCACAATGCGTTTTGCTTCGGGATGCCGGGAGAGGAACTCCGCCATGCCGCTCTATCGAGCATGCACGCCACCTTTGACCTCGATGGCCGAGAGCGCGCCAACGGCGGATCCAACGAGGCGACCCCTGCGTTTCGCGTTAGATCCCCTTGCTATTGAGTGCATTTGCTCAATACGCCGAATGGGTGAGATGCTCACCGGACGCGGCTGCCCTTGCGTGGTCCTTACAAACCCATTACCCCAACAGATATTGCGCTATGTATTCAATGTACATATTATTGTGATATCACATTGAGACCAATCGGCCCGGCACGTATCATGGAGGCCGAAGCGGAAAGGGGCAAAGATGACGTCCGAGAAACTCATCAAGGCTAAGTCGGGTTGGGCAATGCTCGCCATCACGGTGCTTGTCTTCGTTGCCAGTTGCGCGGGGCTCGTATGGTCCATCGTGCTTCTCGTCTCAGCGGATGATGCGGGCCTGGAGGCGCCGGAGTTCGCAGGCCCCCTGATGTTCGTGGGGTTCCTCCTGCTGGCACTTGGCTTCATTCTGAGCTCGGGCTTTATCGCCCTGCAGCCGGGTGAGGCCAAGGTTTGTCTCCTCTTTGGCAACTACATTGGCACCATTCGCGAGTCGGGCTTCTACTGGGCGAACCCCTTCTACAGCCGTAAGATGGGCGAGTCCGGCCCTGACGAGGAGATAACCGAGGAGGGCGGCAAGAAGGGCGCCCTCGCGGTCAAGGCTGCGGCGGGCATCTCGACCAAGGTGTCGCTCCGCGCGCGCACGCACAACGGGGAGCGCATCAAGGTCAACGACAAGCAGGGCAACCCCATCGAGATTGCAACCGTTGTGGTGTGGCGCGTGTCTGACACCGCCAAGGCCCTCTTCGACGTGGACAACTACATCTCCTACGTCTCCATGCAGACCGAGACTGCGCTGCGCCACGTGGCAAGCATCTACGCCTACGATCACATGGAGGACGACGACGCGGCCAATACCAGCATCACGCTGCGCTCCAACATCGAGGAGGTCTCGAACAGCCTGAAGGAGGAGCTGGGCCTGCGCCTGGCGCCCGCGGGTGTGGAGGTCGACGACGCGCGCCTTACGCACCTTGCCTACGCGCCTGAGATTGCGCCCGCGATGCTTCGCCGCCAGCAGGCTGAGGCCATCATCGCCGCCCGCAAGAAGATTGTGGAGGGTGCCGTCTCGATGGTTGACATGGCGCTCTCCGAGCTCTCCGATGGCGGAATCGTCGACTTTGACGAGGACCGCAAGGCAACCATGGCGTCCAACCTCATGGTGGTTCTCTGCGGCGAGTCCGAGGCGCAGCCGGTGCTCAACACCGGATCGCTGTACTAAGGCCTGCGGAGGCATCTACGCATGACACGTCGCAAGCAATATCCCCTGCGCATCGACCCGGAGATCTGGGCCGCGGTCGAGCGCTGGGCCGAGGACGACATGCGCAGCGCCAACGCACAGGTGGAGTGGATATTGCGAGACTCGCTCCGGCGCGCCGGAAGGCTTCCGGACCGCGGCGGCGAGAGCGACCGCGGCGCGGGCGACAAGAGCAACGACGGCGCGGGCGAGAGGGACTAGCGGTTCTCGCCTGGGGCGTCCCCAGAAACGGAGGCTGTGATGGCAGGAGAACGTCCGACCCCCAAGAGCGTGCTTGGCCTGATTGGCAGCTATGCTCTGGCATTTGCGTTGCTTGTTCTGGGGTCTGTCGTGGGTGGGGTTGTTGCGATTTTCATTGCGGCATTTGCCTACGGGGCTGTGACCTCGGGCGAGGGCGTGCAGGACATGGTGAATGTCCTTGCGCTCCAGGACGGCCTGGGAATGCTTGGGCTTGCGGAGGGCGAATACTCTACTTCCGCTGCCGCTGCGATCTTCACGGTCGCATCCTACTTGAGCTTCATTGGCATTTGGATTGTGTTTCTCGTCTACCTGCGCGCAAGCAGGCGCGTAAGGCCCATCCTGGGCGCAGTCACGCGCCGGACGGCTGGAAACACGCCGGCGCGGCTTGGCCTTGGGCTGCTCCTGGGATTTGCGCTCAACGGCGCATGCGTGCTAGTCGCGGTGCTTGAGGGCAGCTTTTCCCTCTCGCTTGTTGGCGTGAATGTGGCGGGCATCATCGTGGTCTTTCTCGCCGTCTTTGTGCAGTCCTCTGCCGAGGAGCTTGTCTGCCGGTGCTATCTCTACCAGCGAACGCTCCACGTTGGGGGAAGCCATGTGGTTGCGATTGTATTGAGCACGGTGTTCTTCGTGGCGCTGCATCTGGCAAACAGCGGGTTGACGGCGCTTGCCCTCGTTAACCTGGCACTCTGCGGGGTCCTGTTTGGCCTGGCCGTGTGGAAGCTCGACAGCCCTTGGGCGGCGTTTGGCCTGCACGCAAGCTGGAATTTCACCCAGGCCGTGCTGTTTGGGCTGCCCAATAGCGGCGGTACCACGCCGTTCGCGATATTTGGCGTAACCCCGGGGACCACGCCCGCGGCAGGCTTTGCATATGACCCCGGCTTTGGGATTGAGGGCTCGGCGATGGCGACGGTTGTGCTGATCGCAGGCTGCGCGCTGTTGTGGTGGCTTGGCGAGCGTCGGGGCGTGAGACCGACGGACCTCTGGGTCGACGCTGGCGCCGACGGCCTCGGTGGCCCCGAGTGTTCCGGTGACCCCGCTACAGCCGCCGGCTCCTCTGGTCCAACAGCAGAGAATATCGCCATTTCTTAGTTTTGGCTACAGCGACCTGGGCAAACGCAATTGCCGTTTCAAAAATAGCGATAAACTCCGGACGCTGTATGTGCGCCGAGCGCTGCGCGTCTGGTGGCGCCGTATCATCGCCGGGCGCTGCGTGCACCGGCAAGCCCCTCTGCTCGTCATCGACTCGACCCACGCTGCAAAAAGTGAACAAAAAACAATGACCGCTAATTGATTCCTGGGAAAAAGCGGCCGCACGATATCCCCGAATTGATTTCGTGTTCACTTTTGGTGGACGCTCTCGCGAGAGCCAAGGCCCCCGTGCGCTTCCGGGTCTCGCGACCGTCTCTCGCCGTACTCGTCGGCTGCAAAAGTGAACACGAAAACGGTCGGGCTTAATCGTTATATGGGATAACGTTGTTGCGCATTTCACCGGATTGATTTCGTGTTCACTTTTGAGTGACCGGAAGATGAGAGGCGCCTTGGCTGGGCGCTGGGTGTCGAGAAGCGCCTCCGGGCGGAGCACGCCGGCCCTTCTCGCCAGCAAATCCTGCGTGCCATCGCATAGGAAAATCTGCTATAAGAACACTTAGATTCTGAATATATCGCCCCTCAAGGGGGAATACTCAAGAACGATAAACAGAATTCCGCCGCCCCTCAGGCCGTGCGGACCATAGGGAGTGATGCATATGAGAATTGATAAGTGGGCAGTCACCGCCCAGGAGGCGCTGCAGTCTGCCGTCGGCATCGCGACGGACGCCGAGGCGGGCCAGGTGGAGCCAGTCCACCTGCTCAAGGCCCTTCTCAGCTCCGGAGAGCAGAACATAAAGGCAATTGTGGAGCGCGTGGGCGCGGACCCGGCCGCAATAGAGGCGCAGGTCGACCGTGCCATCGCCAACGCGCCCAAGGTCACGGGCGACAACTCGCAGATGGGCGCCGGCACCAACTTCGTGCGTGTGGCAGACGCCGCCGAGAAGCTCGCAACCAAGATGGGAGACTCGTACGTCACGAGCGAGCACCTGCTGTGCGCCCTCGCGGACGACCGCTCCGAGGCCGGCAGCATCCTCAAGTCCGCCGGCGTAACGGGCAAGCGCGTGCAGGAGGCCTACGAGGCCCTGCGCGGCGACGAGCGCGTGACTAGCCAGGACTCCAAGCCGGAGTTTGAGGCTCTCTCCAAGTACGGCCGCAACATCACGGACCTCGCTCGCCAGGGCAAGCTTGACCCGGTCATCGGCCGCGTGGAGGAGATTCGCCGCACCATCCAGGTGCTGAGCCGCCGCACCAAGAACAACCCCGTGCTTATCGGCGAGCCCGGCGTGGGCAAGACCGCCATCGTCGAGGGCCTGGCTGAGCGCATTGTCTCGGGCGACGTGCCCTCAACCATCCGCGACAAGGACGTCATCGAGCTCGACATGAGCGCCCTTGTGGCCGGCGCCAAGTACCGCGGCGAGTTCGAGGACCGCCTGAAGTCCGTGCTCAAGGAGGTCGAGAAGTCCGACGGGCGCATCATCCTGTTCATCGATGAGCTGCACACTATCGTGGGTGCCGGCGCAACCGAGGGCTCGATGGATGCGGGCAACATCCTGAAGCCGGCACTGGCCCGCGGCGCGCTCCACGCCATTGGTGCCACGACGCTCGACGAGTACCGCAAGTACATCGAGAAGGACCAGGCCCTCGCACGCAGGTTCCAGCCGGTCATGGTGTCGGAGCCCAGCGTCGAGGAGACCATCTCAATTCTCCGCGGCATCAAGGACAAGTACGAGCAGCACCACCGCGTGCGCATCACGGATGCCGCGCTCGTCTCGGCAGCCGATCTTTCCAACCGCTACATATCTGACCGCTTCCTGCCCGATAAGGCCATCGACCTCGTGGACGAGGCGGCAAGCCGCCTGCGCATGGAGCTTGACTCCATGCCCGCAGACATCGACGCCGTCGACCGCCAGCTCACCCAGATGCAGATCGAGGAGCAGGCCCTCATGAAGGAGGAGGACGAGGCGTCGCGTGAGCGGCTCAAGAAGCTGCGCGGCGAGATAGCCACCACCCGCGAGAAGCTCGACGGCATGAAGGCCAACTGGCAGAACGAGAAGCAGGCCATCGACCACGTCCAGGACCTCAAGTCCCAGATCGAGGACGCCAAGGGCGAGATGGAGCGCGCCACGCGCGACGGTGACCTCGCCAAGGCCTCCGAGCTGCGCTACTCGACCATCCCCTCGCTCCAGCGCGAGTATGACGCCGCGTCCGAGGCGCTCTCGCAGAAGCAGGAGTCCGGTGGTATCCTCAAGGAGGAGGTCACGTCCGAGGAGATTGCCGACGTGGTCTCCGAGTGGACGGGCGTGCCCGTGTCCAAGATGATGCAGGGCGAGATGGACAAGCTCAAGAACCTCGAGGCCGAGCTCCACAAGCGCGTCGTGGGGCAGGACGAGGCCGTCTCGGCCGTTGCCGCGGCCGTCCGTCGCAGCCGCGCGGGCCTCTCGGACCCCAACAGGCCCATTGGCAGCTTCTTCTTCCTGGGCCCCACTGGCGTGGGCAAGACCGAGCTGGCCAAGGCGTTGGCCGAGTGCCTCTTCGACGACGAGCGCGCGCTCGTGCGCATCGACATGTCCGAGTACATGGAGAAGTTCAGCGTCCAGCGGCTCATTGGCGCGCCCCCGGGATACGTGGGCTACGACGAGGGTGGCCAGCTCACCGAGGCCGTGCGCAGGCACCCGTATAGCGTGATCCTGCTCGACGAGATGGAGAAGGCACACCCCGACGTCTTCAACATCCTGCTGCAGGTGCTCGATGACGGGCGCCTCACCGACGGCCAGGGCCGCGTCGTGAGCTTCAAGAACACGATCATCATCATGACGTCCAACGTGGGCAGCCAGTTCATTGCGGGTGCCAATGCGCAGAGCGACCCGGACGAGGTGCAGCGCAAGGTCAACGACGCCCTGCGCCAGACCTTCAAGCCGGAGTTCCTCAACAGGATCGACGACGTGGTTGTCTTCCACCCGCTGGGTCTCTCCGACATCGAGAAGATCGTGGACATCCAGCTCAAGGACGTTCGCGCACGTCTTGCCCGCGAGCGCATCACGCTCGAGCTCACGCCGGCGGCCAAGCAGTCACTTGCGCTTGACGGCCTCGACCCTGTCTACGGCGCGCGTCCGCTCAAGCGCCTCATCCAGCGCCAGGTTGTCGACAACGTCGCCAACCTCATCATCGACGGCAAGGTCGGCGAGGGCGACACCGTGAAGGTGGACGTTGGCGATGACGACAGACTCTTCGCTGCCCGCGATGACGCGGCGAGCGAGGAGAGCCGCCGTCGCGCGGCCGAGGCGGTTGCCGCCGAGGCCAGCGCTGGCGCCGGTGAGTCCGCCTCGACGGACGAGCCCGTTGAGCCCGACTCCGTGGAGTAGGGCGAGAAGGACGCCGCTGCGCCGCAGCGTCAGGCATGGCGTTAATGCGGCCCCGGAGCCTGCGCTCCGGGGCCGTTTTGCGTGTGCCGCCGATACCGTGAGCGGGGTCTCCGCAACGTGATTTCCCCTGTTGGGGCACAATGGTGAACAGCTGAGCAGATACTGCTGTTCCGGGGAGGTTGCGTCATGGAGGATCCAGAGCTCGATAAGGACGCCGCACGTGCGGGGCAGCCCGACCCGGATGCCACGCAGCTCGTGGATCCCGACGCCACAGTGCTCGCGGAGGTGGAGCCCACGACGGCCGTCGATCCCGACGCCACAGCGCTCGCAGACCCGGGAGCGACGCAGCCCGCGGATCCGGACGCCACCCAGCTGGCCGAGCCGCCCGCGCCTGCGGACTCCGGCGGCGCAGCAGCCGACGAGATGCCCACCATCGTGGTTCCCCATGCCGTCTCGGCCGGTCAGGAAGGCCCCGACGGCATCGACGCCATGGACGACCCCTACGCCCCCATCAACGACGCCGACTTCACGCGCGTGACCCCCTACGCGCCCGTGGCCATAGACTCTCCGGTCACGTCAGACGGCAAGCATCGCGGCCGCGTGCGGCCCTGGGCCGTAGTCCTGGTGGTTGTTGCGCTTCTCGCCGCTGCCGCCTTCGTGGTGAAGTACACCTACGAGAACGAGTACTGGGGCGGCAAGACCGTGCCAGACGTGGTGGGCAAGACCGAGACCGAGGCGCGCTCGACCCTCTCGCCGCTTGGCTTTAGCATTACCGTCAACGAGGTACTCTCTGATGACAACGTAGGCAAGGTCGTCTCGATGGACCCCGCCGCTGGCACGCGTACGGGTGACGATCTCTCGGTGACCATCACCGTGGCCGTTGCGCGCACCATCCCCTCGGTTGTGGGCCTAAGCCAGTCAGATGCAAAGACGGCCCTGCTCAACGAGGGTGCCAAGAACATCACCATCGCGTACAAGAACTCCAGCGAGGCCGAGGGCACGGTGCTTGCGGTGAGTCCGGGCGAAGGCGAGGCGTTTGTCTCGTCAGACCAAATTACGCTTACGGTGGCGCAGCCCTTCAAGGTGCCGGATGTGGTGGGCCTCTCGCTTACCGACGCCGAGCAGACCCTCCAAGACGCGGGCCTTACCTATTCCGTCTCGTACAGCGACGAGAAGGGCGACGAGAACGTCGTGCTCTCGACCTCGCCCGAGGCAGGAACCCAGGTGTCCGAGGGCTCCACGGTCACCCTGTACGTACCGGCGCCCAAGCTGAGCGACGCCTACCACATTGCCGAGTACTTTGACATCGAGCCGGCCGACCTGGACGCGTATCTCGCAAAGCAGGGGTATTCCGTCTCGTCTACCGGTGTGTTCTCCAGCGGCGACGCATACGCGGTCTACACCAACGGCACCGTGACCATCACCATCACGGATTCGCCGGAGTCCGCGGACGCTGCCGGAGCTGGGACGGGCACCAGCGCGCTTGCCGGCGGCAAGCCCGTGGGCGGCGTGCGCCTCCAGGCGTCGGCGTCTACGGTTGCTTCGGATGTGGGGATCGACTCGAGCGGACTAACCACAGCGATGGATGCCTGCGGCCTGAGCAACCTCGTCTCGTCCTGTACGGCCGATTCTGTGCAGACGTCGCGCAGCATCGACAAGACCGGGCTCTCGTTCATCTGCGGCTATGGTCAGCAGGGCGATTACGTGTGGAGCGTCCTTTTGGGGAGCCCCAACGGGTCTGCGACCAACGCCATCGTGACCATTGCGCCCAAGAGCCACTACGATGGCCTTGACCTCAGCGAATATGGAAATGACCTGGCGAGCTATATCGCCATCACGAACTACTACGGGAAGTGACGTGCATGGACGAGAAGAACGTCGCGCCCAAGGACGCAAAGCCGCAAAAGAGACCTGAGCCTGCGGAAAGGCGCGCGGCCGAGAAGATCGACCCTGCTGACCAACCCTTCATTCGTGCGGAGAACGAGGATGACGACGGCTACGATCCGTACTCAGACCGCCAGCCGCACCCCGAGCCGCTCTTCGAGCGCGACCCGTGGGACTAGCTGCGCGTTGCGCTGAGCGCGGGGGAGCGCCGGCTAGCCCGTTGCGCCCCAGTTGACCTGCATGTACTGCCAGACAAAGAATACGATCACGGCGAGAATCACGATCACGGCGATAAGCGCAATCACCGAGCGGATGCGCATCTTACGCTCTCGCGAGGCAAAGATGTCACGGCGACCCTTGGGGATCTCCAGGTACTGGCCGTAATGAAGGTCGCGTCGCAGCTGTGGCATCTCTGAGCGCGACTTGCGGTAGGAGCGCCCAGAGAGCACCGAGCCCCTGTTGGCATAGTCCGAGTCGTGCGTGAAGCCCTCGAAGCCGTCAGCGTTCGCCTGGTTGTCGAAGTCGCTGATGGGGGCGACGGTCTTGTGAGGCGTGCGCGCACGCGTGTAGCGCTGCGGCCTGGGAGCCGGTTGCTGGGGTTTGGGCGCGGGCGTCTCGTCAAAGCCTGCTGCGGGGGAATTCTCGCCAGAGTAGTCTGCCATGACGGTCTCGTCGAGCGATGCCTGGCGCTGATCCTGCGCGTTGTCTGGCATGGCGAAGTGCGATCCCTCGGGCATAGCCTGCGGGCGAGAAGAAACGTTGCCTGGGTTGTCCAGGTCGTCGTAGTTGTTCATGTGTTCGTGCCTCCGGTTGCGGTCTGCACGGCAATACCAACATCATAGAGCACGTAAGGTCTGCTAACCAGCTGTGTGCGTTCATTGTGACGGTGACGTGCGCAGGGACAAAATCTAAGTCGTAGACACTGAGAAAATCTTTTCTCGTGCGTTTAATAAATCGGATGTCGGGAACATATACCAGCGAACACCAAGGGCGCCGCAAAGAGGCGTCCGCTCGTCTCAAGGAGTTGAGCATCATGGCAAGCATGATTCCGTATGACAGGTACGCAAGGGCCCTTTCCAGCTGGCCGTTCGGCGCGTTTGATGACTTCTTCGCTCCGCTGGCAACCACCGACGGTGACCTTGCCTTCAAGATGAACGTCGAGGACGCGGGTGATAGCTACGTGGTCACCGCCGAGCTCCCGGGCGTCAAGAAGGACGAGGTCGACGTCGAGCTCAACGAGGGCAGGCTCTCCATTTCGGTGGACAAGAAGGAGTCCGACGAGGAGAAGGGCAAGAACTACCTCCACAAGGAGACCAGCGAGTGGAGCGCCACGCGTGGCGTCTATCTGAAGGACGCTGCGACTACGGGCATCACGGGCAAGCTTGAGGGCGGTGTTCTTACCGTGAACGTCCCCAAGCAGTCCGAGAAGGCCAACGTCACCAAGGTCTCCATCGACTAGCTGCAACCAACAGTCGGGCCGGCACCCATCCCTCGCCAAGGCCCCAAGTACGCGCCCCGGTTTCGGCCGGGGCGCTTTTGTGTTGCGAGGCCTTTCTTGGCTCCTCCCCATCTCCTTCTTTAGCGGTTTCTGAGAATCGGAGTCAACGTTTGCCCAGTTGGCGAGAATCTCAATTCTCAAATTCCGCTAGAGAACGGATTGAGGGGAGAGGGGAGGGGGGAGGGGGCTAGATTGCGTCGGCGCGGAGGGCCTCCACGATGTTCAGCGCGTGGCTGCGGCGCAGCGCGTAGGCAACGGAGAGCCCCAGCACCGCTACCACGCCCGTAACGGCCCCCGCCACATAGCCCCAGGGCAGCTCGAACGAGAGGCCCACGCTGGAACTCAGCGCAGTCCAGAAGAGCCAGACCACGCCCACCGAGAAGACAAGGCCAATTCCAAGCCCGCGCAGCGCGTAGCTTGCGCACTCGGCCACGAGCATGCGACGGAACCCCTTGGGTCCCAGGCCCACGCTCTGTAGCACGGCAAACTCGCGCGTGCGCAGGATGATGCTCGTGGAGAGCGTGTTAAACACGTTAGCAACGGCGATGAGCAGGCACACCACCGAGAAGATCGTCACCAGGAGCTTGAAGAGGCCAACGATGGCCTCGGTCATCTCGTTTTGAGCCACGTTATTGTTGACGTATGCCGTGGCGTTGTCGCTGACCGTGGCGTCGGCTGCCGCTTCGAGGGCGTTGCCCGCGTCAAAGGGATCGGCGCCCTCAGCAAGCGAGAACGGCACCACGATGCTTGTTGCCGAGAAGAGATTGGGGCGCGCCTCGAGAGCCGAGCGCGGCATGATGACGGGAAGTATCGAGGAAGACGTGAGGCCCGTGTTGGCGAGCTGGTCCGGAAGCGAGTCGAGCGTTCCCACAAAGGTGATGGTGCCAGAATCCACGGCCGCATCATCAATGCTGGTCTGCCGCTGCGACCCGCTCGCTCCGCCGTCCGAGTTCTCCCACGTCTGGACCAAGGCACCGCCGTTGGAGTCAAGCAGGAGGGTCGACTGCGCGTCGCTCAGCTCGTAGACGGTCGCGGTGGTAGGCGTGCCGTACGGGGCAACCGTCCTCACGCTGTTCGATTCCATCCATGCCAGCACGTTGAGCGCCAGCGCCGGCATGCTCGTGCCATCTGTCGTCGTGGCGCTGCCTGCTCCGGCCTCCTTGCAGAGCTCGGCCCAGGTGTTGTCATCCACAAACGAGACGAGCATGGGACCGGCGTACGAGCCGTTCTCGGCGGCGCCGCTATCGCCAGCGTAGTAGTCTGCGAGAAACGCGCGGCCGTCTGCAGAGACGCTGCCGGCGGGAAGGGTGACCTCGAGGGCGCCGTTCACGATGGCCGAGCTGGACGTGAGGCCATCTACCTGGCCTGATATGCCCTGCACGTCTCGCACAAGGCCCAGGGTTGCCTTGGATACGGTGCCCTGGTCGGCTTCCTGCCTGTTGTAGATGGTGAGCGAGATATCAGAGCGCCCAACGGCGCCGAGGTCGCTGCCAACATCCATGGCGCGCCCCATGTAGAGCGAGATGGCGCCGGATAGCACGATGAGGACAACTGAGAGCGCGAGCGACACCACGACGGTGCGGCCACGCGAGCTGGAGCGCGAGAGGTTCCTGCTTGCCAGAAGACCGGGAAGCCCGGCGATGCGCTCGAGCAGCGGCGCCCGCGGCGCCTTCCCGGTGGCCTGGGCCTTCTCGATTGCGCGCTCGGTCCGCTTGGAGAGCCTGATGTCTTGCTGCTGGCGAATGGCGTCGATCGCCGAGACCCTGCTCGCCCGCCACGCCGGTGCCCAGGCGCTGGCGAGAAGCACAAGGAATGACGCAGCGGCCATGCCTGCAACCACAGCCGGGCTTATCACCAGAGGAATGCCCTGGGCGGTCCCCGAGAGCGAACTGCGGAACATGGCGTCAAACGCCCGCGCCGAGCTGCTGAGCATTGCCGCGACCCCGGCCAGCCCGGCTGCGAGCCCCACCGGTATGCCCACAACGCCAATCGCCACAGCCTCCAAGAGCACCGTCCTTCTCAGCTGGCGCTTTGACGCGCCCAGCGAGGAGAGCAGGCCAAACTGACGCGTGCGCTCGGCCACCGAGATCGAGAATGAGTTGCCAATCATCCCGATGGCTGCAACCACGATGACCCCACCAATCACGGCGACCATGCCGCTCAGCGACTCCATGACGGTGCTCTCGTCGCTCGCCATTCCCTGGAGCGCCAGCAGCTGGCCGTGGAGGTAGTAGTCCTCCTCGCCAAAGATGGGGGCCGCCCAGCCCTTGAGCGCGTCCCGCGTGGAGAGGCCGCTCGTGCTTACCCACACGCGCGTGAAGACGGGGTTCGAGACGTCGTTTGGCGAGACGATCGCGGTGGCGCCGGCCTCCTCAAAGGCGGTGAAGTCGTTTCTCAGGAAGTGCTGGGGCACGTAGAAGCCCACCACGGTGAAGCTGCGTGTGGTCGTAGGCGTGCCGAGGGAGTCGCCGTCGCCGAGCGTGGCGCCAAGCGGCAGCGTGACGGTGGACCCCAGCTCGATGGGGCCGTCGCTGGCGGCGCTGGCGCCCGAGCCGTCGTCTGCGAGCGTGACGCCGGAGAACGTGACAGGCAGCATGACCTCGCCCGGCGCCTCGGGCTCGCGGCCGGAGCGCACCGTGGGCATCACGGTGAGGCTGCGCGCCTGGTCTGCGCCGCCGCGCAGCACCCGCGGTGCGGTCTGGATGGCAAGCAACGTGGTGCTTAGGTCCGCGTCGCTCGCATACGAGGCAAAGCCTGCCACCTGGGAATCCATGGCAGTCGCCACGTTGGTCTCTGTCGCCAGCCGGCCAAGGGCCGAGTCTGCCTCGGCCGGCTGGAGGCTGTCGTAAACCTGCCAGGAGCCCTCGGTCTCTATGGTGCGGCCGAGAAGGGCTGCGGCGACGCTCGTGGCGGTGGCCACCACGCCCGTGAGCAGGGCCGTCGAGAGGATCACGCCAATCACGGTGACCACGGTGCGCGTGCGGTTCTTGCGGAGCGACCGTAGGGTGTAGCTTGCGAAGACCCCCATCGCGCTCACCCCCTGCGCTCGTCTGAGACCACGCGGCCGTCCTCGATGGCAATCACGCGCTGGGCCATGAGGGCCACGTCCTCATCGTGCGTGATTACTACGAGGGTCTGGTGCAGGTCCTTGTTGGACGCACGCAGAAGCCGCATGATCTCGGCCGAGTTCTTGGAGTCGAGGTTGCCAGTGGGCTCGTCCGCAAGCACGATGGCGGGTGAGTTCATGAGTGCCCGGCCAATGGCAACGCGCTGCTGCTGGCCGCCGGAGAGCTGGTTGGGCAAGTGGTGCTCGAAGCCCCTAAGGCCAAGCGACGAGACAAGCGTGGCCAGGCGCTGCTCGTTTACCTTGCGGCCGTCCATGCGCACCGGAAGCGTGATGTTCTCCTCTACGTCCAGAACGGGGATGAGGTTGTAGAACTGGTACACCAGCCCCACCTCGCGGCGGCGGAAGACGGCGAGCTGCTCGTCCGAGCGCTTGTACACGTCCTCGCCGTTCATGCGCACCGTGCCCGAGGTGGGACGGTCGACGCCGCCCATGAGGTGCATGAGCGTCGACTTGCCAGAGCCGGATGAGCCTACGATGGCCACAAACTCGCCGGCCGCGATGGAAAGGCTCACGTCGTCAAGCGCCCGTACGGCGGCGGGCCCGGTTCCGTAGACCTTGGTGAGATGCTCGATGCTCAGGATGTCCATGGAGCTCCCCTCGATTGCCTGTGGTTGTGCCACCATGGTGCGCCCGCGCTCCCACGCGGCCATGACGCGCGCGTGACTAAACCGTCACCTTGGGAAAGACCAGGTCAAACCGCGCGCCTCCGGTGGGGCTCACGTTTGAGGCCGTGATCTGGGCGCCCTGGGCAACAAGCAGCGCCCGCGAGAGCGAGAGGCCAATCCCCACGCCGCTGGGGTTGCACACGTCCTCGTCGCGACGGGTTGCGTTGCCCGCGCCGTGGTAGAAGCGGTCAAATACGTGGGGCAGGTCCTTCTCGGCAATGCCTGGTCCGGTGTCCTCCACGCATATGCGGCAGGCCACGGTGTCCTCGCGGGCGGTAATGCGCACGGTGCCACCGGCGGGTGTGTGCTCCACGCAGTTCTTGAGCACGTTGGTCAGCGCCTCGCGAGTCCAGGCGGCGTCGCCCATGAACGAGCAGCCGGGCTCCACACGCGCCTGGAAGGTCACGCCGGCGAGGTCCGCGGCCACGGCGAGCGGATCTTGCGCCGCCTTGGCCAGCGCGGCAACGTCGACGCGGCGACGCTCAAGACGCACCACGCCAGCGTCCAGGCGCGCGAGCTTGAGCAGTGACGAGACGAGCCACTGCAGCTGCTCGAGCATGCGTCCGCAGTCGCGCACGCGCTGGGAGTCCTCCGGCGTCGCGGCCGCCTTGCGCATGAGCTCAAGCTCGATGCCAAGCGATGTGAGCGGGGTTCTCAGCTGGTGGGAGATGTCGGCCAGGGCGTCGGCGAGCGTGTGCTTCTCGGCCTCAAGCTCCTCGTTGGCCACGACCAGGCGCGTCACGGTCTTGTCGAGCTGGCTGGCGAGAATGGCCAGCTCGCCCTCGCCCATGCCCCTGAAGCTCACGTTGCGCTCTCCGGAGAGCGCGCGGTCCAGGCGCTCGGAGAGCTGGGCGATGCGGCGGTAGCGCAGGGCGGTCGAGACGGCGAAAAGCGCAACGAGAACGATGCCGCACGCGGCGACCCATGCTGCCGCGGCTGGGCCAGCCTGCAGCCAGGCGCCGGCGCAGAGGGCTGCGGTTGCGGCGGCACCTATGCCGAGAAGGGCGATGAACCTGGAATCGCGGGGCATGGCGCTACTCCGCCGCGCGGTAGCCCATGCCGCGAACGGTACGGATGAGCTGCGGGTTTGCCGGATCGTCCTCGATCTTGTCGCGCAGGCGGCGAATGTAGACCGAGAGGGTGTTCTCCTCCACATAGGCGCCGGAGTCCTCCCAGAGCGCCTCGCGCATCATGTCGCGCGTGACGATGCCGCCCGCCTTGCTTGCAAAGAGCAGCAGCAGGCGGTACTCGACGGCCGAGAGGTCCAGCTCGCGACCGTCCTTGGTCGCGCGTGCGCGGGCGGGATCAACGATGACGCTGCCCAGGTGCAGCAGGTGCTGCGTGGGCTGCGAGCGCCGCAGCACGGTGCGAATGCGGGCGAGCAGCTCGCGCGGCCGGAAGGGCTTGGCAATGTAGTCGTCGGCGCCCATCGAGAGGCCGGCAACGGTGTTGAACTCGTCGTCCGAGGCGGTGAGAAAGATTACGGGCAGGTGCGGGCGGGCCTCCTTGAGCGCGCCGCACACGGCGAATCCGTTGCCCTGCTCCAGCGTGACGTCGAGAAGCACGAGGTCAAAGGGCTTCTCGACACGCGTGCCCAGGGTTATGGCGCCATCTTGGCTGGGCGTTGCCTCGACGTTGTAGCCCTCGGAGCGGAGGAGCTCCGTGAGCGTGCGAACTATGTCTGCGTTGTCCTCGACGAGCAGAATGCGCATGGCGCCTCCCCGGTTGTGCGGCGATTGCGTGGTGTCGCGGCGGTCGCGCGGTCGCGCGGTCGCGCGGCGGGCGTTCCGGCGGTGCGGCCCCGGCGGTCGCGACTCCTGCGCGGCACGTTACCACATCACACTTACCACACCGAGAGCGGCGCGTCCTGGGCAGAGACGCAGACGGTCAGGTGGCCGTCGGGCGTGCGCGCCTCCGTGAACGTCTCGTTGGTTGCCTCGGCGCCCACGGCGGCGGCCAGCGTGCGCACCGCAACGCTGGGTCGGTTGTTCTCGTGCGAGAGGTGCATACCCACGATGACCTCGGTCTCGTTGGTCACAAGGTCCTGCAGCGCGTCGGCTGCCTGGGCGTTAGAGAGGTGCCCCTGGCGACCGTGGATGCGCTGCTTGAGGTAGCCGGGGTAGGGGCCCGTGGCAAGCATGCGCTCGTCGTGGTTGGACTCGAGCGCGAGCACGCGGCAGCCGGTGAGCGCCTGGCCGGCGTCGTCGGTAAGCACGCCCGTGTCGGTGCAGTAGCCCAGGGCGTCCGCAAGCTCGCCGTTCTCGTCCGTGGTCGCGAAGCGAAAGCCCACCGGGTCCGCCACGTCGTGGCTGGTGGGGAAGACGGTCACGTGCATGCCGCACAGCTCGAGCGCGTCCATGTGATTGATGACCTCAAACGGGAGCTGCGAGAGGCGTTCGCGCGCGGCGATGGTGCCGGCCGTCGCGAAGAGCGGGCCGTCAAAGTGGTTGGCAAAGACCGGCAGGCCAGAGACGTGATCGGTGTGCTCGTGGGTGAGAAGGACCGCGCGGACGTCGCCCATGTCGACGCCCAGCTCGCTGGCGCGCGCAAAGAGCGTGCGGCGGGCGATGCCGTCGTCGATGAGCACGCTGCCCGTGGGGCCTTCGACCACGGCAGCGTTGCCCTTCGAGCCCGATGCCAGGACGTGCAGGTGGATCTGTGGGGTCATGCGACGGTTCCTCTCAGTGGTTGGGTAGTGCGTTTTGCGCGCCGCGGTGTTGCGCGGTGGCGTTGCGCAGCGGACAGCGTAGCAGCACCGCGCCAGCCCGTCAGCGCCCCTCGCCCAAGGCCCGAAAAGTGAACACGAATTCAATCCCATGCGGTGTCCCGCGGCAAAATCCCTGTTGGCGAGAAGTGCAAAAGCGCCGTCATTGAAAACGTGTTCACTTTTTCGGGCCGGGAGGAGGCCGGGAGGGGGCGGGGCTTAGGCCGGAGCTTGGGCCTCGAGCCGAGGCCTGGGGTCGCCGCCCAGCCGGAGGCCCGGCCGCCGGGCGCTCGCAGCAAACGAGCCGCGGCGGCCTTCTCGTGCCCGCATGCTACGCTCTACATGCGCTTTATTGTCATCTTGCCATTATCAAACGTGATGTCGTAATCCTCGACCGTTGCCTCGGGCGGCTCGCGCCTGGCCAGTTCCTGGCTTAGCTCCCTTCCACGCCGCCCCGGAAGCATCGACCAGATGAGTCGCTGTCGCTCCTCCGCAAGCTTCGGCCTTCTCAGCACGCGTCTGTGCTTCGAGTAGTCGCGCTGGTCAATGCGCTCGAGAAGTGACATCGCCTGCAGCATTACGCGGTCAATGCCGCCGGAATCGTAGAAGTCTTCCTTGGTCACGGGGAGAATCGCGAGCCCCTGCACCAGCAGGTCGCGGTCGCGGCGCTTGTCGGCAACGACCGCCTTGCGCATGTTAGTAGCCGTATTGCTGTCGAGAAGTCCGGTCCCAGCCATGTCGGGAGCATCCTCTCCAAAGTGGGGTCCGCCATCATAGTTGAAACCAACGTGGGTATCTCTCACGAGCGAGTCGGGAACGCGACTCTTCTTGTCCACAAGCGAGAGGAGCGGCCCACGCACAATAAACCTAGGATTAAGCTGCAACTCCCCAAGCTCATATCCAAGCTCGTGAAGCGGCATGCGCGCAAGCCCGTTGAGAAGCGCCTCCTGCGGAGACCACGCCTCGTCCATGAGCCACTCTGCTACCCTACGGCTCTGCTCGAGTCCCGCAAGATCATGAACCGCCGAGACATACGACCGAATTTTATCTGCAGTGGTTATTGGCTTGATGCCGAATGTAGTGGTGCCGTCGCGCGGGTCGCGTGCGTCGCGCGAGAACCGCCCGCACAGCTCGAGCCCCACAAGAAGCTGCGCGATTGGGGACATGATGGTTCCAAGTTCAATAAAGAGCAGCTCGGGGCGGGGAATTCGAACCGTGCTGTTCAGTTCGGTGATGGGGGCCGCCGGTAAGCCGCGCGCGTATACAGTGTTTCTCGCGGTCCGAGAGCGAATGCGTGCGCCAGGCCGGGGGACCATCACCTGGACACGCCCGTGCACGCTGGAAAGACTGGTGCCCACGGATTCCAGGCACGCGTTAATACGCCGCCGCGTCCAATACCTCCCCGGTGCGACCATGGATGTCTCGAGGCCGTGGCGGTCCGCGGTGAGCGTGCGCCCCGAACTTCGCCATACGCGGAGGATGTGCAGGGCGGTGAGCTTGTTGAACGTTATTCTCATCCCGACCTCCCCGGACAGTGGATTCCCGGTGTCTCTCGGTGCGCCTGCCGCGCGTTCTGGCGTGTTCTGAGAGCCTACGCCAACCCCGCCCTCAACCCCTCTCTGGAAAGTGAACACGATTTCAATGGGTGGGTCTGCCATGCGACAAAGGCCCTGTTGAACGAGGCCTTCGCGCATGCGTAATTGAAAACGTGTTCACTTTCATGCGCCTCACATGTGTCAGATTGGGAGGGGCCGTTTTGGGGCCAAAGGGCGATGGTGGCGAGAAATAATGTCACGAAGGTGTGTTTTTATGCCCCAGATCCCAAAGCCGTCAGAATAAACCGTTCACTTGGCGCTTGTCTGGCCCTTCTCGGCGTCTCCTTGGCGCGAAAATGTACGTCGTGGCTTGCGCGAGAAATACCATCGTTTCGCCACACTAATAGCTGCTGGACTCAGCCGCTCCGAACTTTATCGCCTGGCCGTCGAAAGCCCGCGTTCCCTCACGAAAAGTGAACACGAATTCAATCCGGCTGGGATGATGTGGCCAAAACCCCAGTTGGCGAGCAGCACGATGTTGTTGCAACCGAAAACGTGTTCACTTTCGAGGGAGCGGGCCGGGCGGTCGCCGTTGGTCGTGGGGTGCGACGGGGTAGAATCGTGCGCGTAATCGCGCGCGCCGGCACCGCGCCGGCACCGTACGCACCCGAAGGGAGGAAATCGCACATGCCAAGCGTTGCTCGTAGATACGGCTCGGGGGACGCCGGCTCCGGCAGCCCCTTCGAGCGACCGTCCCGCAGCACCGACGACGCTCTGCGCGCTCCCGTTATCCTCATGGTCTCCGGCGGCGCGGACTCCACAGCCCTTCTGGTGCTGGCGGCAACCTCCGCGCTGAACATCGAAGACGGCCGCGGCCGCGCACGCATCGCCCGCGAGCGCCTCCACGTGCTTCACGTGAACCATCGCCTGCGCGGCATCGACGCCGACGAGGACGAGGAGTTTGTTCGTGACCTCGCCGCCCGCTACGGCATCCCCTGCACCATCCGCCGCGTGGACGTGGCCGCGCTGGCAGCGGCGTCCCCGGACGGCAACGTAGAGAATGCCGGCCGAGAGGTGCGCTACAGCGAAGCCACCCGCTTGGCCAACGAGCTCTCGGCCCAGCTTGGCACGCCTCGCTCGGCCGCGCGCATCCTCACTGCCCACACGGCCAACGACCGCGCCGAGACCTTCGTGATGAACGCCATCCGCGGCACCGGCGCCTCGGGTCTCTCGTCCATCCCTCGCCGACGCAACCGCGTGGTTCGCCCGCTGCTCGACCGCACGCATGACGAGCTCTGCGAGTTCCTGCGCATGCGCGGCATCGTGTGGCGCGAGGACGACACAAACGCCGACACGCGCTACCTGCGCGCTTACGTGCGCCACGAGGTTATGCCGGTGCTTGAACGGAGAAACCCGCGCGTGGTGGCAAGCCTCTCGACCACCTGCGACATCCTCTCGGACGAGGACGCCTACCTCACCGCCGTCGCCGCGCGCACCCTGCGCGACCTCACGCGCCGCACGGGGGAGGGCGCCCTCGCGCTGGACGCCGCGCGCCTCTCTGCCTGTGAGGTCGCAATCGCCCGACGCGTGGTGCGCGCGGCCATCCTCGAGGTCTGCCCCGAGGCCCGTCTTGAGGCGCGCCACATCGCCCAGGTGCTCTCGCTCGTCGCGGCAGGCACCGGCTCGGCGTCCATCCCCATGGGCGCGGAGGCTCGCGTCGAGTACGGCCTGCTCTTCCTGCGTGCCCACGCGCCAAAGGCCGGCGACTTCGCCGGCTGGCTGGAGGTCCCCGGCGAGCTCCCCCTGGGGGACCCGCGCCCGGGCCGCGCGTCCACGCACCTCTCGGCGCGCCTCCTTCCGGCGCCGGACGGCGCGGACATCCCGGCGCTTGCCCTCTCGCACGGCCGCGAGTGGGCCGGCACCTCGGTTCTTCTCGATGCTTCTGCCTGTGGCATCGACGCCAACCTGGGCGGCCGGCTCTGGGTCGACTCCCCGCACCCGGGCGACGTCCTGTGCCCCCTGGGCATGCACGGCCAGTCTAAGAAGGTCTCCGACCTTCTCAACGAGGCCCGCATCCCGGCGGCCGAGCGCCCGCTGGTGCCCGTGGTGCGCACCTCGCCCACCGGCCCCGTGGTGTGGGTTGCAGGAATCAGGGCCGACGAGCGCGCTCGCTGCACGCCACGCACCTCACACTTGCTAGAATTGAGTCTCCGAACAGCATAGACGGCGCGCAGGCCGAGAAGCGCGGCGAGCGCCCGTCGGGAGTGGAGGATCGCAATGGCAGAGATGCATCCTGACGTGGAGAGCGTCGTCCTGAGCGAGGAGGACATCCACCGGATCGTGTCCCGCATGGGGCGTCAGATCTCCGAGGACTACGCCGACAAGAACCCGCTCATCGTGGCCGTCCTGCGTGGGGCCTTCGTCTTCACCGCAGACCTCATGCGCGCCATCACCGTGCCGTGCTCGGTGGACTTCATGGCCGTGAGCAGCTACGGCGACGGCGTCAAGAGCTCGGGCGTGGTGCGCATCGTGAAGGACCTGGACACAAAGGTCGAGGGGCGCCACGTCATTGTGGCCGAGGACATTCTCGACTCCGGTCTTACCCTGTCCTACCTGGTGAAGCTCCTGCAGTCGAGAAAACCCGCGTCCATCGAGATCGCGGCCTTCTCGATCAAGGACATTCCCAACCACACGCCGGCCGTCACCCCGCGCTACGTGGGCGCGCACGTGCCCGACGCCTTTGTGGTGGGCTATGGCCTGGACTACGCCGAGCGCTACCGCAACCTGCCCTACGTGGGCATCCTCAAGCCTGAGGTTTACACCAAGTAGCGCCCCGGCCCCAGAAAGCAATCGCAAGGAGACGTTTTCGTGTCAGACAACAACCCGCTCGACAAGCTCCCCACCCCGGGAGGTGACAACCGCGGCCCGCAGAACCAGCGCAGCTTCCTGGTGACGCTGCTCATCATTGTGGCGATCGTGGCGTATTTGGCCTTCTCCACCGGCCAGAGTCCGCTTTCCTCCTCGGACACCGTGGACACGCTGGCAACCAACGAGTTCGTGACCGCGGTCAAGGACGACCGCGTGAACTCGGTCACGTTTAAGACCTCGGACGGCAGCATCTCGGGTGACTACTGGACGAGCGAGGACGACTTGGGCGACAAGTCCAAGCTCAAGAAGTTCAAGAGCTACTACGTGGGCGCGGATTCGCTGGAAGAGCTCATGGCCAAGCACTCCGAGACGTCGTTCACCATCGACACCTCGGACGGCAGCGCCTGGGAGACCGTCCTGCTCTCGGTTGTGCCCACGCTGCTTCTCGTGGGCGTCTTCGTCTACTACATGCGCCGCATGAGCGAGCAGAACGGCCGCACAATGGACTTCGCCAAGACCAAGGCGCAGACCACCGAGGAGGAGCGTCCCAAGGTCAAGTTCTCCGACGTCGCGGGCATCGACGAGGCGGTGGAAGAGCTCAAGGAGGTACGCGACTTCCTGCGCGAGCCCGAGCGCTACCAGAAGATGGGCGCAAAGATTCCGCACGGCGTGCTTCTTGTGGGGCCCCCGGGCACGGGCAAGACGCTGCTTGCCAAGGCCGTGGCTGGCGAGGCGGGCGTGCCGTTCTTCTCGATATCCGGCTCTGACTTCGTGGAGATGTTCGTGGGCGTGGGCGCAAGCCGCGTGCGCGACCTCTTCAAGCAGGCCAAGGCAGCCGCGCCCTGCATCATCTTCATCGACGAGATCGACGCCGTGGGACGTCAGCGTGGAGCCGGCCTGGGCGGTGGCCACGACGAGCGCGAGCAGACCCTGAACCAGCTGCTGGTAGAGATGGACGGCTTCGAGGACAACTCGGCCGTCATTCTCATTGCCGCAACCAACCGCCCGGACATTCTCGACCCGGCGCTGCTGCGTCCCGGCCGCTTTGACCGTCGCGTGACCGTGGACCGCCCGGACGTCAAGGGGCGCGAGAAGATCCTGCGCGTGCACGCGCGCAACAAGCCCTTTGACAGCACGGTGGACTTTGCCGCAATCGCTAAGATCACGCCGGGCTTCACCGGCGCAGACCTCGCAAACCTCATGAACGAGTCCGCGCTTCTCGCCGCGCGCAGGCACAAGGAGAAGATCGGCCAGGACGAGGTTGAGGAGGCCATGGAGCGCGTGATCGCCGGCCCCGAGCGCAAGAGCCGTGTGATCACTGAGAAGGAGCGCCGCGTCATTGCGTTCCACGAGAGCGGCCACGCACTTGTCGGCCACGTGCTCGAGAACTCCGACCCGGTGCACAAGATCTCGATCGTGAGCCGCGGCCAGGCCCTTGGCTACACCATGCAGATGCCCGAGGAGGACCACTTCCTCGAGACGCGCGATGGCATGCTCGACCAGATTGCCGTACTGCTCGCCGGCCGCACAGCCGAGGAGCTCTTCTGTGACGACATCACCACTGGCGCGAGCAACGACCTCGAGCGCGCCACCAAGCTGGCCCGCGAGATGGTCACGCGCTACGGCATGAGCGAGGAGCTGGGCACGCAGGTCTTTGGCGAGGCGCAGCACGAGGTCTTCCTTGGCCGCGACTACGCGCAGCACAACGACTACGCGGCCGAGACCGCCAAGCGCATCGACGACGAGGTCGAGCGCATCATGCGCGAGGCCCACGCCCGCGCCCGCGAGGTCCTGGAGGCCAGGCGGCCGCGGATGGAGACCATGGCCGAGGTTCTGCTCCAGCGCGAGACCGTCGAGGGCGAGGCTGTGAACGCGCTGCTCGACGGCACGTGGGATGAATACCTGGCCAAACACCCTGAGAAGGCCGAAAAGTCTGCTGATGGCGCAGCAGACAGCGCTGAGGTTGTCGCCGCGCCGGAGGATGCCCCCGCGCCCGACGCCCCTGAGCAAGACCCCACAGAGAGGAACACCAATGACGATTAACGAGAAGAACTACGCCTACGGGGCGTCCAAGTCGTCCATCCGCGAGATTGCCGCCTACGGCGCCGCGCGCAAGGCGCAGATTGGCGCTGAGAACGTCTTTGACTTCAGCCTGGGCAACCCGTCGATCCCCTCGCCGGACGCGGTCCGCGAGTCCATCGAGCGCTCGCTCCAGCTGCCGCCCACGCAGCTCCACAGCTACACCCCGGCCGCTGGCCTGCCCTTTGTTCGCGAGAAGCTCGCCGCGTCGCTCTGCCGTCGCTATGGCGAGAACACCGCTGCCGCCGGCGACCTCTATCTCACCTGCGGTGCGGCGGCGTCGCTCTCCATCAGCTTCCACGCGGTGGTCAACCCTGGCGACGAGGTCATCGTGATTGCCCCGTACTTCCCCGAGTACCGCGTATGGATTGAGACCGCCGGCGCCACATGCGTCGAGGTCATGGCAGACCCCGAGACCTTCCAGATTGACACCGAGGCCGTGCGTGCCGCCGTCACCCCGCGCACGAAGGCCGTCGTGATCAACTCGCCCAACAACCCCGTGGGCTCGGTCTACTCGGCGCAGAACCTTGCCGCGCTGGCAGACGTCCTGCACGAGCGCGAGGATGCCCTCGGTACCGCCATCTACCTTGTGGCCGACGAGCCCTACCGCGAGATCTCCTACGGCGTGGAGGTCCCCTGGGTCCCGGCAATCTACGACCGCACGCTGGTTTGCTACTCGTACTCCAAGAGCCTCTCGCTTCCTGGCGAGCGCATAGGCTGGGTGCTCGTGCCACCCACCAACCCCGACCACGACCGACTTGTTCCCGCCATCGCGGGCGCCGGCCGCTCGCTGGGCTTCGTCTGCGCGCCCGCGCTCTTCCAGCGCGTGATTGCCGACTGCTGCGACGTGCCCTCCGATGTTGATGCCTACGCGCGCAACCGCGAGGCGCTCACCCGCGGCCTCTCCGAGCTGGGCTACCACTACATCGAGCCGCAGGGCGCCTTCTACCTGTGGGTCAAGGCCCTCGAGCCCGACGCCAACGCGTTCTTCGAGCGCGCAAAGTCCCTCGAGCTCCTGCCCGTCCCGTCCGATAGCTTTGGCTGCACGGGTTGGGTGCGCATTGGCTACTGCGTGAGCTACGAGACCATCGTGAACTCCATGCCCGCATGGAAGAAGTTGGCCGAGAGCTACAAGTAAGTGTCTGCGGCGGGCGTACTCCCACACCGGGTGTGCGTCCGCCGCACATAAACCTGCCAGGAGGGGGCCGAGCATGACGCCTCGCACGTCTGGGAACACCTGCGGAGACTGCATCTTCTTTGGAGAACGCACGGGTATCGTGCGCACGCGCAACGTGTGCGAGCGCCCCGGCGAGAAGCTCCGTGCGGTCGAGAAGGACACGGCGGCCTGTGACGCCTACCAGGCCTCGCCCCGGACGTCGTTCGGTCTTGGCCAGCCGCGAGCGAACGCTGCTGGATCCGCCGCCGTCCCCGCACCGGCGGCCTCCGCACTCCGGCCAACCCCCGGCAGGCAAATCCTCTGCGACACGCACTGCCACACGCTCTTCTCGCGCCATGCGTACTCGACGCTCGAGGAGGATGTTCGCGCCGCTGCCGCCCAGGGCATGGAGCTTCTCGGTGTCACCGACCACTACTCAAGCATGCTGTTTTCTCAGCAGACCATCCAGGACTGGCAGTACTTTCTCAACCTGTGGGCCTGGCCACGCAGGTGGCACGGGGTGCGCCTGCTCCGCGGCTGCGAGGCGGACATCATCGACCTCGACGGCAACATCTTTGGCCACGACATCTTCTTCGACAAGGGGAGCAATGGCAGCGCGTATCGCCATCCCCACAGCCTCAAGAAGATGGCATTCGCGCAGTGTGACTACGTGATTGCGAGCGTCCACAACAAGGACTTCACCGAGGGCGCCTCGCGCGAGCAGATCACCCGGATGTACCTGCGCGTTCTTGAGGACCCCAAGGTGCTTATCCTTGGTCACGTTGGTCGCACGGGCCTCGACTTTGACCTGGATACGGTGCTTGGTGCCGTCAAGGAGCACGGCAAGCTCATCGAGGTCAACGAGTCGAGCCTCATCGCGCAGAAGCGTGCGGGCTCCTACAAGCGGTGCCGCCAGATTGTCGAGCGTTGCGCCGAGCTGGGCGTGAGCGTCTCGTTTGGCTCGGACGCGCACGTCTCGTCGCTTGTGGGCCATCACGAGGCCGCAGATGCCCTGTTTGACGAGGTGCACTTCCCCCAGGAGCTTGTCGCCTGCCGCGACGCTGCCACGTTTGCCGGCGTTGTCGAGTCCGCGATAGGTCCTATGGCGGAATAGGGGAGGCCTTCTCGCCACCGCGCTCGCCAGCACACGCGCTCTCCAAACGGGGTAAAGTTAGCCCAAACAGACTGAAACCCCCAATCGGCCGCAAGGCGCCCGCGTCCGGCGGCCTTCGCAAGGAGAGCAATGACACTCGATACGCTCGAGATTGGCAAGGACGCCGTCGTTCGCTCGGTAGACTGCGACGAGAAGTCCCTGCGTCAGCACATCTTTGATATGGGCCTCACGCCGGGTACCGAGGTCACCATGGTCAAGTACGCACCCATGGGAGACCCGCTTGAGATTCGCCTGCGAGGCTACGAGCTCACCATCCGCGCAGCAGACGCGGCCCAGATCTCGCTTGAGAACGTCCATGATGCGCATGAGAAGGTCCGGCTGCAGGTGGCCTCGGGCGTCACGAGCCACCCGGCCATCGGCGAGAGAAAGCTTCGTCCCCGCGCCGCGGGGAAGGTGGTTCCGGCGGGCAAGCCCCTCACGTTTGCTCTGGCTGGCAACCAGAACTGCGGAAAGACCACGCTCTTCAACCAGCTTACTGGCTCTAACCAGCACGTGGGCAACTTCCCCGGCGTCACCGTCGACCGCAAGGACGGCCAGATGCGTAGCCACCCCGAGGCAACCGTCACGGACCTTCCGGGCATCTACTCGCTCTCGCCCTACACAGGCGAGGAGGTCGTGAGCCGTCAGTTCATCATCGACTCGAAGCCCGACGCGATCATCAACATCGTTGACGCCACCAACATCGAGCGCAATCTCTACCTCACTACGCAGCTCATGGAGCTCGACGTTCCCATGGTCGTGGCCCTCAACATGATGGACGAGGTCACGGAGAACGGCGGATCCGTGGATGTGAACGGCTTGGAGTCCTTCCTGGGCGTGCCGGTGGTCCCCATCTCCGCCGCCAAGGACGAGGGCGTGGACGAGCTGGTCGAGCATGCCATCCACGTTGCCCGCTATCGCGAGCGTCCGGGTCGCATTGACTTCTGCCGCCCGGACGGTCCCGATGGCGGCGCCGTCCACCGCTGCATTCACGCCATCGGCGAGCTCGTCTCCGACCACGCGGAGCGCGCCGGCCTGCCCGACCGCTACGCCGCGACCAAGCTCATCGAGGGCGACGAGCTGGTCATCAAGGCGCTTGGTCTCGAGAAGAACGAGCTCGACGCCGTAGAGCACATCATCTCTCAGATGGAGGAGGAGTCCGGCTCAGATCGCCTTGCGGCTCTCGCCGACATGCGCTTCTCGTTCATCGAGTCCATCTGCGCCCGCTGCGTCAAGAAGCCGCAGGAGAGTCGCGAGCACGAGCGCTCCGCGCGCATCGACCGCGTGCTCACCGGGCGCTTCACGGCCATCCCGTGCTTCATTGGCATCATGGTCGTGGTGTTCTGGCTCACGTTCGACCTCATTGGCGGCAACCTCTCGGACCTCATGGCCACAGGTGTTGACGCGGCTTCCGGTGCCATCGACGCTGCGCTCACCGCCGCAGGCGTGAACCCCGTGATTCACTCGCTGGTCATTGACGGCGTGATTACCGGCGTAGGCACGGTCGTCTCGTTTCTCCCCATCATTGTGACGCTGTTCATCCTACTGTCGATCCTCGAGGATTCCGGCTACATGGCGCGCGTGGCCTTTGTGATGGACAAGCTGCTGAGAAAGATTGGCCTTTCTGGCCGAAGCTTTGTCCCCATGCTGGTGGGCTTTGGCTGCTCGGTGCCGGCCATCATGGCAACGCGCACGCTGCCCTCGGAGCACGACCGCAAGATGACCATCATGCTCACGCCGTTCATGAGCTGCTCGGCCAAGCTGCCGGTCTACACCCTGCTGTGCGCCGCGTTCTTCTCAAAGGGCGCGCCGCTCGTGATGGTCTCGCTCTACGTGATTGGCATGCTCGTTGGCGTGCTGGTGGCGCTGGTCCTCAAGCACACGGCCTTCAAGGGCGAGCCGGTGCCCTTCGTGATGGAGCTCCCGAATTACCGCATGCCCAGTGCCGGAACCACGCTTCGCCTGGCTTGGGACAAGGCGAAGGACTTCCTCACCAGGGCGTTTACGATCATCTTCCTGGCAAGCGTTGCCATCTGGTTCCTGCAGACCTTTGACGTGCGTCTCAACATGGTGTCCGACCAGTCGCAGAGCCTGCTTGCCATCATGGGCTCGGCCATCTCGCCCATCTTTGCGCCGCTGGGCTTTGGTGATTGGCGTGCCTCCACGGCGCTGGTGACCGGCTTTGCCGCCAAGGAGTCCGTCGTGGCAACGCTCACCGTGCTCGTGGGCGATACCCCCGCCGCGCTGGCCACGCTCTTCACGCCCTTCTCGGCCTTTGTGTTCCTGGTATTCGTGCTGCTCTACACGCCGTGCGTGGCGGCCATCACCGCGGTGCGTAACGAGCTCAACGGCCGCTACGCGCTGTACGTGGTACTGCTCCAGTGTGGCGTGGCATGGGTGGTGGCGTTTGCCGTGCACGTCATCGGGGTGCTGCTTGGTTTAGCGTAAGCCCGGGGCCGCTCCCCGCGAGCGCCCCTTCGCCGACCAAACGGCCGCCGGAGGCCGCCCTACAGCTCCAACTCCAGCTCGATGGGGCAGTGATCCGATCCGTACACGTCGTCCAGGATGGCCGTGCCGGTCACCTTGGGCATGAGCTGCGGGGAGACCAGGAAGTAGTCGATGCGCCAGCCGATGCCCCGCTCGCGGGCGCGCATGCGGTAGCTCCACCAGCTGTACGCACCGGCAAGGTCCGGATGGCGCTCGCGGAACGTGTCCACAAGCCCGCTCTCAAGCAGCTTGGTGAAGCTCTCGCGCTCCTCGTCCGAGAAGCCCGCGCTCTCGTGGTTGTCATCGGGGCGCGCAAGGTCGATCTCCTCATGTGCCACGTTAAAGTCGCCGCAGGTCACAACCGGCTTGTCTTGGGCAAGCTCGGTGAGAAAGTCGCGGTAGCGCGCATCCCACTCCATGCGCTCGTCCAGGCGCGCAAGGCCGTTCTTGGAGTTTGGCGTGTACACGTCGACAAACCACAGCTTGGGGAACTCAAGCGCGCACACGCGGCCCTCGTCGTCGGCCACGGGCGAGCCAATCGTGCGCACAACCTGCAGCGGCTCCTCGCGCGTGAAGACGGCCGTGCCCGAGTAGCCCTTGCGCTCGGCATAGCTCCAGTACTGGTGGTAGCCGGGAAGGTCAAGCTTGACCTGGCCCTCCTGGAGCTTGGTCTCTTGCAGGGCAAAGACATCTGCGCCCAGCGTGTCGAAGATCTGGATGAAGCTGGGCTCCTTTTTGAGCACGGCGCGAAGGCCGTTTACGTTCCATGAAACAAAGCGCAGGCTGCGAGTGGTGTCTGCCATCATGTGTCCTCTTCTGGTGATACGTGCGGAGCAAGGCCGCGCGGGTCTGTCTGGTAGTCGTAAATGCTTCTCAAAGCGTAGCACATGTGCCGTAAGGCGACCTCAGCGCAGCACTATGCTATACTGTCTAGCAACAGCGCTTTGGAGGCAAGTCATGTCAAACACCGCAGCATCTGTGCAGATCAATGTGCGCATGGACAAGGCGTTGAGAGATGCTGGCGATGCGGGCCTTGCCGCGATGGGCGTGAGCCCAACTCAGGCCGTGCGCGCCGTATGGCGGCTTGCGGCGTCGGGTCCCGCGGGTATTGATGCCCTTGAGCAGCTCTTCGCTGTTACTGTGCCTGCTTCTGGGACAGACCAAAGCCCTAACGAGAACCCCCTCCACCAGGGATGGGGCCTCTTCTCGGCTGCATGCGGTCGCTTGGGCCTCGACGCGAACGCTGCCGAGAAGGATGCCACGCCACACAGCTCGGACGCGGAACTGCTCGAGAAGGAGCTGCTCGCGCGCTTTGGCGGTGGCACCCAGTGAGCGCAACACCGCATGTCCTGCTGCTGGACACAAACGTCTGGCTCGACAGCTACCTGCCCTTTAGACCGGGGCATGCCGATGCCGTTCGCTTGCTTACATATGCCCAGGAGTCAGAGGCCCGTCTGCTTTACGCGATGGGTTCGCTCCAAGACCTTGCCTACATCCTGCAGGCGAGTGCCAAAGAGCAGTTCAGACGCATGGGACGTCAGGTGGACCAAGAGACCGCGGCCGTTGCTAGGGATTTCTCGCTGGACTGCTTGGCAAACCTGCGGACCATTGCCACGGCTGTTGGGGCAGATGAATCCGACCTCTGGCTTGCCGAACGCTACCTGCGTGTACACCACGATGTCGAGGATTGCCTGGTCATGGCAGCAGTAACCCGTTCGAAGGCAGACTGGCTCGTGACCTCGGACCAGGCCCTACTCCGCCACGCCCCTGTGCCGGCACTGTGTCCGGCAGATCTGCTCGCGCTTGTAGGCGCAGAGGGCGCCTAGCGTCGGCCCCGCACCAACTATCCGCGGAGCCACTCCATCATGCGCGGGAAGTCCCTCTCGGCCTGCTCGTGCCCCATGGCGTAGGACTCCTCGAGCTTGGGCTTGTCGATGGTGGTGGAGCGCACGGGCATCACGTCCGGCCTGAAGACCCATGCACGCCCCTCGCGCTCGAGGCGCTCCAGGTGATCCATCGCGTCGTTGTATCGCTGCCAGCGCGTGGCAAGCGCTGCCTCAACGGCCTCGTTGCCGTGCGAGATAACGTGGTAGAGCCTCAGCTCGCGGTTGGTGGGCGCCACCTTGCGATAGCCCGCCGGACGCGTGCACACCATGACCAGGCGCTCAAAGCCCGCGTCCTCTGCCATGTGCGTGGGGAGTCCCGCGCCCTCACCCAGGCCGCCGTCGTACATCACGTGGCCGTCGACCTCGATGGGCTTCATGACGCCGGGGAGGGTCGAGCTGGCGCGCACGTGCTCCATCATGGGGATGGCCGCGCCCATGACGGACTTGTCCCACACCACGGTCCTGCCCGTGTCGGCCTCGAAGCTCTGGATGGCCAGCCGCGCGGGGTTGGCCGCAAAGGCCCTAAAGTCAAAGGGCATGTAGCCCTCGAGCGCCGCACCCACGTAGTCGTAGTCCGCGTTGAAGTAGCCGTGCCCCATGAGCATCGAGCGCACGCCGCCCGCCTTGGGGCGCTGGTCCGCCAGGGCGATAAAGGCGTCGCGTACGCGTGTCTGGTCGCGGCTCAGGTAGTCGACCGTGTGGCTGGCACCCGCCGAGATCCCACAGACAAAATCAAAGTACACACGATTCTCGAGCAGGACGTTGGCAAACCCCGCGGTGTAGCTAGCGCGGTAGCCGCCCCCCTCGAAGCACAGCGCGCAATTAAAGACGTTGCTCTTAAGCTCCATCAGAGCCTCCCATAAGACGTTTTACCGTCTGGATTATAGGGGAGGCCCGGGGTGGCTGGGCGAGAGCCCCCAGCACCACGGGGCGAGAAACACGGCGCTACGAGGACGAGCGCCTCCGCGCTGTCGGACTGGGAGCCCTAGCCCTACGTCCTACTCGCCAAACAGGAACTCGCGCCAGCGCGGCAGCTCGGCGATGCCCTGCTCGTGCCCAAGCAGGTAGGCGTGCTCGAGCTCCTTGACGTCGCGGGTGGTGCGCGAGACGGGCATCTCGCGCGGCCTCACCACCAGCGCGCGGCCGGACTTCTCCAGCTCCTCCAGGTGCGCAAGCTCCTCGTTGTAGCGCTCGGGCCGCGTGAGCATGGCGTTTCTCGCGTAGGGATGGTCCTTCATTATGTGTATGATGCCGCGGCGCCTCACGGGGGAGAGCTCGTGCTTGCGGTACCCGGCGGGGCGAGACGTGATGACGAAGAGCTTCTCGATGCCGTCGTCCTCAGCGATGTGGTTGGGGAGGCCCGCGCCCGCGCCAAGCGAGCCGTCGAGCATGACATGGCCGTCTACCTCGATGGGATTCATGATGCCTGGCATGGTCGAGCTTGCCCGCACGCACGCCATGAGCTCCTCGAGCGTCTGCATGTGGTCGCGCCCCCACACGACGGTGCGACCGGTGTCACGCTGAAACGCCTGAATGCGCACGCGAGCGGGGTTGGCCTGGAAGGTCTGCCAGTCAAACGGCATCGAGCCGTCCTCGATGCAGCCCAGGTAGTCGTAGTCGGCATTGAAGAAGCCGTGTCGGTCGAGGAACGACTTCATGCCGCCCATCTGGGGGTTTGCCGCAAAGTCCACAAACGAGCGCTTGGTGCGCACCATGTCGCGCGAGACGTAGTTGGTGGCGACGGTTGCGCCGGCCGAGATCCCACAGACGTAGTCAAAGTAGATGCCCTGCTCGAGAAGGACATTCACCAGGCCCGATACGTAGCTTGCGCGCATGGCGCCGCCCTCGATGACCAGGGCGCAGCCGTGTACGTTGTTCTCGAGGGCTGCGGGTGAAGCCGCAGGTGCCGGCGCCGCTTTCCCCTCCTTGGCTGCATCGCTCTCGGGCTGGGTGGCCTGGGGTTTCTCGGCCATACGCTCGGATGGGTCGTCCTCGCGCTGTGACTGGTCGGTCATGGAAACCACTCCTCTCGGTGCTAGCATCGGAACTGTTCTTCTACCCATTCGTCGAGGGAGTAGCCCATGTCTGGTGCGAAGGTGGTCTCGGACGCGCGTGAGGCAGCCCAGGAGTTGGCCGAGAGGGTCGGGCGTGCCAAGCGCGTGGTGTTCTTTGGCGGGGCAGGTGTGTCGACGGCAAGCGGCATCCCGGACTTCCGGAGCGAGGATGGCCTGTACCATCAGAAATTCAAGTACCCGCCCGAGGAGATGCTAAGCCACGAGTTCTACCTCACGCACACCGAGGAGTTCTTCGACTTCTACCGCACGCGGATGATCGCCCTGGGGGCCAAGCCTAACCAGGCCCACTACAAGCTGGCCGAGCTGGAGCGCGAGGGCAAGCTCACCGCCGTGGTCACGCAGAACATCGACGGCCTGCACCAGGCGGCTGGCTCGAGGCGCGTCTTCGAGCTCCACGGCTCGGTGCACCGTAACGTGTGCCAGAGCTGCGGGCACGTGTACTCGGCCGAGTGGATCATGGGGACCACGGGCGTGCCGCATTGCGAAGAGTGTGGCGGGCGCATCAAGCCCGACGTGGTGCTCTATGGAGAGTCGCTGGACGAGAAGACCCTTGTGGGCGCAGCCGAGGCCATCCAGTCCTGCGACATGCTCATCGTGGGCGGAACCTCGCTCGTGGTTTACCCCGCCGCTGGCCTCGTGCAGTACTTCCAGGGCGATGACCTCGTGATTGTCAACAAGCAGCCCACGCCGCAGGATGGCGCCGCCAACCTTGTGTGCGCCTGCGACATCGCGAAGGCGTTCGACTTCTAGCACCCAAACCCACACGCTACAATAGCCTGAATGCGGGGCGGCGCGTGCTACCCCCGTCGCGCTCTCGCGCGGCGCCGTCAACGGGAGGTCGATGTCTGTGCTCCGAGAGAACTATGCAACCTGGCTCGTCGGCTCGCACGAGCTCTCGCTCGCGCGCCCGCGCATCATGGGCATTCTCGACGTGACCCCAGAGGCCTTCCCGGACGGCAAGGGTGGCGTCGACACCAAGGCCGCCGCCGAGCGTGGCCTCGAGATGCTCGACGAGGGCGCAGATATCGTCGATGTGGGAGCAGCGCCCGCGCTTCCCGGCCAGGAGCCGCTTGCCTCCAACGAGGAGGCCGAGCGCGTGGTGCCTGTGGTCCGTGCGCTTGTCGCCGTTGGCGCCATTGTCTCGGTGAACACGCGCCACCCCGATGTGGCCAAGATGTGTGTGCGCCTTGGGGCCTCGATCGTGAACGACGTCACTGGCTTCACCAACCCGGACATGGTGCAGGTTGCTGCCGAGACCGACTGCGGCTGTGTGGTCATGCACTGGGAACATGCGGGGCTCGGCTCGCATACGCCTCGCCGCGAGGTTCTTCTCGACGACTCGCGCCCCACGCGCTCTGCAGCGCCGCGCCCCATGGCCTCGCAGCACCGTTTCACGCTGCCGGACGAGGCGCCCATCATGCGCCAGGTGATGGGCTTTCTCGGCGACCAGGCTCGCACCCTCATGCGCGCGGGCGTCGCACACGACCGCATCTGCCTAGACCCGGGCGCGGGCTTCGACAAGTTTGCCGATGAGGACGTGGTCATCCAGCGCGCCACGCGCTCCATGGCTTCGATGGGCTACCCGCTGCTTGCGGCGGTCTCGCGCAGGCGCTTCGTGGGTGCCATTGCTGGTGCCGTGCAGCCGGGCCAGATGGACCCCGCCACGTACGGCATCTGCATCTCCTCCATTCAGAACGGCGCACGCATCCTGCGCGTTCACGACGTTGCCGGCACGGCGCAGGCCGTGAACGCGTTCTGGGCCGTCTCGCACAAGGACTCCCGCCAGGGCTTTGTGGCGCTTGGGTCCAACGTGGGCGACCGTCTCGCCAACATCACCCGTGCGGTCCAGATGATCGATGACATCCCGCTTACCTGTGTGGTCTCGGTGAGCCACGCGTACGAGACGGAGCCTGCCTACGGCATAAAGACGCCGGTTGCGGACGCCGTGGCCGAGATTCGCACCGAGCTGCACCCCCTGGTGCTCATGGGGCAGCTGCTTGCCGTAGAGGACGCCCTGGGCCGCGAGCGCAACCCGGAGGAGGCCGGCCACGGTCCGCGCACCATCGACTGCGACCTAGTGTGGGTCGAGGGCGAGACCCACGCGGGCAAGCGCCTCACGCTGCCGCACCCGGGCCTTGGCGAGCGCGACTTTGTGCTGGTGCCCATGGAGGACCTCATGCACGACCCCGTGCGCTTCCTGCGCCATTCCGGCGTGAACGTGGTTGACCCGGACGATCGCGTTGGCCACGTGACTGATGACCTTGGGGAGATCGTATGGGAGTAGCTGCCGAGCAGGCCTTGGAGCGTGCGCGCGAGGGCGCGCCGCACGGCGAGCTCTTCTCGCATCGCGAGGGGGGGGAGCTTGAGCTTGCCTGCGTGCTGCGGCCGCAGGTTGGTATGGGTAGTCTCTCGGGTGTGCCCTACGTTGCGGCGCTTGGCGCCTGCGAGGGGCTTGAGCGGCTTGGCGTTGCCGGCGTGGGCGTTGGCTGGCCGGCGGACGTGGTTCGCGAGGACGGTGCGGGCCTGGTTGCGCGCGTGCGGACCAGCGCTGGGTACGCCGAGGGCATGTTCGTGGTGTGCTCGCTCTCGTTCGACGTCGCGGGCGGGGCGCACGCGGACGCGCTGCCGGTAGACGAGCAGGTCGCAGACGCCGTATGCGGCGCCATTCTCGCCCGTGTGGACGCCTGGGCTGCTGCCGTGGGCGCTGGTCGCGCCGTTGCGGGCCCGCTTGCTCCGGTGCTCTCGGACTACTTCGATCGTGTGGCGCTCGTGGGCAAGCCTGTCGAGCTGGTGTATCCCAACGGTCGCGTGGCCATGCGGGGCACCCTTGCGGGCGTCGACGTGTGGGGGCGCGCCACGGTGAGAAACGAGCTTGGCGGCGAGGTCGAGGTCTCGCCCGAGCAGGCGTCCATCCGCGCGGCGCAGTAGAGACGCGCATCTCGACCTGGCGCGGGTTGCCTACGGCACTAGCGCTGCTGGTGCAGCCAGATCTCGCGGATGCCTCGCAGCGTGAGGTCGGGGTCGACGGCCGAGAAGAGATTGGTCGCCGCACTCACGGTGCGCGCAAGGCCACCGGTTCCCACCACGGGTGCGTTTGGTATGTCCAGCTCACGCTTGATGCGGGCCACCAGGCCCTCCGCCTGTGCTGCCGCCCCCACGACGATGCCCGACTGCACGGCTGCCTCGGTTGTCTCGCCCAGCGCGTGGGCGGGCGCCTCGATGGGCACGCTGGAGAGCTTGGCCGCGCGCGAGAAGAGCGCCGCCGCCGAGAGCATGAGGCCCGGCGAGATGGCGCCGCCACGGTAGGAACCCGCGGCGTCGACAACATCGATGTTTGTTGCCGTTCCAAAGTCCACCACGATGACCGGCGCGCCGTAGGTGAGGCGTGCGGCCACGGCGTTGGCGATGCGGTCGGCACCAACCTGGGTGGGGTCGGGCATGTCGATGCGCATGCCGGAGTCCGTCTGGGGGGTCACGACCAGCGGCTCTGTGCCCGTGCGGTCGAGCAGGCACTTGTACCATGCGCGCGTGAGCACAGGCACCACGCACGCGATGCCCGCGGCAGTGACGCGCGCCTGGTCTAGGCCGTCCTTGTTGAAGTAGCCGTGCAGGCGGGCGTCGATCATGTCCGAGGTGTCCGTGTGGCTCGTCGCCATGCGCCAGCCGTGCGCCACGCTGCCGTCCTCGTCAAAGAGGCCGAGCGTGGTCTGGGTGTTGCCAACGTCAATCGCGAGAAACATGGGCGTCCTTCCTGGCAAGAGCTGCTGGGGCGGCAGCGGGCACGTCTCGGCTCGCGGCGTGTTTGGTCCCCGATGCCATTAGAACACACACGGTGCCGGTCTGCTCGCGATTGCCCTGGCGCGCGGTGCCCTCGGCGCGCCACGGCCCACCCCCGCTCGCCCTTGCTCCCGCCCCTTTCCCCTTCCCCTCGCTCAAAAGTGAACACGTTTTCAATGAGCGCCCCGCGGCCCCTGGGGAAACGTCGCGCCGGTGGCCCACGAATTGAAAACGTGTTCACTTTTGGAGGGGCGCTGCGGCAGGATCTCGGCTTGGGGGGCCTTGCTCCCACCTGCGGGCCCCCTCGTCGCGGAGTTTAGCTCCTTTTCTTAATGGCGATTAGCGCTACCTGGGCAAACGTCGGACCAGATCAAGAAAAGGAGCTAATCTCCGCGCATGGCAGGGCGAGAAGCCCGTTGCTGTGGCGGGGGGCGGGGGCTGGAATGCGAGAAGCCCGTTGCTGTCGCGGGGGTCGGGGTCCGGATTGGGAGAAGCCCGGTGCTGCGGCCTCGACCCGCCCGTGGTCAGCGATTCTCCACACACCGTCGACGCGCGATTTGCTATACTCCGAGAGCTTGACCGTCTTGGACGGAGCAATCCGTGCCAAGATATCACCACCCCTGTCCTGGTCGGAAACCAGGACCGACAAAAGGAGTCCTGCAATGAAGCAAGGAATTCATCCTAACTACGTGGAGTGCACCGTCCGCTGCACCTGCGGGAACACGTTCAAGACGCGTTCCACCAAGCCCGAGCTCGTCATCGACCTCTGCGACAAGTGCCACCCGTTCTACACCGGCCAGCAGAAGCTCGTCGACACCGGCGGCCGCGTCCAGCGTTTCGCCAACAAGTTCGGCGGCGCCGCGCAGGCCAGGCTCGATGCCGAGAAGGCCGCCAAGGCTGCCAAGGCCGCGAAGGCCGCGGAGCTCGAGGCTGCCCGCAAGGCCGCCAAGGAGGCCAAGGCTGCCGAGAAGGCCAAGCGTGCCGCTGAGTACGCCAAGAAGGCCGAGGCAGAGGCTGCCAAGGCTGCCGCGAAGGCCGCCGAGGCTCCCGCAGAGCCCGAGGCCGAGGCCGCTGCCGAGGCTCCCGCAGCTGAGTAGCACTCCCTCATAGCGCAACAAAAACGGGGAGGTCGACGTTGGTCGGCCTCCCCGTTGCGTTACCGCTGTCGGTGCTGGGCGCGCTACACGAGCTTGAGCCCGGAGCTGCCGTTCGCGCCGCTGCCTGCTGGGCTGTCGCTGTCCTTTTCGGCCGCACTGGCCGCCTTGCGCGCCAGCTCCTCTCGGTGCTGCATGACAGCCGCCACCTCTCCCAGGCGCTTCTTGGCCTCGGCCTCGGTCTCCTGCACGTAGGTGCAGTGGCACTCGGACACCACGGCCTCGAGGGCCTTGGTGCGGCGGGCGGCATCAACGAGCTGGTCCATTTGGCCCGCCGCCTTTGCGCGAGCGATGAGCGCCTGCGCGTCGGTGGGGGAGAGCTGCAACAGGTGTGGGAGCTCGGTCTCGTCGACCTTGATCTTCTTCTCGCTTGCATAGGCGTCGAGCGCCGCCTCGTGCTCGGCCTCCTTCACGGCCTCGCTCTGGAGCATCGAATCCAGCTGGTCGGGTCGCATGCCCATCTGTGCGAGAACCGCCTCAACCGGTTGGCCGGTCGTGGCGATCTGCTGCGCGATGTCCTGGAACAGCGCGTCTTTCACCTGCGACACCTGTGCGGCCGGCACCGACTGGCACAGGCGCTCGGCAAGCGCGTCGAGACACGCGTTGGCCTTCTGCTCCTCGGCGGAGTCCTCGCTCAGCGAGCTGAGGTATGCGCGGGTCTGCTCGCGCAGGCGCTGCTCGTCCTCGAGGCCGTCAAAGTGGCTTGCGACCCACGCCGGGTCTGCGAGGTCCTTCTCGGTGCCGCCTGCCTCGCGCACCAGAGTCTGGATAGCAAGCCCTACCTCCTCGTCCGTTGTGCGAACAACGTGCACCTCCACGTCTACCGGCCCGTACGAGGTAAGGGTGTAGAACGCCTTGTTCCCGATTACAAGCGGCTCGGGCTTCTGGATGGCCATGAATCCTCCTGACTGCGCGACTGGCTCATGCGCGCGGCTGACTTCTGGCCAGTATGCCCAACTTTCTAGCGTCTCTGCGCGAGAGCGGAGAGCGTCCTCCGGTACCAATTCCCCAGTTGGCACAATCGGCTAATTCGTCTCAGCTAAAGCTCACGTTTTAGCGGAGTACGACTGGGTATAATCGTATTACAAGGAAATACGATTGGAGGAGAACGAAAATGGCAATGGAGGCAACGACCATCCGCTTCGAGCCGGAGGAGAAGTCTTGGATTCAGGCATATGCCGACTTTGTTGGCAGGACGTTCTCTGATGTGGTGCGCGAGGCGGCGCTTGAGATGGTCGAGGACGCTGCTGACCGCCAGGCATACGAGGACGCTCTGGCCGCGGACGATGGCATGCGTTACTCGATGGATGAAGTCAAGCGCATGGCAATGGAAGCCGAATGAGCTACGAGGTCGAGTGGTCTCGCATCGCGATAAAAGAGCTGCTTTCCATCGAGATAAAACAACGGTTAATGATTCTCAAATGGGTCGATGACAATCTCACAAGCCGTGAGAATCCCAAAGCAATTCCTGGTTCCAAGGCGCTCAAGGGAACGAAGAATGGCTGGAGATACAGGGTTGGTAGCTACAGGATTCTTGCGACAATCAACGAAGGAAAGCTGCTTATCGAGGTTGTTCGGGTTGGACATAGGCAGGGTGTATACAAGAATCTGCCTAAGGAAATATGACAAGCCGGGGGCCGCGTCTGGTTAGGTGTGGCCTCCGGCTCGTTTGGGTAATAGCGCGCCAACCATTTACTAGGCACTAGGGCTTCTCGGTGGAAGGCCGATTGGTGCGAAGCTTGACTATTATAAGGGCGGAGCTGCTGGGTGAAACCGAGACCTGCCGGATCGCGCTGCATCAAAGACTTCAGCCCCCAAATGGGGCAAAATGAGTACGCAAGGGACGCGCCCACGGTACGGGCCCCTTGCGGAGAGGAACAAGGGGAACATGGCAGACACAACTACCACCATCCGCACGGACGTCGCAATCGTCGGCGCTGGTCCGGCCGGTATCTTCACCGCGCTCGGTCTTATCGGCAAGGGAGACACGCGCTCCATCACCATCGTCGAGAAGGGGCTACCCGTCGAGAAGCGCAGCTGCCCCAAGGCCAAGGTGGGCCACTGCGTCAACTGCCAACCGTGCCGCATCACCACGGGCTTCTCGGGCGCCGGTGCCTTCTCGGACGGCAAGCTCTCGCTCTCGCGCGAGGTGGGCGGCGACCTGCCCGAGCTCATCGGCCACCAGTTCGCGCAGGACACCATCGACCGCGTTGACCAGATGTACCTCGACTTTGGCGCTGACCCGCACGTCGAGGGCCTTGGCCACGCCGACGAGGTTGCGGAGATTCGCCGCCGCGCCATTAGCGCGGGCCTCAAGCTCGTGGACTGCCCCATTCGCCACCTAGGCACCGAGAAGGCCCAGCAGCTCTATGCGCGTATCGAGAAGCACCTGCTTGACGCCGGTGTGACCATCCTCTTCGAGACCGAGTGCGAGGAGGTCGTGATCGAGGATGGCGTGTGCCGTGGCCTTGTGGTGCGCAACCGTGACGGCGAGACGCGCGTCGTTGCCGGAGAGACGATCGTCGCCACGGGTCGTCGTGGCGCCAGCTGGTTCGATTCTATGTGCGAGGAGCACGGTATTGGACACGTGGCGGGCCCCGTTGACGTGGGTGTTCGCGTGGAGGTACGCAACGAGGTCATGGAGCGCGTGAATGACGTGCTCTACGAGTCGAAGCTCATCGGCTATCCCAATCCGTATAAGAACAAGGTGCGCACCTTCTGCCAGAACCCCGGCGGCTTTGTGAGCCAGGAGAACTACGACGGTGGCCTGGCAGTGGTGAACGGCCACTCGTACAAGGACCGCAAGAGCCCCAACACCAACGTGGCGGTGCTCTGCACGCTTAACTTCAAGCACCCCTTCAACCAGCCCATTGCTTACGCGCAGCGCGTTAGCGAGCTCATCAACATGCTGGGCGCCGGCCACATCCTGGTGCAGCGCTTTGGCGACATTCTCGACGGCAAGCGCACCTGGCCCAAGGAGCTTGCGCAGTCCAACGTGGTGCCCACGCTCCCTGATGCCGAGGCTGGTGACATCACCGCCGCCATGCCCATGCGCCCCATGGTCGAGATCATCGAGTTCATCAAGGCCGTCGACCGCGTGGTTCCGGGCTTTGCCTCCTACGAGACGCTGCTCTACGCGCCCGAGGTCAAGTTCTACAGCAACCGCGTCCAGATGGACGAGAACTTCGACACCAACGTCCAGCACCTCCACTGCCTGGGCGACTCCTCTGGCTGGACCCGCGGCCTCATGATGGCCTCGGTGATGGGCCTGCTCATGGGCGAGAAGCTCGCCGACCGATGAGACAAAGGGAGTTTCCCTTTGTCTCATGTGCGTCGCGCGTGTGGGGCGCGCCCGGCTGAATCGAAACACCCCTGCGGTGGTAGACTTTGCAATGCTGACTAATCATGTCGCGTCACCGCACGTCCATCGTGCGCCGCGGCCCACCTGCAAGGAGAACTGCCATGCGCGACAAGCTCGAGAAGATTATTGCCGCGTACGAGGAGCTGGAGCAGAAGATGGTCGACCCGGCCGTCGTCTCCGACCCCAAGGAGTACGCGCGCATCGCAAAGGAACACGCCGACCAGGCCGCCCTCGTGGCCAAGGCGCGCGAGTACCTCCAGGCCCTCGATGACATCGAGGCCGCCAAGGAGATGCTCCACGAGGCGTCCGACGCCGAGGAGAAGGAGATGCTCCAGGCAGACATCTCCGATAATGAGTCCAAGCTTCCCGCCCTCGAGGAAGACGTCAAGTACATGCTCATTCCCGGTGACCCCAACGACGAGAAGGACACCATCGTCGAGATTCGCGCCGGCGTGGGCGGCGACGAGGCGGCCATCTTTGCCGGCGACCTCTTTAGCATGTATCAGCGCTTCGCTCAGTCTCGCGGCTGGAAGACCGAGGTCCTCGACGCCAGCCCCGGCGAGGCAGGCGGCTTCAAGACCATCGAGTTCAAAGTTACGGGCGAGAAGGTCTACTCCGTCATGAAGTACGAGAGTGGCGTCCACCGCGTCCAGCGCGTGCCCAAGACCGAGAGCCAGGGCCGCATCCAGACCTCAACGGCCACCGTCGCGGTGCTGCCCGAGGCCGACGAGATTGACATCGAGATTAAGCCCGAGGACCTGCGCATCGATACGTACTGCTCGTCCGGTCCTGGCGGCCAGGGCGTCAACACGACCTATTCGGCCGTGCGCATCACGCACATCCCCACCAACACGGTGGTGCAGTCGCAGGAGCAGCGCTCTCAGATCCAGAACCGCGAGGTCTGCATGCAGATGCTGCGCGCCCGCCTCTACGAGGCCGAGCTCGAGAAGCAGCAGGCCGAGCAGGGCGCCGAGCGTCTCTCGCAGATTGGCCATGGCAACCGCTCCGAGAAGATCCGCACGTACAACCAGCCGCAGGACCGCGTCACGGACCACCGCATCGGCTTCAACTCTACGTACAACGGTGTGCTTCTCGGCGACCAGCTGGGCACCGTGATTGACGCCCTTGCAGCGGCAGACCGCGCCGAGAAGCTCGCGCAGGCGGTGTGAGCGGGGGCGGTTTCCCTCGTAGCATCTTCACAATCATCGGGTGTTTCTTCGCGCGCCAGCCGGACCGAGTCCGCTGGCGCGCTTGCGTGAGCGGCGCTAAAGCGTTCGAAGGGAAATAGGTCCCCGGCCAAGGCAACATAACGATGAACGTTTTAGTGCGCTGCACAAAATTTGCGGTTGACGGCCCAAATTTGGGGTCCAGCTTAGTATCACCCCGCGGGTGCCATTTTTCTACCAGGGGCTCCGCAAATAGTTAGCGCTTTCGTACTCGGAGATCCGCCCAAAATGGGCCGTCAACCGCAAATTTTGGGCAGGCATACCCTTGCAGGGGAGGACATGGGGATTCCAAACGGCCCATCCCTCCGGTTGCGCTATGATTCGATGACTTATCACTCGATTAGGGAGGAAGAGTGTCCCAATCTCGGCAGGAGACGTGGACCGTCAGGCGCATCCTCGACTGGACGCGTGGGTACCTCGAGCGCAAGGGCGACGAGCACCCGCGGCTCTCTGCGGAGTGGCTGATAAGTGATGTCACCGGGCTCTCTCGGGTCCAGATTTACATGAACTTCGACAAGCCGCTCACTCCGTCCGAGCTAGACGCCATGCACGATGCCGTGGTGCGACGCGGTCGCGGCGAGCCCCTGCAATACGTGACCGGCGAGATGCCCTTCCGCCACATCGTGCTCCACTGTGAGCGTGGCGTGCTCATCCCGCGGCCCGAGACGGAGGTTCTGGTCGACGCCGCCCTCGAGGGCGTCGATGCGGCTTCGCTTACGTTCCCGGCCATCTTGGGCGACGTTCCCGCGCCAGTAGAGGACGAGAGCGAAGAGGAGGCCTCGCCCCAAAGCGACCAGCACGGCGAGACAGACGCTGCCTCCGACGGCCAGCCCGCCGAGCCGGCCGAGCCCACCGAGCCCGCTGCCCCGGCCGCCCCGCCAGTGCTGGTGGAGCCCGGTTGTCGCGTGCTCGAGATTGGCACCGGCACCGGCTGCATCGCGCTCTCAATCGCGAGCGAGCGCCCCGGAACTCGCGTGGTGGCCACGGACCTCTCGCCCCAAGCCGTGGCGCTCGCCACGCGCAACCGCGATGCGCTGGGACTCGAACACGCGGTCAGCGTGGTGGATGGTGACCTGGCCGCTGCCGTCGACCCGGAGCTCATGGGCACGTTCTCGGTGCTTGTCTCGAACCCGCCCTACATCCCCTCGGCTGTCGTGCCCACGCTTCCGCAGGAGGTCATCGGCTATGAGCCGGGCCTCGCGCTCGATGGGGGAGAGGACGGCCTGGACGTCTTCCGTCGCATCCTTGAGCTGGCGCCGCGCGCGCTGGCGCCGGGCGGCATGCTCTGCTGCGAGCTCTTCGAGGATAACGTGGAAACCGCAGCCGAGCTGGTGCGCGCCCAGGGCGGATGGGCCAGCGCTGAGGTGCGAGAAGATCTCACGCATCGTCCGCGCGTCCTTGTCGCCGTGCGCGAGGGGTAGTATATCGACCTGCGGGGTAAGCCTGCAGCTCCGCTGGTGCCGCGATGGCGCGCCTGGTGTTGCGATGACCTGCCTGGTGCCGCGACGGCCCGCCAAGTACTGCTGAGAACAAATTGGACATTTCACAGCGTTGAGAGGGCCAAAAACGTCGAATTTGTTCTCAGCAGCCCCAGCGCGCGAGCCGGCTCCGGCCCGTGCAAGCCGCGTCAACAGGAGGAGAAACCATGGGTAGCGTGATGCGAGTAAGCCAGGACAGCCCCACCCAAGCGGCGCTCGATGCCGCGGCAATGGCGCTTGAGGCCGGCGGCGTCATTGTCTCACCCACGGATTCCGTCTATGGCCTCGTGTGCGCGGCAACGCCAGGCAATCCTGCTCATCAGCGCATTTTCAAGATCAAGAACCGCCCCGCCACCCAAACGCTTCCCCTGTTTGTGGCGGACCCCAAAGACCTTCCGCGCTTTGCGGCTTCAGTTCCATCCTGGGCTTGCGCGCTTGTCGACGTGTACTGGCCTGGAGCGCTCACCCTGGTGGTCACCGCTTCCGAAGCCCTCCCGGCCGAGTACCTTGCCCCAACGGGTACTGTGGCGCTCCGCTGCCCCAACTCGATGCTCGTGCGCGAGCTTGCACGCCGCGTGGGTCCTCTTGCCCAGACCAGCGCGAATATCCACGGCGAGCCCTCCGCAACCTCGGGCGCCTCAGTCGAGCCGCAGATAATCGAAGCCGCTGACCTCACGCTTGACGGAGGCCCCGCCCCCCTGGCCGTTGCCTCCACCATCGTCGACTGCACGGGCGCCTCGCCCCGCGTCCTCCGCGAGGGCGCCATTGCGGAGAGGGACGTCCTGCGCGTGGCAGGGGCCTAGCTTTCTCTCGTCATCGGTCCACAAGGTTGCCGTTCCGCAAAGGCGTGTTTCACATGGGCGAAAGGTGACGGCGGCGCGTTTCCGCACGCGCTATTCTTTTGGCAAGGTGCCGTACCACGTGCGTGTCTGCGTGCAATCCGGCGTTCCTCGGTGCTTCCGAGGAACTTGGCCTGTAATGCCCGCCTACCATCTGCCAGCCGTCGTCGTGGGCCGCCCGACAGGCCCAAGAAGGAGAAAGCCATGTACCTCGAGCACCTAAGTGCCACCGATCCCGAGCTTGCTTCCGCCATCGGAGACGAGCTCACGCGAGAGCGCAACTCCATCGAGCTCATCGCATCAGAGAATTTCGTCTCGCTTTCGGTGATGGAGGCAGTGGGCTCGCCGCTCACCAACAAGTACGCCGAGGGGCTTCCTGGCCACCGCTACTACGGCGGCTGCTGGGCCGTCGACGAGGTCGAGAACCTCGCGCGCGACCGTGTGAAGAAGCTCTTTGGCGCCGCCTACGCCAACGTTCAGCCCCACTCCGGCGCGCAGGCAAACTACGCTGCCGAGGCCGTCTTCGCTAAGCCCGGCGACACCATCATGGGCATGGCCCTCGACAACGGCGGCCACCTCACCCACGGCTCGCCCGCGAACTTCTCGGGCAAGCTCTACAACGTGGTTTCCTATGGCCTGGACCCGCAGACCGAGCGCATCGACTTTGATGACGTCGCGGCTAAGGCCGAGAAGTATCAGCCCAAGCTCATCATTGCTGGCGCTTCCGCCTACCCGCGCACCATCGACTTCGAGCGCTTTGCCCAGATTGCCCACGACAACGGCGCTGCTCTCATGGTCGATATGGCCCACATTGCCGGACTTGTCGCCACGGGCCGCCACCCCTCGCCGGTGCCCTACGCCGACGTGGTTACCTCCACAACGCACAAGACCCTGCGCGGTCCCCGCGGCGGCATCATCCTCTGCAATGACCCCGCCATCTCCAAGAAGATCAACTCCTCGGTCTTCCCTGGCACGCAGGGTGGCCCGCTCGAGCACGTCATCGCCGGCAAGGCCGTTGCCTTTGGCGAGGCGCTGCGTCCCGAGTTTGCTGCCTACACTGACGCAATTCTCGCCAACGCCAAGGCGCTTGGCCGCGGCATGGAGTCGCGCGGCCTAAGGCTCGTGACCGGCGGCACCGACAACCACCTGCTGCTCGTTGACCTCACGCCCGCCGGCGACGTTACCGGTCGCGACGCCGAGACTGCGCTCGACGCCGTGGGCATCACGGTCAACAAGAACACCATCCCCGGCGAGCAGCGCTCGCCCTTCGTCACGAGCGGCATTCGCGTGGGATCTGCGGCGGCAACCACACGCGGCTTTGGCGAGGCCGAGTGCGAACGCATCGGCGAGCTCATCGGCGACGTCGTGACCAACCTCGGTGACGAGAACGTCCAGGAGCGCGTTGCTGGCGAGGTCAAGGAGCTCCTGCAGGCCCACCCCCTCTATCCAGAGCTCTAGCGAGCTGAATGAGACAAAGGGACAGTCCCTTTGTCTCATTCCTAAGTGCTAAGGTCTTTCGGGGAAGACCATGAGACAAAGGGACTGTCCCTTTGTCTCAATACGAGAAGGGATGCACATGGCAGATTACGACGAGAGCAGGCTTACGGTCGTCAATCACCCTCTGGTCCAGCACAAGCTGAGTATCCTGAGGGACAAGGACACGGGTACCAAGCAGTTCCGCGAGCTCGTGACTGAGCTTGCCATCTTCGAGGGCTACGAGGCCATGCGCGACTTTCCGCTCGAGGACGTCGAGGTTGAGACCCCGCTCGAGAAGACCACCTGCAAGCGCATCGCCGGCAAGAAAGTTGCCATCATCCCCATCCTTCGCGCCGGTCTGGGCATGGTTGACGGTATCCTCACCCTCGTGCCCTCCGCGCGCGTGGGTCACGTGGGCATGTACCGTGATCCCGAGACCCACATTCCGCACCAGTACTACTGCAAGTTCCCGCCTGACGTCGAGAACCGCACCTGCCTCGTGGTCGATCCCATGCTCGCTACGGGCGGCTCTCTCACCGCGGCCATCCAGTTCCTGCGCGAGGCGGGCGTGAAGGACATCCGCTGCCTCACCATCGTCTCCTGCCCTGAAGGCGTCAAGGCAGTTCTCGACTACGACCCTGACGTACGTCTCTACACGTGCTCCGTTGACAGGTGCCTTAACGAGAACGCCTACATCCTTCCTGGCCTGGGCGATGCCGGTGACCGCATCTACGGCACCAAGTAGCATGGCCACAATGGTCATCTTGGGCGTGGCAGCGGGCGTACTCGCGGCCACGCCCGTCCTTTTCACGCTCCATCGGGCCGCACGGGGGGACAAGCCCTCCCTGGCGGCAGGACTGGGGAGCATTCTGGCGTCGTTCTTTGGAATCCAGCTTCTCGTCCTTGCCGTTTACCTCGGTGATTCGACCGCTGTACTACCGTTCGGCGGTTCCGCTGCGCTTTCTTTTCTCGCGGTCTCGACCGTTGCGGGACTTGTCGCTTGGCAAAGAAACCCACGTAAGTAGCGTTTTCCGGGGTACTCCTTTGGTCGTACTTCTTCGGCGCTTCAGACGTGCAGAAATTGTGTCTTCCTTGCGAATTTGATGACGTATCGACACTTTTGGCCAATCGGGAAAATACGGAAGCGGTTCTCGTTTTGCCAGGTATTTTGGGGCGTCAGACTTGTTTATTGAACGTTGTTCAAAAATTGACCTGAACTTGGTTCCCGTCTACTCCCAAAGTGCTAATATCGCGACTTGCTCTTTGGACATCTGAGTTTTCGTTTATGGGATGCCGAGCGGAAAATGCTCATCAATGAGCATTTCTGCTCGTTACCGTACGCGGAAGAAGCGAATGACTCCCTGCATGGAGTGGGTAGAATGGACCACATGCGCGGTCTAGGATGCTCGCCAGGGAGTGTCGCAGACCCCGCAGAGGCGGAGTGTGGAAGGAAGGACGAATAGTGGACGCGCTTTCCAAGTTGCCCGATGCGATGAATGAGCTGCTTGACGGTTTTATGTCTCATGCCATCGTTGGAGACACCACGGTCGGCCTCACCCAATACATCTTTTGGATGTGCGTCGCCATCGCGTTGCTCCTCATTGTGATGTTCGTCTTCAAGAAGAAGCAGGCCCAGAGCTTGGTGCCCCAGGGCTTCTTCGTAAACGGCGTCGAGTACGTGGTCGAGTTCGCACGCGACGACATGTGCAAGTCCATCTTGGGCGATACCTGGAAGAAGCACTTCCCGTTCATCGCCACGCTCTTCTTCTTCATTCTGTTCAACAACATCGTGGGCATCATCCCCGGCTGCCACCCCGGCACCGGTACCATCGGTGTCACGGCCGCACTTGCCCTCTGTTCGTTCGTCTACTTCATTGCAGTGGGCATTAAGCGCAAGGGCGTCTGGGGCTACATCAAGAGTCTGGCACCCGAGGGCTTGGCCCTTCCCATGCGCATCATGGTATGGGTCATCGAGCTCTTCTCGACGTTCCTGCGCCTCATCACCCTTGCCGTCCGACTCTTCTGCAACATGTTCGCCGGCCACGTGGTCATGGGCACCTTCGCCATCCTGGCTTCGCTCTTCTTCGAGCCCCTGCTCCAGGGCTTCTCGGCAGCGGCGCTCGGCAGCGCAGGGGCGTCAATCTTCTGGGTGCTCATTCTCATTGTCATCTACCTGGTCGAGATTCTGGTCGCAGTAATCCAGGCGTACGTCTTCACGCTTCTCTCGGCCGTCTATATCCAGCTCGTCGAGCAGGACGAGTAGTAACAGGGCAACAAGCGGTACACGGCCGCTTCTGCATAGCACGACGTCAGAGTTCGCCTGGGTCCAGGCGAGTGACAAAGGAGGAATCGTGGGAGTCATTGGTTATGGTCTCGGTGTCATCGGCGCTGCTATCGGCATTGGTCTGGCTGCCTATGGTGCTACAACTTCCATGGCGCGTCAGCCCGAGGTTCAGGGTCGTCTGTTTACGGTCTTCATCCTGGCCTCTGCATTCGTTGAGGCACTCGCCCTCATCGGCTTCGTCGTGACGTTGATGTCCGCCTAACGCATGGGACAACACGACGTACAAGCTGAGTTGGAGGGACGTATGAATAGGAACATGAAGGGGAGCGCGCGCATCGCGGCCGTTGCTGGTCTCATGCTGGGCACGGTCCTCTCGCTGCCTACCGTTGCCCTCGCCGACAGCCCAAGCGGTGCCGACCTCCTTCTGCCTAAGCCCGCGGAGTTCATCCCCGCGCTCATCGCATTCCTCGTCATCTGGTTCATCATGGCCAAGTTCGCTTGGCCCTCGATCCTCGGCATGATGGAGAAGCGCCAGCAGAAGATTCAGGACGACCTCGACTCCGCGGAGAAGTCCAAGGCGGAGGCTGCGGCAGAGGCACAGAGCTACGAGGACAAGCTCGTCGAGGCTAACCGTAAGGCTGAGGAGATTATCTCCCAGGCCAAGAAGGAGGCAGAGGAGGAGCGCTCGCAAATCCTTGCCAAGGCGCAGCACGAGGCATCGGACATCATCGCCAAGGCGCACGGTGCCGTTGATTCCGAGCGTCGCAAGGCCACGATTGAGCTTTCGAACTCGGTCGTTGACCTTTCGGTCGAGATTGCAAGCAAGATTATCGGCAACGATCTTACCGAGGATCAGCAGCGCAGGCTTGCCGAGAAGTACCTCGCGGAAGTGAGTGCCCCCGATGAGCATTAAACGAGCCGACGAACAGAAGGCAGAGGCCTATACCAGGGCTCTGCTCGAGGCGGCCCGTCAGCAGGGTCGCGCGAACGCTGACCTGGTGCAGTGGCAGCATGCCAAGAAGTTCTCGCCCGAGGTGCTGGAGACGCTTACCGCCATGCAGGCCGAGAACGACTCGGGCCTCATTGACCAGGTTGCCAAAAAGTACCAGGAGCTTCTGGACAATGAGGATACGACTGTCTCGGTTACCGTCACGACGGCCGTCCCCATGGACGAGGCACTTCGTGGCAAGGTCCGCGCACAGTCGGAAAAGATGCTTAACGCACCTGTCTATCTCGTTGAGCGCGTTGACCCAAGCATCCTGGGTGGCGTTGTTATCGAAGCGCGCGGTAAGCGCATGGATGCTTCGGTGCGCGCCCAGCTTTCGCTCATCAGGAAGACGCTCTCCTCAGCATTCATCGGAGGTGAAGAGCAGTGACAGAAAACGAGCAGGTTACCATCGAGAAGCAGATTAGCTCGCAGCGCATTCTGGACACCCTGCGCGAACAGCTCTCAGCCATCAATGCTACGGTTGATCGCCAGGAGGCGTCGGTTGTAACGCAGGTGGGCGATGGTATCGCGTACATCTCTGGCCTCAAGACGGCAATGGCGGGCGAGCTCTTGCAGTTCACGAGTTCCGTGACGGGTCGTAGCGTCTATGGCCTCGCACAGAACCTCGAGGAGGACAGGGTCGGCGCCGTTCTCTTTGGTGACGTTGATTCCATCAAGGAGGGTGACGAGTGCCGTACCACCGGCCGCGTCATGGACATTCCTGTGGGCCATGCAATGCTCGGCCGCGTGGTGAATCCGCTGGGCCAGCCCATCGACGGCCTTGGTCCCATCGACTCCATGCACCGTCGCCCCATCGAGTTCAAGGCCCCCGGCATCATGGCACGCCAGCCGGTCTGCGAGCCCGTGCTTACCGGTCTTCTCGCCATTGACGCTATGGTGCCCATTGGTCGTGGCCAGCGTGAGCTCATCATCGGCGACCGAAAGACAGGCAAGACCGCCATCGCCATTGACACCATCGTGAACCAGCGCGATACGGACATGCTCTGCATTTATGTGGCAATTGGCCAGAAGGCCTCTACGGTTGCCACAATCAGGGAGTCCCTCGCCAAGCATGGCGTTCTCGATAAGACGGTTATCGTTGCCGCTACCGCAGCGGATTCCGCACCGCTGCAGTACATCGCCCCCATGGCCGGCGCGGCCATTGGCGAGTACTTCATGTACAACGACGCCAACGGCAACCCCGCGGACGCCACGCACCCCGGTGCTCACGTCCTCGTGGTCTACGATGACCTCTCCAAGCAGGCTGTGGCCTATCGTCAGATGTCGCTGACGCTTCACCGTCCGCCTGGACGCGAGGCCTATCCTGGCGACATCTTCTACCTGCACTCTCGTCTGCTCGAGCGCGCGTGCAAGCTGTCCGACGAGAACGGCGGCGGATCGCTCACGGCACTCCCCATCATCGAGACGCAGGAGGGCGATGTCTCCGCCTACATTCCCACCAACGTGATTTCCATCACTGATGGGCAGATCTACCTGCAGACCAACCTGTTCTTCCAGGGTCAGCGCCCCGCTGTTGACGTGGGCATCTCGGTCTCCAGGGTTGGTGGCGACGCGCAGTACAAGGCCATGAAGCAGGTTGCCGGTACGCTGCGTCTGGACCTTGCCGCATACCGCGACAAGCAAGCCTTCGCACAGTTTGGCTCTGACCTCGACGCAACCACTCAGTACCAGCTCAACCATGGTGCACACATGATGGAGCTCCTCAAGCAGGGTCGCTTTGCCGCCCTTGCTGCACCCGACGAGATCATCGCGGTCTTCGCCGGCAAGGAGGACTTCCTCGACGACATCGACCTCAACCACGTGGGCCTGTTCCGCGACGGGCTTGCCAAGTACATGGCCGACAAGCACCCTGCGCTTCGCGCCTCCCTTCTCGAGGGCAAGATCTCCGAGGACCAGGAGCGTCGCCTCAAGGAGCACATCACGCACTACAAGGCTCAGTTCATGCTCGAGCACCCCAACAAGGTCAAGGCCAGCGATGTCGAGCGCACCGCAGAGAAGGCCGTGGCCGCCGAGAGCGTCGAGGTGCCCAGCCAGGACGCGGAGAAGGGCCAGGAGTAACGACCGATGGCCAACCTTCGCGAAATACAGCGGCGCATGTCCTCCATCAAGAGCACTATGCAGATTACCCGCACCATGGAGATGATCTCCACAGCGCGGATTCGCTCGGCGCTCAAGAAGGCGGATGAGGCCACCCCGTACAAGGACGCCATCACCAACATGCTCGCGAACGTTGCGAGTGCGGGTTTTGACGATTCTCAGCCCCTCCTCCGTGGTCGCACGCATGAGAAGAACGTCCTGTTCATTCTTGTCGCGTCCGACCGAGGGCTTGCGGGCGGCTTCAACCTGCTCCAACAGCGCGCAGTCGAGCACGAGATGGCTGCGCTCAAGGAGAAGGGCGTCTCATCCGAGATCATTACCTGCGGCAGGAAGCCCACGGAGTACTTCACATTCCGCAAGGTGAAGCCGGTGATGTCCTTCGTGGGCATCTCGTCCGAGCCAAACCAGGATGAGGCAGACCGCATTGCTACCTACGTGATGGATGCCTATGCCGCTGGGCGTATCGACCGTGCTGTTCTGTGCTACTGGCACGCCAAGAACCGCGTCGACCAGACGCAGGTCGTAGAGCAGCTGCTGCCGGTTGAGCAGGAGAAGCTCATGATGCCCAACGCGCCTCGCACCAAGGAGGCATTGTCGGAGGTTGGTCACAAGTTCTACTCCGACTATACCTTCGAGCCTTCTGCGCAGGAGGTCCTGGGGTATCTGATGCCCGCCTATATCAAGACGGTCATCTTCCACGCGCTTCTCGACTCGGCCGCTGCCGAGCACGCCGCCCGCCGTCGTGCCATGCAGTCGGCAACCGACAACGCGAAAGAGGTCCTGAACTCGCTCGGTCGAACCTATAACCGAGAGCGTCAGGGCGCCATCACCACCGAGCTGACCGAGATCATTGGCGGTGCGGCTGCATTGGAGGACAGCTACTAATGGCAGAAATCACCGAACAGGTGCGCACCCCCCTTGAGGAGGCCACCTACAACAAGCTCAACAAGAGCGTCGGAGATGGGTACATCGTCCGTATCGTCGGACCTGTCGTGGACGTCAAGTTTGATGGCAGGGTCCCCTCGATTTATACGGCCCTTCTCGTCGATGACGACACGCCCATCGGTCGCGTAAAGACGGTGCTCGAGGTCGAGTCCCAGCTTGCTGGCGACATCGTGCGTACCGTTGCCATGTCGTCTACCGATGGATTGCAGCGTGGGCTGCGCGTCAAGGACACCGGACACCCCATGATGATGCCGGTTGGCCCTTCGACGCTCGGTCGCGTTTGGAACGTCATGGGTGAGCCCGTCGACGGCAAGCCAATCCCCGACGATGTGCAGTACTATCCCATCCACCACCCCGCACCCGCCTTCGAAGAGCTCACCACCCAGACGGAGATTTTCGAGACCGGCATCAAGGCCATCGACCTTCTGGAGCCCTATGTTCGCGGCGGCAAGACTGGTCTCTTCGGCGGCGCCGGCGTTGGTAAGACGGTCCTCATTCAGGAGCTCATTAACAACCTTGCCCAGCAGCACGGCGGCACCTCCGTCTTCACGGGCGTCGGCGAGCGCACGCGTGAGGGTACCGACCTCTACCTTGAGATGAGCGAGTCTGGCGTCATCAACAAGACCTGCTTGGTCTACGGCCAGATGAACGAGCCGCCTGGAGCACGTATGCGTGTTGCGCTGGCTGGCCTCACCACAGCTGAGTACTTCCGCGACCAGGGCCAGGACGTCCTGCTTTTCATCGACAACATCTTCCGCTTCTCGCAGGCGGGCTCCGAGGTCTCGGCCCTTCTCGGCCGCATGCCTTCCGCCGTTGGCTACCAGCCCACGCTGGCAACTGAGATGGGCGAGCTGCAGGAGCGCATTACCTCCACCAAGGAGGGCTCCATTACCTCGGTCCAGGCCGTCTACGTTCCTGCCGACGACCTTACCGACCCTGCCCCTGCAACTACGTTCACGCACCTGGACGCTACCACGGTTCTTTCGCGTGCCATTACCGAGCTTGGCATCTATCCGGCTGTCGACCCCCTGGCCAGCTCGAGCTCGGCGCTCGATCCGTCCATCGTGGGCGAGGAGCACTACCGCGTGGCCATGAAGGTGCAAGAGATCCTGCAGGAGTACTCCGATCTCCAGGACATCATCGCCATTCTGGGCATGGATGAACTCTCCGAGGAGCAGCAGCTCACGGTTGCCCGTGCGCGCAAGGTCCAGCAGTTCCTGTCGCAGAACTTCCACGTTGCCCAGAAGTTCACGGGTGCTCCCGGCGTGTACTGCACCGTCGATGAGACCGTCCGCTCGTTCGCCCAGATTGTCGATGGCAAGTGCGATGACATCCCCGAGCAGGCGTTCCGTTTTGCCGGCAACATCGACGACGTCCGCGCTCGTGCCAAGAAGATGGCGCAGGCGACCGGCGAGAAGTCCAAGGGCTAGGAAGAGACATGGCCGAGCTCAATTGTCAGTTCGTCCGTCCGGACAGGTTGCTGTACAAGGGACCTGTCGCGAGTCTCATCTTGGTCACGCACTCCGGCGAGCTTGGCGTGTGGCCAGGGCATGCTCCTGAGATTTGTTCGCTGGGCGACGGCGTCGTTCGTCTCCACCTCCGCGAGGAGGATGGGGGCGGCACGACCAAGGTTGTCATCTCGGGCGGCTATGCCCAGATTGACGGCAAGGGCGTCATCATCCTTGCCGACCACGCGCGCCTTGTCGATGACATCGAGCCGAACGTGGTGCGTGAGACACGCGACACCGCCCTCGACACGCTTAACGGTCTCGCGGAGTCAGATGGACGTCGTGCGTATTGGGAGAACAAGGTAAAGTGGTGTAATCTACTGCTCAAACAAGCGGCGGAGCATAAGCAGAACTAAGACCCAGGCGGCCCCGCGAAAGCGGGGTCGCTTGCTGTATGCGGGAGGAACATGGACGTTATTAAGGTTGAGGGCGGGCACGAAATAACAGGCGAGGTCACGGTTGAGGGCGCCAAGAACTCTGCGCTCAAGCTCATGGCCGCAACAATCATGGCTCCCGGCGTCACCACGCTGAAGAACGTCCCCAACATTGCAGACGTCCACGTTATGGGCAAGGTGCTTAAGCGTCTTGGCGCCACTATCGACGTGCTGGACAAGCACACCCTCGTAATTGACACCTCGAACGTCGATAAGTGGGAGACCCCCTACGAGCTGGTTGCCCAGATGCGCGCATCGACGGCAGTTCTCGGTCCCCTCATCTCGCGCTTCGGCAAGGCTGTTGTGGCAATGCCAGGTGGCTGCAACATTGGTGCCCGCAAGATCGACATGCACATCCTTGGGCTCGAAGAGCTTGGCGTCCAGTTTGACGTCAAGCACGGTAACATCCATGCCACTACACCCAATGGAATTACGGGCAATACCGTTACGCTTGCCTTTGCGAGTGTGGGTGCCACCGAGAACCTCATGATGGCATCGGTTCACGCAAAGGGAACCACCATCATTGACAACGCCGCACGCGAGCCGGAGATCGTCGACCTGGCAAACATGCTCAACGAGATGGGCGCAAAGGTTAAGGGTGCGGGCTCGCCGGTCATCGAGATCGAGGGCGTGGGGGAGCTCCATCCCGTCACTCATACCGTTGTGGGCGATCGTATCGAGGCAGGTACCTTCCTCGCCATTGGCGGCCTTTGCGGCAAGCCTGTTACCGTGAATGGGTTCGACCCCATCCACCTGGGACTTGTTCTCAAGAAGTTTGAGAAGATGGGCCTTGCTGTCCAGCGCGAGGCACACGGCTGCACCGTCTGGCGCGAGGGACCCATTCTTCCCACAGACATTCAGACGCTGCCCTTCCCCGGTTTTCCCACCGACATGCAGGCGCAGACCATGTGCCTTCTCGCGCTTGCCAAGGGCTCGTGCGTTATCACCGAGAACGTATTTGAGAACCGCTTCATGTTTGCAAGCGAACTGCAGCGCATGGGCGCCGACATTACCATTGAGGGCCATCACGCCATCGTGCATGGCGTGCCGGGCTTCTCGGGCACGCAGGTAAAGTCGCCGGATCTTCGCGGTGGCGCCGCGCTTGTCATGGCCGGCCTCGTGGCCGATGGAGTCACAACCGTTTCTGCCATCCACCATATTGAGCGAGGGTATGAGGGCTTCGTGAGCAAGCTTGTCTCGCTTGGTGCCAAGGCAGAGCGCGACACGGTTCCCGATGACGAGGATGCGATCAGGGACTAGTTCCCTCGCGCGGACAGGATGCGGAGCGGCTGATGAGTAAGCACATGAGGACCGAGGAGAATGACTCCGGTATCGATGCGCCTGACGAGTACAGCCGCGACAACGTTGAGCGCTACAGCAATAAGCGTCGTAAGCACAGTCTCCGCAAGAGTGTCGCGCGCGGCATAGTCATTGCCTTGGTGGCGATTCTCGTTGGTGGAGGGGTTGCGTTTGCCTTCTGGATTAACAACGTCCAGACCCGCATGAACAACAGCCAGGTCATTACCCCCGAGCTTCAGCAGAGTCTGGCAGACGCCTCCGCTGACAACACGCCCGATACTCCGAACGACCCCTATTACGTACTGCTCCTTGGAACCGATGGCCGTCCCGGCGAGACGGACTACCGTGCCGACACCATCATCCTCGCCCGCATTGATCCGCCCAGCAAGCGTGTGACGCTCCTCTCGATTCCGCGAGATACCATGGTCGAGTGGAAGGGAACGACCATGAAGATCAACGGCGTCCACACCTACGATGGTGCTGCTGGTATGGTGCAAATTGTGAGCGAGAAGTGCGGCGTTCAGATCTCTCACTATGCAGAGATTGCCTTTGACGGCCTCTCGACGCTTACCGATGCCATGGGTGGCGTGACGGTTGACGTCGACCAGTACATGAAAGACACCGAGAATTTTGACGATGTCACCGAGCTTGAACCCGGCGTCCAGACACTTGATGGTGCGCAGGCACTCTTCTACTGCAGGTGCCGCCACTTTCCAGATGGTGATTACACCCGCATGCGCCATCAGCGCACTTTTATCAAAGCCATGCTCAACCAGCTTCTGGCAACCAACGACCCAACAAAGATCGTGAGCCTTGTTGACGCTACCGCAGACGTCATTTCCACCGATCTCTCCATCTCGGACATTGTGACCTTGGCATCCGAGATGGTAGGCATGGATACGGAGAGCGACATTTACACCGCCTATGTTCCCTCCGAACCAAAAGATGTTGACGGCGTCGCATATGTTGTTGCCGACTGGAATGCGCTTGACGAGATGATGAAGGTCATCGATGCGGGCGAGGACCCCTCGTCCCTTGACGTTGACCAGTACGGCTATGTCGATGAGGGCTCCTCGTCCACAAGTGCGGATGCCGGCGCAGATGGAGCTACGGATTCTGCGAACTCTTCCCCTGTGGCCACATCAACTGCGACAACATCCTCGCAGTCTGCCGAATCTACGGCTTCCTCGTCTACCTCGGCGCCAAAGAACTGATTACTTGGGGATAATGTCTCCAGGACACGCGCCGGGGGCGCGTAAAGCAAGATGGGGGAGACTTCTCATGGCTCTAACGGGTGACGGAAACCAAGACCATGCCCTTACAAGGGCAGGCGAAGACTATCTCGAGTCCATATACAGGCTGTCTAAAGAGTCGGGTGATTCCGATGGCAGCGTTCGCTCCGTCGATGTTGCCGAGCAGCTCGAGGTGTCGAAGGCAAGCGTTAACAAGGCGCTTTCTATGCTCAAAGAGGAGGGCATGGTCAACCAAAGCCGCTATGGCCGCGTGACCTTAACCCCCGAGGGCAAGGAGTACGCCGCCATCGTGTGGCGCGCTCATCGCGCGCTGCGAGCCTTTCTCGAAGCGGACCTTGGCGTCGAGGCGGAGCGTGCGGACGAGGAGGCATGCCTCATGGAGCACGTGCTCTCTGCCGACACCATGTCGCGTCTGATTGACTACCTTGCAAAGCAGGGCGTGACCATTCCCGATTAGCATCATGGCCATTTGATGCACTAGGTGTGTGCGCCATGTGACGGCGAACTGGAATACGTCCGCAGTCCGGCGGAGGTCTGCCGCTAAGAGAAGGCGGGGCAATCGACGCATACGCAGGGGTATGGTGTGTCTGGCGCTTTTGGCCACAAGTGCAAACTATTGAAGGGAACACGACCACTATGAAGGCAATCATTCCGGCAGCAGGCCTCGGCACGCGCTTCCTGCCCGCAACAAGGTGCATGCCCAAGGAGCTTCTGCCCGTCCTCGACAAGCCCATCCTCCAGTACGTTGTCGAGGAGGCCCTGGAGCCCGAGGGCGTCGATGGCGTCGTGATTGTGAACTCTCGCGAGAAGCCCCAGATTGAGCAGTACTTCTCTGTCGACGAGGACTTCGAGAACATGCTTCGCGAGCGGGGCAAGGGTGAGGCGGCGGATCGCGTGCACGAGGCATCCACTTTGCCGGTCTCCTTTGTCTACCAGGACAACCCACGTGGCCTTGGCCACGCCGTTCACTGTGCGGCGGACAAGATCGACGGCGAGCCGTTCTTTGTACTTCTAGGCGACTACTTTGTGCCGGACAAGCAGATGTGCGTGCGCATGGCGCAGGTCTCTCGCGAGCACGATGGCGCTTCGGTTATCGCCGTTGCGCCGGTGCCTGAAGACCAAGTGAGCCGCTATGGCATTATTGCCGGCCAGTGCGTTGGTCATCTTGATGGCGCAAAGGACGGCGAGGAGGAAGAAGGCGCTGTCTGGAAGGTGACAGGGCTTGTCGAGAAGCCAAAGCCCGAGGATGCCCCCTCACACCTTTTCATTGTGGGGCGTTATCTGCTCTCTCCGCGCATTATGGAGCTTCTCGCCACGCAGGCACCCGGTGCCGGCAATGAGATTCAGCTTACCGATTCCATGCAGCGCCTCCTTGCTGAGGAGGAGATGTACGCGCTGGTAGTTGACCCCGCAGAGGGATGTGACACTGGGACCCCCGCGGCCTGGGCGGCGACAAACGCACGCATGGCGCTCAAGAGCCCCCAGACGGCGGAGGCCTTCCATGAGGCATTTGGAGACAAGGCACTTGGATAGGCGTTCCAACATAATCCGCTTTGGTGCAGACGGCTGGCAGGCGCGCCTGGATGACGGCTTTGACGAGGCTGGCGTCAGGCGCGTTGCCGATTCGCTCGGCCTGCTCTGGGCAGAAGCCCATCCCGGCGCCACAGTTCTTGTTGGCTATGACACGCGACACAACTCTGCAGAGTATGCACGTGCGGCTGCCTGCGTCCTTGCGTCTTTTGGCCTGCGCGCTGTTGTCTCTGATAGACCGTGCCCCACGCCCGTTGTGTCGTGGTGCTGCTCGAGGAGGGATGACGCGGTAGGCGTCGTTATGCTTACGGCGAGCGAGCGCTCCTGCGAGTATGGTGGCCTTATTGTTCGCGGTGCGGACGGCGGCCCAGTGTCGCGCGAGTTCCTAGACACCGTAGAACAGCACATATCTTTGGAGCCTCCCACAGATTGCGGAGAGCTCCGGGTTGAGAACTTCATAGATCCGTACCTTGATGACCTCGTCACGCTTGTGGACGGTGCGGCCATAGCAGCCGCTACCCCAAGCGTCATAGTTGACCCCATGTACGGTGCGGGCACAGGCGTGCTTGCAAACGCGCTCGAGCGCCTTGGTTGCAACGTAACCGAGATCCACGCTGGCCCCTGTGAAGACTTCTGCGGCCTTCACCCGGAACCCGCCGATCCGTGGGCGGACGAATGCGAAGAGACCGTCTCGTCGACAGGCGCCGACATGGGATTCCTGCTCGACTGTGATGGCGACCGAGCGGGCGTGGTGGACGAGAATGGCAACATCTTGCTGCCGCACGAACTCTCTCCGCTTGTCCTTGGTCACCTTGTCGAGAACCGCGGGGAGTCTGGGCGAGTAATAGTTACGCTCACGTGCTCCGCAAGAATTGCGCGCCAGGCCGAACGCCTTGGGTGCCAACTCACGTCGGTTCCCGTTGGCTTCTCTCGCATATATAGAGAAATGCTCGAGGGAGACGTGTTGCTAGGCGCTGAGGAGTACGGCGGTCTGGCATTCCCCTCTCATCTGCTCGAGCGGGATGGGCTGCTCGCCTGCCTTCTCGTGGTGGAACTGGCAGCCAAGAGCGGACGGACAGTCCGTCAGCTGGTAAGCGACATGGGCGACAAGATCGGCCATATGCGCTATACGCGCAGAGACGTTCGGCTTGACCCCGCGGCAACGCAAGCGTTCCGGAACGTGTTGCCGGGGCTGAATCCCGGTTCGGTTGCCGGGCGTCGGCCTGTTGAGGTAAGCCACGCAGACGGTCTGCGCCTCCAGTTCGATGACGGCTCTTGGGTCCTCATGCGTCCTTCGAGGTCAGACCCAGTGGTCAGGGTCTATTCCGAGGCCCCCACCGAGGGCGAGCGCGACCGCCTCCTGGACGCCTCCTGCGGCATGGTGCGCGCGGGCGCCTGAGCCCGGTTGTGTAGGAGGTGTGGAGACGCCCCTCGGCCCTTCCCACGGGCCCCGCAGGGGGCGTATATTTCTACCTCGCGCGGCGCACGCCCCACACGGACGGACGCCGCGGGGCACCCTGAGAACCGGATACCGTG